>NZ_FNHF01000012.1 GCF_900103695.1 Sediminibacillus halophilus
TTGAGAATAAAGTGAAAGATACGTTGAGTAAGGCAGAAGGGGTGGGAGTTGGAAACCATAAGGTAATCAGTGATGCTGACAGGGCTAAAATCGATAATTGGAAATTTACTCCTTCTGATAACTTGTATTTGGAATATAAGCAAGTTTACGATAATCCAAAATATTTTAACCAAGAGACTGGACAAATTTATTATCCTGGAACCAACGGTGACAAAAACATTGATGGCTTTATAAATGGTGAATATGAAATAGAAAAGCTATCTGTTGGAAAAACTATTGATAGGTATGGTGATAATGGAACCGGTCAATACTTTTCACCAGATGGTTCAAGTTTTGAAAGTAGAGCTTTACCTCCTTTCATGAAGGAAAAAAAATATGAACGATATAAAGTTCTAAGAGAATTTGAGGTTAAATCAGGAAAAGTAGCCCCATGGTTTGGTGAAAAGGGTAATGGAATTCAACTTTATACAGATATACAGGTAAAAGATTTAAAAGGTAATTATATTGAGGCGACAGTAGAAAATCTATTGAAAAATAAATATATAACTAAATTGGATAATTAGGAGGACAAATTATAAATGGATGTACGCCAAGTATCTCGACTGCTCAATGAACTAAACATTGAGACCGTAATCGGTCAAAATTCCTTGGAAGAAGGAAGGGAACAAGGTGAGAATTATTATAAAATCGAGCTTAATAATAGCTTTTGGGAATTAACACTATGCAAAGAGTTAAATGATAATCAAAAAGTAATTAAGAATTTCCCCACCGAGTCAAGTGCTGCCAAATACTTTTATCTGTTTGAATTGAATAAGTATTTTTTTAATAAATACATTTTTCCTTTTGAATTACAAAACAAAGATATAAATATTGGAGAATTTAATTGTTCTATAGAAGATTTAAAAAAAGCTTTCAATCGATTAAACATTAAAGAAACCTATTATTCGTTTACCAAAATGAATAAGCCGCATAGTGTTTATCTAGAGGGGATTAATAACACAGAAAGCAAGATTAATTTTATTGGCGAAAACGGAAAAATAGTTTTCGAGACCGAAGCCTTAGATAACTGGTTGGCATATTATGCGTTCTTTAAGTTTGTGTATTACTTATATTTATTTGATGAACACAGCAAGAAACTAATCAGCAAAAATGAAATAAACGCTAACTTTGAAGATGAAGATTACGCAGTCGTCTTATCTTGAATAGCATCATATATAACCCTACTGACCATATTCAGAAGTGGTTTGAGTTATTTAAAAATTAAGAGGTTAAAATGACAAAACAAGAATTCATAAAGAAATAGCTGAAAAACTAGATATTGGTGAGCATATTCTAGTGCTAGATAATGTAACAGATGAATCGCTAGTGCTAGGTTGTGCATATGAAGACGGAGTGTGGAAAGTCTATGAAACAAGAGAACGAGGTGGGCACTTCATTATAAAAGAGTTAGATAATGAAAACGATGCCTTTGATTACTTTTATCAGTTTGTGTTAAGTCAACATAATACAACAAACAATTAGTGTAATCGAAAGAAATCTACTTGGTTACCCACTTATCCTGAAAATAGAAAATGTTTAGCCCTTGATAGATATGTAGAAGTCAGTAATGAATTATGGGTTTCAAACGGGTTATTGGAGGTCTGATAAATGGATGTAAAGTACATCCCGGCAGACTGGGATAGAATGAAGGACGGTCTCGGCGACCTGATTGGGCTTGGTCGCTGGG
>NZ_FNHF01000011.1 GCF_900103695.1 Sediminibacillus halophilus
CACACCTGTTCCCATGCCGAACACAGCAGTTAAGCTCTCCAGCGCCCATGGTAGTTGGGGCTTTGCCCCTGCGAGAGTAGGACGCCGCCAGGCAAATTATAAACACCCTTGAATGAGTTCAGTCTCTTCCAAGGGTGTTTTTTTATGATTCGCAAATCAATACGTTTCAGAAGAGGTGGATATGAAGACACCTATTCACATGAAGCGAAGTGAAAAACTGTTGTGGAAATCACCCTCCAAGCTGTCAGAAGAAGAACCACAAAAGGTATCCAGTTCCATCCGCGTTTAAAAGAGGCATTTCGCCGTGTAAGTAAAAATGTTCATGGGTTGGAAACATAACGATAAAAGTTTTAAAACGAGATTCCTTTGGAACGAATAAAGCATAAAATTTTATGGCAACAAGCGGTTAAAAATATCTATAGAGTGAAATAGCGTAGCAGAGGAACTAAGCGAAACACCTGCAGAAAACGGACGACCAAGACCCCGCAGTGGGCTTTGCGAGGAGGCTTGGGGATCGTCCGCGGAAAGCGAGTTTAGTTCCTCTGCGGCCGCAGGAACATAGCTATTTTTTTGGAATAATCCTTTCGATAAAAGAGAGGGTGGAGTGAATATAACATCACCACATTTGAAAGATAACCAAAAGTTTTCAAAATAGTTATTTGTTTTAAAATAGAAACAAGCATTGCTGTTTATCATTACTACATAAGATAAAAGAAAACCCGATTTCATTTAGTCAGTAACGGGTATTTATTTCACTAGAATAAGGGGGAAGTGGAGTGCAGTTATCTAGTCTAATTCATGAGGATTTTACATTAATGGTAATTCGTTTATTCGTAGCCTTGCTGCTGTCCGGACTCATCGGATTTGAAAGAGAGTGGAATAACCATGCCGCAGGCTTTAGAACCCATATCTTAGTAGGTGTAGGGTCCTGTTTGATGATGCTTTTATCGATATATGGCTTTGAAGCCTTTATGGAGAAGTATGATAATGTTCGATTTGATCCTGCTCGTATCCCCTCTTATGTGATTAGCGGAATCGGATTTTTGGGCGCTGGGACAATTATGGTTCATGGAATTAATATTCGAGGTTTAACAACAGCAGCATCCATTTGGGCGGTGGCTGGTCTTGGCCTTGTGGTAGGTGCAGGTATGTATAGCCTGGCTGCAGTAGCTACGTTAATTATTTTACTTAGCTTAGTATTTTTGCAACAAGTAGAAAGGCTGTTTTTAAACAAACGGGCAAATCTCCATTTTGAATTAATTGTGGAGGAAGGCTTAAAAATTGAAAGCCTGCTTCGTATTTTTGAAAAGTACCAATCGAAAATCGAGAAAATGGAAGTAGAAAGAGCAGAGGATGATGCAAGAAGTTTGTTTATCGAACTGGACAATAAAACACAAATTGATAAGTATCAATTAATAGAAGAAATGTCTTCCCTCGAGCATTTAAAAAGGGTAAAGGAAATTTGAAGGGATTTTCTATAAAAAAGAAGAAGTCTTATAAAAACAAGAACAAAAAATCAAATTACGGAAGTTTATCCATGCTTTTTAAGGAAAAGATGTTTACTGAACTTTTTTATTTGCATCCTAAGAAAAGATGAGTATAATAAAAGTAAAGTCAAAGATAGTCAAAGTCAAAGCTGAGGAGGGGAGGGCAAATGAGTAACATATCTGATGTAATTGAGCGGTACTTAAAAGAAATTCTGCGCGAGACTAATAAAAACGCGGTTGAAATTAAAAGAAGTGAAATAGCGAACCAATTCCAGTGTGTGCCTTCTCAGATAAATTATGTGATTAAAACCCGCTTTACTGTGGAAAGGGGCTATATAGTCGAAAGTAAACGCGGAGGCGGAGGCTATATTCGCATAATTAGAATTGAAAATGAAGATAAAGCAAAATTGATCGATGATATTATTAAAATGATCCAACCTGCGGTAACACAGCAGGCTGCTGTGGATATATTGGAGCGAATGCTGGAGGAAGAATTGATTACCAAACGTGAGGCAAAAATGATGGCAAGTGCCATTGATCGCAGCACTCTTGCCTTTCAACTGCCGGTTCGCGATGAGGTGCGGTCCCGCATAATGACCGCAATGCTAGCAACTCTAAAATATTAGGCAGAAGGGGGAGTTGGCATGGAGTGCCAAGAATGCCATGAACGTCCAGCTACCTTGCATTTTTCAAAAATTGTTAACGGTAATAAAACAGAAATCCATGTATGTGAATATTGCGCCAAAGAAAAAGGGTATATGGGTTATGAAGACGAAGCTTATTCTCTGCATAATTTATTGTCTGGTTTATTTAACTTTGACGCTGGATCAGGTTTTAGTGAACAACATACGAGCAGTATACCTTCCGAACAAGGGCTCACTTGCCCGAAATGTGGCATGACCTATCAGGAGTTTGCCAGAATAGGTAAGTTCGGCTGTGCACGGTGTTATCAAACTTTTTCTGATCGACTCAACCCGGTGTTTCGCCGGGTTCACAGTGGGAACACAACCCATCATGGAAAAATACCTTCCAGAATTGGAAGTGGGATTCAGCAGAAACGGAAGTTAGGCGAGTACCGCGAACAGCTGAAACAGTTAATTGCCAACGAAGAGTTTGAAAGTGCTGCTCAGGTGAGAGATAAAATAAAACAATTGGAAAAAGACCTTAACCGCGACGGGGAAGGTGAGGAAGAATGAGCTTACAGCAATTTATGAATGAAGCGATCAGTCCGTGGATGAAGGAAGAAGGGCCGGATAGCGACATTGTGATGAGTAGTCGTATTCGCCTGGCAAGAAACTTTGAACAAGTTCCTTTCCCGATCATTGCCGATGCCGCTGATTTGGAAAAAGTGCTCTCGTTTTTTCAGAAGGAATATGAACATCAATCTTTTTCCAACTATAACGATTTGGCGCTCGTTAAAATGCGGGACTTGAAGCCGATTGAGAAAAAGGTTTTAGTGGAAAAACACTTGATCAGCCCTCATTTGGCAGAGAACGATGAAGAAGCTGCCGCCTTGATATCGAGCAATGAGCAAGTATCGGTAATGGTAAATGAAGAAGATCATATCCGGATACAATTATATTTTCCGGGTTTTCAATTGGAAAAAGCACTTGAACAGGCATTTACCTTTGATGATTGGCTGGAAGAAAGAATCAATTATGCGTTTGATGAAAAGCGCGGTTACTTGACTAGCTGTCCGACAAATGTAGGAACCGGGATGCGCGCTTCTGTCATGATGCATTTGCCGGCTCTGGCTCTAACTCAAAAAATCAACCGGATGATTCCGGCAATTAGCCAGCTTGGTTTGGTGGTTAGAGGTATATATGGCGAAGGAAGCGAAGCTATCGGAAACATTTTTCAAATTTCCAATCAGATTACCCTTGGTAAGTCGGAGCAGGACATTGTCCAGGACTTGCGGAGTGTCGTCAATCAACTAATCGATCAAGAACGAAAAGCTAGGCAGTTACTGGTAGAACAATCAGAGTTACAGCTTGAAGACAGGATTTTCCGTTCCTATGGCATCCTTCAGCACAGCCGTATCATTGAATCGAAAGAGGCTGCGAAATGCTTGTCAGATGTGCAGCTAGGTATAGATGTTGGTTATATAAATGATATCTCGAAAAGCATTCTCAACGAGTTAATGATCCTGTCCCAGCCTGGATTTTTACAGCATTATGCTAAAAGAATGCTGTCAGCGAAAGAAAGAGATGTGCTTAGAGCTTCATTGATTAGAGAACGGTTTAAACTGGAAATTTAACTAATGTAAGGAGGAAGACCTGATATGATGTTTGGTCGATTTACCGAAAGAGCACAAAAAGTTTTGGCCTTATCCCAGGAAGAAGCGGTCAGGTTAGGGCATAACAATATTGGTACAGAACATATTCTATTAGGGTTGGTAAGAGAAGGGGAAGGCATTGCTGCCAAAGCATTAAGCTCTCTCGGACTTGAAACGGAAAAAATCCAGGAAGAAGTAGAACAGTTAATTGGACGCGGCCAAAAAGTTTCGCAGACAATTCATTATACGCCGCGTGCAAAGAAGGTCATTGAACTCTCGATGGATGAAGCTCGAAAGCTGGGGCACTCATACGTAGGAACGGAACATATTCTATTGGGCCTTATCCGAGAAGGGGAAGGTGTCGCTGCAAGGGTCCTGAACAATCTTGGCGTCAGTCTGAACAAGGCAAGACAGCAAGTATTGCAATTGTTGGGCAGCAATGAATCAGCCGCTGGCCAACACGGCCGTAATGGTTCACAAGCCACTGCCGCCAATACACCTACCCTGGATTCACTGGCGAGGGACTTAACTTCAATCGCCAAGGACGGAAACGTGGATCCGGTTATCGGACGTGGGAAAGAGATTGAACGCGTCATTCAGGTGTTAAGCCGTCGAACCAAAAACAATCCCGTATTGATAGGGGAACCAGGTGTCGGTAAGACAGCCGTGGCCGAGGGGCTTGCCCAAAAAATCGTAAACAACGACGTTCCGGAAATTTTGCGTGATAAACGAGTCATGACATTGGATATGGGTACGGTTGTGGCTGGTACCAAATACCGCGGTGAATTCGAAGATCGCTTAAAGAAAGTAATGGAGGAAATACGACAGGCCGGAAATATTATATTATTCATCGATGAACTTCATACGTTAATTGGAGCTGGCGGTGCAGAAGGCGCAATAGACGCATCCAATATTCTGAAACCATCTCTTGCCCGCGGTGAACTGCAATGTATCGGGGCAACCACGCTAGATGAATATCGTAAATATATCGAGAAAGATGCAGCACTGGAACGACGGTTCCAACCTATCCAGGTGGATGAACCGACGATGGATCAATCTAAGCAAATTTTGCGGGGGCTGCGAGATCGTTACGAAGCCCACCATCGTGTCACCATTACGGATGAAGCCATCGAAGCTGCCGTTACGTTATCTGATCGTTATATCACCGATCGCTTTTTACCTGACAAAGCCATCGATTTAATTGATGAAGCAGGTTCGAAAGTGCGTCTACGCTCTTACACTGCTCCGCCAAACCTGAAAGATTTGGAGCAAAAGCTGGAAGAAGTTCGTAAGGAAAAGGATGCAGCGGTTCAAAGCCAGGAATTTGAAAAAGCAGCTTCCTTAAGAGACAGCGAACAGCGTTTGAGAGATGAACTGGATCAGACGAAGGAAGAATGGAAGGAACAACAGGGGCAGGAAAGCTCGGAAGTGACGGTCGAGGACATTGCCAGTGTTGTTTCGACATGGACCGGTGTTCCGGTTTCCAAGCTTACCAAAGACGAAAGCGAACGACTGCTTAATATGGAAGAAGTATTGCACGATCGAGTAATCGGGCAGGAGGAAGCAGTGAAAGCTGTAGCAAAAGCCATTCGCCGTGCCAGGGCCGGATTGAAGGATCCAAAACGCCCAATCGGTTCCTTTATCTTCTTGGGGCCAACAGGTGTAGGTAAGACGGAGTTGGCTCGTGCTCTAGCTGATACAATGTTCGGTGATGAGGAAGCGATGATTCGTATCGATATGTCCGAGTATATGGAAAAACACTCAACATCCCGACTTGTTGGTTCGCCTCCAGGTTATGTCGGTTATGAAGAAGGCGGACAATTAACAGAAAAAGTAAGAAGGAAGCCTTATTCCGTTGTGCTGCTCGACGAAATAGAGAAAGCACATCCTGAAGTCTTCAATATTCTGCTACAAGTACTGGAAGACGGGAGATTGACCGACTCTAAAGGAAGACTGGTCGATTTCCGCAATACGGTGTTGATTATGACCTCCAACGTAGGGGCCAGTGAATTGAAGCGCAACAAGTATGTAGGTTTCAATCTTGGAGACGAGGATCAAGGTTATAAAGGGATGAGGGATAAGGTAATGGATGAATTGAAAAAGGCATTCCGTCCAGAATTCCTCAATCGGATCGATGAAACAATCGTCTTCCACTCTCTGGAAAGAAAGCACATGAATGAAATTGTCACCTTGATGGCGAATGAACTGCAAAAAAGATTGGCAGATCAGGACATTGAGTTTACCTTAACCGATCAGGCGGTGGAAAAAATCGCAAATGAAGGGTTCGATCCGGAGTATGGTGCACGTCCGCTCCGTCGTTCCATTCAGAAGAATGTCGAGGATTTACTGTCCGAAGAATTGTTAAAAGAAAAGATTCAAAAAGGGCAGAAAGTGAAAATCGATGTCAACAAAAATGATGAGTTTACCGTTACGGCACAAAAAAGCAAGGCTGCCGAATAAGGCTGGAAAAACGGAAGGTTAAATCCCTTCCGTTTTTTCATTTTAAGAAAAGGTAGCGAGTAGAAGTTTGTGGCGGTACTGACATTCTGGCATCATAGGCTCTTTCAAGGTGGTTTACGAGAAAAAATCACCATTCTGGGACTGGTATAGGCATTCATGGCGTCATCGAACTGTTTATCGCTTTAAAGGAAGAGATATTTTTTAATAAATTGATAGAAGTCTGTAACTTGTTCGTTATCTCATTCGTATACAATAGGTGAGGAGAGATTATTTTGGCAAAAAGAAAGACGAAGTATGTTTGTCAGGAATGTGGATACGAAACACCAAAGTGGATGGGGAAATGTCCTAGCTGCCATAATTGGAATACGTTTGTGGAGGAAATGGAAGCTTCTTCTTCCTCAAGGCACACATTTCAAGTGCAATCTGGAACAAAATCAAAACCAGAAAAAATTACTGCTATTCAGTCAGAAGAGGAACCGCGGGTTACAACGAAAATGCCGGAATTCAACCGGGTGCTTGGTGGAGGTATTGTTCCAGGCTCGTTGGTCCTGATAGGCGGGGATCCCGGGATCGGGAAGTCAACCCTCCTGTTGCAGGTCTCTTCCCAGCTGGCAAGGAAACAAATGAATGTATTGTATATATCGGGTGAGGAATCGGCTCGTCAGACAAAGCTGCGTGCAGATCGCCTTGGCGTAACATCGGACAACCTTTATGTACTTGCCGCAACAAATTTACTGGATATATCCAATCAAATCGAGCAATTGAACCCGTCCTTTGTGGTTATTGATTCCATTCAGACCATTTATCGGGAGGAAGTCACCAGTGCACCGGGTAGTGTTTCACAAGTGCGGGAATGTACGAGCGAGCTCATGCGTATAGCTAAGAGTAAGGGAATACCCATTTTTATTGTCGGTCATGTCACCAAAGAGGGATCAATTGCCGGTCCGAGACTCCTTGAGCATATGGTGGATGCTGTCCTTTACTTTGAAGGGGAACGTCATCATACTTTCCGTATCTTAAGAGGTGTGAAAAACCGTTTCGGAAGCACGAATGAAATGGGTATCTTCGAAATGAAAGAAGAAGGCTTACGTGAAGTAAACAATCCATCGGAAATTTTTCTCGAAGAACGCTCGCAGGGAGCGGCAGGATCCACCGTAGTGGCTTCCATGGAAGGAAGCCGGCCGGTACTGGTGGAAATCCAAGCACTGATATCTCCCACCAGCTTTGGAAATCCAAGGCGAATGGCTACAGGCATCGATCACAACCGGGTCCCGCTTTTAATGGCTGTTCTAGAAAAAAGGGTCGGCCTGATGCTACAAAACCAGGATGCCTATGTGAAGGTTGCTGGAGGGGTGAAATTGGATGAACCCGCCATCGACCTGGCAGTTGCTGTCAGCATTGCTTCCAGCTTCCGTGACCAGGTGTCCAGGCCGGATGACGTGTTGATCGGCGAAGTGGGACTGACCGGCGAAGTCCGAAGGGTAGCGAGGATTGACCAAAGAGTCCAGGAAGCAGCGAAGCTTGGTTTCCAGCGGGCAATTATTCCGGCGAAAAATCTTGATGGATGGACGACTCCGAATAATATTGAAATCGTCGGGGTGAACACGGTTCAAGAAGCCTTAAAAGTGACGCTGGGAGGAAACTAAATGGAATGGCAGGGTAGAAAAGAAGCAAAGGTAATTGAGGCAATGCTGAAGTTTGTAGCTCCTGGAACTCCTATGAGACAGGGGATTGATAATGTATTGAGAGCTAACACCGGGGGCCTGATTGTCGTCGGCAGCCCCGATAAACTCAAGGGGGTTGTCGATGGCGGATTTGCGATAAATGCTTCTTTTTCCCCTGCAAATCTGTATGAACTGGCAAAAATGGACGGAGCAATCCTTCTCAGTGAGGATGCGTCGACCATTCTTTATGCCAATGTTCAACTGATGCCGGAGCCTACCATTCCTTCTAAAGAAACAGGAATGCGGCATCGGACGGCTGAACGAGTTGCAAAACAAACTGAAACGCTAGTGATTGCCATTTCAGAACGAAGAAATGTCATCACACTTTATAACGGCGGTATTCGATACGCATTGAAAGAAATGGGTGTCATCTTAACGAAAGCGAACCAAGCAATGCAGACATTGGAGAAATATAAAATCGTGCTTGATCAGACCCTGACCAATTTAGGGGCGCTGGAATTTGAGGATTTGGTGACATTAACAGAGATTGTGCAAGTCTTTCACCGGATAGAAATGGTGCTGAGAATCAAAACAGAGATACTTAAATATATTACGGAGTTGGGCACGGAAGGACGTCTAATCCAATTGCAATTGACTGAGTTGGTTGCTGATATCGAAATAGAGGCTGCCCTTATTATCAGGGATTACAGCACGGATTCCGGCTTGTCACCAGAAGAGATGCTGCTGAAAATGCAGGAGGTAGTTTCGGCTGAGCTTACCAGCGAGGAACAAATCATCAAAATGCTGGGATATAGTCTCGACTTTAAACGCGATGCTATTATTTATCCGCGGGGATATCGGGTTCTAGCCAAGATACCGCGTCTCCCTCACGTAATCATCGATTATCTTATTGATCATTTTGGAATGTTGAATGAAGTAGCCAATGCATCTACTCAAGAGCTTGTTTCCGTTAATGGAGTGGGAGACATAAGGGCCAGAAAAATCAAGGATGGGTTGAACAGATTGCAGGAGCAGCTTTTCATCGACAGGCATATTTAAAATAGTTTGACTATGAACACTTACTGTGATAAAATCTTTATTTTTACTCATTTGACTGATTTTGTCAAGTGTGATAATTTAAGTTTAGAAACCTGCCTATAAAGCGATCCGGCGATAAGGGGGTTTCCACTGGAAATGAACTTGACACTACTAAGAAACAATTATTCGGGGATAAATTTTATATATTTGGAGATACTGACTCATAGGAGGTGACCTTGGTGCTAAAAAGAATTGTACAGCTGTTCATCATTATAGCTGGCGGAACGATTGGATATTTGTATATACCAGATTTATTGGAATTAACGGGCCTTACGAACGGAAACTGGGTTGAGTCACCATATGTAGGTCTAGTATTTGGGGCAATTATTTTATACTTACTATCATTTTGGGTGGTAGATTACATCGTAGACTTTTTGCGGTGGGTTGAGGAGACGCTTGTCAAGGCTCCAGTCGGAGACTTGTTATTCGGCAGTCTTGGATTGATTCTTGGACTGGTAATCGCCTATTTAATCACCATACCAATTTTGGATATTGAGATTAAACTTGTTTCCCAGGTATTGCCGATATTTGTGACGTTTTTATTGGGATACTTCGGTTTCCAGGTCGGTTTTAAACGAAGAGACGAATTTTTGAACTTATTGACGCTCGCTAGGAAGGAAAAAGACAAGACAGCCGTAGAAGAGAACGAGACAGAATCGAATCGGCAAATGCCTAAGGTGAAAATCCTTGATACCAGCGTCATTATTGACGGTAGAATTGCAGATATCTGTCAAACCAACTTTTTGGAAGGGACAGTGCTGATTCCACAGTTTGTATTGGAAGAGTTGCAGCACATCGCTGATTCTTCAGATGTCCTGAAACGAAATCGAGGCCGGCGCGGACTGGATGTTCTGAATCGAATGCAGAAAGAGCTGCCTGTAAATGTTGAAATTTATGAAGGAGATTTTGAAGAAATCCAAGAAGTGGACAGTAAGCTTGTCAAGCTTGCTAAAGTGATTGACGGGGTTGTCGTCACCAATGACTTTAACTTAAATAAAGTATGTGAATTCCAGCATGTCCAGGTATTGAATATCAACGACCTGGCAAATGCCGTGAAGCCGGTCGTCCTACCTGGTGAAGAATTGACTGTTCAGGTCATTAAGGACGGGAAGGAACAAAACCAGGGTGTTGCCTATCTGGACGATGGCACGATGATTGTTGTCGAAGAAGGCAAGGAATACATTGGCAAAACAATTGAAGTGTTAATCACCAGTGTCCTGCAAACTTCTGCGGGCCGAATGATTTTTGCCAAACCAAAATTACTTGAAAAAGCACTATAAAAAAGGTATAACTTATAGAGGAAAACAAAAGTGATAACAGTTCTGTTATCGCTTTTGTTATGAGAGGACCCTTTAGGATATGGAGATACATATAAACAGAATGAACAGGGAATGTTCCCTAGATTAAAACTAGGATGATACAATAATGAGGAGTTATCAGGCTATTATACTGGCAGCTGGTCAGGGAAAGCGGATGAAGGCCGGAGAAAACAAACAGTTTATCAATATCAGTGGACGGCCACTGATCCTTCATACGCTCGATGTGTTTTTGCAGGATAGCTGGTGTGCTGCGATTACTTTGGTTGTGAACCCAAAGGACGAAGAGCGGATGAGAGAGCTGCTTGATTTGGTCTCCTCCCAAAAGGATATCCGTCTGGTCATGGGCGGAGAAGAACGCCAGCAAAGCGTGTTTTCCGGTTTGAAAAGCCTAAAGGGATACACAGGCATAGTATTTATTCATGATGGTGCCCGTCCGTTTGTGTCGAACGACCATCTTCATGCATTGGCTGAAGCGACTGTAGAAAACCGGGCAGCACTGTTGGCGGTGCCTGTAACGGACACGATTAAGCAAGTGGTCAACGGGCGATTAGAAACATTGGACAGAAAAACGCTCTGGGCGGCACAAACACCGCAAAGCTTTGATTTTGAACTGATTCACCAGATACATCAACAGGCGGCTGAACAAGGGGTTCTTGGAACAGACGATGCTTCTTTGGCGGAGCATTATGGCTATGATGTGGGGATTGTGCAAGGAAGCTATCATAACATTAAAGTCACAACACCTGAAGACTTGGGGAAAGCTCAAGCCTTTTTGGGAAGTAAGCAGAATAACAAGTAAAGGGGATAACGGTCATGTTCCGTATAGGACAAGGTTTCGATGTCCACCAGTTTGCCGAAGGGCGTCCTTGCATTATCGGTGGAGTGGACATTCCTTATGAGAAAGGACTTCTGGGCCATTCCGACGCCGATGTACTGCTCCATACAATTGCGGATGCGTGCTTGGGAGCGATAGGGGAAGGAGATATCGGCAAGCATTTTCCGGATACAGACCCGTCGTTTAAAGATGCCGATTCTGAGCGTCTACTGGCACATGTTTGGCGATTGGTCGAGGAGCGCGGCTATCAACTAGGTAATCTTGATTGCACGGTCATTGCGCAGGCTCCCAAAATGGCTCCTTACATTGAAGCGATCAGAGGCAACATCTGCCGGATTCTGGCTGTCGACGTCTCGCAAGTGAATGTCAAGGCGACAACAACGGAAAAGTTAGGGTTCCCGGGGAGAAAAGAAGGAATTGCTGCGCAAGCTGTAGTACTGTTGCATAATAATCAACAATGACCGGTATTAGTGATAGAATGAATGTAGAAATGAATTCATGAAAAGTTGGCAGAATAATATAGATTGGTTAACAAAGGAAGGAGCTCGGCAAGATGACGAACGAAGTAAGGGTGCGCTATGCGCCAAGCCCAACCGGACATTTACATATAGGAAATGCCCGCACGGCTTTATTTAACTATTTATATGCCCGTCATCTGGGCGGTAAATTTATTATCCGTACAGAAGACACGGATGAAAAAAGAAATGTAGCTGGCGGTGAAGAAAGCCAGCTTAGTTATTTGAAATGGCTAGGAATAGAATGGGATGAAGGTGCGGATATTGGCGGTGATTACGGACCCTACCGGCAGACTGAGCGGCTGGATTTATACCAAAAATACGTAGACGAGTTGCTGGAAAGAGACCTTGCATACAAATGTTATATGACAGCTGAAGAGCTGGAACAAGAGCGGGAGGAACAAAAAGCTAACGGACAAGTTCCGAAGTATTCCGGTGCCCACAGCAATCTTTCAGAGGAAGAGATTCAGCAGTTCGAAGCGGAGGGCCGCCAGCCGAGCATTCGTTTCCGTGTACCGAAGAATGTAACGTATAAATTCAATGATATTGTCCGTGGAGATATTACCTTTGATTCCAGCGATTTTGGAGATTGGGTAATCGTGAAAAAGAACGGGATTCCTACTTATAATTTCGCTGTTGCAATTGATGACCATTTAATGAAGATCTCCCATGTGCTGAGGGGAGAAGAGCATATCTCCAATACACCAAAACAGATGATGATTTACGATGCGTTTAACTGGGAACCTCCAAAGTTCGGTCATATGACATTGATTTTGAACGAAAACCGCAAAAAACTGAGCAAGCGGGATGAGCATATACTGCAATTTATCGAACAATATAAAAATCTCGGTTACTTGCCGGAAGCATTGTTCAACTTTATTACATTATTAGGCTGGTCGCCGGTTGGGGAAGAAGAATTGTTTACCAAGCAGCAGTTCATTGAGATGTTTGATCCGGATCGATTGTCCACCTCCCCAGCGATTTTTGATCCACAGAAGCTGAAGTGGATGAATAATCAATACATCAAAGCGACCGATTTTGATCATGTCGTGAAACTGGCACTGCCTCATTTGGTCCACGCAGAAAGACTGCCGGAAGACATGGATAAAGAACAGGAAGATTGGGCGCTGGAACTGATCGGGCTTTATAAGGATCAATTAAACTATGGAGCGGAAATCGTAGAATTGACGGAGCTGTTCTTCCGTAAGGAAATTCAGTACAGCCAAGAAGCGCTGGAAGTTCTTCACGAGGAGCAGGTTCCAGAAGTGTTATCCGTATTCGCTGATAAGCTTGAAGCAAGTGATGATTTTACGCCGGACGCAATTAAAGCAGAAATCAAAGCGACACAAAAAGAAACGAAACACAAAGGGAAAAAATTATTCATGCCGATTCGTGTGGCGACAACCGGTCAGGTTCATGGGCCGGAATTGCCTAATTCGATCCATTTGTTAGGAAAGGATACAGTCCTGGCGAGACTGCGTTCCGCCATTGAACAAATCAACAAGTAAAGCTTCACATTTTCATCGTTTTGTAATATAGTAATACTACAAAAATCGAGCGTTGAAGAGGAGAAGTAAAAAGCGGCAGGCTTAGAAAGAGAGAATCACCACCGGCTGAAAGTGATTTTAAGCGTCCGTTTTTGAAATGCACCTCTGAGTCCCTTATTGAAATGAGTAGGTAAGGGCGGCTGCCTGCCGTTAACCAGGAACTTGAGTTGGGGAATTTTTCCCAAACAGAGTGGAACCGCGCTTAAGCGTCTCTGTGTATGTATACACGGAGGCGCTTTTTTTGTTAGGTACGGTAGAAGGTTTTTCCATTTTCAAGGATATTGGAATCATGGGATGATTCAACGAGGAAGGGAGGCGGTCTTACGTGGGTTTTTTTAGAATGCTGAAAGAAGATATTCTAGTCGTGTTTGACCAGGACCCGGCTGCCCGTACTTATTTTGAAGTTATTTTAACGTACGCAGGGTTACATGCAATTTGGGCACATCGGGTTGCTCACGCTTTTTATAACAAGAAGTTTTATTTTATTGCCCGGGTAATTTCACAAATCAGCCGTTTCTTGACAGGGATTGAAATTCATCCAGGGGCAAAAATAGGAAAAAGATTTTTTATTGACCACGGAATGGGTGTGGTAATCGGGGAAACATGTGAAATCGGAGATAACGTTACAATCTTCCAGGGAGTCACCTTAGGGGGCACTGGCAAAGAGAAGGGAAAAAGACATCCAACGATAAAAAACAATGCTCTAATCGCAACCGGGGCAAAGGTGCTCGGTTCGATTGTGATTGGTGAGAGCTCCAAAGTAGGGGCTGGCTCGGTGGTCCTGCATGATGTCCCTGACCACTCAACAGTTGTCGGAATTCCCGGAAGAGTGGTCATTCAAAACGGAGAGCGGGTAAGAAAGGATCTCGATCATCATAAGCTGCCCGATCCCCTTTCAGAGGTAATGAAAGATATGGAGGCTGAAATAAACGCTTTGCGAAAAGAATTAGATGAGTTAAAAGGAGTGAAGAGCCATGACAATACAACTTTATAATACGTTGACCCGGCAAAAGGAGCCCTTCGAAACCATTGAAGAAGGAAAGGTTAGAATGTATGTCTGCGGTCCAACTGTCTATAACTATATCCATATCGGGAATGCGCGCCCTGCAATTGTATTCGATACGGTAAGAAGGTATCTGGAATATCGTGGATATGAGGTCAATTATGTGTTGAACTTTACGGATGTCGACGACAAAATAATCAAAGCGGCGAATGAACTTGGAGAAGAAGTTCCGGATATATCACAGCGGTTCATCAATGCTTATAAGGAAGATGTCGGTGCTCTGGGTGTGAAGCAAGCTGACCATCATCCCCGCGTAACAGAAAGCATGGAGGAAATCATTGACTTTATCTCCTTGCTGATAGAGAAAGGGCACGCATATGAAGCGGACGGTGACGTGTACTTCCGCACTCGTTCCTTTGATAATTATGGCAAGCTGTCCCATCAGTCGGTCGACGAGCTTCGATCAGGCGCCAGAATTCAGGTAGGAGAGAAAAAAGATGACCCACTCGATTTCGCTTTATGGAAACAGGCCAAATCAGAAGAAATCTCGTGGGACTCTCCCTGGGGCAAAGGCCGTCCGGGGTGGCATATCGAATGCTCGGCCATGGCCAAGAAATACCTGGGCGACACCATTGACATTCATGCCGGCGGACAGGATTTGACTTTCCCGCATCACGAGAATGAAATAGCTCAATCGGAAGCTGGCAATGATAAGCAGTTTGCGAACTATTGGATGCATAACGGTTATATCAATATAGATAATGAAAAAATGTCCAAATCACTGGGCAACTTTGTTCTTGCTCATGACTTGATCGAACAGCATGAGCCCCAGGTAGTACGTTTCTTCATGTTAAGCGTCCACTACCGGAACCCAATCAATTTCAGTGAGGCATTATTGGAAAGTGCTAAAAATAGTTTGGACCGAATCAAAAATGCCTATTTAAATTTGGAACACCGCAAGCAGTCCAGCGCTAATCTTGATGAAAACGAGGAAGAATGGCTGGAAAAAGCGGAGGGTTATCAAAGAAGATTCATCGAGGAGATGGACGATGATTTCAATACAGCCAATGCCATAGCTGTATTGTTTGATATAACGAAAGACGCCAATGTTTATTTGCAGTCCAAGCAAACTTCCGAACGGGTCATCAACAGGCTGATGGAGCTGTTAGAACAGCAGACAGGCGTCCTTGGCATACAGTTAAAACAAGAAGTAGAATTGCTGGATGAAGAAGTAGAAGCTTTGATCAAGCAAAGGATTGACGCAAGAAAGAACCGTGATTTCGCGTTGGCGGACCAAATTAGGGATGATTTGAAGGAACAGGGGATCATTCTCGAGGATACACCGCAAGGTACGCGGTGGAAGCGGGGATGAACATGTCGGAAGTAGATGTAAAACAAATGAAGAGTCTGAATCTGGCTTATATGGGAGATGCCGTTTATGAAATCTATGTAAGGCATCATCTTATTAGAAAAGGGAATGTAAAGCCAGATCAATTACACCGTTCCGCAGTCGCGTTTGTCTCTGCTAAGTCGCAAGCCAGGGTGATTACTGATTGGCTTGAGAAGGAACGGTTGTCTACGGAGGAAGAGGGGGTTGTCCGGAGAGGCAGGAATGCCAAATCCGGAACGGTGCCTAAAAATACAGATGTACAAACCTATCGATATAGTACTGCTTTTGAAGCGCTGTTGGGGTATTTATACTTGGGTGGAAATAAAGAAAGGCTGGAACAGTTAGTGGAAGCAGCCATCGCATTCGTAGAGGAAAGGGATTGATCAATAATGGCTGAAGAATGGATCATTGGCAAAAATCCGGTTACAGAAGCATTGAAATCTGGACGATCGATCAATAAAATTTTGATTTCAGACCAGTTGCAAAAACAAGCGTCTCATAAGATTCAGTCACTGGCCAAGGAGAATGGCGTGACAGTACAGCAAGTACCAAGGCGAAAGATAGACCAGCTGGTGGAAGGGAATCATCAAGGGGTAGCTGCAGCTGTCGCTGCGTATGCATACAGCGACCTGGAAGATTTATTCAAAGCTGCCGAACAAAAGGACGAGCCTCCGTTCTTTATGATTTTAGATGAAATAGAAGATCCGCATAACTTGGGCTCTATTCTCCGTACCGCTGACGCGGCTGGGGTTCATGGGGTTATCATTCCAAAACGCCGATCGGTCGGCTTGACCACGGTGGTAGCCAAAACGTCGGCAGGAGCGATTGAGTATATCCCTGTCGCCCGTGTAACCAATATCGCAGCCACCATTGATGAATTAAAAGAAAGAAACGTATGGGTGGTTGGTACTGCTGCAGATGGTTCAGAGGATTATCGGGAACTGTCGGCAGATATGCCGTTAGCCCTTGTCATCGGCAATGAAGGGAAAGGAATGAGCAGGCTGGTGAAAGAAAAGTGCGATTGGACAGTAAGGCTGTCAATGAAAGGAAAAGTTTCCTCGTTGAATGCCTCTGTTGCTGCGGGATTGCTTATGTATGAAGTTTTTAGAAAACGGAATCCGATTGGTGAATGACAATGGATGTATTAGTGGTTGACGGATACAATATCATCGGTGCCTGGGATGAATTAAAGAAATTAAAAGATCATGACCTTGCTCAGGCTCGTGATCTTTTAATTGCCAATATGGCAGAGTACCAAGCGTATAAAGGAATGAGGGTAATTGTCGTATTTGACGCTTATTACGTCCAGGGCCTTTCGAAAAAACAACAGAATTTCAAGGTTGAAGTAATTTTTACGAAAGAAAAAGAGACGGCTGATGAATGTATCGAGAAATTAATCAAACAGTTGAAAAACGTGAAAACCCAAGTGTATGTCGCTACTTCAGATTTCACAGAACAACGTACCATTTTTGCTCAGGGGGCACTCCGCAAGTCCGCACGAGAGCTTTATATTGAGATGCGGAATATAGAGAAAGAGATAGAGGAAGATTTAGAATCTTATCGAAATATCCAATCCTCCTCCAAGATTCCGATCAAAAAAGATATATTGGAAGTGTTCGAAAAATGGCGAAGGGGCGGACATTAGTCGACACCTGTTATTGACGATAGTGAAACGCTTACTGTATAATATTGCTATATTCACGGCAGTATAGTCGGGGGGAATCCTGGGTGACCATCACACACACGGAGACAGACGATCAGGAATTAGGCTATGAGAAACTAGAAGACGATGAGTTGATTGAATTGGTTCATCAGGGCCAAACCTATGCCTTGGACTATTTGATTACGAAGTACAGAAACTTTGTTAGGGCAAAAGCCCGGACCTACTTTTTAATCGGAGCGGACCGGGAGGATATAGTACAGGAAGGCATGATAGGTCTCTATAAAGCAATTCGGGACTATAAAGGAGACAAACTTTCTTCTTTTAAAGCATTTGCCGAACTATGTATAACCCGCCAAATTATCACTGCAATCAAAACAGCCACGAGGCAAAAACATATCCCGTTAAATTCTTATGTTTCACTGGACAAGCCTATTTATGATGAAGAGTCAGACAGGACACTCATGGATGTGATTGCCGGATCCAAGGCCGTCGACCCGCAAGAGTTGATTGTGAACCGTGAGAAATTCGGTGACATGGAATATAAAATGTCAGAATTGTTAAGCGAATTAGAGCAGCAAGTGCTCAGTCTGTATCTGGACGGCAGATCTTATCAAGAGATTTCCGTAGAGTTGAAACGACATGTAAAATCGATTGATAATGCCCTTCAGCGGGTGAAGCGCAAACTGGAGCGTTACTTGGAAATCAGTGAATTGAGTCTATAAAGGTAACGTTGACAGGCTCTTGTTACCATGCTACATTGGTATGGTGAAAAACCCTGAAACGGGGTGATGAAATGAGACGTAAAGTAGTACTGGCCTGTGTTGACTGCCTAAGCAGAAACTACAGTACAGATAAGAATAAAACAGAGAATGCCGAACGGTTGGAAGTTCGCAAATTTTGCAAGAGATGTGGAGCTCATACCCTGCATCGGGAAACGAAATAAGTAAAAGCCGGTCTGTAGGCCTTAAGTTTGGGGGTAAAGCATGAAACTTATCACATTCTTTAAAAATGTTTCCAGAGAAATGAAAAAGGTGAGCTGGCCAAAGGGTCGGGAACTTACAAGCTATACAATCACAGTTGTATGCACCGTTGCGTTTGTCGCAGTCTTTTTTGCTGTGATTGATTTGGGAATTACGGAAATTCTTAATCTATTGTTTGAATAATTAATGGTAGTTTATGCTATAATATAGTTAATCATACTTTTACGAGCAAAACCCGTGAACTGCGGGTTTTTTAAATTGGCAAAAATAATCAGTATTCGAAAAGGGAGGGAAGGGCAAGGGGATTGTCCTGAAATCATGGAAAAAAATTGGTATGTAGTCCACACTTATTCTGGCTACGAAAACAAAGTGAAAACGAATCTGGAGAAACGTTTGGAATCAATGGGAATGGAAGATAAGATTTTTCGTGTGCTTGTTCCTGAAGACGAGGAAACAGAAATCAAGAACGGAAAAAAGAAGGTAGCTAAAAAGAAAGTATTTCCGGGTTATGTATTGGCCGAAATGATCATGACAGATGATTCCTGGTACGTGGTCCGCAACACCCCGGGAGTGACCGGATTCGTCGGCTCGACCGGAGCAGGCTCCAAACCCATCCCTCTCTTACCTGAGGAAGCAGAGTTTATACTGAAACGGATGGGTATGCAAGAACAGGTCACCGAAGTAGACTTCGAGGAAAAGGAAAGTGTCCGCGTAACCGACGGGCCATTCACGAACTTTACTGGTACCATCGAACAAATTGATCTCGATAAGCAAAAAGTCAAGGTACATGTGAACATGTTCGGCAGAGAAACCCCTGTAGAACTAGAATTCTCCCAAATCGAAAAATTATAATAGAAGATGTAAGAAAAGCGAAAGCGCCTTGCACACCCCCGATAAAGAAAACTGGCTGATTGGCGAGCCATCAGGCGATGACAGAGGCTAAGCTGCACTTATACTTTAATCTAAAAAATTCACTGCGTCGTTTATATCCTATGCTAAATTTTTTAAGGTTCTGAAGTGCAAGCTTAAGCCAAACATAGGATGGCGGTTTTACACACAGAGGATGTGCTTAAGACGGGGTAGGTGCTGGATCTGGACAAAGACACATTAAAAATAATTGAAAGCAATCGATATGGCTGTACGTTCCTATAGGCAATGGTCAAAGAACAGGAACTGGGAATGACTGGTATTCAAACAACCCCTTGCATTTTGTTCGTAAAGATGCTAGAATTTTTATGTTCTTTATGCTCGGTGTATAAAGATATACGATGAGTGGGAGGGGAAGACCCTATTACCACATCACGGACTTTAAGGAGGTGTGTCTCGTGGCTAAAAAAGTTATTAAAGTTGTAAAACTTCAAATCCCTGCAGGGAAGGCAAACCCGGCACCGCCAGTTGGACCGGCATTGGGTCAAGCAGGTGTAAATATCATGGGATTTTGTAAGGAATTCAATGCCCGCACGCAAGACCAGGCTGGCATGATTATTCCAGTAGAAATCACGGTATTTGAGGACCGTTCATTTACATTTATCACAAAAACTCCGCCTGCTGCTGTGCTTCTTAAAAAAGCAGCTGGAATCGAAACGGCGTCAGGTGAACCAAACCGTAATAAAGTTGCTACTGTCAAGCGCGACAAAGTAAAAGAGATTGCGGAAACCAAAATGCCTGATCTGAATGCTGCTAACGTGGAAGCGGCTATGCGTATGGTTGAAGGTACAGCGCGTAGTATGGGAATCGTTATCGAAGACTAATCCCACAGCGACTCTGCTGAGTAAAGAAGGTTGCGATGATGGCGGAAGTGCCTTTCGCAACCTTTTTGTAGGACAGGGATTAAATCATGATTGCCTCCGAAGCAATCGTGTAGCGAGCCCGGCTGTGGAAGACAGCCGGTGAGGCTCGTTCCGCTTTTTAAAGTGGGAGGTATAACCGTTAAAACCACAATCAAGGAGGAAAAAATAATGGCTAAAAAAAGCAAAAAGCAACAAGAAGCTTTGAAACTTGTTGACCGTTCAAAAGCTTATGAAATAAAAGAAGCAGTAGAGCTAATCAAGCAAACTGCCAAAGCTAACTTTGATGAAACCGTAGAGGCTGCGTTTCGATTGGGTGTTGACCCTAAAAAAGCTGACCAACAGCTTCGCGGTGCAATGGTGCTTCCGCACGGTACTGGTAAAACACAGCGCGTCTTGGTTTTCGCGAAAGGCGATAAAGCCAAAGAGGCTGAAAACGCTGGTGCTGACTTTGTAGGAGAGCAAGATCTAATCAACAGAATCAACCAAGGATGGTTTGATTTTGATGTCGTTGTAGCGACTCCTGACATGATGGCTGAAGTTGGTAAGCTAGGACGCGTATTGGGGCCAAAAGGTTTGATGCCAAACCCTAAGACCGGCACGGTTACTTTTGAAGTTGAAAAAGCAGTACAAGAAATCAAAGCCGGTAAGGTAGAATACCGCGTGGATAAGTCTTCCAATGTTCATGTGCCAATCGGAAAAGTATCCTTTGATGACGCTAAGTTGATCGAGAACTTTGAAGCAATTACGGATACCTTAGTGAAAGCAAAACCACAAGCGGCTAAAGGCATTTACATGCGTAACGCTTCTGTTGCTTCTACGATGGGCCCTGGCATCAAAGTAGACGTTTCTAGCTTTGTTCGCTAAAAAAGTCTATTGACTTGTCATGAATGTTTAGCTATAATGTACAATGTTGCATAAGTTAAAGTAACTAAATATAAACGTTGTACCGTAGACAGCAGGCGCTGAAAAGCTTAATTTCCTGCCGAGGTGTGTGAATAGAAAACAATCACCGTTGTATGATTGTTTCATCGAAAACAAAACCTCCATGTCTGCATGGGGGTTTTTTTCATGTATTGGCATAGGATCTAACGGTATGATGAAAAGTCAATAGGAGGTGGAACAATGTCCAAAACAATTGAGCACAAAAAACAAGTTGTAACCGAAATCGCCGACAAGTTCCGCGAAAGTAAATCAACAATTCTTGTCGATTACCGCGGTCTTGACGTTGCAGAAGTTACAGAACTTCGTACACAACTTCGTGATGCTGGTGTCGATTTCAAAGTGTACAAAAACACAATGACTCGCCGCGCTGCAGAAGAGGCTGAGCTGGGAGATCTCAACGAAACGTTGGTTGGGCCGACGGCTATTGCGTTTAGTGCTGACGATGTAGTAGCACCTGCAAAGATTTTGAATAACTTTGCTAAGGAACATGAAGCGCTTGAGATCAAAGCTGGTGTCATCGAAGGAAGCATTGCATCCCTTGAGCAAATCAAGGAACTTGCCGACCTGCCAAATTACGAAGGTATGCTTTCTATGCTGCTTAGCGTGCTTCAAGCACCTGTCCGCAATTTCGCTTACGCTACAAAAGCAGTTGCAGAACAAAAAGAAGAACAAGGCGCGTAAGCTAGCACTTGTTTAGAGATTTAACGTGATTCGTTTCAAATAAAATTAATTATTCCAAGGAGGAAGAAACATGTCTAAAGAACAAATTATCGAGCAAATTAAAGAAATGACAGTTCTTGAATTGAATGACCTGGTAAAAGCTATTGAAGAAGAATTTGGAGTAACTGCTGCTGCACCAGTTGCTGCTGCAGGCGCAGCTGGCGGCGGAGAAGCTGCTGCAGAACAAACTGAATTTGATGTTGTTCTGGAAAGTGCTGGATCTTCTAAAATCAAAGTTGTTAAAGCAGTACGCGAAATCACTGGTCTTGGCCTTAAAGATGCAAAAGATCTTGTAGATAACGCTCCAGGAGCAATCAAAGAAGGCGTTGCGAAAGAAGAAGCTGAAGAAATGAAATCTAAGCTTGAAGAAGCAGGCGCTTCTGTTGAATTGAAGTAATGAATAAACAAGCCCGCCTTTACCGGCGGGCTTTTATTACCTTTAAAGGTTTCTGCTCCGGGAATTGTGAAACACCTAAACAAACCGAGTTGGGCGGCAATAACGGGAATCGCGATTAAGCCTGTTCCCGGTATTTACATCCTCTGAATCATTTTAACTAAGAAAAGCAGGTGCTTACCATTATGTCTGAGCATTATTATTCGAAAAAACCAACATCAGAGAGTAATCCGAAAACCTGGCATTACAAACTGAGGGGTTTTGACTTTTCTTTTACCACTGATCACGGAGTGTTTTCCAGAAATGAAGTAGACTTCGGCTCCCGTACATTAATTGAAGGTTTTACAGAGCCGGCGGTAGCAGGCGGGTTCCTTGACCTTGGTTGTGGATACGGACCGATAGGTTTGTCATTGGCGAAATCTTTTCCGCACCGTCATATTACCATGAGTGATATCAATGAAAGGGCGATTGACTTAGCCAGGCAAAACGCGATAAACAACCAGGTGGAAAACGTAGAATTTAAAATTAGTGATCGTCTCCAGTCCTTCCAAAACGAAACGTTTTCAGCTATAGTAACCAATCCCCCGATCCGTGCAGGGAAAAAAGTAATTTTCGATATGTTTGAAGAAAGCTGCCAAGCGCTGCTTCCGCAAGGGGAGTTGACGGTTGTCATTCAGAAGAAACAGGGAGCGCCTTCTGCCCAAAAGAAATTGGAACAACTATTTGGGAATGTCGAAGTGCTTACAAAAAACAAGGGTTATTACTTATTAAAATCAACAAAGCAATAAGTAGTCCGCTGCTTTTGTGCCAGGAATTTTATCATTGACTCGCTGTTCCTGTTGTGGTAATATTGAAAAATGCCAATAGGCGACTTCCCTTGTCAAGGATTATTTTCACTTTTTTTACGTATAATCTTTTTTGATAAAGGAAAGAATGGTGAAATCGGATAATTTTTCCTATTGTTTCAAGCAGAAATGAAAGAAGAATCATTGCCGTTTTACCACTTTAAAAAAATTTAAATTTTTTTAAATGTCGCAGTATGCTTTCCAGCGGCAACAGGCAAAATGCCAGAAACCCGTTTCTAATCTAACGTTAGATGGATGGAAAATGTGATACAACATTCGCTCGTAGCGAATGTCTCAATAAAAATCTTGTGAACGATTGGTTTTTGCTTCACAAGTTTGTTCGGTATGTTTACCGAACAATTTTGCGCTTAACACCAAATGCTCGTTTCACTGCTGAACAAGAGGGGTGTGATGGTGCAAAAATCGCTTCACCTTAAAGCTGGGCAAAGTGCTAGTGTCTTATATTATAAGCATTGTTGCTTTCTGGGCAGTAATGGTTAAATTCTTGTTCTTTGCCGCCAGTCTTGATGGTGTGCAGCGTTTTTTTCTAATTCTTGATTTGAGGGGTGAATCAGTTGACAGGTCAACTAGTTCAGTATGGACGACACCGCCAACGCAGAAGTTATGCACGTATTAGTGAAGTACTAGAATTGCCAAACCTAATCGAGATACAAACTGCTTCCTATGATTGGTTTTTGGAAGAAGGTTTGCGCGAAATGTTCCAGGACATCTCTCCAATTGAAGACTTCACAGGGAATTTATCATTAGAGTTTGTGGATTACAGCTTGGGTGAACCTAAGTATCCTGTCGATGAATCGAAAGAAAGAGATGTCACCTACAACGCTCCTCTTCGTGTTAAAGTCAGGTTGCTTAACAATGAAACTGGCGAAGTGAAAGAGCAGGAAGTATTTATGGGAGACTTCCCGTTAATGACCGATACAGGTACCTTTGTGATCAATGGTGCCGAACGGGTAATTGTATCCCAGTTAGTTCGTTCACCAAGCGTTTACTATAGTGAAAAACATGACAAAAACGGAAAAAGGGGTTATACAGCTACTGTAATCCCGAACCGTGGAGCCTGGCTCGAGTTTGAAACTGATGCTAAGGACGTTGTTCATGTTCGTATCGACCGTACAAGAAAGCTTCCAATTACGGTTCTTTTGCGTGCGCTCGGATTTGGCACTGATCAAGAGATCATTGACTTGCTTGGCGACAACGAATACTTAAAAAACACGTTGGAAAAAGACAACACGGAAAACAGCGAAAAAGCTTTGCTTGAAATATATGAACGGCTGCGCCCTGGTGAACCGCCGACAGTCGATAATGCCAAAAGTCTGCTTGTTTCCCGCTTCTTTGATCCAAAGCGATACGACCTTGCGCATGTGGGCCGTTATAAAATGAACAAAAAGCTTCACATTAAAAACCGTCTATTCAACCAAGTGCTAGCTGAAACCCTCGTCGATCAGGAAACAGGAGAGGTGTTAGCACAAAAAGGCGATACCATTGACCGCAGGCTGCTTGATAAACTCCTTCCTTATTTAGAGGGAACAGAAGAAAACACCGGTGATCAAGTTCTGGAACCGCACGAAGGAGTGCTGGAAGATCCAATCAAGGTCCAATCGATTAAAATTGTTGATCCGACAGACCCTGAAGGCGAAAGGACATTGAATGTTATCGGCAATGGCAATGTGGACGATAGCGTGAAAAACATTGCACCTGCTGATATTCTTGCGGCGATTAGTTATTTCTTCAATCTGCTGCATCAAGTAGGCGGCACGGATGATATAGATCACCTTGGGAATCGTAGACTGCGTTCTGTAGGTGAACTTTTACAGAACCAATTCCGGATTGGCTTGTCCAGAATGGAGCGTGTGGTTCGGGAGCGAATGTCCATTCAGGACACCTCGTCGATTACACCGCAGCAGTTGATTAATATCAGACCTGTTATTGCTTCCATAAAAGAGTTTTTTGGCAGTTCCCAGCTTTCCCAGTTTATGGATCAAACGAATCCGCTGGCAGAGCTGACCCATAAACGCCGCCTGTCTGCTTTAGGACCCGGCGGATTAACGAGGGAACGTGCCGGAATGGAAGTTCGTGACGTTCACTACTCGCACTATGGTCGTATGTGTCCGATTGAAACGCCGGAAGGTCCGAACATCGGACTGATTAACTCCTTGTCTTCTTATGCGAAGGTAAATAAGTTCGGTTTTATCGAAACGCCTTACCGTCGTGTTGATTTAGAGACAGGAAGGGTAACAGAGCACATTGATTACCTGACTGCCGATGAAGAAGACAACTATGTAGTAGCGCAAGCGAACGCTCGTTTAAATGAAGACTGGTCATTCACGGATGAAGAAGTTATTGCCCGTTTCCGTGGCGAGAACACAGCAGTTCCTCGCGACCGGATTGATTATATGGACGTATCTCCAAAACAGGTTGTATCTGCCGCAACGGCATGTATTCCTTTCTTGGAAAATGATGACTCCAACCGAGCTTTGATGGGTGCGAACATGCAGCGTCAGGCTGTTCCATTGATGCAGCCGGAAGCGCCGAGAGTCGGAACTGGAATGGAATACGTTAACGGAAAGGATTCCGGAGCTGCAGTCATTTGTAAGCACGAAGGAATTGTCGAGCGGGTAGAAGCGAAAGAAATCTATGTCCGTCGTATTTCCGAAGTGGATGGAAAACGAGTGGAAGGCGATTTGGACCGCTACCGTTTGCAGAAATTCATTCGATCCAACCAAGGTACTTGTTACAATCAGAAGCCGATCGTAAGCGTCGGTAACCACGTCACTAAAGGAGAAGTCCTTGGCGACGGACCTTCCATGGAAGATGGAGAACTTGCCCTTGGACGGAATGTCCTGGTTGGTTTCATGACGTGGGAAGGGTACAACTATGAGGACGCCATTATTATGAGTGAGCGTCTGGTCAAAGACGATGTATATACTTCTATTCATATTGAAGAGTATGAGTCAGAAGCACGCGATACAAAACTGGGACCTGAAGAAATCACGCGCGACATCCCGAATGTTGGTGAAGACGCACTGCGCGACCTTGATGAAAGAGGTATTATCCGTGTAGGTGCAGAAGTAGGGGACGGCGATTTGCTAGTAGGTAAAGTTACACCTAAAGGGGTAACCGAATTGTCTGCTGAAGAACGATTGCTTCATGCCATCTTTGGCGAAAAAGCACGTGAAGTACGTGACACTTCCTTGCGTGTCCCTCACGGCGCCGGTGGTATCGTGCTTGATGTGAAGATCTTCAACCGGGAAGATGGCGATGAACTTCCGCCAGGCGTGAACCAGCTTGTCCGTGTTTATATCGTTCAGAAGCGTAAAATCTCTGAAGGGGACAAAATGGCAGGGCGACATGGTAACAAAGGTGTTATTTCGAAAATATTGCCTGAGGAGGATATGCCATTCCTTCCAGACGGAACACCGATTGATATTATGCTTAACCCATTAGGGGTACCTTCCCGTATGAATATCGGACAGGTATTGGAGTTGCATTTGGGTATGGCAGCTAGACAGCTTGGCCTTCATGTGGCTACCCCTGTATTCGATGGTGCCAGGGAAGAAGACGTTTGGGAAACACTTGAAGAGGCCGGAATGCCAAGAGATGCGAAAACAATCCTTTATGATGGCCGTACTGGTGAACCTTTTGACAACCGTGTTTCTGTCGGTGTCATGTATATGATCAAACTTGCCCATATGGTAGATGATAAACTCCACGCCCGTTCTACTGGTCCATATTCACTTGTAACGCAGCAGCCACTGGGTGGTAAAGCTCAATTTGGCGGACAGCGTTTCGGTGAGATGGAGGTATGGGCACTGGAAGCCTATGGTGCTGCTTATACATTGCAGGAGATTCTGACAGTGAAATCAGATGATGTCGTCGGACGTGTTAAAACGTATGAGGCAATTGTAAAAGGCGACAATGTTCCAGAACCAGGTATTCCTGAATCATTTAAAGTATTAATCAAAGAGTTGCAAAGTCTTGGCATGGACGTGAAGATGCTTTCCGCAGATGAGGAAGAAATTGAGCTTAGGGACATTGAAGAAGATGATACTCAATCCGCAGACAACCTGAACATTGAAGTGGAAGAAAGCTAATTCCACTTCCTGTTCATTCAGTCTGTGCTAAGGTTAAAACCTGGATACTAAAAGGGAGGTAGGCCCCTTGCTAGATGTAAATAATTTCGAATTTATGAAAATAGGTTTGGCTTCACCTGATAAAATTCGATCCTGGTCTTTTGGTGAAGTGAAGAAACCGGAAACCATCAATTATCGAACGCTGAAGCCGGAGAAAGACGGATTGTTTTGCGAGAGAATCTTTGGTCCTCAGAAAGACTGGGAGTGTCATTGCGGTAAATATAAACGTGTCCGTTATAAAGGCGTAGTTTGTGACCGCTGTGGTGTCGAAGTTACCAAAGCAAAAGTCCGGCGTGAGCGAATGGGGCACATCGAGCTAGCTGCTCCAGTTTCTCACATCTGGTATTTTAAAGGAATCCCAAGCCGTATGGGTCTTGTGATGGATATGTCTCCAAGGGCTTTGGAAGAAGTTATTTACTTTGCTGCATATATTGTTACTGATGCTGGAGATACGGCATTGGAGAAAAAACAATTGCTTTCCGAGAAGGAATACCGCGCTTATCGTGATAAGTACGGGCAATCATTCCAGGCCCAAATGGGAGCGGAAGCAATCCGTAAACTTCTTCAAGATATTGATTTAGATAAAGAAGTTGATCAACTCAAGGAAGAACTGAAAACGGCCCAAGGTCAAAGGCGTACCCGTGCAATCAAGCGTCTGGAAGTATTGGAAGCTTTCCGTAATTCCGGAAACGAGCCTTCCTGGATGATATTGGATGTATTGCCTATTATCCCGCCTGAGTTACGTCCGATGGTCCAACTTGATGGTGGACGCTTTGCAACTTCTGATTTGAATGACCTGTACCGTCGAGTGATCAACCGTAACAATCGATTAAAGCGACTGCTTGATTTAGGTGCACCAAGTATCATTGTGCAAAATGAGAAGCGCATGCTTCAAGAAGCTGTCGATGCATTGATTGACAATGGCCGTCGCGGCCGTCCGGTTACCGGTCCGGGGAATCGCCCGCTTAAGTCGCTTTCCCATATGTTGAAAGGGAAGCAAGGACGTTTCCGTCAAAACTTGCTCGGTAAACGTGTTGATTATTCCGGCCGTTCTGTAATCGTTGTGGGACCGCACTTAAAGATGTATCAGTGTGGGCTGCCGAAGGAAATGGCAGTTGAATTGTTTAAACCGTTCATCATGAAAGAGCTTGTCGAGAAAGGGCTTGCCCATAATATAAAATCGGCGAAGCGCAAAATTGAACGCTTGCACCCGGAAGTATGGGACGTTCTTGAAGAAGTGATTAAAGAACATCCTGTTCTATTGAACCGCGCACCTACGTTGCATAGATTGGGTATTCAAGCTTTCGAACCCACATTGGTTGAGGGAAGGGCGATCAGGCTTCACCCACTCGTATGTACAGCGTATAACGCAGACTTTGATGGTGACCAGATGGCTGTTCACGTTCCATTGTCTGCAGAAGCGCAAGCGGAAGCACGCATTCTGATGCTGGCTGCGCAAAACATTTTAAATCCAAAAGACGGCAAGCCGGTCGTTACACCTTCCCAGGACATGGTGCTTGGTAACTATTACATCACCCTGGAACGTGAAAACGCAGTAGGCGAAGGCATGGTCTTCAGGGATCTTAATGAAGCCTTGATTGCCTACCAGAACGGTTATGTCCATTTGCATACACGAGTCGCTGTAAGTGCTGCCTCTTTAGGCAATGAAACGTTCAGCGAAGAACAGAGAAGTAAGTTAATTATCTCTACAGTCGGTAAATTGATCTTCAATAACATGCTTCCTAATTCGTTCCCTTATATGAACGAACCAACACAGGAAAATCTGGAGCTTCGTACGCCAGAGAAGTATTTTGTGGACAAAGGGGAAAATGTGAAAGAAATCATTGCCGAGCGTGAAATTATTCCTCCGTTCAAGAAAGGTATACTTGGCGACATTATCGCCGAGGTATTTAAACGGTTCAAGATCAGTGAAACATCGAAAATGCTTGACCGCATGAAGGACTTAGGATTCAGCTATTCGACAAAAGCCGGTATCACTGTCGGTGTTTCGGACATTGTCGTATTGGCTGAAAAAGAAGAAATCCTTGATGAAGCCCAGGGCAGGGTCGACAAAGTATTGAAACAGTTCCGCCGCGGTCTCATAACCGAAGAAGAACGCTATGACCGCGTCATTTCGATTTGGTCACAGGCTAAAGATACGATTCAAGAAAAGCTGATGAAGTCCTTGAATCCACGCAACCCAATATTTATGATGAGTGATTCCGGAGCACGTGGTAATGCTTCTAACTTCACTCAGCTTGCCGGTATGCGCGGACTGATGGCTAACCCGGCAGGACGTATCATTGAATTGCCGATTAAATCCAGCTTCCGTGAAGGTTTAACGGTGCTTGAATACTTTATTTCTACTCACGGTGCCCGTAAAGGTCTAGCGGATACGGCGTTGAAAACAGCTGACTCTGGTTATCTGACAAGAAGACTTGTTGATGTGGCTCAAGATGTTATTATTCGGGAAGAGGACTGTGGAACGGATAAAGGATTAACCGTTCAATCGATTACAGAAGGTACAGAAATGATTGAACCATTGATCGATCGTCTGATTGGAAGAACTTCATTCCAGGCTGTCCTTCATCCTGAAACAAACGATGTGCTAGTGAATAAGAACGAAGTCATTACAGAAGATACTGCCAAGCAGATTGTAGATGCGGGCATTGAACAAGTGACGATTCGATCTGTCTTCACTTGTAACACCAAGCATGGAGCTTGTAAAAAATGTTACGGAAGAAACCTTGCTACCGGAGACGAAGTCGAAGTCGGTGAAGCAGTCGGAATCATTGCTGCCCAGTCTATCGGTGAACCAGGTACACAGCTTACAATGCGTACCTTCCACACTGGTGGTGTAGCAGGAGACGATATCACCCAAGGTCTACCGCGTATCCAAGAGCTTTTCGAAGCACGTAATCCAAAAGGTCAAGCAGTTATCAGTGAGATCAAGGGAACAATCCAGGATATCAATGAGATTAAAGATAAGCAGGAAATCGTTGTACAGGGTGAAGTGGAAAACAGAACGTATACTTCTCCATACGGAGCACGCTTGAAAGTAGCTGTTGGGGATAAAATCATAGCCGGCCAGGAACTGACGGAAGGTTCTGTTGATCCGAAAGAGCTTCTGAAGGTTCAAGGCATTGACGGCGTACAACAGTACTTGCTAAAAGAAGTGCAAAAGGTATATCGGATGCAAGGGGTTGAAATTGGCGATAAACACGTAGAAGTGATGGTTCGTCAAATGCTGCGCAAAGTCCGTGTTTCCAATGCAGGGGATACTGATGTATTGCCAGGTTCGCTACTTGAGATTCATCAGTTTAGAGACGCCAACAAAAACGTATTGCTAGAAGGTAGGCAGCCAGCAGTCGGCCGACCTGTCATTCTAGGTATTACAAAAGCGTCCCTTGAAACAGACTCCTTCTTATCCGCTGCATCCTTCCAGGAAACAACTCGAGTCCTGACTGATGCCGCGATTAAAGGGAAACGCGATGAATTGCTCGGCCTGAAAGAGAATGTAATTATCGGTAAGCTTGTACCAGCCGGAACAGGTATGCCGACATATAGAAAAATCCAGGCAGAAGTAGATGAAGCAGAAGAACCTGTTGATGTACAGCAGGCAGAAGAAATCACCCATTAATTACTTTGTATAAAACAAGGTATAGCAGGGGAGCAAACAGGAAGCGGCAGATTTCAACAATCTGCCTGTTTTCCTGCCTCTATATGAAAAATCCTTTTAATTTAAGTTGACATTAATTTTCGAGGATGATACTATATTTGAGGTGCTTCCGTTTATCCTTGTTACTTTGGAGGATAGCCAATGTCTTATGATAAAGTGGCACAGGTTAAAACTGGTTTGATAATAGGAACCAAACAGACATTAAAAGCCATGAAAAATGGCGAAGTAAGGGAAGTAGTTATTGCAGATGATGCTGATCTGCAAATAACAGAGAAAGTGTCGCGTCTTGCAAGTGATTTAAGCATCCCATGCAGCAGAGCGGATTCGAAGAAAAAACTCGGCGAAGCATGTGGCATAGATGTAGGTACTGCGACTGTGGCAATCAAGCAATAAAGTTTTGGCGAATCGTAGTTAATCGCGAAAACTTTGTTTTTTGCCTTGAAATGAACCACCTGGATATGTGGTATTACAGAATGAGGATGAAAGGAGGAAAAAACATGCCAACAATTAATCAATTAGTACGTAAAGGTCGTGTGAGCAAAGGAAAAAAATCCGACTCACCAGCATTGAACAAAGGGTACAACAGTTTCAAGAAAACCTTGACTGACCAATCTTCTCCGCAAAAACGCGGTGTGTGTACTCGTGTTGGTACTTTGACACCGAAGAAACCAAACTCTGCACTTCGTAAATACGCTCGTGTACGTTTGACAAACGGTATTGAAGTTACTGCTTACATTCCTGGTATCGGACATAACCTTCAAGAGCACAGTGTTGTGCTTATTCGCGGAGGTCGTGTAAAAGACTTACCAGGTGTACGTTATCATATTGTACGTGGTGCGCTTGATACAGCCGGAGTAGAAGGCCGTGCGCAAGGACGTTCTAAATATGGTACTAAGAGACCGAAAAAATAATGGAGCGATTGCTCTTATCTAAATAGAAGAACAGAAAGGAGGAAATCATATGCCACGTAAAGGACCAGTAGCAAAACGTGATGTATTGCCAGATCCGTTACACAATTCGAAGCTTGTTACTCGTTTGATCAATCAGATCATGATTGACGGACAACGAGGCAAAGCTCAAAAGATTCTTTATAAAGCATTTGAACTTGTTCAAGAACGCAGCGGCCAAGATGCTATGGAAGTTTTTGAACAAGCAATGAAAAATGTAATGCCAGTGCTTGAAGTACGCGCACGCCGTGTAGGGGGTTCTAACTACCAGGTGCCTGTAGAGGTACGCCCTGAACGTCGTCAGGCTCTAGGTCTTCGTTACATTGTTAACTACTCCCGTCTTCGCGGAGAGAAAACAATGGAAGAACGCCTTGCGAATGAAATCCTTGATGCTTCCAACAATACAGGTGCATCTGTCAAGAAACGCGAAGACATGCACAAAATGGCTGAAGCTAACAAAGCATTCGCCCATTACCGCTGGTAATCTAAAAACTAAACATTATATCAGGAAGGAGAAAGATGCATGGCTAGAGAATTCTCCTTGGAAAAGACTCGTAATATCGGTATCATGGCTCACATCGATGCTGGTAAAACCACTGCTACCGAGCGTATTCTTTTCTACACAGGACGTATCCATAAAATTGGCGAAACCCACGAGGGCGCTTCTCAAATGGACTGGATGGAGCAGGAACAAGAGCGTGGTATTACCATTACGTCTGCCGCGACAACTGCTCAATGGAAAGGTCACCGTATCAACATCATCGATACACCAGGCCACGTGGACTTCACAGTTGAAGTAGAACGTTCTCTGCGTGTACTTGATGGTTCTGTTGCAGTTCTTGATGCTCAATCTGGTGTGGAACCACAGACAGAAACCGTATGGCGCCAGGCTACAACCTATGGTGTTCCTCGTATTGTATTTGTAAACAAAATGGATAAAGTAGGTGCAGACTTCCTTTATTCCGTTGGAACACTGGGCGACCGTCTGGGAGCAAATGCTCACCCGGTTCAATTGCCGATTGGTGCAGAGGATAATTTCGAAGGAATTATCGACTTGATCTCCATGGAAGCATATTACTACATGGATGATTTGGGCACCCGTGCAGAAGCACGACCAATACCGGATGAGTATAAAGAACAGGCTGAAGAATATCGTACCAATTTAGTTGAAGCAGTAGCAGAGCTGGACGAGGAACTTATGATGAAGTACTTGGAAGGCGAAGAAATCTCTAATGAAGAATTGAGAGCTGCTGTCCGTGCTGCAACGTTAAGCGTTGAGTTCTATCCTGTTTTTTGTGGTTCTGCCTTTAAAAACAAAGGGGTACAATTGCTGATTGACGGTGTCATCGACTACCTGCCGTCACCAATTGATGTACCTCCAATCGAGGGTCATGTACCACAAACAGAAGAAAAAGTCGTCCGCAAATCTGATGACAGTGAACCATTCTCGGCATTGGCATTTAAGGTTGCAACCGACCCTTATGTCGGAAAACTGACTTTCTTCCGTGTATATTCCGGCACATTGAACTCCGGTTCTTATGTGCGAAATTCAACGAAGGATAAGCGTGAGCGTGTAGGTCGTATCCTGCAAATGCACGCCAACTCTCGTGAAGAAATTTCAACTGTTTATGCCGGCGATATCGCTGGTGCTGTCGGACTGAAGGATACTGGAACAGGGGACACGCTTTGTGACGAAAAGTCACTGGTAATCCTTGAATCTATGGAATTCCCTGAGCCGGTTATCGATGTTGCCATCGAACCGAAGACAAAAGCAGACCAGGACAAAATGTCTGTTGCGCTAGGTAAGCTGGCTGAAGAGGATCCTACTTTCCGAACAGAAACAAACACGGAGACTGGCCAAACAATCATTTCCGGAATGGGTGAACTTCACCTGGACATCATTGTTGACCGACTGAAGCGTGAATTCAAAGTAGAGGCTAATGTTGGTGCTCCACAGGTTGCTTATCGTGAAACTTTCCGTGCTTCTGCTGAAGTAGAAGGTAAGTTTGTAAGACAGTCCGGTGGTAGAGGTCAATACGGACACGTTTGGGTTAAATTTGAGCCAAACGAAGAAGGTGCCGGCTTTGAATTTGAAAACAAAATCGTTGGTGGTACAGTTCCGCGTGAATACATTCCTTCTGTAGAAGCTGGTATCAAGGAATCTATGGAAAACGGTGTATTGGCAGGATATCCATTGATTGACGTCAAAGCGACATTGTTCGACGGAAGCTACCATGACGTTGACTCCAACGAGATGGCCTTTAAAGTTGCTGCGTCAATGGCACTTAAGGCTGCTAAAAATAAGTGTCAACCAGTCATTCTGGAACCAATGATGAAAGTTGAAGTCACGATTCCGGAAGAATATATGGGAGACATTATGGGTGACGTAACATCCCGTCGTGGACGTGTAGAAGGTATGGGCGCTCGTGGTAATACACAAGTCGTAAATGCTTTCGTACCACTTTCCGAAATGTTCGGTTATGCAACGGCTCTTCGTTCCAACACCCAAGGAAGAGGTCAATATACAATGCATTTTGACCACTATGAAGAAGTACCGAAGAGCATTTCCGAAGAAATTATTAAGAAAAATGCTGGTGAATAATTGATTTTTTTCTGTTCATCGCGTATAACTTGTATTGTAAGCTTAGAAACGACTTCCCAGTTGTTTCTAAGCGGCAAATACATTGATTATAAAATCAACACTTTTACTTACTTAAAGGAGGAAATATAAATGGGTAAAGAAAAATTCGATCGCTCCAAAGACCACGTTAATATTGGTACTATTGGTCACGTTGACCACGGTAAAACTACTTTGACTGCTGCTATTACTACAGTACTACACAGCCGTTCTGGTTCTGGTACTGCAATGGCATACGACCAAATTGACGGTGCTCCAGAAGAGAAAGAACGCGGAATCACTATCGCAACTTCTCACGTTGAGTACGAAACAGAAAACCGTCACTATGCTCACGTTGACTGCCCAGGTCACGCTGACTATGTTAAAAATATGATCACTGGTGCTGCGCAAATGGACGGTGCTATTCTTGTAGTATCTGCAGCTGACGGCCCTATGCCGCAAACTCGTGAGCATATCCTTCTTTCTCGTCAGGTTGGTGTACCGGCAATCGTTGTATTCTTGAACAAAACAGACATGGTAGACGATGAAGAACTTCTTGAGCTAGTAGAAATGGAAGTTCGCGACCTACTTTCTGAGTACGACTTCCCTGGTGACGACGTACCAGTAATCAAAGGTTCTGCTCTTAAAGCTCTAGAAGGTGACGAGGAATATGCAAACAAAATCTTCGAACTTATGGATGCTGTTGATGAGTATATCCCAAGACCTGACCGTGACACTGAGAAACCATTCATGATGCCAGTTGAGGACGTGTTCTCTATCACTGGTCGTGGTACAGTTGCTACTGGCCGTGTTGAGCGCGGACAAGTTAAAGTCGGTGACGAAGTTGAAGTTATCGGTCTTGCTGAAGAAGCAGCTAAAACTACTGTAACTGGTGTAGAAATGTTCCGTAAGCTTCTTGACTATGCTGAAGCGGGCGACAACATCGGTGCGCTACTTCGTGGTGTGGCACGTGACGATATCAACCGTGGCCAAGTTCTTGCTAAGCCTGGTTCAATCACTCCACATACTAAATTTAAAGCAGAAGTTTATGTTCTTTCTAAAGAAGAGGGTGGACGTCATACTCCATTCTTCGGTAACTACCGCCCACAGTTCTACTTCCGTACAACTGACGTAACTGGTGTTATCACGCTTCCAGAAGGCGTAGAAATGGTTATGCCTGGCGACAACGTAGAAATGAGTGTAGAACTTATTTCTCCAATCGCTATCGAAGACGGAACTAAGTTCTCTATTCGTGAAGGTGGACGTACAGTAGGCGCTGGCGTTGTTGCTTCTATCCAAGAATAAGTTGAAGCGACGCTAGAATTTAAGCAGACAGCTATAAAGCTGTCTGCTTTTTCTATTTTAAAAAGGGTGTATGTTATCGGAAAGACGTATAGTGACCTAAGCAAAAACCGAGTGATGGTCTAAAACCTTTAGCGTGCGACCAGTTCGGACCTTCATTTCATATAAGCAACCATTTTAACCAGGCAACAAGAAAGACTTTTGACCAAGGAAGTCTATCTGGGTAGTACGCTCTCTCTTCGAAGTCCTTTCCATTGTGTTGCTAATCAAACTACATAAAGAAGTCTTTTTATGTGGAGTTATGTTTGTTGGTTTTCATGTTTCAAAATGGTTGAGTGAAGTGAACGCATTTCAGCTCTAAATGAAGCTATTTCCATAATTGATGATCAACCAGGCAACATTCGCAGTCTTTTCATTTAATTACCATCAAAAAACAGGAATAAGGCCTTGAAAATCGGGGTGGAACTCCTGTATAATACGGGAAGTGCCGTTAAGAGTGCACCTTAAAGGAACTTTTCACATTATATTTTTTTGAAAGGCTTCTTTCTTCATATTTAAGGTTGCAATGACCGCTATTATTCTATATAATGAGTAATGTTGGTCATAAAAGGCGATGATGCGGAAGGTTGTTGGCACACCCGGCCCCTTTGCCATGGCGGGGATGTCAAGGAATTTTCGCGGAGAATGTCTATTACAAAATGGGCGAAAAAAGGAGGGAAAATAATGGCAAAAGAAAAGATTAGAATTCGTTTAAAGGCGTATGATCACCGTATCTTAGATCAGTCTGCCGAGAAGATTGTAGACACAGCGAAGCGTTCTGGTGCTAATGTATCCGGACCAATCCCGCTTCCAACTGAAAAATCTGTGTACACAGTGCTTCGTGCCGTACACAAATACAAGGATTCTCGTGAGCAATTTGAAATGCGCACACATAAACGTCTTATCGATATTGTAAGTCCTACCCCACAAACGGTTGACTCGCTAATGCGTTTGGATCTGCCGTCTGGCGTGGACATTGAAATTAAATTATAAAGAATTCAAAGATATTAGGAGGTGTGACGGATGGCGAAAGGAATCTTAGGTCGTAAAATCGGCATGACACAACTTTTCAGTGAAGAAGGAGAATTGACTCCTGTAACTGTAATTCAAGCTGACCCGAACGTTGTTCTTCAAAAAAGAACTCTTGAGAATGACGGATATGAAGCAATTCAATTGGGTGTAGCTGATCAAAAAGAAACAAAGGCAAACAAGCCGGCAAAAGGGCATGCTGAAAAAGCGAACACAACAGCTAAGCGCTTCATTCGTGAAATCCGTGATGCTAACCTTGACGACTACGAAGTTGGCCAAGAGGTTAGTGTTGAGATTTTTCAAACTGGAGACAAAATTGACGTGACTGGAACTTCTAAAGGAAAAGGATTCCAAGGTGCGATCAAGCGCCACAATCAATCCCGCGGACCGATGACTCATGGTTCTCGTTATCACAGAAGACCAGGTACGATGGGTGCTATCGACCCAATGCACGTTTTCAAAGGTAAAAAACTTCCTGGACAAATGGGTGGAGAACAAGTAACGCTTCAAAATCTTGAAGTGGTGAAAGTCGACACGGAGCGTAACCTTATCTTAGTAAAAGGTAATGTGCCGGGAGCGAAAAAATCATTCGTTAAAATTACGAGTGCAGTTAAGGCTAACTAATCATAAACGAAGGGAGGATATGTCATGCCTAAAGTAGCACTTTATAACCAAGGCGGATCACAAGTCGGCGATTTAGAACTTAATGATGCCGTTTTTGGTATTGAACCAAACACACACGTTTTACACGAAGCTGTTGTTATGCAACGCGCTTCTTTACGCCAAGGAACACACGATGTAAAAAATCGTTCTGAAGTAAGCGGTGGTGGACGTAAACCATGGCGCCAAAAGGGCACAGGACGTGCTAGACAGGGATCCATCCGCTCTCCGCAATGGGTAGGCGGAGGAACTGTATTCGGCCCTACACCACGCAGCTATAGCTACAAACTACCGAAGAAGGTACGCAGATTGGCGCTTAAATCTGCTCTTTCCTCTAAAGTGAACGAAGAAAGCCTGGTTGTTCTTGAGAGTCTTGCATTCGATGCGCCGAAAACAAAAGAAGTAGTAAACGTACTTTCTGCTCTTAATGTTGATGGAAAAGCATTGATCGTAACTGCCGATCAGGACGAAGTTGTGGCACGTTCGGCTAACAACTTGCCAAACGTAAAGGTTTTGACTGTGAGCGAAGTTAACGTACTTGACTTGCTTACGCATGACAAGCTGATCTTGACAAAAGAAGCAGCTGAAAAAGCAGGGGAGGTGCTTGCATAATGAAGGACCCACGAGATATTATTAAGCGCCCGATAATCACGGAACACTCTGCTGACTTGATGGCAGAAAAGAAATACACCTTTGAAGTGAACACTAAAGCCAACAAAACAGAGATTAAAGATGCTGTTGAGTTGATTTTTGATGTGAAAGTAGAAAAGGTCAATACAATGAATCTCAAAGGTAAATTCAAGCGGATGGGTCGTTACGGTGGATACCGTCCAAACCGCAAGAAGGCCGTTGTGCAATTGACAGAAGACAGCAAAGAACTCGAATTCTTTGAAAGTGTATAAATAAAACCTATTAAAAAAGGAGGGAAACAAGATGGCGATTAAAAAGTATAAACCAACTTCTAATGGTAGACGCGGCATGTCAACATCCGATTTCGCTGAAATCACAACCGACAAGCCGGAAAAATCTCTGTTGAGCCCAATCCACAAACGTGGTGGACGTAACAACCAGGGTAGATTAACAGTTCGTCATCAGGGCGGCGGCCATAAGCGCCAATATCGTATCATCGATTTCAAACGCGACAAAGATGGAATACCAGGACGCGTTGCTACAATCGAATACGATCCAAACCGCTCCGCAAACATTGCATTGATTAATTATGCTGACGGTGAAAAGCGATACATCCTTGCACCTAAAGGCCTGACTGTGGGTACTGAAATTATTTCTGGACCAGAGGCTGATATCAAGCTCGGAAACTCGCTTCCACTGCAAAACATTCCAGTAGGTACTATCATTCATAACGTAGAATTGAAGCCTGGCCGCGGCGGACAACTTGCCCGCTCTGCAGGAGCTCAAGCGCAAATTCTAGGACGTGAAGATAAATACGTATTGGTTCGCTTAGTATCTGGTGAGGTGCGTCTAGTGCTTGGTACTTGCCGTGCTACAATCGGACAGGTAGGAAACGTTGAGCACGAACTAATCAACGTTGGTAAAGCAGGACGTTCTCGCTGGAAAGGCAACCGTCCAACTGTTCGTGGTTCTGTAATGAACCCTAACGATCACCCACACGGTGGTGGTGAAGGTCGTGCGCCTATCGGTCGTAAATCACCAATGTCTCCTTGGGGCAAACCTACGCTTGGTTACAAAACGCGTAAACGCAACAAGCCGACAGATAAATTCATCGTTCGTAAACGTAAAAAATAACGGGATTGAAAGGCGGGAGGAAAACCCCGTCTGTCAATCGCAAAGGGAGGTTTATGTATGGGTCGCAGCTTAAAAAAAGGACCTTTCGCAGATGACCATTTAATGAAAAAAGTCGAAAAATTGAACGAAGACAACAAGAAACAAGTTGTAAGAACTTGGTCTCGCCGTTCAACTATATTCCCTAATTTTGTTGGTCATACCATCGCTGTATATGACGGTCGTAAACACGTACCGGTATATGTCACCGAAGATATGGTCGGACATAAATTAGGTGAATTCGCGCCAACCCGCACGTTCAAAGGGCATGCTGGCGATGATAAGAAAACAAAACGCTAATGAGAGGAGGCACTCTTGATGCAAGCTAAAGCCGTTGCGAAATCTGTTCGTATTGCTCCTCGTAAAGTTCGTTTAGTCGTAGATTTAATTCGAGGAAAAAAAGTCGGAGAAGCCGTTGCAATTCTAAACCATACACAACGCGGTGCATCACCAGTTGTGGAGAAGGTATTGAAATCAGCTATTGCTAATGCTGAACACAATTATGAAATGAACCCGGATGATTTGGTAGTATCTGAAGCATTTGTAAACGAAGGGGTTACGCTGAAACGTTTCCGCCCTCGTGCAATGGGTCGTGCTAGTCAAATCAATAAAAGAACCAGCCATATCACTGTGGTTGTATCAGAACAGAAGGAGGGATAATCAGTGGGTCAAAAAGTTAATCCTGTAGGACTTCGTGTTGGCGTCATCCGTGATTGGGAATCCAAATGGTACGCTGGCAAAGATTACGCAGACTTGTTACATGAAGACATTAAAATTCGTGAATATATCGAAAAGCGTCTGAAAGATGCAGCTGTTTCAAGCATTGAAATTGAACGTGCAGCCAACCGCGTGAACATTTCTATTTCAACTGCGAAGCCAGGAATGGTTATCGGTAAAGGCGGTTCCGAAGTAGAAGCATTGCGCAAATCTTTGAACGCTTTGACTGGCAAGAGAGTTCACATCAACATCGTTGAAGTGAAGAAAGCAGATCTTGATGCTACATTGGTAGCTGAAAACATCGCACGTCAATTGGAAAACCGTATTTCTTTCCGTCGTGCTCAAAAACAAACGATCCAACGTGCTATGCGCGCAGGAGCTAAAGGTATTCGTACTCAAGTCTCTGGTCGTCTTGGTGGAGCAGACATTGCCCGTGCAGAACATTACAGCGAAGGAACTGTACCACTTCACACACTTCGCGCTGACATCGATTACGGTACTGCAGAAGCAGATACTACTTATGGTAAACTTGGTGTCAAAGTGTGGATCTATCGTGGAGAAGTCCTTCCAACTAAAAACAATCAATAAGGAAGGGGGAACGCATTATGTTAATGCCTAAACGTGTAAAATATCGTAAACAACACCGCGGCCGCATGACTGGTAAAGCAAAAGGCGGTACGACTGTTGCATTTGGTGAATATGGACTACAAGCTATAGACGCTTCTTGGATTACAAGCCGTCAAATCGAGGCTGCTCGTATTGCAATGACCCGTTATATGAAGCGTGGCGGTAAAGTCTGGATCAAGATCTTCCCAGACAAACCTTATACTGCTAAACCTCTTGAGGTTCGGATGGGTTCCGGTAAAGGTGCTCCTGAAGGATGGGTCGCAGTAGTAAAACCAGGTAAAATCATGTTTGAAATCGCCGGAGTTTCTGAAGAAGTAGCACGTGAAGCATTGCGTCTTGCTTCTCATAAACTGCCGATTAGAACGAAATTTGTAAAACGTGAAGAAATTGGTGGTGAAATCAATGAAGGCTAATGAAATCAGAGAGTTAACCACTGCCGAAATTGAACAAAAAGTTAAATCTTTAAAAGAAGAGCTATTCAACTTGCGTTTCCAACTAGCTACCGGCCAATTGGAAAACACCGCACGTCTTCGTGAAGTTCGTAAATCGATCGCACGCATGAAAACTGTTGTACGTGAAAGAGAACTAAGCGTTAATAACTGATAAACCCGAGAGGAGGTTAGCCTCACATGAGTGAACGTAACAATCGTAAGGTCTATAACGGCCGTGTAGTATCAGATAAAATGGATAAAACCATTACCGTATTAGTCGAAACCTACAAATTCCATAAGCTTTATGGAAAACGTGTTAAGTATTCTAAGAAATTCAAAGTGCATGATGAAAACAACCAAGCAAAAATCGGCGACGTTGTGCGCATCATGGAAACTCGCCCGCTTTCAGCTACAAAGCGTTTCCGTCTAGTTGAAATCGTTGAAGAAGCGGTTATTATTTAATAAAGTTCGCTCGGAAGGATTCCGAAGGGAGGTTCAAGCAGTATGATTCAACAAGAAACTCGTTTAAAAGTTGCAGATAACTCAGGAGCACGTGAAGTGCTTGCGATTAAAGTTCTGGGCGGTTCCGGCCGTAAAACTGCCAATATCGGCGATGTGATTGTGTGTACGGTGAAACAAGCAACACCAGGCGGCGTTGTTAAAAAGGGTGAAGTCGTGCGTGCTGTCATTGTCCGTTCTAAAAGCGGAATGCGCCGTAAAGACGGTTCTTACATTCGATTTGATGAAAATGCAGCGGTAATTGTACGTGAAGATAAAAGTCCGCGCGGTACTCGTATCTTTGGACCAGTAGCACGTGAATTGCGCGATGCTAAATTCATGAAAATCGTTTCCCTAGCTCCAGAAGTACTATAAGCGAATTAAAAGCCTTGTAAGGAGGTGCAGCAAGCATGCATGTTAAAAAAGGTGATAAAGTTCAGGTAATAGCTGGCAAGGATAGCGGCAAACAAGGCACTATTCTCGAAGCTTATCCGAAAAAAGAGCGTGTGTTGGTCGAAGGCATCAATGTCGTGAAGAAGCACGCAAAACCTTCTCAGGATAACCCGCAGGGCGGAATTCTTAACCAGGAAGCACCAATTCATGTTTCCAATGTGATGCCGATCGATCCGAAATCCGGCGAACCAACTCGTGTTGGACATGAAGTGCGCGACGGTAAGAAAGTCCGTATAGCTAAAAAATCCGGTGAAGCATTAGATAAATAAATCAGCGGCGAAAGGAGGGCTACTCGATGAACGAATTGAAAAAAAGATACCAAGAGGAAATCGTTCCTTCATTGGCAGAAAAATTTAATTATGATTCAGTAATGCAAGTGCCTAAAATCGAAAAAATCGTAATCAACATGGGTGTGGGTGATGCTGTTCAGAACACAAAAGCGTTGGATAACGCTGTGGAAGAACTTTCGCTGATCTCCGGACAACAGCCAGTTGTTACAAAAGCAAAGAAATCAATTGCAGGATTCCGTTTGCGTGAGGGGATGCCGATCGGGGCAAAAGTAACCCTTCGCGGCGAGCGTATGTACGAATTCCTTCAAAAGCTGATCGGGGTATCATTGCCACGTGTGCGTGACTTCCGTGGTATCTCTAAGAAAGCATTTGACGGACGCGGTAACTATACGCTTGGTATTAAAGAACAATTGATTTTCCCGGAAATTAATTATGACAAAGTCAATAAAGTTCGTGGTATGGACGTAGTTATCGTAACTACTTCAAGTACTGACGAAGAAGCACGTGAACTTTTAGCTCAGCTTGGCATGCCTTTTCAAAAATAAGCATTAGAGCTAACACAAGGAGGGAAAATTGTGGCTAAGAAATCTATGATTGCGAAACAAAAACGCAAACAGAAATTTAAAGTACAAGAGTACACACGTTGCGAACGCTGCGGACGTCCACACTCTGTATTACGCAAATTCAAACTTTGCCGTATTTGTTTCCGTGAACTTGCCTATAAAGGTCAAATTCCTGGTGTCAAAAAAGCAAGCTGGTAATCCCCGATCAGGGAAGGAGGTAATGAATAATGGTTATGACAGATCCAATCGCAGATATGCTTACTCGTATTCGTAACGCCAACATGGTACGCCATGAGAAGCTAGAGGTGCCTGCTTCTAAGCTTAAAAAAGAGGTTGCAGACATTCTTAAACGTGAAGGCTTCGTACGCGATTACGAATTTATCGAAGATAACAAACAAGGTGTTCTACGTATTTTCCTTAAGTACGGTACAAATGAAGAAAGAGTCATTTCCGGGCTGAAAAGAATCAGTAAGCCAGGATTGCGCGTTTATGCTAAAGCCGACGAAATACCAAAAGTATTGAACGGACTAGGCATCGCAATTGTTTCTACTTCAAAAGGTGTTTTATCTGACAAAGAAGCACGTGCGCAAGCAATTGGCGGCGAAGTGCTAGCATATATTTGGTAATTTATTCAGACAAGATAGGAGGTGCTTTGAATGTCTCGTGTAGGTTTTAAAATTTTGGAAATCCCTGAGGGTGTTGAAATCAAGCAAGATGGAAACACCGTTACAGTTAAAGGTCCTAAAGGAGAACTGTCCCGTACTTTCCATCCGGACATTGAAGTGAAAATTGAGGACAACGTTCTTACTGTAGAGCGTCCGAGCGACAGTAAAGAACATCGCGCCCTGCATGGCACTACCCGCAGCTTGATCGGCAATATGGTTGAGGGTGTCCATAAAGGATACGAAAAGAGCCTGGAGATTAATGGTGTAGGTTACCGTGCTACGAAGCAAGGCGACAAAGTAGTCATTAACGCAGGTTATTCCCATCCAGTGGAAATCGAGCCACGTGAAGGAATCGAAATCGATGTTCCTGCCAACACAAAAGTTACCGTTAAGGGTATCGATAAAGAATTAGTCGGAGCTGTAGCGGCTAATATCAGAGCCATTCGTCCGCCTGAACCTTATAAAGGAAAAGGTATCCGTTACGAAGGCGAATATGTACGTCGTAAAGAAGGTAAAACTGCAAAATAAGGTAGGTTAGGGAACAGAAAGGAGTGACCTAGATGATCACAAAGCCTGACAAGAACGTTGTGCGTAAAAAACGCCATACTCGTGTACGTAAAAATCTTTTCGGAACAGCTGAACGTCCACGTCTGAACGTTTATCGTTCAAACAAACACATCTACGCACAGCTTATCGATGATATAAACAGCAAAACTTTGGCAAGTGCATCTACTGTAGATAATGATCTTAACCTGGATGCAACAGGTAATGTAGAAGCTGCTCAAAAAGTAGGCGAATTGCTTGCTAACCGCGCAATTGAAAATGGACACAAGAATGTGGTATTCGACCGCGGAGGTTACTTATACCATGGACGTGTAAAAGCATTGGCAGATGCTGCTCGTGAAGCAGGTCTTGAATTTTAATAGAAAAAGGAGGGACATATATTGCGTACTAACATTGACCCGAATAAATTAGATATCGAAGAACGTGTAGTTACTATCAACCGTGTCGCAAAAGTAGTAAAAGGTGGACGTCGTTTCCGTTTTGCTGCACTAGTTGTTGTCGGCGACAAAAACGGTCATGTAGGATTTGGTACTGGTAAAGCACAGGAAGTACCAGATGCAATTAGAAAAGCAATCGACGATGCGAAGAAAAATCTAATTACTGTACCAATCGTAGGAACAACTATCCCCCACGAAATCACTGGCGGATTTGGCGCAGGAAGCATCCTGATGAAGCCTGCTGCAGAAGGTACCGGAGTAATCGCAGGCGGACCTGTCCGTGCGGTACTTGAACTTGCTGGTATTGGTGATATCCTTTCCAAGTCACTTGGATCCAACACACCAATCAACATGGTTCGTGCTACAATCAATGGATTGAGCGAACTTAAGCGTGCAGAAGATGTTGCCAAACTACGTGGTAAGTCAGTAGAAGAACTGTTAGGATAAGGAGGGAAATCACATGGCTAAAAAGTTAGAAATTACCCTCACGCGCAGTGTTATTGGCAGAAGTGAAGGCCAAAAGCTTACAGTCAAAACACTTGGCTTGAATAAAATCCGTCAATCGGTAGTCCGTGAAGATACTCCTGCCGTCAGAGGCATGATCAACAAAGTATCTCACTTAGTATCGGTAAAAGAAGTATAATTAACGAATAGCGCAAAGAGGAGGTGCTCGCATGAAACTTCATGAATTGAAGCCAGCAGAAGCTCGCAAAAAACGTAATCGTGTAGGTCGAGGAATGTCTTCAGGTAATGGAAAAACAGCTGGGCGCGGACATAAAGGACAGAAAGCTCGTTCAGGCGGCGGTACTCGTCCTGGTTTCGAGGGTGGCCAAATGCCTTTGTTCCAACGTCTGCCTAAGCGTGGATTTACCAACATTCACCGTAAAGAATTTGCGATCGTCAATTTGGATACTCTTAACCAATTTGACGAAGGCACAGAAGTTACACCTGAGCTTTTACTTGAGACTGGTGTTGTCAGCAAGCTAAAAGCCGGCATTAAAGTTCTTGGAAATGGAAATATTGAAAAGAAACTTACCGTAAAAGCTCATAAGTTCTCTGCTTCAGCGAAAGAAGCTATTGAAGCAGCGGGCGGTCAAACAGAGGTGATTTAATGTTCCGTACAATCTCCAATTTTGTGCGCGTGGGTGACATTCGTCAAAAAATCGTATTCACCTTGTTGATGCTGATCGTATTTCGGCTTGGTACGTTTATTCCTGTACCGTTTACCAATCGCGATGCCATCGGTGATATGAATGAACAAAGCGTGTTTGGCTTTTTGAACACGTTTGGCGGTGGGGCTTTGCAAAACTTTTCCATTTTTGCAATGGGAATCATGCCCTACATTACCGCTTCGATTATCATGCAGTTGTTACAAATGGATGTTGTACCAAAATTTACCGAGTGGAAAAAGCAAGGTGAAGTAGGGCGGAAAAAATTAGCCCAGTTCACGAGATATGGAACGATTATTCTTGCTTTTATCCAGGCTGCTACCATGTCTATCGGCTTTAACGCCATGACAAACGGAATGTTGATAGTAGATCCTGGGTTTGGAAAGTTCGCAGTTATCGCGCTTGTTTTAACAAGCGGAACCGCCTTTCTTATGTGGCTTGGCGAACAAATCACAGCCAACGGTGTAGGAAATGGGATTTCGATCTTAATATTCGCCGGTATTGTTGCGGCAATTCCAAATGGAATAAATCAAATTTTTGAACAGTATTTTGGCGGAGATGTCGGCGATGATCTGTTTATCAACATAGTCATTGTCGCCTTAATTGTGTTGGTGGTTTTAGCAGTGGTTGTCGGAGTTGTCTTTATCCAGCAGGCATTGCGTAAAATCCCAATTCAGTACGCCAAACGTTTAGTAAATCGTTCGCCAGTAGGCGGCCACTCTACGCATTTACCGCTTAAAGTAAATGCAGCTGGAGTAATTCCGGTTATCTTTGCTGTCTCCTTTATCGTGGCACCGAGAACGGTTGCCGGATTCTTTGGAAACGACGGCATGGCGGGAACGATTCAAACCATTTTTGACTATACACAGCCAATAGGAATGGTGATTTACGTAGCCTTAATCATTGCTTTCACTTATTTCTATACATTTGTTCAAGTCAATCCTGAACAAATGGCTGAAAACCTGAAAAAACAAGGCGGATATGTTCCTGGTATACGCCCGGGTAAAAATACTGAAACGTATTTGACTCGTGTAATGTATCGACTTACTTTTGTAGGAGCTTTGTTTTTAGCAGCCGTTTCTGTACTTCCGTTAGTCTTGGGCAGTCTTGCTAATCTGCCGCAGACAGTACAAATTGGCGGAACAAGCCTCTTGATTGTTGTAGGAGTTGCTTTGCAGACGATGAAACAACTAGAGAGCCAGCTTGTCAAACGCCACTACAAAGGCTTTATCAAGTGAACCGGTCATGCTGTCCTTGCTGATGCCTTGCATGTTTAGCATGGCAGCAAACCGAGTTTCTTTAGAAGAAATGAGAGCGAGGGGAAAGTCATTGAATTTAATCCTGATGGGACTGCCAGGTGCCGGTAAAGGGACACAGGCAGAAAAAATAGTTGATAAATATCAAATCCCTCATATCTCAACAGGAGATATGTTCCGTTTAGCTATTAAAGAAGGAACGGAGCTCGGTAAGCAAGCAAAATCTTATATGGATCAAGGGGAGCTTGTCCCTGACGAGGTTACTATTGGTATTGTCCGTGAGCGGTTAAGCAAAGATGACAGCCAAAAGGGCTTCCTGTTAGACGGTTTTCCTAGAACGATTGCCCAAGCAGAGGCTTTGGAAAATCTTTTGGCAGACATGGGGAAATCCCTCGACTATGTTTTACACGTAGAGGTGCCGAAAGAACAACTTATCGAGCGATTAACTGGCAGAAGGATTTGTCCGACCTGCGGCGCTACTTATCATGTTCAATTCAATCCACCGCAAGTGGAGGGGATTTGTGACCGTGATGGTACAGCACTGATCCAACGGGATGACGATAAGCCGGCAACAGTTAAAAAACGTCTTGAAGTGAACGTAGAACAAACACAGCCAATGCTTGATTATTATCAGCAAAAAGGTTATCTCGCTGAAATCAATGGAGCCCAGGACATCGATTTGGTCTTCCGGGAAATTGATGAAAAGCTACAGAACCTTTCTCAATGATATTGGCAATACATCCTGTGAAACGCGAGATGCTGCCGGTCCGTTAGTCTTCCTTAAGACACATCAAATCGGCGAATTGCGTTAAACTGAGTATATTGGTGCAGGATTTGGATAATATTGCTGACGAGTAGATTCAGCAAGATGATGCAATTCCAGTGCATACAAGGTATAATGGATTTCGCAGGAGATTTGCGCATCAGTTATTGACGAGCTTGTGCAAGGAACGCCGGATAACCGGAAACCGTTGAATGCTTAGTACGCTGAACGAGTTGAGCCCGGGAAACAAACATCCTATCATGGCGATTCGGCTTGGATGTATCCTGTCGATGTAGTCGATAGCGATATGAACAATCTGCTGCTGGTAACAAAGAGGCCTTAATGAGAGGTTTACAAAAGGCAAAGTCAGGTGTCCGCCTTTCTAATATATCGCATGCCAAGCAAGGCATGGTCCTCACCATTGAACCAATGGTGAAAGCAGGAGAATCAACAGATCTCTTGCAGATGATTGGACAGTTGTCACCCGAAATGGTAAAATGTGTGCTCACTTTAAACACACCTTTGCCATTGCCAAAGAAGGTTTTAAATATTAACAAAAGCCTAAGTGAAGGTGATTGTGGTTGAGTGAATCAGAGTCGAGTCCGCGAATAGGTCAAGTTGTTCGTATTGCACGGGGACGGGAAGCTGGTCAATTTGCGATCGTCATTCAAATGCTTGATGATCGATTTGTCTTGCTTGCTGATGGAGAAAAAAGGAAATATGATCGGCCGAAGAAGAAGAATCTGCATCATATTGAATTAATGGATTATATCTCTCCAGAAGTCCAGAACAGCCTTCTAGAAACTGGTCGCGTAACAAATGGTAAGCTGCGTTTTGCTCTATCAAAATTTGTCAATGAAGTAGTGACTGATTTGAAGAAGGGAGATCAACTCGATGGCGAAAGACGATGCAATTGAAGTGGAAGGAACCGTTGTTGACACGTTGCCTAATGCAATGTTCAAAGTTGAATTAGAAAACGGTCATACTGTTTTAGCTCATGTCTCTGGAAAAATTCGTATGCATTTCATCCGGATTCTTCCTGGAGATAAAGTGACGGTTGAGCTTTCCCCATATGATTTAACAAGAGGACGTATCACGTACCGTTATAAATAAATGCTCCGATCCAAAAGGAGGTATGGATGATGAAGGTAAGACCATCTGTAAAACCAATTTGTGAAAAATGTAAAGTTATTCGCAGAAAAGGCAAAGTCATGGTAATCTGTGAAAACCCTAAGCATAAACAAAAACAAGGCTAATTTAAAGGAGGTGCACGTATCTAATGGCACGTATTGCTGGTATTGATATTCCGCGTGATAAACGTGTAGTTATTTCCCTTACCTATATCTATGGTATTGGTAAATCAACTGCAAAAGAAGTATTGAAAGAGGCTGGAGTTTCAGAAGATACAAGAGTTCGTGATTTAACCGAGGATGAACAAGCTAGAATTCGTCAAGCAGTAGAACGATTCACTGTAGAGGGTGATCTTCGCCGTGAAGTATCTCTGAACATTAAACGCTTGATCGAAATCGGTTCTTATCGTGGCATCCGCCACCGCAGAGGGCTTCCGTTGCGTGGACAAAAAACGAAGAACAACTCTCGTACTCGTAAAGGCCCACGTCGTACAATCGCTAACAAGAGAAAATAAGCTAAAAGGAGGTTAATTAATCAATGGCACGTAAAACAAATACACGTAAACGTCGTGTGAAAAAGAATATTGACAGTGGTATAGCTCATATCCGTTCAACTTTCAACAACACTATCGTGACCATCTCTGATGTTCAAGGTAACGTTGTAAGCTGGAGCAGCGCTGGCGCTCTTGGTTTCAAAGGCTCTCGTAAATCGACTCCTTTTGCTGCTCAAATGGCTGCTGAATCTGCTGCAAAAGCAGGGATGGAGCACGGTTTGAAAACCTTGGAAGTAACAGTTAAGGGTCCTGGTGCTGGACGTGAAGCAGCAATCCGTTCACTTCAAGCAGCAGGTTTAGAAGTTACAGCTATTCGTGACGTAACGCCAGTTCCTCACAATGGCTGCCGCCCACCAAAACGTCGTCGTGTTTAATTTATCCGTATATAATTTGTCACCCTGTCTATAATGGGTTATGATAGCTAAAAATGCAGGAGACCAGATAGGGATCGCTGATCTTGTCTGGATACCCTACAGCATCGCAAATGACAGAAAAGCATACGAAGTTGCATAGTGCAGAGAACGGTAACTGCCTACCTGGGGAATTTCGGTTAGACCAATAACGTCTAACCGGGGTTTCGACGTTTTGAAGGAGGGTTTTAATTAATGATTGAGATTGAAAAGCCAAAGATTGAAACGGTCGAGGTGAGCGATGACGCTACCTTTGGCAAGTTCGTCGTAGAACCGCTTGAACGTGGATATGGTACTACACTAGGTAACTCCTTGCGTCGTATCCTTTTATCCTCACTTCCTGGCGCTGCTGTGACATCGATTCAAATTGATGGGGTGCTTCATGAGTTTTCTACCATTGATGGAGTAGTAGAAGACGTGACAACCATTATTTTGAATTTGAAGAAGCTGGCTCTTAAAATCTATTCTGATGAAGAAAAAACATTGGAAATCGATGTTCAGGGAGAAGGAAAAGTTACAGCTGCCGACATTACTTACGACAGTGATGTGGAAGTATTGAACCCGGATCTTCATATTGCTACATTAGGTGAGAACGCTCATTTTCGTATGAAGATTTCAGCTGAACGGGGCCGCGGATATCGTCCAGCAGAAGCAAACAATCATGAAGATTTGCCAATTGGTGTCATTCCGGTAGACTCGATTTTCACTCCGGTGGAACGAGTTACTTACCAGGTGGAAAACACGCGTGTCGGCCAGATCACCAACTTCGACAAATTGACGTTGGATGTTTGGACTGATGGAAGCATACGACCTGAAGAGGCTGTTTCATTGGGCGCTAAGATTTATACAGAACATCTTAATATTTTCGTAGGACTTACTGATGAAGCACAAAGTGCGGAAATCATGATTGAGAAAGAAGAAGATCAAAAAGAAAAAGTTCTTGAAATGACAATCGAAGAATTGGATTTATCGGTCCGTTCTTATAATTGTCTAAAGCGTGCCGGCATCAATACGGTCCAAGAGCTTGCTCATAAGTCAGAGGAAGATATGATGAAGGTTCGAAATCTTGGCCGCAAATCATTAGAAGAAGTAAAACATAAACTAGAGGATCTTGGTCTAGGATTACGCAAAGAAGATTGATAAATGAATAGACACCTTTAGATATTTCGAAAAAGGGAGGGATAATCCATGGCTAGAAAACTAGGTCGTACAACCGATGTGCGTATGGCACTACTTCGCAACCTTGCCACAGACTTGATTATTCATGAACGATTAGAAACTACTGAGGCGAAGGCAAAAGAACTTCGCTCCGTTGTTGATAAAATGATTACGCTTGGTAAGCGCGGCGATCTTCATGCCCGCCGTCAAGCAGCTGCATTCCTATACAATGCAGAAGCGAACGAAAACGAAGATGTCATCCAAAAGCTATTTTCTGATATCGCTGCTCGCTATGAAGAGCGTCAAGGCGGTTACACTCGAGTCCTTAAGCTGGGACCTCGTCGTGGAGACGGTGCAGAAATGGCGATTATCGAGTTGGTTTAATTTTAAAAGCAATTGCTTGAAGGGCAGGACAGAATCTCTTCCATGAGGTGAATCCCAGCCCTTTTTTGTTTTATCAGAATTTGAAAGTATGGAGTAGTCCGTTTACTTTCTAGAGGTCTTAAGTCAACCTTGGGGCAATAGGGAACCGCCGCTCGAGTTTGTTCTTAATCACTCGGGTTTTTCCTTGTGCTTGCGTTTTTCTTTAAATGTCTAGTTGAGTTTATTCGACAGATTTTATTTCCGGGGAAATATCCGTCGAACAGCCAAAGGAGAGTGGAAGATGGGGAAGAATGTAATGAAGTTTCAGAACGTCTGGTTTCGTTATGGAGAGGATTTACCCTGGGTACTGCAAGATGTCAGCTTTGAAATCAGTGCATCAGAATGGGTGGCTGTAATCGGTCATAATGGGTCTGGTAAGTCAACAATTGCGAAGCTGATGAATGGCCTGCTATTTCCCCAGAAAGGGAATATTCTCATCAATGGACTCGAAGTAAATGAAGAAACCATTTGGGATGTCCGCAAGCAAGTCGGAATGGTCTTTCAAAATCCAGATAACCAGTTTGTCGGTACCACTGTACGAGATGATGTTGCTTTTGGCTTGGAAAATAGAGGGATTCCCAGAGAAGAAATGATCAGACGGCTGAAAAGTAGTCTTGCAGCTGTCAGAATGGAAGACTATGAGTTACAAGAACCCCATCGCTTATCGGGTGGTCAAAAACAACGGGTAGCGATAGCTGGGGTGTTGGCGGTTTCTCCGCAAATCATCATTTTAGACGAAGCTACTGCAATGCTTGACCCGAATGGCAGAAAGGAAATAATGCAAACCGTAAAAACGGTGAAAGAACGGGATGATGTATCGCTAGTCACTATCACGCATGATTTGAATGAAGTGACATTGGCTGACCGGGTACTTGTGATGAATGAGGGAAAGGTATGGATGGAGGCACCTCCTAAAAACGTGTTTGCTAAACGGGATGAATTGAAAGAAATCGGTTTGGATATCCCCTTTGTCACAAAACTTGCTGCTGAACTCACTGATCGGAATATTTTCTTGAAGACAGAACCATTAAACCATGACGAGCTGCTGGAGGAACTATGGAGATTTCATTTAAACAGGTAAGCTATACGTATCAACCTAATACCCCTTTTGAACACAGAGCTATCAATGATCTTAGTATGGATATCTCTTCAGGATCTTTTACCGCCATCATCGGACATACCGGATCAGGAAAATCAACATTGATCCAACACTTGAACGGCTTATTGAGGCCTTCCTCGGGTAAAGTTAACATTGGCTCTTACCAACTGCATGCAGAAGCTAAGCTTAAGGGCATCAAAGAACTCCGCAGCAAGGTTGGGATTGTTTTTCAATATCCCGAACATCAACTGTTTGAGGAAACGGTATTCAAGGATATTGCTTTTGGGCCTTCTAACTTTGGTGTCGATCGCGAGGAAGTCGGGGGACGTGTTGACCAGGCATTGCAGGCCGTCCAGCTGCCGGAAGAGTTGCTTGACCGATCCCCGTTTGAGTTAAGTGGAGGTCAAATGCGAAGAGTAGCGATTGCTGGTGTGCTGGCAGTTCAGCCCGAGCTGCTTGTTTTGGACGAGCCTACAGCTGGGCTTGATCCGAAAGGGCAAAAAGAAATGATGAATATGTTCCACCAGCTTCATAAACAAAAGGGATTGACGACCATCCTGGTCACCCATAGTATGGAGGATGCTTTGGCCTATGCAGATCATGTCATCATTCTAAATAAAGGGGAAAAGTATTTGGAAGGTAAACCTGAAGATGTTTTTACCAGACAACAGGACCTCCAAAAGGTGCAACTCGATGTACCGGAAGTTATCCAATTCATCACGAATGTTAAAGATAGATTTCAAGTTGACCTATCCTATCATGGGCAGACAATCAAGGAATTGGCGGAAGAGTTAGCGGCGATTGTGAAAGGGGAAAACCGTTATGAATAATGCCTTTATTATAGGTCAATATGTACCGGGAGAATCGATTGTGCATCGCTTAGACCCACGCACCAAAATGATCATTATTTTTATGTTTGTCATCGTAGTGTTTTTCGCTAATTCTATCTGGAGCTATGGACTGTTGACGGTATTTTCCCTGCTATGCGCGCTTACAACCCGCATTCATTTTTCTTATATACTTAAGGGACTGACCCCGGTATGGTTTTTGATTGTCTTTACGCTGCTTTTGCATTTAATCGTCACAAAAGAAGGGGAAGTACTCTTCCGCATTTTTTCTTATCCGATATATTCTGGTGCTGTTGCACAAGGAGCTGCGATATCGTTGCGGTTTTTCTTGTTAATTATGGTGACCTCCCTTCTAACTTTAACTACTACTCCAATTGAAATCACCGATGCCATAGAGAGCCTGCTTCAGCCGTTGAAAAAAATAAGGTTTCCTGTCCATGAGCTGGCATTGATGATGTCGATTTCTCTCCGGTTCATCCCCACTTTAATGCAGGAAACAGAGAAAATCTCCAAGGCACAGGCCTCCAGAGGAGTGGACTTCCGGACGGGAACTGCTAAAGAGCGGATTCAGGCAGTTGTCCCGTTATTGGTTCCATTATTCATCAGTGCTTTTAAACGGGCGGAAGAGTTGGCGATGGCAATGGAAGCAAGAGGATATCAAGGCGGCGAAGGCAGAACAAAGCTAAGAGAATTGAAAACAGACCGGCTGGACATCATCGTATATGCGCTGTTTGCTTTTGTGGTTATTTTATTATTTGTCATACGTGACTAGAAAGTGGGTTTATAAGACAGTGGGACGGATAAAATGTATTATTAGCTATGATGGAACTGGTTTTTCTGGATACCAAATTCAACCGAATGGGCGTACTGTTCAGGAAGAAATAGAAAAAGCGTTGACCAAAGTGCATAAAGGTGACTTCGTTCGAGTAGTCGCGTCAGGAAGGACTGATGCGGGTGTTCATGCCAAAGGCCAAGTCATCCATTTTGATTCCGACATTAAAATGCCGGAAATTAACTGGAAAAAAGCTTTAAATGCTTTGTTGCCAGATGATGTACAAGTAATCAAGGCGGCAAAAGTAAACGATACGTTTCACTCACGCTATGATGTGAAGGAAAAGGAGTACAGGTATTTTGTTTTGAATGCAGAGGACAACGACGTATTCCAACGCCATTTTTGCTGGCGCAAAAGCGGGGAAATCGATATCGAAGCGATCCAGAAAGCTTGTGCAATGTTAGAGGGCCGGCATGATTTCTCTTCTTTCTGCTCCGCCAAAACAGACTTGCAGGGGGATAAAATCCGCTCGATCTATCACGCAAGCTGTCACAGGGAGGGGGAAATGATTGTCTTTTCTTTTAAAGGCAGCGGTTTTTTATACAATATGGTGCGAATTTTAGTGGGAACCCTGTTGGAAATTGGCAAAGGAAAAAGAACACCTGCTTCTATCCCGGAGATAATTGCCGCTGAAGACCGTATAGCAGCTGGTGAAACCGCGCCGCCGCAGGGTTTGTTTTTGTGGAACGTCACCTATTTGGAAACTGACAAAAATCCGTTACAAAACAACGGTTCCTAGTGTAACATTTCCTTGACATCCTAGCATAATTGTTATACTATGATTAATGGCATTTTATTTCTATACCACGATTAGCCCCGGAAAGTTAATTCGTGTAGAATAGATGAAATACGCAATCTGCCCAATCCATTTGAGTGAGGAAGAACAGAAAACTACAGACTGCAGTTATCGTTCTTAATCAGTGGATATGGGAAGTCGTCGTTAGATAAAAGATTATGGAAATTGAAATTCAGGAGGTACTGATCATGCGCACAACTTTCATGGCGAATGAAAACAATATTGAACGCAAGTGGCTTGTTGTGGATGCTGAAGGACAAACGCTTGGACGTTTGGCAAGTGAAGTTGCTGCTATTCTTCGCGGCAAGCACAAACCAACATACACACCGCATGCTGACACCGGTGATCACGTAATCATCGTAAACGCTGAAAAAATCGAACTTACTGGTAACAAGCTTAATGACAAAATGTATTACCGTCACTCCAACCACCCAGGTGGTTTGAAGCAGCGTAATGCAAACGAAATGCGTACGAAATACCCTGAGCAAATGCTCGAACTTACAGTAAAAGGTATGCTTCCAAAAGGCAGCCTTGGCCGTAAAATGGGTAAGAAATTGCACGTATTCCGTGGCCCGGATCACAATCATCAAGCACAAAAACCTGAAGCATACCAGCTTCGCGGATAATTAAAGGAGGTAAACGATAGTGGCACAAGTACAATACTACGGCACCGGACGCCGTAAAAGCTCAACTGCACGCGTGCGTTTAGTACCAGGGACTGGACGTATCGTTGTAAATAATCGTGACGCTGAAAGCTATTTCCCATATGAAACACTTCGTACTATCATTAAGCAGCCTCTAGCTGCTACAGAAACAGAAGGAAGCTACGATGTACTAGTAAACGTAGACGGTGGAGGATTTACCGGCCAAGCTGGCGCAATCCGCCATGGTGTAGCTCGCGCTCTGTTGGAAGCAGATCCAGAATACCGTTCTGCTCTTAAAAGAGAAGGCTACCTTACTCGCGACTCCCGCATGAAAGAACGTAAGAAATACGGTCTTAAAGGCGCTCGTCGTGCACCGCAATTCTCGAAGCGTTAATAAACCTTATATACCAAGGGTTTGCCCTCTTTGCTCTTATCGAGCAGAGAGGGTTTTTTAATGTACGAAAATGGAATTGAACAACCTTTGAATACCCTACGCTAAAATTTCATGTGCTTATGGAATATCTCCGCTGTTTTATCCTTCGCTTCATCGGTCACATGGATGTAAATATCCATCGTGGTTTGAATATCCGTATGTCCGGGACGAATTTGTACATCTTTGATGGAAGTGCCGGCTGCAAACAACAAACTGGCATGTGTGTGCCTGAATGCGTGCACGTTTATTTGTGGCAGCTCCGGGTTTCTTTGATAAATCTGCTCCACCTTTCATTTTAGTAAGCCAGTCGGCAATAATTCATTTCTTGTTTTATGTGATTATAGATCATAAAAATAGGTTGTTTTTTATCAGATTGAAAAGGAGTGGAAAGATTTAACGTCAAATAACGCCGTATTTGCTTGTTCCGCCATTTTTTTAGAATCGCTAGTCTCATCATCCACGCTAACAACACGCTGAGAGGCCTTTGTTTTTGAGCTGTTTTTTTCACTCGTGTGAATCAGTGTCTTTTTAAAACTGATTTTCTTATGATTAAAGTCCACGTTCGACCAATGAAGGGCACAAAGTTCGCCCTTACGTGCTCTTTGTGAAGGGAAGAAGCCGAAACAATGGCATAGGCCATGTCATCATCGTGCGGCAAATGGACCGGGTCTAGATTCGATTGAACGGCAGGTTATAGAAAGGAAGTATCTAAACTCAATGTAGATAAACGATCTAAATGTTTATATGGTACTAGGAATTAAAATTAAAATGGGGATATTATCAAAAGAAGAGATGCGTAATTTATAGAATAGCTACAGCTTAGGGAGTAATCTAAAAACTAAAAGGAAGCCTTAAAGCTGCCTTTTAAATTATTTTATAAATCCAAATTCATATAGATTTTGAAGGTAAAAAATAAAATCTTCATCTTTGAGGTCTTCTTTTGTATCTGTAGAACCCTTGGATAGTTTTGCACCAACTGTTAGTGAATTCAAATATTTATTAAGGAACTCAGATTCTGCTCTCACTTGAAATTCAGTAATTATATGACCATCGCTTTCAAGAATAATATCTAAACGACGACCTTCCTGTTCATCTAATAAAATATGGTTGTAAATTTGTTCTTTGTTTTTTTTGATTTTATTGAAGTTCAAAGGGTTCTCTCTATTATCAATAACCTCCTCGCTATGATTCTCTCTCTCGGTTTCATTAAACAACTTCGCTAGTATTTTATAGTCTTTAATTGCGAAAGCAGTGTATATGTTCTTGTAATTAAAGTGATCATCATTAGGGAGATCCAATAGGTCATGATAATCAAATTCTTCAGCTTTAAATTTTCTTTTTAATAGCTCAACGACTTGCTCGCGCGAAAAGATTAAATGCGCTTTTTTACTTGTGTATTTTTTTTGTAGGAATTCGATACTTATCAATTTATATCTCCTTTACTTTACAGGACTCCCATAAAATGAGTGAGCTTTAGGAGTTCTTCTATACGGATGCCAAAGATAGTAGCGCCCTTTACGTGGTTCACCGTTTTTCTTATCTACTTCGTGTACTCTTTCACGTTACATCCATAAATAACCAAAGTAAACAGAAACACTACTATAAAGGGGACAATTTTCATATTTGCATCATCTCCAATACGTATATATTAAACTATAAGCACCGAGATAATGGAAGTTAATTTGAAAAAAGTATCAAAGTTTCCATCATAATGTAACTGTCTTAGGGTTATTAAAGAGGGAGATAGAACAACATAAGTGGTATCAAACTGGGTACCTCTTTTATTGAGGAAAGTAATAACAGCATATAATCCCACGAAACACTTAATGGTTAAAACGGTGCTTTATAGCGGTTCATCAGTTTTCATATATTGGAAATGAAATCCACCTTTGAAAGAACGTAAGAAATACGGTCTTAAAGGCGCTCGTCGTGCGCCGCAATTCTCGAAGCGTTGATCTTTCGACAAAACAAAGGCTCTCAACCATTTTGGTTGAGGGTCTTTGTTTGGCCTTTCCACTGCTGCTATCTGTTTATGCTCGTAAAACCTGTCATAAACATCCGACTTGTCCCATATAGTGGACAACAGGAAGATGTTTAGGAGGCCGGGGAGCATGAAAAAGTACCTTAAAGCAGCTATATGGATGGTGGGCGTAATCCTGTTGGTGCTGTTAATTCAATATCCGATTCAACAATCTACCGATTCGTGGGATTCATGGGCGTTGCCGTTGTCTGGAAAAGTGATTGTGCTGGATCCCGGCCATGGCGGTCCAGATGGCGGGGCGGAAGGAAGCGATGATACCCAGGAAAAGGAGATCGCCCTGCGTGTGGCAAAGAAGCTGCAAAATTATTTGCAGCAGGCGGGGGCTCTCGTCTTTTTGACGAGAGAAAAAGATGAGGATTTGGCTGCAAAGGAAACAAGAGGATTGTCGCGGAGAAAATCGGAGGATATTCGTAACCGGGTGGAATTCATAAAAGATAAGGAAGCGGATTTTTTCGTCAGCATTCATCTAAATGCGCTTCCTGCTAAACAATGGTCCGGAGCACAGACCTTTTATTATCCTTCCGATGGTGAGAATGAGCGTCTGGCCAAATTAATCCAAGACGAAATCAAACGGAACCTGGAAAATACGACACGGGAGGCACTAGGGCTAAACAGCATGTATTTATTGAAGCATGCGGATGCTCCTGGAGCGCTTGTCGAAATCGGATTTTTATCGAATGTCCATGAACGGGATCTGTTAAAGACCGATGATTATCAGGGGAAAATGGCAGCAAGTATATATGAGGGCATTCTTCGTTACGTTACAGAAGAAAAAGAAGATGAATAAGAGACGGTTCTCCATCCTGAAATCGTATCACTTAGCATCCCGTACAGATATGTTATACTAGCATTGTGGGAAAAGGACAGCGATTAAAGGATGGTGACACAATTTGCTTACCCAAGAGCAGGTTTTAGATTTATTAAATCCAATTGAAGACCCGTTTTTACATACAACGTTTGAGAAAACTGGCGGAGTAATGGAAGTACGCATAAAGGAAGAAAAGAAGCATGTCAGTGTGAAATTAGCGATCGCTAAAACAAACACTGCTGAACAAATGCAGCTCCAACAGGAGATCGTCAACGTATTAAAGAAAGCGGGTGCAAACACAGTCGGACTCCGTTTCGAGCAGCTTCCCGATGAAGTGATTGCGAAGTACCAACCCGCAGCGGACGAGGAGAAATCAAACTCACTGTTAGGCGGGAATGCCAATACCAAATTTATCGCGATTGCCAGTGGTAAAGGCGGTGTCGGAAAGTCGACAGTGACCGTAAACTTGGCTGTGGCGTTGACAAGGCTTGGCAAAAAAGTCGGCATCATCGATGCAGATATTTATGGATTCAGTGTCCCGGATATGATGGGGGTAGAAGAACGTCCAGTGGTACGGGGTGAAAAAATCATTCCTGTAGAAAGGTTTGGTGTCAAGCTGGTATCCATGGGCTTCTTTGTAGAGGACAATTCTCCAATTATATGGCGTGGGCCGATGCTGGGCAAGATGCTGACAAGCTTTTTTAAAGAAGTAGAATGGGGAGAGCTTGATTATTTGCTGCTTGATTTACCGCCAGGAACGGGAGACGTTGCTTTGGATGTCCATTCCATGCTTCCTTCCTCGAAGGAAATCATTGTGACGACTCCGCATCCTACCGCTGCTTTTGTGGCAGCGAGAGCAGGGCAAATGGCCATGCAAACGGAACACGAAATCATTGGAATTGTGGAAAATATGGCTTATTTTGAGAGCAAGACTACCGGTGAAAAAGAATATGTCTTTGGAAAAGGCGGCGGTAAAAAACTGGCTGAGTATCTGAAAACAAAGGTGATAGGTCAGCTGTCATTGCAGCAGCCTTATGAAGAAGAAGATGTATTTGCCCCTTCCGTTTACCAGGAAGATCACCCGAACGGGAAAGAATACCGCAAAATTGCTGCTAAAGTAATCGATAATTTTGAATAAACTTTATACCATGCTAAAAGAGAGCAGTCCTGAAAAGGACTGCTCTCCATATTTCTTGAAAGGAGAATCAACCTCCTCCTCCCCCTCCGCTCTCACCTTGCCCTTGTCCCGAACCTTGCTGACCACCCTGTCCTTGACTTTGACCGCTTCCGCCGCCTTGGTTTTGCCCGGAGCCCTGGGATGGTTTCATTTCTTCTGCAGCTTTTAAAATAATTTCGCTCATTTGGGCTTTAAACATTGGCGAATCCATTGTTTCCTGAATCGTTTTTTCCAAATGCTCACGGAACTGCTGGCTTTTCATGGCACTTACCATCTGCTCTGTCATTTCCGGGTTTTGAAATAACTCGATCATTTGCTTTTGAAACGACGAATCACTCATCAAGCCTTTTAATACATCCTTATGTTGATCCTTGATGGCTTTGGAGAATGACTCAACAAACTTCGGGTCATCAAACATTTTGGTCCAAAACTTTTTTCCTTCTTCGGAAGTTAATGCTTTCTCGACTGAATCCTTTACTGTATTCCCCTCGATCACATAGGTCTTTTGCATTTCTTCGTCGGAAAGCACTTCGGTAATTGCTTTCTTCCCTTCATCCGTCTTCAATATATCGGTAACCATTTTCTTGGTTGTATCATAGTTGCCTTCTTCTCCGCTCGTGGTATTACCACCGCCACCACATGAGCTTAACAGGAGAAGCGATATACACAATAGTAAATGTGGCATGAGTTTAAACACACAGGATCCACTCCTTTTATTTGCACTCACTTAGTTTTAATATGGTTCGAATCAGAAAAAATATGTATTGCGGAAGAAAAAACGGGGGATTCGTGATAAAATACGGTAGGGACAAGGTATATTAATTAGGAGGATATCGAGTGAACAGTAGAAATTGGGTTCGCATGTTTTTAACCACCCTTCTGGTTGGAGCGGCTTCTACCCTTATTACCAGCTTTTTTGTAAAAGCCGGAGCTTATGGGGAGTATCTTCAGCCGGTTGATCTTTTTGAAATATTGGGCTTAGTAATATTTTTCACCGCCCTCGGACTGGTTTTCAGCTTAATCAGTCAAATGGGGTTCTTTGCTTATTTGACCATTAATCAATTTGGACTGGGTATGTTCAGGGGGTTTTGGCTGCCGATTCAGGTAGTGCTGATCCTCTTCACTTTATTTGATTTGATTTACTTCCGCTATAAGGCTGCCGATGGGGAAACTCCCATATTTATCTATTTGCTGGTAGCTGCTGTATTGTTCGGATATAGCTTGGTAATTGCAAAAATCAAAGCAAATGAAACCAATGCCAAGGCGTTTATCCCAGCGTTGTTTTTTATGTTTGTTGTTACCTCCATTGAATGGGTACCCGGTCTGCGATCGACTGGGAGCGATTATGAATGGCTGATGATTATTCCGTTATTATTATGTAACACCTATCAATTATTATTGCTCCATCGTATTACCAACCAAAAAGCGGCAGCGGAAGGAAAGGAATTAACTTCTTCAGCGAAGCCTGCGACGAAACAGAATAAAAAACAAAGAAGCAAGCGTAAAAAATAAACGCTTGCTTTTTCATGAATTAGTCAATTGTTTTTGACTTTGCTTCTATCCGGGAAATTAGTTCCGAAATGGTGACGTATTGGAACCCTTTGTTTTTTAATCCGGGGAGCAGTGTTTTCAATGCTCCAGGAGTCTGTTTCACAGAATCGGATGCATGGAGAAGGATAATGTCACCATTGGTTGTATTTTTCATCACTTCGTCAATGATTGCTTGTTCCCCGGGATTTTCCCAATCATGCGGATTTACGTTCCATTGAATGACATCGAATCCTAATTCCTCGGCCATTTTCAATATTTCCTTGTCAAAATGACCGCTTGGTGTGCGTAGCAGCTTGGTATCCGGATAGCCAAGCTTGCGGAACACTTCCTTGGCATAGATCAAGTCTTTCCTCACTTGTTCCTTCTCCTGCTTCAGGTAGCTTTTGTAACGATATCCAAGCATCCCGATTTCATGTTTTTCTGCAATTTTATCTACGATTTCCGGGTGTCGCTCGGCCCATTCGCCACTCAAGAAAAAGGTAGCTTTCACCTCATACTTGTTTAACTGTTCCAAGATCGGTTCCACTTTCTCATTTCCCCAGCTAATATTGAAGGTCAGGGCGATATTCGGATCCTGTTCGCTCCCTTTACTTAACGCGGCTGGACTTTCCTTTGTAGAGAAAACAGACAAACTGCTTTCGTTGTCCACCCATATAATAAATGCAGAAAAGAGTGCTGCTACTACGATGAAGGCCCAACGCTTCCATCGATTCACTTTCATGACATAAAAATGTTCCATTGCTCCCCTCCTTTTGGACTTGCTTTATTTTATGATGGTCAATGTCCATTCATGAGCCAAATGCGAATGAAGAATCTCCATTAATAAGTTTCTGAATTTTCCGTTTCCGTCCGCGCAATTATAAAAAAAGGAAAGGCGGGTATCATAGTAAAACATTTATACAATTATTGGGGGCGATTGGAATGATTGGGCTGTTGGTCGACGAAAGAGAACGAAAGGAAATGGAATATCTCATAAAGCGGGAGTTGGAGGAACTGTTGCTGGATATGGAGGATAATCGGATTGACCATTTAGTGAGACGGGCAATGAAGGAACGTTACCGTATTCTGTTCCGGCTGTTTCGCAAGGTGGCTGAGGATAAGGAGTGTAGAAAGTATATTTTGAATGGCTAAGGACGATTAACACCCATTCTCTTTGTGGTATAGTCATGGTAATGGATATTATCGGAAAGGAGGATGGTTGTGATGCAGATAGAAGCAATTATTTATGATTTAGACGGAGTGATAACTGATACAGCGGAATATCATTTTTTAGCGTGGAAAGCTCTGGCGGACGAACTGGATATCCCTTTTGACCGTTCTTTTAATGAGCAGCTGAAAGGCTTGAGCAGAGTCGACTCTTTGGAGTTAATTCTGCAGCAAAGCAATCAAACATACTCAGAAGAAGAGAAACAACGATTAGCAGCAAAGAAGAATGAACATTATCAGGAATTGATTCAAAAGATTAGCCAAGAGGATTTATTGCCTGGCATAGAATCATTTATGAAAGAAGCAAAACAAGCAGGTATAAAAACGGGCCTTGCTTCAGCAAGTAAGAATGCACAGACCGTTATTGAACGGTTAAGGGTGACAGACTTACTTGATACAGTGGTTGATGCAGCAAAAGTGGAACGTGGAAAACCTGATCCAGAGGTGTTTTTAACGGCAGCGAAACAGCTGGAGGCTCCTGCAGCGCGTTGTGTCGGAATTGAAGATGCCAGTTCTGGCGTAAAGGCTATCAAAGCAGCGGGAATGTATGCTGTCGGTGTAGGAGAAAGGGAATATCTAGCTCAAGCCGATTGGGTCATTTCAGATACCAGTCACCTTGCTTTGGATAGTCTGGTTAAGAAAGTTAACGAGAATAAAGAAGGATAATCAAGCATACCGTATCATAGCTGAATTTCCATAAGGGATAGGGTGGAAGCCTTTAAAATTTACTATTGATAAACGATTAGTGATGTGGTATATTATTTTTTGTTGCAAGTTAGCGCTAATTATTTGTGTTCAACATTGAAAATAATTTGTTGAAAAAACATTGACACTTATTTGCAACCATGTTATATTGTATTTCGTCGCCAAAAACGACGAAACAAATTTTGATCTTTGAAAACTGAACAAAACAACCAGTATGTCAAGCAAGATATACAAGCTAGTTTTTTGAACGAGCAAGCAAGCTCAACATTTATGGAGAGTTTGATCTTGGCTCAGGACGAACGCTGGCGGCGTGCCTAATACATGCAAGTCGAGCGCGGGAAACAGGCGGATCCCTTCGGGGTGAAGCCTGTGGAACGAGCGGCGGACGGGTGAGTAACACGTGGGCAACCTGCCTGTAAGATCGGGATAACTCCGGGAAACCGGGGCTAATACCGGGTAATACCTTCCTCCGCATGGAGGAAG
>NZ_FNHF01000001.1:0-1026755 GCF_900103695.1 Sediminibacillus halophilus
CTGCGGGAGGAAAGGCCTCGGTGAGATCCCGCAGAGCGTGAGCTCGAGGAAGCTCACCAGCCGCCCGCGGAAAGCGCAGGGTATTTCCGCAGCGTCACACTCCCACTCAATCAATGTAAGAAGTTTGGAAGACTAATTCAAACTATGGTGCAGTTTCTATCATCTGTCCCACTCCTAATCCTGAAAAATACTGGCGGCAATGTGGGGCGATTAGTTTTTATTTACTTTTTAATACACGAAAGAGGTGAATTTATGAACGTGCAAGGCATTAATCATTTGCTTTTTTCAGTAACGGACTTGGAGAGGTCAATTGCTTTTTACCAAAATGTATTCGATGCCAAGCTGCTCGTAAAGGGGAGAAGTACTGCTTATTTTGATTTGAACGGGCTGTGGCTTGCCCTCAATGTTGAAAAAGATATCCCAAGAAGGGAGATTCATCAGTCCTATACACATATCGCTTTTTCGATTGAAAAGTCGGAACTCGAACAAGCATGTAGAAAGTTAGAGGAGCTAGAAGTCCCTATTTTGGAAGGCAGAAGCCGCGATGAGCGGGATAAATCCTCGATTTATTTTACAGACCCGGATGGACACAAATTTGAGTTTCATACTGGTACACTGCAGGATCGATTGGAATACTATCGACAGGCAAAGCCGCATATGGAATTTTTCTCCTAACAGAATTCAGTTTCACTCTCCTTCCCAAGAAGAGCTTACTACATAATGGGATGGTCGGTCACAGCTTAAATCATAGAGAATCCTCTGACCCACATAAAAATAATCGAGCTTACAGAGAAGCTCGATTTTTCCGCTTGTGTTTATTTCCGTCAATCACCCGCAAATGGGTGGCGCGGGCACGATTGTTTTTTTTCTGCTTCAAGAGTGGGGCATTCTTTTTAGCAGCCTGAGAAAATGTTTTTTTGCTAGCCGCATCTTCCCCTTTGTATTTCATCTTCGATTGCTTTACTGCTTTCTTATACTTTTTTAATTCATTCGATGTACGCTTGCGGATGAAAAAGTAGTAAACGACCCCGTATAATGCAGCGCCGACCGCTACCATCATGACCAAATTCATTAATAATCCACTTGTATTCGTTAACAGCTGAGCAGCAAACCCAAATATAGCAAGGCCGATCAGTAAATAAATAAAAAGGGACATCTTACTGCGAGTCATCTAATCAAGTCCTCCTTTCACCAGCGAAATAACCATTTCGATTTCTCTTACTATCCTGTATACCACTAGGGGAATGTCTTTTATCCTTTAAATTGGATTTTTCCAAAGAAAAAATCGGAATAACTAAAAATGTATGGGTGGTTGATGCAGGAAGCAGATGATCGAAAAAAATAGTACGATAGCAGACTTCATTAATAACGTTTCCCGAAAAGAAAGATTTTACACCGTTTAAGTGGATTTTTCTTTCCAATTAATGAAGCATTTCGGGAAAAAGCATATTGTCACTTACGAATAAATTCTTCCCCGATAGACCAATATTATTCATTATCATACGCTATTTTCCGAAAAGAATTTTGACCCTTGTCACAGTGTGAAAGCATATCTTTATTTTACTAAAAAAATATTTAGATAACTAGCGGATTTTTTAAAGTGTTACAAAAGAAGTAGATGGATGAAATTAAAGGTTATTGGCCATTCTTATAAAGGAAGGTGGTGTTATCTATGGATAAAGACAATGAAAATTTAGAGCAAAATAAACAGGAAAAATCTGTTTCCTTTTTTCGGAAAGCCTTGTTCACTGGTTTTTTCGGAGGCGTGCTATGGAGCTTCATTGGTTATGTTGCGTCATTCTTCAATTTCACTTCCTATTCACCAGCAACTTTCATTCTCAGACCCTGGCTGACTATGGCTTGGACTGATGGCTGGCTTGGTGAGGTAATTTCCATCTTTGCTATAGGCCTGTTGTCGATTGGAACAGCTGCTATTTTTTACTTCTTTATGAAAACGGTGGAAGGAATCTGGCCAAGTGCTATTTTCGGTATTGCTTTGTGGTTCCTGGTTTTTTATCTATTGAATCCGATGTTTCCTAATGTGCCAAAAATGACAAAGCTGGACAGCGATACCGTCGTGACAACCATTTGTCTGTTTTTGTTGTATGGCACCTTTATCGGTTATTCGATAGCATATAATTATCAGGATGCACAAAGGGCCGGGGGAAAAAATTATTCAAAGGATAGTTAATTATGATAAACTGAAAGATGATGTATCAGTATAGATGGTAAAGGGATGGGGAAGTTGCAATGAAGCGATTATTACTGTTGAATGGTCCGAATCTGAACAGACTTGGCAAACGGGAGCCGTCAATTTATGGCACAACGACTTTGGAAGATGTGCATGCAGAGATAAAACAGTTAACGGCTGCTTATGGATGGGAATTGGACACTTTCCAATCGAATCACGAAGGGGAATTAATTGATTGTTTGCAAGATGCCGAGGGTACATATCAGGGGATTGTATTCAATCCAGGAGCATATACACACACTAGCATCGCCATCCGGGATGCAATCAGCGGTATAGATGTTCCAGTCATCGAAGTTCATATTTCCAACATACATCAGAGGGAAGCTTTCCGTCATCATTCCATGCTTGCATCAGTATGCTATGGTCAAGTGGTTGGACTGGGTACGACAGGATATCGTTTGGCAACTTTAGCATTTCTGGAAGAAAACAAGAAAGGATGAGGATGATGGGGAAACTGGAGAAGCTAAGACAGGCGCTAAAGGATCAGAATTTAGATGCATTGTTAATTACGAGTGCAAAAAATCGCAGATACATAACCGGATTTACCGGAACGGCTGGAGTTGTGCTGGTAAGTGCTGATAAGGCACTGTTTATCACTGACTTTCGCTATACGGAGCAGGCTGGTGAACAGGTGAAGGATTTCGAAATCATCGAACACAAGCAGCCGATTCATCAAGAGGTTGCCGATCAAGTGAAGAAGATGGGCGGCAAGAAACTCGGCTTTGAAAAAGCGGATATGACATATGGACTTTATGAGCAGTACCATGAGCAGATTGAAGCCGAACTTGTACCTACCAGCGGTTTAGTAGAAAAACTCCGTTTAGTCAAATCGGAAGAAGAGCTTGATATTATAAAAGCTGCCGCACAAATTGCCGACGCTGCATTCGAGCACATTTTGACTTTTATCAAGCCTGGGGTAAAAGAAATCGATGTATCAAATGAACTTGAGTTCTTTATGAGGAAGCAAGGGGCAACTTCTTCGAGCTTTGATATCATTGTTGCATCCGGCCTGCGTTCAGCCCTTCCGCATGGAGTGGCCTCAAACAAGGAAATTCAGAAGGGTGAACTTGTTACACTTGATTTCGGCGCACTTTATAAAGGGTATGCTTCGGATATCACCCGGACGGTGGCTGTAGGTAATATTAGTGATGAATTAAAAACAATTTATAATACGGTTTTAGAAGCACAGTTAAAAGGAATGGAAGGAATAAAAGCCGGAATAACCGGTAAAGAAGCGGATGCATTAACAAGAGATTATATTGAAGAAAAGGGATATGGAAACTATTTTGGACACTCTACCGGACATGGCCTCGGACTGGATGTCCATGAAGGACCTGCGTTGTCACATCGGAGCGGACAGGTCCTTGAAGAGGGGATGGTCGTGACCGTAGAACCGGGCATCTATGTTCCCAATGTTGGAGGGTGCCGAATTGAAGATGATACCTTGGTGACCAAGGAAGGAAATGAATCTCTTAGCTTCGCACCGAAAGAATTGATAACCTTATAGTTGAGGGAATGAAGGAGGAAATAGCATGATTTCAGTAAACGATTTTCGTACAGGACTAACAATTGAAGTAGACAATGGTATTTGGCAGGTATTGGACTTTCAGCATGTGAAGCCAGGTAAAGGAGCTGCTTTTGTCCGATCAAAGCTACGTAATCTGCGGAACGGAAACATCCAGGAGAAAACCTTTCGGGCTGGTGAGAAAGTAAGCCGTGCCCATATTGAAAATAGAAAAATGCAATATCTTTATGCTTCTGGTGATACGCATACATTTATGGATACCAATACTTATGAACAGCTGGAATTGCAGGGAAACCAAATTGAATATGAATTAAAATTTCTCCGCGAAAATATGGAAGTAAATATTATGACATATGGCGGCGAAACGTTGGGAGTCGAGCTTCCTAACAACGTAGAATTGAAAGTTGAAGAAACAGAACCAGGTATTAAAGGAGATACAGCAAGCGGTGGTACCAAGCCGGCGCTTCTCGAAACAGGACTAAGCGTACAAGTGCCTTTCTTCATCAACGAAGGTGACGTGCTTGTGATTAGTACGTCAGATGGAAAATATGTATCCCGTGCCTAATCCAATACAAAATAACTGCAAATTTAAAAACCAGTTCGCATTAAGACGCGGACTGGTTTTTTTATTGGCACTTTGTTGAAGAAGATGACAGACCCTCTCCAACAAAGTCGTTAGTGAATGACAGTCTTCGGGGTCAGTCCCCGAAAACCAGTCCCCGCAAACAAAAAACAACTCCATTTTATATCGAATTCATATGCAAAGGGGAAAATTAGTATTCACAGGTTCCCTACTGACCGCTTTTGGTTATTATTATAGTCTCCTGCCCCTCACTTATTCTTCTTGGCTGAACTATTCATTTAAGGGGGACAGTCCCCACCACTCTGTTACTGCTTTCTCATTTTAAAGATCCTGTTTCTGTGGTTCTATCATTCCGTCATTGTGCTTGTTTTCGTTTGTCATATTTGGCGGTGTGCGGCATACATTGTTGGTAGGAGAGATAGAAGTGATACGAAGGGTTGTGAACCCTCCATTTCATTGCTTTCTAAAATCTCATAGAGCAAAGCGAGGGTGGGTTTTGTGGAAGAAATTTTAAGATTGTTTTCAGAACCGTCCAGGACAAGCCTTGCCAGCATTATCGGCAAGCGTTGGACAAGTCTTCAAGAGATAAGGGTAAGGCTGTCCCGGCCGATTGAACTGATTTTTGACAGCCGAAATGAATGGGCGAATGGATTGATACCGATGAAAGAGGACGGGATTTTTCTATTGAATCAAATCAGCCAATTTTCCCTTTATCGCCTGGAGGACGAACTACGCGAAGGGTTTATCACGATAGAAGGCGGACACCGTATCGGTCTCTCTGGAAAGGTGAATACAGTAAAAGGATCTGTTAAAGCGATAAAGGATATTTCCTCTTTTAATATACGGATTGCTAAAGAAAAACAGGGAAGTGCGGAAGAAATTATTCCGTTTCTATATGAGAAAGATTACTTAAATACGTTGATCATCGGGCCACCGCAGACTGGGAAAACGACCATGCTAAGAGATATTGTAAGGATGGTATCCTCAGGCTGGGGACAGGCGACAGGCAGAAAGACGGCGGTAATCGATGAACGTTCTGAAATCGGGGGCAGTGTAGATGGGATACCACAGCATAATCTTGGTCCTCGCACCGATATCATGGACGCTTGTCCGAAGGCAGACGGTATGATGATGATGATTAGATCCATGTCTCCAGAGGTTTTACTCGTTGATGAAATTGGCAGCGAAAAAGATGTACAAGCCTTAATGGAAGCACTTTATGCCGGTGTGAAAGTGATTTGTTCCATTCATGGTGACTATCTGCATGAATTGAAAAAACGGCCTTCCTTACTGCCGCTTTTTGAAAGCAATGCTTTCCAAAGGTATGTAGTGTTAGAGAAAAAAGTGGCTCCGGGGACAGTGAAATGGATTTTAAATGAAAGCGGAGAGCGTATCGAGAGGAAACAGAGGTGCAGACAAAATGAAGTGGATAGGAGCAATTCTACTGCTTTGCGCAACTACGTGGGCAGGTTTTGAATTTTCAAGAAAATTGAGCGATCGTCCAGTGCAGATTCGTCAGTTGAAAAGTGCGCTGCAAATATTAGAGGCGGAGATTTTATACAGTCAGGCTCCATTGGCGGAAGCGTGTGGAACTCTGGCACAACAACTTCCAAAGCCGGTATCGTTATTTTTTCAATCCGTGAATAAAGACTTACAGGGTAATACAACCGATCTTTATCAAATATGGAAGTACAATCTTGATCGCTTTTGGCCGCATGCCGCTTTGAAAGACAGCGAGAAGGAGGTCCTAAAACAATTTGGCAGGACATTGGGACAGCATGATTTTTCCCAACAGCAAAAACATATTCAATTAGCGCTGACCCACTTGGACAGAGAACTGGAGGAAGCGCAAAATCAGCAGCTGAAATATAGCAAAATGGTCAAAAGTCTTGGGTTTTTAACAGGATTATTAGTCGTCCTACTCTTGATATAGACTAGAAAGGAGCAAACATAACATGCTAGGTGAGGCCGCCGTTCTATTTCAAATAGCAGGTATCGGAATCATTGTTGCCATGATTCATACAATACTGAAGCAAATGGGAAAAGAAGATATTGCTCATTTTGCCACGGTAGTCGGTTTCATCATCGTGATGATCATTGTCATCGATGAAATTGCTGACTTGTTCAATCAAATAAAATCTGTATTCCTTTTCCAGGGGTAGCCATGGAAATCTTTCACATCGTTAGTTTGGGGATCGTGGCAAGTTTACTGTACATCCTTTTGAAAGACCAACAATATTCAATGGCCTTCCTGCTGATTCTTATAACTGGTATTGTTATTTTTCTCGCAGTCATTCAGTATATTGGAGAAATTTTTTCGCTGATCAACAACCTTGGACAAAAAGCGAATATAAATGGAATCTATATCGAAACGATTTTAAAAATAATTGGTATTGCTTATATCGCAGATTTTGGTGCACATTTGACTCGCGATGCGGGACTGGGATCTATTGCAGCAAAAATAGAACTGGCAGGAAAAGTGTTTATTTTGGTACTTGCAGTTCCGATTTTGACCGCTGTGATTGAAACAATTCTCGGTTTTTTACCGGTTTAAATGGAGGGGAGGAAAGACGATGCACCAATTTACAAAATTCCTCATATTATTAGCCGTAGCGATAGCAACAATGATTCTCCTTCCTTCCCATGGCTTGGCTGCCACCGAGGAACCTAACCAGTTTGAACAATTAAATGAACAAACAGTCGACTCCATATCATTTGATGAGATAAAGGGTTACTGGAACCATGTAGTCGATGAATACGGCGGTTATCTTCCAGGACTGCAAAAATCCACCTTTATGGAATTCATCAAAAATCAAGAATCTCTTTCGTTCAAAGATTGGGCCAAAGGCATTCTTCAATACTTGTTCCACGAAGTGATTATCAACGGTAAGTTGCTTGGCATGCTGATCTTGTTGACGTTATTTTGTGTGATTTTACAAACGCTCCAATCCTCTTTTGAAAACAATAATATCAGCAAAATAGCTTATGCCATTGTTTATTTAGTCCTGATTGTCCTGGCATTGAACAGTTTTCATTCAGCCGCTTCTTATGCCAAAGAATCGATTGAATTGATGAGTGGATTTATGGTAGCACTGCTCCCTTTGTTGCTGGGTTTGATGGCCTCTTTGGGAAGTATGGCTGCTGTTTCTTTTTTTCACCCGGCAGTCGTATTTCTTATTCATATCAGTGTGCTGCTGATTTCCGTCGTTGTCCTGCCACTGTTCTTTTTGTCGGCGTTATTATCCATTGTCAGTACGTTGAATGAACATTATAAAGCAACGCAGCTTGCTGATCTGCTGAAAAATATCGGGATAGGATTGCTAGGTGTGTTTCTCACAGCATTTTTGGGAGTTATTTCCGTCCAGGGAGCAGCTACTGCAGTTCAGGATGGGATTGCTTTAAAAACCGCTAAGTTTGTCACCGGGAATTTTATTCCTGTGGTAGGACGGATGTTTACTGATGCCGCAGATACCGTTTTGAGTGCTTCTCTTTTGTTGAAAAATACTATCGGTTTAGTCGGTGTCATTCTTATACTAGGTATCGCTCTGTTCCCTGCTGTGAAGATTTTTGTGATTGCCCTCATTTATAAGCTCGCTTCCGCTCTTCTTCAACCTATTGGGGATGGCCCTGTGATCGAGTGTATGGACAGCATTAGCAAATATATTATTTATATATTTGCTGCACTGTTGATTGTTACCTTCATGTTCTTCCTTGCAATAGTAATCCTCGTTGCGTCCAGCAATTTAACGGTGATGCTGCGATGAACAGGGAGGGATTAACGTGAACTTACTGACGGAGTGGGTTACCCAAATTATTTTGTTTCTACTATTGGCGATGGTGATCGATCTCCTGATGCCGAACTCCTCTATGAAAAAATACATCAAGGTAGTAGTCGGACTTGTATTGATACTGATCTTTTTACAACCATTGTTCCGGCTTTTTCAAATGGATATAGACACAATGATGTCCAAAGCTTCAGCTGGATTTGATACGGCAACCGAGGAAGAAGAAATGAAAAATTCAATCGATTTAAAGAAAAAAGAAATACAAGCCTCTCAACGTGCATATATTTTAGAAGAAATGGCTGTCCAAATGAAAAATGAAGTGGAAGAGGGGTTGGAACAAAAACATGATGTGGAAATTGCTGATATCTCCTTTCAGTTTGAAGAGGGTGAAGACCTTTCTTTCGAAACGTTAAAAGGTATCCATGTTCTTTTAAGAAAACATCAAACGAACGTGGAGACAGAGGGTAGTGTGGAGGAGGTCGTGATCGATATTGGCGAAGAACCAGTAAAGGAGGACATGCCTGATTCAAAACCAATCAAGTCCTTTTTGTTTGAAGCATGGGGATTGGAAGATCAAACGATAACCATCAACTGGGAGGAGGGATAGAGTGAATAACCCGCTAAAAAAACTGTTATCCCACGTTAAGCTAAAGCAAGGTGACGACAATAAGCCGACAAAACTTGCGTATGTACTGATCGTCGGGCTTGTTGGTCTGCTGTTGATATTGGTCAGCGGAATATTCTCATCAGAAAAAAACAGCGGGGATAACATGCTATCTGTCACTCCTGACAGCAGTACCAATGAGCAGGAGACTTTCCTCAATAAAAAAGAAGAGACCATCGCTGAGAAGGATGAAGAGATAGCAGACTTGGAAGGAAATTATGAAAAGGAACTGACAGCACTATTAGAAAAAATCCAAGGCGTTTCCGACGTGGAGGCAATGGTGAATTTAGATTCCACCAAGCAAAAGGTTTACGAAAAAAATTTAATCATCGGAACACAGACCACAGACGAAACGGATCAAAACGGCGGAGAGCGTACCCTTGAAGACTCTACAAGGGAGCAGGAAGTCGTACTTGTCAGACAAGGTGATAAAGAAGTTCCGCTTCTTGTCCATACAAAAAAGCCAGATGTAAGGGGGGTCCTTGTAGTAGCCAAAGGAGTGGACCATATGCAGGTTAAGCAATGGGTAGTCGAAGCAGTATCCAGAGTTTTGGATGTCCCAACACACCGGATTTCGGTCATGCCTAAAAATTAATAAGGAGGAATTGACATGCTGAAAAAGCAAACAGTTTGGTTATTGACAATGTTAAGTTTAATGATTGTACTGAGTGTATATTATATGAGTTCTCCAAATAGTGAGGAACTGGCCTTTTTAAATAATGCGGACCAAGAGAACAAGGAAACATCAGGGGATGGGGCCCAGATGGTGGAAGGGGAGGATGAAGAATTATTAGAGGAAGGAGACTCCGTCATTTCCGAGTCTTCAACCGATGAATTGTTCACTTCTATTAGAATGCAAATACAGGATGATCGAAGTGCCAAGAAAGAAGAGTTAGAAGAAACGGTTGCCTCCAGTACCGCTTCTACGGAAGAGATCAATGCCGCTTATGAAGAGATGCAGCAAATAGAGGAAGCGGCAAAAAAAGAATCAATTATCGAAGAAACAATCATGGCGGAAAATCAGTATGAAGATGTGCTTGTTCGATCAGAAGATAACGAAGTAGTTGTAACCGTCAAAGCTGAAGAACTGTCTAAAACAGAAGCGAACAATATCATTCAAATGGTGAAAGACGAGTTTGGCGAAGTAACAATCGAAGTGAAGTTCCAGCCTGCGAGCTAGAACCGGACAAGTTCAAGTTGTCCAGCCTCAACCGATTTTCCCGGGATGCTCCCTGGGTTAGTCGGTTTTTTCTTCTTCATTTATCGGCTGTTATCACGGAAAAGCAGACAAGCCTTGAACAACAGGATATAATGAATATCACTCCTCTTACTTTCCACCTAAGAGTTGAAGTTTTCCTTTCGTTTTCGTAAAATGTTAAGAGGAGTTATTAGTACCTGTTGATAAATTGTGATAAAAGGGGTGCCCCACTTTATGTTAAAAGTAGAGGAAATTAGAGATTTAATTAAATTGATCGATGAGTCTTCCATTGATGAATTCGACTATGAATCAAATGGAACGAAGGTTTCTATGAAAAAGCAGGCTGGAGAAGTGATCCAGGAAAGAACCATCGTAAGCGAACCGGCTGTTCGTCAGGAAACAACTGCTCCTGCACCATCAGCAGCTCCGGTTCAACCTCAGGAACAGGTAAAAGAAGAACCTGTACCAAACCAACCGCAAGAACAAAATGCTGGAGACTTCGATCACGAAATCGTTTCGCCTATGGTTGGAACATTCTATAGTTCACCAGAACCGGAAAGTGACGCATATGTTAAAAAAGGCGATAAAGTAAACAAAGATACGGTTGTCTGCATTGTTGAAGCGATGAAACTTTTCAACGAAATAGAAGCGGATGTATCCGGGGAAATCGTCGAGATTCTCGCTGAAGATGGAGAACTCGTCGAGTATGGACAACCATTATTCAGAGTCAAGGCATAGTAAGGGGATGACAGTGTGATTAAGAAAATATTGATTGCAAACAGAGGTGAAATTGCTGTCCGGGTCATTCGTGCATGTAAAGAACTGGGGATTGAAACGGTAGCGGTTTATTCAGAAGGTGACAAAGAATCCCTCCATGTCCAGCTAGCAGATGAAGCTTACTGTATCGGTCCAATCCTTAGCAAGGACAGCTATTTAAATTTCACAAATATCATGAGTGTAGCCACATTAACCGAAGTGGATGCTATCCATCCGGGTTATGGCTTTTTGTCAGAGAATGCAGATTTCGCAGAAATTTGCAAGGCTTGCAATATTACATTCATCGGACCGAGTGCTTATGCTATTCAAAAAATGGGTACAAAAGATGTAGCACGAGAGACGATGAAAGCTGCCGGGGTTCCGATTGTTCCTGGTTCAGAAGGAATTATTGCGGACGAAGAAGAAGGGCGGCGTGTAGCCAAAGAAATAGGCTATCCGGTAATCATTAAAGCTACTGCCGGAGGCGGCGGAAAAGGAATTCGCGTTGCCAAGACAGAAGAAGAATTGGTCAAAGGTATCCGGGTAACCCAGAAGGAAGCTGAAACGGCTTTTGGTAACCCTGGTGTTTATTTGGAAAAATACATTGAAGACTTCCGTCATGTGGAAATTCAAGTGTTGGCTGATAATCACGGCAATGCCGTACATGTCGGCGAGCGGGACTGTACCGTCCAGCGTCGATTGCAAAAGTTGATTGAGGAATCACCATCACCGGCGATCACCCCAGAGATCAGAAAAAAAATGGGCGACGCGGCAGTCAAGGCTGCTTTAGCAGTTGATTACTCAGGAGCTGGGACGATCGAGTTTATCTTTGATAAGAAAGAAGAAACGTTTTATTTCATGGAAATGAATACCCGTATTCAAGTAGAGCATCCGGTAACCGAAATGGTAAGCGGAATCGATTTGATCAAGGAACAAATCAATATTGCCAACGATCGGCCCCTGTCGTTCGCACAGGAGGATATCGAGTTTGAAGGATGGTCGATTGAATGCAGAATCAATGCTGAAAATCCGTTTAAACAATTCATGCCTTCACCAGGCAAAATCGATATGTATCTTGCGCCAGGAGGTCTGGGTGTAAGGGTCGATTCCGGTGCATACCCGGGCTATAGCATTCCTCCTTATTATGATTCCATGATTGCCAAGTTAATCGTTCACGGAGCAGACAGGCAGGAAGCAATCAGCAGAATGAGACGGGCGCTTGACGAATTTGTAATTGAAGGCGTTCATACAACTATTCCCTTCCATATTAGAATGATGGAACATCCTCAATTTATTGACGGAGATTTTAATACGAAGTTTCTGGAGAAATATACTATAATGGAAGATGAATAGCATAAAAAGGAGTGAACGGAATGGACGAAAACTCTTTATTGAATGTTAGTGAGGGCTCTGATCTGGGTAAAGTGGAAATCGCTCCGGAAGTAATCGAGGTTATAGCCGGCATCGCCACTACCGAGATACAAGGTGTTTATGCCATGCGCGGCAACTTCGCATCCGGGGTAGCCGAACGGTTCGGAAAAAAATCGCACGGAAAAGGAATTAAAGTCGAACTCACGGATAAGGGTGTTCTGATCGATGTCTTTGTCGTGCTTGATTATGGTTCGAGGATTCCGGAAGTTGCACAAAAAATCCAGACCAATATACGGCAGGCATTGAGGAATATGACTGCACTTGAAATTGATGAGATAAATATCCATATCGTCGGTGTTCAAATCGATCGGGATGAAACGGAAGAAGAAACAATTTAACTAGTAAAACAAGACCAAGGAGCGACAGTCGCTTCCTGGTCTTGTTTTTAATTATCCTGATGAATAGGAAAGCATGCTTGTATTTTTCGATGATTTCTGTAAAAATTATCTGGAAATGGCTTTGTATCCTGTAACATGTTATTATTTGAAACAGGTATTGCTTGAACAGCTGTTCAAAAAGAATCAGGACGAGCCCGTTATTTGAACAGGTATTTAAAGGAGAATGAAACGATGAAAAGACGAACAGCACGTGAAAAATCTTTCCAGATCCTTTTTCAGATGGATGTCAATGACATTCCGCCGAAAGAGGCTATCGAGCATGTGATGGATGGTCCGGTTGATGATGCTTTCTTAACAGACCTTGTATATGGTGTGATTGAACATAAACAGGAAATCGATGAGAAAATCAATGAAAACCTTGAAAATTGGACGTTCAACAGACTCGCTTCTGTAGAAAGAACCTTATTGAGAATCGCTGCTTATGAATTGTCCTATAAAGAGGATGTGCCAAGCAGCGTGGCGATAAATGAAGCGATAGAACTAGCCAACAGTTATGGAGATGAAAAATCCGGAAGATTCATCAATGGTGTTCTATCTAAGATGTTAAAATAGGGGGAAAGTAAAATGGGAGCCGAAATTATTTACGGAAAAGATTTAGCAGCCGAATTGCGACTGGAGATGAAAGAAGAAGTAAAGAAACTTGCGGAAAAAGGGATTATACCTGGTTTGACAGTCGTCCTGATAGGAGATGATCCGGCCTCCCAGTCTTACGTGAAAGGAAAACAAAAGGCATCCGACGAGGTCGGGGTTGATTCCAATCTCATTAAATTACCGGATACAACTTCTCAGCAGGAATTGCTCAATCTGATTGGCGATTTAAATACAGATGAAAATATTCACGGTATTCTTGTCCAACTGCCGCTTCCCGATCATATCGAAGAACAAGCAGTAATCGAAGCGATTAGTCCGGAAAAAGATGTGGATGGTTTCCATCCAATTAATATTGGGCGCATGCTTACCGGAGAAGATACGTTCTATCCATGTACTCCTTTCGGTATTTTGACCATGTTAAAATCGAAAAACATTGAAATCGCAGGAAAACATGCTGTCGTTGTTGGGCGGAGTAATATTGTAGGAAAACCCGTCGGGCAATTGCTGTTGAATGAACATGCTACGGTAACGTATTGCCATTCACGGACAAAGGACATGAAAAAATATACCACAGAGGCAGATATACTGATAGTGGCTGTTGGGAAACAACATTTCATCAAGGCGGAAGATATTAAGCCTGGAGCAGTAGTCATTGATGTCGGAGTAAACCGGATGGAAAACGGAAAATTAACGGGAGACGTCGACTTCGAGGCAGCATCGGAAAAGGCTTCCTATATAACACCAGTCCCTAGAGGGGTCGGTCCGATGACGATTACGATGTTATTACATAATACAATTAAATCGGCAAAACAGCATCATCAGTTGTCTTTCTGATGGAAAAAAATCCAGATATGCAGGTGTCTAGCGATGAACGATAGATATTTAACAGTAACCGCATTGACGAAATATATCAAACGTAAATTTGAAATGGACAAGCATTTAAAGGATGTTTGGTTGAAAGCCGAAATTTCCAACTTCAAGCACCATAGTAGAGGGCATATGTACCTAACGTTAAAAGATGACCATTCCAAAATCCAGGCAGTGATGTTCGCTGGGAATAACCGATCCTTGAAATTCAAACCGGAAAATGGCATGAACGTCCTGGCAAAAGGGGAATTGAGCGTATACGAGCCGCAAGGCCAATACCAGTTGTATATTTCCCAGATGGAGCCAGACGGCATCGGGGCTCTTTATCTAGCATTCGAACAATTGAAGGATAAGTTGAGCAAAGAAGGGCTTTTTGACCCTGCCATTAAACAATCCATTCCTGCTTATCCAAAAAAGATCGGAGTGATCACTTCTCCGACAGGCGCTGCCGTTCGCGATATTATGACTACACTATCCAGACGCTATCCAATCGCAAAGTCTGTACTTTTTCCGGTTCTCGTGCAAGGAAGTCAGTCTGCTGCCTCCATCGTAAAAGCAATAGAAACAGCCAGTCGGATGGGAGAGTTCGATATTCTAATTGTTGGTCGCGGTGGCGGCTCTATAGAAGAATTGTGGAGTTTTAATGAAGAAGTTGTTGCCAGGGCCATTCACGCTTCCACTATACCCGTAATATCCGCGGTAGGGCATGAAACCGACTTTACGATCAGTGATCTGGTTGCTGACATGCGCGCAGCTACTCCGACAGCTGCTGCAGAGCTGGCAGTTCCATCACAAGCGGAAATTAAAGAGCGAATTATTTCCCTTGATCGTTCAATGGATCGCGCGCTAAAAAGCAAATTAGCCAATGCAAAAGAACGATTAGGCCAATTGCAAAGGGCATATGCCTTTCGTTATCCCGCTCAATTACTACGGCAAAAAGAACAGGAACTTGATAAATTCGTGGAGCGTCTTGGCAAAGGAGTGTCAGCAAGACACAACAGCAAGCAAGAAAGCCTCCGTGCTCTTCATAAACGGCTCATGCTAAAGCACCCGAAAACACAGACACAGCTGATGGGCCGTGAGCTTAACCAGCTCCGTCTGCGGCTTGATCGAGCTTTTGCGAAAGAAGTACAAACAAGGCAAAACCAATTTCAAAAAAACCTGGACAAATTATCTCTATTGAACCCATTAAATACGATGAAGCGTGGGTATTCCATTACTTATCAGCAAAACGGCGAAGTATTATCCTCTACCAAAAAGGTCCAACCGGGAGAACAAGTGACGGTAAAACTTTTTGATGGCTCGTTGGACTGCCAGGTATGGGGGATTGAGGAGGAGAAACAATGAGTGAGAAAGAAATCAGCTTTGAAGAAGCAATGAAACAGCTGGAAGAAATTGTGGAAAAGCTTGAAGAAGGGGAAGTTCCGTTGGAAAAGGCGATTAATTATTATCAGGAAGGGATGAAACTTTCCAAGCTATGCAGTGATAAGCTGTCGAATGTAGAAGAACAAATGGAGAAAATTGTTAATGAACAAGGCGAAACTGTACCTTTCTCTATTCAGGAGGACGAATAGGGTGACCGAAAGTCTAGAAAAATATTTAAGTGAAAAGCAATTTCAGATGGATGAAGCGATCATTGGTTATATAAAAAAGCTCGAGGCGCCGGAACGGCTTAAAGCTGCGATGAAATATTCAGCCGAAGCAGGCGGGAAAAGATTACGTCCGATTTTAATGGCTGCGAGCTGCGAGTCTTATGGCGGGACCCTAAAAATGGTTACACCTGCAGCAGCGGCCCTGGAGATGGTTCATACCTATTCGCTTATTCACGATGATCTGCCTGCGATGGATAATGATAATATAAGACGGGGAAAGCCGACCAATCATATACAGTTTGATGAAGCTACTGCCATCCTTGCCGGCGACGGGCTTTTAACATATAGCTTCGAAATTATCGCTTCCGAATTGGCCGTTTCTGAAACCAAGAGAGTGGAATTAATCAGACAGTTAGCCGATGCAGCTGGTCCGAAAGGTATGGTTGCTGGACAAGTTCTCGATATGCAAGCTGAAGACAAAAAAGCAGACTTGGAACAACTGGAACAAATCCATACTTTGAAAACAGGTAGGCTACTCCGATATGCCGTGACTGCTGGCGCTATGATCGGTGGGGCGACTGCTGATCAAATAGCATCCCTTCAAGAATATGCCTACTACCTCGGATTGATTTTTCAAGTACAGGATGATATTCTCGATGTCCAGGGCGACCCCGAGTTAATCGGCAAACCGGTAGGCAGTGATGAAACCAACTTGAAAAGCACCTACCCAAAGCTTCTCGGTCTGGGTGGTGCAATACAGCAAAAAGAATTGTATATACAAAAAGCGAAGCAATCCCTGAAGGAAGCTGGTGTAGAAAGCTCGGTCCTAGTCGATATTACCGAGTACTTCGGCAACCGGGATCGTTGAATGGTCTGATAGGTGCTCCTATGTTAGTGCGGGGTGCATCATGCCCGGTTTAACTTGAATTGAGATTTTTTTTGATTTATGATAAAATGTAATCAAATGGGAATGGTGCAGTATTCTAGTCGGTCCTCCGTTCCTGAAGGCGGGCCTAAAAATCCGCCAAAGGGCACATCGATGAAGTTCCTTGTGCTGGCTTGAGGCGCCCAGCCTTGGGTCAGTGCTGGGAGTTAAGGTAGCAGGGCGATCCACAAAGGCATGTGGGCGAGGACCCTGCTTCCGCGGAGGCCCATCTCTGTAGTGGCGGCTAAGCCTAGTAGCTGCTATGGAATGGGGTATGAACCTGCGCAATAGGGAAAGGGAATCTCTATTCGCAGCGTAGCCTGCCTTGAGTGGCCCTGAGGGGATAATGGCTCACGGCGTGATAAAAGCGGCCACTTTTATTTCGCTATTTTGCCATTTGAAATCAGTGCTGCAAAAGAGGCTAGGGAACGGCTAAAGACTGTCGAGGAAATCTCCTAGACTGTTCCAATGGACATTTAAAAGGGATTATAGTGCGGACTAAGTGGCAATCCAGTCTAGCTTTTGGTGACAAAGCTAAGGTGGATTTAAAGGGGAACCGCCAGAATGGCAACATTCGGTATCCATCTGGGAAAACCTACTGGACCTAAGCCGCAGTTTTTACCTTTTAAATGACCATTCCTTATACATAATTCTAGAATCCGATTAATGAGGGTAACAATGAAATCACAACTAAAAAAGTCATTACGATTTAGTTTAAGTATTGCCGTTATCACATTCGTGTTAGCGGCTATTTTTTCAGTCATATCTTCTTCCGTACTCAGCGGTGTAGCCTGGATCATCGGTTTGTTGATCGTATTGGTTATTGTGCTGATCGGTATCTTTTTTGATATGCTGGGTATTGCGGCTACTGCCGCAGATGAAACACCATTCCACGCAATGGCCTCGGAAAAGGTAAGCGGTTCCAAGCAGGCGTTGCTAATTGTCCGCAATGCAGACCGTTTTGCCAGTTTTTGTAACGATGTGATTGGAGATATATCAGGAATCGTCAGTGGTACTGCTTCAGCGATTGTCGTCCTGCAGGTAGCTAACGGATTTGGGTATTCAGAAGGTTCAACCATCCAAATTGTCATCAATGTAGTCTTAACCAGTCTAGTGGCGGCATTGACTGTCGGCGGTAAAGCAGTCGGCAAGTATTTTGCCATCCATGCATCTACCAATATTATCTTTTTTGTGGGCAAGGTTGTCGCCTTGATCGAGTCTAAATTTAATGTGCAATTGCTAAAAAAAGGGTAGTGCTATAAGAGAAGAAAATGTCAACGGAATCGTTAATCATACGTTTACTGAAGATATTTGTTATACTAAGGGAAAGTACAAATTGCGACATAAAATGGAATTGCGTAAGTAAATAGGAACCGGTAGGTAAATGACAAGAAATGACCGACCGGAAAATTATGGTGAAGGGGAGGAATCCCATCATGGATCTTACAGAAATAAAAGATCCTTCGTTTTTAAGAAATATGTCAAACGAAGAATTAGAGCAGTTTGCGGCACAAATACGGCAGTTTCTGATTGAGAAGCTATCTGTTACGGGCGGACACCTTGGAGCGAACTTAGGTGTCGTGGAATTAACATTGGCGCTCCATAAACTTTTTCAGAGCCCGAAGGACAAATTTATTTTTGATGTCGGGCATCAGTCCTATATTCATAAAATCCTAACGGGGCGTGCCGGTCAGTTTGATACGCTGCGTCAGTATAAAGGGTTATGCGGTTTTCCAAAAGTACGTGAGAGTGAGCATGATGTTTGGGAAACGGGCCATAGTTCTACTTCGCTATCTGCCGCGATGGGAATGACTATCGCGAGAGATTTGAAAAAAGAGGACAGTCATATTGTCCCAATTATTGGCGATGGAGCATTGACCGGAGGCATGGCCTTGGAAGCACTGAATCATATCGGCCATGAGAAAAAAGACATCATTGTCATTCTCAATGATAACGAAATGTCGATTGCCAATAATGTCGGAGCCCTGCACAATGCATTGGGACGTATGAGAAGTGCAGGTAAATATAGACGGGTAAAAGATGAAATGGAATGGCTGATGAAAAAAATCCCGGCTGTCGGAGGCCGTCTTGCCCAAACGGCAGAACGAGTCAAGGATAGCATGAAATATTTTATGGTACCGGGGATGCTGTTTGAAGAATTCGGGTTCACCTACTATGGCCCTGTCGATGGCCACGATTTTTCTGCTTTACAGGAAAATCTCCAATATGCTAAGAAAACCGGAGGTCCTGTCCTTGTTCATGTGATTACTCAAAAAGGAAAAGGATACCAGCCAGCAGAAACAGACATGAAAGACAGATGGCACGGAGTCGGACCGTATAAAATCGATTCCGGGGAGAAAATAAAACCAGTAGATGCGCCGCCGGCATGGAGTGAAGTCGTAAGCAGTACGCTGCAAAAAAAAGCGCGGGAAGATGAGCGGTTAACGGTTATTACGCCTGCAATGATTCTGGGCTCGAAGTTGGAAAAGTTTCAAAAAGAGTTTCCTGAACGGCTTTTTGATGTCGGCATCGCCGAGCAGCATGCTGCAACCATGTCAGCAGGTCTTGCCACCCAGGGTATGAAGCCATTTTTAGCGATTTATTCGACTTTCCTGCAGCGGGCATACGATCAGTTGGTTCATGATGTCTGCCGTCAAAATCTTAATGTAATGTTCGGGATTGACCGGGCTGGACTCGTGGGAGCAGACGGAGAAACGCATCAGGGTGTCTTCGATATATCCTTTTTGCGAAGCATTCCCAATATGGTCGTGATGATGCCTAAAGACGAAAACGAATGCCAACATATGGTCCATACTGCCGTTGAATACGATGATGGCCCAATTGCTGTCCGTTACCCTCGTGGCAATGGTCTAGGTGTTGCTATGGATGACACTTTTCATTCGATAGAAATTGGCAGTTGGGAGGTCTTGAAAGAGGGTAGTGATGCTGCTATCCTAACTTTCGGAACTACCATATCACTGGCATTGCAGGCTAGCAAAGATTTGCAAGCAAAGGGTATATCTGTCCAGGTGATCAATGCACGATTTATCAAGCCGCTCGATGAACGGATGCTTCATGAGTTGATGTCCGTGAACATGCCGATATTAACGATCGAGGAGGCAGTATTGAAAGGTGGTTTTGGGAGTTCAGTGTTGGAATTTGCTGAAGAGAACGGCTACCAGAACCAGTCTATCCACCGGATGGGCATACCGGATCGTTATATTGAACATGGCAAGGTCGACCAATTATTAGAAGAAATCGGTTTGACGAAGGATCAAGCAATACAACATGTACAGCGCATGCTGCCAAGTAAACAGCAAAGGGCATGATTGATTTTGAGTAAAAAAACAAGGCTCGATACTCTGTTGGTGGACAGAGGGTTGATTGAAACGCGAGAGAAGGCGAAGCGGTCAATTATGGCCGGATTAGTCTATTCCGAACATACCCGGCTGGACAAGCCTGGTATGAAAGTGGAAGAAGATATATCATTAACCGTTAAGGGTAAGTTGTTTCCATATGTAGGCAGAGGTGGATTGAAGTTAGAAAAAGCGATCAAGCATTTTGGCATCGACCTTCAAGGAAAAAAAGTGATTGATATCGGTTCGTCAACAGGCGGTTTCACCGATTGTGCCTTGCAAAACGGTGCCGAGTTAAGCTATGCAATAGATGTCGGTTATAACCAGCTTGATTGGAAACTGCGAAATGATGAAAGAGTAGAGGTAATGGAAAGGACAAACTTTCGATATGTAACACCGGATATGCTGAATAGAGGGACACCGGAATTTGCATCCATCGACGTTTCCTTCATTTCCTTAAAACTGATTCTCCCAGTTCTGGCAAAACTGATCAATGTTAACGGAGAGGTTGTTGCTCTAATCAAGCCGCAATTTGAAGCTGGCCGAGAACAGGTAGGCCGAAAAGGAATTGTCAGGGATGCAGCAGTCCATCGCCAGGTTTTGGAAAATATACTCTCTTTTGCCGAGGCAGAAGGATTTACCGTTCAAGGGCTTACCTTCTCACCAATAACGGGCGGGGATGGAAACATCGAGTTTTTAGCCTATTTTGTTTATAAGGGAGAAGAAGCAGGAAATTACCTGTCTGATGTCGAAATGGACCTTGTAGTCAAGGAAGCACACGAGACACATCAGAAGCAAGTATAAGCTGGGCTACACTTTCTGTAGCCCTTTTCCTTTGCCGATCTTTATTAAGCGAATAGAATTTGTCAAAAGAAGGAGGGGTAGAATGACGAAAGGGCAACGGCATATAAAGATTAGAGAATTAATAACCGATAACGATATTGAGACCCAGGATGAACTCGTTGAGCAGCTGCGTGACTTAGGATACAATGTCACTCAGGCTACTGTTTCCAGGGATATTAAAGAATTGCACCTTGTTAAAGTGCCGACCGTAGATGGCCAGTATAAATACAGCCTTCCTGCCGACCAGCGCTTCAATCCGCTGGAAAAACTTAGAAGGTTGATTATGGATGCATTTGTCCGGATTGATACAGCTGGGTATTTTATTGTATTAAAAACCCTTCCTGGAAATGCGCAAGCGCTTGGGGCACTGATCGATAATCTTGATTGGACGGAAATCATGGGGACGATATGTGGCGATGATACTTGCTTGATCATCTGCCGTACCGAAAAGGATACACAGAAAATAAAGAACAGACTGTTGGAAATGTTGTAACGGGTTTACTTTAAAAAAACGAGGTGGTTTTTACTTGTTAACTGAATTGTCTATCAAGGATTTCGCAATTATTGATGAAATATCGATTACATTCAATGAAGGATTGACTGTGTTAACAGGCGAAACCGGGGCAGGCAAATCGATCATTATCGATGCCGTCCAATTATTGACTGGTGGTAGAGGGTCGGTAGAATTTGTCAGGTATGGTGCTAAAAAAGCGGATATAGAGGGATTGTTCATAATCGACGATCTCCACCATCCTATTTTTGAAAAGGGGCGCCATTTTGGAGTAGATATCAATGATGACGGCATGATTGTCCTTCAACGGACGATTACAGCGAATGGAAAAAGTATTTGCAGAGTGAACGGCAAATTAGTTACGCTAGCGATATTGAAAGAGCTCGGTAAAACACTGATTGACATACACAGTCAACATGAAACACAGTCTCTTATGGAAGTGGACAGGCATATTGAGTTATTGGACCTATATGTAAGAGATGAGCTGGGACAAGTTAAATCAGATTATCTTCGTCTGTTTGAAAAATTTCAGGCTCTGCGGAAGCGTTATCGCGAGCTCAGCGAGAATGAACAGGAAATGGTTCAGCGGCTCGATTTGCTTGAATTTCAGTTGAAGGAAATTCAAGAGGCAGAGTTGTCTCCGATGGAAGATGAAACATTAAGTGAAGAAAGGGATAAGCTGAACAATTACGAAAAAATATATCAGGGGATACATGATGCTTATAACGCATTATATGGAGAACAAAAGGGACTAGACTGGCTTTCGCTCGCACTGAACGGTTTGGAAAGCGCGAGTGAATATGATGAAGAATCAGCTTCCAAAAAAGAGGAATTCTCGAATCATTATTACGTATTGGAGGAATTCACGTTTGATTTACGTAATTTCCTCGATTCCATGGAATTTGATCCGGAACGGCTGAATGTTATAGAAAGCCGGCTAAATGAAATCAACCGTTTAAAAAAGAAATATGGTCAGTCAGTCACGGAAATTTTGGAATACGCAGCGGAAGTCGAAGATGAGATTGATCAAATCACCAACCGTGAGTCCCATTTATCCAAGCTGCAAAATCAAATCGCAGAACTTGGAGAAGATGCGCTTTTGGAAGCGAGACATATGCATGATATTCGAAAAAAGGCAGCGGAAACCTTGTCTGATTCCATCCACAAAGAGTTGAAGGATCTCTACTTAGAAAAAGCCGCATTCGGTGTCGATATACAAATGAGACGTGGAAAAGAAGGAGATCCGCAGTTGGAAGGAGTTCCTGTCAGTATGCAGGCCAATGGTTTTGACCTTGTGAAATTTTTGATTACTACCAACCCCGGTGAGCCACTCAAAGAAATCAATAAAGTTGCCTCAGGTGGAGAGCTATCGAGAATCATGTTAGCCCTGAAGAAAATCTTTTCCAAGCACCAAGGGGTGACCAGTGTTATCTTTGACGAGGTTGATACCGGGGTAAGCGGAAGGGTCGCACAGGCGATAGCTGAAAAAATTCACGGAATTGCAACGGGCTCGCAGGTTTTATGTATTTCCCACCTCCCCCAAGTCGCTTCGATGGCGGACACACACCTTTTAATCGAAAAGCATGTTTCCGATGAAAGGACAAGCACCTCTGTAGTAGAACTCGATACGGAGTCTTCCGTGGAAGAGATCAGCCGGATGATCACCGGAGCAGAGATGACGGAAACGACAAAGGAACATGCCAGAGAATTGATCAAGCTTGCAGAAAAATTTAAAAAGGATCAAGGATGACCCTTGCCAAAGGCAAGGGTTTTTTCTATGTCTTCTTTTTATTATCCACCTTTTAGCTTGATTAATTCCAAACATTTAAGGAAATTATCGCCGGTATTTCTCATCTTTACAGTGTTTAAAAAAGAAGCTGTAAGGCCAAATTAGAACTACAGAAATAAAATTATTGATATGGGTTAGGAACGAGGAGAGTGAAGCATGAAATTTAGAGGATTTCGCAATGGCATAGGAATAACGCTCCTTGTTGCTTTCCTGTGTATTCCTTTTTTACCGGTTAAAGATTTTTTTATGATACCTGGTCATCTGACCACTTTTATGAACCAGGAAGGGATTCACATGCCGGCTGTCAGCACACATGTATCGATGGCCAGCAGTGATGAAGAGGTTATAGAGGCAGCAGGCGAAGCTTCCTTTGCTGCAAAAGGGATGGGAACAGCTGATATTGTCTATGAACTGGCCGGATTGCCAATTAAAAAAGTGAATGTCGATGTTCTGGATGATTTCCGTATCATACCAGGCGGACAGTCAATCGGCGTTAATCTTCATACCCTTGGAGTTTTAGTAGTAGGTCATCATCAAATAACAACCAGTGAAGGGAAGGTTTCCCCGGGGGAAGAAGCGGATATACAGGTTGGCGACATCCTGTTAAAAATAAATGGAAAAGAAATAAAGAAAATATCGGAAGTGGCTCCTTTTGTAGAAAGCGCAGGAAATGATGGTGAATCGTTACAAGTTACCGTAAAGCGCGGTGAAAAAACCTTTGAGACCAAATTGACTCCTTATTTGGATGCCAAAGAAGATGATTACCGAATCGGTTTGTATATCAGGGATTCTGCCGCAGGAATCGGAACGATGACTTTTTATGACCCTGTATCGAAAAAATATGGAGCGTTGGGTCATGTCATTTCCGACATGGACACCCGAAAACCGATTGAAATTCATAAAGGAACCATTGTCCGCTCCAACATTAAAGCGATTGAAAAAGGGGATAACGGTACACCTGGAGAGAAACGTGCCGAGTTTTCAGCAAACGAAAAGAAATTAGGTAACATCACGAAAAATACGCCGTTCGGTGTTTTTGGAAAGTTGGATGAAAAAATAAAGAACGGAAAAATTGATAAGGCAATGCCTATTGCCCTATCTCACGAAGTGAAAGAAGGTCCGGCAAAAATTCTGACAGTCGTCCATGGAGAAAAAGTAGAAGAATTCGATGTGGAAATTGTCAGTAGTGTACCGCAAAAATTCCCTGCTACAAAAGGGATGATTATCAAGATAACGGACAAGGAATTACTAAAGGAAACGGGTGGTATAGTCCAAGGAATGAGCGGTAGTCCAATTATCCAGGATGGAAAGGTTATCGGAGCAGTAACACATGTTTTTGTCAATGATCCGACCTCAGGTTACGGCGTACACATTGAGTGGATGCTCAATGAAGCAGGTATTGATATATATGGCAGTGAACAGAAAGCAGGCTGAAAACCAAATTAACTCTTATCTTAACCAAGATAAGAGTTAATTTTTTTGTGCTAAAGTCTGCAAAAACTGGTATATGTGCTACAATTAAACAAAGAAAAAAGATTTTTCGACAAATTGGCGATAAATAATGAACTTATTGTCGTAATTACAAGAATTATGGAGTAAATGAAAGCTATTATAAGAAAATAGAAAAAAATCCAATGTTTTTTCCAGAAAAGAAGGAAATATCGCATTTATGTCGAAATCATAACGAGGAACTCAGGGAGGAATTACTTAAAGGAGGAAATTTGGAGTGGAGAAAATTAAAGTTTGTTTAGTCGACGACAACCGGGAGCTAATTAATTTAATGGAGGAGTATTTCGATGACAAAGAAGACATTGAAGTCATCGGTACTGCTTATAATGGGAAGGACTGCCTGCAAATGCTGGAGGAGCTTGATCCAGATGTGTTAGTACTGGATATCATTATGCCGCACATCGATGGTCTGGCAGTATTGGGTAAAATAAAAGAACTTGAAAAGGAAAAGTACCCAAATGTCATTATGCTGACTGCTTTCGGCCAGGAAGAAGTAACCAAAAAAGCAGTTGATTTAGGTGCCTCATACTTTATTCTTAAACCATTTGATTTGGACAGTCTAGCGGACCAAATCAGACAAGTGCATGGTGTTGCCCCTTCTTTCGATAATGTCAGCTCCAACAAACAAAAAGCAAAACGAGATGACAGGAAAAAAGATTTGGAAACAAGCATAACCCATATCATCCACGAAATAGGTGTCCCTGCGCATATTAAGGGTTATATGTATTTGCGAGAAGCAATTACCATGGTTTACAAGGATATCGAATTATTAGGCTCCATCACAAAGGTGCTGTATCCGGACATTGCCAAAAAGTACAATACGACAGCTTCACGGGTGGAACGGGCTATTCGCCATGCCATCGAAGTTGCTTGGAGCAGAGGAAACATGGAATCGATTTCATCTCTTTTCGGTTACACGGTAAGTATCTCCAAGGCCAAACCGACCAATTCTGAATTCATTGCGATGGTGGCCGACAGGCTGCGGCTGGAACATCGGGCAAGCTAAGAACTTATCCCCCATTCTAGTCAAGGTTTAACAACATCCTGCTTAAACGAGTGACTCGGTTAAGCAGGATGTTTTATTATGTTATGTTTTCCAATCCTAAAGAAGTCCTGAATAAGAGGATATCATCGCTTGTTACATATTCGCCTTTCACTTACCAGTAGGAAATTCTGCCGGAAATGTGTTAATATTTTATACTAGAGACAAAATTTAAAAAATGGAGAGAGTAATTGACATGAAAGTAGCTAAGTTTGGCGGAAGCTCTGTGGCAAGCGCAAAAATGCTTGAAAAGGTGGCAGGAATTATACAAGCCGATTCTGATCGACGGGTTATCGTCGTTTCTGCACCAGGAAAACGGTACAGTGATGATACAAAAGTCACTGACTTGTTGATCAACTTGTGCAACGCTTATGTAAACGGGGAAAGTTATGAAAAAGAAATCGATCTTGTCATCGAAAGATTTAAGGATATCACAGATGAACTGGGCCTTCCAGAACAGATCTTGCATGAAATTCGGAAGGATATCCAGTCGGTGATCCATTCTGACTATGAGAATGAGTTGAAGAAGGATGCTTTCAAGGCCGTTGGAGAGGATTCCCTTGCAAAACTTTTAAGTGTTTATTTACAATCCCTTGGGATGGATGCATCCTACTTAAATCCTAAAGAAGCAGGCATCATCGTCAGCGATGAACCGGGAAGTGCGCAAATTTTGGATGAAAGCTTCGATCATCTGTACAAGCTCCATGACCGTAAAGACATCGTGGTAATACCAGGATTTTTTGGGTTTACAAAGGAAGGCAAACTGATGACATTCCCAAGAGGTGGGTCTGATATAACTGGTTCGATTGTCGCAGCAGGGGTGAAGGCCGACTTGTATGAAAACTTTACGGATGTAGACTCTGTTTATTGTGTGAACCCAACCATAGTAGACAACCCAAGGGAAATTACTTCATTGACATACAAAGAGATGCGTGAACTTTCCTATGCAGGTTTTTCTGTTTTCCATGATGAAGCATTGATACCTGCTTTCAAAGCAAGCATCCCAGTATGCATTAAAAACACACATAACCCGGATGGGCTGGGAACGATGATTGTGTCGGAAAAGCATATGACCCCTAACCCAGTAGTCGGGATTGCCAGCGATAAAGGATTCCTAAGCCTTTATGTCAGCAAGTACTTAATGAACAGAGAACTAGGTTTCGGTCGCAGATTGTTAAATATCCTGGAAGATGAGGACATTTCTTTTGAACATACACCTTCAGGTATCGACGATATGTCAGTCATCATGAGGGAATCACAATTTCCTAAGGAAAAAGAAGAACGTGTTATCCGCAGGATTAAAGAAGAATTGGATGCCGACATGGTATCGATCGATCGTGGCCTGGCTTTAGTAATGATTGTTGGGGAAGGAATGCATAGCACGGTCGGACTTGCCCAGAAAGCAACCGAAGCATTTGCTGAAGCCAATGTGAACTTGGAAATGATCAACCAAGGGTCTTCTGAGGTGGCCATGATGTTTGGAATTAAAGAATCTGGACTGGAAGCATCTGTCCGGGCACTTTACAAAGCTTTTTTTAAAGGTCAGTAAACGATTATATTTGTATTAAAGTGGCTGAGATGAAAGCCGCTCTAATACTAAAACCGAACGATGATTCGAAATGATAAGCTTTCGAACTCGTTCGGTTTTTTAAGTATGTCCAGCCTTGTTATTTGTTTTGAAACTGCTCGAGAATTGGCCGAAGCTCCTGATAAGTTGAAATACCCTGCTTCCTTGCTTCTTTAAGCAGATACTCAAAAAGTTCTGCTGTCATGATAGCATCGTTCAGTGCATGGTGTCGCTCTAACCTTTCTATTCCCAAGTGACGGATCAATGGATCCAACTGGTGGTTTACTTGGGGCAATAGCCATTTAGCCATTAATTGGGAATCGAGCACATATGGACGATATGCTGGTAGTTTCCAACGCTTTATCATCGATTGTAAAAAACGAATATCAAATTTTGCCGGATGTGCAACAAGAATGGTACCACTGCTGTATTGCAAGAAGTTGCTGAAAGCATCGATGAATGGGCTGGCATTCACCAATTCATGTTTATCGATGCCCGTTAAGTTTTTTATCCTCCTCGATACTGGCCGGACAGGTTTGATAATTTGATGAAACTTTTCTGTCCTGCAAAACTTATTTCCAGTAAGTTGTATGGCGCCTATAGAAATAATCTCATGGCCGATTTCCGGAATTAGTCCTGTTGTTTCCAAATCAAATATAGTAAAAGTCGTTTTGGAGAAATCGGTTGTTTCAATGGCTGGGTCTTTTTCTACCTTTTCCAGACTTTCTTCCAGACTTTGATAAGACTTCCAATTGAAATAGGGCTTGATTTTTTGCTGGAACATTGGTTTTTCGAAGAGATAATATTTTATTATTTGTAAATCAATAGGTAACAAGCTATACCACCCTGTTCCTGTTATAACTCAATTCCAGCACTTGCTGCAGCCTTTTGGCGATTGCCAAGGCTTCACGGAGTTTGCGTTTTTCTTCTTTATTTAGTTGATGCAGGCTGATATCGTTGGTCAGCGGTTTATTGTTTTCCATTTGCGACAGGTTTTGTTCCAGTCGGAAAGTCAGTAATCGATGTAAAGCCATTTTCGCATTTTCTGCATCACGTGGATGAAATCGTTCTTCTTCTGTCAGTCTGTTCAAACGATCAATAGTTCCGACACTGTCTATTCCATAACGGATGGAATAGATTCTGACTGCATTGACGATTTGCATGATAGCAGATTTTTTTAAGTTAAGATTCCGCTGTTTTCCTACTCCAATGATTCTGCCAAAAGGCTGAAAAGGTACACGGAACCTCAACGTATCCTTCATTAGAAGTTGATGGACGTGCAGTTTCTTCTTCACCTTTTCTGTTAGTTTTTCGCGAAGCTGATATGCGAGAGAATAGTCGCCGAAAATTGGTCGAAAATCCATGAAAATGGTAAAGTCTCGTATCTCTTGGGCGTCCATGGATTTAATCCATTCCTCGAGGTTATGGGCCCATTCTCCGATTGAATGTCTCCACTTTGGTTCTTTTGACATTATGCCGCCGGTACATAATGGAAACCCGCACTGTTCCAGCATGAAATTCACTTTTTGGCTGAACAGACGGAAATATTGCTCTATTTCTTCAACATTTTTCATATTTTGATAATCGGATAGTATAAGACCGTTATCCTGGTCGGTGCTGAATCCTTGTTCTTTTCGTCCTTCCGATCCCATCACAATGAAGCAATAATTAATAGCAGGAGTGCCATAGCCTTCACCTTTCATTTCTTCTTCGGCGAGATGGATTACCTGTTTGTGAATTCGATCATTCACACTAGATATCAACTCGCATATTTCGTAACCGAAAGTACCATGATTAATGAGCTGACGAACAAAGGTTTGAAACGCTTTGTTATAAAAAGGGGATAATTTTCGCAATTCCTCTACGTCTATGGAGTTGGAAATCCGGTAGGTCAAATCAAAATAAATCGAGTCCTGTATATTGAAAAAAGAGGATTGACGCAGAAAACCAACGACATTCTCTTTATAAAAAACGGGAATGATGGATGTCGGATGATGCTTTAAGTAGGATAGCGCTTCATAAATAAAATTACTCGACATTACCGCATATACATCCGTTTTCATGTACTTTTCAACATAGTTGTCCTGATCGTTTTGAAAAAATGCAGTCAAAATTTCCGAGTAGCCAATCATGCCAAGCATTTGTTTGTGATTATCGCTGACAATGACGCCCTCCAGTTCTTTTTCTTGCAATACCTTCGCAGCTTCGGCAATCGTTGCAGATGAATGAATGAAAACAGGCGATTCCATGTATCCATCGACTCTTTTGGTGTACAATTCGGTTTCTGATTCCTCATCAGAGTCGGCACTCTTATATTTAATTTCCTGATATAAACTTTTCATCGTACTGCTGATACCTTCTAATACGACATTAGAAAATTGCCGGTTTGAAGACATCAGTGTCATGAAGGCTGATTTAGGAAAACAAAGGGTCTGTGTCGTTTCCATCGCCTGTACAGAAAACTTCATTTCACCGCTGGACATCACCACCATCATCCCGACAAGATCTCCTGGATAATAATAACGGATGGACAACTGTTTACCGTTTGAACGATGCATGATACTGTTGCCCAAGCCAGAAATCATAAAGTGGATGTCAATATCGTCTTCGTTTTGGTCCTCATGAATGATGAATTGATGAGGGTTGTAATCCTTGATTTGTGCGTGCTTTGTCAAGAATTCAAACTCTTCATCAGACAACAAGCTGAAAGGGTATTGGGATTGAAACATGTTCAGATATGCTTCCATTGGGCGGACCTCCTGTATTTCTATGATGTAGATATAGTTATTTATTGTTTTTATATTTCCCCTTTGTCAGATTTCTTTTTCTGTCTCGGAACATAATAAACCCACCTATAAAGGCAAGTCCTGACAATAAGAGGATCAAACCTACAGTAAACTGGATTCCCACGTGAAAAAACAAAGGATAAAATTCTCCGAAAAATGCATCTCTCATCAGTTTTATTCCAAAAGTGGCCGCTATTCCCGGTATGATTAAAATTAGTAGTGCAATAAACCTCATTTATTTTCTCCTTCTCTTTCACCTTATTAAAAAAGCATTAATGCTTTATCCCTTTGCTTTAAGTTGCGAAAAAAATAGGTTATATCTAATAACCGTCTAAAAGCATTCATGGCACGAAAAGTGTAAAGCATCAACTTTTCAGAAAGCAGTTTCCTCAAAAAGCTTGCACACATGTAGTATAGCAAAGATAAACATCGATGTCTTTCTTGCTAAAATGTGCAGGTTTGTTTATGATGGAAGTGTGCAAAAAAATGCAAGGTGTGGTGCTGGATGAAGCGAGTACTAATCATTGGCGGAGGAAAAGGCGGTACAGCTTTACTTAAATTGCTGATAGCAACCAATCGTATGAAGATTGTTGCATTGGTGGATACGGATAAGCATGCACCAGGCTTAAAGGCTGCCGAGGCAAATCATATACCGACTGGAAGGCGATGGCAAGACTGGATAGACCGGGATATTGACATTGTCATAGAAGCTACCGGGTCGGAAGAAGTTCTGCAAGAGCTGATCAAGGCACGTGCACGTAAAACAGTAGTAATTCCTGGATCGGTAGCATACATAACCGCGGAACTGTTGGAAGAAAAAGAAACATTGCTATCCCAGTTGAAAAATGAAGCCCATACGCAAGAATTGATCATGAATAATATCCACGAGGGTATGATTGTTATCGATGATTCGGAGTCGGTTGTTTTTGTGAACAAACGCGCCGAGCAAATCGTCGATGTGCCTAGAAAAGAATTTCTTCACAAACCAATCAGGGAAGTGATTGATCAAACAAGACTTCCCAAAGTGTTACGCTCAAGAAAAAAAGAAGTGAATCAGAAGCTGATTTTGGAAAATGGAAAAAAAGTCATCACAACGAGAATACCGATTATCGATGCAAACAACCGGTTAAAAGGGGCGTTTGCTGTTTTTCGGGATATCACTGAAGTGGTTGAGCTCGCAGAGCAAGTGACCGGATTAAAAGAAGTGAAGAAAATGCTTGAAGCCATTTTTCATTCTTCCGATGAAGCAATCAGCGTCGTCGACGAAGAGGGCCTCGGTATCATGGTCAATCCCGCTTACACCCGGATTACCGGGCTTGCCGAAAAAGACATTATTGGGAAACCAGCTTCCACGGATATCACAGAAGGGGAAAGCATGCACATGAAGGTTCTCCAGACAAGAAGGCCGGTTAGAGGGGTCCGCATGAAAGTGGGCCCAGCAAAAAAAGAGGTCTTGGTAAATGTGGCGCCAATCATCGTCGATGGCAAGCTGAAGGGAAGCGTAGGAGTGCTGCACGATGTAACGGAGATCACTTCTTTATCGAGTGAACTCCGTAGAGCAAGACAAATTATTCGGAATCTGGAAGCAAAATATACGTTTGATGATATCATCGGTTCCTCCAGTGAAATGAAGCTTTCGCTCGAACAGGCCCGTGTCGGTGCAAAAACACCTGCTACCGTTCTGTTGAGAGGCGAATCCGGTACCGGCAAAGAATTGTTTGCCCATGCTATCCATAATGAAAGCAACCGCAGAAACAATAAATTCATCCGAGTTAACTGTGCAGCGATGGAAGAGAAAACGCTCGAAGGTGAGCTGTTCGGTTATGCCGAAGGAGTGCTGCCACACTCAAAGCAGGGTGCAAAAACCGGTTACTTTGAAGATGCAAATAACGGAAGCATTTTTTTAGACGAAATCGGCGAAATGAGCTTGTCATTGCAGGCAAAACTGCTTCGAGTACTGCAGGAGAATGAAATTTTTCGCGTTGGTGGAACCAAGCCAATTCGCGTGGATGTCCGCATAATAACGGCAACAAACGTCAATTTAGAGAAGGCTATCATGAATGGAGAATTTCGGGAGGATTTATACTACCGATTAAACCGGCTTCCGATTTTCATTCCGGCGTTACGGGAGCGGATCGAGGATATTGACGAGCTCTCGAGTCATTTGATTGACAAGATCAATCAGGATTATGGGAGAAATGTGAGAGAACTCAATCATGAAGCTTTAACGTATTTGAAAACGTACAGCTGGCCGGGCAATATCCGGGAGTTGGAAAATGTGATTGGAAGAGCCATGATAAAAATGCAGGTAGGAGAAGAGGTTATTACCCTGGATCATCTACCGGAGCTTCCAACAGAAAAGGCAGTAGAGAACATGAAACCGGATATAACCAGTTATCAAGGGCAGCCGCTTCAGGAAGCTGTGGAAACCTTTGAAAAGCAAGTTATTGAAGCGGCTTTTAAAGAGCGGCAATTTAACAAGACAAAGACGGCAGAGGCACTCGGTATTTCGGTTAGGAACTTATATTATAAGATGGAAAAATACAATATAGAAAAAAAAAGCATGCAAGATTCTTCATAGTTTTTGTGAGGACTTATATTGAAATGTCGGGGGATGCTGGATGAAACAATTAAAAGATCTTCTTCAAACCATGCCTGAAAGAAATATGCCTACAGTTGCGGTAGTCCAGGCTGCAGACGAGGAAGTATTGACTGCTGTGAGGTTCGGGCTGGAAAGACGACTTTGCCAGTTTATTCTTTATGGCGACAGCAGCTTTATCCGTAACTTTTTTGAAGAGGCAGGAGTCGACACCCAAAACGGGCTGCGAATTGTAGAGGCGACGACATCCGAGCTGGCTGCTAAGCAGGCGGTTAAGGATGTAAGCAACGGGGTCGCTGATGTGGTCATGAAAGGTAATATCGATACAAGTACACTGCTAAAGGCAGTACTGGATAAACAGGATGGTCTCAGGACCGAGAGCGTCTTGTCCCACGTCGCCCTTTTTGAAATTCCCGGCAGGGAACACTGTATTTTGCTGACAGATGCAGCCATGAATATAGCACCAGACTTAGAAACCAAAACCAGTATAGTAAGGAATGCTGTCCATGTTGCTAAAAGCATCGGCATCGATTTACCTAAAGTTGCTGCATTGGCTGCAGTAGAAAAGGTCAACCGCGCCATGCCGGCAACCGTCGATGCAGCCAAACTTTCCGAGATGCAGAAGAATGGGGAGATTACAGGTTGTCTGCTAGATGGACCGCTGGCCTTTGATGTGGCTGTTTCTGCGGAAGCGGCTGCACAAAAAAATATCGAATCAGATACCGCGGGATGTGCGGATGTTTTGCTGGTGCCGACTATCGAAACGGGAAATGCATTATATAAATCATTTATTTATTTTGCCGGGGCCAAGGTAGCTGCTGTCATTGCAGGAGCAAGAGCGCCGATTGTCCTTACTTCTCGTTCCGATACGGCTGAAAACAAGTTATTTTCACTGGCATTAGCTTTACGCACGTTACAATAAGGAGGAAGAACAATGGAAATATTCAAGTACATGGAAAGTTACGATTATGAACAACTATTATTCTGTCAAGATGAACAATCAGGTTTGAAAGCGATCGTTGCAATTCACGACACGACATTAGGACCAGCACTGGGCGGGACGAGAATGTGGACTTATGAATCGGAAGAAGCAGCGATCACGGATGCGTTGCGATTAGCTAAAGGAATGACATACAAAAATGCTGCAGCCGGCCTCAACCTTGGTGGCGGAAAAACAGTGATTATCGGTGACCCTAAGAAAGATAAGAACGAAGCGATGTTCCGTGCATTCGGAAGATTTATTCAGGGACTAAACGGCAGATATATCACAGCAGAAGATGTAGGAACCACTGTTCACGATATGGATTTAATCCATGAAGAAACGGATTTCGTTACCGGAATTTCTCCTGAATTTGGATCTTCCGGAAACCCCTCGCCAGTAACAGCTTACGGAGTGTATAAAGGAATCAAGGCTGCTGCAAAACAAGCTTTTGGAACTGACTCACTAGAAGGCAAAACCATAGCTGTTCAAGGTGTCGGAAATGTTGCTTTTAATTTATGTGGACATTTGCATGAGGAAGGAGCCCAATTGATTGTCACGGATATTAATAAAGAATCTGTCAATCGTGCGGTTGAAGCTTATGGCGCCAAAGCGGTGGATCCAGAGGATATTTACGAGGTCGATTGCGATATATATGCTCCATGTGCATTAGGAGCAACTATAAACGATGAAACGATTCCGCAGTTAAAAGCAAAAGTTGTAGCTGGTGCAGCCAACAACCAGCTTCAAGATACAAAACATGGAGATATTCTTCATGAAAAGGGAATCGTATATGCTCCTGATTATGTCATCAATGCAGGTGGCGTTATCAATGTTGCAGATGAATTGATTGGCTATAACCAGGATAGAGCCATGAAGCGAGTGGAAACCATTTACAGCAATTTGGAACGTGTATTTGAAATTTCCCAACGAGACGATATTCCGACTTATAGAGCTGCTGATCGGATGGCGGAAGAAAGAATAGAAATGCTCAAACAGTCAAGGAGCCAATTCTTGACAAATGGTCACCACATTATAAGTAGACGATAATGACTCGGCAACATTAACGACGGGGGTACGAAATGGTGTTACAAGTTCATCGAGTGTTAGTTATTAATCCTGGTTCGACTTCTACAAAAATCGGGGTTTTCGATAATGATCAATGTTTGTTTGAGAAAACAATTAGGCATTCCGCCGAAGAAATAGGACAATTTCAGCGGGTTATCGATCAATATGCTTTCCGTAAAGCGGTCATTTTGGAACAGCTTCATCAAGAGGGGATCAATATTTCCAAGTTGAGCGCCGTTTGCGGGCGGGGCGGATTACTCCGTCCCATAGAAGGCGGAACCTATTTGGTAAACGAGGAGATGCTACAGGATTTACGCATGGGGTATAATGGGGAGCATGCTTCCAATCTTGGAGGAATTTTAGCATACGAAATAGCATCGGGTTTGAATATCCATGCTTTTATCGTTGATCCTGTGGTAGTGGACGAATTGGCGGAAATCGCCAGGTATTCAGGTGTTCCCGATATTCCTAGAAAAAGTATTTTTCATGCGCTCAATCAGAAAGCAGTTGCCAGGCGTGCTGCCCATGAACTGAATCAACCATACCGACAGTTGCGTTTGATTGTTGCACACATGGGTGGTGGCATAACCGTTGGCGCTCATGATTGTGGTCGTGTTGTTGATGTCAACAATGGTCTACATGGGGATGGACCGTTTTCCCCAGAAAGAGCAGGCACGGTCCCTGCAGGCGATTTGATCTCGATGTGTTTTTCCGGACAGTTCTTCCGAGATGAGGTTATGGAGAAGATTGTAGGCAAAGGCGGCTTGGTGGGCTATTTGCAAACCAATGATGCTCAGGAAGTAGAGCGGAGGATTGAGAGTGGTGACGAGCAGGCTCATGCCGTTTATCAGGCAATGGCATATCAAGTGGCCAAGGAGATTGGTTCTATGGCGGTCGTGTTAAACGGCAAGGTTGATGGGATTGTCCTCACCGGCGGCCTGGCTTATGGGAAAGCATTTGTCGAAATGATTGCCGAACGGGTTAATTGGATTGCCGACGTCCTGGTTTATCCAGGAGAAAATGAATTGCAGGCACTTGCAGAAGGGACAATACGGGTACTGGCTGGAGAAGAAGAACCCAAGAAATATCCCAATCCTGTATATATAAAGGAGTGAGTTTATGGCACAAGATTATGATTTAGTGATTATCGGTGGTGGTACTGGTGGTTATGTAGCTGCTATCCGGGCTTCCCAGCTCGGTTTGAAAACTGCTGTTGTAGAAAAAGGGAAGCTGGGTGGTACATGCCTTCATCAAGGCTGTATCCCATCGAAAGCACTGTTGCGGAGTGCGGAGATTTTCCGACAAACAAAAGAGGCAGATAAGTATGGGATAAGCGTTTCCGATCCTGTTATCAACTTTTTGAAAGTCCAAGAACGTAAACAGAACATCATCGATACATTACATAAAGGTGTCCAGGGACTGATGAAAAAAGGGAAAATCGACGTTTATGAAGGGACAGGCAGAATTCTGGGCCCATCTATTTTTTCTCCTACTGCAGGTACGGTATCAGTTGAATTCGAAAATGGTGACGAAAATGAGATGTTGGTACCGAAAAACGTAATTATCGCTACTGGATCTAAACCGAAAACATTGCCTGGCTTGGAGCTGGATGGTGATTTGGTGATGTCATCTGACCACGCATTGCAAATGGAAGAATTGCCTGCTTCGATAATCATCGTCGGCGGGGGAGTAATCGGGATTGAATGGGCATCGATGTTAGCTGACTTTGGAGTAAAGGTCGATGTAATCGAATACATGGACAGAATTTTACCTACCGAGGATAAAGATGTGGCTAAGGAAATGGTCCGCCAGCTCAAGCAGAAAGACATAACGATTCATACAGGAGCAAAAGTTGCACCGGAATCTCTCCGCAAAGAAACTGGGATTGAAATCACGGCAGAAATCAACGGTGAGCAGAAAACTTTCACTGCCGAAAAAATGCTTGTATCGGTTGGACGAGAAGCCATTGTAGCCAACATAGGTCTGGAAAACACGGATATTGTCGTCAATGAACGAGGTGTAATTCAAGTAAACGAGGCCTATCAGACCAAAGAATCTCACATTTATGCAATCGGGGACGTTATCGGTGGTATGCAGCTTGCACACGTGGCTTCCCATGAAGGGATAAAGGCTGTCGAACATATGGCTGATCAGAAACCAGAGCCGATTCGCTATGAGCAAATCCCTTCCTGTGTGTACTCCAGTCCGGAAGCGGCCAGTGTTGGCTTTACTGAATCGGAAGCGAAAGAAAAAGGATATCAGGTGAAAACCGGCAAGATGCCATTCACGGCTATCGGCAAGGCATTGGTCCACGGTGAATCTGCAGGTTTTGTCAAGATTATAGCCGACAAAGAGACCGATGATATTCTGGGTATCCATATGATTGGACCCCATGTAACAGATATGATTTCAGAGGCGGGATTGGCAAAAGTACTTGATGCCACGCCTTGGGAAATTGGGGAAACCATCCATCCACATCCAACCTTATCGGAAGCAATTGGAGAAGCGGCATTGGCTGTGGACGGAAACCAAATACATGGATAAATAGCAAGGAGGGTAAACAGTGACGGAAAATAGACATGATAAACTTGGTTTAAGTGATGAACAGGTACTCGAAATGTACCGTACGATGCTTTTAGCTAGAAGGATCGATGAGCGGATGTGGCTGCTAAACCGCGCAGGGAAAATCCCATTTGTCATTTCTTGTCAGGGACAAGAAGCAGCCCAGGTGGGCGCAGCTTTTGCGTTGGATCGTGCAAAAGACTATGCACTTCCTTATTACCGGGATATGGGTGTGGTTCTTGCATTCGGGATGACTGCAAAAGAATTGATGTTATCCGGATTTGCCAAAGCGGAAGATCCAAATTCCGGAGGTAGACAAATGCCGGGCCATTTTGGACAGAAAACAAATCGAATCGTAACAGGCTCTTCACCTGTGACCACTCAAGTTCCGCATGCTGTCGGAATAGCCCTTGCAGGGAAAATGGAACAAAAGGATTTTGTCAGTCTCGTTACCTTTGGCGAAGGATCTTCCAACCAAGGAGATTTCCATGAAGGGGCCAATTTTGCCGGAGTCCATAAATTGCCGGTAATCTTCATGGTAGAAAACAATAAATATGCGATATCTGTTCCAGTAAGCAAACAGCTTGCCTGTGAAAAAGTTTCCGACCGTGCCCAAGGATATGGCATGCCAGGTATCACGGTTGATGGCAATGACCCATTGGCAGTTTATGAAGCAGTAAAACAAGCTGCCGACAGGGGAAGACGTGGAGAAGGTCCAAGTTTGATCGAAGCTGTTTCTTACAGATTGACGGCTCATTCCAGTGATGATGATGATCGTACATATCGTCAAAAGGAAGAAGTAGAGGCCGCTCGTCAGGAGGATTCCATTCATACGTTTTCAGCTTATTTACGGGAACTCGGTGTGTTGACAGAAGAAAAAGAACAAGAAATGCAGAATGAGATCATGAGTTTGGTGAATGAAGCGACAGATTATGCTGAGAATGCAGCTTATGCTGACCCGGAAACAATTTTTAATTATGTTTATGCAGAGTGAGGAGGGTTTTTATGCCAGTAAAGTCTTATATACAAGCAGTGACGCAGGCTTTGTCAGAAGAGATGGAACGGGATCAGAAAGTATTTGTCCTCGGGGAAGATGTCGGGAAAAGAGGCGGGGTATTCCGCGCCACAGACGGACTTTATGAAAAATTTGGAGAAGCAAGGGTTCTTGATACCCCCCTTGCAGAATCAGCTATCGCAGGTGTAGGAATCGGTGCCGCCATGTATGGCATGCGACCGGTAGCTGAGATGCAATTTGCTGACTTCATCATGCCAGCAGTTAACCAGATTATATCGGAAGCTGCAAAAATAAGGTATCGTTCAAATAATGATTGGGATTGCCCAATTACTATCCGGGCACCGTATGGCGGAGGGGTTCATGGGGCATTGTACCATTCGCAGTCCATTGAAGCAGTATTTGCCAATCAGCCGGGTTTGAAAATTGTCATGCCGTCCACTCCATATGATGTTAAAGGGTTGTTAAAGGCTGCCATCCGCGATGATGATCCAGTCCTGTTTTTTGAACACAAACGCGCTTACCGCCTAATAAAAGGGGAAGTGCCAGATGATGATTATACACTTCCATTGGGAAAGGCTGACGTGAAAAGAAACGGCTCAGATATTACAGTGATTACCTACGGCTTGTGTGTCCATTTCGCTTTACAGGCAGCGGAGAAACTGGAGCAGGAAGGAATCGATGCACATATATTGGATCTCCGGACCGTTTATCCGCTTGATCGGGAGGCGATTGTAGAAGCAGCATCCAAAACTGGGAAAGTGCTATTACTCACCGAAGACAACAAAGAAGGAAGCATTATCGGAGAAGTAGCAGCAATCATCGCTGAAGAATGCTTGTTCGAGTTGGATGCACCGATTCAACGGCTGGCTGGACCGGATGTACCGGCCATGCCATATGCACCTACCATGGAAAAACACTTTATGGTCAATCCCGATAAAGTGGAAAAAGCAATGCGTGAACTGGCAGAATTTTAATGACAAGGAGGGAACGCTGTGTCTATAGAAAAAATCAATATGCCTCAGCTTGGCGAAAGTGTGACAGAAGGTACGATCAGCCAATGGCTTGTAAAGCCTGGCGATCATGTCAATAAGTATGATCCAATCGCGGAGGTAATGACGGATAAAGTAAATGCAGAGGTGCCTTCATCCTTTACAGGTACCTTGACGGAAATTGCGGCAGAAGAAGGCGAGACGGTAGCTGTTGGTGATTTAATGTGTTATATCGAAGTAGCAGATGGGGAAAGCAGTGCGCCTGCGGCTGAAGAAGCGAACACAAAAACCACGGGTAACACAGTTGCTCCTGAACAGAAGACGGAAGAAACATCGATGAAAAAAAGATATTCTCCGGCGGTCATGCGCCTTGCTCAGGAAAACAATATCCAGCTTGATCAGGTGGAAGGAAGCGGAAAAGGCGGAAGAATCACTCGAAAAGATATTGAAAAAGTCATCGCTTCTGGTGGTCTGTCCAAGCAGAAAGAAACAATGGCTGAAAATAACAAACCTACTGAAAATGCAAGTTCTAATACTGAGGCACCGGAAACGAAGCAACAAGTACATACTACCGTTGGCGCGAAGGAAATTCCGGTAACCGGGGTACGGAAGGCAATAGCCAATAATATGGTAAAGGCTAAAACGGAAATCCCTCATGCCTGGATGATGGTCGAAGTCGATGTAACCAACCTGGTAAAATACCGAAATTCTGTAAAAGACCAATTTAAACAAGAAGAAGGCTTCGGTCTCACGTTCTTTGCTTTTTTTGTGAAGGCTGTATCAAAAGCTCTGAAGGAATTTCCGCAGCTTAACAGCTCCTGGGCCGGCGATAAGATTATCCAGCATAAAGATGTGAATATATCGATTGCTGTCGCTAAAGAGCAAGAACTGTTTGTACCTGTAATAAAAGCAGCTGATGAGAAAAGCATCAAAGGAATCGCCAAGGATATACACACTCTGGCCGGCAAAGCGAGAAACGGAAAACTGACTGCCAAGGATATGGAAGGGGGAACCTTCACCGTTAACAACACCGGATCGTTTGGTTCCGTACAATCAATGGGGGTCATCAATTATCCGCAGGCTGCTATCTTGCAGGTTGAGTCCATTGTAAAACGACCGGTGATTATTGATGACATGTTTGCAGCAAGAGATATGGTCAATCTTTGTCTATCACTCGATCATCGTGTTTTAGACGGATTGGTTTGCGGACAGTTCCTCGCCCGCTTGAAGGAAATCTTAGAAAATACATCAAGTGAAAATACGCCGATTTATTGATTTACTTGAACATCAATCTTTGACAGAGCGGGTTGAGAGAAAACAGTCCAACTAAGTAGTTCTTTCTGGATGTTAAACCAGATAAACGCATACATGACATTTGCAGACCAAATCACAAGCGGATTTGGTCTTTCTTTTTCTCATAACGAATAGAAAAGCATTAGGAGGATGATCAAATGAAATGACAACTTTCGGTCTTGCTTTCTTATTTTTAAGTGTGATTCTTTATGGATAAACCTTGATTGCTGCCTCGGTCTATTCTCATGTATTGGCCAGTACAAGTTGGGATGGACGGTATGGTATTTTTGGTCACGCTTTAAGGGAAGTGGGTACGGTGCCTTTATCAATGGCTATATTATTCGGTTTAATGGGTGTATTTCTTATGGTTACTTCTGTAAGAAAGGCAAACAAGGAGAACAGGGAAAGGTCACTGCTGAATAGTTAAGGGCAGGATTTGGGACATGCGGGTGTGCTTTCTTGAACTATGAGACTTCAATTTTAGCTATTTCTACCGCTGGATCCTTCGGTCATTTCCTTCACTTTGTACAGCTTCGTAACTCGAAACGAGGATACTAGTTAAATTTCTCTTGTTTATTCCAATTATTTTTCTATCAGTCTTTGGTTGGTTAGAATTATGTTAGTCCTTCAGTTGTAATTTTGCCAGCTTTGTCAACCCTCATCATCACGGTATCCGTAGTAAAATCCATCTTTAACATTGTATCTTTTAAAGGTGGGATATTATTCGATATAGCTTTTCTTACTAATAAAAAGTCTTCTTGGATATGGTAAACTAACAATATATATGAGAAGACATCGGAGGAACTCGATCAACGAGGTGTTGTTATTTTCCATACGTGGCATTGAGTGGTTATATGGCGGAAAGCCAGGAAGTCGGGTATTCTAAATTAGATCTTTCCAGTTCTGCGTGAGGGAGAAGAGAGAGAGCAATTGGATGCGTATTTTCCGGAATAATAGACAATTCTTATGATTTATTTTCAAAGTCTCTCCTCAAACGAAAGTAATGAATAACTGTCCCCCCTATGCTGTCGTAGTGCTGGAAAAGGAATCATGATCCTTTCAGCTTTTTAACCTGCTTCTGTGTCGTTCACATAAAGGAGGAATTCTGTCAATAAACAATCAAGAAACAATTCATTAAAACAAGCTGTAGAACCACCTCTAGGAAGAAAGCCAAAGGAGAGAAAATAATGATCGTAGGACGAATTCTATACATATTAGGATTAATTTTTGCTGTTTATAGTATTGCGGTACTGGTTATCTCATTTTTCACTGGGGGAGGCAACATTATCATGATATTTGGCGTTTTGAATGGTTTTATCGCCATGGGTGTAGGTGACCTGGTCATAAACATGTATAAAAGAAATCAGCCTGCAGCTGGCGGTAAACTGGACATTAAGGAACAAGACCAGTATGAAAATGGCTGAAATTGTGGCAAAATTGTGAAAACGCATTACTGAAAAATTACCGGGAACTGGCAAGTCAGCTGCAGCTTGTAGGTTATAATGAAAAAAACGGCAAGTCGGATATGCCTGAAACCTTGTCTAAACAGTCTGATTGAAACTCTGGATTATTCTTGTTACGATGAGTACAGTAATATCAACTTTAAGGAGATGGATATACAGTGGATTTCAATTTATTCATGGATGATGTCGTCAATTCGGCACGTAAAGATATAACAGAAGCAGGTTATGAAGAGCTAACTACACCAGAAGAAGTTGACCAAGCTCTGAACCGTAAAGGTACAACACTAGTTATGGTCAATTCTACCTGTGGTTGTGCAGGTGGTGTCGCTCGTCCTGCGGCTGCGAATGCTATTCATTATGACAAGCGTCCGGAACATCTGGTTACCGTTTTTGCAGGACAGGACAAAGAAGCAACTGAACAAGCAAGAAGTTATTTTGAAGGTTATCCACCATCATCCCCTTCCTTCGCCTTTCTAAAGGACGGAAAAATCGTCACTATGGTTGAACGCCATGATATTGAAGGATTTGGACCGGTAGATGTCGTAGAAAAACTTCAACATATTTTTGAGGAACATTGCGAAGAAATATAATGAAAACACTGAGATATTATTACCTTGCCACGCTTGTGACAAGGTTTTTTTCTCTCATCATCCTTGTTCAATAAGCTAGTAAGGAGTATACAGCGTGAAAATAGGATACCGAACATTAAAAACGGCTACCGGGACACCGATAGCAATTTGGTTGGCTCAATTACTACAGCTTCAAAATTTTGTTTCTGCCGGGATTATTGCTTTACTGTGCATTCAGCCTACACGTAAACGATCGATGCTTACATCGTGGCATCGTTTTGGTGCATGCTTGCTGGCAATGATTTTTTCTTTTGCCGTTTTCGAAACGATCGGCTTCCATCCATTGGCCATCGGCATATTACTAGTTTTATTTATCCCAACAACCGTTCTATTGAGGCTGACCCCGGGAATTGTGACCAGCTCGGTAATTATCTTGCATCTGTACAGCTCCGGCGAGATAACCTTTTCATTATTGGTAAATGAATTTTTTCTTATCGTGATAGGAATTGGTACAGCTCTTCTTTTAAATTTATATATGCCCAGCTTAGAAAACAATTTGGTTGATTTACAGGAAAAAGTCGAGGAGAATTTTCGTACCATTTTAAAGGAAATAGCCATTTACTTGCGGGAAGGTCGTGAAACCTGGACAGGGAAAGAGTTGACCGAGACTGATGAATTGTTGGATAAGGCAGAACGGCTTGTTGCGAGGGATATTGAAAATCACTTATTAAGAGATAAACATACGTTTTTTGATTATTTCATTATGCGTCGTAAACAATTTGAGCTGTTGCGCCGAATGCTACCGCTTGTCAGTCAAATGGACAGGCTGTATGAACAAAACTACCGGATGGCGAATTTTTTTGATGAACTGGCTGAAGCGGTTCACCCTGGTAATACCGCAAAACTTCATTTGGAAACGTTGCGAGAATTGCGTAAAACATTCGATAAGGATGATTTGCCAAAAACAAGAGTCGAGTTTGAAACGAGGGCGAACTTATTCCGTTTGCTGTATGAAATCGAGCAATACCTTGTGCTAAAAAAGACCTTTAAACCGAGTGATGTATGATTGTTTGCAAAAGAAAAAGGCTGTCACTGTTGAACTTAAAAAGATAATGCAGTGCCAGCCCTTTTTTTATATAAACATAGCCAATCCCATTGTCACAGTCGACAATACCATGGCGACAATCATAATATAAATAACTAATTTAATCCGTCTTTCCCGTTTAGACGGTTTCCGTTTCATTGTTTGGTCCTTGTGGTTTTTAGCCATTGAATTTCCTCCTTCACCCCTGTAGCTACTTGTATTTTACCGCGATTGCGCAAAATGGACAAGCCCCTTGAGAATTAAATATTCAAACAGTTTTATATATATAATAGATGAAGCGTAAAAGATTCTCGGATCGGCTATCTGGAAAGGGAATGGATAGATAGACAAAGGAGGATTCGTATGGGCAAGGAACAGGAGTTTTCAGCCAATAAACAGGAGTGGGAAAATGCTGTAAAAAAAACGGTACAACGCTATCCGGAAAGACAGAAAGTTTTCGAGACAAGCTCCGGTATCCCGATAGACCTACTATACGCTCCAAAGCACCCACAAGAAGAGTATCAGGAAACACAAGGATTTCCCGGCCAATATCCTTACACCCGTGGAATCCAGCCGACCATGTATCGCAGCAAATATTGGACGATGCGGCAGTATGCCGGCTTCGGTTCAGCACGGGAAACCAATCAACGGTTCCGTTATTTATTGGAACAAGGGCAAACCGGTTTGTCAGTCGCTTTCGATCTTCCGACCCAAATCGGTTATGATTCCGATGATAGTATGGCTGACGGGGAAGTTGGAAAAGTGGGGGTCGCTATTGATTCGTTACATGATATGGAAACCCTATTTGATTCGATTCCATTGGAAAAAGTCAGCACTTCTATGACGATAAATGCGCCAGCTTCCATACTACTATGCATGTACATAGCAGTAGGAGAAAAACAAGGCGTGGAGCCAGCTCGGCTTACAGGCACCATTCAAAATGACATTTTAAAAGAATATATTGCACGTGGAACTTATATTTTTCCTCCCAAGCCCTCTATGCGCTTGATTACTGATATCTTTGCTTATTGCCAGGAGGAGCTTCCCCGCTTCAATACCATCAGTATCTCGGGCTATCATATTAGGGAGGCAGGGTCTACTGCAGTTCAGGAAATCGCTTTTACACTCGCTAATGGGATAGCTTATGTGGACGCAGCTTTAGCTTCCGGGCTTGATATCGATCAATTTGCACCTCGTCTTGCGTTTTTCTTTAACGCGCACAACCAATTCTTTGAAGAAGTAGCAAAATTTCGGGCGGCACGCCGGATTTGGTCTAAAATCATGAAAGACAGATTCCATGCTAAGGAGCCAAAAAGTTGGAAGCTGCGGTTTCACACACAGACAGGTGGTTCGACATTGACTGCCCAACAGGCAAATAACAATATTGTCCGCGTTGCATTACAGGCGCTTTCAGCGGTTTTGGGCGGTACGCAAAGTCTTCATACCAATTCAAGGGATGAAGCACTTTCCCTTCCTACCGAGGAGTCAGCAAGGATTGCATTAAGGACACAACAAATCATTGCAAATGAAAGCGGCGCTGCCGATACGATTGATCCCCTGGGCGGCTCCTATTATGTGGAATCCTTAACAGACGAAATAGCTTCACGTGCATGGAAATATATTGAAAAAATCGACGGGTTGGGTGGTGCTGTTCAGGCCGTTGAAGCTGGTTATATGCAGCGGGAAATCCGACAGGCAGCATATGAAACCCAAATGAAAATAGAATCTGGAGAGGAAATAGTTATTGGTCTTAATAAATTTGTTGAAGAAGAACAACAACTACCGGATTTGTTGAAGGTGGATGAAGAACTTGAGGCAAACCAGAGAAAGGCAGTGCAGCAAGTCAGAATCGAACGCGATGCTACAGAGGCAGATCGTTGTCTGAATAAGCTGGAAGCAGCTGCAGCCGATCCTGGCATCAATTTAATGCCGTATATTTTACAAGCAGTGAAGGCGTATTGCACGATTGGGGAAATATGCAACACACTTCGAAAAGAATTCGGGGAATACAACGGAATATAAAGGTGGGCAATAGAATGAAGCAAATTCGTGTATTGATCGGAAAAGTCGGATTGGATGGTCACGATCGAGGTGCTTTGATCATAGCTCGGGCTTTGCGTGACCACGGCATGGAAGTCATTTACACAGGGCTGAGACAATCGCCAGAACAAATAGCCCAGGCTGCCGTTCAGGAGGATGTCGACGTTGTCGGTCTCTCTTCTTTGTCAGGTTCACATCGATCACTGTTTCCCAAAGTGGTAGAAGCATTGCGGTCAAGAAATGCTGCCGATATTCCGGTCATTGGCGGCGGTGTTATACCAGTTGAAGACATCCCTTATCTGGAAAAAAAGGGAATTAAAAAAATATTTACCAGTGGCGCTACGACAGATGCGCTAGCCTCTTACATTAAACGTCTTGTCAGCTCTGAATCCATATCGCCCAAAAAAATCGCGCATATAGGAATTGCTGTACGGGCAATAAATGAATCACTCCCTTTTTATCAGGATGTACTTGGACTGACAGTGGAGAAAGTAGAGAAGGTTGACTCAGAACAAATCAAAGTTGCCTTCTTAAAAATAGGGGAAACGCGTTTGGAACTACTTGAACCATTGAATGAAAAATCATCCATACACCGCTTTCTTGACAAAAAAGGAGAAGGTGTGCACCACCTTGCCTTTGAAGTGGATGATTTAGAAGAGAGATTGTCCGAGTATCGACGGCAAGGCATACGCTTATTAAACGAAACACCGGTAGCGGGTGCTGATAATAGTCAGATCGCTTTTCTCCATCCTGCAAACGCCAGCCGAGTGTTAATCGAGTTATGTCAGCATCAAGGTAAGGAAGGAGAATAAATGGACTTATTTTGATCACATAAATGTATAAGATGAATAGCGAAGATAAGTAGAATAGGCATGCGGAGATAGGTGATTCGAAAATCATATGATAATGGAAAAGTGACAGCATGAACGGATAACAATTGGTGAACGATATAGTTTTGGCGTTTAACCAGTTCGTCCACCATCGTGGTACCGTCTCGGCGTGGCTGATAAAGGAGTTCTAAAGAAGGGTGCATCTTGGTATATTGTTAAGGCATTACAGGATGAAAAAATTGACAGAGACTCACGATTTTCAGTAACGTAAGAGGAAGAAGGCAATAATGTCCTTTTTAAACAACGAGGAGGTACGTGATATATGCCAGAAGTGAATCAGGAACGCATCGTGGAAGAATTTCTGGAACTTGTCCAGGTGAATTCTGAAACGGAGCATGAAGAAGAAATAGTAGAAGTATTGAAGAAGAAATTCACGGAGCTTGGGCTGGAAGTCGTAGAAGATGACAGCAAAGCGAAGACCGGACATGGGGCCAACAATTTAGTATGTACGTTGAAAGGAACTAAACCGGAAGCTGATACGATATACTTTACATCCCATATGGATACCGTTGTACCTGGTAACAATATCAAGCCTTCCGTAAGAGACGGTTATATCGTTTCCGATGGTACAACGATTTTGGGGGCGGACGACAAAGCCGGTTTAGCGGCAATGTTGGAAGCAATCAAACTGCTGAAAGAAAATGACATCCATCATGGTGACATCCAGTTTGTCATCACTGCAGGAGAGGAATCCGGTCTTGTTGGAGCAAAGGAACTGGATATTTCCTTGGTGAACGCTTCTTATGGTTATGCCGTAGACAGTAACGGAACGGTGGGAGATATCATCGTAGCTGCTCCAACACAAGCGAAGATCAATGCAGTGGTAAAGGGGAAAACAGCACATGCGGGTGTGGCTCCGGAAAATGGCATTTCAGCCATCACTTTGGCAGCAAAGGCTATCTCGAAAATGCCCCTTGGCAGAATCGATGAAGAGACAACTGCCAATATCGGCCGATTCGAGGGCGGGTCGAAAACCAATATTGTTTGCGACCATGTTGAAATACTGGCAGAGGCTCGTTCCCTGGTCCCCGAAAAAATGGAGGCCCAGGTGAAAAAAATGAAGCAGGCATTCGAAGTAACAGCTGCTGAATTTGGAGGAAGTGTCGATTTAGATATAAAAGTCATGTATCCGGGCTATAAACAGCAAGCTGGAGACAATGTGGTAGAAGTCGCCCGCAGAGCAGCAAAATCTATTGGGCGAGAGAGTCAATTGCTGGAAAGTGGAGGTGGAAGTGACGCAAATGTGATAGCCGGCCATGGTATCCCTACTGTTAATTTAGCTGTCGGATATGAAGATATCCATACAACCAATGAACGGATGCCGGTAGGCGAACTGGTGAAAGTTGCGGAATTGATTACAGCCATCGCAAAAGAGGCTGCCAACTCGTAAAAAGAAAGGCGTACAAGGACATCTTAGTCAAAGCAAAAGCCGAACGATGATCTATGAACCAAGTCTAGGGCACGTTCGGTTTTTCTTTTGTAAAACAGGTAAATTCTTGCATTTTGAAGGAATATTGTCTGGTTCCAACGTTTACTCCCTCAAGTTTTAGTCAACCGTCTGGGTGGCAGCAGTGCATTTTATGGACCGGCTTATGCTTGATGAAAAACTTGTCAAACAGGGTGTTCTAAGTCACTATAGACACTTTGTTTACAGTTAATTACTGGAAAAGTATAAATCTCTCCTTAGGGAGAATAGTAGTTAGAGACGATCGAAAGGAGCAGGAGTATGAAAAACAGTATAAAATGGAATAAGAACATGTCTTTTACTGGCTCTACCCCCTCCGGCCATCAGGTACATATGGATGCTTCCGAAGAGGTTGGAGGGGAAAATAGCGGAGCACGGCCAACGGAATTACTGTTAAATGCTGTAGCTGGGTGCACCTCTATCGATATCATTTCTATCTTAAAAAAAATGCGACTGAAACCTGCGTCATTTGAAGTGGAAATTGACGGCGAACGTGCAGAAGAGCATCCAAAAAGGTTCACAACTATTCATGTTCATTATGTCCTGGAGGGGGATTTGCCCGAAGACAAGGTAGTGAGAGCCATTCAATTATCAAAAGATACATATTGTTCAGTAGCGCATTCCGTAAATGCGGAATTAACCGTGAGCTACTCGATAAATGGAGAACAAGGCACAGAGGAAATTTAATAGCAAAAACCGGCAGGCCTCAAGCGTTTTATTTTGCTTGGGGCCTTTCCTGACAAGGGCAAGCTGTAAATGATTAGGGTACCACTATTTTACAAATAATTTTCCAAGGTTAAAAGGTTGACAGGAAGAACTGAAATAAATATTATTACAGTTACGCACAAGCGATATGTATGATTGTAAAAATGGGAGGATTATTAGTGAACAGTGAATTCACCTTGGCCGTACACAGTTTAACTTATCTGGCATTGCATCCTGGTCAGATGGCTACAAGTAATGCTATTTCAGAGAGTACTGCTGTTCACCCTGTCAGGGTACGGAAGGTATTAGGCTTGCTTCGTAAGCAAGGATACATTGCCACGAAAGAAGGGTGTGGCGGTGGTTTTATTTTGCAGGTTAAACCCGAAGATGTAGGACTTCACGAAATATACAAAATAACCTCCGAAGGTACTTTGATCCCTAAATGTACCCCTGCAAATCCTGACTGTGTAGTAGGGGCAAATATGAAGAATACCTTAACAACGATTTTCGGGAATGCTGAAAAACAGTTAGAAAGTTTCTTGGCTGGTTATAGTATAAACGATGTAGCAATGTTGGTGAAAAAACAGCCGTCTAAGCAAATTTCAGAAATTGTTAGTGAACTTTAACTGTAAATCCTTATACAGAACGTACGCCTTAAATGTAATAAAAATAATTACAATTAAAGGAGGCATATATATGCAATGGACGAAACGTAAGCACATAGGGGATAAATGGAAATATAATTATGAGACTTTATCAGCGTATGGGGAAATCGGGGACACTGAGGAAAGTCAGCTAATCTATTCTTTTGAACAGCCTGCAAATGCTGTGTATTTTATTACTAGTGGATTTGTTCGTCTTTTCAACAAGGAAACGTGCAGAACGAGAATAGTAGGGGCTGGCGAATTTTTTGGTGATCGGTCCGTGTTTTTTACAAAGCATATGTATGTTGAGAGTGTATCCCCTGTTGAGTTTGTACGGATAGATGATGAAGCTTACAGCAGATTGATGAAGCATGAACCAAAGCTGGCCGTTGAATTGATTACCCAAATATCAAAAAATCATATTTATTTAACCGAAAAGCAATCCTTGCTTTCGGAAACAAAAGAGTTGTTTAGTCAGTTGAAAAAAGGTTATAGCAAAATCCATCGTGTGAAAAAGAGTGACCATCAACTCTGCTGCCACTGTTCCTAAATCGGAAAGGGACTGTCCCCATAGGCATTAAAATAGTCAGGGGACAGTCCCTTTGTTATGTCTACATATATTTATCTCGATTACTTCCTCAAGTCCCCCGTTTTCACAAGTGGTAAATCCTAGATCTAGATTATTGGCTTATCCTTTTTATTCACTATGAAGGAGATCGTTTTTTAAAAACGAAGGTATACAAATAAATAAGTGAAATGACTGGAAAAGGGGTACATACGATTGAGAGATTTTTTATCCGAAAGATTTCAGAATTTTTCCCTCTATGAATGCAGAGGGTCAAGCAGATTATATGAATGTCTGGCGACTGAGATTGCCAATGACGACGAGCTTTTGCGATTGAGCGAGCATGCCAGAGAAGACCAGCCAACGCCGAACTTGTTACTTGGTGCTGTGCATTACCTTTTACAACGAAACGATCATCCACTGAAAAGGTTTTACGCCAGCCTGACGACTGTTCCAGATAAACCAGAAGAAGCGTTTTATTGGTTCAAGGATTTTTGTCTAAAAAATGAAAAAGAAATAAAACAACTGCTTATTGAAAAATTGGTGCAAACAAATGAGGTAAGACGCTGTACTTATCTCTATCCGATCTTTTGCCATATTTACAGGCAAACCAAACAGCCTCTGTCGCTTATCGAACTAGGGAGCAGCGCGGGACTGCAATTGTTATGGGACAAATATGCTTACCGGTATGATAATGGTTCAATTGTAGGAAATGCAAACGCTCAATTAGTATTGACTGCTGAAATGAGAGGAGGACAGCTTCCGTTACTGATAAAGGAAAGTCCGCCAGTAGCGAAAAGAATTGGTGTTGATTTACATATCAATCACCTTAATGATCCGGAGGATTATGCCTGGTTAAAGGCGTTGATCTGGCCGGAGCATCACACAAGGAGAACAGCTTTTGAACAGGCGGTCGTGCAATGGGAAAATGAAGCATCAAATTTAACATTAATGGAAGGAAACGGGGTAGACCTGTTGGAAGAGGTAGCTGCTGGAATCCCTTTAGATTCAACAATTTGTGTATTTCACACACATGTCGCGAATCAAATCCCTACTTCAGAAAAAAAGAAGCTGAAAGATTGCATCAAACGCATCAGTAGATATCGAGACATCTTCCATATATATAATAATATGTCTGACCGGCTGCTTCATATAGACAGGGTCTCAGAAGGAAAAGAAAGCCACGAAACAGTGGGAAGGACTGACGGACATGGCAGTTGGTTTGAATGGCTGCTGGAACAATAGGAAATGATCTGAAAAATGGAACGGTCCTTACATCCGTCATGTTCAAGATAAAAGTAGTTCCATATTAATGGACGTTGAGTGTTTTTACAGAGGCCGGATGATAACAGAAAACAGGCTTAGTAAAATGCTTAAAGATACTTTAAAGAATGTCGTAAGTAATTTTTTAAAAAAGAAACCAAGTTTGTTTTGTTTTGATATGATATAGAAGAAACAATATGAGGCAATAGGAGGCAGACATGAAGAAAAAAATCAGGGTAGGTTTGATATTTGGCGGTAAATCTGCAGAGCATGAGGTATCCCTGCAATCAGCAAAAAATATCGTCGAAGCCATAGATAAAGAGAAGTACGAAGTAACTTTAATCGGGATTGATAAAGAAGGCAAATGGCATTTAAATAACCAATCCCATTATTTAATGAATGAGGAAAATCCTAAGTTAATCGAGTTAAATAAATCCAATCAGCATATTGCTATCATTCCTGGGGAAGACACTCAACAGATGAGGAATCTGGATGAGACAGTCAAGCTGGAGCAGCTTGATGTCATTTTTCCAATTCTGCATGGTACGCTTGGTGAAGATGGCAGTATGCAAGGAATGATGCGTTTGGCCAATTTACCGTATGTCGGATCAAATGTGCTCGGATCGGCAATATGCATGGATAAAGATATAGCTAAAAAATTATTGCATCAGGCTGGTATCGAGGTGGCAAAGTCAGTAACTGTGAGAAGGCACCAAAAAGAAACGGTGTCTTTTGGCGATGTAAAAAAACAGTTAGGGTTGCCTGTCTTTGTCAAACCTGCCAGTCAGGGATCTTCTGTAGGTGTTAGTAAGGTAAACGATGAAGCAGCCTTCCAAAAAGCAATCGAAATGGCGTTCCTTTACGACCATAAAGTATTGATTGAAGAAAGCGTGGAGGGGCGCGAGGTAGAATGTGCAGTCTTAGGTAATGAGGCACCAAAGGCTTCGCTTCCGGGTGAAATCCTTCCGCAAGGGGATTTTTATTCCTATGAAACGAAATATATTGATGAAAATGGAGCCGTGCTCGAAATCCCTGCGAAATTGTCCGAAAAAGAAATACAGAACATTAAAGACACAGCCCTGCAAGTGTTCCACCTGCTTGAATGTGAGGGATTGGCAAGAGTTGATTTCTTCTTGAAAAAAGATGGCTCTTTAGTATTGAATGAAGTAAATACACTGCCTGGTTTTACGAAAATTAGTATGTATCCACAGCTTTGGGGAGTAAGCGGATTGTCTTATCCTGATTTGATTGATCAACTAATTCAGTTGGCAATTACCAGACACGAAAGGGATAAGTCGCTGAAAAACACGGTGGAATAAAAAATTGCTGTGCCCCGTTATTTCCAGTCAATAGGCTGGCAATATCGGGGTTGTTTTTATGCATGTTTCCGAATAGTATTGGAGAGCTGATGCCTGATGCCCATCACTTTCTGTAAATGCAGGCCTTCATGGAAAGTCGTTCGGATTAACACGAGTTCGATTGTATCCATCCCCATTTCTTTAGCAGGAAAAGTCTCCTCCATTCGATCGCTATACCGTTCTTTTATTATTCCTGGTTGCAGTTCTAACAATTCTTTGATTGTTTCGAGAGACGCTGTTTCCTCTGTGATAGGGACGCAACTGCCTCTTGAAGTTCCGTACGGTAGGTTTCCATTTGGTAGAGTAGAAGGACTCCATTTGGACCTCTCCCTGTCCATGAATGTTCACCATGACTAATTCGCTTGCTGTTATTCTGAATTTTTCCTGCCAGTTTTATTGGATGAAGCCAAAAGGATTTTTCTGGTAGAATAGTGAAAAGGATTACACTTATAGAAGGAAAGGTGGTGAATCCTATTGCTTTGGAAAAGACAAGTAGTTGAAACGACAAGAGGAAGTTTTGAATTATTCTTCAAAGGGGATGGGGAACCGATTTGCATAACCCATCTTTATTCAACGTTTAATGAAACCGGTGATTACTTTGCCGATACCTTTACAGGAAGTAACTCAGTGTATTTAATCAATCTCCGGGAAACTGGATCTTCGGTCAGGGCAGAGCAGTTCTACCAACTCAGCATGCTGGAGACAGTGATGGATTTGGAGGCAATCAGACGAGCGCTCGGTTTTAAAGCCTGGTACTTTGCCGGCCATTCGACTGGAGGCATGCTCGGCTTGGTGTATGGTATTTATTTTCCGGACAGCTTGACAGGATTGGTGATAGTCGGAGCTGCCGCAAGAGACTATACCATATCCCCTTTTTGTATTTATCATCCCGACCATCCGGATTTCCAACGGATGCAACAATTAATTGAAATGTTAAAGAAAGCAGATCTTAAGGAAAATCAACGAAAAGCTCTGACAAGGGAAAGGACAAAACTGTCCTTATATTCCCCGGAAACATACGAACAAAATTTTGACAAACCAATCAAGAAAAAACTCTCTAAGGTGAGAATCGAATTTTTCAACCGTGAACTTGCTATATATGATGTAAGAAGCAAACTTCCTTACTGTCATTCGAATCTTTTGATTCTTTGTGGAAAATATGATGTCCAATGCCCGTTGGAGTTTTCGAAAGAAATAAATGAACTTGTCCCGAATTCTCGGTTCATCACCTATGATAAAAGTAATCATTATCCGTTTCTGGAAGAAAAACAAAGCTTTTCCCGCGATATTCACCACTTCCTGGAAGGAGAAGCCGCCCATTAACAAGACAAAGGATAAATAACGACAAAAAATAAGGCGCGTCCCTTCTCAAATAACAGACGACATAGTATGATGTAGAAGTATGTCAATTAACTAGCAGAGGTAGATATTCATGGTTTCTGAAAAAATTTCCCCTTATATTTCCTTTACAAGGGAAGAGTGGGCAAAGCTCCGTTTCAATACACCAATGACACTCACAAAAGCTGAAATAAAAGAACTTCAGGGAATCAATGAACGATTATCCGTGGAAGAAGTAGAAAAGATATACTTGCCGCTAACACGGTTGCTGAATCTTTATATCGATGCTTCCCAACAGCTTCATTCTGTGACAGATCAATTCTTTGGACAAGCTACACGAAAAGTACCGTATATCATAGGAGTTGCCGGAAGTGTAGCCGTAGGAAAAAGTACTACTTCCAGGATCTTGCAGTCGCTTCTATCCAGGCTGCCAGAACACCCGAAAGTGCAAATCGTGACGACCGATGGCTTTTTGTATCCAAACGCAACATTGGAAAATAAAGGATTGATGGACAAAAAGGGGTTTCCGGAAAGCTATGACATCAAAAAACTCATCCATTTTTTGAGCGATTTGAAATCTGGCAAGGACAACGTACGGGCGCCGGTTTATTCTCATTTCACGTATGACATCGTACCGGGAGATTATATCGAGGTAGATGGAGCAGATATTGTGATCATTGAAGGGATTAATGTCCTGCAAACGCCGGTCACCAATGAAATGCTTTCCAGGTTATATGTCTCTGATTTTTTTGATATGTCATTATTCGTGGATGCAGATGAAGTGGATATCAAACGATGGTACATAGAGCGTTTTAAGATTTTAAAAGAATCAGCCTTTAAGGATCCAAATGCTTATTTCAATCGATATGCCAATCTTAGCGACGAGGAAGCTGAAGAAGTAGCTGCTGATATTTGGAACCGGATAAACAAGAAAAACCTGGAACTGAATATATCACCCACCAAGTACCGCTCGACGATTATTTTCAAAAAAGGGAAAGACCACCTTACGGAAAAGATCAGTTTGAGAAAGGTGTAAATGAAGTCGAATGCTCCTAGAGGGCATTCGACTTTTTTTTAGGGGGATCTATTCAAGGCAATAACCATTCCTGTTTATTAAATGACAGAAGACGTGGTAAGACCTGACCAAAAAGGCAATTCAATAAAAAGTACTATGGTATCGTAAAAAAGAAGGGAAAACCGCTAGTTTTGTAGTAATACTACTCATTAACTGTCTTCTCATCAAGGTGGGCTATTTTGCCGATAGATTGAAAAATAGTATTTTTTTAAGGCATCCATTACCAAATCGCATTAATCACGGTAGCTCTTATTTTTCTTAGTTGATTAAAATGTAATAAAGGAGTGTTGCAAATGGACAACAAATTAATCAGAGTAGGTACGACTTATTTGCCGGTAGCAGATGTGAATATAGCTTCTGAATGGTACGTGACCAATTTGGATGCTGACTTATCCTACAAGGATGAAGAAAAAGCAATCATTAATCTAGCAGACCAAAGTTTTTTTCTTGTAAAAGCAGGGGAAAAACAAACGGCTAATTTTTTGGATACTGCCGGAAAAGAACGTTTCTCTATCACCTTTGAAGTAGACGGAATCGAGGCACTTCAAGCTATTCGGCAGCAGTTAAAGGAAAGAGGGGCCAAAGTAGGGGCGATTGAGGATAGGGGACATCCAGGTAACAATTTTACCTTTTACGATTTAGACGGAAATAAATTTGATGTATGGAGTGAACTAAGTCCTGTTTATAAAAATTCGCACAGTCTGCTTCCATCTGAAAGTGGAACAGGGAGTAGAAATAGAGAGTTCGAACAATACTTGGAAAGCTATCTTGACGCATGGAGGAATTTTTCCCTGGAGGCATTACAAAAGCATATTTCAAACGATTATCAAGCTCGTGAAGCAAGGGGTTCAGAAGTCGTCGATTTTGGTTATCAACAGTCCCTCGAGGGATGGGAACAAGCATTCAAGCAGTTAAAGGAGTCAGCTGAATGGGTGTTGACTGTCCATGCAAAGATATCCACTGGTGAAAATGTGGCAATTGCCATCATCTCTGCAACTTTGATAATCGAAGGAAAGCCGCTTGATACAGCAAATTTGTTTTTTGATGTTTTTCAAAGAAAGTCAAAACAAGCCGAATGGAAAATGGTGAGAAGTTACATAGAAGCAGGTATCCCATGCAAGCAGCTTCAATTTGTCGACGGGTTTAGGGAGATTGCATTATTTGAAAAGAAGATTATGAAAGCGGAGAAATAAATGGAGTTCGTAAAATTGGGTCAATTAGATAAACAGATAATCACCGCCTTTTTTAGAGATCATTGGGGGAGTCCGGAAATGGTTATTGTGAACGGAACCTACCAGTGCGATGAGCTTCCCGGCTTTGCAGCAGTTGCTAAAGGTAAAGAAATTGTCGGCATGATCACCTATACAATTGTTGGGGAAACATGTGAAATAATCTCATTGGACAGTGTGTTGGAGCGACGTGGCATCGGTACTCGACTCCTAACGTTGGCGGAAGATATGGCCAAAAACATGAATTGTACGCGTGTGAAGCTTGTCACAAGTAATGACAACATCCTTGCACTTGGCTTTTACCAGCGGAGGGGCTACCGGATAATCAAGATTTATCAGAACGCCATCGATCGAGCCAGAATGATAAAGCCCCAAATTCCAATGAAGGCTGAAAATGGTATTCCCATCCGTGATGAGCTTCTATTGATGAAACAACTATAAATAAAGGCGTGTTTAATTTACATAACGTGGATATTGCAAACTAAAGTGTGCTGAAAGAGCCGGAGGCTGTTTTCAGCTTTTTTTGTACAGAAAAATTTCTCAACAACAAAAAGATAATTCCCTTAATTGCCTCCTGAGAGCATAGTTTTTCGTATTAGAACCAAAATGATAATAGCAAGTATTTTGAGGAGGTTGATCTATGCCTTTAAATGTTACACAAAAATTGATTAAGGAACATTTGATGTCCGGAGAAATGATACCGGGAACCGAAATAGGTCTCCGTATTGATCAAACGTTAACACAGGATGCTACTGGCACTATGGTGATGCTTGAGCTGGAAGCTATGGGACTCGATTATGCAAAAACGGAAGCTTCCGCCCAATATGTCGATCATAATCTTATCCAAGTAGACAGTAAAAATCCTGATGATCATTTATTTTTGCAAAGTGCAACAAGACGTTTTGGTTTATATTACAGCCGTCCCGGTAATGGTGTCAGCCATCCGGTGCATATGCAGCGATTGGCAAAGCCGGGGAAGACACTACTTGGATCGGACAGCCATACTTGTGCAAATGGTTGTATGGGTATGCTCGCCATGGGGGCAGGTGGAATCGATGTAGCCATGGCTATTGCCGGTGAGCCGTTCTATGTGAAAATGCCGAAAGTATGGGGAGTGAAACTGACCGGTGAATTGCCGGAATGGGTTAGCGCCAAGGATGTTATTTTTGAATTGCTGAAGCGCCATGATGTGAAAGGGGGCGTAGGCAAAGTCATTGAATATTACGGACCAGGTTTAAAAAACTTGAGCGCTATGGATCGGCATGTAATTGCAAATATGGGAGCGGAATTGGGTGCCACGGGTACGGTCTTTCCATCTGACGAGGAAGTAAAGCGGTTTTTAAACGATCAGGATCGTGAAAAAGATTGGATGGAATTAAAGGCGGACCGTGATGCAACGTACGATTTGGAGGAGGAAATCAATCTTTCCGAATTAGAGCCGTTAATAGCCAAGCCATCCAGCCCCGGCAATGTAGTGCCCGTAAAGGAAATTGCCGGTGAACCAATTTATCAGTCGTATGTCGGTTCTTCTGCAAATCCAGGGTTTCGTGACTTTGCAATCGCCTCAGAAATCGTGAAAGGGAAACAAATTGCGGATGGAATCTCTTTTGATATCAACCCTACTTCGAGGCAGATGCTGACGGATTTAGTCAATGAAGGGCATGTTGCAAATCTACTGCAGGCTGGCGCACGGCTACACCAGGCAGGGTGTAACGGCTGTATCGGAATGGGTCAGGCTCCGGCAACTGGTAGAAACAGTCTTCGGACTACCCCCCGAAACTTTCCGGGACGATCTGGAACCAAAGAGGACAGTGTGTTTCTTTGCAGTCCGGAAACGGCTGCTGCATCAGCACTAACTGGGGTCATTACGGATCCGAGAACATTAAAAATGGATTACCCGAAAATCAAAAAGCCAAAAAAGCCGACCATTGACATGAATTTGTTGGATGCCCCACTTGATCCAGAGCAAGCAAGACAGGTAGAACTTTATAAGGGCCCGAATATTGCTTCCATCCCTGAGATGGATGAATTGCCGGATCAGCTTGAGCTTCCGGTTCTGTTGAAGATGGCCGACAATATTTCTACCGACGAAATTTTGGCAGGAGGAGCTCGTGTATTGCCTTTTCGCAGCAACCTGCCGGAAATAAGCAAATTCACCTTTGAGATTGTTGATGAATCCTATTACGAACGGAGCATGGCAATCAAGGGAAAGGGGGGGCATGCTGTAATCGGTGGTTTTAACTATGGGCAGGGTTCGAGCCGGGAGCATGCAGCACTAGCGCCTAGATTTCTCGGTTTGCGTGCAGCGTTAGTAAAAGATTTTGCAAGGATCCATTGGCAAAACCTGGTCAATTTCGGAATTTTACCTTTGACCTTTGTAAACGAAGAAGACTATGCCAAAATAAATCAAGGCGATGTGCTGCAACTTACTGATTTGCGAAACAAGATTCAACAAGGTAATGAGTTCAGCATCTCGATTAAAGGAAAAAATCAAACAATTGCTGTCCAACATGCATTGTCTGGCCGTCAGGTTGAAATGATGCTCAAAGGCGGACTGATCAACTGGGTAAGAGAGCGGCAGAACGCCGCCAAAACCTGATAAAAGGAGAGAATCATATGGTGAATAGAAAAAATGTATGTAAGGCATGTGAAGGAACAGGGATGCTCGCCGATGATGAAGAATGGCAGTATACTTGTACGGTGTGCGGAGGAGATGGGGCTTTTTTTCCTGGTGACCGAGCAGAGCCAGCTAGGCCGATAAATGTGGACGAAAACAATCGGCTTTTAGATTAGTTTCAGAAGCAGGTAATAAAAGTATATATTCAAGCCAAAATAGACGAGTTTGAATTTCTTGGAATTCAAATTCGTCTGGTTTTTCATTTTAAATTGATGAAGTAAATACTTCGGTTCGGTTAGGTGCTTCGAATATCGCGGGGACGATCCTTCTTATTCGGTAATCCAAAGAACATGTGAGGGAGTATCTGTCGTTGTATTTCCAACCACTCTATTAAAAAAGGTAATGCATTTGGCATATTATAGTAAAATGAGAACGGAGATTCCCGTTCTTTTTTTATTTTTTAAAGAAGAGATGGAACAAATTCAAAAGCGTTTCGTTTTATAGTGGAGGAGTGATAGATTTGACAGTCTTACCGAACAACTAGCCAACGTGGAGGATGGCTTTGTATCCCAGGTAACAGTAGGAATCAAAAAGGAAATGACACCAGAAAAACTTAGGCGGATTCTTTCCAAATATAATTGGAAATCAATCGAATGGCTGTTTATAGCGTGGAAATAATCAATTATGAAGTTACTCACTAAGCTGGCCAGTTTACCTTTAACTCTCCTTTGAATATAAGGCCTACACATGAATAGGATGAGGAGAACAAACTGAATTCCTGGCGATTCTCCTTGAGAGATAAACAGTCTATAACAGAAGCTGAAAAGCAATGGATTCAGGACTTGGAATGGCAGACAGCACACGGATGCTACTTTGGAGAGAAATCGATAAGAAGCGGCTAGAATATGTGATCGAATACGGGATTCTTGTAATTGGTGCAGTGGTGGCAGGGCAGATCCGGGAGATGGAGATACTGGAACAAGAGGGACAGCTTTATCAATTTCAATAAGGAGGCAATGAAGTAGGGAATTGGAACAATAGAAAAAGGGTCAATAGAGTTTTGCTGCTATTTAAGTGAGGGTCTCTATTTCTAGACCATGTTTTTTATAAAATGGTTAGCTATATCATTGGAGGACACAAAATGAACACCTATAAACTAGTAAAAATAATAGGAATGGTCCTTGTTTTGTTGGCGGTATTCATGTTTTTGAATAATAGTTCGTTTTTTACGAAAGCCCGAACAGGGCAGTCTTTTCTTCTCGCTCACCGTGGTGTGGCACAGACGTTCTCGATTGAAGATTTAACAGGTCAGACTTGTACGGCTGAGCAGATTTATCCACCAGAGCATGCTTTTCTTGAAAACACAATTCCTTCCATGAAAGCCGCGTTCGAGTATGGCGCGGATATGGTTGAATTCGATGTTCGTCCCACAAAGGATGAGCGATTTGCCGTTTTTCATGATTGGACGCTGGATTGCCGGACGAATGTGGATGGAGAGCCATCTGAATACACCATGGAAGAGTTGAAGAAAATCGATATTGGTTATGGCTATACTTCAGATAATGGGGAGAGCTATCCATTCCGGGGAAAAGGGATTGGTATGATGCCTTCAATGACAGAAGTTTTGACCACTTTTCCTGAACAGTTGTTTTTAATTCATATAAAAAGTGATGATCCTGCTGAAGGGGAACAAATGGCTGACCTTCTTAAAAGCATAGGCGACAACCAAAGAAAAAGGCTGACAGTCTATGGCGGTAATGCCCCAATAGCAAAACTAAAAGAATTACTACCAGACCAGCGGGTGATGTCTAAAGCGACATTAAAAAAATGTCTGATTCCTTATCTTTCCGTTGGCTGGACAGGCATGATTCCTGATTCCTGCAAACATACCCAACTGCATATCCCTGAAAAATATGCGAAATGGCTATGGGGTTGGCCGGATAAGTTTTTAAACAGGATGGACAGCGTCGGTACCAGAGTTATTGTCGTAGCAGGAAATGGCAAATGGTCAGAGGGCTTTGATTCTAAAGCAGACCTAAATAGATTGCCGGAAAATTATTCTGGAGGACTGTGGACGAATCGTATCGACAAAATAAGTGAACTAATGAAATAACGCGAAATCAAAAAGCAGGAAAACACGAATTTTAATGGAAATAATCTTATATCAGACATTAAAAAGGAGAGAAAAAATGAACCTGAAAAGACTGTTGTTGGACCAAGTTAATGCTTGCTATGGCAGAGATACATGGTTTGTTTCTATCAAAACGGCGTTAAACGGGATAAACGCTGAAGAGGCTTCCTGGAGAAACAAGGAAACAAACCATTCTATTTGGGAAATAGTAAACCACTTAATCTACTATAATGGGCTTTATTTGGATAAATTTAAGGGTGAATCTGTAGAAGAAACAGCTTATGACAATAAAGCGACTTTCACTGAAGGTCACAGGTCGGAATGGAATCAGACCCTTAAATTGTTAGACCAACTGATGGGAGAATGGATTGAAAATATCGAAGCTAGTCCGGAAACACATCTGGAAAAATGGGTTTCAGAAATCAACCATTTAGCATTGCATCACACATATCACGTCGGTCAGATAGTCTATATCCGCAAAGCCATGGGGAGATGGGAAGCTGCGAATGGCGTTCTCAGTTGAAGGGAAAGAAGGGGGATAACGATGAAGCAACAATTAACAAGCACACGTTTGGTAGAAGCAGTTGAAAAAGAGCAATTTTCTGGAACCATTATCGTTAATAAGGATGGACAAACCTTGTTCGAGCATGCAGGAGGTTATGCAGACAAGGCCAGTCAAAGACTTAACTTTCATGATACTAAATTTGGCATTGCTTCCGGGTGCAAATTGTTCACCGCCATCGCTGTCTGCCAGTTGGTCGAAAACGGAAGCCTGTCATTCCAAACTCGTCTCAGCGAGTGTTTGAAAATGGATTTTCCATTGTTTGACCAATCAATCACTATCCATCATTTGCTTACGCACAGTGCAGGGATTCCTGACTATTTTGACGAAGAAAAAATGGATGATTTCGAAGAACTGTGGAAACAAACACCAATGTATTTAATGAAGAACCCTGTTGACTTCCTGCCTTTGTTCCAGGAGAAATCGATGAAAGATAAGCCAGGTAATAGGTTTCATTATAACAATGCAGGTTACATACTGCTTGGGTTAATCATTGAACAGCAGACCGGCCTTTCTATTTCGGATTACGTGGAAAAGTATATTTTCCAACCGGCAAATATGTTGGACTCTGGTTACTTTTCACTGGACCAGCTGCCTGGCAATACAGCATTTGGATACATACATAACGACGACGGGACTTGGAGGACCAACATATATTCTATTCCAATAAAAGGGGGAGCGGACGGTGGTGCCTTCACCACAGCTCCGGATATGATGAAGCTTTGGGAAGCGCTCTTGAACCATCAACTGTTCAGCAAAGTTTTAACCGATCTATTGCTTACTCCGCATATCAAGGTAAAGGATGGGGTGGAGTATGGATACGGTGTCTGGATAAACCGGGAAGGAAAATATCCTTGGAAATACCAAGTTATGGGCTATGATCCGGGGGTAAGTTTTCATTCTGCTCATTATCCACAGTTGAATATAACGATGGCCATACCGTCCAATCAATCTTCAGGGCCATTCTCCATCATGAAATTAATTGAAGAAGACATATTTCGATCAGGCAAGAGCGAGGTCCGATGAAAATGGTGTCGACAAAAGAGCTGGCATACGATATTGAGCAATCAGAAATTTCGTGTTTACAATCCAGATTGTCAGCAATCAAAAAGATAGAGGGCAATCCAATGGGGATTGATTTGAAATGCTTTGGCCATGCAACTTGTTTTTCGGCAGCCGGCATTCCTGGTCCGTCTTTTAATACAGTGAAGGGGCTGGAGGATAGCGATGTTAAGCTACTTGACCAAATAATCGAATTTTATGAACAGCGGGGTATTCCCGCACGTTGGGAACTAACACCTGCACATGTGTCCCGGAAATTGCTGACTCCTTTAAGTGAAAAGGGATACTATCATTCGGATTTCCATACTTCCCTCTATGTGTCTGTTTCTTCGGTGGTAACGGATGAAAAGGAAGAGGGAGACGTGGTCGTACGTCGACTGAAAAGCGATGAATTTGATATCTTTGCCTCCATATATGCCGATTCGTTTGATATGCCAGAGGCTCTAAAACCTGCTATTAAAGCAAATAATCAAGTATTAGAGATAGATAGAAATTGGTTGTTCTATCTGGCAACTGTTGATGAGAAACCTGCCGGGATTGCTGTATTGTATATCGACGAAGCTGTCGCTGTTCTTGCTGCAGCAGCAACCCTCCCGGAATTCAGGCGAAAAGGAGTCCATAAAGCCTTGATAAATAAACGGGCCATTGCAGCAAGATCAAGAAACTGCCGGCTTCTTGCCGGACAAGCGGGTTTTGGAAGTGCCAGCATGCGCAATATGGAAAGGGCTGGAATGAAAATCGCATTTACGAAAGCTATTTGGAGCCGACGAAAATAGACGCTGTAGTAGCGGGGAGGATAAGGTTTTGATTGAATTTATCCGAAACACTCCAGATAGAATGGAGGTAGAAAAGAGAATAGTCAACTCTCAACAGGAATATAACTTGATTGCCAATGGTAAACGATATATAGATGATAAGGATATTTTCGATCAATATACAGAGGCACAAAAATTAAAAGTAAGCCGATATCTCGTCAGGTATGAAAAGAGGTATGTCGGTATTCTGGATTTTGGAATGACGAGTCCACGCCAACAAAAACCGTGGATCAGTTTGTTCCTAATTGCTAAGGATTTTCAAAGGACAGGAATTGCTAGAAAAACGTACCAAGCTTTTGAAGAAATGCTGAGAGAAAAGCAAACTGACTGTATTCAAATTGCCGTCCATGCAGAAAATAAACGGGCATTGCGATTTTGGAATAGGGTAGGTTTTACTCTCTTTCAGGAAAGGATATATAAAGGAAAGAGGATGTACAGCATGGAAAAACAACTCAAGGACCCTATTAGCGGAAATAACGATAATCAGATTAATCTTTGATCGTATATACAACTTAGAGATGGAGGAATACAAGATGGATAAAATTCTGGCAGAGACAAAACAGGGACAACTAAAAGGAAAAGTCGAAGGGGAAAGCATAAGTTGGAAGGGGATTCCTTATGCGAAGGCACCAGTTGGAAAATTGCGTTTCGAACCGCCACAGCAACCGGAAAATTGGCAAGGTGTCCGTGAAGCTTTTGATTTTGGGCCGGTCTGCCCTCAACCTCCAGAAGATGCAGCAATGCAAGGGATCAATCCGGAGGATATGTCTGAGGATTGCCTCTATCTAAATGTGTGGACGCCAAACACATCGAAGAAGGATTTACCAGTAATGGTTTGGATTCATGGCGGAGCTTTTACTTCCGGAGCAGGAAGCTGTTACTTGTACAATGGAGCACGGCTTGCGATACAAGGAGAGGTCGTGGTTGTTACGTTGAACTACCGTCTTGGTGCCTTAGGGTTTCTGCATCTTGCCGGATTAGACGATCATTTTACAGCTAATCTCGGGTTGCTTGACCAAATTGCTGCCTTGCGTTGGGTGAAAAACAATATCGCCGCTTTTGGGGGAGATCCCCAGCAGGTAACTATTTTTGGAGAGTCTGCCGGTTCGATGAGCATTGCTTCACTCTTTGCGATGCCGCAAGCGAAGGGACTATTTAACAAAGCCATTATGGAAAGCGGAGCATCCCAGGTTGTTCCTACTGGTCAAGCTGTGCATATTGCGAAAGACTTTATCAGTATGCTGGATATTGAACCGGATCATTTGTCAGCTATAAAAGATGAATCGCTGGATTCTCTTATGAAAGCAAGTGAAAAAGTATATCAGGAAAATGGAGGAGATGAGTCGGTTCTTCTCTTTCAACCCGCAATTGATGACAATACGCTCCCGCAGTACCCTACCGATGCGGTTGCTGCTGGTTCGGCAGCAGATATACCATTGATGATTGGAACCAACCATGATGAAGGAGTATTTTTTGTCAGGCCGGATGCCGAAGAGATGCCTGAAGGGAAAATGGACGAAATCGTCAAGCGTATGGCAGGCAGAGAAAATGCCGATCAAATAAGAGAATACTATCCGCCTAGTGCTGAGGGACAGGCTCGATTGATTACCGATTTTGTTTTTTGGAAACCGGCTTTGGAATTTGCTGAAGCACAAACCAATTATGCACCTGTTTGGATGTACCGATTCGACTGGCATGTCCCGGGCCATCCTTATGCGGGTAAAGCTGTTCATGCTTTAGAAATTCCGTTTGTCTTTCAAAACCTCGATTACTTTCGGAAGTTAGAGGTAGAGGTGGGAATGTCATTGGAAAAATTGTCGACACGAATGCAAAATGCATGGGTTTCTTTTGCCAGGACTGGGGAGCCCGGATCGGATTGGCCTGCGTATGATCTGGAAGTAAGGAAAACGAAGATTTTCAACGAATCAGATCGGATTATTGCCGATCCCCATAAAGAAAAACGAAGAATGATTCAGGATATCGAATCCAGAAAGTGAGAAGAGGCAATGGACGATAAGGAACAAACCGTTGTTCAGTCAATTGAATATATGAAACAACATTTGCAGGAAGAGCTTACCTCTGAGCAGATAGCAGCAAATGCCGGGTACAGTGTTTATCATTTTACAAGAACATTTAAAGAAGTGACGGGTGTTTCTCCACGTCAATATCTGTCTGCAATCCGAATCCAGAAAGGCAAACAACAATTGATAGATTCCTCCAATTATTCGGTGTTACGAACAGTTTTGCAGGTGGGATTTAAGAGTATCGGTACATTCAGCAGTCGCTTTAAACATAATGTCGGATTGTCTCCCAAACAATTTTCATCAGAAACGAAACGGCTTGCCGTTTTTATGGAGTCCCAAACCGAATACAGCTTGATTGACCGCCTTCTTCCTACGAAACCAACTGTGTCGTGCCATGTGAAGGTTCCGTTCTCTTTTAACGGTATCATTTTTGTCGGGTTATTCCGCCGGCAAATTCCAGACGAGGCACCGGTTACGGGCACGGCGATAACCCGTAGTACCCCCTTTTGCACTTTTACCGGACTTGGTCCAGGCACCTACTATTTAATGGCTGCCGCACTTCCTTGGAGCGTAAATATAAAAGATTATTTTGTACCAGATAATTGTTTGCGTTCCAAATATGAGCAGCCATTAGTGATAACAGAGGATTCAGAATTGGAAGTATCCCTAACATTGCGTAACCCACAGCCTTACGACCCGCCGATATTAATTAATTTGCCATTGCTCCTTTTCCAAAAATTGAATAAGACAGCAAACGGGAAGAAAATATGAGCAGTCTGTTCCTGTATCATTTACGTCAAATGGACAGGAGGAGATGTAAAGTTGAACAAAGTCTGTGTGATAACGATTAAAGTGAAGGAAATGGAAGAGGCTATAGCCTTTTATTCGGGCAAATTGAATTTTGTCGTATCAGAACATTATAGTGAAACCGTTGTCAGTCTAAAACAGGAACCAATAGCCATTGTATTGGAAACAAGTCAAAGTGGAGAGGTGCCGCCGGATAATAGCATTGTATTAGGCTTAGAGTCAGTGGATTTGGATAAGGATATCAAAATCTTGAAAGAAAAGGGAGTGAAGTTAGTATCAGATGAACCGAAACCATGCCCACCGGGACGGTTTATTGAAATCGAAGATCCGTCGGGAAAAAAACTGGAAGTTTTGGAGTTTTGGCAATGAAAACAGGCACACCACCTATTATCAAACACCGGACCTACATAAAAAAACAAGTTTCTGTAGTGTACAAAGCATTGACGACAGAGGAAGGCTGGAATGCCTGGTTCACGGATGGAACCACATTGGTACTCTCAGAGGATGGCAAAGGGACTTTACGATGGTGTTGGGAAAATTTTGGGGAAGAGAGACAGTGGATAGAAGAATATTGCCAAATTACAGCCATGGATACCGATAAGTTATTTGTGTTTTCGTGGAAACCTGGTGAGTCAGAAACAGTGGTCAGATTTCTATTGAAGGCCTATGAAGCAGGCACCATTGTAGAATTAGAAGAAAAAGGGTATTCCCTTTCCAACCTTGATATACAGACCAGCTTATTTTGTGCTTCAGGCTGGGGAGAGGCTATGACACTTCTTAAAATATACCTGGAAACAGGTTTGGTCATCAAAAATGACCTACTATAAGGAGGGGAATAACATGATCGAGACCGTTACTTTTCAAGTACGAGTTAAAGATTTCCAAGAGGGCAGGAAGTGGTATGCTGCTTTTTTGCAAAAGCAGCCGGATTTTGAACCTCATCACGGGTTTGCCGAATGGGAATTGCTTCCTGGCTGCTGGCTGCAAGTAGCAGAAGGAGAGCCTGCAGTCGGCAATGGTCCTTTACGTATCCAGACAGCATCCATCGAGCAAGAAAGGAACAGACTGCTGGAAAGGCTGCAAGTAAATAGATTTTCAATCCACTCCAGGGAAGAAGTTCCGGTAAATTGGGCATCTTTCATGGATCCTTGGGGCAATCGTCTTGGTTTGTTCGAGGAAATCCTCCATTCTTAGTAAGCAGGTCATCGTGTTAGCCTGATCCTCGTCAACAAGCCTGCTGCTATTCCGTTAATCGATAAGAGAAGATCCTTAATCTAGTTATGGACCATTGCAGGAATAAAGAAGGCGGAACAAGAAATTACAGGTTGAGAGGATAGAATTTTGGAGGGGATTAGATGAGAGGGATCGTAGTCAATAAATTTGGTGGACCTGAAGTACTAGAGCATGTTGAAATGGAGATACCAAAAATAAAGGAAAACGAAGTGCTTATCGAGGTGGTTCATACTAGTGTGAATTATGCTGATATTAAAAACCGATCGGGGAGGAAATGGAAGGGTTCTATGCCATTTGTACCAGGGCTGGATGCTGCAGGAAAAGTAGTGAAGGTCGGAGGCAGGGTAGAACAGTTCAAACCGGGAGACAGGGTCATCTGTTTTCCTCGTCTTGGTTCTTATGCAGAATATGCAGTAGCGAACGAAAAGCTGACCTTCCCTATTCCAGAACAATTAGACTTTACGAGTGCTGCTGCTTGCCCTACTGTCGGATTTCTAGGTTATCATTTATTGAAATGGATTGCCCGGATAAATGAAGGGGAAACGGTGCTCATTCATGCGGCAGCCGGTGGTGTAGGGAGTACGGCCGTACAACTGGCGAAAATCATGGGAGCTGGTACTGTTATTGGGACAGTTAGCAGGGAGGAAAAACAACAGGTAGTCAAAGACGCAGGAGCTGACCATGTGATTGGATACGAGCATTTTGCTGACAGAGTAAAGGAGATTACGGAGGGGAAAGGTGTTGATATCGTTCTAGATTCTGTTTCCGGACGTATTTTCGAAGAAAGTCTCGACTGTTTATCCCACTTTGGAAGGCTAGTCCACTTTGGAAACTCAAGTGGAAGCACTGGTATTGTCGAAGCAAAACAGCTGCATGCAAGCTGTCGTTCTGTTCTCGGGTTCAGTTTAGGTACGACCAGGAAAGAACGACCTGAAATCCTGCAAGAAACAGCTGCAGGTGTTTTACATTACTTGACAACCGGACAGCTTAATATAAAGGTTGGTAAGAAGCTGCCATTGAGAAATGCCAGCGAAGCACATCAGCTATTGGAATCCAGGAAAAGTGTAGGAAAGATTATTTTGGAAATTAACTAAGTAAGAATAACCTCGTCTTTTTTTGGTGCTATCATCTAGGGCATTGCTGCATTCTCGGCCTTTTATGCAAAGCAATAACCTCTTAAAAACCCCTTCTTTCAGCGAAATGATATAATGACAGTTAGAAGGGTTAAAGTGGATCATATAGAGAGGTTGTCGGCTATGATTTACCAAGACGAAAACGGACTGCTCCTACTGCGTTCTGATAAGTTAGGAGAACGTGATTGGCGCAGCGATCATACATATAAATTAATATTTGGCTCAAAAGGTGGAGGGACATATCAAACTCGTCAACAGGACTTAACGATTGGGCAACAGCAATTTGTCATTTTCAATCCCTTGCAGGAACATAGACAACTCCATATGTGGGGGGAAAAATTTCTAATCGAATTGGAGCAGAAGTTGTTAAAAGAGGCAGCCAGTGAGCTGAGTGTTAGTAGTGGGGAATTGGAATTCGCTGCAGTGTCTTATTATCATCCACAAATAGATCGCTGGGCTTGTTTTGTTCGTGAATTTATCGGATGGAATAGCGAAAAACCAGATGAAGTCAATCAACTCTTGGTGGAAAATAGTTTTACCCAGCTTGCTATTCTGATGGTCCAGTATGGATTGGGAAAACACCAGGAGACAATGCCTGAAGTGGTACAAGATGAAGTACTAAAGCTAGTGACCGATGCTATCAAACAAAGCTACGAACAAGATTGGACATTGAGGGGAATGGCAGAGATAGCCCGGTTGAACAAATACCAGTTTGCTCATCTGTTTAAAGAGCGGACAGGTATATCCCCGTACTCCTGGTTACAGTTATACCGGCTGATACGAAGTCAGCCGGATTTGATTCATACCGATAAAACTGTCTTGCAAATTGCCATGACCCATGGCTTTAAAAACGTATCAGCATATATCCGATTATTTAAAAAAGTCTATGGGACGGCTCCGTCTGAGTCCCGAACAACCAACCGTTTTTATTAGTAAAAAAGTAAGGCTGGTAAGCAAGATGGCAACTCCGCATCCAGTCATTAAAAATCTGATGGGAATATAGGCAGAGAGTATTCCAAATAACGCAAGAGAAATCGTATTAGCTAAGTAAAGAAGAACTGCATTGAAGCTGAATGCCCTGCCTAATTTTTCTTCCGGAACGAGCGACTGTAATAAATATACACGGGCCAGACCGGCTATGGGCAGCCCGATCCCCACAATAGCACAGCCAATGTAAAAATGCTCGACGTCGAACAAAATCCCGTAATAGGTGATGCCGCTTCCCCAAATAGCTGATCCAGTTAAATAAGTCTTCAAGGTCATTTTTTTGATGAAATAAGGAAGGATTAAGTTCGTGATAATCACTACACCGCCAAACATCCCTTGCAGGATACTATAAATGGATTGCTCGTTTGACGTCAGCTCAGCAAGTCCCAACAGCAACCCAATTTCCCAAACCCATGTATTGAAAAAAACAGTCAAAAAAGTAAAAAAGAACACTTGGCGTATTATTACATGTTGTTTTGCCCAAACAAAAAAAGCAAGAATGGTTGAAAAAAGTTGCTGAACTGACTTATTGCTATCCTTTTTTGTTTCTTTAACATACACGCGAATGAGGCATAGGATGCCAATCAAATAGGTAACGGCATCGATGGTAAAAAAGTGAATCACTCCGAAGGTTTGAATCAAAAAGACGGTGATCAGCGGGCTCAGGACAGTTATACCCCTTGTTATGCTGTCTTGTAAGCTGTTTGCTGCCGTAAGTTCATCTTTATTTGTGATTAACGGAAGAATTGCCCGGTGTGCAGGATTGAAAAAGCAGCCAACTGTTTGTATCAAAAAGCTGACAATTAACAAATATGGGTATGTAAGGCTACCGATTGTATCTAACAAAACAATCGATAGAATAAGAGGAAAGCGGATTAAATCCAAACTAATCAATAACCTTTTGCGAGGAAGCCAGTCAGCAATCACACCACCGACTAATCCAAAAAAGAGATAGGGCATTGTTTCTGCAATGGCCATGCCGGTAGTATGGATACCGGAACCGGTCAAATCGTGAGCTAGAAACAGAAAGGCAAGGCCTGAAAGAATATCGCCGAGCCTGGAAATTCCTCCTCCTATTAAGTAATAACAGAAATTCCTATTTTGCTTTAGCAATGTGTACATGAAATCACCTCCATACCATCGTACACGGAACGATGGTATGGAGGCTTATCAAAAGTTGCTTAAAATTGTACCAACTTTTTTGGGTTGAAAAGAGACGATTTGTGAGTTTTTATTAGAATCATGCCTGATGAAAAACCAAGCAAAGATTGCATGAATAAATGCTTAGCCATGTTGCCTGGTTTTGCAGTATCCAGAATAATGTATCAATGTTTTACATCATGGTAGTGATCGAATGTTTCCATTGCCAGCGTGACACCTTGCGAAAAGGCTGCACCACCACCTAGAGCGGCACTTACAGCAATCGTTTCCATTACTTCGTTTTCTTCGGCTCCGTGTTCTACAGCACCCTTGGTATGGTACATGATACAATATTCATCCTGGGCATAAATACTGATGCCAAGTGCGATCAATTGTTTTTGTTTGCCGTCTATTGCGCCGTCCTGAAAACAGGCTTCTGTAAAGTCGAAATAACTTTTTGTCATTTCCGGCAAGCCTTTTTCCAATCGGTTGCTTCCTTCTTTATAATCCAGAATCGCCTGGTCAAAGAAACTTCTGTCTTCTTCATGCATATCCATCATTCCCACTCCAATTCCGCGAAATTCAATTACACTCATAGCGTGAGATTACCGGATAATTATCATACGTGGTATAAATTGGGAGGGCTGATTAACATCAGTAGTTTAAGGATACTTCCATCTTATCGCCTGTATTCATTCATACAAGGTTTGAAATCGTCTTACTCGATACGCTTGAAGAAGAAACAAGCGTAATAATCTTGTAATGCTGCTGATCCATCGTTTGAGAAGTCCTATAATTCGGGTAAAACATAAGAAAAGCATGACAGAAAGGTGTGTTTCCATGTTATCCTTCCTGCCTAGCCAGGATGAAAAAACTATCGCAGTGCAATTTAAAGGTGAGGCCACAAAAGAGGATGCAGAACGTTTGGAACAACATGTAAAAGAACACTTTCCAGAAGGAAATTCTTTTAACGTGCTGGCCATCATACATGATATTAAAGGATCTTCCTTGAAGGGCATGGTGGAAGGCATAAAGTTTGATGCAAAGCATTGGGAACAATTCAGCAAATTGGCAGCAGTGACAGACAAAGATTCAGTAGATTCTCTCACAAAAATTGCGAAGTATTTGCCAGGTATTACGGTGAAGCGTTTTGATAAGGAAGAACTTGCGGAAGCCTGGGATTGGCTGCAGGAATAGGGGACATAGATCAAGAAGCCGCGGTATGCTATAAAGTACCGCGGCTTCTTGCATAGCTATTTCGTCCATTCTGAAATCAGATCCTGGTGTTCATCTATCCAGGCTTGCGCCCCTTCTTCTTCCGATTCCGCCTCATTTATGGTTGCCATTAGGCTTCCTAGTTGCTCGTCATCAAGCTTGAAGTTATCAAACCACTTAACAACCTCTGGTTGGTCTTCTTCGAGTCCTTTTCTGGCCGCATAAGAAATGTTTTCTGAATCACCATAAACATTTTTTGGATCCTCTAGTATTTTTAAATCCATTTCGGCAAAAGACCAATGTGGTTTCCATAAGGTAACAACGATCGGTTCTTCCTTTTCAATGTTGTTTTGCAATTCAGTTAACATTGTTGGTTCAGAAGAACTTGCAAGCTCAAAATCCAAATCATACGCATTAATTACTTCCTCGGTTAACGACATGATACTTGCACCTGCATCAATACCAACTATTTGGGAATCTAATTCCTCCTTATGGTCATTCAAGTCTTCTATACTATTGATATTTTTCATATAGGAAGGTACAACGAGCGCCAAGTCAGTACCTTCATACCAATTTTCCCGCCAATCGATTTCATCCTTGTATTTATCATAGTAGGCTTTATCAGTATTCGGCAGCCAAATTTCCATTCCGATGTCTAAATCCCCGGCAGAAAGGGCTTCATAGAGAAAAGCTTTTTCAACAGAAGTCAATTCAACATTGTATCCTTTGTCTTCCAGAATGATTTTCCACATGTTTGACACTGCCACGTTCTCGGCCCAGTTATTCATTCCAATAGAAATGGTGCCCTTGTCCCCTTGTGATTCATCACTTGCTTGTTGATCTGTATTTTCGTCCGATTCTTCTCCGCCGCATGCTGTTAGCAATAACAACAATCCTAGTAATAAAATAGCAAGCAGTTTTTTCATTTACTCATCATCCTCCTTTGTTGAATCTTATTCTTCTATTCGATAAGTTAAGTTTTTAGTTATCTGTAGTGTGGGCATTTAAAGGGAAATCATCCATTAGAGGCTGATTTTTCCGTTAAATGCTAAATCCTTAAGAAGGTTCAAAAAGCAGAAGGAAAGGGAGCGGAAAGTGGTGTGACAAATTATTCGGGCTCGGGGATTGGTTCTTTGTTTCCAAACAACTGTTAAAAGACAGAATAACATAACACGATTCCTGCAGGAGAAAAGCTTTGGAACTAAATGGCGGATCAACGAGATGGGGAAAAGTTGAAATAGACACAAAGAATATTATAACAATTCAAGAAATAAATGCAACTGAATGAAAAAAATGGGAAGGAAGATAGGGGGGACGGGAAATTGAAAAAGGCTGTCATCACGGTTTCCAGTTTGACTTGTACCTCTACACTATGGCTTTTTAAAGGAAAAGCACTTCCCGGCTAAACCAGAAAGTGCTTTACAATACCTATTTCACTGTTTGTTCTGAGGCCACTACTTGTTGGGATTGTTTTGGCTGGTATAGCCGTTTGGCCAATAGTGTCTGGAATATCAAAAACAACCCGCCTACGGTCCAATACAAAGGCAATGCTGCCGGCGCAGAAAAGGATACAAACCCAATCATTACTGGTGACAATAATCCCATGATAGCCATTTGTTTCCGTTGCTGTGGATCCATTCCGATTTGCGTCACTTTGAATTGAGCAAAGTAGATCGCTGCGGCAATAAATGGCATGACCATGTCAGTATGCCCTAAGTTAAACCACAGAAAAGTATGAGAAGCTATTTCAGGTGTTGTTCTGATGGCATAGTAAAAGCCAATCAAAATCGGAAATTGGATTATCATCGGTAAACATCCTACAGCACCGAGAGGGTTCATTCCGTGTTTTTGATATAATTGCATCATTTCCTGTTGCTGCTTTGTCTTGGATTCCTTGTCGGTCTTGTTGTTGTACTTTTCTTTTATTTCGTCAAGTGCCGGTTTCATCACGGCCATTTTTTCCCGCATTTGATAACTGCCCTTTTGCTGTTTCAGCATCAACGGCATCAATGCTAATCGTATCAGCAAGGTAACGACAACTATCGATGCTCCATAGTTATCGTTTAGTAGCGATGCTACACTTTTAATCAAAAACGAAAAACTGTCGACAAAGTAATGATGGAACCAGCCAGATGAACTGCCACCCGAAGCACCTTGGCATCCAGTTAGTAACAGCATAAGGGTTATAAAGATAAATCCGCTCTTTTTAAAGGTTGTGAATACAGAATGTTTCTCCATTGTTGTCCTCCTCGTAGGGTATATTTCTGGTTGGTCAACGAGAAGGAATGATTATCTGTATCATCTTCAGGGCCGTCTTTTCGTTTTATTTTTCTTGCTATCCAGGTAATCAGTTCCCCTGTCTCGGTTAATCTTCTTTCAACCGGGAGCAGTCGAAACTGAATTGCGTGGTAATCTCTGGTGACCATTTCACTGGTTTTGGACAAGGAGGGAAAGGTCATCACCGAAAACCCAAACGCACAGTAAATAGCCAGGATCATACTAACATAAAAATAAAATGGAGACGCCTCGCTCAGCAGTTCATTCAATAATTCGATCAACATTTGTATTCACCTCCTTCTTTCTATGCAAACTACTTCTATTAAACTCCTCTGAGAGCCATTTGTCAAAGAACAATTCATGACAAAACAGAGTTGGAAAAAAGAACCTCTTATACTATTTGTTTTGTCTGCCATTCTCCGAGCCGATTCAAATGGTATGGTTGCAAAAAATTAATCGAATAACTTCATGCCTATAGTCGTCTATGAATAATATAACGAACGACACTACAAGAAAGTTTCAATCAATTACTACTATTTCGCAGATTGGTTTAAGAAGGCTTCAACAGGCAAAATGTGCTATACTACTAGTAGTAGAACAACCGTTCTGTTGGAAGGTGGAAGTTATGTCGAAGTGGTACCCCAAAAAAGGACGTGTTATCTTTCACGTTGATATGAACAGTTTTTATGCGTCCGTTGAAATGGCATATAATCCAGAATTAAAAGGAAAAGCAATAGCTATAGCCGGTAATCCGGAAGAACGGAAAGGGATCATTGTGACCAGCAGTTACGAAGCAAGAAAAAAAGGCGTAAAAACAACAATGCCCTTATGGGAAGCGAAAAAGCTATGTCCGGAACTGTTGGTGATGCGGCCGAATTTTGACCGGTATCGTACGGCTTCAAGGGAGATGTTTAACATATTAGCGGATGTTACTTCCTTTGTTCAGCCAGTGTCGATAGATGAGGGTTATATGGATATTACCGATTGCCAGCAGCTGGGTTCCCCTCTGGAAATTGCCGAAGCTATTCAAAATCGAATAGCGAGTGAATTGGATTTGCCCTGCAGTATCGGAATAGCCCCAAATAAATTCCTCGCTAAAATGGCTTCAGATATGAAAAAACCAATGGGAATCACGGTTTTGCGAAAACGGGATTTGGCTACGAAGTTATGGCCGCTGGCTATAGAAGAAATGTATGGCATTGGAAGCAAGACAGCCGAAAAACTTTATAAATTGAATATTTTTACCATAAAAGATTTGGTCGATGCGGATACCTTTCAGCTTAAGCGGATTTTGGGTATAAATGGCGAACGGTTGCAAAATCGTGCTAAAGGGATGGATACGAGTCCAGTAGATCCAGATGCAGTTCATGAGTTCAAAAGTATTGGAAGCTCAGAGACATTGCCGCAGGATACAATCGATTTTATCGAGATTAGGCAGTTGTTCACCCGTCTGGCAAGAAATGTTGTCAGAAGGATGCAAAGAAAGCAGGCTGTAGGCCGTGGGATCCAAATTATGGTGAAGTACCATGATTATAAAACCATTACCAGAAGTCGTAAATTGCCCGATTATACAGATAACGATGGGGAGATTTTAGCAGTTAGTATGGATTTATTTGAAAAGCATTGGAATGAGGAGCCTGTAAGATTGTTGGGAATCACTGTCCAGGATGTGGCGGAGAAAAAGGAAGTCGCACAGCAGCTTGATTTATTTACTTACGAAAAAGAAGCAAGTAAAGAAAAGCTTTACAAGACAATTGACGAGTTAACAGAAAAATATGGAGAAAACCCGTTTAAAAAATTAGGTGGTAAAGGGCTGGATGTTGAACCGCGTACTAGTTTTCAAAAAGATTTTTTAAACGATTATCAACGAATAGACAGAAAAAATAAAAGTTAGGGAAAGAGTGCCGAAGGTAGTAACATCGGTATAAAGAGCTTGAAGAGATACTTGTAGAAAAACCGCCGGTCTCTCTACAAGTTATCCTTTCAATATATTCGTTAATTAGCTTGATTGATACTCTTCAATATGTCTGGGTTTTTCAGGATTTCTTGAAAACACTCCTGGCATGTAGTACTGTATGACTGTTTTTCTTTCGCAGTGTTTAGATGGATATGATCTTTGAAGTGTTGACACATTTATCTTCTTCCTCTCTCAATAGATGTTAATCTTTTTTGATCAAATCGTTATTTCACTCCTTTATATACCCAAATGCATGGAGGCAAAACACTTGTTATCCTTATGAAAAATGGTCGGATTGAATGAAGAAAGAGAGGATATGAGGGAATAAACTACAGTAATGATAGAAATAAGCACGTAAGGGCGCGCGCTTTATTATCCACGATCCCTAACGTGCTTTTTATTTTTGCGGTATTTCTTCTTGATGAAAATCCTGTGCAAGGGCAGTGTTGGGAAATATCTCTTGCGCTTCGGCCAGCAGCTGTTCTTGTATTTCTCCTTGATAACGAGAAGAAATGTGGGTGAGGACGAGCTTGTTAACTGCAGCAGCTTTCGCAATCCGGGCAGCCTGCCTGCTTGTTGAATGAAAATAATCAAACGCCAACGCTTCATCCTCGGCTTTAAAAGTTGCCTCATGGATTAATAAGTCAGATCCTTGTGCGAAATCCTTTAAATCGGGAAGGTATCTCGTATCGCCGAGTATGGTAATCACCCGGCCAGGTTTATCTGGGCCGGTATAATCGCTTCGTGAAATTGTTCTGCCATCAGCTAAAGTAACTTGTTCTTTTTCCTTGATTTGTTGATAGATAGGACCCGGCAAGATACCTGCTGCTTTGAGTTTTTCCGGTTGGAGTTCTCCCGGACGGGCTTTTTCTGTTATACGGTAGCCAAAACTCTTGATGCCGTGGGACAATTTTTTTGCCGTGACTTCAAACAGTTCATTTTCGAATAGTAGTCCTTCACTGACTTCTTCTACGAATAACGGATACGTAAGAGTAGTTCCACTCACCTGTAAACTGGTCTCGATAAATTCTTTTAGTCCTTTAGGGCCGAAAATAGTCACAGGAGTCTCCCCGCTTTGAAAGGACCTGCTGCTTAGCATACCAGGCAATCCATAGATGTGATCTCCATGTAAGTGGGTGATAAAGATTTTATCTATTTTTCTAGGTTTGATTGTGGTGTGAAGAATTTGATGCTGTGTTGCCTCCCCGCAATCAAAAAGCCAGATACTTTGGATTTCCTGCAGCATGCGCAGAGCAATGGAAGATACGTTTCTTTCCTTTGAAGGCAGGCCAGCTCCTGTTCCTAAAAATACTACATCCATGTTTTCCCTCCCAACTCACCTCCAGCCGCGTTGATATTGCTTTGGTGCCTCTATTGTATGGCCTAACTCATCCGCAGCGGCCTTAGGCCAATATGGATTTCTTAATAATGCCCGGGCTAGAAAGATTAAATCTGCGCGATCATTCTGCAGGATTTCTTCTGCCTGGATACCTGTCGTGATTAATCCGACAGCGCCTGTAGAAATTTCCGCCTGATGCTTGATGGTATCTGCACCGGGGACTTGATAGCCGGGATAAGAAGTTATTCTTGCTGGTACGACTCCTCCTGAACTGCAGTCAATCAAATCGATGCCTTGCTGCTTCATTTGTTCGGCAAAATAAACAAAGTCATCCATGGTGTTCCCGCCTTCTGCATATTCATTTGCTGAAATCCTAACAAAGACAGGGCCATTCCATACTGTTTTCACTGCTTCAATGATTTCAAAGAGAATCCGGTACCGATTTTCTTTGCTTCCGCCATACTGATCGTTCCGTTGATTGGTAAGAGGGGACAAATACTGATTGATTAAGTACCCGTGAGCAGCATGAATTTCAATGATATCGAAACCGGCAAGCTTTGCTCTTCGTGCTCCTTGTTTAAACGCTTCAACTGTATCGGCGATATCCTCCTTGCTCATTTCAATGGGGGTTTGATAGTTTTCATTGAATGCAAGCGGACTTGCACTATAACTTTTCTGTTCATCTTCCGCTTTTCTTCCGGCATGAGCCAGCTGTAGGCTGCTTTTTGCGCCATGGACATGAACCCTGTCACTGATTTTTTTCAATCCATCGATATGCTTGTCATCCCAGATTCCCAAGTCTTTGGCAGAAATTCGTCCGGCTTGCTGGACAGCTGTTGCTTCTACCATTATCAAACCTGTCTGTCCTGCAGCTCGAGACTCATAATGGGCGATATGGAAGGGCTGGACAGTTCCATCTTCTGGTTCACTAGAATACATGCACATCGGGGACATGACAATTCTATTTTTTAAGGTGACATCGCCAAATGTAATAGGGGTAAAAAGTTTATTAGGCATTTTTTGTACCTCCTGTTTGTTTTAATCCTGTTGATTTAGTTGCTCGAATAACCGGCGCTGTTCGATTGCTTTATCAGGGACATCGGTAAAAATAGCGTCAACTTGTAGCTGATAACATTTCTTCATTGCCCCAATACGATTGATTGTATAGATGCGGAGTTTCATTTCTCTATCCCGACACTGTTCGACAACCTTACTGTTCAGCAAACGATATTTGATATGTAATGCTTTCGCACCAAGTCCTGCCGTATAATTGACCAGTCCGCTTATTCTCTGTGATGTTAACAGAGCAGTTGCGATTTTTCTATCGATTTGCTTAAACCGTTCGATGCTTACGGGATTAAAGCTGGATATCGTCGTTCGATTGACGACTTTATATTTGCATAACAGGTCGTAAACTTTTTTCTCCATATTTTCATAGTCAATCACGTTATTCTTTAATTCGATATTTAATTGAAGCTGCTTTGACTGCGCCCAGATAAGGAATTCTTCCAGCGAAATAATCGGGGTATTTTCGTATTTTTCTGATAACCACGAGCCAGCATCTAGCTTTCGCAGCTGTTCAAATGTATAATCTTGGACAAAGCCAACGGCGTTAGTCGTTCTTCTGACCGACTCATCATGAATCAGAACAGGGATGCCGTCCTTGGATAACTGGACATCTGTCTCGATGCCTTCCGCTCCCATTTCATAAGCGAGCTGAAAAGCAGGCATGGTGTTCTCCGGAGCCAGTTTACTAGCGCCGCGGTGAGCATACACTAGCGTTTTCAAACGTTTCACCTCATCCTGTAAGTATGGTTAAATTGTGTGGGATTTCTGTTGAAAAGTCAATGTAAAGGGGAGGAATCAACCGCATGCAAGAATGGCAGACGAAGGAGCAACTAACAGACTTGCTCTGTTCGCTGGTACGATATCCTAGTATCAGCGGCAGTGAAGATGAGCTAGCTTTGGCGGAATATTTGTTTTACACCCTGCGGCAAAAGGAATACTTTAAAAACAACCCTGATTTATTGAGTCTGCATCCTTTAAAGGATGGAAGACAGTTATTGACGGCTTTGGTAAAACAGCAGGAAGAAACCGATACGGTTATCCTGCTTAGTCATTTTGATGTCGTCGGTATTGATGATTATGGGTCACTGAAAAATCTCGCTTTCCATCCTCAGGAATTGACAGCTGAATTGGTAAAACGCAAAGCAGAGCTTCCAGGACTTGTTCAGCAGGATTTAGAAACAGCTGGAGAGTGGATATTCGGAAGGGGAACCATGGACATGAAATCCGGTTTAGCTGTCCATCTGTCTATGTTGGAAAAAGCCATCGCTGGTGAGTTTGATGGTAATATTCTTTTGCTCACGGTTCCGGATGAAGAAGTGAATTCGCTCGGAATGATCACTGCCTTGCCGGTTTTGAAAAGGTTGAGAGATGAACACGGACTTCGTTACCGGGCATGTCTGAATGGTGAGCCGATGTTCAGCAAGTATCCCGGTGATAAAAACTATTACATGTATACTGGTTCGATTGGCAAGGTTCTTCCTGGATTTTTATGTTATGGAAAAGAAACCCATGTCGGTGAACCGTTTGCCGGATTGAACGCCAATTTGATGATCAGTTTCTTATCAGAAGAGCTGGAGTTGAATGAATCTTTTGTTGAAAAGGTGGGAGAAGAAATTACCCCTCCTCCTGTCAGTCTGATGCAACGTGATTTAAAAGAAGAATATTCCGTTCAGACGCCCGTTTCAGCTGTTTCAATGTATAATGTGCATTATTTAAAGCAGTCGATTGAAACGATAAATGAAAAATTGTATAAAGCGGCCCGAAAGGCAGCTTCTGCGATTGAAAGTCATTACGATGAGAAAGTTGATAAATATTCTCGTATGGCTGCTGATTTTATCAAGCCGGAGTTCCATGTGAATGTGTTTCATTATGAGGAGCTTTATAGTCTCGCTGTTGCTCAGTTTGGCAGAGAAGAAGTGGAAAGACGCCAAAATTTGTTGATTAAAAAAAGGGATTCAGGGGATAGAGATTTTTCTACTTTGTTGGTACAGGAGCTGGCCGCACTATGTAAAGATTATGCGCCGATGATCGTGTTATTCTATAGTCCTCCTTTTTATCCAGCTGTTACCTCTCATCATGATGATTACATAGCCAATACTGCGGAAACGGTTAGGGATTATGTCAGAAATAATTATGGAATTCCATTACAAACAGTGGAGTATTTTCCAGGCTTGTCTGATTTGAGCTATATCGGACCGGTAGCTTCAGACGGCAGTTTGTCACCTCTAACAGAAAATATGCCGCTTCAGAACAAAGGGTTCGTATTACCAGAGGATGTAATGGAACAGATTACAATGCCGATACTCAATGTAGGGCCACTCGGTAAGGATCCGCACCAGTGGACAGAACGCTTAGAACTGACTTACAGCTTTGGTTTCTTACCGGAAATTGTAAAGTTTACGATCGAGTCATTGCTACAAAGTAAAGAGTAAGTAACGGAGATCTACTCAAAACCGAACGACGATTCGAAATCAAAGTATTCGAACTCGTTCGGTTTTTTCAGTAGGATTTAGTGACGTTCTATTCTCTTTCGCTATTTTGCATAAAGGATGACTTTCCAAGGAAAAAAGCGTACAATGATTATAAAACTGAACAGTCATTCATTTTTGGAGGCGTTGTATTATGGCTGAATCGAATATCTATCAGATAACTGTTCCGACTCCTTTTGCTGTCGGGGACGCTCATGTTTACTTGATTAAAGGGGACACATTGTCGTTGATCGATGCCGGGACAAAGACAAAACAGGCTTGGGAAGCATTATTGAACGGCTTGAAAAAGTTCGGTTATACACCGAATGATATTGAACAGCTTATTTTGACTCACCACCACCCCGACCATATCGGATTTACGGAAGAATTTCCCAGGTTAAAGGCCATATATGGGCATGCATTGAATGATGTTTGGCTAAAGCGTGAGGAAGCGTATTTCCAACGGTATGAACAGTTCTTTCATGATTTATACATAGAGTCGGGAGTTCCGGAATCTTATCAAGCATTTTTAAGAACACTTCGGTCACCTCTTCGTTTTGCGGGCAAAGGTGAGCTTTCTGAATACCTAACCGAGGGAGATCACCTTCCTGGTCATGAGGAGTACCGAGTGGTTGAAACACCAGGTCATGCGCAAAGTCATATATCTTTTTATCAGGAAGCATCGGGCGCTTTTATTGGCGGGGATCATTTGCTTTCCCACATTTCATCAAATCCCTTATTGGAGCCTCCGACCGAACCAGGGATGGACCGTCCAAAACCAATGTTGCAATATCGCAGTGCTCTGATTCGTTGTAAAGAGCTTGGGATACATACTGTTTACCCGGGACATGGACCTATCTTCACGGAAGCAGAGTCATTAATTGATAAGCGGTTGAAGAAACAGGAACAACGAGCGGACCGGGTAAGAGAAATACTTGAAGATGGCAGTAAAACCGCATTTCAAATTTGTGAAAGGTTATTTCCCAATCAGATTGATAAAGAATTTGGATTGACGATGTCTGAAACAATCGGCCAGCTGGATTATCTAGAGGATTGTCGGGAAGTTCAGCGGACAAAAGTAAACGGTATTTATAAGTTTTTATTAAGAAGTGAGTGATATGAGTGAATAACAGAATTACAGGAAAAAAGATTCTCATCACCGGAGCTTCAAGCGGTTTAGGTGAACAAATTGCCAGAAAGATAGCCGAACAAGGTGGGACACCGATTTTAATCGCACGGTCGGAAGTACGACTAAAGAGACTCGCTGAAGAGTTGGCGGAGATACTTGGCGGAGAAGTCCCTTTTTATATTGCGGATTTGACTGAAATTAATCAGTTGGATGAAGTGTTGGGAAAAATAGTATCCCGCCATCAGCCGATTCATGGATTGGTCAATAATGCCGGATTTGGGGTTTTTGATTATTTAACCGACGCGAATTGGGAGGATATTGAAAATATGCTGCAGCTCAATGTGACAGCGTTGATTAAAACCGTCTATAACATACTGCCGTACTTTTTGCGAAATAACGATGGCCATATTGTAAATATAGCATCCCAGGCAGGTAAACTAGCAACTCCTAAATCGTCCGTATATAGTGCGAGCAAGCATGCTGTTGTCGGATTCTCCAATGCGCTGCGACTGGAAGTGGAAGGGCGGGGGGTTTTTGTTACAACTGTTAATCCTGGCCCAATCGCCACTCGTTTTTTTGATTATGCCGATCCTTCCGGCAACTATCGTCAATCGATAGAAAGGTATATGCTGAAGGCGGATACGGTAGCAGAACAGATTGTGTCCAATCTGTTCAGGAAAAAACGGGAAATCAATTTACCGCGATGGATGGAAATCGGAAGCAAGCTCTATCAAGTTTCACCGGGCTTGATGGAGAAACTATTGAAGAATCAATTTAACAAAAAATAGTTTGGCAAGAATGAATTGTTCAATGGGGATTGTTATAATGGAGATGTACATGTAAAGGAGGTGTGCGCCAATGCATTTGACTATTACAGAGGCTGCACTGAACCGATTGCAACAAGAGATGAAGGAAGATAAACAAGGATTTTTGCAAATTTATTATGATACAGAGGGCTGTTGTGGAGTGAATGGGGTACCTACGATCAGATGGCGTGGTTTTAAACATCCAGATGACCTGGAAGTAGAAAACGAGCATTTATCTGTCATCATCCATCCACAGCAGGCAACTTTTTTTGAAAAAGAAATGACGTTGGATTTTAATCAGCAAACATTTCGCTTAACCAGTCCACAAGGAATTTTGAACGGGTTTGTTTCGCCGGGGGAACTTAAAAAGGATGTGGCAGTCTAATGGGCCAGAAAAGATTGAATGATGATATCCATTCACTAAAGGACCGTTTGAATCCTGATTTAGTACAACAGTTATCATCTAAGAAAAAACAACTAAAAAGCGAGGAGAAAGCCAGACAAGAACAGGAAAAACAGAGAAAAATCAAGGAGCGTCAAAGAAAAGAGGCCAATAAAAGCTTTGAAGAACTGCTGAATGATAGTGAACTTGATTGGCATCAATTTAAATAACTGAGCGCTTTTTACGATCTTAAATCAAATAGAAATAGGATAATAAACAAGGTACGGGAAAAAGAAGGGTAGAAAGTTGTAAAAGTCTATCTGCTAGCATTCGACTATCAACGCCATGAGACAAACAACAAATGAACAAAAAAACCGAACGAGTCCGAAAGCTTTGTATCTCGGCTCATCGTTCGGTTTTTGCTTTTCCAGTAGCCTTATTATCATAACTTGCTTAGCGGTGCTGGGTATATTGTATCGGTTTGCTGATGGATTTCAACTGGTTAACATCTTCAGTTGTCAATGGTTCAGCGCTCTGAATAGACAGGTTGTCCTGAAGCTGACGGGAACTGCTTGCACCAAATACGGCTGACGCCACAGCAGGATGCTGCAAGACATACTGAAGCGCTAGTGCTGTTCTCGTTCTATCACTGCCGGTGTACGCTTTTAGACGCTCCGTAATTGTTTGGAGTTCTTCAAGGCTGTAATCAAGATATCCATCTTTCCCTTTCGATGCAACTTTTTCGTGTGCCTGGTCGCTTAGCATCCCTTTGGCCAGCGGGCCTCTTGCCAGCACGCTGATGTTATTTTCATGGAGAAGGTCGAGTATCTGTTCTTCAGGCCTGCGATCTAATAGACTGTATTGCATCATCACACTTACAATAGAAGATCTTTCAATATATTCCCTTATTACATTAGGGCGGATGGAAGATATTCCGTAATAACGGATGACACCTTCCTGTTTCAGTTCTTCGAATGCCTCGATTGTTTCATCAATGGGATCATCGATCGTTCCTCCGTGTAATTGATATAAATCGATATATTCGGTGCCCAGTCTTCGTAAACTTTCTTTTACTTCTGATTTAATATACTTTTTCGAAGGATCCCAGAACCAATCTCCATTCTGGTTGTTGAAGTGGTTTCCGACTTTTGTCGCAAGGATAACCCGATCCCTTTTTCCTTTTAATGCTTTGCCGACGATTTCTTCATTTTTTCCCAGGTCATATAGGTCAGCTGTGTCTAAGTAATTAATCCCTGAATCCAGTGCTTCCTCTATGATATATTCAGCTTTCTTTTCGTCTGTTCCAAGGGACATACAGCCGAGTCCGACTTGAGACACAAAGAGGTCGGATTTGCCGATTTGCCGTTTATCCATTCTATCTCCTCCTGATTCTGTTTTGTTTCTATTGTAAGGAAACGGACATCTGAATGACAAATGAGAAGAATCTGACAAGGCATCTATGTTACACTATTTATGCTCTCAGGTGAATGTTGCTTGATAGTCTTTATACACAGAAAACAGTGACATAGAAAATTTGAGATAGTTCCGTTAAACATTTAAATTGCAGTTTATGTTTAAACACCAATCTTTTTAGAAAACGGCTTTAAAATAAGGTCCTAGGAGGATATACATGGATAAATTTGAAGAACGTACTATAGCTTCTGAAACAATATTTAAGGGAAAAGTGGTCAAACTCCAGGTTGATGAAGTGTCATTGCCTGACGGAAAGACGTCGAAACGTGAAATCATCAAACATCCAGGAGCAGTAGCGGTTATTCCGGTGACAAAGGACAACAAAATCCTTTTTGTAGAGCAATACCGAAAGCCGCTGGAAAAGACACTGGTGGAAATTCCTGCCGGTAAACTGGAACCGGGTGAAAAGCCGGAAATCACTGCCAAAAGGGAATTAGAAGAAGAAACTGGTTATACGACCAATGAGCTGACTTTTCTTACCTCTTTTTATACTTCACCTGGTTTCGCCGATGAAATCATCCACCTTTACATTACCAAAGATCTCCGCCTGCTGGAGGAAGAGGTTGCAGGAGATGAGGATGAATTCGTCGATATACTGGAACTAAGTCTGGAGGAAGCAGAGCAGCTCGTCAAAGATCAACGGATACATGATGTGAAAACAGCTTATGCTGTATTGTATTTACGGCTTCTGGAGAGTAAGTGAAATGGCGTTATCCAGCTATTTTGCCGATTTACATATTCATATCGGCCGCGACATGAACCACAAGCCGGTAAAAACAACAGGGGCAAAGTCACTAACATTGTCAAACATTCTGGTGGAAGCGAGCAGACATAAAGGCATGGATCTAGTCGGTGTAATAGACAGTCATGTTCCAGCTGTACAATCGGAATTGAGGGAATTAATGGCCAACCATGGTGCATGGCGTTTGGCAGATGGCGGAATCCAGTATGAACGCACCACCTTAATCCTCGGTTCAGAGGTGGAAGTATATGATTCGATGTGTCAAGGCCCGATTCATGTGCTTTGCTTTTTGCCTGACTTGGAACGCATGCAACTGTTCACGAATTGGTTGAAAGAGCGAGTGACAAATATCCATCTTAGCTCCCAACGCTATTACGGAACCGCTAAGCAGCTTCAGTACAAGGTGAAAGAACTTTCAGGACTTTTTATCCCGGCCCACGTCTTCACTCCGTTTAAAAGCTTATATGGAAAAGGAGTGAAACAGTCGCTGACAGAAGTATTGGATCCTGATTTGATAGATGGCATAGAACTCGGTTTGAGTGCAGATACGAAAATGGCTGATCAAATTGATGAACTGCACTCGTATTCTTTCTTATCAAACTCCGACGCTCATTCGCTTGCCAAAATTGGCCGGGAGTATCAGAAAGTACGAATGGGGACCCCTTCTTTTCAAGAATTGGATCGGGCTTTGCATCAGGTGAATGGACGGAGCATAGAAGCCAATTATGGGATGAATCCACTGCTGGGTAAATATCATGAAACCGTTTGTTCGGATTGTTTCCATCCGGTTAAGGAAGGACAGGTTTGCAGAAATTGCGGTAGCGGCAAGTTGGTCAAAGGAGTAGCAGATAGAATCAGTGAGTTGGCTGACGCCGCTACTTTTCCTTCGAGGCCACCCTACATTCATCAGGTCCCGCTGGAATATTTGCCGACCCTCGGTCCCAAATCGCTACATAAATTGCTGGACGCTTTCGGAACCGAAATGGATATCTTGCACCATACTAGCAAACAAGCACTAGAAAAAGTCGTTTCCAATAAACTGGCAGAAGCAATCATTGCCATGAGAGAAGGCAAACTAAAAGCTGTACCCGGCGGAGGAGGAAGATATGGTAGGATTAAGCTGCCTTAACTGGGTCTATTTTTTGGTCTAATTATTCCTTATCCCTCATAGATTTGAAGTATAACCAAAACTATCAATGAGATGATGGGGGATATTATGTATAAAAACCGGAACCTGATCGCAAGCCATATAAGAGAGCACGCAGCCATTTACTTTTTTATGCTCATCCTTTTTTTGATCGGCATCATTTTTGGCGCCATAATCGTTAACAGTATGAACTTTATTCAAAGGGAAGATTTATTTTTTTATCTCGACCGTTTCTTTGGCCAAATAATGGATGGCACCATAGCAGACAGTCAGGAGGTTTTCAAATCAAGTATTTTTTATCATTTAAAATACTTGCTATTGTTATTCCTGTTAGGTTTGTCGATCATCGGGCTGCCTGTAATTTGGGTAATGCTGTTCGTAAAAGGACTGGTAGTCGGGTTTTCTGTTGGTTTTTTTGTCAATCAAATGGGCTGGAAAGGATTATTGTTTGCCGCTGCTTCTATTGCACCGCAAAATCTCTTGATTATCCCAGCGTACTTGATAGCCGGAAGCCTTGCTATGATTTTTTCGCTCACTCTCTTACGTAAATTATTCACCCGGCGCTCGCAACAACCGATATTGCAGCCATTCGCAAAATACAGCATGTCATTCATGACGCTTTTGTTGTTTGTAGCCGTCGCTTCTTTGGTGGAATCCTTTGTATCGAAACCGGCTATGCAGGTGGTAATAGAATGGATTTATCAATAACTTTTATCAAATTATAATAAATATAAATAACAGATTATAATTATTATAATTTGACACTGGTTCCATGTCTGCTTATAATAAAGTTGGTATTATGAGGGAGGGATGGGACTTGGAACATCGAATCGACCGGATAAAAAAACAGCTGCACGCACAAAGTTATAAATTGACCCCTCAACGGGAGGCTACTGTACGCGTTCTGTTGGAACGGGAAGAGGATCATTTGAGTGCAGAGGATGTCTACCTTCTTGTTAAAGAAAAAGCCCCTGAAATAGGTTTGGCTACTGTTTATCGTACTTTAGAATTGTTATCGGAACTTAAAATAGTCGACAAAATAAACTTTGGTGATGGTGTGTCCAGATACGATTTAAGAAAAGAAGGCGCAGCTCATTTTCATCACCATCTTGTTTGTATGGAATGTGGTTCTGTTGAGGAAATAGAAGATGATTTATTGGAAGACGTGGAAAAGATCGTCCAAAATGATTGGGGTTTTCAAGTGAAAGATCACCGACTTACCTTCCATGGTGTTTGCAAAAATTGCCAGCTGGAAGCAGCTGAGAAAGCACATACCTCTTAAGTCCGCTCGGAAATACTTTTGTCCTGAACAAGAATCTGTTAATCTTAATTTGACGTATATTTTCCTGTTTTTTTGGCATATCTTTATTAATAGAAAAACTATTTATGAGATCGAGGAGATATGCCTATGAAACCCGCATTGCTGCTGATCAAAGATGCGTTGAAAATATTCATCATTTTTACGGCTTGTACCCTCTTATTCTATTTCGGGCTAAGGGCGATGCATGCAGAATACCAGGATTACCACCGTTATGACCCGCCGGAAGGAAGGGCGGTTAAAGTATTTAATCAGGATAACCAGGAATGGGTGGAACGTTTGTCGATATTTTTTCGATTAGGGGAGTAGAAACGAAAATGAAGGATGAAATGAATGACTTTTTCCATTACCTGACTGTTGAGAGGGGCTTGTCCGACAACACCCTGCAATCTTATAAAAGAGATTTGAAGAAATACCAGCTGTTCCTTACCGAAAATCTGGCTGTAGAGAGGTGGGAAACGGTTGATCGTCACCATATTATGCAATTTTTATATCATTTAAAGGATAGTGGTAAATCATCAGCGACATTAGCCCGTACTTTGTCTTCTATACGATTGTTTCACCAGTTTATAGTCAGGGAATATGGTATCAGCAAAGATGCAAGTTTACATATTGAAACACCGAAGAAAGAAAGAAAGCTTCCCAAAGTTTTGTCCTCCGATGATGTGGACAAGCTGCTTAATATACCGGGAAAAGACGCACTTGCCATTCGGAATAAAGCCATGCTGGAAATGCTGTATGCCACCGGCCTCCGGGTTAGCGAACTGATTTCATTGAAAGTTACTGATCTTCACCTTACAATGGGGTTTGTCAGGTGCTTTGGTAAGGGATCAAAGGAAAGAATTGTTCCTTTAGGCAACATAGCAGGAGAAGCTGTGGAGAAATACATCGATTCTGCCCGTGGAACGTTAGTCAATCGAAAGAATACAGAAGCGCTGTTTGTGAATCATCACGGAAACCAATTGACGAGACAAGGTTTTTGGAAAGTGTTGAAAGCGATTGCCAGAGACGCGGGGATAAACAAAGAAATTACCCCTCACACGCTTCGGCATTCTTTTGCTACGCATCTATTGGAAAACGGAGCTGATTTACGTTCTGTCCAGGAAATGCTGGGGCATGCCGATATATCGACAACGCAAGTATATACACATGTAACAAAAGCTAGATTGAAGGATATTTACCAGGCTTATCATCCAAGGGCCTGACTTTGCTATTTCTATAGAAGTGTAAGCTAAGGTGATGTTCTACCTGGCGACATCGTTGCGGGCAAATAAGAAGTAAAGTATTTTTTGTAGTTGTCTGACATCCTACAACGTTTCATTTGCAGCATAATTGGTGATATTTAAGGGAAAGTAACCTACATAGGAGGGATCGTTGTGAAGGAATTTAATCGTGTTTTTTTAATTGTAATGGATTCTGTGGGAATAGGAGAAGCACCGGACGCAGAAAAATTCGATGACAAAGGTGCTGATACGTTAGGACATATTGCCGAACATATGGATGGCCTAAAAATGCCTCATATGGGGGAACTGGGTCTAAGTAATATTCGGGAAATAAAAGGCATCCCCACAGCGGCACAGCCGAAAGCCCATTATACGAAAATGCAGGAAGCATCCAATGGCAAGGACACCATGACGGGCCACTGGGAAATAATGGGTCTTAACATTCAACAGCCTTTCCGGACGTTCCCGGAAGGATTTCCTGACGAATTGCTTGCTGAATTAGAGGAGAAAACCGGTCGAAAAATTATTGGGAACAAACCTGCATCCGGTACAGAGATTATCAAGGAACTCGGCAAAGAGCATATGGAAACAGGAGCATTGATTGTCTATACTTCTGCCGATTCGGTACTGCAGATTGCAGCACACGAAGATGTTATACCGATAGAAGAACAGTACCGCATATGTGAAATCGCACGTGAATTGACACTCGATGAAAAATACATGGTCGGAAGGATTATCGCTCGTCCGTTTGTTGGAGAGCCTGGGGCGTTTGAACGAACTGCGAACAGACACGATTATGCGTTGAAACCTTTCGGGAGAACGGTGATGAATGAACTGGAAGATGGCGGACTGGATGTAATAGCACTTGGTAAAATTTCCGACATTTATGATGGTGAGGGAGTAACCGAAGCTATCCGAACCGTAGATAATGATGACGGTATGACCAAGTTGGTTGAATCGATGGATAAAGAGTTTCGTGGTTTAAGCTTTTTGAATTTGGTCGATTTTGATGCGAAATATGGTCATCGTCGTGACCCGCAGGGGTATGGAGAAGCATTGGAGAGTTATGACGCCCGCTTGCCGGAAGTCTTGGAAAAGCTGAAAAGCGATGATCTATTGATTATTACAGCAGATCATGGAAACGACCCGATCCACCACGGAACCGACCATACGAGAGAATTTGTCCCGTTACTTGTTTACCATACAGGCATTGAAAACGGAACGGAAATGGAGATTAGAAAAACATTTGCCGATATAGGTGCAACCATTGCCGAAAATTTTGGTATTAGACTGCCGGAACACGGTCATAGCTTTTTGAAGGAAATCAGTCAATAAGGGGAGAAAACAATGAATAGCAAAGCAATGAAGGAATCAGCGCAATATATCGAATCAAAGCTAGAAGGAAAACCGGCTATCGGCCTGATTCTTGGTTCTGGGCTCGGGGTTCTTGCAGAAGAAATTGAAGATCCCATCGTTATTCCGTATAAATCGGTTCCTCACTTTCCAGAGTCAACCGTCTCGGGTCATAAAGGACAGTTGGTAGCTGGACGCCTGGAGGGAAAACAGGTAATTGCAATGCAGGGTCGTTTTCATTTCTATGAAGGATATCGCATGGATCAAGTTACGTTTCCTGTCCGTGTCATGAAGCTTCTAGGTGTAGAGGAACTGCTTGTAACAAATGCCGCTGGCGGAATTAATGAACAATTCGAACCGGGCGATTTGATGCTGATCGAGGACCATATCAATAACATGGGAACAAACCCGTTGATAGGTCCAAACGATGAAGAAATCGGACCACGTTTTCCGGATATGTCCCAGGCTTATAGCAGAGAATTGCTGAAACACGCCCGTAAGTGTGCGGAAGAGTTAGATTTATCCATCCAGCAGGGAGTTTATGTCGGTAATACCGGCCCGACGTATGAAACTGGAGCAGAAGTGAAAATGCTGCGTACGCTCGGGGGGGATGCTGTCGGAATGTCAACAGTTCCGGAAGTGATTGTTGCAGCACACATGGGAATCAAAGTACTGGGGATTTCTTGTATTTCAAATATGGCTGCGGGCATTCTCGACCAGCCGTTGTCTCACCAGGAAGTAATCGAGACGACGGAGCGCGTAAGACAGGATTTTTTGAGTTTTGTTAAGAAAATAGTCAAAACTTTACCATGATAAAATAAAAAGGTGATAACTAATGAGAATGGTCGATGTAATTCAGAAGAAACGGAATGGGCAGAAATTAACAGATTCAGAAATACGTTTTTTTGTCGAAGAATATACCGCCGGGACTATCCCGGATTATCAAGCGGCAGCATTAATGATGGCCATATATTTTAAAGGAATGAGTGCTGATGAAACAGCGGTACTCACGGAAGCAATGGCAGCATCAGGAGATACAATCGATTTATCAGCCATTGAGGGGCACATAGTGGACAAACACTCCACTGGAGGCGTTGGAGATAAAATCACTTTTATAACGGGACCTTTGGTTGCTTCTGTAGGGGTGCCGGTGGCGAAAATGTCGGGAAGAGGACTGGGCCATACAGGTGGAACCTTGGACAAGCTGGAATCGATTTCCGGTTTTCACATTGAGATGAGCAAAGAGGAGTTCATCTCGAATGTCAACAAGCATAAACTCTCTGTAGCGGGACAGACCGGCAACCTAGCTCCGGCAGATAAAAAGTTGTATGCACTGAGGGATGTAACGGGTACGGTAGACTCCATTCCTTTGATTGCTGGTTCGATCATGAGTAAAAAACTAGCTTCTGGCGCGGACAGTATAGTGTTGGATGTGAAAACTGGATCTGGGGCCTTTATGAAAACATTGGAGGAATCCAAGGCTTTGGCACAAGAGATGGTGAACATCGGCAACAAACTTGGCCGGAACACAATTGCTGTTATTAGTGACATGAATCAGCCGCTTGGTTATGAAGTCGGTAATGCCAATGAAATCAAAGAAGCGGCAGAAGTTCTTCAAGGAAAAAAAGTGGAGGATTTACGAAATCTTGGTCTGGAGTTAGCAGCACACATGACCGTATTGGCCGGTGCTTTTCCGTCTTACCAAGAAGCTTATCAGGTACTTGAACAGAAACTAGACAACGGAGAGGCTTTTCAAGCATTCCGTACCTTCATTTCTGCACAAGGAGGGGATTTATCGATGATCGATGATCTATCCCGCCTGCCAGCTGCCGCCCATCACGTGGAGGTAATTTCCGACAAAGAAGGGTTTGTTGCGGAGATAGATGCCGAGTCGATAGGTGTTGCTGCCATGTACTTAGGTGCTGGCAGGGCGACCAAAGACGATAAAATAAATCATGCAGTAGGAATCACCCTTAACAAAAAGATAGGGGATGCAATTAAAAAAGGAGAGACGATAGCTGTTCTGCACAGTGAACAACCTAATCCGTCAGACTCTTTGTCTAAAGTCAAAGAAGCGTATAAAGTTTCGGAAGACAAGCCTAATAAGCATCAGTTAATATATGAAGTAATCAAGTGAAAAAAATGACCCGCCAAAAGCGGGTCATTTTTTTTGTTATAAATTGTCCTACATATGGAAAAAATAACAATACTAACATTTGGAGGTATTGCTATGAAAAAAACAATCTTGTTACTAGCTTTTTTATTGGTTTTCTCTGGCGTTTTGCCAGTCAATATGATGGCCGAGGAAAATACAGCGGAACAAAACAAAGAACAGACATCAGAGGATCAGCTGAATCTCGCAGAGAATTCCCAATCAGCAATTTTGCTGGAGCGAGACACAGGAAAAATCTTATATGAAAAAGATGCTCATAAGCAATTGCCGCCGGCGAGCATGACGAAAATCATGACCATGATTCTTATTATGGAAGCTTTGGATGAAGGAAAAATCACGTTAGACGAAAAGGTAAGAGTGAGCGATTATGCTGCATCAATGGGCGGATCACAAATTTTTCTGGAAGCTGGAGAAGAAATGAAGGTACAGGATCTTTTGATGGGGGTTGCGGTAGCTTCCGGAAATGATGCAAGTGTTGCACTGGCAGAAAGAATAGCTGGAAGTGAACAAGCGTTTGTCAAAATGATGAATGATAAAGCAAGACAACTTGGATTGGAAAACACACGCTTCCAAAATCCCACAGGTCTCCCTGCAGAAGGGCATTTCAGCACGGCTTATGATATGGCCGTTATGGCAAAGGAACTGTTGAAGCATGAGGAGATAACAGAGTACACGGGTACTTATGATGGCTATTTACGTGAAGGCACCGAAGATGAATTTTGGCTGGTCAACACGAATAAACTGGTTAAATTCTATCCGGGTGTCGACGGGTTGAAAACCGGTTATACCTCTGAAGCGAAATATTGCTTGACCGCTACAGCGAAGAAAAACGATATGCGAGTCGTTGCCGTTGTCTTGGGAGCAGATACAACGAAAAAACGGAATAGTGATGTTACTCAAATGCTGGATTATGCATTTAATCATTTTGATACCAAACAACTGTTCAAAAGCAACCAACCAGTTTCAAAGTTAAGCTTATTAAAAGCAGCGAATGAGTCGATTGATGTGGTGACGGAAGAACCTATTTCGTTGATTTATAAAAAAGGAGAACCGTTGGAAAACATAGATACAAATGTAGTGATGCAGGAAGATATAACGCTTCCTTTGAAGATGGGAGATAAAGTTGGCAAGGTCGAGATAGTCCATAATGGAAAAGTATTGTCGGAAACACCGCTCATTGTGAAAGAAAATGTGGATCATGCTGGCTATTGGCAGCTATTCAAAAGGACATTCCACGCCATGTTGAAAAAGCAGTGATTTTTTCGGGTTTTACCGAACCTGCACTTCTTTTGTCACCTTGCAGGATTCATGATCACCGGTAAAGAAAAGATTCACTACAGAAACAGTAAGGAGGAATCAGTAGTGAGTCTAAAAACGCAATTCACAACCAAAGAGAATGTTTTATTGGTTCGTCTCTCAGGAGAGCTTGACCACCATACTTCTGATCGATTGAAAAAGGAGTGGCAGCAGGCAATCAGAGAAAACAACGCCAAGCACGTAATCCTGAATTTAGAGGACTTAAGCTTTATGGACAGCTCTGGATTGGGAGTTTTTCTGGGGAGGTACAAAGAAGTGATGCAATTAGGAGGAGAGATGGTCGTCTGTTCAATATCTCCTGCGGTGAAACGATTGTTTGATTTGTCTGGGCTGTTTAAAATCATTCGTCTGGAAGAAAGTGAAGAGTATGCATTGCTTCGTCTGGGGGTAGCATCATGAAAAATAATATGCATTTGGAATTCACCAGTGTTAGTGAAAATGAAGCTTTTGCCCGGGTAACGGTCGCTTCTTTCATCGCACAACTGGATCCGACGATGGACGAATTGACGGAACTGAAAACCGTTGTGTCGGAGGCAGTTACCAATTCTATCATTCATGGGTACGAAAACCGGCAAGACCAAAAGATTTATATCAGCTGTTCGATCGAGGAAGATGAAATTGAATTAGTCATCAGGGATGAGGGAATCGGCATCTCAGATATCGACGAAGCGGTACAGCCACTGTACACTTCCAAACCAGAATTGGAACGCTCGGGCATGGGTTTCACGATCATGGAAAATTTTATGGATAAGGTTGAGGTTGTTTCACACCCCGGAGAAGGCACCACGCTTAAGTTGTACAAACAACTAAAGAAGAGTAAAACCTTGTGCAATTAAGGGGATGCCTATGGAAATAGAGCTCAAGAAAACGCATAAAGATGACCCTTTGACAAATGAACAGGTAAAAGAATTGATTTTAAAAAGCCAAGAAGGCGATCAGATTTCAAGGGACCGGCTTGTAGAAAATAATGTCAGACTGGTTTGGTCCGTCGTTCAGCGGTTTATCAACCGGGGGTACGATCCGGATGATTTATTTCAGATTGGATGTATCGGCTTGCTGAAATCTATTGATAAGTTTGATTTGTCTTATGATGTTCGCTTTAGCACGTATGCTGTCCCAATGATTATCGGAGAGATTCAGCGGTTTATAAGGGATGATGGAAGCGTCAAGGTAAGCAGGTCCTTGAAGGAAACAGGAAACAAGATACGAAAAGCAAAGGATGAGTTGACCAAGGCAATGGGACGTGGGCCGACCGTTAGCGAAATCGCTGAAAAATTGGAGATTTCACCGGAGGAAGTAGTCCATGCTCAAGAGGCTTCTAAACTACCTCATTCCATTCATGAAACGGTTTATGAGAATGATGGTGATCCCATCACCCTTTTAGATCAAATTGCGGAAACAGATACGAAGTGGTTTGATAAGATCGCATTACAAGATGCAATTCGGAATTTGGAAAAAAGAGAAAGACTGATTGTTTACTTACGTTATTATAAGGACCAGACACAATCAGAAGTGGCTGAGCGGCTGGGAATTTCTCAAGTGCAAGTATCCAGGCTTGAAAAGCGCATTCTCCAATATATAAAGGACCAGATAGGTGTTTAGAAAAAATTTTGTCGCATGCTTTTTTTCATCCGTCACATGTGATAGAAACTGCGCAGTAACTGTAATGGGAAGTCCATTGCCTATTCAAAAAGCGTGTTAACCACCGCTTCGGCAGCATACTTCGCTTTCCGCGGGCACGGCTTCAGCTAACTTGGTAAAGAAAACCGCTTTCCCAAGTGGATCTTCAGCTCGCGCTGTTCCCGCAGGAGTCTGCGTATGCTGCCTGTGCTAAGAAGCATGCTGAATGACGCAAGCGTAGATACCTTTTCCTTGAGACTCAACAAGCTATCTTAAAAAAGGTTGTCAGGAAATAGGTTCTTCTTTTCATAAAAAGACAGTGGGGGTCCGTCTTTTCTCCTTCTCTTAGACTTTCTGCTTGTTCTCCCAGCTATGTCTTTTGATAAGACGGTTCATGGAGTACCAAGTGAATCCAAAAAATGTCTAGTACCCTCGTTTATAAACAGGAAGCTGTTCCTAGCGAAGGAAATACCCGAAGACTCCTGCGGGAGGAAAGGCCTCGGTGAGATCCCGCAGAGCGTGAGCTCGAGGAAGCTCACCAGCCGCCCGCGGAAAGCGCAGGGTATTTCCGCAGCGTGGGACTTCACCACTCCTATAAAATGGTCCAAGCACTACAAGGGAAGTTACTGCGCAGTTTATATTTTTTCTGCCACTACTCTTCAATTCATTAAATGAAATCAGCCGCCAGTATGACTGGCGGCTTTTGCATTGTCGTGAAACGAATCACTAGATACCCTCTCACTTTCTCCAAACGCTCGTCTGCTTTTTAGGGCAGTTCATCTCCGAAAGGCTTTCTACGGGAAAGGTACATTTCATTTCCAATCTTATGCACCGACATTCCTGTCTTTTTGACGCTGATTTCTCTCAAATTTCAGTTACAAGTATTTTTACACTAAAGAATTCCATGAATTTTCCCGTTTTTAAAATATACAGGAGAGGTTTTATTCTGTTTATGCATGTTTAAGGAACCGGTTATCCATAATAAGGACGAGTCCGACAGTGGAGGTGGCTGATTTGGAAGGCATTGTATATCTGAGATTAAAAAAGAAGCTATATGTAACGGAACATACGACAGTCCTGCTTAAGGATATCGCGGTATTGTCCGGCACAGCGCCCGATACGCAAAAGTTAGGTGAAACGCATATTTATCAAGTAACCCCTGAGGATCAAAATGTATCGGTTATCGACATTTTTACTGTTATTGATAAATTGACAGTGTTATATCCTAAACTGGAATTCCAGCATGTAGGGTCAGCCCAAACGATTTTAATGATTGAAAAGAAGCGAAAAAATGTTCCGATTTTGCTGGTAACGTTGATTTGGTTGCTGCTGTTTATAGGGTCGGCAATGGCCATCATGAACTTTCACTATGACGTCAGTATGCAGGAAGTGCAGCAGCGTCTGCATTACTTGTTGACTGGAGAGAACAAAGAATATCCACTCTGGTTGCAAATCCCTTATTCATTCGGATTAGGAATCGGAATGATTCTTTTTTTTAACCACTTATTTAAAAAACGGTTTAATGAGGAACCTAGCCCGTTGGAAGTAGAGATTTACAAATACCAGCAAGACTTGGACAGTTATGTCACCTACCATGAAAACGAGTTGAACAAAGAACATGGTTCTCATCATTCTCAGTGAGATATTTATCGGATTGGCCTCTGGGCTAATAGTAGGTACCGGACTTGTCGCCTTTTTGACTGTACTGGGAATCATTCCCCGGCTCGTGCAACTAAGCAAGACGAAAGACTTTGTAAAAACATATGAAGCGGGCGTGACTATCGGTGCTTTATTTGGAACATATCTTTCCTTTGTCGGTGTATCACTCCATTTATCTTTGTTTATAACAATTGTTTGGGGAGCTTTCCATGGGGTGTTCATCGGAATGTTGGCAGCTGCTCTGACGGAAGTTTTGAATGTTTTCCCTTTATTGGCAAAACGGATCGGAATGGAAAACCATCTTCTTTGGCTGCTGATGGCTATCGTATTAGGAAAGATAGCCGGCTCGCTGTTTCAATGGATTATCTTCGTTAAGTAACCAAGATGTGTGGAAAGGACTCGGTGCCATGGGACGACCGAAAAAAGTGATTATCATAACGGATGGGGACGAATACGCCAAGAAGACAATGGATTACTTATCACAGCAACTAGGCGGAACCTGTCTGGCATATTTATCGGATAATCCGACTCATGCATCGGAAAAACAGGTGACAGAGGCGATCATGGCTGCTCCGGAAGAACCAGTGTATGTCTTGATAGATGATGCTGGGGCTCCTGGACCGGGGGCAGGTGAAAAAATTTTACTAGGGTTGGCAAAAAACGAAAACATCCAAATAATGGGCGCCATCGCTGTAGCTGCTCATACAAAAAACGCCGAATGGACAAGGTTTACCTTGGCAATAGATCAGGACGGACAACTGACTTCCAATGGCATAAGTAAAGAAGGGATACCAATTCCAGAGATTGGAAGGATAAATGGCGACACGATTTATTCTTTGGATCAAGTGGACATTCCTGTAGTCGTAGCCATTGGAGACATAGGAAAAATGCAAGGAAAGGATGATATCAAAAAGGGGTCGCCGATTACTAGAAAAGCGATTGAAATCATTTTGGAAAGAGGTGGTTATCAATGAATAAGCAAAAGCAAGCGAAGAAAAAACCCACCATATCAAGCGATCTCAAAGATAATCAGCGATTCATGGAAGAAAAAGTCGGCGTCGGAACTTCCTTTGACGTAGGCTTTCGGCAGTTGACTATTTTAAAGAAAGAAATTCAGCTCTACTATTTGACGGGTCTTTGTGAAACACCGACAATTGTTGAATTGTTAAAGAAATTGACCGATATAAATGAAACATATCCTGCTTCAGCAGGGAGAAATAAACATAAGCTGACTGAGATTATCGGCAGCCATCTGGTCCATCAGCAAGTCACCAAAGTTTCTACAATGGATGAAGCAGTCGATCAAATGCTTAGTGGATTAATTGTCATCTTTATGGAAGATGAATCCGAAGCTTTTATTGTGGACGTGCGTACCTATCCAGGCCGTTCTCCTGAAGAACCGGATACGGAAAAAGTCGTGCGGGGTTCCCGGGACGGTTTTACGGAGAATATAATTGAAAATACTGCGTTGACAAGAAGAAGAATCAGAGATGAGCGCCTTCGTCACGAAATGATTAAAGTAGGAGAACGCTCCAAAACGGATATTTGCATATCCTATTTACAAGATGTAGCAGATCATGGCTTAGTAAAACTGATCAAGGATGAATTAAAACATATTGAAATTGACGGACTATCCATGGCAGATAAAACGATTGAAGAGTTCCTTGTAAAACAAGGTTTCAATCCATTTCCGCTTGTGCGATATACCGAAAGACCGGATGTCGCTTCAACACACTTGCTGGAAGGACACGTGCTGATCATGGTCGATACGTCGCCCAGTATGATTATCACTCCTACCACCTATTTTCATCACGTCCAGCATGCGGAAGAATACAGACAATCCCCGGCAATAGGGACATTTGTCCGTTGGGTTCGGTTTTTAGGTATTTTTTCCTCCGTATTCCTTCTGCCATTCTGGCTGATTTTGGTGATGGAGCCTGATCACTTACCAGCCATCCTTCAATTTATAGGACCGAATGAGGAAGGGAATGTCCCGGTTGTTTTACAGTTAATCATAGCGGATATTGGAATTGAATTTTTACGTATGGCCGCTATTCATACACCGACCCCGCTTTCGACAGCAATGGGTTTGATTGCTGCGGTATTAATTGGGCAGATTGCCATTGACGTAGGATTGTTTAGTGCAGAAGTAATCTTATATGTTTCGATTTGTGCTATTGGATCTTTTGCGACACCGAGTTATGAATTGAGCATAGCAAATAAGTTGTCACGCATGTTATTGATCATCATCACCTCCATCTTTGGAGTGAAAGGCATGGTTATAGGCTTCACAATTTATATATTGGCATTAAGTCTTACGAAATCCCTGAACACTCCCTATCTGTGGCCATTTATCCCGTTTAATGCCAAAGCGTTGCAGCAAATCATTTTCCGGGTATCGGTTCCACTAACCAAGGATCGTCCGAGCATTGTTCATCCCCGTAACAATTACAAGCAGCCAACAGGAAAACATTGAACCTTCGACAAGGTTATGGTAAATTAATTTTATCTATTTTTTTAAAAAAGGAAGAAAATCAAGCTTTATACGGGGCAGTATTCGTTACAACTAACTAGAGAAAACCCAATACTGAACGACTAATAAGCGTTTTTTTCATCCTTTTGTGCTTAAGCAATTTGCAGGGAGGTGCGGGGAATGAGTCATCCTTTTCATACGAACGAACAGGGCCATCTAGTGGTCGGCGGGGTGGATACGATTGATTTGACAAAAAAGTATGGAACACCTCTATTTGTTTACGATGTTTCCTTGATTAGAAAGAATGCGAGGGCATTTGTGAATACTTTCAAAAAAGCCGGCGTTCGTGCACAGGTCGCTTATGCAAGTAAGGCTTTTTCTTCGATTGCTATGCTGCAGGTTGCAAAACAAGAAAATTTAAGCCTTGATGTTGTTTCTCAAGGCGAGCTCTATACAGCTCTGCAGGCAGGCTTTCCCGTTGATCGGATTCATTTACACGGGAATAACAAAAGTTTTGAAGAACTTTCGATGGCGGTTCAACATAATATTGGCTGTATTGTATTGGACAACTTCTATGAAATTGAGTTACTGTCCGAAATCCTGGAAAAACATGATAAAACCATGGATGTCCTTTTACGTGTAACTCCTGGGATTGAAGCTCACACTCATGATTATATTTTAACCGGCAATGAGGATTCAAAATTTGGTTTTGATTTGGCAAATGGACAAGCAGAGCAGGCCTTTGAAATGCTGCAGGAGATAGACTCCATCCATGTTATCGGATTACATTGCCACATCGGTTCCCAAATTTTTGAGACAGACGGTTTCGTCATGGCTGTCAGGCGCTTGTTCGAAACGCTGGGTGAATGGAAACAGGCGTACGGTTATCGTTCCCAAGTGCTTAATCTTGGAGGAGGCTTTGGAATCCGTTACACAGCGGAAGATGAACCGCTTCCGCTTGGTGGTTATGTTGATGCCCTAGTAGAAGAAGTGCAAAAACAAGTTGAACTCTATGGAATGGAGTTCCCGGAAATCTGGATTGAACCAGGAAGAGCGATTGTCGGCAATACTGCAGTAACACTTTATCGGACAGGCTCCATAAAAGATATTCCTGGTGTAAGAAAGTATGTTTCTGTAGATGGTGGAATGACTGATAATTTACGGCCAGCACTTTATCAGGCGAAATATGATGCGGTCATAGCAAACAAAGCTGACGCGGCACTTACTGAGAAGGTGTCCATTGCCGGAAAATGCTGTGAATCGGGAGATATGTTGATTTGGGATATGGAAGTTCCTGAAGTAGAATATGGTGATATATTGGCAGTATTCAGCACGGGGGCATATGGATATTCGATGTCCAATCATTATAATCGCTTCCCGAAAGCGGCAGTGGTTTTTGCCGAACAAGGAGAGGACCAGCTGGTGATTCAACGGGAATCATATGAAGACTTGACTAGAAATGATTTGCCATACGATATAAAGGAGAGGGTTTAGTTATGAAACAAGCAACCATTCAATTTGAAAATGGGGAAGTAATCAAAATAGAAATGTTTGAAGAAGCTGCACCAAACACAGTGGCAAACTTTGAAAAACTTGCCAATAGTGGGTTTTACAATGGAGCAACCTTCCATCGAGTCATCCCTGGGTTCGTTGCACAGGGCGGTGACCCGACCGGTACAGGTGCAGGTGGGCCTGGTTACACAATTAAGTGTGAAACAGAAGGAAATCCACATAAACATGTGGCAGGTTCTTTATCCATGGCTCATGCCGGGAAGGATACTGGTGGAAGTCAATTTTTCCTTGTTCATGAACCCCAGCCCCATTTAGACGGCGTTCATACAGTCTTTGGGCAAGTATTGGAAGGAATGGATACTGTGTTGCGGATCAAGCAGGGAGATGTCATGAAGGAAGTGAAAGTGGAAACTGTTTAAAAAGGGCTGTTCAAAAACCCTTATTCAAGAAATCATCAGCGTAATGTAAAATGCTGATGATTTTTGTTTGTTTCCTTCTACAAATCCCCTTGAAGTTTCCTTGTCAAACCAATAAAATGATTGGAGGACAAGTATGCTTGGAAGGTAGTGGGCGGAGGACCATGCATTGGCTTTTAGTGTTGATTTATCTGGTACTGGTAGCAGCTCCAGCAGGGGTGTTGATTCATGAATCGGGACACGTGATTGGTTCCTGGTTTTGTCGGGCAGAACATATGAATTTATCCCTTGGGACTGGAAAAAGAATGAAGGCAGTAAGGATAGGACGTAAGCTGACAATTCATTTTCATCTCCTGCTTACAGCCGGAGGGAATGCTTCAAGTGTTAGAACACATCCGTACAGCAACATGGAGAAAGTCGTTATCTCCATGGGTGGTCCAGCTTGTAGTCTGGCAGCTGGTTGGGTGTTGATGCAATTCGTATCTGAAGGCAACACATGGATTCGTCTGTTTGCGCTTTATAATATATGGATTGCCATGATAAATTTTATTCCATTTAAGTGGAGAGGAAAAAAATCGGACGGATATTTTGTTTTTCGAGCAATCTATGGTGATGGACAGTCTGGATAAGAAAGAGTGAAGCGAATGAGCGAGAAAAAAAGAAACTGGATATTATTTGCCATACTTTTGGTGATTGGTTTGATCTGGGGTTTCATTTATTGGTTTTTTATTGTCCTTTAATGTATTTCGTTATTTGACAAATTGGCTAATTTAGTCCATAAATAGATTATACTTCACCGTATAAAGGGTGATAATAAACATGAATAGCGATAGGCAGGAGAAAATGTTGTTTTGGCTGATGATCATTGTCGGCTTTATTTTTCTTCTATCAATCATAAGTAAGTTAATATCTAATTGAGGGGTAAATATGTTAATTCGCTATAAAAAAAGTTTTGAAAAAATTGCTATGGGGTTGCTTTCCTTCATGCCGGAAGAAAAAGAAGTAAAGAAACTGCAAAGCACCATTAAAGAATATGAGGAAAACCCTGACTGGCAGCTGTTTCTTTGGAAAGAAGAAGACATTCTCGGTGCTGTCGGTGTCCGGTTTGAAAATGAAATCAATGTCGTCATTCAACATATAACGGTTAATCCTTCTCATCGAAATATGGGGATTGGACGGAAAATGGTTCAGGCAGTCAAGCGTACGTATGAACAGCAGTACGCTGTTTGTGCCGACGATATGACAGAGCGTTTTCTTGAACGATGCGAAGAGGAGCAATAACAACACACCGAGCCAAAGAAAAGCCAGCTCTTTATCGAGCTGGCTTTTCCAGTTTCCAGAGTTAGCGTATAATAGAATGAGCGGAGTTACATTAGTGCCTATGTAACCGGCCTTGCAGAAAATGTAGGCCGGTTTTTACAGGTTTTTTAAAGGATTTCTTACCGTTCTTGGGCTATTTGGCTTTTACAGCCAGGCTGCACCTACAATGATTAGAAGAATGAACAGTACTACGATCAAAGCGAATCCACCGCCGTAATATGCACCCATAGCTAATGCCTCCTTTAGTAGAAACGTTATTATTTAACTTACAATAATAATCTATGCGCTTTGCTTAATGCTGTATGGGCATATATGCCAGACAGATAAAAATTTTATGAAAGAACTTTTTGAAACACAGAATGAAGAGTTGGAGTGGCCGGCGGGTGACTTGGCAAGGGAGGAAATGTAATGAACATGAAATATGAAGTACATACCGAGGCATTTCAAGGCCCGTTAGATCTCTTGCTACATTTGATCAATCAGTATGAAATAGATATTTATGATATTCCTGTAGCAGAAATCACTGAGCAGTACATGACGTACATCCACACCATGCAACAGCTTGAACTTAATATTGCCAGTGAATACTTGGTGATGGCAGCCACTTTAATTGCTATAAAAAGTCAACTGCTTCTTCCAAATCAGACCATTGAGACGGAAGATGAAGAGTATGAAGAGGATCCCCGTGAAGATTTGATGCGAAGACTTATCGAATATCGGAAATACAAAGAAGCAGCTGACCAGTTAAAAGAAAGAGAACTGGAAGCCAATAAAATTTATACGAGACCACCAGTGGAATTCGAGGAAGCATCTGCGCAAAAGCCAATGGTGCAGGGGGATGTTTCCATTTATGACATGATAGCTGCCATGAATAAAATCATGGAACGGAAAAAATGGGAAAAAACTGTTTCGACAAAAATTCAACGCACGGAAATACCCATCAAACAGCGGATGGATGAAGTGATGACACAAGTGAAGGAAAGACCGGAAGGGATAGCTTTTGATGAATTATTTCCTGTTCCTTCACGTTCCCACATTGTTGTTACGTTTATGGCAGTGCTGGAACTGATGAAAGGAAAACAAGTTTATTGTACACAAGAGAAGCATTTCGATGAATTAATGATTTACTATATGAGGTGAACCACGTGGAGTTATCAGAATTTAAAGCAGTAATGGAAGGCCTCTTGTTTGCTTCAGGCGATGAGGGAATCAGCCTAAAGCAGCTGGAACAAATTCTAGGTTTGGAGGCGGATGCTGTCCAACATGTTCTTGATGAATTGAAATACGATTATGAACATGCTGAGCGAGGTATAACGATAATGGAGTCTAATGATGTGCTTCATTTAACGACAAAGCCAGAACATACAGCATATTATAAAAAATTGATGGACGCCCCGCAAACGTCCAGACTTTCTCAGGCTGCACTGGAAACATTGGCGATTATCGCATACCAACAACCAATCACCAGAGCAGAGATTGAAGAAGTGAGAGGGGTCAAGAGTGATCGCCCTGTCCAAACGTTAATGTCCAGGGGACTTATTGCAGAAAAAGGTAGAAAAGAAGGAGTTGGCCGCCCCATCTTATATGGTACTTCTACAGAGTTTCTTACGTATTTTGGACTCCGATCGCTTGATGAACTGCCGCCACTCCCTGAAAGTGTAGAACAAGCAGACGTAGAAGGAGAAGCTGATTTGTTTTTTAAAAATTTTCAGGACCAGCTGGAAGAGGAGTAGAATTTGTAATCGTATTTTTATCTTTTAATGGCCCGGCCATTAGAACTTAACAGGAGGCTGAATGATGAGCAACGATTCCCTATATGCTCATATGAAAGAGGTAAGTATTTTTCTTGATGATTCCCTTGACGAAATCAGCAGTTATCTCAACAATTGCAAATTGGAAGATTTGATGAGTGAAGATGGCAGCAGAAATTCTGGTTATTATATGGAGCTGTTGAAGGCACTAAGAAGATTGGAAGTTTTTTGCGACGAAGCCAATGATACTGTCAATGGTCTTCTACGTGAAGAACCGATGCGCGAGACGGCTGCAGAACGAACACTATATGGCATTCACCATCAGTGCATTCTCGGTTTCTTTTCGCCCAAGAATGATGCTTGGTATGAAAACAGTCGTGCATCTTATTCCGGAAGACAGAGCATCTCTTTTTATCATCAACCACCCAATTCTTTTTTGCGTTTAATGATGCATTTGGAAACATCCTTTCAACGGATGCGCGAGGAACTAAGCTATTATGAAACAACGTATCAAAAAAGAATGTCTTAATTGGAATATGGAAAATCATCAGCAAAATGAGAAATGCTGATGATTTTTTTGCTAGCAGTAAAAATTTGGCTCTATACTGAATGTGGTGGTGTCCCCAGTCGTGATGGGGGGCTACAATGGGCAAAAAAAATACATTTATTTCCTCTCTCTTTGTTACCCTCAAGTTGCTGAGACCTAAGGAAAAAGAGAGGGATATGCGTTAAAGAACAGGTTGGTTGAATGTGGTTTAAAACAAGTGATGATAAGACAGCCGAAAAAGGGCTGGAAGAATGTCTGAAATGGATGCGTGCTTCAAACATAGAGGCATTTCGCCGTGTAAGAAAAACGTTCATGCGTTGGAAATAAGAGATTTTACAGTCATTCAAAGGGTATATCGAGGGAATAAACAAAACGATAAAAGTTTTAATACGAAATACCTTTTGAATCTAAGACTTTGAGCGATTAAAGCATAAAATATTATAGCAGCAAGCGGTTAAAAAGGCTCTATAGAGCAAAATAGCGTAGCAGAGGAACTAAGCGAGACTCCTGCGGAAAACGGACGACCGAGACTCTTCAGCGGGGTTTGCGAGGAGGCTTGGGCGTTCGTCCGCGGAAAGCGAGTTTAGTTCTTCTGCTGCCGCAAGGAAATTAGCTGTTTTTTGGAGTGAGTCCTTCGATAAAGAGAGGGTGGAGTCAATATCACATCACCACATTTGACAGAGAACCAAAAATTTTATCATTGCATGGTTTGCTACCCTAAGTCTAGAACCCATTTCCTCATGTCAGGCTCCCATTCTCTTAGCCGGGTACTTTCTTTAAAACAACCATAAAAAACGGGTCTTCTTCCTAAACCGTGAGAGTCTTTTGGCTTTTCACTCTCCTGCATTTGATTTTGACTTTCAGATAAAGTTTCACCTCTGTGCTCCTTAACAATACACATAGGCGGGTTTCCGGCATAGAATATCGGGAGGTGATTCGATGAACGAAAAAAAGAAAGATTACTTAGCTTCCTTGAAAACATGGGGAAAAGAAGTTGAAGAGAAAATGGAAGGAGTCAAACTGGACGGGAAGGATTCGGAAGAGTGGAAAAAACAGCTATCCGACTGGAAATCCTTACTAAATGACTTGTTAGAAGAAAAAGACGAACCCACTGATGAAAAAATCGCACTTGTAGAAGAAAAAAGTACTAAGCTCTTCCATCTTATTAAGTATCTCTTGGAAAATCCGCGACAAAGCCAAGGAGCAATTCTGCCAGGGCAGCACATCCTTCCCGATCTGCCATATGCTTATGATACCTTGGAACCGTATATTTCTGAGCGAATCATGAGACTCCATCACGATCGTCACCATCAATCTTATGTGGATGGTTTGAACAAAGCGGAAACAGAGCTGTATACAAAGCAGTCTGATAACAAATTGATCAAACATTGGATGAGAGAGCAGGCATTTAATGGTTCTGGTCATTTCCTCCATTCTTTGTTTTGGGAAAACATGTCCCCGCGTGGAGGCGGCAGGCCATCTGGCGAGTTAATGCGACAAATAGAAAAAGATTTCGGTTCGTTTGCAGCATTCAAGGCGCTTTTTTCCAATGCTGCTGAATCGGTTGAAGGAGTTGGATGGGCGGCGCTCGTATGGGAACTGCGCTCCGGTCGCCTGGCAATCCAGACAATCGAAAAGCATCAAATGTTTAGTTTATGGGATGTCATTCCACTACTAGTCCTAGACGTATGGGAGCATGCTTATTATCTCCAATATGAGAATAAGCGCGTCGATTATGTGAAAAATTGGTGGAATATTGTAAACTGGCAATCGGTTTCCCAAAGATTGAAAGAAGCAAAAAAAGTAAACGTCCCATATGTTTAACGTTCTAAAAGGAGCCGGCTGGAGAAAAAGGTATATTTCGCAGCCGGCTCCTTTATTTATTGGCCGGGAGAAAACAAGAAGGGAGTTTTATACATACGCCTGTCCTTCCTGCATATGATGGTACAAGAGAGTAGCCGGGGAGGTAGGGCATTGAAGCGAATAGGAGTACTCATTTGTTGTGTTGGTATCATAATGGGGGGGTTTATACCCCAAAGGGCAGTAGCAGCTCCGGGAGTATCCGCTGCACATGCCGTTCTGATTGAACAGACTACAGGAAGAGTGCTGTTTGAAAAGGATGCTCACGAGCCACAACGAATAGCAAGTATCACAAAAATAATGACGGCAATTATCGCGATAGAATCTGGAAAATTGGAAGAGGAGGCGACAGCTAGTCATCGGGCGGTCTATACAGAGGGGTCCTCGATTTACCTGGAAGAAGGAGAAAAGATGAAACTGAAAGACTTAGTCTATGGACTGATGCTGCGTTCAGGGAATGACGCGGCGGTCGCTATCGCCGAAAACGTAGGAGGAAGCGTCGAGGGGTTTGTCCATATGATGAATGAAAAAGCAGCCTGGCTTGGGATGACAGATACAACGTTTGAAAACCCGCATGGTCTGGATTCGGAAAATCACCGCTCGAGTGCATACGATATGGCTTTGTTAATGCGTTATGCAATGGATAATGAGATATTCAGAGAAATAACCGGCTCTAAATCATACAAAGCAGAAACAAGGATGTACGCATGGGGAAACAAAAACAAATTATTGACTCAGTATTACGAGTACTGCACTGGTGGAAAGACAGGGTACACAAAACGGGCAGGACGAACGCTTGTTTCAACAGCTGATAAAGATGGCATGTCCCTTATCGCGGTAACCATAAATGATCCGGATGATTGGCGTGATCATATCCGTTTATTCGATTGGGGATTTGAAAAATATCAGATGACGGATTTGCAGCAGCAGGGAGTGGAGCAATTTAGCATTCGCGGTTCGAACAGAGAACTTAGTGGATATTTTCCAGATACGTTGCGTTATCCACTTACAGAAAAAGAACAACAGCAAGTAACCAGCTCAGTATATTTGCTTGATAATGCTTCCAGCTCAAAAAAACAAGCGGAGAAAATCGGCAAGAAAGTTTTCCAAGTCAACGGCACCTATTTGACAGAAATGAACATTTTACCTAATGATTTCAATCAAAATAATGGCCAGCGAGGATTTTGGCAGTTATTACGGAAAATGACAGGAGTTTTTTAGGTGGTTAATTATATTTGGGCAGCGATGGCCGTGATTGGTATTATCTATGCAATGTTTAATGGAACCATGGAAGAAGTCAATGAAGCATTATTTGAGAGTGCTGATGACGCAGTCATGTTGTCGATTGGTTTGATAAGTGTTCTCGTCTTCTGGCTTGGACTAATGAAGGTAGCTGAAGAAGCGGGACTTCTTACCATGTTGGCCAAACTCTTCAAGCCGCTGGTAACAAGATTGTTCCCGGATATTCCGAAAGACCATCCAGCTATGGGTTACATTTTGTCGAATTTCACGGCAAACTTATTTGGGTTAGGCAATGCTGCCACCCCGATGGGGATCAAAGCGATGGAACAAATGAAGCAGCTTAGTAAGACAGATGAAGCAAGTCGTTCAATGATTACTTTTCTGGCAATCAACACTTCTAGTTTGACATTAATTCCTGCCACAGTCATTGCCATCCGCATGAAGTATGATTCGGTTGCACCTACAGAGATAGTGGGCACGACGATTATCGCTACTTTGATATCCTCTGCAGCTGCCATCATTATAGACAGATTATTTTATTATAGAAGGGTGAGAAAGCAGAAAAGATGAGTTTCATATCGACAATCAGCAGCTGGATGATCCCGCTGATTATATTAATTGTGCTGATTTCTGCTTCGTGGAAGAAGCTTCCTTCTTATGAGCTGTTCGTTGAAGGGGGAAAGGAAGGGATTCAGATGGCGTTTTCTTTGCTTCCCTTTTTACTGGGGATGATGGTTTCCATCGCCATACTGCGCGGCTCGGGAGCTCTGGACGCCTTTATTTCCTTGCTATCCCCGCTATTACAGACCTTTGGGGTACCGCCTGATATTGTCCCCTTATCGATTATAAGACCGATTTCCGGTACGGCAGCACTCGGCATGACCACAGAACTAATTAGTACTCACGGTCCGGATTCGTTTATCGGACGACTTGCTTCGACCATGCAAGGTAGTACGGACACCACCTTATATATTATTACCGTTTATTTCGGGGCAGTTGGAATTCGAAGGATGGGAGATGCTTTAAAAGTTGGACTGTTGGCAGATCTAATTGGTATAATAGCTTCAATCGTGATTGTCACGATTGTATTCGCAAGGTAAGCGTTGACTTTTTAGTTAACGCTCTTCTTTATTGTCCGAAAAGGGACCAGCAAAAGCACTACTAAAACAAAGGAAAATTTGGTGATAAAATGGCTAATGAACAAGAAAGGCTGCAAAAAGTAATTGCGCAAAGCGGAGTCACATCCCGTCGGAAAGCAGAAAAACTGATCGAAGAAGGAAAAGTGAAGGTTAACGGACAAGTGGTGACAACATTGGGTACAAAGGTTTCTTCCGATGATAAAGTCGAGGTGAACGGGGTTCCCCTGGAGAAGGAAGAGCCTGTTTATTATCTTCTCTATAAACCGCGCGGCGTTATATCCAGTGTAAAAGATGATAAAAACCGAAAAGTAGTCACCGATTATCTACCGGAAATTGAACAGCGGGTGTTTCCGATAGGAAGGCTGGACTACGATACTTCTGGTTTGCTGCTTTTGACAAATGACGGAGATTTTGCAAATCTGCTGATGCACCCGAAGCATAAAATAGACAAGGTTTATGTCGCTAAAACAAAGGGGATACCTGATAAGGAAGCATTACGGCAAATGAAAAAAGGGATCGTTTCAGAAGGGGAAAGATTAAGGGCGTCATACGTGAAAATTTTGTCAACGGATGCAAAGAAAAATACAGCGATCGTCAAAATTGTATTGCATGAAGGGAAAAACCGTCACATTCGCCGAATGATGGAAGCTTTACAGTATCCGGTTGATAAATTAAAGCGGGAGGAGTATGCGTTTTTGAATCTGCACGGGTTGAATGCAGGTGAGTGGCGAGAGCTGACACCGCACGAAGTAAAGAAACTGCGTACGCTCGCAGAAGAAAATGTTAAATAATGTTCAAATATCACGCTTGCTTTTAATGATATAATGGCGTAGGGAGTGAGCATGTTGAGTAAAGTTGAAGAAGCAAAAAAACAAAAACAAAAAAAGAAGAACATGCGTCTTCTTTTTCGTTCCAGCATTCTGATTGTTTTGCTGGCTGCAGTAGTATTTGCGTTGGTGTCTAATTTTAACAAGGATAAAACGGTAATAGGAGTAGGAGCTGAGGCACCCAATTTTAAATTGGAACGCCTTAACGGTGAAGGTGGAGAAGTATCCCTTGATGATTTAAAAGGCAAAGGGGTCATGCTTAATTTTTGGGCCACTTATTGCGGACCATGTAAGGATGAGATGCCATATATGGAGAGTCTTTATCCTGAATACAAAGAAAAAGGTGTAGAAATTTTAGCTGTCAGTTTGGATTCAAACGATTTAGTCGTGAACCGATTCGTGGACAAGTATGAGCTTAGCTTTCCGATTGTCAGAGATAACGGAGGACAAGTATTGGAATTATATGATGTTGGCGAGCTTCCTTCCACTTTGTTTATCAATGCGGATGGCGAAGTTGTGGACAAGGTCTCGGGCGCATTGACACTTGATCGGTTGGAGGGGTACTTGCAAAACATAGAACCTCAATAACAACAGCGAAAAATTGTGAGGGATAGGAATGAAACGAATTACTTGTGAATCTTGCGGACACGTCAACCCGGAAGGTACCGTGTTGTGTGAAGCTTGCGGAAAACCGATTGAAAAAAATCAGCACATTGATGGCAATAAACCTGGAAAACTACTGAACATGCGGTATGAGGGCAGCGCAAGAAGGTCACAAACCTACAATAAATCGGTGATTGATAAAATATGGAATTTCTTTTCATCGGTGAAAGTAGGGGTGACGTTAATCGTCATAACGTTAATTGCTTCGGCGGTTGGAACCATTTTCCCCCAGGAAATGTATATACCACCGAATGTGGACCCGGCACAGCATTATGCCGACCAGTATGGAATACTAGGCAAAATTTATTATCAACTAGGACTGCATAACTTATACAGCTCCTGGTGGTATATGATTTTAATCGCGTTGATCGGTACATCAATCATCATTGCCAGCATTGATCGTTATGTACCGCTCCACAGGGCATTGAAGATGCAGAAACCGAAGCGGCACAAAGCATTTTTGCAGAAACAACGGTTGTTTAGCGAGACGGAAAACATATCCAATCAGGATGTAAAGCATGTAAAGGACAGGTTGAAAAAACAACGATACAAAATCAAGGAAGAAGACGGTCACATATTGGCCGAGAAGGGCCGCTTTTCCAGATGGGGACCGTATGTGAACCATATTGGCTTAATTGTATTTTTGATAGGTGCACTGATGCGTTTTATCCCATTCATGTACATAGACGATTATGTATGGGTGCGAGAAGGAGAAACAGCGGTTGTCCCGGAAACTGACCAGCAATATTACGTCGAGAACAAAGAATTCATTATGGAAACGTATGATGAAAACGATGAACGGTATCAGGAAGCCATTCAAAAGCAGGGGGGTGCTGTTCCGAGTAACTATCAGACAGATGCAGTTATCTATAAAGCATCCGGGGAAGCTGTTACAGGAGAAGATCCAGAATTAGAGAAGGTAAAGGAAGGCAGTATCCAAGTAAACAAGCCTTTGAAGTTCGACGGATTTGCTCTTTACCAATCGAGTTATCAGCTCGATGAATTTAAATCGATGACATTTAAAATCCATGAAACAGACGATGAAGCAGAAGAGGCACTAGCCAGCTTTACTGTCAATTTGATGGACCCGGAATACGAGTATGAGCTCGATAATGGATTCCGCGTAGTCATTGACCAATACTTCCCTGAATATTTCATGGACGATGGAACACCTGCATCCCAATCCAAGTATCCAAGAAATCCGGCCTTTGTCTTTTTCGTGTATCCTCCAGGGGAGGACACGCCTGAGGTCAGTTTTGCAGGAATCGGCAGAAATGTCGACGCCTCGGGAGAAAACGATTATAAAGTAGGATTGCAAAATTTCGAAGTCCGTGATGTAACCGGACTAACACTTAAGCGAGACTATACGCTTCCTATCATCGCACTTGGTGGCCTGATTTTCATGATTGGTGTCATTCAGGGCATGTACTGGCAGCACCGCAGAGTTTGGATCCATCCAAGCGATTCCGGAGTAATGCTTGCTGCCCATACGAATAAAAACTGGTATGGAATCAAGCGTGAAATTGAGAAAGCGATCGAGGGAACTGAACTGAACATGGTAGAGGATCAACTGGAAATCAAGCAATAACCCCGTTTGGCAAACAAACGGTGGAAGGAGGAGAACGATGGGAGATTTGACTCAGGTAAGCAGTGCGCTGCTTTATTTTGCTTTTATTTTATATTTAGTGGCGACCTTTGTGTTTGCAGGGACAATTCGTGATAAACGGACGGATAAAGGCAATGGCAAGTTAGGTAAAGTGGCTATTACCATCACTATTATCGGCTTTTTGACACAGATAGGTTATTTTATTACACGGTGGATTGCAAGTCAGCATGCACCGGTAAGTAATTTATTTGAATTCACTACCTTTTTTGGCATGATGCTCGTCTTTGCCTTTATCATCATCTATTTTATTTACCGATTGAATCTGCTGGGACTATTCACATTACCTGTTGCTTTATTGATCATTGCTTACGCAAGTATGTTCCCGCGGGAGATATCTCCGCTGATTCCTTCGCTGAAAAGTCATTGGTTGTACATACATGTAACAACGGCGGCGACTGGTGAAGCGATATTGGCAGTAAGCTTTGCAGCAGGACTGATTTATTTAATTAGGCAAATCGACCAAACCCAACGTAGTAAACGGACCACCTGGTTGGAAGTAGTCATGTATGCGGTATTTTCCACATTGGGTTTTGTAATTATTTCCTCCTTATTCAGCGCTTTTCACTATAGTGCAGAGTTTCAATTTCCGGTCGAGGGAGAAGAGATAACCGTAGAGTATCAGCTTCCTGCAATTACGGGGCCAGATGACGGAGAGTTGCAGACAGAAGGAGTCATGCAGCCATTGTTTGAAGCACCTGGTTGGATGCATGGTGAAAATGCCGCGAGGAAATTTAATACATTGATTTGGTCGGTTCTGACTGGTGCGGTTCTATATTTATTAGCCAGATTGATCTTAAGGAAACGGATTGCAGCCGCCATTCAGCCATTATTGAAGCGGGCAAATCCTGATTTAGTGGATGAAATTTCTTACCGAGCAGTAGCTATCGGTTTTCCGGTATTTACTCTGGGAGCTTTGATTTTTGCGATGATATGGGCACAACAGGCATGGGATCGTTTCTGGGGTTGGGATCCAAAAGAAGTTTGGGCCTTGATCACCTGGTTTTTCTATGCAGCCTTTCTGCATTTACGTTTATCCCGGGGCTGGCATGGTGAAAAATCTGCATGGCTGGCAGTTGGGGGATTCGCAATTATCATGTTTAACCTGGTTGCAGTCAACTTGATTATCGCCGGTCTTCACTCCTATGCGTAATAGCGGTATGATAGAAGCTAGAATATAATTGAGGGGCGGATTGCATGGTCAGTAATGAAAAGATTTTGGTAATAGAAGATGAGGAAAGAATTCGTCGGCTAATCCGAATGTATCTGGAACGGGAAGATTACATGGTTGAAGAAGCAGAGGACGGCGAGTTCGGCCTGCAGCAGGCACTTGAAAATGACTATGACTTGATTTTATTGGACATCATGCTTCCGGGAAAAGACGGAATCGAGGTTTGCAAAGATATAAGAGAGCAGAAGGATACGCCGATCATCATGCTGACTGCAAAAGGTGAGGAAGCAAACCGGGTGCAGGGTTTTGAAGTGGGAACAGATGATTATATTGTAAAACCTTTCAGTCCGCGCGAAGTTGTATTGCGTGTTAAAGCACTACTGCGGCGTTCTACGTCAAAGGCATTTTCAGCCGAGGAGCATACAACCAGAGATTTGATTGAATTTCCTCATTTGTTCATTGATAATGATGCACACCGCGTCAAAGCGGATGGCAAAGAGGTAAGTCTAACTCCGAAAGAATACGAGCTGCTTTATTTTCTGGCAAGATCGCCTGACAAGGTTTTCGATAGAGAGCAGCTGTTGAAAGAGGTTTGGAAGTATGAATTCTTTGGTGATTTACGTACTGTCGATACCCACGTGAAACGGCTAAGGGAAAAATTAAACAAAATTTCTGAGGATGCTGCAAAAATGATCGTAACCGTATGGGGAGTCGGGTACAAGTTCGAGGTTGAAGGCGACTGATGTTCTGGCGTAGTGTCGTTTTCAAGCTATGGTTTACTATCCTGCTGCTTGTTTCCTTTGTTCTGTTGATTCTGACTATCTTATTACTGGAGTTTTTCCAGAACTATAACGCAGATCAAGCGGAGCAAAACTTGATGCAAACAGCTACGAAAGTCTCTGTCATGGTAGACCATTACGATGACAGGGGCTTGATTTATGAAACAACGAAACGCGTGAAAGACCCTTCGAGCAAGATTGCGCTTGTATTTGGCGAAGGGGATTTTTGGATTTCCGACCAGAAGGATGACAGTCTTCCAAATATATCCTACGACTGGCTGATGTCTGAAAAAGATTTATCATCCGTGATCAGTAACGATGAAGAGGTCAAAAAACAAGTGATCTTGCCAGGGACCGAAAACAAGGTAATTATTGTCGGTACGAAGCTTCCAAATCAAAATGGCGCTGTATATGTTTATCAATCACTTAATGTGTTAAAAGAAACATCCAGGCATACAACAAGGATCATTTGGCTCGCTGCAGGTGTTGCGCTGATTCTGACAACCATTTTTGCTTTCTTTCTGTCTTCGCGGATCACATCTCCTTTGATAAAAATGCGAGAAGGCGCTTTTGAGTTGGCGAAAGGCGAATTTAATACGAAAGTACCCATTTTGACTCACGATGAAATCGGAGAGCTGGCTATGGCGTTCAACCGGATGGGAAGGCAGCTCAAGTTTCATATCAACGCTTTAAGGCAAGAAAAAGAACAAGTATCCAGCATTTTAAGTTCCATGGCGGATGGCGTTTTGACACTTAACCGTAAAGGGAATATCATGGTTTCCAATCCACCTGCCGAAAAATTTCTCGAAGACTGGCATTTTGAAAATGATTCTGCTGAAGAGGAAGTAAACTTGCCAACGGAATTAATGGAGACGTTGGATGAAGTTGTCGCCACTGAGAAGGAAGTCATGCGGGAAATTTCGATACAGGGAAGAAATTGGGCGATGATCATGACGCCTTTATACGACCAGTCCTATGTTAGGGGAGCAGTAGCAGTATTTCGGGATGTGACAGATGAACGACGTCTTGACAAACTGCGCGAAGATTTTATTGCCAATGTTTCTCATGAACTGCGAACGCCGATTTCTCTTTTACAGGGTTATAGTGAAGCAATAGTCGACAATATTGCGGAAAGCAAGGAAGAAAAAAATGAGCTTGCGGGAATCATCCATGAGGAATCGCTTCGAATCGGCCGGCTGGTAAATGAATTGCTCGACTTGGCCAGAATGGAGTCAGGCCATATACAATTGGAGATGGAATTGGTGGATATGGAGCCTTTTTTAGATCGGATTGTAAAAAAATTCAGCGGCATGGCACATGACAAAGCTGTTTCACTGTCTTTGGAAAATAATCTGCAGATAACAAAACTCACATTCGATTCAGACAAAATTGAACAAGTTTTTACGAATCTAATTGACAATGCGATTAAGCATTCTTTTTCAGGGGGAAAAGTTAGAATTATTCTCTCCGAGGAAGAAAAAGAAGTGGTTTGCTCGGTCATGGATGAAGGAGCAGGTATTCCTGCCGACGACTTGCCCTTTGTATTTGAGCGTTTCTATAAAGCAGACAAATCAAGAAAAAGAGAAAACAGCAAGACGGGAACCGGTTTAGGACTGGCAATTGCAAAAAATATCATGGAAGCGCACCAGGGATCACTGACTGTCCAAAGTAAAGTTGAAGAAGGGACAACCTTCACCTTCCGGATTCCGAAAAACATCGAATAACCGTTAAACTTGAGGAATAATCTTGTTCCTTATGTAACATTACAGCTTCCTAATTATAGGGAACTGTGATAAAATAATTTTTGGAAATCAAATAGAATACTACGGTGCCTTTCAGTCGGTTTGACCGTCTGGCGGGCTGAAAAGGGAATCTGGTGAAAAACCAGAGCTGTCCTCGCAACTGTAAGTACGGACGAAAAGGATAAACCACTGTGAGCTTTTACTCATGGGAAGGTTCCTAAGTAGAAAGATGTACGAGCCAGTAGACCTGCCGTTGTTGCCTGTTTCAAACCTTCGGGGATTGAGTGTTTGAGACTGCCGGTATGTGGCTCGTTATCCATTACTGCTGGTTTGTCTCTTTAGCTTATCTTCTCAGAGGATAAGCTTTTTATTTTTGTACATAAATAGCACTTTGCCTGTCCCTGAAAATTATGAGTGGGAGGTTGGAGGAAATGAAGAAGTTTTTATTCGTGTTATTAAGTTTGTTATTTGCCGCTGGTATCGTGACTGGCTGTGCTGAACAGAATCAGGATACCTCGAACAATGAGACGGCTGAGACAACGGAGCAATCCGGTGAATCTGAAAGTCAAGAGGTAGTGACGGTAACCATTTCAGAGGATGAAGGAGAAAATGTCATCGCTGAAAAGGAAGTTGAAATCGAAGATGGGGCTATTTTACTTGATGTGATGAAGGAAAACTTTGAAGTAGAAGAATCGGATGGTTTCATTACTTCCATTGAGGGTGTTAGTCAAAACGAAGAGGAAGGGAAATACTGGATGTACTCCGTCAATGGAGAAATGGCAGAGGTTGGGGCGAACGAGTATGAACTAAACCCGGATGATGAAATCACGTTTGATTTGCATGCCATGGAATGATTTGAGTGAGTACCTATAAGTTGACTTTGATTGCAGTTCTTGCAGCATTGGCTGTCGTGGGAAGGTATACCTTTCAGTTTCTTCCCAATGTACAGCCAGTAACTGCCCTGATCATTATTTGTGGTTTCTTTTTAGGTCCTGTGTCCGGAGTTTTGCTTGCTGGATTGACTACTTATCTTTCCAATTTATTCCTCGGCATGGGACTTTGGACCATATGGCAAATAATTGGCTGGGCGTTAATCGGATGGATGAGCGGATTAATCGGGAAATACTGGAGAGCCGTTCCATTGGCAGTGATGGTTGTTTTTGCGGTTTTTTGCGGCTATCTTTATGGACTGGTTGTTTCACTGGCAACATTTTCAGTGGCGGGAAATTTTCTTTCCTATTATCTTTTGGGTTTGCCGTTTGATACCTATCATGCAGTTGGAAATGGAATATTTATGACGATTTTATTTCCGGTATTCTCCAGGATATTCGCAAAATACTTCCGTAATTCCGGCTATGGAAAAATACCAGCTAGTAAATAGCTGGTATTTTTTTTGATTTACCCCTAAAAGGAATAAATAAATAAAGTTATAATAGAAACGATTGACAAAAATGTTCCTTCATTGTAACCTTTTTGCTTCGCGCTCCGACAATATAGTGAACGGGGGATCTGGCATGAAAGCCGTTTTTCAGGATTTGTATAAAAAATATCATCAGGATTTATACCAATTTTTAATTTATATGACAAAGGATAAGGAGCAAGCAGAAGACCTCGTCCAGGAAGTTTATATAAAAGTATTGAAGTCTATTCACACCTTCAAAGGTGAAAGCAGTGAAAAAACGTGGCTTTTTTCCATTGCCAGGCACGTAGCAATCGACTACTTCCGAAAACAGTCTAATAAACGGAAGCGGATCCTTGATTTTTTTGATTGGGGAGAGCGAGGAGAACAATTGGAAGATCAATCGATCCTTCCAGAAGAAATAGCCGAGCAAAATGAAGAAATGAGACAGATTTATCGCTGTCTTGATAAATGTAGTCTTGATCAAAAGAGTGTTATTATTTTACGGTATATTCAATCTTTTTCTTTAAAGGAAACAGCAGAAACGCTCGGTTGGAGTATTAGCAAAGTGAAGACAACCCAACATAGAGCCATCAAAGCATTGAGACAGCTACTGCAGCAGGAATACGGAGAGGAGGGAGATATCCAGTGAAAAAAGGATGGACGAATCAACGTGTAGAGGATAACTTGAGAAAATTGCCTGTTATCCAGGATAAGCGACCGGAAAATGAATTGTATCAAAAGGTTGTGAAAGGTTTAGAGGAAGAAACAGACAGAAAAAACAAAAGGTCCTGGAAATCATGGTTGATTCCCTCCCTGGCTACTTTGGCGGTACTTTTGTTAATTGCAGTAATAGGTCAAAGTGCATTGCGTATCGATTATTTTACTACGCAGGAAGACGTCGCTGATACTTACTCGAATGAAGCTAAGAAGAGTGAACAGGCCGAAGTAATGGAAGAGGAATCACAATCCGCTACCAGTCTCCCTGCTGAACAGTCCGAATCTGCTGATGAGGAAGCAATAGTAAAGGAAGCAGAAGAACCCGTCAGTAAAGCTGTCTATACCGATAGCGACAAGAAAACGGCATTCGATGTTTCCATACCGATTGAAGGAAATGGTTATCTTGTGCCATTGACTTATCAAACAGAAAACACAAGTGAAAGGATCGAAAGCACGTTAAACCAGTTGGATGATCTGCTCGATCCTCAAGCTATCGGTCTCCCATCGAATCTTTTACAAGGGGTAACCTTTGAGATTGATAAAAGCAACGGGATTGCAATAGTTGATTTTCCTGCTGATTTTAACTTTGAAGACGAAGCGTTTACCGGGAATGTGGGAACGGTATTATCCAGATTATTTCTACCTCTGGAAATTAACCAAGTAAAACTTCAAATTAACGGAAATCCGGGTATCCCAATTGCAACAAAAGGGGAAGTAATAGATAGTCTTCCGCTAAAACAGCCTGGTAGCTATGTTTATAAGGTCTATCAAAAGCAGGAGGACACCACTCCTTTTTTAGCAGCTGTACCTGTGGCCATTGACAATGACATTGAAGCAGCGTTTTATGAAATGCGAAAAGAAGAACCCGACAATAATTTGAAAGCGACAATACCTTCAGGTGTTTCATTCCGTGTTCAAAAGTCTGAAAAGCAGGTTTCGGTGAATCTATCCGGCCCTGTAGCAAATGACCAGAAGACACTGGATATGTTAGAAGCAATGATGATGACCGCCAAAAGTTTCGGATACCAAAAAATCAAGTTTCATGTCCCTGAAAGCAGAATTGGGCCTTATGATAATTTGGAAGAGCCGCTTGAAGTCCCTGATGGTATTAACGGGCAATAAACAGACACTGCATTTCTTTACCAAGTTAGCTGAAGCGGTGGTTAACACTCTTTCTGAAATAGGCGATGGCACTTCCCATTACAGTTGCTGGGCGGTTTGAATTTTTAGAGACAAAACAATCCAATACTTTTCTTGAATTCTATTCAAAAAAGCTGCCCTTCAGCCAATTGTGGCAAAGGACAGCTTTTTTCATTGCTTATTTTTGGTCTTTATATCTTGCAAGACAATCGTCAATCAGTTTATTGGCAGCCTCTACGCCTTCCCATTCCCCGATTTCGGTCTTTTTGTTTTGCAGGTCTTTGTAAGTTTTGAAGAAGTGAGAAATTTCATCCAGTTTATGTGATGGAACATCTTCCAAGCTGTAGACATCTTTAAAACGCGGATCTTCTACAGGCACTGCCAAGAGCTTCTGATCTTCTTCGCCGCTGTCAATCATATTTAAAAATCCGATGACCCGGGACTCAATGACACAACCAGGGAAAGTTGGATTGGTCACTAGCACGAGTGCGTCCAGTGGGTCTCCGTCTAACGCTAACGTTTCATCGATATAGCCGTATTCAGCAGGGTAAAATTGCGGAGAAAAAAGTACTCTGTCCAGCTTAAATACCCCTTTTTCCTTATCGTATTCATATTTGTTCTGATTGCCTGTCGGAATTTCGACAAATACATCAATCACTTTATTATCTGCCATTAATATTGCCTCCTTCTTTGCTTGGCAAGAGTAGCTGAAAACCGTCACCTGCCAGCTTTTTTTCATTATTAATAATTATGTAATCAGCTTCGGTAACATATTATATCAATTTTTAATAAGGAAAGAAAGCAGAGAACATGTTAGAATATAAAAGAAACGTATAAAAACCTTACACATGAAAAAATCAGCAACAGGACGGTAAAAAATAATGGACAAAACAATACTTAGTAACCAAATATCAAGTAAAATCAAGTTAATTAGAGTAGAAAGAAATTATACACAGGATAAAATGGCTGCAATTCTTGGAATCTCGAAGAAAACACTTGTTCAAATTGAAAAGGGAAGAACGGTTGCCAACTGGACTACAACAACAGCAATTTGTGCATTGTTTCGTAACAGTGAAGTTATTCGCAACATGCTCGGCGGAGATGTTCTGGAAGTAATCGAAACGATTGCCCACACTTCCATAGAAGAACCGTTGGAAATACATACAGAGGATAAGGTTTGGTGGAACAATCTTTCAGAGCGAAACGGTTATACCCTGCAACAAAATGTTCAAAGCCAACATTACCGCATCGTGAACCCGGACAAGCAGCGGTGGTACAGTTCAACAGATAAGGAGGCGGCATTTGCCAAGTTCGGCCAGGTAAACGGATTAGTGGCCCCCAAATAGGAGGTCTTGAAAAAGATAAAAAGAGATGGCTATGAAAGCATCTCTTTTTGGGGATTTTATAGAAATTTATCCGGATCTCCTTCGAACGGCTGTTCTGCTATCTTGATAGACTCAGTAGGGCAGCCTTCGCAGGCGTCTTCCAGGTCATCTTTAAGTTGGAAGGAAACAGGTGTGATCCCCTGGTTATTATCCAGTCGAGAAAAAGCAATCCCTTCATCATCATAGTCAAATATGTCCGGGGCGGCTGCTCCGCAAGCCCCACAAGCGATACAGGTTTCCGGATCAACTAATGTAAACTTCGCCATGATAGAGTTCCTCCTAAGGCTTTGCTCTCTGCAAAACCACCAAATCACTATCTTCTATTGTAAAACGGTTTGGATTTCTCGGCAAATGTTAAGCTAAAGTAATAGAAAGGGAATATCGCGATGCTAACGGAAATCATATTAGACAGTCTTAAAAAGCTAAAACAGGAGCGCACCAGTGCAGCGGTTTATCACTTGCTGGTCGGCAAGCGATCTTCTCAAACACTGCAGGATGCCCATTTATACCATTTGACTGGCTATTTCGGAATTGCAAAGGGAATGGAAAAACAAGTGTTTGATAAAGAAATTGAAAAGTTGGTGAGTAAGGGTTTCTTACTTCAAATAGGGGATAAAGCGGTTGTTACTCAAAAGGGTATGGATTTTTTGAAAGATAGTGAGTCCAAGAAACTATTGCAGCATTATAACGGTCTCGTTTATGACCGAGCATCGGATCTTTTCTATGAAAGACTCTCCCTATTTATTCAAACTGCAGCAAATATTGAACGCGGCAATCATCGATTCATACCTGTTAGCGATAATCAGGAAGTCTTGCGTTGGATGAAAAATTACTATGCGGTGTACCGCCGCCGACTACAAGAGCCTCTGGACCAGTTGTATGATGAAATGCTTGTTTTCTTGAATAGATTGCCCGAGCAGCATGCCGAAATATTTGTAAAAAGATTAAGCGGCTATTCCCATTTTGGCATGAGCAAAGTACAACTAGCAGCGTTATATGACTTAGATAAGTATGATTTTTTAGTATTATACCAGCTGATTTTACACCGGCTGCTAAATTATGTGATTTATGACAGCACACCCACTCCAACCCTCTCTTTTTTTGCAAGAGGACTCGTAAAAGAGGTATTTCTGACTGATTCGGCACGTAAAACGAACGACCTGCTTAAACAGGGAAGAAATGTCGAAGAGATATGCAGGATAAGAAAATTAAAAGAAAGTACTGTCCATGATCACCTGATTGAAATCGCTTATGCCAATCCTCGTTTTCCTTTGAGCGATTATGTATCCTCGGAAGCCGTCAGCGAAATAGGCAAACAAATTGAGCGGTTGGAATCCAGGAAATTAAAGGACATTAAGCAGGCGTTAGATGACCGTTACAGTTACTTGCAAATACGTCTCGTAATGGCAGTCTACCGGGCGGGATGGCAAAAAGGAGTGGAACAATGACCGATAATTTGAAAAGTGCATTAGAAAATTATTTTGGCCACCAAACTTTCCGGGAGGGGCAACGGGAAATTATCGAAGATGTCCTTCTTGGGAAAGATGTGCTTGGTATTTTGCCGACGGGATCGGGAAAATCGGTATGTTATCAGCTTCCTGCCAGGATGATGCCTGGTGCAGTGCTGGTTATTTCACCGTTGATTTCTTTGATGATGGATCAAGAAAAGCAGTTGGCAGCTGCCGGGTATAAAGATGTCATTGCATTCAACAGTTTTTTGAGTTTGCAAAAAAAGCAAAAGGCTTATCAGAATTTATCAGCTTATAAATTGATATATGCCTCACCAGAAATGCTGCAAAAAAAAGGGTTTGTCAAAAAGCTGTGTGAACTAAACATCTCCTTATTTGTGGTGGATGAAGCACATTGCATTTCGCAATGGGGGCATGAGTTCCGTCCGGATTATTTAAAATTGCATCAAACGATAGAAGCCTTAAAACACCCTCCGGTACTCGCCTTGAGCGCTACAGCGACACCGGAAGTGCAGAAGGATATTTCCTTTCAGTTACGTAAACCCGCAATGGTAAGACATGTATATCCAATGGACAGGGAAAACATCGCTTTTCAAGTAGATAAACTAGAAGACCCTTCTGAGAAAATGAAGCGGATTTCAAGTGTATTAAAAGCCCATCCGGTACCGACAATGGTTTACTTTTCAAGTCGGAACTGGACAGAGAAAGCTGCGGCTGAACTATCTGCAGCATTGCCAAATATGAATATTGCTTTCTATCATGGTGGAATGGAACAATCTGACCGTATATTGATTCAGCAGCAATTTATGAATGATCAGCTTGACGTCATATGCTGCACCAGCGCTTTTGGAATGGGAATCAATAAACAAAATATCAGGTTGGTTATTCATTTTCATTTACCACCGCAAGTTGAGTCGTTCATCCAGGAGGTCGGCAGAGCGGGAAGGGACGGTTTGTCAAGTATCAGTCTTGTCCTTTTGTCACCGAACGATGACTTACTTCCAAGAAAGTTAATCCAGTCTGAGTTACCTGACAGTAAAGAAATCCATCGAGTCATCCATTATATAAAATCAAAAATACAGCAAGGAGTTTATCATTTACCTGAACTAGACATACTCCTGGAAAGTTTGCAAATTAGTGAAACAAAATGGAGATTCATGCGCTATCATTTTGAATATCATGGTATGATGGATAATAATCAGATTGTTTCTTCCTTAGAATGGGAAAACATAGAGAAAAAGATCAGTCGTGTAGCTGCTAGAAGAACTAGATATAAACTTTCCAAGGTAAATGAATTGCTTTGGTGGGCAGAACAAAGTGAATGCAGAAGGAAAGCGTTGTTTGCTCCGTTTCAGGATACAATCAAGCAGCCGACTTATCGTTGCTGTGATAAGTGTGATTTTAAATTTTCAGAATGGTCACCGGTCACGAAAGTTACAAGTCAGTTGGAATCTTTTAATTGGAAACAGGCATTTAAACAGATAATGCTTCAAGGGGACAGAGATGAAAAGATTAAGTCAGGTTGAGGCTGTGAAACAGCTTACCAGCAGCCAATTGAAGACACAATTATACCTTTCACAGTTGCTTTTTTTATTACTTGCTTGTGGATTGAGCTTGTGGTTATTTCCTTCCATTCATTATTGGCTGGCATTAGTTTCATGGAATGAGGGTGACTTCCTTTTTTATGGAATAATTCCTGGTCTGATCATCGTAATGATAGATGTTATGTTAATGAAATGGCTGCCGGAGCAGGCTTTTGATGACGGTGGGCTAAACAAGAAGATTTTCACTAATAGCAGTATAGCCGAAATCCTTCTAATTGCATTGATTGTGGCGGTTTCGGAAGAGGCTCTTTTCCGAGGAGTTCTGCAAACAGAATTAGGTTACCTGACTGCCAGTATCATTTTTGCACTTGTTCATGTCAGGTATTTAACAAAGCCATATTTATTGTTATCGATTGTGCTGATCAGTTTTTATTTTGGATGGTTATACGAACTGACTGGAAATTTATTAGTTACTATTGCAGCACATTTTGTCGTAGATTTTATACTAGGAATTTTACTCAGGAATGGCAGCATCATGAGAGGGGGAAGGAAGAATGACAGAGGGAAGCAACAAGGATCAGGCCAGGCAGCTCCGGAGCATGGTGGGTGAATTGGACGAGGAAACAGAAACGACTTACAGTGCGGAACAGGAGGAAGTAAATGTTTTGAATCTTCCACCTCGCAAGGAAGTCCATCAGAACAAAAAAACAAAAGTGAAGTGGAAAGTGAGCCTGTCGCTGATCCGGTTGCTTGTTATTCTTTTTCTTCTTATTATTGCTGTAATTGTATCGTTTCAGATTTGGGGTGGCAACCAGCTGTTCGATTTGGATGGCAAACAGGGAATGGACAACATTCTGCCGGGCTGGGAGCAGGTCAGGGTAATAACGAATGGAAAATGAATTGGCTCTGGAAAACGACAAAGTGGCCAAGTAAAACCGAACGATAATTCGAAATCCTCAATCTTCGAACTCGTTCGGTTATTCTTTTTTAAAAAAAACAAATTTATAAAATTGCATCGTCAAGAGAATCCATAAAGAGGTATTTTACATACTTCCCATGCTGTTATCGATCGGCTTTCGTTATATCCAACCATAATGCCGGTTAACAATGGTGTTTAGTGTACAGGTGAAAAGGTTATTAAAAGAAAACTTTCTTTCCTCTTTCTTCTTTTAGTATTTCAGCAGCTTCCCGGAAACGTTGGGAATGGACGACTTCCCGTTCCCGCAGATACTTCAGTCCATCGTTCAATTCCGGATCATCAGACATGTTGATGATCCATTGATAAGTCGCTCTCGCTTTTTCTTCTGCAGCAATATCTTCATATATATCGGCAATCGGGTCTCCTTTTGCTTGTATGTAGGATGCAGTCCAAGGGGTACCGGAAGCATTCTCGTAAAATAGGGCATTGTCATGGTTGACGTAATGCGCCCCCAAACCAGCTTCCTTCATTTGTTCAGGTGTGGCATCTTTTGTTAATTTATAGACCATCGTTGCGATCATTTCTAAATGAGCAAATTCTTCGGTTCCGATATCGGTAAGCAGTCCGATAACTTTATCGGGAATGGAATAGCGTTGATTTAAATAGCGAAGTGCTGCTGCCAATTCTCCATCTGCACCTCCATACTGTTCAATTAAGAACTTTGCTAAACGAGGATTGCATTCCCGGACACGTACAGGGTATTGGAGTTTCTTTTCATAATACCACATGAACATCTTCCTTTCTTGTTGTGTAGATAGTAGGTGTTCAGAGAAAAGAAGGGCAGCGCTGTTATGCTATCTGCCCTTATGTTCAGACTTGCCAGGGCCAAGGAGCTTCTTTCCAATTCCAAGGATAACCCGAGTAACTCATACCATATTGAAATAATGGTCCATATTGTTTTTCATATTGTTTCTTCAACTGCCGGCTCTGGTGGGCATGGTGGTTGAATTGCTGGACAGCTTCATTGTCCCAGGGATGGGTGTCTAGATACAAAGTCAATTCACATAATACAAAGTCGACCGCTTGGATTTCTTCCAACAGTTCGTAATAGGCATTTGTCAGCGGTTCATTCACCTGTATCCCCCCTTTTATATGGAGATTCATACGGACTGTATAAAGCCGGCCACAATGTACCTCGGTGCAATGCTTCTTTTGCCGAGGCATACTGAGGAAGACATGGAGGCTGGAAACCGAGGTATAACTGCGGAGGCGTCTCATAGCTTTTTACTTCAATAGGCGGGCATGGATCAGTGGGACTCGTATAAGGTGTATAAAATTTTCGTTGGCTGAACATGACTTACTCCTTTCTAAAGGGCGAAAGTAATGATACAGTGTATGAATATAACTGTTTGTCTCATTCTACTTGATTCATGTTAAGAAATAATTATGCAGGGAATGGAATAGCGAATGTAGAAATAAATATATAGTATCTTCAAAAGGAGGCTGATTCAGTTGTTTGTGAAAAGCATTTTAAAACCAAGCTACCAGTGTATTATAGCCAAAGAAAAGGATACACTAAAGGCTACTATAAATCAGTTGGAAACCAAGGATATTGAAGCCATGCCAGTAGTGGAAAACGGCAACTTTAAAGGAATGATTTCGAAACAGGATATATACCAGGCTTATTTTCAGAGCGGCCAACCGCGAGATGAATTCCTGAGTAGTACGCTTGTCGGAGACATAGCTTCACATGGTGATTTATATATTGATGAGCAAGCCGTTTTCGAAAAAACGTTAACGACTTTTAAAGGTTATCCCATTTTGGCAGTGGTCGGGCCAGAAAAGCAATTTCTCGGTATCGTCACCAGGTTTGATATGATTGAGCAGTTTGAAAGTGTTTTTGGGATGAAAAAACCTGGTGTAAGAATTGCATTTACTTCTGAAGAATCGACGGGCCGTTTATCCCGCCTGGCCGATATTATCAAACAAAACCATGCAAATGTTATTTCAGTAACTACCTTTGATGAGACCGATAAATTGGCGAGAAGGATTGTTTTGAAGGTGGAAAAAAACGACAACATTGATAAATTGTCAAGTAAGTTAGAAAAATCTGGATTCCGCGTATTGGATATCAAGGAAGTATAAAATTTTCGTCGACGTTTAACAACGGGAAAAGGAGAAACTGATTGGTTGCTATTATCTTTGGAGTTGTTTGTATTAGCGGGTTGCTTTTGTTCGGAAGAATGACTTACCTGGCCCACCATGATTATATTCGACACCATCATATTCCTGTATCGTTAAGGAAGAATGACGAAACAATCCGGGTATTTTTCATCTCCGACATCCACCGTCGAATTATACAGGGATCCAGTATCTCGGCGATTGAAGAGCGGATTGACCTGGTCGTTATCGGTGGCGATCTGGCAGAACGCAATGTACCTCTAAGCAGAATCAAAGAAAATATTCGCTTGCTCCATAAACTCGAAGCACCGATTTATTTTGTCTGGGGAAACAATGATTATGAATTGAATTACAGGAAGCTGGAAGAACTGTTAGAAGCTGAAAGTGTCACCTGCCTCAAAAATGAATCAGAAATGGTGGAATTGCCCACTGGTCAACCACTGTATCTTATCGGATTCGATGATCCGGATAACAGTTCTCCCATTGTCGAGCTGTTGGAAAAGCCGGATGAAGACATGCCTGTGCTGCTACTAAGCCATCGTCCGAGTGTGTTTGAGGAAATGGGGGAGAGCATAGCAGGTATGATTGATCTAGTTTTAAGCGGGCATACGCATGGGGGACAAATACGTATCTTTGGTATTGGGCCATATACACGCGGAGGGATTAAAACGATCCATGACACACCTGTTCTGATTAGCGAAGGCTACGGTTATACCAGTTTGCCATTCAGGCTGGGAACAACTGCCGAATGCCATATTGTAACACTAAAAGGATGTTAAACAGTTTTCTGCTGGCTAAATCTGTGTTACTGTCTAGGTACCATTAATCCGATATCCTCATATAATATACAATTAGATGAGGCATTCAAGGGGGGATAAGTGAATGCGTTTAGAACGATTATCGACCAACCAATTTAAGATTTTCCTAACTTTCGACGACTTGATTGAAAGAGGTCTGACAAAGGAAGACTTATGGCATGATTTACCAAGAGTCCATCAACTGTTCCATGATATGATGTATGAAGCCAGCGACGAGCTGGGAATTGAGTTGGAAGGAATGCTGCTTGTCCAGGTTCATCTTATGCAGGCACAAGGGATGCTGGTGATTGTAACACAGAATAACCATTGGATAGATGATGAGGAAGACGAAGAAGATTATGTAGAAATGAAGGTTACCCTGGATGAAAGCAGGGAACTCATTTTTGCATTTACTGATTTTGAAAATATAATTCAGGTTTGTGCACATTTTGCCGACTTGGGAATAAACGGAGGAACAGTATACCATATGGATGGTTTTTATTATATGCAGTTTGATGATGAAGAAGTAGATGGACAAAATCGTGAGCATGTGATTGCCATCATGTCGGAATTTTCTTCTCCAAGCATCGTTACATCCCATAAATTGAAAGAGTATGGAAAACAGATCTTCTCACAGAATGCTACTGGACAAGTGAATAAGTATTTTCTACAATGAAATAGTAGGAAAAAGGAGTTGGTCGATTATACACCAACTCCTTTTTTTATGGCTAAAACTGCAGGTATTCCTTTTACAAAAGGGGCTGGTCAAACGTTGAGGAATGAAGGAATCCTTTAATGAGGTACTTTCCTTACCTTAAGCTTGCAATCAATGACTCTTTACTTCGGGGTTGTTCAAGTCGAATTGCGCTTTTCTTGTTCGTTTTTGTAGATGATGTAATGGGAACATGTTACTATATGTACGTAGTAAAATAAATGAAGAAACAGAAAACAAGAAGGATAACAGAGTTTTGGCTTAGGGAGTGAATGGATTGAAAATAGCGGTCCTTTACGGAGGAACATCCGGTGAGAGGGAAGTTTCCCTCTCAACAGGAAAGGGAATCATCCAAGCATTGAAGGAAAACGGACATGAGGTGACAGGTATCGATTTCCATCCAGAACGACTTGACGAATTGTTGAAGCTTAACGTTGACTTGGTTTTTATTGGGCTTCACGGAAAATTCGGAGAGGATGGAAAAATACAAGGGCTGCTGGATATACTGGATATCCCCTATGTAGGGTCAGGAGTCTTGGCTTCTGCATTAGCGATGGATAAGGCAAAGGCCAAGCAAATTTTTGAAAAGAATCAATTGCCGGTTGCCAAGGGTATAGCCATACCTGTTAAGAGACATACTCAACAGGAAATCATTGATTTGGTACAGGGCAAATTCACTCCTCCGTACGTAGTGAAACCGAATCAAGAAGGTTCAACACTTGGCTTAACGATAGTCAAAAAGGCTGAACAGCTGCCCGAAGCGGTGAAAAATGCTGTGCATAGTGACGATATGCTGCTGGTGGAGGAATTTATATCCGGTCGAGAATTCACTGTCGCAGTGATCGGTTCACAAGGGGAAGAACAAGCATTGCCGGTTATTGAAATTATTCCTAAGAACGATTATTATGACTTTGATTCTAAGTATAAGCCCGGGGGAAGTGAACATATCATCCCGGCACGGATTAGTGACTCGTTAACCGGACAATTGCAAACGTACGCTGTCCGCGCCCATCAACTTTTGGGGTGTGATGTATATTCAAGAGTTGATTTTATCGTTACCGAGACAGGTGAACCGGTAGTTTTAGAAGTAAATACATTACCCGGGATGACACCGACCAGCTTGTTTCCGGATGCAGCAAAAGTAGTCGGCTGGTCCTATGAACAAATGGTCGAACAGTTTGTGACCCTTTCATTGAAAAACAAGCAATAGAAATTATTTATTTATCAAATGCCGATAACGTATTGCATATTGCTATCTAGCGTGTATACTATTGTCTGAAAGAAATTGCTAAAACTTTAAAATGATGAACTGAATACGATTGGGAGGTAAGTTCATGGTAGCCGATAAAGCATCAGATTCTCCAAATGAACAAAAGGAAGACAAACTGGACGTATTGAAATCAACCCAAACGGTAGTACAAACAGCACTCGATAAATTGGGCTATCCAGAAGAAGTCTTTGATTTACTAAAAGAACCGGTGAGGATGATGACTGTCCGGATACCTGTACGAATGGATGATGATTCCATCAAGATATTTACAGGATACCGAGCACAGCATAATGATGCAGTAGGACCAACAAAAGGCGGGGTAAGGTTTCACCCGAATGTAACAGAAAAAGAAGTAAAGGCACTATCGATATGGATGAGTCTGAAAGCGGGCATTGTCGATTTGCCTTATGGCGGTGGAAAAGGCGGTATTGTTTGTGATCCGCGGGAAATGTCTTTCCGTGAGCTGGAAGGGCTCAGCCGTGGATATGTGCGGGCGATCAGCCAAATAGTTGGCCCGACAAAGGATATCCCGGCGCCGGATGTGTTTACAAATCCGCAAATCATGGCATGGATGATGGATGAATACAGTCGAATAGACGAATTCAATAATCCTGGTTTTATTACAGGTAAACCTATAGTTCTTGGTGGTTCACACGGGCGTGAATCCGCCACAGCCAAAGGCGTAACTATTTGTATTGATGAAGCGGTCAAGAAAAAAGGCATATCTGTAAAAGATTCAAAAGTGGTCATTCAGGGCTTTGGGAATGCAGGAAGCTTTTTAGCGAAGTTTTTGAACGATCAGGGAGCGAAAATCGTCGGGATCTCTGATGCATACGGAGGACTACATGATCCAGACGGCTTGGATATCGATTATTTACTAGATAGAAGAGACAGTTTCGGTACGGTGACCAAACTATTCGAGGACACGATTAGTAACGAAGAACTATTGGAACTGGATTGCGATATCTTAGTGCCTGCCGCAGTAGAAAACCAAATAACCGAGGAAAATGCCGATAAGATCAATGCTTCTATTATAGTAGAAGCAGCCAACGGACCGACCACACTGGAAGCGACAAGGATTTTATCTGAGCGTGGTATTCTGCTGGTCCCAGATGTCTTGGCTTCTGCTGGTGGTGTCACCGTTTCTTATTTTGAATGGGTACAGAATAATCAGGGCTACTACTGGACGGAAGAAGAAATTGAAGAGAAATTGTATAAAGTCATGGTGAAGGGCTTTAACAATGTCTATAACACGGCTGAAACCAGAAAAATAGACATGCGTCTGGCTGCATATATGGTCGGAGTCAGAAAAATGGCTGAAGCAGCAAGGTTCAGAGGTTGGATTTAATGGTACGCGGTACTTATCAGTGTAAGTTTGATAAGTACCGTTTCTGTTTTCCATCTCTGTCCAGGTTAAAGAGATGAAGACTGCTTCTGAGCAGTCTTTTGGTTTGGCAAAAAGGAGTGGAAGAGATGCAAGAAGAGAATACGATCATTATTGGAGCGGGACCGTGTGGTATGTCTGCCGCTTTGGAATTGCAAAAACGCGGAGTGAAACCATTACTGATTGAAAAAGGGAATGTTGTGAATTCCATTTATCACTATCCCACCCATCAAACATTTTTCAGTTCCAGCGATCGGTTGGAAATTGGTGAGATCCCGTTCATTACGGAAAAGAAAAAACCAGTGCGGAACCAGGCAATGGCATATTATCGCACCGTTGCAGAGCGAAGTCAGCTCCGGATAAATAGTTTTGAGCGGGTAGTAAAAGTGACTAAACAGGAAAAGGGATTTCAACTACGTACACGAACTGCCAAGGGGGAAGAACGATTTTACCAGGCAGACCACGTAGTCGTTGCAACAGGCTATTATGACCAGCCACGATATATGGGTATTCCGGGAGAAGAACTTCCGAAAGTAATGCATTATTTTAAAGAGGCTCATCCTTTCTTTGGCCAGAATGTCGCCATTATCGGAGGGAAAAACTCAGCTGTCGATGCTGCTCTGGAGCTACATAAAGCGGGAGCGAATATAACCGTGTTATATCGGGGCAGTGAATATTCGCCAAGTATTAAACCATGGATTTTACCTGAGTTTGCGTCCCTTGTTCGAAAAGAAATCGTCAATATGGAATTTAATGCAGAAATCAATCGTATTACCGAAAATGAAATACACTATCAGGTGGACGGTAAGCAAAGAGTAATTGATAATGACTATGTGTTTGCCATGACTGGCTACCAGCCGGATAATCAATTCCTTCAGGAAATGGGAATTGAGATCAATAAGGAAACGGGAGAACCCGAATATGATGAAGAGACGATGGAAACGAATGTCTCTGATATTTATATTGCTGGTGTGATTGCAGCTGGATTCAACAATAACAAGATTTTTATAGAGAACGGGCGATATCATGGCGGATTGATTGCCGAAGCTATAACCGCTAAACATTAGTGATAAAAAGCTTCAGGGAGATAATAGGTTACGGTTAGAAGTTTTCTGTGTGGTTTTTGGAAGGGGAGTTTTGAAGAGACGTTTCATTTTTCTTAAAAGGAAAAATAAATAATCTTAATATAAAACAGCTACCATTCTTATAGTAAAGAGTGATAGCTGTTTTTATTTTTATAACAATACAATAGTTTTTTTCTGTCTTCCAATTCGGTAAATCATTCAAACATCGGGGCAAGTTCTGTCAAATTATTTGTTAGTTCCAATGCTACCATCAATTTGATCCTGGCCTTTGGTCCGGTAAGCCCGTTTGCGAAGATGATTCCCATATCTCGTAATTGTCTGCCGCCTCCATCATACATATATGTTGCCTGAACAATCCCCTGATAGCATCTGGAAACAAGAATGATCGGTATATCGTCATCCAGTATTTCTTGAAGGGCGGGGAGGATGTCTTTTGGAACATTGCCTTGGCCGAGCGCTTCGATGATCATGCCGGAAATCCCTGTGCTGTGAATGGCTCTGATAAGACTGCCTTCCATCCCGGCGTAAGCTTTTACTAATGCAACATTTTTGGTCAACTGCTGGATCGGATAGGATTCATAGGAGATAAGCTTTTGGTGGAATAAAATTTCCTGCTTTGTAATGATTCCGATTGGCCCGTACTGAGGACTCTGAAACGTTGCTACATTGCTTGTAGATGTTTTGGTGACATTTTTTGCTGTATGGATTTCATCGTTCATCACAACTAGTACACCTTTATCCTGGGCCTCATCTGTGTTGGCAACCCGGACGGAACTGATTAAATTATATAATCCATCTGAACCGATTTCGTTGCTGGAGCGCATGGCCCCTGTGACAACAATCGGTTTTCTGGTTTGTAAAAATAAATCGAGAAAGTAAGCTGTTTCCTCCAATGTGTCGGTTCCGTGCGTCACCACGACTCCGTCAAAATTTCCGGCGGCAAGCTTGTCATGAATCCGCCTGCCTAGTTCGAGCATATGCGCAGGTGTAATATGAGGAGACGGTAAGTTGAATAAAAAATCTTCTTCAATATGTGCATCATGATTAAACAACGATGCTGAGTTTGATAATGGGTGCTCGCTAGATGTCGAAACGGTGCCGCTTCTTTTGTCTTCTTGCATGGAAATAGTACCACCCGTATGGATAATAAGAATTTTTTTCAAGTTTTTCACCTACTTTTACTAGGACTATTTTATTTGTTTCAACTTCATGATACGATGAATGATATTAGATTGAAAGAGGGTGTCGATATGTTTGCTGTCCTCTCTGCCGGGATTGCACCGACACTGGCGCTCATGTCATTTTTTTATTTAAAAGACCGATTCGATTCAGAGCCTCTGACTACAGTGTTCCGGACGTTTTTGTACGGAGCTCTTTTGGTGTTTCCTATCATGTTCATCCAGTATGCTTTTATGGAAGAAGGAATCGGTCAGACGCCGTTGATTCGATCTTTTTTACTAACCGGACTAATGGAAGAGTTTTTTAAATGGTTTATCTTTCTTTATACGGTATATAAATATACTGATTTTGATTCCCTTTACGATGGGATTATATATGGTGTCGCCATCAGCCTTGGCTTTGCGACAGTGGAGAATCTGCTTTATTTACTTGCCCATGGTGTAGAATATGCATTTAGCAGAGCGATTTTTCCAGTATCATCGCATGCCTTGTTCGGTGTAATAATGGGCTATTATCTAGGGAAGGCAAAGTTTTTGACGAAAAACGTAAAAAAATCACAGGTTTCAGCGTTGTTGATTCCGGTAACCCTTCATGGTTTTTATGACTTCATCTTAGAAACGGTACCCTCCTGGATTTATGTCATGACGCCTTTTATGGTTCTTTTGTGGATGTTTGCTCTACGAAAAGTCAAATTAGCCAACCAGCAAGAATTTAAAAAAGTTGTCATCTTGGCTGAAAAAAAGTCACAAATTCAATAAACGAATTAAAGCTATCCATGCTTAGGCACGGGTAGCTTTTTTTATTGGCGACTCCTGCGGCGTCTATGAAGGAGCGGATGGATGTTGCTCGATGTTACTTACAATGCAAGTAAGATCATGCTGATGAGAGGCTGTTTAGCCCGAGCAATTAAACTACCCAAGATTTTGCGACGAGTACTGAAAATCCTCATCAATTGAATAACCGAATTTTATTCTCCTGCTTCCCATGTATAAAAATAGCATGCTTTCAAAAAATAAGCCAACAACGAAGACTTTGATACTCTTAGGAGGAAATGGTATGCGGTTCAAAAGAACAGTTATTCTCTTGTTTTTTGCGGTACTCTTGATGGCTGGAATGCCAGCTGCGGATGGACTTCGACCTGTAGAGGCCTTCAGCCCGCAAGTCATCCAGCATGGTGCATCGGGGGAAGATGTTATTGAGTTACAAGCAAGATTACAATATTTAGGTTTTTATAATGGGAAGATTGATGGCGTTTTCGGTTGGGGTACGTATTGGGCGCTCCGTAATTTTCAGTATGAATTTGGATTAGACATAGACGGAATGGCTGGATCGAAAACAAAACAGAAACTTGAAAAAGCGAGCGAGTATGATAAGGGGTTTGTTCAGGAACAAATCAGAAAAGGGAAAAAGTTCACCCATTATGGTGGTACGCCAAAAGAACAACAAGTGAAACAGGGTGATAACCAGCAGGCTGGAAATAAAGAAAATCAGGGAGGAGAAAATCAGCAAGAGGGGGGAGGTACACCTGCTGAGCCGACAGCTGTCAATGTACCGGGAGGCTTTTCGCAAAATGATATTCGTTTAATGGCCAATGCCGTACATGGAGAAGCTAGAGGAGAACCGTATGAAGGAAAAGTTGCTGTAGCAGCAGTCATTCTCAATCGGGTTGAAAGTCCTACATTTCCGAATACTGTATCAGGAGTAATATTTGAGCCGCGGGCTTTTACAGCTGTGGCAGATGGGCAAATTTGGCTGACACCGAATGAATCTGCCGAACAGGCTGTGCTCGATGCGATAAACGGCTGGGATCCAACCGGCGAGGCCACTTATTATTTTAACCCGAATACAGCTACATCAGACTGGATTTGGTCAAGACCGCAAATTAAACAAATCGGCAAGCACATATTTTGTATGTAAGGAAGGTGGCGCGGAAAATGATAAGATGGATTTTGGTCGCAGTACTGGCTGTGGCAGTAGGAGCGACAGGGATTTGGGGCTATCAGGAACATCAGGAGAAAAACGCTATTCTTGTTCAGGCGGAAAATACGTACCAGCGCTCGTTCCATGATTTGTCCTATCATATGGACTTGCTGCATGATCAAATTGGTACAACACTTGCGATGAATACAAAGGAGCGCTTATCTCCGCAATTGGCAGACATATGGCGGCTTACATCCGAGGCTCATAATGATGTGGGACAGCTTCCGTTGGCATTGCTTCCATTCAACAAAACAGAAGAGTTCTTATCTGATATTGGGGATTTCAGTTATAATACAGCCATCAGAGACTTGGAAAAGGATCCATTGACTGACGGAGAAGTGAATAACCTGGAATCACTCTATGAAACATCCGGGGAAATAAGAGACGAACTGCGCAAGGTTCAACATCTTGTTCTGGAGAATAACTTGCGTTGGATGGATGTGCAGCTGGCACTGGCCACCAATGATAAACAAGCAGACAATACTATCATTGATGGATTTGAAACGGTGGAAAAAACCGTAGAAGGGTATTCAGAGGGAAATCTAGGTATCAGCATGACCGGGACTTCGAACAAGAAACACGAATACCAGTTCCTAACCGGAGAAAACATCAATGAGAAACAAGCTTTGAAAAAAGCACAAAAGTTGTTTGAGGTAGAAAATGTTTCGGACATCAAGATAACCAAGTCAGGGGATGGTGCGAAAGTAGCAACCTATAGTGCTTCCTTCCACAAAGATGGCAGAGATGGTTATATGGACATGTCAGTAAAAGGAGGCCATCCGTTATCGTTGATCATCAATAGGGAAGTAAAAGATTCTGGGATTAGTCTCAATGAAGGCATGCAAAAAGCAGAGGATTATTTAAAAAGCCTTGAGATGGAAGACATGGAACTCTTCCAAAGCAGTCAATACAACAATGTCGGAGTTTACAATTTCTTGTATACGCAGGGGGATGTACGTATGTACCCTGACTCAGTTCAAGTGAAAGTGGCGCTGGATAATGGGGATATTCTTGGCTTTACGTCTCGCGATTATTACATGAACCACCAGGAGCGCGATCTGCCGGAGCCTGAGCTGACAGTGGAGGAGGCAAAGGATAAGGTTAACCAAAATGTGAAGATACAGGAAAATAGATTAGCGGTCATGGAAAACGATTCGGGTGAAGAAGTACTTACCCATGAATTTTTAGGTGTACTGGGAAATGATACGTACCGAATCTTTATCAATGCTCTAAACGGTGCGGAAGAAAAAGTGGAAAAATTACAAGATGCAGAAGCAAAATTCGATGATGCAGTTTAGGGAAGGGATTTTACTCCTTTCCCTTTTTCTTGTTTTTTGAGATAATAAAAAGGACTAAATAAAAGATAGAGAGAGGCGGAACCTTTGATAAAAATCGGCACACCGCTCACATTAGAGATAGAGAAGGATCATCAAGTAGAGCGTTATCGATGTAAAGTAGTAGAGCAACAAGGGAGTTATTTATTCGTGGATTATCCGGTTCATCAAGTTTCCGGAAGAACGAACCTTTTTGAACGAGGAACCAGCTTTACGGCAAGTTTTGTCGGAGAGGATCATACGGTTTACAGTTTTGAAACGGAATTAAAAGATAAGAAAAAATTAAAAATCCCAACACTTGTGTTAAACTATCCAGGAGCAGGTCAGTTGAAGAAGGTTCAACGTAGGGAATATGTGCGTATTGAGACAGCTGTAGATGTTTCTGTCCACGATGTAGAAAAGGAAATGCGTCCATTTACGACGATCACGCAAAATATAAGTGGAGGCGGACTGTCACTTGTACTTCCGCCTGGACGAGAGATCCTTCCGGGAAAACGGTTAGAATTATTGATCGTCTTACCAATGAATTCATCGGAAATTTCTTATGTTAAGGTAGAAGCAGAAACTATTCGTACCCATGACCGGCCGGAAGGACAACGGCCGCTCCTATCTGTTAAATTTGAAGAAATAGAGGAACAAAATCGCCAGTCAATTATTCGATATTGTTTCGAGAAACAGCTTGAAGCGAGAAGACGGGGACTGGACACAAGAAAGGGAATACGAAATTAAATGGATCAACGAGCGTTCATTGTTATTCCCGCACATTACATATTTCATAGCAAGAGAGGAATGTAGAAACATATGGAACAAAATCAACTAGCCATAGCGATCGACGGGCCGGCAGCAGCAGGGAAAAGTACGGTTGCTAAATTAATTGCTGAGGAACTATCTTATATATATATTGATACAGGTGCAATGTATCGAGCACTTACTTATAAGGCACTCCAGAAAGACACTGATCTGGAAGATGAAGATGCCCTGTTAAAGCTGTTGCAACAAACAACGATTGATTTACAGCAATCAAGCAATGGTCAAAGCGTTCTTGTAAATGGCGAAAACGTCACCCATGAAATAAGGGGACAGCAGGTGACCGGCCAAGTTTCTGTCGTGGCGAAGCACCCGGCTGTACGGAATGAAATGGTTGCAAGGCAGAAAGCACTCGCAGCCAAACGCGGAGTAGTGATGGATGGAAGAGACATCGGCACCCACGTACTTCCCGATGCGGAAGTGAAAATATTTTTAGTGGCTTCTGTACAAGAGAGAGCGGAAAGACGGCACAAAGAAAATCGGGAAAAAGGGTTTGCTTCCGACCTGGAGGAACTAAAGAGAGAAATCGAAAAAAGAGATCAACTTGATTCAGAGCGTGAAGCATCTCCATTGATCAAAGCGGAGGATGCCGTGGAAATTGATACTACTTCGCTTTCTATCCAAGGTGTGGCGGACCGGATCTTGGAAGTAGTGAAAAGTGCAAGAAAAAGTTAGAGGGGATTTGGGATATGAGCTTATATACTTTTGCTAAGAATGTCGTAGCTGCTATACTATACCCCGTATACCGCATTAAAGTAGTTGGTACGGAAAATGTTCCCGACAATGGCCCGGTTATCATTTGTTCTAATCATATTTCTAATTTTGATCCACCAGTGGTTGGGATTACGGCACCGCGTGATATTTACTTTATGGCTAAAGAGGAGTTATTCAATAATACCTTTTTAAGAGGATTGTTGACCAGGCTGCATGCATTCCCGATCAAGCGGGGTATGAAAGACCGGAATGCTTTACGTCAGGCTTTGAACATACTGGAAGAAGGGAATACCCTCGGCCTTTTTCCTGAAGGAACGAGGAACAAGACCGGCGAAGTCGGGAAAGGCTTGGCAGGCGCCGGGTTTTTCGCCCTCCGTTCGCAGGCATATATCGTGCCCTGTGCCATAATCGGACCCTACAAACCGTTCAAACAATTAAAAGTTGTTTACGGAAAACCGATTGAAATGGAACAATATCGGGAAAATAAAGTATCAGCAAAGGATGTTACCCAAGTGATCATGCAGGAAATTCAAAAACTGATCGATGAAAATCGATGAACGTTCCCTGCCTATCGCTTGACAAAAATGGGTAAATATTAGAAGTTAGAAAAAAGGCATTTCATAAGATTGGTTGTGTCGGAAATTGAAGGAGGTCTCTTTATGGATGAAATGAACAATGAATTTTCAGATTTACAACAGCTATCTACCGGTGATCAGGTGACAGGAAAGGTAGTTAAAGTAGAAGAAAAACAAGTGCTCGTTGACATCGGTTATAAAGTGGAAGGGATTGTACCTATCAGTGAGCTCTCCAGTCTGCATGTGGAAACAGCTTCCGATGTAGTGAATGAAGGTGATGAGCTGACACTTCAAGTGAAAAAAGTAGAAGACGATGAAGTCGTACTTTCCAAACGCGCAGTCGATGCTGATAAAGCATGGGAAGACCTAGAAGAAAAATTTAACAGCGGAGAAGTATTCGAAGCAGAAGTGAAAGATGTGGTTAAGGGCGGCTTAGTAGTCGATGTGGGACTGCGTGGTTTTATCCCGGCCTCTCTTGTAGAAACGCACTATGTAGAAGATTTTTCTGATTACAAAAATAAACCATTAAGCTTAAAAGTGGTAGAGCTGGATCGAGAGCAAAACAGGGTAATCCTTTCCCACCGAGCTGTTTCCGAAGCAGAACAAGCCAACCGGAAACAGGAAATTCTTCAGTCTCTTGAAGAAGGGCAAGTACTGGATGGCACGGTTCAGCGACTGACTGACTTTGGTGTGTTCGTTGATATCGGCGGTATTGATGGGCTTGTCCATATTTCTCAATTATCTTATCAACATGTGGAAAAAGCGTCCGATGTCGTAGAGGAAGGACAAAAAATCAACGTGAAAGTACTTTCTGTCGACAGGGACAATGAGCGTATCTCTTTATCGTTAAAAGAAACATTGCCGGGACCTTGGGATGGAGTTGAAGAGAAGGTACAGCCAGGTTCTGTAGTTACAGGAACTGTTAAGCGCCTGGTGAACTTTGGCGCATTCGTCGAAGTATTCCCGGGGGTAGAAGGACTTGTCCATATTTCTCAAATTTCTAACCAGCATATCGGGACTCCACAGGAAGTACTCGATGTAGGGCAAGAAGTACAAGTGAAAGTTCTCGATGTGAACGAACAGGATCAACGCATGTCCTTAAGTATCAAAGAATTGGAGCGAGAACAGGATCAAGCTGAACTTAAGCAGTATGAAAAAGAGGAAGATCACTCTGGCTTTCAATTAGGCGATATGATCGGAGATAAGCTCGACAAGTATAAGTGATGGTGAATATGGATGTCCAGACAACAAAGAAAATTAGAGCATATTAAATATGCGATAGAATCTAATCAAGAGGGCTGGAGCCCTTTTGATGATATGGAGATTGTCCATCAAAGTGTTACTTCTCTCCGGTGGGAAGATATCGTTCTCCATACAAAAGTGGGCGGACTTGCTTTAAGTTCGCCCCTTTTTGTTAATGCGATGACTGGTGGAGGTGGCAGCAAAACGGAAAAAATTAATGCCCAGTTAGCAGCTGCTGCAGCACAAACAGGTATTGGCATGTCTGTCGGTTCTCAAATGTCGGCTTTGAAAGATCCTACAGAAGAGCCTTCTTACCGTATTGTCCGGAAAGAGAACCCAAAGGGTATTATTTTTGCAAACATAGGAAGTGAGTCATCAGTAGAACAGGCTCAGCGAGCCGTGGATATGGTGGAAGCGGATGCATTACAGATCCATTTGAATGTTTTGCAGGAACTGATTATGCCAGAAGGTGACCGGGATTTTCGTCAGATGGATAGAAGAATTGAGGCAATTGTTCAAAGTATCCCTGTTCCAGTTATTGTAAAAGAGGTAGGGCACGGTTTATCAAAAGAGACTGCCAAGCACTTGCAAGAATTAGGGGTTCAATTTTTAGATGCGGCAGGATTGGGAGGAACCAATTTTTCAAAGGTGGAGAATCGTCGAAGGAAAGACCCCTTATCCGCTTTTGATAATTGGGGCATTCCAACACTAGCATCGGTCAAAGAGATCAGAGAAGTCTTACCTGAAGCTCATTTACTAGCTTCAGGAGGTATCCGCAACGGTGTGGATGGGGCTAAATCTTTGATACTTGGAGCTGAAGCGTTCGGCATGGCCGGTAGCCTGTTAAAAGTGCTAATGGAGGAGGGGATGGATTCGTTGTTGAATCGCATTGCCTCCGTCCACCAGGAATTGAAAATCATCATGATGCTATTGGAATGCAGAGAGCCGAGACAATTGGCGGGCAAGCCATATGTCGTAACTGGTTATTTAAAAGAATGGTTTGATCAAAGAGCGAAGTAAAGTCACTTGGACAAAATAATAGAAGCTTAAAAATCAAAGCCGGACGATAATTCGATATCCATTCGAACTCGTTCGGCTTTTGTTTTGTGTTTATCAGACTGTCTGGCTCCCGTACTTATCTTTCACCTAAGCATTAAAGCAACTCTCTATGCAGAAATTTAAGCATTAAGAGGGTAAGAAGACGCCTTACATTTTTCTTTTAGAAGCGATAAATTGAGGGGTTTAAAAACACGTTCGGAAAGCTATAATGCTAATGGAAGGTGAAGCCCGTGGAAGGTCTGTTGTTTTATTGGATTTGCTGGTTGTTATGGATAGTCGCTACTTTTTTACTTAAAAAGAATACCACTAGATTTTATCTTTCTTTTGTGGTTCTTTTGCTTTTAAGCTGTTCAAATACAAGGATAACTATATGGGAATGTCAGTTGAATCTTGCACTAGTTGTTTCTTTCCTCTCTGGAGTTCTTTATCTTGCAAGGAAAAAGGATTGGATTTGGTTATTGTTTGGAAGCTTGTGCATGACTTTTTGTTATGTCGGTATTCTTCTTTGGGAATTGATCAGTCCGATTTGGCTATTTGTTCCCCGTTTGTTAATGATCCCGCTTATAGGACTTGTCTTGCTTTTATTCTTGGGAGAAACTCTGATCGAGAGGTGCATGGTTTGGTCCCTCGGCATCACCAGTGGTGAAATTCTTCATGGGTTGATAATGACTAGTTATGGTTTTCAACTTACAATCGGAGAACGATCATTTTTTGATTTGTTGTTTGTAGGTATAGCTTTTATCATTCTACTCAGACTAACTGTAGCTACGAAACAAAAGATAGACGTAGTTGCACAAACCATTGAACGAAAGCTTAAAATGAGGTGGAATCATGAATGAATATACCTACCCGATTTTATTTGGAGTAGTGATCGGAACGATTGCCAGGCTTGTCATGTTACGAACAGATTACCGGCAATACCCGACCTACTTGCATGGTAAGGTCATCCACATTTCGTTAGGATTCATTGCGGCTTCGCTTGGTACAGTAGCAGTACCTGCCATAATGGAGAAAGAATTCACGGCCGTCACTTTTCTGACTATTGCTGCATCCCAGTTCAGGGAAGTTCGAAATATGGAGCGGAATACGTTGACTGAATTAGATGCTTACGAACTGGTTCCCAGGGGAAATACATACATAGAAGGAATAGCTGTGGCATTTGAAGGTAGAAACTATTTGGTCATTTTCACATCCTTTATTGCAACGCTAACTTATTTAGTATGGAATATCTGGTTTGCCATCATTGCCTCGCTTGTCTGCTATCTCATCATTAGAAAATTCATGAGCGGAGCCACTTTAAAAGAACTGGTCGACATCGCGCATCATGAACTTCACTTCGAAGGTGCTGGTCTGTATGTCGATAATATTTATATTATGAATATTGGGCTACCAAAGCGGCAGGAAGAAATTATGAAATATGGAATGGGATTTATCCTCACTCCAAAAAATTTCAATGTCCGTTCGACGATAGCCAATCTGGGACAGCGGCAAGCCATTCTTCATGATGCCTCTGTTTCTCTGGGGGTCTTTCGGGATTCCGGCACACCAGCACTGGTTCCTTTGATCAAGCGGGATTTGGATGATGGCCGTATTGGTGTTTTCATTTTGCCTCAGGATAAGGATATCGACAAGGCAAAACGAATAATCGGTGCAGTTCCGGTCTTGGAAAATGCAATCCGCATGCCCTCTGAATCAAAAGCAAATAAAAAGGGGGAAGATAAAGGATGAAAATGGAAAAGGCGATATTAGCGGTCATCACCCTTAACAAAGAAAAAATTGACGGCGGAGCCCCTATCTTTTTGTGTGATACACAGGAAGAGATGGAAAAAGTGGCCGCTAATTTAGAAGCGATACTGGACGGGATAAGTCATGCACTCAGTGATCAGTTGTATATCATTGTCAAACATTGATATACAGCTTTTTTACATACTGGGAATTGGCTTAAGGCCATGCCGTATCAAAAAGCGTTGTTTAAAAATTCCTCATTTGCTAAAATAGAAAAGTTAGAGCCTTCGGTTTTACATGGAATGATAGAAGTAATAGTAGAAAGAAAGGATGAACCTTTCATGAGGAAATCAATTGTAGCAATAGTCGGCCGTCCGAATGTCGGAAAATCAACCATTTTCAACCGGTTGGTCGGTGAAAGAATTTCCATAGTCGAAGATATACCCGGAGTAACCAGAGATCGTATTTATTCGCAGGCAGAGTGGCTGACCACCAACTTTAACCTGATTGATACCGGAGGAATCGAAATCGGTGATGAACCACTGCTTGTACAAATGCGCGAGCAGGCAGAAGTGGCCATCAATGAAGCTGACGTGATCATCTTTATGGTGAACGGTCGAGAAGGAATGACAGCGGCCGATGAGGAAGTGGCCAAGTTGTTGTTTAAATCGAATAAACCTGTCGTACTGGCAGTTAATAAAGTAGATAACCCGGAAATGCGCGATCAGATTTATGAATTTTATTCGCTTGGATTCGGTGAACCCTTCCCAATTTCCGGAACACATGGTTTGGGTTTAGGAGATTTGCTGGATGAAGTCGTAAAACACTTCCCAGAGCTTGAACAGGCGGATGAAGATGATTTAACTATCCACTTCAGTCTTATTGGCCGCCCGAATGTCGGCAAGTCCTCCTTGGTGAATGCACTGCTCAACCAAGAGCGTGTTATTGTCAGTGATATAGCTGGCACCACACGGGATGCTGTCGATACCCCGTTTACTAAGGATGGCAGGGATTACGTAATCATCGACACTGCAGGAATGCGAAAACGCGGGAAAATTTACGAGACTACTGAGAAATACAGTATCTTACGGGCTTTAAAGGCAATTGAACGTTCGGATGTTGTGTTAACTTTAATCGATGCGGAAACAGGCATCATCGAACAGGATAAAAAAATAGCCGGATATGCGCATGAAGCTGGAAAAGCCGTCGTCATCGTCGTCAACAAGTGGGACACCGTAGAGAAAAGTGAAAAGGCGATGAAAGAATTTGAAGATCAAATCAGAGCCCATTTCCAATTTCTCGACTATGCACCGATCGTATTCTTGTCTGCAAAAACAAAAAAACGAATTCATACTTTGCTTCCTCGCGTTCTTGAAGCCAGTGAAAATCATGCCAAACGTGTGGAGACCAATGTATTAAATGATGTCATCATGGATGCTCTGGCAATGAATCCTACTCCGACTGTGAAAGGACAGCGATTGAAGATTTTGTATGCGACTCAGGTCGCTGTCAAACCGCCCAGTTTTGTTGTATTTGTAAACGACCCGGAATTGATGCACTTCTCTTACGAACGGTTTTTGGAAAACAGAATTAGAGAAGCCTTTGGATTTGAAGGCACACCAATAAAGATTTTCGCAAGACGTAGAAAATAAGGAGGAGATTCCGTGGAAAAAGTTGCTGTATTAGGAGCGGGAAGCTGGGGGACAGCCCTTGCCATGGTACTGGCAGATAATCAACATGATGTACGCTTGTGGTCCCATAAAAAAGACCATGCAGCTGCCATCAATGATACCAGGCAAAATGAACGTTACTTACCAGGAGTGCAGCTGCCATCAGGAATTACAGCTTTTCATGATTTAGCTGAAGCCGTACAAGATGTTTCCACCGTCATTTTGGTTGTTCCAACCAAAGCAATAAGAGACGTTTGCCGTCAATTGAACAAGGTTCTCGATCGGAAGATCACCCTTGCTCATGGAACAAAAGGTATAGAACCGGGATCTTTTAAACGGGTTTCAGAAATGATCGACGAGGAGTTATCTAATCAGTTATATGATAAAGTCGTCGTATTGTCAGGACCTAGTCACGCAGAAGAAGTAAGTCAAAGACAACCGACGACACTGACAGCATCATCTGAGAATCTTGAAGAGGCGAAAAAGGTTCAGGATTTATTCATTAATGGCAATTTGCGCGTGTACACGAGTCCGGATATGATTGGAGTGGAATTAGGTGGAGCCCTGAAAAATATTATCGCTCTCGGCGCAGGGATATCGGACGGGCTGGGATACGGGGATAATGCTAAAGCTGCTTTGATCACCCGTGGTTTGGCAGAAATCGCCAGACTCGGTACATCGATGGGAGCAAACCCGCTTACATTTCTAGGATTAACAGGTGTAGGAGATTTGATTGTCACTTGTACGAGCGTACACAGTAGGAATTGGAAAGCCGGAAACCTGTTAGGGAAAGGGAAAAAGCTTGATGACGTGTTGGAACATATGGGTATGGTGGTGGAAGGAGTACGGACCACACAAGCTGCACATCAGCTTGCAGAATCTCAAGAGATCGACATGCCGATAACGGATGGTTTGTTCCGTATTTTGTTTGAAGACGCTGCTCCAAGAGATGTAGTGGACCAATTGATGACACGGGTAAGACGTCAGGAAATGGAAGACCTATCGGCAATTCTTAATAATCGTATTTCTGATTAACACGCTGCTACTCCCCTTGCATATAATGTTGGGAAGACGAAGGCAAGGAGGAATGCACGTGAGCGACTTTCAGAAAAATATGTTTGACCAGATCCAAAAGAACTCCAATATCAAGCCCGATCAAATTTTCAAAGTAGCAGAGTCTGTAAAAAACGCAGACTTTTCAGATGAAAAAACGGTAAGAAGGCTGGTCAAGCAATTAGCCAAAATGGCAGATAAGCCTATTTCGAAAGAAAAAGAGGATAAAATCGTCAAGTCGATTGTAGGCAATAAAATGCCAGCAGATATGAATTCGCTGGGAAAGCTGTTTAAAAAGTAGCAGAGACTGGGCAAAGTGATGATACAAAGTGGATAAGGCTCGCATAATATAAATCGCACAAGCATTCATTTTAGAGCCGCAATGGGTATTATTTAGTCGCACCGAGGTAGATTCTGCCCCTTCTACCTCGGTTTTTTATATTTGTAAGGTGTAGGTGCTTTATCTCTGTATAAAAAAATTGCTTTTTTACATAACTGCCAAAAATGGATTATGTTATAATATCTAAAGCATATTTGTCTTGTCCGATTGTATGTAGAGGAGTGAAAAACATGTCAGAATCCATGTTGAATATGTATATTTCCTTCGGGGGAATTATTTTTTTGTTCTTGGCTATTGGCTTAATTTTACTTAGCAGATACAAATTAAAAGGTGTTTTTGCCGGCATAGTGGCATTTCTTGCTTACATCTTTTTAGTTGTCGGCGGATTGATTATTTTTTATATTGTCTTTAGCGGGCCGACAGGCTGATTGAATATATAGGAAACAGAGCGTATCTGTTGTTTTAACGCTTTGCTGTTTAGGAGGATTTAGGAATGAAATGGTTCATGGCTGTAGGCTTAATGGTTATGGCGCTTTTGCTAAGTGGCTGCTTGTACCCGAATGATCAATTAACGAAAAACCAGGTGCCCAACGAGGTGCAACTGCAAACGATTCAGCAGGCTGTCACGCAGTACAAGGAAGATAATCAGGGTCTTGTCCCGATAAAAACAAAACCTAGCGATACCCCGATTTTCCAAAAATACTTGCTTGATTTCACAGCCCTCAAACAAGGTGGCTATATTTCCAGTATTCCTGGAACTGCTTTCGAAAATGGCGGCATTTATCAGTATGTGTTGATTAATCCGGAAGAAAACCCCAAGGTCAAATTGATCGATTTGCGGATCTCGCAACAAGTGCGGACGGTCAGGAGGCAGGTTGATTTGTATCGGGATGAACATCTTTATCCCCCTTTTGGTGAACAAATAGCCGATGGGGTTTACCAAATCAACTATGATAAGATGGACATGGATGAAAAACCTCAGATTCAAAGCCCGTATTCGCAGAAGAATCTGTCACTAGTGATGGACGTGAACGGGGAAGTTTATGTCGATTACAGTCCGGACCTGTATGAAGCGATTAAGTCGTATGAACATAGCTTTGAAAACGGCGATGATATCCGATATATTCTTCCTGAGAACACACCTTTCGTTCCGGCTTATTCGCTGCCTTACACAATTGAAGGGGAAGAGCCGGTATTCCGACCTGAATTAACGACTGCGGAATGAAATTGACTTCGAATAATTTATCCCTTGCTGCATATAATGTGGCAAGGGATTTTGTATGTTACATAAAGTAAGCTGCATTCTCCTGGCTCGTGACATGAGCTAACAGTTTACCAGCGTGTCATGCTCTGCTCTTGCAGCAATTCAAGTCTTTAGTGTCCACGCGGAGGCGGAATAAAGCTGCCTGACGGGGTTGTGGGCAAGGCGTTTTCATTCCATATCAACTTTGGAATTGCCGGAAGAAATACCCGTAACAAAAACCTTATGTCTTTCTTTCTTTTTATTTTCAACTTTTTCAATTAAACAAGTCATATTTTGATAGGACAACGTCATAGAATTTAAATGTCAAAGATTCGTAACGTTCTATGGCGAAGTAGACCGGGAGGGGATTTTTTGGAAAGAGTAGATATTTTTAAAGATATCTCGAAACGGACCAATGGAGATATTTACCTGGGAGTAGTGGGTGCTGTCCGTACGGGTAAGTCGACCTTCATTAAAAAGTTTATGGAACTCGTAGTTTTGCCAAACATTCAGGATGAAGGAGAAAGAGCAAGAGCACAGGATGAATTGCCGCAAAGCGCAGCTGGAAAAACTATTATGACTACCGAGCCTAAGTTTGTACCGAATCAAGCTGTTTCAATTCAAGTGGATGAGGGTCTTGATGTGAATGTAAGGGTCGTCGATTGCGTCGGTTATACGGTGAAGGGTGCCAAAGGTTTTGAAGATGAAAACGGTCCGCGAATGATCAACACACCTTGGTATGAAGAACCAATCCCATTTCATGATGCAGCTGAAATTGGTACCAGGAAAGTCATTCAAGAACATTCAACCATCGGAGTGGTCGTCACCACTGACGGATCGATTGGTGAAATTCCCCGAGAAGATTATTTAGAGTCCGAAGCCAGAGTAGTAGAAGAATTAAAAGAAGTAGGCAAACCATTTATCATGGTGATCAACTCTGTCCAGCCTTATAAACAGGATACAGAACTATTGCGGTTGGAGTTAACCGAAAAATATGATATACCGGTTTTGGCCATGAGTGTGGAAAGCATGGAAGAACACGACGTTTATAACGTGTTACGGGAAGCACTGTATGAATTCCCAGTTCTTGAGGTCAATGTCAACCTCCCAAGCTGGGTAATGGTTTTGAACGAAGATCATTGGCTTCGCGAAAATTACCAATCTGCCATACAGGAAACAGTCAGAGACATAAAAAGGTTGAGAGACGTCGATCGAGTAGTCGGGAACTTCAGTGATTATGACTATATCGACGATGCCAAGCTAGCTGGAATGGAAATGGGTGAAGGGGTAGCAGAAATTGACTTACAGGCACCCGATCACTTATACGATCAAGTGTTAAAAGAAATTGTTGGAGAGGAGATCAGGGGGAAAGACCATCTCCTTGAACTGATGCAGGACTTTGCAAATGCCAAGCGAGAATATGATCAGGTTGCAGAAGCACTGCAAATGGTCAAACAAACTGGTTATGGCGTTGCTGCTCCAACCTTGCAGGATATGGTGCTTGATGAACCGGAAATTATCCGACAGGGCTCTCGTTTCGGTGTACGACTGAAAGCTGTAGCACCGTCGATACACATGATTAAAGTGGATGTAGAATCAGAATTTGCTCCGATTATCGGGACGGAGAAACAAAGCGAGGAATTGGTACGATATCTCATGCAGGATTTTGAAGAAGATCCTTTGTCCATTTGGGAATCGGACATCTTTGGAAGATCATTAAGCTCCATTGTGCGAGAGGGAATACAAGCGAAATTATCCTTGATGCCGGAAAATGCCCGATATAAATTAAAAGAAACACTGGAACGTATCATCAATGAAGGTTCCGGTGGATTAATAGCAATTATTCTTTAGCGGCTTGCTCAAGGCCGCTTTTTTGTTTTTACGGAAAAAATCCATAAGGATACAATCCTTCTATTACCTTAGGGGTTCCAAATACTCGATCTACACCTAAGGTTATGTTACTTATCTCCATAAAACTTTTGAATCGCAGAGCAGTATGAAAAATAATGACCACGCACCTTTCAATGGACTAATTGGATGAATTATGCCAAAAAAAGCAATTAATTTAACGAATATGTAGATTTTTTTCTATCAAAGCGCCGAAACTGCTTGCCGCCAGTATTCAACTGTGATACTATCCAAATATGCCCGGGCTTAATAATTATAGGAAATCGAAACAAAAAATGAATAAAGTTGCTGATTTTTGTTGAAATTCCTTAAAAACTCGGTTATTATAAGCCATGTCATCTTTTTAACAGGTGACGGAGGTATAAAATACTTAATAAATGTGAACAAATGGAAGTATGACTTCATTGTTCGAAACAGGTAAGCAAAGATTGGGAGGAGGTGAATGTCATGAACAAAACTGAACTAATTAACACAGTCGCAGAAAGAAGCGATCTTTCTAAAAAAGATGCTACTAAAGCTGTAGACGCAGTTTTTGAATCTATCATGGATTCACTTAAAGACGGTGAGAAAGTACAATTGATTGGTTTCGGAAACTTTGAGGTGCGCGAACGTGCTGCTCGTAAAGGACGTAACCCTCAAACAGGAGATGAAATTGAAATCCCTGCAAGCAAGGTTCCTGCTTTCAAACCGGGTAAAGCCCTGAAAGATAATGTAAAATAATTTACATAAGGGCAAAAAGGGTGCGATTTAAAGCACCCTTTTTATTTTTGCTCAATTTGAGTTGCTTTCCTGACTATCTAATTGTTGAGGTGCTTTAGGCGATAACCTGGGGGAGTTATGTTATAATATAGATTAGACAAGATTGGGAATATGCATGAAAGGGCTTGGGGTGATTACGTTGAAAACATCGAATTTACCGCTTGGGGAATTGAAAAAAGCGATTGAAAAGAAGATACAGCATTCCTATTTGGAGAAGTATATTCAAAAGCCCGTCATCGATGAAGATAAATTATATATTCTGTCCTCTATCATCAAAAACACTACATATTCAGAGACAAAAAAGAAAAATTACATTATAACTGTCATGTTAGTACAAATCGCGTTGGACACCCATGATTTAGTAGCTAAGCATGAGGAAAAAAATGAAACGGACCAGACGAAGAAGCAAAGACAGCTTACAGTGCTAGCCGGCGATTATTTCAGTGGATTATATTATTACTTTTTATCCCAGCTTGATGACATAGCAATGATTCATACACTGGCATCCGCAATAAAGGAAATCAATGAACTAAAGATGACAGTTTATTATAAAGAATTCGAGTCAATCGAGGAATTCATGGATGCTTTGAAGCAAATTGAGTCGTTACTGATCCGGCGTGTTGCCGAGTTTTTTGAACGCTCCGCCGTCAATGAATTTACGAGCAATTGGCTCTTGACGAGAAAATTGATAAAGGAAAAACATAGTTACCTTCAACAAGAACATTCGCCTGTTTTCGACTTGTTGACAAAAGGACCAGCACATAATATTCACTATAATCAAATCGTCAATACAGTCGAGCAGTTTATTCAGCATAGTTTTTCAAAAGTGGAAGAGACCGTATCGCAGCTTCCTGTCCACTTTCAATCCTTGAAAACTTATACGAATACTATCATTTATGAATATTTGGGGAACAATTCCAAAATAGTGGAGGAAGGTTGACCGCTATGAATCAACAAACAAAAGAAGAACGTGTCCACCACGTTTTTGAGAAAATATATAACCGATATGATGTCATGAATTCCATCATCTCTTTTCAAAGGCACAAGGCATGGCGGAAGGATGTTATGAAGCGAATGGATGTCCAAGAAGGGGATTCGGCGCTTGATGTCTGTTGCGGCACGGGAGACTGGTCTTTGGCTTTAGCTGAAGCGGTAGGGGAAACAGGAAAAGTTGTCGGTCTGGATTTCAGTGAAAATATGCTTTCGGTCGGCATGGCTAAACAACAGGAACATCAGATAGATCATTTGGAATTTGTTCATGGAAATGCCATGGAACTTCCATTTGATGATAACAGCTTTGATTTTGTAACCATTGGTTTTGGGCTGCGCAATGTACCGGATTATATGCAAGTGTTAAAAGAGATGACGAGAGTAGTGAAGCCCGGCGGTAAGGTGGTTTGCCTGGAAACATCCCAGCCCACTGCCCCTGGTTTCCGGCAAGTCTATTACTTTTATTTCCGCTTTATCATGCCTTTGTTCGGCAGGATGTTTGCTAAAAGCTATGATGAGTACTCTTGGCTTCATGAGTCAGCAAAAGATTTTCCAGGAAAACAAGAATTGCGTACCATGTTTCTGGATGCTGGAATGACAAATGTGCAAATGAAAGGCTATACAGGTGGAGTAGCCGCTATGCATATGGGAGAAAAGCCATCTCAAACTTAATGCAAAGGTGACCAACATGAAATTAGCAATGACCTATTCTTATTTAAAACAAGATTTAGATCAAATCGAAAAAGCCCTTGATGAGACTATCCATGCAAAACACCCGGTTCTGAGGGATGCTTCCCAGCAACTGCTACAGGCCGGGGGAAAACGTCTCCGCCCTGTATTCGTATTGTTAGCTGCAAAATTCGGGCATTATGATATCGAGCGAATGAAGACAATAGCTGTTTCGATGGAATTAATACATATGGCTTCCCTTGTCCATGATGATGTGATCGATGAATCCGAACTGCGTCGTGGCGAGCCAACCGTCAAAGCAAAATGGGATAACCGCGTGGCAATGTACACTGGCGATTACATATTCGCCCGCTCGCTTGAATATTTGACCTCTTTGGAGAAGCCTCGGGCTCATAAACAGTTATCCGAAACAATCGTGGAACTGTGCATAGGAGAAGTCGAACAGATACGTGATAAGTATGTTGTAAACCAAAACGTTCGAAATTATTTGCGCAGGATCAAGCGAAAGACCGCGCTGTTGATTTCGTCGAGCTGCCGACTCGGGGCTATTGCGGCAGAGGTACCGGAACCTTATGAAAAAGCTCTATACCATTATGGTTACAACATCGGAATGTCCTATCAGATTATCGACGACATTCTTGATTTTACCGCTACGGAGAAAGAGCTTGGAAAACCGGCTGGCAGTGATTTACTTCAGGGTAACCTTACTCTGCCGGTGTTTTATGCGATGGAAGATCCGGTTTTTAGGTCTGAATTAGAAAAACTGTTTGAAGACCCTTCACGATTGACCAACCATGATATCCGCCCGTTTATCGATAGAATTAAAGCTTCTGGAGCCATTGACAAATCTTTTGATTTGAGTGAGAAATATTTACTGAAGGCTTATCAATCACTTGATGAACTTCCAGATATCAAGGCGAAACAGACGCTGAAGGATATAGCAAAATATATCGGCAAACGAAAATCTTAATACCGATTGTAATTATTGCAATAATTTGATAGACTTTACTAGGTTAGCGCTTTCATACATACCAAATTATCGCGAAGAGGTGGAAGTAATGGAAAAAACTTTTGTTATGATTAAACCTGATGGCGTACAGCGAAATTTAATCGGCACCATTGTCGAAAGGTTTGAAAAGAAAGGATATCAGTTAAAGGCTGCAAAATTAATGCACATTAGTGACGAGCTAGCCGGAGAACATTATGGCGAACACAAGGGAAAACCGTTTTATGATGAACTGGTTTCCTTCATCACGTCATCCCCGGTCTTTGCAATGGTGTGGGAAGGCGATAATGTAATCGCTGCGGCCAGGCAAATGATGGGCAAAACGAATCCTCAAGAAGCTTCACCTGGTACGATAAGGGGAGATTTCGGTATTTCGGTCGGAAAGAATATTATTCACGGATCTGATTCTTCGGAAAGTGCGGAGCGTGAAATTAATTTATTTTTCGATGAACAGGAACTATTGCAATATGACAAAATTAATAAAAACTGGTTGTACTAGTTTTTAAAGTGGCTGGTATAAAAGAATAGCGGCTGTAAGAAAAACCGGGCGATATTGCGAATTCGTTCGGTTTTTCCTTTTCTGTCTCGTAACTACTTATTAACTTCTGATGGGATGATGTCTTGCTATAGAGCTTACCCCCTTCAGAGGGCATATTCCAATTTTTGTACGGCAAAACGCCACTCAGCGGCTTGTTACCGTAAGGTTGGAACACTTCGATTCTAGTGAGTACTTTTCCTTCAGTATCATAGTAACAAAGCAGGATGAAAAACCGGGTTAAACCCCATCCATAGAATCTATATACTAGGCAGGAATTGTCATGTGGCCCCTTCAATTTTGTTTTGGAAGGGCTGATAGTCATTCGCATCTTAGTCCTTTGTCCTTTCGCAACTTTTTTAGATTGTTCATATACATATATACAATTTAGGAAAGCTGCTTAATCAAAAAACATCTATTTTTACATTTTTTCTACATAATGTACTGATTTTTGTTTACTTATCTATTAAATTTCATTAGGATAATAATTATCATGAGTGGAAGAAGAGGAGAAAGTTGAATGACAGACTATCAGGAATTCACTGCTTTGATACATAAGAAAACGGGTTTGAATTTAGAGTTATATAAAGAAGTGCAGATGAAAAGACGTTTGAATACTTTAAGGGAGAAACGCGGTTTTAAGGATTTTATCTCCTATTATCACGCCATGTCCGCTGACAATACGATTTTTAAGGAATTTTTGGACAGGGTCACGATTAACGTTTCGGAATTTTACAGGAATTATCCAAGGTGGGAAGTGTTGGAGAAAAAAATACTTCCTTCCCTATTAAAAAAGAAAAAAAAGCTTAAGGTTTGGAGTGCTGCTTGTTCAACGGGAGAGGAGCCCTACACGATTGCCATGATTCTCCGTCAATACATGGACCCTGCAAATATTACCATTATTGCCACGGACTTAGACGAAGCGGTATTGGAAAGGGCGAGAAAAGGCATTTATCCGGAGCGATCGTTAAAGGAAGTTCCCCCAGCAGTGAAGAAACAATACTTCCATCAGGATGGACCTTTGTTTCGTGTGGATGATTCAATAAAGCGATTGGTTCAATTTAAAAAACATAATCTGTTGTCCGATCGATTTGAACAAAATCTAGACTTGATAGTTTGCAGAAATGTGTTAATCTATTTCACCGAGGAAGCAAAGCAAACGGTCTATCAAAATTTCAGTAACTCTTTAAACAAGGACGGCGTGTTTTTTGTCGGCAGTACAGAGCAGATTTTCCAGCCTCAACATTACGATTTGCGCGTAATCGACAATTTCTTTTATCAAAAGCAATAATGGTTCCTACGAAAAGGCGTCTCCTCAGGGAGGTGCCTTTTTATATGAATAGGGGAGAATAAATACAGAATTGTAAGCGTTTTCTGAATATTTTTCTGCCCACAATGATTACAAGGTATGATATAGTAGTACAAAATTAATTGTATATGGAGGTATATTCATGCGCTATTTAACCGCTGGAGAATCACATGGCAAACAATTGACCACCATTATCGAAGGGCTGCCTGCCCAGCTTCCTTTAACGAAAGAAAATATTAATGAATCCTTGTTGCGCAGACAAAAAGGGCATGGAAGAGGAAAGCGGATGCAAATTGAAAAAGACCTGGTTGAAATAGCAGGCGGTGTGCGCCACGGGTATACCCTTGGTTCCCCGATAGCAATGGTAATACATAATGATGATTTTAAGCACTGGGAAGATATTATGGGTGAAGATCCTTTTCCGGAAGGACAGAAAATACGCCGGACAGTAACAAGACCCAGACCCGGGCATGCAGATTTAAACGGCGCGATGAAATATGGCCACCGGGATATCAGGAATGTACTGGAGCGGTCTTCTGCCAGGGAAACAGCGGCTAGAGTGGCAGCGGGTGCCGTGGCAAAAACGCTTCTTGCCCAGTTGGATATCCATGTGGTCGGTTATGTACGAGAAATAGCAGGGATCAAAGCCGGCGAAAAACCAAACCTGACCATGGATGAACGTAAGCGAATTTCAGAACAATCACCTGTTCACTGTCTGGATGAAAATGCCGGCCGACAAATGATGGAGGCAATTGACCAGGCGAAAAAAGAAGGAGATTCCATTGGCGGGGTATGTGAAGTATACGTGGAAGGAATGCCGGCAGGTGTCGGTTCCTATGTACATTATGATCGCAAACTCGATGGACGAATCGCCGGTAGCGTTGCCAGCATCAATGCATTCAAAGGCGTCGAATTTGGAATTGGATTTGAGGCTGCACGAAAAAACGGAAGTGAAGTACACGATGAAATTGCGTGGGAGAAAGAAAGAGGCTACTACCGCAAAACAAACCGTTTGGGAGGTTTTGAAGGTGGCATGACGACTGGCATGCCAATCGTCGTAAAAGGAGTAATGAAGCCGATTCCTACGCTTTATAAGCCGTTGCAAAGTGTGGACATCGATTCAAAAGAGCCTTTTTCAGCAAGTATCGAGCGGTCGGACGCGTGTGCTGTGCCTGCTGCTTCTGTTGTAATGGAACATGTCGTCGCATTTGAGCTGGCAAAAGGGTTGCTGGAACAGTTTCCTCACGATCAGTTTCCTAAATTGAAAGAAGCACTGGAATCTTACCGGAAAGAAATCAGGGAATTTTAAATGAATTCAATTACCATTGAAACTAACACCAATCAATATGATGTTCACATCGGAGAAAAAATCAGGCATAAACTTCCTTCCTTTCTCCCGAAGGATTACCAGACCATCATGATTGTGACGGATAGCTCTGTTGCTAATCTTTACTTGGAAGATGTAAAAGAGGCTTTTCCGTCGGAACAAAGAGTTTTCACTTCCATTGTTCCCGCTGGTGAAGTATCAAAAAGTAAAGATGCTTATTTTGACTTGATAACCGATTGCATTCAACGTCAACTGGATCGCCATTCTTTAATCATCGCACTTGGTGGTGGGGTTGTTGGCGACCTGGCTGGTTTCGTTGCTGCCACCTATATGAGAGGGATTGATTATGTCCAGGTACCGACCACGATACTGGCACACGACAGCAGTGTCGGAGGAAAGGTTGCTATCAATCACCCGGAAGGAAAAAATTTGATCGGAAGCTTTTATCCCCCTGTAGCAGTCATCTATGATGTCGAAACGCTGTATACTCTCCCGGAACAGGAAATCCGTTCAGGTTATGCAGAGGTCGTCAAGCATGGATTGATCAGCGATGAGGCCTATTTCGAGAGTGTCCTGTCTCAAGGGGGTATCCACAAGCTTTCCAATTCCATATTGACCGAACATCTGCTTAAAGGAATAAAAGTAAAAGCAGAAATTGTCGAAAAAGATGAGAAAGAACACGGAATCAGGCAATATTTGAATTTTGGCCACACACTCGGTCACGCACTGGAGGCAGAACTCGGTTATGGCCGCATTACCCATGGTGAAGCAGTCGCCGTCGGAATGCTGTTTGCAATGAAAGTGAGTGAGGTTGTTTTTGGTAACACTTCGCCGATAAACAAACTGCACGGCTGGCTGAAGAAAAATCGCTACCCAATGGAATTTCAAGATATTGACACGGTGAGACTCGTTAATCGCATGAAAATAGATAAAAAATCAAAAAACCAACAAATACAAATGGTATTGTTGAAAAAAATAGGGCAGCTTGAGGTAAGGGAAGTAAATGATGAATTGTTGCTCAAGATCGTAAAAGATTTTTTTAGAGAGTTGGTGATGAATTGATCAGAGGAATCAGGGGAGCTACAACCGTAGTGGAAAATGACGCAAATGAGATTGTCGCTAATACTAAGAAGCTGGTCATGGAGATGGCGGAGGTCAATCAAATTTCACCCGATGAGATTGCGACTGTGCTAATATCTGCTACAGCGGATATCAATGCAGGCTTCCCTGCTAAAGCACTTCGTGAAATAAACGGATGGAAGTATGTACCGGTCATGTGTATGAAAGAAATGGAAGTCCCAAATAGTCTTCCAAAATGCATTCGTGTTATGATGACTGTTAACAGTCACGCACGTCAGGAAGAAGTTCAGCATATCTACCATAATCAGGCAGTGCAGCTGAGACCAGATTTGTCGCGTTAGAGAGGAGACGGAGTAATGTTAGCAAAAAAGGTATTTAAAGGGATGGCACCCTACAAACCAGGTAAACAAATAGAAGATGTGAAATCGGAATATGGACTCGAAAAAATAACCAAGCTTGCTTCCAATGAGAATCCATTTGGTTTCTCGCCAAAAGTCGAACAGGCCTTACCCGAACTGATCAAAAGTCTGGAAATATACCCGGATGGTTACTCCACTGTTTTGCGTGCCAGATTGGCAGAAAGACTCGGAATCGATGGTGAACAGCTGATTTTTGGTTGCGGTTCTGATGAAGTAGTGGAAATTATTTGTCGAACCTACCTGGACGAAGGTACCAATACAGTGATGGCTCATCCGACTTTTCCGCAATATAAGCACAATGCCTTGATTGAGGGTGCTGAAGTTCGGGAGGTACCGTTAGCGAATGGGTATCATGATCTGCAGGAAATGCTGAACCAAATTGATGATAAGACCAGGATTTTATGGCTTTGTTCTCCGAATAATCCCACAGGTTCATTAATTAATAAGGAAGGTTTCCGTTTTGTAATGGAGAATTGTCCAGACCATGTCCTTGTCGTAGTGGATGAAGCCTACTATGAATATATCGAAACAGAAGATGCTCCTGATTCCGTCAAGGCACTGGAAACATACGCTAATCTGATTGTGCTGAGAACTTTTTCCAAGGCGTATGGGCTAGCAGGATTACGAATTGGTTATGGTGTTGCCAGCAAGGAGATTGCCATGCTGCTCAATATTACCCGAGGGCCGTTCAATACAACTTCCACGGCTCAGAAAGCAGCCTTGCTTGCCTTGGAAGATGACCAATTTTTACGGGAGTCTGTCGAAAAAAATATAGAAAATAAGCAGCAGTTTATGACGTTTTGTGACCAAAAGGGGCTGGAATATTATGATTCAGAGACCAATTTTCTTTTCGTCAAGCTGCCTGTAAGCGGTGATGAGATGTTTGAATATTTATTGAAGAAAGGATTCATCGTCCGTTCCGGTGAAGCTCTTGGCCATCCTAATGGAATCCGGGTGACTATCGGCAATCTGGACGATATGACAAAAATCGAGTCACATATCAGTGAATATCTGACTTTCTTAAAGGAAGGGAAGATACAGTGAACAAAACAGTCCTGGTCGCCGGTCTCGGATTGATCGGTGGTTCTATTGCATTATCTATTAAACAGGCTGGCAAGCACCGTATAATCGGCTATGATATCGACTCTTCTGTTTTAGAATATTGCATCCTGCATGGAATTATAGAGGAAGGGCTGGAGGATTTTGAAAAGGCTGCCCAAATAGCCGATTATATTATTTTGGCAGCTCCCGTTTCGAAAACGGTCGATCTTATTCAGCGTCTAAACACTTTTCCATTGGACAAACAAGTGATTGTTTCAGACGTTTCTTCTGTCAAACAGCCGATTATGGATGCTGCCGAGTCACTGACTTCTCCGTTCATTCGATTCATTGGGGGCCATCCGATGGCCGGTTCGCATAAGAAGGGGATCGAGGCTGCCAGAGTCCATCTATTTGAAAATGCTATATACGTATTGTCGCCAATGTATAACTTTACAGATGATGCGGTGGAAGAACTGCAAGCCTTGTTGCAGGGAACAAAAAGCAAATTCATGATATTGAATCCAGTGGAACATGACGAAATGACCAGTGTTATTTCGCATTTCCCTCACTTGATCGCATCTTCTCTTGTCCATCAGGCAAAGAACTGGCAGGAAACCCATCCGTATATACCGAAACTTGCTGCCGGCGGTTTCCGGGATATCACAAGGATTGCATCCAGCAATCCTGAGATGTGGCAGGACATTTTTTTTCACAATCGTCAAGGTATGGCCAAATTGCTGGAGGATTGGATTACAGAAATGAGCTCATTAAAGGAACTGCTGGTAAATGGTGATCGGGGAACGATGTATGATTACTTAGCACAAGCCAAGGAGTACCGTGATGGACTAGCGCCGAAGAAAAAAGGAGCAATCCCTGCTTTTTACGATCTCTATGTCGCTATTCGAGATCAACCGGGAGCTTTGCTAAAGGTAGTAGAACTGTTGGCTTCCAGTCAAATAAGTATAAACAATATTGAGATATTGGAGATTCGCGAAGGAATAACAGGGGCTCTTCGCTTAAGTTTCCCTGATAAAAAATCTCAGCAGGACAGTGATCGGATCTTATCAGGAAAAGGTTACGAAACCACTATACAAGAGTAAAAGGAGAAGAGAAAATGGCTAAGCGCACTTTCCATGCTGCCCACTCTCCGCTGACTGGAGAATTGGCGGTTCCAGGAGATAAATCAATCTCTCACCGTGCTGTGATTTTCGGCTCACTAGCTGAAGGAGTTACAGAGATTACCAATTTCTTACGTGGAGAAGATTGTTTAAGGACGATCGATGCCTTTCGAGCGATGGGTGTACACATTGAGGTGAACGAAGAAAAAATAACTGTGTATGGAAAGGGGAAGGATGCACTCAAAGAACCTTCTCAGCCTATCAACTTAGGAAACTCGGGAACTACTGCCCGCCTCCTGATAGGAGTACTGGCTGGATTACCTTATCATTTTGTTTTATATGGAGATGATTCTTTGTCTGGCCGGCCGATGAATCGGGTGACGGTTCCATTAAAAAAAATGGGAGCCGAAATTGACGGGAGGACAGGCGGCAGATTATTGCCCCTGGCAATTAGGGGAGGAAAGCTTCAGTCTATTGACTATGAACCGCCTGTAAAAAGTGCCCAGGTGAAGTCTTGTGTTTTGTTAGCGGGCTTATTGGCAGATGGAAGAACCACCGTTATCGAAAAGACTCCAACCAGAGACCATACAGAAACCATGCTAAAAGGATTCGGTGCAATGCTTGATATTAAAGATGAACGGATTTCCATTGACGGTGGCCAAAAGCTGAAAGGCGCAAACGTGGAAGTTCCTGGCGACATTTCTTCTGCTGCTTTTTTTGCTGTTGCGGCAGCTTTAGTGCCAGGTAGTTCACTCATACTCAAGCGGGTTGGTCTAAATCCGACGAGAACAGGGATACTCGATGTCCTTACAAGCATGGGAGCAGAAATCACGATTCTTGATGAAAAAGTAAATGGCGGAGAGGCAATTGGTGATATCCGGATCGACTATGCTCCGTTGAAAGGCACCACGATTGGCGGCGAATTAATCCCGCGTTTAATTGATGAATTGCCAATTGTGGCTTTGTTGGCTACCCAGGCGGAAGGTGAAACACATATCCGCGACGCGGAAGAACTTCGTTACAAAGAAACGGACAGAATTGTCGCTGTTGCCCAAACACTTCAGGCATTGGGAGCTAAAGTGGAAGTGACCGAAGACGGCATGGTTATTAAAGGAAAAACCCCCCTGCACGGTGGAACAGTGGATTCATATGGAGATCACCGGATCGGTATGATGGCTGGAATAGCCTCCTTCGTGACAGATGGGGCTGTCGCATTGAAAAATCCGGAATGTATCAATATCTCTTATCCATCTTTTTTTGATCACCTGGAAAAAGTCACAAAAGATCATTCATAGTTGTCCAACTGCCTTCATAGTTTGTATAAATCCTGTTAGGAGGTGTACAAGCATGGGGGCTTATTATTTTTACAATGAGTATGTGTATGACGAAGATGGATGGCAGTCAAAAAGCATGATCGTGGAAGACGGGAAATTCACCCGCCGGATTAACGACAAAGCTCCAGCAAGGGAAATGAATACCAAACAGTTCTGGGTTGGCCCTGGAAAGGTGTATTTAGATATAGAAGAGCCTTTTTATCAACAGGCATCACTGGAAGTAAATCTAAGAAAGTTTATTTATCGTGGGTGCACCTTGCTGTTGTGCCAACTGCCGATTCGCAGTCATAGTAATTATAAAAGAAATTTCGCCTCATTCCAGAAGAAGCTGACAGAATCTCCAATCGATTACATGATTGTGCCAAGGATTCCCTTGTCTCAAATACGTCCGGAAATGGTTCGTTTTTTCGGAAGGCAGAAAGTACCGTTTATCCTTGTCGAGCAGGATCCTGTCAAGGAAGTGCAAAAGATAAAATGGGAATGGATTCATCAGGCGCAAAGTTTGACCAAAATACCGCTCTTCATGCTCTCTTCCTCCAAACGGAATCACAGGCAGCAATCCACATGCTGGCCGTCTGTTGCTCCTGAGCTTGATCTCACCCTCGTCAATCCGTCAGAGTTAGAACTGCCCTTGCCAAAAAAACTGTTAAGAAAGACAGGAATTTCTCCGTATAAAGGCGAATTAATACCGCATGCCAGTGCTGACTATAATTTGTTCCTCTTCCAAGAAAACCAATCCATTGATGAACCGCACAATTTCCGATATCATAAAGCTATTCCGGAGGTTACAGTCGCCAAAGGAAAAGTAATCAAAGTAAACCATATCGTTAAATGCCGGAAAGGTAACGGCATGTACAAGAAAGTGTCCATACCTGGTCACTTTGTTTAAAGCGTTGTGCGGTAATGAGAAAGGATGTCCTAGCATGCAGGAAATTCATGAAGCGATAAAATTGATGGAACAAAATAAAACAGAGGAAGCGATCGATAGACTGGAAACATATCTTCCTCTGGCGAACGAAGAAGAAAAATACACCATCGGCGAACTCTATATGCAATGGGGAATGCTGGAGGAGGCGAAATTTATTTTTCAAGCCCTTTCCGAACAGTATCCTAAGGAAGCTGAACTAAAAATCTTGCTGGCGGAAATCCATATCGATCTTGATGAAGATGAAGAGGCAATTGATGTCTTGAACCGTTTTTCTCCTGAAGACGAAGAATATATGGAAGCACTCGTTCAACTGGCGGATTTGTACCAGGCACAAGGACTATTTGAGGTGTCCGAGCAAAAACTGCTGGAGGCCAAAAATTTCGATCCCACTGAGCCGGTAATCGACTTCGCCTTGGGAGAACTGGCTTTTTCTACTGGAGAGTACCAGAAATCAATTCCTTATTATGAAAAAGTGGCAGAGGTACAACCTGTCATCAGTGATATCGAAATTGCAGCAAGACTGGCAGAGGCCTATGCCGCCACAGGAGAGTTTGAAAAGGCGATAGAGCACTATCAGGAAATGGAAAGTGAGAATCCTGACAACTTATTTAAATACGGTTTCACTGCATACCGGGCTCAAAGGCCGGACATTGCCATCAATATATGGGAACAGGTAATCAAAAGCGATCCTTACTATCAGTCTGTTTATTTATATTTAGCCCAAACCTATGAGTCCGAAGGGATGGTTGAAGAAGCTTACGAAACAGCGAAGAAAGGCTTGAAAGCTGATGAATTCAATAAGGAGCTTTATCATCTGGCGGGTGTCCTTGCACTTAAATTGGGTCACCAGGAAGAAAGCTATAAACTTGTTGAAGAAGCAGTGGCAATGGATCCAGGCTTCAAAGAAGCGGTTTTGTTTTTAATTGAAACATACAAAGGGAACAGTGATTACGAAGCAATTATTGAACTACTATCAAGGCTGCTGGAGAACGGGGAAGAGGATGCTAATTACAGGTGGGAACTCGCCCGGGCATATCAGGAGACGGAATCCTATCAAGATGCATTAATTCAATATCAAACCGCATATAATAACTTTACAGAAGACCCTGATTTCTTAAAAGAATTCGGATATTTTCTTGTAGAAGAGGGGAGGATCCGGGAAGCAAAAGAGGTGTTTGCCAAGTATTTAAAATTGGAGCCGAGCGATACAGAGGTCGAGGAATATCTCAGCCGTTTGACCGAGACGGAGGATTTTTAACTCTCTTTAAGAAGGAGGGAGCAATTGCGTTGAACACGCCTATTTCAATTAAGGATAAAAAAGAATTTATTCGTTGGTTTTTGCGAAATTATCAGTTGAAAAGAAGAGAAAGTGTCTGGATTTTGAACTATTTAATCAATCATGAAAACCTATTAGAGCGCGTCCATTTTATCAGGGAAGCCAGGTATTGTCCGCGGGGAATTGTCATCTCTACCTTCTGCTCGGAGGAAGCTCCTTTTCGCTTTTATAAAAACCATATTGTCACGACCGATGCCGAAAAATCGTTTCATGACATACGGTTGAACCGAAAGGATCCGGTATATATTCAACTCAATTTCAAAAATGCGAATCAATCAGCCTCTTATGTAGCAGTTTTGGAAGATAATCCATACCTCCCGGATGACTACTTCATTACAAAGAAAGACCGTCTGGCAGCGAAGGATATGCTGGAAAAATCCATTTATCACACACAGAAACAAAGACTGCAAGAGGGGATTGACTTGGCATTGGATAACCGGGATCAATCAAGCTTTGACCGGTTGATTAAAGAATTGAGGGAACTCGAGGATAGATTTGCGCAGGTAAAGTAGGTTCCGTACAACTGGTATGCAGATAGAAAGGGCGGATTTCATTTTTAATAGATGAAATCCGCTCTTTTTTATGATATTTTTAGTAAAGTGACAAAGAATAGGAAAGGTGACAGACCATGCAATGGAACAAACAAGACTTGGATCAGTATTTTACCGCAGAAGAGTATATTGATACGTTGCTCATTCCGCTGATACCCATTACATTTACAAATCAGAAGGAAATGGAAAAAAGTGCGGCCCAGCAGGAAACGGGAATGATTTTTGTAAGAGAAATGGAAAAGCACTTTAAGGGAAGAATCTTTTTATTGCCAGCCTATCATTATCTTGCTTCAGGGGACTTGGGCGCAGAGGTTTCCCGACTGAATGAATGGGCGGCTAAAGCAAACGAACGGCCGTTCAAGCATGTGTTCTTCTTCAGTTTTGATCCGCATTGGAAGAAACAGGAGCGGAACTTGAACGGAACCTTGTTATGGATGCCGGCCATCCAGACAGAGGATACACAGTCAAAAGAAACACAGTCCATCATCAAAGATCAGGTCAACCAGTTAACCGGCTTGATTAAAACGTATTGGTAACATCGACTATGGTGGTCGGAAGTTATTGCTGGGTGAATCAAAAGGGAATGGCCAGTGTGATTTCCGGCACATAGCCACTCAGCTCATACTTATAGAAACTTTGTCCGCCTGCTTATAATTTATTGACCGGACAAACAGATTGCGCTATCATGGATATGTCCTAGTAAACTTGATATTATCATGTGTTGGATTTTAGCATAGAGGGGGGTAAACCATGAGTGAAAAGAGACAACAAGTGTCCCGTCGCCAGTTTTTGAATTATACGCTTACAGGCGTGGGTGGGTTTATGGCTGCCGGAATGCTTGCGCCGATGGTGCGTTTCGCCATCGATCCAGCATTGCAGGCTTCATCAAAAGGTGATTTTAAAGCTGTGGAAGATGTGGAAAACATTACAGAAGAACCGACAAGGATTGACTGGGAAATTGATCAGGTCGATGCCTGGTATGAGTCAACCGTAACAAAAACTGCCTGGGTCTACAAAGATGAAAATGGTGATATTGTGGCACTGTCTCCGATTTGTAAGCACCTTGGCTGTATGGTCACATGGGCCGGTAATGATGATTATCCAGATCAATTCTATTGCCCGTGCCATGACGGCCGTTATTACAAGAGCGGTGAAAATGTACCAAACACACCGCCGCCAGAAGGCTTGGATTTCTACGAATATAAAATTGAAGATGGGACCTTATTGCTTGGCCCTACAAAACCGAGAGGGGAGGCGTAATCTATGCTGCAAAAACTTTATGATTGGGTAGACGAGCGCGTTGACATTACGCCTTTGTGGCGGGATATTGCCGACCATGAGGTGCCGGAACATGTTAATCCCGCGCATCACTTTTCGGCGTTTGTATATTGTTTTGGCGGATTGACTTTCTTTGTGACAGTCATCCAAATCTTGTCGGGTATGTTTTTGACCATGTATTATGTACCAGACATCGAAAACGCGTGGAGATCTGTATACTATCTACAAACAGAAGTTGCCCATGGACAAATCGTTAGAGGAATGCATCACTGGGGCGCCAGTGTCGTGATTGTCATGCTGTTCCTACATACTTTACGTGTATTTTTCCAGGGAGCATATAAAAAGCCGCGTGAATTGAATTGGATGGTCGGTGTATTGTTGTTCTTCATCATGCTCGGCCTCGGTTTGACCGGTTATTTGCTTCCATGGGATAACAAAGCTTATTTCGCAACCCAGGTAACGCTGGAAATTGCCGAGAAAGTGCCATTTATTGGGGAAGCCACGAAGACATTGATGGCAGGGGATCCAAATATCGTTGGCGCACAAACGTTGACCCGTTTCTTTGCTATCCATGTGTTTTTCCTGCCGGCTGCGTTATTTGCCCTAATGGCCGTCCACTTTATCTTGATTCGAAAGCAAGGTATTTCCGGACCACTATAAGCAACGATGACATCGTAAAAAGGAGGGAAAGCTGTGCATAAAGGGAAAGGGATGAAGTTTGTCGGTGATTCTCGAATCACTGCTGAACGAAAGCCTAATATACCGAAGGACTATTCAGAGTATCCTGGGAGAACAGAAGCGTTTTGGCCGAACTTCCTATTAAAAGAATGGTTGGTTGGGGCGGTATTTCTTGTTGGTTTCTTATGTTTGACTGCCGCTCACCCGGCACCTCTTGAAGGGATCGCCGATCCGACTACTGCAGGTTATATACCATTGCCAGACTGGTATTTCTTATTTTTATACCAATTCTTAAAGTATGAATTTGCCAGTGGCCCGTATTTTGTCATAGGCGCCATCATCGCACCAGGTTTAGCTTTTGGCGGACTCTTGCTGGCTCCGTTTCTGGACAACAGGCCGGGCCGGAAGGTATCTCAGCGTCCAATTGCTGTATCATTGATGTTATTAGGTATGGCAAGTGTTTTCTGGCTTACATATGAAGCTGCAGAACACGTGGATTGGGAACAAAGAGCAGAGGAAAACACGCCTGAACTACCAACCGAAGTGGAAATTGACGAAGATCATCCAGGCTACGAAGTTTACCAAAACAATAGTTGTATTCAATGTCACGGCGAAAGCCTGGAAGGCGGAGCAGCGGCTCCTCCATTAACAGACATTGACCATACAGTAGATGAAATCAAAGATATCGCTCAAAACGGTATCGGGGATATGCCTCCAGGGCAATTTGAAGGAACCGATGAAGAGCTGCAGCAATTGGCTGAGTTTATTGTTGAAGTCAATGAAAGCGGAGAATAATTCCATCTACAAAACCCTCGCCGACATTTGCAGGCGGGGGTTTTTCAGTGAAGGCTGAATTGGCATTCTTGTTGATTGAGGGATGAAGGGAAGGAAGAAATGTATAACTATCTATTAACCAACAAACAGTTTCTTTGGACATTGCTTGGGATCAATATATTGGGGACGATTTACGGATACTATTGGTATGGCAGCCAGTTGGCGGTCACGCCAGCGATTTTTCTTCCGTTTGTACCGGATAGTCCGACAGCAAGTCTGTTCTTTTGCTTGTTTCTGGCATTCTATTTAGCTGGAAGGCAAGCCCCTTATATAGAAGCACTTGCTATCATCACGTTATTTAAGTATGGTGTATGGGCAGTAATCATGAACCTGCTTACTTTATATACCACTGGCGATTTAGTCTGGCAGGGGTATATGCTGATGGCTTCACATGGTGCGATGGCTATTCAGGGTTTGCTGTATGCCCCTTTTTATAAAATAAAGCTGCGGCACATCATGGTTGCAGCCGTCTGGACTTTACATAATGATATTATCGACTACGTATTCGGTATGATGCCGTTTTATTCTTCGTTAACTGATTACATGAATGAAATCGGTTATTTCACTTTTTGGCTGAGTATCGTTTCGATTGCCATCGCTTATTACTTAACTATTCACCTGAAAAGAAAAAGCCATCTCTTATCGTGATGGTTCGCTTTATTTTCGCTTGGTTCTCTGCTATATACCAACGGCATGGAGCTGTTTTTTTGGAGATGAAGGTACTCGGTTTTTATTGATTGAAGATAGCGCATTATGGCAACGGAACATAAAACATCTCTCATTAAGAAATCACTATCTTTATGGTCTAAACTTGTCCTCCTTCTCATACATTGAAAAAGGAATAGGTTAGAGAGGGGATCTCGATGAATAGGACAAGTTACGCGCACTTATTTCTTTGTTTTTTGCTGGGTGTGGGAATATTTTTACCAGGGAAGGCTGTTTTGGCACATCACCAGGATGTACATTCCTCCATCTACCAGTATGTCCGCTTTGTACAGGAGGAAAGATATAAAGAGGCCGAAACATTGCTGCAACACCATTCACAGGAATTTTCGGAATATGCTTCCGAACATGCTGATGCAGAAGAGGCGAATGTCGTTGCTGCTGTTTTGGAACGCAACCTGCAAGCTGTCGCGATCCCGAAAGATAAAGACTCCCAGCTGTACACACATGCAATGGCATTGCTTCTGGTGTTTGATGCTCTAAAAAACGAGCAGGAGCCGCTTTGGATGACCTGGAAGCAGGAACTGCAGAACGAAATAGAGCATTTGTCTATAAGCAATAAAGAACTTGCCATGCAAGATATAAATCGTCTGAAAACACATTGGAATATACTGGAGCCGGCATTGAAGCTGGCTGCTGATGAGGAAGATTATATACAAACGAGCGCTTCCATTCGTTATTTGCTGGCTTCGATGGACAGCCCAAGGTGGCAAGAACAGATGATCACTGCTTCCGATCAATTGCAGCAAATTGAGGCAGGGAACGATGACAAATTGAAACGGAGTTTAACGCTGATTTTTATGGTGGCGGCTGTCGGCGGTTTTATTATTATCACGCTTTCCTATGTAGCTTGGAAAAAGTATAAAGGGGAAAGAAACAAGCAGGAGAACAAAAGAGAAAATAGTTGACTATTTGCTCATTTTTGACTAAAATTGACCTTAATGAAAGTACTGAATTTTCATCAATGGAGGAATGAGCATGTTCGCTTCGTTAGGCGGCTACTTAATTTATATCGCGCTCTTAATGATCATCCCATTATGGGCTCAATCAAAAGTAAAACGCACCTATAAAAAATATTCACAAGTTGCAACTTCATCCTATATGACCGGAGCACAGGTAGCCCGGAAGGTATTAGATGACAACGGCATTTTCGATGTAAGGGTTGAAGAGACACGCGGGACACTTTCCGACCACTATGATCCGAGGAAAAAAGTTGTGCGGTTGTCCACTGACAACTACCATGGGCATTCGATGGCAGCTTCAGCGATTGCAGCGCACGAAGTAGGGCATGCAATTCAGGATGCGGAATCCTATGCGTTCCTACGCTTCCGTCATTCATTGTTTCCGATGGCTAATCTTGGTTCCAATTTGTCCTTTATCCTGATTATTGCTGGAGCGATCATGGGTATGATGAACCTAGTACTTGTCGGTATCGTATTCATGTCGTTCGCTGTGTTGTTCCAGCTGGTGACACTTCCGGTTGAGTTCAATGCTTCAAGTCGGGCGATGGGCCAATTGGTTTCCAGTGGTATCATCCGCAATAATGAAGAGCGACAAACGAAGAAAGTGTTAAATGCAGCTGCATTAACTTATGTTGCTGCGGCAATGGTCGCTGTGGCAGAATTGATCCGCTTTATCTTGATGTTTGTCGTATCCAATGATGACTAAAAGCTAAGACAAAATGTATGGCTGGGCCAAAAGTTTAGCGGCCAAAGCTAAAAACCGAACGATGACTCGAATTCTTAGGAATTCGAACTCGTTCGGTTTTTTTCATTATAAGATAAACTCCTTTATAGACTTCCTGTTCTTCTGTTGTACGATAAGTGCTTCTCAATGCTATACCTTGATACTGTGCTATTCATGGGCTTAATCTTTCCCTGAAAACACAAAAACCTCCATTGCGATCTCAGCCTCAATCCTGTAATGGTTGCTTGTTTTCATCGAGGGTGAATCCTTCACCAAGAACATCATGTACAGAAGTAACGGCCACAAAAGCATGTGGGTCAACACTGTTGATGATGTTTTGCAATCGTACAATTTCATTTCTTCCTACGACACAATACAAGACTTCCCGATTCTCTCCAGTATATCTTCCTTTACCTTGTAGGACCGTGACACCTCTATCCATCCTGCGCATGATCTCTTCGGAAACTTCATGGCTGCGATTGGAAATGATCGTTGCTCCTCTAGCAGCATATGCCCCTTCCTGGATAAAATCGATAACCCGCGCAGCGACATAGACAGCAACAAGCGTGTACATCCCTTCGACAAGCTCTAAATAGGCGATAATCGAAGTGGAGATGACAATTGCGTCAAATAAAAACATGGTCTTACCCATGCTCCAGCCAACATATTTGTGCACAATTCTGGCAATGATGTCGACACCGCCTGTTGTTCCGCCATAACGAAAAATGATGCCAAGCCCGATTCCGATAGACACACCTGCGAATAGCGCAACCAAGGTCATGTCCGATTCTAAATGGAGATAAAATTGGTGTGCTTGAAAGATGCTTAGAAACAAGGATACAGCCAGCGTTCCAATAATCGTATAAATAAAAGTATTGCGGCTTAAAAATCGCCAGCCGACGATGAATGCCGGTACATTCAGTACAATATTCATAATGGCCGGATCCCATCCCCATAAGAAATAAAATAGCAAGGTTATCCCGGTAAAACCACCTTCACCCAATTCATTTTGCATATTAAAATGGACAATTCCGAATGCAAACACTGCAGATCCGAACAAGATGAACAATGTATTTTTTAATTTTATCCCAAAAAAACTCATTCCATCACCTCTTCTAATAGAATTACCTTAACCATTATAGACAATCCCCGGTTAGGTAACAATCCTTACCGTTCCTGTATTAAAAATTTGTCAAACGACCTCCTTTTAGCTAACATGTTAATTGATTGAACATAAAAAGCCAAGCTTTCCTCCGCATGGGTTTGCAGGAAAAAGGAGTATGAGAGATGGATAACGAAAAAGGATATACCACCGCTGAAATGCAAAAAAGAGTGGATGCTTACATAGGACAATTCAAAGAAGGATATTTTTCTCCATTAAGCCTAATGGCAAGGCTCACGGAAGAAGTTGGGGAGCTGGCACGGGAAGTGAATCATTATCATGGAGAAAAACCGAAAAAAGCATCTGAACAGGAAAAAACGATAGAAGACGAATTAGGTGATTTGTTATTTGTCGCCATATGTTTTGCCAATTCATTGGATATCGACCTGTCAGAGTCATTTGAGCGGTCGATGAGCAAAATAGAAACAAGAGACAAAAATCGTTGGACAAGAAAAGACGGAGAGGGGAACGACCATGACTAAAACCAAAGTAATTGTAGCAGGACCGCGCGGGAAGATGGGGAGTGAAGCGCTTCGTATGATTGCCAGACAAGATGATCTGGAATTAGCTGCTTGTCTTGATTGGAAAAACGACGGTATGCTCGTAAAAGATATAGATGGATTGCCTGCTTTTGACGCTCGTATTTATGAAAACGTGGAAGAATGTTTCCAGCATGTGGATGCAGATGTACTGGTGGATTTGACCACCCCTGAATACGGATACAAGCATACAAAAGCGGCTTTGGAGCATGGCATCCGTCCTGTTGTCGGGACAACCGGTTTTACGGAGGAGCAGCTTGAAGAGTTAACGAGATTGGCGGAAGATAAACAATTAGGAGTAGTAATTGCTCCAAACTTCGCCTTGGGTGCTGTATTAATGATGCAGTTTTCCAAGTGGGCGGCAAAGTATTTTCCTGACGTGGAAATCATCGAACGTCATCATGATAACAAGCTCGATGCTCCATCGGGAACAGCAGTGAAAACCGCCCAGTTAATCCAGGAAGTGAGGGAGAGCAAGGGGCAAGGGCACCCGGATGAAAAGGAAACCATTGAAGGAGCGAGAGGGGCCGATGTCGATGGCATGAAAATCCACAGTGTCAGGCTTCCTGGACTCGTGGCTCATCAGGAAGTCGTTTTTGGAGCTTCCGGGCAAAACCTTACCATTAAACATGATTCCTTTCACAGAGAATCCTTTATGTCAGGAGTAAAGCTGGCGATTGACCATGTAATGAAACTGGATTTGTTGGTGTACGGCTTGGAAAATCTATTGGAATGAGGGGATCTAGGTGAACATTGCTCTTATAGCACATGATAAAAAGAAATCAGATATGATTGAATTCACGATTGCTTATACGCATATCCTGGAGAAACATCAGCTGTATGCAACTGGAACAACTGGCTCCAAAATAGCTGAAGCAACCAATATGGATATTCACCGTTTTCAATCGGGGCCGCTTGGCGGGGATCAGCAAATCGGAGCGATGATTGCGCAAAATGACATGGATGTCGTCATTTTCTTTCGTGATCCACTTACTGCTCAGCCCCATGAACCAGATGTCAGTGCCTTGATGAGGCTGTGTGACGTTTACCAAATTCCTTTGGCTACTAATCTCGGAGCAGCGGAAATTGTCGTCCGGGCTTTGGAGCACGGGGATTTTCAATGGAGAGAAATTGTCAAAGGAAAATAATAAGTTAAGGAAGTCCATCATGAAAAAAATCGGTATAACCTGTTATCCATCCGTTGGTGGATCAGGAGTCATTGCGACAGAATTAGGAAAACTGCTGGCAAAGCAAGGGAACGAAATACACTTTATCACTTCCAGTTTGCCGTTCCGCTTACAGGGAGTTAACTCTAATATTTATTTCCATGAAGTAGAGCTGAACCATTATCCCGTCTTCCAATACCCGCCATATGACCTGGCGCTGGCTAATAAGATGGCAGAGGTAATTGATCAGGAAAAACTCGATATTCTTCATGTTCACTACGCCATGCCACATGCCATTTGTGCTATATTGGCAAGAGAAATTGCAGAGCACGATGTTAAAATCGTCACTACATTGCATGGGACGGATATTACGGTCCTCGGGATCGATAATAGTTTGACCAAGATGATCAAACACGGTATCGATCAATCCGATGCCGTGACAGCAGTATCCCGGAGCCTTGTCGCCCAGACGAGAGAGATGCTCGGAGTAGAGAGGGAAATAGAAGTAATCTACAACTTTATCGATGAACGAGAATATCATCAGCGGGATAATCAACGTCTTAGACAGGACTATGGCATTGCTGACGAGGAAAAAGTTATCATCCATGTTTCTAATTTCAGGAAAGTGAAGCGTGTGGCAGACGTGATTGCTGCTTTTCATATCATCCAGGAAAATGTGCCGGCGAAACTACTGCTGGTAGGCGACGGTCCCGAATATTCCGAAATGTGCCAGTTAGTGAAGCGGCTTGGTATAGAAGACCGGGTTCTGTTCCTGGGTCGTCAGATCAATGTCAGTGATTTATTTTCAATAGCCGATTTAAAACTGCTTTTATCGGAAAAGGAGAGTTTCGGACTGGTGCTACTGGAAGCAATGGCCTGCGGTGTTCCTTGTATCGGTACAAATATCGGCGGGATCCCGGAAGTCATAGAGCATGGACAAACCGGTTTTATTACCGAGTTAGGGGATGTGAAGGATGTAGCGGAAAATGCTGTCCGGCTGCTTACTGAGAAAGAGTTGTGGCAGACATTTTCAAGAAATGCAGTGCAGTCGGCTCATAGCCGATTTCGAGCTGAAAAAATATTGGCAGCATATCAAAAAGTTTACGATACTGTCATGACAGGTGGTCAATAATGGAGTTTCCGGCATTCTCTAATGGAAAGAACATATTAGAAAAATTAGAGCAGCATGGTCATTCTGCCTACTTTGTCGGCGGAGCAGTTCGTGACTTTTTGATTGGTCGACCGATCGGCGACATTGATATTACTACTTCTGCGAAACCAGAACAGGTACAGGATATTTTTCCGAAAGTTATCCCGGTCGGTATAGAACATGGGACCGTGATCGTTCGCCATGAAGGGGAGTCATTTGAAGTGACAACTTTTCGCGTAGAAGAAGGGTATTCCGATTTTCGTCACCCAGATGAAGTAGAATTCGTAAATGACCTGGAAAAGGACCTCGCGCGCCGGGATTTCACGATGAATGCCATCGCTATGGATAAATATGGGGAAGTGATTGATCCATATCTCGGAAAGAGTTCCATAAAGGAAAAAATGATTCGTACTGTCGGAACCCCTTCCGAACGTTTTTCAGAAGACCCACTTCGAATGTTGCGTGCGCTTCGTTTCGCCAGTCAGCTTGATTTTCAACTTGAATCAGAGACATTTTCTGCTTTAGCCGATGGAGCTGAAATGATTAAGGAAATATCGATCGAGCGTATAACAGGCGAATTGGAAAAATTATTTGCCGGTCCATTTGTCAGCAAAGGAATTGGGTTATTGCGGAGGTCAAACCTGGTTGATTGTCTGCCTGTTTTTAAAGGAAACCGGCGTTTGCAGAAATCTCTAAGTCAAGTAAAGGTTCCATTTTGCCAGCTGTCAGAGCTTATTTGCATGCTGGTTTACTGGGAGCAGCAAGTAACAATATCGGAATGGGCTAAAGCATGGAAACTATCTAATCGAACAAAAAAAGAAACAGAGCAATTATACGAAGCCATTTCTTACAGTAGTGAAAAACAAATCGACGCCTGGCTCGTTTATCAGTTGCCCAGCCATCTTTTGGACAGTTTTATCCGGTTGTACACTACATATTTTTCACCTGTAAGCCGTGATTATATCCTTAGTCTGAACAAAGCGCTCCCAATTAGACAGAAGAGAGACCTGTCTGTAACAGGAGCAGATCTCATCGAATGGTTCCCGGAACGAAAAAAGGGCCCTTGGATCAATCAAGCCCTTACCTCCATAGAAAAATTAGTGGTAATCGGTGAACTGCCCAATCAAAAAAATGTTTTGAAGGAGTGGGTGAAACATGAATACCACCCGCAATCAACTGATTGAATTACTGAAGAGAAACAATCAAACGTTTATTTCTGGACAGGAACTTTCTGAAAAGCTGAGTATTTCCCGAACGGCGGTATGGAAACATATGAAAGAGCTGGAGAAAGAGGGATATCAAGTACAGGCCGTTCCTAGAAAAGGGTATCGTATCAGTGGTCAGCCTGTTAAGTTAAGTGCGAGTACAGTGAAATGGGGATTGAGGACAAAGTGGGCAGGGAAGCAACTATTTCATTACCCCGTTGTAGAATCTACCCAAATAATCGGTCATCAACTTGCCCAGAAAGGACTTGAAGAAGGAACAGTCATTCTTGCAGATGAGCAAACAGCAGGGAAAGGAAGAATGGGCCGAAGATGGCACTCTGCAAAAACAGAAGGAATATGGATGAGCATGATTTTACGTCCTCCAGTTGTTCCGCACAAGGCACCACAGATTACGTTACTGACAGCAGTAGCTCTAGCTGAAGCCATCGAGTCTCTGACAAATATCAGACCTGCAATAAAGTGGCCGAACGACATTTTCTTTCAAAATCGCAAAGCTGCCGGGATTTTAACGGAAATGCAGGCAGAGCAGGATGAAATTCAATACATAGTCTTGGGGGTAGGCATCAATGTCAACCAGTCATTATCGGACCTTCCCGAAGACATCCAGCAAACTGCAACATCATTAAAGCTGGAGACTGGAATTGAGTGGGAGTTAGCACCCCTTGTGCAGCAAATATTAGCTACATTTGAAACCTATTATGAAAATTATCTGGGTAACGGTTTTGCAGCGATAAAAGAGAAATGGGAACATTACGGCTATAAAATCGGGGAACAGGTGCACGTATCTGCGAGTAAGCAGAAGTATCAAGCTGAGATCATAGGCATTGCTGAGGATGGTGCATTAAGAGTTCGCAAACTTGATGGTTGTGAAGAGAATCTGTATTCTGCAGAAATCCATTGGTGAAAAGGGGGAAAACATAATGTTAACTGTTTCTCATCTGCGAAGCATGAAAGAAAAAGGCGAGAAAATAGCGATGCTCACTGCTTATGATTATCCGTCCGCGAAGCTAGCAGAGCAAGCGGGTATTGACATGCTCCTTGTCGGAGATTCTTTGGGAATGGTTGTGCTTGGTTATCCTTCTACTGTTCAGGTAACCATCGATGATATGATACACCATGGAAAAGCAGTTGCCCGAGGAGCTGATGATACCTTTTTAGTCGTGGATATGCCCTTTATGTCCTATCATGTCTCATTGGAAGACTCTTTAAATAATGCTAAACGTATCTTTCAAGAGACCAATGCCCACGCATTGAAGGTGGAAGGAGCTTCACCGGAAACAATCCGACTGATCGAAAGAATGACCGCAGCCGGAATCCCTGTCATTGCCCACTTGGGATTGACTCCACAGTCGGTGAATGTGTTGGGGGGATACCGGGTTCAAGGAAAAGATCGAGATACTGCTCAAAAAATATTGGATGAAGCTAAAGCTGTTGAAAAAAGTGGAGCAGCTGCCCTTGTTCTCGAATGTATTCCGAAAGAACTTTCGGAAGTCATTACTGCATCTTTGTCCATCCCTACTATCGGAATTGGAGCCGGACAAGCTTGTGATGGCCAAGTGCTTGTCTACCATGATGTGCTTCAGTATGGTGTGGACCGTTTGCCAAAATTCGTAAAGTCCTATTTGGACGGCAATGAAGATGTAACAGGTTCATTAAAACAGTACATTGAAGAGGTGAAGTCATTCAGGTTTCCAAGCGATGATCACTCCTTCACCATGAACCGTGATTTTTTGCCTGTTATGCAGCAGGAGGAAGAAGAGTAGGATGGAGATTATTAAGTCAGTTAAGCAGCTTCAGCAAACAGCAGAGCAATTAAGACAAACAGGTAAGCGTATTGGTTTCGTCCCAACGATGGGATTTCTACATGAAGGCCATCAAGCCCTGATGGAGAAAGCCAGAAACGAAAACGATATTTTAATCGTCAGCATTTTTGTTAATCCTTTGCAATTTGGACCTGGTGAAGACTTTGACACGTATCCCCGAGATGAAGAACGTGACGTGCAAATTGCTAAAGATAAACAGGTTGATATCCTGTTTTTGCCGGAGACGGAAGACATGTATCCAGATGAACAGGCTATTACAATGCGGGTGGTCCGCAGAGTGGATGTATTATGTGGTAAATCCCGTGAAGGCCACTTTGATGGGGTTGTGGCAGTTCTTACAAAACTTTTTCATCTTGCCCAGCCGCATCGTGTATATTTTGGTATGAAAGATGCACAGCAAGTTGCAGTGGTCGATGCTTTGGTGAAAGACTTTAATTTCCCACTTGAAATTGTACCGGTAGCGACAGTGAGGGAAGAAGACGGTCTGGCCAAAAGCAGCCGTAACGTCTATCTTTCCAATCAAGAGCGCAAGGAAGCAAAGGAAATATACCAAGCTTTGCTACATGGTAAGCAATTAATCGTTGACGGGGAGAAAAATCCCAGTACGATTGTAAAGGAAGTCGAGGATTTCATAAATAAACGTACTCATGGTAAAATAGATTATGTAGAATTATTAACATATCCGGAATTAAACACAACGACAGTTATTTGTCGGCAGGTGATTCTTGCAGCAGCTGTCCACTTTGAAAAGGCAAGGTTGATTGACAATTTAGTTTTTGACCAGAGTGGGTTTATTTCTGAAGGGTTATAGGAGGAAAGACTATGTTTCGTACCATGATGAAGGCGAAAATTCATCGTGCTCGGGTTACAGAGGCCAACTTGGATTATGTTGGCAGTGTTACCATAGATTCAGATATTCTAAAACGGGTGGGCATCTTGCCAAACGAGAAAGTGCAAATTGTTAACAACAATAATGGTGAACGACTGGAAACCTATGTTATTGCCGGGGACCCGGGCAGTGGCGTGATTTGTCTCAATGGCGCAGCCGCACGTTTGGTCCAAAAAAACGATATCGTAATCATTGTATCTTATGCAATGGTTGATGAAAAAGAGTTAGCGGACTTCTCGCCAAAAATTGCTTTGATGAATGAACATAACCAAATAGTAGAGCTTATAGAAGAAGAACCGCCGTTGACAGTCATCTAAACAACAGAAGATGAAATGAATACCATAAGGGTCATCCCTTGTTTGAAACTCTTATCAACGTGGTGTTTGATAAGGGTTTTCTTTATCAGAAGCCAAAAGCTGCCGGGTGGTGCTGTCGCTTCCATATTTATTAATCCAGCTACAGCGCATGCCCCCTCGAGTTCTTAAACCACGCTCTGCATGGCAAAATGCGCCACTGCGAGTCTGTTCTTAAGTTTGTCGGAGGCCCACACGACTGGGTCATGCAGGCGTTGCCACAGGACGTGGCGAATATAGCCTGTACTCCTTTTACATGGGAGCTTTTGCTTTTAATCGTACATAGCAAGCTGATAGTTATGGAGGTGAGAGAATGCAGACATTTGCAGTAGTTGATTTGGAAACAACTGGTCATACGCCGTCTAAAGGGGATAAAATAATTGAAATCGGAATTGTAGTAATCGAAAACGGGTCGGTCGTTAAAGAATTTTCCAGCCTGGTCAATCCCGGAAAGACGATACCTCCTTTTATTTCCAATTTGACCGGGATTCGAGACGAAGACGTACACGATGCTCCCGTGTTTACTGAAATAGTCGATGAAGTGATTGCTTGTTTTACAGATGCATATGTGGTAGCGCATAATGTACCATTTGATCTCGGATTTCTTAATTATGAAATACAGGACACGGGCAGAAAGGCTTTACAGCAGCCAGTGCTGGATACTGTCGAGCTTTCCAGGATTTTACTCCCGCAGGCTCCTGGTTTTAAATTAGGGCAGCTTTCTGAATATTTATCATTAAGACATGATGACCCACATCGTGCATTATCAGATGCTGCTGTCACGGCAAAATTGCTAATGTTTTTATTTGCCAGGTTGGAGGTGCTGCCGCTTGAAACGTTGACACAGTTGCAATCCTTAGAAAGCCGGCTGAAGAGTGATTTGTTTGAAATTTTACAAGCGTATATGGACCGAGCAGCTTTTTCTGAACAAGAGAGAGAGGATTTAGAGATTTTCCGTGGTCTTGCGCTCAAGCATATTCCCAGCCGGGAAGCTTCCGAGGAACAGCCTTTGCCAGCGTATGCAAGCTTCCTTGATCTTATATATGAAAAAGACGGAAAACTGTCAGATTTTATGGCCAGGTATGAAAAAAGACAAGGCCAGCGGGAAATGTCGGAAACGGTATTCGATGCTTTTGAAAGCAAACAGCATGCGTTGATAGAAGCAGAGACGGGCACAGGCAAGTCGTTGGCATATTTGCTTCCGGCAATTTATCAATCACTGGCCAAAGGACAGAGAGTCGTTATAAGTACGCATCTAACACAACTACAGTCCCAGCTGCTTGAAAAAGAAATACCACTCCTCCAGGCAATGGTGGAGTTCCCTTTCCAGGCTGCATTGATTAAAGGAAAGCAGCATTACTTAAGTTTGAGTAAATTTGAAAAAGAAATCTTCTCGGAGCAGCAAGATAATTATGATATTACTTTGACGAAGGCAATCCTGCTTGTATGGCTTACGGAAACAAATACGGGTGATATCGATGAGGTCCAGTTGCCATCAAGCGGAAAAAAGTTTTTTCGAAGTATATCAACAGATTCAGAAGGGTACCTCGATCCGCGATCGCCGTGGTTCAGCCGATCCTTTTACCAACGGGTGAGGAATAAGGCGCAGCATGCTAATTTGGTTATCACCAACCATTCTTTGTTTTGTACCGATTTGAACAGTGATTTTCAATTGTTGCCATCTTATAAAATGGCAATCATCGATGAAGCACATCATCTGGAAGCAACCGCGGCAAAACATTTTGGTTTAAAATTGGACTATGTGGGCATCCAGCATTTATTTAATCGGATCGGTACCGTGGAGGCAGGTGACTGGTTTTACCGGGCTCTTACAGAAACAGAAGCTGAACCCGCATTGTCCGAAAACTGGGATACTCTATGGCAGCAGTCCAAAGCGGAAGCAGATGATTTATTTCGCTATGTTTTTCATTTCGTTTTGGAACAAAACCGTCGAAACACTGCATTAAATGATATCGGAAGAATACAGTATCGATTTGAAAAAGAGAAAGAAAACATGCAGTCGTGGAATACAATTCAGGAAATGGCAAGCAGGTTAAGCTTTCTAATAAGAGATCTCATACACATTTTGTCGCAGTTGAAAAACGGGCAGGGTGGAAGGGGATCCAATTCCCTGGTAACCGACTTGATGGATGAGGTGCAGAGCTTTATCGATTTGTTGCAAATTGTCATTGACGAACTCGAACATTTTTTCTTTTCTGCAGACCCTAATCAAGTAAGGTGGGCAGAAATTGAAGCACACGGAGCAAAAAATGCTGTATATCTATATAGCGAACCAGTAGAAGTGGCAAGTGCGTTGTTTGAAGATTTGTTTGCCAAAAAAGACAGTATTGTGCTGACCAGTGCAACATTGAGTATGAACAAATCCTTCGATTACATCCGTGAGAGATTGGGCATGCCTTACGAAACGACCATAGAGAAAAAAATCCAATCACCGTACCAATACGATCAACAAGTTCAACTCATGATACCGAATGATTTTCCTGAGATGAAATACGGCAACCCAGAAGCATATATATTAGCCGTCTGCGAAGCTGTTTATTCTTTGGCTGAAGTCACGGAAGGAAGAATGCTTGTCTTGTTCACTTCCTATGATATGCTCCGGAAAGCACATCAAATATTGAAGGAGCTTACAGAGGAAAAAGACTTTATCCTTATCGCTCAAGGAATATCAAGCGGTAGCCGAGCACGATTAAAAAAGAACTTCCAGGCTTTCGAGCGGTCCATCTTGTTAGGAACCAGTTCATTCTGGGAAGGAGTAGATATACCGGGAAGCGACCTGTCTTCCCTCGTTATTGTACGGTTACCTTTCCAACCTCCAGACCATCCTGTTTATCAAGCTAAATCGGCACAGCTCAAAGAGATGGGAAAGAATCCGTTTATGGAATTGGCTCTTCCCAACGCTGTGATCCGTTTTAAGCAAGGATTTGGCCGACTCATCAGGTCAAGTACAGACCGCGGGATTGTCATGGTTTGTGATGAGCGGATTGTCAAAGCGAGGTATGGAAAATATTTCACTGATTCTATTCCAGAAGTACCAATATCCTATGAGACCACTGCGAAAATAATTGAAAAAGCTGAAGCGTGGTTATGATATGAATCGCTTTTCTACATATCCTATACCTAGTTTGATTTAGGATAGGTGATGGTTAAAGTGAAAAAGTTCTCTTGTGCATTTTGCTTATGGTTAATCTTTGTCTTTTTGGTACCTTCGATACAAAGTGACGCGATGATTGACCTGAAGGATGGTGAAATATATTACGCTTTTTTCCATCTTCCGGATGGAGAAGCCACATTAATTAGAGGGTACAACGGAGCGATATTGATCAATACAGGTGCTCCGACAAGCACGAGTGCTTTGTTTGAACAGCTCAAAGAATTGGAAGTAAAGGAAATCAATACAATAATTCTGACAAAACAGATGTCCGATTACTGCGGAAATGCCGCTGAACTGATTGACCGCTTTCATCCAAGTTCAATTGCTTATGCTGGTAAGATGAGTAAAACATGCGGGAGAGAAGTGGAAGCAGCTAATCGTGTGAAATGGGATACAAACAAACTCATCGATTTACCGATGGGTGGTTCACTGAACGTTCTAAAAGCTGACGAAACCGGGGAAATGACTCTCGATATTGTTTATGGGAAAACTTCCATGCTATATTTAAGCAACAGCTCCATAGAAGATGAGGATGAGTTGTTGCAGCATAAAATTGACCCTCAAATCATCAAAATTGGTGACTATGCCCGAGGTAAGTCACCAAGCGGTTTTTTATTAGATAAAATCGATCCACACATCGGCATCATTTTCACCAGTAAAGATAAAAAGCCAAATGAAGGATTGATGGAACGTCTCAATGAATCGTGGATTGATGTATATCAGCTTGATCAAGTCGGGACTACCATAATCCGCTTAAACGAAACGGATTACGAAGTCTTATCCTGAATCCTCTATGCGGCAGAGAATTTCCTTCGTCTGCCGCATAGAAATAGACTGCTGATCGGCAGCTAAACAACTTTGCAAAGATATGGTGTAGCGACTTACACATATATAGTGGAAATGATTTCACTTTTACATAAAAAAATGTGCACTGCAAGCAGCGCACGATTGGTGTATGGGTTAGGGAAATTGGTTGAAAAAATCCAAATCATCAAACAGCAAAAGTTTCATTTAAGAAGGAATTTGTTTTTCAACTCTAATTATATTGTGGGTAAAATCGGCTTTGCTATGTGTTACAAATATTGATAGCAGAGACAATTCTGCCTATGGATGCAGGTTGGCTCGTTGACATCTTTGAAATGTGAGGTACGCTGACCAACTTCTTCGTCATTTTGTGTCAAACTGCTTCAAGAATGAACAAAAATGAGTTATGATGAGAAAGTGCACGATTACCGTAAAATCTTATACACAGTTCCCGTCATTTTAGGGGGATCGTGGAGGTGTGACAACTATGGATAAGAAAATTGAGACGCTGTCGACTGTGAAAATAACGCATTCGGATGATTTATATAAAATAGTCGATAATTTGAACAGAACGTTAAAGGAAGATGATTTAATGTTTGGTTTAGCACTGGATGATGAAGATGATGGAAAAGCTATCTTTACCATTTACCGTACCTAGTTGGGTAAAATGGGCAGTTGTTATTTTTATTTTGGTCTTTATTGGTGCTTTAGGATACAGCATTTATTTATATAACAGTATCCAGCAGGATAAGGAAGCAGGTTTTCAAACTTCGGCAGATCGTGCAGTAGCCGAAACAGCTCTTGAAAAAGCAGAAAATGTTTCCCGTTATCACGGTAATATTCTGTATCATGTTGTAACAGGAACTACCGACGATGGCTCGGAGGCAATTGCCTATGTACCTGCTGAACAGAAGGATGGAAAAATAGTTATTTTCCGTACAGAAGATTTAGTATCGGAACAATCCATTCTCCAATCATGGAATAATGATTGCTCGAATTGCGAATTGTTGGAAACGAATTTAGCTATTGAAAATGACCAGCCACTATTGGAACTAAAATACATAGATGACAGGGATCGATATGTATTACATTATTATTCCTTGACAGATGGCAGTTCCGGAGACCATTTCCGGTTTAATCGATCCTGACCATTATTCGGAAAGGTGATTTACATGATGGATTTAGCAAATAGAGTAAAAACATTGACTCCTTCTTCGACTCTGGCAATTACTGCCAAAGCGAAAGAATTGAAAAATCAGGGTCACGATGTAATTGGGCTTGGTGCTGGGGAGCCGGACTTCAACACGCCTCAAAACATTTTGGATGCAGCTGAAAAGGCCATGCGGGACGGACATACGAAATACACCCCATCTGGAGGACTTCCGGCTTTAAAAGAAGCAATTATAAACAAACTCGAGCAGGATCAACAGCTGGAGTACTCGCCGGAAGAGATCATTGTAACAAATGGGGCGAAACATGGTCTTTATACTCTTTTTCAAGTTCTCCTAAATCCTGGAGATGAAGTGATCATTCCAGCTCCTTATTGGGTCAGTTATCCAGAGCAGGTTAAACTGGCACAAGGGATGCCGGTGGTTGTAGAGTCTAAAGAAGCCAATCAATTTAAAATAACTCCTGAACAGTTGGAACAGGCAATTACGGATAAAACGAAGGCAGTTATTCTGAATTCGCCAAGTAATCCGACAGGTGTAATGTATTCTGAAGAGGAACTTATAGCAATCGGAGACATTTGCCTCAAACATGACCTGTTGATTGTGTCGGATGAAATTTATGAAAAATTGATTTATACAGACCAACAACATGTATCAATCGCACAACTATCTGAACCGCTGAAAAAACAAACAATCGTCATAAACGGTGTATCCAAATCCCACTCCATGACAGGTTGGAGAATTGGCTATGCAGCAGGAGACAGCACGATCATCAAAGCGATGACCGGGTTGGCATCCCACTCGACCTCGAATCCGAATTCTATCGCTCAATATGCTGCGTTGGAAGCTTACAGCGGTTCGCAGGATAAGGTTGAGGAAATGCGGCAAGCATTCCAAGAACGGTTGGAAAATCTTTATCAGTTAATCACGGATATTCCGGGGATTTCCTGTGTCAAACCGAAAGGCGCTTTCTACTTGTTTCCAAATGTTCGTGAGGCCGTAAAAGCGAATGGTTTTTCCAATGTAGATGACTGGGTTGCGGCATTACTGGAAGAAGAAAAGGTAGCACTAGTTCCCGGTTCGGGCTTTGGTGCTCCAGAAAATATTCGTTTATCGTATGCTATTTCCTTACCACAGTTGGAAGAAGCAGCCAATAGAATAAAACGTTTTGTACAAAATCATCAATAATGTGTGCGGAGGTATTATATTTTGAAGACGACAATTTCACAAGTAGCTAAACATGTAGGAGAAGAAGTAACCATCGGGGCCTGGTTGGCCAACAAACGTTCCAGTGGCAAAATTGCATTTTTGCAGCTCCGTGACGGTACTGGATTTATTCAAGGAGTAGTCGTAAAAGCGGAGGTGGAGGAAGCGGTTTTTCAGGCTGCTAAAAACATCACCCAGGAAACCTCCTTATATGTAACTGGTACAGTGGCTGAGGACACTCGCTCTCCGTTTGGCTATGAGTTACAAGTAAAGGGTTTGGAAGTAATCCATGAATCAACGGATTTTCCAATCACTCCGAAAGAACACGGCACGGAGTTTTTGATGGATCATCGCCATTTATGGCTGCGTTCTAAGAAGCAGCACGCCGTAATGAAAATCCGCAATGAAATTATTCGGTCTACCTATCAGTTTTTCAATGATCATGATTATGTCAAAATCGATCCACCGATTTTGACTGGATCTTCTGCTGAAGGTACAACAGAATTGTTCCATACGAAGTATTTTGACGAAGAGGCCTATTTGTCTCAAAGTGGACAATTGTATATGGAAGCCGCTGCAATGGCTTTTGGCAAAGTTTTTTCTTTTGGTCCGACTTTCCGAGCGGAAAAATCAAAAACTCGACGCCATTTGATTGAATTCTGGATGATTGAACCGGAAATGGCCTTTGTAGAGCATGAAGAAAGTCTGGAAATCCAGGAACAGTATGTTAGCTTTATTGCACAAAGTGTATTGGAAAATTGTAAGCTTGAACTTGATATATTGGAAAGAGATACGGATAAACTGGCAAAAATTCAGGCTCCTTTTCCACGTATCACATACGACGAAGCAATTGATCTCTTGAAAGAAAAAGGCTTTGATGACATTGAGTGGGGAGAAGACTTCGGTGCACCGCATGAGACGGCCATCGCTGAAAGCTTCGATAAACCAGTTTTTATCACGCATTATCCGGCCGAAATCAAAGCATTTTATATGAAGCCTGATCCTAATCGGCCTGATGTAGTTCTTTGTGCAGACTTGATTGCTCCTGAGGGATATGGAGAAGTGATTGGCGGTTCGCAAAGAATCGATGACTTGGCATTAATGGAGCAGCGCTATCAGGAGCATAATTTGACCGGAGACGCATACCAATGGTATCTCGAACTAAGAAAATACGGCAGCGTCCCCCATTCCGGGTTTGGACTAGGCTTGGAACGGACAGTAGCTTGGTTTGCCGGCGTGGAGCATGTAAGAGAGACCATCCCATTCCCGCGCCTGCTCAATCGTCTGTATCCGTGAGCTTTGCTGGCTGTTAGTCTTGTATTTACTCAAAAGATCCCTTGCCGCCTTCGCGACAAGGGATTGTTATGTTTATAATTGGAAATTTCCCTATCCGTCATTCGTGCTATAATATGTTAGAGGTGAGTTTTTGTGACAAGTGATTTCAATTATCAACAAATTGTGAAAGATCAGATGGTGATACCGTCGCTGTTATTAAAAAGGTACCATCAATTGAAACTATCGGAAACGGAAGTAATGGTTATTCTACATATCCATCGTTTTCAAATGGAAGGGAACACTTTTCCTACACCGGAAGAAATCGCTCAGTTTACGAGTATCTCACCGGAAGACTGTACAAAAATACTCCGTCAGTTGATTCAGAAGAATATTCTGTTGATTGAGCAGGAGGAGGATGAAAAGCAGGTCTTAACTGAATGTTATTCTCTGGAACCTTTATGGGTCACAATATATAAAGCAGATTATCCTGCTTCACAAGCAAATCGAGAGGCAGATCAGCAGCAGGCCAATATTTTTATTCTTTTTGAACAGGAATTCGGTCGGCCACTGTCACCCTTTGAAATTGAAACGGTCAACATTTGGCTTGATGAAGAACGACAAACGCCGGCTCTGATCAAGGCTGCTTTAAGGGAAGCTGTATTGATGGGGAAATTGAATTTCCGCTATATTGACCGGATTTTACGTGAGTGGAAAAAGAAAGGGATTAAATCGGTTGAACAGGCGAGGAATCAGAGCAGGCAATTCCATATAAACCAAAATAATCAGCAGGAACAGCAGCAATCGAAGCGGGATGTATCGTTGTATTATAATTGGTTAGAGGAGTAGGGGGATAGGAATGTTGAATAAGGCGCAGGTGAGACATTGTCTGGATGCATGGGAAGAAATGTTTCCCGATGCAGAGTGTGAGCTTGTCCATGATAATCCTTTTGAATTGGTGATTGCAGTCGTCTTATCGGCTCAATGCACGGATGCATTAGTCAATAAAGTGACTAGGGATTTATTTAAAAAATACAAAACACCTGAAGATTATCTAGCGGTATCACTGGAAGAGTTGCAAGATGACATACGGTCAATCGGTTTATATCGGAATAAGGCAAAAAACATCCGTAAGCTTTGTCAAATGTTGATTGATGACTATGAAGGAGAAGTCCCTTCAACCCAGGAAGAGCTTGTCAAGTTAGCGGGAGTAGGTAGGAAAACGGCAAATGTGGTCGCTTCCGTTGCATTCGATGAACCGGCTATTGCTGTTGATACCCATGTCGAAAGGGTATCAAAACGACTTGGGATATGCCGTTGGAAAGATTCGGTGTTGGAAGTAGAAAAAACGTTGATGCGGAAGGTGCCGAAACAAGAATGGAGTCAAACCCACCATCGGATGATTTTTTTCGGCAGGTACCATTGCAAGGCGAAAAGTCCAAACTGTCCGGAATGTCCGCTGCTTGATATTTGCAGGGAAGGGCAAAAGCGGATGAAAGCAAAGAACCTTGGTATTGAAGTTGATTAAAGCGGAGCTGTCTCATGTATGATTGATAACACATGGACAGCTCCTTTGTTGTACAAACAAAAAGTAGTAAAACAGTGTGCTAACGAAATATAGCTACTCTTAAATTAAATGATGAAGGCAAAAGAAAAAATCACCAGCGTTTTTATCACGCTGGTGATTTTTATTCTGTAAGCCTGTAAGAACCAGACTAATGGCTATTTAATTTTTAACTTTCAGGCAATCTCTTCTTCTCGAATGGCGTGTAACAAATAACTGGATGCACTTTCGGAAGAAGAAGCATTTGCTTCAGAGTCACCCGCGTCTCCGGTAGGTTCATCACCATCTACCGGCTCATCTTCTGGAGTTCCATCCCCGTTATCTGTTTCTCCAGTATCGTTGCCATTATCTTCACCATTGCCGTTGTCATCTCCGGCTCCGTTACCGTTACCTTCGCCATTTCCGCCTTCGTTACCATTACCATTGCCATTGCCATTTCCGTTATCACCCTGATTGTTGTCATTACCATTACCGTTTCCGTTGCCATTTCCGTCTCCAGGATTTTCGTTATCTTCAGGATTTTCTTCTTGGTTTTCTTCTTCATCCTGCTGTTCTTCTTCATCAGCTTCATCGTCGGCTACCTGAACAGTGACCGTTGCCGGCTCACTTGTATTTCCAGAGTCCTGGTCGCTTACAGCTGTCACTTGAATGGTATAAGTGGTTCCAAGATCGACGTTGCTAATTTCCAGACTAGTATCTTTTGTATCGGCCAAGTCTTTCAAGGAGCCGCCATCCGTACCTGCTTTTACGTTGAAGGTGACAGGACGGTCATTACCCTGATCGTAATCCCAGGAAACATCAATGGATTGACTTTCTTCGTTAAAGCTTGCCTTCAGTCCACTGACCGCGTCAATCCGATCAAACTTCTGCGAGGTTTTGCTTGGTTCGTTACCCTTCACAAACAGTTCGGTCACAATATTCGATTGCGGCGTGTACTCACTTGGCAGCTTTGCAGGATTGGAACCTTTCTCTACCTGTACTTCCACGACGGAGTCAGGTTTTGTAAAATCTGCTGTTTCTATCCCATCTGACAAATAGGACATTGTTTCCCGGAACAAGTCTTGTGCAATTACAGTTTCAGAATGCCCATTTAGGGTTTGCTTCTGATCATCGTATCCTGTCCAAACAGCGATTGTATAATTGGTTGTATAACCACTGAACCAGGAGTCAGGGCTTCCTTCTTTTCCTTCCAGGTTCGTGGTTCCCGTTTTTCCGGCCATCGGCAAGCCAGGAACTTTAGCAGCTTTTCCTGTTCCGGAAGGATCATTGACCACCGATTTCAACATGTCTGTGACCATATAAGCTGTATATTCATGCATGGCTGATTTTGGTTCAGGCTTCAGGTCGACAGTACGACCATCGCTATAAGTTACTTTAGTAACCGCGTATGGCTCATTATAAATTCCCTTATTGCCAAAAGCACTGTAAGCACCAGCCATCTGCAGGGTGGTGACCCCGGTAGAAGAACCGCCGATGGCGTCGGTTAAGGCGATAGAGTCCTCATGAAACTTGATGCCGAGTCCTTCAGCAAATTCCTGGGCCCGGCTTGCGCCGATTTCCTCGAAAGTTTTAACTGCCGGGACGTTCAGTGATTGGGCTAAGGCTGAACGGGCCGACATCCAGCCATTATGCTGTCCGTTCCAGTTATCAATATAAGAATCGGTGCCCGCAATGTGATACCGTCCATCATCATTGATTTGATGATAAGTGGACCACTGTTCGTATTCGATGGCTGGACCGTAATCAATAATCGGTTTAAACGTAGAACCAGCCTGCCGCCTTTCATTGTCAATAGCATAGTTCCAGCCGCCCTGCGTATTATCCAGGTTTCTTCCGCCACCGATTGCACGGATTGCACCGGAAGTTGTATCCAGGACAGTCAGTCCCGCCCGGAACTCATCATTTGGATAATTGATAGGATTGCTTTCGTCCTCGCTAAGCAAATATTCTACATGTTTCTGAGCGTTTGGATCCAATGTTGTCTGGATTTCCAAACCGTCATTATAGATATCTGCATCCAATTTTTCACTGACTTCATCCTGTACCTGCTGAATAAAGGCCTGGTAAGGAGTCGATTCCTGCTGGCTTTCCACAAGTAAGGACTCCACAGAGACTTCACTTGCTTGATCCGCTTCTTCCTGCGATATTTTTCCGTGTTGAACCATCAGACTTAAAACCGTGTTCATTCGCTCCTGGGTCAATTCTGGATTTCTAGTCGGATCATATGCAGATGGACGCTGAGGCAGACCGGCAAGAATAGCAGCTTCCGGCAGGGTTAGATCGCTTAAATCTTCCTTGCCAAAGTAAAAGTCTGCTGCTTCGGCAACCCCATATACATTTCCGTAATAAATTCTATTTAAATACATTTCCAGAATCTCTTCTTTTGAGTACTTGGCATCCAGGCGTAGTGCAAGCCATTGTTCCTGTACTTTTCGTTTCAACGTTTTTTCCGGAGTCAGAAAAGCCCCCTTAATCACCTGTTGGTCAATTGTACTTGCACCTTCCGCTCCGAATCCGCCGGTGATATTTGCCAGTATGGCCCCGCCGATTCTGCGGAAGTCTATCCCTATATGGTCAAAAAATCGGGAGTCTTCCGTTGCTGTAACGGCATCAACCAATAGTGGCGGAAGGTCCTCATAATCAATCTTTGTCCTTTTTTCCTCTCCGAGATTGGCGAATTCTTCGCCATTGACATCCAGCAGTTTGGTCGAGGCCGGCACGGCCAGACTCTCTGCATCAAGCTTTGGAGCTGTTGCTATATAATAGGTGAACAAACCACCAATACCAATGCCAATTAACAATACTACGATTAGAAGTGTCTTAACAATCTTTTTGAAAAGTGATTTCTTTTGCTTTTTCTGCTGCTTTAATTGCTTGCGTCTTGCAGAACGAGATTGGCTTGTATTTGCCATCACGTATCTTCCTCCGATCTAAAAATAAAGCTGATCTAAAACATCCAAATAATCCACTTTTGCCTGAAACTTAAATGGGATAAGGTGACCAGCTTCTTTAATGTCTGAATAGGGTATGGATTTTCTCCCTCCATTATATTGACTTTCCCAGTAAGAGAAAAGTTTCATGGATGGGAGTAAAAAAGTTTCATTTAACAAAGAGAAACGGACAATCAAAAAACTTATCCCTCCATGTTCATTCACCTGCTTCATATGTTTCACCTGATGGTCATGCAGGTTGGAAAGGGGAAAGGACGTTTTGTTTTTTGTCTCTTTTGCTTCAAAATCAATATATTTTCCTTTATATATTCCATTATAGTCCGTTGTCGATGCTTGCTTGAAATAGGCTTCCTTGATAGTTGCTGCGCTACGTTTCGGGTAATCCACTTTGACGATTTGAACCGGTGTCGGTTTTTTATGAATGACTGCTTTGTTCATCACAAGGTAATGTTCATTCGTGTCATTGATGTCTTCTTCGAGTGTCATCCCTCTGTTGCCAAAGGCGGGTTCTTGCGAATTTTTTCCTGATGTACGAAAAGATTGCTTCTTTCCGTTTGGGTAATTCATGTTTATTCCTCCCATACATGAGAGTATCATACCAGAAATTCATGGCCTATGAGAACTAAAAATCAAAAAAACAGTGACAAAAATCCGGTATTTTTCCAGTATTTGCACAAGCTATACCTGGAGGCGGTGAAAATGTGGAAGGAACAACAGGAACTCGTCCGCTACGTTGATTCGGCGAGCCGACGCGCCAACGTAGACAATGTAGCAAGAACGAAGGCTTATCTCGCTTATTACAATCGGCACCCCGAAATAACTTGGTCTTTGTTAGCGAGTATGGTGTCACGTAACGCAGGTTGGAATATTACCGATTTATATACGCCTGTTATGGCCGGTTTGCTGCCCGAAAGAACAAGAAAAAGATTGTTTTCCACTTATGAACGGGCAAATTGGCTGATTTTTTCTGATGCCTACCCCCAGTTGCTTATCTACCAATTTTCTAAAGAACAAGGCGCTCCGTTATTCCATCTTTTGCAACAGTTTAATGTATCATTATATATGCGTCGTGAATGGAATCATTTTTGGGAGAGTGAAAACGGCTATCGATTAATGCAAGCCCAAATCATCAATGAACAAAATATTGTTCAGCGCCCTGTTATCGAACATCCTTATTTCCGAAAAAAAGTTTTTATGCGACTTCCATACTTGGCGGAAGACTTTTTTCTGCTGAGCGCGGTTTTATTTCCAAAACATAAAGGCTCTGTTATCGGTTCCTATGTGTATGATTTTTCTAATTTAAGCAAGCGGATCCTACTGGGAAAAACGTTGGCTGCAAAACTTTTCGACCCCAGCAACTTCTCTAACATTCTTGATTTCGCCAATACCGTTGAGCCTACAGGTTCGAGAAGCGAATATGAAGATTTCCTGGAGATCAATCAGCCTACATTCCGGGCACCTGATTTACGAACGATTATCAAGCCAATCAAGCACCAAGATACTATTCGTGAGGACTGGAGTGTAAATGGGGGTATAAAGTCAGAGTGGCTGATTCCAGTTGAAGTAACAGAGAACGACAGCACTTTCGAGCATTTTTATCGAAAGAGAAGAATGCTTTCCCGAATTTGGCAGGTCAAGCAAGCGATATGGACATGACAAATCCGGACCGATTTACTTGGCCCGGATTTGTCATGTTGTTATACAGATGGACGGTCGGGACCATCCAGCTTTTTGTTTTTGTACTCAGCTTGCTGCTTTTTTTCATTTTTACGATCTTTTTTCAACTGGTCTTTAGACTTATCGGTCATAACAAAAACCCTCCTTATTTCTATTGTTGTCAACCTGACGCAAAACATACAGGTTTCCCGGTTAATTTGTCTGCTTGCTTCTAGTTTTGTCGGCACGGCAGGGGACTGCAGGTTCCTTGCAGAATCAATGTGATAACAAGCTATAAGAGGAGAGATGACAAATGGACTTTGCCGGGAAGGCTGTTACCGCAAAAAACGGAGTGTCAAAACAGGTGTTTGAAAAAGCATATGTAGAACTATCTGACAGAGTACGGCTGATCGATCAAAAACTTGCTACAAAGGCAGATGAAGTAGTGCTTACCCTGGCGCTCTCCCATCGTCAGGAAATTGAAGAACTGCAAGAAGAGGTAATAAAACTGCGAAAGGAAATAAAACAGTTGAAAAGCAAAAAGGAAGAACAGAAGCAGACTCGGTATGTTGACCCCAAACCATCTTTTTGGCGATATATGTTTAAAAAAATGCAATTTGCCCGTAAATAATGATACAGTAAGGAAAGAAAGGCGGGCGATATGTAATGGAGTTAACAGCATTGACTAATCAACTGAAACAGGAACTCATTCCTTTAAAACAGCGATTTGAAGAAAGCGAAAAACCAGAAAATAGAAGAGATAAGCAATTTTTTCTGTTCGTAAAAGAAGAAACAACTCCATTCTTCGATATGGTAAAGGAATGGGAAGAAAAGGCTCTACAATTCGTAAAAAATAAAGAAGCAACGGTTCACCCACAACAAATTGCTTCTACAAGCGACAATCTGCAAATTCTCTTATTGAATAGTTATTATATAGATACACCGAAAACGCGTTACATGGAAATGTACCAATCGATTCTTTATGTATTGGATCAACTCCTGGCCGATATTAACAGAATCGAAACCAGCCCCGAATAGCGGAAACTAACGACATGCAAACCTTTACAGAACGAGTTTTTTCTTTTATAATTATTTTCCCGCTAGAAGAAAGGGTGCAAAAATGAATGGACCAAAATCAACTATTTGAGAAGGCGAAAGAAATTAGAGAGAGAGCATATACGCCATATTCTAAATTCCCTGTGGGGGCTGCGTTATTGACGAAGTCCGGTAAGGTTTATCAAGGCTGTAATATTGAAAATGCCGCCTATCCGGTAAGCCTTTGTGCTGAAAGGGTGGCCATTTTCAAAGCCATTTCAGACGGTGTTACTGATTTTGCCGAAATGGCAGTTGTGGCTGATACGGGCCGTCCCGTGTCACCGTGTGGCTCTTGTCGTCAGGTTATGAGTGAGTTTTTTGACAAGAAGATGCCGATACATATAGGTAACTTGGAAGATGATCGAAAAACGATGTCAATGGAAGAGTTGCTGCCGTTTTCGTTTGAATCCGCTGACCTCCCTGTTGAAGATGAATAAGTGTGGATCGACCCTGTTGCCGAACAGGGTTTTTCGTTTTTGTTGATCCTGTTCTTTAAACCTTATTTTTATTGCACAAATAAAAGAAACTGCGCAGTAACTGTATTGGGTAGTCCATTGCCCATTCAAAAAGCGTGTTAACCACCGCTTCGGCAGCATACTTCGCTTTCCGCGGGCACGGCTTCAGCTAACTTGGTAAAGAAAACCGCTTTCCCAAGTGGATCTTCAGCTCGCGCTTTTCCCGCAGGAGTCTTCGTATGCTCCCTGCGCCAAGCAGCGTGCTGATTATCGTAAGCGTAGAAATCTTTTCCATCGAATCCAACAAGACATCTTAAAAAGGCTTGCCAGGAATCGTACTTCTCCTTCATAAAAAACAGATGGGTTCCGTCTTTTGTCCTTATCTTGGACTCTGCTTGTTATCCTAGCTACATGCATGCAGTACCAAGTGATTCAAGAGAAAAATGGCTAGTACACTCGTTTATAAACAGGTAGCTGTTCTCAGCGGAGGAAATACCTGTAGACTCCTGCGGGAGCAAAGGCCTCGGTGAGATCCCGCAGAGCGTTAGCTCGAGGAAGCTCACCAGCCGCCCGCGGAAAGCGTAAGGTATTTCCGTAGCGCTGGACTACACCACTACTATAAAAAGGCCCAAGGACTTCAAAGGAAGTTACTGCGTAGTTTATATGAACAACGCAATATAAGGACGAAGAAGATGTAATGAGTTTTTTGTAAGCATTAAATAAGGAGAAATCAATTGGTTCGTTTGCCGGAATGACATTTATCTCAATATTTAGGTTTCTGTCTCAGACATGTCTTAGCCTCCTATCATAGATTATTAGTGAACCTAACATAAAGAAAGGAGACTAAAAAAATGAGACATCACCACGGCCCGCATTGCGGCTGTCCGAAACAGATTGTTTATCCGACACAGGAAAATGTCGTACACCATTGTACAGAAGAAACGGTCGAGCATATTCACCCGTCCCATACCACGATTATGAACCATCACTTGGTAAAAAATCAGCATATTTATCCTCATTCCACGTCTGTAGGTAATACCGTAGATAGCGTTGATCAATACGGTGGTTCTTTTAACATGCCGCCTAACCAGGTAGCAGGTGCTGCAACACCTCCGGGAGGACCTGGCAATCAGGTAGCAGGTGCTATGAGCCCGGGTGGTCCAGGGATGGGACCGGGTTATCAGCAACCGTTTGGCATGAAAGGTTGGAAGAAACCGAATAAGTGGTGCTAATAGAATTCGAAAGAGCTGGTTGGCGAAATTCAGCCGGCTCTTTGTTTTTTTCGATCCCTCTTTACACATAATCAAAAGGAGGACAACATATGGATGTACTAGCCGTCACCGGCTATAAACCGATGGAAATGAATATTTTTAAGCAGGATGATCCAAAGATCAGGTTTGTTAAAGCGGCGATTCAAAAAAAGATTATCGGATTCATCGAAGAAGGGTTGGAATGGGTACTTATTTCCGGTCAAATGGGAATTGAATTATGGACTGGGGAAGTCATTATCGATTTAAAAGAAACATATGATGTAAAGCTTGGTATATTCCCGCCCTTTACCAATCAGGAGAGTCGTTGGCCGGAGCACATGCAGCAAACTTATCAAGAGCTCCTCCTGTTGGCCGATTTTCACCAGCCGATTTATCAAAGCGATTATAAAGGTCCTTATCAATTCAAAGCAAAAAATAAATGGATGGTCGATAAGAGTGATGGTTGTCTGATTTTGCTTGATGAAGAGTATCCCGGAAGCAGTCGTTTTTTCCATGAGGAGGCTAAGAAAGCAAGTGAACATAAGGATTACCCGATTTACACGATTACACCGATGGATTTAGATGACATCGTGCAGGAAATACAAATGGAGGACCCTGACTTCTGGTCCTGATCCCTGCCATCTGAAGGATTCTTTATTTTGTAGTACTTCTGACAGTAAAAATTGACATTCGGTCAATGTTTTGAAAAAATAAGAGATAAGTTGTACGAGATATGAGGTGATATGGATGAGCTTAGATCGTATTCAATTGACAGGGAAAGATATATTGGAAAAAAACTTTAAGACTGCAATGCGCGGGTATAACCAGGAAGAAGTGGATGAATTCCTAGACGTGATCATCCAGGACTATGAAGCCTATCAACAGGAAATAGAGCGGCTACGCCAGGAAAACGACCGGTTGAAAAGACAGTCCGATCAAACAAGAACCCGCACAGCAACTGCACCAAGTAACCATCAGGTTAATTATGACATCTTGAAAAGGGTCTCCAATTTAGAAAAAGCTGTTTTCGGAAAGAAATTTGCAGATGCTGACTCCTGATTTCTTGGCTATCATTACCAATGCGATCCATTAGGGAATATGTTATACTAAGCATTGTCGCATTGACTAGAAACGAAGATGATAATACAATGGATAAGCAATGAGTGGATGTTTGAGTAATCGCTGCACATCGAAGGTGTGTAGAGGAAAGTCCATGCTCACACAAGCTGAGATGCTTGTAGTGTTCGTGCTTGACGAATTCATAAGTCAAGGTAATCCTTTTTGGATTAACGGCAGGGAAGATACCTAAGTCATTAGGGATATGGTATTGCAACCTTGAAAGTGCCACAGTGACGTAGTCAGGCGGGAAACCGCTTGAGTGGAACGAGGTAAACCCCGCGAGTGAGCAACCCAAATATTGGTAGGGGCATTCTTTAGTAGGGAAACGAACCGAACGAGAGCCGGGCATTCGCCTGGAGATAGATGATTACTACTTGCGTACGAGGTTGACCACCGTTTGCAGTACAATAGTACAGAACATGGCTTATAAAACATTCATTGGTCGTTGCTTTAATCAGGAAATAGGCAGCCCTTTCTAACAGCATCCAGCGTTAGAGAGGGCTTTTTGTTTACATAATTATTAAATAGGTACAGGAAAGGAATTCATTTATGAAGCAGCAAGTTACATTAATCGCTACAGCAGCAATGGGATTAGAAAGCATAGTCGCACAGGAAGTACGCGCGTTAGGATATCAGGATACAACTGTTGAAAATGGCAGAGTGCTTTTTACAGCGGACGCAGCTGCTATCCCGAGGTGCAACCTCTGGCTGCGGACGGCTGACAGAATTAAGGTGTTGGTTGGCCAGTTTGAGGCCAAAACATTTGATTCCTTATTCGAGCAGACCAAAGCTCTTCCTTGGGAGCGATACATACCCGAGGATGGGGAATTTCCGGTCATCGGAAAATCGGTGAAGTCCACACTTTATAGTGTGTCCGATTGCCAGGCAATAGTGAAAAAGTCGGTTGCAGAACGTTTGAAGCAGAAATATGGAGTTGCTTCCTGGCTGGAAGAGTCAGGAGGATTTTATCGAATTGAAGTCGCCTTGCATAAGGATCAGGTCACATTGTCAATCGATGCATCGGGAACCGGATTGCATAAACGCGGTTATCGGATTGGTCAAGGTGAAGCACCACTAAAAGAAACCTTGGCAGCTGCTTTAGTGAAGCTTACCAACTGGAGAGCAGATCAACCATTCGTCGATCCGTTTTGTGGCTCTGGTACCATACCGATTGAAGCAGCCCTTATTGGACAGAACATCGCTCCGGGCTTTAATCGTGAATTTGCTTCAGAATCCTGGGAGCTTGTCGGCAGTGACCTTTGGGAAAGAGCACATGAGGAGGCGGAAGATTTAGCTGACTACGACCAACCGCTGGATATTACCGGTTCTGACATTGATCACCGGATGATCGAAGTGGCAAAGGACAATGCCATGGAAGCGGGACTCGGCGATCTCGTTGCATGGAAACAGATGCAGGCGAAGGATTTTCATCCACAGCAGGCAACGGGCTATCTTGTGGGAAATCCTCCATACGGAGAACGGATCGGTGACAAGGCGGAAGTAGAAAAAATGTATCGGGAGTTTGGCAAAGTGATGCAACAACTTCCCGGATGGAGTGTTTATATTCTTACTTCCAACGAACGCTTTGAAACGTTATATGGAAAAAAGGCAACAAAGAAAAGAAAATTGTTCAATGGTTATATCAAAACAGACTATTACCAATTCTTTGGAGGTAAATAGGGGGAGATCGGTTTGACGGATAACAAACAATTAGAAGCGGATTTTTTAGAATTATTGAAAGAACAAAAAGCCTATCAAGAAGCTTTAGCGCTAATCCAATGGGATTTACGCACCAAAATTCCTCCTAAAGGGGTCGATCAACGTTCGGAAGTCATTGGTTTTCTTTCACAGAAAGTGTACCAGATTGCTACCTCTGAAAAGATGAAGCATTTCATTGATTCATTAAAAGGGAAGGCTTCCAGTCAAATTATCCAACGATCTCTGGAAGAATGTGAAGAAGCGTACGACCGTAACCGAAAGATTCCAGAAGTTGAATTCAAGGAGTTCACGATGCTGCAATCCAAATCGGAATCATTATGGCAGGAAGCCCGGGAAAAAGGGGACTTCAAACTGCTCCAGCCATACTTAGAGAAGCTGGTCGAGTATAATAAGAAGTTCGCTGAATACTGGGGGTATGAAAAAAACCGCTATGATGCCTTGCTGCATGTTTATGAACCAGGTGTGACAACCGAACTGCTTGACAAGGTTTTTCCTGACTTAAGAAGGTCGTTGACCGGATTGTTAAAAAGAATAACGGCATCCGACCGAAAGCCAAATTCCGCCATCCTGCAGAAACATTTTCCTAAACAGGACCAGGAAAAGTTCACTCTGGAAATTCTGAAGCGGATGGGATATGACTTTTCTGCAGGTCGTCTTGATGAAACAGTTCATCCGTTCGCGATTGCCATCAATCCGAAGGACGTACGTGTAACGACAAGATACGATGAAAATGATTTTCGGATGGCGGTCTTTGGTACTATCCATGAAGGCGGTCACGCCCTGTATGAGCAGAATATTGATCAAGCCTTGGCTCAAACGCCGCTTGCTGATGGAACTTCAATGGGGATCCATGAGTCTCAGTCGCTATTCTGGGAAAATTTTGTGGCTAGGAGTGAAGCGTTCTGGGAGAACCATTTTTCATTATTCCAAGATATAGCTCCTGATGACTTTAGCACTATTTCTTTCTCCGACTTTTATAGGGCAGTCAATGAGGTGAAGCCTTCCCTTATCCGAATTGAAGCAGATGAGTTGACTTATTGCCTTCACATTATGGTTCGTTATGAGCTCGAAAAAGCTTTAATTAATGACGAAATAGAAGTAAAAGATCTTCCTGGGCTTTGGAATCAAAAAATGGAGGATTACTTGGGAATCAGGCCAAGTTCTGATAGGGAAGGAGTGCTGCAAGATATCCACTGGGCAGCAGGGGATTTCGGTTATTTTCCTTCTTATGCCCTTGGATATATGTACGCCGCTCAATTCCACCAAAAGCTTAAAGAGACGATGGATGTGGAGTCTGCTATCAGGTCCGGGGACTTTGCATCTGTTAAGAACTGGTTGGGGGAGAACATCCATCAATACGGTAAATTGAAAAAGCCGTTAGAGATTTTGCGAGATGTTACGGAAGAAGGATTAAATCCGGAATATCTTGTGGAACATTTGCAAAGCAAGTATGCAAGTATTTATCAATTCTGAAGAAAGGCTTTATCTGAACAGGTTGTTTTTGACGGGTGGAAAAATGGTCGTAATCCTATTCGATTCATCAGGGAATTGCGGAGTCTATTTAACAAAATGAAGATAACAAAAAGGCTTGGAGTCATTCCAAGCCTTTTAGGTTAGATATAGACATGTGATGGTGCTGCAGCATTTTAAGTCGATACCTTAGCTTAAAGCGTCTGCCATATCAGGAGCGTACATATCCTGTCCTTCATAAATCGATGTGATTTGTTCCTGGAATTCATCCCATTTTTCCTGTGCAGAAGACAAATCAGGCTCAAGAGCAGATGCATCAATAGCAGTTTCCATTTCGCTGTAGTAGTCACCAAGCGTTGTGATGGCCTGCTCATAGCTTTCTTTTACGTCATCGGGTACGTCTGCTTCAAATTGATAATTTTCTAGTTCAGTCTGTGCTTCTTTGGCTGCTGTCAAAGCTTCTTCAGCAGATGCTTCGGTGTCTTCGTCAGTAACTTCCTCATCTGCTAAGTTAGCCTGATACGCATTGATTTTTTGCTGATATGGACTGATTGTATTTGTGAAGTCCATCTGTGCGCTAAGTAACTCTTTCTTTAGGGCTGAATTATCAGACGACTCATCGGATTGTGTATCGTCATCCTGCTGTTCAGCTGCATTGTCATCAGCAGTCTCATCCTCATTGTCAGATTGGGAGCAGCCTGCGATGGTTAATGCGGAAATAAGACCTAGTGATAGTAAAAACTTTTTCATTTGATAACCCCCTGTTAAAATTGTTTGAATTCTTTGTAGCCAAATAGTAGTTTAGTACTGAATCGACAAAAAGTAAATAATTTGAAGAAATGTTTTAATAGTCTAAAAATTTAGATATGTGAGCGAGAAAAAAGGAGGACGTAAGGTGTATTTACCATCATTTCGGCTGGATAAAAAATTAGCTGTCATTACAGGGGCAAGCAAAGGGATAGGCAGGGCAGTTTGCTCTTTCCTTTGCAGAATCAGGCGCTGACCTGGTACTTATAGCCCGGAACAAGGAGCCGCTTTATGGGGTTCAGAAAGAAGCAGAGGAATTAGGAAGCAATGTTGTGACAATCTGCGAAGATGTGAAAAATTATTCAAGTATTATCCGGCAACTCGATGATAGTATTGCAGACCGTAATGTCGATATCTGGGTTAACAATGCTGGCATTAACATTCGCAGCCAAGCAATAGAAGTCACCTCTGAAGAAATGGACCAAATCATCGATATAAATATGAAAAGTTCTTTTTTTCTTGCCCAGGCTGCAGCCAAACGAATGAAAAAACAAGGCGGAGGTAAAATAATCAATATGTCCTCGGTCGGCGGGCACGTGGCTTTGCGGACAGGTGTAGTCTATGCGATGACGAAAAGTGCAATCATTCAAATGACGAAAAACCTAGCGATGGAATGGGGCGGAGACAACATACTCGTCAATGCCATTGGGCCATGGTATTTTCCGACAGCCTTGACCGAAGAGTTGCTGAAGGATGAACAATATGTTTCCGATATTTTGGACAGAACACCTTTGAACCGGATTGGGAAACTGGAAGAACTGGCTGGTGCGGCAGTGTTTCTGGCTTCAGATGCAAGCAATTATATAACCGGGCAGACGTTATTTGTTGACGGAGGTATGACTATATACGGATTCTAACACTGTTTAACTTCCCATCTAGCATATGCTTGTTAATTCTGTTTCAAATGAGGGTACATAGGTAAGGATGGTAAATAAAGATAATAGAAGAGGTGCTTACATGTCAGTTATCGGATCAATCGGAACAAGCCTGCCAGAGTTCACCATGGAACAAGATGAAATCAAAACACTGGTAGAACATATTTTTCCACGTCCGGAAAGAGAATTAAACCGGCTGCTTCCTGTGTTTGAAAATGCGGCAGTGGAACAACGCCAGTTCGTCGTTCCGAAAACGTGGTTTTCTGAGCAGCACTCCTTTGTAGAGCGAAACCGTATCTATCAAAAAGAAGCACTTAGACATAGTGTTTCTGCAATCGATGCTTGTTTAAATAACGGTGACTTTTTAGATAGGTCGATTCCTTATCAAGCAATCGATTCCATCGTTTTCGTCTCCAGTACCGGCATTGCAACTCCATCTTTAGATGCCTTCATTCTGAACGAACGAGAATTTCGCGAAGATGTCCGGCGTGTTCCGTTATGGGGGCTTGGCTGTGCGGGGGGCGCCAGCGGCCTGGCACATGCCCACGAGTGGCTTACCGCAAATCCTGCTCGTGTTTCACTTGTGGTAAGTGTAGAACTATGCAGCCTGACATTTCAAAAAGACGACGATCGCAAGAGTAATTTCATTGGCACTGCCTTATTCGGCGATGGAATTGCTGCCGCCCTTTTAATCGGTGAAGATTCCCCTTATCAGACATATCGAAAAACGGCCGCCCCTCGAATAACCAATGTCGACTCGAGGACAAAAAAAGCATCATTGGATGTAATGGGATGGGAAATTGCTGACCATGGCTTTGAAGTAATATTTTCCAAAAGCATTCCTCAGTTAGTCGAAACATTCTGGAAGCAACATATTCTTTCGTTTTTAGAAGCACAAAACACCAATGAGAGCGATTATGCATTCTATGTTGCACATCCTGGCGGAAAAAAGGTACTTCAATCGATAGAGGAAGTGCTCCAAATAAGTGATAAGAAACTGTTTCATTCTTATGATGTCTTAAAACGGCATGGTAATATGTCTTCAGCAACAGTGTTATATATTTTACAAAAGTGGATGCAGGAAGCCATTGACCCTGGTCAGAGAAGTTTAATGTCCGCATTGGGACCGGGATTCAGCTCCGAATTGTTGGAATTGGTGTGGTCTTCATGAATTGGTGGATGGGCCTCTTGTTTGTGTTTTTGATTTTACAGCGTTTGATCGAGTTAGGCATCGCCCGTAGCAACGAAAGCTGGATGAAAGAGCAGGGGGCAATTGAATCAGGTGCAGAACATTATAAATGGTTTGTCCTGACCCACAGTTTATTTTTTGTTAGTTTATGGGCGGAAGCACAATGGAAAGGTCTGTATCAGCTGGAGTTGAACATATATCTATTTATCCTGTTCGTCATCACACAGTTGCTGCGAATATGGTGTATTGCCTCACTGGGAAGGTTCTGGAACACAAAAATTATCATTCTTCCTGGTGCAAACCTTGTAAGAAAAGGTCCTTACCGCTTTATTAAGCATCCCAATTATCTGGTTGTATTATTGGAATTGATCGTGATACCGCTGATGTTTCATACATATATTACGGCAATTATGTTTCCGTTCTTGCATCTCTTATTGTTGCGGGTACGGATTCCGGAAGAGGAAAGAGCGTTGGGCGAGTTGGAAAAGGGTCAGTAATAATAGACAAGAGAACAGATGTTCTGTATAATGGATTCAACGAAACGTGTTACACTGGATGAGTGATTTTTTCAGGGAGCAAAGTTTGCAGGAGTGATGATAATGGCAAAGGAGTTAGAAAAAAGACATCCGCTGGGATACTTTATTGAAGACTTATGGACGCAAGGTTTTAAATTGTCGGACGAAGATATTCATTTTATTTATTTGGGGAAGAACACCACCAATGCCCCCGATTGGATGACAATTAAAGCGTTGAAAGTTACCTTGCAATTCCAACTCCACTTTGATGGCAGCTTTTTTATAAGCGTTCTGGAGCTTTTGGCTGGGGAACGTGTTAAAACAACTAACCAGGCAGACCGGCTGCTCCGGGATAAAGGGCTTTCTGTACCAAGCAAACCTCAAGAAACAAGGCCTGATTTGACGGGGGAATGGCTCCGTTAATCAGGCCTTTTTTGCAATGCTTCCGTTTAAAGCGATCACTATGGAACGGAAATACTCTTACCATGAGAACATGAATTCATACTTTCCGTTTCACCGCGATAAGTTAATTTGCTTAAAAGTATTTCAAAAAGCAAATAACCGGTTGGGCTTTAATTAAGTCGAATAGCTTGTCTTGCCAGTTGATCTGCCTGTTTATTTTGCTTTTCGGGAATCCATTTTATAAAAAAGTGAGGGAAAGCTTCTATCTGCTGTCTTATTTCTTGTAAATATGGCAGGAAAGTTTGATTTTTCGTGAAATCTTTTTCGATTACGTCGACGACTAGCTTGGAATCTGAACGAAAGGAAAGAATCTCATCTTGAAAGCTTTCCCTGCACACTTGCAATCCCTTGATGACAGCTTCAAACTCTGCTTGATGGTTAGACATAGAACCAAGAGGAAATTTATAATCATATGTTTTCTTACCGTCTTTAATAAAAATGCCCGCTCCGCTCAAACCTGGATCCCCGCTTGCAGCCCCATCGGTATATACTTCAATCAATTCATTTCCTCCTTTTTAACAAAGAAGCACAGTGCCCTTCTGGATTTGCGCCTCTTTGTTGTTATCAGCTTTTTCCAACAATTTATTCTCATGCGGTGCACGTATAAAGACGGTATCCAAAGCTTGACTTGTGAGAAGACTAGAGCTATTCTGCTTCCCCTGTTCTACGTTCATTATGCATGCGTTTTGCCCAATATAAGAACGGTGTATCGATAGCAGCTACAAGAAACTTGATAATATAGGTAGTGAAGAAAATTTCCATCCAAACTCCCGGTGGATATTCACCAAAAAAAGCAATGCCGCAAAAGACTGCACTGTCCAGAAGCTGACTGACCATGGTGCTGCCGTTATTGCGAAGCCAAAGGTACTTTGAGTCAGGGAAAATTCGCTTCAGTTGTGCGTAAATCCATACATCGAAGTATTGACTGATGATATAGGCCGCTAAACTGCCGGCGGCAATTTTCGGGGCAAGGCCAAACAGGGTTTCCATTGCCTCTTGTGCGATGTCATCCACACCTGGCTTAAACAGCAATGCCACCTGCATCATGAGGGTCATGGCGATCAATGTGGAAAATCCCAGCCATACGGCTTTCTTCGCCTCTTGTTTCCCATATTTTTCATTTAGTATGTCGGTAGCCAAAAATGCCGTCCCATAGATAATATTACCAAGTGTGGCAGTTAAGCCGAATAGTTCGATTGTTTTCACTACTTGGATGTTGGCCACCACGGTAGACATTCCGATCCAGACAAATAGGCCTGGTTTGCCGAAAATACGATATACAACAAGCAACATGACAAAATTTATCAGCGCAAATAAGATCCATAATATTTCGTTTTGCATTACTCATCCTCCTTAGTTTTGATAACGCGGGAGATTGCGAACCGCGTGCATAAAAGCAACAAGGATATATTATATAGGCAAGCAGACGATTATGCAATCAGCGCCTGAAGTTCTGGTAAAGAGTTAGGCAATAGCCGTTTATTGGCAGTAAAAAAACGGTGATTATCAGAATCACCGTTGGAATTATTTTCATTTATTGTTTTGTTACATTAGCAGCTTGTGGTCCGCGTTCACCTTCGACAACTTCGAAAGTTACTTCTTGGCCTTCTTCTAATGTCTTGAATCCTTCTTCTTGGATAGCAGAGTAATGGACAAATACGTCATTTCCATCCTCTAGCTGGATAAAACCATACCCTTTTTCTGCATTAAACCATTTTACTACACCATTTTGCATGTAAATAATCCTCCTAAAAACCTGCACGTAACACGTGGAAATTTTACAAAAAAGATGGAAAACCGTCTCTCTTGAATGGTGCTCTTTGTTTAAAGGAAGCAACATCAGTCAGGAAAGCTCTCTCACCTTATTTGCTTGAATCAAATATAGCGCATTTTTTCAGACTAGTCAAGGAAATCAACCATGAAGAACCCGGTTTGTCAAGGTACAATTTATCAACACTTTGCTTTGCTCGAGGAATGCTATTCTGGATGGTTGTCAGTAGATAATAACTCGAATGTATACTACCATGAATATAATCATGGTAGCGGAGGGAGAAGAAATGACGATCAACATAGGAGTGACTGGTTGGGGGGACCATGAATCTCTTTATCCGGATAAAATAAATCCGCGCGACAAGCTTTCTATATACGGTTCCCATTTCCCGGTTGTGGAAGTAGATACTGCTTTTTATGCGATTCAGCCCCGGCGTAACTATCAAAAGTGGGTGAAGGAGACACCAGAATGCTTTTCTTTTGTAATAAAGGCGTTTCAGCGCATGACCGGTCATGACCGCCAATCATTGACTGTTCAGGAAGCAAAGGAAATGTTTCAGTCTTATCGGGAATCGATTGAGCCCGTTGTGGAAGCAGGCAAACTGAATGCTGTGCTGTTCCAGTTTCCGCCATGGTTTGATGTTAGCAAAGAACATATTGCCAAACTCCGTAAAATAAAAGAATTGCTGCCCGATTTGCCACTTGCACTCGAATTCAGAAATCGGTCCTGGTTTAATGATAAGTACCGCGCAAACACTTTAGACTTCATGCAGGAGGAAGGATGGATACATACGATATGCGATGAACCGCAAGCAGGAGAAGGATCGGTTCCGACCGTTTTGGAGCCAACTCATCCTGAAAAAACACTGATCCGTTTCCACGGCAGGAATGTGCATGGTTGGAATCGTAATGGAAGAAGCGATTGGCGTGCTGTCCGATTCTTGTATCGTTATAATGAGCAGGAGCTGATTGAGTGGAAAAACCACATTGAAAATCTTTCCAAAAAAACAAAGCACATCACAGTCCTCTTTAATAACAACTCGGGAGGAGATGCAGCCGATAATGCAAGACAAATGATTGAATTATTGGGTATCAAGTACGAACATTTAAATCCTCGTCAGCTTGATTTTTTTAATTTTTGAAAAGGGGCGTTTCCATATGAACCCAGTACAATTGCGACAAATTGAAGCATTTGTCTATCAAAAATTCTGTAAGGAAGGGACCGGTCATGATTTCTCACATATGAAAAGAGTCGCCTCCATGGCATGCCAGCTTGCCGATCGGGAGAATGCTGATAAACGAGTTTCGGAAGCGGCTGGCTGGCTTCATGATATAACGGATGACAAATTAGTCGATGATCCGGCAGCCTCCAAGCTGGAACTTATTCAATTTTTGAAGAAGATTGGAATCAGGGAAGAAGAGCGTATTGCGATTGATGAAGCTATCGCTGATGTTTCTTATCGTAATGGCCACAAACAGCCAAAAACGTTGGAGGGACAGATTGTCCAGGATGCAGACCGACTTGACGCAATCGGCGCAGTTGGAATAGCCCGTGCTTTCGCTTTTGGTGGAGCACACGGCCGATTGATCCACGAGGAAGGAAATGACCAGACGACCATTCAGCATTTTTATGAAAAATTATTATTATTGAAGGACTTAATGAATACTGATTCCGCAGCAATGATTGCAAAGGAGCGGCATGAATTCATGAAAGACTTTCTGCGTCAATTTCATTTGGAATGGGAACGCAAAGGAGAGTCGAGAGCCGAACCATTCTAGAAAAGGTACATAAGAAAGGCATGGAGTCTTGCACTGCTAATAAAGAAAACTCGCCCACCCCCGACAAGCTTAAGCAATGTCTCGGAGTGGTGTACTTGCCACACGGAGAAATGGCTTAAGACTTCAAGGGGTAGGCGCAGTAGCTGGACAACAACATCGGAACTTATCCCTTCTGACCTTATAAAAAACAGATAATCAAGGCTGTATGCTTACACGTTTTGCGCCGAGATAGCGAGGATTCCAGTATGGGTTTTCCATGTCACTTATTTCGACACCTCGTGATTCACCGGCATGAAGAAATTTTCCGTCGCCGACGTAGATCCCCATGTGTGATGGTCCTTGTTTATAGGTCTCAAAAAAAACAAAGTCGCCTATCGAAGGAGATTCGACCGGTTTACTTGCATTCCATAATTCATTGACCGTCCGTGGAAGCTTTATTCCATGGGTTTGATAAATGTATTGAATTAAACCGCTGCAATCGAACCCGTCCGGCGATGTACCGCCCCAAGTGTACGGGGAGCCAATCAATTGTTTCGCGGTCTGAATGACTGCTGCGGGTTCGACAGCTGCTGCTGCCTTTTTTGCCGGCTTAGGTATTGTTTTTTCTGGTTCTTCTACTTTTTCCGTTTTCTCTGTTGTAGAATGGGCTGTTTGTTCTGGCTCTGGCTTCGCGTGTTCCGGTAAATCTTCCTTTGCTTCAACTGATTCATTCTTTTTGGCGAAGAATGCTTCGATGGTAGCATCATCGACTCTTTCTTCAGGCGTAACCCCGTTATCTCTTTGGAAAGCAAGCAACGCTTGGGCTGTCACCGGTCCGAAAATACCATCGACTTCCATTTCATAGTACCCGAAGTACTGGAGGGCATTTTGTATCTTTTCGATATCCTTTCCTGTTTCGCCAGGATAAAGGGCTGCGTCTATTTCCCTTAAAGGAGTCAATTGTTCATTTCTTTCTTCTACAATCAATTTCTCTACGGTCTGTTTGTCTGCTCTTCCAGAGACCATCAAATCATGTTCTTTTTGAAATTTTTTCAGGGCATATTCTGTATATATACCGAAATCTCCATCGATGGGTTGAGAAAAAAAAGACAGATTGGCCAATTTATGCTGCAAAATTTTCACGGATTGATTATGCTGGCCGTAATAGAGCGTATTGGATTCTTTGATCATTTGATTTTCTAAAACAGGATATGCGTCTACATAAAAAGCAAATGGCTGGGTCAGCACAAAACCATAAGACATTGAATGCTTGACAACATGTTGAACACTCGCTTCAGTAAGCATGCCAAAACCCCTTTCCGATTTGTGCTCTTAACAAGATGTATGTAGAATGAACGGGAATATGATTGTATTTCGTAACCGAAATACAATTGTAATATGTTAAGATAGAGATACCACTTATGATGAAAGCATTTTTGACGAAGTACGATTGTCCTGATTACAGAAAATGAAACATGTTAACCGATTGATAAAACCGGCAATAGTTATTTTTATCTTTTTATTTTTTCCATTTATCGACATTACCAAACCATTTCACGGCATAACGCTTAACAAGGCAAGTGGCAGTGATTATGTTCAACTTTTACAACAACTGGACAACTATGATTTGTTGGATGAAATCGTCGTTGTTCCAGAAAATCCGGACAACCCTGCTGCTGTCGCAGGAATGGTGACCAGGCTCAATCATATTGACCGTAACCTGTTGCAGCTTTTGGCTTCACAACAGGTGAAAGTTCGATTGTTTGAAGGCCGATTGACAGATGAACCGTTGTTATACCACTTGAAATGGAAACAACCGAGGGGATGGGAACAGGATGCAACGTGGGAAGAAGTACCCGGATCCGGGGGTGGATGGCTCGTATCCGCAAAAATAGGTGCCAGCCAGCCGGGAAACGGCCATGGGGCATTCAACTTAGAGTTGCATGAAACCGGGCACACCATTTATCGGTTACTAGAAACCATGCCTGCTTTGGCGGAGGAAATGGATGAAAACTGGAAGGAAGAAGCAGCACACTTGTTTCCAAGGGATGATTATTTTCTTACATATCCTTCTGAATACTTTGCCGAAGTGTTTGCTTTTTATTATGCAGGAAAAAGATCGAAGCAGATAATTTCAGAAAAAGCGCCGCAGACATATCGGTTTTTTACCAAGTTAAAGCAACTGGATTTATCTTCGGTCCCTCAATATTATTTCAATTGACGAAAGGAATTTGATTTTAGATGACTAGTGGAGAACAAGCTTATCTAGATTTATGCAAAACCGTTTTAGAGAAAGGAAACAAAAAACAGGATAGGACCAATACCGGAACCCTATCGGTGTTTGGTCATCAAATGCGTTTCGACTTGAAGGAAGGTTTTCCTTTACTTACAACAAAGCGTGTTCCGTTCCGTCTCATCGCCAGTGAATTGTTGTGGTTCATCAAAGGAGATACAAATATTCGTTATCTGTTGAAGCATAACAACAACATTTGGAATGAATGGGCCTTTAAAACGTGGGTGGAAAGTGACGACTACCAAGGTCCTGATATGAAGGATTTTGGCCATCGAAGTCAACAGGACGAGCAGTTCCGTTCCATTTACCAACAACAGATGGATACCTTTAAACAGAGAATTTTAACAGATGATGTTTTTGCAGCAAAATATGGCGATTTAGGGTCGGTTTACGGGCGTCAATGGCGTGCCTGGGCTACATCAAGAGGAGAAACCATTGACCAGCTAGCCGAAGTGATAGAAGCGATTAAAACAAACCCGGATTCCAGACGGCATATCGTTACCGCTTGGAATCCAGAGGATGTACCAGGGAATATGGCACTGCCGCCATGCCACACCATGTTTCAGTTTTATGTTGCGGATGGGAAACTCTCGTGTCAGCTTTATCAGCGAAGCGGTGATATCTTCTTAGGCGTACCGTTCAACATTGCCAGTTACGCTCTCCTGACACACCTGGTTGCGTTTGAATGCGGCCTTGAAGCAGGGGAATTTATTCATACACTTGGAGATGCTCATATCTATAGCAATCATCTTGAGCAAGTAAACACGCAACTGGAACGAACTCCTTACCGGTTTCCAGAATTGGAAATCAATTCGGAGGCCGATTCTATTTTCACGATTGAATTGGAAGATTTACACATCAAGGACTATGAATCACATCCGCCGATAAAGGCACCGGTGGCGGTTTAAAGTGGAGGGATAATGCGATGATTTCACTGCTTTACGCGATGGATCGGAATAGAGTGATAGGGTATCAAAGCGATTTGCCTTGGAGGCTTCCGAATGACTTGAAGTTTTTCAAACAAATGACTACTGGCAACACGATTATTATGGGAAGAAAGACGTTTGCATCCATGAACGGCCCCCTTCCGAATCGTGAAAATGTGATTGTCACAAACGACGAAAGCTTTCAGGCGGGTGACTGCCCGATTCTTCATTCTGTTGAGGAAATTGTCAAATGGAATGAAAAGGATCCGGATACTGAACTATTTGTTATCGGCGGCGGAGAAATTTTTCGTCAAGTATTGCCATATGCAGACCGGATGTACATGACTTACATTGATGAAACATTTCCTGGAGACACGTTTTTCCCTGCATATAACGAAAAGGATTGGAAGTTGACGAAAAAAATTCAAGGGGAAAAAAATGATCGCAATCCATATGATTATTATTTCCTGCAATACGACCGGGTAGGACGGAATAGTTAGTCTTCTTTCATACACTGGTCCTTTGAAATTTCGTAAAATTAGTGACGGTGGAGGACAGGCGGTAAAAAAAGTGGTAAGATGTACGTGAAAAGCATACCCTTTTGGTTTGATGGAAGATGTACAAACAGGTTAATTTCACAATGAGTAGGTGATGATAAATGTTGACAAGCATTGGAATACCGGGTTTAATTCTGATATTGATCATCGTGTTGATCATTTTCGGACCAAAAAAGTTGCCTGAAATAGGCAAAGCAACCGGGCAGACGTTAAAAGAATTTAAAAATTCTACGAAAGATTTAACAGAACCGTTCGATGAATATACCAAAAAAGAGTCTTCTGACGACGTCGAGAGAAAATAAGAAGTGGAGTGATTCCATATGTTTAGTAATATAGGTTTTCCAGGACTGATCCTCATATTGGTTATTTCGCTAATTGTGTTCGGGCCATCCAAGCTTCCGGAAATCGGCAAAGCGGTGGGAAGCTCTTTGAGAGAATTCAAAAAAGCTACAAGGGATATCATCTCGGATGAGGACTCGAAAAAAGTGGAAGAGAAACAAAAGTAATAGTACCTGTTGACGTATGACTGCTTCTCGTTTTTTCTGAATATAGAAAGTGATGGGGCGTAGAATCGCCGGATTGTGTGCGATGAAGGTGTAGGGACAAGGTCCTTGCATCTTCTTTTTGAGAAAGGGGGCTGTTTTTTGTCCGGATCAGCTGATTATGAAAAAGAAATGAATATGACAGAACATTTAACGGAATTGCGCAAACGATTGATTTGGACAGCGGTTGTTTTTATTGTTTTTTTTATTGTCGGTTTTGTGTTTGTCCGTGATATTTACGGTTTTTTTGTCAATGATCTTGATTTCACCTTGAATGTAATCAGTCCAGGAGAAATTATCTGGATATACTTTACCATGGCTTCTGTGGTGGCAGTCGTAGGCACAATTCCGTTTTTCTGCTTGCAGGCATGGCTGTTTGTGCGGCCAGGACTTACACCTAAAGAGAGAAAAGTATCCTTATCTTATATTCCGGCAACCTTTTTATTGTTTATCGGCGGGCTTGCCTTCGGATATTATGTATTTATTGATCTGATATTGCCGTTTCTGTTGTCGCTAAACGATGGGATGTTCAATGAGATTTTCACGGTGGATAAATATTTTCGCTTTTTACTCCGGGTCACTCTTCCTTTTGCGATTTTATTCGAGATCCCGATCATTACGATGTTTTTGACCAGTCTAGGAATATTGACACCGGATTTTATGCGAAAAACGAGAAAATACGCTTATTTAATCTTGATTATTATCGGAACGATGATTTCGCCGCCGGATTTTGTTTTGCAAATTGTCGTCGCGGTGCCACTAATCGTATTGTATGAGATAAGCATTTTCCTTTCAGCTTTTACTTTTCGCAAAAAGCAAAGAAAGCATGAAGCATTTATGGACAGCGATGACTAATCCCGATCGATGGAAATGGAGGTGAGAGGATTGCGTTCCTTTTATCACTATATGATGCGGTACCGTGGCTCCGGTCCAAAGACAGACGAACGTCGTCTGGCCGACTGGATGTTCGAGGCTCACGATTTCCCGAAACAATCTACTTCCTATGATGAAGTCAGTCGTTACTTAGAGTGGAATATTCCTTTTACGGAAGCAACCCAGGTCTTCGACCGGCTATGGGAAGATTACTTGATGAATGAAGGTTAATTGCATACCAAAAAGCCCTGCTTGCAGGGCTTTTTTTCGTCAGCTAAAGAAGTTATTTCACATGCCCGGCAGACAAGAACATGCTAAAATGACAACTATGGAGGGATTTACGTGAAAATTTTACATACTGCTGACTGGCACTTAGGTAAAATCGTTAATAGTGTGCATATGACAGAGGATCAAGCTTATATGCTTGATAGAATGATAGAAATGATCCGAGCAGAAAAACCGGACGTGGTTATTATTGCTGGAGATTTATATGATCGATCGGTACCGCCGAAAGAAGCGGTCGAATTGCTGAACAGGGTGTTGACGACCATTGTAACGGAATTAAAAATACCTGTTTTAGCCGTTTCAGGTAATCATGATAGTCCGGACAGGCTCGATTTCGGCAGTAGTATATTCCGTTCACAGCAGTTGTTTATTGAAACGAAGCTAAAGGGAGGATTAGATCCTGTTACGCTTTACGATGAACACGGACCAATCCACTTTCATTTAATTCCCTATATGGAACCTGCTGATGCTCGTGCTTATTTTCAGGATGACAGTATTCAGAGCCATCAGAAAGCGATGGAGGCCGTTATTACCCATATTGAAAAACGACATGATATGGAAGAACGGCATGTTTTCATTGGCCATGCGTTTTTAGCCGGTGGTATGGAATCCGAATCGGAAGAACGGTTATCGATGATTGGAGGAAGTCCGTATATCGATGCCGGGTTGTTTAAAAATTTTTCTTATGTAGCACTTGGTCATCTCCATCAGCCACAACGGGTTACAGATGATAACATCCGCTATAGCGGCTCGCTGCTTAAATATTCTTTCTCTGAAGCAAATCAGAAAAAGTCGGTTACCCTTTTGGAAATCGATAAAGATGGCGTCGTGGATAGACAGTATCTTCCCCTCACGCCGAGAAGAGATATGCGGGTAGTGGAGGGATATTTTGACGAATTATTGGAAGGAAGCAAAGAGTTCCCCGAAGAAGATTACCTGCATATACGACTTTTGGATGATGGCCAGCTAGTCGATCCGATGGGCAAATTAAGAAAGCGATATCCGAACATTCTCCGCCTGGAACGTCAAGTGCTTAATTCCCAGATGCAGCTGAACGATTTAAACAAAATACGAGAAAAACAAAAAATGTCCCATACGGAATTATTTGAAACATTTTATAAGGAGATGAAAGGGGAAGCGATTCCGGAATCGCGCAGGGAACAGATGAATCAAGTTGTCCAATTGTTGATGGATCAGGAGAGGGGGAAGTAACATGCGTGCAATCAAGTTATCGATAACCGCTTTTGGTCCTTATCGGGAAACGCAGATAGTCGATTTTCGGGAAATTGGCAATGAATCGATATTTCTAATAACAGGACCTACCGGAGCGGGCAAGACAACCATTTTTGATGCTATTTGTTATGCACTTTATGGTAGGGCCAGCGGTAATGACCGAGACCACGACTCCCTTCGTAGTCATTTTGCTGAAATTGATCAGCCGACTGAAGTAAGCTTTCAGTTTGCTTTGAAGGGGAGAATGTACCAAGTAAACCGTTTTCCGAAGCAAAAGAAACGAAAAGAGCGGGGAGATGGATTCACTGAAGACCCGGCGAGAGCGGAATTATATGAAATAAATGACGGTGAGACCGTTTTGGCAGCTTCTAAAATCAAGGATGTCAACGAAATGCTGGAAGAGCAACTCGGCTTGGATTATGAGCAATTCCGGAAAATGATCATGATTCCCCAAGGAGAATTTCGGCGGCTTATTTCCGAAAACAGTAAGGAACGAGAAGAAATTTTACAAAAAATTTTCCACACGCACTTCTACGAACAAATTACCGAGGAGTTGAAGAAACAGTCCAAACAGCTTTTGGAGTCTATCAAACAGCTTGAGGACCGTTTGGAACGGGAAGCAGCAAAAATACAATGGAGAAAGAATGAGACGGAAGAGTCGGATTCCATTGAGACTATTATAGAAAAATTGAATGAGGAAATACACGAGGCGAGTGAAGATCTGGGACTCAACGAAGAACAGTTAGCAAAAGAAAAGAATGCATTAAATGCCGCGCAAGAAGCTTTTTACAAAGGTAAACAGCTATCGGAAATGTTTGCGGAATTTGATCAATTGCAGGAAACTTCAGCGAAGTTAACAGAGCGGCAACCTTCTGTAAATGAAAAACAGAAAAAACTAGAATTAGCGGAAACAGCGGCTAAAATCATCCCGTTTGAAGAACAAGTAAAAAGACGCAAAAGCGAATGGGAGAATCAAATCAAAAGACTGGACAGCCAGAAAGCGAAAAAGAAAGAGACAGAGGAATGGTTCCAAACAGTTGCAGCTGAATATGAAATAGAATCAGGCCGGGAGCGCGAACGAGAGCAACTGCAGGAGCAACTGGAAACAACAAAAAAACAATTAGAGCAGTCTAAGCAGCTTGTTCTACTCAAACAGGAACAAAAGCAAGCTGAGCAAAAGAAGCAAGCTGCAGAAACAAACATCCAGAGGCTAACGGATGATATGAAGAAAATCCGTCACCAACAGGATAAACTGCAAGTGCAGGTACAACAGCATCAGGAAACAACAAAAAAATATTATCATGTGGAACAAAAAGTCAAACAAGCTGAAGAACAAACAAAAAAGTTGGAGGAATTGTTAAATCAATTTGAAAAATTACAAGAACTTCGTCAAAAATATCAACAGGTGCACCAGCAATATAATGAAAAACAACAACTCATTGAGCGGCTGCAATCAAAGTTGAATGAACTTGAAGCACAACAGGCCAATAACCATGCACTATTATTGGCACAGCATTTGAAAGAAGGCTGCGCTTGTCCGGTTTGTGGTTCCGAACAACATCCCGATCCTGCCAGCGGTAGAACAGAGGATATATCGGATCGCCAATTGGAAGAGACAAGAAAACGGCTTGAAACAGCCAAAAAAGATTTTGATGAGTGGCAGCGGTACTATATTCAAGTGAAATCGGACGGACAAGCTCAAAGGTCGTTAGTGGATCAAAATTACCAGGCATTCAAAGACAGTATCGATACGTTAGATGGTCAGTCTATTCTGCGTCTATTGGAAAGCTGGAAAAACACCGTTACTGCAGAGAAAAGAAAAATGGACCTTCTTTATAAAGAGATTGAGCAAATGGAACAAGCCGGCCGGCAGTCAGAACAATTATCGAAAAAAACACAACAATTGGAAACACAGCTGGAAGAACTCAAGCAATCAAAAGAAAGCATCACCGAATCCTGGATGCGTATCAACATGCAAGTGGAGACAGCAAAGCAGGAACTTTCAGAAGAAGACCAGGATCCTTTCGTTATTCAGAAGAAAGTGACTAACAAGGAAAAAGTCTTGTCTGAATGGCTGCAAAAATGGGAATACATCCAATCCAGGTACCAAGCTGGAAAAGAAAAGCTGCAAGAGCTGAATACTATTATCGAGCAACAGCGTACTTTTGCAAAGGAAACAGAGCAAAAGCTAGCAACAGAGCAAGCGGATTTTGAAGAAAAAATTGAACATAGTCAATTTCCTTCTATAGAAGCCTATCAATATGCCAGGATTACAGAAAGTGAGAGCTTAAACCTTAAGCAAGAGATCGAGGAATTCAATAAGCAAAAGCATACTGTTGAGAAACGTCTTCAAGCAGTTAACAAACAATTAGATGGGCAAGAAAAACCTGATATAGAAGAACTGGAAGCGTCGGTTCGCCGATGCTCAGAAAAGCTGGAGGTGGTCAACCAGAACATACAAAATTTGAAACTGACCGTCAAGAGTTATGAGCAAATAAGAAAGTCAATGCTGGAATTGCTGGAAGAAAAACAATTGAAGGCAAAACAATATTACGATATCGGAGAGCTGGCAGATTTGGCTCGGGGAGAAAATCATTTGCGTCTATCGTTTGAACGCTATGTATTGTCGGCATTCTTGGATGAAATCCTTTTACAGGCAAATATTCGTTTAGACCAAATGACCGATCATCGTTATCAATTAATTCGCAGTGATCAAATTGCCAAGCGAGGGGCTCAAAGCGGGTTAGATCTGGAAGTGCTTGATCACCATACCGGTTTACAGCGTTCAGTTAAAACTTTATCGGGAGGCGAAGGATTTAAGGCTGCACTAAGTCTGGCTCTGGGGATGGCGGACGTCGTCCAGGCACACGCCGGAGGAGTACAGTTAGAAACATTATTTATTGACGAAGGGTTTGGCACACTTGATGAATTGTCCCTGGAACAAGCGATAGAATGCTTGAAAGGATTGCAGCAAAGCAATCGACTGCTGGGTATTATTTCCCATGTTCCTCAGCTGAAAGAAGAAATACCGGCTAAATTGCAAATCACACCTTCCCAAAAAGGATCGAAAGCTGCATTCCAGTTTGCTTGATCACCAGATTGCCAATAATTACTCCTTAAATAACGAAATAAGCTCGTGATATAGTAGAAGAAGATGACCTTATTGCGCTGCTGTCAATTGACTGACAGCAGCAAAGGCTCTTATTTTTGCTATTAGATATACAGGAGGATTTTTATGAAAGTGATCACCGCTTCCACTTCGGAACAACAGGAATACGCCCTTTCTCTGATGAAGGAAATTTATGACCGAATCTTACCCGAGTACTTTTCCGAAGGCTACATAGCCAAATTGAAAAGCTTTCAGTTAATGGATATTCCTTCTTTGCAGGAATTATCGTTAGCGGAAATATTCGAAGTAACCACAGCCTTGCAGACCATCACGTCCATTTTAGACACACATCTACAGCAAGGAACGGGAATAGGCGAATACGAAGACACATTTCAAAAAAATATTCGAATACTGGGTAGTTATCATATTAATTTCCCTTTCACATTACGTGATTTTTTGGGTTAAAATCCTTCCGTACAGGAAATTTTTCTTGTCAAGCAAACTACCATGACGTACTATGATAGGTAAATGATATCGGGAGGTGGGTGTTGAATGTCAATGCCTATGTCAATTGAATGGAAGCTGCTGACTCACGGTAGAGAAAAGCGTTTACTGCATCAGCAAAATATGTTTGAAATAGAATTTTCAGGGTACAAATTATTTCCCATAAACCAGGAGATCGAGATCAAACGTCACCATGATTCCGACCAGATAGGGAGCGGGAAGATTGTCGAAATTTCCTGGAAGGAAGAACGGACGGTTTGCACGTATCAACTGCTTTCTTTATATAATGTCAATTAGCGACAATCAATGCGGGGAAAAGTACGACAAGCGTCGTATTCTGCGCTTGCCCGGGAAATAATTCATGATTTGAAAAGGAGCTTTCTTTAAAGTCCAACGGCTTTGGAGGAGCTCTTTTTTTATATTGCATTACCTTCCCGAAATGCTTGATTAATGCCTACACTTCTTGTAGGCATGGAACGTACAATAAACCAAGTCATTTTAGAAGAGAGGGGTTTTTGTATGTTCAATCCAAGTCAAGGGCCATCAGGCATCGGTTCGTTCCCTTTTTCTCAAGGAGTAAGGTCTCCGGGGGGATTCCCGTCAAATTTCCCAACCCCATACCACGGTGGAGTGCCGGCTCCTAGAGGAGGGGGACTGTCCGGTTTGCTGCAGCGTTTTACCCAACCATCAGCTGTTTCTCAGTTTCCAGCGGCAGCAGGAGGCGGTTCCAAATTGACAAGTACACTGGGTAATGTGCAGCAAGCTATAAAGATGGCGCAATCAGCTATGCCGGTTATCCAACAATACGGTCCAATGGTGAAAAATATTCCGATGATGATCAATATGCTCAAGGCTTTTAATGAGGAAGACAGCAGCGACGTTGACCAAGAAACTACAGAATCTGAGTCAGTTGAGCGTGTTTCATCGGAAGAAGAAGTGGATAAAATAGAAATAGAACAAGAAAATCTTTATAAAATCGAAGCTGCAGAAAAACCAAAGAAAAAGACGATGAGAAAAGTCCATACTACCCAATCCGGTAAATCAATACCAAAACTATATATATAAGTAAATGCAGACTGCTTGATTTTTCTTGTGAAAAAAGAAAGAATAGAGAGTATATCAATTATATCTTCCCGACACCATTTTTAGGGATAAGAAAATGAAATAGATGATCAAAAAACGGGAATGAAAAAGAAATTGTTTCCGTTTTTTCGGTTTAAAGGAGGTAATACAATGCCTGAAAAAGCAACTTTTGCTGGCGGCTGTTTTTGGTGTATGGTCGAACCGTTTGATGAACGACCAGGAATTGAAAAAGTTGTTTCCGGTTATACCGGTGGAACAACGGAAAATCCAACATATGAGGAAGTCTGTTCCGATACGACCGGACACGTAGAAGCTGTACAGATTACGTTTGACCCGGATATTTTTTCTTACGAACGCCTGTTGGAAATATTTTGGCAGCAGATTGATCCTACCGATCCGGGCGGCCAGTTTAACGACAGGGGAGAATCTTACCAGACAGCCATTTTTTATCACAATGAAGAACAAAGGCAATCAGCTGAGAAATCTAAACAAAAGCTGGAGGAAAGCGGTAAATTTTCCGATCCGATTGTAACGAAGATTTTACCTGCTGCACCTTTCTACGAAGCGGAAGAGAAGCACCAGGATTATTATAAAAAGCAGTCTTTTCACTATAAATTGTATAAAAAAGGATCAGGCCGCCAAGATTTCATCGAGAAAACCTGGAGGCCTGAGAAAAACAAGGAAGAGCTCCGGCGTCAACTGACACCATTGCAGTATCATGTAACCCAGGAAAACGGTACGGAAACTCCGTTCCAAAATGAATACTTTGATCATGAAGAAGAAGGCATTTACGTAGATGTGATTTCCGGAGAACCCTTGTTTTCATCAAAAGACAAATATGATGCGGGCTGCGGGTGGCCAAGCTTTACGAAACCTATTGACAAACATCAAGTGAAAGAAAATACGGATACCTCCCATGGAATGATTCGAACGGAGATAAGGAGCAGCCAGGCTGATTCACACTTGGGTCATGTTTTTGAAGACGGGCCACAGGAAAAAGGCGGCATGCGTTACTGCATGAATTCAGCAGCAATGCGGTTTGTTCCTAAAGATAAAATGGAGCAGGAAGGGTATGGATATTTATCCTATTTGTTCCGCTAAGTACACTCCGCCCCGGAATAAGGATACCTCCTGATTCCGGGCCTTTTTTTGCACGTGCAGATAGGATAAGATCCTAGCGGAGAGGATAGCATATCCAGACGAATATTTTCTGTAATGAAGAATGCGTGCAACGAACCCCCTGCCTTTGTCATGCAGGCACGGATCAAGTTTTCCCTCCGTTATCAAGGTGCCTTTTTATCGTTATTTGGACAAGGTTTTCGATATGGGAGGAAGCGGCTATATTTACATAGAGAGAAAGAAGGTCTTCTTAGTGGATACAGGTATTTTGCTCGAATATGGATGGACTTTGCTTGCACTTATCGGGCTCGAGGGATTGTTAGCGGCAGATAACGCTCTAGTTATGGCACTCATAGTCAAACATTTACCGGAAGACAAACAAAGGAAAGCACTTCTTTATGGATTGGGCGGAGCCTTTATCTTTCGGTTTGGCTCTTTGTTTTTCATTTCTTTTTTAATTGATATCTGGCAGGTTCAGGCATTAGGTGCAATTTACTTACTGTTTATTTCGATTAATAATCTATGGAAAATCTTTTCGAAGGAAAAGGAAGAAGAGTCTGTCGTCAAACCTGCTAAAGGGTCTGGTTTCTGGACAACGGTTATCAAAGTAGAGTTAGCGGATATTGCTTTTGCCGTTGATTCTATTTTGGCAGCTGTTGCCTTGGCGACAACTTTGCCGAAGACAACCATTCCGGCTATTGGAGGAATGGATGGTGCTCAATTTATTGTCATCCTTGCAGGTGGTATGATTGGTTTGATACTAATCAGGATTGCCGCCTCTTATATTGTGAAATTGTTAAAGAAAAGACCTGGCTTGGAAACTGCCGCCTACACAATTGTCGGCTGGGTGGCTGTCAAGCTAGCGGTACACACCCTGGCCCATCCTCAGTTAGCAATCATCCCAGCTGAGTTTCCGGAAACTACTCTATGGAAAACGATTTTCTGGGTGGTAATGATAGCAATCGCCCTGATTGGCTGGTTTTGGAAACCATCGAACCAAGACAGCGAATAAGAGGATTAAGCTGGAAAGTAGGTGGTTGGCTTTGGCAGGCTTCCTTACTCGATTACTTATCACATATTTCATTGGAGCCGTTGGCGGATTTTTATATACTTGGCTGCATCTGCCGTTGCCCTGGATTCTTGGTCCAGTCACAAGTTTGTTGATCTATAAGCTTGTTCCTAATGCAAGAACAACCGCTTCACTAAGACTAAGGAAGGTCAGCTTTTCCATTTTAGGGATTCAGATTGGTTCTACCTTCACTGCTGCCACACTGACCACTGTCGTTCCGTATCTGGTTCCATATACTGTTCTGACTTTGCTCTTGATTGCTTTGAGCTTGGGAAGCGCTTATTTGATTACAAGATGGGTAAAATTAGATGTAACAACAAGTTTGCTGGGCAGCATTCCGGGAGGATTATCGACTGTTTTAGCATTAAGTGAATCGTTCAATGGAAATACTGTACTGGTTACCATTTTTCAAACCATTCGACTAGTTGCAGTATTGTTCATCATTCCGTTCTCGGCTACCCATCTATTTTTTCATCAAACTCAATTGACTCAAGGAGCAGTGCTACAGCAGGCTGTTGATGGACCGCCATGGACAGGTATATTGTTTATTGCTGCGTTTTTTATCGGGGTGTTGCTGCAAAGGTGGGTACCTGCATCACTTGTTTTGGTTCCGATGTTGATTACAGCAGCTTTGCAAATTAACGAAATAGCCCTTTTCCAACTTCCGAATAGTGCATATTTGTTTGCACAGCTGACAATCGGTGTTTATCTTGGGAATTCTATTTCAGTTAAAGATCTGAAAACGGCAGGCAGGTATTGTCTTTATTTTTTATGTCTCGCTATCTTATTAATCGCGACATCCTTCGGGTTCGGTTACCTTTTTAGTTCCTTTACCAACTTGAATACGGCAACAGCGGTATTGAGCCTTGCGCCAGGAGGTTTAATCGAAATGGCGTTGACTGCGCAATCGGTAAACGGAGACCCATCGATTGTCAGCTCTCTGCAAATGATTCGGCTGCTAACCATTGTGTTAATACTGCCATTCTTTCTGAAATGGCTATTTAAAAAACTTCAATACTGATTATCCTAATTTGCCGAGAGAAAAAAATGTGCTAAAATAATCTTGATTCCGAGATATTATTAGTTGTCTGTATTATTAATATGTAAACTAGGTTCGGGGATATATAAACAGAAAAAGAATGAGGGAGGATTACAATGCAAATGAAACATTTTTTTCGAAAAGGATCGAATTCGGAAGCACCAGTACTGTTATTGTTGCACGGAACAGGTGGGACTGAAAAGGATCTATTGCCAGTAGCAGAGATGATTGATCCTGAGGCTTCTGTTTTAGGGGTAAGGGGAAATGTATCAGAGAATGGAATGGCGCGTTTTTTCCGTCGGTTGCGCGAAGGGGTTTTTGATGAAGAGGATTTGATCGCACGTACAGAGGAGCTTCATGCATTTCTCGATGAAGCTGCTTCTCATTACGAATTTGACAGGAATAACATCGTGGCTGTCGGCTACTCAAACGGTGCCAATATAGCTGGGAGTTTGTTGTTCCATTACTCACAAGCCTTAGACAGTGCTATATTGTTCCATCCTATGGTTCCAAGAAGAGGATTGGAGCTACCTTCCTTGACTGGCACTAAAGTATTTATTGGTGCAGGTACCAATGATCCCTTGATAAACAGCAAGGAAACAGAGGAGCTGGAACAACTGCTAGCAAATGCAGGAGCGCAGGTAACCGTTTATTGGGAAAATATGGGGCACCAATTATCTCAAGGAGAAGTATTGCAAGCAAAATCATGGTATAGTGATGGTAGAAAGTAAATAACTATTTGGGAAGGAAGACATGCTTATTTATCTTCATCCCACCAGCCATTACAAGGGGAGATTGCTATGGCCTACCATTTTCAAGGAATTGACCATGTACAGCTTGCAGCTCCTGCTGGGAGCGAGCGAAAGGCAAGGGAATTTTTTGCTGACTTGTTAGGAATGGAAGAAATCGAAAAACCGGAAACGTTGAAGAAAAATGGCGGCATCTGGTTTCTGTGTGGGGCACAGCAGCTCCATATCGGTGTGGAACAACCGTTCGATCCAGCCAGGAAGGCGCATCCTGCTTTTTATGTTGAAAACCTGGAAGAATTGAAATTTTATTTGAGAAGCAATCATGTGGAAGTGAAGGATGATGATCGGCTTCCCGGCTATAAGCGCTTTTATTTGGAAGATCCATTCGGGAACCGTTTGGAGTTTTTAGAAAGGTTAAAATAGCATTTATTTAGCCGTTGTTCAAGGGAATGTCGTTAGTGATATTAATATCTGATGTGTAAACAGCAATCTTTTAGTAAAAAGCTATAAAGGAAGACAGGTGAATGAATTGATTCATAAGAATTGGGAGAACAAAGAAACAATAAAGCAAATTAAATGTGTTCATAATGATGCTGAAAAATTTGTGGTAGATAAGACGCTTACTCCAGGAAAAGTCTATGATGTTAAAAACGAAACCGACGAATTTTATTTTATCATCGATAATACAAACCGCATTGGTGGTTTTCACAAGGAATATTTCGAAGAAGTATAATAAAAAAACTAACCGTTTACTAACGGTTAGTTTTTTTAGCTAAACCTGCTGTTTTGTTCATTTACGTGTAAGAGGACATTTATGGCAAAAAGGAAAACAGCTATGATTACGAGGGTGGCACCTGTTGCGACACCTGCGGTCCATGCCGAATTACCAGTTAACAACATACCAGTAAGGGAAAGCATCATGACTGGCAGTCCAAGGTTATGAAGCCAGAAGTGCCAAAAACCTAATTTATTGTTGGCCAGCGCTGGAAATAAATAATATATAAGACCTGCTAAAGTCAAGGCAGTCCATCCAAGTAAGTTAATATGGAAATGGACACCTGTAAGGGTGTATTGATGAGCAATGGACATATAGTAACCGAGGCTAATACCTATCATAAAATACACGACAGAAATTTTAATTAGACGGATTCCGATTTTTTGCACCTCCCTTCTTTTTACCTATCCTATGCAGCAATACAGGAAAATCTTCTTATGAGCAAAAAAATACATACAATTTTTCCTCGGTTGTTTCCATTTCGTTTTAGGTGAATAGAATGAATAATCTATGGCGAAAATGAACAGTAGTGAAGGAGGAAAACATCGATAATTCCTTATTAGCACTTGTTTTTACTGATAAGTTGTCTGATAATAGAGTTAATTCCCTTGGAGGAGATGGTTTGGATGAAAAGACTATTTATGATCCGTCATTGTAGCGCTGAAGGGCAGCATAAGGACTCGCCGTTAACGAAGCTGGGTGTTAGGCAGGCGGAAGTTGTAGCTGAATTCTTGCAAAACTATGGCTACCAGCTGGATCGGATTATATCCAGTCCCTTTTTGCGAGCGATTGAAAGTATCAAACCATACGCGGAACGGCACAATCTGTCCATAGAAATAGATGAAAGGCTGGAAGAGCGGTTGCTCAGTGAGGAACCGATTGATGATTGGCTCGATGTTTTAGAGGAATCATTTACAGATAGAGATTTCAGACTTCCTGGCGGAGAGTCGTCGAACGATGCTAGTTTGCGGGCAGGTCAATTGATCGATGAGATTTTGGCAGACGATACATGCGAGAACATCGGGATCGTTACGCATGGGAATTTGCTTGCTTTATTATTGAATAGCTATCAGGCGGATATAGGATTCTCCCAGTGGAAAGGGTTTACAAATCCGGATATGTATTTAATTCAAAAAACGGGTGGAGAATATGTAGTGGAACGGATTTGGTCAGATGACGAACCTGTTGTGAGTTAATAGTTGTTCGATATCGACTTATTACAGCCCCTTTATCCAAGTTGCAGGGGCTGTTGGCGCTTTGCACCATACATTTATTCAAGACGAGCACTAATGATTTAATTTACTACGAATCCCCGGTTCATACTTCTTTATCCAACCCTCTTCACGTTTTGTTTCTCCATATTATTACCATATCAGCAATGTTTGTCGGTAAAGGTAGAAAAATGAAAAAAGATATAGTATACTCTAACAGAATGCTTTGTTGGTCCTGTTGTGCCAAAAGCATGTTTGGCATGCAGTACTGTTAAGTATACGATAATTTGGTATAATAAATAACCTAGTAAGGCGGTTAAGCGGTACTGTAACCACCTATTTCTAGCAGACAGGTCGACTTTAAGAAGGAGGAGATAAACTTGGCATTTGTGATTACATCACCTTGTAAAACAGAAAAAGCTGGCGAATGCATGGAGGTTTGTCCAGTAGATTGTATAGAAGAAGGAAAAGATATGTTCTATATTGATCCGGATATTTGCATTGACTGTGGTGCATGTGAAGCGGTATGTCCGGTTGAAGCCATCTATATGGAAGATGAAGTTCCGGAAGAAGAAAATGAATATATCGCCTTGAACCGTAAATTTTTTCAAGAAAATTAATGAGTGATAAAGAAGAAGTTTATTTTTATACGAACAAAAGCGCAAGCGCCTTTTTAAAGGAGTACAGGCTAAATCCGCCACGTCCTGTGGCAACGCCTGCATGACCCACCTCCTGTGGGCCTCCGGCAAGATTAAGCCCATCCTCGGAGTGACGCTTTTTGCCACATAGAGGATGGGCTTAAGACCTCGATGGGGCAGGCGCTGGAGTTGGATGAGAATGTCGCTGCCAGTAATGCTCCATAGGCACTAAATATTATACTTTCTTATCTTTTAAAAAAAGCCGCTGAGATCGCAGCGGCTTTTTTATATTCTACATAAGCGAAGCTGTTTAATAACGGACTTCAAAAGAGCCGTAACCCTTTTCCTCTTTAGATTTTTCGATATCTAAATGGTCTACGCTAATAAAGCGGTGAGGACCTTCTCGAATTATTTCAATAAATTTGTCCACCTGTTTATCCGTTCCCTCCGCCTCTAACTCCACGTCGCCGTTTGGCAGATTTCTTACCCAACCTTTCACACCGATCTCCATAGCCTTCTGTTGGGCAGTAGCCCGGAACCCAACGCCTTGAACATTTCCTTTAGCGATCATATATGCGTTTGTCACTTATCTCACCTCTACGTTTCATTTGTTTTCTCATTGCCTGAAGAGTGGCACATAAAACATCTTTCTTCTTCCATTATACCGATTACGAAACAAGCAGCAAAAACAAATGAAATGATGCGCTTATGAATAAAATTGGTGGTTTATTGTTTGGAGCAGAAGGAAAAACACAAGGGAGCAGTTTTAGCAAGAGACAGAGGAGGAAACCTGGATGGAAGGCCATAAAACGGACTTTGACATGCCGCCCTATACGGAATCATTCTGGCGCGATACAGTCCAAATCCCTTGCTTCTCAAGGCTGGAAAGGGATCTGGAAGTGGATATAGGGATAGTAGGGGGCGGCATCACTGGAATTATTACAGCATACTTACTAGCCAAAGAAGGTTATGCTGTTGCATTGCTGGAGTCAGGAAGTTTATTGAACGGAACGACAGGACATACGACTGCCAAAGTAACTGCACAGCATGGATTGATTTATAATGAGTTGATAGAAAGATTTAATCCAACCACCGCTTCCGCATATTATCAGTTTAATGTATCAGCAATGGAATGGATCAAGCAGACAATCGAACAGAAGCAGATTGCGTGTGACTTTTCTGAAGAAGATTCTTACCTGTTTACTAATTCAGTGGAAGGTGCCAACATTCTGATGGAGGAGAAGAACGCTTATAAGCAGCTTGGGATTGATCATGATTTGATTGAGGAAATACCGATCGACATTCCGGTAGAAGCGGCATTAAGAATGAACGGGCAATATCAGTTCCATCCGCTGAAGTTTCTGACGAGACTCTTGGAAGACATGGAATTACTCGGGGTCCAAATTTTTGAAAATACGATGGCAATCGGGATCGAGGACCACGAGAGTCCGGTCATCCAGACAAAAAAAGGCCATCAGGTTTTTTGTCAAAAGATAGTCGAGGCTTCCCATTTTCCTGTCACGGATGCCAGAGGTGGATTTTCCACCAGACTGTACCCGGAACGGTCCTATGTAACAGCTGTTCGGACAAAACAGCCTTATCCTGGCGGCATGTATGCCAGTGTGGATACTCCTATGAGATCAATTCGGGCTGTTCCTTATCAGGAGGAAACGTTGTGGCTCATAGGCGGAGAATCCCACAAAACAGGGAAAGGGGGAGAAACGGATGCCCACTATAAAGCACTGATTGACTATGCCCGAAACCATTTTTCTGCTGAAGAAGTGCCATTTCGTTGGTCTTCTCAGGATCTGACAACACTGGACAAACTACCTTATATCGGTCCGCTTTCGGATCGGCAACCGAATATACTGGTCGCTACTGGTTTTCGGAAATGGGGAATGACGCTTGCAGCAGGCGCAGCTAAACTTATTTCGGATATAATAAGTGGAAATAAGAACCGTTTTCAAGAAATTTTCGCTCCGAGTCGTTTTCATCCAGCATCGCATTTGAAGGCATTTGCGAAGTTTAATGCCGACTCTGCAAAAGAACTGACGAAAGGGAAGGTGGAAGGATTCTCAAATACGATAGAAAACATCCCGCCAGCTCATGCAGGTATTGTTCGTGTTAAGGGACAACGTACTGGTGTTTATCGTGAGGAAAATGGGACCCTTCATATGATAGACACTACCTGTACTCATATGGGGTGTGAAGTCAACTGGAATCAGGCAGAAAAGACATGGGATTGTCCTTGTCATGGCTCGAGATTTTCAGCAACAGGCGAAGTCTTGGAAGGGCCGGCCAAGATGCCGTTAAAACAGAAGGACAACCGATAATAAATCGTTAAAAGAGTCCTTCAAACCTTCACTATCCTTTTAATGAAAAACCTGACAATAATAGTATGAATTTGGTTAGAATGGTAAATATAATGTAAACTATACAAAGTATTTGAGAAATTAGACTCGATATAAAGGTTTCTATTTCTCTTGTGTGCTGATATGTTTTATAATGATGGATAGTTGTGTAATGAAATTGTAACAGGAGGGGAACTATGAGAATTATAGTAGCTGGAGGAGATGGCTTTTGTGGTTGGCCGACTGCCTTATATCTTTCAAAGCAAGGCCACGAAGTATCAATTGTTGATAACTTGGTGAGGAGAAAAATAGACGACGAATTGCGCTCTAATTCCGTCACTCCAATTGCCACATTGGAAGAACGAGTGGCAAAGTGGAAAGAGTTGACCGGAAAAGAGATAAAAACGTTTGTCGGAGACTTGAACCACTATGATTTCCTGGCGGAAGTATTTAAACAAACGGAACCTGATGCTTTCGTCCATTTCGCGGAACAACGTTCTGCCCCTTATTCTATGATAGACAGAGAACACGCTGTTTACACGCAATCAAACAACGTGATTGGAAACTTGAATGTTTTGTATGCAATAAAAGAATTTGCGCCAGAATGCCACTTGATTAAGCTTGGCACAATGGGAGAATACGGTACACCGAATATTGATATTGAAGAAGGGTACTTGGAAATCGAACACAACGGAAGGAAAGACAAGCTGCCTTATCCTAAACAGCCTGGTTCTTTCTACCATTTGTCAAAAGTACATGACAGTCATAATATCATGTTTGCCTGCAAGATTTGGGGTATTCGGGCCACTGACTTAAATCAAGGAGTAGTTTACGGATTACATACGGATGAAACAGAAATGGATCCCATACTCGCCAATCGGCTTGATTACGACGGTGTATATGGAACGGCCTTGAATCGATTTATCATCCAGGCGGCAACCGGACATGACTTAACCGTTTATGGAACCGGCGGACAAACCCGTGCCTTTTTAAATATCAAAGACACCGTTCGATGTGTGGAAATCGCAGCAGAAAACCCAGCGGATAAGGGTGAATTCAGAGTATTCAACCAGTTTACGGAATACTTTTCTGTCCAGGATTTAGCAGAAAAAGTTCAGAAAGTAGCAGGAGAGACGGGGCTGGAAACAGAAGTTTCCCATATTGATAATCCACGGGTAGAATTGGAGCAACATTATTACCATGCTGTCAATACTAAGCTGCGTGATTTGGGATTAGAGCCGAATCTACTGACGGATGAGGTTATCAAAGGGATTTTGACTGCAGCGCTTAATCACAAAGACCGTGTCATAAAAGAAAACGTACTACCATCAATTTCTTGGAAATAGACAAAGGAGCTTCACCTTGAAAATAGCAATCATTACAGAAACCTTTTTACCATCCACTGATGGCGTGGTTACCAGGCTGACAGAGGCAATCAAATACCTACGTAAATTGAACCACGAAGTAGTAGTGATAGCGCCTGATTTAGGAGTGTACGAGTATAAAGGGGCCGTGGTGGAAGGAGTCAAAGCCACCACAATGCCTTTTTACCGTTACCGTCCTTTTTCACTGCCGCAAAAAAAGGTAAAAAGAATACTGGAAAAACACCAGCCGGATTTAGTACATGTTGTCAATCCAGCATTGGTGGGAGCTGCTGGAGTTCATTATGCGGAAAAGCTAGGTTTTCCACTAATCGCTTCATACCATACACATGTTCCGAAATACTTGGATTACTATAAATTGTATCGGCCATTAAAGCCGATCTTTTGGAGTTATTTCAGGAAACTGCACAACAAAGCGGAGTTAAACCTATGTACTTCAGAGACCATTCAAAAAGAATTGCAGGAAAAAGAATTTTTCAATGTTCATGTGTGGAAGAGAGGGGTGGATATTGAAAAATACCATCCTGATCATTACAGTGACACGATGCGGAATAGATTGACGAATAATCAGAAGGACAAAAAACTGCTGCTGTTTGTCGGACGGCTGGCGATTGAGAAAGAAATTCATAAATTAAAACCATTATTAGAGTCCCGCGAGGATATTTGTTTGGCTATTGTAGGGGATGGTCCTGCCAAAGAAGAGCTGGAGCAGGAGTTTAATGGGACAAATACATTGTTCACTGGCTTTATGCATGGACAAGAACTTTCTGAAGCGTTCGCTAGTGCAGACGCGTTTGTATTTCCGTCCATAACGGAAACGCTTGGGCTGGTTATCTTGGAATCAATGGCTTCCGGACTTCCGGTAATTGCTGCAGAAAGTGGTCCGACGATGGAGCAAATCGATCATGGTCGAACTGGTTTATTGTTTGAAAATGAAAATACAGAAAGTATGATTCAGACACTGAACCATTTAGAAAAACCGGAAGAACTAAAGCAAATGAAAAGGAACGCCCGGCTTGAAGCCGAAAAGTTCAGTTGGGAAAAACCTTCTCAGCAATTGATGCAGTTCTACGAACAAACGCTGCAAATGCATCAAATCGGAACCATGCAAATTAGGGAGTCACAGGAAGAAAATTTATAAGCGCGTTTACTGATAGCCAATGCGAATGCGATAGATTATCACGTCGAAAATTTCCAATATCTCAATATCTCAAGAATACTCAAGTTTTGAGATTTGAGATATTGTTTTCCATTTAGCTTCCTATAATATATATTATGTAAACAAGAAAAATAAAAAAAGGGGTGATTATTAATGATCAGCCCTTTTTATTACAAACGTAAGTGTAATAAACGGATTCCGCCTCTTTCAGAAATTTATCACTACTGTCAATATCTATTATATATCTTTCAGGAAATCTACATCCTTTTTCAACCATCCATTTAAAGTGGCTTTTACTATCCCTGTAGCATTACAAGCTTGTTCCAGGTTCTTGGATTCCTCATAGTTTGCTAAAAACTGTTGATTTACGTAACCATCACCATCAAAATAACCACGGATAAAATGGTGCATGAACGGTTCTGGGACTGTCGGAAATTCCAAAATGGATGATTTATTTGGTTGAAATTCATGCAGCTCCATTAAATCGTAGCTGACCATGTCTTGAAATAATCTTGGTTCAGTTGGTATTTCCGTTTCCAACTCCCTCTAGGCCTCAGAGGAACATCATTTGCATGGAGAATTATCCTGACATATCTTGGCGTGACACCGGCTGCTTTTCCTATCTCAGATGTGCTGTATCCCTCTTTATACATGGCGATTATATCTTTTACACTCAATAAGCATTTTCGATTTTTGGACATTATGTCAGCCTCCTCCCTCCTAATGAATTTTCAAAAATAGAAATCGCTTTCAGTGATGAAATAACATACTTGTACTTATCACTCCCTTGCCTTTTATAGCTGTTTTGCTGCCTATTTGCATTATACCAAACATACGTTCCTATTACAGTGAAATAAAAAAACACCCTGACAAGCGGGTGCTTTTTTATCTATATATTTTCGAAGAACAAGCGAATGACGTCTGCCCCTCCAATGACGGTTCCTAGCGAGCTTCCGATGTTGGCTAAAACGATAATCAACAATATTCTTGTGACTTTATTGTTCCAAAAACCTTTCACATGAAGCACGTCTTCCGATAACGTCTCAAAATCGCTTACTTTCGGCTTTCGTATAAGTGCCTGCGCGAATCCAGCGAACCATCCGGCGGCAATCAATGGATTCAGTGAAGTGATCGGAGCAGCCACGAATGCAGTCAAAATCGCAAGCGGATGGCCAAGCGCCAGGGCTGTTCCTAATGCAGAAAAGGACCCGTTCCATAATACCCAGCTAATGGTTTGCTGGGCACCGGCAGAAGGATTTGCATAGAAAGTATAAGCGATTAAGGCGATGATCAAGATGGGAATCATCCAGCCAATTAGTTTCGGGAGCTTCGACTTAGGTGGCTGTTTCCTTAACTGATTTAAATCATGATCCTTGTGTATTTCCTTTGTAATCCCGGGCACATGAGCAGCGCCAAGGACCGCGACGACCTTTTTACCGGGTGCCTCTTTTATTTTTTGGGAAAGATATTGGTCTCGCTCATCTATCAATGGGACTTTCAAGCGTGGAAAGTTTTCCGTAAAGTCATTGAGCATGGAGTCGAGCATATCCTGCGACTTCATTTTTTCTAATTCTTCCTCTGTAATGGACTCATTGCTAAAAATACTGTAAACAACCTGCATCATCAATTTAGCCTTTCCCCAAAAACCTACACCATGCCAAATCCGCGAGAAGGTCGTTTGGATATTCCGGTCTGCTAAAACTAGCTCTGCTCCAACCTCTTTGGCCGATTCAATTCCCTGAATCATTTCCTGCCCGGCATTGATTCCGAATTGCTTGGCCATGCGCTTTTGAAAGGATGATATGGCTAAATTCATTAACAGTAAAGTTGCTTTTTTCTCTTTTATGATATGAAATATATTTGTATCTGTCCATTTGCTTCCTTCGCTAATTGATTGGTACCTTTGTTCATCCAGTTCGATACAAACAGCATCGGGCTGCTCTGCTTCTATTACTTCTTTTACTTGTTCTGCACTGTGTTTAGATACATGTGCAGTACCAATCAAAATGATCTCTTTGTCGTTAACCTGGACTCTTGTTATATTTTGTTCCTCCATAAACTACCTTCCTTTACTATCCGGCAATAGAAATACTTCTTGATCAAGTTTATCAGTTAATGATGTTAGGTAACACTTTCTATTATAAACGTTTTTAAAAAGAAGGAAAACAAAATTCTATATCCATACTAAAAACACGCGTGGCAGATTTCCTGTTTTACCACGCGTGTTTCCTTTGTTAAGTTGTTTTAAATCAAAAAGGTCCCCAGTTGATCATAACGCCGATTGTGAGCATAATGATGGCGATAACTACCCAGGCAATAAATAATGGGAAAATGAACTTCAGCCATTTTGTCCAGGGCACGCCTGCTACTGCCAGGCTCGCCATCAGGATACCAGAGGTCGGAAAGATACTGTTCGTTAGACCATCTCCGAACTGAAAAGCCTGTACTGCGACCTGCCTTGTTACTCCAACCATGTCGGCGAGAGGTGCCAGCATCGGCATGGAAATCATCGCTTGACCACTTCCCGAGTTTACTAGAAAGTTTAGAAAGGCGCTGGAAATAAACATGCCTATTGCGGCCAATACAGAAGGAAGGTTTTCTAGCGGAACGGACAAAGCATGAACGATCGTGTCAAGAACTTGTCCATCTTCTAGCACGACTATAACAGCTCTGGCCAAACCGACAACCAATGCTCCATATACTAGTTTTTGTGTCCCTTGTAAAAAGGTGATTGCAATTGTATTGTAATGCATGCCTGCAATAATCCCGGAAACAAGCCCCAGTAGGACAAAAAATGCCGCCATATGATTGATTGTCCATCCCATTTCTATCGAAGCATAAACAAAGAATCCTAATCCCAATCCAACACAACTTAAAAGAATCTTATGACGGAGAGTGAATGCTTCCGTGAGGCTTTCTGTTTCTTCGTCGTCTTGGTAGACCCCTATAATACTTTTAGAAGGATCTTTCATGATTTTTTTAGCGTACCGCCATGTGTACCAGATGGTCAATGATAATATGATGACGAAAACGATAATACGGAACAAAGCCCCTGAAAACATCGGCAGATCTGCTATGTTCTGGGCAATCCCTACTGTATAAGGATTAATAAACCCTACATTGAAGCCTGCAAAGTTGGCTCCGAACGTGATAGCGACTGCTATAATCGGATCAAGCCTCAGTGTTCTGGCGATAATCACCCCAATTGCTACAAAAGCTATTACAGCATTGGCTACAGCACCGACAGCGCCACCAACCGCAAACAGTGTCGAAACGATGGCGATCATCCAAAATTCCTTACCACGGGTAAGACGCACTGCGCTATTGATTGCACCACGCAAAGCCCCAGAGCGCTCGATTATCTCAAATGCTCCACCTGTGAACAAAACCATGAAAATAATATCGGCGGATTGGACCATTCCCATTTGGATTGAAGTGAAAATATCCATTGGACTCAACCAGGAACTATCTACCTGAGAGTACGTGCCAGGAATGACTCTTTCTACACCATCGACCGTTTCCCTTTCAAAAATGCCGGATGGAACCAGATATGTAGCAAGTACAGCGGCTAATAAAACCAAAAACAAAATCACATAAGTGTCTGGCATTTCCCATCTTTTTCTCTCGTTGTTGATTGTTTTCTCCTCTTTGATTTTTGATAATGCCATTAATCGTTTAACCCCCATGTTGTTTATTAAGATTGAGACAGCGGTAAACTACTCTCAATTTTTCCTGTTTCATCACAATAGTAAGAATATTTCAACTTTTGCATATATATTAACTTAGCATACAATCTACAAAAAAGAAAATCAACTGTTGAACTTGTAAAACCTTTAGAGATGGCAAAACCGACTACTGTGATAGTCGGTTTTATCGATAATCAACTAATTGCTACTCCAGCACTTGCATAACCAGCGACTGTACCCACCAGTTCAATTCCTGAAGCTGTCGCAGAAAATACTAGTAATAAACGGTCACCTTCTGCAACTGGAACACTCAGTCCAGTCAAGGATCCTCTGCTGATTTCGCCAATCGTTATTGGGGCAGTAATGTCTGGTGTTAAAGTAACGAATGTTTCCGGAATTGGATCGAATATATTTGTCGCAGGATCCGGGGAGCGGTACAATTGGGCATTGATGGTTATATCACCTATCAGGTCGACAGATGCTGTGGTACTAAAGTAGGCGTCTATCGAAGTTATTGTTCCTTCACGAGGAACGGAAAAAGCAAAGTTGAGGGCAGTTCCCCCAGCCCCGGTGATATCAATTTGCCCAGTACCTAGGAGTTCCACTCCAGTATTACTAGAACCAAATCCAACAAGACTGGTCGTTCCTGCCAGTCCGCCTAGAACCGTAGTTAGAACAACCGGCGTTCCAGACGCATACGGTATAATTGCACCGGCACCCGGAGCTCCTGTCACACCAGCAGGCCCGGTAGGCCCTGTTGCACCTGTAGGTCCAGTAGGCCCGGTAGGTCCTGTTGCACCAGTAGGTCCAGTCGGTCCGGTAGGTCCTGTTGCACCAGTAGGTCCAGTCGGTCCGGTAGGCCCTGTTGGTCCTGTAGGTCCAGTCGGTCCAACCACAGAATCTATAATCCTAGTGAAAGCTGGCCTTCTTGTTCCTTGGGCACGGCACAATGACCCTCCGGTTGGACAACAAACCTCAGGAAAACAATCATTGGATAAAGAATTGTTTGATCGTCTCATGGCTTACCTCCTTTAGGCTTTGACTTGTACGAAGGGATTTTTATTTCCCGATTCGTACGCAACCTTACTTTAGTTATATTCTTTTATTCTATAAGTGGCTGGTTGGCTGTTCTGTTTTTTTTAAACTCTCATTAATTGAGAAACCTGAATCAGTGGTATCCGTGCTATGTAAATCAAATAGATATAAGTAGTATGGAAATGCTAACCGTATAATTAACTCTCTTATCTAGAGCATGTAAAACCACATTCGAATCAGCTCCCCTTTTTTCCCTTGGTAGATAATACAAAAACACCACTCAGTAAGTGATGTTTTAATCTATATCCGTTTCACCAAGTGTATGATATTGATTTTTCAATACTGCGTTCACCTAGTCATAAGTTTTAAATTAGAAAAAACCTTTAATTAATCATCCTAGTTTTTCCTTCTCATTCCGTTTTGCAACGGGAAAACCAAATGGATGCTGGTACCCCTGCCTTTGGCTGATTCTACGTTTATGAAACCATTGTGCGCTTTTGCAATATCAAAACAAATCGGGATTCCCATGCCTAGTCCACTTTCTTTTGTTGTGAAGAATGGAGTACCCAGTCTTTCAACCTCTGCTTGAGTCATCCCTTCTCCCTCGTCCTGAATAGTGATCCGAAATTCCTTTTCTTTCTTATTAACCTGCAACTGAATCAAAAGAAGTCCACCATCCGGCATAGCTTCAACCGCATTTTTAATAAAATTAATCAAAACTTGCTTAACTTGTGACTCATCTATTGGCACAAACAATTCAGTTTCCTCTGAGACAAATTCCATTTGTACTTTATTGAGTCGGGCATTGCTGTTCATCAATTCTACGGTATTACGGATTAACTGAACAATATCACTATTCGTCTTTTGCAGCTTTGTTGGCTTGCCCAGCAGAACAAACTGATTGACAAGCGTTTTCATTCTTTCGAGTTCGTCTGTGATAATTTGTAAATACTTATTATGTTCATTATTCTCCTTTAAGAGCTGCACCAGGCCTATTATGCTTGACAACGGATTTCGGATCTCATGAGCAAAGCCAGCCCCGAGTTTTCCTACAGCTGAAAGTTTCTCCGATTGAATGACTTGCTTTTGCAATTCATGATAATTGGTCATGTCTCTAAATTGAGCAAATGCGCCAGTTAATCGATGGAAGCTGTCGTATAAAGGAAGAACATCCACTAAACATATTCTTTCATGGCCATTCTTGTGATCGATCAATGTTGTTTCTGTATTTTCTATTTTTTCTTGCCTTTGAAGTGCTCTCACTACATATTCACTCAGCCCTTTTATTCCGCCTATTCCCTTGGGGATAGCCTCTTTCTTGGGAATTCCAAGTATTTCTTCTGCACCTGGATTGTATTCAAGTATTCCTCCGCTATCATCTGTCATGATAATTCCTAAAGGGGCTGAATTGATCAACACCTGATTAAGTAGGTATAGCTTATGGTTTTGCTCTTGTAAACGAATTTCCCCCTCAATGGTATCGACAGCAGAAGATAATAATCCCAAGTGGAATTGATTGGCAAAATCAACCAGGGTCATGATCGAGACAGTGCCTGCAAGCTGATTACTGTCTGAATAAGAAAAAGGTGCAGAGTAACAGGCAACCCCGGCTAAACAATCATGATAGTGATCGTCTCCAATAAGTCCGATTGGTTCTCCATGCTTTAAAGCGAGTGATACGGAATTTGTTCCTACATCCTTTTCATCAAAACGGGCCCCTATGGTGATACCTAAAGAATCGACCATTTGCTTGATGCCTGTATCCCCGAAAATCTCTAACACATATCCTTCAGAGTCTGTTGTGACAATAAGGGTTGGCACCCCGTCCAAATATTCTATAAGCTTTTTCATAAATTCTTTTACGATGGTTAACACTTTGCCATATTTATTCTGCTTTTGCTGTAACTGCTCTTTTGTTAATCCTACTTTCAAAAAAGGGATTTCTTCTGGAGACATCCCGTATATACTTTCACAGGCTGCTTTCGACTCCTGTATATATTGAGTAAAGTCCTTCACTATAATCCTCCTTTAAACACAAAGCCATTTGTTTCTTCGACAATTTCCGTCAATCTTTTTCCATGATAAGTGGTTATGGAGGAATTGGCTATCGTTTTTCAACATTTCGGTTGATTTTTTGGTAATCAAGGATTTTTAATCTAGTTTATTGCTTAATTGGGGGATCGCTCCGTTGGAACAACCGTCTGTATCCTTTCCTAATTGATACTATCGGATTTGCAGCAATGGAATTTCCTTTTCTAATTCTTTTATCTGCATGTAACTGAATCCCCTTATCCTTCCTTTTTTATAATAATACCATATTTATACATTTTCCGGGCGGTGTCTCTTTACTATGGAATACAAACAGTTATATAAAAAAACAGGCACAATTCAATTAGTAATTGTGCCTGTATAACTATTTCATGTACGTTTTACCATCTTTTTGTTGAGCTTTATTTTCTTTTATTAGTTTTCCAAGTGCCCGTTTAAAAGCGGACTTGCTAATGTGGAAGGTTTCTCTGATTGCTTCGGGATCACTTTTATCACTAAATTGCATCGTTCCACCGTTTTTCTCCATGTATTCTAAAATGTTTTCGGCATCATCTTTCATTCCTTCTTGTTTCAGGGGCAGCAAAGAGACATTGATAGTCCCATCATCTTTCACATCGATGACACGTCCTGTAACCGTCTCTCCTATTCGAGGTTCTTTTTTTCTTTCATAAGGATGGATAAATCCTCTGTATCCTTCTTCAGTGAGGACAAAAGAACCCGCTTTCGTTGAGCGGTACACTCGTCCCGTCACTGGAGTTTTTAAAAGGGCTGGAGATGCAGGTACCAATTCAGCCATTACATCGGCTTCGTTAATTGGTTTTGCCAGCAGACGTCCCTTTTTATCGATATCAAGACTGACAAACAAATTGTCGCCGCTAACTGGCCACACTTTTTTCAATAAAGGCAAATCATCACTCGAGACAAGGATTTCTTTCGGAATGCCTATATCGACAAATACACCAAGATTTTCTACAACTTCTATTACTGGTGCCCAGCCGTAGGAGTCAAGCCTGGCCTCGGGAATATTTTTGGTTGCCAGAAGTCTCCCCTTTTTATCCTGGTAAATAAACACTTCTATCTCTTGCCCTGTTTGCAGTTCGGTATCTGCTTCCGGTAGTAATAGGGTTTCTTTTCCGATTCTTACTAAGAACCCGTCTGTCACTGCGTTTTGCATTTCTGCCCGTTGGATGGATCCAGGTAGTAACTCGCTCATATTGTAACCTCTTTCTTATACGGTGAATTTTTGCTACCATCCATTATAACCGAGCACCAATGAAATAAAAATTAAAAAAGGCCAAATGATGCAGTTTTTAGATATAATTACGTCATTTGTCCTCAAGTATATCAACCCTATATTGCTTCCCATCAATATATCTAATTTTGATATTGTTTTTATCTCGATATGAGATATATAATTTAAGTATCAAAAGGAGAAAACGCTTTATTATCCAACCTAATCCTAAGGGGGATTTACCATGAGCCAACTAGTGAGAGAGAATCTAATGGAACAATTATGGGATTTAACAACGTTGAACAAAGATGAAGTGTTGAAAATGACTGATGAAGAAGTCGAATACTACCACTGGCTCTATCTTGAAGAATCCGTTTATGATCTTATGTAAGATTAAACACTTGATATAGTATCCTGGGGCAGCCTGCGATTATCCGCCGGCTGCTTTTTAATTCCCGGTATTTTTGGTATCATGAGCTAACATACTAAACGCTGAAAGGTAAAGAGGTGCTGGTATGAAAATATTAGTAGACGCAGATGCTTGCCCTGTGAAAGAAATAACAATAAAGACCGCAAAAAAGTTTTCTGTTCCTGTAACTCTCGTGAAAAGTTTTTCTCACTTCTCTCCACGCGATGAACAAAGCGGCGTGAAAAGCGTATATGTCGATACCGGAGCAGATTCCGTTGACTACCGAATTATGCAACTGGCAAATAAAAAAGATATCATCATCACTCAAGATTACGGACTAGCATCTCTTGCTTTAGGTAAAGGCTGTATCGTCCTTCACCATAAAGGCTTTCCATATCGCACCTCCACTATTGATGAAATGTTGGTTATGCGTCATGCTAATGCGAAAGCCCGAAGAAGCGGTAAACGGACCAAAGGACCTAAGCCGCTAACTGACGAAGATAAGGAGAAGTATCAAGATTTGCTGAATACTGTTTTAAGCGAACATACTTCCAGTAGTTCTTCATGAATCTTTAATCTTGTGATCAAAATAGGTGTTTATCCATTTCGCTTTCCGCTTTTAACCATATGCTGAATATGTAAAGGAGTAGACGAATTGCTCACAAACAAAAGCGGAGAGGAGTAAAAATATGCAACATTCACCTGTTCATCAATATAACGATCAGTATGATCAATACATTCATCCTTACTCAGTTCAAGAAAATGAAATGTTAGAGAGAAATTTTGCCTTTGGACCACTTGGAGCAGGATTGGTTGGATTCGGACTAGGTTATTTAGGCGGTGAACTTTTCGGAAATCCTGCAATTGGTTATCCTCGTCCTGGACCTTATGGTTATCCCGGTGGTCCGTGGTTTGGTGGATATGGCTATCCAGGAGCCGGGCGTCCTCCTTATTATGGCAGACCCCCGTATTTCGGTTATCCGCGTTATTAGTCAAAATAGACCCTTCATATGATTGCTTAGCATTGCAAACCAGAAAAAACTTTGCTATATTTTAGATACAATTTTATTTGCTTTACTTCAAATTATTTTTGGAGTGAGGATAGAGGTGCAAAAACCAATAGTACGCTGTCGTAGGATGATGAGATCTGTTGATGGCAGCCGAAAGGGGAATTTGCCGAAGTGGGTGGAAACTCATCGTTTCGCACCACTGGTTCTGTATTCAATAAATACAGAGCTGTCATATAACTTTTAGTTATATGGAGGGCTATCTCACGCATCAGAAAGATGTCATAGTGATGCAGCAGCGAAGCCCTCGTTGCTGTTTTTTTGTGTGATAAATACATCATTCAAAACCGCTTTGTCTTTAGTGGGATACTCTCTATTCACCACAAGGGCTTCAGGCCCTGTTTTTAAAATCATGAATAGAGGTGTGGAAAATGGATTTTGGGCGAATTTTGACAGCAATGGTTACACCATTTGATCAGAACGGTGACATTGATTACCAGAAAACGGAGATACTGATCAACCATTTAATTACAAACGGATCGGAAGGGTTGGTAGTTGCTGGAACGACCGGAGAGTCGCCGACACTAACAAAAGAGGAAAAAATGAATTTACTTCGATTCACTGTACAAAAAGTAAATAAGCGGGTGCCGGTCATTGCGGGAACAGGCTCAAATAATACCCGTGATTCCATCGATTTTACTCGAGCGGCCGAAGCTGCCGGTGTTGATGCTTCTATGTTGGTGACTCCTTATTACAACAAACCGAACCAAGAAGGAATGTATCAGCACTTTCAGTCTATCGCCCGGGCGGTTAAACTTCCTATCATGCTCTATAATATTCCTGGAAGAAGTGCAGCAGGAATGACTCCAGAGACGATTATAAAGCTTTCGGAGGTAGAAAATATTGTCGCCGTCAAGGAAGCTAGTGGAAATTTAGATGATATGACTTCTATCATTAACGGAACCAAAGACAATTTTCACTTATATAGTGGTGATGATGGGCTTACCCTTCCTGTTTTAGCGATTGGTGGAAAAGGGGTTGTATCTGTCGCCTCCCATATCTTTGGAAACGAAATGAAAGAGATGGCAGATAGCTTTTTCAACGGCGACCACCAAAAAGCTGCTGCTCTTCATCAAAGCCTGCTCCCAATGATGAAAATGTTATTCATGGCTCCAAGTCCTGCACCGGTTAAAGCTGCTTTACGTTACGTAGGGATTGATACAGGTTCTGTACGTTTGCCTTTGGTTCCTTTAGGAGAGGAGGAGAAACAAATATTGTTCCATCAGCTTCATTATTATATCGGTGACCAAGCAGCCAATGCATAATAAGATTTAAAAATAACCCTTGTTATTTCTCCTAACAAGGGTTATTTTGCTTCCGGTTTCAGTGAAGATTTTGCTTGATTCACTTGTGTTGAATAAAAATGCTCGATGATTGTTTCATCCGAGTGTGGGAGGGCTTTTCCTCTAATTATTTGACAACCGTTGATACAACCTCCTGTTAAAATGATTAAATCCTCTTTTTCCGCGAGGTTTAGAGCTGCAATCACTCCTTCTTTTCGTGAGTGTGTAACTGTAATGTTTGTCCGGTTCGTTTCTGAAAAGCCAGATAGCACGCTTGCAACAATCTCTTCTGGTTTCCTGTACCCGGGATGATCAACAGAAATAATGTACGCATCTGCCTGTCCATCAGCAGCTTCTCCCATTTTCGCCATTTTGTTTTTGTCCCGGATACCTACTCCTGTCACCATTAGAATTAGTTTACGGTAGTTTAGCTTCTTAACTTCTGTTAATAGTTTCCGAAGAGCTTCCGGCGTATGTGCATAATCCAGCAATACGGTACTGTTACCGGGTGTTTCCACAAGCTGGAATCTACCCTTGGGACCTTTGATCTTCGGTAATTTCTCCAAGATTTTTTCACCAATGACACCCGTGTGGAGAGCAGTACAAACGGCAGCCAGTAAATTAGAGATGTTGTAATGACCGATGATCGGAGTATGGACTAGAGAAGCTCTTCCTTCGATCGACAGCAGAAAAGCTGATCCTTTCCTATTTGTTCTGATATTCGAAGCAAAAACATCAGCGTCTGGATGACCATTTATGCTATATGTCAGTAAAGGCCCGTGGTGCAAATCGAGGATGTCCTCTGCCATTCCCTTGTCATCCAGGTTTACCACAGCTTTTTCTGTTTGTTTAAACAATTTGAGTTTCGCCTTTTTATAATTTTCGAAGGTTTTATGAAAATCCAAATGTTCACTGGATATATTGGTATGGACACCTATATGGAAGGAAATGCCCTCCACCCTTTTTTGTTCGATCGCTATCGAGGATACTTCCATTGCAGCAGCCTGTTCCTTCCTTTGAAGGAATTGGTGAAAAAGATAATGGAGATCCGGTGCTTCAGGTGTTGTCGGCGTTGTTGGCTGGAAAGGAAAAGGACCTTCAGAAGTCATTGTGCCAATTGTGCCAATGGAACCCGTTGGTTTTCCAATTTGGTTCAACAACGAATAAATATAAGCGACTACCGTTGTTTTTCCGTTGGTCCCTGTAACACCGATCGTTGTAAGCTTTTTATATGCTTGCTGATAAAATAATATCGAAAGACGGGCCATCGCTTCTCTTGTGTCTTTCACTACTACGAAGGTCCGGTCAGGATAGGCGGCAGCTAGTCGTGCAAGTTTTGCTTCATTGCTGCCGATAATGGCAGAAGCACCTTTTTTGATAGCATCTTCTATAAATAAATGACCATCCTGTTGCTCCCCTTCCATACAGAAAAAGGCTGCATTTTTTTCAATCCTCCGGGAATCGTAGTTCAAGGAGCTTATTTCAGCAAATAACGGACCATGAATCTTTTCCACATTCAGTATAGTCTCGTTGTCGAAGTTAATATTCATGTTTCACCACCCTTATTAGAAATGGAGTGATTCCAAGTTATTTGCTTCTTACGATTCCCGATAATCAGACCGATTACTCTTTTGTTTTTGAAGAAAACTCCAGACTTAAATGCCTTTAGAGTTTCCCCCTTTTCTTGTCTGCCCTTCCGTTTTTGTATGTTGATTTGTATCTCTGCCAAACATTACAACTTTTGGATACAACACGGACAATTGCGTCCGCTTGTTTACTTCCTAGGATTTCTTATGATTAACAAGCTTTCCTGCACCCCTCCCGACCGATTTTATACCTCCGTCACGTGAAATATACAATTTTTTGTAATAATTGCTAAATAAATCTAAATTTAAACCGATAGAAGATAGGAGTGCCCAGTTAAGTCTCTATTTATAAAAAATTTTAAGGAGGCGGAATGATGAAGAAAATGATAAGCATCACTTTGACAGCTTTATTATTTTTCCCTTTGTTCATAGGAATTGAAACAGCTTCCGCAGCTTCGCCAAAGGGTAATGTAGAATCATCAAAAAAAGAATCGTTAAAACACCACGTACTAGAAAACCTCAAAGACGATTATCCAAATGCACAATTTATCGATACAAATACCAGAGAAGATGAACTATATCAGAAACAAGAGATGCTATTGGGAAGTTCTGATTTTACTATCGCTGCTCCAGCACCACCTCTTACTTCCCTTGAGGTATATGCGGCTATATCATCTAACTATCCAGAGTATGAATACTTTAGTTCAAACCAATTATCTTCCGTTCAAGATCATGGAGGAGAAGAATTATACATTGTAACTGCCGAACTTGGATACGGTTTCCAAAGAAATGCTGCATTCAATGGGAGTCAATTAGCAGAAATAGATAGAGAAAATATAGATTTGGAAGGTGACTCTATTATAGATGGTTGGTTTATTTGGTGGGATGCAAGCGGTTACGAAAATGGTTTGTTCACGTACGAAAATACTTCAACCAATTCACCCTGGAATACGATGTTTGATAGAATGAACATTAAGTAATAATTTCGAAAGGCGATGAAAAATGATTGCAGGTACTGTATCTCCCAGACAAGGATATTCTTTGTATTCACATGCTACACCTAGTAGAAGAACGGAAATAACCGAAACAACTTCTCGCGGAGATCCTTCGGCCAATAACCAGGATTTCCGTTTTAAAAAAAGTAATCCGTCAAATATATGGACAGAACTCGCAACAGAATATGATGTCCGGAATTCCACTTTCGACGAAATCAGCTCCATCTCGAAAGCTTTGTATGATAATGGAGAAATCTCCTTAAAAGATGTAGCTATATTAACTTTTGATCAAGAAAAGGCTACAGATTATTTGAAACAAAAAGTTTCAGGTTTAACTTCCGGGGAATTTAGTATGTACCAAAGTTCTGGGAACAGCGGAGGAACTAGAGACTGGATCGCAGAAATGGAAGCAAGAGCCCAAAAAGATTTTGAGTATGGTAATTTGATCGGTTTTCAAAACAGCAAGAAAGTTCTTAACATCCTCCATAAATTGGATTCTATGTAAACGATATGGATAGAGACTGGACACTCTTTAACAAGAGTAAAGCCCTCCTGGCGACATGTGATCCGCAAGGGCTTTACTCTATTTTATTTAGAGGCTGTCCTGCTAGCACTCCCGCGTTTGGTCAATAGTCCTGTTCTGTTAAAATAGTCCCAACGACTCTTGTCTTTTTGACGGCCAATGTTAGTTGATTCATCGTTGATTAAAAACTTGTTGAAATCGAATGCATTGCTAATCTCCCTCCATTATATCGATACCTTCAAAAAACGAACACATCCGGTTGTCCTTGTTTCTCAGGATAAGCTATTAAAAATTATCTTTTATGGCCTTTTCCAACAACTTGAGGCAACGCTCCAGCTCTATTTTTAATTGCTTTTTATATGCCTCGGCCTTCTCTTTTCCTTGCTCAGTGAATTGATAATAGACAACCTCTTGATAAATGGTTCCCTGCTTCTTCTCTTTTTGCTGGAAAAGAATGCCTTGTTCAATTAGATCATGAAGCGCTTTATATATTTCCGGATGGTTGGGTCTGTATCCCAGACCCCGAAACTCTTCTTTTAGCAGATCACGAAGTTTCAGTCCATATAAATGGTTGTTTTCTATCAATGTAATCAAGTATAATTTTAAAAAGGCACGCTGCTTAACTAAAAATCCACTGGGTTGTCTTTCCATCTCAAAACATCCTCCTTCATTTCTTAGTTAATGATCGTGTTCTATTTTGGTGTATGCACTTTTTTGGGGCGAGATAAAAAATAACTCTATTGTTTATTTAGAACATAGTTTTATTAGAACATTTATTGGATGAAAAGAAGGAGCCGTTGAGCTCCCCATAATCAGATCAAAAGATTGAACAAATCTTGATCCTTGTTTATTTCAATATAGGCAAAACCCTTCTTGTTCATTCTGTCGATCAAAGGTTCATAATCGGTTTTGTTCTTGAGCTCTATACCGACAAGCACCGGCCCCTTATCCCGGTTGTTTTTCTTGGTGTACTCAAATCGGGTAATATCATCGTTTTCCCCTAATACATCTTCCATAAATTCTCTTAATGCACCAGCACGCTGAGGAAAGTTAACAATAAAATAATGTTTGAACCCCTCATAAATCAAGGAACGCTCTTTGATTTCCTGCATTCGGTCGATATCGTTGTTTCCTCCGCTGATGATGCAAACGATGTTCTTCCCTTTTATTTGATCCTTGTAAAAATCCAAGGCTGAAACAGGCAAAGCGCCGGCAGGCTCAGCAACAATCGCGTTTTCATTGTACAAATCAACCAAAGTTGTGCTTATTTTTCCTTCAGGTACCAATACAATATCGTCAATTACTTCTTTCCCAATTTCAAACGTCAACTTACCTACTTGTTTGACACTTGCTCCATCGACAAATTTATCGATTTTTTCCAGTGGATATACCCGGTCATTATCTAAGGAAAGTTTCATTCCCGGAGCTCCCTCTGGTTCCACCCCGATTACGTGAGTGAAAGGGCTAATACTTTTTATATAAGATCCGACTCCGGAAATCAGACCTCCGCCACCTACACCCATAAACACATGAGACACAGGCTCATCGATTTCTTCCAATACTTCTAAACCGATTGTCCCCTGTCCTGTGATGGTGCGGTAGTCGTCGAATGGATGAATAAATGCCATTTCATTTTCATCACAAAAAGCGACTGCTTCCTTGTAAGAATCATCAAAAGTATCTCCAGTCAATACAATTTCCACAAAAGGTCCGCCGAAAAACTCCACCCTGTCAACTTTTTGACGCGGTGTCGTAGCGGGCATAAAAACTCTCCCTTTTACGCCCAATGCCTTGCAAGAATATGCAACACCCTGAGCATGATTGCCGGCGCTGGCACATACTACTCCATTTTTCAGTTCTTCTCCGCTAAGGCTTTGCATGAAGTTATAGGCGCCTCTAATTTTGAAAGAGCGGACAACTTGCAGGTCCTCGCGTTTTAAATAAACATTGCATTGATATCGCTCGGATAATATGGAATCCTTTTGCAAAGGTGTTTTTACGACAACGTCTTTTAGCATTTGGTGAGCAATAATAATATCTTTTACTTCAATTGTGTTTAACTTTGTACTCATATCCCACTTATCCTTCCTGCTGAAAAAATTGTTAGCACAATACTACCATAAACAAGAGAATTGTAAACATTATTTTTTATATTTTCGTAAAATTTAGACAAACAAAAAAAGCAGAACAACTAGCGTATCTGCTTTTTCTCTTAGTCTTAATTAGATGGTTCGATTCTTTTCTTGGCGTGGTTCGATTTCCTGGCGGGAAATACCGTTAAAAACAGCGAACAAAAAACAAATAAAAAACCGATCCATTGCCAATAATCAACTGCATCTTTGAAGATGGTGACACCAATCAGAACGGAAACGACCAATTCTACAGAAGACAGAATAGCTGCCTTGCTCGATTCTACATAGGTCAGTCCCATCGTATATAACAGGTATGCCGCTATTGTGGATATCAAGGTAATGCCGGCAATAATCCCCCATACATCCGGAATGGCAAATAGCTGTCCTTTTTTCCATATGCTGCTGGTCGGTACCATGAAAAGGCTGCCGCACAGCATCGCATAGAAAGTGACAGTAAGTGGATGATAATAACGACTAACTAGTTTACCAATGACACTGAATAATGAACAGAACAAACCTGCAGCCAATCCAAGCACAATGGTCAAAAAGTCTAAGCCCGTATTTCCGCCGGGAAAATAACCGATAACCAGGGCGCATCCAAAGATTGTAAATAAGATTGCTATCCCTTTTTTCCAGGACATTTCTTCTTTAAAGAATATAAAGGCAATTATAGCTGCAAATACAGGTGAAGTATAAACAAATATAACAGCGATCGAAAGAGACGCCCTGTCGATCACTTCAAAATAGCACCAGTTAAACAATGCTATGCTGATAATACCCAATACAAAGAAATAAGGAATATGTCTCCATTTTATTCGTAAATATTTTTTTGCCATGGTAATCATCAAACCAAACAATACGATACTGCTCATAGCAAGCCGGATTGCCACAACTTCCCATGGTGTAAAACCAAAACGATACAGGTAAGTGACAAACAACCCTGTACTCCCCCAAAAGGCAGCCCCGATGATGATAAAACCATAAGCAATTGATGGTTTCATGCTTAGTCTCATTGTTATCGACCTCCTATTCTCTCTTTCTACAAGGATTAGTTATAACAACGAAGATTGATGGAAGGCTTAGTAGCGTCTTTTGATAAAAAGTCTGGATAAAACGCTAAGCGCGCAAGAATGATTGATTCATCCATCCGGTAAAATTTTATTGCCCGGAAAAGACCGGATTCCTTTTTTCCAGAAATGCTTGCACACCTTCTTTATGATCCTTTGTCTGCAACAAAGCCTGTTGAAATTCCGACTCTTTCAACAGGTAATCTCCCATTTCCGCTGAGACATGATTCAACATGTATTTGACGTATTTATGTGTACTCAATGGTCCAGAAGCCAATTGAACAGCCCAGTAGTGGGCAGCTTCTTTGGCATTATCCTCCGTTAAAATATTGATTATTCCAAGATCGTCCGCTTCTCGTGCGGTCCACGCTTTTCCTTCGAGAATCCATTGCTTGGCCAATGGTACAGAAATTCTCTCCGTTAACAATTTCATCAATCCTAAGTCGGGTATCAATCCTATCTGCTGGAAACTTATAGAAAAAACAGCTGATACCTCCGCCACAATAAAATCTGCTGCAAGAGCAAGACTGAATCCAGCTCCAGCTGCATGACCATGAACGGCAGCAACAACCATTTTGTCCAGTTCCATTATTACTTTAGGCAGACGGGAAGCGGCCTCCATATAAGCAGATATATCAGCCTGACTCTCGAGCTCCTGCATGGCATGAATATCCCCACCGGAACAGAAGGATTTCCCTTTTCCTGACAGGACAATCATCTTCACCCTTTCGTCAGATTCCCACTCCGATAGCTGTTGAATCAATTGTTCAATCAAAACCTGTGATAAACAATTTCTTCTTTTGGGATTATTTAAGCATATATGGCCAATTCCATCTGTTATACTTGTTTCAATTTGTTTCTCCATTTACTGCCCTCCATGAAAAATTATCACATACAGCTCTCAACTTCCAATATTTTTGTATGTTTCCCGAAGTGTTCGCTTCAATAATTTCCCGCTAGGATTTTTCGGTAATGTATCGGCAAACTCGATATACTTTGGTACCTTATATGTGGAAAGCTTCTCTTTACAGAATTGCAAAACTTCTTCCCGGGTTATCGAGCTACCCTTTTTCGGAACAATAATTGCCGTGACTGCTTCTATCCAATAGGAGTCTGGAATACTGATCACAGCAGCCTCAGAGACTCCTTCCAATTCATAAAGTGTTTCTTCCACCTCTCTGCTGGAAACATTTACACCGCCTGTATTAATCATGTCTTTCTTTCGATCGATGATCGTTATATAACCTTCCTCGTCCATGACTCCTAGATCGCCGCTATGGAACCACCCTCCCCGAAAGGCTTCGGCAGTTTTTTCCGGATCATGCAAGTAACCTTTCATAGCGTGCGGAGTACGATGGACAATTTCGCCGATTTGATTTCTTGGCACCTCTTCATCGTTATCATCCACAATCTTTGTCTCGACATGCAAAACAGCTTTCCCGGCAGCTCCCAGTTTCCGTAATTGGTCTTCTGGCTGAAGGGCAGCGGCAAGCGGGGCAACTTCAGTTTGCCCATAAAAGTTCCAGAACCTTGCCTGCGGAAGCTTTTCTGTGAGTTCCTTAAGTATTTCCCTTGGCATGATGGCGGCACCATAATAACATTTTTTCAAAGAGGAAAGATCTCTTCGTTCGAAATCGGGATGCCTTAATAATGCTATCCACACCGTAGGAGGACAAAATAGTTGAGTGGCCCGCTCTGTTTCTATCGCTTCCAGAATGGCTTCAGGACTTGCCTGTGGAAGGATGATTCCTGTGGAACCGACGTAGACGCCAGGCCCCAAAAAAACATGAAGCTGTGCACTATGATAGAACGGCAATGCGTGGATGGCGATGTCTTCAGCTTCCATTTTCCCTTCTATGATGCTGCTTACATATTCAGCTATCAAACTTTTGTGGGTTAACATAACCCCTTTCGGTTTTGATTCTGTGCCGCTCGTATAGAGAACATGGGCAAGGTCGTCATCTTGAATATCCGCCTCTACAAAGGAAGTTTGTTCACCGTCCCGCAATTCTGCTAAGGGCTTCCAATCTGGCCGTGTTTCCAAGGTAATGTCGGCATCCATCAAATATCGCCACGATACATTTGATTTATTACGTGCAGCGGCTTCATCCATCCGTTCGGCGTATTGGGCAGAAGCAGCGAACCCTTCGATACCGGCGTGCTCCAATATATACTGTACATCCTCTGTATTGAGCATGTAATTAAGTGGAACCATAACGGCGCCTATTCTCGCCAAGGAAAAATTCAATACCACAAAATCGAGGCTGTTGTTGGACAAAACAGCAAACATTGTTCCTTTTTTTATTCCATCTTCCCTTAATCCACGTGCCGTCCGGTTGACCAGGCTGTCCAATTGTTCATAGGTCAACCGTTTATTTTGATACTGAATAGCCGTTTTATCCGGATACCTACTGCTAGTACGGACCAATAAGTCGGACAAAGTATTCCTCCGAACACGTTCTAGTAGGCTGAAAGTGGATTCCGGTTCACTTAACTCTTTGGTCATTGTTATCACTCCTTCTCCTTTTTTCAATTCTTAAAGTTATGAAAGGGTTTTTCATTCATTATAATTTAAATTTTCAGAATTTCAATATTGTTTTTTTCTTCCATGAAAATTTCATAAAATAAGCAGAAGCTCTTCGCTTCTGCTTATTTCTAGGAATTGGCAACTTCCAAGTCTTTCTGTATATCGATTTTCAACTGGAATTTACGAAACAAATCCTCTTCAATCTGATGATAATATTGATCACTGACAACACCACTTGCGCCCCTCAGAATTTCAATTGCATAGTGGATAGGCGGGGCGATTTCTGTCGATTTATCAATTACGATAAAAGTTAATACATTTTGCAGTACCTTTCCATCCACATCAACGGAAACAAACGCCGGACGGTAAAGTTGGCCTTGAACTCCCTCGCGGACAAACAAATACTCTAACGCCTCTTTATTCAATTCATATACTTTGCCTTCTACATATCCATCAGATTCGATAATATCTGCCCTGCCACCATCTTCTGCAGCACGTGTAAAGGCAAGCGAAAAGTTATTAGCCTTTCCGCAACCGATCACTTTAGTAAAGTGTTCTGCTACACCTGCAGTAGTAAAACGTTCCGAATCCATACATGAGCCATATGCAAAATAACGGAACGAGTCATCTTCTAAATAACGATGGCATTTCCAATCTCCAAATTTTACTTCTTCCAACTGTTCAAGCGGGAAAGCCCCGTTGATATAAACAGATGCTTCCATCGCTCCTCTATCGCTATAGATGGTCTGAGATACTCTTTCACAAAGGTTTTTCTCCGTGCTTCCTCGAAAACCTTCCAATTCGTCTAATTGGTGTAGTGTATCAGTGGTTACTTCATATACCTCCCCGTACACTCGGTGAAGAGAGCTAACTCCCATTACAGGATAACCGCTGCCAGTATCATATAGTACACCACCAGTCCAACATTGACTTGCAACTCTGATGGCATTTTCCAGTAAATTATAGTTTGGTTCATTTTCCCTCAAGGTGCCATAAACGAAAACAAGATGATTGTTAGACATCAAGACTCTCCCTGAAATTATATTTTAAATCATTATTATTTAGTAATTATTATTGCTCGGCTGTTTATTATAGCAAGGTAAAACATTTATTACAACAGGGTGCGCTAATTTATTCCAGTTTATTTTATTAATTTTAGCATTTTATTTGTCCGTCTCCAGAAATTAAGTGTTTATAAGAAGTCAAAGCCATAAGGCCCATCGGACCTCTTGCATGAAGTTTTTGGGTGCTTATCCCTATCTCTGCGCCAAAACCGAATTCAAAACCATCGGTAAACCGTGTCGATGCGTTATGATAGAGAGCTGCAGCATCAATGGATTGAAAAAAAACTTCAACATTAGGAATGGATTCGCTAATGATAGCTTCGCTGTGTTTGGAACCATACTTATTGATATGTTCAATTGCTTCTCTTGTATTTGAAACGATTTTCAACGCTACTCTATTATCCAAATATTCCTCAGACCAATCTGAATCAGTTGCTGCTTCTATGGTAGAAGTGCTTAGTTCTACCGCCTTCTTATCCCCTATGATTACCACTCCTTTTTGTTGCAGGGCATGGATTAACAGGTTCAACTGTTCATCTGCCCAATCCCTGTGGACCACGATCGTCTCAATGGCATTACAGACAGAAGGACGATCGGTTTTTGCATTTACGGCAACGGAAACAGCCATTTCGGTATCTGCAGTTGCATCAATGAATAGATGGCAATTACCTGCACCAGTTTCAAGCACCGGGACAGAAGCCTCTTGGACGACTGTGTCGATCAATTTACGTCCTCCGCGAGGTATTAATACGTCAAGATATTCGTTAAGTCGAAACATTTTTAGGGCAGTCTCACGTCTTTGGTCCTCTACTAGTTGAACCGCTTGAGGCGGAAGATCCGTCTTCTCTAAAGCAGAATGAATCGACTTTACAATTGCCCGGTTGGAAGCGGATGCAGTGGAGCTACCGCGTAACAAAATGGCATTTCCAGTTTTCAAGCATAGACACGCTGCATCTAATGTTACATTCGGTCTTGCTTCATAAATCAATCCGACCACACCAAGCGGTACGGAAATGCGCTTAACTTTCAATCCGTTCGGTCTTAGCCACTCTGAAAGGGACTGCCCAATTGGATCTGGTAAATCAATCAGATTTCTTACCGCATCAGCCATTTGCAGGAGCCGTTCTTCTGTCAACATGATCCGGTCTAAAACGGCTTTGTTCAACTTTCTTTTTTGAGCGGCTGCCATATCCTCGTGATTCGCTTCCAAAATCAAGTCCATGTCTTTGCTTATTTGATCTGCTACGCTTTGCAAAGCATTATTTTTTTGTTTCGTTGTTGAGTTAGAGAGCGGCCGCGATGCCTGCTTGGCAAGAGATGCTTTTTGCAATAGCTCACTCATGAGAAACCTCCTTTACTATTACCATTTTGTCTCGGTGCACTACTTCCGGATGTTTATTTCCTGTTTTGGTCATGGCTTGAACGCTGGACATACCTATTACTTTTTGGAGCGATACAAAAGAGTAATGAACTTGCCCTTTTCCAATTATTTGATGATCCTGGTTAAGGATTTCAACTACATTACCCGGAGAGAAATTTCCCGATAAACCAGTGACACCTGCAGGCAAAAGACTCTTGTTGTCATGTACAATCGCCAGTTCTGCTCCTTTATCGATTGTTATTCGTCCTGAAATGACAGAATGAAATCCAATCCACTGTTTAGACTTTCTCCAGCTAGCCAATCCTTCTTTCCCTATATAGGTCCCTTCTCCTTTTCCAGCTATCACCTTTTCCAATGTTTTCTCTCCTGAATTTTTTCCAATATAAACAGGTACACCAAGATCAAGGGCTAACTTTGCAGCAATCAACTTGGACTTGATTCCTCCGGTACCCCATTTGGATCCAGAAGAATGACTCACCCTTTCCAGTAGCGATTCAGTTATATACGGTATAAAAGAAACTTTTTCTGCAGCAGTATTGTCGGACGGATATTCGTTATAAACCCCATCGATATCTGTGAAGAGTACGAACATATCGGCATTCAACAGTCCACTCACAAGTGCCGCTAGCATATCGTTATCCCCAAAGGTAAGTTCATCTACTGCAACTGAATCATTTTCGTTAATAATTGGTATGGCTGAACGCTTCAATAATTCTTCGAGGGTATGATAGGCGTTAGAGTATTGGTACATATCAGAAAATACGTCCCTTGTCATTAACATTTGGGCTGTTACCAGTTCATATCGATAAAATGCTTCTTCGTAAGCATGCAATAGTTTTCCTTGACCAACTGCTGCGGCAGCCTGCTTCCCCTTGATTGTTTCTGGTCTCATTTCATACCCCAGCGCTCGGAACCCAGCGGCGACGGCTCCTGAAGAAATCAAAATCACTTGATGTCCGCTTTGGATGAAACGGGCTAAAGCAGCTACATGCTTGTTCAATTTTTTTAAACTCAAACCACCGCTTGTTTCGGCAAGCGAGCTGCTGCCTATCTTAACAACGACTCTCTTTTTCAAGTATTCATTCCTCCTTTGCATATGAAACGAGCCCTTCTGTAAAGGGACAGGAGCTTACCCCCCTCCGCACCAGCATCTAATTGGGATGCTTGAACATATTTCTTCTAATTAAAAGTAAAAACCCATCTCATCCTACATGTTTTTTCATGTAAAGGACGAAATGGGTATATTTCCGCGTTACCACCTTTGTTGACACGCACATATTGCGTGCCCTCTTTCCTCTTTAACGCAGAGAACGGTCATGGATCTTTCGACAGCTCTAAAGATAGGTTCGGTTGGTTCGAGTGTAAGAAACTTTCAGCCGGTGATTCCTTTTCTCTATCCACTGAAGATCAACCTACTGGTCTTTTTCATTGCTTTTTCAAGTATTTTTATCATTATCAAGCAAACTGTCAGAATTGTCAATCATTTATTTTGTTTTCGGGTTTTCCTGGTTTTGGTCAATAATTTTAGCAATGTTGCTGGATTGCCACCGCTCGGCAGTTGTCTCATCAATTTCATAGGTTTTTCCCTCGCGGAGTAATTCCCCATGGTAAGCAGTCTGCACATTCATTTTCACATATACCATTTTTCTCTTCTCCTTTGCCGTTTAGTCTTTCAGTCTTATCTCTTTCTATATAAGTATAAAAAAAACAGAAGCCGAAGAAAATATATAAGTTTATTCCACAACAAAAGTACTTTGATTCACCCATTGTATTTGAGGAAATTTTTTCAAATCCTGAACGAGCCGGATAAGGGCATTATCTTTTTGTTTTGCTTCAATCATACAGTCTACTTGGGCAGTAGTCCCGCTTACCTGCTGCGCAAACTTAAAAACCATGTTTGCATCCACATAATCGGCGTGATGGCGAAAATTCTTTTCATTTTTTGGACTGGAGAAATGAATTTTCACCGGCAGGCTAGACGTTTTCCATGTTTCCAGTATTCTTGGCCAATCAGAAAACCAGTCTGCCTCATGATGATTTGCCAAGTGATGATGCAGATCAAAGACAGCCGGAATTCCAAGTTTTTCGGAAAGGTATAGGACATCTTTTATAGTAAATGTCTTATCATCATTCTCGAGCAGGATCATTTGCTGTAGTTCTTTATTCATTCTGCCCCAGTTATCTATAAATCGTTCAAGAGCTTTTTCCTTATCGCCATATACCCCTCCCGTATGCAGGACACATCTGTGTTTAGGAGGAACTTTCATCCCTGTTAACAGTCGATGGTGGTATCTCAATGTTTTAACAGAAACTTTCAGAATTTCTTCCTTTGGAGAATTCAGAACCACAAAGTGGTCAGGATGAAAATCAACCCGCATTTCGTTTGCAGTGGCATACTCACCAAGCTGTTGAAGGTCCTCTTCCAATTCCCGATAATAGTCCCAATCAACCAATTCCTCGTGGGTCGCTAGGGGTATTAGCCGGGAACTTAATCGAAAAAAGGAAATATCAAGCGCTTTGTTATGCTTTAGTAGTCGCAGGCAGTTGTGAATGTTACTTTTTGCAATCCGTTCGAGTTTCCGCTTTGCTGCCTCACGGTCTCGAAGTTGACTGAAGGTTTTAAACGTCATTGTTTGAGAAGGAGAACTGTTTGTCACCTGTTTGCTCATAGCCACATAGCCAAGCCTGAAAATGGTCATCTTTAAGCCCCCAGTTCTTTTTTTATGGTTAGTATGTTTATTCTTCCACCTATTTAATCAGTTTATCTGATGTCTATCCGGGTAGATGAAAAATAAAGGAGATGATTGATTTGGTAATTGTATTTATCAGCTTGGCTATCGTATTGATCGCCTTGATTATAGGAGTAGTAATTGGAAACCAGGCTAGAAAAGGGATTCAGTCCGAGTTGAGTAAAATGAGTCAAACGATGGCCCCTGTCCAACAGGATATGGATGAATTGAAGCGGCAATCTTCCGTTTTATCAGAAAAACAGTCTTCCATTCAACAACATATTCAAGAGTCGAAATCCGACGTCCAGCATACCATCCAGATTGCCAAGGAAATTCCGGGTATGTATCGGGAATTGTTTTCTAAAAACAGTGATCTCAAACAATCCACCTATCTTTAATAAAACTTGTTCAATATCGCTCCAAGCTGATGAAAGGGACAAAAGTATACCGCCCTAAACAAAAACCGATCGATGATTCGATAGTCAATTATCCGAATTCGTTCGGTTTTCTTTTTGGTGACCGTAGAATTTCTGCTTTTATTAATCAACTTAGTTGCTAAAGTGGTTTCTACGCTGGGTTTGTTTTGTAAGTGGATTATGTTGCACCCCCACCTCTTCGGTTTTTTTATACTTCTGATCTTCTCTGATTCTTCTTCCTTCAGTTTCTAACATAAAAAAAGCAACAAGAAAATAGAATGAGGTTGACAAGCCTTAAAAAAGAATTGAGGAGCCCCGAAATGATAGTGTGCATTTTTTTTATAACGGAACGAACAAGTTTTTTGATTAAGCCCTTTCAAGCCGAAAAGGATTTCATAACTCATGGCACATAAAGCTACAGTGCTGGGATTGGTCACACTGGGGGCGACTATTCAAGGTTATTCCATGTCCGTGTTTTTATTTCCTCACTTTATTCCCTCAGGAGGAGCTGGAGGTATAGCCGTATTGTTTAACTATTGGTTCGGTTTGCCTCTTAGTGTTGCGTTATGGATCGTTAATTTCTCATTGCTTGCGGCTGCAATTCACTGGCTCGGAAATGCAAGTGCCCTTGGTACGATGTATGCGATCACTGTCACTTCGCTTGCCGTTCAATTTTTTGATAACCCAGTCTTCTTGCACGGTGGGAACGCATGGTTCGATCTTTTGTTCGGGTCCCTGATCCTCGGCTTCGGTATCGGGATTCTTTTAAAGCAAGGGGTTTCCAATGGCGGGATGGGTGTCATTGCCCTGATCACTGCAAAATACCGGAACATCCCTCCAGGTAAACCCTTGCTGATTCTCAACGGTTCTGTATTTCTATTGACCGCGTCAATTATCGACTGGCGAATCGTTATACAGGCAATTATCTGTCAATGGGTATCCACAAAAATGGTCGATTTCCTATTTACCACCAAACTTTCCTTTCTGCCAGTATTATTGGCAGCCAAAAGAAAAAAGTAGCGGTTTTTCTAAAGTTTCTTGTAAACAAAAAATATAGACTGCACAGTTACTGTAAGGAAGTGCCAGCCTATTCAAAAAGAGCGTGTGCTAGCTAAGAAGCATGTAGATTATCGTAAGCGTAGCCCATTCCTTTGATTCCCAACAAGACATCTTAAAAACGCTTGTCAGGAAATAGGTACTTTTCTTCTAAAAAACAGTTGAGGATTCCGTCTTTACTCGCTCTCCTGGATTTTCTGCTTGTTTCCTGGCTATGTCTTTTGATAAGACGTGTCTTGTAGTACCAAGTCAATCAAGAAAAAATGTGTCGTACACTCTAATATAAACAGAGGCTATTCTAGCAAAGGAAATACCCGGAAGAGACTCCAGCGGGAGAAAAGGATCTGGTGAGATCCCGCAGAGCATTAGCTCGAGGAAGCTCGCCAGATCCTCGCGAAAAGCGTAAGGTATTTTCGCAGCGCGCCCTCAAATTCTACAAAAGCAGGAAGTCAGGAAGACACATTCAAACTATGTCGCTGTTTCTGACAACTGTGAAGTGAATAAAAAATAAAAGGCTTCGCTAAAGTAAAAACGGTCGTGTTTATCTGGTAGGACAATTTTTAAACTATTTTTGCCATGCATATGCTTTCTTGAAAGGAGCGTATTGCATGAAAAATATCTTCTGGTTAATTGTTTTCTTCATAGGTCTCGTTTTCCTTACAGGATGCAATAGTAATAGCAGTGTGGATAAGTACCCAGACAAGAGTATTCAGCTGGTTGTCGCCTATTCACCCGGCGCCGCTACCGACACGCAGGCAAGAATTATAGCCAAGTATGCAAAAAAATACCTGGGGCAGGAAATGGTGATTGTCAACAAGCCTGGCGGCGGAGGGCAAGTTGGCTGGAATTATTTTTCCTCGGTTAAGCCCGATGGGTATATACTCTCTGCATACAACCTCCCTCACATCATCACCCAGCCTATGGTAGGAGATACATCCTATGATCTGGAAACCTTCGAGCCTATCGTTAACTGGGGCGGTGATCCTACCGTCTTTGCCGTTCGCAGTGATAGCCAGATCAAAACGCTAGATGATTTAATAAGGGAAGCAAGGCAGTCACCAGGTACCATGACAATCGGCAATGCAGGAAAGTTCGTCGGTCAACATCTCGCTATTCTGCTGCTGGAAAATACAGCTGAAATCGAGGTAGAGGATGTTCCATTCAAAGGTTCTTCCGAGGCGATCTCATCTCTGCTTGGCGGGCACACAGACGTACTCGCAGGGAATCTGTCTGATATATACCGATTGGGAAGTGAAGTTAGGCCACTTGCGATCGCTGCTGAGGAAAGGCACCCCTTCGCTCCTGACATCCCCACCTTTAAAGAACTTGGGTTTCCGCAAATAATCATGAGTACGGATCGAGGTATCGCCGCAAGAGAAGGTACTCCGGAAGAAATTATCAAGAAACTGGAAAAGGCATTCCTGAAACTGTTGGAGGATCAAGACTTTTTAAAGGAAATGGAAAAAGCCGGTGCCGACACGTTGATCTTGGACCGGCAACAAGTGAAAAAAGAAATAGAACAGCGATCCAAAAATTATAAAGAACTGCTGGAATCGATAAATGTGGTCAACTGATACTCTGTCACTCAGCCTAGAGCGGGAAGAGGAACCTGAAAGATCAACGAAAAGATGAGGTAAAGAACACCCGTGAAAAACACCGTAATTGCAAGCAATTGCTTATAGGAAAAGGTTTGCCATCCTTTTTTGATTGCAAATCCCGGGATAAGCAACATAAGTAACAGCACTTGAAGATAAAAACCGATTATCTGAACAGAGAAAAGGATGAACAAGATAAGCAGCATAAGCGGCAAAATTTTCTTTGGTAGGATAGTTGCCCCGATAACCATGGTTTTATTCTTTTGGAGTGATTCTAGCAAGGCAAGAAATGATAGAATGATCAACGTGATCTGCGGCATAAGCCGAAGCTCAAACTGTAGATTGTTCAACAAGCCGACCATTAGCAGACAAATCACCGCTGCCGAAATCCAGGTGATTCGATGTGGAAGCTGTCGTACAGTACCGGCCTTCCCATCTGATCTTTTCTTTTTACGGTAGTTGCTTATTCCTTGATAGAAGGCTGCAACAATGGTCCCGGTAATTAACAGGACGAGCGCGAGATTCCAAGGCCCTGAAAAGAAATAGTGCCAAGCTCCACCTTCTGCATTGCCTACTTGAATGCCAGTTAGGAGACCTTCTTCCGCTATGCTGCCTAAAATAAAACCAAGCGCAATCGGGGCCGCGGAAAATTGAAATTTATGCAGGAAAAACATCATACAGCCAATAACAACAGCAGTATACACATCAAACACACTGTTCTGTGTTGTATAGGAGCCGATAATAGAAAAGGACAAAATAACAGGTGCCATTAAAAAAGCAGGAATCAGGGACAAACTGGTCATATACTTAATCAATGCCAAACCAAGAAATAACAACAAAACCTGAGCTGCAACCATACTGAACAAAAAGGTATAAGCAACATCAGCATGCTCGACAAACAAATTTCTTCCCGGCCAAATCCCGTGGATCAACAATCCTCCGAGAAAAATGGCTGCTGTCGGCGAACCAGGAATACCTAACGTAAGCAATGGAATCAAGGAACCGCCCACCATGGCATTATTTGCGCTTTCTGAAGCGATGATTCCCTTTTTTTCGCCTTTCCCGAACCTGCTTTTGTTCTTGGAAAATCGTTTCACTTCATTATAAGCAAGGATACTGGCGATGTTTCCTCCCGCTCCTGGAATCATACCGATAAATGATCCTAATCCACTTCCGATCAGAACTGACTTGGGACGGAGTAATACGTCCTTAAAAGACTGCCGAATAGTTGATCCTTTCATCTGCAAGGGTGATATCGCTCGTTTGTCAGGTAAAGAAAGGTTCTCTATTAGACGGAACGCCTGGGGAAACGCAAATAACCCAATTAACACTGCAACAATATGAAAACCCCCAACAAAACTGTCTATCCCAAAAGTGAATCTAGAAACACCGGTTACCGTGTGGATACCAACGAATGCAAGGCCGATTCCAATACAACCGCCAATCAAATTTTTGGTGACGGTTCCATCTGATATGGCAGCAATTGCAGTAATTCCAAATACAGCAACCCAAAAGGTTTGAGCAGGACCAAACTGTAACGAAATATCAGCAAAAATCGGGGCAAAGAAGACAAGCAAAATCATTCCAAATAATCCGCCGATTACCGAAGAAATCGTAGTTAATTCAAGAGCTTTTCGTCCTTGTCCTTTTTGTGCCATGGGATATCCATCAAAAGTAGTCGCAACAGAAGCCGGTGCTCCGGGAACATTAAACAAAATCGCGGGAATTGAGCCCCCAAAAACACTTCCGCAGTAAATTCCTCCCAATAAAATTAACCCTTCCGTCGGTCCTAGTGTAAAAGTGAAGGGGATGGTAAGTGCGACACCCATCGTCGGAGTCAATCCTGGTAATGCTCCAACAATGATACCGGTCAACAAACCCGCAGCTAAGAACACAAGATGATGAAGTTCGAAGATCTCTCCGATAAAAGCCATGTATCCTATCCTCCCAGTTCGAGATAGGATATGATATTCACCCAGTCAGTAGTTTGTGCTAACTGTCCTTTTCCTCATCTAAATCGACTTTTTTTCCACCGATAGTCAAATACGAATATACCTCTAAATCTGGTTTTAATTTGCTGAGACCTTGTAAATATGGTTTCACCAAGTCTTTAAAATCTTCTGTAACCCCTTCATGCTCCAACTGACCGTAAACATACATTTTATCACTCTCAATTAAAAACGCCAGATATCCGACAGCTTTTTCACTGTCATCCACAATATTCAAGACTTGTGCCTCTTCTTTTAAAAATTCTGGTGAAAAATATAGTTGCAAACCAAACTCCTCCTTTAATTAAATCATTCCGTCGTTAATTGAAGCTTTTTGAATAAGGTATGTGCGGTTCCGTCTTCATCCTTTTTTTTCTTTTTCACGTGAATAAGCAGTAGACACAACAGGGCGACCAGTAAGGTTAATCCAGCTGTCGTTAAAAACATCCCGTTTCTCGACCAACTCATCAGCCAACCGTAGACCGGCGGGCCGGCAGCAACGCCGAGAAAACGAACAGAACCATAAAGAGATGTAACAAACCCTCTTCTTGCCTTACCGACAGATCCTGTGATAAGACTGTTTAGACACGGCAGAACAAGACCGGTACCGATACTGCTGACTACCAGAACGGCAATAAATGGAATGAGTTTTGTGAAAAATACCAGTGATGCAAAGGAGGCCGTCATCAACAATAGTCCCAAAACAATCAGCAATTTCATGATCCGGTGATTTTTCCCTATTTTACTACCGGTGGTGAAAGAGGTAGACATCAAGAATAAAAGTGGGATTGCTAGTACACACCCTTTAAGCACACCATTGATGTTGTAATTACTTTCCAGTACATCAGAAAGATAAAAAAGCAGGCCAAACAATGTAAATAACCCGGTTGCCCCTGCCAAATAGGCGGTAAATAACCAGCGTCCCTCATGCTTGAATACGGTAAAAAGCCCCTTTAAATAGTTGCCAAGCGTCGGCGGTTTTTGCTTTTTCTTTTTTTCTCGCACAAAAAACAACAGCAGTAAAATCGATATAAGACAAAATATAGGAAAGCCGAAGAACGGGCCATACCATACAAGTAATGCTAGTAGGGAACCGACAATTGGTGAGAGCACCTTTCCAAAGCCGTTAGATGCCTCTACAAGTCCCAACACCTTACTCTGTTCGGCCCCCTTGAATAAGTCTCCTGTCAAAGCCATAGCAATCGGAGCTGTCCCAGCTGCGCCGATTCCCTGTAAGGCTCTGCCAATGAGCACCCACATGTAGGCGCTGTCGAACCAGGCGCTCGCCATTCCTGCAAGCAAACCACCGAGCCCATATAGCATCAATGCCGGTAAAATGATACTTTTCCTTGTGAAACGGTCAGACAAATATCCTAAGACCGGAATGGAAACAGCTGCAGCTATCGAAAAAATCGTTATGGTCAAACTTGATTGAAAACTGTTGATATCCAATTCCGATTCCATCTTTGGCAATATGGGAATGAGCATCGAATTGCCAAGTGTCATAATCAGTGGAATGGAACTGATTGCTAATATAGCTGGTCCTTTGTGTAATTTAGTTGCCACAGGGCTTGACACTCTCCTTTTATTCTTTGCCTTCTATTATGGGAGTCCGTGCCTGTATTATGAGTAAAAAAAATTACCAGGCATAGCCTGGTATAATCCAACGCAAAAAGCATAAGCACTTGCTCATCAATGCAAAAAAAGCTTGCAGGGAAATATTGGATTTCCTTGCAAGCTGCAATGTTTTCCTTATTGTGCGACTTCCTGTGAAATATATGCTGCCACATCGGCAATTTCAGAATCGGAAAGGTCACCTTCAAAAGATGGCATACCGTTTCCCCCGTTTCGCACCTTATCTTCCACTTGACTTTGGTCCTGTGCTACTTCAGACTCCTGCAAGTTCGGACCGCTAGCTCCTTCACCTTGTTCACCATGGCAAGATAAGCAGTTATTTTCGAACACAGTCTTACCGTTTGAAGGATCACCGGATTCGGCTGTTTCTGAACCGCCGGAATCGGAACCTCCGGAGCTGTCTTCGCCACCGCCGCCACCGCAGGCTGCCAGCAGCAATGCTAATGCAAATAGAGAAGCCATTAGTAAGAATTTTTTATTTTTTGTCATGTCAGCCTTTTCCTCCTTGTATATCATTTATAAGTTAAAGTAACTTAGCTATAATCAGGATGCTTCATTTTCTGCTTCTGTTTTTAGCTTTCGCTTATACATTACTTTGGACAACAATACACCCAGTTCATAAAGGGCAATCAAAGGTCCTAACACGATTATTTGCGATATAACATCTGGCGGAGTGATCAGTGCAGAAACCACTGCCATCAGCAGGTAACCGTATTTCCGTACTTTCCCAAGCTTGTCCGGTGTTACCAGGCCAACAGCAGTCAGAAACATCAATACCAGCGGAACTTCAAATAAAAATCCTAATGGAATCGAAGTCATCAGCATAAAAGAAAAGTACTCTTTTGCTGTAATCATCATATCAAAATTTTGAGTTCCTAAATTCATCAAAAACCCAAAAACAGTAGGAAAAATGACAAAAAAGCCAAAAGCCAAACCTGCCACGAAACTAAGAAAAATACCTGGAATAAATGATATCGCTGTTTTGCTCTCTTCTTCCGTGAGAGCTGGCTTTATAAATTTCCAAATTTGGTATCCGATAAACGGAGCGGAAAAACCGAGACTAAGACTCCCGGCAATTCCTGTATAAAATCTGACCACATCAAGTGGTCCAAGCATAACAAGCTTTTCCTGATCCGTTAAAATTGGAATAACTTGATTGATGGATAGCAGGATAACAATAAAGCATACAGCGAAAAAAACGACTGAGTTGATGATTGCTTTTCGTAAATCCGTTATATGCTCTACGAGCGTCTGTTCTTCAACCTGCGCTTGTTGCATGGTCATTCTCCCCTTAATTCGTTAAGATGGTAAATCTTTTTTTTCTTCCTCAGGGGCATCAACCGTTTTTTTGCTGTTAGTTGATTCATCATTATCACTCATCAGATGGCTTGCCGATTTCTTGAATTCTGATAATGTCTGTCCAAAAGCAGCACCGATTTCAGGAAGCTTCTTCGGTCCAAAAATAATCAAGGTAACAACCAAAATAATAATTAATCCGGGGATTCCTATGTTTGTGAAACCCATTGTTTATCTCTCCTTTTGATAGCTTTATTAAAGCTTGTCTTCTTACGCTAACTGGCTACTTTTCTTGGCTTGTACGAGCTGACCATCTTCGTCCCTGAATTTGAGGATACCTTCAGCAGCACGGTATGCAAGTGCTCCTACTGTTCCGGTAGGGTTATAGCCGCCATTATGCGCAAAGGCCGAAGCGCCTACCACAAAAACATTGTCCGCGTCCCACATCTGCAAGTAATTATTAACAGCAGATGTTTCAGGATCATCGCCCATAATTACCCCGCCAGTATTGTGCGTTGTTTGATAAGGGACAATATTATAATGATCACTGATAGAACGAGGCTCTACATTGTCAGCACCCATTTCTTTCAGTATTTCAGCGCATTTTTCAGATATATATTCATGTAGCTTGCGATCCTGTTCGGTATAGTCGTAAGTCAACCGAAGCAGTGGGTTTCCGTAAGCATCTTTATAATCCGGATCTAAACTCAAGTAATTATCCCGGTGTGGAATGGATGCTCCCTGCCCACCTACAGATAGTGTACGGTGGTAGTACTTAATAGATTGGGATTTGAACTCTTGTCCCCAGTTTGGAGTACCGCTCGGTACCGTGTTATTGTTAATCGGCCGTTTACCTGTCTGAGTGATCGACACAGACGCACCGTGAATGAAGTCTACATCCGAGTGATCAAAATTATCACCATTATAATCGTCGACAGTGGCACCTAGTGCACCTGCACCCATGTAGGTATTAAACTTCTCTTCTTCAAAGAAACCAGTAGCCCCCGGAAGAATTTGATAGCAATAATTCTTTCCAATTACACCATTTCCTGTTTCCGGATCGTATGGCTGTCCAAGTTCAGACTGTAACAAAAGACGAGTATTGTTCATCACATAGCTGGTCAGAACAACGATGTCAGCGGGCTGTTCAAATTCTTCTCCTGTTTGTACATCAACGTATCGTACCCCTGTGGCCCGATTACCATCGTGAAGAATTTCCGTGACATTGGAATTAGTTCTCAATTCAAAATTGCCAGTGGCTTGCGCGGTAGGAATGACCGTTACGTTCGGTGAAGCTTTTGCACCATACTCACATCCGAACCGTTCACAGAACCCGCAATACTGACATTTATACATTTTCTGTCCGTCTGGGTTCTCATAGTTTTCTGTCATATTGGCAGAAGGCATTTGAAAAGGATGCAGATCAAGATTTTTTGCTGCTTCTTTAAATTTCTTCGTGATTGGTGTATCAACCATTGGCGGATTTGGATAAGGATTGCTTCTTGGAGCTCCCATTGGATTATCTTCTCCGCCAATACCGGCAGTTTGTTCAAATTGATAGAAATAAGGTTCTAATTCTTCATAGGTGATTCCCCAGTCTTGCAAAGTATAATCGTCGCCTAATTTGTTGCCATATTTTTCATCAGTCATCGACTTAATTTGCAAATCATATGGCAAAAAGCGCCAGGTTTGGCCATTCCAGTGGACTCCTGCACCACCCAAACCTTCTCCTAACAGAAAAGAACCTAACTGCCGCATCGGCAGTGCCCGTTCGTCCCGGTTGTTTCGGAAAGTAAGTGTTTCTTTGGATAAATCCTGCATTAAATCATAACGGATAGCATATCTGTATTCATCATGCACCATTTGAAAGTCTTCCGTTGAACGCTTTTTCCCTCTCTCAAGTCCTACTACTTTCACACCTTCTTTAGCCAGTTCTGCGGCGATAATGCCGCCTGTCCAGCCTACACCGACTGTTACTACTTCGACTTTATCCAATTTTTTTGCCATTGTTCATCCCCCTATCTCATTATGATGAAATATGTGCTCTTAATGCCTTAGGCTCTTTCTCGATGAATTCCTCCTTCTTGATTTCATCAAGGTAGCTCATTTGGCTTCCAGGGAATTGTTTCATTTCCCAGGCGGCCATGTTTCCATTTCCGCCATACAATGGATCGGAATAGGCACCTTCGATGGTTGCCGAGCGAAGCAACTCGAAAAATGTGGTTGGAGTGACCCCTTTCAGATCCACATCTCCATCCTGGAATTTTTGCAAAATTTCATCCTGCTGTTTTCCTTCCAAGTCAACGAAAGATGCGTCGAAGTCTTGTTGACTTTGCTTTTCAATTGCTTGTATTCCAACATCAAACACTTCATGCCGTTTGAGTCTCGTTTGATAGCCTTGAAAATCGGATCCTTCATAAAAAGGGCCCTGCATATACTCTTTATCGTTATGTCCATATGCACCAGCCAATTGGTGGTCAATGAAGTAAGGAACTCCCAATTCAATGGCGCCAGGTCCATTATCGTCTTCCGGGAATATCCTTTCTGTCGCTGCACTAAGTATGTTGAAATCTTCTTGTCTGGCAAAGTACATCAAGGCTTTATTGAAGTTCGTATTATTCGAACCTCCATCCGTTGTATTGGACGCTGTCTGACTCCCGTTGTTGGTGACACTGGTCGTGACCAATGTTCCCAGAAGACCGCCTCCGATTGCACCTCCTGCTACATAGCCGGAGTTTTTAATGAATTTCCGGCGTGACATCTTTGTATTGCTATTATTTTCCGCCATCTTGTTCCTCCTTCCGAAATATGTAGTGGCCGGTTACTCTCGTAAATGTAACCTTAAATACTAGTTACCACTGTTTAAACTTGTTAAACATATAGAAAGAAAAAAATTCTCATCAAACTTTGCAGAAAACTGCCATCAAAGGAAACGAAATAGCAAAATTTTTTAATATTTTCTGCTCAATTAATCAGTAGAAGGAAAAATGGATTTTCTCTGTTTTTTAATACTATGTAAGTTCGGGAACATCGTCTTTATCTGGAATATTGAAAAAGGGCTGACACTTCCGAAGCAACAGGCAAGATACCTCGCCTTCCACGGACACTGCTTGTACTTGCTCAGATGGTATAGACATCACCACACTCCGTATAAAACCGTTGATATTAAATGCTATTTTTATACAAAAAGAAAAACCGAACGATCTCGAAAGTTTATCCTTCGAAACATCGTACGGTTTTAGTTCTGATTACTGCCATTAGATCCCGCTTTTCACGCTTACAATTGCTGATTATCCTCTTTCAGTATGTGTTCATACATCAACCGGTAGGACTCTGTTCGTTGTTGGAAGTCATTAGTATAAGTGACCACCATAACCTCATCTGCCTGAAAAGAAGATTGAAGTTCTTCTAATTTGTTTTTGACCAAGTCAGGGGTTCCCACCACAACTTTTTTTATCAAGTTTTGCACTTTCTGTTCGTCCTCTTCGTTTAAAACAACGTTATCGTTCACCAGTTGTTTTTCCGCCAATACTTTATTAAGCATGACAGAGTACGCAATTTCCTCCGCCTTTTCTTGAGTGGCTGCGCACAGAGCATTGACAGTTAAAACGGTATATGGAGAACTGAATTCCGGACCTGGTTCAAAGAGATTCCGGTATTGGTTTACAGCCGCAGCTCCATCCTTATCGCTCATAAATTGCCCAAAGACATAACCAGTGCCGTTTTTGGCTGCTAATTCGGCACTTTTTTCACTCGTACCAAGTGTCCACGGAATCGGAGGATGATCCGGAAGTGGTGTCGCTTTCGTATCAGCAAAAAAAGAGTTTTCCGGAAAGTCTTCTCTTATAAAATGAAGTAATTCTGTTACTTTTTCGGGCATTTTTTTGACGTTCTCTAAGAAATTTCCCGAAAGAGCAATGGATGCCTCCGGAGAGCCACCTGGTGCACGACCGATACCAATGTCGATTCTCCCTGGAAATAAGACAGCAAGCAGGTTATAGATCTCTGCCACTTTGTATGGCTGATAGTGAGGCAGCAACACTGCACCGCTACCTATCCGGATGTTGTCCGTGACAGCACCGAGGAATCCCAGCATGGTCTCCGGGGCCGAGCAAGCTATATTCCGCATATCATGATGCTCTGCCATCCAATAACGACTGTATCCCCATTTGTCGGCTAATTTTGCCAGCTCACCGGACGCCTGTAATGCTTCATGTGCTGTATATCCGGGAAAAACCGGCGCCTTGTCCAGAATACTTAACTTCATTGCTGTCCTTCTTCCTAATGTTTATTTCTGTCCTCACTATTACTTTGAGACTTAAGCGTTACTCGATATTTATCGTCCAATTAAATGGATCCGCTTGTTTCCCCGTTTGTATTCCGGTTAATGTCGTATACAGCTGTTTAGCAACTTTACCTGTTCTTCCTCCGTTCACTTCAATATTTTTCCCATGCCAGGATAATTCGCCTATCGGTGAAATAACAGCGGCAGTTCCCGAGCCGAAAGCCTCCTCCAATTTGCCGTTTTTGGCAGCCTCAAAGACTTCCTCCATAGAAATTCGTCGTTCGCTAACAGGATAATTCCAATGTTTCAATAAATCGATTACCGAGCTTCTGGTGACGCCTTCAAGGATACTGCCGTTCAAAGCAGGGGTGATGACTTCTCCGTCTATCTTAAAGAAAACATTCATACTGCCGACTTCCTCAACATATTTCTTTTCGACGCCGTCCAGCCAAAGTACTTGCGCATATCCTTTGTCCGCTACCAATTCTTGTGCCTTTAAACTGGAAGCATAGTTACCTGCGGTTTTCGCTTCTCCTGTTCCACCGGATACAGCTCTGACAAATTTGTTTTCTACTGCAATTTTAACTGGATTGATTCCTTCTTTATAATAGGCACCCACAGGGGAAAGAATAATGATAAATTGATAATTTTGTGAAGGTGCCACTCCAAGATAGGGTTCCGTAGCTATGACAAACGGTCTGATGTACAAGGAAGTTCCCTCGGCAGAAGGTACCCAGTCTTTGTCCAATCCGACCAATGTTGTGATTGCCTCCAGTGCCAATGTTTCATCAATGGCAGGTATGCACAATCGATCGTTTGATCGATTCAAACGCTTCATGTTTTTTTCTGGACGAAATAGTTTAACCTTTTCATCAGGCGTCAAATAGGCTTTCAATCCTTCAAACACTGTCTGACCATAGTGAAAAATTATAGAAGCTGGATCAAGCGTCAAAGGCTGATAGGGTATAATTCTCGGATCATGCCAACCCTTTTCTGTGGAGTAATCCATGATGAACATATGGTCTGTAAAAACTCTTCCAAACTCTAATTGATCAGTCGTTGGTTTTGATTTGCTTGTTTCTGATTTCGTAATTTTAATTTTTTCCATGTTCAAGACTCCCTGCATATATGTAGTTAATGGCTTTTTTGTATGGTTTGTTGTTTAATGCACCGAATTGAAAAACTGCGAATTGTATCAAACTGTTATTTCCAATATTAGTACTAATATTGCCGGAACAGCTGGTTCGCTCTCAAATGCTAACAGATAAGATAGCGAAAACCCATTCTTAAGCTCGATCGCAGATTACTTCACCTGTCTAAAACAACAACCTATTCAAAAAGAGCTTTTTTTCAAAATTGTTTGTAAAAAACATTGTAGTACGAAATAGGTTGGAAAAACAACCAGAAAAAATACTTTTTTATATTCAAACGCTTTCTTCTTAAAGAGATACATGGCTCCAACAAATCAGCCATGAGAGAAAAGACCTTGTTTTCCTATCAGGAAACAAGGTCTCTACCCTATCATCTCACCGTCTACATAGCAGCAGCAGAAGGGAGCGAGGAAGATCCCATTAAATAGTGATCAACCTGCCTTGCCACTTCCCTACCTTCATTAATTGCCCAAACTATCAAACTTTGCCCTCTTCGTGCATCGCCAGCAGCAAATACACCTTCCACATTAGTAGAAAATTCGCCATAAACAGCTTTAACTTTCCGGTTATCCGTATCAACGCCAAACTGCTTTAGAACCGGTTGTTCAGGTCCTTCAAACCCTATTGCAATCAGGACGAGCTGAGCCGGCCATACTTTTTCCGTTCCTGGTACTTCCTCGTACACAAACATACCGGTTTCGTCGGTGACTTTCTTCATTTGAACTGTATGCAATTCTTTCAATTTACCATTATCGTCCTTGACGAATTTCTTTGTCTGAATAGAATATTCTCGTGGATCTTCGCCGAATTTTGCCTCTGCTTCTTTATGTGCATAATCGACGCTGAATACCTTTGGAAACTCCGGCCAGGCGTTATCCTCTGTTCTTGCCAAAGGAAGTTGAGGGTGCTTGCCAAATTGCACAATACTGTTACAGTTTTGTCTTAGTGCAGTAGCAATGCAATCAGCACCTGTGTCTCCTCCCCCGATTACGATGACATCTTTCCCTTCCGCATCAATCCATTCGCCTTTTTCCAATTCTGTTCCGAGCAGGCTTTTTGTGGAAGCCGTTAAATAATCCATTGCGAAGTGAACTCCCTCAGCCTCTCTTCCTCGTAATGGTAAATCACGTTGTTTCTGGGCGCCTGTGCAAATAATGACAGCATCATATTTAGCATTCAATTCTTCAGCTGTGATGTCTTTCCCTACTTCTGTACTGGTAATGAAGTCAATTCCTTCTTGTCTTAACAAGTCTATTCTACGCTCTACCACTTCTTTTTCAAGCTTCATATTTGGAATGCCGTACATTAGCAATCCACCTGGTCTATCGGCCTTCTCGAAAACAGTTACAGTATGACCTGCCTGGTTTAATTGGTCCGCGCTTGCCATTCCTGCGGGTCCAGAACCGACAATAGCGATTGTTTTTCCGGTTCGCTTCGCTGGAATCCGGGGAGTGATCCACCCATTTTCAAATCCTTTATCGATAATCGCCCGTTCAATATTTTTAATGGTGACTGCTGGATCCGAAATAGCCACCGTACAAGAGCCTTCACATGGTGCCGGACAAACCCTTCCAGTAAACTCCGGAAAATTGTTCGTTTTTTCCAAACGCTCCAATGCTTCTTTCCACTTTCCACGGTAAACTAGATCATTCCATTCAGGAATCAGATTATAGACAGGGCAACCAGAGGTAGCCCCGTTTATTTCAGTTCCGATATGGCAGAAAGGAGTACCACAGTCCATGCATCGTGCCCCTTGTCTGCTCATTAGTTCATCCGAGAAAGGAGCAGAATATTCTTTCCAATCGTTTAAGCGTTTTTTGGGGTCACGTTCGGCTGCTTCTTCCCGCTTAATTTCGATAAAACCTGTTGTTTTTCCCATATTCTAGTCTCCTTTCTTAGTGTACAACTACCTGTTTTTTCGTTTTCTGTGCAGGGATGACCTTTTTGTCTTTCTTGGCGTTGAATGCCTCCATTTTCGCTTCTTCGTCCGAAAATCCAGATGCCTTCAGTCCATCGATATGTTCTAATGTTTGTTTGTAATCCTTTGGAATAACTTTGATAAACTTACTTACTGCTTGATCCCAGTCAGATAGTATAGCAGCTGCTTTACTGCTGGAAGTATAGTGATAGTGATTTTCTACCATTGCTTTCACATCTTCAATTTCATTCTCCTGCTCAAGCTGTTCAAATTCAATCATTTCTTTATTCGTTAAAAACTCAAACTGCTCCCTGTCATCCGTGTAAACATAGGCGATACCACCAGACATACCTGCTCCAAAGTTTTTTCCGACCTCGCCGAGAACAACAACGCGTCCACCAGTCATGTATTCGCAGCCATGATCGCCAATCCCCTCGACTACTACTTGAGCACCGCTGTTACGCACAGCAAATCGTTCACCCGCGAGACCGTTTATATAGGCTTCGCCGGAAGTAGCGCCATAAAAAGCCACATTGCCCGCAATGACATTACTGTCGGCAAAGACAGTCGATTCCCCAGGGGCAGAAACAACAATTTTCCCTCCAGATAATCCTTTTCCGACATAGTCATTAGCGTCACCAGTCAATAGCAGAGACATTCCTTTAGGAACAAAAGCGCCAAAACTTTGACCAGCAGATCCGGTAAATCTCAACGTAATCGTATCTTCTGGCAATCCTTCTTCTCCATATCGTTTCGATACTTCACTACCAGTGATAGTCCCTGCTACACGGTTGGTATTGCGAATCGGGAAGGAGACATCTACCTTTTCCCGGCGCTGCAATGCCGGTTGTACAGCCGGAAGTATTTGTGTCAGGTCCAGAGACTGTTCCAACTTATGGTTCTGAGCTGTCTGTGCTGTTCTTACTCCTTCTACAGGATGAATCAGCGTTGATAAATCAAGATCTTTTGCCTTCCAATGTTGGTTTGCACGTTCGCTTATTTCTAAAACTTCTGTTCTTCCGACCATTTCATCGATGGAACGGAAACCTAATTCTGCCATGATTTCGCGTACTTCTTGTGCAACAAAGCGCATATAATTTACGATGTGATCTGGATCACCCATGAATTTTTTCCGTAATTCCGGATTTTGGGTGGCAACCCCTACTGGGCAAGTGTCCAAATGGCAGGCACGCATCATGACACAGCCCAATACAACAAGGGGAGCAGTGGCAAATCCAAATTCTTCAGCACCGAGCAAGGAAGCCATGACTACATCTCTTCCAGTCATTAATTTTCCATCCGTTTCCAATACTACTCGATCTCTAAGTCCATTGAGCATCAGCGTTTGATGTGCCTCTGCCAACCCAAGCTCCCATGGCAGCCCGGTGTGCTTAATGCTTGTTTTAGGAGAGGCGCCGGTGCCGCCATCATATCCGACGACGGAAATAACATCTGCCGCCCCCTTGGCTACACCTGCAGCAATGGTTCCTACTCCAGCTTTTGCGACTAATTTGACACTGATTCTTGCATTACGATTAGCATTTTTTAAGTCGTGAATAAGTTGTGCCAAGTCTTCGATCGAATAGATATCATGGTGTGGAGGAGGTGAAATCAACCCAACTCCAGGGGTAGAACCACGCACATCGGCAACCCATGGGTAAACCTTGTTGCCCGGAAGCTGTCCGCCTTCTCCTGGCTTCGCTCCTTGGGCCATTTTAATTTGCAATTCTTCTGCATTTACTAAATAATGGCTTTTTACGCCAAAACGACCGGAAGCTATTTGCTTAATCGAACTTTTGCGAGAGTCTCCATTTTCATCCGCGATAAACCGCCTGGGGTCTTCTCCGCCTTCTCCGCTGTTGCTTTTTCCTCCCAAACGGTTCATCGCAATTGCCAAAGATTCATGTGCCTCTTGACTTAAAGAGCCGAAAGACATTGCACCTGTTTTAAACCGTTTGACAATCTGGTCCACGGATTCAACTTCTTCTATAGGTATCCCCTTGTTGTCCGATTTAAAGGTGAACAAATTCCTTAAAAAATTGAGCCTTTCTCCATCGGCTGCTTTGGAATATTCTTTGAAAAGACTATAATCTCCTCGTCTGCAAGCCCACTGTAACGTATGGATCGTTTTCGGATTGAAGGCATGGTGTTCTCCGCCTTTCCTCCATTGGAAATCACTTCCAGAGTCCAGGGTTTCATCAATCGTTTCAGCATAAGCATCCTCATGCCGTTTTTTCGCTTCTGAACCAATCGTTTTTAATCCGATACCATCTATTTGGGAAGCAGTTCCGGTAAAATGCTCATCGACTACACTTTTGCTAATTCCGACAGCTTCGAAAATTTGCGCTCCCCGATAGCTTTGAATAGTGGATATTCCCATCTTGGACATCACTTTCACTACGCCTTCCGTAACACCGGCGATGTATTTTTCCACTGTCTCCTGGTAGCCTAGCTCCAGATTTCCTTCGGCAATCACCTGCTTGAATGTTTCAAACACAAGGTAAGGATTGATTGCATCTACACCATAGCCAATCAATGCCGCAAAGTGATGAACCTCGCGTGTTTCCCCTGTTTCTATCAATATACTGACTTTTGTCCTGTTCCCTTGTCGCACTAAATATTGATGCAAGGCACTAACAGCAAGCAATGCCGGAATGGCTGTTTCTTTTTCGGTCATTCCCTTATCCGACAAGATAAGCAGGTTGACTCCTTCAGCTATTGCCAAATCTGCTTTTTTAAAAAGGTTTTGTAATCCTACTTCTAAGCTGTCTTCAAACAGAGAAGCGATTTTCCTGCTTTTGAAGCCTTCATATTTATCCTCAGCGAACTGCTTTAGTTGAAAATTGGACAACACTGGCGTTTCCAGTTGGATTCGCCGACAGCTGCTTTGATCAGGATGAAGGATATTCCCTTCCGGACCTAGGTATGTCATGGTCGACGTCACGATTTGTTCCCGATAAGCATCAATTGGCGGATTTGTTACTTGGGCAAACAATTGCTTGAAGTAATTGAACAAGGACTGCGGTCTGTCCGAAAGTACAGCCAGCGGCATATCACTACCCATCGATCCTATCGGGTCCTTTCCTTCTTTTACAACCGGTACGAGATATTTATAGACATCTTCATACGTATAGCCGAAAGCTTTCTGGCGAGTAAATAAATCAGCAACTGGATTAGCATCTGCTTGTTCGACCTGATTCGATACTTTTACAAGCTGATTCTCAAGCCACTGCTGATAAGGTTTTTCTTGTGCCATCTCTGACTTGATCTCTTCGTCGGAAATAATTCTTCCTTCTTCCAAGTCCAAGAGAAGCATCTTCCCTGGACTCAGGCGGTCTTTATATAATACATTTTCTTCTTCGACATCAATGACGCCAACTTCCGAAGAATAAACAATATAGTCATCTTTTGTGACATAATAACGTGCTGGCCGAAGACCGTTCCGGTCCAGGATCGCACCGATTTGCCGGCCGTCCGTAAATGTAATCGAAGTCGGACCATCCCATTGTTCCATCAAAGTACTGTGGTATTCATAAAACGCCCGTTTTTCATCCGAAATATGCGGGTTGTTTTTCCACGGTTCCGGAATCAACATCATCGCAGCATGGGCAGGTTTTCTTCCAGCCAGTGTAAAAAACTCCAAAGCATTATCCAACACGGCGGAGTCACTTCCCTCCGCATTGAGAATCGGCAGAACCTTCTGTAAATCTTCACCAAATGCTTCGGATGCGAATTGCTTCTCTCTGGCTTTCATCCAATTCGTGTTTCCGCGCATCGTATTGATTTCACCGTTATGAATCAAATATCTGTTAGGATGCGCCCTTTCCCAGGTCGGAAAAGTATTTGTACTGAACCGTGAATGTACCAAAGAGAATGCCGATACAAACGATTCGTCTTGTAAATCCAAGTAAAACTCATCTACTTGTTCGGGCGTTAATAAACCTTTGTAGACAATAGTCCTGCTTGATAAGCTGGCAAAATAGAAGCGATATTCCTGTTCACGCGCCCAGTTTTCCGCTTGCTTCCGAATGACATACAGTTTGCGTTCAAATGCCAAGTTATCGATCAAATCATCTGAAGCCCCGATGAATACCTGCCGGATTACTGGACAAGTCTCTTGCGCCTTTATTCCGATATTTCTGACATTTACAGGCACATCACGCCAGCCGAGCAGTTTCTGCCCTTCCTGCTCAATAATATGGTTCACATAGCCTTCTACTTGCTTTTGTTCGTTTTCATCTTTAGAAAAAAACACCATGCCTACTCCGTATTTACCTGACTCCGGCAACTGCATATCCGCACATACCTTACGGAAATAAGCATCCGGTACTTGAACCATCAATCCGGCACCGTCGCCAGTCAACGGGTCGCTTCCCTGACCGCCTCGATGGTCAAGCTGGCATAGCATCTGCAATCCTTTTTTCACTATATCATGTGTCGCTAATCCCTTGATATGAGCATATAATCCAATACCACATGCGTCACGTTCAAATTCAGGATTGTATAGGCCTTGTGCTTCAGGCATCTGATTAAACGTCATAATATACGCCCCCGTTCACTCTATTCCAATTAAGGTGTCTTATTTCTATTGTAGGTTTTCTTATTCATCCAAACAATATATAATATAGATTAAAACTATCTCATTTCGAGATGAATGGGGAAGGTGAGCCTATGGAATTACGACAATTACGGTATTTTATGGAAGTTGCAGAGAGGGAACACGTATCAGAAGCAGCAGTGCATCTGCATGTGGCACAGTCGGCCATCAGCCGTCAGATCGCCAATCTGGAAGCAGAATTGGGAGTTGCTTTATTTGAACGGGAAGGCCGCAATGTAAAATTGACCCAAATAGGAAAAATATTCTTGACCCATGCCAAAACAGCGATGAAGGCAATCGATCATGCAAAAAAACAAATCGATGAACACCTGGACCCGGAGCGGGGAACGATTAAAATCGGGTTTCCGACGAGTTTGGCCAGCCATTTGCTGCCTGCAGTCATCTCGGAATTCAAGAAAAAGTATCCGAATATCGCTTTCCAATTGAGGCAAGGTTCTTATAATTATTTGGTTGATGCTGTGAAGAAACGGGAATTGGATTTAGCCTTTTTGGGGCCAGTATTGACGAACGACCCGGAAATAGATGGACGGATTCTTTTTTCTGAAGATATTTCAGCCCTTGTACCGGCATCCCATCGGTTAGCTGAAAGACAAAGCTTGCATTTAAGAGATATGAGAAATGAAGAGTTTGTCCTGTTTCCGGAAGGATTTATTTTGCGCAAAATTGCCATGGACGGATGCCGACAGGCTGGATTCACGCCTAGGATCTCTTCAGAGGGAGAAGATTTGGATGCGATTAAAGGACTTGTATCTGCCGGTATCGGCGTCACCCTGCTTCCTGAAAGTGTTTTTTCCGAGTCCACTCCCAGATTCACGAAAAAAATAACAATCGATACGCCGCATTTAAGACGGACTGTGGGCATCATTAAGCCGGCAACCAGAAATCTCGCTCCTTCGGAAAAAGTTTTTTACCAGTTTGTTCAGGACTTCTTTTCCGTGTTGGAACAATTTCAATAATATCAACTTAAAATATAAAGAGATAACTGACAAAATGGATATAGTATTACAAAAACCGAACGAGTTTTGCCTTAACGTTCGGTTTTTGCTTTGTCTACTATGTTTTTGTTCCCATCGCTGTTCCTCTTTATTAAGAAAACCAGCGCGTCCAAATGGCAAAAGGATCAAACAGCTTTCACCTTTTGGTATTGCTTTTTTTCGCCTTTGCTTCTAAATCAGAATGCGGCCTTTGATCTGCAGTATCTTCTGTAAGCCCTTGTGGGTTTACACTAGGTGCTGTCTGTCCTCTGTCACGCTTTTTTTCTCCAGCCATTACCGGAACACCTCCAACCATAGCATGGCAGAATTGTTGCCGTTTTATCCAAAATAATAATGATAGTGCAAGTTGCAATCCGGATTAAAAGCAGCATGACAGTAAGGACAGGTATTTGTTCCTTTATACGTTTCAATGGTTAGTTCCCTGTGACAATTCCCACATAATATGGCTTTCATCTTTCCAGCGGATTTCGGCCACACCTTTGCGGCATGTCCGGCTGCTTCCTGATGACAGCGATAGCAAGGATAATACGCATGGCAACAGGCAAATTTGATCGCAATGATATCTAATTCCGAATGGTAGTGTTCACACCTGGTTGCATGATCGATCACTTTGCCGTGTACCTCATGATTACCGATTAACACTTTTTCTCCTCCTATCCACAACAAAAGGCGGGTGGAAACCTTGATTTATCCGACCTGATTAAGCATTTTAGAGAAACCTCGGAGTTCCAACTCAGCAAATTTATGTTGAATCATTTCCGTGTTCACTTTCCAAATAGCATCTTCTAGTGCACACTCAATTGGTACCTCACAATGAATTTCTGCCAGCTTTCTGGATAAATGAAGCATATCCAGATTTTCTTCTATTTTTTTTCGGATGCCATTGGAAAGTTTCTCCAGATTAGCAAGAATCTCCTCAATAGAACCAAATTCCACCAACAACTTCAAAGCTGTTTTTTCACCTATCCCTTTCACACCCGGATAATTGTCTGATGTGTCTCCCATCAACGCTTTCATCTCTATTACTTGATAAGGAGAGATTCCCTTCGTTTCATGAAATGTATCCTTTCTATATACTGCGTAATTCCCTTGTCCCTTTTTCATGATTGCCACGGAAACTTGATCATCCACCAATTGAAGGATATCCTGATCTCCGGTCAAAATGACTACTTGATGTTCATTACCGTACTGTCGCGCGAGTGTTCCGATGCAATCATCGGCCTCAAAACCTTTCGTACCGACATTCGGAACATCAAAAGCTTCCATTACTTCTTTTATCAAATCGAATTGAGGTATCAGCTCGACCGGCGGCTCTCCTCGATTAGCTTTATATGGTGCATAAAGCTCATTGCGGAAGGTTTTACTTCCCATGTCCCAGCAGCAGATGACATGGCTAGGCTGAAATGTAGCGACAGCATCCAAAAAATATTTTAAAAAACCAAAAATACCGTTTGTCGGTATGCCTTTACTGTTAACCATGAAATTTCCTGTGAAGGAAGTGGCATAAAACCCCCTAAATAACAACGCCATTCCATCGACTAATAAAACATTATGTTGTTTATCCATATTATTTTCTCCCTTATTTACAGTGAAATAAATCATACCAATTTATATTTTAACACACAAACCACCTTACATAGAAAGGTTGACAAAAAACAATTAAATTGATAGATTTCTTTTCTCTATGATATAGTTAATTTTACAATTCAGAAGAACAGAAGGTGGAAGAACATGAGTAAACAAACCGCTTTGGCTACATTTGCAGGTGGTTGCTTTTGGTGCATGGTTAAACCGTTCGACCAATTCGAGGGCATTCATCAAGTGGTTTCAGGATATATGGGGGGGCATGTTGCAGATCCCACTTACGAACAAGTAAAAACAGGTGAAACCGGCCATTTTGAAGTGGTACAAATCAGCTATGATCCGAGTGTATTCTCTTATCAGCAGCTGCTGGACATCTACTGGCCACAGGTTGATCCTACTGACGATGGAGGGCAATTCCATGACAGGGGCAGCCAGTACCGTGCCGCCATCTTCTACCACGATGAAGAACAAAAGCAATTGGCAGAACAGTCGAAACAATCCATCATAGACAGTGGTCGATTTCAACAGCCTATCGTTACAGAAATTCTTCCTGCAAGTACCTTTTATCGTGCAGAGACGCACCACCAGGACTTTTATAAAAAAAATAAAAAATACTATCAGGAAGACAGGGCTAAATCCGGAAGAGATGAATTCATCGAAAACCATTGGTCTTGAATCATCCAGGTCTTCTTGCAGCTTATTTATTGTAACCAGTGCTTATTTCAGAGATTGGCCAAAGAAAATTCGTACAAAGCTGCAATCATACAATCTGGATAATGAGAAGGCGACACCGTTTCGCTTCATTTTATTGGTGGAACCTTCTCTTTTACTCTATTAATATAAATCGCCCCCTGATCGTACCCGTTAAATTATCAGCCATCCATTCTCTCACCTTCTCACAAACATAAAATAGTTTAAGATATATCTTCACCTTCCAGGGATGATCTATATTTTCTTTTTGATTAACCTTCAACCTATAGTTTACATAATAAAATTATGATATCCTTTTCCTAATCAGATAAAGAGAAGGCCTCTGCCAATAGTCGATAAGAATGAAGCTTTGCTTGGAAATCATAGATATTGGTAATGATCATCAGTTCATCGGTTTGGCATTCCTCAGCCAGTTTCTCTAGTTGCCGCTTTACCTGCTCTTGATTCCCGATAACCGCACGTTTCCGATTTTTTGCTATTGTTTCTTGATCTTCTCTCGAAAAGGACCTTTTTTTCACTTCTTCAATAGAAGGAACCTTTGTGTCTCTTCCTTTTCCAACATTCAACAACCATGCATCCTGGCTGATCGCTAATGCTTCCGCTTGTTTTTCTGTATCTGCGCAAACTACAAACACACAAACATTTACTTTTGGATCGGTTTGAAAAGTTGATGGCTTAAAGCGTTCCCTGTACGCTTCGATGGCAGCCTTTCCATTCTCCGGATTGATAAAATGTCCGTATGTGAAGCCCACCCCAAGGTTGGCGGCATTCTCAGCCCCCCGCTCTGACAAACCCAATATCCACATATCCGGCGCAGTATCGATGCGCGGACCTGCTTTCACTGTTTTAAACGGATGATCTGTAGGCAGCGTATTATGTAGAAAACCTTGCAAATCCGCAACCTGACGCGGAAAGGAACTAAGACTTTTTTTCTGTCCATCGGTCAGTGCCATTCTTGTTGTCTGATTGCCTCCTGGTGACCTTCCCAGTCCCAAGTCGATTCTGCCAGGATAAAAGGCTTCTAACATTTTAAAGTTTTCGGCTACATGAAGCGGGCTGTATTGGGGCAAGAGGACGCCTCCAGAGCCTACCTTGATTGTTTCGGTACGTGCAGCGATTTGACCGATTAAAACCTCCGGTGAAGTACTAGCCAGCCCGCTGGTACTATGGTGCTCGGCAACCCAGTATCTGGTAAAACCCAGTCTTTCTGTTTCCTGGGCAAGTTTGATTGTATGTTGTAATGCTTGTTCCGGGGATTCTCCCCGTGAAACAGGTGATTGATCCAGTATGCTTAACCTCATTGCTGTCACCTTCCTTTTTCTTGGTGGTTTGTCGTATTATTCCTTTATCATTTTTCTAAAGCCATAAAACGGGCGGAAGCCATTCTTTTCATAAAATTCCTTTGAGCCACTTGTTGCCAGCATTTCCATTCTTGTCTCCGGATACAAATGATAGACATAGGCGAGTAACTTTTTGCCAAGACCCAACCCGCGGTACTGCTTTGCAATTAACAGTTCACAAATATACAATGTGATTGCCGAATCCGTTAAACCTCTGATATATCCGACCACTTTTCCTCTGTCTTCTAAAACGTAAGCAATTTGTGATTGCTCCCATGCCCGTTTTGTCGTTTCCCAATTGACGACTAGGTTATTCCATCCTTCCCTTTCGTTCATGTTCTGGATTTGATCAAAATCATCCGATTCATATGTACGACAAAATACAGTGTGTTCCCCGTTTTTAATCTCCACTGTTTCATCCCTCATTCTTACTTATTTTTTGTTAAGTTCTATTTTACTATCACTATTCCAAATGGGCTAACCAGCCGCCTTCATTATTCATCAAAAAGCACGTCGGCCACTATGGGCCAACGTGCTTTTCGTTACTCACCAATTTTCAATTTCGGGTCGGTCTCCTTTACTGTTTCCCTTTTTGTTCGTTCTTCTGTCCAGTTCTTCTTTTACAGCATCAAGAGAAACACCCTGTTCTGCGAGCAGTACAAGGCTGTGGTACAGTAAGTCACTTACTTCGTTTACCACTTCCTGCTTATTGTTATTTTTTGCTGCTATGACGACCTCACCGGCTTCTTCGATCACTTTTTTACCAATTTTATCGATGCCCTTATCAAAAAGGTAATTTGTATAAGAGTTTTCAACACGGAATGCCTTCCGATTCTGGATTTCGGTTATTACTTGGTCGAAAATGTCTTCTATCCCGTTTTCTTTCTGTTCCTCTTTTTTTCCTTCCCCAGTCTCTTTATAGAAAAAACAGCTTCGTTTCCCGGTATGACAAGCAGGTCCTTTTGGATTCACCCGTACCAGTATGGTATCTCCGTCGCAATCCAGAAAAACCGATTGGACGGATTGATAATTTCCAGAAGTAGCCCCTTTATGCCATAATTCCTGGCGGGAACGGGAATAAAACCATGTTTGCCCCGTTTCCATTGTTTTTTGATAAGCTGTTTCATTCATATAAGCTACCATCAGTACGTCTCCTGTCAAATCATCTACAATGACTGCAGGCAGTAATCCTTTAGAAAAGTCCGGCTTCACGTATATCCACTCCTTGTGCCGCACAGCTTTGTTTTACTTGTTCAATCGAAAAAGTTCCTTCATGAAAGATGGATGCAGCCAAAGCAGCGGAAACATCGGTTTCCCGGAACACTTCGCTGAAGTGCTCGGGCTTGCCGCAACCGCCGGAAGCTATGACTGGGATGCGGACAGATTCAACAACAATCCTGGTCAATTCCAGATCAAAACCGTCCTTTACTCCATCCGTGTCGACACTAGTCAGTAATATCTCTCCCGCACCTTGCAGTTCTGCTTCTCTTACCCAATCCAAAGCGTCTATTCCACTATCCTTGCTGCCACCGTGAGTCATGACATGCCAACTATTTTCCATATATTTTGCATCCACGGCTACTACCACACATTGCGAGCCAAAACGACTTGCAGCTTCCCGAATCAAAGCAGGATTCGCAACAGCTGCTGAGTTTATTGCTACTTTATCCGCGCCAGCTTGTAGAAGCCTTGTTACATCTTCGATCGACTTTACCCCTCCCCCTACAGTAAAGGGAACAAATACCGTCTCTGCAGTCTTTTTGACAATATTCAACATCGTCTGCCTACCTTCATTGGTAGCTGAAATATCCAAGAATATAATTTCGTCTGCACCTGCCTGGGAATAAGCAGAAGCCATTTCAACTGGATCTCCCATTTCCCTAAGCGACACAAAGTTGGTCCCTTTCACTACTTTTCCTTCTTTGACATCCAAACATGGAATAATTCGTTTGACGATCAATCGAAAGCCCCCTTTAGTGAGACTCGTCCATCATAAATCGCTTTGCCGACAATCGCTTCCTTAATTCCGATTTTTTCCAATTTGCGAAGATCGTCCATATCTTTAATTCCTCCGGAAGCGACAATGTTACAGTCCACCGCTTGGGAAATTTGCTGTAAGGCTTGCAAATTAGGACCACTCAACGTACCATCTTTGGAAATATCGGTGAAAACGATTGTTTTAACCCCCAGTCCTTCCATTTCTCTGGCAAAATCGATAAAATCAATTTCCAAAACCGTTTCCCATCCTCTTACTGCGACTTTACCATCTTTAGCATCGATCCCAATGACAACATGTTCAGGGTATGTTTTCAGGACAGCTTTCAAAAAAGCATCATCTTCAAGAGCAGAGGTTCCGAGAACCAATCTGGAAGCACCTGCTTTAAGTAAACGCTCGACCGTATCCATCGTCCTGATCCCCCCACCAACTTCGATCGGGACAGTTGATAAACGACACAGGCGAGTGATAAGCTCCAGCTGGCTGCCTTTGCCGCTCCTCGCACCGTCCAAATCAACAATATGAATCATATCAGCCCCATCTCGGATGAATGCAGCCAACTGCGCCTCCGGATCCATACCCACCTGGGTGGAGCGGGAAAAATCACCCTGATATAAACGAACGCATTTTCCATCGATTAAATCTATTGCTGGGATAATTTTCATCTTGCTGCCTCCTGTAGAAATGTCTTTAAGATATCGACGCCAACTTCACCGCTTTTTTCTGGATGAAATTGAATACCATAGACTTTACCCTTTTTCACAATAGCCGGTACAGTCATTCCGTATTCTGCTGTTGCCGCAATATAAGCTTCATTTGTTTGTACTGCGAAGCTATGGACAAAGTAAACGTGTTTACCCGTGTATTGCGAGAATGGATTACCCTCTCCTTCGGCTTCCAAAGCATTCCATCCAATATGAGGAAGAATATGTTTAGTTTCCATTTTTTCAATAGTCCCCGGTAGAATAGAAAGTCCTTCTGTTTCTCCGCCTTCAAAACCTTTGTCAAATAAAAGTTGCATTCCCAGACAGATACCTAAAAAAGGTTTTTCCTCTGCCATTTCACGCAAAAGGTTCTTTAACCCTCTTTTCTCTATTTCTTCCATGGCTGCTTGAAAAGAACCCACCCCCGGAAGGACAATGTGGGTGGCCTCCTGCAATACTTCCCTGTCATCGGTGATCGTCACTTCATATCCGAGCTTATACAAAGCTGTCGACACGCTTGCTACATTCCCCATGCCATAATCAATAATTGCGATCATTCGATAATCCCCTTTGTTGAATTGACTCCATCGATTTCCGGGTTGATGGTAATTGCTTCAGCAAAGGCTCTTCCGAGAGCTTTAAAGATCGCTTCTATCTTATGATGGTTATTCGAACCATGAATGACCTTTGCATGCAAGGTTATGCCTGCTTGAAAGGCAAATGCCTGCAGAAACTCCCTTACCAATTCTGTATCGAAGTTTCCTATGCTCGGAGTAGTAAACGCTGCATCAAAAACGAGAAACGGCCTTCCGCTAATATCGATCGCCACAAATCCAAGGGACTCGTCCATTGGTACATAGGCGTGGCCATACCGGTTGATTTTTTGTTTATTCCCGAGAGCAGACCGTATGGTTTGCCCCAAAACAATGCCCACGTCTTCTACAGTATGATGACTATCAATATGTAAGTCACCTTCTGCTTCTACTCGGAGTCCAATTCTTCCGTGACGAGCAAACAATTCTAGCATATGATCAAAAAAACCCACTCCCGTTGTGACTGACACAACTGATGAGTCATCAAGATTGCAATCGACATTGACCTCCGTTTCAGTGGTTTTTCTCTGTTTACTCGCTGCTCTCATTTTTTTCATCCCCTTCTTCCATTGCTGCTCTTTGTTTCACCGCTCGTGAATGCCCTTCAAGCTCTTCAGTCTCTGCTATATTGCGCACATGCGTGGAGGCTGTCTGCAAAGCCTTTTCCGAATAATAAAGAAAGGTGGTCTTTTTTATAAAATCGTCTACAGACAAGCCGGAAGAGAATCTTGCTGTACCAGCTGTTGGCAATACATGGTTAGGTCCTGCATAGTAATCACCCAATGCTTCCGGCGTATAGCTGCCGAGGAAAACAGAACCGGCGTTTTGGACTTTTCCCAGCAGTTGAAGTGGTGCAGCTGTCTGAATCTCCAAATGCTCAGGGGCAAGCCGGTTTGCCAGTATAAATGCCTCATCTAAGTCATCAACGAGAACAATTGCTCCATTTTCTGTTAAAGATGCTTCCGCAATTTCCCGTCTTGGCAGACTGGTGCATTGCTGTTCTATCTGTGTGCTTGTAGTTTCGGCTAGTCTTTGAGAAGTAGTGAACAGTACAGCCCTGGCAGCTTTATCATGCTCTGCCTGGGCTATCATGTCTGCTGCTACAAATGCCGGATCAGCTGTTTCATCAGCAATTATGCATACTTCAGAAGGTCCGGCAATCATGTCGATGCCTACATCCCCAAAAACCAATGACTTGGCAGCAGCTACATACGCATTGCCCGGACCAACAATTTTATCTACTGCTGGAATGGATTCCGTTCCATAAGCAAGTGCAGCTATAGCCTGTATTCCGCCGATTTTGTAAATAGAATCGACCCCGGCAATGTCTGCTGCAACCGACAATACCGGAGAGATGTTTTCTCCGTTTCTTGCTGGTGTCACCATGATCACTTGTTTGACGCCGGCAAGAACAGCAGGTATCGTATTCATTAATACAGTTGATGGGTAGCTGGCTGTACCGCCTGGAACATAGATTCCCACCCGTTCAATTGGCCGGTATAATTGGCCGGAGATAATATCCTCTGTCATCTCCATAAATCGTGTGTTTTGCAGCTGTTTTTTGTGGAACGATTTAATGTTGTCAGCTGATGCTCTTAATGAATCGATAACCTCAGCAGATACTGCCTCCCACGCCTGCTTCCGTTCTTTCTCCTCAACCCGCCAAGCGACAGGTATTTCCCCATCAAACTTTTTTACATAACGTTTTAATGCTTCGTCACCGTCTGTCCGGATATCATCAATCACTTGTTTCGCGGTTTGTAAAATATCGCTATCCAGCCGACTGTCCATTTTCCTTGTCAAGAACAGCTCGGTATATTTTTCTGCCGAATAAATGGTGATCATTGGATAGGCACTCCTTTCTGCAATGCTTCCACGACAGGGGCCAGGAGATCCTTTTTTAATATTAGAGAGGAACGGTTTGCGATGCATCGCGCACTGTACTGATGGAACTCCTCTTTGATGACCAGCCCATTTTCTTTTAAAGTCGTACCAGTTTCCACGATATCGACAATCCCATCGGCCAATCCGAGAATCGGAGCGAGCTCAACTGATCCTTCTAATTTTACGACATCAACCGATTCTCCTTTTCGCCTGAAAAATTCTTTGGTAATGTTTGGATATTTACTTGCAATTGTGCGTTTGCGTTCGGGCCAATCGATTCCTGCTTCAGCTGCGAGTGCCATCCGGCATTTGCCGAATGGAAGCGGCAGCAAATTATAGACATTAGGCTGAAATTCAGCAAGGATGTCTTCCCCGACTATTCCCAAGTCAGCGATTCCGTGTTCTACATACGTTGTGACATCCACCCCTTTTGCAAACACGAACTGGAAATCTTCCGTCTCGACCCTTAGCTTTCTTCCCTTGTTCAACAACGGCGAGATATCATATTCCAATGATTGAAAAAATTCAAGAAACTGTTTTTCCAAACGCCCTTTGGTTAAAGCAATACAAGGCTTCATCGTTCCACCACCTTCCAACAATTCGCTTTTTCCATAACCTCCATTATACGATCATAATGCGTTGACTCTTTGTCCGGTAAGTCATAACGAATGTCTACAATCATATCAGGAAAATCTGAACGGATCCTTTCAGCATATGCGTGGCTTTCTGGTGAGGCCAACAGACAAACTTTCTCTCGGTTCTGCGCAGAACTGATTTGTCCTGATAATATATCTATGTCAAATGCAAGTCCTACAGCTGAATGGCGTTCGTCAAATTGCTCATATAATGTGTCATACCTGCCTCCGGAAAAACAAGTGGAGCCATTCTCCCGGAGGTAGCCCCTGAACATCGTTCCACAATAGTAAGGAAGATTCTTCACCCTTCCTAAATCGACCAAAGTTTCATTTATGCCACAGTCACTCAATAACTGTACCAGGCTTTTTAAATGCCGGACGATTTCGAGAAGGCGCTGATTATTTTTCCAGTGCTTTTCATATTCTTCCAGCAATTCTGCAGTCCCGTATGCATCTACCAGTTTTGTCAATTCTTCAGCGATTGTCTGTGAACCTGCATGGTTCGCCAGATGGAAAACTTCATCTTTCCGTTTATCATGCATTGCTTGCCTCAGTTTCTCCGACTGAAAAAGATCGAGTTTTAAAGGCGCTGTCAGTTCTTCGAATATTTCAGAATGCCCCAGTTCGATTAAGTAGTCCTCGACCTCTAATTCATTTAAATAATCAACCGCGGTAAGCAAGGATTCGCTTTCACCCAGGAATGATGGCGCATGTACGATTTCAATACCGGCCTGCCTGCTTTCCATTCCATGTTTGTCACTGCGAAATACAGACCCTTGGTAGCACCATTTATGTTCTGAAGGTGGCTGATTCACTAATGCCCGTGCTATGGCTGTCGTCCAGTCGGGCCGAAGCACCTCGATTTCTCCCTCATGATTAAACCATTTTAACATCGGCTGTAAGGCCATCCCTGCGTATGAATTGGTAAAGGTTCGAGCATATTCGACGACCGGCGTTGAAATCGGTTGATAATTTCGCTTTTCGGTAATTTTAGTAAAAATTTCAAATGCCCGAAATCGCTTGTTTATTTGTTGTCCGACTTCGTCCTGGCTTCCTGCTGGCAAAAACATATTAACACCACTTTCCGTTTAAATCCTTTATCTTTTTACCACTCTACCACTTTACTTGAGTAAAGCAACTTGTTATTATGAATTTAGCACACTTCTTTATCAGCGTCAACACGGCATACATGTAGCTTCAAAATACTCAATCGCTTTGGTATCTTTATATAAAACTAGAATTAAGACTATGAGAGGCGGTAGTACATGAACATAAGCGGCGATTTTCACGTCCATAGCCAGTTTTGCCCGCATGGCACCTCAGATAGGATGGAAGCATATGTAAAACAGGCGATAGAGTCCGGACTTACTCATTTAACCTTTACCGAGCACGCACCGCTTCCTGCTGATTTTTCCGATCCTGCTCCTTCAAAAGACAGCAGTATGCCGGCAGAGTCTGTTAAAACCTATTTAGAAAAAGCGCGGCATCTGAAAAAGAAATATCATGATAAATTAGTTATCCAAGTTGGATTGGAAGTTGACTATATAGCTGGATTCGAGAAGGAAACTTGTAGGCTATTGGAAAAATGGGGACCACTGATTGACGATGCCATTCTTTCGGTACACATGCTCCGCAGTCCTGTAGGCAAATTTGTTTGTCTGGATTACAGTGCCGAAGAATTTGCAGCCATCGTTTCCCTATTTGGTTCCGTCGATGCCGTTTATCAAGCTTACTATCGTACTCTTCTACACGCTATAACGAGTGACTTGGGGCGTTTTAAACCGAAGCGGCTTGGCCATATCACCCTCGTGGAAAAATTCAAAAAGACATTTCCGCCCGCTCGAATATTCGAACAGGAAATCTTAGAAATTCTTTCCCTAATGGCCGAAAACGGAATGGAATTAGACATCAATACAGCGGGTTTGTATAAAGAATACTGTCAATCCATTTATCCTCCGGAAAGGTTTATTCGACAAGCTTATGAATTAGGGATACCGCTTGTCCCAGGCTCCGATAGTCATCAAGCAGCTCAAATTGCTCGGGGCTTTGGAAACTTGCCTGATCTTCAATATGCTTTACCTCAAGGTATTTAGCTAACTGAACATGCTTTTTCAGTGTTTTCCCACATGATTCTTTACACCGAAGTGGACAAGGATTTTCTTCTATTTTATCATAAGAAAAGTGCAGCACTCTCCACCAAGAGTACTGCACTTTTAAACATTTATTTGGTTTTTCCCTGCTTATCCTTTTCTTCATTTCGATCTATCGTACCGTCCGTAAGACCACTTTCCACTTGTTTATGTGTCTTATCCAAGCCTTTCTCCACGTCGGTATCTTTGGATTTTTCTCCTTGGTAATTTTTTTCAGAAAGTTCTTTGCTTTGGTCGTTTGTTACTTTATCTTTGTCAGCCATGGTTTGTGCCTCCTTGATGAAATTATCTTTCCTACTTAGTACATTTACGTTCTTACCGGACTTTAAACCTTTTCGCAGGAAAGGAATAACCATCTCAAGTCAGCAATGCTGCAATTCTTTGTTTCTTTGTATCCAATTCATCGACGTCTACCTCATCCGCTAAACTATAAAGCAAACCCTCGAAATATTCCGATATCGACTCCATGTATTCTGCTTTTATCTTCGCTAAGCAGTTTTTCCATTGTTCGCTGTACCAATCGAGGATTTCTTGCTTGTTGTCCAATAGGTAATGCTCCACCATCGGATCAAGCTCTTCATGGAGACGCTGCTTCACCTTTTCTTTCCCGTTTTTCTCAAAAAAGTGCCTGGCAGATTTGTACATGGCAATTGCAGGCTTAAACCGTTGTATGTCTACCTCCTCCAAGGCTTGTGAAAAAGCAGGTGTCTCAAATGGGTATTCTGTTATTTCTGAAAAAATGACATCGGACTGGATATTGGAACAAGCACGCTGCAGCTGCATGCTCCACTCCCCGGCTTTTTGATTCATGAAAAGCTCCATCCGCAGTGAAACCGCCCGAAGTTCCTGAGCAAGTTCAAAGCCGATATCTTTTAGCAACGTGTCCAGTGCATGCTGCAAATCACGCTCTGCCTCTTTGCCATCCCCCGATATCGTTGCCGGGTTGAACGATTCTTTGAATCGATCGGTGAATTGAATCGACATTCGTTCGTGCACGTAATACAGTTGTTTTTCCAGTTTTTGGTCAATTTCTTTTTTCACAAGCTCAGAGTCCAACGTTTCCACGACTTTTTTCATTTCATCTCTGTTTTTTTGATAAAGTTGTTTTTTCTGTTGTTTTTCCTGTTGGTCTAAATTCGCTGATTTAATATAGGCAGCCAGTTGATTTTCCGTCCGTTGAATATCATGTACCGACGAATGGATCATCAGCTGCATCATCTCTTCTTTAAGAAATTGAAAAAATGCCGTTTCAAACTCATCTATCCCTGAATTACCCGATTGTTTTTCCTGTCCTTCCTTTTCTCTCATGCCGAGGTGGCTGGACACTGGAAAGAGCCGCGGATTTCTAATCCCCAAACTGAGCAGTTGATCGGTAACATAGTTGGTTACAAGTTGCAATTCCTGTTGATTGGCTGCCAAGTCTGCCGCATTCACGAGAAAAAACATTTTATCAAGACTGAAAGCATCCTTCACTCTGCCGAGTTGAATTAAAAAGTCTCGATCAGCCTTAGAAAAGGGATGGTTATAATACGTCACAAACAAGATGGCATCTGCTTGTTTAATGTATTGAAACGCAACATCAGAATGCCTTGAATTGATAGAATCCGCTCCAGGTGTATCGACCAACGTGATACCCTGACGTGTTAGTGGGCAATCATAGAATAACTCCATCCATTCTACATAACAAGCAAGGGATTCGTCTGAGACAAATGAAGGAAACTCCGTCAGCGATACGACCTGTACTCTTCCTAACTGCTGTTTTAATTTACTGTAGCCTTCCATCACGGCAGTTAAAAATGACTGGTGCATTTCTTTTAAGCCATGTAGATTGGCTCCATCGTTTTGCTGTAGCCAATCAATAATCTCCGACAATTCGTAAAACTTTGGAATCCTTCCGTTTGTTTCATCCAGGATGACCGTTAATTCATGAAAGATTTCCAACTCACTTTTACATTTGACCCTTACACTCCCATGGGGAAATTCATCCGTTGGCGGGCAAATTTTGTTGATTGCTGCCGTGGTCGGATTCGGTGAAACAGGCAAAACACGTTCCCCCATCAGTACATTCGCAAATGAAGATTTTCCCGCACTGAAAGCACCGAACAAAGCAATCGTAATATCTCTTCTTGTCAGCTTATCCCGTTTAACAAGTAAATCTTGATAAATAGTATGGAAACCTTTTACATCCTTGATTTCCGCCATTGCTTGTTCCACCTTTTTGACGGTCTCCATAACCGACAGATGGCCAGGCAGTTCGATTTCCTCTTCGATTGATTTTGATTCAGGAGGCACTCCAGGATCTTCCGACAGGATAACTTCTTCCTCTGACTCCCGAAAGAGAACGGCATCTTTCTTATCTTGAATTTGCCGTCTCATTGTCTCCAATGTCCGGCTAATAAAAGGTTGGTCGTTCTGAACCTGGTATACATCCTTTTTTTCTGCTTCAAATCGTTCATCTGTTTTGTAAAGCTTTTCTTCTATTTGCTGATATTGCTCAGCCCGTTCTACGGCTTGTACTTGTTTGCGCTTATCTGATTCGGCCTGTTCCCGGACAAAGGCAGTCACTTGTTCAATAATACTCATGGCTAGTTGTTTGGACGACTGCTTGATCGCTTGCGAGACATCTTCCGTATAAACCAGTAAGTATTCACCGTTTAACGTAGCTCCGGGTTTTATCAGTTCCGTCAAGCGTTTTTTTGGGAACTGTACCGAGAATTTCTGAATCGATTTAATAATGGAAACGTCATTTATTTGCATATATTTAACTGTTTCCATCAGTTTATCACGGATTTTCCAGTCAATGGCTGCTTCGACTATCGTGCTAAGCGACGCATGAAATGCTTGCAATCGTTGCTCGCGAACTTGTTCTATTTTCTTCTTACTGGAAAATAGACCTGGCTTAAATTTCGGCTGCATCGATTCCAGATATGCCTTTGCCTGTTCCCTAAGCTCGAATGGCATGAGATAGGCATTTTTGAGCGTTGTATTCACTGTATTTTTCAAGTCCTTCTCTGCCTGTTCGGGCAGTGTTTCGAGCCTTTTCAATTCCTCCCTGGCCTCTTCTACTGTTTCCGAATCTTCCTTGCCGTCCAATTGATATAATTGTTGGAAATAATCCGCTTTTTCCTGTTCTATTTTTTCTTGATAGGCGTTCAAATAATCTGATGCTAATTTTTTTGCGGAAAACACAACGGTTTCCTCTACTAAATCAATTTTATATTTCATCAACTGCTGCAGTTCTGTTTGCAGTGTCTGAAATTGACTAAAAGTGTGTCCCAGTTCTTTCAAGCTAGTATAAAAAATAGCTTCCGGCTCCAAATCCCATTTTTCAAGCGTCTTCGTTAAACTATTTTTAAATTGTTGAAATGACAATTCCCGTTCCTGATGTTTATCTATTTGGTTTATGATGATGTAAATGCGCTTTCCTTCTTGCTGGGCCTGCTTCATAAACGAAAGATTTACCTCTGACTGAACATGATTATAATCCATCACATAAAAAAGCACATCCACTAAATGCATGGAGGATTCGGTTATTACTCTGTCTGCATCGTTTGATGAATCAATACCAGGAGTATCCAACAAGGCTACTCCTTTAGGGAGATGCTGGTTCTTGGCAGCTATTTCGACTCGTTTTATCGCATCACCATTTTTACAATGGGCCTGAATTGTATCAAAATCATAAGGTTCCTTATACAACAATGGGTCTCCCTCTTTGAAAAACACACGGGCAGTTCCATCTCCGGCCAGTATTTTCACAACATTTGCACTGGTGGGAATTGGGCTGGAAGGTAAGAGATCATTGCCAAGTAACTCGTTGATCATCGTTGACTTACCGGCTGAAAAGTGGCCTGCAAAACAAATGACAAACTCATGGGAATCCAACTTTTCCAACAAGTCAAGCGCTTTGTCTGCTAATTCTGTTTGTCCGGCTTCCGTGAATTTCGCATACAATGCCCCAAGATGTTGTGTTGTAGATTGACTTATAGTGCTGTTCATTTATGTTCATGCTCCCTTTTTTTGCTGGAATAAGAAGTTTGCAATGCAGTAATACAGGGGAGTGTACTTCATTGCTTGTCTATTGAATGAAACTGCGAAATAGTTTTCTCATGGCGCCTCTTTCAGGTCTCTACTAGCAGTGCGACTCTGCGGAAATACCCTGCGCTATAAACAGCATCCTGTTTCTAACCGAGGATACTGCTCATTCACATGGAATACTTCCCTAGGCTTATCATGTACAAAGATAATTGATTTTTCATTTTCGAAGATTCTATGTGCTCTGTCTCCACTGCCGAAAGCTTCATTTTCTCGTTTCCCCGGTGTTGGGTTAGCAATAATTCTATAAAGGATCTGAAGAGTAACATGCAATGCTGTAAATACAATCAATGCCATTTCCCTCATAAAACACCGATTTCCTGACAAGATTATTATACGTGCAATGAATCAAATTGACCACAGTTAGAAAATCCAGACTAATCAAGATTCCATAAATGGCAGCTCTTCATCTGTGTTCAAGTATCCAATTAATTGTTTGATTTTTGTATCCTTCCCTTGTAACCAATCCTTAAAAGACAGAATGAATGGCTCTCTATCGCTGCCAACAGCGAACCATACTGCTAGTTCCTTTGGAAGGTAGGCAGAAGTATGCAACGTACCAGCCCATTGTGTGTATTTTTCCGAAAAAATCCCTTTCGCTTTATCGTTGAACAACCGAAAAGCTTCATAGGGAGAAGTCAGCCTGCCCTTTTCTTCTACTAATAACTTTTTTCTTCGTCTTGAATCATCTAAATGGTAACGGTTTTCCTCTTGTAAAATGTCAAAATGATTTGTGCTCAATGGCTCATCTTTGACAACGACTCCCCTTGGCGTAGCTTCGACGACTTTCGCCTTTCCGAATCGATCGAACACAACATAATTAAAGGAATGCCGGTGAGGAACCCGTTTTAACATATCGGCAGCTTCTTCGCTGTTTTTGCAGGTTTCCAATACCATTCGAGTAATCGCATTGCAGATAAAGCCGTCCCCTGGTTTCCTACGGTGGACAAAATTATAGCCGATAATTAATCCGTGTTCGTTCATCCCGTCAGACCTGCCGGTGATTCGTTGACTAGGACCAATCGTCGCGTAGCCGTGCTGGGGTTGAAATAAAACGAATCGACCTTCATACGTCTTTGGATGATAATCATAGTTACGCACCAGATAATCACGTCCGGTCAAAATCGAACAACCAGAAGGGTGCCACTCCTGCTGGTATCCACTGTAATTCCGTACCGTCTCCTCCAACGAGAGCTTGAGACCTTCCGAAAGCCCTTCAAGTTCTTCCCATAAATGAGGCATGTATGCTTTGATGGTCTTCTCGGCTTTATTAGCGTCGACAACATATCTTGGTCTTTTCCTAGGTTGGTTGACACGTTGGTAATTCTTTTCCAAAGCGGAATCCTTAAGTCTTTTACCTTGTTCAAAACCAAACTGAGCATGGCTTCCTCTGAATTCTAAAAAGCTTGTGGTGACTTTTTTCATGTGTATTTCCTTTTTAATGATTGATTTTTAGTTCTACCCTACTTCAAATAGTCGCCATCAGCGCAAAGCATATCTTTTACATTCTAGTCTAATTCTCTGATTAACTGGTTGGATATATAACGGATTAAGTCTCCCCTGCTGATTACTCCGACCACTCTGCCGGCATCGTTGACTACTGGTATTTTCTTAAAACCATGCTCTGCAAGAATTTCAAGTGCCTTTTCGAGATTATCAGTCGGTTTTACCGTGTAAAGCTTTTGTTTTCTCATCATGTCCTCTACCGGTAGATGAATCGAGCTTTTCAATTTATCCTTCAGATCCTGACGCTCACTCACAAGGACAAGGGTGTAAATATCGTATATAGTTCTTCCCTGCGGCTGTAAAAACCGGATAACATCTCCATCGCTGATCATCCCTTGCAGCACTCCCTGTTTATCAACGACAGGAACACCGCCGATTTTGTTTGCGACGAGGATTTCTAATAAATCCTTAATCGTGACATGCTCTTCAATTTGCACAACATCTCTGATCATAAACTCGCTAATTTTCATTTTAACACCTCGAAGTTTTTATTTATAATTAGTACCTTTTTATCGATTTGTGTTTCAACTAGGAGAGGACAACGTTTCCCTGCTCTCTTATAGCGTATCACGGAAGTAGGACAGTTGGAATAATATTGCTTTTACTCAGCTGATCAGAAAGCACTTTTCCTTTCATCCTATATCGCAGATACCGCTGATAAACTTAACTCGTTGATGTATAATGTATAATGTAAGCACTTACATTTAGGGAGGGCGGTTGAGTTGATAAATTCGACACAGGCGGCATGGGAACCATCCAAGGACATTCTGCAAAATTCTCGGTTAGGGAGCTGGATGCGGAAACTTGGTTTTTCCAATTATGATTCTTTTTATCAAGAATCTATTAAAAAAATTGATTGGTTTTGGCAGGAGGCTGTACAAGAACTGGATATTTCCTGGTTTTCCAGTCCCCACACCACCCTTGATCTATCCAGAGGGGTCCAGTATCCCGAGTGGTTTGTGGGAGGAAAAATAAATGTTGCCTATAATGCAGTGGAAAAATGGGCGGATAACCCATCGACCCGCCACCGAACTGCACTCATTTGGGAAGGGGACGGACAGGAAAAAAAGGTTTACACATTCGAGCAGTTAAATACGGCAGCAAATGCAGCTGCGAACGGATTCAAGCAACTAGGGGTAAAGCGTGGAGACGTCATTTTTTTATATATGCCGATGATCCCGGAAACGGTAATTGCTATGCTGGCCATTTCAAAAATAGGGGCAGTGTTTACACCTGCATTTTCCGGTTACAAGGCAGATGCCGTATCGGCCAGGCTCGAAGCTTCGGAGGCAAAATTTTTAATAACAGCAGATGGGTATTACCGCCGCGGGAAAATAGTCAATATGAAACAAGAAGCAGATAAAGCAGCCGGCCAATCCCATTCACTAGAAAAAGTGATAGTCGTGGAAAGAATTGGAGGGATCGGATCATGGTCAAGCAGAGATGTGGCGTGGAAAACGATTACGAAAAACAGCAGCGATTTCAAAGCTGTAGAAACTGACAGTTCAGAGCCTTTCATGATCATTTATACTTCTGGTACTACCGGGAAGCCGAAAGGAACGGTACATACCCATGCAGGATTTCCGATTAAAGCGGCATTCGACGCTGGTATTTGCATGGATGTCAGACCAGATGATAAATTATTTTGGCTTACCGATATGGGATGGATGATGGGTCCGTTTTTAGTATATGGGGGGTTGCTAAACAGAGCTGCTATCGTCTTATTTGAAGGTACACCAGATTATCCTGGGCCGGATCGGCTCTGGCAGTTGACGGACGAACTCCAACTAACCCATTTAGGTATTTCTCCTACCCTAATCCGAAGCTTGATGCAACACGGTACGAAACCAATGGAAACGTATGTACTAAGCAGTCTGCGGTTATTCGCTTCCACAGGCGAACCTTGGAACGAAAAACCATGGCACTGGCTTTTCGAGAAAGTCGGCAATAGTAAAATCCCTATTTTCAATTATTCTGGCGGAACAGAGACTTCTGGAGGTATCTTTGGAAATGTATTGGTAAAGCCGATTCAACCTGCTAATTTCAATGCAGCACTCCCCGGAATGGCCGCAAATGTCTTCAATCAAGAGGGGCAGCCAATTACCGGAGAAGTCGGGGAGCTTGTGATACAACAGCCATGGGTGGGAATGACAAAGGGATTTTATAAGGATACCGATCATCGGTATGAGAATACGTACTGGCATCGTTGGAAAGATACGTGGGTTCACGGAGACTGGGTTATCAAAGATAGTGATGGCTACTTCACCATTACAGGACGCTCTGATGATACATTGAACATAGCCGGAAAAAGGATTGGGCCAACAGAAATCGAATCTTGTTTAGTAAGTCACCCAGCTGTTGCAGAAGCTGGAGTGATTGGCTTGCCTGATGAGCTGAAAGGGGAAATAGCTGCTGCCTTTGCAGTACTCGATAGTAGCTATGAATCAACCGAACAGAAAAAAGAGGAAATACTCACTTATATGAGGAGCCGTTTAGGTAAGGCACTAGCTCCCAACCAGCTGTATTTCCTATCTGATTTACCAAAAACAAGGAATGCCAAAGTGATGAGACGTGCTTTAAAGACCGTTTTCCTCGGTGAATCCCAGGGTGATTTAAGCGCTCTGGTCAACCCGGAAATCCTTGAAGAAATAACAGCCCTTCGAGAAAAATAGGCAGGAAAACGAGGATGGTCTTCCCTCCTTGATAAACATAGCCGAATAAAAACCATTTTCGTATAAAAAAGGCAGTCCCTATTGGGACTGCCTTTCCCCTCTTTTATCAAACTGGATAAACGCCGTGTTTTCTTTCCGTAAATTGTACGGATTTGTTTTTGTAAAAAGCAAATCTAGAGATTAGTTCCCTTCTTAATTTCTCTGGTTCAATTACAGCATCAACAACCAATTCCGATGCCAGCCGATATATATCGATATTGGCCTTATACTCCTCCTGTTTCGCACGAATGAATTCGGCTTTGTCTTCTGCTGGAAGCTCTGCAATCTTGTTGGCATAGACGGCGTTGACAGCAGCTTCTGGTCCCATAACTGCAATTTGCGCACCAGGCAATGCAAGTGTGCAATCCGGCTCAAATGCAGGACCGGCCATGGCGTACAAACCCGCACCGTACGCTTTTCGAACGACAACCGAAATTTTGGGCACTGTCGCTTCGCTCATTGCAGCGAGCATTTTGGCACCATGTCTAATTATACCTGCCCTCTCCACCTTGGTCCCGATCATAAAACCTGGTATATCGGCTAAAAACAACAAAGGAATATGGAAGGCATCACAGAGTTGAATGAATTTGGCCGCTTTGTCTGCAGAATCAGGAAATAACACGCCGCCTTTGCTTTTCGGCTGATTGGCGATTACGCCGACTGCTTCACCGTCCAAACGGGCGAAACCGGTTATTAATTCTGGTGCAAACAGCCGCTTAATTTCACAAAATGAAGCTTCGTCAATGATATGATTGATTAACTCATACATATCAAATGGGGCGTTTTGATTTTCAGGTATCAGCTCACCGATCGTTTTTTCGCCTGTTTTCGGAGGAAGCGCCGATGTACGGGGCGGCCTCCCCTGATAATTATCCGGAAAATACTGAAGATATTTACGGGCAAATTCAATCGCTTCCTTTTCTGATGCAGCTAATACATCACCGCAACCTGACACGGAACAGTGCATCGCAGCTCCACCCATTTCTTCCAGCGTAACTTTTTCCCCGATCACTTTTTCAGCCATACGAGGAGAGCCGAGATACATAGAAGCATTCCCGTCCACCATGACAACAATATCACAAAAAGCTGGTATGTATGCTCCCCCTGCTGCCGAAGGACCGAATAGTAAACAAACCTGAGGCACCCTTCCGGAAAGTTTGATTTGATTGTGAAAAATTCTCCCTGCTCCTCGTCTGCCGGGAAACATTTCGATTTGATCCGTTATTCTGGCACCGGCAGAGTCAACTAAATAAAGCATTGGCACATTTAATTTAGCAGCGGTTTCTTGTATTCTGATAATTTTTTCGACGGTCTTTGCCCCCCAAGATCCCGCTTTGACAGTAGAATCGTTAGCCATGACACATACTGTTTTCCCGTGGATTTTACCGATACCAGTCACTACTCCATCGGCAGGAAGCGTTGGATCGAGACAATTGGCAAACAAGCCGTCTTCCAATTCAACATCATCATCAAACAGTTCCTTCAAACGATCTCTCACAAATAGCTTCCCTTTTTCCAGGTTTCTTTCATGGTACTTTTCTGCGCCGCCTTTTTTAATGCGATCTTGGTGTGAGGATTTTTCTTCTGCTCTGTCTATTTGCATGGTCATTCCTCCAGTTCCTCTATTCTCCAATGAATACAGCAGTCCGCTTCTCTTTAAAAGCTTGGAGTCCTTCCAATCGATCTTTTGTATTGATCGTTTGCTGGTAGCATTGTTTCTCAAATGCGAGCCCTTCCGAAAGTTCCATATCGATTCCTTTACTAATGGCCAGTTTGGCCTGCCTTAAAGCAACAGGGGCATTTTTAGCAATTTCCTCCGCTAAAGATTCTGCCTTTTCCATTAATTCCTCCGAATCATGGACGTATTCGACCAATCCTATTTGTTCAGCTTTTTCAGCGTCTACAGGACTGGCAGTAAATATCATTTCTTTTGCTTTGGACAGTCCTACTTGACGGCTTAGCCTCTGTGTTCCACCTGCTCCAGGAATGATACCCAGAGAAGTTTCGGTTAAAGCCAATTTACTATGTGAAGCAGAAATTCTTAAATCACATGCAAGTGCGAGTTCTAATCCACCACCAAAGGCGGCTCCGTTTATCGCCGCAATTGTCGGCATTGGCAATTCACTGACTCTTTGCAGCGTGCTGCCGATGTATTGGACTGCTTCTCTTGTTTGCTGTTCTGTCATTTTGCTTCTTTCTTTCAAGTCGGCTCCTGCACAGAATACTTTATGCCCAGCACCGGTAATCACCAAGCACCGCAATAGTGGATCACTCTCCAACTGTGTTAACCGATCATTAAATTGACGGAGCAGTTCCATTGAAAAAGCATTAGCAGCACCTGGCCTGTTAAGTATCAGTACCGCAATATGATCATTCCGTTTGTGAAAGCCTATCAATTCACCTGACAAACCGGTCCCCCCCTTGTCTGGAATGTTGCAGTTGTCTTTGGTGACTTGGCAAAAGCTTGCCAAGCCGTTTTTCAATGAAATCCGCCGCATTATTTAGTACGGATTGGTCAATGCCGGTTTCCACTCCCATTTCCTCAAGCATAAATACCAAATCATCCGTGGCTAAATTTCCAGATGCACCTTTAGCATAAGGACAACCGCCCAATCCACCTAAGGAAGCATCGAATGTTGTCACTCCGTGTTGCAAGGCGGACCAAACATTTGCCAAGGCCATCCCTCTTGTATTATGGAAATGTAAGGCGACAGAACCTTCTTTGAAACGGGGAAGCAGCCTTGTGAGCATTTCATTTACCTGCAGTGGATTGGCAATTCCGATTGTATCGCCCAATGATAGTTCATCGATTCCCATAGAAAACAACCGATCGCAGATTTTCATCACTTTATCTATGGCCACCGCTCCTTCATAAGGACAGCCGAAAACTGTCGACAGATACGCACGGACTGTTTTCCCTTCAGATTTCGCCGTTTCCACCACACCTTGTAAAACTGGAAATGTATCCTCAATGGTTTTATTAATGTTTTTCCGGTTATGGCTTTCACTTGCTGACATAAATACAGCCACTTCATCGATTCCCGCCATTAAAGCTCGTTCCAATCCTCTTTGATTGGGAACCAAAGCCGCATAGGTAACATCAGGATGTCGTCGGATTCCTTCAGCAACATCTTGCGCATCACTTAACTGAGGAATCCAATCTGGGTGAACAAAAGAGGTCATCTCAATATAAGACAGCCCGGTAGAGGACAATGCGTCAATCCAGCTGATCTTATCTTCTGAAGGTAAAATCAGCTTTTCATTTTGCAGGCCGTCACGTGGTCCGACTTCTTTCACATTTATTTTCTTAGGTATTTCACTCATCGTCCCACCTCCCTGGCTATTCCGTTACTCGATAATGGCGATTGTATCTCCCTCATCGACAAAGTCTCCCTCTGTCACTTTCCATTCTTTTAGAACGCCATCTGAAGAGCTTGTAATAGGGATTTCCATTTTCATCGATTCCAAAATGGCGATATCCTCTCCAGATTTGATTGTTTTCCCTTTTTCAGCGATAATTTTCCATACACTTCCGGCCATCGTTGCTTTAACTTCTGTCATTTGCTTTTCTCCTTTTCCTTTTGATTGCGGATACCCTTGAGGTAATAGTCTTCAATGAAACTTGTCAGGGTGTTACTTTTTTCGAATTGCTCATGACTAACAATTTCTTTCAGCATCGGTATATTGGTTTTTATCCCGTCTACATGATAGTGATCCAATGCTCCCTTCAATAATTGGATAGCTTCTTTTCTAGACGCTGCTGAGACAACGAGTTTTCCGATCATAGGGTCATAATACGGAGTCACTTCAGCATTTTCTCTCACAGCTAATTCATGCCTGATTCCTTTTCCTTCTGGCAATTTCAAGCTGGTAATTCTGCCAGGAGACGGATAAAATGTGTACGGATCCTCAGCATAGATTCTCGTCTCGATGGCATGACCATTTATTTTCAGGTTGTCCTGCTTGATTCCGAGTCTATGCCCTGCCGCAATCTTAATCTGTTCTTCGACAATATCGACCCCTGTTATTTCTTCTGTAACCGGGTGTTCTACCTGAAGACGTGTATTCATTTCCAGAAAATAAAAATTTTGTTCTTCATCCATTAAAAACTCAATGGTCCCCGCGTTTTCATAGCCAATTGCACGTGCAGCTTTTACTGCCGTCATTCCTAATTTCTTGCGTAAATCTGGCTGAACCGTTCCCGATGGAGCTTCTTCAATCACTTTCTGATGACGGCGTTGAATGGAACACTCCCGTTCAAATAAATGAACAACATTTCCATATGAATCTGCAAGAAGCTGGACTTCTATATGTCTCGCCCTGGATATGACTTTCTCTATGAACATCGTGCCATCTCCGAACAGCATGGCAGCACGTTTACTTGTATCAGGAAACCTTTCCTTTAATGTTTTTTGATTTTCTGCAAGCACCATACCGATTCCACCGCCGCCTGCTGAAGCTTTAATCATCACTGGATAACCGATTTTTTCAGCAATTGCAGCAGCTTCCTCAACATCGGCAACGGGATCGCTGCTTCCCGGCACAATCGGAATACCAGCATCCTTCATCGTTTGTCTTGCCATCACCTTGCTGCCCATTTTCTCAATTGCAGCAGGTTTTGGACCGATAAAAGTCAGACTTTCCAATTCACATGCTTCGGCAAAAGAGGCTTGCTCACTCAATAATCCATAACCAGGATGCACAGCATCGGCGCCTGAACGTTTTGCCGCTTCTATTACATTCTCTATATTCATATAGCTTTTACTTACGGGAGCCGGTCCGATATGATAACTCTCATCAGCCAAATCGACAAACTTTGCTTGCCTGTCGGCATCCGAATATACGGCTACTGTTTTTATTCCTAACTTTTTACAGGATCTGATGATTCTTGCAGCAATTTCTCCACGGTTTGCAATCAATATTTTTTCGAACATGTTTGCCCTCCCGATTATCGATTTACTCAACAACCCAACTGACGCGCGATAACAAGGCGCTGTATCTCCGATGTTCCTTCCCCGATTTCCATCAGTTTTGCATCCCGAAGATAACGTTCTACCTGGTACTCCTGCATATAACCATAACCACCGAGTATTTGTATTGCCTGGTTCGCTGCACGTGTGGCAGTTTCACTAGCAAACAATTTGGCAAAAGCTGCTTCTTTCGCAAAAGAACGGTTTTGATCTTTCAGCCATGCCGCTTTTCGTACCATCCCTCTAGCCAGTTCTATTTCCATCGCCATGTCTGCTAACTTGAATTGAATTGCCTGAAAAGCAGCAATCGGCTTTCCGAACTGTTTTCGTTGTTTAGCATAATCCAAAGCTTTATCAAGGGCTGCCTGGGCAATTCCCAACGACAAAGCTGCAATTGAAATTCTCCCGCCATCTAATGTGTATAAGAACTGTTTGAATCCTTTTTGCGGATCGCCCAATAAATGATCAGCAGGCACTTCCACATCCTCTAATATGATCGCTGCTGTATTGGAACCGCGAACACCGAGCTTTTGATAATTACTCGTGATGGTAACTCCAGGAGAGTCCGCCGGAACGATGAAAGCAGAGATAATATTTTTATCCTTTTTGTCCTTACCTGTTACTGCTGTCACGATAATGGTACTAGCATAAGAAGCATTAGTAATAAAGCATTTTTCTCCATTGATGACAAAGCTGTCGCCTTTAGAAACCGCAGTAGTTTGGGTTCCACCTGCGTCAGATCCAGCGTTTGGCTCAGTCAAGCCGAAAGAGCCGAGTTTTTTCCCCATCGCCAAAGGGGTTAAGTATTTTTCTTTCTGCTCTTCCGTCCCAAAATAAAAAATGGGACTTGCACCAAGTGACACTGCTGCTGCGTAACTCAACCCTGTACTGCCGCAAACCCGTCCAATTTCCTCTACTGCGAGTGTATAAGTTACAGTGTCCCCCCCGACTCCTCCATACTTTTCCGGAAAAGGGATTCCCATGAGCCCAAGTTTGCCTAACTCTTCAAATATATCCTCTGGAAAAACAGCAGAGGTATCGATTTCTTCTGCGCGAGGAGCGATGACAGACTGCGCAAAGTCCCGGACCATTTTTTGCGTCATTTGTTGTTCCTCTGTTAGATCAAAATCCATCCAGTTTCCCCCTTTTTTTAAAATCTGCGTTTTGCCTCGAAATTTGTAAGCGCTTTCTAATGGAGTTAAAAAAAATGTTGGTAAGGTATTAAGCTTGATTTGTCTAAGGTGAGATAAAGAGAAGTGGAATTGCTGCTGAATCGGTACATAAAGAGAAGGAGTATCTAATCCTCCTCATAGTTAGCATTTTATCATAAATCAGTAAAAAAACAATTAACATTTATACGAATATTAAGATACTAAGAGAGACTGCCTCACAAGACCAAAATACTTTAAAGGCAGCCTCCCTAACACTTTTCAAATTCATTCCTTTTAAAAGGTTGGTTCTATACTTATGTGAGTTAATGTAAGAAAACCAGCGAAACCTTTTTAATGAGTTTATTTTCTTGTAGTATCAATAGGCATATATTACGATTCGTTTTCCTCTAAAAATGGCTGTTCATAATTCGTCGCCGGCCATACTTCTACAACTTCCCCTTTTTCGTCGGAATCAACGACATAGGATCCGTTGCTGTATCGGTCGCTTTTTGGTAGATCGAGCGGCAATACAGACTGGATTGATCCATTCGCAGTCTTAAACTGGAGGACTTCATTATCATGGACAAGATAAAAACCTGTAATACGATGTGGTTTCCGTTTTAATTCCCGCAACATAACCGATCCTCTTTTTGCTCGACTTGACGGCTCAAATTCCGACAATTTCATTCGTTTACAAGCGCCCCTTTGGGTCAATAAAACAATGTTGGGATCGGAATTCGGTGCAAACACTTCACCACCGACAACCATTTCTCCATCCTTCAATTGAATTGCCTTAACACCCGCAGCGCGCTGTCCTACCGGTGAGACCTCTTGTTCTTCAAACCAGAGGCCATAGCCCTTATCTGAAGCAACAAAAATATTTGCATTTCCATCCGTAAGATGGACGCTCTGTACCAAATCTTCTCCTTTAAGGTTGACAGCTACAAGAGCCTTGGAATAGCGTTGTGCCTCGTATAATTTCAACTCACTTCGCTTGACCATTCCGTTTTTCGTGAAAAATACGAGATATTGACTGGTATTGAACTCCCGTATAGGTATTGCCTTAACTAGTGTTTCATCTTTTTGAATAGATACTATATTGGAAATATGCTGGCCGAGATCTTTCCACCGGATATCTGGCAATTCATGAACCGGCAAATACAAATACCTTCCTTTATTTGTAAACACCAGTAACTTGTCCGTCGTGTTAATTTCCTGTAAAGCGATCAGATGATCTTCCTCTTTAATCGCCAGATCCTCTCCATTCGAGGCAGCATAAGACCGGAGGCTTGTTCGTTTGATATAACCGTCCTTAGTGACGGAAACGAGCACATCCTCGCTTGCTACCATCACTTCCAAATTAATCTTTAACTCTTCAATTTCTTGTTGAATAACGGTTCGTCTCTGTTCTGTATACTTCTTTTTTAAGCTTTTTAAATCATCTTTGATGACTTTTAGAAGCTTCTTTTCGTTCCCAAGGATTTCTTCCAATTCTTTAATCCTGGCTCTCAGTTCATCTGCTTCCTTCTCCAAAGATGTGATATCTGTATTGGTAAGCCGGTAAAGCTGGAGGTTCACGATTGCTTCTGCCTGTGCTTCAGAAAAATCATATGCTTGCTTTATACGTGCTTTGGCGTCCTGCTTGTCTTTAGAGGCCCGAATCGTGGCAATCAACTCATCAAGAATGGATATTGCTTTGATTAAGCCTTCGACAATGTGCGATCGTTCGTTGGCTTTTCGCAAGTCAAACTGTGCCTGCCTGGTCACCACATCTTTTTGATGATCGATATAAGCATCCAGCATCATTTGCAGATTTAACTGTTTTGGTGTTTTATCCTTGATCGCCACCATATTGAAATGGTAAGAAATTTGCAAATCTGTGTTTTTATATAAATAGTGCAGGATTCCTTCACTATCTGCATCCTTTTTCAACTCGACCACAATCCGAAGGCCGGTTCGGTCCGTTTCATCCCGGACTTCGGCAATCCCTTCGACTTTTTTGTCGATTCGCAGTTCATCCATCCGTTTAACCAGGCTTGCTTTGTTTACTTCGTATGGTATCTCATCGATGACTATTTGTTCCCGGCTGGTCCGAAGTTTTTCGACAGTTGCCCGGCCGCGAACGATAACTTTTCCTTTACCTGTTTCATAGGCCTTCTTCAATCCCTCTACACCCTGAATAATTCCACCTGTTGGAAAATCTGGTCCTTTGATTACTTGCATCAATTCATCCAAAGTGACAGAAGGTTTGTCAATTTTCCGGATGACAGCATCAATTATTTCTCCGAGGTTGTGCGGAGGTATCTCGGTAGCATAACCGGATGAAATACCAGTAGAGCCATTGACAAGCAAGTTCGGGAACTTTGCCGGAAGGACAACCGGTTCGTTTATGGTATCGTCGAAATTCGGGACAAACTCGACAGTCTCTTTTTCTATATCCCTAATTAATTCCGATGCGATGCTGGAAAGCCGTGCTTCTGTATAACGCATAGCCGCCGGCGGATCGCCATCGACACTGCCATTGTTTCCGTGCATTTCCACAAGCACGTTGCGTACCTTCCATTCCTGACTTAACCTTACCATTGCTTCATAAACAGAACTATCTCCGTGTGGATGATAATTACCGATTACAGTCCCTACAGTTTTCGCAGACTTACGGAACGGTTTGTCATGGGTATTTCTTTCTTCGTGCATGGCATAAAGTATTCTTCGTTGTACTGGTTTCAGTCCATCCCTGGCGTCAGGAAGTGCCCGGTCTTGGATGATGTACTTACTGTACCTTCCAAAACGGTCACCGATGACGTCTTCCAAGGGTAAATCTAAATATTGTTCTGTTTCAGCCAAGTAGGCTCCCCCCGTTTCAAACGACTGGTTTTACGTATGAATGTTTTCATTTTCCAATATATTCTTTTCATCTTCGAGACCGAATTCAACATGGGACTCGATCCACTTACGACGTGGTTCAACTTTATCACCCATAAGGGTTGTTACCCTTCGTTCGGCTCTCGTCAAATCTTCAATCGTTACCCGGACCAATGTCCTTGTTCCTGGGCTCATGGTCGTTTCCCACAGCTGATCGGCATTCATTTCGCCAAGCCCTTTATAGCGCTGGAGAATATATCCATTTTTCATTTCTTTTGTCGCTGCTTTCATCTCTTCTTCGTTCCAGGCATATCGGACGGTTTCCTTCTTCCCTTTTCCTTTCGAAATCTTATATAAAGGAGGCAGGGCGATATAAACTTTTCCAGCCTCAATAAGCGGTCGCATATAGCGGTAGAAGAAGGTTAAAAGCAGTACTTGGATATGAGCACCATCCGTATCGGCATCAGTCATGATGATGATTTTATCGTATTGCACATCTTCCAGATTGAAGTCACCGCCGACTCCTGCCCCGATCGTATGGATAATAGTAGATATTTCTTCATTTTTAAACACGTCGGCAAGTTTTGCTTTTTCTGTATTGATGACTTTTCCCCGTAAAGGTAAGACAGCCTGGAACTTACGGTCTCTTCCCTGCTTTGCCGATCCTCCGGCCGAGTCACCCTCTACCAGGTATAACTCGTTTTTAGCTGCATTTTTAGACTGAGCAGGCGTCAACTTCCCGCTTAACAGAGCGTCTTTTCGTTTTTTCTTTTTACCTGTTCTCGCTTCTTCTCTTGCCTTTCTGGCTGCTTCTCTTGCTTCTTTCGCACGAACCGCCTTTTTTATCAGCATTCCAGCGATATCAGCGTTTTCCTCCAGGAAATAGGAGAGCTTTTCCGAAACAACCGAATCCACGGCTGATCTGGCTTCTGCCGTTCCCAATTTCCCTTTTGTCTGACCCTCAAATTGAAGCTTGTCCTCCGGTATTCTAACCGATACGATAGCAGTAAAGCCTTCCCTAATATCGTTTCCTTCCAGGTTTTTATCTTTTTCCTTTAGCAAGCTGTTTTTTCTCGCATACTCATTAACCACTCGAGTAATAGCTGTTCTTGCACCTGATTCATGTGTTCCGCCATCTTTTGTTCGGACATTATTGACGAAAGACAGCATGCTTTCGGCAAAACCATCATTGAATTGGAAAGCAAAGTCTACTTCAATTTCTTGCTGTTCCCCTTCAAATGATACTACCGGATGCAATGTATCCTTTTCTTCATTCAAATATGCGACGAATGATTCCAACCCATCGGGGTACTGGTAGGATTCCTGTTCACCACTGCGCTTGTCTACAATATCTATTTGTAGTCCTTTTAGCAAAAAAGCGGCTTCACGAAGACGTTCCGAAAGCATTTCGAATTGATAGGTCGTCGAAGTGAAAACAGTAGGATCCGGTTTGAAATGAATGGTAGTCCCTGTTTTACGAGTCGCTCCTTTTTTCTCCAAAGAAGTTACCGGTACTCCACCATTTTCAAAACGCTGGGTATAAATATAGCCGTCCCGATAAATCGTAACTTCCAGCCATTCCGATAAAGCATTTACTACCGAAGCACCAACCCCATGTAATCCACCACTAGTCTTATATCCACCCTGGCCGAATTTTCCTCCGGCGTGCAATATGGTGAAAATAACTTCTGGTGTCGGTCTTCCGGTTTTATGCATCCCGGTCGGCATCCCTCTTCCTTTATCTTCTACAGAAATACTATTGTCTTGATGTATGGTTACCCGGATTTGATCTCCATAGCCTGCCAGTACCTCATCGACAGAATTGTCGACGATTTCATAAACGAGGTGATGGAGTCCTCGGGAATCGGTACTGCCGATATACATTCCCGGTCTTTTTCTGACAGCCTCCAGACCTTCCAGTACTTGTATGGAATCATCCGAGTATTGCATTGATTCTTTTACCAATCGAACACCGGCTCCTTTCAACTACTCTCTTTGCATTATAATAGAACAAATGTTTGCTTCTGTAAAGAATTGCTTAGAATACGGCCCTTGTCCGATCTTTTGGAAAGCTATGCTCCAAAAGAAACATTAATAAGCGTATTTCTTATTTTAGCCCTTTTTTCAAGATACGCAAACCGTCAAGAAGGAAAAACCTCCCTGCATACTCTTTTATATCCTAAGGAAAAAGTATCTAGAAAGTCAATCCCTGCCTTAAAATTCAAGTTAAATGCTCAGCAAAGTAGAGTGCCCTGGAAGCATATCATGAATTTTTTAGACAGAGGTATATTTGTGTCAGGATGAAGGAAGATTGAGTGATTTAGTTCGCAATTTCTATCTGCTGAGAATAATAAAAAACCCCCCAAAAACGGGGGATTAATTTTTATTTTCCAATGGTTATCGAATGAGCCACCTTGATGCACATATCCATGATGACAGTATAACCCTTATCCTTTAATAGTTCATACGCCTTTTCGTCAAAAATACCTTGTTGCGCCCAAAAAACATCTGCATTTGTTTCGATTGCTTGTTCAGCAAGTTCATACAAATACTCAGAGCGACGGAAAACATTGATAATATCTATATTTTCCTCAACTTCGGCAAGTGTGTCATAAGCTTTCTCGCCGAGGGTTTCCTCGACTTCCGGATTGACAGGGATTATCCGGTATCCTGCTTCCTGCATAGCCTTGGCAATCTGATAAGAAGTTCTTTCAGGTTTGTCAGAAAGACCGACTACAGCAATGGTTTTAGCTTCTTCCAGAATTCTTTTCAATTCCTGTTTATCAGGTGCTTGGTATGACATGGGTTTTTCCCTCCTTTAATTAATCAGTTCTTGCTCTTTTAAAAATTTTCGAGCCACTTCTTCATAACTTTTTTCTTCATAATCGACTTGGTAATTCATTTCCCGCATTTGTTCATCTGTAATCTTTCCGGCAAGTTGGTTTAGAATACCTTCAAGTTCCGGGTAGCGGTCTAGCGTCTCCTGTCTCATCAATGGTGCGCCTTGGTATGGAGGAAATAAATTTTTATCATCTTCTAGAGCTTTCAAATCCAGTTCCACCATATAACTATCTGTCGAGTAGGCATCAATAATATCTACCTGTCCATTAGCTATCGCTCCTTGACGGATACCAGGTTCCATCGTCCTTACTTCGCCGAATTCAATTCCGTACAGTTTCTGTATGCCTTGGTAGCCATCTTCCCTGTCATTGAATTCCAGCGTGAAACCGGCAGTAACTTCATCATCGATGGTTTTTAAATCACTTATCGTTTCAAGATCGTTTGCTTCAGCAAACCCATGTGTCGTTGCTAATGTGTACGTATTGTTATATGCCATCGGCTCCAGGAATGCCATGTCGTACTGTTCCTTCATTCCTTCTTTTGCCTGTTCATACACTTCTCTCGCATCGTTGCTTACTGCCTGCTCTTCCAGATGGGTAACAATAGCTGTTCCGGTGAATTCTGGATAAATGTCAATACTTCCTTCCTGTAAAGCACTGAATACAAATGCAGTTTTTCCGAGTCCTTCTTCCAGTTCCACTTTCAAATCCGTTTCTTCCTCAATAAGGATTTTATACATATTGATTAAGATAGACGGTTCCGCGTTCAACTTTCCTCCGATTACCAGGTCCGTCCGCTGTTCCATGTTTATTAGGAACGGACTGACGATAATCAATACTGCTGCCACCATAACAGCTGCCAATGAACGGAAACCAGCCTTGACTGATGTACGCTCCACTACTCTTAAAATAAAATCTAGTAATACGGCTAATAGCGCAGCCGGTATAGCCCCTAGTAAAATCAAATTAATCTCCCCGCCCCGGTCGATGCCAAGCAGTATAAGTTCTCCTAATCCTCCTGCCCCGATAAGAGCGGCGATGGTGGTAGTTCCTACAATCAATACCATGGAAGTACGGATGCCAGCCATGATGACAGGCATGGCCAAAGGCAGCTCCACTTTCGCTAAGCGACGTAAAGAATTCATTCCCATACCCGTAGCTGCTTCTTTGAGGGCAGGGTTGACCTCTTTAATCCCTGTATATGTATTCCTTAAAATTGGTAACAATCCGTAGGCAATCAACGCTACAACAGCCGGCTGCCGTCCTATTCCTAAAAAAGGAATCAAAAAAGCCAGAACAGCAAGACTTGGAATTGTTTGTAAAACAGCAGTAATGCCAATGATTGGCTCTGCCAACCGTTTCGACCTTGTGAGTGCAATACCAAGGGGTACCGCTATAATGACTGCTATCAATAGAGAAATGATCGATATTTGTAAATGCTCCCAAATTTTTTCCCACAGCATGGATTCACGTGATTGAAAAACTTCCAAAAAGTGACTCATTGCTGAACCACCCCGTTTTCCATTGTGGTTTTACTGTCAAGATAATGGACGATATCTCCGTAGGACAGTGTTCCTATCACTCGATTATTTTGCACAACAGGCAATATATCAATCTCGTTCCGGAGGAAGATTTCCGTAGTGTGCACTAGCTGCATGTCATTGGGTAGTTCGGGATGCTCTAGTTTTTGGCCGTCTTTATAAGTACCGATGTACTGATTGTCTTCATCCACAATGATATAAACCCCGTTGGAGTTGAAGTTTTTACGCTCATATTGCAGACGGGAAACCACCCTGCTTCCGGTTGGGTCCATAATCACATCCACAGCCGTTTGCCAAGGGGATTTTTTCTCTCCTATAAAATTTCTTACAAAGTCGGTACGCGGCTTTAGGATCAATTGCTGTGGTCTGTCTACTTGTACAACTTCTCCATCTTTCATTAAACAAACACGATCTCCTATAGCCATCGCCTCATCGATATCATGTGTGACAAATACAATGGTTTTCTTGATTTCTTTTTGAAGTGTACGGATGTCGCTTTGCAATTGTTCCCTCGTTATTGGGTCAAGCGCACTGAAAGGCTCATCCATCAACAGGATATCCGGATCGGCTGCCAGAGCTCTTAAAACGCCAACACGCTGTTGCTGGCCACCTGACAATTCCTGCGGTTTTCTTTTTTTAAAATTTTCCGGATCAAGACCAACCATTTCCATCAATTCATCCACTCTGCGTCTGATCTTTTGTTTTCCCCATTTTTTCATTTCCGGCACAATCATGATGTTTTCTTCAATTGTCATGTGCGGAAAAAGTGCGATTTCCTGTAGTACATAACCAATATTCCAGCGGAGTTCATGGATGTTATAATCGTTGATACTTTTATTATGTATGCGTATTATTCCGGTAGATGGTTCAATCAGACGGTTGATCATCTTCATGGTTGTCGTTTTACCACATCCACTTGGGCCGATAAGGGTTAGTAACTCCCCTTCCTCTACAGTTAAATTCAATTGTTTAACTGCTTCCGTTCCATCTGGATAAACCTTCGAAACATTCTCAAATTGAATCATAGTATTCTCCCTTGTTAAATTAATGGATTATTTCCCTTTACCCTTGCAGATAAAGTTGAAAACTTATACCAACCAATCATAATGTCAGCACAGAGTATCCTCACATTTGAACAAATGGCAAAGTTTCTAATGTAACTGCTTCCTCTTCATGATAAAATAAGATTACAAGCTGTGCATTGAAAAAGGAGTTTTGCATATGAATTATATTATTTTTGCAGTTATTGCATATCTTATCGGATCTATTCCATTCGGATTGATCGTGGGAAAGCTCGGGTTTAAAATCGATATCCGCCAGCATGGAAGCGGAAATCTTGGAGGCACCAATTCCTTCAGGGTCCTTGGTTTCAAAGCCGGCCTGCTTGTTACGGTATCCGATATTTTAAAAGGAACCTTGGCGGTTATTCTTCCCCAAGTCTTCACGGACGATGTCAATGCTATAATTATTGGCATTTTTGCGGTCATTGGTCACATGTACCCTGTATTCGCTAAATTCAAAGGTGGAAAAGCAGTAGCTACTTCTGGAGGAGTGATTCTCGGAGTAAACCCACTGTTGTTCCTCGTTATACTAGCAACATTCTTTTTGAGCCTGTTCTTAACGAAGTATGTATCATTAGCTTCGATGATCACCGGGGTTGTCGCGGTAGTCGTCACCATCATATTCCAGGAAACTGGGTTGTTAATTGCTACTTCTTTACTGACCATCTTTGTTTTTTACCGGCATCGTGCCAACATTAAACGAATTATCAATAAAACTGAACCAAAAATAACCTGGATGTAAAGAATGGAGAGGATCAGGCACCAGCCGGATCCTTTTCCATTTGTATATCAACTTATTACTTAATAATCATTACATGTTGATAGGGATTTTTAAATTAATCTGCTTATAAGCTGAAAAATTGAATAATAAAATGCATTTTACTATACTTTTATTAGCTGAAATGGTTGAAAGGAGCCACTGCTATGAACAATACAGAACTTAAGAACAAAAAAACATTGCCCAGCAAGGCCGAACGACATAAATTATTTGGTTCTGTGGAACCCGGTCCGAAAACAAAGCCTGTCGACAAAGAAAAAATGGTTGATCTACAAAATTCAAAAAAAGACTTTTTATTCGATATAGATGCAGTTGGAATTGCCAATGTGAAAAATCCGATTAATATTACAAGTCATTTAATACCAAACAATCAGACAACCATTGGTACATTCCGTTTCACATCCCGGATTGACAAGGATAGCAAAGGAACGAACATGAGCCGATTCACCGAACAACTTGATGCTTATTACAAAAATAATTACTCCATTGATATCGACACATTGAAGAGGTTCACCAAAGATTTAGCTATCAGGTTGAAGCAAAAGGATGCCCAAATGGAAGTGAATTTCCCCTGGTTTTTCGAACGGAAAGGTCCTTCCTCGGGATTAGCTGGGTTAAACCATGCTGATGCTGGTATAAAAGTAACTTACGATCAAGACAAGGGCCACCATATCGAAGTTACTCTGGCAGGTACAATCACTACCCTTTGCCCCTGCTCGAAAGAGATCAGTGAATATAGCGCTCATAACCAACGCGGCAGAGTGGAAATGACAGCAGTCCTTTCAGAAGATTTTGATGAGAATGAAACGGACTGGAAAGAAGCACTGTTGGAAGCTGCAGAAAGCAATGCCAGTGCAAGAATCCATCCGGTGTTGAAGCGTCCTGATGAAAAAATAGTGACAGAACAAGCATACGAAAATCCACGATTTGTGGAAGATATCGTACGATTGGTTGCTGCAGATTTGTACGAGCTTCCGTTTGTTGAAAAGTTCACGATCTCTTGCAAGAATGAGGAATCAATCCATTTGCACGACGCGGTAGCAACGTTATCCTTTGACAAAAACACAGATGCGTAGGAGATGCGGATGAAACGATTGTTTATCCTATTTATTAAGATGTATCAAAAGATGATCAGTCCTATAAAGCCTCCGACATGCCGTTTTTATCCTACTTGTTCCCAATATGGAGTAGAATCATTTGAACGCTTCGGCGTTATAAAAGGCGGCTTTTTGACAATCAAACGATTGTTAAAATGCCATCCGTTCCATCCGGGGGGTTTTGATCCTGTTCCAGAGAAAAAAAGAAAAAAATAAAGTAAGACCCAAACCTCTCGTACCTATGGGAGGTTTTGCTTTTATCCCTCTTCCGGAATATTTCCGACTGAAAGAAGAATAATAAACAGTGAATCTGATTGGAGGGATATTAATTGTTTACTCATATAAAAGAATTGCAGTACAATGCCAAACCCACCAGCCCCGATCCCGTATATGCCAAAAAGCTTCAGGAAATACTAGGTGGTCAATTCGGGGAGATTACGGTGATGATGCAGTACTTGTTCCAAGGATGGAATTGCCGTGCAGAACAAAAATACAAAGATATGCTTCTGGACATTGGAACCGAAGAGATCGCACATGTTGAAATGATCGCAACCATGATTGCTCAATTATTAGACGGCGCCCCGGCAAAAGAACAGGAGGAGGCTGCCGCTAAAAACCCTGCTGTCGAAGCAGTACTGGGAGGCATGAACCCTCAACATATTATTGTTTCCGGACTAGGAGCTACACCGACAGACAGTGTCGGTTATCCTTGGAACTCGCGTTATACCATAGCTAGTGGCAACCTTTTGGCAGATTTCCGAGCAAATTTAAACGCGGAATCACAAGGCCGCCTTCAGGTTGTCCGATTGTATGAATCGACGACAGATCCCGGAGTCAGAGATATGCTTTCCTTTTTGATAGCGAGAGATACGATGCATCAGAATCAATGGATGGCCGCTATCGAAGAACTGGAGGCTAATCAAAAAGCCATTGTACCGAGTACTTTTCCACAAAACCTTGAAAAACAAGAGGTTTCTTATTCGTTCATGAACTTCTCAGAAGGGGAGGAAAGCTCAGACGGCAGATGGGCAAAAGGAAAGAGCATGGATGGGCAGGCTTCTTTTGAGTATGTTTCAAAACCAGAAGCGATGGGGCAAAACCCTCAACTTCAGCCTTCACCAGCATATATTCATGGTACTGTCCCACCCGATATGATCCCACCCGAAACCGACCAGGCAAATTTTCAAAGTCCATCCAATAACACTTGATGACAGTGGCTGACTAAATGCAGAGTGATAGAAGGAATAACCGAACGATGATTCGAAATTTTAAACGATCGAACGCGTTCGGTTGTTCTTTATAGTAATTGTGCATTGACTTATATAAATTGAAGCAAGAAATCCAGTATCATAACGTTGTGATAAGAAGTATCCTCACTTAATCAACGGGAGAATAGAACTCTAACCCTAGGGAGACCTCCTTCCTTCGCTATTTTTTCCGGTATGTAAACAACTGAATGAATAAGTTCCTTTCCTACACTGAATCGAACTTTTCCACGATAGTCAGTAAGCGTAACCATTAGATGGTTCGTATATTCAGGGATAAGCTTTAATTTGCTCTCTTTCCTTTTCTGAATCCTGCTCCATAATAAATGCCAATTTATCCAATACATCTTCCCCGCTCCAGTGTACATAATGTCCACTGTTTACCGGCATGTATTTAACCGGGAGATTTTTCTTTTCCTGCAGTCTTGCTATGCTCCTTTTAGTCAGTCGGAATTGTTTCGGATTTATGTTGGTAAAAGTGCCATATATTAGATATGTCGGCACAGTTAATTCCGTTACAAGATTTGGTAAGTTAAGATTATAATACCCGAATAAAAGATTCATACCGGCAGCAGTCAGTTCTGGGGATTGTCGTAAAGCTTCCTGGACATACGTACTGTTCTCAATTCCGACAATATCACAAAAACGCTCGACCCTCTCTCCCTCATTTTCCTGCTCAGCATTGCTTTCGGAAAATAACCCGGTCAGCCTTTCCATAAACGAAATCCCTTTCAGATGATAACCTATATTTAACAAAGGAAACAAAAGCGCAAAGGGTCCGAATTCCTGAAAAGGTACCCGTGGAAAAGATTTATGCCCAGCATCCAATAAAATAAACTGTTTTACCCTTTCTGGATAATGAACAGCGAATGACAATGCAACGGCTCCCCCTAGTGAATGGGCAATGATGTCGGCAGAATGGATGTGTTGTTGATCAAGGTATTCTTTCAACCAATCAGCCAATCGTTTCGCTGTGCACTTCTCGTCCAATCCTTTACTTTTTCCATAACCCGGAAGATCGAGAAGGTGTGTCTGGCAGAAAGCACTTAGTCTATCGGCAATATTCAGCCCTTCCAGCCCAGAAAATCCAGCCGCGGGCAAAAATACTATTGGTTTTCCAATGCCTACTTTTCTCACATAAAAATCATTAAAGCTGTTTTTTTCTTTTTGAATCTGTTTCATAATTTGGTTACTCCTTTAAATAAGCATTCAAACCTCTAATTGTCTAAAACAACAACCTGACAGCTCCGAGTGCAGCAAAGCACAAAACTAGAACCTGAAACGTTTTCTGGGGGATGAACTTCAAAAGATAGACACCGAGAAATGCGCCGGCAATTATCGCAGCCGTCATGTACAAGTTGAACAGGGCCGAATCGGTAGTTATCAATCCTAAGGAGATGTAAAACGGAACTTTGATTATATTCACACATAGAAAAAACCAAGCTCCTGTACCGATAAACTCCTGTTTCGGCAAGCCCTTGACCAATAAATAGACAGCCATCACTCCTCCCGCTGCATTTCCCACCATGGTGGTGAATCCTCCCAACACTCCCATGAAAACGGTGAACCAATTCGATTCAGGCAGCAGCTGATTAAATCTTTCCCCAAGCTTGCTCCGGAATACGTGTAAAAGAACCATGGAAAGAACGATGCTCCCGACTAACGGTTTAAGTTGTCTGCTGCTTACATGATCCAACACGAAGTAGCCTGCCACAATGCCCGCCAACACCCATGGAAGCAAGGAAATCAAATATTTCCATACGACATTCCTGCGATAATAAGTAACAGCAAAAATATCTCCTATAATCAACATCGGTACCAAAATACCGACAGATTGCTTTGCGGGAAAGACAAACATCATGACAGTCACTACCAGTATCCCCAAGCTCGGTATTCCTGCCTTCGCAAATCCGATAAAAACGCTGCATAGAATCACAATCAGCCATTGCAGTAATGACAGGTCAAAAATGACGCTCACCTCTTTTTCTTTTTATTCCTAAGCATAACGGATTGACAAGCAGAAGTTCTAGCTTGAAAATAAATAAATAACAAGCATCTAAAGGACGAAACAGCCTCTTGACTATTTCTTCTTTTTTCAACAAAAACCTTTTTGTTCTTACAAAATTTTTCGTGAGTTGGCGTCAGTCGAAAGGAAATAAAGGGGTTTTAGGACAACTTATTTCGTTAATACAAACGATAACAGGTGCGAAAGGAGTTTGATAATAGTGGATTTGCAAATTTCAGAATCAGCCACACAATGGTATATTGAAGAATTGGATTTAGATAAAAATGAGCAAGTGCGTTTTTTTGTACGTTATGGCGGCGTAGGAGGTCATCAGCCAGGCTTTTCACTTGGGGTGACCAGAGAAGACCCTGAAAATCCGACAGCCGATTCAACAGTAAATGGGATTCATTTTTTTATAGAAGAAGATGATTCCTGGTATTTTGACGGTGCTGACCTGCAAGTTGAAATGGACTCCGAGGAACCGAAATTTCTATACAAGTGATGAAAGAAGTAAATCTGGTGTTAAATCAAAAAGGAAAATCGAACGAATTCGGTTTTCCTTTTGTCCCCTATACTTTTCCCCATCCACTGATAATAGAATGTACACTGGGCGGGAATGTTTCCCTTTATATATGAAACTTTTCCAATTGCCCCCATTGCCTTTCGGCAGTTAAAATTTGTTTTTGTCTTTCACCAAGTAAATCATAATGAGGGTACTTATCATCGTAGTGTATCCAAGAAGGATCCAACCCGTATTGCTTTCCCCACTTTATCAATTTATCTACATCACTACACCCTGCTTTTGTAACAGTATCACATTCAGGGAATCTTGAATCAAGCCAATAGTGAGTAAGAAAAGCGATTTTACCGTTTTCTACCTCCCTTTTCCACTTATTCAGCTCTTTCCTTTTTAATCCAAAGGCCATCCGTTATTCTCCTTTCATGGCATCAAGGTATGCTTGATGCCAGTCTGGAAGGGATTTTCTTATGGAAACCGGTCGAAAAGATTCCTTTTTCACCACGACATGCCTGGTGGAACCTGTGACTGCAGTATTTCCTTCTGCATTATAAATCCGATAACCGTATGATACTCGCAGCCCATCGTATTCCTTAATCCAAGTATCCACAAATGCTTCTTCTCCATAGCGAATTGGATGTTTGAATGATAAATCGGCATCCACCACTGGAGATACGACCCCTAAGTTTTCCATTTCATGATATTGAAACCCTAGTTCTTCAATAAATGAAGTCCGGCCAATTTCAAACCAAACCAAATAGTTGGCATGGTAAACGACCCCCATTTGATCGGTCTCTTGGTATCTCACCTTTATTGGTGTTTTCACTATTTTCATGGTCTTTTCCCCCTAATCGTACTCCAAGCCTGGGCGAAGTCTTCTTTCGTCAAAAGCTGATTCACTTCGGCAGTGCTCTGTTGTTCTTCTATAATACGAAGTGCCTGGAATTGAACAGCTTCGTCCACTAAATTGACTGCAAATCTTGCATTTCCATCAATTTCATGTTCCTGATATTGTTCGTTCAAGTAATGATCCGCTTCTTCATCTAATTGATAATGATATTCCTCGAGATGGGACTTGGTGATCTTCATCAAATCTTCGGCCTGATAATCCGGGAAATAAAAATATTTTTTAAAACGGGATTCAAGCCCTGGATTGCTGGAAATAAACTGCTCCATTTCTCTGGTATAACCTGCGAGTATCACCACCAGATTTTCATTGTGCTTGGTCATCTCGTCAACAAGGGTGTCAATAGCTTCCTTTCCGAAATCTTTATCACCTCGGTATAGACTGTATGCTTCATCAATGAACAGCACGCCTCCAAGGGCCTCCCTGACTTTTTGCTTTGTTTTAATGGAAGTTTGGCCGACAAACCCAGCAACAAGGTCGCTTCGCGAGGCAACAACCAGGTGTCCTCTTTTTAACAAGCCGCATTCGTTAAGCACCTGTGAATAGATGTTGGCAACTGTTGTTTTACCAGTGCCGGGATTCCCGGAAAATATAGCGTGTAATTGAATCGGAACGGTTGGAAGACCTTGCTGTTTTCTTTGTTGTTGTATTCGGACAAATGAAGAAAGCTTTTTCACTTCCTCTTTCACATTTTCCAATCCTATCAGATTATCCAAACGCTGCATCGGTTGTTGTTCTTCTGATTCATCATTCAAGTCTTCAAGATCTTCGGTATCAATTCTCATATGGTCGAGCCAGTTTTCACCGGCAGTACGTTGTTTATACGCTCCCTTACGAAAAATGGCCCGTAAAACCAAGTCTCTGACCGTCCTGGCGTTGCCGAAGGTTTCATCTACTCTGGATTTTTCTATTAATCCTTCAAATTTACGCAACGCTTGTTCTGTAAAAAAGTAATCATTATTTAATGCTGTCTTTTCAGCAATTTGTAGTAACTCGTCGGTCTTAAAGTCGGGAAGCGTAATATGATTCGGTTCGGGAAAACGACTGCGCAAACCAGGATTTGCCCAAAGAAATTGCCGCATTTCTTCAGGATAACCTGCAAGAATTACCGCAAACCGGTCTGCATATTCCTTGCTGGTCATACTGGATACCAACGTGTCAATAACGGCTTGTCCATAATCATTACCGCTTTGACCTTCCCGTTTCAAACTGTAAGCTTCATCGATAAATAATATCCCGCCCACTGATTGTCTTACATAGTTGACGGTGTTTTCCTCGCTCTGTCCGACGTAGGAACCGACTAAGTGCGCCCGATTTACTTCGGTGACCTGGTTTGTTTCCAACAGTCCAAGTTCATGGTAAATAGCTGCCAGCAGTCTGGCAATGGTTGTTTTACCTGTACCTGGATTTCCACTGATAATCATATGGAGTCCCGGCTCGTCGACCATTTGGAAGCCAAGCTCTTTTCGTTCTTTTTGGTATTTTAAATAGTGATAATATTGATGAATATATTGCTTGATTTCCTTCATTCCTATTAAATCATCAAGAATTTTCAGGGGATCTTCTTGATTAGCTTGTTTAAACGCGTCAGGAAGCAGAGTGGATAATTCCGATTTCCACTTAACAATTTCTTTTACTTGCTTGTTTAATTGTTGAACCGGCAGCCCGGTTTTTTTATTTTCAATCGCATCCCCTGCCTCTTTTAGCATATCCAGTAAACGGTATATTCGATCGAGGATTTGAGAAACGACTTGTGATAAACGGCTGTCATCGAACTCTTCCTGAATCAAGCTGTTTTTATTTAAAAATTCATCCATTTCCACTGACAGTTCACGTATTTTTTTTAATTTAGCGGGATCAAAATCTGTTTCCCTGATAGCCCATTCTGCCAACGGAAGCTTTTCCAGTTCGGAGTAAAAATTTAAATAGGTTTTGATACTTTTTAATTCCTGTAATACCACCGGCTTTTCAATCAATTTACCTGTTTCTTTCAAAAGGAGATCAACAATGTGGTCATCTTCTTGATTTCGTTTTAATCGATGAAAGGCAACGATCATGTACACAACTGCTTGATGAAATTCTGAAATCTCCCTTGTTCCGTTTTGCCAGTCATTAACAAGTCGGAGTGCCTCTACCTCGCTAAAAGGGGGATGTTGGTTGATTGTCGTCCATTGCTCAAGTTGTCCGGTTATTGTTATGTTGTCTCTATCAGTAATTGCCACTTTCGATTCCGCTCCCTTCCATTCAAACCTTATTCTATCACAGGCATTCTATGTTGTAGATTTTCATGCTTCCCCGCCATTGATGATTATAAATTGCACAATTATTTTCTGTCCTAAATGGGCAGAAACATCCATCTTCCAGTAAATAGCACTATGTAAAAAAGAGCCCTGTGAGGGCTCTTTTTTACTGTTGCCGGCTGTCACGATATTCGTCTTTTATTTCTTCACGAAAACCGCGGATTGATTCTTCTCTGCGAGCGTTCTTAGCTTTGATTTGTTCCTTTTCCTCTCCGGATGCGAACTTCATCGTTTCATGAGCAGCTTCCAGATTGGCAATTGTATTTTGAACCATACCCTGTAGCTTTTCCACATTGTCAGATCGATCATCAGGATTCGGCTGTGTTCGATGTTTCACCATTGACAAGCCCTCCTATTCACCTTTTGTTTGTATCACTTGAGGTTTTCGGTCACTTTTTACCTGCATTTGTTTTCCCTTATTTCCCCCAGCCTCCAACGGCTGCGTTCCTAGATGTCTGGGGCGGAAATGTTTGCTGTCCTTTTTAGGATTACCCACGTCGAGTCCCCCTTTCAAAAGGATATCATTATTATTGGCAAAATAAATGCAGTTATGCAAAACAGGAGGACTGATTAGTGATCAGTCCTCCTGTTTTGACGAAAGAACGTTTCTTCGACTGTCGATCCTGTCTTCGATATGATGCAGCAATTGACTGTCGTTTAAAATGGCTTCCCTGTTTTCCTTTATTAAGTCTTCGAGTGATTTTCGTTTTCTCAAAGAAATGGTCAATCCCTCCTCTAACGCCGTTAATAGGAGGATTGCCTAACTTTTCAAAAAATATAAGCTAATCGAATGATTTTAGGGTGTTCTCCATAAATTCGTAGGTCATCGGGCCAGTCACCGTCTGCTTGATGTTTCCATCGCTGCCAATGAAATAGGATGTCGGAATATTTAAGACACGGTAAGTATCTACAGCCTTCGATTCTTTATCCAAAAGGATACGGAAAGAAACATTGGCCTGCTCTTTAAATGATTTAACTTTTTCGATTCCATCCAGTTCAGTCGCAGTGGCGTTGACCGCCAATATTTCCACTTCATTTCCATATTCCTGCTTCAACTGTTCCAAAGCCGGTATTTCCTCTTTGCAAGGACCACACCATGTTGCCCAAAAATTCAACAATACTTTTTTACCTTTAAAATCGGACAAATTTATTTGTTTCGCTTCAAGCGATTCCAACGATAAATCAGGAGCAGCCTGTCCTGCTTTCAAATTGTTCGCAGATGCTTGGTTATTGACCATCTGCTGCATTTCATTTTCAGTTCCATTATCAGTCACATTATAGATAAAAATGACAATCAAGGTTAGTAACAAAATTGCAGCGGTCGCTTTTTTAATCATTTTCACCATTCCTCAAAAAATTTTGCAGCATGTACATTGCTACACTTTCCATTTCATTCTATGTAGGAAATCATTAACATAGAAGCCCTGTTTACTCTGTAATCTTAATTTGTTTCTAATAATATGTAAAGGATAACAGGAAGTTGTTCATACTATTGTTATTGATTCGTCTGTTAAAAGAGCATACCAACTAAAGAGATGGACAGGGAAAACATGTTAGCTTTATATTCAGTGGGATTAACTTGCGCTTTTCGTGGTGGCTGGAGTGTATCCCAGATTCAAGGGAGCAAAGAAGCTTATTCATATAGCACCCGGCTGAAGCTGTGTCCGCAGAAAGCGAAGTATGTTACGAAAGCGTTGTTTAACACCCCACTAATATTAATACGGATTAATATTTATACCGCATAGTGACAGGCTTTTGAGCAATGTACAAAAGAAAAACAGCCCGGCATCGCCGGACTGTTTTAATCTCCATTAGTTTGTTTCCAATTTGTTACGAAGCACCATTTGCAGGATACCGCCATGACGATAGTAGTCAATTTCAACTTCGCTGTCAAAGCGTGCAATCACTTCAAACTCTGTCTTATTGCCTTGCTCGTCGGTTGCCGTCACTTTCACAAGGTCATGGGGTTTGACGGTTTCATCAATATCTACGTCAAATGTTTCTCGTCCGGTCAGACCTAGGGATTCAGCACTGTCGCCTTTGACAAATTGCAATGGAAGTACTCCCATCATTACCAAATTGGAACGATGGATTCGTTCAAAGCTTTCTGCAATGACTGTTTTAATTCCTAACAAGTTTGTACCCTTGGCTGCCCAATCGCGAGAGCTCCCCATGCCATAATCTTTTCCAGCAATGACCAATAGACCTGTTTCGTCCTCTTGGTATTTCATTGCTGCATCATAAATCGGCATGACTTCTTCGGTTGGCCAGTACGTAGTGTATCCACCCTCTGTTCCTGGAGCCAGCAAGTTACGGATCCGGATATTTGCAAATGTTCCACGCATCATGACTTCGTGGTTACCACGACGAGAACCATACGAATTAAAGTTTCGAGGGGAAACATCTTTTTCCTGTAAATACTTACCAGCCGGCATGTCTTTTGCAATTGCCCCGGCTGGGGAAATGTGGTCTGTTGTTACCGAGTCGCCGAATTTACCAATTGCCCGCAAGTTATTGAGTTGGTGGACTTCCCCCGCCTCTTTAGATAATCCCTCAAAGAACGGCGGATTTTGAATATAGGTTGATTCATCATTCCATTTATACAATGGTTCATCGGTCGTATCTATGGCATTCCACTTTTCATTAGAATCAAATACACTTTCGTATTCTTTCCGGAAAATTTCTGGTGTTACCGCTTTAGCTACTTCCTGTTTGATTTCGTCAATGGATGGCCAAATATCATTGAAATAAACAGCATTTCCATCGTTGTCAGTGCCAATTGGCTCATTATATAAGTCAACATCGACACTGCCGGCAAGTGCATAAGCTACCACAAGCGGAGGAGAAGCCAGATAATTCGCTTTCACCAGTGGATGAATGCGCCCTTCAAAGTTACGGTTCCCTGATAGTACGGAAGAAACAGTAAGGTCGTTTTCCACAATTGCATCCTCTATTTCCGGAGACAATGGACCAGAATTTCCAATACAAGTCGTACAGCCGTAGCCTACAAGACTAAAACCTAACTGTTCAAGGTAAGGCATTAGTCCGGAATCCTCCAGATAACGGGTAACCACTTTGGAACCTGGAGCAAGCGATGTTTTTACATACGCTGGTACTTCGAGTCCTTTTTCTACTGCCTTTTTAGCCAAGAGTCCTGCCCCCAGCATAACGTAAGGATTGGAAGTATTAGTACAAGAAGTAATGGCCGCGATTGCCACAGCCCCTGTTTTCATCACGGAAGATTTTCCATCCGGATGACCAATCGCTGCTTCTTTTTCGAATTCTTTTGCATCCAAACCAAAACCTTGGTTTCCTGCTGGTGCTGTTACTGCCTCATTAAATGATTCTTTCATTTTGGAAAGCGGAATTAAATCTTGCGGCCGTTTCGGTCCAGATAAATTCGGCTCGAGCTCTGAAAGATTTATTTCAACTAGTTCAGTAAATTCTGGATCCGGTTGATCGGATGAATACCAAAGGTTGTTTTCTTTACAATATTTTTCAACTAAAGCAATATGATCCTCACTTCTTCCAGTCAGTCGCAAATAATTCAGAGATTCCTGATCGACAGGGAAGAAACCGCAAGTAGCACCATATTCAGGAGCCATATTGGAAATGGTGGCACGGTGAGCCAATGGCATATCCTTCAAGCCCGGTCCGAAATATTCTACAAACTTACCGACAACATTACGTTTTCTTAGTACCTGTGTCACCTTCAATGCCAAATCGGTGGCAGTTGTTCCATTTGGGAAACTGCCGGTGAATTTGACCCCGATAACTTCCGGTGCCGGGAAGTATGAAGGCTGGCCAAGCATGCCTGCTTCTGCTTCGATACCGCCAACACCCCAGCCTAATACTCCTAAACCATTGATCATGGTGGTATGAGAATCTGTACCTACCAGTGTATCAGGAAAAGCGTCATATTCACCGCTTTCATTTTCGAGTGCATGGACAACATTCGCGATATATTCGAGATTCACCTGATGGACAATGCCTGTTGCAGGTGGAACAGCACGATAGTTATCGAATGCTTTTTGAGCCCAATTTAAAAATTCGTAACGTTCCATGTTCCGTTCAAATTCCAAATCCATATTCGCTTGTAATGCATTAGGTGTTCCATATTTGTCTACCTGGACAGAATGGTCGATTACCAGGTCAACAGGAACTTCCGGATTGATTTTATCAGGTGCTCCTCCCATGTCGACCATTGCTTTTCGTAAGGAAGCGAGATCCACCACTGCAGGTACCCCAGTGAAGTCCTGCAATATAACGCGAGATGGCTTGAACGGAACATCTTTTCCTTCCGTTTTCCCCCATTTCGCCAGGCTTTCAACATGTTCATCTTTGATCACAAAGCCATCGTGTTGTCTCACAAGGGATTCAAGCAACACACGGATAGAAAAAGGAAGGCGGGTAATATCGCCTAGTCCTGCGTCTTCCAGGGCTTTTAATTGATAAAAGTTATACGTTTTACCATTCAGTTCAAATTGCTTTTTTGCATTATAAGTATTGTTTGCTTTCATAAGACTTTATGTTACCCCCTTTAAAGATTATGAATCGTCGAAGGATCCTCCAATCCCCTTTTTAACAGCCTTCGACAAAATCTATTGTTTGAATCCACAATATATTTTAAATGAAATCGATTTATAAGTAAAACATTTGAACATATTTTTAGAAAGTTTTAAGTTTTGAAGATTGCTAGTACAATAGGAGATTTAGAAAGGATAGGATAGGACAGCAAGCCCATGTTCGAGACGTAATCCTTTACTTCCGAAAAAGCTGTTACCGGATACCTCCTGTAGAAAGTCTTCTTTTTCTCATTTCCTCATACTTCCTACAGGACGATTTGCAGAGGGCATGTTCAATATTCCTGCTTAGTTGGCAGGATTACCCTGAACGTGCTTCCTTTATCAGGGTTACGATAGATTTCCAGTCGACCATGGTGTTTTTCGACGATTTGGTTAGATATCATCAAGCCGAGTCCTGTACCATCTTTTTTTGTAGTGAAAAAAGGTTCTTTCAATTTATGGAGAATATTTTCTGGAATGCCGGGGCCTTCGTCAACAATATCGATTTCAACCCATCCTTTGTTTGTTCTTCCATTCACGAAGACGCTTCCTCCGTCTTTCATAGCCTCAACGGCATTTTTAATCAAATTGATAAAGACTTGTTTAATTTGCGACCGGTCACAAAATACAGATTGTTCTTTATCAAGATTCAAGTAAATATCAACATTTTTCAACTTTGCCTGAGAGCGGAGCAGAACAATGACATCACCCAATAATTCAGATAACATCTCTATTTTTTTGTCATCCGTCATAGGCTTCGAAATGAAAAGCAATTCAGAAGTAATGGTTTCAATTTTTTCTATCTCATCCACCATTATTTTGTAGTACTCCTCTTTCCGGTCGATACCTGCCTGAAGCAATTGGAGAAATCCTTTGATGGATGTCAGCGGATTACGAATCTCATGAGCTACTCCTGCAGCAAGCTGCCCAGCCACGGACATTTTTTCCGAGCGGATCATCATTTCCTCGGCTTCCTTTTTGTCCTGTATATCTTTGGTTACAGAAATTAATAAATCCGATGCATGCTCTTCATCTCTTAATCTTCCTATAACACTTTCTGCCCAAATGTATTTTCCTTCTTTATTGCGAATACTCAAATGAACCTTTTGGGAATCAGTTGCGTATTGGTTTAATTTAGACTTCAGAAGGTTTTGATCATACGGCGATAAAAGCTCTAACACAGAGACTCCAATCAATTCTTCCGCTTTAAAACCGAGCACATGATGTACTGACTTAGAAATATATAAGACCCTGCCATCCAGGTTGCATACAGTTATTAAATCATATCCGTTATTCTCAATCCATTCGAGCATGTTATCCGGCAAGCTGCTCAACAAATAATCAGTAGCAGGATGATGATGTTCGTTTAATTCCATAGTATGCGTGAGATGGATATTCGTCTCTTTGTTTCTTTCTTCTGAATCCATTCCTTTTGTCCCCCTATCTCATGTACCGACTACTAGGATGATTATCTCAAAAAGTCCGCCTTTCTTCTATCTTTTTTCCTCTATCCAGTATGAAAACTTGTATTTATAAATATATCCTTTTATAATTACCATAGTTGATTCTGATGATTAAAAGCTTGCAGATGAATACCTATTTCTATACCGTAAAAGAATTAAACAATTATTAGTAATATTACTATAAATATCAAAAAAATTAAACTTTTGCACTATTTTTTCTACATTTCCACTATATTTCTTTACTTGAATAAATTATGACAAAAATAGAAAGATTGGTGATCGACATGACAGGCGGTTTTGCTTATTTCATCGTTGCCTGGGTGTTCTTACTGGTTGGTTTGATGGCAATTGGCGGCTTCTTTATGTTCCGCAAATTCCTTAAGCGGCTCCCTAAAGAAGATGGCAAGTCCATTCTTGACTGGGAAGAATATTACGTAAAAAAAACGCGCCATATGTGGGGCAAGAAAGAATTGACATTGCTAGAAGAGCTGGTATCTCCCGTCCCCGAATTATTCCGGGATATTGCACGACAAAAGATAGCGGGGAAAATTGGGGAAATTGCTTTGGAAAAAAAACGAAAGAAAATAACGCAAGATATTCTAATCGAAGGGTATATTATCGCGACGCCTAAGCGAGACCATAAATTTTTACGAAAAAAGCTGAACGAAAAACAAATTGATATGGAGCCTTATGCTGAATTGTTTGAGTTAGAGAAGGTTCCTGCTAATAAATCGACACCCCGCAGCCAATAGTTAAATCAACTGCGGGGTGTCCCATTTAAGACGTTACGGAGCTATTCAATCGTTTTTCAATCCTTGTGAATTTCCACAGCATAGCAATTCTCCAGGATAGTATCATCCCAAATGCCAGTAAAAAAAACATACCGCTCGTTTCTCCCACGGAAACAGTTTTCCCGATGATCACTTTCAGGGTGACACGGACGATTAGTAATCCAAACAAGATAAATACAAATGCTTTCGAAGGAATTAAATATATATGTCCATTTTTCACTTCAAAGTTGGAGCTTTTGATTAAAAATAGAGAAAATATCACCCCGACAGAAAAAGCTTCCAATACCTGTGCCCACGACACCTGAAAGGCAGGTACCAAAAACATAAAAGCACCTGTGCTCATGAATAAAGGCGGTAAAATGATTCTGGCTTTACTTGCCGGTCTCCTCGAAGCTTTCATCCTGACAAATATCATGGTAACTGCCATCAAGATTCCTACGATTGTGGTCGCTGTTATCAGCATAATATCAACTCTTCCATCTTAACTATATGTATGTAGTAACTATTGTCAGCTCAATACCCGATTAACCGCCTCTAGTACTCTGTTTTCATCAAAAGGCTTTACTATAAAGTCTTTGGCACCTTTTTCGATCGCTTCTACGACCAGCTTTTGCTGTCCCATTGCTGAGCACATAATTACTTTTGCGTGGCTGTCAAACGCTTTGATTTCTTGCATTGCATCCATGCCGTTTTTTCCCGGCATGGTGATATCCATTGTAACTAAGTCTGGTGATAACTGCTTGTACATCTCAACCGCTTGGTCACCATCCTCTGCTTCCCCCACAACAGTATGGCTCCCGTTTTCTAAAATTCCCGATAGTGTTACACGAATAAATTTTGCATCATCAACCACTAATATGTTTGCCATCAAATTCCCCCTTACTAATCACGATCGCCGGCAATCGAAAGAATGATTGTCATGGTTATCCCTACTACCGTGAGATATACACCCAAATCAAATAAAAGTGCTGTGGCCAGTTCTTTATCACCCAGTAACGGAATATGGAAGTGGCCAAAAGTTTGATTTAAAAACGGCTCGCCAAAAGCGAATGAACCAACACCTGTCAACAATGCGATCATAAGTCCGGTCGGTACTAGAAAACGAAAATTCACAGGTATAATTTTGCTGACTGCTCTCTCTCCATACGCCATATACATAAGCACAATCGCCGAAGCGGTCATTAATCCACCGACAAACCCACCTCCAGGCGCATTATGCCCTGCAAGAAATAGATAAATTGAGAAAGCGAATAAAATGAATGATATTAACACTGTCGCCGTTCTTAAAATCAAGTCATTCGTTCCATGCATTTTCATAACTCCTTTTTCATTTCCATAATTCTATCATAATATAAATATGCAGCGATTTCCATCGGTTAAAATCCGTAAAAGTTAAACCATCCGGCAAGGTAGGAAGTTAGCGCCGTCATCCAGTCGAAGAACAAAGCGATGCCCATAAATATCATTACATAACCGCCGATTTTTACCAATCGCGGCCCATTCCTTTTTATCCATTTCATCTTTCCCACAAAAAAGGAAAGGATCAGAAACGGAGCAGAGAATCCTAACGAATAAGCACTCATCATCACCATTCCCAGATCCGGTTTATCTGCAGATAGCGAGATGACAGCACCAAGTATAGGGCCCGTGCATGGCGTCCATCCCATCGAGAAAGCCATTCCGATTAAAAAGGAACCGATAAATCCACTAGGTCTGTTACGAAAAACGATTTTATGATCCTTCATAAGAAATTGAAAGTTGAATACTCCTATGATAACCAATCCAAAAAATACAATTAGAATTGCTCCAAGCTGCCGGATTGCATCCTGCCAAGTTAATAAAAACTCTCCTATAAAGGTGGTAAAAAAACCAAGCAAAACAAAAACACTCGAAAATCCAAGCAAAAATAATACTGTATGGATAATGCTTTTGCTATTCAGCATTCCGTTTTCAACCTTTATATCATTCACACTCATTCCAGTTATGTATGACAAAAAAGCCGGATATAATGGCAGAACACATGGAGAAATAAACGATAAAAAGCCTGCTCCAAAGGCAATGAAAATATTTAATTCTGCTGCCATTTTTCTCCCTCCTTCGTTAGTTCAATTCTTTGCAATTTGATTCTCCCCAATGCTCACTTCAGTATGTTTAAATACCCTTTTTGGTATGTAATCCACTCTTGAAAAAAAAATCATCTCAACCGTCCGACATAGAAAGTGTTTTCCGGCGCGAATCAAACCGTTATATTGTTATGGCATCGAGGACCCCACTAAACATCCGTCCTATTTAGTGTAGCAGAAGATAAAAACGCCATTGTGACAACAAAGTGAAATTTTCACTTTGTTACATATAAATCCCTTGCCGCTAAGTGACAAGGGATTTATATGTATAGTTATCAAATAGAATCTATTTTAGATACCATTGACCACTAATAAGTGGGTTCATTCGTTATTTTGACTGGTTGTTCATCGCCCGCATCATTTGATTGATTTTTTTCTGCGACGGCTTTTGTCCCATTTGCATCATCAATGTGCGAAGCATTTGTTCATTAATCGGCGGGTTCTTCTTAAGGTAATTCATCATATACTTTCGCGCAATGAAAAACCCCAGAGCAACACCGGCAATCAAAGCAATAATGGCAATCAATACTACCCAAATCGTGCCCATGTCACGTCTTCCTCCTTCAAATTGTCTCTCATACAGTATAGTAAATCATAATAGAGAATACAATAGCCTTGTATTCAAGTCCTTATGACGTTTACCTATCGGTGAGATCCATCCATAATTGTCAGAATCATACTCTATAATAAAAAAGCGGCTGTTAAATCGCCTGAAATATTGAAACAACAGCTTTTCCGCTCCGGAAAAGCTAGAAGAACTCCCATATATACAAGTCCCGTCAATCAGTAGTTCCGCTACGTCTGATTGACCTTCAATCCGCAAGCTGTTCCCTTTCTTTTCGAATGCATTTTCGCCGGTATGGCACCTTGCCAGGTAGTCCATTACTTCTCGTACAGGAATTTCAGAAGTTACATATCGAGATTGTTTATAGTGGATACTATCAACCGGATAAACATCAAACTTGCGTAAAAAACGATATAAAATATCAGAACGATAATAATAATGATTCGCAAATTCACTGTTCACCAAAAAAATGGAGTAATTAGGCATTGGCTTGTCCCTCCCTGGTAGGAACAATTATACACAATCCCATGTGAAACGGTTGTCAAACGATGGTGTAGAATTCCGCGATTTTTGTCGTACAAGAAAAATATGAAGTCATAATAGACCCCCCGACTGGATAGCAGCCTGGGGGGAGTGTCATTTACCCTTTAATGAGGCTCTCTGCCTGTTTGACTACATTTTCTACGGTAAACCCATACTCTTCCAAAATCTTATCTCCATTAGCGGAAGCACCGAAGGTTTCAATGCCCAAGACTGTGCCTTCATCTCCCACATAACGTTCCCATCCGAAAGGTGAAGCCATTTCTATTGCCAGACGTTTTTTAACAGTAGACGGGAGAACTTCTTCTTGATACGCTTTATCCTGCTGCTTAAACCGATCCCAGGAAGGCATGCTGACTACACTGACATGAATGTTCTTGTTTTTCAGTTCTTTCTGTGCTTTCACGGCCAGCTGCACTTCAGAACCGGAAGCAAGAAGCAAACCGTCCGTTTGGTCACCATCGGCCGGACTAATGACGTAAGCGCCTTTTTTGACTCCTTCGTATGCCTTTTCCTTAGTCCCGTCCAAAGTAGGAAGGCCTTGTCTGGTAAGAACAAGCGCCGTTGGAGTTTTCGTGGATTCTAACGCTAGCCTCCACGCAGCACTGGTTTCGTTTCCATCAGCAGGACGAATCACAGATAAATTCGGCATTGCACGAAGAGATGCCAACTGTTCTATCGGCTCATGGGTTGGTCCATCTTCTCCCACTGCGATGGAATCATGGGTGAAAACATATGTTACCGGAAGGTTCATAATGGCAGACAACCGTACGGCAGGACGCAAGTAATCACTAAACACGAAGAAAGTACCAGCATAGACCTTTAATCCTCCGTGTAGTCCCATTCCATTTAAAGCGGCAGCCATAGCAAACTCACGAACACCAAACCAGATATTTCTGCCGGAATAGTTATTTCTCGAGAAATCCCCCGCGTCTTTTACATTTGTTTTATTCGATCCAGCTAAATCAGCGCTTCCCCCAAAAAAGTAAGGCACTTTGTTGGCAATAGCATTGATTACTTCACCGGAAGAAGCACGAGTAGCCAGCTTATCTTTTCCTGCCTCGTAACTCGGCAGCTCCCCTGCCCAGTTAGCAGGCATTTCACCAGCAATAGCTTGCGCCAGTTCTTTGGCAAGCTCTGGGTATTCCGATTTATACTTATCGAAAAGAGCGTTCCACTCATCTTCCGCCTGTTTACCTTGTTGCACGATCTTTTGATCGAAATCCTGGTAGACTTCTTCCGGCACATGAAACTCATCATGCTCCCATTCATAAGCCTGTTTAGTTAGTTTGATTTCATCTGCACCAAGAGGAGCACCGTGAGAAGCGGATGAAGCAGATTTGTTTGGTGATCCATAACCGATTACCGTTTTCACTTCGATCAATGTAGGCTGTTCTGTATTTGCTTTCGCTTTTTTAATAGCATCTCGGATAGCGGACAAATCGTTGCCGTCTTCAACCCGAATAACCTGCCAGCCATATGCTTTGAACCTATCATCTACATTTTCAGAAAAAGACTGGGACAACTCACCGTCCAGCGATATATCGTTCGAATCATATAAAGCGACCAACTTGCCAAGTTTTAAATGACCAGCCAATGATGCTGCTTCATGAGAGATACCTTCCATTAAGTCACCATCACTGACAAGAGCAAAAGAATGATGATCAATAACCGGATAGCCTTCCTTGTTGTACTTGGCAGCAAGATGTTGTTCAGCCATCGCCATGCCGACCGTCATTGCCAGCCCTTGTCCGAGTGGTCCAGTGGTTGCCTCTACCCCTTCGGTATGATGAACTTCCGGGTGGCCTGGAGTTTTTGACCCCCATTGACGGAAACCTTTCAAATCGTCAATCGTCAATCCATAACCGGAAAGATGGAGAAGGCTGTATAACAGCATTGATCCATGTCCAGCTGATAGTACAAATCTATCACGATTGAACCAGTGCGAGTTCTTCGGATTATGGGTCATGAAGTCTGTCCAAAGTGTATATGCCATCGGAGCAGCTCCCATAGGCAATCCCGGATGACCGGAGTTCGCATTTTCAATTGCATCGATCGATAATGTACGAATGGTATTAATGGATAGTTTTTCTGTTTGGTTTACCATGTATTGTTGTAACCCCTTTCTGATTTACGGTTTATGTACACCTCATATCCTATAATGAAAAAACAAATCAAACAAGCATTTCAGCATGTCCATTATAATTCCATGCTGGAATGCTTGTCAAAAAAGGCTTGATCCTCAATGATTGTTTTTTTCCCGATGTTTTAAATCTTTTACTTTTTGGGGAGTGACGTCCTTTCCTTCCGGATCAACCACTGTCATACTCTTGAATTGATTTTTAAAGGATTTACGGACATTTTTTAAGTACTCTTCCCTCAATGATTGCTGCTCTTGTTTTTCTTTAGCAGTTAATCCTTCTTCCTTTGCTTTTTTAGCAAGCACATTGATTCTATTCAACTTATCTTTTGAAAGCATAAGATACTCCTTTGAAATAATTTCTATTACTTGTCTTTCCATAAAACAGATTCATGAAACAAAAAAACAAGTTCAGACAGAACCGAACTTGTCTTGTACATATCTTATCGTTTGTTGGAGCTGGAATCAAGGGAAACAAACTCTTGAAACCTTCGGTGCACGGTGGCTTTAGAAACTGGATAGCCAAGCCCTCTCAAAGTCGCAGCTATTTCTTCAAAAGTCAGCTTATTCGCCCTTAGCCGAATAACCTCATCAATAGGGAATTCTATTCTCTCTCTACCGGAAGATTCATGCTGCTTCGCTAAGTTTTTGCCCGGATCATATCCCCGTTCCATGGCCTTTCTCATTCCCCGTTTAATTTTCATATTATGGATTTTTCTTTGATATTCTTCTACAATTCCGACGATTTGCAGGACCATAGAGTCCGATTCCGACAATTGCAGCTGACCCTGATGTGTCAGGGAATATACGGGGATTTGCAATTTGTTTAGCTGATGAAACAATGCAATTTTTGTATTGCCCCTTCCGAGCCGTGTCTCATCCTGAATGAGGAGACAGTCGGCTTGCTGTGAAGAAAAAAGGTCCAGCATCTGGAATACGCCTTCCCGTTCAATCTCGTAGCCGCTTTTTTGTTCTTCTATGACCGATACAATCTCTAGCCCATGACTAACAGCCAGATCAGTTAACTCCTGCTTTTGACGTTTCAAAGAGGTTTCCTGCTCTTCTTTAGCTGTGCTAACTCTACAATATATAACTGCTTTTTGCTGTTTTGTTGTCTCCACGCTCTGACACCTCTTATAATGCTATTGCTCGTAAATTATTTAGATGGTGACCATTGAATAATACATTAATCCTAAAGTCAAAATAAATAATGTTAAATAGAAAAGGTCTAGTTTCGAAAGTTTTTGAAACATTCTATACGCCTCCTAAATAATTAGAACCTATGTTCGTGTTTATAGTTATATTATATACGAACATAGGTTCCTGTCAACATTTTTTTCGAACGAGTGTTTGTATATACATGCCAGGCATGGTATAATATTCACAATAAATACTATGTCCGAGGTGTTACATTAATGACAAAACTATCAAAGAGGCAGCAGGCAATTTTAGAATATATTAAAGAACAGGTTTTGGATAAAGGCTATCCACCTTCCGTAAGGGAAATAGGAGAGGCTGTTGGACTTGCATCGAGTTCTACTGTACATGGCCATTTATCGAGGTTGGAAAAAAAGGGGTTTATTAGAAGAGACCCAACCAAACCGCGTGCGATTGAAGTGCTCGATTTGGAAGAAGCAAACGAAATTCCTGCCGGGGAAGCCACTTTCGCTCCCGTTATCGGGAAAGTAACGGCTGGAATCCCAATAACCGCAGTGGAAAACATCGAAGAATATGTGCCTCTACCCGGCACTATCGCTAATCCAGATGAAAATATATTTGTGTTGATTATCGAAGGAGAAAGCATGGTAGAAGCAGGAATACTTGATGGGGACATGGTAATTGTCAAACAACAGCAAACCGCTCAAAACGGAGAAATAGTCGTGGCCATGACGGAAGAAGGAGAAGCCACTGTTAAGCGCTTCTTTAAAGAAAAAGACCATATTCGTTTACAGCCTGAAAATGCAACAATGAAACCGATCATTCTCGATAATGTTTCAATCCTAGGAAAAGTAGTAGGTCTCTATCGACATATCCAGTAAAAAGCAAAGAAAAAAACCAAATCTTGTGATTTGGTTTTTTTCTTTCTAAAATGATTTTCTATCTATATGTGTGGAACGTTATCCATAAATTTAGTTAGCAGTGTTTCGCTTTTTAGTTTCAGGAAGCGGAAATACTACCAAGAATGCGAAATACCCCAACAATAAAACATTGAAAACAAATAACCATATGGATGAAAAATCGTATATCTCTTGAAAATTCTTTGTGACGGCCAACACCAAAGCTGCTATCAATACAAAACCAACATACTTGATAAATAACACCTCCCTCTCATAATTTTATTAAATTTCCAAGAAATTGTCCAAAGTTTTTTCCTGTTTATAGACTGCTCCTTTGTGTACTCTAATGAACTACTAAAAAAAAATACTAAGGACAAATCGTTATTATGCTGGTAAAATAAAACTCTGTATTAATTAGTAAAGGAGTAATTGCCTGTGAATAAGTGGCTTTTTGTCTTTTCTCTGCTAATTATCCTCAGCTCCATTGATTTTATAAAAATGGACGGAGCTGTATTGGATAAGGAAGAAGTACTTATCCGTTATCAGAGTGAGCGAAGCAAACAAGAAATCATGCATGCAAGCTATCAAGTTATCAATCGATATGAGAATATTCCTGTCCTATCCGTTTTGATAACCCATGATAATAAAGAATTATTACGAAATAACGATGATATATCCTACATAGAGAAGAATGCCATTGTTAAATTAACCGGAGAAACTGCACGAGAAATCAATCAAGCAGCTTCCGTTGAAAGCCAGTGGAATATGTATGCAATTGGAGCTCCTCATGCCTGGTCGGAAAAGACCACCGGAAAAGGAGTCGACATAGCCATTATTGATACTGGTGTAGCTGAGCATGCGGATCTTAACATTAAAGGTGGCTATTCAACAATAAATAATAGTCCTGAATGGGTGGATGATAATGGTCATGGTACCCACATAGCAGGAATCATAGGGGCCAAACACAATAAAACTGGAATTTCTGGAGTGGCTCCGGACGCAAACCTATATGCTGTTAAGGCACTAAACCAAGATGGAGAAGGTAGTCTTGCCGATATTGTTGAGGCGATCGATTGGGCAATTCAGCAGGATATAGATATAGTCAATCTTTCTTTGGGAACTTCATTCAATAGTGAAATATTAGAAGATATTATAAAAAAAGCCTACGAGGAAGGAACCCTTATCGTGGGAGCCAGTGGGAATGAAGGAAAAAAAGATTCAGTTATTTATCCTTCCAAATATCCGGAAGTCATAGCGGTTTCTGCCACTAATAAAAATAACGAACTAGGTTCCTTCTCTTCCACTGGGCCGGAGGTCGAACTAGCCGCACCAGGTGTAAATATAAGAAGTACGTATTTAAATGACACATATGCTACCTATAGCGGTACATCCCAAGCAGCTCCGCATGTTACTGGTATGCTTGCATTGTTAAAGCAAAAATACCCAGAATTAGCATATGAGGGATTAAGGAAACTGGCTGCGGATTATACAACTGATTTAGGAGATCCTGGCAACGATGTCTATTTTGGAGCTGGTTTGATAGATTTTCGGCGCTCAGACCAGATTGCTCCTCAGGAGGTTTCTGATGTTGTTATAAAAGATAAAACACAAAGTTCCATATCTGTAATGTGGGAAAACCCCGAAGATACCGACTTTAGAAAGACTAACCTATATTTAGACAGTAAACTTATTTCTTCCGTGCATAGTACCGAAAATCCGGTATTTACGTTTTCAAATATGGAAGCAGACAAAACATACTTAATAAAATTGACGACGGTTGACAACTTTTCAAATGAATCAACAGGTATAACACTTACGGTTAAAACGAAAACAGAAACCAATCATGAGCTTAAGCCCTCCATAACTGAAAGCAATGGAGAAAGCAACTCAGAGAACCTTCCACAACAGCCAGAAACAGAGCAAATAGAGCAAGAAGAACAGTTGTCCGAAGGAGCGGAAGACGTACAAGGTACCACGAATAAGTCATTACCTTCTAAAAAGCAAAAGAAACCTGGCAACACTGAGAAAGTAATACAACCAACAAAAGAAACAGAAGATAAGGATCCTGGCAAGATAATCCAGAATCCAACTCCAAGGCTGGGACAAAAGGCAAGCGGTGGTAATCAACAGGATAATCATGAAAAAGTTGTTACTACTCTTTCTGACTCTAGCGGATCGAATGCCGAACAAAACGAAGAAAAAGCTAAGGTTAGTATTACTTCTGAATCACCGATTAAGGAAGGATTAACACCAAAACGAGAAAGCGGCTTACAATCCGGAAACCTGTCTAAATCTACAGATGAAAAAGCTGCATCGGATGACACCCGAGTTCAAGAAAATGAATCTGTAAACAACGAATTGTCTGGTCTTTCTAAATTTATCTATTTGTTGATAGAATTTATCTCCATCTTTTTCCGATACTTGTCTATGAGGATATAAAAGTATCCGCGGCCCTCTGTATAGAGGGCTATTCATTTTTATTTGTTTTACCATCTCTTTTTTTGACAAGCTCGAATAAACCTGTACCTGCCAAACCAGCTATACCCCCTGCCCACAGCCGTAAAACAATATCCATTTCACTAAATGGATAAGCGAGGACTCCAATCACCATCCCTATCACCAGGCTGATAGTTGGAATAATATTTTTGGGAAGAACAAACGTTTTTTTAACCAATTCAACTAAGGCGGAAACAACCGGAAATAAAATAGTAGCAAACATCAAGACATTTTCCAAATTAAAAATCACCCCCCTTATTATAATTATCTTATGACATTATCAACCATTGTAGAAGCAGATCCATGAACTGCTTGACTTATGGTCTTCATGACAATAATTCTTATCAATACGTCTCTTACTTCTTGCATTAACTTCCACTGATCAATACTGTCTTTATCAAGTACAGCTTCTGGTCTTCTATCCTGCTGACTAATTCATAGAGTACAATAAACATTTTTGCACAGGCAGCAACCATGACAACAAGATATGTTTCTTTGTAAGCAAAAGAAGGTTGCCATAGTGGCAACCTTTTTGGATTTGGAAATTATTCAACAAATTTATACGAATAGCGTTCGTTAGACTATTACTCTTTTTTATTTATTAGTTGTTTTTCTTTCCATTCATGTGAATTCAAAAAATCCACCATTTTGTTTGTATCTTTAAAAATTTTAGTTGTGAATTTATCTACTTTCCACTCCCCTTCCGATATCTTTAAACTAACATCAACTAATTGGGTAAAAGCAGGACTAAACAATTGGAATTTTAAATGGTTAGAATCATCCTTATTGGAGATTTTTCGATACGCAATTGAAAATTTGTTTTTAAAATCTTCCCTTAATTTTTCATCAATTTTACTGGATTCTTTTTGTAACTTTTTCTTAGGAATATTTACGGTTAATTCTTGAGCAGCGTCAAAATTTTGCAATAAAAAAGTTTCTTTATAAAACTTATACATAACATTTTTATAACCACTTTCTTCCGCATCTTCTCCGCAACTGCTTACAAAAAACAAACTAACCATAGTAAAAACAATCATTATCCTTTTTTTCATAAGTAACTTACAACCCTACTTTGTCATTAATTCAACATTTGCGTTTTCAACTAATTTTAATTGGTATTCTTTCCATGCCTGTGTAATTCTTCTAAATCAGTACCTTTAGAAAAAGGCTCCAAAATTTCAGTGGTGTTATTAGTTTTGTCTTTTGATTTTTGCTGGCTCACAAATTGTTTCTTTAATTCCATTTCTGAAAGTATATTTTGGTATTTCTTCAACTGCGTATTTGTCCCAATATTCTTTTTCGGAAATATCTAATGATTTAATGTAATCTTGAAAAAATTTATGGGTTTCCTGGATCTTTATCGTTGTTGCTATTCGAATTTCTTTTTAACCTCTGGGACAATGCTTTTTGTTCTCATACTGACTTAATAAATTCTTTCTCTATTTTTTTATCTGAAGTTTTTCTTGTCCATTTGCTGTTTTAATTAAATTCATAATTCTTTTAAATTTCCTTGAGGGTAATTTCCTCATTATTAATTTTCATAAATAATTTATTGGAGCCTTTTTCAATCTTGCGCTTGTTGTTCTTTGAATTTAGTCAAAGCATAATTTTCAGGTGATTCAGCAGATGTGTTTTTCGAAAGAGAGTAAAAATTATTTGAAACAGCTAGGATAACTAGTAATGATAAAATAATTGAGGTAAGTATTACTTTTTTTAATTTTATTCAAAATTAGTTCACCACACTTACATTTGTGTCTACAGAGAATGAGGCAGGGTACGTTTCTGAGCTAATAAATATGGCGTTTCCTACCCCTTTATAAGTAGCAGATGAAGATAGATTGCTGTCAAGGTTTGCATGGTAAGCATCGATAACTTCATTAGCAGCATCTATATAGTCAGAATGATAACTAAGCTTATAGGTAGATAGTAAGACCCCTTTTTGTAGTACTTAATTGTAACAGTTTTCCAGGTAGCTATCAAATTACCAATGATGTATATTCTCTTATTTCCAAACCGCTGGATGAAAGATCGATGGCAAAATATGAAACTTACTTTAATCAAATCACATCTTCAAAGGGGGATTAATTTTTGTGGATGTATCGTGGGTGCTGTTGTGGGTGGCCAAAAAGGACGCTTTGGCGAAGCATAAAAAGAAATCCCCTGACGCTTGTGCGCCAAGGGTTTGATTGATTAATAAGTTTGCAGATACTGTTCGCGTTCCCAAGGGTGTACTTGTGTACGGAACATATCCCATTCGATTTCTTTCGCTTCGACGAAATGCTCGAAAAGATGCTCTCCAAGCGCTTCTACGATGATTTCATCTTTCTTCAATAGTTCTACTGCATTGTAAAGGGTAGCCGGCAAGTCTTGTACACCGTTTTCTTCCCTTTCTTCTTTATCCATTACGTAAATATTGCGATCAACAGCTGTCGGAGCTTCCATTTTGTTTTTGACACCGTCAAGTCCCGCTGCAAGCATGACTGACATAGCCAAATAAGGGTTTGCGGCTGGATCGACGCTTCTCACTTCCACACGCGTGCTTAAACCTCTTGAAGAAGGTACACGGATAAGCGGGCTTCGGTTCAGGCCAGACCACGCTACATAGCAAGGAGCCTCATACCCTGGAACAAGACGTTTGTATGAGTTGATTGTCGGGTTAGTAACAGCTGTGAAGTTGGTAGCATGCTTAATGATTCCGGCAATAAATTGATAAGCCGTTTCACTAAGTTCCAGCTCTCCTTCTGGATCATAAAAAGAGTTTTTGCCGTCTTTGAATAAAGACATATTGGAATGCATTCCCGAACCGTTCACGCCGAACAATGGTTTTGGCATAAACGTAGCATGCAATCCATGTTTGCGAGCGATCGTTTTTACAACTAACTTAAACGTTTGGATATCATCGCAGTGCTTCAAAGCATCAGAATATTTAAAGTCGATCTCGTGCTGTCCTGGCGCCACTTCATGATGGGAAGCCTCGATTTCAAAACCCATCTCTTCCAGTTCAAGTACGATATCGCGCCGGCAATTCTCGCCCAAATCAGTAGGAGCTAAGTCGAAATAGCCTCCCTTGTCGTTCAATTCAAGAGAAGGGTCGCCTTTTTCATCTAATTTAAAAAGGAAAAATTCTGGTTCTGTACCAATATTAAAAGCGGAGAAGCCTAACTCTTCCATCTTTTTCAGGTTGCGCTTCAAATTATAGCGAGGGTCCCCTTCGAAAGGAGTGCCGTCCGGATTATAGATATCGCAAATGAATCGTGCAACTTTTCCTTTATCAGATGTCCAAGGGAATACGACGAATGTATCAAGATCTGGATATAGTTTCATATCGGATTCCTCAATGCGAACAAATCCTTCAATAGAAGAGCCATCAAACATCATTTCATTGTCAAATGCTTTTTCTAATTGGCTTAGAGGGATTTCAACGTTCTTAATTGTTCCGAGCATGTCAGTAAACTGCAAACGGATGAATCGTACGTTCTCCTCCTTGATTTTTTGCATTATCTCTTCTTTCGTAAATTTAGCAGCCATTTATTCCTCTCCTCCTATATATTTAATGGAAGAATCGTGATAATTCTCCCTGGCGCAACGATGTTTTTCCCATACGTCCGGTGCTGTAAAGCTCTTTTTGCAGCATTTTCCGCAATTCCTTCTCAGACAGTTCCGGGGTTTTTTCATTTTCCTTCAATTGTTTTGTTGTTGGAAGATCTTTTATGTTAAGTACTTGTTTAATGCCTGCCAAGTTAATCCCTTTTTCGATCAATTCTTTGATTTCCAGTAAACGGTCAACATCATTAAATGAAAACAAACGCTGATTTCCGTTTGTCCTGGCGGGATGCACCAAGTTATGTTCTTCATAATAGCGGATTTGTCTTGCTGTCAAATCGGTCAGTGACTTAACAATACCTATGGAAAATAACGGCATGGAACGTCTGTCCAGATCGCTCATGTTAAAAACCCCTTTCCTGTTATTTTTCCATAACTCCATTATACATCTGGCACAATAATTGTCAAGGTGTGTCAGATTTCTTTACATCGAAAAGTAATCAATTTAATGAATTTTCTGATAAGAAAGTAAAAAAGGAGTTAAGCGTTATTAAATTTCTTTTTTTAACTGTCTCTCTACTTCCCAGTAAATATTCAAGAAAATGTTCGTCATTATTGTCCCGAAACGTAAACTCCATTAGAACAGTGCTATAGAAAAGAATCAGCCACTGACTTTAATGGCTGATTCTTTTCTCTCACTATTTGGATAAATACCCTTTTTCCTGTAACGTCTTCACTGCATCAGATACTGCTATTTTTACGTGTGCATACGTAAGACCGCCCTGAACATAAGCAGTATAAGGCGGACGAATCGGTCCGTCTGCAGTCAGTTCAAGACTTGCCCCCTGAATGAAAGTCCCGGCAGCCATAATCACATCATCTTCATAACCCGGCATCGCGGAAGGATAAGGCTTGACAAAAGAATTGACAGGAGATGCTTGTTGGATCGCCTGGCAAAAAGCAATCATTTGTTCTGCCGTATCAAAATTAACCGATTGGATCAAATCCGTCCTTTTCGCTTGATAGACAGGTGAAGTTTGAAACCCCTTTTTTTCAAGAAAACGCGATGTGAAAACAGCGCCCTTCACAGCTTCCCCAACGACATGCGGTGCCAAAAAAAGCCCCTGGAACATTTCCTGCAACATGCCGAGGCTTGCACCGGTTTCTTTACCTAAACCAGGTGCTGTCAAACGGTTGGCGCACTGTTCCACCAATTGTTTTTTGCCGGCTATGTATCCTCCTGCCCGGACGATCCCGCCGCCGGGATTCTTAATCAGTGAACCGGCGATCAAATCCGCTCCCACGTGGAGCGGTTCTTTCGTTTCAACAAATTCGCCATAGCAGTTATCTACGAATACTTGCAAGGTCTTGTCCAAGTGTTTAATAAACTGAACCATCTCTTTTATTTCGTCAACCGTAAAAGATGGGCGGTCATGATAACCTTTTGATCGCTGAATAGCTACAACTTTTGTGTTTCTCTTTATTGATTGTTTTACTTTACTCCAATCAATTGTTCCATTTCCCTTCAAGTCCACCGCACAATAATCGATGCCAAAATCCTTGAGACTGCCATTGTTTGTTCCACGGCTGCCAATGACCTCTTCTAAAGTGTCATAGGGTTTTCCGGTTATGTAAAGCAACTCATCTCCCGGACGCAGCAGACCGAACAGGGCCGTTGTAATTGCGTGGGTACCAGAGACGATTTGAGGACGCACCAAAGCGTCTTCTCCCCCGAAAACTTCAGCATAAACTGATTCAAGGGTTTCCCTTCCAAAATCATCGTATCCATAACCGGTTGTAGCATGGAAATGACTGTCACTGACTCGATGTTTCTGGAAAGCCTGCAACACACTTCTTTGATTGGTTTCCGAAATCATGTTTGCTACTTCAATTTGTTTCTGAATATCCTCTTCTGTTTCCTTGATAGTTGAATCAATCATTCTCTCTCGTGCTGCTCCTTCACCCTATATTTTAACGGATGGTCAGGGCTTATATAACCACTGACTCGATAACCATCTCTTTCTTCATCAAAATAACGGTCCGTCATAATCGTCCTTCTCCTCAATGTTTGAAGTAACTTACCTTCATCTGGCGGGAGAAGGGTCTGGTATGCTTCCCATTGCTCGATAAGTATTTGTTCAACTTCATGCAGCACCCGCTTTAAATCGATTGGATCATGGGCACTTATCGTCATCGAAGGATGTACAGATGGAATAAAGTCCTCCTGCAGGATGTCTTTTTTATTGTAGACAGTTAGCATAGGTAGCTTTTCCGCTCCCAAGTCCTCTAACAGTTTGGTTACTGTTTTTTGATGATTCTCCAAGTCCGGATGGGAGGCGTCTACCATGTGGAGGATAAAATCGGCCTCTGTTACTTCTTCCAGTGTTGAGCGAAATGCAGCAATCAATGTTGTCGGTAAATCTTGGATAAACCCTACCGTGTCCGTGATTAAAGCAGCAAACCCGGAAGGAAGCTGAATTTGTCGTGTCATCGGATCAAGGGTTGCAAACAGTTGATTTTCTTCCAGTGATTCACTCTTGGTTATCCGGTTAAAAAAAGTGGATTTTCCTGCGTTCGTATAACCGACAATCGCTATTTGAAATGCTCTGTTTTCCTTTCTTCTGCTTCTATACTGTGCACGTTGATTTACTACTGCTTGCAGTTTTGCCTTGATTTCGTCTATTCTTCGTCTAATGTGCCTCCGGTCAGACTCTAATTTGGTCTCACCGGGACCTCGTGTTCCGATACCGCCTGCGAGCCGGGATAATGACTTTCCTTGCCCATAAAGACGTGGAAGCATATATTCCAGCTGCGCCAATTCGACTTGCAGTTTTCCTTCTTTTGTATTAGCCCGCTTTGCAAAGATATCAAGAATCAATTGACTTCTATCTATGATTCGTACACCTAGCCGTTCACCTAAATTTTTGGCCTGGCTTGGTGAAAGCTCGTCATTAGAGATGACTAAATCTATTTCCCATTCTTCCACAATTTCAGTAAGTTCCTGTACCTTCCCTTCACCCATATAAAGAGCAGGATGTATCTTTTCCCGATTTTGCGTGATGATTTTCAGGACATTTCCCTGCGCTGTTTCCGTAAGAGACTGTAATTCACTCAGTGAAGATTGAAAACGTTCCTCTTCTTGTCTTGGTTGTCGGACAGCTATGATTAGCACTTTTTCCTGCATCTGTTCAACCTCTTTCTCTGATACTGCTTTCATCATATCAAATATATAACGAAATAAAAACTAGAACCTCGGACAGCAAGGTTCTAGTTGCCATCTAATCCAATTGAAGATCACTCTTGGTGATAGTGGTCAGATCTTTGGTCGTTAAGCTTTGCTTTTTCATCAATCGGACAGCATGCTTTCGAATTGATTTCTCCAATAAGTTACGGACAAAGCGAGCATTTGAGAAATCATGGTTTTTGTTCTGTTTTTGCTTGATTAAATAGTCTTGCAGCTTCCACTCCGCTTCCTTGGTAAATTGGTATTCCCTTTCAGCGGCCATCTGTTTGGCTATTTCAAGTAATTGCCCTACAGAGTAATCTTCAAACTCAAGGACGATTGGAAATCGGGAAACCAACCCAGGATTTAACGACAGAAAATATTCCATTTCGTTAGGATAACCAGCCAAAATCAAAATAAATTCATTGTGGCTGTCTTCCATATGCTTTACCAATGTATCAATCGCTTCTTTTCCGAAATCTTTATCACCGCCGCGCCCCAGTGAATAGGCTTCATCAATAAACAAAATACCGCCCTTTGCTTTCTCGATCAAATCTCTTGTTTTCTGGGCGGTATGGCCAATATATTCTCCTACCAAATCAGCTCTCTCCGCCTCGATAAAATGTCCTCTAGACAAGATATTCATTTCAAACAACATTCTGGCAAGTTGTCTTGCCACGGTAGTCTTTCCGGTTCCCGGGTTCCCTTTAAAAAGCATGTGCAGTACTTGTTTTTCCGCTTTCAATCCAGCCTTTTCCCTTTTTTGGTTAATGGTAATCGATGCGTAAATTTCTTTCATGGTATCCTTCAGGTTGGTTAAACCAATAAACGATGAAAATTGATGGTCGATGTCAACAAATGGGTCATAGCTATTTTCTTCCCTCATTTCATTGGAGGTAGGGAGTTTTTCTCTTTCGTTTAAAATAATATTTATTTGACCATTTCGTTTTAATGATACTTGAGATTCCACATTACCACCCCTTATTCACGATATTATACGTGGAAAAGGCAGCGAGTGTGACATTCGCCCATAAGCTGGCGGCAAACAACTTCGTCTTGGAGCGCACAAGACGAAAATTAAAAAAGGCGTTCAATGAACGCCTTTTTATACCATATATCTTTACAGCCGATATGATGCCCCTTTGGTATTATTCCTTTTCCAAAGCAACGTTCTTAACCGGCGCAAATGTCGAAATAGCATGTTTGAAGATCAATTGCTGCTTACCGTCCGTATCAAATAGAACGGTAAAGTTATCAAAAGCTTTCACGGTCCCTCTCAACTGAAAACCATTTAATAAAAAAACGGTGACTTGAATCCGTTCTTTCCGGAGTTGGTTTAAATATTGGTCTTGAATATTTACCGATTGAGACATAGTTTTTCCTCCTCTTTTTATCTGTACTATGTAATTTCTATTTTTTCTCCAGCATTCCTGCTAAATCCGATAAAATTATTTCAAATTGTTCCTCCTTTTGTCCTGTTTTAATTGTGTACCAATGAATATCCATCTTATTCTTAAACCATGTCAACTGTCGTTTGGCAAACCTTCGTGAGTTTCGCTTTAACAAGTCGACAGCTTCATCCAGGGTCATTTCCCCTTTAAGATAAGGGATTATTTCTTTATATCCAATTGCTTTCATTGACTGACTGTTTGCAAAACCTTGATTGTATAAATTCTTCACTTCCTCTACAAGCCCTGTTTCGATCATTACGTCAACCCGCTCGTTGATACGTTGATAAAGCAGGTCCCTTTCCATTTCCAAACCAATGATAATAGGACGGTAAGGCGAGTCTCCCTTTTGCCCCGCTTGATATTCACTCATCGTTTTGCCTGTCTTTTCAAATACTTCCAAGGCACGGATGACTCTGCGCTTATTATTGGGATGAATCTTCTCTGCTTGTTCCGGATCTACCTCTTGCAGCTTGGCATAGAATGAATCGATCCCATATTGATTGATCTCCTTTTCAAGTTTTGCATGAAAGGAATCATCTCTCTTCTCGTCGGCAAAAATATAACCGTTTAAAGCAGCTTGTATGTATAATCCTGTTCCCCCTGCGATAATTGGCAAATGGTTTCTTTCCGTTATATCTTTCACATAATCTGCTACCTTTTGTTGAAATTCTGCAACAGAGAATGTCTCGCCAGGGTGCTTGATATCAATCATGTGATGTGGCACGCCTTTTGTTTCTTCTTTTGTTATTTTTGCTGTACCGATATCCATTCCGCGATAAATTTGCATCGAGTCGCCGCTGATTACTTCTCCGGAAAAGTTCCTGCCTATCTCCACGCTCAAACTGGTCTTTCCAACAGCCGTCGGCCCGACAACCGCAACTACAACTGGTTTCATGCTAATACTCCTAGATATATAAATTAACGTTTTGGTTATACTATCCTTTTGATAAACCATTATACATCAACTTTGATTTTTCGCAATCTTCACGTCTGACAATCAATATAAGCAAGCGTTTAGTTTTTACTTTGTTAGGGTACATGTATTACAAACGCAGCATCCTTTGCTGTAGTTTTCAATTTATCAGCAAAAATAGCGAAATACTAAAAGGAGGTAACACAATATGGGTTTTATCATTTATTTAATAGTCGGCGGACTAATCGGTTGGCTTGCTGGTTTAATAGTCGGAAAGGATTTACCGGCAGGTATTTTCGGTAATATTATTGCAGGTATCATTGGTGCATGGATCGGAGGGGAATTGTTCGGAAAATGGGGTCCTGAACTAGGTGATATATACCTTATTCCGGCATTAATCGGTGCGATTATTTTCGTGCTAATACTAAGTCTCATCATCCGTGCAGTAAGAAGGTAATAAAAAGGAGGCACTGTTTCATTCAGTGCCTCCTTTTTCAATGACGAACCGTGGTTTATTTGAATGAATCACGTACACGTGTAGGGTGAAAAAGACAAAGTAGGTGGAAACTGCGCGACACAGTGAGATTTCTATCTTATGGCGCTTCTCTCACTCTGATGTTTGTCGAGTCCGTATGTTTCGCTGTGTAAGAACACGTCGCTCTACATGGGCACGGCCATAGAGTTCTCAGAAGCCATAAGCGTTTCTTGCAGCATATTCGATATTCGGGGTGTGCTGTTTCCGCAGAAGCGATCGCAGTATAAAGAAAACTTGCAGAAAAACGCAAGGTTTCTCTACAAGTTGAATGCATGCTTAACAATTTCTTATTTGAACTTATTATTTTAGATGGCCTTCAAACGCGGTCAACATCCAGACATGTTTCTCCAAACGCCCCTGCAGTTCGTTTAATAGATCAAGCGATGGTTGGTCATTCACTTCTTCTGCCAACTTACCGCCTTTCTCTTTGATTTCATCGATGATTGTTTGGTAATCGCGAGATAGCTGGGTGACAATTTCATCTTCCGTATCATCCGCCTGTGCTTCATGGATGGTCGCTTCTTTGATGTACTTATGCATAGTTGCCAAGGGTCTGCCACCGATAGCAAGTACCCGCTCCGCTATGTTATCCAAGTCTTCTGCTGCTTCGTTATAAAGGTCCTCGAACACCTCGTGTAATTTAAAAAAGTGTCTGCCAGTGACAAACCAGTGGTATCGATGAAGCTTAATATACAGCACCGCAAAATTAGACAGCTCTTGATTTAAAAAGTTGATCAACCGTTGATTTTCTGGCATGTTTTCATTCACATGAACATTTAAGTTTTCCGCCATTTCCCATCACACCTTTCTATAGGGTTATTTTTTTATTATGTACGCGAATTATACATAATCGTTATCGGTTGTTATCCAAATACCCTGACAATACTAATAACAAACATGAAAAGCGTTAAGGAAACGGCAAAAAACTGCATTTCTCTATGCGTCGAATCAGTGGTTAAACTGCAACCTGAACTATTGATTGCCACTGCAGTAAAATGTTAACCACTCTCAACTAGATCAAAGGAGCGAATGTCTCATTAAACTATTTCGCAGTTCCACCTGTTCCACATCCCAAATAAAAAAGCTTGCAGAAAACATATTTTCTACAAGCTGGCACTCATTCTGTTATACACAAATCACATAACCCGCTTGAACATTTTTTCCATCTCATAAGGAGAAAAATGGGCAATAATAGGACGGCCGTGCGGGCAAGTGAACGGATCGGTCGATTTTCTTAAGTCTTCTAGCAGTCGGAACATATCATCGTGATTCAAGTAATGATTTGCTTTGATGGATCGTTTACAGGACATTAAAATAGCTGCTTCTTCCCTGATCTTTTTAATATTTACTTTTTCATCGGCGATTACTTGCTCGACAATTTCCTGGATAACTTCCTCTTCAAAACCTTTTGGGAACCATTGAGGATGCGACCGTATAGCGTAACTTTGTTCGCCAAATGGTTCAAAGAACAAACCAATCTTTCTGAATTCTTCCTGATATTGTTCAATGAGCAAGGCTTCCTGTCTAGAAAAATCAAAAGTTAAAGGCATTAAGAGCTCTTGTACTTCATTCGGCACTTCTCCGATTTTTTCTTTGAAAAATTCATATTTTATACGTTCCTGGGCAGCATGCTGGTCGATAATATACAATCCATTTTCATTTTGTGCAAGAATATAGGTACCATGATGCTGACCGATAGGATACATTGCCGGTATTCGATCGTTATTTGTTTCATGTTCTTCTTCAATTGCTTGTACTGGTTCTGCATTCCAATCCCGACTACCCTCTAGATCATTCTGTTCCACCTCCGAGATGGTTTCCTTCAGTCGCTCCTCCATTGATAGGTCTGATGCTTTTTCCGCTGTTTCGGCCAGCCGATTGTCTACCATCTCGACATGTTTCTGCCCATCATACAGCTGGGTGGCTTCCTTTGCCTTCGCATAGGGAGCAGGTTCATGGAATTCAAAACTATTTTGTACGCTTTGCTGGCGATTAGGCTTTGGTTGACTTGCCTCTGGGATGAGCGTCTCCTTCCGGAAAGCTTCCCTTATGGTGGATTCGATAGCTTCAAATAGTTCTCTCTCCTTACTGAAACGCACTTCCAGTTTAGCCGGATGCACATTTACATCAACCAAAATGGGATCCATTTGGATGTCCAACACCACTAACGGATGTCTTCCAATCGGCAATAGCGTATGGTACCCTTTGGCAATCGCCTTGTTCAAGGCGATACTCCTGATAAACCGTCCATTGACGATAGTTGAAATATAATTTCTCGATGCCCTTGTCACTTCAGGCTTAGCTACATAGCCTTGAATGGAAAAATCAAGAGTGGAATGTTTTACCGGCACCATTTTTTTGGCAACATTAATCCCGTAAACTTGAGCAATGATTTGCAGTAAATCTCCCCTCCCTGGCGATCGAAATAGCTGCTTTTCATTATGATAAACCTCGAATCGGATCGTTGGATGAGATAAAGCCATCCGATTCATTACATCGGAAATATGCCCTAGTTCTGTATGAATCGTCTTCATGTATTTTAGCCGGGCGGGAGTGTTAAAAAACAAATTTTCCACCATGATTTCTGTACCTTGCCTGGCATCACTTTTTGATTTTCTGACCAATTTTCCACCTTCAAGTTCCAGCAGTGTACCTGCTTCGTCTCCGGTGGAGGACTTAACGGTCAACCTGCTAACGGCCGCGATACTGGCAAGTGCTTCCCCTCGAAAACCAAGTGTCCGAACATGAAAAAGATCATTTTCATTACTTATTTTACTGGTAGCGTGGCGGAGCACAGACCGTTCACAATCCGTTTCACTCATCCCGTCCCCATTATCCGTTATCTTTATTTTCTCTAGTCCAGCTTCAGACACTTCGATTTTGATAAAACTGCTGTTCGCATCGATGCTGTTTTCGACTAGCTCCTTCACAACGGAAGCCGGGCGTTCGACAACTTCTCCTGCCGCTATTTTGTTCGCAAGGGCGTCAGGCATTTGTTTTATACGCATGCTATTCCTCCTCACCCATTACTTTTTCGCTTTCTTTTGTAGTTGATAAAGGATGTTCATCGCTTCCAATGGTGTCAATTCCATGATGTCCAGGTCCACTAACTCTTTCGCTAGTGTTTGTTCCCGCTTGGACCGTGTCTGAACCGCTGAAGGGCGCTCTCCCTCTGATACAAAAAAGGACATCTGTTGTTCAGGCTCCTTTTCCACCTGAGTGGCTGGTTTGGTTTTTTCCTGAATAGTGGAATGATTTTGCTCTGTTTCAAACTGCCTTAAAATATCTGAAGCTCTGGAAATTAATTGATCGGGCAATTCGGCCAACTTCGCTACATGAATACCATAACTCTCGTCCGCTGCTCCCTGCTGAATTTGATGTAAGAAGACAACATTCCCTTGGTATTCTTCTGCACGGACATGAATATTTTGCAAGGCATCCAGTGTGTTTTCCAAACTGGTCAATTCATGGTAATGGGTTGAAAACAACGTCTTTGCCTTTACATGATCATGGACATACTCGATAATTGCCTGAGCCAACGCCATTCCATCATAGGTGCTTGTCCCTCTTCCGATTTCATCCATTAAGATTAAACTGTTTTCAGATGCCTGAGTAATGGCATGTTTTGCTTCCAGCATTTCTACCATAAACGTACTCTGACCCGAAACAAGATCATCAGCTGCACCGATTCTGGTGAAAATCTGGTCAAAAACAGGTAAAGACGCTTCTTCACATGGCACAAAGCAGCCGATTTGCGCCATGATTGTCGTAAGAGCAAGTTGGCGCATGTACGTACTTTTTCCTGACATATTTGGACCGGTGATCAGCAATATTTCTGAAGACTCATCCATATACACATCATTTGGTACAAAGGATTCACCCTTCATTACTTGTTCGACCACCGGGTGTCTCCCCTGTTTTATGGAGATTTTTCTTGCTTCATTAAAGGTTGGTCTTACGTAGTTATTCTCTTCACTAACAGCAGCAAAGCTTTGCAGGACATCGAGTGTGCTGACCTTTTCTGCCAAGGCCTGAAGAGCAGGAATATACTGTTTCACTTTTTCCCGCAATTCTACAAATAACTGGTACTCCAAATCGACACTTTTCTCCTCCGCTTCAAGAATAAGAGACTCTTTTTCCTTCAATTCTGGTGTGATAAATCGTTCTGCATTTGTAAGCGTCTGCTTCCGCTCATATTTTCCTTCAGGCAACAAGTGCAAATTAGCACGGGTCACTTCGATATAATAACCAAACACACGATTATAACCGATTTTCAATGATTTAATATTTGTCGCCTGCTTTTCTCGCTGCTCCAATTCTGTTATCCACTTTTTACCGTTCTTGGAAGCGTCACGGTACTCATCCAAAGTAGGATCGAATCCATCCTTGATAATCCCGCCTTCTTTAATAGTTAATGGTGCGTCCTCTTTTATACTTTCCTCCAACAATTCTGACAGTCCACGCAGCTCGTCAATTCCCTCCGCCAGCGAACGGACACTCTCGTTTTCAAATTGTGACAAAAGTTGTTTGATTGCAGGGATATTTTGAAGAGATTGTTTTACCTGGATCAAATCCCTGGCATTGACATTACCATAGGAAACTCGTCCCGCCAGCCGTTCTAAATCATAAACGGTTTTTAGTGCCTCCCGGATTGATTCCCGCTCAAAGAACTGCTCTAAAAAAGCCTCGACAATAGCAAAACGTTGATTGATTACTTGTTTATTCAGTAAAGGTCGTTCCAGCCATTTTTTAAGCATACGTGCTCCCATGGCTGTAACTGTCTTATCTAGAACCCAAAGCAGACTACCCTGCTTCCCTTTCCGCAGTATAGTCTGGGTCAGTTCCAAGTTTCGTTTTGAAAACATATCCAAGGACATATACTCCTGTAATTGAATAATCCTAGCCGGCTGAAGATGGTCAAGTGATCGTTTTTGCGTATTCTGCAGATAATTCAGCATCCTGCCGAATCCCTCTAATAATTGCTTATCCTCCGTCAACTGCTCTGTCAGCTCATGAAAACTTTCCTCGATACTGTGTTCCTGTTGATAGGATACCGTTACTTGCAATCTTTCACGTAAATCCGTTTGATAGTTTTCCGGAAGATCAGGAGAAACGACAATTTCTTTTACAGGCTGGTTGAACAATTCACTCAGTACTGCATCCCATCCCGATGAAACGCGTGCGACACTTGTTTCTCCCGTTGACAAGTCGTTATACGTAATGACAAACGTATTGCCGGAAAATTCACTGACACTAGCAAGAAAATTATTTTCTTTTTCTTCGAGCATGGTTCCTTCCATAACTGTCCCAGGAGTAATCAGCTGCACGACATCCCTTTTTACAACACCCTTAGCCGTTTTAGGGTCTTCTACCTGCTCACATATAGCAACCTTGTAACCTTTTTCTACGAGGTTCTTTATGTAGTTCTCTGCAGAATGGTAGGGAATGCCGCACATCGGGATTCTTTCATCGGCGCCACCATCCCTGCTTGTTAACGTGATTTCCAGCTCCCTGGAAGCAGCAAGAGCGTCTTCAAAAAACATTTCATAAAAATCTCCCAAACGGAAAAACAAAAAACAATCTTTATGCTGAGCCTTTATTTTCAAATACTGCTGTATCATCGGTGTATATGTCGACATGTTTTTTCCCCCACAACTAAAAAATCTATCTTCCATTATATCATAATACAGCATGAGGACTTAAGTGTACGCAGTTGAAGAAATAACAGGGTAATTTTAAGAAAAGCGAAGGTATTAGAACACAAACAAAAAAACGAGAGATTTCTCCCTCGTTTTCAACTTATTCTTCCTCTTCGGTCGCTAAAAAGTCAGGATTAATGTCCTTGAACTCTTCGTCCGACAATTCAAAGTCCCAGTCGTCGTCATCTGCGACGTATCCATGCGGGTCCACTTTCACGCATACTTTTGTTTCTCCGATAACTTCCACTAAAAATTCCCGCTCAACTTCGACGAGGATTTTATGGTCGTGGCTGGCAATCTTGCATTCTAGACAATTTGGTTGTTGAATCACTTTAGCAAACACTTCATAATCATCATTTAACGTTTGGTCATCTTTTACTGATAGCTTTATTAAATCACAATACGTGACCCGTTCGGTAACAACCTCTGTTTTTGTGTTATCGTTGTAAGAATACCAGATATTCACATCATAACTGCCATTGATTTCTACCGTGTCTTCACCTTTTTTCCGGGCGTTATATAGATGATTTATCACCCAGCAGCCAAGGATACTGGAGGGTCTATGTGAAGGCGTGATCGTGTTGGTATCCTGGATGAATTTCCGGCCTTTTCCGATAACGGCTTTTGTTATGATTTCCCGATATTCCTGATCCAGAAATGACATAAGAACTAAAACCTCCTCTTTTTTCATAGTCAGTTTATGCATGGCAATCACCTATAGTGCATCCTTTTTTCCAAATGATCGCGGTGATTGACATGATAGGCTCTACACCATCCTATGCAGATGCCCAGCAAAATGTACATAAACCAAAAGAAGGAGGTTCAACTATTAACACGGCTTTCATCCAAAAAATGCTTGCTAAACACTGTTCATCCGAGTTTCTGTAATAACATATTCATTCAAAATGAAAAGGACCATTCCGTCTTGGGGAACAGTCCTTTCCAAAGGTCAATGGCTACAGGAAGAACCATTACCCAGCTTGGATCCAGTTTCTCCAGCCAGTAAATCACCACCTGTAGAACGAATTACTTCATTGGTAACCTCTCTGGCGATGGTATTGGAAACAAGCTGCAAAATGTCATTGATCACTAACTGGGAATCCTTGAACTCTTGTACTAACGGGATATCATCAATTTCTTTTTCGATCCGATCCAATTCTGCTTCTGCTTTCTTCTGTGCTTCCTCTTTCCCATACGCTTGTAGATTCACGACTTGTTTTTGCATTGCTTTTAATTTCTTAATTAAAATCTGTACCTTATGGTTTTCGTTCAATTTTGCTTCCAACTGCTTAAAACGCTCGATTTCTTCGGTATTAGCCATCATTTGGGCTAACTTATTTGCTTCGTCCAGTACTTGTTTCTTTGTATATGGAGCCAAATCATTTCACCTCTGCAGTTTCTTCAACCATTTCTCCGTCAAGAGACCAGGTTTTAGCATTTGTTATTTTAACCTTTACAATCTTACCAATTGCTGACCTAGGCGCTTTAAAATTGACCAATTTATTCCGCTCAGTATAACCTGCCAGCACATCCGGGTTCTTTTTGCTTTCCCCTTCTACAAGAACATCGACAACCTGACCTTGGTATTTCTTCATTGCTTCCGCTGATTGCTTGTTAATCAGTTTGTTCAACCGCTGCAGACGTTCCTTTTTCACTTCCATTGGAACATTATCTTCCCAGCGTGCTGCCGGTGTACCTTCCCTTGGTGAATAAATAAAAGTGTAGGCACTCTCAAAGCCTACTTCTTCCACAAGGCTCAGTGTTTCTTCAAATTGTTCATCGGTTTCATTTGGAAACCCGACGATGATATCCGTAGTAAGAGTGGCGTTAGGCATCGCTGTCCTGATCTTATCTACAAGCTCAAGGTACCTTTCCCTTGTATATCGTCGTGCCATAACGCGTAATACTTCCGAACTGCCGGATTGAACAGGCAGATGAATATGGTCCAGTAGATTGCCGCCTTTGGCCAAAACTTCGATCAAGCGGTCGTCAAAGTCCCTAGGGTGTGATGTCGTGAAACGAACACGCGGGATATCAATTTTCCGAATTTCATCCATCAGGTCTCCCAGGCCATAATCTATATCTGTCAGATCTTTCCCATAAGCATTGACATTTTGCCCTAGCAGGGTTATTTCCTTGTACCCTTGTGCAGCAAGCTGCCTTACCTCCTGGATGATATCCTCAGGCCGCCGGCTTCTTTCCTTGCCGCGTGTGTAAGGTACAATACAATAGGTACAGAACTTATCACAACCGTACATGATATTGACCCAGCCTTTTATTTTGCCTTTTCTAACTTTTGGCAGATTCTCAATGATATCTCCCTCTTTTGACCATACCTCGACGACCATCTCTTTTCCGAACATGGCCTCTTTCAACAATTGTGGAAGACGATGAATATTATGCGTACCGAAAATCATATCGATGAACGGGTGTTTTTTCAAAATCCGGTTTACGACCGATTCTTCTTGGGACATACAGCCACATACACCTAAAATCACATCCGGATTTTCCGTTTTCAGTGTTTTCAAATGACCAATTTCACCAAACACTTTGTTCTCGGCATTTTCCCTGATAGCACAGGTGTTTAACAAAATAATATCGGCTTCAGTTGCTTCGTCTGTCGACTCATACCCCATATCGGTCAGCAGACCAGCCATTACTTCCGTATCATGTTCATTCATTTGGCAGCCATAGGTGCGGATTAAGAACTTTTTATCTTTACCGATGTTTTGCATATCCTCCGGTACCTGATAGTCATAATGGATCTGCACATCTTCTCTTCGACGTTTTTTGGCCTTTTTTAAATTTGGTGGTTCGTAGGTTGTTTGAAAATATTTTCCGATGAGCTCATCGCTGTCCATATTTTTTAAACGAGATAGGTTCTTCTCCTGGTCGGATTTTATGTCCGCTGGATTCTCCTGTTTTATTTGATTCATTTCTTTCCGCTGCTGTTCATTCATTTACAGAAGCTCCTTCCTTGAAAAAACTGTCGTTCCGTTTTATGTATCTATCCGGAACCTGTAACCATAAAGGTATCTCCAATTTACTTATTATATCAACTACTAATACCAAAAATAAAGGGCTTTTATATGAAAAAAGGAAATAGACGAATGGCGAAAAAGTACCTCGATGGTCTTTTCCGCCATTCAAATCCTATTAATCAATAATTTTCAGTTTTTTTCCTGCTTGTTCAAATGCATTCAGTGCTTCCTGTAAATCTTCTCGGGAATGTTCTGCTGTGACAATTGTCCGTACACGCGCTTTCCCTTTTTGCACGGTAGGAAAAGCAATGCCTTGTGCGAAAACACCCTCCTCGAACAATTGATCAGAAAAACGATGGGCCAATGCATCATCCCCCACCATTACCGGAGTTATCGGCGTCTCGCTGATACCGATGTCGAATCCTAACTCCTTTAGTCCGTTCTTGAAGAATTTCGTGTTTTCCCACAGTTTATCAATCAATTCCGGTTCTTCCAGTAAAACATCGATTGATGCATCACAAGCCGCTGTCACTGCCGGCGGATGGGAAGTACTGAACAGGAATGGTCTGCCTTTATGAATCAAATAATCCTTCAATGTCTGTGTGCTGGCGACATATCCACCTAAAACACCGATCGCCTTACTTAAAGTTCCCACTTGAATATGAACGCGGCCATCCAGTCCGAAATGGTTCACCGTGCCACGCCCGTTTTCACCTAATACCCCACTGGCATGTGCATCATCAACCATGACAAGTGCATCATACTTTTCAGCCAGTTCCACAATTTGTGGTAATGGGGCGATGTTTCCATCCATGGAAAATACGCCATCGGTTACAACCAGTCTTGTCCGGTATTCTTGTGTTTCTTTTAACGCCTGTTCGAGTGATTCCATATCAACATGTTTATATATCTTGCGTCCGGCCTTAGTCAATCGGATACCGTCGATAATGGAAGCGTGATTTAGTTCATCCGAAATAACAACATCATCATTTGTCAAAATTGAAGAAAGCACTCCCTGGTTAGTTGTAAAACCGGATTGAAAAACAAGTGCTGCTTCTGTATGTTTGAATTCTGCCAGTTTTCTTTCATAATCCTCATGCATTTTCAGTGTTCCAGCGATAGTGCGAACCGAGCCGGTGCCCACTCCATACTTTTCAATCGCTTCTTCTGCTGCTTTTTCCATTCTAGGATGAGAGGTCAATCCTAAGTAGTTATTGGAGGATAATTGAATAACCTCTTTCCCTTTTATCGTAACTCTTGCCCCCTGTGCTGATTCGAGTGGAATCAAGTTACGGAAGGTCCCCTCCTTCTTCATGTCCTCCAATTGCTCCTGGAGATATTCAAAACCTTTCAATCAAAACGCCTCCCTATTTTTTATGGGTGTAATACCACTTTACCACACTTGCCCTCATTCATAAGCTCAAATCCTTTTTCAAAGTCCTCTAAAGGGAAGTGGTGTGTAATCATTGGACTAACGTCGACTTGTTTGGAATCGAGCAGACGGGAAACCTGCTGCCAAGTTTCAAACATCTTTCTGCCGGTGATTCCTTGCACCGTAATTCCCTTAAAAACGATATCGTCGGTAATATCGACTTCAACCGGTTTTGTCGGTAGACTGAGGATCGATACTCTTCCTCCGTTGGTCACCATTTTGAACCCTTGATTAATCGCTTTCGGATGTCCGCTCATTTCACAGACAACGTCGACTCCATGCCCCTCGGTAAGTTCTTTGACCCTTTCGACTGGATTTTCTTTTGCCGAATTGACTATTGTCGTAGCTCCCATTTGACTAGCCAAATCGAGTCGATAATCATTTAAATCAAATGCAATGACTTGGGAAGCTCCTGCTGCTTTTGCCACACCTACAGCCATCATTCCAATGGGTCCACAGCCTATGACAGCCACTGATTTACCGACCACATCACCGCTTAATACAGTATGGACAGCATTCCCCATCGGTTCTTGGACGGAGGCTATTTCCACGGGCATGTCTTCCGGATTCTTCCACATATTATCTTCTGGCAAAGCAACATATTCAGCAAAGCAACCATCCCGGTCGACACCAATGATTTGGGTGTTTTCACAAATATGGTACTTTCCTGTCAAGCATTGAGGGCAATGCCCACAAACGATATGGGTTTCTGCGCTGACATAATCCCCCACTGCCACCTTTGTTACTTTTTCTCCTGTTTCAACCACTTCTCCGGCAAATTCATGACCAAATACATAAGGTGGATGAACCCTGCTTTGCGACCATTCGTCCCAGTTATAAATATGGACGTCTGTGCCACAGATAGAAGTTGCCTTTACTTTTATCAGCACCTCCCGGTCTCCGATAGATGGGATTTCCACCTGTTGAATTTCCGCGCCTTTATGCTTTCCGCTTTTCACTAACGCTTTCATAGTTCCATTCACTGTGAACACAACTCCTCACATGAAAATACATTATAGATTGATATATTCATATTTTAACATGATAAAAATATTTATCAATCTGTAGTGTCTGTTTGGAATGGACATCTGAGCGCTGTAGAAGCAACCGCTTATCCTTTGATTCAGTATTGCCACCAGACTGGTAAGGAACCACCTAGCCCTGGCACGGAAATTTTTTTATGAAATTTTGATTGGTTATCTTTTGAACTATGTTTCTAGGCCATCTATGTAAAAGCTCCTTATTAAACACATGATAGTCCGTTGGGTCAAAAAGGCCTTTTACAAACTCACTGGTTCCGTCAAAATCCGATCCTAAGCCAAGGCAGTCTTCAGCCCCCTCCATTATATAATAGGAAATATGATTCAGGACATCCAGATATGTAGCCTCTGCTCCATCATTCAGAAAATCAGGTACAAAAGTAACGCCGATCCATGCCTTCTTTTTAATCAACTCTTGAATTTGGTGTTTGTCCAAGTTTCGTTTATGGGAAGCCAGGTCGATGGCATTGGAATGACTTGCCATCGGAAACTCAGCTAATTCGATAACATCCCAAAAACCTTTATAGGATAAATGGGAAACGTCTGTCCATATTTTTTCCTTGTTGAGTAGCCTGACCACTTCGTGTCCGAAGGAGCTTAAGCCTGCTCCTCTCTGTTCTTCAATCCCATCACATACCGCATTTGCCTGATTCCACGTAAGCCCGACCGCTTTGACACCTAGGCGCAGCAGGGTTTTCAATTTATTCAAGTCGGACCCGATTACATGGCAACCTTCCAGTGTAAGCATCGCACCTTTTTCATGCTCCTTTAACGTTTCTATATCACGGCGGGAGGTAATACATTTTATATGGTCGTATGGCTCAATGATTTGTTCATAAAATAAATTCACCATCTTTAATGCTGCCGAAAATTGTGCCTCCTCTGATACTTCTGGAGGCACAAAAATAGCAAAGCACTGAATCTTAACCGGACTTTCCATCCATTTTTGATAATTCACCTGCAGTTGTTCACTCGATTCGAATGGCAGCTCAAATTCCCACATTTTATATAATGCGTCACAATGGGCATCGATTATCATTTTCTTCCTCCTTACGGCTCCATTATTTTTAGATCAAAAACATTATTCGTAACAGAACGATAAAAGAAAAACCTGCTTGCTATGGCAAACAGGTAAAGGGATTTATCTAGGCTCTATTATTAGTTTAATAGCGGTCCGTTCCTCATTATCAATCATTATATCAGTAAAAGCCGGAATACATATTAGATCAACTCCACTTGGGGCAACAAATCCTCGGGCGATTGCAACCGCTTTAACGGCCTGGTTTAATGCACCAGCACCGATTGCCTGTATTTCTGCTGAGCCGCGTTCCCTTAGCACATTCGCGAGTGCACCTGCTACTGAATTGGGATTTGATTTAGCTGAAACTTTTAATATGTCCATTACTAGTACCTCCTTCGTTTACTAAAGTAGTTCCACTTTTACTATATTCTTGGAGTTGATAGATATTCCCTTTTATTATGAGGTAATTATTCTAAAAATTCAAATAATCATCCAAAAAACGGGTGATCATCATTGATTAGTATCCGTTCCACTTTCCTAGCAAAACCGGTACTTTCATCAATATCGACAATAAAACCGTTTAATTGTGTTCTTCCCGTTTTGGTCACTTCGAAACGTACCGGAAGGTTAGTAAGAAACCGGTTCAAGACCGCTTCTTTGTCTGTACCCAAAATTCCATCATACGGTCCAGTCATTCCTGCATCGGTAATATATCCAGTACCCTTAGGTAATATCCGCTCATCTGCCGTTTGCGTATGTGTGTGGGTTCCGACTACAGCGCTGACTTTCCCATCAAGATACCAGCCCATTGCCTGTTTCTCACTGGTAGCTTCCGCATGAAAGTCGACGAAAATAAGGTTGGTTCTTTTTTTCGCTTCAGCAATCAATTGATCTGCTTTACGAAAAGGGTCATCAAGCGGCGGCAAAAACGTTCTTCCCTGAAGATTTATCACAGCTACTTCGGCCTTGTTGCTGCGTACATAAACAATTTCTCTCCCAGGCGTACCCTCGGGAAAATTAGCAGGCCTGACCATATACTCGGCTTCATCGATGAATTCAAATATTTCCTTTTTGTCCCAAGCATGGTTTCCCAATGTTACGGCCTGTGCTCCCGATTCAAGGAATTGTTTATAGATTTTCTCCGTAATGCCTTTTCCCGCAGCTGCATTCTCACCGTTAACAATACTGACATGCGGCTGGAATTTTTGCTTTAATCGAGGCAGATAGTCGCGTACCATTTCTCTTCCTGGTGAACCTACTACATCGCCTATAAATAAAATCCTCATCAGCTTCAACCATCCTATCTTGTTAGTTAGTTTCAGTTTCACATAGATATGTATCCATGTCAAAACAGATCATTCACTAGAGCCTATTATTCCCTCTTTTTGTGGAAACGCACAAAAATAAAGCGGCTAAATAGCCGCTTTATTTTGCATATTCCACTGCACGTGTTTCCCGGATGACCGTCACTTTTATATGACCCGGATAGTCCAGTTCATCTTCAATTTTTTTCCTTATTTCTCTCGCTATTTTCAGTGCTTCCAGATCGTCAATTTCGTCCGGCTTCACCATTATTCTGACCTCACGTCCAGCCTGAATGGCAAAGGATTTCTCTACGCCATCATATGACTCCGAGATTTCCTCAAGTTTCTCCAGTCGTTTGATATAATTCTCAAGTGTTTCGCTTCTTGCACCAGGTCTGGCAGCTGATAAAGCGTCTGCCGCAGCAACCAGAACGGCAATAATGGAAGTTGGTTCTTCATCTCCATGGTGAGAGGCGATAGAATTAATAACGACATCATTTTCCTTGTACTTCATAGCCAATTCTTTACCAATCTCTACGTGACTGCCTTCTACCTCATGGTCGATAGCCTTTCCGATATCGTGGAGTAAACCGGCTCTCTTAGCAAGGGTTTCGTCCTCGCCAAGTTCAGCTGCTAGTAAGCCGGCCAGATGCGCCACTTCCGTAGAATGTTTCAACACGTTCTGTCCATAGCTTGTCCGATACTTCAAACGACCGAGAATTTTGATGAGGTCTGGATGCAGACCGTGTACACCGATTTCAAAAGTGGTCTGTTCACCGACCTCCCGGATATACTCATCCACTTCTCTTCTTGATTTATCAACCATTTCCTCAATTCTCGCCGGGTGAATCCGTCCATCCTGTACAAGTTTTTCCAAAGCAATCCGAGCAGTCTCCCTGCGGATTGGATCAAAACCGGAAAGGATAACAGCTTCTGGTGTATCGTCAATAATCAGGTCAATCCCTGTTAAGGTTTCAAGTGTTCTGATGTTCCGGCCTTCACGACCAATGATCCGGCCTTTCATTTCGTCATTCGGAAGGTTGACAACCGATACAGTTGTTTCTGCCACATGATCTGCCGCACAACGTTGCAAAGCAAGCGATAAAATACTTTTAGCCTTTTTATCAGCTTCTTCCTTCGCACGGTTCTCTGCTTCTTTAATCATGATTGCCGATTCATGTGTTACCTCTTGCTCGACTCGTTCTAAGATCACTTGCTTTGCCTGGTCAGTAGTGTATCCGGAAATGCGCTCAAGTTCAGCTTGCTGTTCACCTAACATAGCTTCCACTTTGCTTTCCATTTCTTCAATTTGTTGTTGTTTTTCTGTCAGAGTTTGTTCCCTTGATTCTAACATCAGCTCACGCTTGTCCAGCGTTTCACTTTTTCGGTCCAGATTTTCTTCTTTTTGCATCAGGCGGGTTTCCTGTCTCTGCAACTCCGCTCGACGCTCTCGGAGCTCTTGATCCGCCTGCTGACGAAGCTTATGATTCTCATCTTTCGCTTCAAGAAGCGCCTCTTTTTTGGCTGCATCGGCATTCCGATGCCCCTCTTCTACTATTTGCTTTGCCAATTCTTCCGCACTTGAAATTTTTGCCTCCGCAATAGATTTACGAATCAGATAACCAACAACAATACCGACGATAAGGGTAAGCAAAATGGAGATGATTATTAAGGTAACTATTTCCATGAGTTCACCTCCTCTTGCTATAAATTTGTACAATCACTTTTAGTCGGCATGTACAGTGTCTTTCAATAAAAAAATCGTTTGTTTGCAAAAAAGTGTATAATAATAAGAAGAATTATACATATCAATTTTAATCTTGGAATTTTATATTGTCAAGGAACCGTCAAATTTATGTCATAATCTTTTGGCAAATTGCGCAAACTATAAAGCTGATACTGCCCCTTCATGCAAATGAATCCCCAACCGATCTCGGCTTGGGGATTCACACTTACATATCCATTGTTTCCTGGTTTTCCATTTCTTCGGAAGGTTCCGGGGCAGTATCCATATCATAATGACTGCGAATAGTATTGTAGATTTCCATACGGATATCTTCATTCTCTTTCAGGAATTGCTTCGCATTCTCCCGCCCTTGGCCTAGACGTTCCTCGTTATAGGAGTACCAGGCACCGCTTTTTTGCACAATGTCAAGATCGGAACCAATGTCCAGTAGTTCGCCTTCCCGGGATATACCCTCTCCGTACATGATGTCTACTTCTGCTTGTTTGAACGGAGGAGCTACCTTGTTTTTTACTACCTTGATTTTTGTTTTGTTACCAACCATGTCATTTCCTTGTTTCAGGGTTTCAGCTCTGCGCACTTCAAGTCTTACAGAAGAATAGAATTTCAAAGCACGCCCGCCAGGAGTCGTTTCCGGATTCAGTCTTGTTATCACAAGAGCTTTTTATCTCTTGTTTCTGGAGGTTTCTTTCCCTCATATCCTTTACAGGAATACGGCCAGTCTTTTCTGACCCAGCTCAGCATATCTTTTCATCTTCGACTTGCTCGTTAAGATGATGCGGACTCGTGGAAGGATTATATTCTGCCTGCGGCAGGTTCACCTTCTATGCGTTGCCCCTGACTGTACTTTTACTTACAGCCTTCGGTTCGGATTTACTTCTCAGTATCCCCGTTTCATTCCGCATTGGTAATCTGGAAAATTTCTTTTCCAGACGGCAAGCTGCTTTTTGTCCGGGATGGCGGCACTTAAACTGCCTGCTTCCCGCACACTTTTTTAAGCAGCATTCTCACCAAACATGACTCCTACTTTTTCCCTTATTTGATTGATAAAGATGGCTGTCGTCTTCGATTTGTTAATGGCTCCCGAAAGCTTTCGCAGCGCCTGGGACATTAGGCGTGCTTGCAAACCAACGTGTGCATCTCCCATTTCCCCTTCAATCTCTGCTTTTGGTACGAGAGCTGCTACCGAATCAATTACCACCATGTCGACAGCACCGCTTCTGACAAGCGCCTCAGCTATTTCCAGCGCCTGTTCCCCTGTATCAGGCTGAGATAGTAGCAACTCATCGACATTTACACCAAGTTTTCTCGCATATACCGGATCTAGAGCATGTTCAGCATCAATAAATGCAGCTTGTCCGCCCTGGCGCTGTGCTTCAGCGATAGCATGCAAGGAAACGGTTGTCTTACCAGAAGATTCCGGACCATAAATCTCCACTACACGCCCTCTTGGATAGCCGCCCACACCAAGAGCTACATCCAAGGCTAACGATCCGCTCGGAACTGTGGCAACTTTTTGCTCCGCACGTTCACCCAGTTTCATAATAGAACCCTTGCCAAATTGCTTTTCTATCTGTTTCAACGCCATATCCAAGGCTTGTTTTCGATCACTCAAATTATTTCCTCCTTAAAATTAAGCTAATACCATCATAACTCGTTTTATGAGATTTAACAAGTGAAAAGCGAATAAATGTTCCCTTTTTTCTATTAGTAATTTGTGCTTAAAATGATTATTTAATTAGGGAAAAATTAATCTCCAGCCTCGCTGGAGACTTCAATTTTCAATTTTGATTTTAAGTTGATTCTATCTATCTTAAGGAATCTAAAACAAAAGGCTTGCAGAAAAAGGTAATGATTTTTCTGCAAGCCTGAGCCGGCAATCCTTTTAAATCATGTTGCTAGCAAGACGATAAACTAACTCCATTCCTTTTTTTACTGTGCGGGCTCGAATCGCCTCACGATTTCCATTAAACTGGAAGGAATAGACTTTCGCCTCTTTTTGTTTTTGAGAAATTCCAATAAATACAGTACCCGGGGGATTCCCTTCCGATTCCCCGGGACCAGCAACTCCTGTGAAGCTAATTCCTATATCTGCCTTAAACTCCGAAAGAATGTTTTCCGCCATTTCTTCTGCACACTGCTTACTGACCGTTCCAAACCTGTCAATCGTTTCAGGAAGTACTTTAACCATTGATTGTTTAACCTCTGGGGAATAACAAACAACACTCCCCGTGACGACTTGGGAAGCACCAGGTACGGAAACAAGTTTGCTAGTAAACATTCCTCCTGTCAGACTCTCTGCAGCAGCTAATTTCATTTTACGATTCGCCAGCATTTCCACCGTTTTGGCTTCCAAGTTTTCTTCATCATATCCATAAAAAAAGTCGCCAACCAGTTCCAGAATCCGTTTTTCGGTTTCACTTATTAATCGTTTTGCTGCTTGACTCGTTGAGGCGCTAGCTGTCAACCGCAAAGCTACTTCTCCCTCTGATGCCAGTGGGGCAATCGTAGGATTTGTTTGTACGGCAATTAGCGATTGCAGCTGATGCTCAAGCTGTGATTCACCAATACCGACAAATCTTAACATTCTTGATTGTATTACTCTATCAAGCTTATATTTTTCTTTGATATACGGGAATGCATACTCTTCTGCAATTTGTTTCATTTCCCTTGGAACTCCCGGCATAAAAATCCAGGTGACACCCTCTGTCTCCATCGCCATTCCTGGAGCCATTCCGACATGATTCGGCAGTACTTTTGAACCATTGAATATCAACGCCTGTTTGCGATTGTTAGGGGTCATTTTCCTTTTGCTATTTTTAAAATAGGAGTTAATTTTTTGAATGGATGGTTCATCCACTACTACATCCACTCCGTAGATTTCCTGAAAGGCATCTCGCGTCATATCATCCTCGGTTGGGCCAAGGCCTCCGGTAACCAACACGATATCGGACCTTTTTGCAGCTGTGATAAAAACTTGTTTGACTCTCTCTAGGTTATCACCGACCACACTGTGGTGGTAAACATTAACACCATAATCTGCAAGCCGTTTGGATAACCACTGACCGTTCGTATTGGATATTTGGCCAAGTAATAATTCTGTTCCAACTGCAATGATTTCTGCACTTACCTGTTTTTTCATCATTTAGAATCCCTCATAACATGCCAATTCTTACGGAAATAATCATAACCAGAGACTATCGTTATAATCATAGCAGCATAAAGACAAATAATGCCGAATGGGAAGCCTAGGTAAGAAAATGGAAAGTTGTGTAGCAACAGGGCAGAAATAGCTACAATCTGCAGCACTGTCTTCAGTTTTCCCATTTGACTTGCAGCAAGGACAAGCCCTTCTCCTGCAGCCACAAGTCGAAGGCCGGTAACGGCAAATTCACGGCTTATAATGATGATGACGACCCACGCAGGTGCGATTTCCATCTCCACTAAAAGGATCAATGCAGAGGCAACCAGCAACTTATCCGCCAACGGATCCAAAAACTTGCCCAAGTTGGTCACAAGGTTATACTTCCTGGCATAAAAACCATCAACCCAATCAGTAGTAGAGGCTAAAATGAACAACAAGCCTGCTACAAAGTGGGAAATAGGCAACTCCTGATTACCAATGTTCCAGCTTCCCCAATCAAAAGGGATGGACAAAAGCAGAATAAAAATAGGAATCAGAAAAATGCGTGACATCGTAATTCTGTTAGGTATATTCATCATGGTATCCTCCAATTCAACGTATACATAATCTGTTAGCCAAAAATAAGGACTATCCCCTACCACAACTGTCTATTGACAGTTATCGACTGGGAACAGCCCCGACATTTCAATAACTTACTCTTGCTGTTCTGTTTCGTCTACAACCTCAACGAAGACTCGTTGTACTGTATTACTGGACATCTCCGGAATTTCCAGCGGAACGCCTGCGATTGTTATTTCAATCGGCTCTGGATTTCCGAAACGGATCATAAACTGATCTGCTCCGGATAAGTCCTCCTCCAATGGAGAGTCACTTTCACCAAACATGCCACTATATAAGTCGTTGTCTTCACCTTCCGTGATTTCCAGCCAATGGTCACTTTCTGAAGTCACTTCTACGATGATTTCTTCACCCGGATTGACCAATTCGATATTCGTTACTTGGTCATTTCCCTGTGTGCCCTGATCGACCACATTCAGTTCCGGCTCTGCCTGTTCTTCTTCATTTGTTGAGTCGTCTTGTTGACTTTCCTCTTCTGTCTTTTCTTCAGAAGCATCATTATTCCCGCTATCATCATTCTCTTTTGTTTCAGAGGAATCCGGATCGCCAACATAGACCTCGTCCTGCTTCTCATTTTGCTGATTCGATTGACCAGGATCATCCCCTTGGGACTGTTGATATAAATACCAAACAGTGAATAGGATACCGATAACCAATAAAACGACAATAATGGTCGGCAAAAAAGAAAGCAAAGCAGGACTTTTAGTGGACGCAGAGCTTTCTTTTCGACTACGCTGTACTCTTGTGTACTGAACAGCACTCTCATCACTGGTGGCCGGAAGCTCGTTTTTGTGCTCTTCGATTAAAACATCGGGATCTAAATCCACAGCAGTAGCATATTCCTTAATAAATGCCCGAACATAGAAGTTGCCAGGCATGACACTGAAATTCCCTTTTTCAATTGCTTGCAGATAACGAGTCTGAATCTTTGTCATCTGTTGTATTTCTTCTAACGAGAGATTTTTAGCCTCCCTTGCTTCTTTCAGCCGTTCTCCAATTTCCATAGTCAAAAACACCTTCCAATTCTAAAAATCAAACATGGAAAAGCCCCCGCTGTCATCAAACTTGGACTTTTCGATTGGTTCGTATTTAATTTCCTCGTTCTCATCATTCCTCAACTCAATAATGTAGTCGAAATCATTCAAGCTGTATTCTGTTTGCTGAACAAATATATCCGGATGCTCCACTACCTTCACAGCTGGAAGACGCATGATTTCACGCACTAACTCCCAGTGTTTTTCACTTGCACGCTGGGTAGAGACTATCCCATCAATGATATAGATATTATTCAGGTTGTATTCATCCTTGATTAATTTGCTGCGAATTGTTTGTTTTAATAACGTACTCGAGACAAATAACCAACGCTTATTTGCACAGACACTCGAGGCGACAATCGACTCTGTCTTGCCGACGCGAGGCATTCCTCTGATGCCTATTAGCTTATGCCCCTCTTTTTTAAATAATTCCGCCAGAAAGTCGACAAGAAGGCCCAGTTCATTCCGCACAAAGCGAAATGTCTTTTTGTCGTCTATATCACTATGTATGTACCTGCCGTGTCTGACAGCCAACCTGTCTCTGAGCTTAGGTTTTCTTATTTTTGTCACATTAATGGTTTCCATTGTGTCCAGAATCGATTTCAACCTTGTGATTTGCTCGTCTTGTCTTGATAACAGAAGCATCCCTCTTCGAGAGTCTTCTACACCGTTTATCGAAATGATATTAATCGATAACATCCCTAGTAAAGATGATATATCACCTAATAAACCGGGACGATTATGCTGAATTTCATATTCAAGATACCATTCAGTTTTGTCCATAGAAAAAGCTCCTTCATCTATAACAGGGCGCTGATCGTTCTGTTTATAAATGGATTTACTCTTATCATAAATGATTTTTCACAATTAGAAAAGGACATTATTCGGTTTACTGTTTATAAATTCCACAATTTTTTCAGTCTAAACGGGCTAACAGCACTAGATAAACCAGTTTTCACCTCTATGGTAATCTTCAAATCCTTGAGAATGTAAAATTTAAACCGGTAGAAATAATGAAAGGAAAGAATCAGAAGGAATAATATTGCATAACGTTTTTCTTTCAACAATTCATAAATGGGGAACGATTCTTCTATGAGATTTCTCGGTATTGCATCGGAGAACTGAAAAGCTCAATTGTCCAGAAGGAAGGAAAAGGAAAAAGCTTGTAGAAATACATGCTTTTTCTACAAGCCTTTTGCCTGCCGCTGTGATAGCGGCAGGCTTTTTGATTACTTAACAATCAATTATTGTCCTGTACCTTCGTTTTGAACCATCTTTACCATAATATTAGCAATGGCACGCTGTTCATCTTTAGAAGCTGCGTTCCACAAATCACGCAATATTGCTTCCTGGTCATTTTCAGCATCCACTTGCTTGGATAAGTATCCGCCAATCTCAAAGGCGAGATCGGAAATGGTGTTTTGATCCATTCCCTGTCCTTGAGCTTGATGAAGACGGTCCCCAAGAAAATCCTTCCAAGATTCAAAATTATCGAGAACTGACATCTTTTTTCCTCCTTCAATCTCAACGTTCAAGCTTAGCATTTGATTTATACAAAACTTTATACATTAGTTGAAGAAGAATTTCAGCCCTTTACCATGCACCGGTAACTTTAATGATTTCTCCTTGAATGTAACTAGAACGGGAGTCCAGTAAAAATGCAGCCGCATGGGCGACATCCTGCGGATTTCCGGCCCTGCTTGCTGGTATTTCCGATACGATTGATTGCCTGTCTTCTAACGAAAAATGTTCATTCATTCTGGTCTCGATAAAACCAGGACTTATCCCGTTTACATTGATTCCGCTTGCTGCAAGTTCTTTACCGAGCGATTTCACAAAACTGTTCTGAGCGCCTTTTACAGAAGAATAAACGACCTCACAACTTGCACCAATGTCTCCCCATATCGAAGAAACAACCACTATATGTCCGGCTCGTTTTTCAATCATGGAAGGTATCACATGTCTGCTGATCATCCACAATGCCTTTACTTGCATGGTCAACATCACATCCATTAAGGCCTCTTCTGTATCCTGAAACAAGCCGATATGACTAGTTCCACTAGCAAAAACCAGGGCATCGACAGGTAAATCGAGCCTCTGCAAGAACATGGTGATCCCTTCATCCGTACGCAAATCACCATGAAGGACTGCTAATACCGACTCATCTGGTAAGGAAGAAGTAAGTTCATCCACTGCCTGTTTATTCCCGTTGTAATGCAAAATCACTTGATACCCCTCTTCAACCACCCTTAGAGCGATGGCCCTCCCGATGTCCCCACTGGCTCCAATAATGAGACAATTACCTTTCATATTCACCGATTCTTCCCTTTTAACCTTGTTCAGGAACGATTTGACAGACGGATATACGGTCTTCATCGACCCAGTTCCCCATAAAGTCATTTGCTTCCTTGACTGTTAGTTCCTCAATTACTGGCAGTACTTTGAATAAATCGATTCCAAGCAAATGATAATGGATAAACTGGTTCGAAATAAACTCCAAGGAATTCATGGCCCGAAGAAACTGGCCGATTTTCTTTCTTTTCATTGTGGTGAATTCTCTTTCCGTTAGTTTCTTCTCTTTTAAACCATGAAGCATCTGCTTCACTCTTTCAGCAAGTTCGTCTGGTTTTGTTGAGTTTCCTCCGATAACGGAAAATCCGAACGAACGCTCAATATTGGTTTCAAATTGGAAGCTATTATCAATTAAATCCGCTTCATATAATTCCTGATAGTATTCACCGCTTTTTGAAAAGTAATAATCAAGCAGCATTTCTGTCAGCAATTCTTCCTTTAAGAACGTTTCGTCTGAGCTTCGATCGGTTTGCTCTTTTATTCCAATCATACACTTGGCTACAGAGACAGGCATCTCGATGACGTTTTTTTTCATCGCCACACGGTCTGGTTCCTCAGGAAATCGACGTTTTAGTTCCGAAACAGGCTCAAATTGTTTAGCGTCCTGATTCTCTTTGATCAACCGCATCATTTTTTCCGGCTCGAAGTTTCCAGCAAGGAAAAAAGTCATGTTTGAAGGATGATAAAAAGTATTATAGCAAGTGTATAAATCATCCTTCGTGATTTCATTGATTGATTTTACCGTACCGGCAATATCGACTTGAACCGGATGGTTTTCATAGAGACTCTGAATCGTGCCAAAGAATGAACGCCAATCCGGCTGGTCATTGTACATTTCAATTTCCTGCCCGATAATTCCCTTTTCCTTTTCAACCGACTGTTCAGAAAAATATGGATCCTGGACAAAATCAAGCAGGGTGGTGACATTCTCTTTAATATTGCTAGTAGCGGAAAACAAGTAAGCTGTCTTGGTAAAGGAAGTAAAGGCATTTGCAGATGCCCCTTGCTTAGTGAAATCCTGAAAAACATCTCGATCTTCTTTTTCAAACAACTTATGTTCGAGAAAATGCGCGATGCCATCCGGAACGGTAATAAAATCTTTTTCTCCCAGCGGAACAAACGTCTGATCGATAGAACCGTAATCGGTGGAGAAAATACCAAAAGTTTTGGCCATTTCAGGCTTAGGCAGGAGGAACACCTGCAAACCGTTGGCAAGCTTCTCCGAATATAGCGTTTCTTTTAATTGGTCATAGCTTATTTTATTCATTGCGGCTTCCCCCTTTGCTAGTCAAGAAATAAACGGTATCCTGCTCGATTTTTTCGCCTACAAGCAATACATCTTCTCTTGTTACATGTTTTACCCTTTCAATCATTTGATCAGGAGAAACATCCGTTTCGGCTAGTACTTGATGGTAAAGAATTTCAATCAATCCTTGTGGATGATCCATCGTTTCCAGCAGTTGATTGACAACCAGATCTTTTGTATCTTTTAATTCTTCTTCAGTGAATTTTCCTTCTTTCATCAATGCCATTTGTTCATTGATGATATCTCGAGCCTTCTGAAAATCTTTCGGAGCAATCCCACTGAATACGAGCAGCAATCCTTTGTGGCTTTCAATACGGGATGCGGCATAATAAGCAAGACTGTGTTTTTCACGTACATTCATGAACAGTTTGGAACTCGGAAAACCACCGAATAAGCCATTAAATACCTGTAAGGCATAATATAACGGGTCACCAAACGTAATATTGGTCCGGTAGCCGAGATGAAGTTTTGCCTGCTGCACGTTTTGTTCTTCCACGACTGTGTTCACGTCTTCAATCGTTTGTTCTACAATTGTCTTTTTAGACTCTGCAGAGCTTGCTCTTTGCTTAGGAGCAAATGCCGATTCAATCAAACCTTCAGCTTTCTCAACAGACACATCTCCCAGGACATACACATCCATTTGGTCTTCCGCCAGCATTTTTTGATAATAATGATACAAGGTTTCTTCATTGATATCTTCTAAATCCTCTGTATAGCCATGTACGTGCAGACGATATGCTTCATCCTTGCACATTTCATCGATCATTCGCATATTTGCATAGCTCATCTTGTCATCGATTATCGAGTCGATTTTCTGCTTTAACGTTTGCTTTTCACGATTTACAATCGAAGCATCAAAGCTATTACCATCAGATTTAGGATCGAATAAAATACTACTCAGCATTTCCACTGCACGTTCTAATATTTGTTCATCTGTAGACAAATATGCCTCATTGGCCGTTTCCAAACGTAACGTTATCACATGGTTTTCTCCCTTTTTAGAGCCATCTACACCAAGCACGGCACCATATAAGTCATCAAGCGCTGTACGAAGCTCCCGGGCACTCGGGTACTTGTTGGTTCCTTGCTGGAGAATGTAAGGAAGCAATGCCCTCTTGGTTATCGTATCCCTTTCCAGGCCAGCTTTGAGCTTTACGACAACATTGGTTGTTTTATATTTTTTACTAGGGATTACATGTAAACGGTAACCCTTCTTATCCAATCGTTTTTCTTCAATGACGTCCATTCATTTTCCTCCCTTGGCGAAATATAGGTATAGCATTTGACTTTAACCTAAAACTATCCTCGTATGTATGGTTTCCCCTGTATAAGCTAGTTTAACGAAAAACAAACCCGGTAACAAATACCAGGTTTGTAAAAAGTAAATTTTTATCTGCTTCCTTTTATATACGGTTCTCCATTTGCTTTTGGAGCTTCCGCCCTGCCGATAAATCCTGCGAGGGCCAGAATGGTCAACACATATGGAGCTATCAGCAAATAAATTTGCGGTACATCTTCTAATAATGGAATGCTGGAGCTAATAACACTTAAACTCTGGGCAAAACCGAAAAACAATGCTGCCCCCATTGCTCCAAGTGGATGCCATTTACCAAAAATCACGGCAGCCAGAGACATAAACCCTTGCCCGACAATAGTCGATTGCGAAAAGTTCAAGGCAATCGTCAAAGCGAATACGGAACCGCCAAGTCCGCCCATGGCTCCAGAAATCATGACAGCCACGTAACGCATTGCATAAACATTGATCCCGTTTGTGTCAGCGGCCATCGGATGCTCACCAACAGAACGCAATCGCAAGCCAAATGGCGTCTTATACAAAATATACCAGGCGATAATCGCTAATATAATGGCAAGGTAAGAGGTCAGGTACATGTTCTGGAAGAACAGTGTACCCAGAACCGGAATGTCGCTCAGTACAGGGATATCCAAGGTATAGAAGGGCTGGGAAACCATATCTGTTTGTCCCTTGTCATACCATTGTTTGGTCAGGAAAACACCCAACCCCAGTGCCAGAAAGTTGATCGCTACGCCACTCACAACCTGATCAGCTCTGAACGTGACCGATGCAACTGCATGGATAAGCGAAAAAACTGCAGAAACCACCATCGCAACCAATATGGAAATCCAGGGGGTGGCTGCCCCGAATACATCGGCGAAAGTAAGGTTGAACACTACTCCGACAAAAGCTCCCATTACCATTAAACCTTCCAGACCGATATTAACGACACCAGAGCGCTCACTGAACACACCTCCGAGGGCTGTGAAAATCAGTGGAGCGGAGAAGAACATTGCTGGAGGAATGATTGATTGCAAAATATCCAGGATACCCACTTATTTTCCCTCCTTCTTAAAACGAAGCAGCACCCAGCGAATGATATAGCTTGAGGCCACAAAAAAGATTATCAGGGCTATCACGATTTCTACAAGTTCAGAAGGAACATCTGCTGCAGTCGGCATATTTAGCGCTCCGATTTTCAGAGTTCCGAACAATATTGCAGCGAGCACGACTCCAAAAGCGTTATTACCTCCAAGAAGCGCAACCGCGATCCCGTCGAAACCGAGATTTGTAAAAGCCGAGTGTGTTGGCATATAACCAAAAGTTCCGAGTCCTTCCATCGCTCCGCCAAGACCAGCAAAAGCTCCGGAAATCACCATGGCGAGGATGATATTTTTACCGACATTCATGCCAGCATATTGGGAAGCGTGCTGGTTGAAGCCGACAGATCGCAATTCAAAACCCGCACTTGTTTTTTCCAGTAAAAACCACATGATAACTGCTACAAACAAGGCAATTAGAATTCCATAATGCAATCGGGAAAAGCTGGTCATTTCCATCAACCAATTCGATGCAAGCGAAGCGGATTCTTTGATAGGATCGGAAGAATCCTGATTTTCACTTAAAACAGACCGGATTAAAGCATTCGATACATGCAGTGCAATATAATTCATCATAATCGTGATGATGACTTCGTGAACACCGAGCTTAGCTTTCAATAAGCCCGGAATAAATCCCCAGATCGCTCCAGCTAAAGCAGAGGCCAAAAGCGCCAGCGGCAGATGGATAATCATCGGGGCATCGAAAGCAGCACCAACCCATACTGCTGCAAGCCATCCTACGATGACTTGACCTTCTGCTCCAATATTGAACAGTCCACTGCGAAAAGCAAAAGCCACAGCTAACCCGGTAAATATGTAAGGGGTTACCTGGCGGATTGTCTCCCCGAAGTAATAAATGTCACCAAAGGATCCGTCCCATAAGGCTTGATAACCGCTCAGAGGGTTGTAACCGAATGCGGCCATGATAATGGCTCCAGCTATCAAGCCCAATAGTACTGAAATAACAGGCACCAGAATATTGAACATACGGTTGGTAAACATTAATGCCCACCTTCCTTCACTACCGAACTTCCAGCCATAAGCAATCCCAATTCCTGTTCATTTGTTTCGGATGGAGCAACATTTGCCACTATTTTGCCGTCAAACATCACAGCAATCCGATCACTTACATTGAGAATCTCATCTAATTCAAAAGATAACAGCAATACCGCACGCCCTTTATCACGTTCCTCAATCAATTTTTTATGGATAAACTCAATTGCACCAACATCTAAACCACGTGTGGGCTGTGCAGCAATCAACAAATCAGGAGATCGGTCTACTTCACGACCAATGATTGCTTTTTGCTGGTTTCCGCCAGACAAGGACCTCGCTTTGGTGTATTCACTTGGTGTTCTGACATCATATTCTTCTATTAATCTCTTAGCATGGGAATAGATGTTTTTATAAGAAAGCACGCTATACTTTGCAAAAGGCTTTTTATAATAGGTTTGCAAAACCATATTTTCACCGATGGGAAAGTCCAATACCAAGCCGAATTTGTGCCGATCCTGGGGAATATGCGACACTCCTGAATCGGTCACTTTTCTTGGTGGTAGATTGGTAATTGCTTTCCCGTTAAGATGAATAGAGCCTGATTCGACTTTTCGCAACCCGGTGATTGCTTCAATCAATTCTGATTGTCCATTGCCATCAACCCCGGCAATTCCGACTATTTCACCGGCTCTGACTTCCAAGTCCAGTCCTTTCACCATCTCTACTTTCCGGCTGTCTTGAACGTGGAGATTTTTAACGGAAAGAATTTGGCCTTTCGGCGCAGCCTCCGTTTTTTCTGTCGTAAAGCTGATTTCTCTTCCGACCATCAACGAAGCAAGCTCGTCAGGGCTTGTTTCGTTCACATTGACTGTACCGATGCCTTGTCCCTTCCGCACGACTGTACACCTGTCGCAAACTTCCATAATCTCCTTTAATTTATGAGTAATCAAAATAATGGATTTCCCTTCCTTGATCAGGGACCTCATTATTTCGATTAACTCTTTGATTTCTTGAGGAGTAAGTACAGCTGTCGGTTCATCCAGAATTAAGACTTCTGCTCCCCGGTATAGAGTTTTCAGTATTTCCACTCGCTGTTGCATTCCGACGGAAATGTCCTTGATCTTTGCTCTAGGATCAACTTTCAAACCATAACGATTGGAAAGCTCCTCCACTTCCTGTTCAGCCTTTTTCAGGTCGATTTTCCCGCCTTTTTTCGGTTCACTGCCCAGTATGATATTTTGGGTTACGGTAAACGTATCGACTAGCATAAAATGTTGGTGAACCATCCCAATTCCTAAATTGTTGGCTACATTTGGATCCGTAATTTTCACAGACTTGCCATTAACCCGAATTTCTCCCTTTTCAGGTTGATACAAACCAAACAACACGTTCATCAACGTCGATTTTCCCGCACCATTTTCCCCGAGCAGGGCGTGGATTTCCCCTTCCTGTACCTGAAGGGTTATATTATCATTCGCAACGATCCCCGGAAATTCTTTGCGGATATTCAGCATTTCTACAACATAATTCTCCAAGTGTATTTCACTCCCTAACATGCGGTCGAGGTCAACCTTCTTTATAATATTCCGTTTTCAGAAGAAAAAGGCTAGATATTTCTAGCCTTTCTCTATCCACATTCCTGCTTTTCTTATAAAGAATCAAGGTAAGCTTCTAAGTCTTCTTCTGTACTTGGTACTTCCATTTCACCATCAATGATTTTTTGTTTCCAATTGTCAATTTCCTCTAGCATTTCATCTGTCATTGCCTCTTCGTTCGTCTTAGCTACAGAGACACCCTCATCTTCTAAACCGAATTCCAGGACTTCTCCACCTGGAAACTCTCCGTTCATTGATTGTGCAGCGACTTCTTGTACAGCGATATCCACACGCTTGACCATAGAGGTAAGTGTGACATTCTCATCTCCGATCGCACCTTCTTCGTATTGATCTCGGTCTACGCCGATCACCCATACGTTTTTGGATGGATCATTCTTCTTAATGTCCTTAGCCTGGGCAAACACTCCATTACCGGTGGCACCGGAGGAATGATAAATGACGTCCACTCCACTGTTATACATATTAGAAGCGATCACTTTTCCTTTATCCGGAGCGCCGAACGACTCAGCATATTGTACGTCGACTTCGATATCCGGGTTTACAGAAGCAACACCAGCCCGAAAGCCTGATTCAAATTTTTTGATCAATTCGCTGTTTTCACCACCGACAAAACCTACTTTGTCGGATTCAGTTTTCATTGCTGCTGCCACGCCAACAAGGAAAGAGCCTTGGTGTTCCTTAAAGGTAATATTTGCGATGTTATCTCCTTCCGCCACCGCATCAACCAAGGCAAAGTGTGTATCCGGGTTTTGTCCAGCTACCTTACTTAACGCATCTGTCAGTTTAAAACCAATACCGAATACTAAATCATAATCTGCTCTCACTAAGCTGTTCAAGTTCGGCATAAAATCTGCATCACTTTCTGATTGCGCATAATCGAACCCTTCGCCTTCTTCCAGTCCGTTCTCCTCACCGAAAGCCTGAAGACCTTCCCATGCAGATTGGTTAAACGATTTGTCATCTACACCGCCGACATCGGTTACCATACCTACTTTAAAATCGGAGTCTTCTCCACCCTCCTGGTTCTCACCGGAATCGGAAGTTTCTCCTCCGCTTTCTTCCCCGCTGCCTTCATCATTAGAAGACCCACAAGCACTTAGAATAATACCTGCTGTAAATAGCAAAGCAATCAATAATAGCAAACGATTTGTTTTCAACATTTCTACCCCCACAATGTTAGTTTTTATCTGGTATTGCCTAAACTCACCTGCGAAACGGTGCCGGAACATCACCCCCCTTAAAATGTCCTCCTCTTCACATGCGCTTCCTGATTACATAAAAACTGAATACGTCTGCTCTGAAGTAATTACAAGAATACAATACTGGTTCGTCACTATCTGTATAATGCATCTGTTTTAGTAGTAGCATTGGCTGATCAGGCTGGCACCCCAGAACAGGAGATATCAGCTCATGATAGCCTACTGGTTCAATATGAGTGACTGTGTAGTTGACATGCTTACTTCCATAGTCCTCTAAAACCTGGAAAATGGAGGCTTGATTATGAATTTTTTCTATCGGGATCAAATGTTCTAAAATATTATCGATACAGTAAACGACGGGGTCACCGTCGGCAGTTCTGACTCGTTCTATCTTAGCCAAAGTATCGATCTCGAATGGAGCGAATCTGTTTTTATCTTCTTCAGAAGCTTCGATCAATTCTGTTGATAAATATTGGGTTCCTGGGGTTTTTCCAGCGGAAGCAATCATTTCTGTCACACTTTTTAAATGTTCAATACCGGCAGAGAAAACAGGTTTAGGATTGACGAACGTCCCGACTCCATGACGTCTGGTCACGATATTCTCTTCCTCCAGAAGCCTGAGTGCTTCTCTTAATGTAGCCCTTGAAACACCAAGTCGCTTTGACAGTTCAAATTCAGAAGGCAATTTCTCTTTCTCTTTATACCTTCCAACTTCTATATCCCGTTTCAATTGATCGATAACCTGAAGGTATAAATGACGAGCATCGGCTTTTATTGACATGACATTACCCTCCGATGAAGTTCAATCTTCGTAACATATGTATCTACTAACTAGGTAAAAAGTATTAGTACAAGGACGATCTGTATACGCAAAAATCGACGCTGACAGGATGTAAGAGAACTGACCTCTGACAAGTCATTCTTTGTCCGAAATAAATATAACACTTTTGGTCTAGTAAATAAACAGGATTTGGACAAAAAACGACAGAATTTTTTAGTTTTATGACAATTTTAATAAACCTGCTAATATTCTTGCAATTAATGTTAATCACCGACTGGTAAACATGTTCGTTCATGGAAATTAAGGGGAATATTTCCTTGCATTTTCTTTAAAAAAACTCCTCTTTGACCTTGTTGGCCAAGAAGGAGTTTTTTAAGTACCATATCATGTATATTACAAAGGGTAAAAAGCATGGGGAAGTAAATGCGCCTTGATACAGTGTTTGGAAGGGAAAATGTGCCTACCCCCTCGAGGTCTTAAGCTCATCCTCTGTGTGGCTTAATACACCACTCGGAGGATGGGCTTAAGCTTGTCGGGGGTGAGCAAGGCACATCCGCTTTTCTTTTTCTATGAAGTTTTTTCTTCTTCTTGCTGAGAAATTAACACGGTTCTTGGTTTGCTCCCTTCATAGGGGCCGACGATTCCTCTTGCTTCCATGGCATCAATCAATCGAGCTGCGCGCGTGTAACCGATACGGAATCTTCGCTGTAACATCGACACACTGGCACTTTGCATCTCTAAGATCATTTGTACAGCATCATCAAACAATTCATCATCTACTTCTTCGTTCACTTCTGCTTCTTCATCCGGTATCATTTCCTCTTGATACTGCGCCTTTTGCTGATCAATACAATGGTCCACTACCCGCTCTACTTCCTCATCGGAAAGAAATGCACCCTGTATTCTCGTCGACTTGGAGGATCCGACTGGAATGAATAGCATATCTCCCCTTCCAAGCAGTTTCTCTGCTCCACCTGAGTCCAAGATGGTCCGGGAATCGGTAGCAGAAGAAACACTAAAGGCAATCCTGGATGGTATATTAGCTTTTATGACACCGGTTATAACATCTACAGACGGACGCTGGGTAGCTATGATTAAATGAATACCAGCAGCCCGGGCCATTTGGGCCAGTCGTGTAATTGCATCCTCGACGTCGTTGGAAGCGACCATCATCAAATCGGCCAGCTCGTCCACCAGCACCACAATATATGGCAGCTGCGGCTGGTTGTCTCCTTCTGTTTGATTATGTTTTTTTATATACTCATTATATCCTTCAATATTACGGGTCCCTGTATCAGAAAATAACTCATAGCGTCTTTCCATCTCAGAAACCACTTTCTTTAGAGCCCGCGAGGCTTTTTTAGGATCTGTAACTACGGGCGACAAAAGGTGAGGAATGCCGTTATAGACATTCAGTTCCACTTTTTTAGGATCGATCATCATCATTTTTACTTCGTGCGGTTTTGCCCGCATCAATATACTGGTGATTATTCCATTGATGCAAACACTCTTACCGCTTCCAGTAGCCCCTGCGACAAGTAAATGCGGCATCTTATTCAGTTCTGCCATAACTGCATCCCCCGATATATCTCTTCCTAACACAAAGGAAAGTTTGGATCCTTGCTGCGCCTGTTTGGTTTCCAAAACTTCCCTCAGGGATACAGTGGCCACTTCGCCATTTGGAACTTCAATCCCCACAGCAGATTTTCCGGGAATCGGTGCTTCAATCCTGATATCTTTCGCCGCTAAAGCTAACGCCAGGTCATCGTGTAGATTAACGATCTTACTCACTTTCACTCCGACATCAGGATATACTTCATATTTTGTCACCGCCGGCCCTACATGCACTTTCGTGACTTTTGCTTTTACTCCAAAACTTTGGAATGTCTTTTCCAATTTTCTTACTACTGCCTGAATCTGAGACCTTTCTTGTTGCTGCGTATTATATTCCGGCTCAGCTAGTAACGACATGGAAGGCAACTTATAATCTAAGTTTTCGGCTTCCGTCATTGGCAAAGATTCGGCTATCTCGCCTTCATCGGTATCTTTCTTTTCATCCGAAGATGCCTCCTGTTTCTCCGGATGATTTACTGTTTCAGCAGTCTGTACGTCTGCAGAATAAGCGATATCCGTGAAATCCTGGATAACTGGTTCATCTATTGCTGAATCACTTCCATCTTCTATAGAAGAATCAGTTAGCCCTTCTTCAGAATCGTTGGACTGCTTCTTTTTCTTTCGGTTTGATCGGTTGTTCTGCTGCATCTTTTTCATTTGTTTGAATTGACTGCGAAAAAAGCCGTCAGCCCGCTGCCAACCTTTGTCCAGTATTTCCCCGATTGACAGCTCTGTAACAAACAGTGCTCCTATTACTATTCCGAATACCGCCACTATTTTAGCTCCTGCGGCAGAAAATAAAAAGTAGCAAAAAGCAAATAATAGAGCACCAACCATACCACCGCCAAGGTTGGCCGACGGAACATCCCCTCCTATGTAAGAAAGGATGTTATCCCATGTCGTAACTATAATGGAAGTATTCATGGACTCTTGTAAAATAGATTCAAAAGTTTGTATATGAGTGATTAGTAAAACACCTGAAAAAATGATGTAGAACCCAATCATCCGTTTATGAAATAAATATGGTACTCTTCTTTTGACAATTAACATAATTCCGGTAATCAGTAAAAACAAGGAAGCAACGAAATACCATATCCCAAAGAAAAAGCGAAATATATTTTCAAGACCCGAGGGAATGGCGCCGTCACTTATCGCACTTGCTCCACTTCCTAAAACACCCAAGAACACGAATAAGATTCCAGTAAGTTCATATTTAACTTGTTTTTTTAGTTGTGTTTTCTTTTTTCTGTTTTTTTTCTTTTTTGCCATTTGATTCACCTCTGCACTCATAAATAACCGCCAGTTTTCTTATGTAGTTCAACCCTTGCCATCACGATGACAAGGGTTGATAACCTGGAATATGGCAAGATTACCCACTGGTCTCTACTGTTATTATAGCACAGAGTAGCCGCATTGAAATGAATAGAATGCTTTTTAATGGCCAGAAATAATTGTTCCCGGTGCATACGTTTCATCAAGGAAATCCTGTGGATCAGTGGAAATCAGTTGCAAAATGCTAAATGATCCGTCATTGTTCCTTTCTACGTGCACAGTTCTGCCGTTTATGTTGATAAATTGGCGATTGGCAAAGGCATTTTGATCGACTCCGAATATCTCATACTCTGTCAGCGGTGTATATAAAATCATTGCAGCATCTCTCCGGATTGTTTTTCCTTTTCTATCAAGTCATTCAATTTGCTCATGGCTTCCATGACACCACCTACATCATCAATCAAGCCATATTTCACAGCATCAGCCCCGACTACGTTCGTACCTATATCTCTTGTCAGATTTCCTTTGGCAAACATCAAGTCTTTAAATTTTTCTTCTTCGATATCGGAATGTTGTTTGACAAAATTGATGACCCGCTCCTGCATTTTATCCAAATACTCGAACGTTTGCGGTACACCGATTACAAGTCCCGTCAATCGGATCGGGTGGATAGTCATCGTTGCCGTCGGAACGATAAAGGAATAATCAGTAGAAACTGCGATTGGTACACCGATTGAGTGCCCGCCTCCAAGTACTATGGAAACGGTAGGCTTAGACAAAGAAGCAATCATTTCCGACAAAGCCAAACCGGCTTCTACGTCCCCTCCTACAGTATTGAGTAAAACGATTAATCCTTCAATTTTAGGATTTTGCTCTATCGCCACAATTTGTGGAATTAAATGCTCATATTTCGTTGTCTTGTTTTGCGGTGGCAGCTGTACGTGTCCTTCAATCTGCCCGATAATTGGCAGCACATGGATATTGGAATCCGGTGCTTGCGGGACAGTAGACTGACCTAGCTGCTGGATTTTTTGCACCAGTGACGATTGATTATTTTGATCCTGATTATCTTGTTTAGATGTATCTTTTCCCATTATTGATCCACGCTCCTTTTCAAAGCATGTACCTAGTATGTTACAGCACGGCTACTTACATACACACGGATAAAGGGAAGTTTGACCTCGCTTCATGTGTAAATGTGGCTTCCACACAAACATTGAATGGAACTTCATTGTCCTTTGTTTTGGTTCTGGTTACGTACTTTCTTAAAGATTTCAGTAAAAAGAATTTAGAAACTGACTGTTATCTAGAAATAAATAGCCGCATCCCAGATCAATGGCTCGTTGATAGAAACTGCGCAGTAACTGTAATGGGAAGTCCATTGCCTATTCAAAAAGCGTGTTAACCACCGCTTCGGCAGCATACTTCGCTTTCCGCGTGCACGGCTTCAGCTAACTTGGTAAAGAACACCGCTTTACCAAGTGGATCTTCAGCTCGCGCTTTTCCCGCAGGAGTCTGCGTATGCTACCTGCGCTAAGAAGCATGCTGAATGTCGCAAGCGTAGAAGCTTTTTTCTTGAGACTCAACCAGCTATTTTAAAAACGGTTGTCAGGAAATAGGTTCTTCTTTTCATAAAAAAACAGTGGGGGTTCCGTCTTTTCTCCTTCTCTTAGACTTTTTGCTTGTTCTCAAAGCTATGTCTTTTGATAAGACGGTTCATGGAGTACCAAGTGAATCCAAAAAATGTCTCGTACCCTCGTTTATAAACAGGAAGCTGTTCCTAGCGAAGGAAAAACCCGAAGACTCCAGCGGGAGGAAAGGCCTCGGTGAGATCCCGCAGAGCGTTAGCTCGAGGAAGCTCACCAGCCGCCCGCGGAAAGCGCAGGGTATTTCCGCAGCGTGGGACTTCACCACTCCTATAAAATGGTCCAAGTACTACAAGGGAAGTTACTGCTTAGTTTATATTAACTATGTTGCTAATCAACCTTTTACGAAAAATAACCAATTAAAAAACGCGCTTAGATAAGCACGTTTTAAAGAATTGAATATGCTGGCCAGATAAGGACTTTTTCCGAATCATTTACCGGATAATAATTGTGTTAATTGGTTTCTTTCCTCACCTGTCAACGGAACAAGCGGCAGACGAACTCCTCCGACATCCATCCCTTTGATTTGAAGAGCTGTCTTAACAGGTGTTGGAGATGGAGCCATGAACATGCCTTTCATTATGGGAAGTAGTTGTCGGTGCAACTTGGAAGCTTTAGCCGTTTCTCCCGCTTCAAAGGCTGTCAGCATTTCCTGCATCTCTTTCCCAATAACATGAGAAGAAACCGACACAATACCATTTCCTCCAACAGCCGTTATCGGCAGGGTCAAGCTGTCATCTCCACTGTAGACGGTAAAAGTATCGCTAGTATTTTCGATAATAGTCGATATTGCATCCAAATCACCTGTCGAATCTTTAATTGACACAATGTTCGGTATTTTCGCCAGTTCTATTACTGTTTCCGGATCCATTCTTACAACCGAGCGACCGGGAATGTTATATAGCATAATGGGCAAAGTAGTTTCCCTGGCGACTGCAGCAAAATGTTCATAAATTCCTCGCTGATTCGGTTTATTGTAATAAGGAACAACCAGCAACGCAGCATCCACACCGGCTTTTTCTGCCTTTTTTGTAAACTCAATGGTGGCATAGGTATTGTTGCTCCCCGTGCCGGCGATGACGGGAACTCGTTTATTCACGTCTTTTACAACACGCTTAAAAACGGCTATTTTTTCCTCCTGCGTCAGGGTCGGTGATTCACCGGTCGTTCCTGAAATCACGAGTCCATCGGAACCGTTGTTTAATAAATAATTCACCAATTCTGTTGTTTTTTCCAGGTCTATATTCCCCTTATTGTCAAAGGGGGTGACCATTGCTGTTAGTACTCTGCCGAAATTCATGGCATTACGGACTCCTTTCATCTTCACTTCATCTTTTCGTTTCGTTAGTTAAGAGTAGCAGGTGGAGAACCACCTGCTTATGTGCTGCGTCTAATAGTACGATCAATCCTGCTGGATATCCAGCTCAAAAGTATTATGAAGTGCATTTACCGCTGGCACAAGGTCTTCTTGATGGATCAGAACCCAAATCGTCGTATGACTGTCTGCTGACTGAAGGATATGAACCCCTGCATCTGTCAGTGTCTGGACAATCTTGGCAGTCACTCCAGGTACACCTGTCATTCCGGCACCTACTAAGGATACTTTTGCACAATCTTTCGTGATGATTGGTTCGTAGTCCATTCTTTCCAGCAATTCGACAGCCTGGTCTGTAAACCGTTCTGGTATAGTGTATACCACACCGGTAGGAGAAATATTTATAAAATCGACAGAAATTCCAGCTGCGGCCATCGCTTTAAAAACTTCCGAGTGTAAACGGTAAGGCTCCTTGTTCGTATTTACCCTCACTTGTGTTATATCGGAAATATGAGCGATCCCTGTCACAAGTCTGTCAGGAATATCCTTTCCTTTTGCCGATTCACGCGAGGAAGTAACCAATGTCCCGGTATCTTTTGTATGAGTAGAACGGACTCTTATTGGCACTTTTGCCTGCATCGCAATCTCCACCGCTCGCGGATGGATGACCTTTGCTCCCTGATAAGCAAGATTGCAAATCTCTGAATAAGTAACTACATCTAATATCCTTGCAGTCTCCACAACTCGCGGATCCGCGGTCATAATCCCTTCTACGTCTGTAAAAATATCGATATACTCAGCACCAAGTCCTGCTCCCAATGCGGCGGCAGAGGTATCGCTTCCTCCTCTTCCGATAGTGGTGATTTCACCATCTTCCGTTTTACCTTGGAAACCAGCTACCACTACCACATCATACATTTCCAATTCTTTTTTTACACGTTCTGGGTTCATTTCTTTAATTTTGGCTTCTGTAAAATCCCCACTTGTAATAAAACCAGCTTGTGCCCCAGTCAGTGAAATGGAATGGATTCCTGCTTCTTTTAATTCATTGGAAAAAACAACAGAAGAAATTGTTTCTCCGCAGGATAAAAGCAGATCCTGTTCCCGCTTCGAAATCTGGCTGTGCGGGAACCCGACAAGCTGGAGCAGAGCATCTGTCGAATAAGGATCCGGAAACCTTCCCATGGCTGAAACTACCACTACTACTTTATAGCCTTCGTCAATCGCATCTTTAATATGTCCGGCGGCACTTGCCCGAGTATCTTTGTCTCGCACAGAAGTACCACCGAACTTTTGAACTAATATTTTACTCATACACACACCTCAAAGTTACAGCAAATTATTTTTTATAAGACTTTCTGCGATTTGCACAGAATTCCATGCTGCCCCTTTTAGTAGATTATCAGATACGACCCAAAGGTGGAAGCCTTTCGGATGGTCTGGGTCTTTTCTCACTCGACCGACAAAAACATCACTTTTGCCTGCTGCGCTTAATGGGGTAGGATATTCCTGTTCTGACGGATTGTCTTCAAGCGTAATGCCATCCGCATTCCGCAATACTTCATGGATATCAGCTGCTTGCAGCCCCTCTTTTTCTACCTCAATATATACACTTTCTGCATGTGAAGTGAAAAATGGAAGACGTACGCATGTTGCAGCTACAGGAAGATTCGGTGCATGCATGATTTTTTTTGTTTCGTTGATCATTTTCATTTCTTCGAATGTATAACCATTCTCCTCGAACGTGTCTATTTGCGGAAGTGCATTAAACGCAATTGGAAAATGCTTTTTATCACCTTTAACAGGCATAATATCCGCTTCCAAATCCTCACCATTCAAAAATGCTTTCGATTGTTCACGCAATTCTTCCGCAGCTGAAGTACCAGCGCCCGAAACTGCTTGATAAGTAGAGACGATTACTCGAGAAATACCATGAGACTCCTTTATCGGCTGGAGGGCAGCCACCATTTGAATTGTTGAACAATTCGGATTTGCGATAATACCTTTGTGACTGGAAAGATCCTTTTCGTTTACTTCAGGCACAACGAGCGGAACTTCTTCATCCATACGAAAAGCACTTGTATTGTCAATGACAACTGCTCCTCTGCTTACTGCTTCGTGGGCCAGACGTTTTGATACTGATCCCCCTGCTGAAAACAAAGCGATTTGTACTCCTTCAAAACTTTCTGGAGTTGCTTCTTTTACAGTTATTTCCTCACCTTTAAAAGCTATTTTTTTACCAGCTGAACGGCTGGAAGATAACAATGTTAAACTCGCCAAAGGAAACGCCTTTTTTTCAAGAGTTTCCAGCATTTTTTGTCCTACTGCTCCCGTCGCTCCTACGACGGCAACATGGTACCCTTGTTGATTTTGCATGCTAAAAATTCTCCTCCCTAAATAATTCGGTGTCTGTTAACATGTTTACAGATTTTTTCTCATAGTCTTTATTCTAACATAATAGAAGAAAGGAAGGTATAGAAAGGGTATGTGTGCTTATTTTCTTTCAATGATAACCGGTTGCAATTGTTTATATTGCAGGGCGCTTTCTACGGTATCCTGTAATAAATCCATTTCGGCTACCAAGGAGTTCGGTTTCTTGAACGGATCGTCCTGACCATAAGGAATGAAATAAATCAATTTTGTAGCCATTAACCGCATTAAATTGACTCCATTCAATCCCAAGGCATCATTTGTTGATATACCTAAGACGACTGGATTTCCATTACGGATGGTAGCTTTTGCGGCCATCAAGACAGGGGAATCCGTCAAAGCATTAGCGAGTTTACTCATCGAATTCCCTGTCAAAGGGGCTATAACCATGCAATCCAAAGGATATTTAGGTCCTAGCGGCTCTGCTTCCGGAATGGTTGTAATCAACTCTTTACCAGTAATCTCTTTTATTCTTTGCAGATGTTCTTTCGCCTCACCAAAATGGGTATCGGTATTCTGTACTGTATAAGAAACAACTGGTACAACATCTGCTTTTGCCTCTACCAGTTTTTCCATTTGAGGAAAAACAGCATCATAGGTACAATGGGAGCCTGTAAGACCGAATCCGATTCTTTTTCCTTCTAATGACATGTCACTTACTCCTTTCCGAAATATGTTCCGTCAATATTTGGGAAACTACCCTTCCCAGAATGGCACCTGCTGTCTTCGGAGCAACGATTCCTGGTAACCCCGGAGCGGGCATTGCTTTGATTCCCCGCTGTTCCGCAAATTTAAAATCAGTCCCGCCTGGTTTGGAAGCCAAATCGATGATTAAAGCTTGTGACTTCATAAGCTGGATTACTTCCCTTGTGACAACCATTGCAGGTATGGTATTGATTAGCAGATCACAATTGGGTGAATGTGTGGTCAAATCATCCAAAGTAAAAGGGGTCAGTCCCATTTCTGTAATCCTGGCAAGGTCTGACTGATGCTTAGAACCGACGGATACATGTGCTCCAAGGCCGGCAAACTTGCTCGCAAGTGTCATACCAACCCTTCCCAATCCCAAGATGATTACATTGCTTGAATGGATAGTGAAATCGGTGTTCTGGATGGCCATCATGATGGTGCCTTCGACTGTTGGGATCGAATTGTATATCGCTACATCATCCCGATCGAATAAAGGTACCAACTGTAATGCCGCCTCCCCAGCTGCTTCATTTAAAAAGGGAGTTGTGATGCCTGAAAATACGATGCAACCACTTTTTAAGGAATGAAACCAATCTTTTTTCAACTGAATCTGTTTATCAGAAAAAACTGTTTCCACATATCCTCGATGGTCTGTTCCTGGTACAGGAATAATCACTGCATCTAATTTACTCGGTTCGATATCTTCTAATTCTGCTTGCTTTGCACCAGTGAACCCTTTATCCAGCTGATCATAACCAATTATAGTCAAGTCCATTTGGGGATTTTTCGTTAAGTGTCTGATCAATTCCAAATATCTGGCGTCACCGCCGATAATGGCAATATTCATTTTGGTATCCATTACTTCACCTCGCGTAGGGATAATGCGTCTCTGTTTATACTATGAAATCCATCATGGTTAGTGACTGTACACTCATCCCGAAAGAATTTACGACGAAAAAATATGAGTATGTACCTTGTACCTTCACTTAAAGTCATTTGGATTACATTCTGACGACAATACCAGAACGTTCTATGCTAATGGGATGAAGGGATTCAGTCTTTCGTATAGGGAGGGGTTCAAAAAAATCAATTTAGGGTTAGGAGGTTTTCGGTGCGGATAATCTCACTCACCAGGTAAGAACTTCGAGATCGACCGGATGAAAAGCGAGAGTCGTTATGGTTTTGGTTACGAATAACCAAAACCATGAAAAGATAAAAAAAGAAAGCCTGCAGGGAAATCTGCAAGCTGTAAACGGAACCTATTATCCTCCTCGATAAGATTCAGGAGTCAATGATAATCATATCTTCACCGATTTTCTTGATATCACGCCAATTTATTCTGATATTTTCCCCTTCTTTTTTCATTCCAAACCATTTATAATTCGGAAGAATGAAGGATTCTATCTGACCTGTTTCCTCATTAAATTCCAAATCAGTATGACCCAAAATGCCTAGTCTAGTACCACTGCTTACATCAACGATTTCTTTACCACTTAAATCCTTGTATCTCATGTATCCACCTATCCTTCCAAGTCCCTTAGACTCTAAGTATGCTTTTCCTCTATTTTATGAGGGACAATGGAATTCATGAGGATAATATTTACATGGTAAACAAAATATCAAGGTGAAATCAGCGCACTCGAAGGATCTTGTTCAAACAAAGAACGAATGATACGGTTGGTCGACTCATGTGTTACTTGATCAATTTCGTTAATCATCTCATCAAGCGTCCGATGTCTGTTTAAAATCAATTCATTTTTTCCATTTCTGCTCATTCGACTATTTGTACTTTCTAAGCTCAGCATTAAATTAGCTTTCAACTGCTCTTTACTATTGTGGAGCTCTTTGTCAGTAAGTCCATTTGTCTTGAAACTTTCGATGGTCGCCTCCATCGTTTCCTGCAGTACAGGTAACTGTTCTTTTCCGGTACCAGCATAAATGGTGAGCAATCCATTATCGACAAAAGAACTATGGTAGGAAAAAACGGAATAAGCGAGTCCTCTCTGCTCCCTTACGTCTTGAAACAGCCTGGAACTCATACTGCCCCCAAGCACATTATTCATGATGATTAAGCTGTATATGGATGGATCATCGACTGGAAGACCTTGATAACCCAGGCATAAATGAGCTTGTTCGGTATCTTTTTTACGTTCTATATGCTCTCCTATGAATATTGGCCGTTGGTATTCGAATCCGTTACTTTTTGTATAATAATTGCCAAATAATTTTTCAACTTGTTTAAAATAACTGTCATCTACATTGCCGGCTACAGAAATCACCACATTTTCGGGTGTATAGTGACTATCCTTATATTGCTGTAAATCTTCTCGATTAAAGGAGGAAAGGGTTTGCTCGGAACCAAGAATTGGATAAGCCAACGGATGGTTCCCGAAAGAAACCTCCGATAACATATCGTGAATAATATCATCCGGGGTATCCTCGGACATCTTGATTTCCTCATAAACGACCTTCTTTTCTCTTTCCAGCTCGTCTTCTTCAAAAGTAGAGTTGAAGAACATATCCGCCAATATTTCCAGGGCAAAATCTTTATAAGTATCGAGTACTTTCGCATAAAAGCACGTATACTCTTTCGAAGTAAACGCATTTACCTGTCCGCCTATAGCATCGAAAGCTTCTGCAATGTCGCGGGCCGAGCGTGAAGTTGTTCCTTTGAAAAACATGTGCTCTAAAAAATGGGATATCCCATTTTTTTCCAACTCCTCGTTGCGAGACCCAGTCTTTATCCAAATCCCCACAGTAACGGATCTCACAGCCGGTATATCTTCTAATACTACTCTTAATCCATTGTTGCATGTATGTTTTTTAAGCAAATTGAATCCTCCTATACCTTCCTGCACATCATTTATCGCTGTTCACTCAACAAACGTTCTATTGCTGCAATCTTGTATCCTTTTCGTTTGATCATCTCGATTAATTCATCCAATCCACTGTTCACCACATCAGTCGGGTGCATCAAAACCATCGCACCTGGGTGCACTTTTTCCTCCACCCGCTTTACCATGACAGGTACGGTTGGTTTTTTCCAATCAACTGTATCAACCGACCAAAGGACCGTTTCCATATCAAGCTCAGCTGCTATTTGAACGACTTGTTCATTGAAACTCCCGCTTGGCGGAGCAAACCATTTGGGGGTATCTCCTGTAATGGCTTTAATAATTTCATTTGTCTGTTCTATCTGTTCCCTGTTTTCATCAGCTGTCAAACGCTTCATGTCTGGGTGGTTGTAAGCATGATTACCAATAGTATGCCCTTCTTCCTTAATCATCTTAACCAATTCAGCATTCTGACTTGCCCATTTTCCCTCAATGAAAAAATTGGCTTTAACATTCTTCTCCCGTAAGGTTTTGAGCATACTTGGAATATTTTCACTGCCCCAGGCCACGTTAACCAGTAATGTGACCATTTTCTTTTCCGGATGTCCGCGATAAACCGGGGCTGCAGGAAGATCCTCAAAGGTAATCCGGGGTTGAACTTGTTCCACAACAAGTAGTGACTGATCAAACTTTCCTGCCTTTTTCATCTTAGCCACCGATTCTTCGACGTTTACTTTTAACCCGTTCCTGCCGGGCATCTTCTTCCAAACCTTGTCTATTTTTGCATTGTCAGGTTTCTCATTCCAATGCTTTGCTTGTGTTTCTATTTCGCTGCGGATTGTATCCTCGTTTGGATTTACAACTGGCAGCGCTTCAGGGAGAATCTCCAGATTATTGTATTTAAATGGATTGGCTTCAATCGGGAAAAAAGCGCCGGCCAATAAAAGAAAAACACCTATTTGGATAATCAAACGTTTCACTTTGACCCCTCCTCTTTTATAACTATGAGGGGCGGGGACAAGGTAGAACAAAAGGGAATACGGTATGACTGTCCCTTGTTTATACAGGCATTCCTTTCAACAGCCCTGTTTGCCCATAGAATAAATAAAGAAGGATTCCAATACATCCCTTTTATCTCGTATGGTTTTTTTCAGATATGTACGATAAGCATCATCCACCACTTTATTATGATGAGAGACTAGTTTAGGTCATGATAATTCTTGAAGAGATTGGCACATCAAGGGAGGCCGTAGTAGTTTGCTGCCGAAACGGTTTATCAGCACTAAAAGTACCAAGCAAATTCTGTTTCACGTTGTTTTGTCTCTACCTCTATTATGGGAAGAGGATTTTACAGAAATGAAACAAAAGAAAAAAAGAAACTGGGAGTCCAGCTTCTTGTTTTTGCGTTTATTTTTCATCTTCCTGCTTTTGTTCTTTCAACACTGCTTTTCGTGATAAATTAACGCGTCCCTGATTATCGATTTCTTTTACTTTGACCATTACCTGATCACCAATCGAAACAACATCTTCAACCTTTCCGACCCTTTCTTCGGCCAGCTCGGAAATATGAACAAGACCGTCTTTTCCTTTGAACAGTTCGACAAATGCGCCGAACTTCTCGATACGTCGTACTGTGCCGAGATATATCTCGCCAACTTCCACTTCGCGTACAAGATCTTCGATGATCTTCTTGGCTTTTTGGTTCATAGACGAATCTGTAGAAGAAATAAATACTCTTCCATCCTGTTCGATATCAATTTTGACGCCAGTATCTTCGATAATTTTGTTAATTTGTTTGCCGCTCGGTCCAATTACATCACGTATTTTATCAGGATTGATCTCCATGGTCAGAATCTTCGGTGCATATTCGGAAAGTTCCTGCTTCGGTTCACCGATGGTTTCCATCATATGATCAAGGATATGCATACGTCCTTTTTTGGCCTGGCTAAGAGCTTCATCGAGAATCTCTCTGGAAAGACCTTCAATCTTGATATCCATTTGCAAAGCAGTTACACCATTAGAAGTACCTGCTACTTTGAAATCCATGTCACCAAGAAAGTCTTCCATACCTTGTATGTCGGTTAGAATGGTATAATCTTCATCCTGCTTTACTAAGCCCATGGCTATCCCTGCGACAGGAGCTTTGATTGGGACACCGGCATCCATCATTGCCATTGTGCTGGCACAGATACTAGCCTGCGAAGTCGAGCCATTCGACTCCAAAACCTCGGACACTAGTCTTATGGTATAAGGAAATTCCTTTTCAGAAGGAACCACTACTTCCAAAGCCCGTTCCCCAAGAGCTCCATGACCAATCTCACGACGACCCGGCCCTCTGATTGGACCTGTTTCCCCTACGCTGTATTGTGGGAAATTATAATGGTGCATGAATCGTTTCGACTCTTCCAAATCCAGTCCGTCAAGAATTTGCACATCACCTAACGCTCCAAGTGTACAAACACTTAACGCCTGTGTCTGACCACGGGTAAACAGACCGGAACCATGGGTACGCGGCAGGACGCCGATTCGGGAGGATAAAGGACGAATTTCATCTACTTTTCGACCATCGGGCCGTACCTTCTCTTTGGTTATCAAGCGTCGTACTTCTTCTTTTACCAGTTTGTCCAGTACCGCTTTAACCTGCTTGATTTTTTCTTCATCAGCCTCTTCATCCTCGTAGCTTTCCACAACCGCTTTTTTAGCTGCATCAATCGCTTCTTCGCGGGCATGTTTTTCTTGAACCTGAATGGCTTGTACAAGGGAATCTTTTGCTTTCGCTTCTACCTCGGCTGACAAACTTTTATCCGGTTCAAACAACGTCACTTCCATTTTTTCTTTGCCTACAGCTGCAATAACTTCCTCCTGGAAAGCAACTAGCCGTTTTATTTCTTCATGACCGAACATGATTGCTTCCAGCATGACTTCTTCCGGTACTTCATTGGCACCAGCTTCCACCATGTTGACGGCATCTTTTGTGCCGGCCACTGTCAAATTGATATCACTTTTTTCCAACTGTTCGACTGATGGATTAATGATGAATTCTCCATCTACACGGCCGACAATCGCACCAGCAATTGGACCGCCGAACGGGATATCCGATACGCCTAGAGCCAGCGATGAACCGATCATTGCCGCAATCACGGAAGAACAATTTTGATCTACACTCATTACTGTGCTGATTACTTGAACTTCATTTCGAAAACCATCGGCAAACAATGGACGGATAGGACGATCAATCAAACGGGAAGTCAATACAGCTTTTTCACTTGGACGTCCCTCTCTTTTGATAAATCCTCCTGGAATTTTACCGACTGCATACAACCGCTCTTCATAGTTGACCGTCAACGGAAAGAACGGCAGGTCTTTGGGTTCGTTTGATGCGGTTGCCGCTGTCAGTACAGAAGTATCTCCATACTGAACCATGCAAGCACCATTAGCTTGCTTCGCTAACTCTCCGACTTCGACCGAAAACGGCTGTCCGGAGATTTCCGTGGAAAATGTTTGCTTATCTGCCATCTACTATACTCCTCTCAATAAAAATCTTGCCTTCAACCTCGACAAATTGCATTTCTTCATGTTGTTGCTATATTGTCAGTCTTTGCCGATTAAACAGTTTGCATACCCAGTCGCAGTCGATGGGTTAAGCATTTTCATGCAGTAATGCCGAAAGCGTGGTTCACAGCTTGCATAGCAAATCGGCCGCGGCCGACTCCGCCCAAAACTGCTTGGCAACTGGTTTATGTAATCGTTTATAAGTACAGAAAAAGCGGGAATTCTCCCGCTTTCCCCTAAAAAACTTAGCGACGAAGGCCAAGTCTTTTTATTAACTCGCGATAACGTGTTACGTCTTTAGCGCGAAGGTAGTTCAACAAGTTACGGCGTTTACCTACCATTTTTAGTAGACCACGACGTGAGTGGTGATCTTTTTTATGAACACGCAAATGCTCATTTAGATTTGTAATTTCTTCCGTTAGGACAGCGATTTGAACCTCTGGAGAACCAGTATCATTATCGTGTGTCTTGAAATCATTGATGATTTCATTTTTACGTTCTTGTGTGATTGCCATCCTTTTCACCTCCTACAAATTGTAAAACCCCAATCTCCCAGCAAGCGTCGGAGTTTCGCGTTGCCAAGGGATGGTTTCCGTATTTTAGATTAACGCTTTTACTGATAAATTGCAAGTAATTATACAAAATCTCTTCAATATATGCGCATTTTTTTAATAAAAGGGTTTCTCTCTGTTTTCTAAGACTCGTTTGTTTTGGACACAATATTATAAACGCTAACTACTTTTTGAATGGACTCACACAGCATAAAAGCGTGCTAATTCTTCACTGCGGACGTGCCTCTTTCGATAATGGCTGATTAGCTTTCTCTAAGGAGCCAAGAAAAGGTTCACCCCTGCCAGTATTCACAGCCATTTTTCACTTGCGATGATTCACAGCCACAATCTCTTTAAGAAATGTGTGAAAAATGCACTCAGTGGTATTACACAAAGCATTCCTTAACCCCTGTAGATTATCGTGTTATACACGGAATGACTACCAGGCAATTTCCATTCATTCCTGCTCATAATGAAAAACCTTGGCCGGCTTCGCAATACCGGATTCTAAAGGATGCGGCTTATAGATAGCAAGGAGTCTTCCGCCTTGCTGAATCCGGAACTGCTTTGTTCCAGTTAAACCCTCTGGCATTTTCAGTTTCTGACCGTGAAATACTCTATCCGCCATTTCTCCATCTGCTTCGATCTTTTCTAAATGAGCTATACCTGCTGATAAAGGAAGAAGTAAATCCAGATGCTCATTTCTTTCTTTTGCCTGCTGTATTTCTTCTATTGTATAGGTACTGTTTCGATCAAACGATCCTGTTTTTGTCCGAATCAATCCCGACATATGTGCGGGGTATCCTAGCCTATCACCTATATCGACGCATAATGTCCGCACATACGTCCCCTTCCCGCACTCTACAAGAAAGCAAAAACGAACACGCTTCCCTTCCCTCCGAATGTCAGATAAAAGTTGTATCCGCTCAATATGAATGGTACGCTCCGGACGATTCACCGTAAGCCCCTCGCGAGCATACTCATAAAGCTTTTTCCCATTCACTTTCACCGCTGAATACATCGGTGGCACTTGTACACTGTATCCGATAAAATTGTCCAAAACCCGTTGTACTTGTTCAACAGAAAAATCTTCTCTGACCACAGCCTGTTCAACAGTTACCCCAGTGCTGTCTTCTGTTTCAGTTGAAACGCCCAATGTTACTTCGGCTATATAGGTTTTTTTGGTATCAGTCAAGTACGGGACGAGTTTAGTTGCCTGGCCGATGCAAATAGGCAGAACGCCTTCCACTTCCGGATCAAGAGTTCCGGTATGTCCAACCTTCTTCGTGCCATACAGCCGTCTGATTTTCGCTACACAATCATGCGATGTCCATCCCTTTGGCTTCCACAAAGGAAGAATTCCATCCATATCTCTTTCCTCCGCCTCTAAAAAATTTCACTATTGATCGAACACCCAACATTTGGTAAACATTAACCATTCATCTCCACTGCTTAACAATACCAAGAAAATGGGCACTCGTGATATGTATCCACGCCTTTCTCCTCACACGAATTCTTATGTCAGTAGTATGTACAAAGATAAAACCCTTGTTGGATGACAAGGGTTTTATTCATTAGAAAAAGCAAATTTATTCGTCTGAGTCATTTAATTGGCGAAGGATATGCTCAATTCTATTTCCTTTTTCAATTGCTTCATCAAATTCAAAATACAGTTCGGGCGTTTTTCGTAACCGAATTCTTTTACCAATTTCCGAACGGATGAAACCTTTCGCTTTGGCCAGGCCGACAAGCGTATCATGCCGTTGCTTTTCATCGCCAAGCACGGAAATAAACACTTTTGCCTGTTGCAAATCGCCGGAAACTTCGACATCTGTCACTGTAACAAACCCGACACGAGGATCTTTGATTTTTCTGCCGATTATATCTCCAAGTTCTTTCTTCATTTGTTCCCCTACACGGTTTGCGCGTAATTCATTCATTTTCTATCACCTCTATTATGTGAAGGGAAAGTCATTTTAAAACCATTCAAAGTTGGTAGTGGTTCGCTCCAATTCGGGAAAAGAATCAATAAGCTTCAATGCCTGATTGATTACTTTTTCCGCATGGATTTTATCAGAAGAGACCGTCACCAGACCAAGACCAGTTCTTTGCCATAAATCCTGGTGATCAATCTCGCTTACAGCAATATTATAATCATTTTTCAACCTTGTTATTAGGCTTTTGACCACAGAACGCTTTTGTTTTAGCGATTGCGGTTCATAAATAAAACAATCTACTTCCACGTATAAAATCATACACGTTCGATTTCCTCCATGACATACGCTTCAAATACATCGCCTTCTTTTATGTCATTGAAGTTCTTCACCGTAATACCACACTCATAGTTTTGTGCGACTTCTTTCACATCATCTTTGAATCGCTTGAGGGTATCAATTTCGCCTTCATAAATGACAATGCCGTCTCTGATGACACGAACCCCTGCATCCCTGGTTATTTTACCATCGGTAACATAGCTTCCAGCAATCGTACCGATTCTGGATACCTTGAAGATTTCCCGAACTTCAGCTTGCCCGATAACCTTTTCTTCAAATTCCGGATCAAGCATTCCTTTCATTGCTGACTCGATTTCTTCAATCACCTTATAAATAATCCGATGCAATCGAACATCTACATTCTCGGTTTCCGCCGCTTTCTTGGCATTGTTATCCGGGCGAACGTTAAATCCGATCACAATAGCGTTTGAGGCAGAGGCCAGGATGATGTCCGACTCGGCAATCGCCCCTACACCTGTGTGGATAATATTAACTTTTACGCCTTCCACATCTATTTTTCGCAAAGAGGATGCCAATGCTTCAACGGAACCTTGGACATCAGCCTTTAGCACAAGGTTAATATCCTTAACTTCCCCTTGTTTGATTTGTTCAAACAAATCATCAAGACTGACTTTCGCCTTGTCACTGCGTTTTTCTTCAATTTGTTTTTGCTGGCGGGCTTCCCCTACCTGGCGGGCTTTCTTTTCATCAGCAAAAACAACAAACTGGTCTCCTGCCTGCGGCACATCATTCAAACCGGTGATTTCTACTGGAGTCGATGGTTCAGCGGATTTCACCCTGCGCCCAAGATCATTAACCATTGCCCGAACCCTTCCAAACGTGTTGCCGACAACAATTGGGTCTCCGACATGCAAAGTTCCATTTTGAACCAGCAACGTCGCTACAGATCCACGTCCTTTATCAAGCTGTGCTTCGATGACTGTTCCACTGGCATTGCTGTTAGGGTTTGCTTTTAATTCCTCCACTTCGGAAACAAGCAAAATCATCTCCAGCAAGTCATCGATGCCTTCTCTTTTTATAGCAGAAAGTTGAACGAAAATTGTATCGCCGCCCCAGTCTTCCGGGATCAATTCATGTTCTGTCAGTTCCTGCATGACCCGGTCAGGATTGGCTCCTTCTTTATCCATTTTATTGACAGCGACAATAATTGGAACTTCTGCTGCTTTGGCATGGTTGATTGCTTCCACAGTTTGCGGCATGACACCGTCATCTGCAGCGACTACGAGTATGGCAATATCTGTTACCTGTGCACCACGTGAACGCATACTGGTAAAAGCAGCATGACCAGGCGTATCCAAGAACGTTACTTTTTTGCCGTTTTCCTCCACTTGATAAGCGCCGATATGCTGTGTGATACCACCTGCTTCTCCTTCGGTCACTTTCGTATCCCGAATGGAATCGAGTAATGTTGTTTTTCCATGGTCGACGTGGCCCATGATGGTAACAACCGCAGGACGTTCTACCAGGTCTTCCGCTTTTTCCTCTGGTTTGAAATTTTCCAATGCAATTTCGTCAACTTCGACAACTTGCTCGGCAGTCACTCCGTATTCCTCACAAATCAAGTCAATAGAGTCCTGATCCAAATCTTGATTTTTTGTTGCCATTGTGCCTAAAAACATCAATTTTTTGATGATTTCCGAAGCATCTTTGTTCAGTTTATCGGCCAATCCACTAACGGTTAACGTACCGGTATAAGTGATTTTTTCAGGAGTTTCCTGTTTTTTTCCTTTCGATTGTTGATTGCTCTGTCCGGAATGTTGGTTATTTCTTTTTTTATTTTTGTTATTCTTATTATTCTTGTTGTTAGGATTCTTACCATTTTGTTGATTCCGGTTATTTTTTTTCTTATTGCCTTGATTGGCGTTTGTTTTATTGGAGGAACTGTCTCCACTTACCGGTTTTGTCTGTTCTTGCTTCTTGTCAACTTGTTTATTTCCGTTAATTGCTTTATCCAAGGTTTGGATGGTGTCTTCCGAAATGGTCGACATATGGTTCGAAACCTCTATATTCAAATCTTTTAATTTATCTATGACCACTTTACTGGATAGATTGTGTTTTTTCGCATATTCGTAAACTCTTGTTTTACTCATACGTTCACCCCCGAATAGATTCATCGAGCAACGATGTCATTTTAGCGGCGAATCCTGAGTCGAGAATTGCAATAGCAACTCTTCCTGACTTCCCAATAGCTTGTGAGATGGTTTCGCGGTCGTCTACTACAAAGAAAGGGATTTGATAATACGTACATTTATCGGTAATCTTTTTTCTTGTCTGCGTCCCCGTATCACTTGCTAAAAGAACAAGTTTCGCCTTCCGCTTCTGAATATCACGTATAATGGCCTCTTCTCCCAAAGTGAGTTTTCCCGCTCTAAGAGCAAGGCCCAATAAATTCAGATAATCTTTACTCAATTTTCTTACCTTCAATAACTGTTTTTAGTTGTTCATAAACCGATGGATCGACATCCGTATTCAAATGACGGTTCAATACGCCGCTTTTTTTTGCCTTTTCTACGACATCGACACTTCTGGTCAAGTAGGCTCCCCGCCCGTTCTTTTTCCCGGTTTCGTCCACAAACACATCGCCTTCTTTATTACGGACAATGCGAATTAATTCTTTTTTTGGTTTCATTTCCTGCGTCACGACACATTTTCTAAGAGGAACTTTTTTGGTTGCTGCCATCCTTTTTCCTCCTCCTTATTCAAACAAATTATCGTCAATATCTGAATAAGCTTCATCTTCGCCGAGAGAATCTTCCTTTGAATCTTCTAGCAAACCTTCTTCCCGGGCTTCACTCTCGCTCTTTATGTCTATTTTCCATCCGGTCAATTTTGCAGCAAGACGTGCATTTTGTCCTCGCTTGCCAATAGCGAGTGATAATTGATAATCGGGAACAATGACAGTAGTTGCTTTCTCTTCTTCATTGACAAGTACTTCAATCACCTTGGACGGGCTGAGAGCATTCGAAACATATACGACCGGGTCCTCTGACCACTGGACAATGTCAATCTTTTCACCCTTCAATTCATTAACGATTGTCTGCACCCGCTGTCCGCGCTGCCCTACACACGATCCAACCGGATCCACCTCTGGATCTTCTGCATAGACCGAAATTTTGGAGCGATCTCCGGCTTCTCTTGCTACGGAACGAATCTCCACTGTTCCATCATAAATTTCCGGCACTTCCATTTCAAACAAACGCTTCAACAACCCTGGATGGGTACGAGACACGTATATCTGCGGCCCTTTGTTCGTATTCTCAACTTTTGTTACCAACACTTTAAGCCGGTCGTGAACCTCATACCGTTCCGCAGGCATTTGCTCACTCTCGGGAAGTCTCGCTTCGATCTTGCCTAAATTGACATAAATAAAACGAGGATCTTTTCGTTGGATAATGCCGGTCATCACATCTTCTTCCCGGTCCGCATACTCACTAAAAATAACTCCTCGTTCTGCTTCCCGGACGCGTTGGGTAACTACCTGTTTCGCTGCTTGAGCTGCGATTCTTCCAAAGTCCTTCGGCGTTACCTCCTCCTCGATTACATCTCCGATTTCATAGTTAGGGTCTTTCTGATTTGCTTCTTCAATGGAGACTTGCTGCAATGGATCTTCTACTTCCTCGACAATATCTTTACGGGCATATACATGCATGCTTCCCGTTTCTTCATTCAAATCCACCCGAACATTTGTGGCGGATTTGAAATTTTTCTTATAAGCGGAGATAAGAGCAGCCTCGAGGGCTTCCATAAGGATATCTTTATCAATTCCTTTTTCTTTCTCCAAATAATCAATTGCATCAAAAAGCTCGCTGCTCACCGTTTTTTCCCCCTTTAGTTAAATGATACCGCCAAGCGTGCCTTTGCAACTTTATCGTACGGTAACTGTATCTCTTGTTTACGGGTCTTAACTTTCACTTCTAATGTGATGGTATCATCATCAAAATCCTTCAGTACACCTTCATACTCTTTTTCGCCATTGATCGGTTCATACAGTTTAACGTGAATATTGTTGTTCAAATTCGCCTGAAAATCCTGTGGTTTCTTCAGCGGCCTTTCGGCACCAGGCGATGACACCTCTAAAAAGTACGGGGTAGCCACCGGATCTTCTGCATCAAGCTTTTCACTGAGCTGCTCGGAGACTTGGCCACATTCTTCGATGTCGACGCCACCTTCTTTATCCACGAATACGCGCAGGAACCAATTTTTACCTTCTTTTTCAAATTCAATGTCCACGAGTTCCAAATTCATTTCTTGCAATATGGGTTGAACAAGTTTTTCTGTTGTTTCGGTTACTTTTGCACTCAATTGGCACCCTCCTTTTACCACCTATACTATCCCGTCATGTAACGTTAGTATACTCAATTAGCTGCTGTTTCATTTTGAACGGAAAACCTTGCCCACTTCCGGCTCCATCATTACAAAACCCTTGCCATTTAGATAATTGACAAGGGAACTCATCAGCTTCCAACCTATTACTGTGTTAACAAAAGCGAGAAACAGAGACCTCAAGCAATGTGAGAAACAATACCGGCAGCTTTGGCACAAAACAGAAATAAATCCATGCTGTGCACGCATCCTGTTCAGTCAACAAAGTTCCATTGCAAAAAAGAAAATGGTATGAAGAAAGAGTGGGGTTCACCCACTCTTTCTGCTTACGTATCAATGCTTACCATAGAAAATATACCATATCTAACAATTTAATGCAAGATAATGCCTTTACAGCCTAGTTGATTAGAAAAGAGATAGCTGGTTGGCATCTGCCATCCCTTCCAGACAACCATGATTATCCAGATACTCTAAAACCGTTTTAGAAATCCTGCTTCGCTCACGTAAATCTTCCTTCGACAAAAACTCTCCTTCTTCACGGGCTTTCACAATATTCAATGCGGCGTTCGTACCTAAGCCGTCCACAGCATTGAATGGTGGAATCAACGAGTTCCCGTCTACCAGAAAATCTGTTGCACTTGACTTATACAAGTCGACCTTTTGGAAAGAGAAGCCTCTCGCATTCATTTCCAACGCAATTTCCAAAACTGTCAGCAAGCTCTTCTCTTTTGGCGAAGCATCGTTTCCTTTCACGGTGATTTCCTGGATTCTTTTTCTGATGGCATCTGCTCCTTTGATCATCGTTTCTAATTCGAAGTCGCCGGCTCTGACCGTAAAGTAAGCGGAATAAAAGAGAATAGGGTAATGCACCTTGAAATAAGCAATACGCACGGCCATAAGTACGTATGCTGCAGCATGGGCCTTAGGGAACATATACTTAATTTTCTTACATGATTCAATATACCAATCAGGGACATCGTGTTTTTTCATTTCTTCTATCCACTCATCTTGAAGCCCCTTACCTTTCCTGACAAACTCCATGATTTTAAAAGCAAGCGATGCGTCCAATCCCTTATGCATCAAATATACCATGATGTCATCGCGACACCCGATTACGTCAGGCAATTCACATATACCGTCATTGATCAATTGCTGTGCATTGCCAAGCCATACATCTGTTCCGTGGGACAATCCAGAGATAATTACTAATTCTGCAAAGGTCTTTGGATTGGTATCCTCCAGCATTTGACGCACAAATTTTGTACCAAATTCAGGCACGCCGAGCGTTCCTGTCTTGCAATTTATTTCATCAGCTGTTACTCCCAATGATTCCGGACCGGAGAAAATTTTCATTACTTCCGGATCGTCTGTCGGTATCGTTTTCGGATCAATTCCACTTAAATCTTGAAGCATCCGGATAACAGTCGGATCATCGTGTCCGAGAATATCCAATTTCAATAAGTTATCGTGGATGGAATGGAAATCAAAATGTGTGGTCTTCCATTCTGAATTCCGATCGTCAGCCGGATATTGAATAGGCGTAAAATCATAAATTTCTTTATCATCCGGTACGACAATAATTCCGCCAGGATGCTGTCCGGTGGTACGCTTAACCCCGGTGCAGCCTTGGACCAGACGGTCAATTTCAGCGTTTTTGAATTGTAGCTGATTGTCGCCTGCGTACCCTTTTACAAAGCCATAAGCAGTCTTTTCGGCGACTGTACCGATCGTTCCTGCACGATAAACGTTATCCTCTCCGAACAGAACTTTTGTATAGTTATGTGCCTTCGGCTGATATTCTCCAGAAAAATTCAAATCGATATCAGGTACTTTATCACCCTTAAAGCCTAGAAACGTTTCAAACGGAATATCTTGTCCATCTTTCTTCAACGGTTGTCCGCATTCAGGACAATCCTTGTCCGGCAAATCGAAGCCGCTACCGACCGTTCCATCATTAAAAAATTCATTATGCTTACATGACGGGCAGACATAATGCGGAGGCAGCGGATTGACCTCTGTGATTTCTGTCAAGGTTGCAATCAGAGATGATCCTACTGAACCCCTGGAGCCAACGAGATAACCATCGTCCAGTGACTTTTTCACCAGTTTGTGTGAAATCAAATAAATAACCGCAAAGCCATGCCCGATAATACTTTCCAGTTCTTTCTCAATCCGTTTGGTAACTATCTCCGGAAGCTCCTCACCATAAATGCTTTTCGCCATGCTATAGCTCATTTGCCTAATCTCTTCTTCTGCACCTTCGATGTTCGGTGTGTACAAATCTTCCTTCACAGGAGAGACTTCTTCTATTAAATCACTGATATATTGACTATTTTTGACAACGACTTCCTTTGCCTTCTCTTCGCCAAGGAAGGAAAAACAATCAATCATTTCGTCTGTTGTCCGGAAATGAACATCAGGCAGTGTTTGACGACTTAACGGATTGCCGTTCTGTGAAGAAATCAAAATTTGCCTGTACAATTTTTCATGTGGATCAATATAATGGGTGTTACCCGTAGCGACGGCCTTCTTTCCCATACCATCAGCCAATTCCACTAAATTTTTCAAGATGTCATACAACTGAGCTTCATTTCCTACCAACTCTTTTTCAATTAAATGGTAATAATTTGAAGGGGGCTGTATCTCAATGAAATCATAGAATTCAGCAGCTTTTTCTGCCTCTTCCTTGGATTTTTGCATCATCGTTTCAAATACTTCCCCTTTATCACATCCGGAGCCAACCAGTATGCCTTCTCTCATCTTTTGTAGTTGAGAGCGGGGAATCCTTGGTACTCTGTAAAAATAGTCGACATGAGACATAGATACCAGCTTATAAATATTTTTCAAGCCTTCTGAATTCACTGCCAGCAACGTGCTGTGAAAAGGTCTTGATCGCTGATAAGCGTTCCCCTCTCCCATATGCTGATTGAATTGATTGTGGTTGACGATATTTTTTTGGAACGCTTGCTTTATCAGCTTCCACAGCAAATACCCCGTTGCTTCGGCATCATAAATCGCCCGGTGGTGCTGTGTCAGCTCAATATCAAGCATTTTACATAACGTATTCAAGCGATGGTTTTTCAAGGATGGATACAGAAAACGCGCAAGCTCTAACGTATCAATCACCGGGTTTTCAGCTTTTTCAAAACTGATTTTTTTTAGTCCTTCATTCAAGAAACCCATGTCGAAGCTCGCATTATGGGCAACTAATACCGCATCACTCATCCATTCATGAAAATCCTTCAATACCTCTCCGACTTCCGGCGCGTCTTTCACCATATCATCAGTAATTCCAGTTAAGTCAATTGTCGTCTGAGATAAAGGGTGGTGCGGGTTGGCGAAGGCTTCGAAACGATCGATGATTTCCCCGCCTTTCATCTTAACGGCGGCCAACTCGATAATCGTGTCATAAACCGCAGATAAACCAGTTGTCTCCACGTCAAATACGACATAAACAGCGTCCTCCAGCTCCAAATCCGTTTCATTGTACGCAATAGGGACTCCATCATCGACAATATTAGCTTCCAACCCATAGATAACTTTTACGCCATGTTTTTGCCCCGCCGCATAGGCCTCTGGATAGGACTGGACGACAGCATGATCAGTAATGGCAACCGCTGAATGCTTCCACTCAGCAGCTTGCTGTACTAGCCTTCCAGCTGAAACAACGGCATCCATTTGGCTCATGGCAGTATGCGCATGTAGTTCCACTCGCTTTTCCCCTTCAGGGGCCTTGTCGGTTCTTTTTTCCGCTTTCACTTCATTGATGTCTTGTACCATCATCGTCAGTTCATTGGTGAAATTATCTGTTTGAATGCTTCCTCGTGCTCTAATCCACATGCCTTGCTTTAATTTGGAAAATTTTTCTGCATCCTGATCACCTTTGGAAAACATCTTCAACTGGAAAGAGTCCGTGTAATCCGTTACCTTTGCGATTAACAAATGCCTGCCAGAACGAAGCTCCCTGACTTCCGAGCTAAACACATATCCCTGCACTGCCATTTTCCGCTCTTCTTCCACGATATTTTCCATCGGGACGATTTCATCCTGGATTCTGTATCCAATGGTTAGCGGTCCTTCGAACGCACCTTCGGCCTTTTGTTTCTCTCTTTCCTGTTTGTCCTTAACAGCCTTCTGAACAAGTTGCTGATCTTCCATTGCTTTTTGTTCTCTGAATTTTTGTATGTTCTCTTGTTCGTCTCCTACTTCAACCGTCAATAAATAATTCATCGCTCCGATTGTTTGACAGTAGCCTTTAAAGCCAGGCTCCAGTCTTTTTCGGAGTGCGTTGGCTTCTGCTTCATTCCGCGAAGTTAACATAATCTTATTACCGTTTACCTTGGGTATTTGTTCATGAACCAAATCCCGATAAGCCGGTGATAAATCTGTAAGTGAATGAACAAAATGCTTCCAATAAGTACAAACATCGGCATCAGACAATGTTTTGTTTTCCGCATAAATCGTCCACTTAATCGCTGCAATTTGAGAAAAAGCATCCTGTAGTTTTGCAGTGAACAACTGATAGACGGAAGGTGGCAGAATTCGTGGTACATTTATGTGAAAATGCCATTGCTTTTGTTGCGTATGGACTTCCAATTTAGCTAAATAACTATCCTGAAAATGCTGTTGGATTAACTCGTCGGGCATATCGATTTGCTTCAACAGTAAACCAAGCTTTTCTTTACCTGATATGTCCATCTTTCTTCCTCCCCATTTACGACCATCATACTAGATTTAGCAGCATGGCTCGGCTTCTCCGACCTGTATACTGGCTTTGAAAAAGCTCTTATTTTACAATTTTACTACTTTAGAAAACCCTTGTCATTAGAAAACAGACAAGGGTTTTGATTACCAATCAGACCAAGTTATTCAATTGTCTTAACAATTCCGACTCATGAATTTCTGTTTGTTCTCCTGTAGCTCGCTGTTTAAGTTCTACATAACCTTCTCCAGCTCGTTTTCCTACAGTTATCCGGAGTGGAATCCCTATTAAATCACTGTCGGCAAATTTGACGCCAGCTCTTTCCGCACGATCATCAAATAGTATTTCAACACCGGCTGTTTTTAAGGAATCGTAAATTTTTTCAGCCAATTGCTTTTGCTCGGTTTTTTTCATATTCAAAGCCAGCAGATGCACTTGGAATGGAGCTAGATGTGCAGGCCAGGTGATGCCTCTTTCATCGTGATACTGTTCAACAATCGCAGCAACAGTTCTAGACACTCCTATGCCATAACATCCCATGTTCATCGTTTTAGCTTTTCCCTGTTCATCCAAAACCGTAGCACCCATTCGCTCGGCATAGATGCTTCCTAGTTTAAACACATGTCCGACTTCAATTCCCCGAGCAAATTGAATGGTTCCTTTTCCATCGGGGGAAGGATCGCCTTGTTGAATAAAACGAAGGTCAGCATAGGAATCTACTTTGAAATCGCGACCCGGGTTAACGTTGACATAGTGATAGCCATCTTTATTTGCGCCGCAGGTTACGTTGACAGCACTTTTTACCGCCTGGTCGGCGACAACCTTCATGTCATCCGGCAGGCCTACTGGTCCCAATGAACCAAAACCAGCCCCCAGTGCCGCTTTTGTTTCTTCTTCTGTCGCAAGTTCGACTGTTTCAGCTTTATAAAGGTTCTTTAACTTTATGTCATTTACTTCATGATCGCCTCTGGTAACAACCAACACCAAATTGCCATCCACCTTGAACATCAATGCCTTTAGCCCTTTATCAAGTGGGTGCTCTAAAAAATCGGCAACCTCCTGCATCGTTCTTTTGCCAGGAGTAGCTACTTCCTTCAACTCTTTTAATTCTCCTTGTTCCGATGTAGACGTAGCCGTTACAGGAGCCATTTCTATATTGGCTGCATATTCAGAGCTGTCTGAATATGCAATTGTATCCTCGCCCACTTCTGACAAAACCATGAATTCATGTGTATCTTTACCGCCCATGGCTCCAGAATCAGCGATTACCGCCCGGAAATTCAACCCACAACGCCGGAAGATATTCTCATATGCTTGGTACATCTTCTGGTATACCTGATCAAGACTGTCGAAGGAATCGTGAAACGAATAGGCATCCTTCATGACAAACTCTCTACCTCTCATCAAGCCAAAGCGAGGACGTTTTTCATCTCTGAACTTCGTCTGAAATTGGTAAACGGTTAACGGTAGTCTTTTATAACTTTTTACTGCGTCCCTGATGATACTTGTTATAACTTCCTCATGGGTCGCACCCAGTGCGAATTCGCGGTCATGTCGATCGTTCAACCGCATTAACTCGGGACCGAAATTATTCCATCTGCCCGTTTCTTTCCAAAGTTCAGCGGGCTGCATAGCAGGCATGACCATTTCATTAGCTCCAATGTTATCCATTTCTTCTCTGATGATTGCTTCTACCTTTCGGAGAACTCGTTGCCCCATTGGCAAAAAGCTATAAACTCCAGAAGCTATTTGACGTATGAAGCCTCCCCGAACCAATAATTGATGGCTCTTGATTTCCGCATCAGCTGGAACCTCTTTAAGTGTCGGTATCAGCATGTTACTTTGTCTCATATGTAAGTCACCTCAATTTCTCCTGTCATCCTTCACTATACATGCTTTCCAAATTTGTAATGACCAGCCTTTATGGAAAGGCTGGTTAAAAATCGTTCAAAAGATATAGGATTCGACTGAATTTTGCGTATGATTTCTTTTCTTTCACCCAACCTGCACAAGCCGAAAACCACTGTTCTCTACAGAAATACAATCTGTTTTCGGCGGGGACAGGTAAAGTCTTCTGTACTTTCGGCTAGCGAAATCCCACAGTTACCCCCGATGTTTCCTTCCATTTGTCAAGAAACGTACGACGATAACTCATTGCCTTGCCCGCAGAAAACAGCTTTCAAATTAACCCATTTAAATCCTGTTTGAAGGCAGCGAACCTCCTAAAAGGAAACCTTTTCTAATTGTCTTGTACAAAGGTATTTAAATACAGAGCATCTTTAAAATACTCAATTTGCTATTACAAGAACAATCGCTGAATATCGTTCCAAGTTACCACAATCATCAGCAACATTAACAATGCAAAGCCGATAAAGTGGACAACACCTTCTTTTTGCGGATCAATCGGTTTACCTCTAACTGCCTCAATTCCGACAAACAACAACCTTCCCCCATCCAGTGCGGGTAAAGGCAAAAGATTAATAATACCCAGGTTGATACTTAATGCCGACGTCCACATCAGTAAATTAAGCACCCCTGTCTGGACTACCTGGTCTGTAGCATCATAGATGCCCACCGGCCCGGACAGCATGTCTAGAGAAAATTGTCCTGTTACAAGCATGCTGAGGTTAACCAAGATTAGTTTGATCCACTCATATGTCTGATTGACACTGTAGGGAATTGCCTTCAACAAAGACTTTTCCGTTGCTGCCTGTACACCGATCTGTCCAATTTCTTGATCCTGCGCTACATTGCTCTTCGGTACTACTTGGACATCTACTTGCTCATTGTCTCTTTCAACCGTCATCGACAATTCCTCTTCCGGATGAGCCCGCACGATCTCTGTGAACTCTTCCCAAGTAGATATGGAAGTATCCCCGATCCGGATGACCTCGTCCCCATCCTGAAAGCCTGCTTCTTCAGCCGGGCTGTCGGAAACAACATTACCAATTATAGCCCTGTCGGCAGGCACACCGTTTAACATTCCCAGTAAGAAAAAGATAACGGCAGCCAGTAGAAAATTCATCATCGGACCAGCAAATAATTGCATTGCCCGTTGCAGCTTCGTCTTTGAAGCGAATTGTCTGTCATATGGGGCAATTTGTGTTTCCACTTCATCCATCACGAATCCTGCTTTGGGATCGATTGAGAAGGACAGTTTTTCTTCTTCATCGATTTCATAACCTTCAATGAGAAGCCGGTGATCCAGATCCGCATGCTCCACTTCAATCACTCTTGCTTCTGGGTGCTTGGATTTATTGTTAACGATAATTTTATTTACCGCTCCATCTGGATTAAACTCCAACCCTATATGCTGCCCCGGTTTCAATTCTATGATTTCCGGGTCTTCACCTGCGACACGGACATAACCGCCGATTGGCAGCAGCCGAATCGTATAAAGAGTTTCATTCTTTTTATTAGAAAAAATTTTCGGTCCGAAGCCTATGGCAAATTCCCTCACAAGCATTCCTGCTCGCTTGGCAAAAATAAAATGTCCAAACTCATGAACAAACACAAGCAGGCCAAACATTAGAATGAATGCAATAATGGTATTCAACTGATGCACCTTCCTTTAATCTAAATAGGATAACACCTGTGATCTTGTCTGGCGATCCACTTCTAAAATAGTCTGCAAATCAGGCTGTTTAATGGATTGATGTGCATCCAGTGCTTTTTTGATCAACTCTTCTATTTGTAAAAAAGATATCTGACCTTGCAAAAACAATTGCACTGCAGCTTCGTTTGCTGCATTCAGTACTGTGGTCATTGTTCCTCCTTCTTTACCGGCTTCATAAGCCATTCTCAAGCAGGGGAACCTTTCCTGATCCATTTCAGAAAAATGCAGCTTGCCTATTTCAATTAAGTCTAACCTTTTTGTCCCTGATAATTCAAGTCTGTCAGGATAATTCAACGCATACTGAATCGGAACGCGCATGTCTGGAGTGCCTAATTGGGCGATGACACTATTGTCGTCAAATTCCACCATCGAATGAATAACACTTTCTTTATGCATGATAACATCGATTCGATCATAAGGTACTCCGAATAGCCAGTGTGCTTCAATGACTTCCAACCCTTTGTTCATCATGGTTGCCGAATCTATAGTGATTTTTGCACCCATATTCCAATTAGGATGTTTTAGTGCATCTTCCCTCGTAACGCCGATTAAATCTTCTCGCGTCTTATCGCGGAAACTCCCTCCGGATGCAGTTAAGATAAGCCGGTTCAACTGCTTTTCGTTCTCTCCGTTCAAACATTGAAAAATCGCCGAATGTTCACTGTCCACCGGAAGAAGCCGCACCCCATGCTGTTTGGCTTTCTCCATGACAAGATGGCCTGCTGTGACCAGAGTCTCTTTGTTGGCTAAAGCTACTTGTTTACGATGCTCGATTGCCTGCAACGTAGCCTGTAACCCTACACTTCCCATTACGGCATTGACAACGAGATCCGTTTCATCCGCCGTGCTGATTGTCACTAATCCTTCTTTCCCGGCTATCACCTCAAGCCGGGGGAAATAGTCTTGCAATTCGCGTTTAGTATTGTCATTCCCGACTACAACAATTTTGGGACTGAACTCTTTAATAATCGGTATAGCCTTACCAATATTTTCACCAAATCCCATCGCAAACAAGGAAAAGGTATCAGGATGTTCTCTGATTACATCTAAGGTCTGTATTCCAATGGAACCAGTTGCCCCTAATAGTGATATACTTTTCATGTGACACGCTCCTATATCTATTCCGGGCTAGGAAATAAAATGAATGAAATGCAACAACGGAAAAATAAACAGCCAGCTATCAAATCGGTCGAGTATGCCCCCGTGACCCGGGAGAATTTTGCCAGAATCCTTCACATCGTAATGCCTCTTAAAAGCTGATTCGACCAAGTCTCCAATCTGACCTGCTGCCGATGCTATTATGGTCACCACAATAATAATTGGTAAAGAATGTGGCAGGGGGAACAACCAGTGGAAAAGAACGGCGATTACACATGCAAGCAAAACGCCCCCGATTGCACCCTCGACCGTTTTATTGGGACTAATTTGCGGCCAAAGTTTTTTCCTTCCGAAAGCTCGTCCAAAAAAATACGCCCCCGTATCGGTAGCCAACACAACAATAATGCCATAAAAGATAAAAACAACACCAGCATCTCCGGCATTCATGAAGTAATAAAAACCTGTACCGATATAAATGGCCGATAGTACTAAAAAACCCGCATCTTCGAAAGTGAATTTATTTTTCACCAAAACGGTATATGACAACAGTAGCAGGACACCGATAAGCGTGATTTCCGCCTTGGTAATGGATAATACCTCCATGAGCTCCTGCTCGGTAACAGGGATCAGCAGTCCCCATAACAGCAAAATGGTAATCGCAAAAGGGATAAAATAATTAATAGTCATTCTCATTTTCAGCAGTTCCAGAAGGCCGATAGTTGCAATTAAATAAACGAGTGCTTTAAATACCCATCCTCCATAAAAAACAATGGGAAAAAACAATACAATTGCAATCACGGCAGTTATTATTCTTAACTTCATTTATCTCACATCACCTTATATCCCACCATAGCGGCGTTTTCTCTTTTGATAATCACTCAATGCTTTGTCAAACAGCTGCTCGTCAAAATCAGGCCACAGGACATCCGTAAACCAAAATTCCGTGTAAGCAGACTGCCACAACAGAAAATTACTGAGCCTTTGTTCGCCGCTTGTGCGAATCAGCAGGTCAGGGTCTGGCAGATTCTTCGTGTGTAAGTATTCGGAAAAAGATTCCTCATTCATGTCTTCCACCGACTTTTTTCCTGCCTGGATATCATCCAGGTAACATTTCATTGCTTCCATGATTTCATTTCTACTACCATAGTTTAATGCTATATTCAAGATTAATCCAGTATTATCCTTTGTTTGTTCCTTTGCCTTTTGAACTGCGTCCCTTGTATGTTTGGGTAGACCGTCAAACCGGCCGATTGTTTGTACCTTAACGTTTTTCTGAACGAGTTCTGGTAAATATGTATTTAAAAATTCCATCGGCAATTTCATTAAATAGTCGACCTCTGCTTTAGGGCGCCGCCAATTTTCTGTCGAAAAAGCATAAAGGGTCAATGCATCCAATTGATAGCTGGAAGCAGCAGAAACGATTTTTTTAACATTACTCATGCCTTCCTTGTGCCCAGCGACTCTCGGCATGCCTCTTTTTTTCGCCCAACGTCCATTGCCGTCCATAATGATCGCTACATGTTTGGGCATGGTGTTTTTGTTCAACCTAATTTGTTCATTTTGATTATATTTTTTTGTCTTACCTATAAAGGGAAGTTTGATTGGCATAGTAATCCTCCATCATGGCCTTACATTCCTTTTTGCTCTGACCAGGCAGGGCAGTGACGATAAGGGATTAGCTGTATTTTCCTTAACGTGCAAAAACCCCCTTAAGTAAAGAGGGTCTTTTCTACTTATTATTTTACATGTTATGCAGTCAAACTTCCATAATTTCTTTTTCTTTTTCCTTTGCAAGTGAATCAATATCCGCAATATGTTTGTCAGTAGCCTTTTGCACATCATCTTGGAAGTCTCGTAGATCATCTTCTGTTAAATCGCCATTCTTTTCTGCCTTTTTCAATTGATCGTTGGATTCCCGACGGATATTCCGGACCTGAACCTTTGCTTCTTCACTATACTTTCCGACAACCTTTACCAGGTCTTTCCTGCGTTCTTCTGTCAAAGCAGGGATATTAATGCGAATCACATTTCCATCACTGGAAGGTGAAAGACCTAAATCTGCTTTTAAAATTGCTTTTTCGATATTTGCTGTAGCGGATTTGTCAAAAGGCGTTATGACAAGCAGACGAGCCTCAGGAGCCGAAACAGTTGCAAGCTGGTTGAGAGGTGTACTGGCTCCGTAATAATCGACATAGACACTGTCTAACAAAGAGGGATTTGCCCTCCCCGCACGAACCGTTGCAAGGTTTTTAGAAAATGCCTGAACCGCTTGTGTCATCTTGTCATTTGTGTCTTTAATAATTGCTTGAGTCATGTTATTTCCCCCTTATTATAGTCCCGATTTTTTCACCTAACACGGCTTTTTTGATGTTTCCTTCTTCCATGATCGAAAAAACCAGCAGCGGAATATTATTATCCATACACAAAGTGGATGCTGTTGAATCCATCACTCCCAAACCTTCATTCAAGATTTCAAGATAGGTAAGTTCATCGTATTTGCTTGCGGTTTGGTCAACCTTTGGATCGGCCGTATAAACACCGTCGACATTGTTTTTGGCCATCAAAATGACATCTGCCTCGACTTCGGCAGCTCTTAGTGCAGCTGTAGTATCAGTCGAAAAATATGGATTTCCCGTACCGGCTGCAAAAATGACTACCCGTTTTTTCTCAAGATGGCGAATAGCCTTTCTGCGAATATACGGTTCAGCCACTTGCCTCATCTCAATCGAAGTTTGAACACGCGTCGGAATCCCGAAATTTTCCAGACTGTCCTGTAGCGCAAGAGAATTCATTACCGTTGCCAACATTCCCATATAATCAGCATTAGCACGGTCCATCCCCATCTCGCTGCCAACTTTTCCTCTCCAGATGTTGCCACCTCCGACAACAACGGCTACTTCTACGCCAAGTTCTGCAACTTCCTTCACTTGATCTGCTATCGATTGGATGATCTTTGGTTCGATTCCGTATCCCTGTTCACCGCTGAGAGCTTCTCCGCTTAATTTCAAAACAATTCTACGGTAGCGAGCTGTAGTCATAGGTTACCTCCAGTAATATGTATTTATTTTAAGATGAAAGATTGTTGAAAACAAGCAACAAGCACCCAGGGCAAGTTGCAGACTGGTTTCTTGTCAACCTGATGCGGAAAGAGGGAACACTATGTGTCCCCCCATCCTATCCATCATTATTTTTTCACTTGGCTCATTACCTCTTCGGCAAAGTTATCCTCGCGTTTTTCCATACCTTCACCAACTTGATAACGGATGAATCCTTTGACAGATGCACCTTTGTCTTCCACATATTTCTTCACTTTTTGATCTGGATCCTTCACAAAGCTTTGTTCAAGCAGGCAGATTTCTTCGAAAAACTTCCCAAGGCGACCTTCTACCATTTTTTCGACAATATGCTCTGGCTTGCCTTCGTTTAGCGCTTGTGTCTTTAGTACTTCGCGTTCTTTTTCCACTTCTTCAGCAGAAACTTCATCTCTCGATACATAACGAGGATTTACTGCGGCAATGTGCATCGCCACATCTTTCGCAACAGCTTCATCAGTGGTTCCCTCAGCAACGACTAACACACCGATACTTCCACCCATATGCAAATAGGCACCGAAAGCGTCATTATCGGTTTTTTCAGCTACAGTAAAACGACGTAGTGATAGTTTTTCACCGATTTTAGCAATGTTTGAATTGATGAATTCCTGAACCGATTCACCTTCACCGTGCAGCTTTTGCTCCAAAGCTTCCTCGACAGATGCTGGTTTTTGCTCCAATAAATGCTTTGCCAATTCGGACAGCAAATTTTTAAACTGGTCATTTTTGGTAACAAAGTCTGTTTCACAGTTCATTTCCAGAATTACTGCCTGGTTGCCTTGCACTTCAATATGAGCAGAGCCTTCAGCTGCAATACGGTCAGCTTTTTTGGCAGCTTTGGAAATTCCTTTTTCACGAAGATAGTCAACCGCTTTGTCAAGATCGCCGTCGGTTTCTTGCAAAGCTTTTTTGCAGTCCATCATTCCTGCGCCTGTTTTTTCACGAAGTTCTTTTACCATTTTTGCAGTTACAGCCATTAAAAATTCCTCCTTATGATAGACCAGGAACATCCTAATCCTGGTAATTATCCAAACTCTTAAAAAAAGGTGATAAAAGGTCCCCCCCTTATCACCCTACAAAACCTTTTCTTACTCTTGTACTGCTTCTTCTGTTGCAGTTTCCTCTGTTTCAACTTCCGCTTCTTCTTCCGCTTCTCCCTGCTTAGCTTCTAAAATAGCATCTGCCATTTTAGAAGTAAGAAGTTTCACAGCACGGATAGCATCATCATTAGCCGGAATAACATAGTCAATTTCATCAGGATCACAGTTTGTATCGACAATTCCGATAATAGGAATGTTCAATTTATGAGCCTCCGCAACAGCAATCCGCTCTTTACGAGGATCAATAATGAACAATGCATCCGGAAGTTTGTTCATCTCTTTGATTCCGCCAAGGAACTTGATGAGACGTTCTTTTTCTTTAAGCAATCCTACTACTTCTTTTTTAGGTAGTACATCGAAAGTTCCGTCTTCTTCCATACGCTCGATGTCCTTCAGACGTTTAATCCGTTTGCGGATTGTTTGGAAGTTAGTAAGCGTACCGCCCAACCAGCGCTGGTTGATATAGTACATGCCAGAACGAGTAGCTTCGTCACGCACTGATTCCTGTGCTTGTTTTTTGGTTCCTACGAAAAGGACAGAGCCGCCGTCTGCAGCAATATCTTTAACGTATTGATAAGCTTCATCAACCTTTTTAACGGTTTTTTGCAGGTCGATGATGTAAATGCCGTTACGCTCTGTGAAGATATATTTCTTCATCTTTGGATTCCAACGGCGTGTCTGATGCCCGAAATGAACACCAGCTTCAAGTAGTTGTTTCATTGAAATAACTGCCATGAAAAATTCCTCCTAATTGGTTTTTTTATCCTCCGCCTGTGTCCTCTTTGAGCAGGAACTAACCGACAGGTCAGCACCTCCTGTTCAAATCTACAAGCGTGTGTATTAACACCAAAAGTAAATATACCACATGGGTTTACTGCAATCAAGCATATTATCAGTTTTTTCGATGAAATTTTACCATCAGTTCGACTTCTGTTTTTCCTTTATCAAGCTTTTTGGCGATTTCATCAACTGTATACCCTTGATCATATAAAGAATATACCTTTGCCGTGACAGATTCTTCTACCGTATCCTGTTGCACCTCTGGTATTGGCGGCACATATTCCGAGTCTTCTGCTTTGCCGGACGTATGATGTTTTCTATAGCTCTGTTTATATGGTGGAGTCTGTTCTGCCTTTACAAATGCAGAACCACCCCCCTCATTGCTGTTTTTTTGAGCAGTTTGTTTATTTTTGGACGAATGATCATCCAATTCTTTCAACAGACGATCATTTTCCTCTCTTATTTCATGTAAAAAAGCACTCAGCATTTCCTCCGATTGTTGAAGAGAATCGGTCTTAACCTGTCCTCCGTTCCCACTTTGCTGCAATTTTTGGAACAATAGCCGAATCGCAATGAATGTGAATATGTGTAATAGCAAACTGATGAATAGTAAAAAAGTAAGCATGCAAATCCCCTAACCACTAAAATCGATTTTCCGCCCGAGGTAAGGGTGGTTGTTATCCGTTTTTTCCTCGTCGGCTTTTTTCTTTTGTTGACTATCCTTTGCGTTAAATTGCTTTTCCTTCTTCTCTTTATTGTGTACATCCGTTTTATGTTCGGAATGATTGACTTGCTTCCGCTTGACTTCTTCCAGGTTCTGTTGTGCTGCCGCAAGCAATTCTTGCGTTTGCTGTCCCCTCTGTTGTAACTGTTCCTGCATCTTTGCTGCATCCTGGACTCTCGGAAGTGCCACTTGCATTTCCACCGATTTCCAGCTCATTCCCCCGCACCCTTCGAACTCCTCCAAGATAGCACAGAATGTTTGATACACGCCTACTCAGAGGACACTTATTTTTTAAGGGCTCCCGTTCCGAACAAAGAATGGGAACAATTTGTATTTATAAGCCCTTGACTAATAGTTCTCCTTCCAACAGTAAATCTCCTGCTGGCGTATCTGGCTGAAGGTCAAACTCCTTCGATCAACAAAGACAATCACTGGCTAAGTTTATTCAAGGAGTTTCTTAATTTAAAAATCGCTTTGCGGTGAATTTGTGAAATTCTTGAAGTCGTCAGACCAAGAACCTGGCCGATCTCTGTAAGGGTCAATTCTTCCTTGTAAAACAAACTGACCACCATTTGTTCATTTTCGTTCAATTGTCTTATGCCGGCTTCCAATTCTACGTAGTCTTCCTGTTTAATAAGCCTCTGCTCCGGAGTAGAGGCATGATTATCCGGCAATGTATAGCCAATTCCTTCTTTATGATCACCAGCGCCATCTTTTGGTTTATCTTCCATCGATAGTACATTGGCAAACAAAGAGTCCTTGACCGCCTCTTCCACTTCCAAAGCTGACATCCCTAAGTAATCGGCGATCTCGGTTGAACTTGGCGGCCGTTGATAGGATTGCTCCAGCGTTTGTGCAGCTTGTTCGACTTGTTTTGCTTTATCCCTTACGGAGCGCGGAAGCCAATCCTCTTTACGCAAACCGTCCAGTATCATCCCCCGGATCCTAAACGAGGCATAAGTATCGAACTTCAAATCGCGTTCAGGTTCGAATTTTTTTAGAGCATCGAACAACCCCATCATTCCCAGACTTTTCAAATCATCTTTACTGACGCTGCCAGGTAGATGGGTGGATATCCGGCTGACATGGAAATTGACTAAATAGATATATTTTTTTATAAGTTCGTCCGCCGTTTCACTACTTTTTGTTTTCATCCATGTGTCCCACAATTGCTCTTCTAGAGGAGATGTTTGTTTGGACATGGTTATCCTCCTCACATTATCATTCTATTCCTGAAAAGATTTACAGTAATGTGTCTTATATCTCTGATTCTCCCATATTGACAGTTCTGATTTTCAGAATACCGCTTTCCGGTGAAAATTCTATCGTTCTTCCATTATTTCCGCCGATATCCATGGCAGTTATCGGTACCCGATGAAACTTCAACCGATCAGTAACTGCCTCCGCATTTCGATTACCGACCCGCATCATGTCGCTGGAAGTACTGAATGTAAACATTTGCGCGCCACCCGCAATTTTCGATTTTAAGGCATACCGGCGCGCACCCTTGTCCAAAAGTTGCTTAATCAGCAAATCGATTGCTGTGTCAGCAAATTTCATTTCATTCAACTCACCGTTCCTCGATAAGGTGGAATCCGGCAACATGACATGAGCCATGCCCGCAAGTTTTATAGAAAGATCGTAGATAACCACGCCTACACAAGAACCCAACCCGGTTGTCCGCAAAGTATCAGGGGCATTGGCAATCCTTACATCCGCTATACCTACTTTTACTATTTGATTGGTTGCATTCATTGATCATTTACTCCCAAAGCCGTGAATATTCGCTCAAATGATTCCGGATCAGGAAGCAAAAAGAAATGTCCTTCAATATCCTCGGTTTCACTCTCTGGTTCCTGTATTGTTGTATCGATTATGATCGCATAATCACTTTCCCTGGAAAGCTCCATCAATCCTTCCGAGATAATCGCTCCGGCCATATCCATCGACAAGGAGGGAACCGACGGTTGCATATTAATTTGAGTGAAATCCGAGAGAGCAGTCAAATAAGAACCGGACAAAATATTCCCTATTTCATGTAAAATCGATAATCCCATTTCCGGGTATGGTGGTTTGGTAAACGAGAATTCATCATTCCCGGTTATATGATGAACAAATTGTTCGGCCTGCTCTGGTGAAAACAGGTAAAACATGCTGCCGGGTGCTTCTCCTTCTATCCGAAGGAAAACAGATACAATCACTTTCTCCGCTCCTCCTACCAATTCCATTGTTTCATCGAAACTGGCAATACGGACAGCTGGCGTCTGCATGTCAATTTTTCGGTTAAGCAGCTTGGACAAAGCCGTGGCAGCGTTACCCGCTCCTATATTACCGACTTCCTTTAATGCATCAAGTTGATAGGTTGAAAGTTTTTCGATAAATGACATGGCGATTTAACCTTCTACGGTTTTTAACGCCCGGACTTCTTCATCGGTTAAAACATTATTCAGATTCAATAATATCAACAATCTGTCTTCCAGTTTAGCAACCCCTTCGATATAATCCACATCGACGGCGCCTACTACCTCAGGTGCCGGTTCGACCGCTTCCTCCGGAATATCGATGACATCGTACGCTGCATCAACGATTAATCCTACTTCCATTTCATCCATATATACAATAATCATCCGGGTGCTGTCCGTAAAATCTGCCGCGTCTAGCCCGAACCGCTTACGTAAATCGATAATCGGCGTAACGACGCCCCGCAAATTGATAACACCTTTCACAAAAGAAGCAGTTTGCGGAACTCTGGTGATGTGTTGCATTCTTTCAATTCCACTAACTTGCTGTACGGAAATTGCAAATTCCTCATCATTCAGTTGAAAAATTATTGCTTTAATATCCTGTTTATTATCTTGTGGCATTCCATTGCCCTCCCTTTATTGATTCCTCATTTTTGCTTGATGGTATGTTTATTATCTTCTTCCTTTTATACAATCAACGAGTTACTATCGATAATCAATGCAACTTGGCCATCTCCCAGAATGGTTGCGCCGGAGATAGCAAACACATCGGTCAAATAATTTCCGAGCGATTTTAATACAACCTCTTGTTGGCCAATGAACGTATCGACAATAAGTCCTGCCATCTTATCCCCTTTTCTGATGATTATTACGGAGCAATATTCATCATCGTGTTTTTCTCCGGGGACTTCAAAAACATCCTGCAAATCGATGAGCGGTACAACCTTGCCACGGAAATCAATAACCTTTTTATTATGGGCTGACATAATATTTGATTTCTTAATTACGGCTGTTTCGATGATCGAAGACAAAGGTACTGCGTATTTTTCCTCTTTTATTTCTACGAGCATAACCGAAATGATCGATAATGTCAGCGGCAGCTGGATAGAGAATATGGATCCCTTTTCAAACGTTGAATCAATGGTAATGTTGCCTCCTAAAGATTCAATCGTATTCTTGACAACATCCAATCCTACTCCTCGGCCTGATACATCCGAAATTTTGTCTGCAGTGGAAAAACCGCTTTCCATGATCAATTGATATACTTGCTTTTCTGTTAAATTTTCTGCCTGATCATTGGTTACTACACCATTTGAGACAGCTTTGTTTATCACTTTTTCGCGATTAATACCGGCTCCATCGTCACTGATTTCAATAAACACATGGTTGCCACTGTGATAGGCATTGAGCTTTAAAGACCCTTCCCGTGGTTTGCCTTTTTGCTCTCTTACTTCCGGTAATTCAACACCATGATCGAGAGCATTTCGAATCAAATGAACAAGTGGGTCACCTATTTCATCTATCACCGTACGATCCAGTTCTGTTTCAGCACCTTCAATTTCAAGGTTGATTTGTTTTCCTAAATCCTTTGCAAGCTGCCGAACCATACGCGGAAATCGATTGAATACTTGATCAATCGGAACCATACGCATATTCAGGATAATATTTTGCAAGTCTCCAGATATTCTGGTCATCCGTTCGACTGTTTCTTGCAGTTCTGTATGCTTTAAACTATCCGCAATTTGTTCCAGTCGACCGCGGTCAATGACCAGCTCTTCGAATAAATTCATTAAAGCGTCCAAACGGTCGATGTTTACTCTGATTGTCTTGTTGCTCACCGGAGCTTTTTTCGCTGTATCCTTTTCTTGCTTTACAGGTGCCTCTGCTACTGCTGTCGCACCCTTTTCCTCTGATAGTTTATTTGTATCTTCAGAATTGCCTGATTGGCTAGAACGTTGTTCGATCGAAAAGTTTTGTACTTTGACCGATTCTATTTCGGAAACCTTCATTACTTTCTTTTCTATTTCTTCCGCTTTATCTTTTGTCACCAACAAAACCGTGAAGGATTGTTCGAATTTTTCTTCTTCCAAATCCTGAACAGTAGGAGCCGACTTGATGACTTCGCCAGATTGTTCGAGGATTTCGAATACCATAAACACTCTTGCAGCCTTAAGCAGGCAATCCTCACGTAATGTTATATGTAATTCCAAGTTTTGATATCCTTGGTCATTCGATTCCCTTAATACGGTCATTTCAAATTCATCAAGTGTCGAAACCAGAGTCGATTGTGGTTGATGGTCGGATTCTGAAACAGGTGCAGCCGTATTGCTGTTCTCTTCCGGAAGGGCCTCGCCTCTCTCTATCGCATTCAGTTGTTCAACCAAATGTACGACATCTTTTCTTCCCTCTCCTCCAGAAGCAATATCCATCACCATTTCTTCTAGCTGATCCACTGCCTCGAAAACAACATCCAGAATGGCCGTAGTCACCACTAACTGTTGGTTTCGTACAGCATCCAGGACATTTTCCATTTTATGGGTTAAATCAGCCAAGTCCTGGTACCCCATTGTTGCCGACATCCCTTTCAATGTATGGGCGGATCGAAAAATCTCATTGACCATCGTCAAATCGGAAGGGTTTTTTTCCAGTTCCAATAAGTGATCATTCAAAGACTGGATATGTTCCTTGCTTTCGTCAATAAATACCTCTAAATATTCATTTGTTTCCATGGTTTATTCCCCCATTGCCTAAAATTGGTCTATTATAGCATTGCTGATATTCTGAAGCTCTTCTACCATGTCAACACAGCCAGTTTTCACAGCAGCTTGCGGCATACCATAAACGACTGAGCTGGTTTCGGATTCAGCGATCACCACCGTATCGGCAGCAGCTTTTTTCATTTTGACGATTCCAGCCGAACCATCGGCACCCATGCCAGTCATCACGACTGAAATCGTTTGGAACAGTGTTTGTTTGGCCAGAGATTCAAACAGGATATCAACAGAAGGCCGATGACCTTTCAGCGGAACTTCTTCCGTTACATGTGCCGCCAATGTTCTTCCGATTTGCCTTACCCGTAAATGGTAACCGCCTGGTGCAATATACGCCGTGCCATTCTGCAAGACTTCTCCGTTTTCCGCTTCTTTAATATGCAATTGGGCTAACGAATCAAGCCTGTTAGCCAACGACTTGGTAAAGTTAGGCGGCATATGCTGGACAATCACAATCGGCGCCGGGAAGTTTCCCGGCAAGCGTGTCAATACTTCGTGCAACGCTTTTGGACCTCCAGTAGAAGTTCCGATCGCAACGATTTTTTTTACCGGATGCTGTTTAGGTAACTGTATTGGCTGTGGCGTAACAGTGCGTCCTGCAAATTCATTGTTTTTCCTATCGTTTAACTTAACCCCAGCTGCATGATAGACCTTGTCGATGATCTCATCTTTGACATTGTTGATATCCAACGAAATAGAACCTGAAGGCTTGGCGATAAAGTCCACTGCACCAAGCGACATTGCTTCTAACGTACTGTCCGCTCCCCGGGTAGTGAGACTGGAAAGCATAACCACCGGTAAAGGCTGTTTCTCCATGACCCTCTTCAACGTGCTAATGCCGTCTAATATAGGCATCTCTATATCCAAGGTAATGACATCGACAGCAATATCTTCCAGTTTGTCCAATGCATCCAGCCCGTTACGGGCTGTCCCGGTCACCTGGAGTCGCGGATCGGAATTCAGTATGTCCGATATCATTTTCCTCATGAATGCTGAATCATCTACCACCAGTACCCGTATCGGTTTCATGTTAACTACCTCTCTTTGATGAAATGTGTTAGCTTTTTGATAAAGGAAGAAGACGCTCTCCTGGAGTCCGGTCTATCACCATCAAGAAACATATCCGTTATCTCTCTGACAGCTTTGGCAGCAGCTGTTTTCGGGCTTTTTTCGATAAAAGGTGTCTGACTGATGACTGCCTGTACCACCGCTTTATCCTCAGGCAGCATCCCGAGAATGGCTAGTTCTTTTCCAAGAAATTGACCAGCAACACGCTGAAGACGGGCTGCTGTTTGTTTGCCGATACGCTGATTTGGAATCCGATTGATCAGTAAAAAAAGTGGTAAATTCAGATCTTCCCTGGTAATGTGTTTGATCATTGCATAGGCATCAGTTAGCGAAGTAGGCTCTGGAGTGGTTACAACGATTGCTTCATCTGCCGCCATTAAAAAATTAGCGCTGCCTTCTGTTATCCCCGCACCCATATCGAAAATAATAAAATCAAATAAACCAGTCAGCAGTTCATATTGATCGATAAAGTAATCAAATTGTTCATTGCCCATCGCAAAAATATTCGAAAGGCCGGAACCAGCTGAAATATATGCGAAAGAGTCAGATATTTGTTCGATAACATCCTGGATCGGCAGTTGTCTCTCAAATATATCGACGATAGACAGCCTGCTGGTTTTCCCCAGTAACACATCAATATTTCCCATGCCGATATCCAAATCGAACAACAACACTTTCTTTTGTTTCTTCGAAAGGGACAAACAGAAGTTTACAGCGAAATTGGATTTACCTACCCCGCCTTTTCCGCTTACAACTGCTATAGTTTTTGCCTGTTTTGGTTCCCTCCTGGCCTCTACTTTTTTACGTAAATTAGCGGCCTGGTCATACATCGGCAAACTCACCAACAATCATCTTTGCAAGTTTTTGAACATCGACTGATTCTATATCATCCGGAACATCCTGGCCGGTGGTTATATAGGCAATCCCTTTACCTGATGCCATGGATAAGCCAGCCATCGCTCCGTAGCTCGCTGTTTCGTCCTTCTTTGTGAAAACCAATTGCTTTATCGGAACCTTTTCAAATTGCCGGTAAATCTCCATCAAATCAGCACTTTTGGCAGCGAGGGATAAAACAAGGTACGTATCGATATCCTGGTTCAAATCAATAATTTGAGCAAGTTCTTTTACGTATTTTTCATCCCTGAAATTCCTTCCCGCCGTGTCTACCAACACCAAATCAAAATCTTTAAACTTCTCTCTTGCCGAGCGGTAGTCATCAAGGTTATATGCTATTTCCATCGGCACGTCCAATATCTTCGAGTATGTTTTCAGCTGGTCGATAGCTGCGATTCGATAGGTGTCCGTCGTAATAAAGGCCACCCTTTTGTTGTCCTTCAATACACTTTTTGCCGCGATTTTCGCAATGGTAGTTGTTTTGCCGACACCGGTTGGGCCTACAAAATGGACAAATTTTTTCTCATAGGAAATCCCTTCAAATGCACCTTCCGGGAATCTGTCAGCCAACTCTTCTGCCAGAAGTTCCACAAAAGAATCTCTTCCAGCTTCAGGATTGTGACCATACATACTCGATACCAGTCTTTCAGCCATTTCCTCTTCCATATCTTGTGAAAGTAAGTGTTCATAAAACAACCGGTATGCAGCAGGGTATTGCGGTAGATTGCCTGTGTTGCTGTTTAATTCAATCAAGCTTTTCAAATCTCTCAATTCCTGTAACATACCCTGATCTGGTTTGGTCGCAGCCGGTTCCTTCCATTTCACCTCTTTTTCAGAGACTCTCGGCTTTGTTACTTGCTGCTCGGCTTGTTTTTGTCTTTTTGGTTCCTTATCTAATGCGGCAACCACTTCTATGTTTCTTTTTTTAAACAGGCCTAAAAACCCACCAGTGTGAATCGCCTTTGAATGCAGGATGACCGCATCGGCCCCCAGCTCTTTGCGTACTTTCTGCATAACTTCCGGCATTGTCGGTGCTGTAAACTTTTTCACCTTCATGCGACGTTCACCACCCCTATGCTTTGCACTTCAAGGTTCGGTTCCAGTTCATTGTAAGAAAGCACAATAACTTGCGGAAAATAACGATCAAGCAATTGTTTCAAATACATTCTGATAGAAGGAGCGCATAAGATAATCGGTGTTTCTTCCCGTAGCGATGCCTGTTCTACCTGCTCAGTTACAGATCGGATTATTACCTGCTGTGTTTCCGGATCTAACGCTAGATAGCTGCCATGTTCTGTTTGCTGCACATTTTCCGCCAGAACTTGTTCTACATCATTAGAAATGGTTATCACCCGTAGCATTCCTCCCTCATCTACATACTGTTTGGTTATCTGAGAAGCAAGCGACTGTCTTGCATATTCAGCCAACAACTCTGTATCACTGGTCATCTTGCCAAAGTCAGCAAGCGTTTCAAAAATAATCGGAAGATTTCTAATCGAAACATTTTCACGCAACAGCTTGGCTAAAACTTTTTGGATATCCCCGGTAGACAATGGTTCTGGGGTGACCTCTTCAACCAAAATCGGATAACTTTCCTTCAAGTGATCGATAAGCTGTTTCGTTTCTTGTCTGCCGAGTAATAAATGGGCATGCTGCTTGATAACCTCCGTTATATGGGTGGATACAACTGATGGCGGATCGACAACCGTATAACCTGACAATTCGGCCTCATCTTTTAATTCTTCACTTATCCATTTTGCGGGAAGTCCAAAGGCTGGTTCCTGTGTTTCAATGCCTTCTATAGTATCGTCATCAATCCCTGGGCTCATTGCTAAATAATGGTCGAGCAATAATTCACCGGTGGCCACTTCATTTCCTTTTACCTTTAACCGATATTCATTCGGATTCAGTTGAATGTTATCCCTGATTCTGACAACCGGAATGACGACCCCCAGTTCAATCGCTAACTGCCTGCGGATCATTACCACCCGGTCAAGCAAGTCTCCTCCTTGACTTGTATCAGCTAACGGAATCAGCGCATAACCAAACTCAAACTCGATCGGATCCATGCTTAGCAGCTGGACAACATTTTCTGGAGACTTCATATGATCCGTATCTGCTTCCTCTTCTTCTTCGACTGTTGGCAAATCTGGCTGCTCCAACTCCTTGGAGAGCCAGTATGCTCCAAATACCAAGATGCCGGCAATCATTGTCGTCAGCAAAAAGTTTATAGGAGTTAAACCAAGGAAGAATACGGTACCTGCTGCTATATATAAAAGTTTTGGATACCGAAAAAGTTGGGTGGTGACATCCGTCCCAAGATTCCCCTCAGAAGCAACACGGGTAACCACGATACCGGTAGCCGTCGCAATCAACAGCGCAGGAATTTGACTTACCAGGCCATCTCCTACTGTCAACTGCATATAGGTGCTGATTGCTTCCTGGAAGCTCATATCCATCTGGACCATGCCAATGATCAAACCGAATATAATATTAATGAGGACGATGATGATTCCTGCAATTGCATCCCCTTTTACGAACTTACTGGCACCGTCCATCGCACCATAAAAATCAGCTTCGTTCTCTATTTTTTCTCGCCTTTCCTTCGCCTGCTGCTCCGATATCATGCCCGCATTCAAGTCAGCATCGATACTCATCTGTTTACCAGGCATTGCATCCAGCGTAAACCTGGCAGCAACTTCGGAAACACGTTCGGCGCCCTTTGTAATGACAAGAAACTGGATAATCACCAAAATGGCAAATACCACAAAACCTACTAAAGGATTATCACCAATGACGAAGGTTCCGAACGTTTCAACTACTCCCCCGGCATCCGCTTTTGAAAGTATGGAACGCGTGGTCGAAACATTCAATCCAAGACGAAAAAGAGTCATCAATAGTAACAGTGACGGGAAAATCGAAAATTGCAATGCCTCTGTCGTATTCATGGACACTAGTATGACAATAAGTGCTAAGGAAATATTGCATAGTATGAAAATACTTAATATCCATCCTGGCAAAGGGATGACCAACATAATAATAATTAAAATTACACCTAATAAAACCGATAAATCTCTAATTGCCATGTAACTCTCTCCTTAAATCACTTACTTGAAGCGTTGTGTCCCATTTTATACACGTAAGCCAGCACTTCAGCTACTGACTGAAAAAATTCTTCACTGATAATGTCGCCGATTTCGATTTCCTTGTATAATCCACGTGCCAGCGGGCGATTTTCCACCATCATTACATCGTTTGCCTTCGCTATATCTCTGATGCGAAAAGCAACGTAGTCTACCCCTTTCGCAACCACATAAGGAGCATCCGCTTTTGTTTCATCATATTTGATCGCGACAGCATAGTGGGTCGGATTCGTGATGACTACATCTGCCTGTGGTATCTCGCTCATCATTCTCCGCATGGCCATCTGCCGCTGCTTTTCTTTTATTTTTGATTTGATTAAAGGATTACCCTCAATATTTTTGTGTTCATCCTTGATGTCATTTTTAGACATCCGGATACTTTTTTCAAAATCGTATTTTTGGTACGTATAATCAATTACAGCAATCACCAGTAGTGCAATCGAGGCTGCTATTCCCATGGTAATAGTGGTGTTACCAAAAAAGGCCAGTGAACTGTCCACATCCTTACCAGCAAGCTGCATCATCTCGTCTTTACGCATCCAAATGACAGCAAAAGTGATTACTCCGATAAAAAAGATTTTCAATAGTGATTTGACTAATTCCACCAATGCCCGCGCCGAAAATATTTTCTTTGCCCCTTGAAGCGGATTGATCTTACTCAATTTCGGCTTTAGCGGCTCACCCGTGAACAAGAAACCTATTTGCATAAAATTGGACGCAAGACCTGCCACGATGGCAATTCCCATGATTGGTGCGACTGCTTTGCTCATTTCTATTGTCGTTTCCAAAAAAACTTTATGGGTGGTCGTTTCTGTAACCTCCCAGTTGATATATTCCGTGAAGGAGTGCTGATACATTGCCATCATAATATTTTTCAAATAACCGCCAAGAGTGATAAATAGAAGAAAAACGAAAAACAATAAAATCGCTGTATTTATATCCTGACTCTTGGCAACCTGTCCTTTTTTTCTTGAATCTTGACGCTTTTTCGGGGTTGCTTTTTCTGTTTTTTCACCTGAAAAAAATTGCAAATCGAGCTTTAATTCCAGTTTAAGCACCTCCGAATAGCTGTAACAGACTTTGCATGGTTTGAAGCATGGTTTCAAACAAGTTTTTCACCAATCCTACATACAGACCAAGAAAAGGTAAAAGGACAATAAAACTGACGAGTATTTTCAATGGAAGTCCCACTACAAAAACGTTTAACTGTGGAACCGTACGAGCAATTATTCCTAGAGCGACATCGACAAGGAATAAACAGCCGACCACCGGAATCGCCATTTGAAAAGCAATTAAAAACATCCGGCTGAATGTTTGTGTAACAAGTTCTGTTATCGCTTCATTTCCCCAAGGAATGAAAGCATCTATCGGTACTGTTTGGTAACTGTAAAAGATGCCATCTATCAACAAATGATGCCCGTTGACCGCAAGGAGAAACAATAAAGCAATCGTATAAAAGTACTGCCCGATCAAAGGACTCTGTGCGCCTGTCTGAGGATCGATCACATTCGCAATTGCAAAGCCCATCTGAAAATCGATAAAGCCTCCGGCAATTTGAAGAGCCGCAAGAATCAAATAAGCTATCAAACCAAGAAGTAGTCCGACTAGTGCTTCTTTAAAAATTAATAGGATAAAGGTTTCATCCAGTGCTATCTCGGGTACAGAAATCGTGTAATACATAATCCATGCCAAAAAGAAACTGCTCCCTATTTTAAAATGCGTCGGAATATTTTTATAAGAAAAAATAGGAACCGTGACAAAAAAAGAGGTTATCCGGACTAGTATCAATAAAAAAGCCGGAACACTGGATAAATTAATTAAGTCTAACATCTATTTCAACCCACAAACTGGTTTAAGTTCTGGAAAATATTTGCTGCAAATTCCACCATGCGCGTCAACATCCAAGGGCCGAAAAACACGAGCCCGACAAGGACTGCGACAATTTTCGGGATAAAAGCAAGTGTTTGCTCTTGAATTTGGGTGGTGGCTTGAAAGATACTAACCAATAGTCCAACGACAAGCGCTAAAAGCAGCAACGGACCAGTCACCATTAGTATCGTATATATCCCTTGCTGAGCCAGGGAGATGACAAAATCACCGCTCATAAAACCTTCTCCTTTCCATCGTTAAAATCCGCTCAGTAATGAATGGGTGATTAAGTACCAGCCATCCACCAAGACGAATAGCAGAATTTTAAATGGTAAAGAAATCATTACCGGTGGAAGCATCATCATACCCATGGACATTAAAACACTTGCTACCGCCATATCGATTACAAGAAATGGAACAAAAATCATAAATCCCATCTGGAATGCGGTTTTTAATTCACTGATAGCAAATGCAGGTACTAGCGTTGTAAGCGGTATGTCCTGAATTGTTTCTGGCTGTTCCATCTGAGCATAATTCATAAACAGGGCCAAATCCTTTTGTCTCGTATGGCCGGCCATGAATTCTTTAATTGGCATACTGGCATTTTCATACGCCTCATCCAGCGTAATCTCTTCATTCATTAAGGGCGTCAGTGCGTCCTCGTTAATCTCCTGAAAAGTAGGCGCCATGATGAAAAATGTCAAAAACAGTGCCAGACCAATAAGTACTTGATTGGGCGGCATTTGCTGTGTAGCAAGTGAAGTTCTGACAAACGAAAGAACAATAATGATTCTGGTGAAACACGTCATCAAAATTAATATACTTGGTGCCAATGAAAAAACGGTCAACAGCAAGATCAATCGGACAGAAGTAGATATACTGCCAGGGTCTGAACCGGAAAACACATCTATAAATTCATTCATTGCTATCTTCATCCTTATTCTGACGGCGTTCAATCAATCGTTTTCTGCCCTGTTTGAGTTTATCTAGCTCTGACTGGAATAAAGCCGAGAAATGTTGTTGCTTTTCTTCCCCAGTAGTGTCTGCTGTATTTTTTCCCTTTCCCATGACTGATGTCAGGAAAGTGACTGGGTTGAGATCACTTCCCTCGCCATCTGACTTCATCAATTCTTCTTTGGTGGCTTCATCGGTTATTTCAGACAACATTTCCACGTTGTCTCCTACACCAACAACGAATAATTTCCCGCCAATACGGACGATTTGCAGCGATTTTTGTGGCCCCAGAGCGATTCCGCCAATGTTTTCTAATGCCCTGACTTTTTGGTACATTTTATTTTTGCGATTTAAAAATTTCAACAGAAAATAGATTAATGCTAAAACCAAGCCGAGTGCTAGTAATAACCGGATAAAATAAAAGAATAATCCGGAAGAAGACTTGTCCGCTGGTTCAATCTGGTTATCCTGCTTCCCGTCGCTTTCACTATCATCTTCGTTTGTCGTTCCAGTATCTGACTTGCATTCATCACTTTGCGCTCCCACGCAGTCCTTTACACTTGGAGCCGCCTGAAACGTTGCCGGAACAAACCAAAGTGAAAGAAGGATAAATGCCAGCACACTAAATTTTTTCAACATTTTTCACCACTTGTTCTCAGTCTAATACTTTTTGAATTGCTTCAATTACACGGTCGGCCTGAAATGGTTTAACAATAAAGTCTTTTGCACCAGCCTGGATTGCATCGATAACCATTGCCTGCTGCCCCATGGCAGAACACATAATAACTTTTGCATCTGAATTAATTTGTTTAATTTCCTTCAATGCAGCAATACCATCCATCTCGGGCATGGTAATATCCATTGTCACAAGATCTGGCGTCAGTTCCTTGTATTTTTCGACAGCCTGAGCGCCATCCGGTGCTTCTCCTACAACTTCAAAGCCGTTTTTACTCAAAATATCTTTAATCATCATACGCATGAACGCTGCATCGTCTACTATTAATACTCTCTTACTCATTTAAACTACCCCTCTCGAATTCTAGTTCAATTTTTTTATGCGATCTCTTGGGCTAACGATATCTGTAACCCTAACCCCAAAGTTTTCATCGATGACTACAACTTCGCCTTTTGCGATCAATTTTTCGTTCACGTTAATATCAACAGGTTCTCCGGCCAGTTTATCCAGCTCGATAATAGACCCCGATGAAAGCTCCAGGATTTCCTGTACAGATCGCTTGGTTCTTCCCAATTCCACTGTAACTTTTAACGGGATATCCATAAGAATATCAAGATTGCGCTGTTCCTTGGCAGGTAAATCTACCTGCTCAAAACTGGAAAATTCAGCTTGCTGGACATCAGCTGCTTTGCTAGGCACTTTGCCGCCGATATGGTTAGGCTGCTGGTTTTTGCTGGCAGGTTCCCGATTATATTCGGTTCTGGCTCTGCTATCTGCGTTTTCGGCCGTTGGTTGCTGTGCTTGTTCCGGCTTAGCCACATTTTGTTCCTGCAGAGGTGGTTCTGTTTCCTGCTTGTTTTCCTCTGAATCGGAAGGATGCAACAATTGATCCACTAAATCTTTGGCAAAATTGACAGGCAACAATTGCATTATATTCGAATCTATTAAATCACCAATTTGTAATTGAAAAGAAACTTTTACTAGATTATTTTCTGAATCAATCGGTTTCGTCCCTTGATCTGCTTCCACATCCAAAACGCTGATAGCAGGCGGTGAAATATCTACTCGTTTTGTAAAGACGGTCGACATACTGGTTGCTGCCGTCCCCATCATTTGATTCATTGCTTCTTGTACTGCACTCAAATGGATATCGTTCAATTCCTCAGACGGAGCCTGTCCATCACCACCCAACATCAAGTCAGCAATGATCGCTGCATCCCTCGATTGTATGACAAACAAGTTGACTCCTGAAAAGCCCTCTGTGTACTCCACTTCCACCCCTACATATGGTTGTGGAAATTCGTCTTGCAGGTTTTCTCTGTGAATGACTGAAATAGTCGGTGTCGTAATTTCCACCTTCTGATTCAGCAAAGTGGAAAGCGTCGTTGCAGAACTGCCAAAAGAAATATTACCGATCTCTCCCAGAGCATCTTGCTCGACTGAATTTAAATAATCATCAACCGGGGGATTCTGAACTGTGCTCTCCTTTGTTTCTTGCTCAGGTTCCTCATCATCCGTACTCCGCAAAAGAGCATCGATCTCTTCCTGGGACAGCATATCATCATTCATCATTGTCGTTCCCCCCTTGTATTTCTTCTAAGACTTGGACAGCCATTTTATTTTTTTGTTTACCAGGCTGAACATAAAACTTGGATTGTTCATCTACTTTAAGCGTCATTGGCTGGTCGATCGCCTGATCCAGCTGAATGACATCATCTTTTTTCAAGTTCAGTAAATCACTGACATTAATGGTCGATTCCCCCAATATTGCTTTAACATCTACTTTAGCCTTGCTGATTGTATGGGCCAGATCCTCATACTCCTTCGGATCGCTTTCCTTTGTATTCGTCTGCATCCAATAATGGACAGACAGCTTGGAGATAATCGGCTCCAGTACAACGTGAGGAATACATATGTTGATCATCCCGCTGCTTTCTCCAATGGTTGTGTTCAATGACACAACCACCACGGTTTCGTTGGGTGATACAAGTTGAAGAAATTGAGGATTCACTTCAAATTCTTCAAACATAGGATCGATGTCAATTACTGAACTCCACGCCTCCTGCAAATTTTCCAAGGCTTTCTCAAATAATTGGGACATTAACGTCGTTTCAATTTCGGTCAAGTTTTCTACTTTATTTACGCTGTTACCCTTTCCGCCCAATAATCGATCAAGCATGGCATATGCGATATTCGGGTTGAATTCAAAAATGATCCTTCCTTGCAAAGGAGCCATACTGTATATGTTTAAAATCGTCATTTTGGGAATCGAACGAATAAATTCTTCGTAAGGTATCTGATCGACTGAAGCCACCGAGATTTGGACGTAAGTCCTCAGCTGAGCAGAAAAGTAAGTGGTCAACAGTCTGGCAAAATTCTCGTGAATTCTTGAGAGACTTCTAATTTGATCCTTTGAAAAGCGCAATGCTCTTTTAAAATCATATACTCTAACTTTTTTTTCTTGTTCTTCTTGCTTTAAGGTGCTCGCATCCATCTCTCCTGATGACAGAGCAGATAGAAGGTCATCTATTTCGTTTTGGGAAAGTACTTCCTGTGCCATATCCGCCACCTCCTATCAGGAGACTTTCTAACTTATTGTAAAACTTTTTTGATGGTGTAAACATTGACGATAGTACCCTCTTGCATCACTTCATTTAATTTATCTTTCATCAATGACTCTAAATCGGTTATGCCCGTCTTAAATGCATCCCGATCCATCTTTGCCAACTCTTTGATGAGGATATTTTGTACTTGAAACTGACGTTTTTCTACTTCTTCCTTCGCTTTTTCGCTGTCTGCGACAATTTGAAATTGGATACGGACGAAGCTGCCATCCTCTAAATCGGTACTCATTTCTTCCGTTTGAAAAGAGTTTTCAACGATTTCATCCAACGATTGCTCATCCGACTCCTTTTCTTCTCCATCGGCATTCAGAACATAAACCATACCAGCCGCACCGCCAATGATTAGAACAAGCAGGGTGATGATCAGTACTTTAAGCATTTTACTGCCCATGAACATCACCGGCTTCTATGACACAGCCCTGCAAACCAATGGTTTGATAATACTTTTGAATCAACATATTCACTTCATTCTCCGTTTCTCTTACAACTATTTTTTTTCCTGTGACAAGACTAATGGTCGTATCAGGAAAGGATTGTATCTGTTCAACATATACCGCATTTAAACTGAATGTATCACCATTTAATCGAGTGAGTTTAATCATTTAGTTAGAGAGGGCGATTCAACGCCCCCATTCCCCCTTTTGGTTAACGTTTCAAGTTGACTAGTTCCTGAAGAATCTCATCAGACGTCGTGATGATTCTGGTATTTGCCTGGAATCCTCTTTGTGCTGTAATCATCTCGGTAAACTCTTCTGCCAAGTCGACATTGGACATTTCCAAGGCACCAGACACGACAGACGCCCCACCGTCTTGTCCAGGAATGACCAAATCATCGATGCTGTCAAAGTTTCCATCATCCGTATAGACACCTGCGTTTGCAGTCAGCTGGTAAGTATTAGCTCCCAGCTTTTGCAAGCCGCCCGGATTCGAAAATTTAGCAAGTCGGATCGTTCCGGCTGTTGTGGCGCCATCCTCCGGGTCCACATAAGTCACTTCTCCGGTTCCCTGTATGCTGAAGCTTTCAGCATCCTCCGGAATCTGGATTTTTCCTAATCCGCCGCCATCTACTTCTCCCAGCAGATATTTACCATCCGGATTGACGACATAGCCATCGTCATCTAAATAGAAATTTCCTGCTCTGGTAAAGGTCATTTCGTTTCCGCCAAAGGTGAAGTTTCCATCAGCATTGGCATCTTCTCCTAAAACAAACATGCCGTCTCCTTCCAAAGCAAGGTCTAATGCCCGATTGGTTGTCTGGCGGTTCCCTACGGTATGTATGTTGTCAATCGAACCGACTTGAGAACCCAAGCCTACTTGGGAAGGGTTCACGCCTCCACGGATTGCATTCCCTCCTTGCATGACCGGACCTTCTGCTCCTGATAGAGATTGGCTCATCATATCTTGAAAAGTAACCCGGCCTTTTTTATAACCGGAAGTGTTTACGTTGGCAATATTATTTCCGATAACATCTAATTTGGTTTGAAAACCGTTCATTCCTGATATACCTGCATACATTGAACGTAACATTTTGCACAACATCCTTTTTCAATTTTTTTTATTCCATTTGCCTCATTCACTCAGCAAATTTCGGCCTCCCTTTCGGGTCCAGCCTAATTATCCATTACAATGGTTCCGTTGATATTGGTGAATATCCTGCTCCCGGCTTCTGAGCGATCCATGGCTGTCACGACGGTATTGTTTTTCGTACTTATCAGCAAAGCTGCATTGTCTGTCAATACCAAAGAATCCGTTATTCCCTTTTGTTTTGCTTCTCCTACTTTTGCCGTTATTTTCTGCCACTGCTCCTGGTCGATCGCTATATTCCGTTCGTTCATTCGCTGTTTTGCATGTTTGCTAACCTTTAAACTCTGTACATTTAACAATGCATCTTTAAAATTTGTTTGTTTAGATGTTTTGGTTTTCGTTGATTTGGGTAATAAGGTTATTGGGTGTTGTAAAGATTGTATTCGGTGCTCCATGTTTATCATCCTTTAGTCAGATGATGGGCTGCTCACCTTTAATACCGAATCCGCATATATCTTTTCACCATTGCTCAATTCCAATATGGCTTTTCCGTCTGACTGACTGACTGCGGTCACCTCACTTGTCGGTGTTTCGATTACTTGGCCTGTCTCTTCATCATACCGGTTATAAGAAACTTCTTTGCCGATTAAATGGCTATATTGAAGAACCGGAGAAATGGTTTGTGAATTAACTAATCGATCCATGGAACTAGACATGTTCGTCATTTGTTCCAAGGAAGAAAAACTGGCCATCTGAGATACGAATTCCTTGTCTTCCATTGGATTCAGCGGGTCCTGGTTTTGCAGCTGGGCCATCAAAATTTTTAAAAATTCGTCTTTTCCTAAATTCGAACCAGTCGTGCCACGTGGCTGCTGACTCAGATAAAAGGAATTATCTATTTTTGTCACTTTTGTCACCTACACTTTCTCATTCATCAGAAAATCAGAGAAGCTTTTACCTTCCGAGTCTTCTTCTGAAGACTCCCTGGATTCATCCTGCGGGTAGTCGTTTTCTTGTTCTGACTGATCCATGTTGCTGTTGCTTTGCTGACCATTGTTCCGATTATCTTGTTGCAACAATTGAGCATCCTGTTTCTCGACAACTACTTGCTGCGGGGAGAACATATGCTTAAGCTGATGAAGATTTCCTTCAAGCATGTCCTTGGCTGCTTGGCTCGTCACCGTTATTTTGACGGTCATTTCCCCATTGAGCTGGGTCATCTTCACCATTACATCCCCCAGTTGGGCTGGACGCAGTTTGATCGAAAGCTCTCTGGTACCATTGCTTTTCAAAAAATTGCTTTCTTGAATGGCTTTTTGCAATGTTTCTGTCAGTTGTTTCTGGTTAGCTTCCTGACTTCCGGTTTGGTTAAGATGCACTACATATTGCTCAACTTTCGAAATCGGCATGCTGTTCACCTGTTGCTGTGAGGCAACTGCTTGATTTGATGGGCCTTCATCTGACTGCCTGGCTAACGCCTGCTTAATCCACTTGCCAATGTCAGCAGAGGTTACAGAAGAATTACCTGGATAACGGTTTTGTGCAGAAAGGTTGTCACGGCTGCGAAAAGTCTTGACAAGCTGTTGCCAAACATTTTGCAGTTTCGTTTCCCCTTTAAAACTGTTTTCATTGTTGGATCCAACTGCCATATTCGTTTTACCAGCCACTTTCTCCTGGTTTACCCATTGTTGTAGTAATTGTTTCAAGGATGCTTCCTGCTCTTTAGTAGGATTGCCTGCATCAATTTTGCCGAGAACTATTTTTGCCTGCTCCCAAATCATCTGGAAAGATTGTTTGCTTTCATGGTCAACCGTACTCGCAACAGGTTGAATCAAGACAGCTTGTTGATTTTGAAGCATGGCTACCGCTTGTTCAGAAGTTGTTGGTAAAGCAACAGTTGTTTTACCTGTAAGAGGACCATCTGTAAGCTTCTCCTTACCCACTACATTTTTAACGTTTTGTATCAAAACGGCAATCAACTCTGTTGGTCCCATTTTCGGATGATCTTCGCTAAGCTTTTCCATCGTTGTTTCATTCTGAAGCATTTCAGAAATCACTTCTTGTACTTGTGGTGATAATGCATCAAGTTTTGCTAAATCTTCATCCGATAACTCAATGCCAAGCGATTTCAAAGTAGAAAGAAGCCCGTTAAGCACACTGCCTTGAGCGTCGGTTTTTTCCTCATCACTTTCGGAAGAATTTTGCATCATTAACTCTTTAAAGGCAGTGGTTAACCCTGTCAAGCCAATCCCCTCTTCTGAAGAAGATAAAGGAGTCAAAGACGTATTCGGCTGGACGTTAAATAATCCGATACTATTCACTTTTTCACCTCCTTTCAGTGTTACTGAGCTTCCTCAGCTGCGTATGCGTTTGTCAGTCTGGCCGCTTCATCTGCATCCATTTCGCCAAGGATTTCACCCAGGGTCTTTTTGGACATTTGTTCCATGACCGCCAACGCTGTATCATCCTCTAAATTAGCCAGTATTCCCGCGGCTCTTTCTGCCTCCATGTTTTGAAAAGAGGTCGATATATCATTTATAGGGTCGGAAGCAGTTTCCTCGGTTTCTTCTTCCTTTGTTTCCAGTTGTTGGTTGAGCGTGTTGATTTGTTCGTTCAAATCTTCCAAATCCGCTTCTCTTGCTTCCAATTCCGATTCCAATTGCTCGATTTGTTCATCCTTGCTTTCGATAGCAGCAGTCAATCGCTTTTGCTCTACATCTCCACTTTCTTTTTCTTCATCAGAAACCAATGAAGAAACACCTGGCACTTGATTTGCATACTTTTTGGCAAATCCTCCTACATCTATTCCGGCAGCAACCATGATAATCAATGCAATTGTGGCTGCCAGAATCAAAGGTATTAAAATAAATAATATCCATTGAAGGACTCCTGGTTTCTTTTTTTCATACTCGGATTTGCTAGCCATAATTCACCAATCCCTGTTTTTGTTAAACTGCAAAGTGGATATTTCATCCATCTGCTTAGATTCTTCTGCTTTTACGACTGCCTGGTGTTTTTCTTTTTTTCGTTCAATTATCCGTTCGAACTTCTTTGTTTCGACATAAGCAGCAGTAAGTTTATCCTGTTTCGTTTCCATATCCTTGCGTGCATTGCCAACCGCTGTTTGCAAGCGGGCGATTTTCGTCTTCAATTTAGCGATATATTCGGAATGTGAAGTTAAACTTCCTACAAATGCCGGGGCTTCGCCGATTTCACGTTGATAGGCAGCCTCCGCATCTTCTTTTTTCTTCAACAGGGTGTACATCTCCGAAGCGACGTCTTCAAAACGCTCGACCGATAACTTGTAGTCTTTTTGAGCGGTTTGCTTGTCTCTATCTCTTAAATCCAATAATTTTTCAAGTGTTTTCGAATCTGCCATTACGCCTTACCACCTGCTACTAGATTAGAAGCTTGCAGCAATGCTTCTTTACTGGAGAACTTTTCGTCTGTTACTTGTTTCAAAAAATGGACCAGTTTCGGCTGAAACTGAATTGCTTCATCTATTTCCTTGCTCGTTCCACGTTTATATGCACCTATCTGAATCAATTCGTGATTTTCTTCATAGGTAGCAAGCAATGACCTGATCTTAGCCGCAACTTGGTATTGTTCAGGTGATATTACTTGCGGCATAACCCGGCTTACTGATTTTAGAACATTTATTGCCGGAAACCTCCCTTGTTCGGCAAGTTTGCGATCGAGAATAAAATGACCGTCCAATATACCTCTGACCGTATCGGCAATTGGTTCATTCATGTCATCTCCATCTACCAGCACTGTATAAAACGCCGTAATGGTACCTGCTTCACTAGTACCGGCTCTTTCCAGCAATTTTGGCAATATTGCAAACACAGATGGTGTATATCCTTTTGTCGTTGGCGGCTCTCCTGTCGCAAGTCCAACTTCTCTTTGAGCCATGGCCACTCTTGTTACCGAGTCCATCATCAGGTTGACGTTATATCCTTGATCACGAAAATATTCACTGATGGCGGTAGCAGTGTACGCTCCTTTTATCCGCATTAATGCCGGCTGATCAGAAGTGGCAACCACGACTATAGACTTTTGGAGCCCCTCATCACCTAAATCGTTTTCGATAAACTCACGGACTTCTCTTCCACGTTCGCCAATCAAAGCGATCACATTTATATCTGCCCCGCTGTTTCTGGCAATCATTCCAAGGAGTGTACTTTTTCCGACTCCGCTTCCAGCAAATATACCTACCCTCTGCCCTTTTCCGACGGAAAGCATGGTATCGATTGCTTTCACCCCTACTTGGATGGGCTCGTGAATCGGCGGGCGCAGCATAGGATTCGGCGGTGACTGCTCAGAAGGATAAGAAGCCAGACCCTTCGGCATTTTCGAGTTATCCAGAGGGTTTCCCAACGAATCGACTACCTTGCCAATCAGTCCTCTTCCCACTTTTATCGATAAAGGCTGACCAGTTGCTTCGACCATGCAACCAGGTCCTATATTTTTCAGCTGTGAATAAGGCATGAGTAAAACTTTCTCATTATGGAAACCGACAACCTCTGCCAAAATGGTTTCATTATGATTTATGCTGGCGTGAATGTAACAAACATCGCCAATGCTTGCTTCTGGTCCCTGAGATTCAATCATTAGACCAACCACACGGTGGATTTTCCCATAGCGTTTGTAATTTTCGAACCGGTCGATCACATCAAGGTACTTATCAAGCTTCATCTGAGTTCTCCCTTAACGCTTCAAATAGTTTTTCTCTGAGTTCCATCAACCGAGTATCCACACTTGCATCAATTCTGCCGAATGACGTTTCTACGATACAGCTACCTCTTGCTAACTCTATATCAGGATAAAATTGTAGCTGCGCTTCTCCAACCACTATATTTCGCAGTTCATCCTGCTGGCTGATCACGAGCTGATACTCATCCGGATGAATGTAAACCGCAATGTTTTCCTGTTGTTTGGCTTCCTTCAGCACACTTTTTACAATTCCCAGAAAAGCATCTGTGGTTTCCAACTCATGGTGAACAATTTTGGAAGCAGCCTTTATACTCAGGGTCAAAATCGTATCTTCACTTTTATCGACGATGGTCTGGTAATCTTGTTGTGCAAGGTCCGCAAGCTCACGTGCTTTTTCTACAAGTTCTTCATATTGCTTTTGAGCATCGGAACGCCCTGTCTCAAAACCCGACTCATAGGCCGACTGTTTTACTTCTTCATATAATCGCTTTTTTTCAGATTCCCAATCGTTTCTTTCATTTGCTATTTGCCGCTCTGCTTCTTTTGTTATGAATTCCGCTTCATTCCTTGCTTTTGCCAAGTCTTCTTGTACCTGTTTCAATTTTAATTCCGCTTGATTAAGCTCTATACCTGATTTTTGATGTTGCTCGTCTTTTTCTCGTAAAGTAACAGGTTTTATCTCAATTATCTTTCTATCGGTACCAGAAAAACTCGGATGGCTGTCAGACAATTACATCATCTCCTCCACCACGGGCTATGACAATTTCACCTAGTTCTTCCAACCGGCGAATAACCGAAACAATTCTTGATTGAGACTCTTCTACATCACGCAATCTGACCGGCCCCATAAATTCCATTTCTTCTTTAAAGGTATCAGCCATTCGTGTCGACATATTATTAAAGACGATATTTTTGACCTCTTCACTTGCAACTTTCAAGGACAAACGTAAATCATCATTCTCCACTTCTCTAATCACACGCTGAATAGCACGGTTATCCAACGTGACGATATCTTCAAATACGAACATACGCTTTTTGATTTCCTCTGCAAGTTCAGGGTCTTGAATTTCTAAAGCATCAAGAATGGTCCGCTCTGTGCTCCGATCCACACCGTTCAGTACTTCCACAACCGCCTGAATTCCGCCTGTCTGAGTATAATCCTGCGTGACAGTCGCCGATAGCTTCCGCTCCAAGATCTGTTCCACTTCCGTTATAATTTCAGGGGATGTAGAATCCATGACTGCAATCCGTTTTGCAATATCAGCCTGCATTTCCTGCGGAAGCTCGGATAGAATTTGACTCGCCTGTTCCGGATCCAAATAGGATAAGACAAGCGCAATTGTTTGCGGATGCTCATTTTGGATAAAGTTAAGCACTTGTGACGGTTCTGCTTTCCGAGCAAAATCAAAGGGTTTCACCTGCAACGAAGACGTCAGCCGATTAATGATACTATCTGCTTCAGATTGGCCCAACGCCTTTTCCAAAACCGTTTTAGCGTAACCAATTCCTCCTTGGGAAATATAGTCTTGCGCCAATGCTATCTGATGAAACTGATCGAGAATTTGCTCTTTCTGCTCCGCTTCAACCTTCTTCACTGAAGAAATCTCCAATGTTAATTTTTCGATTTCCTCTTCAGTCAAGTGTTTATATACTTGCGCAGACACATCAGGCCCGAGAGAAATCAGTAATATTGCAGCCTTTTGCTTTCCTGTTAATTCCTTGTATCTTGCCATAAAGGTTGCCCCCTAATCTTCCGCAATCCAACTGCGAAGCAGTTTCGCAAATTCTTCCGGTTTATCTTTTGCGAGTTTCTCTAGTTGCTTGGTACGAACTCCTGCTTCCGTTTCCGGACTTTCTTCAATATCCGGGATAGTGACGGGGGCAGGGACGTAAGATTCTTCGGTATATTCGTACTCTTCCTCTTCTTCTGTATTCCTTCTTCTCCAAAGCATCCAAATCAAAGCAAGGATAATGGCGATTAAAACCCCGCCGACGATATACATCCAAGTTGGAATGGTAGCTTGCGGCTGAGCGGAAGAACCCTTACTTCCGTTGAATTCTTGTAAGACGATCGAAACCTTCTCTTCCGGGTTCACTTCGCCATACTCCTCGTCGATCGAAGTGGTAATGATCGAATCAAGGATTGATGAAATGCCGTCTTCCACCGTTGCTTCTTCAGCAGCCGATAAATATTCTACTTCCCCTGTTTCATTGTCAACCGATTTTGTATTATCTACCGCAACCTGTATACCAAGGTCTCTAATTTTATAGGGGCTTTCAACAATCTCTTTCTTAATTCGATTAAACTCATTGTTAATCGATTCCTTGACCATTTCGTAATCGCCATCCTGCCCTTCTTCACCAGCTGGATAGTTGACTACTTCCTCTTCCCCCGTGCCTGCGACACCACCTTCAGGAGTGCCTCCTGTGTAAGTTTCTTTGATGGTTTCCACACTTACCGGTAAACCTTCCATATTATCTTCATCTACGGGAGTAACCAATTCTTCAACCCTGTTTTCCTGTGTGAAATCCACATCAGCAGTAACGGAAGCAATTACCTTGTTGTTTCCAACCATCATGCCAATCATTTGTTGCACCCGTCTTTGAATATCCCGTTCAATATCTTCCTTCACATTCTGCTGATATGTGTACGTGTCAGCATTTCCGGCAGTAGCTGAATCATTTAAGTCAAAATACTCAAAATTTTGATTCATGATGACGATATTATCTGTAGGGAGGTTCGGCACCGTTTTGGATACCAAATGATATAGTGATTTAATCTGGCTTGGTTCCAACTGATACCCTGGCTGTGTATTCAGAACGATAGATGCCGAAGCCTCAAGTGGCTGCTCACTGACAAACAACGGCTCTTCTGGTTTGTTGATCATTACGTTGGCATCCTGTATACCATCAATACTTTTTATAAGATTGGCGATTTCAGACTGCATAGCATCTAGTTGGATGACGTCAAACTCATTGTCTGTCATTCCCCATGATGTATTGTCACTGAAAAACGAATAATCAACATTTCCACTGTCTGGCAGTCCTTGTGCAGCAAGATCAACCAACAATGTGTCAGCGTCCTGTTCTGGAACCAAAATCGTTTTACCTGCATCCTGAAGTTCATACTGGACTCCTTTAGCGTCCAGTTCTGTTTTAATCTGTCCTACTTCCTGTATAGACAAATTATTATACAAGGGAACCATACTACTTTTACTTGCAAGCAATGTTCCACCAATAATCACAAAAAGAACCAACAGGAGAGAACCAATCATGACTCCTTTTTGTCTGGAAGACTTGGAACTCCAGAATTTCGTCAATTTTTCTTTATAGATGTCAATTTTCTGTTTCATTCTCTTCCCCCAAAAAAAACGCACTTTCCCTTACCTGGAGCCACCAATAAGGAAAAGGACGGTATACTCTATTTGCCTATGTAATTTACACTTGCATCCTCATTACTTCATTGTAAGCATCAATGGCTTTGCGTTGCATTTCGACAGCAGTGTTCAGTGTGATACTTGCCTTTTGTGCCGTAATCATGACATCATGTAAATCATCGATTTCTCCATTGGCCAACGCCTGCGTCTTTTTGTCTGATTCAACCTGATAATTGTTCAACGTATCAATTGCATTTTTTAAGCTATTCGCAAATTGCCCCTGTGCTTCTCCTGGCGTGGACAGTTTCCCGTTATCCTGCTGTAAAGAAACAGATGATGGTGACTGTAAACTTCCAATGTTATTAATTGAAACCAAAAGGTATCCCCCATTTCTGATTCATCATTATTTTCCTATTTCCAGTGCTTTAAGCAGCATGCTCTTTGTCGCGTTTACAGAAGTGACGTTCGCTTCATATGATCTTGTTGCACTCATCAAATCTACCATTTCTTCAAGCGGATCGACATTCGGTAGTTGCACATAACCATTTTGGTCCGCATCCGGATGATTTGGGTTATAAACAAGTTTGAATGGCTCCTCATCCTCTGATATTTCACTCACCCTGACACCTTGACCGGGGCTCGAAGATTTTCCAGATGCCTTTTGAAGAAAAGATTGAAAGCTGGGTGTCTTTGCTTCCAGAGAGACCAATTTCCTTCGATAAGGTTCATATTCTCCATTTTCGTTGACTGTCGCCCTGGTCGTATCGGCATTGGCAATATTGGAGGAAACAGTGTCCATTCTCAGTCTCTGAGCTGTGAGTGCACTTGCGCTAGTATTGAGCGCATTAAAAATGCTCATTTATTAACTTCCTCCTTTTATTACTGTCTGCAGGCTTGAAAACTTCCCATTCAATCGATCTACCAATCCTTGATAATAGATTTGGTTTTTAGCCAGCTCACTCATTTCCTTGTCAATGTCAACGTTGTTTCCGTTATGGTTGTATGTAGTATTTGTATTGGAAACGATACGGAAGGATTGCTGTGCAGTGTTGGAACCGAAGTCAATATGTCTTGCATCTGTGCGTTTAGTCTGAAAGCCGCTGTTCATTTCACTGTTTAAAACATCTTTAAATGCGACTTGTTGCGCTTTATAACCCGGTGTATCTGCGTTAGCAATATTGTTTGAAATGGTTTGGTTCTTTAAAGAGGCATAATCCAATGATTTCTCTAAATTGCTAATGGTACTTCCAAAGAAAGACACTTTCTCTTCCCCCTATATTCAATTTGTCTTAAAACGTTTTTTTCATAAACCGTCAAAAATTGGCTATCAATATCGAATATTGTAATTTAATTCTAATTCTATGTCTATGCAATTTACTGATAATCTTACTTTAGGTCTGTAAAAAATCACCTACCCTTATTACTTTAGTCTCAGATCGCATCCTATAATACCCAATTCCCTCAGTGGCAATTATGTCGAACCATGTCTTTTTTCCTTTGCTTTTATTATTACACACTCTTGCATAAATGAAAATATCGGTTGGCAAAAAAGAAAAAGAATTCTAAAATCGGACACATATTTATATCGAATACCCTCCCATTTACCTAGGTAAATAGGCATAAAAAATTGAATAGGTACCATGTATCTCCTCTTCATAAAACCTGCCGATTGCCCCTTTGAAGGCGAAGATACGTAGCTTTAAAGGCTGTTTTTCATTAAAAAAGAGTGTGGTTTTTCGAAAAATATAGACTGCTGGCTAAGTAAAAATCACTTTCCGCCACCCATGGATCAGCTCCCTTCTGGTAAAGAGGACATTCAGCTGGTTCGAAGTTAATGTCGTAAGGCAAAAGTGATTCTATGTTTTCCCCTTGTCGACATCTCCGACTAGCTGGATAGGAACGTTTCACTCGATATTGATAGCAAAGCGTTGCAGTGTGCGAGACAGTTCTGAGGGGGAAATTCAAGGGAAACCACATCATAAAGGGCGCCTTGGGAAAGAGGTGCGCAAATATCTTGGCGCAGTAATGTTTTTGGTACTCCTTTCCAAAAGATGGTGTCATTTGGAATGCCTATTTAGTGTTTCTTCTGCTAACAGCAAAGATACGGGAACACAAAAAACCTTCTTGCCGTTTGACCGTGACAAGAAGGTTTTGCAAATGGATTTCATTAGTTGGATTTGATTTTTTCTAATTCAACAAGGAATTTATTATTCAGGACTTTAATATATGTTCCTTTCATGCCAAGGGAACGGGATTCGATGACTCCCGCACTCTCCAGCTTCCTCAGCGCATTGACGATAACCGATCGCGTGATGCCTACTCGGTCCGCTATTTTACTTGCTACCAGCAGCCCTTCATTTCCATCCAGTTCATCGAAAATATGCTCAATCGCTTCCAGTTCGCTATAAGATAGCGAACTAATCGCCATTTGCACAACTGCTTTGCTTCTAGCCTCCATTTCGATTTCTTCTGTTTTTTCATGAAGGATTTCCATTCCAACAACCGTTGCGCCGTATTCAGCTAGTAAAAGGTCATCCTCGCTAAAGCTTTGAGTCAGTCTGCTCAAAATCAACGTACCCAATCGTTCTCCGCCTCCAATAATCGGCACAATTGTGGTAAGACCCTTCTGGAACAATTCCTTATTTTCAACCGGAAAGGCTGTGTAAGGACTGTCAATATCAATATTCGAAGTGGTTTCCTGAATATTGAAAAGACTATCGGTATATTCTTTTGGAAATTGTCTCTCTTCCAACATAGATTTCATTCTTTCGTTTTCAATTTGCTGATTGATAGCAAAACCTAATAGTTTACCTCTGCGGCTGACCACAAATATATTTGCCGTTATGATATCTCTTAAAGTAGCAGACATATCATTAAAATTCACTGACTTCCCTGTTGTTTTTTGTAACATTGAATTGATTTTTCTGGCACGATTTAATAAATCCATTGTTATCCTCCAATCTGGTATTTACAATATATACTGGCTTAAATCCTTATTTTTCGCAATACTGCTTAGTTTTTCATCAACATATTGAGGAGTTATTTCTACCTTTTCCATGTTGATATCCGGAGCTTCGAATGATAATTCTTCCAACAGCTTCTCCAAAATAGTATGAAGCCTTCGCGCTCCAATGTTGTCTGTCTCCTGGTTGACATTAAAGGCCACTTCGGCAATTCTAGTCACAGCATCGTCCGTAAATTCGACTTTTATACCTTCAGTAGCTAGAAGAGCCTGGTATTGTTTCAATAATGCGTTCGATGGTTCCGTTAATATATTGCGGAAATCTTCAATCGACAATTTGTCAAACTCTACACGGATCGGGAAGCGACCCTGTAGCTCGGGAATCAAATCTGACGGCTTTGCCATATGAAAAGCCCCTGCTGCAATGAACAAAATATGATCCGTCTGGACAGGACCGTGCTTTGTCACGACAGTGGATCCTTCTACAATAGGCAGGATATCCCGCTGTACACCTTCTCGGGATACATTTGCCGATTGGTCGCTCTTGCCAGCTACTTTATCGATTTCATCAATAAAAATCATGCCTGACTGCTCGACTTTATCGACTGCATCCTGAGCCACTTCATCCATATCGATGAGTTTTTGAGCCTCCTGTTGAGTCAATACCTTCCTTGCTTCGGAAACGGACAAGCGACGTTTCTTTTTCTTCTTTGGCATGAACTGCCCAAGCGCATCCTGCATATTCATCCCCATTTGTTCCATGCCCGATCCTTGTAACATATCAAACATCGAGGGCGTCTGCTCATCCACTTCGATTGTAACCATCCTGTCCTCTAATTCACCAAGTGCGAGCTGGTGGCGGATACGTTTCCGTCTGCTTTCGATTTCTTGATGGTCGCTTTCCTGATCCTGTTCTTGATTTTCTGCGCCTTGCTGCGGGAAAAACATTTCGAGCGGGTTTTTAAAATTGTTCTGCTTTTTCTCTTCCGGAACCAGTATTTTGACGAGACGTTTGTTCGCTTGTTCTTCCGCTTTATCCATCACTGTTTCCATTTTTTCTTGTTTGACCATGCGGACAGCCATTTCTACCAAATCACGGACCATTGATTCTACATCGCGGCCTACATAGCCAACTTCCGTAAATTTGGTGGCTTCAACTTTTACAAACGGAGCACCTACAAGCTTTGCCAAACGCCTGGCGACTTCTGTCTTCCCAACGCCAGTCGGCCCGATCATCAAAATGTTTTTAGGTACGATTTCGTCACGTAATTTATCATCAAGCTGCATCCTTCTAAAGCGATTGCGAAGTGCGATTGCAACAGACTTTTTCGCATTTGTTTGACCAATTATGTACTGATCGAGTTGTTCGACAATTTGTTTTGGAGTCTTATTTAACGCCATTGCAGTAAACCCTCCTTTTTTAATCCAATACCTCGAGAGTTATATGATCATTGGTGTACACACATATTTCCCCAGCCACTTCCATAGCAGCCTGAGCAATTTCCCTTGCAGACAGGCCTTTCGAGTGGCGTGTCAACGCCCGGCCAGCACTCAAAGCATAATTTCCACCTGAACCGATTGCCAGCAAACCATCATCTGGTTCAATCACTTCTCCTGTTCCGGAAACCAGCAGCATTTCTTCTTTGTCCATAACAATCAGCATGGCCTCGAGTTTCCTTAGCACCTTGTCGCTGCGCCACTCTTTCGCTAACTCAACTGCTGCTCTTGACAGATTACCATTGTAAGCTTCCAATTTCCCTTCAAATTTTTCAAATAAAGTGAAAGCATCGGCTACCGATCCAGCAAATCCAGCCAAAACTTTCCCTCTATACAATCTGCGGACTTTTTTGGCTTTGTGCTTCATAACGACCGCATTTCCTAATGTGACTTGCCCATCACCGCTCATTGCACTTTGTCCATTATGCCGCACAGCAAATATGGTGGTGGCATGAAATTGTTGTGATTCCATCAACCTCAACCTCCTCTACTAATCATTCCTCTGCTTCGCCCTTGGATGACTGTTCATGTAAACATGGCGAAGTCTGTCCTTGGTGACGTGTGTATAAATCTGGGTCGAAGATAAATGTTCGTGGCCCAGAAGCTCCTGAACCACCCTTAAATCCGCTCCCTCGTTCAACATATGTGTTGCAAATGTGTGCCTCAACTTGTGAGGATGAAGATGGATCGTCAAAGCAGCGTCTTTTACCATCTTTTCCAAAATCAATCTTAATCCACGAGGGGTTAAGGGATTTCCTCTAGCGTTTAAAAAAACGGCAGAAGATGGCTTCGCCGTTTTCTGTAACAGTTCCTTTCTACCATGGTTTATGTAGTTTTGCATCGCGGCTTCTGCAAAACGACCGAACGGCAAGTATCTTTCTTTCTTTCCTTTTCCCCTTACCAGCATGGTTCCAATGTCGAAGTCCATATCATCAAGTTTCAAACCTGTGCATTCACTCACACGAATTCCAGTTGCATAAATCAACTCGAGAATTGCCTGGTTTCGTTGACCAAGGGGTGTCGTGGAATCACTTACATCAAATAATCGTTCCAGTTCTTCCACATACAAAAAACCCGGAACAGCCTGATTAGTCTTTGGAAGCACTACTTGAGAGAAAGGGTTCGCTGCTACATGTTTTTCCCGATCCAGAAACTTGTAAAAACTGCGCAGACTCGAAATTTTTCTAGAGACGCTTCTCCTTGATAACTTCTTTTCATATAGAGTTGTCAAGTAAGTTCGTACAACATGATAATCGACTTGCTCCAATTGACCGATGGATTCCCGTTTCAGAAAACCAAAGAAATTATCTATATCACTTTGATAGTAATCTATTGTGTATTGGGAAGCGTTCTTTTCAATTTGCAAATACTCTGTAAAGGCTTTCTTCGCTTCAAACCAGTTTAGCATTTTCCCACCTCGCTCAAGGCGTATAAATAGTAACACAACTATCCATGTCCATGCAATGAATTTTACTAAATTGTAACAAAATTCTGAATTGTGCTTTCTGTTATCAATCCGTTATTTGAAAAAAATGGCCGGCTGTTGATTATAAGCGAAAATTCGACAACCTTCGCATCAACAGCCTCAAATTTCCTCTGTCAAGTAAAGCTTCTTACAGAACGGTAATTATATCTGTTAAACAATCGGGTGTCAACTCAAATCCTCAGGTCTGTTCTTTTGGGAAGGGAATGCTTGTCTCTTTTCTTCCAGAATACCGATTTCTTCTATTTTTTCTTTCGTATCGGGCGTGCCTAACTCATAGATTCGTTGATAAATATTTAACATTTCATCATCATATTTTTTTCTCTCTTGATCTGCTTTTACTTCCTGAAACGGAGCCTCAAAATGTAATTCCGCTGAACGGCTTCCTGCTAAATGTTGTTCATGAAATAAATTTTCCAGGCTAAGTTTATCTTCGTAATTGCCTTCGATTTCATATTCGACACTATTATCATACGTTGGGGATGATAGAACTTCACCTGTGTCTACCTTTACATAATACTTTTTGTTTTCAGACATATTATCCCTCCTATACACAATTCTCATACCCTGTTCGCAGAGAAATCTAACTATGAACTTTTTTAGTTGGTTCAAATAACAAATGCTCTTTTGCATAATATGTTGTTAGTAACTTTCTTATCATTTAAAAAAAGCATCAAGCAGTAGCCTGATACTTTTTTCGTCATCAATTTTGTGTTTCTTCCTTATAGTCACAATTGGTACATTGTATTTGTACACCTTTTTTCGATTTCTTCTCTACCAATAAGGAATCGCATTTCGGACAAGGACGTGCAATCGGCTTATCCCAGGATATAAAGTCACACTCCGGGTACCGATCGCATCCATAGAATGTACGGCGTTTCTTCGATTTTCTTTCGACAACGTTTCCTTCTTTACATTTCGGACATTTAACGCCAATTTCCTTGAGAATAGGTTTCGTATTTCTACATTCCGGAAAGTTAGAACAAGCTAAGAACTTGCCGTATCTTCCCATTTTATAGACCATTTCATGACCGCAGTTTTCACAATCGATACCAGCCGGTTCATCTTTGATCTCAACCTTTTCCATTTCCTCTTCCGCTTTTTCAAGACGTTTGTCAAAGCCTTTATAGAAGTCATCGATAATGTTAATCCATTCTGTCTTACCGTCCTCTACTGCATCAAGGTCACTTTCCATCTTGACAGTAAAGTCCACATCGATTATTTCAGGAAAAAACTCTTTCAATAAATCGATAACAATTTCCCCAAGTTCGGTTGGAACGAATCTTTTATTATCGAGCGTTACATAGCCCCGGCGCTGTATGGTATCCAGTGTCGGTGCGTAGGTTGACGGTCTGCCCAAGCCTTGTTCCTCCATTGTTCTGACAAGACGCGCTTCTGTATATCTGGGAGGTGGTTGGGTAAAGTGCTGATTGGGACGAATTTCTTCCGCTTTTATTGACATCCCTTCTTCTAAATCAGGGAGTAGCTTATCCTCTTCTTTTTTATTATCATCCCGGCCCTCAATATATACTTTCATGAATCCTTTGAATTTCACTTTGGAACCAGTAGCTCGGAATTCAACCCCTTGATTGACAAGGTGAACGGTCATGGTGTCCATTACAGCCGGTGCCATTTGACTGGCAGTAAAACGATCCCAAATTAATTTGTAAAGTCGGTACTGGTCTCTGGAGAGAATACTTTTCAGCGATTTTGGATCCCTAGTTATAGATGTTGGACGGATTGCCTCGTGAGCATCCTGAGCTCCTTCAGCATTTTTGTTTTTTTTATTAGAACCTAGATACTCTTTTCCATAATTTTCTTCAATATAGGAAGCGGATTCTTTCTTCGCTGTTTCTGATATCCGTGTAGAGTCGGTTCTCATGTAGGTAATCAAACCTGTAATGCCTTGTTTCTTACCCAAGTCTATTCCTTCATATAATTGTTGAGCAACCATCATGGTTTTTCTGGCACGGAAATTCAGCTTTCGTGCTGCTTCCTGTTGAAGGGAAGATGTTGTAAAGGGTTGGGCCGGGTTCCGCTTCCGTTCCCGCTTATTTACTTTATCTACGTTGAACTCTTTCCCTTTTAAAGTTGCGAGAACACGATCCACTTCTTCTTTGGTCCCGAGCTCCTGTTTTTTCCCGTCAATCCCATAAAAGGCCCCCTCAAAAGTATCTTTATCCTTCAAGAAGTCAGCCTCGATTGACCAGTATTCTTCCGGTTTGAAATTCTCGATCTCTCTTTCTCGCTCAATGATCATCTTGACGGCAACCGATTGGACTCGTCCGGCACTCAGTCCTTTTTTTACTTTCTTCCATAAAAGTGGACTAATATTGTAACCGACCAATCTATCCAAAATCCTTCTGGCCTGTTGCGCGTCTACCAAATCCATATCGATCGAGCGCGGATGCTTAAAAGACTCCTTGATTGCATCCTTGGTAATTTCATTAAAAACGACCCGACAGTCTGAATTTTCATCTATATCCAAACTATGAGCAAGGTGCCAGGCAATTGCTTCCCCTTCTCTGTCAGGGTCGGCTGCCAAGTAAACTTTTTTGGCTTTCTTGGCGGCACTCTTCAGTTCTTTCAACACCGGGCCTTTGCCGCGTATGGTTATATATTTGGGTTCAAATGCTTTTTCTACATCTACTCCCATTTGACTTTTTGGTAAATCCCGCACATGCCCCATTGAAGCTTTTACTTGATACTTTTTCCCCAAGTAACGTTCAATGGTTTTGGCTTTTGCAGGAGATTCTACAATTACAAGATAATCTGCCATGTTTGTTCCTCCCAAGAGGTATTCTGTCTCTATATTCAGTAGTTATTATCATTTATCGTGTGTTGTTATGCGACATTGTCAAAAACTGCAAATGATTTCTTTGATAAATCTTCCCTATTATTAAATACTTTTTTATGATTTGTCAAACATACAACTAGTTTTCTTTCGAAAAACCGAAAGCGATTTCTTATAATTTTGACATAATTCGACCTGATTTGCTACTTTTTCACTGCCATTCCTCCAATATATCATAGGTCTTTCGAACTAATTTAGCTCCATCTTGTATCATTTTATTGCAACCGTCTGTTTCAGGCTGTGTCGGTGAACCCGGCATGGCAAAGACTTCTCTTCCCTGTTCCAGTGCTTGATTCACCGTTATCAGACTTCCGCTTCTTTCCTTTGCTTCTACCACAAGCGTGCCAAACGTCAAACCACTAATAATCCGGTTTCTTTCAGGAAAATGGTGACGGCGCGGTGGAATGCCCGGTGGGTATTCTGAGACAACAAGCTGTGTTTCAGTTAATGCGCGGAACATGCTTATATTAGATTTAGGGTAAATATGTCGAAATCCTCCCCCGAGTATAGCAATCGTCTTTCCTCTGGAGCACAGTGCCAGACGATGGGCCATTGCATCTATTCCCATTGCCATCCCACTGACAATCACCCATCCTTCTTTGATTAAGGGTGTTAGAATATTATTCATTTTGGAGTAAGCATCGCTTGTAGGATTCCTGGTTCCGACTACACTTAATGAAGGGGCATGAGAAAGCAAATCGGAATCGCCGCATAAGTATAATACGATGGGACAATCCGGAATGTTTCGTAATAAAGCGGGATATGTGTTATCGAGGATAGTGACGGTATGGAAAGTATTCAAGTCTCTTCGTAATTGTGAGAAGACGCGAGAGGAATGGAGGTCTTGATAAATCATAGCCGTACGCTTGTCTGGAAGGGAAAAAAGCTTGCGGAAATCATCTATTGAATATTTATACAAATTATCGAGTGGAGGATCATCATGAAGCACCTTTCGGATCAATGGCCTTGTGACTCCCCGACATCGGTGTAAATGGAGTAATTTCATCCTGGTTTCTTTCACGAAAACCACCTCTTTTTAAAAAGCATGCTCAAGCGCAAAGCTTGAGCATGCATATTTATTAATGGGTTTTACATTTATCATGCAATCCTTTTTCCTTTAGAACGCTAATCAGCGTTTCTCCCATGACTGCAGGCGTTTCAGCAACCTGAATTCCGCAGTCGTTCATCACTTTGATTTTTTCATCTGCCGTTCCTTTTCCGCCGGAGATGATTGCTCCAGCGTGGCCCATTCTTTTTCCTGGAGGCGCGGTAGCACCGCCAATAAAGCCAACTACAGGCTTAGACATGTTAGCCTTTACCCATTCAGCAGCTTCTTCTTCCGCAGTTCCTCCGATTTCCCCAATCATCATGACTGCTTCAGTATCCGGGTCTTCATTAAAAGCTTTGAGCACATCGATAAAGTCTGTTCCATTTACAGGGTCACCGCCAATACCGACAGCAGTCGATTGTCCGAACCCTTGCTCCGATAATTGATGAACAGCTTCATATGTTAATGTGCCAGAACGGGAAACGACACCGATATGCCCTTTCTTATGGATATAACCAGGCATGATACCGATTTTGCATTCTTCCGGTGTAATAACTCCCGGGCAATTCGGGCCTACTAGTCTCGTATTCTTTCCTTCCATATAACGTTTTACCTTTACCATATCCATTACAGGAATGTGCTCGGTAATGCAAATAGCAAGATCTAACTCAGCGTCAACCGCTTCCATAATAGCATCTGCAGCAAACGGAGCAGGTACATAAATGACCGAAGCATTGGCACCTGTTTTTTCAACGGCTTCTTGTACTGTATCGAAAACCGGTACTCCCTCGACTTCCGTTCCGCCTTTTTTAGGAGTCACTCCGCCGACGATTTTAGTGCCGTAATCCAGCATTTGTTTTGTATGGAAAAGTGCTGTTGAGCCTGTAATACCCTGCACGATTACTTTGGTATCTTTGTTAACAAATACACTCATCTTCGTCCGTCCTTTCTGATATTTACTAACTTGTTCCAAACCTTCAACTTAGACAATAAATTGTTGATAGCTTCGGAACTGTCCTCTAGCACATTATTTAACTAATGAGACGATTTTCTCTGCTCCGTCAGCCATCGATTCTGCAGCAGTGATGTTCAGTCCGGAATCAGCGAGAATTTGCTTTCCTAAATCTACGTTGGTTCCTTCCAATCGAACTACAAGTGGAATTTCCAGCCCTACTTGCTTGGTTGCTTCTACAACACCTTCTGCGATGACATCACATTTCATAATACCTCCGAAGATATTGACCAGAATACCTTTAACGTTCGAATCAGATAAAATGATTTTAAAAGCTTCTGTTACTTTTTCGGCTGTTGCGCCGCCCCCTACATCAAGGAAGTTCGCCGGATCGCCGCCATAATGCTTGATGATATCCATCGTAGCCATAGCCAATCCAGCTCCGTTAACCATACAGCCTATGTTTCCATCAAGCGCAATATAGCTAAGATCATGTTTGGAAGCTTCGATCTCCTTTTCATCTTCTTCATCCAAATCACGGTACTCAGCCACATCCTTCTGGCGGAATACAGCGTTATCATCGAAGTTCAGTTTAGCATCCAATGCGAGAACATCTCCATCGCCAGTCGTTACGAGTGGATTGATTTCTGCAATCGAGCAATCTTTTTCTTCAAAAACAGTATAAAGTCCAAGCATAAATTTAACCGCTTTTGATAAATATTCTTTCGGAATGTTAATGTTGAACGCAAGCCGTCTTGCCTGGAATGGAGTCAAACCGACTACCGGATCAATAACTTCTTTAAAGATTTTTTCAGGAGTCTCAGCTGCTACTTCCTCGATTTCAGTACCACCCTCTTCTGAAGCCATCATAGTTACGCGGGAAGTTGCACGGTCCAGAACCAAACCGACATAGTATTCTTTTTTAATATCGCAGCCTTCTTCAATTAGTAACCGCTTAACTTCTTTGCCTTCAGGGCCTGTCTGGTGGGTAACCAAAGTCTTACCGAGAATCTCTTCGGCATATGTACGGACTTCATCCAGGTTTTTTGCAACCTTGACACCGCCTGCTTTCCCTCTTCCGCCTGCATGGATTTGGGCTTTTACCACGGACACATTGCTGCCAAGTGCCTTTGCGGCTTCAACTGCTTCATCTACCGTATAAGCAACACGGCCATCGGGCACTGCCACGCCGTATTTTCGCAATATTTCTTTGCCTTGATACTCGTGAATGTTCATCTTCCATCCTCCCATCAAAATTTCACTGCAAATCTATTGTATAAAAAAACGTCACAAATTGTCTACACATTACCATTACTTATCGATAGATTGCTTTCATATCAGCTTCATAGTTTCCGGTCTGCCCGGTATACAAAAGCAAAAACTTCCGCAACCGCCTGATACAATTCTTCAGGTATCGTTTCGTTGATATTCAACTCCGCCAGCAGCTCTACCAATGTCGAATCTTCTTGAATAGGTACATTGGCTGCTTCAGCTTTGGCAATAATATTGTCCGCAACATACCCTTTTCCAGAAGCTGTCACTTTTGGTGCGACAGCTTTGTCGCCCTCGTACCTTAACGCTGCAGCTTTTCTTTTTGGTGACTGACGATTCATATACGGAAATCCACTCCTTGTGTTCGATCCAATTCAGTTTGTGCAGCTTGAACTGGACTGCTGGTATCTGATTCTTCAAAAGCCTTCCATTGGACAGAAGTTAGATGATAATCCAATTTCTCCAGTCCTTCCTGTAGTTCAGGCTTCAATAAAGGGAAAAGGGTTTCCAACTGCTGATGCTCGTTAAATACAGTGATACGGACCATTCGTTTTTGAACTTGCATATCGATAACCGTTTCCTTCAATTTTTCCAACTCTAAATAAAAAACAATATGACAAAAATCAGGGTTTATTTTCCCTGTTTCATCCTTGTTTCCTTCAAAATCGATTTGAATATCATTTTTTATTCCGATATGGTCGCCGGGAAGCATTAAATTAACTTGAACAGTGTTAACTGTTTCTTGGTGATGGGTTAATTGTAGACCGTTTAAGTAATGAAGCAATCCATCAACCTTTTCAGTAAGCTTACTTCCGCTGTCGGAGAAGGATTGGAGCAGAATCGATTTCAATGTTTGTTCTTTTATCGACGTTTCAGCAATCTGATCTTTCAACAGATTGTGCTCATGGTTTATCCCTGAAAAATGGAAGACCTGTCCCAATTTTCTCAGAAAGTACTGCTTCGGATCTGAAAGCAGTAAAGTCTGTCCCTCTATAGAATCGGACAGTAATTGTAGCAGCACATTTGCTGAGGGCGTTGGAAGCTGCCGATCGATGACCTGCCTGACAGCATCTATATTTTCGCGATTAGGCACCTCATTGACGATAAGTTGACGAATAGCGTCCACATATTTTTGCGGCAAGTGTGTAGGAATGCTGGACAAAAAGTCACTTTTTAAAAGCTGTGTCTGCAATGAAGCCATTTTTTGTTTCTCTAATGGCGGCAATTCTCCTTTTACTTGGTTTTCTGCCAAGTCTGTCAATGATACCAAAAGCTCTTGAAAGGATTTTGAAAGCGTTAATTGCATTTGTTGCAGTTGATGAAGCTCCTTTATCAACTGATGGGACTCTTCTTGTATAGCCGGGGATGCATTCATCTGACCCGATGGTGACTGTGACAGTTTCCACGTGTTTTGCCAATCAGTATAGGAAGTGGAATCAGTTATCACTCCTGCTTTTTTCAAAATCTGAAACAGATTGGTATCGCCCCTTTCCCATTCTTCCTTTACTGCCGTTTGCAAAAGCTCCATCAGCGGTGCGTTCCTTTGATAGGTAAAACCATTCAACCGGTTTGTCAGCGCCTCTCGTGTTGCCGGAGCAACCGCCGACTTGTCAAGTAGGTCTTGGGTATCGGCCAGTAAGGCGCCGAACTGCTGATCCTTCTTTGCCTGTATCGCTTGTAGAGCAGAACTGGTCAGCGGAAGTTTACGGGAAATCATTTCGACAATAAGAGAACGTGCTTCAAGCTTGTTCGCCTGCCCTTCCATCAGTTGGAATGCCTGTAGGATAGTCTCCTTTTGAAAAGGTATCTTGTTACTTAACAGTTGACTTAGCAGCGCTGACCTGTCTTTTGTGCTTTTTATTCCCAATTCTTCCATTAAAGCGGAAATCCCCTGACCCGATTGATCGGAGGTCACTTTATTGGAAAGAATCTTAAGGCGAATCACCTCGCCAACCGTGGCAACTTGGAACCAATACTTTCCATTCACGGTCAAAGGGACTTCAAGCTGCGCTATTATTTGCTTACCGCCAAACTGAATGGATGCCTTTTGATCTGGATACAGTTTTACTACTTTGCCTGCAAGTATTTGGCCTGGCTTTACCTTGGCAGCTGTCTGAAATGTTTTCTGACTATGTAACGCACTAAACAATTTAGCAGCGGCTTGATTCAACGAAGGCATAACCTTTCCCCCTCACTCTATGATTTGCTCACGAACAGGTGAAAAACTCTTTCTATGGCAGGGCGCAGCGCCGTATGCTTTTAACGCTTCCAAGTGCGCCTTCGTGCCATACCCTTTATTAGATTTGAAATGATACATCGGGTATCGCTCATCCAACGATTCCATCATCCAATCTCTGGTTACCTTGGCAAGAATACTTGCTGCAGCAATCGAAATACTTTTTTGGTCCCCTTTTATAATAGCTTCGACTGTACTTGATACACCATCAAGTTGAACAGCATCAACGAGAATGTGATCTGGTTGAAAAGCAAGCTCATCCACTGCTTTGCGCATAGCGTGCTTGGAAGCTCGATAAATATTGAGCTGGTCGATTTCTCCGCTTTCAACGATACCAATACCATAAGCCTCTGCGTGTTGGATGATATAGTGGTAATATTCCTCCCGGGTCTGTTCGCTTAATTGTTTGGAGTCGTTTAAGCCAGGCAGGTAGAAAGATTCTCCCAAAATCACCGCCGCTGCAACAACAGGGCCTGCCAAGGGTCCCCTGCCAGCTTCATCTATGCCTGCTACCTTATTACCGAGCTGATAATGTTTTTTTTCATACACACTCATTTGTACAAAAAGCTCTTGTTGGATAGATTGCTTTTGTTTTCTTCTTTGATATCCCGCTATTAATTTATGTACTCCCTTACGATTATCTTTCTTCAACTCTTCAAGAAACGAATCAGATACTTGATCCGTGTCCAAGAGCTCCCTGATCTCAGGAATTCTCATATCCGATACCAATTTCCATTCCCCCATATCCTTTATATCGACTATATTTTCTGGTAGTGAAGCACGAAAGGCATCCACAATGACGGATGCCTTTTGCAAAACAGTTAATTTGAGTGGTACGCTTTGTGGTTCAACGTCTCTTATGCAGGCCCTTCTAAAGTCAACCTGCCCAACCGGCCAGAACGCAGATCCCGGATGATTACTTCTGCAGTTTTCTCAAAATTCACCCGTCCTCCACTTTCCAAACAGCCTCTGGAACCGCCGATTTTTTCAAAGATGATTCCCATGTCATTCTCCGCTTCTAATCCATATCGCTCCAGAAGCAGTGTCGGGTAAGCATCTTTTAAAAAGTCGATAATAAAAGCAGCGATATCTTCTTTCGGCAGCAACTGGTCTTTAATCGTTCCAATAGCGGCTAGACGAAAGCCTACCAGTTCATCTTCGAATTTTGGCCACAAAATTCCCGGTGTATCCAAAAGTTCGAAATCCTTCTTTACCTTTATCCACTGTTGACTGGTGGTCACACCAGGCCGATCTCCCGTCTTAGCTATTTTTCTGTTTACCAGCCGGTTAATTAAAGTTGATTTACCAACATTCGGAATACCTAGAATCATCGCTCTGGACGCCCGTGGTCTGACACCCTTTTTCATGAGCTTTTCCTGCTTTTCTTTGCCCATTTCTTTTGCAGCAGCAATGACTAGTTGCACATCTTGTTTGTTCTGTACATCCACTGCCACAGATTTGATTCCTTCAGCCTCGAATTGATCCATCCACAGACGTGTAATTGCCTGATCAGCTAAATCCTTTTTCATCAGTACGCGCATGCGCGGCTTATTTTGCAGCACCTCTTGCAGCATAGGATTTTGTGAAGAATCCGGCACCCGGGCATCAACCAATTCGATAACAAAATCCACTAACTTCAATTTTTCCTGCACTTCTCGTTTGGCCTTTGCCATATGTCCTGGAAACCATTGAATCGTCATAGTATCCCACCTATTCCTTACCGTCTTTAACAAGAAACAGCAAAGACGGTAACGTTCGATATATCATTAACATTGTTTTCACGTGTATAAACGGAAGCGGTCAAACGGCCAATATAATAACTGGACTTCTCCTACCAGTTGATCATAAGAAATCAATCCTAACAAACGACTGTCCGTTGAATTGCCCCGGTTGTCCCCAAGTACTAATAAATGATTTTCTGGCACTTCTTCATAGCCGCCCGGCAATTCTTCGAGACTGAAATCGACGGTATAATTCTGGTTGCCCTCCATCATTTGCTTTGCAGACTTTAAATATGGTTCTTCCACTGCTTCTCCATTTATATAAAGGGTGTCATTTTTTACCTCTACATGGTCACCCGGTATGCCAATCACCCGTTTTATATAGTCTTTCTGGGCTGTAGCATGGAATACAACGATATCGAATCTATCCGGATCGCCTACCAGATAATTTAATTTGTTTACAATCATATGATCTCCATTATGCAGTGTCGGCAGCATGGAAGGTCCATCTACTACTATAGGAGCAAATAGAAACATCCGCACAATAACCGCCAGTAGTCCGGCAATCAAAAGTGCCTTAATCCAATCCAGCCATTCATTCTTTTTTTTGGCCATTATCTTCCCTCCATAAAACAGCTTCATTCCAGAATTTTTTTAATCCGGCTTAAAGCAGTAATCGGTCGACAAGTGTCTTACATTACCCGATCGCCTATTTTTCAATGTCCGATTACTTTTCAGCAAACCAGTCTAATTACCTATTTTAAGTAGAAAAAAGGAGCTTGACTTTTCAAGCTCCTTTCCTGCATTCAAATTAGCGGATTTCTTTAATACGTGCAGCTTTACCACGCAGGTTGCGTAGATAGTAAAGTTTCGCACGACGTACTTTACCGCGGCGGCTCACTTCAATCTTATCAATGCGCGGAGAATGTACTGGAAAAGTACGTTCAACGCCTACGCCGTAAGAAATCTTACGAACAGTGAAAGTTTCGCTGATTCCGCCGTTTTGACGCTTAATAACAACGCCTTCGAAAACCTGGATACGTTCACGGTTTCCTTCCACGACTTTAACGTGGACTTTTACCGTATCACCAGGGCGAAAATCAGGATGATCAGTGCGAAGCTGTTCTCTTGTCACTTCTTCTAAAATATTTTGCATCCTGTTACACTCCTTCCAAACCAACGTTCTTAACTTAAGAATAAAGACAGCGGAACATTGTTTCTCCTGCTTAAACTTTCGTTTAAGCACAACAAATAATATACCATATTAGACCGTCTACTTCAACTATTTATTAATGATTCCCGGAAATAGATTTAACAATCAACTATTCCGTATATATTAGCTCAATTATTCGTCATTCAAGTCTTCCAGCCATTGTCGTTCTTTGTCTGTCAATGGAAAATCATCGAGCAAATCCCTGCGCCGTTGATAAGTCCGTTTCAACGATTGCAGACGCCTCCATTCCTCAATCTTGCCGTGGTTTCCCGATACTAGTACATCCGGCACTCGCATTCCTCGAAAATCAAGCGGTCTGGTATAATGAGGATGCTCGAGTAAGCCGGTGGAAAATGAATCCTCCGGTGCAGACGATTCATTACCGAGAACACCAGGAAGCAATCGGACCACACTGTCAATAACCACCATCGCACCCAATTCTCCACCTGTCAAGACGTAATCACCTATCGATATTTCATCGGTTGCGATATGTTCACGGATCCTTTCGTCATAACCCTCATAATGCCCGCAAATAAAAATCAGGTGTTCCTCGTTTGCGAGTTCCATCGCTTTTGACTGATTGTAAGGCTCCCCCTGAGGGCACATCAGTACAATACGTGGTTTCGCTTTTTTTTCTGAACAATCTGCTGACAAGTCTTCCACAGCATCGAACACGGGTTGAGGGGTGAGAACCATTCCGGCACCACCCCCGTATGGATAGTCATCCACCTTTTTATGCTTATTTTGCGAATATTCACGGAAATTAACCAATCGATATTGAAATGCTCCGGTGTCCTGCGCTTTTTTTAAGATCGAATGGTTCATAACCCCGTCAAACATCTCGGGGAACAGCGTCAGTATATCTATTTTCATTGGTCAAGCAGTCCCTCCATCGGCTCTATGGTTACCCGCTTTTGATCGACCTCAATGGTTTTAACAATTTCCTCTATGTAGGGAATCAATAAATCCTTTTCGCCTTTTCTACTTGTTACCCATACATCATTGGCACCTGGTGATAATATCTCTTTGATCTTTCCCAGGAATTCTCCATTCGTCGTATAAACTTCACAGCCAATGATTTCGTGGTAATAAAATTCGCCTTCTTCCAAGGGAGCCAACTGTTCTCCCCTTACTTGAAGCACGCCATTTTTTAAATCCTCCGCATCGTTAAGGGTATCATAACCGGAAAAGTGCAATAAATCAAAGTTCTTATGCCTGCGGTGACCATCAACAGTAAGGGCTATCGGGCTTCCTTGACCATCAGACCAGTATAACCTGCTACCGGTTTCAAATCGTTCATCAAAATCGGTAATCCGCACTACCTTTACCTCTCCCTTGATTCCATGGGTGTTTACAATTTTTCCAACATTGTACATTTCTTCGCTCATATATTCACCTGCTATGTAATTTGAATCACGATGCCATCTTTCACGATAATTGCTTTGTTATCGGAGATGTCATTCCAGTTAAATCCTTCTTCAACTTCAACAAGAGTTTCAACTTCTTCTTCTGTTATTTCACTGCCAATAGGCAGTATGTCCAACTGTTCCAATTGAAATTCTATCCACTTGATTTTGTCTTTGCGCTTTTTTATTTCCTGTTGGAACCGTTTGGCTACTTCATGTTTGGAAACTCCTTTTTTATTTTGTAGTTTCCTCTGTTCAAATTGCAGTTGTTGACACTCTTGTTCAAGCTGCTGTTTATTTTGGTTAAACTGTTCCACCAGGCTTTCCTTGCTTCTCTCCGTGATTACCTGCTTGACAGGAATTTTCCGAATTATTTTCAATAACAGCCCCTGCCTTTCCTCCATACTTCCCAAGTCATATTTCTGGTTCGAAAAGGATTACTGGTCGTACCTGTTGAAAGACCAATTAAAAGCTGTCCCCGAGACCAGGCTGATTCTAGAGAGGCAGGTAAAAAGGATGACAACTTTTATGAATTTGGAAAAAAGGGAAAGGTTCCCCCTTCCCCTTTTCACATGATATCCAAATAGATTCGCTTTGTTTCATCCGATCCGGCAGCATAAACGACCGTTCGAACGGCTTTTGCGATTCGTCCGTTTTTCCCGATTACTTTTCCGACATCATCCTGATTGACAGTTAAATGGTAAGTCAATCTCTCATCGTCTTCTTTGACTGTCACCTGGACATCTTCCGGATAATCGACCAACGGAGCCACCATCGTTTCGATTAAGGCTTTCATGATATCACTCTACTTTACTTTTGGTTTTTCGTATCGTGGAATTTCGTCATGATGCCTTCTTTTGAGAAAAGGTTACGTACTGTATCACTAGGCTTAGCACCTTTAGTCATCCAGTCAAGCGCCTTATCTTCATCTAGTTTTACTTCAACCGGGTTGGCTACCGGATTGTAAGTGCCAATTTGTTCAATAAAACGTCCGTCACGAGGAGAACGTGAATCAGCTACTACTACACGATAAAATGGATTTCTTTTTGAACCCATACGCTTTAAACGAATTTTAACAGCCATGTCTTGCACCTCCATCATTTATATTGCTTATCACAAGTTTAGATTCTATCAGATGTTCATTTGTCTGTAAAGTGTTTTTCCATTACATGAACGGAAATTTCATTCCTTTTCCTTTTTTCCCTTTTTGCATATTGGTCATCTGCTTCATCATTTTCTTCATTTCTTCAAATTGTTTGAGCAGACGGTTGACTTCCGAGACCGATCTTCCGGCACCTTTTGCAATCCGCTTCTTTCGGCTGGCGTTCATTACCCCAGGATCCTGCCGTTCCTGTTTTGTCATGGATTGGATGATCGCTTCGACATGGGCAAGTTGTTTTTCATCGAATTGAACATTCTTTAAACCCTTCATTTTATTCGCCCCGGGAAGCATACCGATTAAGTCTTCCAATGGTCCCATATTTCGGACCTGTCCCATTTGCTCCAGGAAGTCATCAAATGTAAAGGATGCAGACCGCATTTTTTCTTCCAATTCCTTGGCTTTGTTCTCATCCACTGTGTCTTGTGCTTTTTCTATCAGCGAAAGAACGTCGCCCATACCCAGGATTCTAGAAGCCATCCGTTCAGGATGAAATGCTTCCAACTCATCCAGTTTTTCTCCCATCCCGGCAAATTTAATCGGTTTGTCCGTAACGGCTTTGATCGATAACGCAGCACCGCCTCGTGTGTCGCCATCCAACTTCGTCAATACTACACCAGTAACATCAAGCTGCTCATTGAAGCTTTCTGCAACATTGACAGCATCTTGTCCTGTCATCGCGTCAACAACCAAGAAGATTTCATCCGGTTTTACGTTGGACTTGATTTGATCCAATTCATCCATTAGTTCATTATCAACATGCAAACGGCCTGCCGTATCAATGATAACGTAATCCTGATGTTCCGCTTTTGCTTGCTCGATAGCCTGATTGGCAATATCGACTGGATTTGCATCTGTGCCCAAGGAGAACACCGGCATGCTCAATTGCTTACCCAATGTTTCCAACTGGTCAATCGCAGCCGGTCGATAAACGTCTGCTGCCACCAAAAGTGGATTCCGATTATATTTTTTACGAAGTAAGTTCGCAAGCTTCCCAGTGGTAGTCGTTTTACCTGCACCCTGAAGACCAACCATCATAATCACAGTTGGCGGACGGTCGGCTACTGCTATTTTACTTTGCTCGCCGCCCATCAGCTCCGTCAGTTCATCTCTGACTACTTTAATCACCTGCTGGCCGGGCGTCAGACTTTCCATGACTTCTTGCCCGACTGCACGTTCTTTAATACGTTTGACAAAGTCTTTCACGACTTTGAAGTTGACGTCTGCTTCCAATAAAGCAAGCCGTACTTCTCTTGTCATTTCCTTTACATCCTGCTCGGTGACTTTCCCTTTTCCCTTAATACGCTGGATTGTCCCTTGCAGGCGTTCGGCCAAGCCTTCAAATGCCATAGAAGGAGCCCCCTTAATCTAATTCTTTAAGTGAAGTAACCAATTCTCTTAAAGTAGTTAACTGATTTCCTTTCAGCGCTTGTTCCAGCTGCTCCAGCAACTGTGTGCGCTCTGTGAATTTCTTATACAAATGGAGCTTATCCTCATAAGCTTCCAGCATCGATTCCGTACGTCGGATATTATCGTAGACGGCTTGTCGTGAAACATCGAACGTTTCGGAAATCTCACCGAGTGAATAATCCTCCAAATAGTACAGTTCCATGTAGTTTCGCTGTTTCGGTGTCAGCAATTCCTGATAAAAGTCAAATAGAAAATTAACTCTGGTCGTTTTTTCCAGCAAAGCGAGCACTCCTTGTTAAGTGAAATGCCTTTACAATGAAATACTACCTAACATTCTTAGGTCGTGTCAAGATGTTTCCTCTTCCAGCATATCTGCAAACAATCCATAAACAAAGGCATGTGCATCGAAGGTCTGTAAATCAGTGACTTTCTCTCCTAAGCCGACATACTTTACTGGTATCTGTAATTCATTTCGAATAGCGAGTACAATGCCACCTTTTGCCGTACCATCCAACTTGGTCAATACGATTCCTGACACATCCGTCGCTTCGGAAAAGGTTTTTGCCTGGCTCATGGCATTCTGACCTGTGGTTGCGTCGAGGACAAGCAGTACCTCTTGCGGGCCGTCTGGAACCTCCCGGGAAATGACTTTTTTCACTTTGGCAAGTTCATTCATCAAATTGACTTTGTTCTGCAAACGTCCAGCCGTATCACACAATAAAACATCTGCCCCTCTGGATCTCGCTGCCTGGATGCCATCGTAAACTACTGCAGCCGGGTCACTGCCAGCGTTATGCTTGATAACATCAACACCAGCTCTTTCCCCCCAGACTTCCAACTGCTCAATCGCTCCTGCACGGAAGGTATCACCGGCTGCCATGATTACCTTTTTCCCTTCCTGCTTCAACTGGTGAGCCATTTTTCCTATGGTCGTTGTTTTTCCGACACCATTGACCCCGACAAATAATATGACAGACAATCCTTCTTCATTCAATTGCAGTTTTGCCGTGTCTCCGTCCTTCTCCCCATAATAGATTTCGACCAGCTTTTCGGATATGACTTCCTTCATTTCTCGACTATCTTTAATGTTTTTTCGTTTCACTTCCATTTTCAATTCATCGATAAGATCCATTACAGCTGTTACGCCGACATCTGCCGATATCAAGATTTCTTCCAGGTCCTCAAAAAAGTCCTCATCCACCTTACGATAACGGGCAACTAAGTCATTTATTTTGCTGGAAAAAGAGCCTCTCGTCTTGGAAAGCCCTTCTTTATACGTTTCAGGCTGTGCCTCTTGTTGATCAGCAGTATCACCGCTGAATTTTTCTTTCAATTTTTTAAAAAAGCTCATAATACCTTCCTTTCTGGTGCATTTATGCTTTTACTAATGCAGGCGCATCTTCCAGCCGAACCGATACAAGACGGGAAACTCCCGACTCCTGCATGGTTACCCCATATAATACGTCCGCTTCCTCCATTGTACCCTTTCTGTGGGTAATCACAATAAATTGTGTTTTTTCGCTAAACTCCTTTAAATACCTGGCAAACCTGCTGACATTGGCATCATCCAGAGCAGCCTCCACTTCATCCAGTACACAGAACGGAACCGGACGGACACGCAAAATGGCGAATAACAGCGCGATCGCTGTCAAAGCTCGTTCTCCTCCTGAAAGCAATCCTAAGTGCTGTAATTTCTTACCTGGTGGCCTTGCGATGATATCGACACCTGTTTCCAGCATGTTTTCGGGATTCGTTAATTTCAATTCTGCACTTCCGCCTCCGAACAAGGCAGAAAACACAATAGAAAATTCTTCCTTGATTTGCGTGAATGTTGTTTCAAATCTCCTGACCATCTCCCCATCCATCTCGGAAATGACGCCGAAAAGCGTATCCTTCGCCTGCACCAAATCCATCTGCTGTTCTGTGAGAAATTCATATCGTTCGCTGATCCGCTCATATTCATCAATTGCACCAAGATTGACAGTACCAAGTTCTTCGATAGAACGTTTTATTAACTTCACCGACTGTTTTGCCTGATCGATATCCTCTGCCTTTTCATAATCTTGAGCCGCTTTTTCATAACTAAGTGCGTACTCATTTTGCAGATGGTTCAGCCGGTTTTCCAATTCAACATCGAACCTGGCTGCTTTTAGCTCTTTATCCTGCAAGTCCTGAGCAAGCGACTGATGGATCCGATTTTTCTCTTTTATTTCCCGTTCTTGATCACCAGCCTTTTCCGTTCTTCTTAGACGTTCCTGACGCCGTACTTGAATTAATTCAGCAACTTTATCCTTTTGTTTTTGTTTCTCTTCAAGCTGCGCGTCAATTTCCTCTTCTGTTTCACGGTTGTTTTGAAAATCGAACATTTGCTCCAATTGTTGCTTATTTTCTCGGTAAGCCTGTTTTGTCTCTTCGAGTTGCTGTTTTAGTGTCTCGCATTTTTCTTTTTGACTGTTCACATTGGCATCCTGTTCAGCCATGGATATTTGCAGTCGTTGATGTCTCTCTTGCAATTTCTCCTGGTTTTCCTGATAATCGGATTGCCTACGATTACAGTCATCGATTTCACCTTGGATATCCTTCAATGTTTTTTCTAACTCGTTCAATTCCTCTTCCAATTTCGCATTCCGCTGCTTCAAGTCGAAAAGATCTGTTTCATATTGATTAGTATCTTGATCGTATAATTTTAAGTTTTCATTATAATGAGCAACATTTACTTCCGTTTCTTTCATGGCGGTTCGTGTTTCTTGTTCTAGTTGCTGTGCAGCTCTTATTGCCTCACGCTGTTTTTCCATTGCTTGTTCCAACTCTTCGTTTGCTTGTTTCCTTGACCTGACCTTCTGTTCAAATTCCAGTGCTTTTTGCTGAAATTCGCTTAGTTTCTCTGTCACTTCCTGCAGATCTTTTTCACGGGAAAACAAGGATTGACCCGATTTTTTCTTCGCTCCGCCAGTCATCGACCCACCAGGGTTAATAATGTCTCCCTCCAACGTCACGACTCGGAACTTCCGATGCAAACGTACAGCGATTTCGTTTGCAGCCTTCAAGTTGTCAGCAATCACAACATTTCCCAATAGACTTTCCGCTATTCCCTTGTGTCTTTGCTGGAAAGAAACGAGCTCCGCCCCTACACCAACAAAACCTTGGTGATCTTTCACTCCCGCTAACAAATCGCTGGGAATGTATTTCGATTTAATGGCTGTTATCGGCAAAAAGGTCGCACGGCCTTTGTTATGCTTTTTTAGCCAGTTAATCGCAGCTCTCGCTTTGGATTCATCTTCCATAACAATATGCTGAGCTTGACCTCCAAGCGCTGTTTCGACTGCCGGAATCAACTTGGCTGGAACATCGATCAACTCAATCACCGCTCCGTCGATTCCCGTCAACTCTTTATCTTCTCTAGCCTTCAGTACTTCTTTAACTCCATGAAAAAAACCTTGATATCCTTCCTTCATATCTTCGAGCATTTCTTTTTTTGACTTTAACTTTTCAATGTATTGATATCCTTGATAAAGTTTTGTCTGTAATTCCTGATATGCTGCATTGTCCGCCTCCAAGGTTTTTCTCTGTTTTTCGTAAGTCTGTTCAGCCGCCAGACGGTTTTCAGTCCTCTCTTCCAGTTCCACCTGCAAATCAGCTAACTTATTCTCCAGCTTTTCTCTTTCATTGATCAGGCCCTTGAATTTATCCTGTTGATTGTCCTTTTTCAGGTTGAGTTGCTCCAACTGCCTTGCGATGGACTGACGTTCATTTCGTTTTGCTGCCTGTTCATTCAATTTTTCAATATAGTCACTTTTTAATTCTTCGATTTGTTCCTCTATGTTCTGCTTCGAGGTGGTCAGCAATTCTGCAGTCTGCTTCAGACTTTTGTTAGTTTCACGTCTTTCGACTTCCAGCCGGGATAACTTCTCCTGTTCCTCCGCCAAACCGTTTTCCAGCTTGGCCATCCGTGTTTGCAGCTGGTCATTTTCTTCCTCTAATTTCGATTTGTTATCCTCAAAGTGCTTGAAGCGCTCATTACTCAATTCTTTTTTACCCTGTAAATTTTCAAGCTGTTTTGTCAAATCCAACAGGGATTCCTGCAACCCTTCAATAGACTCATCCAGCGCCTGAATTTGGCTGCGTCCTTCTTCCAAATCAGCCTGTTTCTGTTGAATACTTGTTTGAAGTGCGACCTCTTTCTCTTTTTGCTCTTCTATTTCCGCCAATATGGCTTTCCATTTTCCATGCATCTCTTCAATCTCAGCAATCAAAAGGGCGATCTCGACTTTTTTCAAGTCGTCTTTCTTTTGCAAGTAATCTTTCGCAACCGCCGCTTGTTCTTTCAATGGTTCAAGCTGACCATCGATTTCATAAATGATATCTTCAATACGGTTAAGGTTTTCCTGGGTTTCAGCCAGCTTGTATTCGGCCTTTTTCTTTCTTTGCTTATACTTAAGTACACCTGCAGCCTCTTCAAAAATCGATCTTCTTTCTTCAGGTTTCGAACTGAGAATCTCTTCGACTTTTCCCTGGCTTATAATCGAAAAAGCTTCTCTTCCAAGCCCTGAATCCATAAATAGGTCAATGATATCCTTTAATCGACAAGTCTGTTTATTGATTAAAAATTCACTTTCTCCAGAACGGTAAACCCTTCTGGTAACACTGACTTCCTGGTAATCAAGCGGCAACGCCTGGTCACTGTTATCTAATGTCAGGGTTACTTCAGCTATATTCAATGCTTTCCGTGAATCGCTCCCCTGAAAGATGATATCTTCCATCTTTGAACCACGCAGGGACTTGGCAGACTGTTCACCAAGCACCCATCGAATCGCATCTGTAATATTACTTTTCCCACTGCCGTTAGGGCCGACAACCGCTGTTACACCTGGTACAAAATCAACGGAAACCCGTTCGGCGAAAGATTTAAATCCTACTGTATCTAATCGTTTTAGAAACATATTCATTCTCCTAATTCGCTGATTAACTGTTTCTTTATCGAAATTTTGCAGACAGCTCAGCCTGCAAAAAATTATGTAAATAATTCAAGATAAGTTTGCATTTCAACTTATTTATTTTATCATAAAGAGTAGAGTCATAGAAGGAATCATAAAATATTGAGGAGTGTTAATGTGAGTTTGCAGGAACCGTCGAGGGAAAACTTGGCAATTATTATCGATAACATGGCGAGAAAGCTACAGGTGGTGAACCGATCGATCATGAATCCGGAAGATTATGATATAGAAAAATACCAAGAGTTGAAATCATTACATGATATGCTGGAACAGAAAGGTCAGTTAAGCGTAGCAGAGACCCAGGCATTTATTCAAGAATTGGCCGACCATCGTAAGTAACCATAAAACAAAAGGAGGCTGTGCTTGTTCAATAATCAAGCGCATGCCTCCTTTTATTTAGCCTGCCTCATAGCTGTCAAGCGCTTTTTTTGCAGCACGTTGTTCAGCTTCTTTTTTTGTCCTGCCGATACCTGTTCCAGCTACTGTTCCCTGTATGCATACCTCGGCAACGAATTCACGGTTATGAGCCGGCCCGCGCTCCTCCGTGATGGCATAGTCGATGCTTCCATTCTTACTTCGTTGAACCAATTCCTGCAGCTGACTCTTATAATCCATCGCATGCGAAAAAGCACCTTTTGTAATCTTCGGATAGACATACTTTTCCAGAAAGTTGATGGAAACGTCAAATCCCTGGTCAAGATACAATGCGCCAATAAAAGCTTCAAAAACGTCTGCCAGTAGTGCCGGTCTGTTACGGCCACCGGTCATTTCTTCCCCTTTTCCAAGCAATACATATGGGGAAAAATTCAAATCATTCGCAAAGCTTACCAACGAGGGCTCACAAACGATAGACGCCCTGAATTTTGTGAGTTCTCCTTCTTCCATTTCCGGGTACTCGCGATACAAATATTGAGACACACCGAGTTCTAACACCGCGTCTCCTAAAAACTCTAATCGCTCATTATCCCGGTAGTCTTTTTTTCGATGCTCATTCACATAAGATGAATGGGTAAATGCTTGTTGTAAAAGCTTTTCATCATTAAAATTGATATCAAGCTGTTTCTGCAGCTTCGAAAAATCCATGTCGACACCTCCCCTTCGGGATAAATATGGAGAAAGCCCCGCTAATGCGCGGGACTTTCTGTGCTGCCATTTCCATAAACAACATATTGCTGTCTAGCTAAATAAATAAGTACTATTTATTATTGAATGCTGTTTATGTAATTAACAGCATCACCTACTGTTTCAATTTTTTCTGCTTCTTCATCAGAAATCTCCATGTCGAATTCGTCTTCTAATTCCATTACCAATTCAACAACATCTAATGAATCAGCTTCCAAATCATCTTTAAAGGAAGCTTCCATTGTTACTTTTGATTCTTCCACATCCAGACGATCTACTACGATTTTCTTAACACGCTCGAATGTTTCTGCCATTTCATTCACCCCCTTTCAAAGTAAACAATAAAGTATTACATCACCATACCGCCATCCACATGGATAGTTTGACCGGTAATATAATTGGCATCTTGAGAAGCAAGAAAACGTACAACTTTCGCTACGTCTTCTCCTTTCCCCAATTTAGCCAGCGGAATAAGTTCTTGCATCCCTTGTCTTTGTTCATCTGTCAATTGATCAGTCATATCCGTTTCAATAAAACCGGGCGCAATCGCATTTACCAATATGTTTCTGGAAGCAAGTTCCTTAGCAGTGGATTTTGTCATTCCGATGACTCCAGCCTTCGCTGCCACGTAATTCGCTTGACCTGGATTGCCGCTTACTCCAACAACAGAAGCAATATTGATAATCCGACCACTCTTTTGCTTCATCATCTGGCGGGTGACGCCTTTTGTGCAAAGGAAGACCCCTTTCAAATTTGTGTCAATTACCTGATCGAATTCCTCTTCTTTCATTCTCATCAATAGATTATCTCTCGTAATGCCAGCGTTATTCACAAGGATATCTAGACTGCCAAAGGAATCGATCACGTGTTTGATCATTTGCTTAACATCCGTTTCATCTGCAACATTAGCCTTTACCTTGATAGCTTCCCCCCCAAGCGACTCGATTTCCTTTACTACTTCTTGGGCTTTCGCTTCGTTTCCTGCAAAATTAACAGCAACTTTTGCTCCTTGACTCGCAAGTTCCAACGCAATAGCCTTACCTATTCCTCTGGAAGCACCTGTCACTAATGCAGTTTTCCCTCTCAGCATGTTTAAGATTCCTCCTTATACCATTCAACAAATGCCTGAAGCGATTCCGTATCCTGCACGGAAAAAGTTTTCATGCGTCTGTGAATTTTTTTTATGAGTCCAGTCAATACTTTGCCATTCCCTACCTCGACAATGGCATCAAGCTCTTTATCCAGCATCGCTTCAATGATTTCCTGAAACCTTACCGGCGAATACAATTGCCGGACCAACAATTCTGAAATCTGTTCACGTTCCGTCACCGGTGCTGCCGTTACATTGGCATAGACAGGTAGTTTGGTGTCAGTTAGATTAGTTTTTTGTAATTCTTCAGCAAACTTTTCTGCCGCAGGCTTCATCAAACGAGAATGAAAGGGACCGCTGACATTAAGCGGGAGGACCCTTTTGCCCCCATTCTCTTTCAGTTTTTCTCCTGCTGCTTCAATCCCCTGTTTCGTACCGGATATTACCAATTGACCAGGACAGTTGAAATTGGCAGCATCTACTACTTCTCCTGTTTCCTCATTAACAGAATCCAGCACGGTCTGGATTGTCTCCATTTCACCGCCTAGCACGGCTGCCATGGCCCCTTTCCCAGCAGGATAAGCCTTTTCCATCAGCCTTCCGCGTAACCGGACAAGCGGCAGCGCTTCTTCCAAGCTAATCGCCCCTGCTGATACAAGTGCACTGTATTCTCCCAAACTGTGGCCGGCTGTCATCACCGGTTCCACACCCTTTTCCTTTAAAACGGCTGCAGTGGCTGCACTCGTCAACAGTAGAGCCGGTTGTGCGTTTTCCGTGTTGGTCAATGTTTCCTGGGGGCCATCGAACATAAGCGAAGTCAAATCGCCATCCAGTTGTTGGTCTGCATGTCGGAAAAGTTGTCTTACCGTATCAAAATTATCGAACAGATCTTTTCCCATTCCGACTTCCTGCGAACCTTGTCCAGGAAAAACAAAAGCAACGCGTTTCATGTTATTCCTCCTCTTCCAAATGCATTTCTTTTATCGTTTTTTCAATCGTCTCGGTAACATTTAACTCAACCATATTGCGCGCCTGTTTTACAGCATTATAGATAGCCCTCTTGTTGGAAGAACCATGGGCCTTGATGACCGGGGCAGCCAATCCAAATAAGCCTGCACCCCCATATTCCGAATAATCCAGCTTATCCTTCAATTCTCTCAATTCCTGTTTCACCAAACCGGCTGCCAATTTGGACTTCCAGTTTGACATAAATGTTTGTTTCAGCATGGAAAACATGGTCAGCGCAGTACCTTCAATCGTTTTTAATGCGATGTTCCCATTAAACCCGTCCGTTACCACGACATCCGCAGCACCTTCGAGTAAATCCCTAGCTTCTACATTCCCTACAAAATGAATCGGCGCTTTTGTTAGTTCCGCAAAAGCCCGTTTCGTCAAGTCATTTCCTTTTCCATCCTCTGTCCCGACATTCAGAAGACCGACACGGGGGTTGTCCACCTTTCGAACTTTTTCGGTATAAACAGCTCCCATGATCGCGTATTGGACTAGATGATGAGGTTTTGCATCGACATTCGCTCCGACGTCAAGCAATAAAAAACCACTGCCATCCTTCGTAGGCAATGTCGGACTTAAGGCTGGACGATCGATTCCTTCCATCCGCCCTACCACAAATAAACCGGCACTCATCAACGCTCCTGTATTCCCTGCTGATATACAAGCATCTGCTCTTCGTTGTTTTACTTCCTCCGCCATTAATACCATAGAGGAATTTTTCTTACGCCTTACTGCCCGGACAGGTTCATCTTCTCCGGTAATCATGTCCGTTGTATGTATCACATTGATTCTTTGTATGTCTTTTAGGAGGGGGGATATTTTTGCCTCATCACCTATCAAAGTCACTTCCATATCCTGCCACTCTTTTACAGCCTCGATTGCTCCGGCAACAATTTCATCCGGGGCATGGTCGCCCCCCATTGCATCAATTGCTATTTTCATTGCTTGACTCTCCTTTATGATGATGGGAACGGAACATCAGGAATTCTCCAGAAAACACTTTTTCGTTTTCAACAAAACTGTTGACCTTCACTACTGTTCTCCCTTTGGCATCACTTCCACTCACAGTTGCTTTGGAAATCACCCGTTCTCCCTGCTTCACCTGTCTGGTAAATTTGATTTCCGCTTTCGCTGTAAGGGCCAATTCATCATTAATTACAGCGACCGCCAGGGAATTTGCCTGCGCAAACAAATGATGCCCCCTGGCAATCCGGTTTCTGGAAAAAACATGTTCGCTTCCGATATCCATTATCGAAATTGCCCGCTCATCCAGCTCCAAATCGATGACTTCTCCGATCACCTCGTCAAGAGGCAGAGCCTTCACGGTTTCATTCCATTGAGTGGAAGCGACCGTTTTAATCCTTTCACGTAGTTCAGGTATCGACATTTCCATCCTGTCGAGTCGGATGGTTTGGATACTGACTGCAAATTTTTTTGCCAGTTCTTCATCCGTTATGAAAGGCGTGTCTTCTATTGTATGTTTCAACAGCTGTTGCCTTTCCTTCTTCGTTCGCTTCATCTCTCCACCGTCCAAATTAAGACTAGGTACTAATAGTAATATATAATACCAAATATGAATATGCAAGCATAAATCATGTGGATAAATAGGTTAGTCGAGCGTTTCTCCCATCACGATATTATCGTGATAAACATGCATGGCAAGTTGTTTAAATTGCGGATCTTTATCGAGTGATCCTGCCTCCAGAATGTGCTGCGCATCCATTCTTGCTGTTTCTAAAGCCCGGTAGTCATGAACCATATCAGCGACTCTGAATTCAGGCATTCCACTTTGCTTTTTGCCAAAGAAGTCACCAGGACCACGTAGCTTCAGATCCTCTTCAGACAATTCAAAGCCGTTTGCTGTTTCGGTCATGATTTTCATTCGCTCTTTCCCAACCTCTCCTTTTGGATCGGCCACTAAAATACAATAGCTCTGGGCTTCCCCCCTGCCAACACGCCCCCTTAACTGGTGAAGCTGGGAAAGCCCAAACCTTTCGGCATCATAAATGACCATTACACTCGCGTTAGGCACATTGACTCCTACTTCTACTACCGTCGTGGAGACCAATACTTGTATATCATTGGCAGCAAAATCCCGCATAACCTCTTCCTTTTCATCGGAAGAAAGCCTTCCATGCATCAATCCGACACTAGTTTTGGGAGCGTAGAATTCTTTTAACTGCTCATAAAGCTCAACGGCATTTTGAATGTCCAGTTTGTCGGACTCTTCTATCAATGGACAAATGACATATGCCTGGTGGCCATTGTCCACTTCTTTTTGGATAAACTGCAAGACCCTGTCCAGCATGTTTTCTTTTACCCAATAAGTTTCAACTTGCTTTCTTCCCGAAGGCATCTCGTCGATAACGGATACATCCATGTCACCAAAAGCTGTTATTGCTAAAGTCCGAGGTATAGGTGTAGCGGTCATAAACAAAACATCCGGATGAAGCCCTTTATCCCTCAACACACGCCTTTGTTCCACTCCAAAACGGTGTTGTTCATCGACAATCACAAGCCCAAGGTCCTGAAAGAGAACTTCGTCTTGGATCAAAGCATGCGTACCGATAATGATATCTGCCTCTTTTTCAGCAATTTCCTGCAGGATTTGCTTTCTTCTTTTCCCTTTGACAGAGCCAGTCAGCAACACTACAGTAGCATGATCGGCAAACAGTTCTGTCAATGACTGAAAATGCTGCTCAGCCAGAATTTCTGTTGGCACCATTAATGCTCCCTGCTTCCGGGCCGTAATTGCAGCATACAAGGCAATGGCAGCAACAGCCGTTTTTCCCGAACCCACATCACCCTGTAACAACCGATTCATTCGGTAAGGGGAATGCAGGTCTGTCAAAATTTCTTTTAACGAGCGCAATTGTGCAGCAGTGAGCCGAAAAGGAAGTTTTTCAACAAATTCATCCACAGCTTGTTTTTCATACTCCAGACTATTCCCATGAGTAGATTCTCGCTTACGCTTTCTGAGCAACTGCATTTTTAACTGAAACAGCAGAAATTCTTCATAAGTAAACCGTCTTCGAGCATGTTTCAACATCTGATGGTTATCAGGAAAATGCATTTGCTTGGCAGCTTCCAAACGACCCGGCAATTTATATGCCGATAAATACTCCTGTGGTAAAATTTCCTGAAGACTATCCTGAAATTGAGATAATGCTGTGCTGACAGCTTTTTTAATCTGAAGGTTGGTAACATCGCTCTTTAGAGCATAGACTGGTTGTATTTTCGCATCGCTTTTTGCTCTGCCCTTCTTGTAATTACTGACCGTGATCTGTAAGCGATGTTGATCCCACTTGCCTGTAACCGTCACGATATCTCCGATCTGCAATTGTTTTTTTGCAAAAGAACGATTGAACATAACAGCTTTGACTGTCACATATTCCACTTGCAAGTTAAAAGAAAGACGCGACTTTTTTTTTCCATAAAAAGCAAGGGAAGGTTCACTGATCACCTCTCCCTCGATAGTTACCTTATCATTGTGCAATAGTTCACTTAATGGTTTGATTTCATACACATCATAACGAGCAGGAAAATAAAACAGCAAGTCTTCTACCGTATGAATTCCTAAGCTATTCAACCCCTGCTCTAACTTTTCTCCGATTCCTTTCACATTTATTACCGGGTCATTCAACAAGGTATTCACTCTTTCTTCATAGGAATTCCATATATCTTGGCTTCTAGAGCCCTTCCCGTAGGTGTAGCAGCCAATCCGCCTTCAGCCGTTTCTCTATGAGCCGAGGGCATCGCTCTCCCTATCCGGTACATGGCACCAATCACTTCGTCACAAGGGATACGACTTGTAACTCCGGCCAGCGCCATATCCGCTGAAACAATAGCATTGGAAGCACCCGCAGCATTTCGTTTTACACAGGGAACCTCTACAAGTCCAGCAACCGGGTCACAAACAAGACCAAGCATGTTTTTCAACGTGATGGCAAAAGCATCCGCGCTTTGCTGTGGCGTACCTCCGGCCATTTCCACGATTGCTGCCGCCGCCATCGCAGCTGCAGAGCCTACTTCAGCTTGACATCCACCGGCCGCTCCTGAAATAGAAGCATTGTTGGCGACGACAAAACCGAATGCGCCGGCAGTAAATAGATAACGGATCATTTCTTCCCTTGTCGGGTGAAGACGGTTTTTAACTGCGAACAGGGTACCCGGAACACAGCCGGCACTTCCGGCAGTAGGGGTGGCGCATATCGTTCCCATGGCTGCATTCACTTCGTTCGTAGCAACAGCCTTACTTACTGCATCCAATAGAAGCTCTCCTGACAACGGTTGTTTCTCCTGTAGATACTTTTGCAAGAGAACGGCATCACCGCCAGTTAGGCCAGAATGAGATTTAACTCCTTGCAGTCCTTCTTCTACTGCTTTTTCCATTACCGATAAGTTGGTTTCCATTTGGGCGAAAACTTCTTCTCGTGTTTTATCTTTTACATCCATTTCCTGACGAATCATCACTTCTGAGATTTTAATGTTTTCATTTTCTGCAATTTCAACTAATTCAGCAGCATTTCGGAACACATGTAAAACTCCTCTCCGTTGATAATAGCGCTTGACAGTTGCGCGTTTCCTGATGTCTACTCTATCAATCTACGATTTTTGACAATTGTAGAATATGGGAAGCATTTTCCAGTTCTTGCATTACTTTATCTTCTACGTTTTGGTCTACTTCAATAACCATGAGCGCCTCTTTTCCAATATCCTTCCGCGAAACTTCCATCCGGCCGATGTTGATTTCATGCTTGGCAAGTATTTGGGTAACAGAAGCAATTGCGCCATGTCGATCATTATGCATTACAAGAATAGCAGGATGGTTGCCGGATAAGTGCAGCTCGAATCCATTCAATTCTGTAATTTCCGCCTTTCCTCCACCAATAGAAATACCGACAAGTTCTAGGTCGCCCTCAGCGTCACCAATTTTAACCCGGGCAGTATTAGGATGTTCTGTTGCAGCTTCATCTTCATGAAAGGAGACTTTCATCCCTTTTTTCTCAGCCGTTTGAATCGACTTGCCCATCCGCTGATCGTCCGTATCATAGTCCAATAAACCACCGACAATAGCAACATCCGTTCCATGCCCTTTATATGTCTTGGCGAACGATCCATAAAGATGGATTTCCGCCCATGCGGGTTCCCTTCCGAACAAATTCCTTGCAGCTCTTCCGATTCTGGCGGCACCTGCAGTATGCGAGCTGGAAGGACCAACCATTACCGGACCGATGATATCAAACACAGATTTGTATTTCATACTTCCATCTCCTTCCCCTTTTATTGTAAAGGCTTCCGGACATGAATACCAGCCAATTATACACAATAAATTTCATTAATGGACGGCTATCCGGAATTCCTTATTTACTAGCTGGAAACGGGCAAAAAAAGCCCTCATCCCGGACGAGAGGAGGGCCTTGGTTTTATTCGATCGCTAAGATAAATGCATATATCGGCTGACCGCCTTCATGTATTTCTACTTCCAAGTCTTCATAGTTCTCTTCTAAAAAGGATTCAAGGGCTTCCACTTCTTCCTGTGTAGCGTCTTCGCCCTGTAAAATGGTTACAATTTCATCTTCTTCCTCTACCATTTCCTGGAGCAAATCCTTTACAGTTGTAAGCTTGTCCTTATTGGTGGATTTGATTTTCCCATCCGCAAGACCCATGAAACTGCCGTTTTCGATAGCAAGACCGTCGATTTGAGTATCTCTTACAGCGTAGGTCACTTGGCCGGTTTTCACATGTTTGCTCGCTTCCAACATATTTGTCTGATTCTCTTCGATTGTAGCATCCGGATGAAAAGCCAGCAAAGAACTCATACCTTGCGGGATGGTTTTCGTGGCAACGACAGCTACATTTTCTTCTGCAAGATCGGCAGCCTGTTCTGCTGCCATGACAATATTTTTGTTATTTGGAAGCACAATCACATTACGGGCATTAGCTTGTTTGATCGCATCCGCAATATCTTGTGTACTTGGATTCATTGTTTGACCGCCTTGGATGACAACCGTCGCTCCCAGACTTTCCAGCAATGTTTTGAGTCCGTCTCCCATGGCAACTGTAACAATCCCATATTCAGCTGGATCCTCGGAAGCCTTTTGTTTCTTTTTCTCGCCGACAATCGAGGTATGCTGTTCCCTCATGTTTTCAATTTTCAAATTTATCAAGCTGCCAAACCGTTGACCAAGCGTTAAAACTTCTCCAGGGTATTCAGCGTGGATGTGAACTTTGACGATCTCATCGTCAGACACAACCAAAAGGGAATCCCCGTGTTCTCCCAGTTCATTGCGGAAAGTCTCTTCTTCGAACGGGTGGTCCTTCATTTTTTCTTCTTCCAGTTTGACCATGAACTCTGTACAATATCCAAAGGTAATATCCTCTGTATCCATGAAATCTTGTGCCATTTTGTGATGCTCGGCATTCACCAAGTCATCTAAATCAACGGTAGAACCAGTTGATTCAGGGAGTTCTTCTCCTTTTAGGGAAGCCAGCATTCCTTCATAAATTGTAACCAATCCCTGGCCGCCGCTGTCCACTACTCCGACTTCTTTCAATACAGGAAGCAATTCAGGCGTCCGCTTCAATGATGCCTTCGCTTCCTCCAGCACCTCTTCCAAAAATTTCGTCAGGTCTTCTGTTACCGGTGCAGCCTCCGCCGCCTTAGCTGCTGCATCTTTGGCAACTGTTAAAATGGTTCCTTCAACCGGTTTCATAACTGCTTTATAGGCCGTTTTAACACCCGTGTCGAAGCCTTCAGCAAATGCAGCGGCATCCAACAAAACTTTTCCTTCTATGCCTTTGGCGAACCCTCGGAAAAGTTGAGAAAGAATAACTCCTGAGTTACCCCTTGCCCCCATCAATAACCCTTTAGACAAAGCTTGAGCAATTTCACCAGCCTGATCTGAATCGGTGTTTTTAACCTCATTTGCCCCAGATGTCATCGATAAATTCATATTGGTCCCTGTATCTCCGTCTGGTACTGGAAATACATTGAGAGAATCAATCATTTTCGCATTATTCGTCAGGTGCTGAGATCCTGCCAATACCATCTGGGCAAAAGCAGCACCATCTATTGTCCGTACCGTCACTAAAACTTCCTCCTTCTATCCACAAACTGGACAGCTGTCCAACCTTTTTCAAGTAAACGGCTGGTTTCCTGTCTTTCTTTTTATAAGCCGTGAATTTTTCACAGCATCATTCTTTTTAATCAATCGTTACCCTAACGCCCTGGATATAAATGTTTACTGAGCTGATAGACAGTCCCAATGTCTTGTCGAGTGTGTATTTCACCTGTGATTGGACATTATGGGCCACTTCGGAAATTTTTGTTCCATAGCTGACAATAATGTACATATCTATATGAAGATTTTCCCCATCCTGTCTTACTACAACACCCCGGGAAAAGTTTTCTTTTCGAAGAATTTCTGCCAATCCATCTCTAAGTTGATTTTTAGAGGCCATTCCTACAATGCCATAGCATTCAATTGCCGCTCCCCCAGCAATGGTGGAAACAACATCATTGGTTATCGTTACGTGACCATCCTTTGTAGTGAGTTCAATGGACATCATGACTCCTCCTTGTTTCTAGAAAGTCTAAAGTAATTTTATTATAACATAAGTCAAAATGAAAGCAGTTTCACAATATGCAAACCCCTTTATACAATGGACGAAAACATACTATCTGTCAAGCTGATTTTCTTGATATCGCCCAGAAAACTATAATTGCATTATTCGATGTCATGTGATAAATTGTATAAGTATGTGAAGATATTTACGGTTTTAGGAGGGATAAACATGGGACGTAAATGTGTTGTTACAGGTCGTACAACTCGTTCAGGTAATACCCGTTCTCATGCCATGAACGCAAATAAACGTAATTGGAAAGCGAATGTTCAAAAAGTGCGCATTATGGTAGACGGCAAGCCGAAACGTGTATATGTTTCTGCTCGTGCTTTGAAATCTGGTAAAGTAGAACGCGTATAAGGTTGACATTCAATCGTGCTGGGGCTCCCGCAGTACCCATGCGTTATTAAAAATGATTGACAGCAAAAAAGCACCCAAACAGGGTGCTTTTTTGCTTTTTTCATAATAAAAGTCGTGTGTTTCTGTTCAACTGCTGGTCAATCTTTTTTAATGGTACCAATGAGTGCTCGGACGAATCCTCCTATGAACCTCGGGAGTTTAAAGGTATAAAACTTCATGAAATCCCCCTCCTCTTTTCCGGATGGCTGCGCAGTCACTTTGTTTCGTATATGACTTTATTCATCTATAAGTACATCACGGCTCTTTATAACCATTAATATGCCTTCACTGAAAGAAAAAGTACCTTTTTCTGAAAGAAGCTGGTTAGACATGCATAAAGTGGACCCCCACTCCAGGTACCCATTTTGCAATGGATAATAGAAATGTTGCAATGTTAACTCGCTTACGTTCGTTGTAAAGGGCAGAAAAGAAATATAAGGGTACATATCATCTTTCCTTATTTGAATAGTCCCGGGAAAAGCAAGGGAAATTTGGTTCCCTTTATCGATGATGGTTCCTTTGATTCCTTGTTTCTCCAATCTGTATAATTGCTGAACGTTGGCCAAGCTGTGGTCCAATCGTCCACCGGTCACACCAAAGAAATAAATGGATGAAGACTTCCGTTCCTGCGCCTCCATTACCGCCAACTCCAAATCGGTTTCATCCTTTTCCGGCGGAAATGTTTTTACTTCGCGGGCATGGACACGAATTTTTTCCATTTCTTTCTTTGTTACGGAATCAAAATCCCCTAGAGCCAAATCAGGCTTCAGTCCTTGTTGAATGAGCGTTACAGCCCCTTTATCGGCTCCAATCCAGCATGTGATATTCGGATATGCATGTAAGTCGGGGACATAGTCTTCAGGACCCCCTCCTACGATTCCAATTGCCATATTATGCTATGCTCCTTTTCAGTTAATATCGGTATTTTTCACTCCACCACCCCAGCCTTCCAGCACGGCATTCATGGAAGGATCATCTTTCTTAGAATCAAAAAGAAATCGAACGAGTTCGAAGGTCTAGGATTTCGAATCATCGTTCGGTTATGTTTTGGCCCCTATATGCTTTTGTTCAAATCTCAACCTCTTACCTAATGCCGCAAAGCTCCTGCACTCTCTCCCCGTAATTGATAAGCCCTGCCGCTGTGCGGAAAAATAATACCACATCGAGGCATGAAGGTTGTCGGGTTTATAACAAGGAGAAGTAGCATTGTTCAGTATGCATTACGTATTTCCTGAATAGCTTGTTGCCGATCTTCTTTTGAGAAAATGGCACTTCCTGCTACGAGCACATTCGCTCCAGCGTTTACACAGGCCGCCGCTGTTTCAGCATTTACTCCTCCATCCACTTCAATCTCAAAATCCAGATTCATTTCATTTCGCCATTCTGAGATCGTCTTCACTTTCTCCAAAACTTCGGATATAAAACTTTGCCCTCCAAAACCTGGATTCACTGTCATCAATAATACGAGATCAACCTGTTGTAAGACTGGTTTAATAAACTCTGCCGGTGTGGCTGGATTGATGACAACCCCTGCTTTCACCCCGGCATTTTTTATCAGTTGCAGCGTGCGATGCAAATGAGTGCATGCCTCTTGATGTACAGTAAGAATATCCGCCCCTGCGTCCGCGAACGGCTTTATATACTGTTCAGGTTGCTCGATCATCAAATGGACGTCAAGCGGAAGGTTTGTTACGGGCCTGATTGCCTCCACTACCAGAGGACCGATCGTTATGTTCGGAACATAATGTCCATCCATCACGTCCACATGGATGTAGTCAGCTCCAGCAGCTTCCACTTCTTCAATTTCTTCTTTTAATCTCGCGAAGTCTGCAGATAAGATCGACGGTGCTATTTTTGTGTTCATCAGTTAGTACCTCGGCTTTCTATTCTGTATTTCATCAAAAAACTGCAAATAATGCTGATACCTGTATTCCGGTATCTCCCCAACATCCACTGCAGCTTTCACGGCACATTTGGGCTCTTTAAAGTGCATGCATCCCCGGAATTTACAGTCTGCCTGTCTTATTCTCATTTCGGGGAAACAATCGGAGAGATCCTCCAATTCGACTTCCGCGAAATCCAGCGAACTGAAACCAGGTGTATCTGCTACAAGCCCGTCATTTATTTCTACCAATTCAACATGTCTTGTGGTGTGCTTCCCCCGGCCGAGACTTTCGGAAATTTCATTTGTTTCCAAATTAAGACGCGGATTGACGGCATTTAGTAATGAAGACTTCCCTACACCGGACTGACCTGCAATCACAGATATTTTGCCTTTTATCGTCTTTTCCACATCGGTCAATCCTTCCTCCAGTTTCGAGGAAACCGGCTGCACCAGGTAACCTATTTTTTGGTAATCCTCCTGGTAGCGTTCAATATCTGCAGCTTGTTGTTGATCAAGCATATCCATCTTGGATATAAGAATGACCGGCTCGATATGTTTAGACTCTATCAATACAAGAAAACGGTCCAGCAGAAGTGTACTAAAGTCGGGTTTAACCGCAGAAACCACAATGATTGCTTGATCAATATTAGCTACCGGCGGCCTTACCAGTTCATTTTTTCTCGGTTTGATATCCACGACATACCCTTCTCCCGGGTTACTTTCTTCAAATTCCACCATATCTCCTACCAGAGGATTGATTTTATTTTTTCGAAAAACCCCTCTGCCCCGGCATTGGAATACGTCGCCATTTTCCGCTTTCACATAGTAAAAGCCGCTCAATGCTTTTATGATCTTGCCCGTAGTCATTTAGTCACCTTCCCCGTCCTCGTATGGCACTGTTTTTTCGATTATTACTTCATCCTCTCGCATGACACGGTATTCCGCATCCTCTCCGGGAGGTATCGTCAATTTGATGGTGAACTCTGTATCTTCAGTGATTGTTTCCTCTTTAAACAGCTCTGTTATATCTCTGTCCAAATCACCAACATAGATTCTCACTTCCTGTTCAGGTGGCTGTTCTTCCTGCTGCTCGTCGTCTGCATTTGACTCATCCCCCGTATAAGGCACTGTGAAAGTAACTGAATGGTTAACCGGTGGCTGTTCTTTTGGACCAGTGGAAATAAAAATTTCTACTTCTGATTCGAGTGTGACATCACTGTATGGTTCTGGTTTCTGACGGATGACATTTCCTTCTTTCACGTCTTCGGAATGCTCTTCTGTAACGGCTACACGTAAGCCCTCGTCTTCAATCGCCTTCCGGGCCTCTGATTCTGTCATCCCCTGATAGGATGGCAATGTAACAGTTTCAGGACCTTTACTAATTTCAAAAATAACATTGGTTTCATCCGGGACAACTTCTGCATCTGGTTGTGGTTGTATTTGTGTGATTATCTCACCAACCGGTCTATCCGAGAACTTTTCATACGCATTGATATTTTTGTAACCAGACTGTTCCAGCAGACTCTCTACCTGACTGAAATCCCTGCCGATATAATCGTCAAAAGTGACCTTTTCCTTTCCATCACTTGTAAAAACGGTTACCGTGGACCCTTCTTTCACCGTCGTCCCTGCTTCCGGGTCGGTGCTGATGACATTTCCTTCTGGGACTTCATCCGAAAACATGGTTTCCCGTTCCACTTCTAAGTTCAAATCATCCAACTTGCTTAGCGCTTCTTCATATTCCATTCCGCTTACGTCGATTAATTCGACATCCTTAGGCTGCAAAAGACCTGGGATGAAAAATAAAGCTGCGATAACACCACCCAAAAGGACAAATATGCTAATCGCAACCCATATGAGTGTCTTGTTCCGTTTTCGCTTTTTACTTTTTTTGTCCTTTACGCCATTGTTTTTTGTATTATCATGCACGATGGTTTCTTCAGTCGACTTTGTTTGAAATGTGTCTTCTGTAATGATAGGGATCGCTTTCGTTTCTTCCCCATTTTCATCTGGCGTCTGAAATTTTTCCTCGTCCAGTCTTTCCGGGTCAAGAGCTGTTTCCAAATCTTCTTCCATTTCATGTACCGTTTCATACCGATAAAAGGGGTCCTTTGTAGTTGATTTCAACACAATGTTCTCGACGCTTTGTGGTATGTCCGGTTCCCATCTTTTCACAGAGGGAGTCTCGCTCTGCAAATGCTTCAATGCGATGGAAACCGCCGATTGACCAGAAAACGGCAATCGACCGGTCAAAAGTTCAAACAGGACGATTCCCAGGGAGTATATATCTGACTTTTTGTTTGCCATTCCTCCCCGTGCCTGTTCCGGTGATAAATAATGAACCGATCCAAGTACGGAATTGGTCTGTGTCAATGAGGTAGCACTTAACGCTACAGCAATACCGAAGTCAGTCACTTTCACATTGCCATAACTGTCGATCAGGATATTCTGCGGCTTGATATCACGATGGACAATATCGTTGGCATGAGCGTGGGTAATCGCAGAAGTGACTTGCTTCATTATCGTGATAGATTCATCGACAGCAATAGGGCCATACGTTTGTATGTATTTTTTCAGAGTCATCCCATCCACATATTCCATTACCATATAATAAATGCCTTCTTCTTCCCCTACATCGTAAATATTGACTATGTTTGGATGGGAAAGGCTGGTTGCCGAATGCGCCTCTCGATGGAACCTTGCAATAAATTCGTCATCGTTGGCATACTCAAGCCGGAGTACTTTAATGGCTACATCCCGCTCTAGGATAATGTCCCTGGCAAGATAGACATTTGCCATTCCTCCGCCGCCGATTGTTTGCTTTATTTTGTACCTTTCATTCAAGATTCTGCCGTTTAGCACTATGATTCACCTTCTCCCGCTGAATCATAATCCACTAACACCACGGAAATATTATCCTCCCCGCCTCGTTCATTGGCCATATCGATTAATTGCCGGGCAGAATCTTGCAACGTCACGGAACTACTTAACACTTCTTCTATTTCTTCGTCGCTCAATTTATTGGTCAAACCATCTGAGCAAAGGAGCAATTTATCCCCTTTGTCCCAACCAATCGACTGAATGTCAGCCTGAATGTTCTCTTCTGTTCCAAGAGCTTTCAATAAAACATTTTTCCTTGGATGATGTTCAGCATCATCCTTCGAAATTTGGCCGGAACGGACCAATTCGTTTACCAATGAGTGGTCTTCGGTAATCTGCTTAAATCCCTGTTCGTTTATCAGGTAACATCTACTATCTCCTACATGGGCTATCGTTATGAAATCCTTGGAACAGATAACAGACACGATGGTCGTTCCCATTCCCTCACATTCTTCGTGGCTACGGGAATAATCTAGTATAGATTGATTAACCCGCATCAACGTATCAGTCAACCATGACTCGGCCGTTTCCGGAGAAGTAAGCTCAGCTGTTTCTCTCCATATATCGCTTAGCAAAGAAGTCGCCATTTGACTTGCTACATCGCCAGCCTTATGGCCACCCATGCCATCAGCTATCACCGCAAGCACTTGGTCGTCTGCATTTTTGAAGTAGCCTCCGGCATCTTCGTTGTGCGCCCTGACTTTCCCTTGATCGGTCGAATAATAACCGTTCATTTACTCACCTTCTCTCCTCAAGCATAACTTCGTTTGCTCGATTAGCTAACGTGTAATTAGTTTGTATGATTAATTCTTTGTCAGTCTCGTTAAAAAGAATCCGTCTGTATCAAACTCGTAAGGGAAAATTTGAAGCCCCCAATCACTGATACCGTCCCCTTTTTGTAAGACCTCAGGCAACTCTTCAACAAATTGCCTATCAACTTGAAAATCTTCGTGACCAGCTAAAAACTCTTTTACAACTGTTTCATTTTCAGCTTTATCAACCGTACACGTGCTATATACCAGTTTACCACCTTTTTTTAATAAAGAGGCCACATTTTCCAACAATTCACGCTGAATGACGGACAATGTTTCAATATCTTTTACGTTTTTATGGTACTTGATGTCCGGCTTGCCGCGCAATACCCCAAAACCGGAGCAAGGCGCATCCAGCAGAATCCGGTCAAAATGTTCCGGTTCATATAGTTCTGCCAATTTTCTCGAATCAGCCTGTTTTGCTTCAATAATGGTCAAATCTAATTCTACTGCCCGTTTAGATACGAGCTTTGCTTTTTTGCTATGAAGATCGTAAGCATGGACTTCTCCACGATTGTTCATTTTTTCAGCAATATGGGTGGTTTTCCCTCCTGGTGCACTGCATGCATCGAGTACAGTCATTTCAGGCCCTGCAGAGAGAATTTCCGCTGCGAGCATGGAGGTCTGGTCTTGAATAGTAAGTTTTCCTGTACGGAACAAGCTGCTTTTCAGTACATTCCCTGATATTACATTGATACCTTGAGGGGAGAAGATCGATGATTCTACTTGATACCCTTCTTCCTCCAAACGCTGCAATGCTTCTTCCCGTGTAATCTTCATCGGCTGTACACGGACACTGATCGGTTTATGCTGTAAATTGGAACGACACATTTTTACTGTTGTATCAGTCCCGTACATATTGAGCCAACGTTCGACAAGCCACAGTGGATGGCTCGTCTCAATGGAAAGCTTTTTTGCCTGATCTTCTATTTTAGAAATATCAGGAAAACCATTCCGCTGCACAGTACGCAGGATACCATTGACAAAAGAGGAAATGCCTTGATGCCCTTTTTGTTTGGCTATTTCGACAGATTCATGAATGATGGCATGATCCGGAACCTTGCTTAAATAGTTCATCTGATACATCGACATATATAATAACCATCTTACCCAGCCATCGATTTTTTTTCTGCTGTTCAGAAAATGATCCAAAAAGTAAGCCAAAGTTAGTTTACGCTGTATCGTCCCATAAACAATTTCTGTAAGCAGGGCCTCATCCCTCTGATCAAATCCTTGCTTTCGTATTGCTTGATCGATCAGTAAATGGCTGAACCCGCCATTCTCTCCCACTCTCACCAAAATTTCGAGGGCGGTTTTTCGCAATTGATATTTAGCCATTTTCTTCTCCTAACTTTTCACCGGAGTTGATATTGCTTCCGATTCCCCTAAGAAAGTCTCCTGTTTCCATACGTTTTTTTCCGGCTGGCTGCAAGCTGGTCACCTTTACAGCTTTCATGTCTCCACACACCACAAACATGCCGTCTTCCGTAAAATCGACAATTTCACCCGGCTCGCCATCAAAAGACCTGTCAATCGGTTCTGCCCACCAAATCTTCATGATTTTTTCCTTATACGTAGTGAAGGCAACTGGCCATGGATGTAATCCTCGTATTTGGTTGTAAATCTCCAACATCGGTCTGGTCCAGTCGATTTTTTCATCGTCCCGTTTGATATTCGGAGCAAAGGTTGCCTTCGTTTCATCCTGTTCAATTGCTTGCAATTCTCCTGCCAACAGTTTGGGCAGTGTGTCGCTTAACAACCATGCTCCAGCTTCCGAAAGCTTGTCATGAAGCGTTCCTACGTGATCATCCCTGTCGATCGGCACTTTTCTTTGTGTCAATATAGCACCGGCATCCAACTTTTCTACCATATACATAATCGTAATACCTGTCTCTGTTTTACCCTGCAATATCGCATATTGAATTGGCGCCCCTCCCCGCAGTTCAGGCAGTAAAGAGGCGTGGACATTAATGCAACCATAAGCCGGATAATCCAAGAGGGCCTTCGGCAAAATTTGTCCAAAAGCTGCCGTCACAATCAAATCAGGCCGCTGATCAAGCACATATTGATACTCGTTTTTTATTTTTTCCGGTTGATAGACGGGTATTCCTAATTTTTCCGCCTCCACTTTTACTGGCGGAGGTGTCATTACTTTCTTTCTTCCTTTCGGGCGGTCCGGTTGTGTTACAGCCAGAACGACTTGGTAGCCGTCATCGACAAGTTGTCTTAAGACAGGTACAGCAAAATCCGGAGTGCCCATGAAAATTATTCGTTTCATGTAAGTCTCCTCTCTACATTAATTGATAGGGTTGCATATCTACGTTTATCAATAAATCATTCTGTCTGATTTCTTCTTCGAACATTGCTAAAATTTTTCGGATTGACTTACTTAGTCCTGGTTCATTTCTGTATTTTATCATGCATTGATAACGATATCTATCTTTGATCCTTGTCAATGGCGAAGGAGTGGGCCCGAGCAATGATGCCTGTGGAGACAACTCATTATTCAGCAGCAATGTGATTTTCTTGGTGACTTCGATTGCCTTCACCTGATTCTGATGCGAAACGGTGATCAACGTCAAGAAAAAATAGGGCGGATAATGAAAAGCTCTCCGCATCTCCATTTCTTTACGATAGAAACTCGGATAATCATACTGACTTGCCAGCTCAACACTGTAGTGTTCCGGTGTATAAGTCTGTACGACCACTTCTCCAGGTAAGGTGTGTCTACCAGCCCTGCCGCTGACCTGAGTTAAAAGCTGAAATGTTTTCTCGGCAGCACGAAAATCCGGCAGATGAAGCAGCGAATCAGCAGCCAGCACACCTACAAGTGTGACATTGGGAAAGTCGAGTCCTTTTGCAATCATTTGCGTTCCGAGTAAAATATCGGCTTCCCCGTTCCCAAACTGGTTCAATAGCTTTTCGTGCGCCCCCTTCTTACGGGTCGTATCTACATCCATTCGGATAATCCGTGCGTTCGGAATAAGTTTGGTCAGTGATTCCTCTACCTTTTGGGTTCCCGTACCAAAATAACGGATCGTCTCGCTTTGACAGGATGGACACTGAACGGGCATCGGTTCTTCGTGAGAACAATAATGACATTTCAGTCTTTCATTGTTACGGTGATAAGTAAGGGCTATATCGCAGTGAGGGCACTCGACAACATGTCCGCAGTCCCGACACATCACAAAGGTCGAATAGCCGCGCCTGTTTAAGAAAAGTACGGTCTGCTCTTTTTTCGCCAACCTGTCTTCTATCGCTTCTTTCAGCTTCCAAGAAAACATCGACCGATTTCCCGCATGGAGTTCTTGTCGCATGTCCACTAAGTCTACGGTTGGCATGCTTGCATTGTTCATCCGCTTGGTCAAAGACAGTAACTGATAAACTCCCTTTTGGGCACGGGCATATGTTTCCAGAAGCGGGGTCGCACTTCCAAGAACTACCGGACAGTTATGATGGTCCCCTCGGAAGATAGCGACATCTCTAGCGTGGTACCGAGGATGATCTTCCTGCTTATAACTTGTTTCATGTTCCTCGTCAATGATAATTATCCCAAGGTTTTCGAAGGGAGCAAACACAGCAGAGCGCGCTCCGACGACAACTTGTACTTCTTTTCGTTGAATCTTACGCCACTCGTCGAACTTCTCACCGGCAGAAAGCGCACTGTGAAGAACAGCCACGTTAGAACCAAACCTTCCCTTAAACCGTTGTACTGTCTGAGGAGTAAGGGCGATTTCTGGAACAAGAACGATTGCTTCTTTTCCTTTCTCGATCACTTTTTGAATTGATTGAAGATATACCTCTGTTTTTCCACTCCCGGTAACCCCATGCAATAAAAATACATCGTGCTTTTCCGCAGCAATATCTTCTTGAATCGGGGCAATGGCGTCGGCTTGTTCTTCTGTCAATTCCAATGGAAAAGTCCGCTCGTAATCTTCATCCTCATAAGGATTACGATATATTTCCTGATGATACTCAGTGAGCAAGCCTTTTTCGATTAGCTGTTTGATGGTTGCCCTTGTTGTTCCTAGTATGGAACACAGTTTTTTCTGACTTACCGGTTCTGAATTATCTGCCATATAGGAAAGGATTTCTTTTTGTTTGGAAGCCTGTGGAGGAAGTTCTGCTATGGCAGCTTCTAGGTCCATGAAGTTACGGTTCGCTTTGATCATGGTTTCTGTTTTTTTGGTTTCCCTGGTTTTAACCAAATAACGGACTTCAATCAGTCCTTCCTGCATTGCTTTTTGTAACGCTGCCAGACTTCCCTGCCTTTCTACAAATTCTTCGTAAGCCAAGGTGTCTCGATGAGCAAAGATTTCCTCCAAAAGATCCGGTAATTCCTCTTTCGTCAAACGCAGCAATTCTTTCTTGTATTTTGCTTTCAGTACTTGCGGCAGCATAGCCTGATAGGCAGAAATATAAAAACTTAGCGTCTTCTCCGATATCCATTTTCCAAGTTCCAGCAATTCTGGAGTCAACACGGGGATGACGTCCATTACCTCACTAATTTTTTTCAGCTTGTCAAAATCCGATTGATCTGTCAATTCTAAGACGAAACCCATAATTTTCCTGGGACCAAACGGTACAACCACACGCATACCGGGTCGGACCGTACCAATTAAATACTCCGGAATAAGATAGTCGAATAAACGATTGGTTTGACTAGCGGGTACATCTACTACTACTTTGGCAATGTTCACCGGCTCTCATCCTTTAATGCTATAGAGATTAATTCGAGTATGTGACCGGCCACTTCGGTTTTTTCGGCAAGTTCTATTGTCTTTTCCAACCCTTGGTTATTTATATAGGTAACTTCATTTTTATCTGTCCCAAAACCAGCACCTTTTGTTTTGATATTGTTAATGACAATTGCATCCAAATTTTTTGTTTCAAGTTTTTTTCTGCCGTACTGCAATGGATGAATTGTTTCTGCAGCAAATCCCACCAAGTATTGCTGCTGTTTTCTCTTTCCTAATTCTTGCAGAATATCTTTGGTTCTTTCCATTTCTACAGTCCAGTCACCTGGTTGTTTTTTCATTTTTTCCTCGTATGTTGAGGCCGGACGATAGTCAGCAACAGCTGCCGCTTTAATGACGACATCTTTTCCATCAAATTGGTCCATCATGGCCCTGTACATTTGCTCGGCTGTTTCCACATCGATCCTCGTTACACCTGGAGGGGTTGCCAGGCTCACCGGACCGGATACCAGCGTTACTTCCGCGCCCATTTTCGCTGCCTCAGCAGCTAGGGCAAAGCCCATTTTTCCTGTTGAATGATTGGTGAAATAACGAACTGGATCAATTTTTTCTTTTGTCGGCCCCGCGGATACCAACACCCGCCTGCCTTTCAAAATTGGTTCTTTGGTTTGTCGTTCTAAATCACTCTTTAGCACTTCGACAATCGCCTCTGGTTCCTCAAGACGCCCTTTCCCCACATAACCGCATGCAAGCAAACCATCCCCCGGTTCAATAAACCGATATCCCCAACCTTCCAACGATTTCATATTGTCAATCACTGCTGGATGGGCATACATGTGGACATTCATGGCAGGAGCGATATAAACAGGAGCTTGAGTAGCCAGCAGCATCGTGGATAGCATGTCATCTGCCAGTCCATTTGCCACTTTTCCGATTATGTTGGCAGTAGCAGGTGCTATCAATACTAGATCTGCCCAGTCGGCCAGATCTATGTGCGCGATTTTAGCCGGATCCTTTTCATCAAAAGTATCCGTAAAGACAGGATTTCGCGAAAGTGCCTGAAAGGTCAATGGCGAGACAAAATTGCCAGCACTAGCTGTCATAATCACCTTCACATCAGCACCTGCTTGTGTCAGTCTGCTCGTCAGTGTACATGCCTTATACGCAGCAATACCTCCTGTAACTCCCAAGACGATTTTCTTTCCCTTTACCATAATGGTTATCCCCTTTCGCGCAGCAGCGAATGCTGATCCTTTTAAGTCGTCTATTTATTGGTATCCACGCCTTTTCCTTTGTTTTCCTGGGACCAATGTATCGGTGATACAGCATGGATATATTCTAGTGAACCTTTTCGCTTATCTTATTAAACTCAACTATCTAATAACAAACAAAAGGAGGCCCTTGCAGCTGGAACGCAACAAGGGCCGGTTATGATTTCCTCCTGACCGGAAGAAAAAAGGTTAGCACACCGAGATTGATTGCTGACTATTCCTCATCCCGGCTGAAAGTAAGTTTTTCATTCTGAATCTCTTCCAAGGCGATGCCTACATACTTATTTGACTTCGGCCTATCTACCAAGTAACTTTTTGTTTCCTGCATTTGCCGTGCCCGCCTTGCGGAAAGTGTCACCAACGTATATTTCGAATTAATTTTCTCTTGAAGTGCGTCAATAGACGGTTCTAACATCATCCCAGTTCAGCCTCCAGTACTTTTTTATATTGTTTCGCGACCCGATTGCGTTTGCAATGCTCACTCTTCACAATAGCCTGTATTTTATCGACAGCGGTCTCTATTTGGTCGTTTACCACCACATAATCGTAAGCATCCATCATTTCGATTTCTTTTTTTGCTTCTGTTAATCTGTTCTTTACAATATCTTCTGTTTCTGTTCCTCTATTAATGATTCTATTTGCCAATTCTTCAAGGCTTGGTGGAAACAAAAAGATAAACACACCTTGCGGAAAATTTTCTTTTACTTGAAGTGCTCCCTGGACTTCGATTTCCAAAAATACATCTTTTCCCGATTCCAGCGTCTCCTCTACATAATCCCGAGGGGTTCCGTAATAATTGCCGACGTATTCTGCGTATTCCAACAGTCTGTTTCCATTAATCAATTCCTCAAACTCATCTCTTGACTTGTAAAAGTAGTCGATTCCTTCGACTTCGCCTTCACGTTTCCCGCGAGTAGTCATGGAGATAGAATACTTCAACTCCGTATCACGATCGAACAAAGCCTTTCTAACTGTTCCTTTTCCTACACCGGAAGGACCTGACAAAATAAATAATATCCCTTTCTCTTTAATCAAAACGCTTCCTCCTACCTATTCATCCGAAATCTCATCGTTACTGATTACCCGCTGCCCAACCGTTTCGGGCTGTACGGCAGATAATACAACATGGTCACTGTCCGTAATGATAACCGCTCTTGTACGACGTCCATACGTGGCGTCCACTAATTTATTGTTATCTCGTGCTACTGTTATGATTCTTTTGATTGGTGCAGATTCAGGCGATACAATCGAAATAATCCGATTCGCCGAAACTACATTGCCAAACCCTATATTTATCAACCGTAAGCTCACCATGTGTTCCCCCTTATTCCAGGCTCTACGCCCAGCCTAACATAATTTTCGATTATCAGTCCGATATCCAAACTACCAAAGGATCATTCAATGTTTTGCGTTTGTTCTTTCACTTTTTCTATTTCGCTTTTTAAATCGACTATCCTTTCGCTAATTTGTACATCGTTTGACTTAGAACCGATCGTATTCGTTTCCCGGAGCATTTCCTGGAGGATAAAATCGAGTTTCCTGCCAACTGCTTCCTGCTGAAGAATCGTTTGTCTGAATTGGTCAACATGGCTCAAGAGCCTGGTCACCTCTTCTGTGATATCCCCCTTCTCCGCAATCAAGGCAGCTTCTTGAGTAATCCTCGCATTATCCTTGACTTCCTCGTCTAAATAATCCTGAATCCGATTGATTATTCTGTCTCGATACTCCATTATAACAATATCTCGACGTTCTCCCAACCATTTTGCCAGTTTTTTAATGTTTTCTATACGTGAGAGCATGTCTTCTGCCAATTGGCTGCCTTCGTTATCTCTCATCTTGTACACCAGCCGGCAGGCTCTTTCAACCGTTTCGATGATGGCCTCAGACAGACCGCCTTGCTCCTTTTCATTTTCTACAATTCGGAACAGATCAGAGTGGCTGGCTGCCAATTCCAATGGAATGTCACCGGACAAATGATACTTGGCTTTTATCTCGCGTAAATGATCTATGTATTGATCCATCAATTCCCAATCAACGGTTAGATTCCTTTTTATCAAAGCGTCATCGTCGAGATGGATATGCACTTCGACGCGCCCCCGACTAAAATAATCCTTGACAACTTTTTTTATTTCTTCTTCCAAGAACAATATTGTCTGGGGAAGCTTTGGTGAAATATCTAAAAAACGATGATTGACACTTCTTATTTCTACAGTAATACCCGTTCGATCCTTGGTACATACCTCTCTCCCATAGCCGGTCATACTCCAGACCATCGACATCCCGCCTTTTTACTAATACTCTAGCCGTATCACTCATATAACCGAAATCAATCCTTGTTCATCATAACAAACTTTCATCATTCTGCCTATCAACTAACCCGCTTTTCCCCTACACCGACAAGCCCTTTCCCGGTAAATTTGATCTTGCGGAAACTGCCTTGCATTGGTAACTGTCTTTATTTCCTTTAACGAGGGATACTGCCTTTCTCACTTGGAGCTGCCATTACTGGCACAAGTAAAAAAACGGATCAATGAAGCTGAATCATGTAGTACTCTGACTGAAGTGTTTATGGTTTATTTTTACGCAAACAGCCGGAAATAACAAACCAAGACCCGAGCAAAACAGTCGGGTCTTGGTCATGTTCTATTTTTTTGAAAAACCGAACATTACCGTCGGTATGGCTGAAAGGGCTGTGATAAGTAGCCAATCTTTCAAAGACAAGTCCATTGTATGGAAAACTTCCTGCAGTGGATCAAAGTATAAAACGACTAGCAGCAGCAACATCGAGGATGCTACAGCACCTACAAGATAAAGGTTTTGTAATGGATTCCGGGAAAAGACAGATCGATCCGAACGGCAATCAAACACATGTATCAACTGAGCCATCACAAGTGTAGCAAAAGCCATTGTTTGAGCATAACGCAGGTTGTCAGGATTGTCCTGATAGGCGGTCATAAAGGCAACAAGCGTTACCAGTCCGATTAGTAGCCCCCGGCTGATGATTTTAAAACCAAGTCCTCTTGAAAAAATTCCTTCCTTTGGACTTCGAGGTTTTCTGCGCATGACATCTTGCTCTGGCTGATCGAGGCCTAGGGCCATTGCTGGCAGACCGTCAGTCACCAAGTTGACCCATAGAATTTGAACAGGAATAAGCGGGAGCGGCAAAGCAAGAAGCATGGCAAATAACATAACGAGAATCTCCCCTACATTGGAAGCAAGCAAATAACGGATGAACTTCCGGATGTTTTCGTAAATATTCCGTCCTTCCTTGATCGCAGACTTTATGGTGGCAAAATTGTCATCCAGCAATACGAGTGAGGATGCTTCCTTCGCTACATCTGTTCCACTGTTTCCCATACTAATACCGATATCGCTCGCTTTGATTGCTGGAGCATCGTTTACTCCATCGCCAGTCATGGCTACAACATGTCCTTTTTTCTGGAAAGCCTTCACTATCTTCAGTTTATGCTCAGGAGTTACTCGGGCAAACACATATACATTTTCAATGACATCACTCAGCTGCTCCTCTGTCATATTGCTTAGCTGGCTGCCTTCCAACACCTGGCCATTAGCGGGAAGGAGCCTCAGATCCTGTGCTATCGCTCTGGCAGTGAGGGCATGATCACCAGTAATCATTACTGTTTTTATTCCTGCTTGTTGACATTCTGCTATTGCTCCTCTTACTTCCTTGCGCGGGGGATCAATCATCCCAGTGACACCCAGTAAAGTTAAATCCTTTTCCAGACTGAAATCATCCGGCGTTTGACCGGAAGGCACCGATTTCACACCGATTGCAATCGTCCTCAATGCTTTTCCTGCCATCCTGGCAACAGCCTGCTCGATTTTCATCTGATCAGCCGACTTCATTGCCCTGCGTTGACCATCTACTATAAAAGCCGTGCGGGCCAGTAAAACATCAGGAGCTCCTTTGGTAATGGAAAACCTATTCCCCTTATCGTCTTCAATGAGAACAGTCATACGCTTCCTGTCCGAATCGAATGGAACTTCCTTAATGATTTTGAAGGATGCGACCGTTTCGTCCGTAATGCCAGCTTTGCGGGCAGCCACAAGGATAGCCCCCTCTGTCGGATCTCCGTCCACTCCCAATTTACCTTTCTTTTTTATCAAAGATGCATGGTTACATAACGTACCATAAAGCAGCAGCGAACGCAGTTGGTCAGGAAGCACTTCTCTGTTGTCTTCGTAGAAAGCCCCGTTCGTGTCATATCCTTCTCCAGTAACATGATACCAATTTCCCGGGGTGAATATCTCTTTTACTGTCATCTGATTTTCCGTCATCGTTCCGGTTTTATCAGAACAGATGACCGATGCGCTTCCTAAAGTTTCGACAGCCGAAAGTTTCCGGACGATTGCTTTCCGTTTAATCATGCGCTGAACTCCCAGTGACAATGCCACCGTCACAATCGCTGGTAGTCCTTCCGGAATCGCTGCCACTGCCAAAGATACTCCTGCTAGAAACATTTGGTATAACGGGTGGCCCTGGTAAACCCCAATCAGCACAACAAATAACGTTAGGAGCAAGGCAATGACTATAAGCAATTTACCTAGCTCAGCTAGCTTTTTCTCCAATGGGGTCGTCATTTGTTCGGTTTTAACTAACAAGGATGCTATCTGCCCCATGGCAGTATTCATACCAGTGCCGACAACAACCCCTTCACCGCTCCCTCTACTGGCAAGTGTCCCCATAAACAGCATGTTATGCTGATCCTGCGGCTCTAATTGTCCCTGGTCGAGTGGAGCTACCATTTTGGCTACCGGAAGTGATTCACCGGTCAAGGCGGATTCCTCCAGCTCCAGACTGCCCGCTTTAGTCAGGCGAACATCCGCCGGCACCCGATCTCCACTAGCTATTTTGATTAGATCACCGACGACAACATCTTTTGAAGGGATTTTCACCCATTCCCCATCTCTTTTTACATGAGCAAGCGGCGCAGACAGCTCCTTAAGCTTGGCAAGTGATTTTTCAGCACGCTGTTCTTGGAAAAATCCGATGAACCCATTGATCAATACGATGATCATGATGGCTATGGCATCAATATATTCTCCCAGCAGCCCGGATACGAGGGTAGCGGCTAATAATACCAGCACCATGAAATCCTGAAACTGTTTAAGAAAAACCAGCAATAAGGACGTCTGCTTTTCATCTTCAAGTACATTTGCTCCCATTTTTCTTCTTCTATTTTCAGCTTCCTGATTTGTAAGCCCTTTTTCTAGATCGACACCTAGTTTTTGCGCTGTTTCTTCCGTTTTTAATTGGTACCATTTCACATCGCATTCCTCCATGTCCTAGTCTGTCTGTTGTATATGTATTCAGACTCGTCCAAAAAAATGCTATAATTACAAACGAGGTGATTCCATGGCTTTTGATGGAATAGTCACTCGAGCTGCCGTACATGAATTACACAATCAATTGGCAGCAGGGCGGCTACTAAAAATTTATCAACCAACCGAAACAGAACTGATTCTTACAATTAGAAGCAACGGAAGCAATAAATCATTGCTGCTGTCCGCCCATCCTAGTTATGCCAGATTTCATTTGACGAATGATATATACGAGAACCCTAAAACTCCGCCGATGTTTTGCATGCTGTTAAGAAAACATTTATCAGGAGGTTTTCTGCAGGAAATCGTTCAATACGAAAATGAAAGAATTGTCATGCTTCACTTTAGAGGAAAAAACGAAATCGGTGACGAAACAGAGAAAACACTGATCATCGAAGTAATGGGAAAGCACAGTAATATATTGCTGATCGACAAAGAGAAACAAGTTATCCAAGACAGTATTAAACATGTTCCACCCGCTCAAAACCGCTATAGGACGATCATGCCAGGAAGTGTATATAAGCTTCCTCCAGACCAGGGGAAAGTCAACCCACTTGAGTTGGATCCGGAAACATTTGTCCGCAAGTTGGACTTTAATTCCGGCAGGCTGGATCAACAAATAGTTAATCAATTTACGGGTTTTTCACCGGTAATCGCCAAAGAAATCGTCCACCGGGCCGGACTCGGTGGAAGCGATGCTTTTTTGCAGGTTTTTAAAGCTTTACAGGACAAGCTGACAAAACACCATTATCAACCGATAATTTATCGTGAAAGCAAAGAGGATTTCTATGTTTTGCCGCTGGAAACTAAAGGTGGCGAACCTATTCACTGTGACTCAGTCAGTCAAATGCTGGATGATTTTTATTCCGGAAAAGCAGAACGAGATCGTGTTAAACAACAATCTGGAGACTTGTCGCGCTTTCTTAAAAATGAGCGGGATAAAAATATCCGTAAAATCAAAAAACACGAGCAAACGTTGAAAAAAGCTGAACAAGCAGATAACTATCAACGGCTTGGTGAGTTGCTGACTGCCAATATGCATCAAGTTAAATCAGGCGATAAAAAGGTTGTAGTAACGGATTATTATGATCCGGAACAAAAGAAAATCACTATTGAACTGAACGCAAATAAAACGCCGAGTGAAAACGCGCAAAGTCTCTTTAAAACTTATCAGAAATTGAAAAAATCCAGACAAGTCGTCCTGGAAGAAATTTCTAAAGCGGAACAGGAAATAAACTATCTCGATGACCTGCTACAACAAATTGCTGGGGCACGAGAACAAGATATTGAAGAAATACGACAGGAACTTCGCGAAGAAGGTTACTTAAAGTCCAAACCGACCCAAAGGAAAAAAAACAACAAACCGGCTAAACCCGAACCGGAACAATTCTATGCAAGCGATGGCACATTGTTACTTGTCGGGAAAAACAACAAACAAAACGAATACTTGACCAACCGTTTGGCAGCACGAGATGATATTTGGCTTCACACGAAGGACATCCCTGGTTCCCATGTGGTCATCAGGGATCGAAATCCGAGTGAGGAAACATTGTATGAAGCGGCCCAACTGGCGGCCAATTTCAGCAAATCAAAGAATTCTTCCTCTGTTCCAGTCGATTACACGTTGATCCGCCATGTAAAAAAACCAAATGGCGCAAAACCGGGATTTGTAACCTATGACAATCAAAAAACCTTGTTTGTAACTCCCGAAGCTGGTTTAGTAGAAAAATTAAAGAAGAAGCCGGAGTAAATGAATGTGGCTCTGACAAAAACATCCTAACCAAAGCAAAAACCGGACGAATTCATAAACTCGAACTCGTCCGGTTTTTTTGCTCAATCCGCTTATAATGCAAACTTCGTAGATAAATTCCCTTTCATCCTGTTGTCGTGTGCTTCAGTACGCTACAGAAAGATACTTCGCTATCCTCGGGCAGAAAAACGATGCACCTTACAGGGAGACCAATGAAAAACTGAAGTACTAGAATAGGAAGAATTTTTCCTCTGAAATTTTAGAGGGTTTTTCCCTCTGTTTCTCCAGAGGTTTAACAATTCGTTTTACGTTTGCCGTGAAAATCGCCACCGCACCTAGCATTCGCTGATCAGTCGTTTTTTCTTCCAGTGTGCAATCAACCGATGCAGAAAGAAGTTTATTTCCCTTCTATTTTCTTAAAAAATGAAACATAATCTCCCTTTCATCCGTACAGATAGATAAGCTGCAGCAATCATATACAGATTTATAGTTAGGAGAGAGCTCACATGATGGGAATACTACTGACAACTATTTTATCCTTCCCTTTATTTTTCTTATTCAGTCTGTTAGCCATGATAAGAAAAAAGAAATCATCCAAAAGTATCCGCAACTGGATTATAATTTTCATTACAGGCTTTGTACTTTGCGGCCTGTTCAATTATCTCGCATTGCCGGCATTAACCGTACCAAATCTTTTAGTCGAGAATTTCATCGTTTGTTTGGTCCTTGTCCCACTTCTCTATTACAAAACCGGGATTCCATTTTCATATAAAAGACCTCACCGATCGATATCTGGAATTCTAATTATTCTATTGATAGTAGCACTGCCAGTCAGCTTGTTTATTGGTTTATCGGCGCTAGATAACGCTTATCACTCAATCGCCAAGCAAGAAACAGGAGAAGCGGAACCATTCAATGAAGATGATACGCCGATAACTGTTTCACCAGAATTCGCCCGTAACAAAGTACAAAAAGCAATGAGCGTGGTTCCGAACACACAGTTCTATGATTTAGGAAAGCTGCAAGTGCAAAAAGTCGATAACGAAATTATGTACGTGGCACCTGTAGAATTCACCGGTTTATGGAAATATTTACGAGGAAAAGAAACAGAGGGCTTTTTTACCATTCCTGCTACCGATATCAACGCACAGCCTCAATTTGTTCAAAGTAATATGTTGTTTACCAACTCAAGCTATTTCAACCATAACGTTCAACGGACCATTTATAACGAATATCCCCATTATGTGCAAAGCGGCGAAGCACAAATTGAAGTGGATGACGACGGAAAGCCCTGGTATATTCAAACTTTGTATAAACCAATCAAGCTTACCAACAAACCGGATATGGATCATTTAAAAGTAGCAGTAGTAGACCCGGTAAGTGGAGATTTGCAACTTTACAATCCAAGCGAAGCACCTTCATTCATAGATAGTCCGGTCAGTTCAGAAATGGCAGGTAAACAGAACAATTACTTCGGAAAATATGTACATGGCTGGTTGAATGCTTTGTTCGGCAAAAAAGATGTGAAAATACCAAATGAATCCGGTACAGAAAATACCGTCACACCGATTTTCGACAGTAATGGAGAAATGTACTACTTTACAGATATGGCATCCCCTAAAGAAAATATCGACTCTGCTTTAGGTTATACACTAATCAATGCCAGGACTGCTGAATTGACCTATTATAGCGGCAAAAACAATAGCGGTATCATGGATAGTAAGGGAGCAAAACAAATCGTAAACAAAGAATTTCCTGAAAAGAATTGGGAAGGATCCATGCCCATCTTGTACAATATTGACGGAAATCCGACATGGGTGGTGAACGTGCTGGATCCAAATGGCCTATTCAAGCAATATGCATATATCAAAGCAAATGATTCTGATTTTGTCGTATTCGGGGAGACTGCCGAGGAGACCCTTGCAGCCTACCGTATGCAGCTGGCACAGGATCCTGGTAACCCAGAGGCCAGTGAAGATGTGGAATTGGAAACAATCAGCGGCGAAGTCAACCGCTCATTGGTTACCTCCACGGCATCAGGCCAGTCCGTTCAATTTATATTGAAAGATGACACGACCATTTATACCGTAAACGCCAGTAAAGCACCGCTGGCTATCTTCCTGCAGCAGGGGGACGTTGTCGAAATGGAAGTGAAAATTCGCGATAATGACGTCGGAACGGTTGAACAAATTTCCATCGCTTCCCTTGAAAAAAAGTAAAAAAAGTTCTATTCAATCAACTGTTTACTTTTGCTACGTTAATTCACATGTTAATGAAAATACAAAAAACCGAACGATGTTTGGAATCGTTCGGTTTTTTTAATCGATATGTCCCAGCCTCAATTCTTTTAAATCACCAAATGAATCAATTAATGGGGCTGGTTATATTGGCTTGAATCTGAAGAACCGTTTACAAGTTGTTCTTTTGCATCCTTGACTTTGCTTCCTACATCTTTCGCAGTTGATACGGCCTCTTGCGTATCATTTTGCACGTCCTTTAATTCATCCTTGAAGTCACCATTGACTTTGTTATAAAGCTCCTGAACATTGTTAGCAGCATCTTTTAATACATCAGAAGCTGCTTTCACCCTGTCCATAAGCTGATCCTTTGTTTCGCGGGGGTTTTCTTTAACATCGCTTGCCATGCTGGTCACCGATTCTTTCATCCCACTCACATTCTGTTTCACATTAGAACGAGTATTTGAATTAAGCATTGCAAGGGCCGCTCCAGCTAAGGCACCGGCAGCCATGCCTACAATCAGTTTACTACCGTTTTGTTGTTGGGTTTGCATGTTTGTCACTCCTTTATTAGACTTTGGTGGACTTTTTATTCCGTTTCATTTCTTTCTTTACCACTTGTCTACCCAAACTAAACAATCTTGCCAGCAGATTGAATGACTTCCTGACTTACAAATCAGCTCTCTCTAGGAACCAAAAGCATTTTTTAAAAATGTTTCCCGCCAAGCAAATAACTGCTCGCTTTCCTTCTGTGAAAATCCTTCTTTTTTCTCCAAAATGGCTATTAATGAATCAAAATCGGTGATGGTGGACAATGTTACCCCTTGTTCCAGGAATGCTTCAGCCGTATCTGGAATTCCATATGTAAAGATAGCGAACACCGCTGTCACTTCTACGCCTTCCTCTTGTAGTGCCCGGACAGCATTTAGTGCAGATCCTCCTGTCGAAACCAAATCTTCTATTAAAATCACTCGTTGTCCTTTTTTAATGTTTCCTTCGATTTGATTGCCTTTCCCGTGCTCTTTTGGCTTTGAACGAACATAAACCATCGGCAACCCCAGATAATCTGCCAACCAGGCTGCATGTGGAATCCCTGCTGTAGCACATCCAGCGATCACATCAGGACCGCTTTCCATCTGTTTTATCATGTCGGCAAAGGCCATCGTAAGCTTTTTTCTTACTTCCGGATAAGACATTGTTAACCGGTTATCACAATAAATTGGTGACGTTAATCCGGAAGTCCATGTAAAGGGATGATCTGGACTGATTTTCACAGCACCAATTTGCAGTAAATCTTTCGCTATTTCATCTTTCGTTATCATCATTCCACTCCTTTATAACTTGCTGATACTTGCTTTTCGGGTCGGAAGATGCTGTTACACTGCGTCCTATGACAATTGCATCAGCTCCGTTATTCCTTGCTTCTGTTGGACTTGCAATCCTTTGCTGATCCTGATGCTGATCCGTTTTCAAGCGAATACCCGGAGTTACTGTATAGAAGGAAGACCCGCAATTCCTTTTAATTGAAGGTACTTCCCACGGCGAACAAACGACTCCGTCGGCTCCACTTTCTTTTGCCATCATCGCTAGGTTAAGAACCGACTCCTCTGCTTTAACTGGAATATGGAGTTCCTCTGATAGTGTGCGATTGTCCATGGAAGTTAACACCGTAACTGCGATTAATCTACTATTTTTTCCAGGGTTTCCTTCCATAAATCCTTGTTTGGCAGCTCGAATCATTTCGCTTCCACCCCAGGCGTGGACGTTGACTAAATCCACTCCCAATTTCGCCAAATTTTTCATCGCTTTATAAACCGTATATGGAATATCGTGTAACTTTAAATCTAAAAATATGGGGTGGCCGTCGACCTTCAATTTCTCAATAAGCTGTGGTCCTTGGCGGTAAAACAGTTCCATCCCCACTTTTACAGGTACCCCTTGAAGCTTATTCCTGCGGATAAACCCTTCCGTTTCCTGCCAATCAGGAAAATCAAGAGCCAGATATATTGGCTTCATTTCTAATTCCTCCCCCCACTGCTTCCTCCATATTTTGGAACCCATACTTTTCTAACAATTGGGGAAGTCTGTTAATTATGTTCACACAAGCAAACGGGTCATGGATGTTCGCGGTTCCCACCGCTACTGCATTCGCTCCAGCCAGGAGGAACTCAAGCACATCCTCAGCTGTAGATATGCCGCCCATGCCGATGATCGGAAGTCCACTATGCTGCCTGACTTCATAAATCATTCGGATAGCGATCGGTTTGATAGCGGGACCGGACAATCCACCAGTTTGATTAGCCAATAGAGGTTTTTTGGAAGATAAATCGATTTGCATGCCTGTCAGCGTATTGATCATTGATAATCCATCCGCTCCCGCACCTTCTACTGCTTTTGCCATTTGTACTATATCAGCTGTATTTGGTGATAATTTAACATAAACCGGCACAGCAACTGTCCTTTTCACCTGTGCTGTCACCTCGGCCGCCAGAACCGGATCCTTGCCGAACTGAATCCCCCCTTCTTTGACATTAGGACAAGATATATTCAGTTCCAGTGCCTGGATCAGACCGCTTTCGTCCAGTCTTTTTGCTACTGAAGCATACTCTTCTATCGTACTACCGGCTACATTAGCTATCACCGGCGTCTTGAATTGAGACAAAAACGGTAGTTCATCTGTACAAATCGTTTCCACTCCAGGGTTCTGCAATCCGATTGCATTAAGCATGCCCGCAGCGGTCTCGGCCACACGCGGTGTCTGATTACCGTATCTTGGGTCTTGTGTAGCAGCTTTGATAACCACAGCCCCAAGCTTATTCAAATCATACAATTCACTGAATTCCCGCCCAAAACCAAAACAGCCGGAAGCTGGCATGATTGGATTCTTTAGATGCAAACCTGGAAGTTTCGTTTCCAATGAAATCATAAACTCACCTCATTTGCTGCAAATACCGGTCCATCTTTACAGATTTTTTTAAAACCAGTTTCACCCTTAACCGGTACTACACAGGCATAGCAGGCACCGATTCCGCATCCCATCCGCTGCTCAACCGAAATATAGCCCGGCCGGCCGGAAAGCTTGTTTGTCACAGCTCGCAGCATTGGTGTCGGTCCGCATGAAAAAAAACAATCAAAGTCAATGTCCATTTTTGACAAGCAATCCGTAACCAATCCTTTTTCACCATAACTTCCATCATCTGTAACAATAATGGATTCACCAAGCTCCGCAAATTTTTCCTTATAAAACACATGCTCGGCCTTCTGGAATCCAAGGATGGAAATAATACGAGTACCACTGCCGGCCAATGTTTTGCCCAGGTAATAGAGGGGAGGTACGCCTATCCCCCCACCAACTAGCAGGGCTGTATCCAGTTTCAAATTATCAACTGGATAACCTGTGCCGCATGGCAGCAAAGCATTGACCCGGCTCCCGGAAGTCCGTTTACTCAGCATGTCTGTACCTCGGCCGGAAATTTTGAATATGATGGTTATATTTCCATTTCCATCGATATCGGCGATAGAAATCGGCCTTCTAAGCAACGCCGTATCTGATTCTCCTACCTTTACATGAAGAAACTGTCCTGGAGTAAAATTTCCTATATCTGTAGCCGGGTTGGCGTTATTGATACCAAGCTTCATCTCGACCGTTTCTTCTGCTATTTTATTATTTTCCAAAACGGTTAGCTCTGTCTGCATCATTTTACGACTGCCGCCCTTCTTTCAGACACTGGACTTGCAGTAAAGGTAGTGGAATCAATAACATTTAAGATGGCCATAGCAGTATCCAGACTCGTCAGACAAGCAATACCGTGTTCTACTGCTTCCCTTCTGATCCTGAATCCATCTGAACGGGGCTGTTTACCAGAAGTCAACGTATTGATGACAACCTGTACCTTGCCTTCTTCGATTATGGACAAAACGGTTTCACCAGCAGTTCCTACTTTGCCGACTTTTTGGACAGGGATTCCTGCACTGGCTGTGAACGCACTGGTCCCTTCAGTCGCATAAAGCTTAAAACCGAGCATATGGAACCGCCTTGCTATTTCGATCATTTCCTGTTTGTCTTTATCAGCTACGGTCAACAGCACTGCTCCCTCTTGAGGAATGGAAAGTCCAGAGGCAATCAATCCTTTATAAAGAGCCTTTTCCAGTGTTTTGTCCCTTCCAATTGCTTCTCCAGTTGATTTCATTTCCGGTCCCAACATCGTATCGACACTCCGCAGCTTCGCAAAAGAAAAGACCGGAACTTTCACTGAAACCTGGGGCTGTTCTGGAAGCAATCCATTCGAATATCCCGCATCAGGAAGACTTTCTCCTAAAATACACCGTGTAGCCAAGGCAGCCATCGGCACGCCTGTTATTTTGCTTAAAAAGGGAATGGTCCTGCTTGCCCGTGGATTTACTTCTAAAACATAGACCTGGCCTTCGTGAACGACAAATTGGATGTTGATCAGGCCCTTCACATTAAGTCTTCTTGCTAATTTCATAGTTATATCCACACATTCCTGCTTGGCAGTACCTGAGATTCGCTGGGGAGGATAGACAGCAATCGAATCACCAGAATGTACTCCTGCCCGTTCAATGTGCTCCATCATCCCCGGTATGAGGATGTTTTCTCCATCGCTTACAGCATCCACCTCCAGTTCGATCCCGGTCAAATACTTATCAATCAAAATCGGATGAGTATGCTTGATATGGTTGCTTTTTTTAAGATAAGCAGCCAATTCCTCTTTATTGTAGACAATCTCCATCTGGCTTCCACCAATTACGTAAGAAGGACGGACCAACACTGGATAACCAATTTGCTCAGCGGCTTCAACCGCCTGATCAAGTTGCCGGACGCTTTTCCCCTGTGGCTGCGATATATCAAGTTCATTCAAAAGATGCTCAAATTTATCCCGGTCCTCCGCTGCGTCAATCGCTTCCAGGTCGGTTCCGAGGATTTCCACGCCTCTTCTCTTCAACCCTTCTGCCAGATTGATTGCTGTCTGACCACCGAACTGGACAATAACACCTTTTGGTTTTTCCAAATCAATCACATGCATAACGTCCTCCAACGTCAGCGGCTCGAAGTACAGTTTGTCAGAAACACTGAAATCAGTAGAAACAGTCTCCGGATTGCTGTTCATGATGATCGCCTCGTAACCAGCCTGTTTCAAAGCAAGCACAGAATGAACGGTTGCATAATCAAACTCGATTCCTTGTCCTATCCGAATCGGACCTGATCCGATAACCAGCACTTTTTCGCGCCCGGAAACAATCGATTCATTTTCTTCCTCAAACGTGCTATAGAAATAAGGGGTTTTTGATTCAAATTCTGCTGCACACGTATCAACCATTTTATAGACTGGTAACATGCCGCATTGCTTGCGCAAGTTATAAACAGAATCGACGTCCGTTTTCCAAAGCCGTGAAATTTGGGAGTCTGAGAATCCAGCCTTTTTCGCTTTCTTTAATACTTCTATGTCATTTTTATGTGCTGACACGCTCTTTTCCAACTCTATTAATCTCTGTATTTTTGTTAAAAAGAACGGATCAATTTTCGTTGTCTCAAACAACTCCGTTACCGTACAACCACGCCGGAATGCTTCCGCAACTACAAATATTCGTTCATCATCAGGCTTTTTCAAGCATGCGAATAGTTGATCCAAGGTCTTATGCGTCCATTTCTCCATCCATAGTTCCTCTGTCCCAATATCAAGGGAACGGATACCCTTTAGTAAGGATTCTTCAAAACTCCTGCCCACAGCCATCACTTCGCCAGTTGCTTTCATTTGGGTTCCTAGACTGCGATTGCCGCTGACAAATTTATCGAAAGGAAAGCGCGGCAATTTAGTGACCACATAGTCAAGCGCCGGTTCATAGCAGGCATATGTTGTTCCGGTTATTGGATTAATTATTTCATCAAGCGTTAACCCAAGCGCAATTTTCGCTGCAAGCTTTGCTATCGGGTATCCTGTTGCCTTTGAAGCCAATGCTGATGAACGACTGACACGCGGATTCACTTCAATAATGTAGTATTGAAAACTGGAGGGGTCCAATGCTAGTTGGACATTACATCCCCCTTCTATTTCTAATGCCCGGATAATTTTCAAAGACGCATTGCGCAACATTTGATATTCTCGATCACTGAGAGTTTGTGAAGGAGCCGTTACAATGGAATCCCCCGTGTGCACACCTACCGGATCTACATTTTCCATATTACAAACAACAATCGCCTGGTCCTGTTTATCTCGCATTACTTCATATTCTATTTCTTTAAAACCGGAGATGTTTTTTTCAATCAAACACTGTGTAACAGGGGATAAAGCCAGCCCGTTTCTAGTAATCTCCTTTAATTCTTCCTTGTCGTAACACATGCCTCCTCCAGTTCCACCCAAGGTGTATGCTGGACGGACAATCAGGGGAAAACCGATTTCATCCGCAAAATCCAGAGCTTGCTCGACAGAATGAACGATTTGGCTTTCTGCTACAGGTTCACCAAGTTCGTGCATCAGACTGCGGAAAACCTCCCTATCTTCAGCCTTCCGTATGGCAGAAAGGGAAGTTCCGAGTAATTCGACATTATACTCCGCAAGGATCCCGGTCTGTTCTAAAGCCATGGCCATATTAAGACCGGTCTGTCCTCCCAGTGTAGGCAAAATAGCATCTGGCTGCTCTTTCCGGATTATTTTAATTAAAAAATCGGTGGTCAACGGCTCCATATATACTATGTCAGCCACTGAATCATCTGTCATAATGGTCGCTGGATTAGAGTTAGCCAAGATCACCTGATAGCCTTCTTCTTTCAGCGATTGACATGCCTGTGTGCCCGAATAATCAAACTCAGCGGCCTGGCCGATAACGATTGGTCCCGACCCAATCACTAATATTTTGTTTATATCTGTACGCTTTGGCATGATTCTTCCTCCTTATTTCCTTTAGACTGATGGATGTTTATGTTAGCGAGAAATCGATCAAATAGATGATAGGTATCTTCCGGTCCCGGCGAACTCTCCGGATGATATTGAACCGAAAAAGCCGGATAACGTTTATGCGCCAATCCTTCGACTGTTCCGTCGTTCAATGCTATTTGGGTCAGTTCTAAATCTGTACCTGCAAGGGATTCTTCCGTCACGGTATAGCCATGATTCTGAGAAGTCATTACGGTTTTGCCTGTTTTCAAATCTTTGACAGGATGGTTGGACCCTCGGTGTCCGAAACGAAGCTTCTCGGTATCTCCCCCGCAAGCCAAGGCAATTAATTGATGACCGAGACATATGCCGAAGACAGGAATATCTGAAATGATGTCTGCGATCATCCGAATAGCACTTCGGACTTGTTTTGGATCGCCGGGTCCATTAGAAAGCATGACCCCTTCCGGTTTCAGCCTTCTAATTTTCTCGGCTGAATAATGATAGGGAACAACCGTTATGTGACAGTTTCGTTTGGTCAGCTCCCTTAAAATTCCATGTTTCATCCCGAAATCGACAAGAACGATTCGTCTACCGCGCCCTGGCACCACATATGGTTTCACCGTGGAAACCCGTTCGACGTGGTTGGTTATCGTGGTTTGCTGGTCAAGGATTTGTAAAGCTTGCTCAATGGAATAGGCAGCAGAGGTAAACAATCCTCTCATGGTTCCATGGTTCCGAATCAATCTAGTCAGCTTTCTTGTGTCAATTCCGGCAAGTCCCGGAATATCATTTGCCTTTAAAAAACGGTCCAACGTTTCTTCTGATCGATAGTTGGATGGTAAATCGCAAGCCTCTTTCACAACCAATCCATGAATAGAAGGCGTGATTGTTTCAAAATCGTCTCGATTAATCCCATAATTTCCGATTAATGGGTAGGTCATTGTTACGATTTGGCCACAATAGGACGGATCGGACAAAATTTCTTGATAACCAGTCATTCCAGTATTGAAAACAACCTCGCCACTAATTTCCCGGTTACTTCCGAAACCAGTTCCCAGAAAACGAGTGCCGTCCTCAAGAACGAGCTGTCGTGTTTGCATATTTTTCTTCCTCCTCATAAACAATTTCTCCACCAAAAATAGTCAACTTTGGTTTCCCTGTTACCTTCCAACCGGAAAAAGGAGTGTTTTTCCCTTTGGAAGAAAATTCATTAGTATCGATTGTCCATTCTTCTTCTATGTCTAAGATGGTGAGATCAGCTACCGCTCCGATTTCCATTCTTCCATAAGGTAAATCGAACACATCTGCTGGTTTTACAGTAAGCCAGTCTATTAGCTGCTTTAACGTAATAGTTCCTGGCTCCACTAGTTTCTTGTAAAGAAGAGCAAAGGCCGTTTCCAATCCTACGATACCAAAGGGCGCAGCCAACAAGCCCAGGCTTTTTTCGTCTCCCGTATGCGGTGCGTGATCTGTTGCAATAAAGTCGATTGTTCCATCCAGCAATCCTTCAAGCAGTGCCTGCTGATCTCTCCGTGAACGCAGTGGCGGATTCATTTTGTAGTTTGCATCATCTTTACTGATGTCTTCCTCATTGAGCAGTAGATGGTGTGGGGTCACTTCTGCTGTCACTTGAATCCCTGCGCGTTTTGCCTCGCGGATAACCCGGACGGATTCTTTTGTACTGACATGACAGACATGGTAATGACAGCCAGCAGTCTCTGCTAAAAGGACGTCTCTTGCAATCTGGACTGATTCGCATACGGAAGGAATCCCCGGAACACCAAGTTTTCGGCTGACCAGTCCTTCATGGACAACACCTTTATGTATTAAACTGTTATCTTCGCAATGAGCAACAATTGGTTTACCGCTAGCAGCCGACTGATGCATTGCCTGGAGCATCTGATCGGCCGATTGCACCCCGACTCCGTCATCAGTGAAAGCGAATGCTCCCGCTTTCTGTAATTCTTCCATATCAGTCAGCTTACTCCCAAGCAGCCGCTCTGTAATAGAAGCATAGGGCAATACCCTAATGTGAGCTCTTTCATCAATCGCTTCCTGTATTTGCTTCAACGTATCGATGTTGTCTGGTACCGGTTTGGTATTTGGCATGGCGCATACCGTCGTGTAACCGCCACGGGCTGCTGCCATGGTCCCTGTTTCGATGGTCTCTTTTGCTTCGCCTCCAGGCTCTCTGAGATGGACATGCACATCGATGAATCCTGGTGTTATCAGCCGGCCCCGACAATCGATCACCTTTCCTGCCGACTCCTCGATCTTTTCAGCGATTTCCAGAATATGACCGTCCTGTACAATTAATTCACACTGCTTCAATTGGTTACCTGCTGATAATTGCATCCCGTTGATCAATGTTAAGGTCATCGATAATCCCCCTGTCTGTTAGTAAGTGCTTAATTACTGCCATTCTTGCAAACACACCATTTTCCATTTGTTTGAATATTCTGGATCTCGGACATTCTACTAATTCATCTTCAATTTCGATCCCTCGATTAACCGGCGCAGGGTGAAGGATGACTGCGTGCGGCTGCATCGCACGTTCCCTTTCTATCGTCAAGCCAAAGTGTCGAAGATAGTCCGCAGGGTTTACGCCATTGGTTTCTCCATGCCTTTCGTGCTGAATTCTCAACAGCATCACCACATCTCCTATTTCTGCTGCTTCATCGATTGATATATAGGGATAAGGAAGTGAAGGGTCCTCCCACTCCGGCTTGCAAGATAAGTAGACTTCTGCACCCAGCGTTTTTAAAGCCAACGCATTCGATCTAGCCACCCTGCTATGTTTGATATCACCAGCTATCACTATCCGGAGACCTGAAAATCGGTTGAATTCCTGATAGATGGTCATGAGGTCGAGAAGTGACTGGGTTGGATGCTCTCCTGTCCCATCCCCTGCGTTGATGACTGGAATGGAAATATCAGCCGCCAATCGTTCAGCCATATTTTCTTCAGGATGCCTGATTACCAGTAAAGATGCACCAATTGCTTCAAAGGTTCGTGCTGTATCATAGATACTTTCCCCTTTCACCAGACTGGAAGATTCGCCAGTGAAATCAAGACTTTCCAAACCAAGCCTTCGTTCGGCAATTGTAAAGCTCATTTTCGTCCGGGTACTTGGTTCAAAAAACAGGTTCCCGGCAAACAATTGCTTTTCAAAAGGTTTTTGCCCACCAGCTTTGATTGCCTCCGCTTCCTTCAACAACCGTAAAATTTCATGTTCGGAAAGATCTTTCATCGATAAAAAGTGCTCCATCCTCGTCTTCTCCTCCTTTATAACGAGGGACTGTCCCTCCCGTTTTACGAGAAGCATACAGTCCCTCCATTGATAGTCAGATCAAGCCTTGCCGTCTCCTTGTATTTCCGGATCCGGCTCGGTATCACTGAACATATTTCCATTTCCATATCCCTTCTCTTTCCCGGGCAGAACCAGGTTTAGCAAAACCCCAATGATAGCCGACAGTGCCATGCCTGCTATTTGCAGATCATCCGTCACCTGAACGAATGCCCCGCCGATTCCGATTACCAAAATCACGGAAGAGATGATCAAATTTCGCTTATCCCCTAAATCTACTTGATTGTCAACCAGCATACGTAACCCGCTGGAAGCGATAATTCCAAATAATAGAATCGATACTCCACCCATCACTGCAGACGGTATAGCACCAATAACAGCTGTAATGATTCCGATAAATCCGAACAGGACAGCAAGGCACGCTGCACCCCCAATAACGAATACACTAAACACTCTGGTGATTGCCAAAACTCCTATATTCTCTCCATAAGTAGTGTTAGGTGGACCGCCAAGCAAAGATGCGATGATTGTAGCTGTACCATCACCAAGGATGGAACGGTGCAGACCAGGCTGCTTGATGAAATTCCTCCCTACAACCTTGGACAGGACCATTTGATCACCTGTATGCTCTGTGATTGTCACAAGAGCAACCGGAACCATGGCGAAAGCGATTTGCCAGCTGATAACCTCCATTGGAGAATAATCCAGGAAAGGCAAGACAAAACCTGGATTTTGAAATAAAGCGGTGAAAAACTCTCCAACAGAACCTGCTGATGTCAAGGAGGCCCACTCCGCAGCAATTTCGCTTGTGTCGACAATACCTTGAAACAAAGCAAAGATATACCCGCCAACGATACCAGTCAATATTGGAATGAGACCGAAGAATCCTTTAAAGAACATAGTGGCTATGATGGTGATAGCCAGTGTTACCAACGCCACCGATAAATGTGTTCCACTGTACACTTGCTCATCCAGTCCCGGTACATACATCGCCATATCAATCGCTGTCGATGCAAGACTTAAACCGATGACGATGATGACTGGACCTACTACGATTGGCGGGAGAATCCGCATAAGCCAATTCAACCCTGAAGTGCGTATAAGCAGGGCAACCAGTCCATATACCAAACCCGCTAAAAAGCTTCCAACCATGGCACCGGGGATGCCGCTGGACTCGCTTACTACCGTTAACGGATAGATAAACGCAAAGCTTGAACCTAAGTACGCTGGTACTTTTCCTTTAGTGATCAACAGGTATGCCAATGTTCCCACCCCACTGGAAACAAGCGCGATTGCTGGTGACAGCCCTGTTAGAAAAGGCACGAGAATGGTAGAACCAAACATTGCGAATAAATGCTGTAAACTCAAAGTAAACCACTTATGAATTTTAGGAATGTCTTGTACATCCATGACGATGTGTTTGCTGCTCATTTTGTTTCCTCCTCTGATGTTTCCTTGGTTGTTTTCTCACCATTTTTCCGTAAAAAAACCTCCTTGCTTGGTCGCAAGGAGGTAAACGTGCTGAAAATATACACGTATCCTTTGGCAACCTTGCAAGCCTCACGGGACTCGATTTAAAGGTCTGGATTTTATTATTGATTATTTTTCATAGATACTTACTTCATCCTGGCTATCTGTTTCATCCAGTTCAACAACAATTATTTCTTCTTTGGAAGTAGGGATGTTCTTCCCTATAAAATCAGCTCGGATTGGAAGCTCCCTATGCCCTCTATCAACCAACACAGCCAGTTGTATTTGTTCTGGTCTGCCTTGATCGACTATGGCATCCATCGCTGCCCGGACGGTCCTTCCAGTAAACAGAACGTCATCGACCAGCACCAGTGTTTTTCCGGAAATATCCCCGTCAATCTTAGTTTCATTTAAACGAGGTTCGCGATTTTCTTCGACACTTGTAAGATCGTCTCGGTAAAGTGTTATATCCAATTCGCCGATTGGTACTTCGACACCTTCTATTTGAGCAATTTTTTTCTGAAGACGCTTTGCCAGCGGGATACCACGCGTTTTAATTCCGACAAGAATCAAGCCCTGAACCCCTTTGTTTTTTTCTAATATTTCATGAGCAATTCTTGTCAGCGATCTGCCTATTGCTGCATCGTCCAAGACTGTAGCTTTTTTTTCCATTTTGTAACCCCCCAGCCAAAATCGTATTGCATAAAAAATCCCTTCTTCCACGAGAGGAAAGAAGGGATTTGGACATACTTCAACCATTATCATTAATCCATTCCTTTCCAGCCTCACGGGACTGTTTTAAAGGATGTTATTCTTTTAGAATGCTGTAAAAAATTCTGTACTGCTCTGATTTCTATTAACGATTATTCCAGAAGAACCGTCCACTGTCAACCTCATTTTCTTAACTTCGCTAAAATTGTTTGTAATTCATCAGGCAATGGAGCCTCAAACTCCATCCATTCACCGGTTTGCGGATGGCTGAAACCCAGCAATCCGGCATGCAAGGCCTGCCCCTCGATATCAAGTGTTTTTCTCGGTCCATATTTCGGGTCACCTGCCAGGGGATGACCGATATATTTCATGTGCACCCTGATTTGATGGGTACGTCCGGTTTCAAGAACGCATTCTACGTGAGTGAAAGACCCAAACCGGTCGATAACTTGAAAATGGGTAACTGCAGACCTTCCATCCCTTACTACAGCTTGTTTTTGCCTGTCTTTCGGATCTCTTCCCAACGGTGCATCGATCGTGCCATATTCATGCTGTATATCTCCGTGAACGATCGCCTGGTATTTCCGGGACATGGTTTTATCTTTCAATTGTTCAGCTAATGACAAATGAGCCTGGTCATTCTTAGCCACTACAAGCAGTCCGGTCGTGTCCTTATCGATTCGATGCACGATTCCCGGCCGGATTACCCCATTGATCCCGGATAAATCATTGCAATGGTATAGCAGTGCATTCACCATGGTTCCAGTGTGGTGACCCGCAGAGGGATGAACAACCATGCCCTTCGGTTTATTTACCACTAAGAGACTCGAGTCTTCATACACAATGGACAATGGTATATCCTCTGCTGTTATTTCCAGTTCTCCCGGTTCCGGCACTTCCCAGGAGATTTTTTCTCCTTCCAAGCATTTATGATTGCTTTTAACCTGGCTTCCATCTACATAGACAAGTCCTTCTTTTATCCATTCCTGAACTTGTGATCTGGAAGCATCTTCGTTAACATCCGCTAACAGTTTGTCAATTCTCAAACCGATCTGATCAGCTTGTACTGTATGACTGGAACTCGTCATTTTGCAGTTCTTCCTTTCTTCTTCTCATCAACAAAGGTCATAATCAAAACAATAATAACTCCGCAAACAAGAGCCGAATCAGCAACATTGAATATTGGATAGTCATAGCTGCCTAAATATACATCGAAAAAGTCGACAACCTCTTTCCTGAACAAGCGGTCAATAAAATTACCGACCGCCCCACCAAGAATTAATCCCAATGCCAATCCCATCCATTTGCTAGTCCTTGCAAACTTTCTGATATAATAAATAACGAACAAGACCACAATGGCTGTGACAATATAAAAGAACCACATCTGGCCTTCCAACATGCCCCATGCGGCACCGGTATTACGATGGGAGGTTATATAGAAAAAATTCTCTATAACAGGAAATTGCTCGCCTATTTCCATGTTCTTGATAATCCACCATTTTGAAAGTTGATCTATCAGGACAATGATTACTGCCAGTATGTAATATTGCACACTGCTTCCCCCGTTCTTATCGCTGTCTTTTACACACACTAAAGTTTACCACAAAACAAGATGGTATAAAAATAAGCTTACTGTTTACCTTTTCATCTTTACCTCTTCGACTAATGTGCCCACGAGAAACGTTGAATATTTTCACAGCAATAGATTAACACGCTTCCGTAAATATGGAAGGAAGTCATGTCAAAAATATTCCATGCTTTATATACTCCTCTCCGTATTATAAACTATCACTACGTTTAAAAAGAGCCAAAATAAAAGGCAGCCGAATATCAGCTGCCTTTTTCTAGTTCATGCTAGCGCATGTTTCCATTAAACGAGATCAGCGTAATGCTCTTTTACAACCTCTGCACAGCGGGAACAAAGCTCAGGATGCTTCTCATCTTCTCCTACTGTCTCAGAAGATACCCAGCAGCGTTCACATTTCTCCCCTGGATGTTTTTCTACCCGAACAGAAACGTGGTCGTATTGTTTTGCTTCCGGATTGCTCTCCTGGATTTCCAAACCGGAAACAATCAACAATTGCTGTAGGTGTTCAATACTATTCAGCAATTCTTTTGTTTCAGCGTCGTTTGGCACCACTTGGATGTTAGCCTCTAATGATTTCCCGATGACTTTTTCCGCACGTGCTTCTTCCAACGCTTTTAGGATATCATCCCGAATGTCCATAAAACGATCCCATTTCTGCTTCAACTCTTCCTGACCCTCGAATTGCTCAGGCTGCGGCATATCGGTCAATTGTACACTTTCCGCTACTGTGCCCGGAATATACTGCCAAACCTCGTCTGCTGTATGGGAAATAATCGGTGACAACAGTTTGACCAAAGCCGTCAGAATTTGATGGTAGACGGTCTGAATACTTCTTCTTCTATGGTTATTTTCCGATTCAATATACAGCACATCTTTGGCAAAATCGAGATAGAAAGAACTTAAAGAAATCGAGCAGAAATTATGAATATTGTTATAGATGGTCGAAAATTCATAATGGTCATATGCATGTCGTACCTTTTCGATCAATTCCTGTAATTGAACCAGCATGTAACGGTCAACTTCTTCTAAGTCCGCATACGAAACCTTATCATTGGATGGGTCAAAATCCTGTAGATTTCCAAGCATAAAACGGAAGGTATTACGAATCTTTCGATACCCTTCAGAAGTTTGCTTGATGATTTCATCTGAAATTCTCACATCTGCCTGATAATCAACAGAAGCAACCCATAATCTTAAAATATCAGCACCATACTGTTTCATGATTTTAGAAGGAACGACTACATTTCCTACTGACTTACTCATTTTTCTTCCTTGACCATCCAGTGCAAAACCATGGCTGATAATCGCTTCATATGGCGCCTTTCCAGTTACTGCCACTGCCGTGGAAATGGAGGAATTAAACCAGCCCCGATATTGGTCTGAGCCCTCCAAATAAACATCTGCAGGACGTTGAAGTTCCGGGCGACCTTTCAATACAGCTTCATGGGAAGAACCGGAATCGAACCATACATCCATGATATCTGTTTCTTTTGTGAACTTTCCGTTAGGACTGTGATCGGAAGTGTAACCTTCCGGAAGCAGATCTTTAGCCTCCCATTCAAACCAAATGTTCGATCCATGCTGACGGAACAATTTGGAGACATGATCAATCGTTTCCTCGGTAATGATTGGTGTGCGGTCCTCTCCGTAAAACACCGGAATGGGAACCCCCCATGCTCTTTGACGCGAGATACACCAATCTTCCCGATCTCGGACCATGTTGAACAATCTCGTTTCACCCCAGCCAGGGTACCAGTCGATTCGTTGAATTTCACTCAGGATATCTTCGCGAAAATCTTTGATGGAAGCAAACCATTGATTTGTTGCACGGAAAATAGTCGGTTTTTTTGTTCTCCAGTCATGTGGATAAGAGTGCGTAATAAATTCGAGCTTTAATAAGGCACCCACTTCCTCCAGCTTTTGCGTGATCTCTTTATTGGCAGAATCGTAAAATTGTCCTTCAAAACCGGGTGCTTCATCGGTGAAGTTTCCTTTTTCGTCAACTGGACAAAGCACTTCAAGACCATATTTGTTGCCTACATAAAAGTCGTCTTCTCCGTGTCCAGGTGCAGTGTGTACACACCCTGTACCACTTTCTGTTGTGACATGTTCCCCAAGCACTACCAGAGAGTCACGGTCGTAAAATGGATGCTTTGTGACGATGCGCTCCGCATCCCGGCCTTTAAACGTCTGAACTACTTCCGGTTCGTTCCATTCAAGCACTTGAGTAACAGTTTCCAGCATGTCATAGGCAATTACATACTTGTTATCATCTACTTTCACTACCGCATAGTCCAAGTCGGGATGGAGACTGATCGCCAGGTTTGCAGGGATCGTCCATGGAGTTGTCGTCCAAATGATGAATTGCTCATCACCATTTAGGAGATCTTTTCCGTCTTTCACATCAAACGCAACATAAATGGAAGCCGACCGCTTATCCTGGTATTCAATTTCCGCCTCGGCAAGGGCCGACTCAGAAGAAGGGGACCAATAAACCGGCTTAAGTCCTTTATATATATATCCCTTTCTCGCCATCTCACCGAAAACCTTGATTTGGGCAGCTTCATAATCCTTGTTCAAGGTAATATAAGGATTTTCCCAATCACCACGAACTCCCAGCTGTTTAAACTGCGTCCGCTGGTTATCGACTTGCTTTAAGGCATATTCCGCACACTTTTGTCTAAATTCAGCGACCGTCATTTTTTTGCGGTTGACTTTCTTTTTTGCCAAAGCCTGTTCAATCGGCAATCCATGGGTATCCCAACCGGGAACATATGGAGCATGAAAGCCTGCCATTGACTTATACTTCACAATAAAATCTTTCAGTATCTTATTCAAGGCGTGACCCATATGCAGGTCTCCATTAGCGTATGGAGGGCCATCATGAAGGACAAATAGCGGTCTTCCTTCCGTACGCTGCTGGACTTTTTCGTATATCTTGTCCTGCTCCCATTCTTCCTGCATCTTCGGCTCTTTGTTCGGCAGGTTGCCCCGCATCGGAAAAGCTGTCTTTGGCATGAGTAGCGTCTGTTTATAATCCATATTCTCTTTCCTCCTTGTTAGCTGTGCAAATCCATCTGCAATAATCTAGACAATCCACGAATGGCAGGAAAACAAAAAAGCCCCTCTCATCCCGAAGGGACGAGAAGGACTCGCGGTACCACCCTTATAGAAGGACTTTAAAAGAACCTTCCACTCAAAATTCGTAACGTGAACAAGACGTCCGCACCTACTCTTTTTCAACGCGGATACTTAAGGGTGATATTCCAGAAAGGCTCTGTTCCAGGCTTACACCGACCCCGGATCGCTAATACAGCAGTCATCTTCCTGTACTGTCCCTGTCTTCGTATTTATCAATCATTTATTTTACAGAAATAGTAGCATTATGGTTATGAATTATATGTAAAATTCATGAAAACGTCAAGGTTTAATAATTATTTTCGACTGCCTCTTTTTCAAACTCCGTTTCCGGATCAACTTCTGTGGTCAGCAATCCGTCCCAATCATCATTTTCTATCATATCAAGCTGGGCTTCTACAAGCATTTTTAACCGGGTTCTGAAAACCTTTGCCTGCTTTTTCAGCTCTTCTACTTCCATTGCAATACGACGGGATTTATGCAATGCCTCATTGATAATCCGATCAGCATTTTTTTCTGCCTCTTTGATGATCAGTTTGGATTCTTTTGTGGCATTTCCCTTCACTTCCTCGGCGGTTTCCTGTGCTACGAGAATCGATTTGTTCAATGTTTCCTCAATATTGGTAAAATGGCCCAATCGCTCATTTAACTGGTCTAACCTTTCTTTCAAATCCTTTTTCTCCCGAATGACCGTTTCATAATCCTTGATAACCTGGTCAAGAAATTCATTCACTTCATCTTCATCATATCCTTTGAATTTTCGAGTGAATTCCTTGTTATGAATGTCTAGCGGTGTCAATGGCACATCGGCCACCTCCTGTCTGTTAGAATAATTTAAGAAAACAAAAAAGTGCGCAATACTGTAATTGAGAAATTCGACAAAATCGAGGGAAATCCTGCATGTTTTTTGCTTATTTCAAGATTTCCGCTGTGATTTTCCATTTCTCTTTTTTACTACGTCCATGAATTTCCTTTACATGACTTCTGCCTTTACCTCTCAGGGACAACAAGTCGCCCTGTTCCAACATAAAAGCCGGGGTGTCAACGACACGGAAGTTGACTTTCACTAATCCTTTTTCGATGAACTGCACAGCTGTTTGCCGTGAAACTTGATAAATTTCTTTTACCAGTACATCCAGACGCAGAGAAGCTACCGTCATATTTTTTTCCTGCCATTGCTCCTCTTTCTCCATCAAACGGTCAAATGATACATCTTCAAAACGGACACCGGCATTTTTTATGTTGGTCAAATTCATTTTGACATACGGCGCTATTTCAGCTGCCGTTATAATTTGGATAAGCCCATCCTTGACAATTAGATCACCGAGTTTTTTCCGCTTGATTCCCATGGAAAGAAATGCGCCCATCACATCACGATGTGCCAGGCTGACAAATTTAACTGGATAATCAGCTTCAAGCAGTACTAACTCGAAATTATGCCGTGCTATCTCCTCATAATAAGGGGCAAGTATGGCTCTTTTTCTTTCAGCAGAAGGCTTGCCTCCAAATAGATGCCAACGAAAATCTTCTTTACCGCCAATCAAAGAACCGAAAATTTTCTGTTCGCGCGGATCGAGAAAATCTGTCACCTTTCGCTGATAACTGCGTTCCACTTCCTCCTGCCAGGAAAGTACTTGATCAATAAAAGGTTGTTCTTCCTTCCGAAAGTGTTGATAAATATCCATTTAGTCACCTAACTGTTTACAATAGTGGTTATTGCGGATTAGAAACCGCCAAAGCCGAACAATACTGCCAACCCTCTTGTTGCGAAATTAAGTACCAGGATTGCAACAATTGGTGAAATATCAATCATGCCTAGCGGCGGGATGATTTTCCGGAACGGCTCCAAATAAGGTTCGCATATTTTGGCAAGAAAGCTTCCGAAAGAGGATTCCCTTGCACCGGGAAACCATGACATCAAAATGTAGGCAATCAAAGCAAAACTGTAAATTTCAATTGCATAAAAAAGTATTGTATATAATTGATACACTGGGACTACCACCTTTTGTCTAAATCTTCTTCAAACATATCTGAAATCGTACCGGAGACATCGACATTATCCGGCGTACAGAGGAATGTATGACTGCCTAGTTTTTGGATGTCTCCGGACACAGCATAAACGGTACCGCTCAAAAAGTCGACAATCCGCTTTGCCTGATTATGGTCGACACGCTGCAGGTTAATCACCACTGCTCTGCGATTGACAATATTATCAGCGATTTCCTGCGCTTCACTGTATGTACGTGGTTCCAAGAGTACTACCTTGGATGCAGGCTGTACACTTTTCAAGCTCACGACATTCTGTCCCTGCCCTTTTTGCTGGGAAGCAGCCTCCGGAACCTCCAATTCTTCCTCTTCCTCGATATATTCGTATTCATCATCCAATGTAAAAAACGTTTTTAATTTGTTTTTAAAACTCATTCTTTTTCACCTCGAGCTATTTTTGGCCGACAAGCTTAGAACCAATTCTAATGTGGGTCGCGCCTTCTTCTATGGCCAACTGGTAATCGTTGCTCATTCCCATGGATAGGTAACGACAAGGTGCGTGCTGATAATCTTTTTGCTTTACTTCGTCGCGCAGCATCTTCAACGTGCGGAAGGTTTGCCTGATGATCGTTTCGTCTTCTACAAATGGGGCCATCGTCATCAAACCGACAACTTGAATTTTGTCATATTGCGCAAGTCCCTCGATAAATCCCAGAGCTTGCTCCGGTTCGATTCCATGTTTCGATGCTTCACCACTTGTATTGATTTGAACAAAACAAGGTACAGTTCTTTCAGCTCGTTTATTTATTTCTTTTGCCAAAGAATTTCTGTCAAGAGAATGCAGCATGTCTATCTTATTAATCATATCCTTTACTTTACGGGATTGCAATGATCCAATGAAATGCCACTTGGCCCTCTTACCGATTGCATTATATTTTTCAGAAAAACCTTCCAGCCTGTTTTCCCCTAAATGACGGACCCCCGCTGCCAAGGCTTCTTCCGTCCGCTCAATTGTAACATATTTCGTCACTCCGATGAGTGTGATTTCCTCTTCTTTACGACCAGCCTTCCGGCAAGCTTCACCAATGTTTTGCTGAATTTGCTCTAAATTCGTTGCTACATCCAAAAAAATAACTCCTTTCCCGCTTAATCTTGCCAACCGATGAAACCCAGCATCCTGCCAGTTTTCCCCTCTTCTCTTCGGTGTGAAAAAAATAACTCGCTTTCTTCAAAGGTACAAAGCCTGCTCCTTTTGATATTTTCAGGAGGCAATCCGGCCCGCTGCAGAAGCAATTCATTTAATCGCTGCAAGTCCAAAAAAGTTCCTGACTCTTCCTTGTGTACTACCTCATCCTTCAAGCCGTTTGGTACCAAATTGATCACCTTATCGTCCACTTGATAAGCTGCAACGTTGATAGACGGTCCGATTGCTGCCAAAAGCGTATCTGGTTGAACACCGTTTCCCTTCAAAACAGAAACCATTTTCTCAGCCATCCCGTTGACCGTTCCCCTCCAACCTGCGTGGGCAATTCCAATCCAACTAGTCGAAGGATCAAAAAAATAAAGTGGTACACAATCTGCAAAGAAAGCTGTACAAAGAATACCCTTTTGTTTCGTAACTAAACCGTCTACATTTATGATAGCATCAGCTTGGGCCTGAGATCCTTTACCTTTATCTGCTTCTGTAATGATTGCAACTTCTGTTCCATGAATTTGCTGGGCAGCAACCCAGTCATTCAAAGGAAAACCTGTTTTATCAGCTAATTTTTGTCTATTAGCTATGACGGCATCCGGATTATCTTTCACATGTAATCCTAAATTAAAAGTGTCGTAAGGAGGGAAGCTCTCCCCGCCTTGCCTTGTAGTGAATCCTGCTTTCAATCCTGGCGCTTGTGCATGCCAGTCCCCAATTGAAAGTACCGATTCCTCTGAGAGTTGAAAGGGGTCTTTCATCATTCTCCTCCTTATTTTTTCATTCATTTTATCATATTTGCAAGATTTTTTGCTGATGTTTGACATTATTCATTTTTTTCAGTGTATAAAGTCGGTTCTTTCTGCTTTTTGACGAGAATAACATCTGATCCAATCGTCACAATACTTTCCCATGGTATCACTACTTCTTCTTCCTTACCGAAAAGCCCCATCATTTTTCCTTTTAATCCAATTACGAGAAACGTGATCTTGCCGCGATCCACATCGATTTCCAGATCGGTAATGTTGCCAAGCCTTTTACCGTCATCTACAACAATCACATCTTTGATCTGCAGTTCTGAAAGTGTGATCATGCTTACACCTGCCTTTTCTATCTACTATATGCAAGAATAGGGCATGTTTTTCGGAAAAATTGGCTGTTTGTCTTATCTCCTCTTTTTCAATATATAGCAGCGCACTATACCACTACTTCTAGTTGAGGATAGAAGGAAGCCGTGAGAGTATTGCTTACCGTTTATGTAGACAACAACAAAGCGCTTGAAAAAAATTTCAAACAAAAAATCATCAGCAATTTTGATTTTTGCTGATGATTTTCTTAATATTTTTGTCAGTGAAGAAAGATCCTGATTCAAGTATAGATTATAGCTTGTACACAACAAAGCCGACATACTCATTCAAACATTTCTTTGTTCATTTCCTGAATGGCAGCTTTCTCGAGGCGGGAAACCTGCGCTTGCGAAATACCAATTTCCTCTGCTACCTCCATTTGTGTTTTCCCTTGAAAAAAACGTTTGTTTAGAATCATCTTTTCTCTTTCATTCAGTCGCTGCATGCCCTCTTTCAACGAAAGGTTATCCAGCCAGGTGCTGTCCTTATCTTTATTATCGCTTAATTGATCCATCACAAAGATTGGATCACCGCCATCATTATAAATCGGTTCGAACAAAGAGACGGGATCCTGGATGGCATCCATGGCAAAAACAATTTCAGAATGAGAGATCCCCATTTCTTCTGCGATTTCCATAGGTGTAGGCTCTTTGGAAGTCTTGCTGATCAATTTTTCTCTTACTTGTAGCGCTTTATAAGCTATATCGCGCAAAGACCTTGATACCCGAATCGGGTTGTTATCTCTTAAGTATCTTCTGATTTCGCCGATAATCATCGGTACTGCATAAGTTGAAAATTTTACATTTTGGCCAAGGTCAAAATTATCAATGGATTTCATCAAGCCGATACAGCCCACTTGAAATAAATCATCTCCATATTCACCACGGTTATTAAACCGTTGAATGACGCTTAAGACCAGCCGTAAATTGCCATTGACCAATTCCTCTCTAGCAGCAAGGTCTCCTGCCTGCATTTTCTTGAAAAGAATCCGCATTTCATCATTTTTCAGAACAGGTAATGTTGATGTGTCTACTCCGCAAATTTCTACTTTATGTCTTGTCATATGCCTTATCCTCCCTGTTGGAGATGCTATTCATGGAACAGTATCTCCCCAGAGAGGATTTTTATGCAGTCAGCTCAGTGGCCAACAGCGCCTGATAGCGTTTTAGTACAACGCTCCCAAAGCTTCAGACCATTTTATTAAATTCTTTCTTCAACCTGCTAATAATTTTCTTTTCCAAACGAGAAATATACGATTGGGATATTCCGAGCATATCGGCCACATCCTTTTGTGTTTTTTCTTCTTCGCCTATAAGACCAAACCTCAATTCCATGATTTGTTTCTCACGTTCATTCAGTTGTTCCAGGGCGCTTCGAAGTAAATTCTTGTCTACATTGGCATCAAGGTCTTTAGTAGTGATATCCTCATCCGTCCCAAGAACATCGGATAACAAAAGTTCATTGCCATCCCAGTCAATGTTAAGCGGTTCATCAAAAGAAATTTCTGTTTTTAATTTGTTGTTCCTGCGCAAATACATGAGTATTTCATTTTCAATACAACGGGAAGCGTATGTAGCAAGTTTTATCTTTTTTTCCGGATTGAATGTGTTGACAGCTTTAATAAGGCCGATGGTCCCAATACTGATCAAGTCTTCAATATTGATACCGGTATTTTCGAACTTTCTTGCAATATAAACGACAAGTCGTAGGTTTCGTTCAATTAGCATTGCCCTTGCTGCTTTATCTCCAACAGGCAGCCGCTTTAATAATTCGTGTTCTTCTTCCTTGCTGAGCGGCGGCGGTAACGCCTCATTACCACCAATATAGTAAACTTCTTTTGATTTTACTCGAAGTTTGATAAGTAGTTTATACCACCATAATTGCAGCTTCAACTTCCAGTTCCCCATCTTTATCCTCTCCTTTTTACGATATTTAAGCAGATGTTGCTGTTGAATATTTAAGAATGCCTGGATGCAGGAGACAGTGATAACTGCCATCTGTCGCAAGGCTTCCAAACTGCATGCCAATAAGTATCCTGCTTGTGACAATTTGTTTATTTTCATAATAGGTTTCGATTAAGTCCGGCCTGAAGACAAGCATGAATGTACTCCTTCCACCGACACCCTGGTATGGGACCAAGCGTATTTTGTCCTCCCAAGCCTGTGGAAGCTTCTCTAACTGCAGGTTTTCCTGCACCTCTTGAAAAGCAGCAAGTTCTTCTTCACTGAACCAATGAAGTAGCAGAGATTGTTCGCAAATGATGACAGGCTCCTTTGTTACTGGATCAACGAGTGAATTTCCACTATCCATGTAACCCTTAGCTGATATTCTTTTACCACGGAACGTTAAAGAAATAGAGAAAATATGATCCAACTGAAGTTTCTCAAATGCGTGCTTGTCCATACGGTTCTTTGTAAACCACCAGACACAAGGAAAGCCGATTAATACAAAAAGCCAGCTTACCTGGTCTCCAAATCCAGTCTTAAATGTCAGCAATCCGCTGGAGGATGCAAGTACTTGTTGCCCAATCAAAAAGTGGAGAGCAATCAAACTACCTCCAAGAATAAACGAAACGAAGTAGAACCATACCAAACAATTTCGAAACGAACTGGCATTATACCAGCCAAATGCTGTCCAGACGATCAACAGGGAATAAAGACCTTTCCCCCACCAGGCAGAAAGAAAAGAATCCGGGTAATATATAGTAAGCGGGACTAGAATGGAGGCTACAAAAGCCCCTAGAATGAGCCGTAAACGATTATGTGGTTTTTTGGCTACATAGTGGGTTAGTAATAAAATCATCCAATCCAACATAAAATTCAAAAGCCATACGGCATCTAAATAGATTGTCACCTTTTCTCTTCCTTTCAATCTACCAATCAGGACTTGTAGCAAGTATAACGAACTGGAAAATAGAAGTCTGTCATTTCTTGAACCATAATAACAACTTATTTTCAGAATTTATCAGTGATTTTGTCAAAATGATTTCTTTAAAAATAGCCAAGATGATTTGAAACTTGTGTTTAAAACATAAAAAACCCTTCAAGCATTTCATACTTGAAGGGTTTTGGTAATACTTATCTTCTACGATTTCTATTCCGTAAAAATGTAGGAATATCCAACGTATCTTCTTCCTGTTTTACCTGCTGGCCTTGCACAGGGGTTTCACGGCGAGGTTCCTCTTTTCGATTTTCACCGCCGGCAGGCTGAGTCTGATTGTTGACCGCAGGACGTTGTTTTGGTTGATTGGCTTTCAACTGCGATTCGTCAAACCCGGTTGCAATAACGGTCACAACGATTTCATCCTTTAACTCCTCATTAATTACAGAACCAAAAATAACGTTTACTTCCTGATCCGCAGCAGAAGTAACCAAATCTGCTGCCTCTTGTACTTCATACAGGCTTAAATTAGCTCCACCGGTAATATTCATTAGTACTCCATGCGCGCCATCAATAGATGTTTCAAGCAGCGGAGAAGATATGGCCTTCTTTGCAGCTTCAGTCGCTCTATTTTCACCTGTTGCCACACCGATTCCCATTAATGCAGACCCTTTGTCATACATGATTGTTTTAACATCGGCAAAGTCAACATTGATCAACCCTGGTTTGGCAATTAAGTCGGAAATGCCTTGAACACCTTGGCGAAGAACATTATCTGCCTCTCTGAATGCTTCCAACATCGGCGTATTCTTGTCGACAATTTCCAATAGACGATCGTTTGGAATCACAATTAATGTATCGACATTACTTTTCAATGCATCGATCCCACTAACTGCCTGCGTAGAACGTCTTCGGCCCTCAAAACTGAAAGGCCGCGTCACAACACCGACAGTCAGTGCACCGATTTCCTTAGCTACCTGTGCAATAACCGGAGCTGCGCCTGTCCCAGTTCCACCGCCCATACCAGCAGTAACAAACACCATGTCAGCACCTTGAAGGACTTCTTCTAACTGTTCCTTACTTTCTTCTGCTGCTTTTCTTCCTACTTCCGGATTGGCACCAGCTCCCAGCCCGCGAGTCAATTTTGATCCTATCTGCATCTTTACTTCTGCTTTTGATAAATTCAACGCCTGGGCATCCGTATTGACAGCGATGAATTCTACACCTTCCACTCCATGCTCAATCATACGGTTGACCGCGTTGCTTCCGCCTCCGCCTACACCGATTACTTTGATCGTTGCAAGCTGGTCCATATTTGTATCAAACTCTAACATTTTCGTTCCTCCTATTTTGCAAGATTACAAGATTCATCGAAGTTATAGATTCTGTAAGGGAACGCTTGTTTAATCAAAGAAGTATTTAAACAAATTAGCGATTCCGGATTCTTTTTTATTGTTAGACGATGTATCCTTTTGCTTTACTGCCCGTTTCTGTTTCGTCTGCTTAGGTACATCATGCTCAGCTGGCTGAACCGAAGCAGAAATCTCTTTTCCTTGTATTTTCGCATTGTTGTATGCAAACTTCAAGATACCAACGCCACAGGTGAATTGCGATTCTCTTACACCTATGTAGTCTGGTATAGCAATACGAACGTTGGATTGGTATACATCCTGGGCAAGCTCCAATGCACCTGGGACGCTGATTGTTCCACCGGTTAGGACATATCCGCCTGCTAGCTCTCTGTATCCCCTTTTTCTGATTTCTCTTTCAGCATATGCATAAATTTCTTCTAATCTAGCTTCAATCATATCAGATATCTGCAGTTGATTAAATGTTTGTTTTTGATTGCTGCCGATAATTGTTGCATCAAACGTTTCCTCTTCTCGTGCGTCATCAAAAAAAGCATGTCCATAATTCAATTTAATTTGTTCAGCTTCCTCAGATGAAGTACGGAGTCCAATGGACAAGTCCTTGGTTATATTGTCTCCGCCCAATGCAATGACACTCGTGGCTACTAGATGGTCATTTTCAAATACAGAAACCGTTGTGCTTCCGCCGCCTACATCAATCAATGCCACTCCCAGATTCTTTTCGTCTTTGGAAAGTGCAATCGAACCGGCAGCCAACGGTTGTAGACAAATATCAAGCACTTCGAGGTTGGCTCTTTCCACACATTTCAAAATATTATGTAACAAAGTCCTTGAGCAAGTAATGATCGTTCCTTCCATTTCCAGCCTAACACCTATCATTCCCCGTGGATCATTTATTTCATCCAGGCCATCTACAATGAACTGTTTCGGTACTACATCAATGATCTCTCTCTCAGGAGGAATCGAAATTACTTGTGCTGCGTCAATTACTCTGCCGATGTCTTCATTGCCTATTTCCCTATTTTCACTTGAAACTGCGACTACTCCATGGCATGGCTGCAATTGAATATGGTTGCCATTAATGCCGACAACGACCCGGTCAATATGCATATCTACCATTCGTTCTGCTTGCTCAACAGCCGTTTTTATCGATTGCACCGTTTGATCTATATCGACGATGGCACCTTTTTTCATTCCATTGGATGCTGCTGTACCGACGCCTATTATATTCAAGGAATCGTTAAGCACTTCCCCAATTATCACTTTAATTTTCGATGTACCTATATCCAAGCTGACTAATATTTCGCTGTTGTTCAAAAGAAAGGCACCTCCCAGTCTAAAACATTTTGAATAATTCACATCTTATCGAACAATTTTATTTTTTACAAAGAAAATAAGCTCTCTTATTAAGTAAAACATTTCTTGACAGTAAAGTATATGGAAATTTTAAGCTATCTGGGGACTGTTATCAATAAAAATTATCAATAAAATAAAAATCAGCATCTAAAGGTGGCGGCAACCATCTAAATAGCCAACTTAGCTTATATTCCCATTCTACTACGAAGATAAACTCGTTTAACTACTACCATATTCTACAGATAGCAGCGAATTCCTGTTATTTTCTTCGCCACTTTGCCAATTTCTTTGAGATATATTTTTTATCGATGACAAATCGTCTGATTGCCGCGATATTTTGAAACAACCGTACACCGAATGCAAAAACTGCGGCTAAATATAAATCGATCCCCAACTGGACACCTATAAACGCAAGAAGTGCCGCGAGCAAAATATTAAAGAAGAAACCACTCAAAAAAACTTTTTCATCGAATTTCTCCTCTAAGTAAGCCCTTATTCCACCGAACAGTGTATCAAATGCTGCCAATACGGCAATAGACAAATAATCCGCGTACATTTCAGGAATGCGGATATCTGTAAGCAAGCCCAATCCTATACCGATAATCAAAAATAATATAGGAAGCCACATTACTCATCACCCGTTTCTTCCAACACTCGCATGGATTCGATTTGGAAAGGTTCCTGATAACCAGTTAAGTGGACCTGTTCTTCATATCTTATTTCCATATCGAGATTTTCTATGGCAAAGTCGTCCTTGGAATGGCTAACTTCCATATAATCCTTTAGCTTTTCAGGATTTGCCGCCAACACTTTTATTTCCAGTGGAACAGAAGGCAATGGATGGTTATTGACATACGTTTCTCCGTTAACCGAGCGTACCGGTGTTACATCGACAATCCGCTCATTTGCTACCTGAATATCTGTCGCGCCGTATGTATTCAGCTCGTTGATCAGGCGGTTGAGCAAATCCGGAGCGATGGCAGGGTATGGCTGCCCACCCTCTTTTTCAACAAAGATTGGCGAAATGTCAATAATGATTCCTGGTTCTTTTAAATCCGTCAAACCCGCTTCGCTCCTCAAATTTTCCAATGAATTCTTTAACGTTTGAACCTTTTCAGATTCAGAGTTTGCCTCGTACTGATCAATTGTCTGTTCTGCATCTCTTATTTGCTGATAAAGATTCTGCTGAAACTTCTGCTCTTCTTGCAGCTGCGACCTAACTTCCCATAAATCTCTTGTATCCCGCTCGTCGGGTTCCCGATTTGTTTGGAATTGAATGGCAACCATTAGGCCGATCAGGCCAAAAACAAGGGAAATAATTAATTTGTGTTTGAATCTCACTGTTATCCCCTTTCCTGGTCGACTCTTGCACTCATCTGGATGTTTTCCATTTTTTCCATTTCCACTTCAATATTGTCACTGATCAATTCATCTACAAGGCCATCGGTTAAATTAATGCTTGAGTACATGACTTCCTGGTCCCCAATTGCCGAAATGGTAAAAGGAGCAGGATGGGTAACCCCATCTACAGAAATAACCGGACCAACACAATTTATAAAACTGTCCCGAAATACGCGTTGGCCATTTATAGAAACCGCTTCTGCCCCCGCACTAAGTAATTCGTTTACTACCCGATGAATGTGGCGTTCATGAACAATATATTGATTGGCGTTTTCTTCCGAAGGTACATAGTCGGAATCACTTAAGGTTATCCGGACTCCTCTTCCGGTAACAGGTAACTCTCCGGTAATCATTTGCAATTCCAATTTACGATCGACATAATTGTCGATTGTTTCGGTTTGCCCACCCAACTCTTCTTCAAGATTTTGTATCTCTTTTCGTTTGTTTTCCAAATCCTGTTTCAATTCCCGATTTTTTTCTTCCAGATTAATCAGCTGTTGTCGATAGTAATAATCCTTTTCCCACTCCTGATCATTGAGCTGTACTACTTTCGAATCCTGCTTGGTATGTTCGTAACTAATGGCTACTAAGAAACCGGAAACGAGTAGAACCAACGACAGAATGACATGCCTACCCCTCAGCTTCATCCTGATCACCTTCTTCTGTTACCTGATCTTCTTGATCTTCCTCTTGTTGATAGGATTCAAAGTAAGCTCCCACTCCTATATGGATGATTCCTTCACTTCCAGGCTCCAATTGTGCCACGATGGAAGGATAAGCTTTCATTTTCGCAGAAAAGTTACGAATCGTTCCTTCGACTTCATAGCCGTCATTCATAAAAAGAGTGATTTTATAAGGATTTTCCTCTGTCGGTTCCCAATTGATTTCCGAAATCAGCCTAACAATGCTCGTGGGCAGACGCTGGAGTTCTTTCGTCATTTCCTGCAAATACGTTTCCTTCGTGAAGCCGGACAGTAGAGGAGCATCTCCTTTTGCTATTTTCATTTTTTCCTGCTTGAGACTTTTTCCATTCTCCAAAACCGGATAATAGGCACCGTCTTCCATTACGTATCCTACCCTATTATATTCCTTTATTTCTATTTGGATAGTTGTCGGAAATCTCCTTTCCACTTCCGCTTTTCTAATGACCGGATGTTCTTGAATCTTGTCGCTTACAGCTTGTTTGTCCACATTCCAAAAGTTGTCTTTGGTCGACAACCCACTCAACGTTTTTACTTCTTGGCTGTCTATGTACTGGTTTCCATTTATGAGAACATGACGAACTTGGCTTAATGGTGATTGCAAATAGACTACGATGGAAATTAAAACAAAGAAAATAGAAAGATAAAAAATCAATCGGCGGTTCGCTTTTTTCTTACGTGCTTGTTTCAGCTTCGGTATTCGGTCTTCTATGGACACTACTTTTTTTCGACTCATTTTTTATCTTCCTTTACAAATTAAAGATGCGTTGACGAAACAACATAAATGGGGTTTTAAAACTGAAACATAAACAAACGACATTTAGGATGCCGTGATGGTTGTTTCTGCTAAAATTATATCATATTTTCCGAATGCTTCGTTATGTTTTAAGGTGATACTTTCGTCACAAATCTGCTACTTCACCCAATACACGCTTAATCTCAATTCAATTTGCAGTTTAAGGAAAGAAGTTGATAAAAAACTGCGACATAGTTTGAAGGCGTCTTCCTAACTACCTGCATTTATTGAGATGGGGGTTGGCGCTGCGGAAATACCCTGCGCTTTCCGCAGGCAGCTGGTGAGCTTTCTTCGAGCTAACGCTCTGCGGGATTTCACCGGGGCCTTTCCTCCCGCAGTGCAGGTATCTCGGGCGGGGCGAGTAACCGCGGTCCCAAGGAAGACTGTGGCAGCGATCCATCGCACGAAGAAAAGCTTTTTGTATTTTCGAGGAGTCTCCGGGTTTTTCCTCCACTGGGCCAGCTTCTAGAGTAAGCTGCCGAAGCGGTGATTAACACTCTTTTTGAATAGGCAATAGAACTTTCCGTTACAATTAACTGGTAAAAATAAACAAGGACACTGTTTGCTGGGCGGTATTTTCATAAAATAATAAGAGGCCAAATCACATAGGATTCGACCTCTTGCCTTGCAAGTTGACCTGACGAAAAAATCAATACTTTGCATACCGGCTGATATTTAATAAAATCCCCATAGAACATAACGTCAACGTGAGAGAGGAACCTCCGTAACTCAGGAAAGGAAGCGTAATACCTGTGACTGGAATCAGGCCGATTACAACACTGACATTTATCATAATTTGCAGGGTAACCATCCCGACAATTCCTAACCCAAGCAAACTCCCAAATGTGTCAGGCGCTGCCAACGAAACGCGGATTCCCCGCCATAAAAACAAGCCGAAAAGCATGATTAGAAATGTCCCACCGATAAAACCAAGTTCTTCTGCGAGAATGGCAAAAATAAAATCGTTATGTGGTTCGGGTAGATAAAAAAACTTTTGCAGACTTTGCCCAAGCCCTAACCCCATCAACCCGCCAGGACCAATCGCATATAAAGATTGAATGATTTGAAAGCCATTCCCTAAAGGATCCTCCCACGGATTTAAAAAAGCTGTAATCCGGTTAATCCGATAGGGAGCCGACAAAATCAAACCGAGAAACCCTGCAATTCCGAGTATTCCCAGCCCTAAAAAATGCGTGATTTTCGCTCCTGCTACAAACAACATGACAAAGCAGGTCAGTACAAGGACAACACCAGTCCCTAAGTCTGGCTGCAACATGATGAGCCCGAAAGCAGTAAATATCAGCAATAATGCAGGGAGAAAGCCTTTTTTGAAAGAAGTGATGTATTTTTGATTGCTTGCCAAATAAGTCGACAAGAATATAATTAACCCAAGTTTCATAAATTCTGAAGGCTGAATGCTGAAGGCTCCAACCCCGATCCAGCTTCTAGCTCCTCCCCTAACTAAACCAACACCAGGAATCAACACAGCCAACAACAAAATAAAACAGATAAAAAGCAATGGTTTGGCATATTTCTGCCAAGCAGAATAAGGTACGTTCATGACTACCAACATAGCTGCAATACCTGCTCCAGCAAATAACAGCTGCCGTTTCACAAAGAAAAATCCATCATCAAATTTATATTCTCCCCAGATTGCAGAAGCGCTGTAAACCATGACCACGCCAATTGTGAGTAGGGTTAAAATTGTTATTACCAGCAGATAGTCTGGAGAATCTTTTGCATCATTCACCCATTTCTTTGCCAAAAAAACACCCCCAATTCCCTTTCGTAAATCGGTATTGGGGGTGAGTAGTCCAAGCCCCCTACTCTAATGTATGCACAGCTTTCATAAACATGTCTCCTCTTTCCTCGAAAGTGCGGTATTGATCCCAGCTTGCACAAGCGGGTGATAACAAAATCACATCTTCCTCCAAGGAAAGCTGATAAGCTTTGCGGGCAGCTTCTTCTACGTTTTTTGCATATTCAATTGTTTTGATTCCTGCATTGCTCGCTGTTTCTGCTATTTTATCTGCAGTCTCTCCAAAAACGATGACCGCCTTGACACATTCCAATGAAGGGATTAAGTCAGCAAAAGAACCGCCCCGGTCCAGGCCGCCTGCCAATAAGATAGTTGGCTGACTGAAGGAAGACAACGCTTTGCTGGTTGCCAGTATATTGGTAGCCTTGGAATCATTGTAAAATAAACGTCCATTTACATTGCTGACAAACTGAAGACGGTGTTTAACGCCAGTAAAAGTATTCAGTACTTGCCTGATTCCATCATTATCAGCTCCGCTTAATTTGGCCGCACTGACAGCAGCCATGATATTTTCCAAATTGTGGCTGCCGACAAGTACGATATCCCCCAAAGAGATGACCGGTTCTTGTTTAAAATACAAATACTTGTCATCACACCAGGCGCCACCCGGTATTCTTTGAGTTTTGGAAAAAGGTACTTTCACTGCAGCGGATTGAGCTGCGATATCCGAAATTTCGTTATCATCTGCATTATATACGATAAAATCATCTTCGGTTTGATTCTTCATAATGCCAGCTTTCGCTTGCTTGTAATTCTCGAACGACTTATGGTAATCCAAGTGGGCTTCAAACAGATTGAGCAACACCGAAATCTTCGGTTTGAACTGATCTATCCCCAGTAATTGAAAAGATGATAATTCAATAACCATCCATTCATCCTCGGCCATGTTCCGGGCAACTTCACAAGAAACATTACCGATGTTCCCAGCAAGTTGAGTTTTACAGCCACTTTGGTTGAGCATTTCATAAATCAGTGTTGTTGTTGTTGTTTTTCCATTGGAACCAGTGATCCCTATAATGGAATCATTTACGAGTCTTCCTGCCAATTCCACTTCCGTAATAATCGGAATCTTCCTGTTTTCCGCTTCCCGGACCACGGGATTTTCGTAAGGAATTCCCGGATTTTTCACTAACAACTCAACACCTTCCAATACAGAAAGCGGATGTCCTCCAGTTACTACTTCGATTCCTAAACCCGTTAATTCTTGCACCTGATCACTGTCCTGATCAGCTTTCAAATCATTTACCCGTACTTCCTTCCCACTGTCATGGAGCAATTTAGCTGCAGCAGTGCCGCTTTTCGCAAGTCCGAGTACAAGGACTTTTTCATATGGAAAGTCAATCAATGTTTTCAAAATGACCACACCTCGATATAAATCCCGAGTGCTGCAAATACAAGTCCCACCAGCCAAAACGTCGTTACTACACGCCACTCAGACCATCCCATCAACTCATAATGATGGTGTAAAGGGCTCATTTTGAACACCCGTTTGCCTGTTGTTTTAAAAGATATAACTTGAATAATGACAGAGAGTGTTTCGATGACAAAAACACCGCCAATGACTATCAGCAGAATTTCCATCTTTGTAAGAATGGCTATCGCTCCAATAGCTCCCCCGAGAGCTAGCGAACCGGTATCGCCCATGAACACTTTCGCAGGATGTGCATTGAAGACCAAAAAACCGAGTAAGGCTCCGACTACTGCCAAAGAAAATATGGTTACTTCGAATTGCGTAAACCCATACCATGCAAGAATGCCAAAAGCACCGAAAGCTATAGCCGCTGTTCCCGCCAGCAAGCCGTCGAGCCCGTCAGTTAAATTTACGGCGTTGGAAGATCCAACCAGTATGACAATAATTAAGATTGCATAAGCCCAGCCCAATTCCCATTGAATATTTGTACCTGGAATTTGAATATAGGTAGGGAAATCGTTCGCTTTTAAAATAAAGTAGAAAACCAAAGAAATAACAATCTGTCCAGCCATCTTCTGCTTGGAAGTCAATCCAAGATTCCTTTTCATTGCTACCTTGATAAAATCATCCAGAAAACCGAGCAGGCCAAAACCTAGTAAAACGATTAACAGTAATACAATTTGGAAGCCGAATGGGTGCGGATTAAATTTCCCAATCATCACCAGTGTCGTGATTGCTACACTGAGGAGAATCATAAGCCCCCCCATTGTCGGTGTTCCAGTCTTTTTCATATGGGATTTCGGACCTTCTTCTCTAATACTTTGTCCAAACTTTAATCTACGTAAGAATGGGATAAATACTGGAGAAATCAGGACGGTTATCAGAAAAGATATTGCCATGGTCATTAGTAAAACATATTCATTCACAGGTATTTCCTCCTTTATTGCAAAAACCCGCCCATTTTGTTCTTTCTAGTTATTGCTTAGCAATGTCTTTAAGCATCGTTTCCAGCTTCATTCCTCTGGATGCTTTTAGTAGGACAAGGGTGCCATCCTCTAGTAGTGGCAGGAGAGCAGTTGTCAAATCATCAAGCGAATCGAAGTGCTGAACCAGACGAAGTTCATTCTGTTTCGCATCCGAAATTTCACGCGCATTGCTGCCTACTGTAAACAATACATCGATTTCCTGATTAATGGCTGCAGCAACTTGCCGGTGGAGAGCAGAAGCCTGCTCTCCCAGCTCAAAGATATCTCCTAGTACAAGCACTTTCCTTTGATAGCCAGCTAATTGCTGAACGACATTGATTGAAGCTTTCATTGAGGTAGGAGAAGCATTATATGCATCATTGATGATCGTCGAATGGTTCCTTCCGCTCATAAATTCAAATCGCATACCAGTCAATTCCAGATCCGACAACGAAGACTTGATGTATTGTTCCGGTATACCTAATTGATTAGCGATTGCTATCGCGAATAATGCATTCTTAACATTATGTTCTCCAAGCATATTTAATTCATATGCGATTTGCCCATTAAACTGAAAAGTGGTTTTATCCGAATACATTCGAATGTGGTCGGCTGTTATCTGGTTGTGTGGTTGAAAACCACACCCGATGACATCCTCCCTTTGTTTCAAAGGAGACAGCAGCGCTTCATCTCCGTCAATAAATAGGCGGCCATCCGATTTTAATCCGGCTAAAATTTCCGATTTAGCCTGAGCGATTCCTTCCCTTGAACCTAAATATTCAATATGGGATTCTCCGATATTGGTAATCACCGCATAATCCGGTTCCGCTATTTTAGACAACAATTCAATTTCGCCAAATCCGCTCATGCCCATCTCCAAAACGAGCACCTCTGTTTGTGGCGGCATCGACAATATCGTTAATGGTACACCTATATGGTTATTAAGGTTTCCCTTTGTCCGATGTGTCCGATAGTAGGAGCCTGTTACTGTTCCAACAAGATCCTTGGTTGTCGTTTTTCCGTTAGAACCGGTAATTCCGATAACGGTCGGATTGATTCGTTTACGATATTCGCGGGCAAGCAGTTGCAGTCCTTCCAGCGTATCATCCACATAAAATACCGGGAAACCGGCAGGCAGGAATTCAGGTAGTTCTCTGTCTTTTGCCCATAAAATTGCAACAGCCCCATTATCAAAGGCTCCCTTTAAAAAATCATGTCCATCGAAGGACTCCCCGACCAAGGGGATGAATAACGATTTATGGCTTTGTCTGCGGCTGTCTGTGATTACCTCATTTATTTCGATGCCATCCTGAACAGCACCTTTGCAATCATCAAACACATCCGCCAAAAATTCTGTGGTAAACAACATGATTCAATTCTCCTTATTCCAGTTAAACTTGATGGCATTTGCTGCTACCAGTCTATCATCAAAATCATGAACCTCTCCCTTAACCAGCTGATAGGTTTCATGGCCTTTTCCGGCAATCAGTACAATGTCATCTTTTTCTGCCAGCCGTATTGCTTCATCAATTGCCTGCTGGCGATTCTCGATTACCTGAAAATTATTCCCTTGGAGACCAGCCACCATATCGTTTAAGATAGCCTGTGGATCTTCTGTACGCGGGTTGTCGGAGGTGAAAATAGCCAAATCTGCATACTTAACAGCTGCACCGGCCATCAACGGCCGTTTCGATTTGTCTCTGTCTCCACCGCAACCAACAACGACATATACTTTCCTCTTCACAAAAGAGCGGATTGTTTCCAAGACGTTTTCAAGAGAATCAGGGGTGTGGGCGTAATCCACAATCACTCCGAACGGTTGACCAAGATTCACAGGTTCGAACCGTCCACTAACACCTGTAGTAGATTCCAGTGCCCTTTTTATCGTATGTAACGGAATCCCGGTACAAAGAGCAGCAGAAGCCGCCGCAAGCATGTTATATACGCTGAAGTTCCCCATCAACTTACTAGTGATGCGTACTTCTTCATCAAACGTTTTTAACAAGAAAGTGGACCCATTGGCATCAAGCTTGACGTCAATAGCTTGAATGTCTGCCTGCTTTTCTATTCCATATGTGATGACAGGTTGAGAAGTACTTTTTATCAGCATTTTGGAATGAGGGTCATCTTTGTTGACGACTGCAAACTTTGGTTTTTTTTCATCATACCTGTTCCCCAGTTGAGAAAACAACAAGCTTTTCGCATGCAAATAATCTTCCATGCTCTCATGATAATCCAAGTGATCTTGAGAAAGGTTGGTAAATACAGCAATATCAAAATCACAACCATAAACCCTTCCTAAGTCCAGCGCATGGGATGATACCTCCATAAAGACAGTATCGATTTTTCTATTTACCATTTGTTGAAAACTTCTTTGCAAGAACAAAGAATCCGGTGTTGTATTCTTGACATCAAAACAGTCGTCTTCCATTTTCATCTGTATGGTCCCGATTAAACCGGTCTTTTTCCGTTGCTCCTTGAATATTGCTTCAAGCAAATAGGTAACAGATGTCTTGCCATTCGTTCCTGTAACACCGATTACGTTGAGCTTCTCGGTCGGATAGTCATAAAATTTGTTAGCTAAAAGGGCCACTGCTTTTGTTGTGTCATTCACGAGAATGACGGGGATGGAAACATCCACAGGTTTCTCGGCGATAACAGCCACAGCACCTTGTTTCTCGGCTTGCTGGGCATACAGGTGACCATCGACTGTGAACCCTTTGATACAAATAAACAAGTCACCTTGTTCGACATTTCTAGAATCTATTTCTAATCCTTTAATTGATAAGTTTTCTATATCTTTCGACTGTCGATAAAAATGCAAAACATCTACAATCTCCGTAAGTTTCATCATTCCACATCCTAACCTTCTAAAAACCAGTTTCTTAAAATCTTCCATGCACATTTTGACTGAATTCCCTTTTTAGCTCACTGTTAATCGCCCAATCGCCACAAGCACAAGACTCCTGTAGACGATTGAACGATTATCATTTTAATTATTTACATCACTTTATTATAACAGAAGTTTTCCCTCTTGGCCGGATGGGTTGTTAATTTTCATCCGGTTTTTTTTCGGAAAGGTATATTCTTACTTCTTTTCCCTGTTCTAGCTTGGTGCCAGGCTTAGGTGCCTGATCAATGATATATTCGCCTGTACCACTTGTTTCGACAGATAGGTTTACCATGTACTCCATCAATTCACTTTTACTTAAACCAATCAAGTCTGGAACCTCTACTAACGGCTGATCTGGCCACTGATATTCCTTATCCAGCCCATCGGCGCGCTTTTTAACACCAAGGGCTCTCAAACTGTCTCCGATAATGCTCCCGACGATCGGAGCTGCTACGACACCTCCGAATTGGACCGTATCTTTTGGATTATCGATAGCAACATAGACGACAATTTCAGGGTCGTCAGCCGGGGCAAAACCCATAAAGGAAACGATATGGTTATTGCTCATATATTTTCCATCTTTTCCTACCTTTTGAGCAGTTCCTGTTTTCCCTCCTACTCGATACCCTTCGACATAAGCACCTCTTCCAGTACCTTTGGCCACGACGCTTTCTAATGCGTCCCTGATTTCTTTAGAAGTTTCGTTGGAAATCACTCTGTTTCGAAGGGTGGGCTCCGTTTTTTCAATAACTTTATTTGTTTTTGGGTCAAGCCATTCTTGGGCGATATATGGTTCATACAAATATCCACCATTTACAGCAGCTGCAACAGCCATTACTTGCTGGATCGGGGTAACCGAAACGCCCTGACCAAAAGCGGTAGTCGCTAATTCGACTGGCCCGATATTTTCCGGTTTGAACAGTATTCCCGTTCCTTCTCCTTGTAGGTCGATACCGGTCTTCTTTCCAAATCCGAAGTCATCAATATAGGAAAACAGCTTCTCCTTTCCCAAACGTTCACCGAGCGTCACAAATCCCGGGTTGCAGGAATTTTGTACGACTTCCAGAAATGTCTGATGACCATGCCCGCCGCTCTTCCAACAATGCAAAGTGGCTCCACCTACCTCGATTGATCCGTCATCATGGAATTCTTCTTCATATAAATCTACAGCATTTTCCTCCAGTGCAGCTGCAAGCGTGATTATTTTAAAGGTGGATCCTGGTTCATACGTACTCCAAATCGGAAGGTTTTTGTTATATACACTTGAATCATAATCCTGGTAATGTTCTGGATCGAAGGTTGGTCTGGAAGACATGCCAAGCACACCACCTGTATTTGGATCCACAGCAATCGCAATAGCCCCATCAGGATTATATTTGGAGACAGCAAGGTCCAGTTCACGCTCCATTATTGTCTGTACCCTGGAATCGATTGTTAGTTTCAAGGAATTCCCATCTACAGGTGGATTATATACATCTGCCAAGTCAGCCATTCGTTGTCCTTTGGCATCGGAAAAATAGGAGAGACTGCCTTTTTCACCACTCAACTGTTCATTATAATACTGTTCCAGTCCCATTAACCCCTGGTTGTCGATTCCGCTGAACCCAAGCACATGAGATAAATAAGAGCCCTTTGGATAGTGGCGTTTGGAATCCTCCGCTATATAAACTCCTTCCATTCCCAATGCCCGGATTGCATCAGCCTTTTCTTCCGAAATTTTTCGCCCTTCCGGATGAACTCTCACAATATTTTCGTTTTTCGTTACCTCTTGGTAAGCCTTTTCCTTGTCCATGTTAAGAATTTTAGCCAGGGAGTCTGCGGTATCTTCCGGATCTTTGATCTGACGAGGAACCAGCATGACAGTGGGCGCAGACACATTTTCGGCCAAAACCTCGCCATTCTTGTCCAAAATCTCGCCGCGCTCCGGTTCAAAAATGATATCACGGCTCCAAAGTTCTTTTGCTTCCCCTGTAAGCCAGTCTCCAAGGACAAACTGTACGTAGCCAAGCCGGATATCGATGATTCCAAAAACTAAAATTCCCAAAAGAAAAACAGTGACTAAACGTTTTCGCATTGTTACATTGGATACTCGTTTCATAGGACATCTCCTTACAAAGGTATGCTTGTATCCAATATATGAATGGCTGAAAACGAATAGAACACTGCTGTTTTCCTTGTCATTGTTCCCCCGAGCCCTCATCGGAAGCTTCCGGGTTTTCTTCCTCTTTAACTTTGCTATCTTCATCGTGATTCGGTGGGGAGAACTCAACTACCAAGTAATCGTCTTTTTTTAGTGCAGTTCCCTTCTTAATGCTTTGTTTAACTGCAAATCCGTTACCCATGGTTTCTATCTCGATACCTGTCAGATCACCGAATTTGAGCACATCACGCATCGACCATCCGTTTACGTCAGGCATTTCCGGTTTTTCAGTCAGAATAAAGACCTTTTCATTCGCCAAAAGTTGTTCTCCAGACCGACTGCTGAAAGCCTCCACTTTTTTTCCGCTCCCAATTATTACAGGCTTCAAACCTTTTGATTCTAGCTTCTCTTTTGCTTTATTAATGGACAATCCGTCTATATCCGGCATGCTGACGGTTTTCACCTTCTGCTCGTTTTTCTGATCAGGTTCAATATTTAAATAATGCAGACTGTTTTCCATTACATTTTTAAATATATATGATACTGGTGCAGAGCCGGATTCATTTTCTTCTAAGTCCGGTTGTTTTACCGATACATACATCATTAGCTCAGGATCTTCTTTAGGCGCCATTCCAAGAAACGAAAACAAGTAATTCTCCTCTCCTGTCATATAACGCCCAGTCTCTGAGTCCGGAATCTGAGCCGTACCTGTTTTACCTGCGACGGAGTAATCATTTAAGTTGTATATATTATGACCCGTACCATGCTCAGAAGTGATAACCGTCTCCAGGATATCTTTCACTTCCTCTGCCGTTTGGCCGGAAACCGGCTGGCCCGATTGCTTTGGCTCATTCTCTTTCATCACCTGTCCAGTTTCTGAATTGACAATCTTGGAAATGACATAGGGTTTCATCATTTTCCCGTCATTGGCAATGGCAGATGCAGCCATCATCAACTGTATAGGCGTGACAGTCGTCCCCTGTCCGTAAGACGTAGTCACTTTTTCGATTGGCCAGTCATAAAGAATATGGCCTGGTTGTTCATTCGGCAAATCGATGCCTGTTTTTTGATCAAAGTGAAAAGCCTTTAAATAATCAAGAAATTTATCGGGCCCCAGCTTTTCCCATACGAGCTTGGCAGCTGCCACGTTGGAAGATCGCTGTATACCTTCTTTATAAGTAATGGTTCCCCAGTTCCCTCGCCAATCATGTATCGGGGTGTTCATTTTGTCATTTTGATAAGAGCCTGATTCATAGTACTCATCCGGATTAAAAACACCTTCTTCTATTGCTGCAGCAAGCGTGAAAATTTTCATTGTGGAGCCTGGTTCAAACGGATTGGATACAACGTCGTTATACCAGTTGCTCACTTCCCCAAGTTCATTCGGATTATAACTTGGCCTGTTGCTCATGGCCACGACTTCTCCTGTCTTAGGGTTCATTACCACTGCTGTCATCCGCTCTGGTTTGTAGTCCTTCTCAACCTGGCTCATTGCATCCTCTAATAGTGTCTGGATTTTTTGATCAATAGTCAGGTAGACGTCTTCTCCGTCATCGGCCTGTTTGATCACTTCATCCGGATCAAGCAGTTTTGTGTTAAAGTTGTCCCTTTTATAGGAAATAGATCCATTCTTCCCGCTTAGCACATCATCCATTTCTGCTTCTATCCCATTTCTGCCAATCAACTTATCTTCCTGCTGTTGCGCAATGCCAATCACTTGGGAAGCAAAAGTGCCATTTGGGTAATAGCGGATGGAATCTTTTTCGAAGTTGATCCCCGGGATATCCAAGTCTTCTATTTTTTCCTTTGTCTCCTGGGTAATATTTTTCCCATGGACACCGAACTCTACTTGGAATCTGCCTTCTTCCTGCCCCTTTTTCATGATTTCGGCTATTTTTGCTGCATCCATATTTAGCAGTGGTGCCAATTGGTCAGCCGCCTTATCGATATTGTCGACGTGCTTCGGCTCTTCCAATCCTTCGGAATAGCTTTCATCGACAATAGCAGAAATTTGATAAACTGCACGGTCATATGCAAGAGGCATCCCGTTACGGTCCAATATCTGCCCTCTTTCTGCTTCAATCACGTAAGAGTTGGTCCGTTTTTTATCGGCCCACTCCTGCAAGGATACTCCATCTACTTCTCCTGTTCCCTGTATGTATAAAAAGCGTCCAGATAAAACGAGGAATAAGACGATAAACAACAACATAAACACCGATGACATGACATGAGTCGTTTTATTCTTTCGCACGCCATATCTCCATCCTTACTTATTCAGATATTTGGGTTGCCTGCTTTACTTGCGTATTTTGGATCTTCAAACCGTTTTCCTTGGCGATTCTCAAAATACGATCTGGATTACTTAATTCTTTTGCTTTGTATTCCAAATTCTGATTTAGTTCCTGCTGACTTTCTACTTGCTGTTCCAGTTGCTGTACCTCTCTGTTCAATGCATCCGTAGAATTACTTAATGAGACAGAAAAATACAACGCCCCCACTAGCACAGCACTGAATACAGTATAAATGAATTTCTCTCCGGTTGTAATCCATTTTTTCTTTTGAACTTTTACTTTGACCTGTTTTTTTGTATCTGGTATCGTATGCCGGCCAGTTTCTTGCCAGGAATCCTGCCAATTCTTTAATGGAGATGTGCTCATCGTTTATTCCACCCTTCTTGATAACTGAATTCGTCGTTCCAAGGTTTTACTTTCTCTAATATTCTCAGCTTCGCTGAGCGTGAGCGTCGGTTGGCATCCAGTTCTTCATCTTCTGGAAGAATTGGTTTACGGTTGATTTGTTTGAACGGCGGCTTGCTTTCTTCCGGAATCACCGGAATATTTCTTGGAAGCTGCGGTGTTGTGCTCCACTTTTTAAAAGCCTGCTTACAGAGCCTGTCTTCCAATGAGTGGAAAGTGATGACAGATAGCCGCCCGTTAACAGCAATAACCTCTGCTGCCTGGTGCAACGCTTCATCAAAGGCATTTAGTTCATCATTTACAGCTATCCTGACAGCCTGAAAGATTCTTTTTGCCGGATGCCCTCCCTTTCTTCTGGCTGGAGCAGGTATCGCATCCTTAATAATATCGACTAGTTCAAATGTGGTATCGATAGACTTTTCTTTTCTACGATCTTCAATTTTCCGGGCAATTTGTTTGGAGAATTTCTCTTCCCCATACCGGAAAAATATTTTCACGAGTTGCTCATATGGCCATTGATTAATAACCTGATAAGCAGTAAAGTCCTGGGTCTGATCCATCCGCATATCCAGGCTTGCATCATGTTGATAGCTGAATCCTCTCTCTGCATCGTCAAGCTGAGGGGAGGAAACTCCTAAATCAAATAACACTCCGTCGACTTCATCTACTCCGTTATTTTCTAATTCCGTCTTCAAATTCCGGAAATTCGAATGGATGAACAGCACTTTCCCTTGATAAGGCGCAAGTCGTTCTCGAGCGGCTTGAAGTGCCTGTTCGTCCTGGTCGAAAGCGATCAGCATCCCGCCCATACCAAGCTTGCTTGCTATCATCTCGGAATGACCGCCTCCACCGAGCGTACAATCTATGTATGTACCATTTGGTTTTACATTCAACCCTTCCACTGCCTCTTGTTTCAGCACACTAAAATGTTCAAACATACCTTCACCCGCTTACGCTTTGTCTATTGGTAAATCAAATATCAAAATCCATCATGTTTTCTGCAATTTCTGCAAAAGAATCCTCGGATGCTTCAAAATAGGTTTCCCATTCACTGTCAGACCAGAATTCTATTCTGTTCGAGACACCGATAACCACACATCCTTTTTCCAGCCCTGCGTACTTCCGCAAAGGTGCTGGTATATTTATTCTCCCCTGTTTATCCACTTCACATTCCACGGCGCCAGAAAAGAAAAACCTGGTGAACGCCCTGGCGTCTTTTTTGGTGAGTGGCAGTTTTTTTAGTTTTTCTTCTAAAAGCGACCATTCATCCATTGGATAAGCAAATAAACATTGATCTAGACCACGGGTAAGGACAAAGGTTTCCCCTAGTCCTTCCCTGAATTTTGCAGGGACGATTATCCGGCCTTTTGTGTCAATATTATGTTGAAACTCACCCATGAACATAGAGACCGCCCCCACTTTCTAAATTAATGGTACCACATTCCCCCACTATTCACCACTTATTTTTTATTAAAACTTATTTACAAGTAAACAACCTGTAATAATCCCTCTTCTAACCTAGGGTTCTTCATGGTTATAGGCTTTTAATAAGCAAATGAGGATTTTCATCAGAAATTCCGAATTCATTGATAAGCAAAAAGAAAGCGCCCTGCAAAATGCAGGACGCTCTATTACTCCATATGATTTTTATTATCCCATTTAACGATTTTTATTTTCTAGTGGTGGAAAGTGGAGGAGTTCTTGACCATCTTCACAAATAAACGATATAGTGTGCCTTACTGTAATCAAAGGATGATGCCGTAAGCTGCCTGATAAAATCTTTACCATGATGATTGATCCAAGGGAGCGCATTCCAGGCTCTCTCTTGTAATCCCCTTTCCGGGTATAAGCAAAGATTCACCGAATCATAATCTTCCAACGTCTTACGGTGCATATCTTGCAAGGTCTTGTTGATTCTTTCTTCTATAAAATCGATATCTCTGTATAAATACTCCAAGTTTTTATCCGCAATATCTTTCAGATCCGTTCGGATTGAACCGGCAGCTTTACGTAATGGCCGATGAGCTTCCTCGATAGACTTTTTCACCTGTGCAGCCAACATTTCTATCGGTGGGTTGGTTTGGGCGGCAAGCCAATTTGTTTTTTCAGCATTCACTCCGCGCTCTAACACTTCTTCCACGGTTAAAGAAAGATTGCGGACTATTTTTTCCGTGTTCTTATCTACTAATGTAAAAGACAATCGCGGAAGTACAGGCGGCATCTTGATTTGCAGCGCATGAAAAGCAGGCTTTAAAACCGACCAGTAAGCAACCTCTCCAGGCCCGCCAAAAAAGGCAAGTGTAGGAAATAACAATTCCTGCATCAATGGACGGGTAACTACGTTATTGCTTAATTTTTCAGGGTGCTCCAATGCGATTTGCCGAAGCTCTGCTGTCGTAAAGCTACATTCGTTTTGCTTTCCAGCCCATTTATCACCTTCTTGCTTAAACAGCAGAACTCTTTCTCTTTCTCCTTCCAGATGATAAAAAAGGTGTCCGCTCTCCGGTTCGGCATCAAGCTCGATTGGATATCCTTCATTTCTGTTTTTTTGGATTTCCTGGTACACACCCCGGCTGATTGCAGACTGATTTTCTATCATCGCCAAGAAGTTATCACTCTCCAACTTCCTTACCAACGGATTCCCTGAATCTACCAAAACTATCCCATCTTCTCCAAATAGGCGCAATATAATTTTGGCAAAGAAATCTACATAAGTACCTGAGCTTTGCAGTAAATCTTGACAGCATGAATATAGGTTCCTTGTATTGTCCGTTTCTTGAATCTGAGAAAAAATCTTTTTCAACCACTTTTCCGCTTCCGCATGGTTTATTGGCAAGTCGGAGACGGAACATTTTTGATCCGGTCGCTGTCCGACTTTGTTCTTTTTCATCCGATCACCCTGCGGCATCATAATATGATCGATTTCATCGAAATCATGGTCCTCACCGGCAATCCAAAAAACGGGTATCACTGGTTTTTCCAATTGATGCTCCTGTTCTTTGGCAAAATTAATAATCGAGATGATTTTATGTATTGTATATAGAGGGCCGGTTAACAGTCCAGCCTGCTGGCCACCGACAATCACCATACTGTTTTCGTCTTTCAGCCGTTCTATATTATGCATGGTTGCCTGGGTTCCGCCCCATCCTGCATTTAATTCAGTTAAGACAGCGGACAGTCCCTCACGGTTGAATTGCTTGTCGCTGATATCCCGAGCTCTTTGCACATATGTTTCCTGTTGAAAAGGCTGATAATCGAATTTATTCTGAATCGCTTCGTCTCCAGATCTGTATCCAGCGATCAGCTTCGTTTGTATGTTTGTTTCAATTGGATCAATCCGCACTATTACCTGCTCCTTTATTTGAATTTGCCTATTCGTATTTTACATAAAACAATTGGCAAATTCACTTATTATGTTTACACGGCAAGAATCCCTGCAGTTATACCATATATGACGAGCAGAAAATAAAGCAGGATGAACAGAAGGAAGCTAAGTCTCCAAAACCGCCTCCAAGCAGTTAAAAACAATACTTCTCCCTTAACTTTATACTGCATAATGATAAAAAAACTCAAAAGCACGATCAGGAAAATGAAAATGTACCCATAATAAGTAGTTCCATATAATTGATGGAAGATTGCTCCCACTGATAGAATATATAATAGCGTTGTGTAATTAACAGAAACATGCAGTGCCTTCAAGCGATTGTTGCTTACTTTTTTTGCAATGATATACACCAACCAGGAAATTACTATTGGCATCGTCAAACAAAAAGCGAGCAACCAGACCATTAAATCAATCATCCTTCAAGCCTCCCGCATTCATCTCCAAAGCTTTTATGCTGCGATAGGCAAAAGACGTATAAACAAGGTCACACTGCGTCTTTTTGAGTATGTAACCAGATATTGCTTCTATCTCGGTCCTTCTTCCTGCTTCTATATCCTTGCACATGGATGAATAATTCTCCTTCGTTTGATAAACTATCCTCTTCACTATTTCCCACGACTTACCGCTGCTTAATCCGAGGACTTCGCAAGCTTCCTGGCACAGTTTTTCAGCTAGCCATAAAAGATGCTCGTTTTCAAGCAGGCTTTCATTCTTGACTTGAAATAATGCGGTAAGCGGATTGATGACTGCATTCACTACCAGTTTTTGAGCTAACATATGGTACCAGTCTTCTTCCAGGTTTATCGGATAAGAGGAGGTCGCCAGCTTATGGATGGTTTGATTGCTTGTTGCAGACAATTCGCTTAATGAAGCTATTCTACAAATTCCTTTCCCGGTTTGTTCAACGGTATAATCGTCATGCTTCAAAGCGCCATACTCCAGCACCCCTAGCAGCATCTGATGACTATCCTTCAACGGGCTAAGCAGTTCAAGATGCCCCATTCCGTTTTGCAAAAAAATCAACGGAATGTTGAGATAGGATTGTAGTCGGGGCAGGATATCAGAAAGGTGATATTGTTTAACTGCAATCATTATTATATCCTCTTTTCTTAACTCTTCTAACAGCAGAGCCCTAACCGGAAAGTTCTTGTAATCCGGAACCAAAGAAACGCCACCTTTATTGATCTCGTGTTTTTGCTCTTCCCTTCTTACATATACGGTGACCTGGTGGCCTCCTTTTGTTAAATTGACAGCAGTCAGGAGCCCGACTGCGCCGCCGCCAATAATACCAACCTTCATTTTTTTACCCCCAATAAATGCAACTATTAGGATTGTAGCAAAGAATGCTGAAAATATCTGCAAAACTTTTTCGTTAGCCAGTAAATAACTGCAATTCATTTCATTCTGAAAATTTTTATACTATAATGAAATTGGAAAGCGTTTGAAACCAAAAAAGCTTCCTTACTTATCGGAAAGCTTCGATTAAGGAACTGGCGGCAGCCAGTTCGATAGCAGGAAAGGGGAAATGATTATGCAGCAAGTGAAGGTAGAAAGGCTGTTGGTCAACTACAAAACACTCGAGAAATTTAAGCGATTTAAAGAGTATGGAAACCAGGAACTTTCCATGCTGGAGGATTTAGAGAGCAACATTATTGAAAATGACAGTGAGTCTCCTTTTTTCGGCATTTATTATGGAAACGCTTTAGTTGCCAGGATGAGTCTTTATAGAGTAGATGCAAAATATGATCAATACTTCACTCCTCCACAGGATTATCTCGAATTATGGAAGCTGGAAGTATTGCCCGATTATCAAGGAAGGGGTTATGGCAGCCGACTCGTTGAATTCGCCAAAGAATATAATTTGCCGATCAAAACGAATCCGCGAATCAACTCTCATGGTTTTTGGGAAAAGATGGGCTTCAAGAAAGCAAAATATAATATGGAAAGAGATTTAGGAGAAAATCCTTTAATTTGGACTCCAGAGGGTGTAGCCGAACAAAGTGTATCCTAATGCACATCTGAGGCTTCAACGTCAAAGCCGTCCTGCATGAGTTCTGCCTTTGATGGCAGGCTCTTGAAGACGGCCCTTTTCCACTACAAGGAATGGTTATATCTATTTGGACTGACGTTCTTCCTCCGGGCTTTCCGCCCGCTTCCACACATCCCCAATTTCGTTCCAGGCATCCCGGTATCTTTTCAATCGCTCTTTCAATTGATCATTTTCTGTTTTCAGCCTCTGTATTTCTGCATCTACTGATTGCTTGTTTGCTGATTCATAATTATGACGAAGCTTTTCCAGCATGGAAATGGCTGCTTCAAACCCAGCATCTTTCCCGTTGTTTTTCACTTCTGCATGATAGACAGGATAATGGTCCGCCTGCTTTCTCTCCTGTTTTGCAAGCTGAATGGCCTGCTGATACTGTTTTCTTATGGAAGCATTCCAGCGGAATCCGCAAGCAGCCGGGGTTCTGGATAAGCGATTGGCGACTTCCTTGAAAGCTTCGAGTTGGGTTTTCCCTTCTCTAATATAACGAAGAACAGTCTCAGCAAGCAGGACATCTTCATCCTGGCTCCAAGCGTCCTGCCTCGTATTGTTCATATCATCCCTCCTGTATACGGTTTGCTATCAATGTATGCAAAAGATAGGAATGATAGAATAAAATTATCTGTTCTATTTTTTCATTGATTGTAAAACGCTTTTATTACATCAACATGCTTGGCGGAATCCCACAAAGAAGCTCAACCGTTAACCTCTCGTTCAGTTTCAACCGAACAATCGAATATTGGTTGTCCACTATCCTATAATCGATAAATGCCTAGTCCAGCATCCTTCTTTATGTCCTTCACTTCCTTGTGTTACCTACAGAAGGAAAGGTATTAAACTAGAGCCCAAGAAGAATCACCAGCAGTCCGTGAAAAGCATCTCGAAGCAAGTACCAGCACTCCTCATATGAAGAATGATTAAAATTCATCCACAAATTAGGTTCCAGTCTATTCTTTTACGCAAAAGCATCGATCTATCAGAAAACACTAAAAAAATCACCTTTCAAACCGCTCGTATAGCAAGTTCAAAAGGTGATTTCCTTATAATGACGCCTATTGATGATATTATTGCTCAACCACTTGTTTTCCGTCATAATGCCCGCAATTTTTGCAAACATGGTGCGGTTTTGTGTACTCACCACAGTTAGAGCACTCAATCATACCTGGTACGTGTAGCTTTTTATGCGTACGGCGTTGGTTTTTGACTTTTTTAGAAGTTCTTCTTTTAGGTACTGCCATGTCTTACACCTCCTTCAACTAATAACGAAAATCATACCTTATCTAGAAGAAAAAATAGAAAAACTATAATTCCACTCGTTGTAATAAGGTAAAGATGAAGCTGAAAAGCTATCCTCAGCGATTTTCTTCTTGATCTTTTTTGTTCAGCAATGATTGCAGTTTTTCCAGACGAGGGTCGACCTTTTCCTCCGTTTTACCTTCGGTTTGCAATTCCCAGCCTTCCCCTTCTGTCAGAGCATTTTCCTGCACCTTCGGATCATCAGAAAATACCCGAAACGGTACTTCCAATAAAACATTTTCCTTTATATAAGGGGTTAAGTCAAGCATTTCTCCATCAACCGGATGAATTTCTGATTCATCCTCTTCTTGGTAATATGGTGATGCAGAAAAAACTTCCAAAGCATCAATGTGAAATGGATAAGGAACATCCACTAATGTCCTGGCACAAGGAAGAATCATTTCTCCATCAATCGAAAAATGAAAGGTAATTTCATTCCCTTGTGTGGTTGCTCGACCCTTGACCAAAACAGGATCAATTTTCCGAATATCATTGTTCATTTCTTCTATTTCAGAAATATCTACATGGTCCTCAAATGAATAGCCTTCCGTTCCGGCCATCTTTAACTTTTGAAGAGCAAATTTCATTAATATCACCTCAAGGCAACAAAAAATATTTTAAAAGGTTTTCCGGCATTTGTCAATATTTTTTCTTTACAGGCTTCTTTTTATTCCTTTTCAATTACATGCATGAAATACATATTCTCGTATACTAACACATTCTTCTTTGACAACCAAATTAAAATGCAGATAGCCAATTGATTTGGTAAAATAAAATCAAACCATAAACAGGAGTTGGATCGCATGAACGCTTGTGGACTAATAGTGGAATACAATCCATTTCACTTTGGGCATCTCTATCATTTGCAACAATCACGAAAAAAATCTGCAGCCGACTGTGTGGTAGCAGTTATGAGTGGTAACTTTTTGCAGCGTGGTGAACCGGCGATTATTGATAAATTTCAAAGGGCAAAAGCAGCTATACTATGCGGCGTCGACCTTGTCATCGAGCTACCTTCAGTGTTCGCCGTTCAAAACAGTGATTTATTTGCAAAAGGAGCCTTGCTTACTTTGGAGGAATTGAAGGTTGATTCCGTTTGCTTTGGAAGTGAACACGGTGAAATTGATACTTTTTTACAGGCATATAATCGTTTCACCCAACACCGCGAGAAATATGATCAGATACTGAAACGATCATTAACAGAGGGCTATTCCTTTCCTGAAGCAAGCAGGTCTGCTTACCAAGCAATCGGTTTGAATTCAGGGTCGGTTGACTTATCCAAACCGAACAATATACTTGGTTACAGTTATGTGAAAGCAATCAAAGAATACGGTTTATCCATGAAAGCACTGTCGATTAAACGAGTGCATAACGATTATCATGAGCCAGAGATCAACCATTCTATTGCAAGTGCAACCAGCATACGCAACGAACTGCATAAGCATGAACACATCACGGATATCGCCAAAGAAACTCTTCCAGATCCTGTTCAGCAAATATTGATGGAATATAAACAGGAAGCCGGTTTGTGGCATAATTGGCAGGACTATTTTGACCTTCTTCAATACCGAATACTTACCATGCAGGTTGAAGAAATACGAGAAATCCATGGTGTTGAGGAGGGTTTGGAATATCGATTGAAAGAAACTGCCGCCAAAGCAGACAGCTTTATCAATTGGATGACAGCACTAAAAACGAAACGGTACACTTGGACAAGATTGCAGCGAATCTTTGTTCACCTATTGCTTAATAACCAAAAACAAACCATTCAGCCTTTATTAAACAAAGACCACATGCCTCATCTGAGAATTTTAGCAATGAATAAAACTGGGCGAGCTTACGTAAACCATAAACGAAAAGTAATCGGGGTTCCATTGGTTTCGCAGTTAAAAAAGCAAAAAAGCCCACTTGCTTTGATAGATGAAAAAGCTTCAAACGCTTACTATAGTGTCACTAATCATGATAAAAGAAGTAAGCTGCGCCGCCAAGAGTTGACCTTCCCTTATATGGGCTGAAAAAAGTCCAATATCGAATCTATGTTAATTGTTTGTCTGGGAAAACAACCACTGGAAACCGGGATTTATAAAGCGATGACTGTTACGGATTACGCTTCTTCTTATAAATGCTTCCCATTATTAAACAGACCAAATCGCTTTGTATAGCGGTTTGGTCTGTTATTTCCGTATCAATTACCTTGAGAGTCCTTAGATGACTTTCCCGAACCTCTTAGTTATCCATTTCCTGAAGGTAGGTCAACGCATCATCAAACGTATCGACAGGCACAATCTCCATGTCCGTTCCAATCTCCTCTGCCGTTTTTACAGCTACTTTATAATTGGAGTCGTCTGCTCCCCCTTCGTTTGGAGCAAAAAACACTTCACAGCCTTCCTTGTCTGCAGCTATGACTTTTTTATCGATGCCGCCAATACGGCCTACTTCCCCTTCGTAATTAATTTCCCCTGTACCTGCAATTTGATGACCCTTCGTCAAATCCGTTTCTGTTAGTTGGTCGTAAATTTCCAAACTGAACATCAGACCGGCACTTGGACCACCAATATTGCCGCTTGCGAACTTTAGCTCCGGTTCTACTTCTACATTGCGGTTGGTAACTAATTGGATGCCTATTCCTATTTTATCCTGTCCAGGAAACTCCTCCAATTCAATTGTTTTATTGACGGTTTCTTCTTCTCTTTCCACGGTTACCTCTATTTGGTCACCCGCTTCTTTACTCGATACATAGTTAATCAAATCATCTGATGTGTCAAGTTCGCGCCCGTCTATTTCAACAATTTTATCTCCAGCCTTTAGCTTTCCTTCTGCTGGCATTCCTTCAATCACTGTTACGACATAGACACCCTCGTATTCAATGTCTATTTGTTTACCAGCCGCCTGATAAGCTACGACTGTAGAAGCTTCCTGTGAGCTTTCCATCATCTGTAACTGAGCCTGAAAGTACTCATCCTGAGAAATCCCTTCCGGAAACACTTCTTCGATTGGCTCGATATCTTGATGGGGGCGCATGGATGCCCATAAGTACTGTAACGGGGTTGCTTGTCCACCCCGGATGGTTACCAAGTGCATATCTCCTTCACTTTCAAACCCATCAGTTACTTCTACGATTGGGTTCAATGCATCGGCACCGCCTGGTTTGTAAATATAATACGGTAACCGATAGCTAACCAAAAAAGCCGCAATGACAATTACAATGATTGCGGGAATGAGCGTTTTTTTATTAAATTTCATCTCTTTTTCTCCTTCCAATCCTCGATGCTGCGAAAAATCTCCGGCATTTTGCGCAATGTCTCCCGCTCTCCTTCATCGACTATCGCTTCTATGTCCTTGAATGCACGGGAACTAAACGCAGATACGTTAGGTTTCAATAGAATATCTGCTTGTGGTCCCGTTGCGTTGACCAGCTCATCCTGCATGATATCGATACTTTGAATAATCACATCATAGATGGAATCGACATCGGTATTAATCGTAAAATGGGCACAATCAACGCCAATCACGAAATCCGCCCCCAGTTCTTTGGCAACCGAGACCGGAACACGATCAACTACTCCCCCGTCAACAAATAACTGTCCATCGATACTTACCGGAATAAATATACCCGGTATCGATATACTCGCCCGGACAGCATCTGCTGCATTTCCTTCTGTAAAAACTTTTTTACTTCCATCAAATAAATTGGTTGCTGTTACACCGATTGGTATATCAAATTGTTCCAGATTTTTATTAAAGGTAAACAAGCGGATATATTCCTTAATTCGCTCTCCTTGAAGAAACCCCATATTTGGAAGGGTGAAATCCAAAAAATACTTTCGCTTGAACGTTCGGGCAAGTTGATACAAGCTGTCCAGTCCCTGACCAGATGCATACAATGCACCGACCAGTGCCCCCATACTGCTTCCTGCTATACAATCAATGACTATCCCTTTATCGGTTAATGCTTTTAAAACGCCTAAGTGGGCAAACCCCCTCGCCCCTCCTGAACCTAATGCCAATCCTATAGATGGATTCACCCTGGAACGCCCCTTTAGCCTCAATGTTTTTTTACCTATATTATGGCATAAAACCAAGAACTATGAGCGTATATTGTTAAAGGATTGCTTGTACTATAGGAGCTATTCATATTCTACTATTTCCCCTTATAGAAGTACAGAAATGTGTTAAGCTCACCAACTGGGAGGCCGGAGTATTGAAATCTAAAATAAAGTCGATTTTGTTTGCCGGAACAGCGTTATTTCTGGCAGCTGCACTGATTACATTTCCAGATCAAACACTAGAAGCAAGTATACGTGGCTTGAATATGTGGTGGGAAATTGTATTTCCATCTCTGCTACCGTTCTTTATCACTGCAGAGTTATTAATCGGGTTTGGGGTGGTCCGGTTCATAGGTGTTTTATGTGAGCCCATCATGCGCCCGCTATTCAACGTACCAGGAGCCGGAAGCTTTGTCTGGGCAATGGGAATGGCGAGCGGTTATCCGTCGGGAGCTAAACTTACCACACGACTCCGCCAGGAAAAACAATTGACAAAGACCGAAGCAGAGCGCCTCGTCTCCTTTACAAATGCTTCAAATCCTTTGTTTATCTTTGGCGCGGTCTCTGTCGGTTTTTTTCATGATGCACAGTTGGGGATTTTGCTTGCAGTTTGTCATTACGGGGGGAACACACTTGTCGGACTCTGCATGCGTTTTTACGGCAGAGACAGAAAAGAACGCGGAGAAGAAAAACAACGCGTTTCACTATATCATGCTTTACAGGCACTTCACCGGACAAGACTTCAAGACTCTCGCCCATTCGGGAAAATATTTGGCGATGCCGTCATCCAATCCATTCAAACACTATTGATGATAGGCGGCTTTATCATCATGTTTTCCGTGTTCAATAAACTGATTTTTCTGATCGGCATATCCAAAATTCTAGCTGCCGGTATTTCTTTGCTTTTCACAATGGCTGGCATTCCGGGAGAATTGGCGCTACCCTTTTTTTCAGGACTGTTCGAAATCACACTGGGTGCTCAAATGATTTCAGGTACAAATTTGCCAAACATGCTGCCAGAAGTCATTGTAGTTAGTTTTATTCTTGCATTCAACGGGTTTTCAGTTCAGGCACAAGTGGCTAGCATCCTTGCAGAAAGTGACATACGCTTCACTCCATATTTCTTTGCAAGAATTCTGCACGGCATATTTGCCAGTACTCTAGCCATTTTATTATTTAAGCCACTTTACCAAGACAAACTAGGCTCCTCCACGACGGGAACCAACATTCCTGTATTCGCACCTACAGGTGGTCAAGACTGGCTCCATTCCTTTGAAATGCTTCAGCGGTTCGGACCGTTGATCACGCTGTTTTCCCTTGCCTGTGGAGCCCTGATTTTGCTTCGACGATTACGTCGTTGACAATGGAGTGGAGGATTATAGGCTGAACCATTCATCTAAACTGTTCATACTAACTGTTTAGATGTGGCGCAGCCTCTTCGATTAGTTGAATTTTTGCTGGAGGGCCAGTTCAACTGCTTTCGGAACTAAATCAGCTACATTAGCCTGATATTTGGCAACTTCCTTTACCATACTTGAACTTAAAAAAGAATAATCGTTGTTTGTCATCATAAAAAACGTTTCTATGTTCTCATTCAACTTGCGATTCATTGATGTTATTTGCATTTCGTACTCGAAGTCGCTGACTGCACGCAGTCCTCTTATGATTGCCGAAGCTTTCTTCTGTTTGGCATATTCCATCAACAGCTGACTACTCGAATCTACTTCTACATTTTCCATATCACTAGTAACGTTCTCTAATAATTCGATTCTTTCGTCAACAGAAAATAGCGGAGACTTCGATTGATTGTTAAAAACAGTTACAATAATCCTATCAAACACTTTTGCTCCCCGCTGAATAATGTCCAAATGGCCATAGGTTACCGGATCAAAACTTCCTGGACATATAGCAAGTCTTTCCATTCTTATTGCTCCTTTCGCTCGTAAATAGTAATACTGGTAGTACCTCCGTAAACTTCTGTCTGCCTTCGTGAAAAACCGGCATATTCATCGACCAGTCTTTCTCTGTTTTCATGTTCGCATACTATCAGCCCTTTGTCTGTCGACAAGTGATATGTATCGATTGCTTCCAATAATTTCTCATAGGAAACTTTGCCATATGGTGGATCTAAAAATATGACATCAAAATGCAGACCGCGTTTGCCCGCTGCCTTTATGGCCATAAAAGCATCAGTACGAAATACTTCTGCGGAGTCTTCAAGTTCCAGGGTGCGAAGATTATCATGAATAGTACGGATAGCTTTTGGTTGTTTATCGACAAACACTGCTTTTTCCATTCCCCGGCTTAATGCTTCAATTCCGAGTCCACCTGAACCAGCAAACAAATCTAAACAACTTCCTCCCTTGAAAAACGGCCCGATAATTTGAAACAACGCTTCTTTTACCTTATCTGTGGTTGGCCTAGTCAGCCGGTTTGGCACTGGATCTAATTGTCTTCCTTTATATTTGCCGGAAATAACTCTCATCAGTGTCCACCTCTCGCTTTATATTCGACCTTCATCCTACCATAAAACGGTTTTTAGCGGAAATATTCCATTCTTTAAATTATTGTTCCTTGGTAGGGTATATATTTTCTCAATCCGTCCATACTAACGTAGTGAAGCAGCTGGCTATCCTGACGGCTGCTTCAGAACACGGAGAAGGCTTACGTTTCCCCATAAGTTCTTCTTCCGGTTTCTCCTCTCCCTTTGCCTTTTTGTTTTCTAATCAGAGAACAAAAAGGGCCTGCAGATTTATCTGCAGGCTTTTTTTTATGGATTTCTCCCTCCCTGATATTTGCAATGGCTTAATCCCATGCTAAAGTATTAGGGGGAGAGAGGTGAGCAAATGATTCAGCGATTAATTGAACTCGGCGATGGATATGCCGATATATATGAACTCTGTGAACTTGCAAAAAAAATGCCTGAAAGGGTTATTCACTTTGTATCACTCCGGACTGAGAAAAATGGCAGAAAGGTAACTTCGCCGGCTATTATCATGAGTCCTTCCACACAAGGCAATTTTCAGCCAATTTATATTTGTATGGAAGGTGTACCAGACCCGGAATCGGGTGAAAGCAAGAGATATGAGTTGTTTAAGAAGATAGCTTCCGAACAGGAGCATGAGATCAAGTCGTTAATAGTCAAATCGTCTGCCGAATTTCATGAAAAGACGTTATATTTTCAATATCTAATCGGAATTTTTCAAATGAACCGCTTGATAAAAATTCATTAACCAGTAATGACAAATCCTCCTGGACAGTAACAACAAAAAACATCCTGCCGAGAGCCGGCAAGGATGTTTTTAAATACCCATTTTATAATCATATTCTTTCGCCTTATCCATTTTTGCGTTTTCAAATTCTGTGTTAACGAAAGGTTTGTATGAAAAATCCACTTTAGATATAAACGGTAAATGGTTCAATTTATCCGCCGTTTCATCGGCTTCAACTTGATCTACATAGACCACCGCGTATTTCCGCTGCTTTGATACATATATTAAATGACCGAATCGTTTGATTTGTTTTATATTTTTCATGTGTTGGAACCAAACTATTAATCCCTGACGTTTTGTTCTCATTTAGGATCCTCGCTTATTCACTGATTTTTGTCCATTTTATCAGAATATTTCGTCCCCATCAATAACCTGAAAAAACAGAAAGGCTGGACCAATCATTCAATATGAGGTCCAGCCGCTCATGTATATATAGTGATTATGAAGCCTGGCAGCCGCAGCTTCCTCCACTTCCACAGCCACATCCGCTGTCCTGAAGTGCTGCTCCATCCTTAGGCACTTTCACCTGCTCGCTGGCGCTATGGGCAACCAAATCACTGATTTCATCAAGAAATTGCTGCAAATTGCGTTCAGCTATTTTAAACGAAGCAACTTTTTCGTTCATGTCCATTTCCCTTTTCGAAGCACGGACATCCTTCATAATTTGATTATAATCCGGATGATACCTGCCGAATCGCTGAACATCCTCGTACTGTTCTTTCATCCGATTGAAGGAAGCAATCAGTTTTTGCGCTTCATCATCCTCTTCCAGCTGTCTTTTCTGTTGATGATATTCTTCCATGACTTCGGATTGAAGAATCATTTGACCAAGTGCTTCAGACTTATCTAAAATATCTACTAACTCTAAAGTGGCAAACACTGTATCCACCTCCATATCCTATATAATACCAACAATGGACTGAAATGAAAAGTGGAATCACGTATTTGTAATGTAGAACCGGATTAGGGACCATTAATATGACTTGCAAGGATAAAGGTCCAACAATTATAGGATGTCACAAGTTTTTGATGGGTTACAAGACGGATTATTATAAAATAAAATATCCTTTGTAGTCCTTGGGCCTTTTATAGTAGTGGTGTAGTCCAGCGCTACGGAAATACCTTAAGCTTTCCGCAGGAGTCTACAGGTATTTCCTCCGCTAGGAACAGATCCCTGTTTATAAACTGTACTAAACTTTTTTTGGAATTACTTGGGACTGCATGTAGCGAGAAAAACGAGCAAAAAGTCCAAGGGAAGGAGAAAAGACGGAATCCTAACTGTTTCTAAAAAGAAAAGCACGCGTTTCCTGAAACCCGTTTTTAAAAGGTCTTATAGGGATCAAGGAAAAAAGGTTCTACGCTAGCGCTAATCAACATGCTGCTTAGCGCAGGGAGCAAACGCGGACTCCTCCGGGAAAAGCGCGAGCTGAAGAACCACTTGGGAAGCGGTTTTCTTTACCAAGTTAGCTGAAGCCGTGCCCGCGAAAAGCAAGTATGCTATCAAAGCGGTGGTTAACACACTTTTTGAATAGGCAAATGAAAAGAGCCCATCAAAATAAAGTTTTCCTTTTTAATCCTTCATGGATCCGGCCATCTGGATAAGCATCGAAATCATTTGCATTTGACCACTCAAACGCTCAATCCGCTGCGGAATTGTTTTGCCATAAAAAACTTTTGCTGCTTTTTCCATTTCTGAAAATTCTTCTGGATTTCGAGTCAATTTCCGGTACCATTCAGGGTTCATCCTGATAAAGTGCTTCAAGTCTGGCCGGTTCGTCAGTTGCTGATAAATGGCAGGCTGCAATCTGTATTCCCCCTAATCTTTACTCCAAGGCGTCTGATGCATTTTAGATTGTTTTGCCGGAGAATGCTTTTTAAACTCTTGAAATTGGCCAATTAACGTCTGGATATTGTTTATCGCTCCGTTTAATTGATGCATATGCCCCTGCACTTTATTTAAATCTACTTTCTCAATCATTTGCATGAATTGACTTGCAAGTTGTTGCTGCTTACCTTGAGAATCTTCTGATGCCGACTTCTCTCCATTCTGTGCTCCCTTGAGGTTTCCCGGTTGGTATTCCTTCCATTTTTCATCTTCTTCCCCAAGCAGCACCCACATTTCATAGAAATCCTGCCAGGAGTTTCCCTTTTGATTAACTTCCTTTACCAGCCCAGGATGCTTTTTGACGAACGCCTTAAATTCTTTTACAGAAGGGTGTAAATCGCTCATTGACAATCACCTGCTCCCCGTATCCTTTTTCATTTATTATATGAACGCTTAGAGAAGGTGTGAAATAACTTCCAAAGACAAGTAACTGTGAATAAGATAACCAACGGCATTTCAATGGACCCCGAGGGGGTAGTCGCTGTAGCTGGACATCATAACAGCTGAAGTTATTATAGTCTGATAGCACAAAAAAGCAAAAACCGAACGAATTCGAATCATCGTTCAGTTTTTGCTTTTTCCATTATACTTTTTTCCCTGTCACTTTTGTGATTCTAAGGTTTTTGCATAAAATTTTGCGTATAGTAATACCGATAAACACCGACACCTAAATGAGTATAACCATCCTTTAAAAGTGCCTCACGATGCCCCTCGCTATTCAGCCATCCTTCCACAGCAGCAGGTCCATCCGTATATTGAGCCGCTATATTTTCACCAGCAGACAAGTAATAAATGTCATGTTCACTAAGTCGTTCCTTTAACCCTTCGCCATTCTGAGAATAATGGGAAAAGTAATTATTGTCCGACATATCCTTACTGTGTGAAAAGGCGACCTCCGCTATTGGATCATCCCAACTGAGCGAGCCTTTGTCGTGCCGTTTTCTTATGACATTGGTGATGTCAAATATTTGCTGCTCCATACCCTTTTGTACTTCTTCCCATTCTGCATCGGTTAACTCCGGTTTCTCAGGAAGTTTACCGCGGTAGTATATTTCATATGGACGTTGCTTCAATAAAATATCTTTGGTAACTACCCGGACAGAGGATAATTTATCCGTGAATGTATCAAAATATAACTGCATATAAGTTTGCTTGTCCAGCTTTACTAATGGGCGTACTTTTAATTCATCGTCTGTCAATTGGAACCTGTAAGAAGTAATCCCTTCCGATATAGATACTTCTTTGGCAAACTCAAAATGTGCAGCTGCTTCATCGTAAGATTGTCCGATGCTCACAGGATCAATTGATAAGTCTTCACCTGTTGCGAAGATAGTGACAACTTGTCCATCCTCCACACCGAATTGCATATATTGATTTTCTTCATTTGTGTAGACCCACCAGTCGTACCCATATGAACTTTTATCTTTGCGGACTGGTTTTCCCAGCTCTTTTAGCAATTCATCCGATGTTTCCCCGATTCTGCTGTACAAATTTCCTTCCAAGTCAATATTAGAAGTAAAATGATCCGGGGTTGGTTTGCTTTCCATCTCTGTTTCTTTTGTCTTTAATTTTTGTTCTACTTTCTGTACCGCTTCATCCGGGTTAAAATCCCCTATTTTAACTAAATAAAAAACCCCCGCCCCAATCAGTAGCAGCACGATCAACCTTCCGATTCCTCTCATAGCCCTTTAAACTCCTTTTTCACCTGTTAAGTAATTATAATAATCGAAAACCAACTTTATGAAAAGAAATTGAAGTAATCCATACATTACACCATGTAAAAAAAGTGCTCTGTTCCGTCAAACTAAAACAATCGCTGCATGGCATTTCTTTGATAAGAACAAAGGATAAAAATAATGCTTAACGACCACTTTTTATCTCTTCGTATAACAAGTTCTAAAAAAGACCGTCCCCATTATATATCGGGGACAGTCTGTTCCGTTAAACTGTTACAAACTTAGTGAAGTTCTGGTCGTTCGGAAATTTCCTCTAAAGCATGACCTGCAGCTAAATTCGATTTTTCCTCCAACGCCAAGTCTCCAAGCGAAACAATTCCCGCCAACTTACCATTTTCTACAACCGGCAGACGTCGAATTTGCTTTTCAGCCATTAAGCTGCTAGCTTCTTGAACGGAAGTATCGGGAGCTACAGAGTAAAGTTTCCCACTCATTACATCACTAACTTTTGATGAAGGACTTTTTTCCCTCGCCAGACCGCGTACAACCAAGTCTCTGTCCGTAATCATCCCAAGTAATTCTCGATTGGATCCGCAAACTGGGACAGCACCGACATTGTGGTCTGTCATGATTTTTGCCGCTTCAGTCAACGTGTCGTCTGCTGAGCAAACAGAAAGATCAGTTGTCATAACCTCTCTTAATTTTTTCATTGCAGTACCTCCTAGTTGTATTATGAATGGTACTCCCCACTCTGTAGGTATTCTTCCCCTAAAACCATCATATAAATCGCACTTCCTATATAAAAACTTCTCATCAATGATGATGGTTTCGTTAGTGAAATGATCCGTACAATAATAATTGCAACTTATTGCAATAAATACTATTATTAGATTAGATACACAATTTTTGCGAGGTGGAAGTAATGAGAATAGAAGGAACAAGAATCGAAGGAATGATCATGGATTTAAAACCGTTGGACCATCTAATGGATGAAATCGCTTTTGTTCGTGCCGGACAGTGGGACTATGAAAGGGTCACATACGATTATAAAATCGGGTCTGCAGAGAAAAATATTACTTATTACATAAGAATCCAGGGCTACGCTGTTGAGGGTGAAGTAGACCGGGGAGACGCAGTCATCAAACTTACAACTCCATTATTGGGGAAACATTATTATCCGCACGGAGTCGAGTATGGAGAAGGGGAAGATTTCCCGGAAAGTGTCGTCGACCGAACGAAAAGTTTGTTGGCAAAGGCAAAGAACGAATTAGACAATTTCGCGAAATAATGTTTTACTGCTGCCGGCTACGCGCCGGCAGTTTTTTCTCCTGTCGTATAGCTGAATGGCACTGAGATTGTTCACAAGAAGTTAATTGTTTTTTCAACAAACTTTCAAAAAAACATGTTATCATTAATCTTAGAGAATGCTGTTGTTCGCCTGCTTAAAGCACGTTACTCTCAGAACTACTGCCCAGGGGCAGTTTTCTTTGTATACACCACTACGTAAATAAGTTCGACGCAGCCGTATATCTATTTTGTTCACATACAGGAAAGGAGATACATACCCAATTGTTCCGTTACTTGTCAAAACGCCAATGGATATTAATTATTGCAGCGATTCTTATTCTTATTGCTGGATATTTCATTTTGCCGGTGTCCGTACCCTTAATCTTGGCTCTTCTGACCGCCATGTTTTTGAACCCGGCCATTCGATGGCTCCAATACCGTTTTAAATTGAACCGTAAAATATCGGTAACGGTCATATTTTTGATTTTTTTGCTCATTATTAGTCTTGTCGGAACTTATTTTGTAACAAGAGCCATTACCCATGTCGTTAACTTTGCCGAAAACGCGCCGTCTTATGTGAACCAGCTTAATACCAAATTTACGGAATGGGAAACTGATATGGATCGTTTCACCGAAAATCTCCCTGCCGATTTTGTAGCAGAGGTAAAAGACGGCTTTAAGCGTAATATTGAATTACTGAATACAAAAGTCAAACAATACTTTGAATTAGATAAGATTGCTTCGGCAGCGGCTAAAGTACCCGAATACCTTGTCAGCCTGCTCGTTTACTTAATCGCATTATTTTTATTCATGCTTGAGTTGCCCCGACTGAAAGCAATGTCTTACAATCACCTCACAGAGGAAACAGCTGAAAAAGTAAAGTTTATGAATGCCCGCCTGTCCTATGTCGTCCTTGGATTTTTGAAAGCACAGTTTCTGGTAAGCATCATTATATTTGTCGTATCGCTCATCGGACTTCTTTATATCACACCGGAAGTCGCCATTATTATGTCGATTATCATATGGCTGGTCGATTTCATCCCAATTATCGGCTCCATTGTCATACTAGGTCCATGGGCCTTGTACATGCTTTTAGCCGGTGATACAGTTATGGGTATTCAGCTTGCTGTATTGGCTATTATCCTGTTGGCAATTAGAAGAACTGTGGAACCGAAAGTAATGGGTCGACATATTGGGCTTTCGCCTTTAGCAACACTAATTGCCATGTACCTTGGTCTCCAGTTGATAGGAATTATCGGCTTTATCCTGGGTCCTTTGCTGGTTATAGCTTTTAATTCAGCGAAAGAAGCTGGTATTATTAAATGGAACTTTAAAGTTTAGTTGTATAGGTCGGCAAAAACAGCCTATCCATTTCCGTGGATAGGCTGTTTTTTTACAAGGAATTGGTTCCCTGGATGCTCTTTTTTTGGACCGCTCTTCTTTTTTCATATACCAATATACCTTTTTCGTTGGCAACTTTTTTAAAACCATTCTTCTTAAGTACACGTTGAGAAGCAAGGTTTTCCTTATCACAACAAGCTCTGATCTTTTTTATTTGCTGGTAAAAAGCCCATTGGCACAAGGAACTTACTGCCTCCGTTGCATAACCTTGATTTTGCTTCTTTTGCAGAATTCGATACCCGATTTCAGCCGTCTTTTTCTGTTCGTCATAAGCTCTGAATCCCGCTTCACCAATTATCCAGCCCTTTCGTTTTCCACGGATAATCCACGGTCCCATGCCAAGCGATACTTTTTTCTTCTCCAAGTCCTCCAAATAATATGGAAGCAAAGCTTTTAATGAATAATGGGGCCATTCTACATCATATGGGATATGTTTCTCAAAATAATACTCCATCGGATTTTTGATAAGCATTTGGCCTTCTTTTAATGTTATAGGTTCTATAACCAACCTTGCGCTTTCTATATCCATTATAAACCGATCCTTTCGTACATGTTTATATAGCCTATATACCATTGGATTCGAAGAAATAAACGTACGAGCTCTTTAAAAGTGGGAAAAGAAATTGATATATTCACAATGGTAACCCCTGGTGAAGAAAAAAACTTTTATTTAAAAAGGGCTGTCCCAATCATCTATTATGACAATTGGGACAGCCTTATCAGGTGACTCCATTTATAGGCCGAGAATTGCTTTGATCATACTTGTAGTTTCCCCGCCTTCAAAAAAGATATACAACAGCAGATAAACTGCTACACCAGTTATAGCAGTAAAAAACCAAATAATGCTCGTAACCGGACCGATCTTACGGTGTTTTCTGATTTTTCTTTTAAAAGCCAATGTCAGAGTCACAATTCCAAAAACAGCCCCTACTGTTGCAAGGATAATGTGAAAAATCAAGAAAATCGTGTAGTAAAGTTTAATATTATCAGGACCACCGAAACTGGTATTACCAATAAAAATGGTCCGCGACATATAAATGATAAAAAACAGCAAAGCGCTAATCGCAGCCGCTATCATCGTACGTTTATGAGCAGCGAACTTATTATTTGCAACTAGATACCAGCCGATGGCAATAAGTACTGCACTCAATACGATAAAAAACGTGCTGATCGTTGGCAATATAGGCATAAGACTTTTAACCTCTCCCTGTTTTGAATAGTTCTATTTATGCTTCTGTAGTTGTGTTTGTTGATGGCATTGGATCGACCTTGTCTACACTTTTATTGAACCAGCCAAAGAAAATCCGGGCTAAAACGAACCCATAAACAATTTCCTGCATGATTTTCATCAAAATTCCGCCTAGCTGCTGATCCTCTAAAACGGGTATTGGAGAAAACATTTCCGGTCCTGTCAATGGCAGCCCGTTTAAAACGGATTGAGGAACGCAAAGCGACATTGCTTGAATCCAACCACTTGTTTCACTGTAAGTGGCATATAGCGAATGCCCGGAAAAAATGATTAAACCGCAAGCAGGTGTAATCAATACCCCATTAGCAAATATATAACCGATTTTCATAAGGGGCGATAGTTTGTCCATTTCTTTGATAGGCGTAAATATCGGCCACCAAACCAAAAATGCCGCTGCCAGTATCACAGTGGTAATGACAGCATGGGCAATTACATTTGCTTTGGCGAAATCGAATATGACTGGCATATGATACATAGAAAATAGCCCGTTGAACAATAGTAAAGCGATCAATGGTTTTGTCAAAAGGTGTAGCACCTGTTTTAAGCCCGGCACCGAAAAAACGCTTCTCCATATCCACTCTGGAATGCCTTTGATAATCAAAATCGGAAAAACTAAATAATACAGTGACATTTGTACCATGTGTGAAGTAAACATGATATGGGAAAGTAAATCGATTGGTGAACCTTTAATAAGATAAAGAATTACTAATCCAGTGTAAAAATAAATCAGCTGCTTTGAAGTTGGCCTGGCCTTATCAGTGAACCTCTCCCTGAAAGTAATAGTGATCAAATAATATAACAAGCCAAGGGCGATAACAAACAGCAGATAGTAAGGACTCCATAGAGCGCGAAAACCAAAAATTTGTAGTTCCAGCCACATAACAACCTCACTCCATCTAAAAAATTGCTTCTTCTATTATAACGCATCCCGTAACCTTATTGAGCATGTATTGTGACAATTTAAAAACAGATTGACCATTACATTCCTATATTATATCGCGTTTAACCTGTTTTTTGAAATCAACCGAACAACTTTCCATAAACACTTAGGCTTATTTAACGATAAGTTTCCGATAGATATAATATAGGAAAAAACATCTTTTATTCTGTTGATAAATAAATGCAAAACGTCGCTGCAGTATAACAATGCGCTTTCCATGGCTACCGCCTCAGCCCTGCAGAGGCTGGCTCGAGGAAGCTCGCCAGCCGCCCGTGAAAAGCGGAGAGTGTTTCCGCAGCGTCGAACTAATACACAACGATATAGAGGGATGGAAGACGCATTCAAGCTATATCGCATGTTTGAATGGGTTTTGAATCGAGCCAAAAAAGGGTCCGGGAATAAGTTCCCCGGACCCTTTATATTTTACCACCATATCAATACAGATAGTGTCAAGACAGTCATAAATGCAACAAACGCTCCTGCATATATCATAAGAGCAGGCATTTCGTGACCCTTGTGGCTCATATGCATGAAATAGTATAGCTGGAATCCCACTTGAACTGCAGCCAGTACCAACAAAATCGGTATCACAAACAACTTGCTCAGATCCGCCTTCACCATTCCGAATGCGATGAGCGTAAATACGATCATCAATGCAAAGGTGATAACCTGTTGTTTCATTTCTTCCTTGTTTTTTTTCCGTTTGTAATTTTCATGAATATTGGTGTTCTCGGCCATGGCTTAGATCACCCCCATCAGATAAACAACTGTGAAGATAAACACCCATACAACATCGATAAAGTGCCAATACAGGCTGGCAATATAGAATTTTGGTGCATTGTATAAGTTCAGTCCTCGTTTTGCATTCCGGACCATCAAGGCTATGATCCATAATAAACCGAACGTCACGTGTCCTCCATGGAATCCGACCAGTGTGTAGAAAGCCGAACCGAATGCAGAGGAACGAAGAGTAAAACCTTCACCATGGATGTAGTGATAAAACTCGAAAAGCTCACAGCCCAGGAAACCAAGTCCCAGAAGAACAGTGACTCCAAGCCATAATTGCATCTTGCCGAAACTGTTATTTTTCATATGGTACATTGCATAAACACTGGTAAGTGAGCTGGTTAGAAGTAGCATGGTCATAACAAATACTAATTCCAGACCAAATAGTTCCTCGGAACCTGGTCCATCATTAGTCGAATTTCTCAATGCTAAGTAAGTACCAAACAAACTTGCGAACAAAACAGTTTCTCCACCTAGGAAAAACCAGAACCCTAGAAATTTGTTCTTTCCTTCCAGGGTAGCTCTTTCGGGCTGTTCCGGCATAGTTTCCGGATTCAATGTTTGATCACTCATTATTGTTCAGCCCCCTCTTCTTCTAAATCTTCTTTATGGATATGGTGTCCAAGGTCGTCTTTCACCGATCTGGTCAACATGCATCCAAGTGTAATACCCATGCCAAGAATGACTAACCATAGGTAGGACAAATTGTCGACTTGATAAATAAATCCAAATCCGGCGATGAACAATCCAAGCGACATAATAAATGGCAGAATAGATGGATTCGGCATATGAATGTCATCCAGCGGCTCTGCTGGAGTGATGCCTTTTCGTCCCTCCATTTTTTCAATCCATAAAGGATCAAGTCCACGTACCAATGGGGTCTGTTTAAAGTTGTAATGAGGCGGTGGCGATGGAATCGACCATTCCAGCGTTCGTCCGTCCCATGGATCCCCACTTACTTTCGGTGCTTTCACAGACGTATAAATGACATTGATGACAAACACGATAGCACCGAACGCCATAAAAAACGCACCGATACTGCTCACCAGGTTTCCTGTATCTAAGTGCTGCCCCGGCAAGAATGTCCAGTAACGACGAGGCATTCCCATCAGACCGAGGAAGTGCTGAATAAAGAATGTTAAATGGAAACCGGCAAAGAATGTCCAGAATGTAATTTGTCCCAATGTTTCATTAAGAATTTTACCAAACATTTTCGGCCACCAGTAATGCATGGCAGCGAACAGGCCAAACACTACCCCGCCGACAATGACATAATGGAAGTGGGCAACAACGAAATACGTATCATGGTACTGATAGTCTGCTGCTGCGGCCGCCAACATGACACCTGTCGTCCCGCCAATGGTAAACGAAGGAATAAACCCTAACGCCCATAACATGGCAGAATTGATGGTTATGGTTCCCCCCCATAAGGTGAACAACCAGTTAAAGATTTTGATACCTGTTGGAACGGCAATAGCCATTGTTGCAATCGCAAAAATAGAGTTGGCAGCAGGTCCTAGACCGGTTGCAAACATATGATGCGCCCAAACCATGAATCCTAGAAAACCAATCAGTGTGGTCGCAAACACCATTGCTGTATAACCGAACAATCGTTTTTTCGAGAACGTCGATAGTACATCACTAAATACCCCGAATGCAGGGAGTATCAAAATGTACACTTCCGGATGTCCGAATATCCAGAATAAGTGCTCCCAAATGACCGAGTTACCGCCCATCGAAGCATTGAAGAATCCTGCACCGAATAAACGATCGAACATTAACAGAAACAAGCCGACTGTCAATGCCGGAAATGCAAACAAAATCAATGTGCTTGTTACAAGTGCTGTCCAAGTGAATAGCGGCATCCGCATGTAAGTCATTCCTGGTGCACGCATATTGATGATGGTGACAAGGAAGTTAATGCCGCCAATCAATGTCCCTGCACCGGATATTTGCAAGCCTAATACGTAAAAGTCCACACCGTGCCCTGGCGACACAGCTGACAGTGGTGCATAGGCAGTCCATCCTGCGTCGGGAGCTCCTCCGAGGAACCAGCCGCAGTTAAGAATAAGGCCGCCAAACAAAAACAGCCAAAAACCCAATGAATTCAAAAACGGGAATGCCACGTCCCTGGCTCCTATTTGTAATGGAACAACAGCATTCAAGATAGCGAATATTAACGGCATTGCTGCCAGAAATATCATGGTCGTTCCGTGCATTGTCAATAACTCATTATAAAAGCCAGCGCTAACAAAATCATTATCTGGTTTTATTAGCTGAATACGGATCATTAATGCTTCCAGTCCACCTACCAGGAAAAACAAACCACCAGCCACTAAATATAAATGGGCAATTTTTTTATGGTCGACAGTGGTTAAGTAATCCCAGATAAATGCGCCGAAGCCTTTTTTTTGCGCAACTGCAGTACTCACGCTTTTAAACCTCCCTTAACCTCTTCCATCCCTTTTTTTACTCGTTTGTCTCTGCACTTTCAGGAGTAATATCCGATGGTTGTAATTGTAGTAAATAGTCAGCGATTTTTTCTGCTTCTTCCCGGCTGACATCATAATTGGCATCTGCCATTTTGTTGCCTGGTTTCATGCTTTCTGGATCCATGATCCAATCAACAATGTTATCTTTGGTGTGTTCATTCACACCCGCCAAGGTTGTACGGTCACCAAAGTTCGTCAGGTTCGGCCCAGTGGCAGCTGGAGATGCGCCAATCGCATGACAGCCGATACAGCTGTTATCCTGGAACAATTGTTGACCTTCTTGAGCGTCAGCTGTTTCCGGTTGTGCTTCCGGATCCACATTTTGCATATCTTCCACCCATTGGTCGAATTCTTCAGGACTTACAGCGATTACTTTAAAGTCCATCAATGAATGGGATGTACCACAAAACTCCGCACATTTTCCATCGTATACTCCTTCTTCATCTGCCTGAATATACATGGTGTTTTCGTTTTCCGGATGCAAATCCATTTTACCGGAGAGTGCTGGCACCCAGAAAGAGTGAAGTACATCACTGGTTTTCATATTCAAATACACTTTTTCACCAGTAGGGATATATAAGTCCTGGCTTGTTTGAATTTCTTGCCCTTCATAATTAAAATGCCACCAGAACTGGTTACCAGTTACATTTACGTTCAAAGATTCATCTGCAGCGCTTTCGTCTGCCAAGTCAAACGTAATAGCAACAGTAGGAATCGCAATGATGACAAGTAAAATAATAGGGATAACGGTCCAAATCACTTCCAACGCTTTGTTCCCCTCTGTTTGCGGTGGAATGTAATCCTCTCTTCCTTTTTTCTTTCTAAATCGAACAATGACAATTGCATAAATCACCATTACGACGATAAACACAAATATCATGACGCCTAAAGAAATATTGATAAGGTTCAAGGCAGCTTTGGATCCATAACCTTTAGGTGTTAAGGCACTTAGATTTTCTTTTCCACAGCCTGTAAGTACAAGCATCAAGAAACCGAATATACCGAGTGCCCGGAACTTTCCCATCCAACCTTTCATTCGAATGATACCTCTCTTTCTCTTGTGTCCTTTTATTTAAATAATTAGAATACACAGGTATAAGTTCGTTAGTATGTAAGCAGGACGGCTTGTTAAATCTACCGTAACACATTTGAAGCCAAGGTACGAACAAGCCGAATCAACCTGCCATTTATCTGAACTTTTCAAACGTATTCTAAATTAATTAACAACACCCGGAAGCGTTACTAATACCATGGTTACAAATAGTATCATCAAATAATTCAAAGAATAAACAAACATGAGGTTTGCCCATTTCCTGCTATTCTTCATAAAAAAGCCGCTTATGCCCAAAATCAGCCAGCCTGCATTCAACAACCCGGCAATGATCAGAAATACCTTGCCCAATGAGAATAAGTAAAAAGGCAATGGTAATAAACAAGCTACGTAGATAACCATTTGTCTTCTGGTAATGGCAAACCCGTGAACGGCCGGAAGCATCGGTATGCCTGCCGCTTTATATTCTTTACATTTTTTTATGGCCAACGCCAGAAAATGCGGCGTCTGCCATAGAAACATGATCAAAAACAAAATAAAAGCCGCAGCATGCGGGCTTGGATCAACTGCTGCCCACCCGATCACCGGCGGCACCGCACCTGACAAACTGCCGACAGCGGTGTTGATTGTGTACCTTCTTTTTGTCCACATCGTGTACAGAACAACATAGGCAAACCACCCAAATGCTCCAATCAAGGCAGCTTCCATAGTCGTGAACGACAAGAGCACAGCGCCGGCCAATGAAGTTAAAATCCCCATTGCAAGAATTACTTTCAAAGGGATGCTTCCAGTAACAGTTGGACGATTTTTCGTCCGTTTCATGATTGGATCGATATCTCGGTCGTAATAATTATTTAGTATGCAGCCTCCGGCAATCAACAAAGCCGTCCCAGCCACCATTAATATCAATTTACCCCAATAATCCGACAGAATACCTCCAGTAAAATACAGCGCCAGCCAGAATCCGGCAAAAGCAGTGATCAAATTGGAATTTATGATACCTACTTTAATGAGAGCCATTATATCCGCCCAGAGAGCAGACTTATCTTCGCTGTCTGTCTTCCCTATTACATGAGAAGAAGTTGCTTCTACTTTATTCATTCTAGCCTACAACCCTCCTTCCAGCTCCCTTTACAATCAAACGCCTGGATAAAAAGCTTTCAGAAGCTTTCATCTCTTTAAAAATGTGGTTGATCGTCAATGTTGTTAGTATAACCTATTTTTAACAACTACGCAGGTTATATCCATATTGTATCACGGATTTGATTTTCCATCTATTTAACTAAACGCCGTAAAACCGGCTTTTTGCCAAAAGAAAGAATGACAATTTTGTGAACGAAAGGACAAAATAAAATTAAAGGCACAGAAGCCTTTAATTAATATGGAAGAGCCGAAACTGCGGTCGAATCAACTCTTACGGCGTCGATAAATAAGACCATCAAATCCTCATATTTATTTCTAGCAAACAAATATCAACAATGCAAGGCTTTTTTTGATTTTTTTATAGTGAAAATAGCCGTCAAACATGGTAGTATAACCTTTGTATGTTTGGACGTGTTATCTGTTCGGCTGATTGACAGCCTAAAAAAACTTTTCCACTAAGATTGTGAGGTGGAACCTTGGTTAAGTTCCTTAAAAGTTTATCTATCATAGCTACGATTACCATGATACTTGTTCTGCTTGGAGGTGCACTGGTAACCAAAACTGGTTCAGGGATGGGCTGTGGAGCAAACTGGCCCATTTGCGAAGGCGAGCTTTCCGCAGAATTGATCATTGAATTAAGTCATCGTCTTGTCTCTGGAGCAGCCGGAATCATAGTACTGCTGTTATCGGTTCTCTCCTGGAAATTTGTCGGCCATATCAGAGAAGTGAAGTTTCTATCTTTTGTTTCCATTTTCTTTTTAGTACTACAAGGTTTGATCGGTGCGGCTGCTGTATTGTGGTCCCAGTCCGATTTCGTCCTTGCCATGCATTTCGGGATTTCGTTGATTTCCTTTGCGGCAGTGTTTTTACTTACTTTGCTGATTTTTGAAATTGATCAGAAGTTCGATGCACGTTCTCTGATCATCGAAAAAGGAATTCGCCGACACTTCTACGGATTATTCATTTATATTTTGTTAGTGGTTTATACGGGAGCACTGGTGCGGCACGCTCATGCAAGCCTGGCATGCCCGAGCTGGCCATTTTGTGATAATCGTACACCTCTCGCCCTTGAATTTCACTTTACCCAATGGATTCAAATGGGGCACAGATTGGCTGCAGGTTTGGCATTTGTTTGGACATTATACTTAATGGTTAAGATTTACCGCCGTTATAAACATAATCGAGTTATGCTCTGGGGATGGGTTACAGCATCTCTCCTGATGATCACCCAGGTTGCACTGGGAGCAATCGTGATTTTCAGTATGGTCAATTTGACTGCTGCACTATTTCACGCATTAATCATTTCTATTTATTTTGGCGTTCTCAGCTATTTTATCCTGCTCTCTTCCCGGAGCGCTAAATTCGAAAGTTGAACGCAATATGGCAAAACACGAAAAGCACCCTTTCTTGAATAGAAAAGGGTGCTTTTTCGATTAGTCATGTATGTTTACAACATGTATAGGATACTGCTTACTGCAATTGAGACCAAGACCTGCGCTGTCTTAGTGCTCTTTTGTTTTTTTCGGATTCTATTTCATCCGGTATCGTTTCTTTTGTCATCCGTTGTTCATTTGCCCGAACAGATTTTGCGATATTGTTGAGTATTCCTGTGGAAATCAACAGGATCAGCAAGGAGGAACCTCCGTAACTGACAAACGGCAATGTCACTCCGGTTATCGGTAAGAGCCCGCTAATAGCACCGAGATTAATAAATGCCTGGATACCAATCATGGAAGAAATACCGATAGCCAATAGAGAACCAAAACTATCCCTGCATTGATTCGCGATGTACAATCCGCGAAGGACAATTGCTGCAAGCATTCCAAGGACAACAATCACGCCAAGGAAGCCTAATTCCTCAGCAATCACTGCCATGATGAAATCCGTGTGGGGTTCGGGAAGATACCCGAGCTTTTGGATACCTTGCCCAAGCCCCTGCCCCGTTATTCCCCCTGTTCCAATCGCTAAATAGGACTGAATAAGATGGAAGCCATTCAAATCAGGATCATCAAACGGCTGATAAGCTCCAGTAAATCGGGAAATTCGTTCAGGAGTAACCATTTTGGTTGCTGCCAATCCGACAATGACGATAACAGCGCCACCCAAAAGGAAAAGATGGCGGAATTTTATACCCGAGCTGAATATTACTGTGGCAGCTATCATTAGAATAATTGCCGCAGTACCAATATCCGGCTGTTTGATAATCAACACCAATATCATTCCTGTCATGACTAGAGGCGGTAGTACTGCTTTGAAAAAATCGTCTATATACTGCTGTTTTTTAGAATATGCCGACGCCAGGTAAATGATTAGTCCAAGCTTTGCCAATTCAGCAGGCTGAAGTCTGAACGGCCCCAAAACCAGCCATGACTTAGCATTGTTTACTTCATCACCAAAAAAAAGCACAGCCACCAACAACAGAAATATCATAATAATCATCGGCTTGATAAGCTTTTGGTAATGCCGGTATGCAAACATGCTGCAAAACAGATAAAAAACAAAGCCAAGTCCGAACCACATCAGCTGCCGAACCATGAAATAATTGCTTGGTACGTCATTTTTAATAACTGCAATTACCATACTGGCACTGTAAATCATCACAATACCGAATGCAGTCAATAGCAACGGGGTTATAAAAAGCGTGAAATCTAAATCTTTCCATTTCTGTTTCAATGTGATGACTCCTAACTATGTATTGATAATCAAATCCCTTATATCCTAGTTTCACAGTTATATAAAATATACCATAGGGTAGAATGATTATATATAGGTACAGCTGCATAGTTTTGTACGAGTAACAAAAAAACCCTGCCGGATTTTGGCAAAGGTTTTCTCAAAGGGACAGAATTCGGCTGTCCTTCTCTACGATTTTTGAGCTGCTTCATGCAACACGTTCAATTGTCTTTCGAGATTTTCCAGCAATGCTTTGCCGTCTTCCTCGCTGACCAGTTTCAACCGGACTGCAAAATCAATTTCACGCGACAAACCAAACATTTGCGTATCTAAAACCTCTTCATATAAAGGACACTGAGGCATCGTCAGGTTATCCATTTGTACTTTAATCAATTTCAATATTTTATTTGCATCAGCCTCTAGAAGGGCATAGGCTTTATCACGATTGCTAACAGCCACTTCAGGTATCACAAAATCCCCTCCGTTTAACAGACTCTCTTCTATTTATATTAGCTGTTGTCCGAAAAAAATGCAAGGTAAGAACAGAAATATCTTCTTTTTCGAAATTAATTTAACTAGGGGTACAACCTCCGGAATAGATGAAATTCAACACCAAGTCTGCTATTCTTGTAAACGAATACTATTTTAGAGATAGAAAGGGACTGGTACAAATGATTGTCCAGCTTACGGGAAAAGTACATTATCAAATCACTTTGGATCCCACTGTGTGGATTTTTGACGATCGAAAAATAGAAATGGAAAATGCCTTTATCGATTCGACGGGCTTACTTGAGGAAGACTCAGAAGAGGCATTGAAGCGGGCTTCAACTCGCTGGGAGCGCGAAGTCACCCAGCAAAGCAGTAAGCCGCCAGTAAATAGAAGCATCAATCGATTCGAGAAAGAACAAATTTTGAAGGGAACGTATCTCATGCCCATCAAAGATTTTCTCAAAACGGCAGAAATAGAATCAGATGCAAGCCAGGCTAGACTCGTTTTAGACAGCAAGGAGGAAATTATTTCTTTACCGCTTTTAAAAGATTCATTATTTTTATTTGCCGAAAACGGAAAACCGGTTAAAGAGAATGGTCCGGTTCATGTTTATTTTGGTGATGGCTCTAATCGTGATGAACCAATTAAAGGAGTAACCAAGATAATTATCGAATGAGCGATCGAAATGAAACAAAAGAATTTCGTTTCACGCTGGCTTTTTATATCGATCAGTTGTAAGAATTGCCTCGCAACAACCTTCGTTAAAATGACGAGAGCTTATCCACCATGGATGATGTAGCACTCCTTCCGCGGACGGTAGGTGAGCCTTAACGGAATCTTGTTCTGAAAAGTCTCCCTACTCCTTCCTCACGGGGGATTCTCTTGCGCTTGTATTCTTCCTTACTAACTTTTTTTGTCTTCAACCGGTTTACTTCTGCAATTCCTCTTAAGCTTTGATAAAGTATCTGGAATGAACTCCCTTATTTTTCAGAAAACAGTTGAACCTTATAAGGTTCCAAATCATGCCGCTTTTCCTCCTTCCCGTGCATAAACTGAGCAAGAATTGAAATGATAGGAGTAAAAGGAGGAGTGCCCTTATGTTTACACGAGTTATTTTCCTGTGTGCAAGTGTTTTATCGTTGGGACTGTTTTTGATTGGCTGTCAACAGGAAGAAAGCTTGCCTGATCAACAGAACCAGGATCCGACCATTCAAGTGGAAAACTCTGATCCCGGAGACGGACAGCAAAAAAACTACACGAATCAAGAAATAGCAGATCACTTAGCAAGATTGGCTGCTGATGTCCCAAACGTAAATGATGCATCCTCAGTAGTAGCTGGTCCCTATGCAGTAGTCGGAATAGATGTAGACAAGGATTTAGATCGTTCGCGTGTTAGTACCATTAAATACTCCGTGGCAGAAGCGCTCCATCACGATCCATACGGAAAAACAGCAGTTGTCATAGCAGATGCCGATGGAATGGAACGAATCAGGCACATGGCTGACAAAATTCAACAGGGCCATCCTGTCCAAGGTTTTGTCGATGAGCTCTCCGCAGTAGTCGGCAGGTATATGCCAGAAATCCCTATCAATGATGATCAGCCTGAAGAACCTGATCAAAACAAAGAAGTAATACCAGAAAATGACCAGCAGGAATTAGACGATATCGAGAATGACCAGTCTAATCAACAAAAAAATCAATAATGATTATCGAAACGAGGTTTATCATCTAGCATCTGGAGGATAAACCTCTTTTTTACGCGCACGTCTTTTTCTGTTTAGCCAGTTTATTCGGAAAAAGGATTAGATGTATGTCCCTCGCCTATGTTACAATGGGAGAAAGAATTACCGTGAGGTGATAATAGTATGAAAGTAAAATGTGTCTTATGTGACATCATTGAAAATATAGACAGCAACTGTTTGCAGGCAAAAAGGTTGCGCAACCGCCGAATTCATATGTATATTTGTAAAACTTGCTACGACAGAGTGGAAAAGAACACAAATAAGCGACATGCCACGGGAAATTTCAAGTTATACAAAGAGAAGAAGAAAAAAAACAGCCTGATATAATACAAAAAAGAAGGGAAGAACCGCTCCAATGGCAGCAGGTTCGTCCCTTCTTTTTTTAATTGTTTTCCATTTGATTATTCCTTCGTTTTCGGTCTTGAGCCAGCCGGAAACGATAAATCCCAAGTACCAATGCTATAATGACCAGACACTCTGCCATCGGAAGTTTAAGACCGAGCATCGCAATGATAAAAGCTCCGATAAATAAAAAGATATAGACAATCAAGGATTTGAGCAATGGAAGTTTTCTTGCAAATCCCAATTTATAACATATCGCCAGCAGGATGCCAATCGTCAAATACAACAAAAGAAAACCAACAAGGAGATCGCCATTTGCCGCTGTGTTAAACAGAAAATCGACAATAGGCAAGTTATTTCCTATATCGATTGCTTCATTTGTTTCCTCCACCTTTTTCACTCCTTCTTTCCGAATCAATTCGTTATCTATCATACTAGAACATCATTCGCTGTGCTAGCACAAGAAAAGATTATTTTCAATTACAGGAAATTCCGTTATACTGAATAGTAGAAGATTAGGGGTGAAAGTCATGAAAAAGATACAGTTACCGATGCTGCTGTTGGCTGTGTTGGTTATAGCAAGTTTCGTAGCAGCGGGGGTTGCTATCGGGTTCCGAAACTATTTGTGGATGGTTTTGTTTATTCTGGCAGGCTTTCTGTTGATGGGACTCGGGCTGGCGAGAAAACGGAGCAGGCAGACGTTTTCCTGACTCAAGTAACCATACTCAAAGAGGAAAATTCCGTTAGGAACGGATAAAAAGAAATCATCAGCATATGGTAGATTGCTGATGATTTTTTATGCTTTTGGGAACGTTTCATAGAAAAAACTTACCTTACAAAAATTTTCAAGAGCAAAGGAGTAATAATATGTCGTTCGATTTCCTTGATTAACAGGGTCCCGGTTCTTAATGCAGTAGAACTTCTGCATAAGTGGTAAAGCGGATGCTCCTGTAGAGTGAGTAGAGTATGCGTAATGAAAATATTCTTCGTCTCCTTAATCTAAGGACAGCTTAAGCTTATTCACGTAGGAGCAGCCCACGAGGTCATTTTAGCTCGATATATTCCTCCACTAATTTCTGTTGGATGTCCGTATTGCAGGATAGAAGGGTGTTTTGTTCCAGTATATTGATTGGACTACCATCAGCTCTTGTTGTCAGCCCGCCAACTTCATTGACTAAAACCATTCCACCGGCAATATCCCATGGCGCTAGTTTCATGGTCAAGTAACAGTCAGCTATCCCTTCGGCCACATAGGCAAGTTCCAGTGCTGCGGAACCATAAGACCTCGTTCCTCTGACTTTTTTAACGAGCGACTGTATTTTGGTTTCTTCTATTTTATGATTAGGGCATGTCCAAAAATTATTAAGAATTATAATCGCTTCTTCTAGTGGAAGTTCACGCTTTAACTGTGGAAGTTTTTTTTCATTCCTGTATGCCCCTTCTCCTCGCTGTGCGGCATAAAGCACATCATCCATTACATTGTAAATCAAGCCGATTTCTCCAATCCCGTCTTGGTAAATTCCAATGGAAATGGCAAAATTCCTTTTTTGATGGACAAAATTCATTGTTCCATCAATAGGATCGATTATCCAGATGACCCCTTTATCACTATCTAGATTGTCTCCAAAACCTTCCTCGCTAAGTATAGAATGACCAGGGAATTCCCTTCTGATTTTCTCTGTGAAAAAACGCTCCGTCTCCTGGTCCATATGTGTTACTAAATCATTTGAATTGGATTTCGTATCAATCCTTAACGGTTCATCTATCGCTGTCCGTATCTTTTCTCCTGCTTCAAGTACCCACTGTTTTGCCGTGTCAAATAACTTTTGTCTATCTTCTTGCTTCATAACTAACACACCTTTTTTCATATTTACCCTATGCTGCCTAAGGGCCGGGGATGTCCACACCGTATATATTCCTTTATTCTAAAGAAAAAAACACCGAATTGCCAGAGTAATCCACTGTCTTTCTCGACCTCCAAACAAGCGAATGCTTCAATCTATTTTACGCTTTCCTAAGGGTATAGCTTCCCACCATTTATTCTAAAAGATAAAAGTCTACCACACCTCCTAAGCATCCGTTCCTTTATCTTTTACCGGAATAAAACAAGAGGAAAACCAAACTGATTTCCTGCTTGAAAAGCAAAAATTTATCTCAGGGTATCTTGATGGACAAAAAACAATCTAAAAAATCCCTATAAAAAAGAACGAGCATAAGCTCATTCCTTTTAAGACAGCGCCAGCATTTCCCGGCGTAATTCATTCAATCGTTGTTTGGAAATTTCCATTGCTCTCTGGTCATTATCTTTCATCGCGTCGTACAAGGTAATTAGTTCATAATCGATTTCCAATTTTATTACCGGGAGCTTTTCTTCAGCCTCTCGCTTTTTAATTGCTTCCATTACGTATTTCATTTTATCCCCTTCCCTTTGATTATTTATGGTCGTTTTTTATCCTGCTATTCATCTTTTACGTTTTGTTAATTTTTTATTACCCCTCTGACCATCCCGTTAAACACAGGCTGTTCCGTTTGTTCTGCCTGATTCCTATGGTAAAATAAATATAGCAATATAATGGAAGGAAGAGCTAAACATGGATTTTAACGGTTTTACGAATGAGGATTTTGCTACTTTTGATATCGAAGGATTGGATGCCAGAATGGAAGCGATAAGAGAACGCATCCAACCAAAGTTTCAACTTATCGGAAATGAGTTGACTGAGCATCTCGCCGCACAACTAGGGAACGAAATGTTCTTACATATAGCGCAACATGCCCGAAGATCTGTCAATCCACCAGCAGATACCTGGCTGGCTGTAGCCGCTAACAAAAGAGGATATAAGAAACACCCGCATTTTCAAGTTGGGTTGTTTGATGATCATGTGTTTATATGGTTGGCACTTATTTATGAGCTTCCAGAAAAACAGGCGATAGCCAAAAGACTCCTGAGCAACTACGATGCTTTGAAACAGCTCCCAGAAGATTTTGTAGTCTCTCTTGACCACACCAAGAAGTCGGCAATGCCGATTTCCGATCTAAGTGAGGAAAATCTCATTAGATTCAGGGATGTGAAAAAGGCTGAATTTCTAGTTGGGAAACATATAAATCCTGCCAGTTCAACAGCTAAAGATGGGGATGAATTCATGAATGAAGTAAAACAGACCTGCGAAACCCTCTTGCCTTTTTATAGGGTTGCTATTTCATCATCCGAAATAGAGTGAGCAAAGGGCGTTTTACGTAATGATAGTTATCTATGGTGAGTTACAAAAGAGAAAACAAAGAAACTGGGACGACAAAAGCATCGTAACCAAGATAAAAACCGAACGATTCCAATTCGTTCGGTTTTTTTGATTAGACAAAAGTAAACCGTTCTACCCTTCTTATTTGAATCATGCGACGTTCTACTCCTGCAAGAAACTTCGTTTTCCCCCGGCACGGCTTCGACTTCCTCAGAAAGTACCAACCACTTTCTTGCGGAGTTTACATCTGTATAAGTCTCCGTATCTTGCCTTCGCTACATTTTCAAGGTCTGATTTCCACATGCTAAAGAAATGGAATTTACAAATCATAAGAACAAAGCGAATTGGATTGGCATTTTGAATTCGTACGATTTTTAGTTTGGTGGCCAAACTTTTGTCCCGGCCACTTTGTTTATACATTTATGTAATTTACATTTTTATCTTTTCTCCAGTGCTGACTTCTTTCGCTTTTTTAACGGTCCGGTAGCAAGAGTAACCAGATTCCTTTTCGAATTTTCCGCAAAGCTGTTTTTCTTCGCTTTTCGAAGGAACAATTTGTTTAAACCGAGTATATGCCAACATCAAATCATCACGTTTCACACCGCTCTCATAAGCCTGCTCCACCAAGGAATAAAAATTCACCACATCGATGATTTCCTGCTTTGTCCAGGTCTCTTCAATCGGGTAGCTATAGTTCACAGACTTTCCTCCTTTCCTGCACTCCAAGCTCTTCGGATATCGGCCGCCTCACTGATCGTTCTATTGATTAATTCTTCCACGCTGGGAATATCGCTTATTCTTGCCGAAATTTGGCCACCCCATCCAAATCCGTTTGAAATCTCTCCTTCGTAAATGAAGCGTTTGTTTGCTTCCCCGCTTATATAAGGCTGTAAAACTTCATACCCGGGTCCATCTTGCTCCAATTCTATTATTTTTTCGGTCCATTTATTGCGCAGTGCTCTAGCGGGAGCACCAAGTGATCGCTTGATTACCAAAGTATCACGATCTTCTGCGTCTAAAAGGGCCTGTTTATACGCGGGATGGGCATGAATACATTCCTTGGTGGCGATAAATCTTGTCCCCATTTCCACCGCTTCTGCGCCCAAAGCCAGAGCAGCCATCATCCCTTTTCCGTCACCGATACCGCCAGAAGCAATTACTGGAATGGATACAGCTTCTACTACTTGGGGCGTCAAAACAAACGTACCTGTGTCTTGCCTTCCGATATGTCCTCCACCTTCCTGCCCTACCACAATGACAGCATCGGCTCCTAACTGCTCTGCTTTTTGTGCTTGCCGTTTGGCGGCTACAAGCACCACTGTTTTAATCCCTGTTCCCCTTGTCATCATTAGGACTGGTTCAGGATTCCCTCCTGTTACTGTTATAACAGGAACCTTCTCATTGATTGCTGTTTGTACCATCCCTTGAAAGGGACGGCGCTGCTGTCCAATGGAAAAATTGACACCAAATGGTTTGCCTGTCTTTTCCCTCACTTTTACTATTTCCTGCTGCAATTGTTTTTCAGTTGTTAGGCTCATTGCCGTTATTTGCCCTAGGCCACCTGCCTCGGATACAGCCACGGCCAGGTCTGCATAGGCCAAATAGGCAAGCCCTCCCTGAATGATCGGATAATCAATTCCTAATAACTCCGTTACCCGGGTATTCCATTTCATTCTATCCCCCCTCTTTCTCTTTATCCTATCATGTCGTTCCCTCTTTTTCTAAAAGTAGCGATTCTTCGTTTGTTTTGCTATAATTTCTCATACACTGCGCACTCTGTGGAGTGTATGGAAAACTTTCGATTAAAATAGATTTTAGCTACTTATTAATGTGCTATAAAGAGGTGTGTTTTGAATGATGACTTCACAGGAACAAACTCCGTTATTTACTGGATTGGTGAATCATATGAACAGAAAACCAATTCAGTTCCATATTCCCGGTCATAAAAAAGGCGCAGGAATGAATCCCGATTTCCGGGCATTTATTGGAGATAACGCACTCGGCATCGATTTAATCAACATTGAACCCCTTGACGATCTTCATCACCCGCAAGGTATGATCAAGCAAGCCCAAGAGCTTGCTGCCGAAGCTTTTTCTGCTGACTATACTTTTTTTTCAGTCCAAGGGACCAGCGGCGCTATTATGACTATGGTTTTAAGCGTTTGTGGACCTGGCGACAAAATTATCGTCCCGCGAAACATCCATAAATCGGTGACGACCGCGATTATTTTTTCCGGTGCAACCCCGGTATTTATACATCCGGAAGTGGACAATGAACTCGGTATTTCCCACGGTATTACGCCTGAAGCAGTAGAAAAGGCATTAAGCGCAAATCCGGACGCCAAAGGAGTGCTGGTAATCAATCCAACCTATTTTGGAATTGCTGCCGATTTGAAAAGAATAGTCAAGATAGCACACTCCTTTGAGGTGCCCGTCTTAGTTGATGAAGCACATGGCGTCCACATTCATTTTCATAAAGCTCTTCCTGTGTCTGCAATGGAAGCAGGCGCAGACTTGGCTGCCACCAGTGTTCATAAACTAGGGGGATCGCTCACCCAAAGCTCGGTACTCAACCTGAGAGAAGGCTTGGTCTCCCATGAAAGGGTTCAGAGCGTCCTGTCGATGCTTACGACCACATCTACTTCCTATCTGCTTCTAGCTTCAATTGACGCTGCCCGGAAGCACTTGGCAGTAAACGGACAAGGATTCATCGATGAGACCATTCATCTAGCAAACAAAACAAGAGACGCCATTAACCGAATTCCGAACCTTTACTGTGTCGGCAGTGAAATAATTGGCAGTGAAGCGACATTTGATTACGATCCGACCAAATTGATCATCTCTGTTAAAAACCTCGGTCTTACTGGTTACGATGTTGAATTGTGGTTGAGAAAGCATTATCGTATCGAAGTGGAATTATCAGATATGTATAACATTCTCTGTATTATTACTCCGGGAGACAAGGAAGAAGAAACAGATATTCTTGTCGAAGCATTGGATAAACTGGCATGGGAACGCAGCAGTTATGCCATCCAGAAAAGTGTACCCGTCAAGATACCCGAAATACCTCTTTTATCCATGTCGCCCAGAGACGCTTTTTACGCAGATACTGAAGTTATTCCGTTCCAGGAAGCATCCGGGCGGATTAGCGCTGAATCGATCATGGTTTATCCGCCGGGTATTCCAATTTTTATTCCTGGTGAAATTATTACCGCAGAAAACATCCAATATATCCAGGAAAACTTAAAAACTGGTCTGCCCGTTCAAGGACTGGAGGACGAAACGTTACAATCCATCCGAGTGATAAAAGAACATAAAGCATTCAGGTAACGATACACAAAAAACCTCACGGAGATTTTAATAACTGCCCGTGAGGTTTTTATTTGGTCAGGAATGACATGATGGATGCTTTGCTATTTATTTCGTTTTTATCAAGCCCGGATCCACAATTTCATATCCTTTTTCCCGTAAACCAGATACAATTTCTTCTAGCGCATCAGCAGTCCATTCCCGGTCATGCATCAGCAGGTTGGCTCCATTTCCCAATAATTCCGTATTGACCATTATATCAGCGAGGGCTTCTTCATCCATGTATTCCTCATTCCAATCATAACCGTACGACCAATTCATGAGAAGCATCCCTTCCTCTTTCGCAACCTGCTTTGAATAATCGGTGTTCTGGCCATTTGGAGCGCGGAAAAATTTCGGTCTTTCACCGATGATGTCCTCAATCAAATCATTTAAACGGACAATTTCATTTTTTTGTTCTTCTTCCGTGGCATCGACTAAAGCCTGATGATGGTAAGTATGGTTCCCGATTAAAAATCCCATCTCATGTATTTTTTTTAATACCTTCTTCTTTTCTTCATTTTCTAAAAAGTGTCCATTGACGAAAAAAATTGCCTTGGCATCTAAATCTTTCAATGTTTTGGCCATTTCGAGAGCGTGCTTGTCCGGAGCATCGTCAATAGTCAAGAGGACCACATTCTCTTCCGCTTCGTCCTTAATCGGTTTGATTGACCAATTATCTGTCAGCTCATATTGGGGCTCTATCGCTCTATCATCCGGTCCGCTTTCAGGAGATGCTGTTTCTTTATCATGTTCTTCACTGTTGCCTGGGTCCTTCTGTTCTTCTTGTTCTTCAGTTATGTTATCCTCATCTGTTTTTTCCTGAGTATCCTCTTTGTTTTCAGTTTGTTGATTTTCTTTGTTGTCAGGACCTGCCGAAGTAGATAAGTGGCTACAGCCGGCTAGAAAGAGTATGCCGATGATCCCAATCCATAAAATCTTGTGCTTCTTCAAAAAATTACCTCCTGCTGTTTGTCGTTTCCTGTCTCCTCATTATAATTAATCCACTAAAAGTTGGGAACCATTAGAAGCAATATTTTTCTAGTGAGAAAGAAGGATTTTTAAAGTGTTTAGTGGCTTCCAAGGAGGGGTAATCATATTCTATGTGTTAATTTCTGTCGAGTTTTGGCGAAGCAATTCATTCCTCCCTTCCCTATTCATGAAAGAATTTCCTCCAAAAACATGGACATATTAAGACCGTTCCCTGATCACCAGGTAAACTGCAAACCATTTTGAAAGATGGTCATTTTATGTTTTAATACATAATTGTGGTTTTATTAACAACTAGGTGTACGTTAACAAAATAATAAAGGAAAGGAACGAGGGAAAATGAATAAAATAACTAGAGTTTTTTATATTTCTCTTGCTGTGGCTATCATTTTTATCGTCTGGGGTCTCATACCGGAAAGTGCCATGCCTAATGGCAACCTGGACAACGTGACCAGTATTGTACAAGGATTCATTGTTGAAAAGTTCGGCTGGTTTTACTTATTATCAGCAACCGGATTCCTGGTTTTTGCGATTTTCTTGATTTTTTCTAAATACGGAAATATTCGTCTTGGAAAGCCAGAGGATCGCCCAGAATATAACTACCTGACCTGGTTTGCTATGCTATTCAGCGCCGGCATGGGCATCGGTTTAGTGTTTTGGGGAGCTGCGGAACCGCTATCCCACTTTCATACACCGCCAGATGGAAATATTGATGAGGGTTCTGCGGAAGCAGCCCGGACAGCAATGCGTTACAGCTTCTTCCATTGGGGATTGCATCCATGGGGGATCTATGCCGTCATCGCACTGGCCCTTGCCTACTTTAAGTTCAGGAAAGGTGCTCCTGGATTGGTAAGTTCCATTCTTGAGCCATTATTCGGCGAAAAAGTAAGAGGCGGCTGGGGCACCCTTGTCGATTTTATCGTAGTGTTTGCGACCATCTTCGGTGTGGCCACTTCACTCGGTCTCGGAGCTATCCAAATAAGCGGTGGACTTGCTTTCATCTTTCCAGGCATAGACCGTACAATTACGGTGCAATTAATCATAATTGCCATTGTAACAGTGTTATATTTATTGTCGGCAATGACAGGACTTAACAAAGGCATAAAGTATTTAAGTAATACAAATATCGTATTGGCCATTCTGCTTATGCTGTTTTTACTATTTGCCGGACCGACTAATTTCATCATGGACTTATTCACGACTTCTCTCGGGAATTATGCAGCCAATATTGTCAATATGAGCTTCCGGCTTACACCTTTTGATCAGGATAATACTTGGATTCAAGGCTGGACGATATTCTACTGGGCTTGGTGGATCGCATGGGCTCCGTTTGTCGGTACGTTTATAGCCAGAGTATCAAAAGGAAGAACAATCAGAGAATTCGTGTTAGGCGTCCTTCTGGTACCTACTATTTTTGGTGCATTATGGTTCTCTGTATTCGGCGGTTCTGCAATAAACCTTGAATTCTATGGCGGCCAGGACATCATTCATTACGTCAATGATATGGGATCAGAAATTGCCTTATTTGCAGTTTTGGAGTCCTATCCACTCGGTTTAATCATGTCGATTCTAGCTGTATTGCTAATCAGTACATTCTTTATCACATCAGCTGACTCAGCCACATTTGTGTTAGGAATGCAGACAACAGGCGGTGGGTTGAATCCGCAAAACCGTGTTAAGTTTGTTTGGGGGATTATCCAGTCTGCTGCAGCAGCTATTCTTTTGTGGCGAGGTGGTTTGGAAACATTGCAAACGGCTTCTATCATTGCTGCTTTTCCGTTTGCAATCATTATGATTCTGGTCGTGTTTTCATTGGTCAAGTCCTTCCGTGAGGAAGCAGCGTCAGTGGATTTACGCCGACCTAAAAAAGAAAATAGATAAAGCGTTAAGTAGCTGGATCCAAAAGATCTCGGCCAACAAAAAAACCGAACGAGTTCGAGTCTTTATTTCGAATCAACGTTCGGTTTTTGTTTTTATTCTAGTGTAATTATATCTCCCTGTCATAGCATGAAAGCTGATCCATCGGCAATTTTTTCTGCTCTCGCTTTTCATATAACCCGTGAATGTACTTGCCAAATAAACTACACTGTATCAGAAGAACATGGCACTCTCAACAATACAGCTGTTTTTATTTCATATTGTTACACAAACCGTACTCCTGTTTCATTTTGTTAACAATTAGGTTATAGAAGCTAATACTGACGATTTTTTTGTTATGATGTAGCTATACGACATCAAACAAAAGGAAGGTGCGGCATATCACTAAGCAAAGATGGCTTACCTTTATTTTTGTGGGCTTAATTTTAATTTCAACTAGTTGTAACGCGAAGCATCCAATCGAAGAAATAAGTTTCGCACCGAGTGATTACCAGGTCTTTTTTTATTCAACCAATTCATATCCAAAAATAGAAAACGAATATTTAACAGCTATTTTGGATTTAAAACACAAATATCCTGAACAAATGGATAATATAGAGCGGAAAGAAACAACAAAAGAAGCCGCTAAAAGAAAAGAAATTGGAGAATATCCATCACTTGTTATTGTTAAAAATGGAGAAACAATTTCAACTTTAAGTGGAGATACTAAAAAATCAGAAGTATTACAGCATTTGCTAAAAACAATTAATTAAGAATAACGCTCGTCTTTCCCCGCCTCCGACAAGTTAAAATCTTTAGTCGGTGGTGGTTTTTTTGGTTCTATTTATATGTGGTGGTGTGATTGTCACTCTCCCTTCTCTTTATTACTGACTTATCCTAATATAAATAGTAAGCTTACCTATGCCGCAAGGAAATATATTCACTTTCCCTGCCCGGGCATCCTCGCAAAGCGCACTGCGGGATCTTAGCCAACCGTTTTTCCGCAGGGCTCTCCTCATATTCCTCTGCTAGGCTGTTTCGCCTCTGGAGAGTCTCTCTAACCGCTTGCTGCCATGAATTATCATGCCTTCAACACTCAACATTTTTAACACCGAAGAAATCCTTTATCTTACTGTTATTCCCTCGATAAATTCCTGTAAAATCGACATATAAGCGACTGTAAGATCTCTCGATTGTATTTTAAATACGACGATATTCCTCTAATGTTTGAAGCAGGCTTCCAATTAAGATAGAGAAGAATCTGCCTTGTTTTTAGCAGTTGATAACAAAAATATTTGGAGTAATCGATTGGTAGATCTACTTGTTTATTTATGCTCCCTAAACTGCTCGAGCCCCTCAGAGAGGACTCCCAAAATCCAATATTGGGCCGGAGGCACTCACACTTTTATCATTAAAAAAACTCCAGAAGATTGATCTTCTGGAGTTTTTTTCATTTAAAATTATTTAGCAATATGAATCGGTGAACCAAGAGCAACTTCTGCTGCCTCCATGGTAATTTCACCAAGTGTCGGATGAGCATGAATAGTAAGTGCAAGATCTTCAGCAGTCATTCCTGCTTCAATCGCCAAGCCAAGTTCAGCAATCATGTCGCTGGCATTTGGACCGGCAATCTGTGCTCCGATGACCAACCCATCATCTTTTCTAGTGATAAGTTTTACAAAGCCATCACTATCATTAAGAGATAATGCACGGCCGTTCGCTGCAAATGGGAATTTGGAAGCTTTTACTTCATACCCATCATCCTTGGCACTTTGCTCATCATATCCAACTGTAGCCAATTCTGGCTCGGAGAATACAACAGCAGGGATACCATTGTAATCAATCTCGGATTTTTCTCCACCGATTACTTCGGCAGCTACTTTTCCTTCATAGGACGCTTTATGAGCAAGCGGTGGGCCTGAAACAATATCACCAATGGCAAAGATATTATCTACGTTTGTGCGGCACTGCTTGTCTATTTTAATCAATCCTCTGTCGTCCAACTCGATACCGACCTGTTCAAGACCAATCTCTGCAGTGTTCGGACGACGGCCGACTGTTACAAGAACATAATCAGCTTCGATAACCTCTTGATTATCTTTTACCTCATAAGTTACTTTAACGCCATTATCCGTCTCTTCGACGCCTTTAGCCATTGCGTTGGTTACAATTTCTACACCTTTAGACTTCAGACGGCGTTTCACAAGAGAAGTCATTTGCTTTTCGAAACCGCCAAGGATATCTTTTGTTCCTTCTAAAATCGTCACTTGGGTTCCGAAGTTAGCATAAGCAGTTCCTAACTCTGTGCCGACATAACCTCCGCCGATCACTACCAATTTCTCAGGAATTTCCTCTAGGTTAAGCGCTCCAGTGGAATCCAGAACCCGATCGGAGAATTTGAAAGTCGGAAGTTCAATCGGACTTGAGCCCGTTGCAATAATACAGTTGTTAAATGTGTACGTTTGAGAATTTTTATCGTCCATTACTTTCACTGTATTTTTATCGACGAAGTAAACTTCCCCTTTAACAATGTCCACTTTATTCGCTTTTAAAAGTCCTTCCACGCCGCTGGTCAATTTATTGACCACAGTACCTTTCCATTCTTGAACTTTTGAGAAATCAACACTAACGTTTTCCGCTTTAATTCCAAGTTCATCTTCGCCATGTGCCTGTTCGACACGATGACCAGCTTGAATCAAAGCCTTGGAAGGAATACAACCGACATTTAAGCAAACGCCTCCCAAATTGCCTTTATCGACAATGGTGACCTTCTGACCGGTTTGGGCAGCCCGGATGGCGGCTACATAGCCGCCTGGTCCAGCGCCAACTACTAGTGTATCTAATTCGATTGGGAAATCTCCTACTACCATAATTTACGCCTCCATCATAATTAATTGTGGATCGTTCAACAGACGCTTGATTTGATTTAGTGCCAATTGGGCTGTAGCGCCGTCTACGATACGGTGATCAAAGCTTAGGGATAGTGTCAATACTGGAGCTACCACAATTTCACCGTCGCGTACAACAGGTTTTTCGGCAATACGTCCAATTCCTAGGATAGCTGCTTCTGGGTAGTTAAGCACAGGTGTGAACCACTGTCCGCCTGCAGAACCGATATTAGAAATAGTGCTTGAAGCACCTTTCATTTCATTCGGACTTAGTTTACCATCTCTTGCCTTGACTGCCAATTCATTGATTTCTTGAGAAATGGCAAAGATGGATTTAGCATCAGCATTTTTCACAACTGGTACTAGCAATCCTTTATCTGTATCAGCAGCAATACCGATATTGTAATAATGTTTTTGAACGATTTCGTCGGTGTTTTCATCAATCGATGCATTTAAAATCGGATATTTTCTCAGGGATGAAACCAAAGCTTTTACTACGTATGGTAGATAGGTCAGCTTGATTTCTTGTTCGGCAGCAACTGCTTTGAATTTCTTTCTGTGTGCTACCAGCTCAGTAACATCCACTTCATCATGAAGTGTTACGTGAGGAGCTTTTGTTTTCGAATTAACCATCGCTTTAGCAATAGATTTACGGATGCCGCTCATCTTCTCGCGAGTTTCAGGGAATTCGCCTTCTGGTACTGTTTGAGAAGCAGCTGGAGCAGCAGATTTGTCCTCAGCCGGCTGTTGTTCTTCTGCTTGATCGGCAGCTGGCTTCTGTCCTCCGTTCAAGTAACTGTCCACATCTTCTTTGGTGACTCGACCGTTTTTGCCTGTGCCCTGTACCTTCGCGATTTTTACATTGTTGTCACGAGCATATTTGCGCACAGAAGGCATAGCAATGACACGTTTGTCAGAATCTTCATCACTGTCCTCTGCACTTGCAGCAGGCTGTTCTTGGTCAGCAGCAGGTTTTTCTTCTGACTCAGACGCTTCTTCTTTTGCAGGAGCTTCTTCTTCTCCACTGTCTTCTGATTCATAACCTTCTGCGTCAAGAGTGATAATGACGTCACCTACAACGGCAACCGTTCCTTCTTCCACCTTCACATCTTTGACTGTCCCCTCTACTGGAGATGGGATTTCAACAACGGCCTTGTCGTTTTGCACTTCGCAAAGCACGTCATCTTCATTGACCTGGTCGCCTTCTTTTACGAACCATTTTACTATTTCACCTTCATGGATACCTTCACCGATATCCGGAAGCTTGAATTCAAAAGCCATTTATATTGCCTCCTATCTCAGGTTCTCTTTAGAAATTAACTACTTGGTTGACTCTTTCAATTATGTCGTTATAGTTTGGAAGCCAAACTTCTTCTGCTTGAGAGAACGCATATACTGTATCAGGAGCAGTAACTCGCAATACAGGTGCTTCCAGATGAAGAATCGCACGTTCTTGAATTTCAGCAATAATATGCGCTGCCATACCAGCCTGGCGTTGTGCTTCCTGAACCACTACTACACGATTGGTTTTCTTCACAGATTCCAAGATTGTATCCATATCGATTGGCATTACGGTTCTTAAGTCGATTACTTCCGCGCTTACACCGTTCTTTTCAAGCTCTTCAGCAGCTTTCAAAGAAGAATGGACCATTGCACCATAAGCTACAAGAGTAACATCCGCACCTTCACGTTTCACCTCGGCTTTTCCAAGATCAATCGTATATTCTTCTTCCGGCACTTCCTCTCGGAAAGAACGGTAAAGCTTCATGTGCTCAAGAAAAACGACCGGATCATTGTCGCGGATGGATGAAATCAACAAACCTTTTGCATCATAAGGAGAAGAAGGAATGACAACTTTCATACCAGGCTGTTGGGCAATTAATCCTTCCAAAGAATCGGCATGCAATTCTGGAGTGTGAACGCCACCGCCGAATGGTGAACGGATTGTAACAGGCTGCGCCTTTGTACCGCCGGAACGATAACGCATACGGGCCATTTGACCATTGATAGCATCCATCGCTTCATAAACGAAGCCAAAGAATTGAATTTCAGGTACTGGACGGAATCCTTGCAAAGCAAGACCGATGGAAATACCGCCGATGCCTGATTCAGCAAGCGGGGTGTCGAATACGCGGTCTTCTCCGAATTCATCTTGCAGCCCTTCAGTGGCACGGAAAACACCACCGTTTTTACCGACGTCTTCCCCGTAAACCAGCACATTTTCATCATTTTTCAACTCTGTGCGCAAGGCATCTGTAATTGCTTGGATCATTGTCATTTGAGCCATGATTTACTTCGACTCCTTTTCTGTGTATTCTTCCAACTGTTCTTCCAGATGGGAAGGAAGTTCTTCATACATATTCTTGATAAGGTCTGTTACCTTTTGTTTTGGCTGTTCGTCGGCTTTTTTAATTGCCGCTTTAATTTCTTCTTTTGCCTGTTCAATTACTTTATTTTCTTCCTCTTCCGACCATAGGCCTTTCTTCTCAAGGAAGCTTCGGAAACGTACAAGCGGATCACGTTTTTCCCATTCGTTATCCATGTTTTCTGTACGATAACGAGTCGGGTCGTCACCTGCCATCGTGTGTGGTCCATAACGATAAGTCAATGTTTCAATCAAAGTAGGACCTTCCCCGTTAATGGCACGTTCACGCGCTTCTTTCGTTGCTGCATATACAGCCAAAACATCCATACCATCTACTTGGATTCCTTCAATTCCTGCAGCAACCGCTTTTTGAGCCAATGTCGTAGCTGCAGTTTGCTGCTCAACAGGTACAGAAATAGCAAATTGGTTGTTTTGCACCACAAAAATTGCCGGAGCTTGATAAGCACCCGCAAAGTTGATTCCTTCGTAGAAGTCACCTTGTGAAGTACCGCCGTCACCAGTATAAGTAATCGCAACGGATTTTTTACCGCGGCGCTTCATTCCAAGTGCTACGCCGGCAGCTTGGGTGTATTGAGCCCCGATAATGATTTGAGGACTTAGTGCATTTACGCCTTCAGGCATTTGGTTGCCATGGAAGTGACCACGAGAGAACAAGAATGCTTGATACAACGGCAGACCATGCCAGATCAATTGTGGTACATCACGGTAAGCCGGAAGAATAAAGTCTTCCTTCTCCAACGCATAATGTGTTCCCAATTGAGAAGCTTCCTGCCCGGCAGTCGGAGCGTAGAATCCTAGTCGCCCCTGTCTATTCAGCGCAATAGAGCGTTGATCCAGGATACGGGTATAGACCATTCTGTGCATAAGTTCTTTCAATTCATCATCCGAAAGATCAGGCATGGCATCTTCATTGATGATCTCGCCATCTTCATTCAGAATTCGAAACGTTTCAAATTGGCTTTCGATGTTTTCAAGAGTACGTTTCAAATCGACTCACCTCTTCCTTTCTCTTATCCATTAGATTTGTCCCCGCCCATACGGGGTAAGTAATACTACTGAGTGGGCCGAAACAACTTTTTTCGGCAACTTGAACAGAAAGCACGCACAAAGGCAATATTCCTTTATGGTTCTAGCCTTCCCCAAAGTTTAAAAAATCTGTACCAATTATGATAAAAATACAATACCCTTTATTACAATTACTTAATCGTTTGAAAAAGCAATCAACAAACTGTTACATAGTTTATCTTTAAATTGACTGGTACAATTTTCACTCTGGTTTAATTTTAGCTCATTCGTATGGGATGGTCAAACACTTTACCTTTGTGGATTGTATTTTTTTCTAAGAGCAAATTCCTGGCGTGATATCAGCCAATACGACAGCCTTCCATTATATCTTAAAGCTGTTTCAAGTTTTTTAGCTTACTGTATCAATAGGTTTTAGCAAATTCATAATGGAGTGGAGACACACCCGACATAATTCCTCCTCCCGATAAAGAAAGATTGCCGATCAAAAAGCATGCATGCACGGTCTTTCTATATATTTAAATGGGACTTCTTCTCTCCTTTGTTGCTTTTAAAGATTAGTACATAATTTGCTTGTTTTTTCGTTAGATAATTGATCGCTATATCAATATAGGGATTTGTGCTAGGAATCCTGATAGAAATGAAGGTACTAATAGAAGTTTCGTTTGTTACAATTTTCAGGTAACCAACAGTCTTAGACAATCAAAAACCCCCCAGTTTCAGTGTGGAGGGTTCAACTAATTATTCATCCTTTGTGCTTTCTTGATCCTGATCGGCTTCTTGAGTATCGTTTTCCGATTCGCTTTGTTTGTTCGATTCACTTTCCGATTGCTTCTCATATTCGACATTGAGTTCTGCCTGTTCATAAAAATCTTGCTTCAATTGATTATAGGCTTCCGTTTTTTCATTGAATGTTTCATTAGCAGCAATTACGTTGTCATAATTTTCATTGATCCTATCGATTTGCGACCTTAGATCATCCTCTTTCAAATCTTCCTGCTGCAACATTTGATACAACTTTCGATCCTGCTCCAAGGCTGAATGGTAAGCCTCATTCAATGCTTGGTATGCCTGCTCCCTTTCATCCATGACACTGATCATCTCTTTGGCAGTAGTTTGAACGTTGTCATCTTCCAATTCATCTACCAAGGGTTTAACGTTATCGAATTCTTTTTTTGCAGATTCAATGCTTTCTTTTTCCGCGTTCAGTCGCTCTTCCCGTTTATCTATCAGCCCCAAAGCTTCCTCTGACAATTCTTTCACTTGATCGAATTCTTCCATCCCTAAGGAGATGATTTCATTATATAACTCTTTTTCCTGCTGCTCGAGTTCCACTAAAGGTTGCTGTTGTTCCGCAAACCCATCTTCCTGTGAAACTGCCTCCTCTAAATGCTCGTACATTTTTTCTTCCGTGGACTGACTATTACAGGCAGCCAGCACTACTAATAACATCCCTAAAAGGATTATAATACGATTCCTTGGCAATGATTCTCCTCCTATCTTCCAGTTGAATATCTTTTATGTAGTTTCAATTACGTTTTCAATCATATAATAAATTCCACGGTTTATAAAGCGGTTTTTCCTACCGCAATGTCCCTAGTTTTAGTTTATGAGCACAGCCTTCAAACATTCTTGTTTGTCCGGAAAAGTATTTCAATTCCCGCTTTTCTCGGTAATGTGTTAAACTAAAAATCACCATAGTTTGCAGCTTAGGAGTGAAAGATATGATAACAATGGATGATATTGTCCGGGAAGGCAATCCGATTTTAACAAAAACTGCTGAAGAAGTTTCTCTGCCTGCAACAGAAGAGGAAACAGAGACACTTAAGGAAATGTTGCAATTTCTAAAAAACAGTCAGGATGAAAAAATTGCCGAACAATATAATTTGCGTGCAGGGGTAGGGCTCGCTGCTCCACAAATAGGAATTTCAAAGCGAATGATCGCTGTCCATTTAGAGGATTTCGATGGCAAACAATACAGCTATGGGCTATTCAATCCGCGAATAGTCAGTCATTCTGTTGAGAAAGCGTATCTTTCCACAGGAGAAGGTTGTTTGTCCGTTGACCGAGAAGTCCCAGGTTATGTCCCTCGATATGCAAGAATTACTGTAAAGGCAACTGACCTGGAAGGAAATCCAGTTAAACTTCGACTAAAGGGATATGCAGCCATTGTTTTCCAACACGAAATCGATCATTTAAACGGCATTATGTTTTACGATTATATTAATCCAGTTAATCCATTCGAAGCACCGGAAAATTCCAAACCAATAGAATAAACATAAACAAAAAAGGCTGTCCGGCAGGTTGATATGACCTGTAGGACAGCCTTTTACATTCGACGGCTCTTTACACTTTTGGAAAGCTCTTACCATACGCATAGCAACGGTGATGCAGCACAAATAGAAGATCAGATCACTCTTTAAAAAGCTACAACAAGCCGATTTGCATCAGCCCTTTTGCGAGACCTGCCTCATCAACATTTCCGATAACATGGTCTGCCACAGCTTTCAATTCTGGTACTGCGTTCCCCATTGCAACCCCTGTTCCAACGTGTTTTATCATTTCAATATCGTTGAGACCGTCACCAAATGCATATGCTTCTGCACGACTAAGTCCACTCGCCTCGATCAGCTTTTCCACACCGACAGCCTTAGATCCTCCTCCAGGCAAAATATCACAGGAGTAGTCATGCCATCGGATGAGTGTAAAAGAATCATCGTTGTCCAGATACAATTTTTCTTCTTGATCTTCACAAAACAACAATGCCTGATATATTTGCTTTTTATAAAAGTAGTCCGGATCCACTTCCGGGTATGCATACTTTAAGCTGGACAGACTATCCGCAATGAATCGGTCCTCCTTAACGGATGCCCGCATCCCTTCATGGTTCATGAACACCATGGCATGTCCAGACTGTTCTGCTTTTTTAGAGAGAGCGTTCAACTGCTCTACCGTCAACGTATGCTCGTAAACAGTTTCGCCTTCGAAAACGACGTATTGGCCGTTAAAGCAGACGTATGAATGGATATCCAATTCTCTGCGAATATCTTCAATCATAAAAGGAGCTCTTCCTGTCGCAATTGCAACATAAACCCCTTGTTCCTTTAGCGACTTCACTGCTTGTTTGGTTTCTGCCGGTATCTTTTTTTCATGATCTACGATGGTTCCGTCTATATCGAGAAACACAATTTTATCAACCATTTTTCTTCCCCCTAGATCCATATTGAACAGCTGCCGATTGATGCGGCGCTCCGCTTATCATTGGATTCACAATAAATAAGCATTTCTGCTTTAAGCTAGTATAAGTTGACTCGTTCAGTAAAAAATATCATTACACGAGGCAGCAAAAAACTCAAGAAAATTCGGCTGAAACAGAAAAAAATAAATTTAGAAGCGCGTTTCTATTTCAATATTTGCCATTTCATACTATACTATAAATTAATAGGGATTGGATCGGTAAACGTTTTTCTGTTGCTTTTCTTTGTGTATAAGGAAAGGAGCTGTATGTAATAATGTTAAAACGTTTGAGGGAAAAGTTGAAAAAACAATGGAAAGGTCTGTTAGGACGCGGTCGCAAAGGCGTACCTAGTACATTTGAAAATGATTGCCGCTAAGTGAAAACCCTGCTGCGTTTGATTACTTTTTGTTACTGAAAATAAACACGCTATGAAAAAGGATATAACTGGTAATACATCATTAAGGAGAGATATATTTTATGGTATATAAAGTACTTTACCAGGAGTTACCGGAAGAAGTACCAGTGCGGGAGCGCACGAAAAGCTTATACTTTGAAGCTGAATCAGAAAGACAAGTTAGAAAAGAACTAGCCAGTCGCAACATTAATATCGAGTTTATCCAGCAACTTGATGAAACACATTTGGAATATGAAAAACAATCCCCTGATTACAAAGTGGAGTCGGTTTAGTCAATGAAGTTCGTAAAGAATGATCAGACAGCCGTATTTGCACTTGGCGGGCTTGGAGAAATCGGCAAAAATATGTATGGAATTCAATTCCAGGATGAGATTATCATCGTGGATTCGGGTATAAAATTTCCCGAAGATGAATTGCTGGGCATTGATTATGTCATTCCTGACTATACCTACCTAGTGCAAAACCAAGATAAAATCAAAGGGGTATTCATTACCCACGGACACGAGGACCATATCGGCGGGATTCCATATCTGCTGAAGCAAATCAATGTCCCAATATATGCTGGAAAACTTGCGATTGGATTAATCAAAAACAAACTGGACGAGCATGGTCTTTTGCGAAATGCGAAGTTAAATGCATTTCAAGAAGACGACGTCATTAAATTTCGTAAAACATCAGTTACCTTTTTCAGAACCACTCATAGCATCCCTGATTCCTATGGAATCGTAATCAAGACACCCCCAGGAAACATCGTTCATACCGGAGACTTCAAATTTGATTTCACACCGGTAGGAGAACCAGCAAACCTGGCAAAGATGGCCGAAATCGGCAAAGAAGGTGTTCTCTGTTTATTATCAGACAGTACAAACAGTGAGGTACCTGGTTTTACCAAGTCCGAGCGCGTAGTAGGGGAAAGCATCAGCGATATTTTCGCAAGAACTAGCGGCAGATTGATTTTCGCCACCTTTGCTTCCAACATCCACCGGCTCCAGCAGGTAGTCGAATCAGCCGTGCGGCACAACCGCAAAGTGGCTGTTTTCGGCAGAAGCATGGAAGCGTCCATCAATATTGGTCAGGAGCTTGGATATATTAAAGCTCCTAAGGATACCTTTATCGATGCTCATCAGCTTAACAGACTTCCGGCAAATGAAGTGACGATTCTTTGCACAGGATCCCAAGGCGAACCAATGGCCGCCCTTTCCCGAGTAGCCAATGGAACGCACCGGCAAATTCAAATCATCCCTGGCGATACGGTTGTATTTTCTTCCTCTCCAATCCCTGGAAACACCGTAAGCGTCAGCAGAACGATCAACATGCTCTATCGGGCCGGTGCGGATGTCATCCACGGACCATTAAATGACATTCATACTTCGGGACACGGCAGCCAACAGGAACAAATGCTGATGCTGCGCCTTATCAGGCCTAAGTATTTTATGGCGATACACGGAGAATACAGAATGCTGAAAGAACATACAAAACTGGCCAACGCATGTGATATTGATCCAGGAAATTGTTTTGTCATGGATAATGGTGATGTACTGGCGCTTGGCAAAGATAATGCTGCGGTAGCCGGTAAAATCCCTTCCGGATCCGTATATGTTGACGGCAGTGGTATCGGGGATATCGGAAATATTGTTCTCCGTGACCGTCGTATTCTTTCAGAAGAAGGCTTAGTCATGGTAGTCGTTAGTATCAATATGAAAGAGTTCAAAATCGCCTCAGGTCCTGACATTATTTCCCGTGGTTTCGTGTACATGAGGGAATCAGAAGATCTTATCAAAGAGGCCCAAAAACTCGTTTCAGCACATTTAAACAAAGTAATGGAGAGACGGACAACACAATGGTCGGAAATCAAAAATGAGATTACCGATACAATTGCCCCTTTCCTATACGAAAAAACGAAACGGAAGCCTATGGTCTTACCAATCATTATGGAAGTTTAATTAGAAAACGGAGACTGACCGCATTTATTTCAACTGCTGGTCAGTCTCCGTTTTTACTTATATGAATTTAGAAAAGCATTATGTTACACTACATCCTGCTCATACCACGACATTAGACAGAAAGCCGAAGTTAACAGATTCTATATAAGTAAAACAACGAACGGATTCGAATGCTTAAACTTCGAATCACCGTTCGTTGTTGTTTACTTTGGCACTATTAACTTAATGGCGTTTTCCTTTTTAGTCCTCATCTACAACCAAGTGTTTTTCAAACCTGCTTATATCCTTATCTGCTCCAATGACAATCAATACATCATCATGATCAATCACTTCGTCCGGCATTGGTGATACATTAATATCTTTAGCCTGTTTAATGGCTACGACGTTGCAGCCATAATTTGCACGAATATCCAAATCAATCAACGTTTTTCCACTCATCTTCCTGCCAGCCTTCACTTCCGCTATGCTATATTCATCTGATAATTCCAAGTGGTCAAGAATATTGTTGGAAATCATGCTGTGGGCTATCCTTTTCCCCATATCCCTTTCTGGATGGACAACATGGTCTGCACCAATCTTATTTAATACTTTTTCATGGTAATCGTTTTGGGCCTTGACCGTTATTTTACTAATTCCTAATTCCTTCAGCATCAAGGTCGTCAAAATACTGGATTGAATATTGTCACCAATTGCGACAATCACGTGATCAAAATTCCTTATTCCCAATTCTTTTAACACCTTTTCATCTGTCGTATCAGCAATAACTGCATGTGAAGCAATATTTTTAAACTCATTGACCTTATCTTCAGCCAAATCGATTGCCAATACATGCATTCCTTCTTTACTAAGTTCGCGACAAATACTTCCTCCAAAGCGGCCAAGTCCGATGACTGCGAATTCTCTACCCATGACTCTTCCTCCATATCTAATCACTGCTTTCATCATTTTACCATATTTCCTGACGAAGAGGCAGGGGAAAGCTACTTTTTCCCTTTTACATAATCTGCATCAAATAAAAACATGCGCATCAGCATATACAGGGAAGGGATCAATAATAGCAAGCCTAATATAAATGCAATCACCAGTGCAAGCCCCATCGCCTCATGGGTGGCCCCCTGCTCCACGGTCACATATGGATATAACAAATATGGAAGGTGACCTGCTCCGTATCCAAAGAAGGCAAAGAAAAATTGCAGCATCACGCAAATAAATGCGCATCCATAGTAAATGCCCCGGTATATGAACCACATTGCAGCAGAAAAGAAAGCGAGTGACAATCCGAACATCCACCATAAATCAATCATATTTTGATAGTGTTCGATGTTATGCTGGCTGAGTGCGATAAATGTAGTCAAAGAAGCGATAATGGTTGGAAAGCTCCAAAACAGAGCATATTTCCTGACAAGTTCCAATGCCTTTCGGTCATTCGCCCGGTTTGCATAAAAACTAAGAAACGCCGAACTGATATAAAGCACAGAAACAATCGCCAAGAACACAACACTCCAGGAATAGGGACTTGTAATTAATTCTCTGGTAAGCAAAACAACCCCTTCTCCCGTTTCTTGTATGAAACCACCTTCCGAGATAGTCATCGCTGTCGACAAAGATGCAGGAATAAGAAGTCCGGTGGCGCCATACAGAAACATATAGAGATTGCTTTTCTTCGACCCATAATTCTCAAATGCATAAAAGGAGCCCCTTACAGCCAGTAATACAATAGCAATGCTGCCAGGTATCAGCAAGGTCTGACCGTAATAATAAGCAGTATCAGGAAAAAATCCGACAAGACCAACGAAGAAAAAGACAAAGAAAACGTTGGTCACTTCCCATACGGGTGAAAGGTATCTGGATATCAACTGGTTGATAATATGGTCTTTGTTGGTCAGTTTCGCATAAAACGCATAGAATCCTGCACCAAAATCAACCGATGCCACAATCAAATAGCCATAAAGAAACAGCCACAGGACGATAATTCCTATCATTTCATAACTCATTGGCCATCATCCTTTTTTGCAATGTGAGGAAATCGCTGCTCAAGTTCTAATTCCACCGGGTTGTTTTTGAAAAGCTTTCTCAAAACTCGGACACCGATGACCCCCAAAATGATATATAATCCTAAAAACAGTAAAAACATCCAGCCAACGTGTGGAGAGGTCGTCGCGGCCTCTGCCACCTTCATATAACCTCTCAAAATCCATGGCTGGCGACCCACTTCAGCAAGAATCCAGCCAAATTCAATTGCAAGCATGGCGAGCGGACCATTAATAATAATCAGCCATAAAAGCAGCGGATGCTCTTCGTTCCAGCGGCGGATTCGCAGTGAAATCAAATAAAGCATGGCGATTCCCAAGGCAAACATGCCGAGCGTTACCATTCCGTCAAACAAATAATGGATCCATAATGGAGGTACCAATTCTTCATCGAATTCCTCCAATCCTGTCACTTCACTATTGAAATCACCAAAAGAAAGAAAGCTTAAAAAGTTTGGCAGACGAATGGCATGCTCTACTTCATTTTCCTCATTTAGCGTTCCAAACAATAATAAATCGGCACCTCTTTCCGTATCGAAATGCCATTCATAAGTCGCAAGTTTTTCTGGCTGGTGTTCTGCTAAATATTTGGCGGATACATCCCCTGCAATAGCAGTGGCGAGTGCAAAAACCAAAGTGGATATCATCGTAAGCTTCAACGCTTTTTTATAGTACGGATTGGTTCTTTTCTTCAATATGTTAAACGCAGTAATGGCAGCCAGTATAGCGGCAGATGCCAAATAAGCGGAGGTTACCACATGAAAAACTTTGGCAGGTGTCGCCGGATTCAAAATAGCAGCAATTGGATCAATGGACGTAATGGTTCGTCCGTTTAATTCAAAACCTTGCGGTGCGTTCATAAACGCATTTACCGTCGTAATAAATACGGCTGACATAGTCGAACCGATGATGACAGGTATGGATAATATCCAATGATAAAATGGGTTTTTGAAACGATCCCAAGTATATAAGTATGCCCCCAGAAATATAGCTTCAAAAAAGAATGCAAAAGTTTCCATGAATAGCGGAAGACTGATGACGTTGCCGGCTATTTGCATAAAGCTTGGCCATAATAAAGACAACTGAAGGCCGATTGCAGTACCTGTCACCACTCCGATTGCGACGGTGATTACAAAACCTCGTGTCCACCTTCTAGCCAGCAGGATGTAATGCGCATCCCCCTTTTTTATCCCGATAAATTCTGCAATCGATACCATCAACGGGACCCCGACCCCTATGGTAGCAAATATTATATGAAAGCCCAGCGTCATCGATGTCAACGCTCTGCTCATCGCTACACTATCAGCAAACAAACCGCATCCTCCCTTTCTGTTTCTTCCATAATTCCTGACAGATATAACTCTATCTAATTTTATTTTCCTTTACAGGACAGGGATAAACAGGAAAATCACACCCGTTTCCATGCTGAACGATTTGTGAATATGAAATCAGACGACTTTTCCCACTATATGCATCTGCTTTGCCAATAATACAAAAGCTGCCCACTCGTTCGTGGGCAGCTTTTGTATCATAGTGTATTCAACATTTGAAATTGTGATTTAACCAAGTCGAAGTATTCTCCGCGTCGTTGCATTAATTCCTGATGGTTGCCTTTTTCTAAGATCTTCCCGTGTTGCAAGACAATGATCTGGTCCGCTTCTCTTATTGTGGAGAGACGGTGCGCAATCATGATGGCCGTACGTCCTTTCAACAACTTGCGTAAAGCCTGTTGAATTTTCATTTCTGTCTCCGTATCAATGCTTGCCGTCGCTTCATCCAAAATCAGTATTCGCGGATCCGCCAACAATGCCCGAGCAAAAGACAGTAATTGTCGTTCACCAGCTGATAAAATGTTTCCTCTTTCTTCGACCTCCGTTTGATATCCATCGGCCAGCCGGCGGATAAACTCATCCGCACCGACTACTTTTGCCGCTTCAAATACCTCTTCGTCTGAAGCATCCGGTCTACCGAACCGGATATTCTCCATGATGGTACCTGAAAATATAAAGGTATCCTGAAGCACGACACTGATATTCTTTCGCAGACTATCAAGTTTTAAATCACGCAAGTCGTTTCCATCTATTTTCACAGCACCTTTGGTAGGATCGTAAAATCTACTGATCAGGTTTGCTATCGTCGATTTCCCGGATCCGGTATGCCCTACTAGTGCAACGGTCTGGCCGGGTTTCATTTCTAAAGAAATTTCGTGTAAAGCAATCCGGTCTTCATCGTAAGAAAACTGTACTTTATCAAATTCGATATGACCTTTCATCTTGTCAATCGTCTTCGCATCCGGTTTCTCTTCAACGTTCGGTTGTTCGTCGAGAAATTCAAAGATTCTTTCCGAAGATGCCATTGCAACCAGTAATTGATTATAAATCTGTCCAAGACGTGAAATCGGCTCCCAAAACATACCGAGGAAAAAGGCAAACGAAACAAACGTACCGATTTCGATTCCGCCGTTTGCTTCCCCCAGCAATAATAAATGCGATCCATAGGAGATGAGAATAACGGTACCAATCGCGTTACTCATTTCGACAAATGGACCGAAGTAAGCACTTTTTTTCGTAGCCAGTCGTTCACTTTCAAAGTTATCCGTATTTACACCATTAAAAAACTCGGTATTTTCTTCTTCCTGCGAGAAAGACTGCGTAATCCGGATTCCCTGCATGCTTTCATTCAAATGGGAATTCAGCCTCGATTTCTGAATCCGGACATCCTGCCACGCACGTCGAATATTACGCCGCAGCTTTGTTGAGATGTAAAACATGATTGGTAATACGACCATGACTGCCAACGCAAGCGGAGGGCTGAGCACAAATAAGATGACTACGATACCGATTAGCATGACGACATCCATCAACAGGTTGATGATTCCATTTGTAAATAACTCTTGTAGCGAGTTTACATCGTTCAAAATCCGGACAAGAATCGAACCGGCAGAACGTTTATCGAAAAAATTATGGGACAAATGCTGAACATGAGAGAAGAGATTCCTTCGCAAATCGTAAATCACATTCTGCCCAAGTATGTTAACCCATTTTATCCGAAAAGTGTTTGCAAGATAACTCACTAAATACAAAATCGATATACCAATGACAAGGTAAGTCAAGAAGCCGGTATCCTTATCTTTTATCGCTATATCAATCGCCACTTTCCCTATCAGAACAGGCACGGCCATTCTGATCAGCGTGGAAATAAACATGGCGATAATCGCGCCTGGAACCAGTTTTCCGGTGTATGGTTTTACATATCCCAATAGGCGAAGCATTTGTTTCCAGTTAAAAGGTTTCTCCACTGCCTGGTCCAACGGATAATAGAAACGGTTAAGGTGCCTGCTTTGCTTGGGCTGATTAGCCATTGTTTTTGCCATACTATTCCCCCCTTTTATTTTGTAGCACTCATGATTTCTTGTTTATCTTGGTATTGAATATCGTAGATCCGCTGATACGGTCCTCCGTTCGTCAACAGTTCTTCATGTCGGCCGCGTTCAACAATTTCCCCATCCTCTAGGACCAACACCTCGTCTGCATGTTTTAAAGAAGAAATTCGATGGGCGATGATGAAAGTAGTTCGATCTTTCATCACTTCTTTCAACGCCTTCTGGATTTTAAACTCTGTTTCCATATCGACTGCCGAGGTGGCATCATCTAATACTAGAATGCTCGGGTCAATCAAGATGGCCCTGGCAATTGCAATCCGTTGCTTCTGTCCTCCGGAGAGTCCCATTCCTCTTTCGCCAAGCATGGTTTCATAGCCAGCAGGCATTTCCATGATAAAATCGTGTGCCTGTGCACGCTTGGCCGCATCCACAATTTCATCCATGCTGGCATTAGGATTGCCGTATGCAATGTTTTCTTTTATAGAAGTGGAAAATAAAAAAGACTCCTGCAAGACAAAACCGATATTGCGGCGCAGTGATTTAAAATCATATTCCTCCACTTTTCTTCCGTCCACCAGTACTTCCCCCGCTTCCGGTTCATAGAAGCGTGTAATCAACTGAGTAATACTCGTTTTACCTGCACCTGTCGCTCCGATTAAACCAACCACGGTTCCTGGAGGTGCGTCGAAAGATATATTTTTTAGAGCAGAGTCATCATCCTCTGAATAGGTAAGTGTCACATGGTTAAACGTAACATGGCCTTGCAATCGCTGAACTTCTGCGGGATTTTCGATGTTCTGAATGTCTTCTTCGGCCTCAAGGATTTCCAATAACCGTTCCCCGGAAGCTTTCGCCTGCGAGAACATATTAACGATAAATCCAAGCTGCATCAATGGGCCCAGTATATAATTGACAAGGCTGAAAAAAGCCACGAGAGCGCCCATACTAAGGGACCCGCTGATGACCAAATAACCACCGTAAGCGAGCAATGCAACCATGCAGATATTCCCGATAAATTCCATGAGCGGGAAGTAACGAGCCCAAATATGAGAGGTGGCAATATAATTATCTTTGTAATTATCATTCTTATCGGTAAAACGATAAATTTCAAAATCCTCTTTCGAAAGCGACTTGACCGTATTCATTCCGCTGACATTTTCCTGGATTCTTGTATTAAGCCTTCCCATCGATTTTCTGATTTTCCGGAAGGAAGGATGAACACGCCGATCAAATTTATAAACAACAATTGCCAGAAACGGCATAGCAGCCATTGTTACAAGAGCCAAAGGAACGGAGTAGTAAAACATGACACTCAGACTCAGAACCATCAACAAAACTACTTTGATCAATTCCTTACAACCAGCAGCAAGGAAAAATTTGAAACCTTCCACGTCCATTGTCAAACGGGACATTAGATCCCCTGTTCTAGCGTTGTCATAATAAGTAAACGAAAGCCTTTGCAATTTTTGATATAAACTATCCCTTAATGTGTAAACAGATTTAACACCGAACAATTCTCCTAAGTACTGCTGAGAAAAATTTGCTACTCCTTTTACGGCCATTATCAGTATAAATCCCACTGATAAATACGGAATCAACGAGTATTGGCCCTGTAATACGACATTGTCGATGGTCAATTGCAATACCACCGGGTAAATGACTGTTATTGCCGTAACCAGCATGACGAAAAACAAGGAAGCAAAAAACAATCTTTTAAATGGCCAATAATATTGTTTTAACTTTTTAAAAGTATCCAAGACTATCCCTCCTCCTGATGATTTTTTCACGTATGTATAAATATATCGGGTAACGAAATATTTTTCCACCCATTTGACTCAATTTTTTTAAAATTTTTAATCGGCTGCTAATTGCCGAAATTCTTCTCCTCCTCTCAATGAAGCAGAGCCATTTTATCACTGTTTTAACATCGTAAAATATATACGATCACTCTGTTAGAGCTGAAAGATCCATAAACAATTAAGTTGCAAAAGAAGCAGGGCTTCTCTGGAAAAGGGACTTGCATTTTCAACCGTTACCTGCATGCTTTCATGCCTTTTTGCTTTACCTATAAGAAGGACTAGCGATTGTTTCCGTGTAAGTTGGGAAGAAGAGTGTTTACTATTTAGACACAAAGCTTTAATAGAGGATAAGTCTCTTAAGAAAAATTCAAAAGCATCCCATATCCGTATCAGCATTGCTTAAGTGCAGAAAACAAAGAAAGCAGGAGAATAGAGCTATTGCTCCCATCCTCCTGCTGTTAGACATTCCGTATTATTTCTTCTCATTTTGACCCAAAACACGATTGACACGCTTGCGCAACATTTTCATACCGCCACCACCGGCTTGAAAATGCCTCAGGTTCCCTTCTGCATCGAATACATAATATGCAGGAACATATTGATTTTCAAAAGCATCGGTCAAGGCATGTTTGTTATCAACAAAAATTGGTTGGGAAATTCCGTGTTCTTCGGCCACCTCTTTTATCTGTTCCAAATCCAAATCTTTCTCGGAACGTGGCATGTGAACAGCAATGACGTTTAAATCGTCCTTGTATTCATCACGAAACTCGTTAACATTCGGCATAGCCTCTTTACATAGACCACAGCTTACAGACCAAAAATGGATTAAAGTCGGCTTTTCCCCAACCAAGTCCTGTTTCGTTACTTCTCCATTAAGCCATTCCGTAGCGCCTTCTAATTCAGGCATCGGTGTTCTCAGTTTCATTCCATCTTCCTCCTTCTTCTGCCCAAAAAGCGATTATGTCGTGAAAAAGGTCTAACACGAAGTGTTAGACCCGCTAAGTCTTCACGGAACCAAATTACAATGTTTCTTGACCAGGTTTCCAGTTTGCCGGGCAAAGACCGCCAGTTTGCAAGGCCTGCAAGACACGAAGTGTTTCATCGACGTCGCGGCCAATGTTATTGTGATTAACTACTTGATACTGCAATTCCCCTTCAGGGCTGATGATGAACAATCCGCGAAGCGCTACCCCTTCTTCTTCGATCAGTACGCCGTATTCACGAGCAACCTGATGATTGGTATCAGCGGCTAACGCGTATTCCAGGTCACCAAGACCGTTATCCTCTCTCGGGGTATTGATCCAAGCTAAATGCGTATGGATCGTATCAGTGGAAACACCGACAACTTCTGCATCCAAATCCTCAAATTCGTCGAAACGGTCCGAAACCGCGGTGATTTCTGTCGGACAAACAAAAGTAAAATCCATTGGATAGAAGAAAAGCACTGTCCACTTATCGTTTTTCATGTTTTCTTCTAAAGATACCTTTCCAAATTCCTTATTAGATAGTACGGCATCCATCTCAAACCTAGGAGCCTGTTTTCCAACCATACGTTCTGCCATATGTAATCCCTCCACATTGCTTTTCTATATTTCAACGTTACGTGTTGATTCACAAAAAACATTATAAAGGAGGAACGTTTTTCAGTCAAAAATTTATTCATTTCGTTTTTATTGTCAAAAAATCCTTAAAAAGCCCGAAGATATTAAAAATAAGGGAGAAGGCTGCTTGTTCAGTTGCAAACAGCCATTTTTTCTTTTAATCTATCTTACATAGGAAGGAGACATAATATGGACATTTTTGAAGAAGGCTTATCATTGGATTTCGGAAAACTCCTCGAACTGATTATCGGCTACGGATTACAAATCATCCTGTTGATCATCGGGTTCATGATTGCCGCACCACTCGGAAAAAAAATCATTACGAAAACTCTTTCCGGAGCGGGAAGAAGGGAAAAAGTTTCTGAAGGCCGGATAAAAACATTGGAAAAGCTTCTGATCAATGTTTACTCGTATGTGCTTATCTTTTTATTCATCGTTATGCTGTTCGGTGTTTTCGAAATCCCGATCGGCCCTTTGCTTGCTGGCGCTGGTGTTCTGGGTCTTGCAATCGGTTTTGGTGCGCAAGGACTTGTCAGCGATGTCGTAACAGGATTTTTTCTGTTGCTGGAAAAGCAGGTGGAAGTGGATGAGTATGTTACCTTGGGCGGTTTCGATGGAATCGTCGAGGAAATCGGATTAAGGACAACCAAAATACGCAGCTTCGATGGGACGTTGAACTTCGTTCCCAATAGGGAAATCTCCAGTGTCAGCAACCATTCCCGCGGCACCATGCGAGCACTAGTTGATATTGGAATCAGTTACGAAGACAGTATTGACGAAGCTATGGGTGTACTTCAACGGATTTGTGATGATTTCCGGGAGAATGATGCCCGTTTTGCAGAAGGGCCGGACGTTTTAGGTGTGCAAAGCATTGGATCCTCTGATATCGTTCTCCGGGTTCTCGGCCAAACGGAAAACATGATGCAATGGGAAGTAGAACGCGATTTAAGAAAACGGATTAAAGAAGAATTCGATGCAGCTGGCATTGATATTCCATATCCCCACCAGGTTAACGTAGACAAACAACCTAAATGAGGAAACGATAAGAGGCTGGCTTCTGTTTAGAAAGAAGCCAGCCTCTTTCCCGTTATTGAAAGCGACTGTCAACCTGATGGCAAACCTCGTCAGCGGTCATTCCGTTAGCATTGATAACAGGGGCCTGTGTACTCGCTGTTGCCATCCCCATCACGTTTTTGTCTTGCCCAGAGATGACACAACAATCACAGTTTTGCACATCTGATTCCTGTCTTAAATCCACCAATTCATACCCTCGTTCCTGCAGTGCTCCTTTTACGTCTGAAAGTGTTCCTTCTATACCTATACGCGGCATCCAAATACCTCCTCTGTACAAATGGATTAAATAATCCCTAATAGACTTCCCTAAAACGTAGAGCATATACAGAATCGACAGCAGCCGGGAACTTTAAGGCTGTGTCTGCAGCGTCATCTTAATGAATGGTATTTTCTTCGCTATTGGTTCGGCTTTCCTTTTGCCAAAAAAGAACGGAGACGGTCACTAAATCATGACAGCCTCCGTTAATATCCTTTCTTTATCGCATCTTACAAATTCCTTATCGTCTTCTCTACAATATGGACACCAGTCGAAAGAGCATCTTCCGAAGGACGTAATTTGCCGTGGTGCAATCCATAAGGGGAATCAACCCCGAGCCAAAACATAAAACCAGGAATCTCTTTCAACATGTATCCAAAATCTTCACCTGTCATAGCAGCTTTCGCTTCTTGCCACGTTAGCTGTTCCTGAGAAACAATCCGCTTAAAACGGTCAATGTACGCTGTTGAGTTATAAACTTGATAGTAATTAGCTCCATAATCAATGTCTATTGTACAGTCAAAACTTATTTCATGACCTTTAGCGATTTGTTCAATGTGCTGTTTCACATAGCCGATTGCTTCAGGATCAAGAGTCCGAATTGTACCTTCCAGTCGGGCCCTTTCTGCGATAACATTTTGTACGGAACCTCCAGTGATTTTTCCTATGGTTACCACAGCGCTTTGCAATGGATCAATTCGCCTGGCCACAATTTGTTGCAACTGGGTAACGAAACTGCTGGCAGCGGCCACCATGTCATGTGTCAGATGTGGATAAGCGGCATGCCCTCCCTTACCCTTGAAGTCGATAAACAATTCGCTTGTATTGGCAAACAATAAACCCTCCCTGGTCGAAACCATGCCGGCAGGAAGCTCAGGAGCTACATGAAGGGCAAATACGACATCTGGTCTCCATTCGCCTAACAATGCTGTCTGCAGCATTGGCAAAGCACCGCCAGGTCCCTCCTCCGCCGGTTGGAAGATAAACAGTACATCATCGTCCATTGGTTGTTCCGCCAAACGCTGCAGTGCACCTAAAGCTATGGTCATATGAAAATCATGTCCGCAGGCGTGCATGTTCCCTTCATGCTTAGAAGAAAATGAATAGTCCGTTTCTTCTGTTATAGGTAATCCATCAATGTCTGTGCGGTAACCTATTAACCGTGAAGGGTTAGATCCAGATACTTTTACCAGCAATCCGGTTCTCCATTGTTTAATAGTAAGATGTTTTTGCGGTAAGCGGGCAATTACTCCCTGTAGGTATCTCTGGGTCTTAAATTCTTGGAAACCTAATTCCGGTATTTGGTGCAAATCTCTTCTTATTTTCACTAATTCCTGGTGATTCAATAGCAAATCCTCCTTTACGTCCCTTCTGCCTGTTAGATGCTAGCCTTGTATTAAGTACTATGGAAGCATGCAATCTAAGCGTGAATTGCAAAAAGCAGGAGAAAAATCTCCTGCTTTTATTTGCTAATGAAAAGTGACTTGATTATTATTGGTCCAATTTTCTAAGTTCTGCTTTTATTTCGGTTTTAGACTTCGTCTGGTCGTCTATTTCCTTTAATACCCTTGCAGGAGTACCAGCAACGAGAGTGTTGGCTGGTACATCTTTAGTTACAATTGCTCCAGCCGCAACCACTGCGCCCTCACCAACTGTGACTCCTTCCAGAATAACAGCATTTGCACCGACAACTACCCCATCTTCAATAACAACAGGTTTGGCCGAAGGTGGCTCGATTACACCGGCAAGTACAGCGCCGGCTCCTATATGGCAATTTTTACCGACGGTAGCTCTTCCTCCCAGTGTGACGTTCATATCGATCATTGTGCCTTCTCCCACAACAGATCCGATATTTATCATAGCCCCCATCATAATGACGCAACCATCTCCGATTACAACCTGGTCACGAATGATAGCCCCAGGTTCAATCCGGGCATTCACTTCTTTTAAATCCAGTAACGGAATAGCAGAGTTTCTCCGATCATTTTCGATCGCATAATCTTCAATTTGAGCTTTGTATGTATCCAGTACGGCTGCTATATCTTTCCATTCACCAAATAAAACGCCTGTCTTTTCACCGACAAAATCTTGAATCAGCTCACCAAAATCGATTGTATTCAATTCAGAGCCTTTTAAGTATACTTTGACAGGGGTCGATTTTTTGCTATTAGAAATGAAAGAAATTATTTCATTTGCATCCATCATTTTCATAACTGTTCCCTCCATTTTTCATACTCTGTATTACACTTTATCAAAATTTCTAACAATGGTACAAGAATTTTATCCTGTCATAAAATGTTTCCTGTTCACTTTTTCCGTTTCTTCAGGATAGTATGCAGCATCTTTGCATAGAAAAAGGGATCTTGGCGGACCAAGAACCCACTCTGGCAAGAATTTTTAATTTTTTCCGGTGACCATCTCTGTGACCGGCGAATATTTGTTTGCGTGAAGATTTTTGTTCAACTGCTTTAACATTGCCCTTCTAGTCACAATCCCGTCGAAATAACCTTGTGAATCAGCGACACAAATGAAAGGATAATCAATCACCGCTTTTAATGCCTTCAAAAAATCATCCTCTTTCGATAGACACGGTATATCGGTATTCATCACTTCTCGAACTGTCGTATCCGATAGTTTTTCCATTTCAAATCGTTCGAGTCCGAGGATATCATTTAAAATTATTGTTTTGCCGATTGTTCCCTGCAATTTGAACGAAGCATCAAGCACGGGCACTGCGGAATAACCCGATTTCACCAGAACCAACAATGCGTGTTCCAATGGATTTCCCACTTGAACATGTGCTACTTTCTCTGCAGGGATCATTAAATCTTCTACTACCATTTCTGTAATTTCTTTGCTTTTCGTACTGCTCATTTGCTGACACTCCTTTTTAGCAGTTGAAGGAGTTCTCACGCTTCCTATCCGTTGTAATTGTACCATATCCGGGTTATGAAAACCATTCCATAACACCGATTGATCACCAGGAAATTACGACTGGAATCGACAACTACCATCTAAAACATTCCACATCTGTTCACCTTTTAAAACCTACGTTCTTTATAATATCAGTCAATCCGTGTATAATAAGAATATAAAAATGAAGTTGGGGACTTATTCCCCTCGGAAGGACGGTCAATTTGGCTAACACTCACACTTTTTCTAAAAACGAGGAAATTGCCAACGCAATTACCCATGCTGTCGGTGCTATTTTCAGCATCGCTGCTTTGGTGACCTTAATCGTTTATGCAACTCAACACGGAACAGTTTGGCATGTAGTAAGCTTCACTCTCTTTGGCGCTACGATGGTTCTGCTATATATTTCGTCGACTTTTGTGCATGCTTTGCCAAAAGGACGGGGAAAAGATGTCTTTGAAATACTGGATCATGCTTCGATATACTTTTTTATCGCCGGCTCCTATACTCCTTTTTTATTTGTGGCAGTGCAAGGTTGGTTAGGCTGGACTTTATTTGGAGTAGTATGGGGGATTGCAATCGCCGGCACGATTTTTAAATGTTTTTTTGTCAAACGTTTTTTGTTTGTCTCTACAATCGGTTATATCGTTGTCGGCTGGCAAATTGTTTTCGCTTGGAAAACCCTTGTAGAGAACATGCAGTTTAACGGACTTCTCTTACTTGTAATCGGCGGTATCCTGTATACGATCGGTTCGATTTTTTATGTGTGGAGAGGATTTAAATTCCACCATGCAATCTGGCATTTATTTGTTTTAGCCGGAACAGCTCTCCATTTTTTCTCGGTTATTCTTTATTTAATTTAACAAAAGAACAAGGCAGCAGTTTACGACTGCTGCCTTGTTCTTTTGTTTATGCTGCTTCAAAAAGGATGTTTATTCAACCACTGACCCCCATCCATGGTTATTACTTCTCCATTGATATAGGCCGCATGCTTTGAACAGAGGAAGTAGGCGAGCTCCGCTATCTCTTCCGGTTTACCCAGCCGTTGAAGCGGCACGGATTCCACCGTTCTTTGTGCTGCACTCTCTGATTCGAACAATTTCTCGACTCCTCCTGTCCGCTCAATAGGGCCGGGAGCGATCGCATTCACTCTGATTCCATATTTACTTCCCCATTCCACTGCTAGGGTTCGAGTCATAGAAAGCACTCCTGCCTTTGCAGCTGCTGAATGGATGACACCTGCTCCCGCATTCCAGGCATAAGTGGCCACCATGTTGATGATATTTCCTTTCTGCTTCTTATCGATCCAGTAGTTACCGATTTCTCGGCTGCAATAAAAGCTTCCATTGAGAACGATATCCACCACTGCATTCCATCCGTTAATGGACAATTTTTCAGCTGGACAGACGAAGTTTCCAGCAGCATTATTAATTAAATGATCTACCCCTCCAAATTTATTGAGCGTTTTATCCAGCAAAGCTGTTATCTCGTCAGGCTCTCTGACATCCATTACTGTATAGGCAGGTTTGCCATTGCCTTGATGCTCTAATTCTCTAACTGTTTTAGCTAAAGTTTCTTCCGTTCTCCCTGTAATCATTACGTTTGCTCCGCCTTCGACCAGACGTTTGGCCATTTGCTTTCCCATCCCGCTCGAGCCGCCTGTGATGATGACTGTTTCATTTTCCATTCGTATCCCCCCTCCCCTAACATTTCCATATAAACGATGGAAACCCTTCCATCCTGGGCATTTTTTTTATGAGCCCGCAAAGTTTTCATTCCGTGCTATAATGCTACTAGATTAAACTAGCAGAAGAAGGGTTTGGACATAGATGAACCGCAGATCATTCCTGAAAAAATTGGCAGCTTCTGTCCTTGCACTATTTGGTGTAGGAGGCGGAACCTACTATTATGCCAGAGAAATAGAACCTGGCATGTTGAAAATTCATAAAGAAACACTTACTTCCACAAAAATCCCGAAATCGTTTGATGGTTTAAAAATACTACAATTTTCAGATACACATGTCGGTTTTCAATACACCTTAGAGCAATTGGACCAACTATCAACGGAAATAAACAGCCATAACCCGGACATCGTCCTATTCACAGGAGATTTAGTGGACGAGCCGAATCAGTTTATGTGGGATCACAGGATTTCAGATATTTTGAAAAACATTCACGGTCCGGAGGGGAAGTTCTGGATTTATGGAAACCACGATCATGGAGGATATGGTACGGAAACAGTCAAAGAGGCCATGGATGCCGGCGGTTTCAAACTTTTACAAAATAATCACACCACCCTTAAGAAAGGAAATGATTTCATTACCTTGGCCGGAATTGACGACGTGATGCTCGGTCAACCTGACTTGGATAAGGCACTGGAAGGAATCGATCCAAGTGCGTACACGATGGTCATGATACACGAACCAGACTATGCTGACAAAGCGAAGCAGTATCCGATAGATGTTCAGTTTTCCGGTCACAGCCATGGAGGACAAGTGCAAATTCCGTTGGTCGGCCATATATACACCCCTGCCTATGCAGAAAAATATGTAGAAGGTAACTACCTAATCGGAGATTTGCAGTTATTTGTCAGCAGAGGAATAGGAACGACCCGGCTACCCTATCGCTTTTTATGCGCTCCTGAAATTACTCTTTTCCAATTACATTCGGAACAGGAGCACAATGCTTAGGAAAATACGTCACAGAACGGACATAGTATTTTTTAACCGGTCATGCTAAAATGATGGACAAACAGATAAGGATTCACGGAGGTTCTTGCATGAGTATAAAAAGGATAACACTGGCCGCAGGGTTAGTTTCCCTGCTTTTCTTAGCAGCCTGCGGACCAAAATATGAAGGGGACTTTTCTTATAAGGTCGAGCCTTTTTCCTATAAAAATCAAGATGGCGAAACAGTTTCGAAGGAAGAATTGGATGGTAAGTTTTGGGTGGCTGATATGATATTCACCAACTGTGAAACAGTATGCCCTCCAATGACAGCTAACATGGCTCGTCTCCAGGATAAATTGAAACAAGAAAACCTGGATGTGCATCTTATTTCTTTCAGTATCGATCCGGAACATGATTCTCCTGAAGATTTAAAAAAGTATAGTGAAGAACGCGGGGGCGAATTTGATAATTGGGACTTACTTACGGGATATGAATTTTCCGAAATAAAGGAGTTTTCCATTAATTCCTTTAAAGCATTAGTCGAAGAATTGGATGATTCCGACCAATACTTACATGCCACAAGCTTCTATTTGGTTTCCCCTGAAGGAAATGCTATTAAAGCTTACGATGGTACGAAAGCTGCACAAATGGACAAAATAGTAGAAGATATTAAAAAGATGAGCAACTAAACGATCACCTTCCATCAGGGGCCGGGATTTTCCTACCTGGCCCAGAATATGTGATTCTCATTTCACCTCTAGCTCGTTCGAAAAGGAGGACAGGTACATGAGTAACAAAACAAACAATTTGAATGATATAGCCAAAGCACTTTTCATTGTGAATCGACATGCAAAGACTGCCCCAAATCCCCGACCATTATATGACATGAAGAAGCAGGCCATTAACAAATTGCTTCGGGAAAACCATGCTGAAAAAGTCGGTTTGCATTTTTCTGACCGCCCGAAACTAAGCCGCCAACACTCCACGTTACTTGTCAAAGTGAGCGACTTTTACTTTCATATTCCACCTGCCAAACAAGATTTCCAAGAAGTGAAACACTTGGGTGCGACTGACAAAAATTTTAGAAATCCTAAACCGCAAATGAGTCTGACGCAGGCAAAAAAAATACTATCCAGTTATCTGGGATGGTCCTTTCCCGAAAAAAAAGAAACCGACCGTAAACAACCTTCTTCTTATTATACCCCCTCTTCTCTCGGCCAGTGGGAAAGAAAGCCGCGAAGAAAACAAAAAAAGTACTAATTCTGATACCTCAACTCAAGAGGATTGCAGAGAAGCCAGTGGTTTCTCTGCAATCCTCTTCACTTTTTCTATTACCTCATTCCCGTCCTCCCACATGATATAGACATTTTCTTCAAACAGGAAATGATCAGCCCTCAGCTGTTTCTTACAATTGTTTATTCGTTTCATTTTAACTGATAGTGATGTATTGGTTTATATCGGTTCATAATCGGAAATGGTTTTGTAAAAGGAGGTTATTGTATGCTCGAATTGCAGGATTTTTTATATGAGCTGAATAAATATATGGATCAGTCATCCATTCTTAAAGACGCCTATAATAGACTGACAGACACTGAAAAGCAATTAGTTTTATCACAATCTCCAACCCAGACTCCACCTGATGAATTAGCAGAAAACGCGACTAAATGGCTAGACGCCATGCAAAAAGAAATGGGCATTACGGGAGATGAATAAGCTGACGTTTATTCATTCCGTATAAACACATATACGATTAACCCTAAAATTGGAAAGAATAGCGTACCGAATAAAACGATCACTGCAAAAACACTGGTCCTTCCCTTAGCAACAGCATCTTTGTAGGCCCAAATACTAGTGAAAATATTCAAGAACAACAAACCTGCTGCAAACAAAAATATAAGCAACATAGCTCCCATGTTTTTCCCTCCTGTAATAACTATACGTTTTACAAAGGGAAATAGATTCATCAAGCCAAAAAATCCCTTCATTCCAAATCAATCGAAGAAGGGATTTTTGCTTTATTTTATCGTTTACATCACATGTTTTTTTTCATATTCTCAGCCATTGTTTTAATGACTTTCAGCGTGCACAAACACCCTCCAAACAACACAAAGCCAAGCACAAGATACGAAAGTTGACTTCCTTGACCTATCCCTCCATCTCTATCTGGGTGAACAATTAGTAATAAAGAGGAGAACAGCAATATCCCACCAATCAGGTAGGTTAATAAATCTTCCCAATTCAAAAGAACCAAAAACCTTACCAGTGGCCTGATTAGCCAAAAACAGATCAAAATACTAATGAAGCCCAACAAAATATACAAATAATTATCTGATATACCTAGCGTATGCAATTGGTTTTTATTCACAATGGAAGTTAAATCGAAAACCAGTCTATCATTCCAAGCGTTCATAGGCTCACCTCAAAAGTCCCTTTTAACTTCAGCCTAACCACCTGTAATAGAGTTTATACTTCGCCGGACAGGACAGGCTCTTCCACAGGACTGGTAAAGTGAACAACTGCTTCTTTTTGCTGTTTCGCCTCCTGGTACCCTTGCTGATAAAGTGCATCTAGTTTTGATCTGTTACGTTCGATTCTACCTACTTCCAATGGCTGTTTCGGTCGAATAATAAATACTTGATTATTTCTTTCCATCCTCTCCAGGCGCTTGACCATATCATTGTATCGTCGATGTCGATTTTGCATGGCAGAGACAAGCGCCGGATGTGATTTCAAAGAACGTTTCAGCAACCAAGCGAGTCTCATAGGTTTTTTCATATAGTCCTTGTTTCGAGTAAGTACCACTACATGCTTACGATTCCCCGCATCAATCGATGGCTGCAAAGGAATCGGATCCACTATGCCCCCATCCATTAAATTTCTGCCATCTACCGAGATACTTGGTGCTACAAAGGGAAGAGAGCTGGAAGCACGAATGATAGTAAGTAATTCTTGATTCGAACGAAATGTATCATGGTACACTGGTTCTCCTGTATCGATATCAGTAGTGCTCACTACAAAGCGAATATTACTGTTGAAAAAAGAAGCAAAATCAAAGGGAACAAGCTGATTCGGCAGAACATCAAAAATAAAATCCATTCCAAAAAGCTCTTTCTTCATAACAGCTCTTTTCAGTGAGATGTACTCTGGATGGCTTCCATATTCAACCAACACTTTATAGTTCCTTCCACGTTGTCCCGCAACATAAGAAGTGGCATTACAAGCGCCAGCTGAAGCACCTGTCACAAAAGGGAAAGTAATCCCACTGTCATGGAAAGCATCCAGCACTCCAGCTGTATAGGCACCTCTCATGCCGCCTCCTTCAAGAACCAAACCGACATCCTGCATCATATAGACACATCCTTTGATAGATTTGCTAAATTGGAAATTACTAGGTTCAAAATAGGAATATTATATCGAACATAGAGCTATCAAGCAAATAAAAAACAAAAGAAGTGGAATCAAGTTATTAAGACCGAACAATTTCACCTTAAGAAATACAAGCCTTTCTAAAAACTAAATAATGTAACTTAGCATAGGCAAGAAGTGGTGTTCCGCCGGAGGAAAAATACGAACTGAAAAATCCATTGAAAGCCTTGGTTTAGCATTTGGGTGGACCAACATCAAACAACAGAATAAAAGAAGCCTCTAAGGTGCTACCTTCTCAAAGAACAAAGAAAAACCGAACGTGTTCGAATAGTAGAAAATTCGAATCGTCGTTCGGTTATCGCTTTGGGCACTATACTTTTGTCCCAGCCAACGCCATTTGCCTTGATCCTTCTGGTTTTAGAATGATCTGTAGTATGATATCATCAGTTTACCAGTCAGGTTATTTGGTTCTTAGTATTTGTTTTGCATCGAGTTTCTTTTCCATTTTAGCCATCTCTTGAGGATTTTTGAGCAACTCCTCTTTATTTCTCTGCACCAGTTCAGTAAAAGTGGAAGGACGATTTCGCAAAACGATCACCCCTTATATACTTGATTGATTCTCTATCTCATTATACTAAAATTAAACCCTTTATTTATCTTAATTGTGTGAACAATTAGAGAACTTTTCAGGAGGTCGGAAATGTGGAACATCTTCTTAATGATCAAGTAAAAGCATTGCAAATATCAGGAATCAGAAAGTTTTTCAACATGGTAAGTGATAAACAGGACATCATCTCGCTGACAATCGGACAGCCTGATTTTCCTACTCCTGAGCATGTGAAAAACGCTGGTAAACAAGCGATCGATCAGAATCAGACAACATACACGCATAATGCTGGTTTACTCCCTTTACGTCAAGCAATCACTGAGTTCGCAAAGGATAAATACCATTTAACCTACAATCCGGTCAATGAAGTAATCGTTACAGTAGGGGCTTCTCAGGCAATTGATATTACCTTGAGGACAATTATCCAAACCGGGGATGAAGTAATCCTCCCCTCCCCTGTTTACCCAGGTTATGAACCTTTAATTCGCCTGGCTGGTGGAACGCCCGTCCATGTAGATACCCGAAAAAACCATTTTAAATTAACAAAGGATTTGATCGAGTCACATATCACAACTAAAACAAAGTGCATCATTCTTCCGTATCCCTCCAATCCCACAGGAATGACATTTAACAGGCAAGAACTTCAGGAGATTGCCGATCTGTTGGCTGATAAAGATATTTTTATACTGGCGGATGAAATTTACAGTGAACTGGTGTACGAGCATAACCATGTATCACTTGGTACATTCCCTCAAATAAGAGAGAAAACCATCGTCATCAACGGCGTGTCAAAATCGCATTCCATGACCGGTTGGCGTATCGGTTACTTGCTGTGTCCCGAATGGCTTTGTCAACATATACTGAAAGTTCATCAATATAATGTATCCTGCGCAACTTCCATCAGTCAGCATGCAGCGGTAGCTGCATTGAAAGACGGTGGTCAGGATCCGATAGAAATGCGACATCAGTATCAGAAACGGCGAGATTATGTCTATGAACGGCTTTTGAAGATGGGTTTGAACGTCATCAAGCCTGACGGAGCATTCTATTTCTTCTTCGATATCGAACTAAATGGGATATCTTCGTTTGATTTAGCACTAAGATTAGTTGAGGAGGCAAAATTGGCCCTTGTTCCAGGAGATGCTTTTTCAGAAGGGGGTCAGGGGTTTCTGCGTCTTTCTTATGCCTATGATTTGAACACATTGGAGGAAGGACTTAACAGGCTCGAGAAGTTTCTGGCGAATAACAAGTAATAAAAACCGGGAATGATCAGCCCTGATTTTCCTTTTCGCGTGATATTCACATCCCGAAAAACAGGGAAAGGTGTATGACGATAAGTCCTATCCCGTCTCTTTTAGATTACGGTACACAATACGCTTTCCAGGGGGTACAGCCCGCCCACAACGAGTGTAAACCTCTTCCGGCTCTTCGGTCACGTGCAATCCCGCAGGTCATGGAAGTTTCGGCAGTGAACAATATCTTGAAGTAAATCAATTTACTTTTTTAGGGAAGGCTGAGGCACAACCCATGGAAAGCAAATATACTGGAGAACGACGATTGAACAACTCTCTTGAAGAAGGACTGACGTTTGCCTAAAAGGAGGAGCATCTTTTTTCCATCACTTCCTGTTTTCTATAGGTGGTAACAAAAAATCGACACGTTCTTTATGTAATTAGCTAACCATAGAAAACTTGTAACCTCCCTTCTCTCCTTCCGTACATAAAAGGATACTTGTCGACTGATAAAACCAGAGTCCTGGTTGCTATTAAAGCCTTCGCCAATGTTGACATCGTTCCTCTAGGCACATCCTGTTCCTTTTATCTTCTCCGGCGAATTCCGCTTTTTTTGTTACTAGATAAGGCTCTCTCATTTTTCTGTAATCTATTTTTGGTAGGTTTACTTTTTTCGTAAGTGTTTAGTAGGTGATCCAATTCCTGGCTTAGTGAAATTGATTCACTACTTGTGAAGCCTTTTCGGAGGGCTACTTTGGTCATTTTGTTGCGTAGGTATTCAATTTTTTCCAAAAGCGACTGGGAATCTTCCATCTTATGCCTGGTTACCCTCCTAACAGCTTACTGATTTTTTTCCCTTGATTTGCTTTTCTGGATGTATCTAGCTTCTTGTTCTCCGATTTCTCATTTGATCGCCTGTCGAATTTGTGTGTACTGATTAAGCAATCCATCGAGTTCTTGACTGATTTTCAAAGTAATAATACTGGACAGGCCATTTTGGTTTGCCGCCTGGATCATTTGTCTTCGTTTTTCGGCAATCGATTCCTGCAAATAATTAATCTCTCTTCCTGCTATATTCCCCTTCAACTTACCCAAGACCTTTCACTTTTTCTTTTTTTTAACCTTCATGATTATGTCAGAGGAACTAGGATAAGTAAAGGGAATCGCAAAATTAGACAAAATTTTATAACAATTTGTGATAAAATAAAAAAATAGGCAGATATTTCGACAACATTATCTTAGATACATCATCGCAGGAAAGGGATTTTAGGTACTATTACCCTGGGAGGAATACAGATGCACTATAAACGAAACGAGGCCTATCGGTATACTTTTGCCACTCCTATAGACGGGAAGATAAAACTCGTAAATGAAGACGAAGAAACTATCTATTCTACTTCCATTCTCGATGTCAGCCTGAATGGGATCAGGATTAAACAGGATGCAGCCTATTCATTAAAAACAGGAGATATTGTACAAGTTACTTACCAGTTAATGAAAACAGATTGTCAGGCTGTGGGAACCGTCGTATGGGGAAAGCGCCATTACAATTATCATATTTTCGGTATAAAACTAAATGCTGAAGAAGCGTACCAGAGGCATATTACAGGTTTACTGAAAGAGATGGTCAAATCTGCAGTGGCACATGATTGACATGTAAAACCTCCCGTTCATAAACCCGGGAGGTTTTCGCCGTTATCGGTTATCGCTTCATTTAACTGTTATCAAATATGCAGTATCCGATATTCAAAATAATAATTCCTACTGAAACGACTGCTAAAGCGGTATTTATCATTCTCTACACCTCCATTTCCATTGTAATCAATTGATCCTATTCCAGCAACATCTCCAAATAAATTAACTGTTTTCCCCTTCTTTCGGTTTTAGATTCTCCACATATGCCAAAAAGTTTATTAACAAATAATGGGTACGGATGGAAGCAGGATTGTGGTAAACTATTCTTTGAGACTCTAAACAGCAAACTAGTTTCACAGAAAAGAAAGCGGGTGTATTCATGCTTTATTGCCCATATTGTGGAAGCAAAACAAATGATGACGAAGTGTTTTGTATTCAATGCGGAAAAAAATTACCGGAGGATCGCTACGACCGAGTTGCAGAACCGACGGTCAGTAAGCGGATTTGGTATTTACCAGCTGCCTCCTTCATTATCAGTATATTAGCTATTGGTTCTGCTTACTTTTATTTACAGCATCAGACTCAACAGGCAAAGGAAGCATTTCAGGCCGGTGAAGCAAAAGCCCTGGATGGTGCTTATGATGAGGCGCTCGTCCAGTTCAAAACTGCTCTTCAAGAAAAAGATAATTTTCCTGCTGCCCGCGAAAATAAATCATTTATGGAGGTTGCCCTTCGTTCTAAGTTAGACTTAAAACAAGCGGAGGATTACGCAGGAGAAGAAAACTATCAAAAATCGTTGGAAAAAATAGATGAAGCGGAAAACAATCTAAAAGTTTACGATGGGGAAGCAGTCGATGTCATTATAGACGAAGTAGTTACCAAACGAAGTGAAGTGCAGCTGAGTCAATTAAAAGAAGCAATGGAAAACGACCCCTCGATAGAAAAGTTAAAAACTCTACTATGGCAGGCAAAGGCGATAAACAGTGAAAAAGCGGAAACCATCACCGGGACCATTGAGGAGCAAATCATTTCTTATATTTTCTCAACGGCTAACGAACAGCTATCCCAAAAACAATTTACTGATGCACGTGATGTTGTGGAAGAAGGGCTGAATTATATTCCGGATTCAGATAAATTGCAAAGTTTGCAAACAACTATTGAAAAAGAAAAAACTGCCTTTGAAACAGAACAACAAAACAGAATAGAGCAAGCAGTTACTGCTGCAGAAAAAGAACAGAACCAAAACAAGAATGATGCAGTGGAAATGATTGATGTGTCCATTTCCAAGGATGATCAGGGAAAAGCAGTGGTCAGTGGTAAACTGAAGAGCATCGCCACGGTTCCGGTTTACTCGATATCTGTCGATTATAAGATACTTGACCCTGAGAACGATGAATTGTTGACAAATGAGGTATATGTATATCCTGATACCCTCTATCCAGGAGAGGAAGGCAAGTTTGAGTTCACTCACTTTGATACCGAAGCCCAGGATACATCCAAGGTTGAAATTGAAAAAATAAAATGGTTCCTCGACTAATGACTTACAGGAAGACGGAGTGAGATAATGAAAAACAAACAATTTATATTTCCGGTTCTCTTAACCGTTTTGTTTCTATCAGTTGGCGCAACAGCTGTGTTCCTTATCTATCAAAACTGGGATGATCATTCACTGGAACTGAAAAATACGCTGGCTCATCAAGTTGAAGAACAGCAGGACAAAGTGAACTTAAAATCAATTATTCATCAATCGCAGAAAAACGTTGTACAGGTAGAAGCGTTGGATAAATGGAATGAAACAATCGGTTCAGGATTTTTATATAATGACAAAGGTGATATCATCACCAATGCGCATGTAGTGGAGAATGCAGAAACGATTTATGTGAAAACAGCAAATGCCCAAACATATACAGCCGCATTGGTTGGTAAAGGTGACAAATTGGACATTGCTGTCATTCGGGTCCCCCAACTCGCAAATCAATCTCCAGCGCTTCTGGACACTAGCTATGAGGCCGAGCTGGGAGATGAAATCCTTGCTGTCGGTAGTCCGTTAGGATTTCAAAATTCCGTAACTTTGGGGATAATTTCCGGGCTAAATCGATCCTTTGAAATAGATGATTTCGATTATGAGGATGCCTATCAAATCTCTGCACAAATCAATCATGGGAATAGCGGAGGTCCCCTTATAAACCGGGCTTCCGGAAAAGTTATAGCGGTCAACTCTGCAGGAATAGATGATGGAAGTATGGGCTTCAGTATTCCGATGCAGCAGGTGATCGATAAAGCGGAACAATGGTCAGACCAAGCAGATGATGAGAACTTGGATTACGAAAGCGCTATTGCCAATGCTCAAGAATCAGACCCGGATAAGTTAAAAGAAGACGCTAAATACATGATCAATTACTTTTTTGAAAGTATTTCCATCCGTGACTTTATCAATGCTTATACCCTCCTTGGGAGTGACTGGCAGACAGAAACGAGCTACCAGCAATTTCGAGAGGATTATATCTATATCGTTGATACGAACACAGCAGAAATGAATGTTCAATTCGACGAAGAAAACAACCTTGCAAAAGTTACAATGGAAGTTGAACATGAAGAGCGCAGCAGCCCCGAAAAAGTTTATAAAAGAGTTTATCGCTATCGCTTTGATGTAGGCTATGAAAATGATCAAGTCCGGCTGCTGAAAGGAAAGCGCGAGCTAATCAGTGAGAAAGAAAAGAGCAAGGAGTCATGAAAAGACAATTCACTTGCAATGGTAAGACTAGTTATAAGTTTATGTCCGGTTGATAAGGGCTGCTTCCATAGCGATTAAAAGTGTATGGGAAAGTCCCCTGGGAGGCTTTATATGTTAGAGGATAAAGGTAACTAATGTATGATGTTAGAGAGGGATATATTTATTCCTTTAAGATCCTCTCCCTTCTCTCAGCTGAATACCTTGCCCAATTCTTGCTTAACTTTTATTCGCATAGGCATACGTCCATACAAACCTTCCGCACTTTCCATATAGTAAATTGTAAACATTCAGGAGGTGAGTATGTATGTCCTTTGGTTATCCTTATGGTGGAGGTTACTGCGGCGGAGGTAACGTCGGCGGCTATTATGGCGGCGGTTACGGTAACTCCTTCGCTTTGATCGTGGTTCTCTTCATTTTACTCATCATCGTTGGTGCTGCTTTCTACTGCTAATAGAACCTCATTCAACCATCAAACTTAAAACAAACCCCCAACCACGGGGGTTTGTTGATTTTTATTTACTTTATTGTGCTTGCAAAAATAACTCGCTTGCTTCTTGGAGCGGAAGTGGTTTATAAAAATAATATCCTTGCACCTCATCACAATTTTCTTTTTCTAAAAAAACAAGCTGTTCCTCGGTTTCCACCCCTTCTGCTATTACTTTCATCTCCATAGAATGTGACATAGTAATAATTGATTTTACAATCGCCTGATTGTTCTGTACTTCTTGTTTCATGAACAATTTATCAATTTTTAATTTACTGATTGGAAATATACTCAAATATTTCAAGGAGGAATAACCTGTCCCAAAGTCGTCGATGGAAACGTGAACACCTAGCTCCCTTAGCTGTTTTAGACTGTTCAGCACCTCATTATTTTGGGAAATTGCTGCACTCTCTGTGATTTCCAACTCCAAGTACTCAGCAGAAAGTCCTGTTTCCTCTAATATATTTTTTATTTTTTCCGCCAACTCCGGTTGATGTAACTGCCTTGCTGATAAATTGACGCCTATAAGTCCACGGTATGTTCCCGTACTATGCCATTTTTTATTCTGTCTGCAGGCTTCCCGTAAGACCCACTCCCCTAATTCAATCATCATCCCATTTTTTTCAGCCAATGGAATGAAGCGGTCTGGTGGTATATAGCCTTTATCCGGATGCTTCCATCTTAATAAAGCTTCACATCCAACGATATTTCCCGATTTTATATCTTTCTGTGGTTGATAATGAAGTTCGAATTGGTTTCCTTTTAATGCTTTTCTCAAAGAAAATTCCATGTTGAATGTATTTTTCCAGGTGGTGAGAATATCTGGACTAAAAAAGTGAAAATTACTTCCCGGTTTTTCTCTTATTAACGTCGATGCCATTTCTGCTCCTCTGATTAACTCATTCGGAGATTTTGTTCGATCGAAATCCTGGCAAATACCCAAACTTACAGACAAGAATATTTCTGTTCCATTCATCACAAGCGGTTCCGAAAATGCTTCGATAACATCGCAGGCTGCCCGTTCAGTCACCTCCATATTATAGAGACCATCAATAAGGAGTAGCAGGCCTTCGCCTCCTTCTGCCACCCCGATTTCTGAATAAGAAATCTGAATCCTGTCTGCGCATTGCCTGAGAAAAGCCTTTTCATCCTTTACATTATATGTATGAAAAATCTGTCTTAAAGAATCCAAACCAATAAATAGAACAGTTAGTGACCTTTTAGCGGTTTTACATTCCTCCAACCCCTTGGCAACCTGGTGCAAAAATCGGTGTTTGGAAGGAAATTTTTGATGTTTACTTAATTTCTCTATATTGTTTGGTTTGTTTGCCATATTCACTGGCCTCCTCAAGTCCATGATTCATTCCGGTTTACTTCTGTCTCCACAAAAGAAATGCTTTACTGTGTATCGCTAGTAACAAGAACGCTTTTGGACTGATAATCCTATGGAAGACAGCCATCCAATAAAAATTTAAAAAATTCCGAAAAATGCTAGTGTCTCTCTTCCGAAAGAAGCGATATAAAGTGCACCGGCCATTCCAATCAACAGCCGGCACTTCCTGATTAGTTTCACACTCTGTCTTTAAACTCATCAAGCAATTCGTCTCCTTGGTAGCCCTCTTCAATTAAATTTTTTAGCGTACGCTCTATCTCTCCTTTTTTCCGATCGACTAGAGTGCTTAAAAAAAGAACATTGATATGGTCTCCAATTGTATTGATATTCGTGATAGAAGCCATGAAAGTGGCAGGCTGATTACTCTCTTTAGTAATCTTCCCCTGTAACATGACTTGTTCATTTTCTTCCTTTAATGCTTGAAAATACGTCTCATAAGACTTGTCCAAATAGGCTTCTAGCAGCCAGCGATTTTGGTCATCTTCCCTGTTGATGATCAATCCATCAAGCAAGGGGATACTACGAGGACGGATTTCCTCATTCTGATCTTCCAACACGTCAAGAGAAATTAATTTAAATGTTTTCATGATTTCCTCCTAACAATATTTACCGACCTGCAATGAAATCGGAAGCAGGGTGTTTCTTTCTGTCCGTCTATTACTAATTCAATTGTACCAAAAATCCATCATGATTCTCTACCTAAGTAACTACTGTAACAGTTGTTTACATGCCTGAATATTTATTGATCTTCGTGTTTTATCCTTGCAACCAAGGGGTATCTATATACCAACATGAAAAACTTATTGATCGGCTAGCTGGTTTACTTTATTACTTATAAGTTCTGCGCAATTAGATAGACAGATTAGACAACAAAAATTGGAGAGGTGATGACCTTGAAAGAAATAACATCCTATCAAGTAGATTTAACTTATCAATTAACTACGCATGAAATGATGAAGCTGTACCATTATGTTTCAAAAAGTGAGTACGATGTATATTTATACCAAAACGGGCAGGTGGCCGACGCAGGAAATTTTCCAAAAATGCTTTCTTTTTTTCTTATAGCTACAAGCAAAAAGCCATTGGTGATTGTCATTGATGGTGAAAAACCGGACGAAGGTTATCGACATATCAAACAACTGTTAAATAAAAACGTAAAACAGGCTAAGATCAGAAACCGACATAAAGTAGAAGTAGATAATGACATCTCTTTTGTCATTTAAATAATTCGCTGGTAACTTCTTATTAAGAAGTTTATCATATATAATCATCCTTTTCTCCATCTTTACTCGACAAAATCCGCATGAAGCGGATTTTGTCTTTTTTAATGGGTTAGAAAAACCAGACCGGCGATGCCTTTTTCGGCTCCAGTCTGGTCATCTGTTAATTGCTGTTTTTCTCTGCTTCCTCTATCTCTTCTTCCAACTTTTTAACAATTTCCTCAGCAGCTCCACCTACTTGATCGATATACTGCTGTCTGACCGGCTCACTCGCATCACGAAAAGCTTGCCTTTGCTCATCGCTCAATTCGGTGATTTCTATGTTACTATTCTTCTTAATTTGTTCTAAAGCCTGCTGATTGGTTTCTTCTTGAATTGCAAAGGCCTTCTCCTTCATCTCATTAATCGTTTCATCAATCATCTGTCTTACTTCCTCTGGTACTTTTTCGTATAAATCCGGATTAACCGCTGTGGTAGTCGTATATAAAGAATGTTTAGACAGGGTCAAATACTTTTGTACTTCATAAAATTTCATTTGTTCTATGGCAAACATCGGGTTGGTCTGCCCTTCTATCATATTTAACTGTAACCCACTGTACACCTGCTCATAAGGTACAGGAGTCGGATTCGCCCCGTATTGCTCATAAGAAGAAACAATTAACGGAGATGGCATAGTTCGAAACTTTACTCCTGAAAAGTCCTCCGGCTGTTCAATTTTAGACTGAGTCGTCCAATGATTGAATCCTTCTGTCCAGTAGGATAAAACTTTTATTTTCTTTTCAGCGAATTTTTCTGCCAATGGACCATATAGCGCTTCACTATTGTTCATGATTTGTTTGTTTATTTCCATATCATCCGAGAATAGAAAGTGCAATAGCAACACCTGTGATTCAGGAACAATTGTACCGATGTTACCTGGTGAAATAATGGCAAAATCAATTGCACCTATTTGCAGCAGTTCAGCTTGGGTGGTAGCATTACCGAGCTGTCCTACCGGATAAATTTCTATTTTTATATTTCCGTCTGATTTTTCTTCGATAATTTTTTTGAACTCCTCTGCATAGGTATTCTGAACAGAATCCGGTGATTCTTCATGGGCGAAACGGAACACATACTCTGGAGTATTTTTTCCCCTTGTCGTTTCTGTCCCTCCTGATCCACATGCAGTCAAGAGAAGTAACATGCTAAACAATATTAATACTGATTTTTTCATCCTATCACCTTCTCCCTAATCCGAATAAAAGTATTGGTAAGATGTAATGATTTCCGGAAATAATATAAATAAAGCAGAAGCCGCCATTAAAATTAGTATATATGGCCAGATTCCTTTAATTATCTCTTTATATGGCTGCTGAAATACTGCTATAGCTGTAAAGATGTCAACTCCGAACGGTGGCGTAGCCGATCCGATGGCGGCTTGCAAGGTAACGATAATCCCAAGAGCTATTGGATCAACTCCGGCATCCATCGCTACAGGATAGAAAATCGGGGTCAAAATCAAGATGACGACCAGTGGATCGACAAACATACAGCCGACAAAGAAGAAAATCGCAACAATAAACAGCACATATGTCGCGGAAGGATCACTTCCCAGTACAGCCTCCGTTATTTCCTGGGGCAGTTTTGCATAGGACAAAATCCAACTTAACGCAGTTCCTGCCGCCACCAAAATGAATACTGCAGCAGTAACGATGGCAGTAGATTCAGCTATTTTAGGCAAGTCGCTTAGTTTAACATCGCGATAGATAACCACTTCCAATAAGAAAGCATATAACACAGATACAGCCGCAGCTTCAGTGGGACTAAAGACCCCTAAGTAAATTCCCCCAATAATGACGATCGGAAAGCCCAACGGTAATATTGCTTTTTTAAAAGCTCTTCCTCGCTCTTTCCAAGTCGCCTTTTTTTCATTCCCCAGTTTTTTAGCTGTCGCTAAAAAATAACTGTAAAGAGCAAAGAACAGAAAAATTATTAACCCTGGTACAATGCCTGCAATAAATAGTTCACCGACAGAAGTTCCGGTAACCACTCCGTAGACAATCATGGCTATACTTGGCGGTATCATGAGAGCAAGATCACTCGCATTGATAATCAGCGGGATTGCTTGTTTATCTTTATAACCGATTTCTTTCAGTCTTTCCCTTGTCGGTTTGCCGACCGCAACGACTGTTGCCTGGGTGGAACCAGAGATCGAACCGAACAAGGCACAGGCAGCAGCAGTCGTGATTGCATAGCCTCCACGGATATGTCCGATAAAACTTCCTACTAGATCAAGAAGCCTTGTAGACGTTTTGCCTGAAGACATAATGTCCGCCGCAAAGATGAACATGGGAACCGCCAGGAGGACAAACGTCTGGATTCCAATGGAAAACTGCTGAATCAGAACCATCGGATTTAATTCAGGGAAAAATAGCAAGGCTACTGCCAGCGGAGCCACAATTAGTGGAACCATTATCGGGTAACCAAGGAACAAAAGTAAAAACATAATTCCTAATAATATCCATATCATGTCGTCTCATCTGCCTCCTCTCTCTTCCAGTCAGGGTCTTCCGTACCGTCAATCATTTCGTCCTTATACTTGTAATTTAGCCAGCACTCCCTTAAATACTGGAGTCCACTGAACAGAAATCCGATAGGAATAAACAATGTAATCAAATATACCGGAAAACGTAGTGCCGCCGTCACTCTTCCCAATTGATATAATGTAATGGTATAGTCCAAAGAGATGTAACATAAATAAAAGAGCAATAGGGAAGTTGTGAATGTAATGATCAGCACAAGTATTTTGCGGACTTTAAAAGGCAGAAATTCTACTATAGCGGTCATTTTCAAATGCCTGCCCCTTCTGGCGCAATAACTAAGCCCGATAAAGGTCACAATGATGATGAAAAATTGTCCAACCTCTTCAGCGAAGGTCAGGCTGTTGCCTAATGTTCGAGCAAAGACATTGGCCAACAATATAATGGTCATCCCGAATATTGCTGTTATGATCGTCCATTTTTCAATCCCAGCCTGAATTTTATCTATTCTTCTAAATACATTCATCCTGATCATCCTTTCATTCTTTAGGCCCGGTACTAATAAATACCTGTTGGAGGAAATAAGTAAACTTCCGATTTACCAGGAAAGCGGGAAAATGGTCACGCTCGCTTGCTCGCTGACCGTTTTGAAGGTTAAAAAAGAAATGTTGGCACCTTTCTCTATCTCGCAAAAAAAGAGCCCCGGGTGCCTTGCTTCCCCTAAAAACTTAAGAGAACCTCTAACTTGTATTTTTTCCCTTTTACGTTCCACTCCGATAAGGCAATTCGCTTTCCGCGGGCATGCCATCAGCTAACTTGGCAAACGCGGAATATCTTGCTGTAGCGATACTCTGCATACAAAAATAACAGAATAAAAAAAGGACACACAAATAAACCGAACGAATTCAGTTAGTATTTACTATTCGTTCGGTTTTTGGTTTGACGACCATGCTTTTGTTCCGCCATCTTTATCCATTATTAAATTGTTTTGGTTTTCGTCGTTCCAATTCGACTTCCATTTCATAAATATTCACATTTGTTCCCCCGCTTCTTATAAGGTAACTTCATTATAAAAAGCCGGGGATTTTTTCAAAACGCTATTCGGATGGATTAATTCTCAGACTTTTGGCCGAACGCGTCTCCGTCTTTCAGAACAAGTCCACATCTTTTTTATAAGTGTTTTACTTTTTCCACTACCATGTAATAAATATTGCTGTTTAAATTACCATTGGACACGGAAAAACCAACAGACTCCAGTTTTTCCTGCAATGCTTCTTTGGGAAGCCGTACGTCCAACGGGGGCCCTTCTTCATGGTTTGACTTTTCCCATTCTATGATAAGCAGCCTCCCCTCTTCACTGATTACCCGATGGATTTCCTGCAAGGCTTGCTCCAGCTCATTCACTTCATAAAAGACAAATGCAGCAACGCCTCTCTGGAATGAATTATCGGGAAAATTCAAATAATCGATTCCACTTGGCATTCTGTCTATATTCTCGAGTCCTTGCTCGACAGCTCGATCGGCAAGCTCTTCGAGCATTTCCTGTTGGATATCCACAGCGACCACTCGGTCATCGGTTTTTTTGGCTATAGGTATAGTCAAATAACCATTACCCGCCCCTAGATCAATCACTTTTTCATTTCCCTGCAAATTCAACAGGTCGATAACTTGATCAATCGGAACTAATTCCTCTCTTTCGGGATTCAATAATTGATCTGCTTTTTGATAGGAAAATAATTCTCCTGCCATGTTTATCCCCTTTCCCTGATAAGTATACTGATATGTAGCCTTTTATTTCATCCTTCAAACTCCCTCCACTTTTTAGAAGGTTCTTGAAAAACTCTGAAACCTGTCGATTAGGAAACAGCAATATAGGGAAAATATAGTAAAGACCAGTCAAGAGGAGGGAATACTGTATGACTTGGATTTTTATTCTTATCATTCTTGCCTTTGTTATCGGTGTCATTGTGTATTTTAAAACAACTGGAAAAAGGAAAAACAGCGATACAGATATGACTACAGAAGAACTGGAAGCATTTAATGAAGATTACATCAAACGTGGCGCCGAACACGAGACGGATGAGGCGGAAAAACTTTGAAGACAAAATGAGGGGCACCCTTTGGTGCCCCTCATTGGTGGTTGCTACAACCCTTTTTGTTTGTTTACTTTTTCTTCAATATAAAAACATAAATCTCCAATCGTATTAAACTGCTGGAATTCTTTTCCTTCCATGACATCCCGATTATAAACGTTGGTCAAGTCCCAATAGCGCATTAACTCATCATAAGCCTGTCTGAATTTGTTCCTGTCTCCAGCAAACAAGTAGGATAAACTTGCTTCTGTAGTCAAGAAATCACTGGCGTCAACTCGTTCTTTATCAGCATATTTATAAACATACTTTACCACAATTAAATAAATTTCATAAACGATGCCTTTCGATTGCGCAAGTTCTTTCATTCTTTTCTTCGTTCTTTTTTGGTCAAAATCAATTAAGTTCCCCATTGTCAGCACCTTCCCTGCCATTAAAGATGTTTTATTCATTCTATCAATAATCACTCTAAAATACTTTTACCACTTTTGAAAAATTAGAAACTCTTTCCTTTCAGACAGGTATAGATGACAGGCTACACTCTCTTATCACATGTAAAGGTTACATCGAAAGGGTTGCCGAACTTATCCTGAATAACCGGAGAACGTATTTCTAATCTTTTCATGAATTTTTCTGTATAATGATAACAAAGCAAATAAAATGAGGTGCGGGAGTTGACACGGATGCGTGCAGGTTTGCTGCTTTTGATCGGGTTATTATTCGTTATGGTGGTTGCTGCCTGTTCAGATGATGATACACAGCCAGTGATGGTCAAATCAGAAGAACAAGCGGATGCAACAGAAAAAAAACCTGTCTTAGTAGAAAAAGAGACGGAAGAAAAGGATGAGGATTCAGGGCAAGAAGAGATGCTGCTTGAATTCACCTTACCGAACGAACAGGTTGTCATTGATTTAAATCAAGTCACGATTTTGAAGCATTACTTATCTGCGGTTGCAGACAGAGACGCGGAAATTGAGGATATGGCATTAACAAGAGTTGATATACCAGATAAGGATACAATTTACCTTTTGGAGTTTTCCTGTAGGGAGGATAGTTGCTCTTACCTACTTCTGAATCAGCAGGAAGAAGGCGGTTCTTACCTTGCAGCAGATTTAGCGATGTTTAAATCCGCCTCTATTTCACCTGAAAACGACCTTTTATTATTATTGTTCAACAGAAAAGATACTGGCTTGAAACCAGAAATTTCCAAGGACAAGATGGTGATTATCGACTTGGAACAAATGAGCAGGCAAAGGACGCTGATGGATAACGGAGAACCGTTCAAAAATGAATATCATTGGCCGATTCTGTCCGCATCCTGGAAAAACAACCAGGTTTTAACCGTGACGGTACCAGCCATATCGGATACCGAAGAATCGCTTAAAACCTGGTATCAATCCGACCAACCGACAAAAACGATAGAATTGACTGTGGAATGATTGAAAATTCGGACTTTTTTGTTATCATTGAAAAACCATTTCCTTATGTGCTTTAATGTTTTTGCGCTCTCCGTCAATATAAAATTCACAATCCATATACAAAGTGTGACTACCCTTTTTTAAGGGGTTGAATACTTTTGCTTCCTGGGGATGATAGACATCTCCGGGGTTCAGTTCCTTGGTGACCGGACTGCCTGTGAAGTTCTTCGTGTCGTGATTGACACGGAGAGATATCAATGGAGTACGATGAGATAAAACAATCGGCTCATCTCCTATATATTCAAGTGATCTTAAAACTTGAAATCCCTCTTCGTTTTTTTCAACTTGAACATGCATAATAAAATCCTCCATTTGCTCGCTAACCTGTACAGGTTCCGCCAGCTTTGCACTGGATGTTTCTACAAACCAATATGCTGCCGCTCCCCCAATAACAGCTAATGCAGTACAAATCATCAGCAATTTCTTTACCATCTTTCTCCCCCTCTGTTTTACTTTAACCACCTTCTATGTATTACCATCATCCTATATTATAGACGATGGACCTATGGAAAAAGTTTCATATTGCCGACAATTTTTTTAAGATTGAATGACAGTAATATCGGGAATTGCTTTATCAGTGCCCATTATTTATGGAGGTGGAAATCATGGAAAATATGACAATGAAACAAACTAATATAGAAACGAGTAAAATTGGACTGGGAACATGGGCAATCGGAGGCTTCCAGTGGGGAGGCACGGATGAACAGGAAGCGGAAAGAACCATACATGCTGCCTTTGACAAAGGGATAAGACTGCTTGATACAGCTCCTGGTTACGGACTTGGAAAAGCAGAAAAATTAATTGGCAAGGCGCTGCAAACCTCCTCCCTCGATCGTTCCGAAGTTATCCTTTCATCTAAAACAGGGCTTAATTGGAACGAAAAGGACGGAGTGTTCCGGGATTCCAGCAAATCCTTTATTCACAAGGATATCGAACGAACCCTGCACCACCTTCAAACCGACTATATCGATGTGTACCATATCCATTGGCCAGATACACTGACTCCTTTTTATGAAACAGCGGAAGCATTGAATTATCTTTATAAAGAAGGAAAAATACGAGCAATCGGTCTTAGTAATTTCACTACCGAGCAAATGGATATTTTTCGGGAAGCAGCACCCATCCATGCAATCCAGGTACCACATAATTTGTTCGAAAGAAATAGTGAGAATGAACTCCTTCCCTATGCGGAGGAAAAAGAATTGACAGCGTTTCTTTACAGTTCGCTGGCCAGAGGGCTCTTATCGGGAAAGATGACCAAAGAAAGCCGTTTTCCTGAAGGAGATATCCGTCGTGATACGGATCCAAAATTTCAATCCCCTCGATTTGAGCAATATTTGAGGGCAGTCAAAGAATTAGATGAACTAGCCCAGGACAGATTTCAAAAAAATGTGCTGGAGTTAGCTTTGCGTTGGAACTTACAACAACCCGGTTCTACTTTATCGTTATGGGGCGCCCGGCATCCCGATCAATTGGCACCATTAGATGATCTTTGGGATTTCTCTATCGATGACGAAACGATGAGGGATATAGACGAAATCCTGATGCGGACAGTGAAATCCCCTATAGGCGTCGAATTTATGGCTCCACCTAATAAACAACAATTATAAGGGACAAAATATTGACTTAACAGCTTGTAGAGAGGCCTCTGGCTTCTCTGCAATTTTTTATGTGCGCCTACTTTAACCAATCCCATCCCCTCCCTTTTCTCCTGATTGGCATACTGCTGAACTAATTATCAAAGGTAATTAATAGAAAGTATATTTACCTGCAACAGGTTCATGCTAAGACAGCAGGAAATTTACTGCCAGTTCCTGCTGTGGCTTTTCATACTTACTAATACAGGTGATGCAAATGAAACGAATATGGAAAAAAGCTTCTCTGCCAGCTTTGCTAGTGTTTTTCCTTTCAGTGGCAGGCTGTACAGATAACGAGGACGGACGCAGTGCAAGCAGTGAACCGGACTACGACTTAACGCAAGTCAGCAACAAAGCAGAAGTCAGCCAGGAAATAGCTAACCAAGCCAAAAGAAGCGTTTTGAAAAATGAAGAAGTTATTGGAGCACGCGGAGTCAACACTTCTGAACAAATTCTTGTCGCAATAGAAGTCCGACAGATGGATCGCTTTAACCTGAAAAAATTAGAAAAAAGAATCACTTCCGACTTGGAAAATAAGTTTAAGGAAAAAAAAGTGACTGTGTCTACCGATAAAAAAATTTACTTAGAGCTGGACGAGCTTGAAAGTCAATTGCAAACAGAGGATTTATCGAAGAAAAAGTTAGACCAGGAAACCAACAGGATTAAGAAATTGATTTCAGATCAAGCATAAAGAACGAGGGATGACAATGACTTCCAACAAACAAACGAACCAAGATTATCAACAATTCGCCAAGCAACGGGAAACAAAGCGGCCGGTATTTAAAAATTGTATTCGAGCGTTTCTTATCGGTGGCCTGATATGTGCTTTTGGTCAATTGATATCTACTTTCTATATTCATTTTTTCCATTTCACCGAGCAAAATGTAGGCAATCCCACTGTGGCTACACTTATATTTATTACCATGTTGCTAACAGGGTTCGGCGCCTATGATAAACTTGCACAATTTGCGGGAGCTGGCTCTGCTGTGCCGGTAACTGGATTCGGCAATGCAGTTATAGCGGCAGCAATTGAACATCGAACGGAAGGATTCGTCCTCGGTGTTGGCGGCAACATGTTTAAGCTAGCTGGTTCTGTCATTCTCTTTGGCGTGTTTTCTGCATTTGTCATTGCATTGATAAAAACACTACTTATTCAGTGGGGGGTAATATGATGCTAACTGGCCAACGAACTTGGACATTCGCCAATAAGCCGGTAATCATTTCGACAGGCACTGTTGGCGGACCCTTCGAGGCTGAAGGGAACATAGCAGAAGACTTTGACTTGCTCCATCCCGACCTGTATATGGAACAGGATTCTTTTGAAAAGGCACATAAAGTATTGCTCGAAAAAGCAGCTCAACAAGCAATTGACAAAGCAGGGATAACAAAAGATCAAATTCAATTTTTTCTCGCCGGCGATTTAATCAACCAAATTACCCCGACAAGCTTTTCGGCCAAAACATTGGGGACACCTTATTTGGGACTTTTTGGAGCATGTTCCACTTCGATGGCAGGACTTGCACTTAGTGCGTTCTTAGTAAATGCCAGTGGCGCGAACTATGTATTAACCGGGGCTTCCAGTCACAATGCAGCCGTTGAAAAACAATTCCGATATCCCACCGAGTACGGCGGACAAAAACCTCCAACTGCCCAATGGACAGTGACAGGGGCAGGAACCGCCTTGCTAAGCAATTCTGGACAAGGACCTGTTGTCACTTCCGCTACTATCGGCAAAGTAATCGATATGGGCTTGAATGATCCATTTAATATGGGTGGAGCTATGGCGCCCGCTGCAGTGGATACCATTGAAGCACACCTTAACGATTTAAACCTTGAGCCTTCCCACTATGACTTAATAATTACTGGTGATTTAGGGAATATTGGACGCCAAATCTCTTTGGATCTTTTTAAAAAGAATGGAACGAATATTCACGATGAAAACTATGTAGATTGCGGCTTGACTATTTACAGCAAAGATCAGCATGTCAACGCAGGGGCAAGCGGGGCCGGATGTTCCGCTGTCGTTACTTACGGCCACTTCCTTAATCGCATGAACAGAGGGGAATTGAACCGTATATTGGTTGTCGCCACCGGAGCCTTATTGTCACCGCTTACTACCCAGCAGAAAGAGTCGATACCCTGTATTGCCCATGCTGTAGCAATCGAATCCGGAGGTGAAACAACGAAATGATGTTTTTTTGGGCATTCGTAGTGGGGGGACTTATTTGCGTAATCGGACAGTTGATGTTCGACATTCTCAAGCTGACTCCCGGCCACACACTCAGTATTCTGGTAGTAGTTGGAGCTTTGCTTGACGGTTTTGGTCTTTACGAACCACTTATCGACTTTGCGGGTGCTGGTGCTACCGTTCCTATTACCAGTTTTGGCAACTCATTGGTTCATGGTGCCATGCAGGAAGCTGAACAGCATGGTTTAATCGGAGTTGTCACTGGTATGTTCGAAATGACAAGTTCGGGTATCACTGCAGCAATAATTTTTGGCATGATCGGCGCTATTTTATTTAAGCCAAAAGGGTGATTCAGCAAAAATGATGGTTGGTAAAATAGAAAGATCCCATTCCTAAAAAGATAACCTTTTAAGGAACGGGATCTCGTTTTGTACAATAAACTCGTAATCAGTTTATCCGGATCGCCACCTTGCCAAACTGCTTTGCCTCCTGCAAATAATCAAACGCTGCTTTTGCTTCTTTTAAATCGAAGGTTGCTCCTACTACTGGACGGATCTTATGTTCCTCCATGAAGCGAAGCATATCACGCAATTCTTCTCTGCTCCCCATTGTGGAGCCAAGCAATTGATATTGTCCATAAAAAAATTTTCGGATATTTATCGTAATATCGTCTTCGGTTGTTGCTCCAAAACTGACTAGTCTGCCGCCTTTTTTTAAAACATCCAGTGACCGGTTGAAAGTAGCCCGTCCGACACTGTCAATCACGAGGTCGATTTTTTCTTCTGCTAAAGCTTCCTGCCAATCGCCGTTAGTATCGATTGCCCTGTCAGCACCTAAATCGCGTGCTTTTTCCCGCTTTTTTTCACTTCTGGAAGAAACAATAACACGGACGCCCTTAGCTTTCGCAAATTGGATCAAAAAAGTTGCAACCCCACTGCCTGCCCCGGGAATGAATAAGGTTTGCCCTGATTGGATGCTTCCTTTAGTAAACAAGGCCCGGTAACCTGTCAAACCAGACAAAGCGAGTACTCCTGCTTCCTCCCATGTCAAAAAAGGCGGCTTTTTTTCAACATGCTCAGCTGCTATCACGATATATTCAGCAAACGTGCCATTATCCGGCATTCCCAGGATTTCAAAACCTGACGGTGGTGCATCACTGTTATGGTACCAACCCAAGCCCGGATTGAGAATCACTTCGTCCCCTTCCTTTATTCGGGTAACACCTTCTCCGGTTTCGACAACCGTCCCTGCGCCATCTGATCCCAACACTAATGGTTCAGGCTGGCTGCCTCTTCGTTTTGGTATATTTAGGTCCCGATGATTCAGACCAGCCGTTTTCAGCTTGATTTTGACCATTCCTTTGCCAGCCACAGGTTCCTTTATTTCTTCATAAGCAAGTGTATCACCTTGATGGACAAAAGCTTTCATCCAATCATCCTTTCTTAATAAAATTATGTAGAGTTTTTTTTATGGTACCATACGTCTTCCCCCAACTCGAAACATTTCGTTCACTGGTAAACAGAGGGACAGTCCCTCCCCTTTACCGGGACTGCCCCTCTGTTAGTTGGTGTCAGAATATAAATAGTGCCAGTACGGTTGATATAAATAATCCGCTCATTACAGGCAGAAAGTTTTTTCGTACCAGTTCCATGACCGGTACACCGCAAAATCCTGCAATGGCAACCAATGAAGACCAGGCGATAATTGTTCCTCCCCCAGTCCAAATCGATCCCATTTGACCGATGGCTGCAAGTACGGACGGATCAATTGTTCCGTCCGCAAGAGCACCAGACAATGCTCCCGTCAACGGCAAGCCAGAAAATCCAGAGCCATCAAGTCCTGTAACCATCCCAATAATCAAAATGCTAAACGCTGCCAATACTGAGCTCTCTGGAAGATATGCTTGTAAAGACTGCACTAAATCAAACAGCAGCCCAGGGGTCTTGTCTGCCTCGACGGAAAGAATGGAACCGGCAAAGTCAGCGCTTCCGAGAAAGAAAAATCCAGCAATCGGAATCACAGGGCCCATCGCTTTAAAAGCAAAGACAAACCCATTGGTAATATGTTCGCTGATATAATCCAATGCTCGATGCTTGCCAAATGCCACGGTCGATAATAAAAGCAATACCACTGCGACACCACCGATAAAGGCAGCACCGTCCCCTCCCTCGAATCCTCCCATTCTTCCGGATGTAAGCTTTGTTGATACCATGTATATCATGACGCCCAACATAGATAATGGGACAACTACAGCAAAAAATTTACCCCAAAGCGGGACATTCTGCTTATCATTTAACGGTTGATCTTGATTGTCTATCCCCCGCATCTTGCTTAATTCATCGTCATTTCTGGGATCATTTTGCGAACGAATATGCCGGCGGTTGAAAAAGTAAGCAACGGAAATAGCGATTACACCAGTTATTACTGATAATACAAGTCCTTTCTCCAATACGGCTGCCGTTTCCACTCCGGCAGATGCTGCAGATAGGCCGGGCGCCACTTGAATGACATAATCAGATGACAAAGCCATGCCTTGCCCGGCTAGAGCTACAGCAACCGCTGCCACAGCTGCAGGCAGCCCCGCCCGTATGGCGGCTGGAACGAGAAGAGCGCAAATAAGCGGTACAGCTGGGGTGGGCCAAAAGAACAGAGAAATAACATAAGTAACACCAACTAATACAAAAAAAGCTAAATGCCCATTGACCATAACCCTTTGGATCGGCTGAATCATTCGTCTATCTGCATCCAAGTCCTTTAAGGAATGAAGCAGCGCAACCATAAACGTGATAATCAAAAAGATGTTAAACAGTTCTTTAGCAGCTACAAGATTGGCGTTAAAAATGGCTGTAAATCCACCGATGACGCTGCCTTTGAAAACCCAGGCGACCAGAAAGGTACCCAGAAGCGTTGGCAATACCACGCCTTTACGAAAAATCATGGTTAGGATAATGAGAAACGTAAAAAAACCATATAACCAATGGGAAATAGTCAATTCCATAGCAAGGAGCCCCCTTCGATTGGTACTGCTTATGTGTGCTATAGCCTATGCAATCGAAGATCTTGGAGTTCCGGAGCACCCATGATGGAGTTCCCAGACTTTTTCCCTGGGAATCATACTTGATTTACAGAGCTATCCTTAAAAAAAACGCCTTGGCCTCTATCGCCAAGACGGGTAACGTTACTACTTATTTAAAAAATCCAATACCTCTTTATCAATTTTACCCGGCTCTAATTCCCTTTCCTCAAAATTTTCGGTATGCAGGTATTCCGTCAGTCTCTTCTGAAGCTCTTCCTCAGATACATCCATACTTCTAAGGTATCCTTTGTTCACCAAACCAGAAATTACCTTCTGCTTTGTTGTTCCCTCAATAAGAAGTACGTTTTCCTGTTTCGTCTCACCGAAATAAAGCTGCTGCAGCTGGTAAAGACGGGTAATTTCTTGGATAGGTTCTGGATGGTCATCAACCAATAAATCAACAAGCCTGTCATTGAACCCGCCATATCCTCCCTTATCTTTCACAATATACAGAGCCGCCGACTGCTTTCCTCTACTGTCCCCACCAGCTTCTTGGGCAGCTTGCAGACATGACAGCAACCGTTCAGCCAACGTTCCTTGTGATTGTTCAAAGGTTTTTGCCATTTGGGAAACAGTGGCTTCATTTACGAGGATATTTCCCTGGGCTGCAAAATTTTTCCCATGGATGCCACCTGCCCAATCATAGCATTGTTCTCCAGTATAAGACGCGCTGTTTCCCTTGGCATCCACAATACCAACTTGCCGTTCTTCCCTCTGTGGATCATCTTTTGTCAAAAGATCCACAACTTCTTCTGGTGTGTACCCTTTTTCAAGAAGTTCAAGACCCCGCGGACCGTATGAAGGATTGGCAAAAGCCTGGGTCGCTACTGCCCCTACACCGGCCTTTGCCCATGGCACGACAGATCCTACCGCAATGAACTTTGATTGAACAGCTATCCCGTGTTCTCCAGTTTCCGGATCCACTCCGACAATGGAAAAGGTTGCTACGATATTTTTCTTCATGTGTATTCCCCCTTAATGATCTGCATTCATTTTAGAACAAAATTACTGACAACAGCAATGTATTTACCTGAAAATTAGTCCTTTTCTGACATTATTGAAAGTTGAAGATCCATGTCAAAGCGTTTCATTCTTTGCAGGAAGGGTATTTTTATTTACGAAACGAAAAATAAAAAGGAGGACGTTATATGTCACCATTTATTCGAAAATATACAAACGACGAACATTTACAGCAAGATGTAAACAAGTTAAGTCAAAAGGGCATTGATAAGGATAATGTATATGTTCTTGCCCATGACAGCGATCGGACTAAGCGTGTTGCAGGTAATGCAGATGCCAACACCATCGGATTAAACGAGATGAACTTAAAAAGTGCCGTTGGTAATCTGTTCAATAAAAAAGGGGACGAGCTTCGTACAAAGCTGAAAGAAGTAGGCTTATCTGATGTAGAAGCTAACAATTATGAGGAAGAATTAGACGAAGGGAAAATTTTACTAGTCGTTACCAATACAGATAACGTAGAACAAATTTTGACCGATACCCTTTAGAGAGAAAATGGGGCTGTCACAAAAGAGAGGTTTTTGCGGACATGCCCCTTTTGCTAAATAGGTATATTCTTTACAAGGAAAGGTTACACACCTGTTGATATTGTGTTCAGAATATCTACCACAATAGAGATACTGTAGCATTACTTATCGGTTCATTGATTCTTCCAATTTGACCTTTTCATTACAATCCATGCAAAATAGCTTCCCCTTATGGTGGACACCGTCAAAAAAACCATCTCTACAATAAACTGCTTTATTACAACGAACACAGTTGCCGATTAGTTCCTTCATGAGACCTCCCCCTCATTTTCTTCCTTATAGTTTAGTTTCGATCTTATCATGGTCTCGCTTCTGCCAACCGTGGCTGTTTATAGAACAAAATAGAAATGACTATCGAACTCAATATAAAAGCCGGAAGCATGTAAGAACCATTATAAATCGCTGAATAGAGCCAAACCGGCTGTCCTTCGGGTGCATTCTCCGAAAAGAAAAATACCCCGGCCAACAAATGACCCAAAAAACGCAAGGTACATCCTACAAGAACACCAAGTGCAATATACACAAAAAATACTGAATGTTTACCGTCTTTCAATGCTGTCTGCACTTTTGTTGATACAATTCCAGCAGTACCGAGAGCAGTAAAGGCCAGACCGTATTCTATCAATCCTTGTAAAGGTGTAAGAATATAAGCTGTGCCGGTCACAACTTGAAACGCCCCGAACAACAGACCGCTTAACAGCCCCCCTTTCATCCCCCACCGGAAAGCAACAAGAAACACTGGTATCATAGCTAAGGATACAGATCCGCCTTGCGGCCAAATTTTAAACGACAGGAAAGGAATAATATCAAGAACGAGTGCCATAGCAGACATAATAGCTACCTCGACCAAAAACAATGTTTGCCTTGATTCCATCTTACAGTCCCTCCATCCGTTTATAATCAATAATAAATAAGCAATGCAAAAGGGGAAGCTTCCTGATGGAATTACCCGTTGCATTGCTTACAGCGCCATCAAAAAAGCCGCCATCCCTGCGCTAGTGTTAACTAACAGGTTCAAAGGGTCTGAACGTCTGTGTCCACTCTCAGCCTGTTGGCTCCCCCTGAAGGCTTTCGTATCATCTTTTTTGTTAGTCACAGTATAACGAAAACTGCTAGATATCACAAAACGTACGATATTGCTCTCCTCACCGCAATGTGCGAAACTTTTCTGTCAGACCGGAATGACAGTCACTGGGACAGTCGACTTTTGCAAAACTTTATAAGTCACGCTTCCAAGCTTTTTATTTGGCTTTCGCGGAGCTAAAAAAATCCCTTTTACCGCTATCCCTCTTGCCTCTTCACATATTTCCTCAGCAGGTATTCCCCAACGTGTTTTGCAGACAACCTCTACCCGCCCTTTTGTTCTTGCTTCTGCCTGATACAGTATTCTGTCTGAGGTTTCCTTTTTATAACTTTCCAGCGTCTTTTTCCCGACCTTTGTTTGCGCATACTGTGTATGGATTCTCGGCTGGACGTTCAACAATTGGATTGCATAACCACTTACGAGCGCTGCCTCGACCGCATGATCAACTGCCGTTAAACATTGTTCACTTCCATCCACTGGAACCAAAAAAATATTCTGCATGGGCGTTCACCTCTATTGCAGTCTATTCAATTAGTAAGAAAAAGGGCACCATCTGTCGGTAAAAAATCAGGTTCCTTGTTCACAGGTTTATGATTGTTCTTTTTCTTTCGTCAATGGGTAAACGCCGACACTTTGAATGACTAACGACAATAAGATAGCTGCGAAAGTCAAGGATACCAGAACATTATCGTTATCCACGCCAGCTTCTAATCCCAACAATAACGCTACCGACATCGTCCCTTTTATTCCAGACCAGGTAATCAACCCAACGTCACCGGCACTAAAATTCTTCCTCCAGGCAGGTACCGCGCTCGTAAAACCTGCCAAGACAAGGAAACGGACAACAAGCGATAAAACAAAAATGATAAAGGCAAGTACCCAGCCTGGAAATGCAAGATAATCTGCAGCATCTATACCGATAAGCAAGAAAATAAGGGCTAATACAGATGGCTCAACAATATTCCAAAACCCATCAAGTGAATCATGGAAGTAGTCTTCTTTCTCCGATTTGCCGAATTCCCAAGAAAGCATAATTCCGGCAGTTACCGTTGCCAAGACACCGGAAACACCTATTTTCTCTGCGATATGGAAGCTTCCATACGCGACGATAATACTGAGCATTACCTGATATTGTTTATGATGCGTATAGTGTACCGCCCGGCCGAGGAGCCAGCCAAAGATAATCCCAAGAATAATCCCGCCTGCAGAAACGAGTATAAATTCTCCTAAAAAGGATCCGACCGAGAAGGACTCTCCACTTTTATACATTGTCAAAAGCACCGAATAGATAACGATGCTTGTTCCATCGTTAACCATCGATTCTCCTTCAACAATATCGGCTATTTTTTCATTTCCAGTCGATTGCTTTAAAATGGAAACAACTGAAACAGGATCGGTTGGTGTCAGGATAGCTGCGATTAATAACGCTCCTACAAAGGAAATCTGAAGGAAAGGCCCACTGATGAAATAGATGGCGACACCTAGAAGTCCAGCTGTCGCCATTAATCCAACAGTTGTAAGCGTAGCAATGATCCATTTATTTTTCTTTAACGAATCGAGCGAAAACTGGTATGCCGAAGTGAACAATAAGGCCGGTAAAAAAACATTGAATATAATCTCTTTGGTAATTTTGAGAGAATCGAAATAAGATATAAACGATAGCAAGATTCCTAACAGTACCAATACCATCGGTACCGGAAAATATTTCTGTTTTTTGTCAATGGAAAAAACAATATAACCAATGAATAATAGTAAAACGATCTGGTGTGCTAGCAAGACTAAGACTCCCTTCTACAGCATTCATATCTATACCTATTCTTTTAGCCTTAAACCGAGCGGCTTAAACTGTAGTATATCCATGTTTTTTTCTGCTACCTTTTAACAATCTCCCAGATAACACCTTGTATCCCTATTCAAGGAGTATGCTGATCGAAAAAACTTAACTGGAAAAGCGGAAAGCGGAACAACCATGGGTTGTTCCGCTGATTCCATACTATATAAAAACAAGTCTTTATGCCTCTGTAAGCTTTAAGAATTCTTCTACATCGTCCTTGCACAATTGAATGGCTTTCTCCCAAAATTCCATCCTGTCCAAGTGAACATTCAAGTGTTTTTCAGCTAATTTCTCCACGCTCATACGTCCAGTGTCCCTTAATAGAGCCACATATTTGTCCTCAAAACCTTGTTCAGATTCCAATGCATCGGCATAAATGCCGAGGCTAAACAAATAACCGAATGTGTAAGGAAAGTTGTAAAAAGGAACATCGGTAATATGAAAATGAAGTTTAGATGCCCAGAAAGTCGGATCATAACCGTAAAGCGCATTACAGTATGCATCCTTTTGTGCCTGTTTCATCAATTGGTTCAGGCGTTCAGCAGAGACAAGACCTTTTTTACGTTCATTATAAAATTTTGTTTCGAACAAAAAACGGGCATGTATGTTCATGAAAAATGCCACACTACGTTGAATTTTATCATCCAGCAAAGAAATTTTTTCTTCCTTTGTTTCTGCATTTTTTACAGCAGCATCGGCTACAATCATTTCAGCAAACGTAGAAGCGGTTTCGGCCACATTCATTGCATAATCCTGATTTAGTATTTCAATATCATTCATCACGAATTGGTGATACCCATGACCGAGTTCATGTGCTAAAGTAGCTACATTCGAGGACGTACCAGAATACGTCATAAAAATGCGTGTTTCCCGGCTATCAGGAAAACTTGTGCAGAAACCTCCAGGGCGTTTACCAGGACGATTTTCTGCTTCAATCCAGCGTTTATCGAAGGCCATCTGGGCAAATTCTGCCATTCCGGTACTGAAACGGTTAAATTGTTCAATAATGATTCTCGCAGCATCATCATACTCGATTGTCTTGTTATTTTCCCCTACAGGTGCATCGAGGTCAAACCAGCTCAGTTTTTCCAGCCCCAGCAATTCAGCTTTTCGCCGGAGATATGAGACAAACGGCGTTTTATGATTGGATATTGCTTCCCACATCGCATTTAGCGTCTTCTCGCTCATCCTGTTATACCGGACAGGTTCTTGCAAAACATTTTCCCAATGACGATGTTTGTATGTCTGCAGACGAAAGCCGGCTAGATGATTTATCGTCTCACTGAACAAATCTGTTTGCTCCAGCCATGCTTTTTCCAACTTATCAAATGCAGACTTACGCTCATTTCGATCTGGACTACTCAATAAGTTAGCCGCCTGTCCGATGGAAAGCCGTTCTTTCTTTCCATCTTGTTCCCAATCTATTCCCATTTTTGCCACAATGGCATCATACATTTCTCCCCAGGCGTGATAACCATCCATTGCCAAATCGTTCAACAGTATTTCCTGTTCAACCGGCAGTTTGTCCATCGCATTTTGCCGTCTTTCATCAAGGATGAACGAAAACGGAGCGATGGTCGGTTGTTGAAGGAGACCATTCCATACATCGGAATCAATCTGTACAAATTTACGGTCAAGGATTGTCAAATTCGCAGAATATGCTGCGCTCAGTTCACTTCTTTTTCCGACAAGAAGTTTTGCCTTATAATCATGTACATCTTCAGCCGTCAAGCAGCTGACAAAAGCTGACACCTCGCCAACTTGCTTGGACACTTTCTCTAGTAAACTTATCACGCTCTCCAAATAAGCGACATCCGCAGGATCCTCTGGCAGCGGAAACCCTTTTACTTGTTGGGAAAGCTGATCCAAATCTCTTTCCAAAACGGCTATGTAATTTTGAAGCTCGGCCGATTCGCTTCCCCCGGGAAAAATAGATTCCAAGTCCCAACGTGGATTATATCTGCTATTCATCCAACACCTCTCCTTTTTTCTAGCAAAATAGCAAGAAAGAAAGGGACAGCTCACTCCCCAAGATTCCTACTTGTTATTTCCCTATTTTGGTATTCTATTATACCGCTTTTTTCACCAGATTGAAATCGCTTGCGGGGACAGTCCCTCATCGCCTCTTCTCCTGCAATCTTTTGCAGATTCTACAGTAAGGGGGACTGTCCCCCTATTTTCTTCTGTCCCCCGGTTTTCTTTCATCCTATTCATGATTCATGCTGATATAGTTATATGACGCGAACGTATGAGGGATTGGCTGTGAGATAATAAACCGATCCTTTGGAATTTTTGACTTTATATTGATAGCTTTTGCCAACTTTCACTTTGTCAACGATTTCCGGAAACCCGTAACCTTTATCAATCGTGTTGACCATATGGGTATCGCTCCAAGAAGGTCGATTGTAATACCGCAAGTCATTCACTTTACTTTCCACTCTGTGGCCTGCATAAGCAGGTTGATTATTACTGTTTTTATTTCCCAGGACAATTTTTGCACCTGTGCTTGGATGTGCATATATCTGAACCTTGCCAAAGTCTGCTGTCTCAATGATGTAAACATTCGCCTGGGTTGTGCCTTCAATCCTGTATTCTAAACCACCAAATTTTGCTGGTCTTAGAAACCCTTTTTCATTACCTTTTACCGGAGAAACACCTAAAGGATAAACACGCCAGGAGTTCGCATCATCTGGAAGAAACAGCGTTTGACCGACAGAGCTGCGGGTCGATGGTTGTTTTGCCGGAGGGACATTAACCGGTTTGCTCCCAACGTTCTTATTACTTGGTCCAGAAGGCGATTGGTACTCGTATCCTGTAAATTGACAAAATGCCTTTACAACTGCCTCTGCTAATGTTCTCCAATTCTCTCTTAGCTGCTGTATATCATCGCCCTTTGAATCTGCAAATCCGTATTCAATAATGTTCGTTTCTACTTTTCCTGTATCCCTGATCATAAAATAGTAATCTTGGTTACTATTGTCGGGCAGTGTTCTCGTATAAATATTCCGTAGATTTTGTCCTGCCTTCCTTAATTCTTCTCCTATCGATTTTGCCATTTTGCCATCGCTGTAAATGGAGTGGATGACTTCTGCTCCATCTCCGCCCCCTGCGTTTATATGGTTGGAATGACAATAGTCGGCTCCACTGTCTATAACCAAACGTGTCCTTTCTTCTGGAGTAAGGGTTTGATCTTTTGTTCGAGTAATAGCGACTGGAACACCCAGCTCCTGGTACCGTTGTAACTGGTATAGCGATATTTGCAGGTTCAGATCTTTTTCCGACCAATATTGATTGGAACCGCCGCCTGGATCGTTCCCCCCATGTCCGGGGTCAATGATTAAGATAGGCGCCACTTACCGATCCCTCCTTTTATTTTGTTAACCCATTTTGTCTTAGAACATCCCGCTGCTGCTTTCCTTTCTTCGTTACATAATTGTTCTTAAACCATGCATAGACAGAAGTAACGACTGTGAAAATACTGGCCGTTATTTGCTCCGCCATTTCACTATCGATTGGAAGTGGAGACTTGGAGAACATGACAAGCACTTGGTTTACAAGAGCCAAAGCCAATACAACGGTTCTGATCCATGTTCCTTTGTCCATTTCGTCACCTCCTCAGTCCAGATTGGAAGCATAAAACCTCTCCTAATAGTAGAATCAAATTAAGCATCTTCGGTCACGGCAGCTATCGTATTTTCAACAGGAATCCGCATCTATCTGTGTTACAATAGAAATAGTTTCACTAATATAATTGTTTGAAGACAGGAGTAAGGTGCGATGAACTTGATCGGAGGATTACCTGTAACTATCGATGCATTAAACGAGGAAAGCGCACGGGAGATTTCATCCTGGAAATATGAAGAACCTTATGACTTATATAGTCATGACGGAAGTCCTGCATTAATCAATGAACTATTAAACGGCTCCTACTATGGGGCGAGGGTGAATGAATCGTTGATAGGATATTACTGTTACGGGGAAAGTGCGCAGGTTCCTGCAGGAAAAAAAGAAGGGTTCTATGGCGGAACCGCTCTTGATATCGGACTTGGTCTCCGACCGAATTTAACCGGAAAAGGATTTGGCACCAGTTTCCTGTCCAGGGGCATGGAATTCGGCAGTACAACATTTCAACCCGACAGATTCCGTTTAACCGTCGCTGCCTTCAATCAACGGGCTGTAATTGTATACCAACGGCTGGGTTTCACCATACAAGGCGCATTTATGAACAATAATATTGAATTTATCGTCATGACCTGCCCATTGAGGGATACGGAGGAAATAAACGAAAAATAGGAAATGCATCCATTGAAAAACTGGATGCATTTCCTATTTCGAATCCCAATTTGCCTAACAAAAGTCCGTGCCTCTATTTTCATTCGCTACAATCTTTCCTCTAAGCGGGAGGTCAATCCTGCTATTTCCTTCCGAAATTCTGCTACTTTTTCTTCTTGCAGTTGTTCTTCTCCATATCGAACCCGTTGATACAGTTCTGTGTCGTTTACCTGTAAATCAATTCGATGGAACCATTCCTCTATCGACTCAAATCGCTTTCTGCCAAGTCCTTTTTTGGCGGCAAACAATTCAAATTCTAAAAACAATTGGCGGACAGTATCGTCTATCTGCGGTTTCTGCCTTTTAAATAGTCGCCATCCCTTTTGTCTGTCTTGATCAGACAGCGCTTCATAAGTAACCATTGTTTTAGAGTTATCAACTGTTTCGATTTGTATCCGCTTGCGGTAAATCTTTAAAACTATCCACACAATGATGGCCAACGCACCGATGATCACCAACCATTCCATAATATGAAAAATTCGATCCGCAGCTTCTCCATTAAAATCATCAGGACGCTCTGGTAATGGATCCTCCGCCCCCTGGTTTTGCTCCAGCGTATTTCCGTTCCGCTCTGTCTTCACCAGCTCGGGCTCCAAATCAAAAGGACGCAGCAAAGCTGCCATTGCCCCTCCTGCCAATGAAGACAACAATCCACCGGCAAATAAATAAATGGATCGGACACCATTATATAGAAAGGCTATAACCAGTCCAGCTGCAGCGAAAACACCTAACGTTCCGCTTACGATATAAACACCGAATCCCTGGTCTTTTTCCATTCCAAAAACATTGCGAAGTAAAAACCCAGACAAAATCAGTACAAATTGTACAAGGCCAATTGCCAGAAAGGTAATATCGGTGCTTAAGAGCAGGTAACCTGATAGCATGAAAAAGCTTAGACCAAGAATGGTTTTTTCCTGTTCATGATCGGCATCCTCTTGGTGTTTCATAAATCTCCAGCACAGTAAAACTCCTGTAATAACAGCTGCTGGCCAAGGGATGTGAAAGAAAAAAACAGCCATTGCAGCAATTCCGATAGCAAGGATTATGAGGGCACCCATCATAGCAGTAAACCGCATAATCAATATACCGGTAACCGCATGGATACAGACGAGAAGAAAATAACTCCAAAATGGATAGTCCAGATGAAATACCCATAAAAATGGTACCGCCAGCAAATAAATGAGTATCGCTTCACTTGTGAACTGATAGAATCGAGTAATCGTGAGGGCTGTATGATTCATCGGTATTCCCCCCAACTTTTCATCGATCCTGTTTCTGTCGAATCTTCCACATAAAACACTGGCATCCCTTGTTTACACCACTTATTGGCATAATGTTTGGATGCATCATCCATTTCTCCGAAAAAAACAACAGATTTTTGTTTATACATATGGTTATCAACAAAATGAAGCAATGAACCTGGAGTTTCCAGCTTATAGTTTTTATCCACTCTTGCCAGCATCTCCAACGCTTCTTTTAGATGTGTTTTTCCACTTCCAGCTTCTATTGAGAAGAATCGCTTTCTGCCTGGCCGCTGTAAATTGAGATAGATTTCAAAAGGGTATCCTTTTTGCACAGCAACATGGCAGAAATAGGTCACCTGGGAAAGTATTTTCTCCATAGAGGCAGAAAAATACCGGTTGCCGAGTCTGCTTGTTTCTCCCAAATTAATGACCATTACCCAGGTGAAATCCAGACTGCGTTCATAAACTTTGGTCTGAAGCCTCATCGTTCGAGCAGTCGCCTTCCAATGGATCCGGGAAAAAGAGTCAGAATGAACATAGTCTCGTGCTCCAGCTGCATCCATTGTATCTTCAAAAGGGGAAATGACCGCACGCTGATTCCCCGGTGCTTGTACAAACGCACTTTGAACCCCTTGCACCGGCAAGGGTTCCGGATAGACAATCAACTCCGTACGATAGAAGCCGTTGAAATTCAAACGGATTGTGTCAAATCCCGTAAGATGGGGAAATAAGTAATGAATATTATGGATTCGTGCTGTACCTCGTTGTTTTGCCGTGAAAGGAAAGCAAACCTTCGTTTTTCCTTTTCTGGCCATTGAAAAGGGAATCCCATACTTATGGGTTGCATTCTTTTCATTGCTATCCCCCTTCCCTTCTATCACATCGCCGATCGCAAAATACAACCTGCCATTCATTATTGGTAAGCGGGAATGATTATTGAATGAAAATGAAATTTCATTCGCTTCTCCTGGAAATAACCGGATGCTTTTCGCTGGGTTATCGATCACCAAACGGTTTCCAATGTTCTTTTCATAAAGCCTGTTGATAAATAAATATGCGGTAATCATTGCTACCAGACCGAATAACATGGGACGATTAAAAATAATGCTGAAGACAAAAATAACGATGACCAGGAAAACCATTAGTTCATAACCATAGTTCAACTGATCGCCGATTCTTTTTTCCAGCTTCATGATACAGGCTCTCCTGCTTCCACTGGGACGTCTATTTGTCCGATTATTTCTTCTAATACTTGGGCTGGCGTTTTACGAATAGAGCCTTCCATGTTCAAAATCAGACGGTGTTCAAACAGATAAGGGGTGAGCAACTTTATATCCGCCGGGCTGACATACTCTTTTCCCTTGATTAATGCATAGGCCTGTCCTGCTTTCATCAATGCCAGGGCCCCCCGGGTACTAATCCCCAACTCGATCTCATGATGCTCACGGGTTCCTCTTACCAGCTTGAGTAAATAATCCCGGACAGGCTGCGAAACTGTTACTTGTTTTACCTGCTTCCGCCAATCGACCAGTTCTTCAAGCTCTATAACCTTCTTCAGTTCTGTAAAAGGTTCTGCTTCCCTGTATGTATCGAGGATTGTCCGCTCTTCCTCTAAAGATGGGTAGCCCATATCAATTTTAAATAAGAAACGATCTAACTGAGCTTCTGGTAATTGGAAAGTACCATGGTTGCTTTCGACAGGGTTCTGAGTAGCAATCACTAAAAATGGGGCAGGAAGTGCTACTGTTTCACCATCCACCGTCACCTGCTTTTCTTCCATTGCCTCCAACAAACTTGATTGCGTTTTCGGTGTAGCACGGTTGATTTCATCGGCAAGTAAAATATTCGAATAGACTGGACCTGTTCGCAGTTCAAATTCCTGCGTCTTTGGATTATAAAATTGGATACCTGTTACATCGCTTGGCAGTACATCCGGCGTAAACTGAATCCTTTGAAACTTTCCGGAGATGATTGTTGCAAAGCTTTTGGCCAGCTTTGTTTTCCCAGAACCAGGCACACTTTCGAGTAAGATATGCCCTTCTGCCAATATAGCTGTGAACAGCAGTTCTACAGCTAGTTCCTTTCCGATGATTGCCTTTCCGATTTCCTGTTTTGCTGCATTAATTTTAGCCTGTAAAGATGCCACCATACTTCCCCCTTAGAATGTCTTTTTACATATTTTATCATTTTTAATAAGCAAAAAGGGAGGAATCGACGAAATTTTCAATAATTTTTCCTGCTTTTATGATCAATGAACTGTCACTTCCGGGTTATAGAGTGAGTTCCCATCATTGGGGCAGAACACGCAAGTTCCTAAGAAACAGTACGCCTTCGAATAACCTATGAAGAGGCGTTCTTCCCTTCTACAAGGTGGAGGCCGTACCCATATTTCTATCCCAAGGGAACCTTTGTAGTTAACAAACAGCAGAATAATAGTATACGTTGCCAGTTTATGTCGATGACGTTTATTAAACTTTTAGACAGGGATTTCTATAAATAAGAAAAATCTGCCCGTTAAGGCAGATCGACTCCATTATTTCATGTTTGGATCCGGATAATCATCTGAGTTGCGCATGGCGAACAATGGTGTATTGTAAATATATGGCGGTGCTGGCGGAAGTTTTGGTTTTTTACCAAAAGGCACTGGGTGTTCTACGTAATTGAACATACCGCATCCATCCATGCTAGGTCCATGTGCCCATCGTCCTTCAGCGCTAGCGTTTCCGTTAGAGAGATTAAACAGGGTATAAGCTACTTCCTGCTTTTCCAGATTACGAGGGAACGTACTAGGCACAACGATATTTTCTTTCGATTCTAGCTCTCTTATTGCAGCAAGCCATTGATTTTGATGCATAGTATCCCTTGCAATCAACCAGGATAGCATGTCTTTCACCCCTCGGTCGTCCGTCATTTCATATAACCGGCAAACTTGAAGTCTCCCTTGGGATTCTGCGTTTAAATTAGCCCGAAAATCAGCCAGCAGATTGCCACTGGCAATAATATAATCTGCTGTCCAACGGTTTCCTACACTGTCTGCAGGCATTGCACCAAGACCCGATACGATTGCATGCTGTGGATTTGTTCCTCCGAGTATGGCAGCAACAACTGGGTTCTGAACAGCTTCATCCAGTTCCACATCAGGAGCTCCATCCAGGAGTCTGGCTATCATGGTGGCCAACATTTCAATATGTGCTAGTTCCTCGGTCCCGGTATCCATTAATAAATCACGATATTTACCGTCTCCTCTGGTGTTCCAACCTTGAAATAAATATTGCAAGGCCACGGAAATTTCACCAAACTGTCCCCCTAATACTTCTTGCAGTTTTTTCGCATAAACGGGATCCGGACAGTCAGGCTTAGAACGATATTGCAGTTCGCTTACGTGATAGAACAATTTATCCACTTCCTTAATGTTAAGTTTTGTTAGGTTATTGCCCCTCCTTTATTAGGTATTCATCACGTAATAAAAAGGTGAAGGGGAAGCAAAGGTTTTTTCATGAGAAATATATATCGAAGGCTCTTTTACAACAGCCGTTTCTAATTCTTGTATGCTAAACCCACCTTCAAAATATATAGATATGTATTACAATAGTGTAGTAGATAGGGGGAGAAAAATGATAGAATTAGATTATTTCACTGCCGACGATTTTGACTCATTAATCAGCTGGATAACCTCTCCGGAATTGACGATGCAATGGAGTGGTCCAGCTTTCACTTACCCACTGACCCGCGGTCAGTTGTCAGCTTATATTGAGGCTGCCAACCAGGATGGAGCTAAGACGTATGCTTTTAAGGCCGTCGACACCGACAGCGGCCAGGTAGTGGGGCATATATCACTTGGCCGGATCGATTACGTCCATAAAACAGGCAGAATCGGAAAAGTAATGGTAACCGAACAGGCAAGGGGAAAGAAGGTTGCCGGAAGGATGTTGGAGCAAATTTTAGAGCTTGCATTTCATAAACTCGGTTTGAACAGGGTAAGTCTTGGTGTGTTTGACTTTAATACTCCTGCTATAAAAGCTTATGAGAAAGCAGGATTCACAAACGAGGGATTAATCAGAGAAGTCCGAAAAGTTAAGAACGAATTTTGGAGCTATTACGAAATGAGTATGCTTAAGAGAGAGTGGGAGGAAAAATAAATTAAATCCATTCGTTATAGATAGCGCTTGACCGTCATTATACCGAATGGATTGGTGTATCATTAGCGACTGCTGTTTTTAAGCGCTGCTGCATATGCCCAATTCCTTTGCAGCCTTCCAGTGGATAAACTATCTCTGGATTCGGTAAAGAAAAAGCAGCAGATATAAACGGCTTGTACTTTCTTCCGGTAAGAACAACAATGCGAGGAAAAACATCAAGGTGCTTGTTTTTTACCTGGTTTGCCAAGAAGTCACCGGTAACGATTTGATTACTTTTCTGATTGAATGTGACATCATAGTTTTCCGGTACAATATCCTTCGGAAGCAGGAATCCGTGTTTCGCAGACAAAACAACCCAATCCAGCTTAAAATGGTCGGCATACGTTTCACACAAATGATGGAACGTACCGATATATGCTTCTCTTGCCGATACAGGACCTACATCAGCCTGTTTATCCCAAATTTTTTTCTTACCGCAAGGTATAATACATAACGATTTCATTTACTTTTCCCTCCTTGTTTATCCTGCTATGGCCAAATCAAAAAAAGGCAAACCATTAAGGTTTGCCTTTTTTATCATCAGCTAAATTAGTTTTTTACAACGTTAGCTGCTTGTGGTCCACGGTTTCCTTCTTCAACATCAAAAGTCACTTCTTGACCTTCTTCAAGTGTTTTGAAACCTTCTTCTTGAATAGCAGAGAAATGAACGAATACATCGTCTTGTCCTTCTACTTCGATAAAACCGAAACCTTTGTCTGCGTTAAACCATTTTACTTTTCCTTGTGCCATGAAACATTTCCTCCTTGTGTGGATCTTCCACACACATGTATTACTATTCTTGCTCTTACCTCAACATAAAATGTTGGCGTTTCAATTACTTGAAGCGGTCACGAACAAAATAGCTAATATTATAATAACAAATCCGTTAGACATTTCCAAGTCTTTTAACTATCTTTGGTAAATTTTTTTGACGCTTACATTCGACAAAATGTCTGTGCGTCCTTTAGTGGAATAAGTAATTATTTGGAATTAATGGAGGAGGAAGATGAAGAGTTATGCCAAATCAAACACACCAATTAATTCACCATGAATTTTTATTTACTAGCTCAGATAAAGTATCAAAACCGCTAACAGAAGAACGAATTTACGAAGCACCCTCTTTTTGTCCCAAGGTTGGCAGTCGGGTATCACAATTGAAAAGATCTACAATCAGTTTGCCGAGTTGCCTGATATAGGTCGGCAGCATGGAGAATTATCTTAACAGGACAATTAGAGACTTAACCGGCCTCATTTAGCTATGTTTTAATTTGGCTGCGTTCTTTTCTTTTTTTGTATTTGGAACAGTTTACCCCTTCTCTATTCTATAATCACACTCCGCATAGCTTGTCACACAGATGGAACAATTCTACATAAAAATTTCAAAAAAAGTTATGTTTGTAAGATATATTGACAAACAAGCATTGTAAGCGCTTACTAGTTTTCTGATTTATCTAAACTATCAGAAAACTTATGTTTTACCTGTTGACCTCCCCTGTAAATGGTTGTATTATTGTCGTCAATCCTAATAATTACGAATGAAAATGAAGCAATACAAAAACTTTCACTGCCGGGATTGAACTACTTTTTTTGAATGGCAAGGACAGCGGTCCACTCCCTCACCGGCTACGGTAAATAGGATAACTTAATTTAACATTTTGACAAGAAAGGAGTGGTTGAGTATGAGTAGTCAATGGATATTTCTAAGTGGCCAATTCGTAAAAAAAGAAGAAGCAGTTGTTTCAGTCTATGACCATGGATTTCTATACGGAGACGGGGTATTTGAAGGAATCCGGGCTTATGACGGGAATATCTTCAAACTTGAGGAACATCTGCAAAGGCTTTATGAATCTGCCCGTTCCATCCTGTTGGAAGTACCATACACCAAGGAGGAGCTGACCCAGATTATTGTTGAAACGATCCGTAAAAACCAGTTGGAAGATGCTTATATCCGTGTGGTTGTTTCTCGAGGTTCCGGGAATCTGGGCTTAGATCCATCAAACTGCTCACAGCCGCGGCTGGTAGTAATCGCGGAAGCTCTCGCTCTTTTTCCAAAAGAACTCTACGAGCGCGGCCTTCGAGTCGGCTCTGTTGCCAGCCGTAGAAACCGGCCAGATGTACTCAATCCCCAAATTAAGTCACTAAATTATTTAAACAATATTCTTGTGAAGCTGGAAGCGAACCAGGCAGGTGTCGATGAAGCGCTTATGCTTAATGATCAGGGTTATGTGACAGAAGGTTCCGCAGACAATGTTTTCATCATCAAAAACGGAACCATCTTCACCCCTCCTGTCTATCTTGGAGCCTTGGAAGGAATTACCCGCAATGCCATCATTGATTTGGCGAAGGAAGCTGGATATACAGTCAAGGAAACGCCTTTCACCAGACATGATGTCTATGTAGCGGATGAAGTATTTTTAACCGGTACTGCTGTGGAGGTCATTGCTGTCGTTGAAGTAGATGGCAGGAAAATCGACGACGGCAGGCCAGGAAAAATTACTAATCAGTTGTTAAAGGAATTCCGGAAAGTTGTCGCTAATGACGGCGTTAAGTGTTACCCTGACCTAAACAATAAAGCAGTAGTAAGTTAAGGTGCATCGCCTACAATAAAATAGTTAAATCGATGACGGGAACAAAGGAATAAGATCCTGTATTCACAGAGAGCCGGGGTTGCTGGAAGCCCGGAAATACACCTTATTCTGACATCGTCCCTGAGTGTCGGGCTGAACGGTTATACTTAGTAGACCTGATCAGGCAGAATCCAAACTGCCTGTTACCAATGAAGCAATGAATCCATATTCCTTGCTTCCCGAGGCAGTCTTCGCGAGAAGGCTGTAAAAACAGGGTGGTACCGTGAAAAGACTTTTTCTCCCCTGATATTCTGCACATACGCAGTCTGTCAGCGGAAGAAAAAGTCTTTTTTTTTAAAAGAAAAATCAGTCTGTTACTGATAGTGAAATGTATTTTATTTTCAAAGTTCCCAAAATTCGAACAATATAGGAGGGATTACTAGGTGAAGGTACAAACAAAACCGGGGACTGCCCCCCGTATCGAAACAAAAACAGGAGCAGATTTGCTTGTTGAATCACTGATTAAACAAAAGGTGGATATCTTATTCGGTTATCCAGGAGGAGCTGTTCTTCCGATTTATGATGCCATCTACAGAGCGAGAGAATCGTTCACCCATATTCTCACCCGGCACGAACAAGGTGCTATCCATGCTGCCGAAGGATATGCCCGAGTATCGGGGAAACCAGGGGTTGTCATCGCCACATCTGGTCCAGGTGCGACAAATCTTGTTACCGGCATTGCTGACGCTATGATTGATTCCTTGCCTCTAGTCGTATTCACAGGGCAAGTGGCCCGTGGTGTAATTGGAACTGATGCATTTCAAGAGGCAGATGTCATGGGAATTACAACGCCTATCACCAAACATAACTATCAAGTTCAACATGTCAGTGACCTGCCTAGGATTGTCAGGGAGGCCTTCCATATCGCCAGTACAGGAAGACCTGGTCCTGTGGTGGTCGATATTCCAAAAGATATATCTGCTAATCCTTGTGAAGATGAATACGATGATAATTTTCACTTGCCTGGCTACCAACCGAACATCAAGCCGAATCCCTTGCAGTTAAAAAAACTGGCAAACGCTTTGGAAACTGCCAAGAGGCCCGTTATTTTGGCTGGCGCCGGCGTCATGTTCGGCAGTGCATCAGAAGAGTTGCGAAAATTTGCCGAAAAGCACTCTCTTCCAGTTGCCACTACCCTGCTTGGTCTTGGCAGTTTTCCTGGCGCCCATCCACTTGCTTTAGGAATGGCAGGGATGCATGGTACGTTCACAGCTAACAGAGCGCTTTATGAGTGTGATTTGCTGATTAACATCGGCGCTCGCTTTGATGATCGTTTGACTGGAAATTTGGAACATTTTGCCCCTAAGGCAACGGTTGCACACATCGATATAGATCCGGCGGAAATAGGCAAAAACGTAACAACCCATATACCAGTCGTTTCTGATTCGAAAGCTGCCTTACAATCGCTATTCTATCATGCTGAATTCACCTCAGATCATGACGATTGGCTTCAGCATCTTTCTGATTATCAAAAAGAAAATCCGCTTTGGTATAAAAACCCGGCAAAAGAAATGGTTCCGCAATGGTTGATTGAAGCTGTCCACAACATTACCAATGGCAATGCCATTGTCACGACAGATGTCGGGCAGCATCAAATGTGGGCGGCACAATATTATGCATTTGAAGAACCTGACAGATGGGTGACCTCCGGCGGATTGGGAACTATGGGATTCGGGTTTCCCGCAGCAATCGGTGCCCAGCTGGCAAAGCCGGAAGAAACGGTCATCGCCTTTGTGGGAGACGGTGGATTTCAAATGACTCTCCAGGAGCTTTCCGTTCTACAAGAACGGCAGTTGCCTGTAAAGGTAATCATTGTTAACAATGGTGCTCTCGGGATGGTAAGGCAATGGCAGGAAACCTTTTATGAAGAGCGCTATTCAGAATCACTGCTCCAAATACAACCGGACTTTGTAAAACTGGCCGACAGTTACGGCATTCAAGGTTACCGGATTGATACGCAGGAAGAATTCATTGACTTGCTTCCGGAGGTATTTTCGTACAACGGACCTGTCGTCCTTGATTGCCGTGTACTCCGGCAAGAGAATGTCTATCCGATGATAGCGCCGGGCAAAGGACTTCATCAAATGATCGGGGTGAAACCATGAGACGGATCATAACTGCTACCGTACAAAATCGCAGCGGCGTACTTAACCGGATTACCGGTTTATTGCAAAAACGCCAGTTTAATATTGAAAGTATTTCAGTCGGAAGAACAGAAACAGAAAGTATTTCAAAAATGACCTTGGTGGTAGAAGTGGAAGATAATCAAAAATTGGAGCAACTCACGAAACAGTTAAACAAACAAATCGATGTCCTCAAGGTCACAGATATAACAGATAAAGCAATTGTGGCCCGTGAGCTGGCCTTGATAAAAGTTGTTTCCGCCGGCCAGCTGCGCAACGAACTTCAAGGAATTATCGAGCCATTCCGCGCTTCGATCATCGATGTTTCAAAAGACAGTTTGTCCATTCAGGTCACTGGCAAACCAGAAAAGATAGAAGCTTTGATTGAACTTCTCCGCCCCTATGGAATCAAAGAATTGGCGCGGACAGGAATGACAGCTTTTTTACGGGGACACCAACCGCAGTCAGCGGAACTCCCCTCCTACTCTTTATTAAATAGATAAACGTTGGTAAAGCCAATTTTTATAAAACAAATATGGAAATGAAAGGATGTCTACAAAATGACAAAAGTACTTTATCACAATGATATTCATGAAGAAAGCTTAAGAGCAAAGAAAATTGCAATTATCGGTTACGGATCCCAAGGACACGCACATGCCTTAAATTTAAGGGAAAGCGGTTTTGATGTCGTTGTGGGACTTAGAGAAGGAAAATCATGGGATAAGGCAGTCGAGGACGGCCTGGATGTTCAGTCCGTTGCAGAGGCCACAGCCCAGGCAGACGTCGTGATGATTTTACTTCCGGACGAACTCCAGCCAACCGTTTACGAAAAAAGTATCAAGCCAAACCTGTCTCCTGGCAATGCGTTGGCATTTGCCCATGGTTTTAACATCCACTTCAACCAAGTAGTGCCGCCTGCAGACGTTGATGTTTTTCTGGTAGCACCTAAAGGGCCGGGTCATCTTGTACGCAGAACCTTTCAAGAAGGTGCCGGTGTGCCAGCATTGTTCGGCATTTTCCAGGATGCCACTGGAGAAGCGGAACAAACAGCATTGGCTTATGCAAAAGGCATCGGTGCCGGTCGTGCCGGAATTTTACAAACATCCTTCCAGGAAGAAACAGAAACAGACTTGTTTGGAGAACAGGCAGTACTTTGCGGAGGACTTACCAGTCTCGTGAAAGCCGGTTTTGAAACATTGACAGAGGCTGGATACCAGCCGGAAGTAGCTTACTTTGAGTGTATGCATGAATTAAAGCTGATCGTAGATTTGATGTACGAAGGCGGATTGGAAAACATGCGCTACTCGATTTCCGATACAGCACAGTGGGGAGACTTCGTCTCTGGCCCAAGAGTGGTAAATGAAGATACCAAAGCACGGATGAAGGAAGTACTTTCCGATATTCAGACTGGTGCCTTTGCCAAAGGATGGATTTTGGAAAACCAGGCAAACCGACCACAGTTTAACGCAATCAATGTCAAGGAAAACAATCACTCCATTGAAAAGGTAGGCCGTGAGCTTCGTGAGTTAATGCCGTTTGTCAAACAGCCGCTGAACTCAAAAAAGAAAGAAGTGGTTACCCATGGGTCCAATTAAAATCTTCGACACGACCCTGCGGGATGGTGAACAATCCCCCGGGGTCAACTTAAATCAATTGGAGAAGCTGGAAATCGCAAAACAATTGGAACGATTTGGTGTGGATATTATGGAAGCGGGATTCCCCGCTTCCTCCAAAGGCGACTTTGAAGCAGTAAGGAACATCGCCCGTACCATTAAGAATGTTTCGGTAACCGGTTTGGCTAGAGCGAAGAAGTCTGATATCGATATTGCCTGGGAGGCTTTGAAAGATGCAGATGAACCCCGGCTGCATATCTTTTTGGCGACCTCCCCCATTCATATGACGCATAAATTGAAAAAAACACCGGAAGAAGTGATCCAGACAGCGGTCGAGATGGTGACTTATGCAAAACAGAAATTCCCACATGTCGAATGGTCTGCAGAAGACGCCACAAGGTCCGACCGGGCTTTCCTCGCAACCATCGTTGAAAAAGTAATAGAGGCAGGAGCAACTGTAGTTAATTTACCAGATACTGTAGGTTACACAACTCCTGAAGAATATGGCGCTTTATTCCGTTATATGAGAAAACACGTACCGAACATCGATCAAGTAGCACTATCAGCACATTGTCATGATGACCTAGGCATGGCAGTGGCCAATTCACTCGCAGCTGTCGAAAACGGCGCTACTCAAATTGAAGGGACAATCAATGGAATTGGTGAACGGGCCGGAAATGCAGCACTTGAGGAATTCGCAGTGGCTTTGAATATCCGTCAAGACAAATACCCCTATCAAACCAATTTGCGCTTAAAAGAAATTAAGCGTACAAGTGATCTTGTCAGCAAGTTTTCCGGAATGGCCGTACCAGCCAATAAAGCTGTCGTCGGTCGTAATGCTTTTGCCCATGAATCCGGCATTCATCAGGATGGGGTATTAAAAAATGCGTCGACATATGAAATCATTACGCCAGAACTTGTTGGTGTCCAGTCAAACAATCTGGTATTAGGAAAACATTCCGGTCGGCATGCTTTTAAAGATAAGATTGAACAGCTTGGCTACAAGCTTGCAGATGATAAAGTCAGTGAAGCGTTCCAAGCGTTCAAGCAGCTTACTGACAGAAAGAAGGAAGTGACCGATGACGACCTCTTCACGATTTTAATCGATGTGCAGACAAATATTGACGACTTGAAAAAATACAGTCTTCAGGCGTTCCAAGTGCAATATGGTTCTTCCAATATGCCGACAGCAACGGTGGCTCTCACTACGCCGGACGGCTCCAGAGTAGAAACAGCCAGGACCGGTCAAGGAAGTGTAGAAGCTCTTTACAATACAATCGAGGCTTTGGTCGAAGAAACCATTCATTTGACCGACTTTCATTTAAGTTCGATTGGAAAAGGCCGGGACGCTTTAGCTGAAGTACACGTCAATATGACGGTCAATGAAGAAACCGTAAGTGGACGTGGTTCTGCACAGGATGTTTTGGAAGCAGCTGCCCATGCATTTTTAAATGCAATTAATCGTGTCTTTCTTAATAAAAGTACGACTGTACAGGAGACAGCACCGCTTTAGGCTAATCCAGGAAAAAATTGGAGTTTTAAGAAAATCTTGAACAGGAGGATCCACAATGAAAAAACATATTGTCCTGCTTCCTGGTGACGGAATCGGAAAAGAGGTCATCCAATCCGCCAAGGATGTTCTCGAGGCCGTTGCAGCAGAATTTGACCATAGCTTTACGTTTGAGACACAGGACATTGGAGGCTGCGCAATTGATTTGCACGGCACTCCCCTTCCGGAGTCTACAGTAAATGCATGCACACAGGCAGATGCTGTACTGCTCGGAGCGGTTGGCGGACCAAAATGGGACCGTCTCCCCTCCCACCTTCGCCCAGAGAAAGGTTTACTTGGGATTCGAAAAGCGCTCAATCTGTTCGCAAATCTCCGTCCGGTAAAAGCCTATCCTCACCTGTTGCATGCCTCACCGCTCAAGGAGGCAGTAGTCAGCGGCAGTGATTTACTGATCGTAAGAGAACTTATCGGTGGTTTATACTTCGGTACACCTAGCGAACGCAGTGTTGATGGCCAATCGGTTGTTGACACACTAGCCTATACCAAACAAGAAATCGAACAAATTGTCGATAAAGCTTTTCAAAGTGCGCAGTTACGTAAAGGACATCTTACTTCTGTTGATAAGGCAAACGTTTTGGAGTCCAGCAAACTTTGGCGGGAAACAGTAGAGGAAAAACAAGCACAGTATCCGGACGTAACGGTCGAGCACATGCTTGTGGATGCCGCCGCAATGAAGCTTGTTACAAACCCGAATTCTTTCGATGTGATTGTAACGGAAAATATGTTTGGCGACATTTTAAGTGATGAAGCATCTGTCTTAACCGGTTCGCTGGGTATGCTTCCGTCGGCCTCGTTAAACCAAGCCAGTGTCGGCCTTTATGAGCCTGTCCATGGCTCAGCCCCTGATATTGCCGGTAAAGGGATAGCCAATCCTTTAGCTATGATTTTGTCAACTGCACTGATGTTGAGGCATTCATTTCAACTGGAAAAGGAAGCCCGAACAATTGAAACAGCAGTCCAGGCAGTACTCGATGATGGCTACCATACTGCCGATTTACAAATAGAAAACGGCCACAAGGTCGGTACGGAACAAATGACAAAAATGATTGTGGAATTGATAAAGTCCCAAAGCGCTACTGTCAGTATCCTTAATTGTTATGCATAAACAATGACTAAATCTTGATTGCAGGGAGTTGATAAAATGAGCAAACCAAAAACGATTATTGAGAAAATTTGGGAGCGGCATGTCGTTCATCAAGAACAGGATAAACCTGACTTACTTTATATTGACTTGCACTTGGTTCATGAGGTCACCTCTCCCCAAGCTTTCGAAGGACTGCGCATGAAAAATCGGAGCGTGCGCAGACCTGAGCTTACCTATGCGACAATGGACCATAATGTTCCCACGAAACACCGGAATATTGTCAAAGATGCCATTTCCAAAAAACAAATGGAAACCTTGAAAGAAAATTGCAGCCAGTTCGGAATTTCCCTTGCAGATATCGACCATCCCGATCAGGGTATCGTTCATGTTATCGGACCAGAACTAGGTTTGACACAGCCTGGAAAAACAATCGTCTGCGGTGATAGTCATACCTCGACACACGGCGCCTTCGGGGCTCTGGCTTTTGGAATCGGTACGAGTGAGGTCGAGCATGTACTGGCAACACAAACGTTATGGCAAGCACCACCAAAAAGCTTGAACGTCCAGGTGAACGGCAAGCTTGGAAAAGGAGTCACCTCCAAGGACTTGATTTTGGCAATCATCGCCAAATACGGTGTTCGCTTTGGTACTGGGTATGTCATCGAATATACCGGAGAAGCCATCCGTGACCTGACAATGGAAGAGCGCATGACTGTATGTAACATGTCAATTGAAGCAGGTGCTCGAGCAGGGTTGATCAGTCCGGATGATATAACGGTCGAATATTTACAGGGACGACGCCATGTTCCCCAAGAGCCGGAAGAATACGAGGCAATCTCCAGGGAGTGGAAAGCACTGGCAACTGATCCAGGGGCTGTCTATGATGCCACTGTTACAATCGATGCAGAAGAAATTGAACCGCAGGTCTCCTGGGGAACGAACCCAGGTATGTGCATACCTGTAAGTGCCAACGTTCCCGATCCATCCCGTGCCGAGACTGCCAGCAAAAAAGAAGAAATCGAACGTGCGTTAGAATATATGGGGCTTCAGCCCGGACAACCGATAGACGAGGTACCGATTGAACACGTATTTATCGGCTCCTGCACCAATTCCCGATTAAGTGACTTGCGGAGGGCTGCTGAGGTCGTCAGAAGCAAAAAGGTACACCGAAATGTGCAGGCAATCGTCGTTCCTGGCTCATTCAGTGTCAAAACTGCTGCCGAGGCGGAAGGATTGGATGTTATTTTTACACAGGCGGGTTTTGAATGGCGCGACGCAGGGTGTAGCATGTGTCTTGCCATGAATGATGATATTGTGCCGCCTGGAGAACGCTGTGCTTCCACCTCCAATCGCAACTTCGAAGGCCGGCAGGGTAATGGAGCACGGACACACCTTGTCAGTCCTGAAATGGCTGCAGCAGCTGCGATTGAAGGCCACTTTGTCGACGTTCGAAAATTTACCGAAGCAACATTGCAATCGTAAGGGGTGAAAAATATGGAACCGATAAGAAAGCATGAAGGATTAGTTTATCCATTGAATAGAGCCAATATTGATACCGATCAAATTATTCCGAAACAATTTCTAAAAAGAATAGAAAGACAAGGATTTGGTAAGTTTTTATTTTATAACTGGCGTTTCAACGAGGATGGGACAGAAAAATCTGACTTCACTCTGAATGATAAAAAATACAACGGGGCTTCCATTCTGGTAGCGGGGGAAAATTTTGGTTGTGGGTCTTCAAGGGAGCATGCACCATGGGCTTTGCAGGATTACGGATTTAAAGTGATCATCGCTCCGAGTTTCGCCGATATTTTTTATAATAACTGTACGAAAAACGGGATTCTCCCCATACGTTTAAGTGAACAAAAAACAGAGAAGTTGATACAAACGGCCGAATCCAGTAAATACCGGATATCAGTAGATTTGCAGAAGCAGCAGGTTACCGACGGACAAGGATTTCTAGCGGAATTTGATCTTCCGGCGTACCAGAAGCAAATGCTGCTTAACGGCTGGGATGAAATTGCTGTTACCCTTACCCTTGAACAGGCTATTGCCGACTATGAAGCATCACATTAAACGAACAAAAAATCAAGCGGGGCAGTCTATGAGCTTTGAGTAGATATGCCCCGTTATTATTTACTATAACCTGACTTTTGTTGTTTCGCATACCGTTTATCTTTCATAAACAGTTTCCAGAAGTAAATGAAGCCGGGAAATAAAATAGCGAAACCAAAAATATAAGAAACGAACAAAGCACGAAAGGCGTCTGGATTGGTAAACCCATCTTCTATCGTAACCGTCGGATAAACCAGATAAGGAAGATGTGCCCTTCCATACGCATAACTTGCCAGTAAATATTGGAGGACAATGACAATGACAGCCAGTCTCGGCCAACCCAATTTCCGCTTGCCCAACGGCAAATAAAGAAATAACCCTGCCAGCAAAAATGCAAATGCAGATGCTAACAAATACGGTAATTGTTCCATCATTCCCTGATACATCCAAGCAGCTTCATAGCGCATGGTAAACATGACCAGGAAAGCCATCAATAGTGTGGCAGGACCTAACAGGAGCGCATCTCGACGGTAAATCTTGTACGCCTCCTCTTCATCCGCGTGATTGGAAAAATCGGCTAACAGCAAGGATGATAGAAACAAGGTACTACTGATAGCAAAACCGATAAACGACCATGCATGATAACTGGTCAGTAATTCTCCGAAAAGCAATTGTTCCACCCCATTCCGGACCTCAATATAATTACCATGAGTCACCGGAAGTACAAGGATCAGTAAGCCCGGTATCAAAAATCCCGTAACACCTGAAATATACGTTAAAGGTTTGCGGTATTCTTCTGCAATGTGGGAAAACACCAGGAAACCACTACGTACAGCCAGCAAAAGAAGGATAATGCTTCCCGGAATGAGCAAAACGGTTCCCAACGTGAATGTAGCACCTGGAAAAAAACTGAATAAAGCCACCACAATAGCTACAATAAATACATTAGTAACCTCCCAAGTCGGGGATAGATAGCGATTAGCTATGTTGGTTGCGTTGGTCTTTTCCTTGTTGATATAAACCAACGACCAGAAGCCGGCACCGAAGTCCATGGTGGCCATAACCGAATAGATAAAAATAAATCCCCAAAGGACCGTAATGGCAATCAATACATCCGACACGGGATATCCTCTCCTTCTTCTAGTTACTCTTGCATATCAATTTCATCTTGGACCGGATGCTTTTTAAAATAGAAACGCAAAACGAGAATTACCGCAATGCCGAGAACAATATAAACAAAACCAAACAATGGGAAGAGTACTCCAAGCTGTGTCGCTCCCGTTACAGCATCTTCGGTTGTCATCATCCGGTATATTACCCAAGGCTGTCTTCCTGTACAAGCGAATATCCATCCGAATTCGATCGCTAACACCGCCAATGGGCCTGAAGCAATGAATAAGCCCATCAAAGGCTTGGGGAAAGGACGTTTTTTAATGAATTTATACCAGCCTAGGCCGCCTGCAGCTATAAGGATCAAGAGGGACCCAATCCCAACCATGGCATTGAATAAGGTATGAACATACAATGGCGGCCACCATTTTTCCGGAAAATCGTTCAATCCCTGTACAACGGTGTCAAAGCGATTCCCGGACAGGAAACTTAGTGCCCAAGGTATCTCAATTGCCCACTTAACTTCTTCTGTTTCTCTATCGGTAAATCCCCCAATAGCAAGCGGAGCATAATCCTGTGTTTCGAATAGTCCTTCAGCTGCGGCCAACTTTTCCGGCTGGTATTCATGTAAAAGCTGTGCCGATTCATGTCCGTTAAGGGCTGTCAGTAATGAAAAAATCCCTCCAACAATCAATCCAAGCAGTAATGCCTTCTGATGGAAACGGCGGAGTCTGCTGCCTACAGGCTGTCTCATCATTTTGAAGGCAGCAATGGACGCTATCACAAACCCTCCGGTCGTATAAGCCGAGACCACCACATGTCCGGCAGTAGTAAAAAATGCAGGATTAAAGAAGGCCTCCCACGGATTCACATCGACAATCTCGCCGTTCTCTATGCGAAAGCCGGCAGGAGTCCCTTCGAATGCATGAACATTCGTAATCAAAATAGCTGAAGCAACTGCTCCCAAAGCTACTAGGGATAAGCTGACAATCCGCATCCAAGGAGATATTCGATCGGCGGCATATACATAAATCGACATGAATAATGCTTCGACAAAAAAGGCATAAATTTCAATTTGGAAAGGTAGAGCCATAACCTCTCCAATAACTTCCATAAATCCTGGCCATAATAGGGACAGTTGCACACCGGCAATTGTCCCGGAAGGAATTGCCACTCCGAGTAGAACAGCAAACCCTTTTGTCCAACGGTTGGCCATCACGGCAAAATCCCGATCCTTTGTTTTTTGATAGAAGAGCTCAGCAAACAAAACCATAAGCGGGATGCCAACGCCCAACGTAGCAAATATAATATGAAAAGCCATGGTTGTACCAAACATGGCCCTTGCCGTTTCCAAATGATCCACGAAGCTCCCCCTTTTCCATCTCATGATTTTGACATCATTATGATTTAAAGATTAATGGCTATGCTTTTCACTATGAATAATCTCCTCAATGGTGGAAGAACTCCGGGTATGATGATGCAAGTCACAGTACCAGACATCCGTTTTTATTCGATGTGAAATATCGCATTTGCGTGTGTGCCGAATAAAGTTTCTCCAAACAGTATATGTATGGGTATCTACAGGAACCACTTCATACTCTGTGTCCATTCGTTCCCAGTTATGTTCTTCTGTGGATTCTTCCACTTTCTCTGGTGAAGCAAAAACGGGCATTGACCCCATGATTCCCATTAAAACTAAGAGCAGTATCACTTTTGTCTTCATACAAATGTCGCACTCCTTCAGACAGCTGACAAGCTTCCATTTTCTGTTCAAACAAGACATCGCTAGTAATCTGCCCATAACCTTCCGCCTCTATGCATTATTGTTTAACAGTGTAAAAAATTAAAAAAGTGAAACTATTATACCGATGAAATCGTCAATATATAATAAGAGGAAACATCGTTCCAGTATTTATATGCATTTAGAGTTTACCTCCCCTTTTTAAAACTCAGATGGACTGTTTCCTCTTAAAACACACTCCCGGTAAAACACTCCGTTACAAACCTCTTCTTGGCATCCTTTTGCAGGTTTACCTTTTTCAACAGATGGGTAACAATTACAAACAATAATCTGCAGCAGGAGAGAAAAAACATGCATAAGATACTCCTAATGGTTGCTTTAGCGGTTTCAGTCGGCCTGTTGACCGGCTGTCAACAAAATAATGTTGCCGAAAAAATCGATGTAGAAGGAGAAGTTACTTTGATTGATGATGAGAAACAATTACTTTACATTGATGGCAATCCCATCATGGTGGAAAATCCAGAGGAATTTAAGGTTGGGCAACAGGTGACTGCTGAATTAATTGATACAAACCCTGATAAAGACTGGGACCCAGAACAAATTGTGGTGGAAAACATTGAGTTTAATAAATAGCTTCATGCTAATAACAGACACAAAAAAGGTATGCTCCCATACTTCTGAAACAAGGAGCATACCTTTTGCTATTAGTTCTGAAGAGAGACTGCCAAATCAAACGCCTCTGCCTCATCAATCTCTAAGCAACGGCAGCGTACAACATCGAAAAGAGCCTCCGGACTTGATGATTTCGTTTATATCCACTTCAATAACCTGGTAACCTCTGGCCCTGAGCTGCTCATTCACCTGTTTGTTTACAGGGAGGCTGAAAATTTGCTTGTTACCGATATTTAAAACATTCGTTCCAAGCCTGAATTGTTCTTCTTTTGTTACTTCGATTAAATCATATTTTGACGCAAGCAAATCGATCTCTTTTTGTCCGAGTGCTTCGGGATAAAACAATGCCTCTGTGGGAGAAATCACGTTAAACACACAATCGAGATGCAAAAATTTTTCTACAAACGGAACTGGAATAACTGTAAAATTGGTCAATAGTTTACTTAAATGCTCGGCCGCCTGCCGGTTCGTCCGATTGCTGAGACCTACATAAATCACATCTCCGTCAATCATGACATCTCCACCTTCTATCTGGTTGCCGATAAGGTTATAGTAAGATATTGTTTCATCCTCGAGCCATTGTTTTAACTGGTCCTGTTCCCCTTTTCTCACCTTACTGGCCATTTCTGCAACAAAAATAGTCTCACCGAGTGTAAAACCGATATCACGAGTGAAAACCTGTTCCGGAAACTTTTTATGATAAGGCAGCAATACTACTTCCACTCCGGATTCACGAAGCTTGCTCACAAACTGGCGATGCTGCCGAACTGCTTTTTCAATATGAATCCCTTCATTTTTAAATTTCTTTTGCACTTCATTGATGACATCCCGGATCGTCATGTATTGAGGTTCGCACAAGACCACTCTTTTAAGTCGCCCATACTCACTATAACAATTGGTGTACGCACTTTTAATTTCCATTCGCTACCCCTCCGATAATAAACGTTTCCGTTTATTATGACCGGACTGGTGGGAAATTATTGTCTATCAGGCAACAAAAAACCTCGCAAGGAGACTTGAAGCACCGCAAAGCAAAGCTCTGTATCATTGTAAACACTTTGCTTGATTTTCTCGATACACTCGGCAATTGGAATTTTTAATACGTCTATTTTCTCATGGACTTCTAATTTTTGTCCGGCTCCACTGCTAACTGCTTCACTGTAGTAAACATGTGTGATATCGTTCGACATCCAGGATGCAGCATATATTTTCCCTAAATACATGGCTTCCTCACAGCATAATCCTGTTTCTTCAGCGAATTCACGTTTCACTGCAGCATCTAAACTCTCTTCAGGATGAACCCCTCCTCCGGGAAGCTGGACAACAAAGTCGTTTACTGGTTCACGATATTGCCGAATCAGAATAAATGAGTCACCGTCTCTTGCAAGCAGAACCACTGACTGGTTATCCTTCTTATGGAAATACGTTTTGTCGTATTTGTTCGTAATGATTTTCATCCCACTGGCCTCTATAACAGTCTGATGTTCCACCATTTCTTCTGTCCCCCTTTTAGTTTGTATTTATACTTTTAATTGGTAAAAGTTAAGCTTCTGATCGATTGAATCGCACTGTGGCCAATACAACAAACAAAATACTGAGAATAAGGACAACCATCATTTCTTCAGAAAAAGAAATGACATGGCCGAAAACAGACAGATTTAATCCCATTGCTTCTCGCAAAGCAGGTGCTAAACCCTCAGGCTGAAGAATGATCTTTTTAAACATGTCAACTGAATACGTCAAAGGATTGATTTTCACCAAAAAATCCATCCATGCAGGCATACCGTTTAATGGGAACAGTGCCCCGGACAAAAACAGCATCGGAAATATCAAGACTTGAATGACCATCTGAAAGCCCTGGGAAGTCTTTAGGCTAGTAGCAATCAATAGACCAATCGATGAAATGGCAAAAGCCACTAAGAACATAACAGGAATTAATTGGAGAATAATAGGTATCGTAATGGATACGCCAATGAATGGAACAAAAACGAGCATCATCAGTCCTTGGAATAAGGCAACTGTACTTCCACCAAGCACCTTTCCAATTGCAATAGATGTCCTTGACATCGGTGAAACCAAAATTTCACGCAAGTAGCCGAATTCCCGATCCTGGACAACCGACAATGCAGAAAAAATTGCCGTATTGAAAACAGTCATGCCGATTATCCCCGGAAACATGAATTCCACGAAATCAAAATCACGTAGCGGTCCGGCAGCTGCTTCTCCACCCACCATCGAGCCTATCGCACCGCTCATACCGCTTCCAAAAAGGATTAAAAACATAAAAGGCATGGCAAAAGAACCAATCAGCCTTGCTCGGTCTCGAAAAAATTTCAGGACGTCACGTTGCCAAATCGCATAAATAGCTTCCATTTTATCTACGCCCCCTTCTCATACCGGTCTTCACTTTCTCTTTGGAAGAGGCCGTCTCTTCCCGTATTTCTCTTCCAGTCAACGCTAAAAAAACATCATTCAAAGTCGGACGCCTAAGATTGACTGTCTTTATAGGGATATCAAAGTTTTTGACGAATTGAACAAGAAATTCGCTCCCTTTGTCCACCTGAAAAGTAAGGGATCCGCCTGCCTCTTTCACTTCAACTTCATATTTCTCGATAAGAACTGCCTTCGCTTCCTGATTGTTTTCTGTTTCGATTTCAATAATGTCTCCGCCAACATTGGTTTTCAACTGATCAGGAGTATCAAGAGCGATTAATTTCCCATGGTCCATGACGGCAACCCTGTCACATATCTCCGCTTCATCCATATAATGGGTAGTCAAAAAAATCGTGATTCCCGCTTTTTCTTTTAGTCGGAGTATATATTCCCAAATATGGTTTCGGGTCTGCGGATCCAATCCTACGGTCGGCTCATCGAGAAACAGTACTCTCGGATAATGCAACAAGCCACGGGCTATCTCCAGCCTGCGTTTCATCCCGCCAGAAAAGGTATCTACAATATTTCCTCGTTTGTCTTTGAGATCGACGATTTCCAACACTTCGTTAATTCTCTCTTCCCGTTTTTCTTTCGGCACACCGTAAAATTTACAATGAAGCATCAAATTTTCATTAGCGGTCAATTTTTCATCCAGTGTTGATTCCTGAAAAATAAGGCCAATACTTGATCGGACCTTGTTTTTGTCGGCTACTATATCAAACCCATTGATGCTTGCCTTTCCCTCAGAAGGTTTGATGATTGTCGACAGCATATTAATTGTTGTGCTTTTTCCCGCGCCATTCGGTCCAAGAAAGCCAAAGATCTCGCCTTCTCCCACTTCAAAATCGACACCTGTCACTGCCAGGAAACCCTTATAGTTTTTTTTAAGTCCCTTTACTTCCACAATATTATTCATCATGTCCCCCCATTACCTGTTATTTTCCCTCATCCTTCCGAAAACAAGTTCGAATAAGAACATTTCACATGTTAACTATAGTATCATAAATAACAGACCTTCATTTTAAAAAAGTTATGACAAATCCCCCATTTTTTCGACAAAATTTATTATAATAAAATATAACCCTACAACAATAAGCAAACTAGGATGGTAAACCCATGTCATATAACAAACTGGCCATTAAATTATTGCTCAATTATTTAATCGGCTCCCTCATTGCTGTCTTTGTCTTCTGCAGAATATTTATATTTCATCCCTTACAGGTTTCTAAATCGGAGACCATCGTTATTCTCGGGCTTGTTATGGTATCTTTTATAGTGATGTTGATAATGGAGTATAGCGCTTATTCTAAACAAATTGCTCCGATAAAAAAAGTATTGAAATATAGACGGCCAACGCTATTGAGAGTAGAAGCTGCCTACCAGTGCGCGCACCGTTTTCCACTGCTTTCCTTTCAACGGATTATCCTGCCACATTTTATCGGCATCACAGCTCCGGCCGCTATTTTAACGATTTTAGCCATTAATACAGGGTTGCTGTCTTTTCCTTACTACTATGCTTTTATCGCCTGCATTGCAGCATTGCTGATTGCTTTCATGCATGGGATGATTGAGTATTATCTAACAAGCCTCGTCATGCGCCGGGTTATGAAATTTTTAAAAGAGAAAGGGAATGAGCTGTTTCAAAGAGATATTTCACATGGGGCACATTTGTTATTGTCAATCAAAAAGAAGTTTTATTTTAGTGCCGCTTTACTTAGTGTCTTTCCGATGTTGCTATTCGCTGCAGCAACCACCCTCCGGCTTCACGAATCAGGTTCCGCCTTTTTGATGGAATATATTGTTTGGGCTGTAATTGTTGTGATAATCGTTTTAGCTTTTGCTCTGTTCGGCTCCAACCTGTTAAGCCATGATATTCAAGAACCGGTCGAACAACTGCAAAATGGTATGCGGAAAGTAGAAGCAGGAGACCTTGCTAAGTTAAACAATTACTATTCAGATGAGTTCAGGGATTTGATCAATGGCTTTAACCATATGGTTGATTCCATTTTGGAAAAGAAACAAATGTCAGAGCAACTGCATGACAGCTTTTTCACTGTTTTCGCTGCCACGCTCGATGCCAGAGATCCATACACTGCCGGCCACTCCATACGTGTTGCTGAATATGCACAGCATATCGGCCGCAGATACGGCTTGTCAGAGAGTGAACTTGCCTTACTTAAACAGTCTGCACTGCTTCACGACATTGGGAAAATCGGCATCCGAGACGAAATTCTATTAAAAGACGGAAAACTTACAACATCTGAATATGAAACGATTAAGCTTCACACTATCATTGGCGAACAAATCCTGCAGGAGATCCAGCCCAGCGAGGCGATTACGCCTCTGCTTCCTGGTGTTCGCCATCATCATGAACGTTTTGATGGATATGGATACCCTGACAGACTGGCGGGTGAAAGTATCCCTTTGTTCGGGAGAATTCTGGCAGTGGCTGATGCTTTCGACGCAATGACGTCTGATCGCAATTATCGAAAAGGAATGTCATTTAAAAAAGCATTTGCCATTTTGGAAGAAGGGAAGGGATCGCAATGGGATCCCCGCTTTGTCGACTTGTTTATCGCATGGTATCAGACAGAATACAGAAAACAAGCAAGTTTGAAGGCTGTAAACGAGTAAGGAGGTCCACTTAAAAAGAGGACCTCCTTTGTTTTATACATATAAAAAAGCCCCCTGTCCTGGCAGAGGGCTTTACGTTTGCGGCGAAAGACCGCCGACCACATTTCGGCGTTTAGCATGATGCATGTCTGTTCGTCTTATGCAAATTAGCTCATCGCCAAACAAATATACCATGTTTCATTCTCCATTGCAATAACCATATGCACACGAAATATCCTCAGACCGACAGGGAGCCTATATATTTCAAATCATCGACAGCTATTTTATCTACTTCCCCATGCAAAATTGCTTTTACATTTTTTAACGTTTCCGAAAGCGTTACAGACTGTCCGGGCTGATTAGAAAATTCTTCTGCAACAAATAGTGGCTGGGTCAAAAAAGCTTCTAGTTTTTTGCCTCTTTCAAACGTGTTCTTGTCGGCCTCTGAAAGATTGCCTACTCCTCGTTGTTCTACGAGATATGTTAATTCTTTTGATCTGCGAAGAACTTTACGTGCTTGCTGCTGCACTTCCATATGGCCACTGTCCAAATTAATTTCTTCCAAAACGGTCGAAATCGAGGTCAAAGGATTTACAGCAGGATAGGAATGTTTGGCTGCCAATTCCATATCAAATTCCCAAAGGGTTTCAAGTGGTCCATATGGCAACTCTTCATCAACTGCCTCTCCACTCGTGTCAACAATCGCGAATGTAATATTATTTATACCACGTTCATAGAAGCGATCTTCTAATTGGTAAAAGTCTTCCGATAAATAAATCCTGCGGTCCACCCCCAGGATAATGTCTGCTGGCTGGTATTTCTCAATGCAAGCGAGGATCTCTTCGGCAGATGTACTGTGAAATTCCGCTTCTGCAACTGCATCAGCAATATTGTTGTTATCACCTGCAAAAAACACGGAACGAAAACCTTGCTTCTTTAAACGATTAAAAACTTCCGCCAACAAAACGAGTTGACCCATTCCAGGTCTGGCTACAAATCCCGTTTTTCCTTCCTTTACAAGCGGAGCAAATAAATCCAACACCTTGATTCCAGTTTCGATCATTTTTTCCTCTCCCCTTTGAATAATCAAGTCGTCCACTTTACAGTTTGCTAAAGAGGCCAAACGGACCAATGTTTTCACCTCTGCCCGCGCCAACGGGATTTTCCCTGTACAAAGATTGGATACGGTTGCTGGCCTTAGACCAACAGAACGGGCTGCAACTGTTAAATTTGGAACCCGTTTACGCAGTAAACTAACATTAAGCTTCAAATCCTCCAACTAATCGCCTCCTTACTATATAAAGTAATATATTTTACTTTTAAAAGCAAATATATTTTCAGTAAATTTTAAGAAGTTCATTTTTTTAGCATAGGCTGTCCTACATACCGCATAAGGTAAAAGAAAAACAATTGAGGAGGAGTAAAATTTGCGAGGACCTATCCATTCCTTACACCTCATTCGATATGGGGTCGCTTATGTGTTCATCGCCTCAGGTTTGATTAAATTGCTTGACCCAAGCTTCAAGGAAGTGTTTGCAAATATAGGCATCCCCAGTCCTGCAACGATTCTTTTACTGGTAGCGTTAACTGAGGTCATTGGTGGGGGATTTATTTTGTTTCAATTTTACGTGAAAAGAGCAGTTGTTCCATTACTTGCAATCATGATTTGCGCCTTGTTGCTGACCAAAATCCCACTATTACATGCAGGTTTCTTGTCTTTCGCTTTTGAAGCGAGGCTGGATATCATCTTGATCATATTATTAGCAATCCTCTGGAAAAGCTACGGAAAGTGAGAAGAGCACAGCGTGTATCACTTACACACCTGGAAAGCAAACCAGCCTGAGTAGTAGAGCTTTCGGAAAGGGAAAGATAGGGTAAAATATATCAGGAGATCGGTTGTAATAAAAAATAGTAACAAAGCAAACCGAACGATTAGAATGGTTCGGTTTGCTTTTCCGGCCTAAAAATATGGGACAGTTTTATTCCTTTTCACGGGGTGGATCCACAATCACGCCGACATTATTCGCCCTTTCTTGGTATCCCAAAAACACAACTTGTTTTTCTGTTATCGTTCGGTATTTTCAAGTCAATTCAAGGTTTGTCCCACTCTCTTTTTTCTTTTATTCCTTCTCCATAAAATCCAAAAAGCAGAAACACCTGCTGAAAGCATTGCCAATGTTATAGTAATGCCAAAGTAAGGAGGATAGTAAACCATTTTGATTTCGTTGTGGCCCGGTTTGATTCTCGTACCCAAAAAAGCGTAGTTCGCTTTGCGAATTTTTTGCTTTTCCCCATTAATATAAACATGCCAACCTTTTTCGAATGGTATTGGTACCGTAAGATACCTGTCCCTATTCTCGTTGTCAATGGATATTTCAATCTTATTACCATCTATGTCAACCTGTGCATTGTTTTGCGTATTTCCGGCAGCCTCCTCGAGTTCCTGGTAATCCTCACCATATAAGCTAATATTTTCAAGTGTATAGCTTCCTTCAGGTACCCTGAGTGAAATAACTTCCTCCCTCGGTATACGAACGGTCATTTCATTCACTTTTGTCCGGTAAATTGATTGTCTTGATTTCCTGCTCGTTTTAAAATCATTAACATGTAAAGGGAAAAGCGATGCGTGCTTATCATTGTTCAATAAGTAGAAAGATACGTAAAAATCCTCATAGGATCCTCCAATCTGGTTAGTATGAATGTCTATTCCACCTGTCTCGCCAGATACATTCAACTGACCATCTGTATAGGTTGCATCGATTGGTTCTATAGTAGTTTGCTCGATTAAATTAGGCACAGTATTTATTTCAGCTGATTGTTGCGAGCTTTGTTCCAGTATGATTCCATCCAACATAGCATGCTCTCGATCAAGTACAGAAGCATCACTCAAAGCCTCTTCCGTGTAAATATTGTCCGACGTACGGACAAATGGAAGCGTGTTACGGTTTTGATAAACAACGTAGTGGTCACTTTCCATGTATTCCGTAAATCCATAAGGGATGTTTTTCTCCTTGTTTTTTTCATACATGATATAGTTACCGCCAAACAGACTGTGCAAATTAGCGCGGTCACCGAAACCTGAATAACGGCTGACGCTCTCCCTTTTCATATCAATCTGCAAATCGTAATAATAAAAAAACAACAATTCTTTGTTTAAAATGCTGGAATAGACACTCGTCCCCGGGAAGCTCTGAATAAGCGGTGTATTATTCCTTCCATCAGTCTTCCACTCAACTCTCGGCAGCACTGTATCATCTGAGGCGAGCACATGATCTATCAAGTTTTGTTGTTCTTTCGAAAAGTAATCATTGCTCTCTACATACGCCTTTGTCGATTCCTTCACCCTTCCAGCCTCATAGAGCTTATCGTGTTGGAACTGATTAACAGTCACGAAATGAGACAGGAGAATAAAACCAACCAACCAAGGCATGACAACACGAAACCTCGCTGCGGTGACTGACAATAGCAAGACCCCTATCGCCGTGCATACGATGATGAAAGGAAGCATCTCCTTCAAAGATAAAGAATCATCCATCACGTAAAAAGCAATGTAGCTATAAACCATCAGTACGGCAGAAGGTATCAACACACGGTAATCTAACCGATTGAGGTGCTGTAAGCCAGCAGCGACAGTACCGCCTATCGAGAAGAAACCTAAATACTCAAATCGGTGCTGAGGTGCAGACATTCCATTAAAAAAACTGGCAGCCAACGGGACGAAATGCAGGAAAGTGAATAGTATTGCCATCAACGCAAACAGACGGAATACCCGGATGCGATACAAAGGAAATACAAATACGAACAATACAAATATGGCAGGAAGTAGATAAAGATGGCTGTCATATAATATATTGCTTGTATTGTCTAATAAAGGAATGTAATGTTCATAGTCAGGTCGATAATTATGAAACAATCCCCACACAGCAGGGACAAAGCCTACAGACCCTATTCCAAACCCCAAGAGCACCGCCAGGCTAAACTGACGTATTTGCACTTTCTGCTTCGGTTCTTCCGGTGTCAATCGGATCGCCCAGCGCAGGCAAATATATAATCCGATGAAACAGAAATTGATAAAAGCGAAGTAAAAGTTATCAAATAGAGACACCGCCACTGCCATGATCAACCAACCCGGCTTCTGTTCCCTTATTACCTTTTCGACCCCAAACACCAACAATGGAAGCCATAGAAAAGCATCACTAAAAAACTCCCAGTAAGTAACGTGGCGGAAGTACATCACACATGATCCGTATAATAAAGCCCCGATAAATGCCGGGACGGCCTTCAACTGCATGTAGCGGAATAAACAAGTGGTTAAAATTAGCACAATCGACAACCGTATAACACTTATAAATACAGTTGCTTGTGCCCAAAACAATACATTCGGTTCTTTTACAAGCGACAATAACTCCAAACCGTAAACAGCTGCAGTTGTTATGTAAAAGAAAATATTAATTCCATAGTAATAGGCAAGCTGGGTGAATGTGCTCCCTCCAAGCCCGTAAATATAGGAATAGAACAAATTACCGTCCGTAAATTGTTGATAAAGCATGCTTCTGAACGGGGCCATTTGCGAAAGCCCATCATTAGGACCGGCCATCAAGCCTCCCTGCCCCCATTGATATAAAAAAAATCCGTGAGCTGCAATCGCAGCCACCACACTAAAAGCAATCAGCTTCGCGAAGTAGTTATAATTTCTCATAGACTGCCACCATTACTTTTTCAGTATTTTTCCGGTAATCAAAAATGTGACTGGCACGGTTATAAACAGGGCAGCGAACGGGGCTGCATTTCCATTCCAGCCAAGCAGATCGACAAATAGATACATTAAACAAGAAGATAATGTTATATTGGCTAGTTGGGACAACGGGAATTGTATAAACTTGGAAAACGTCGGCTTTACCCGATAGGTGAAGTAAACATTTAGAAAAAAAGAAATCACCAAACTGACAATGAACCCCAAAACATGCGAGACTAAATAGTGCCAATCTAAAAGATTAAAACAAAGCAAATATACCAAGTAATAATTAACCGTGTTCAGTCCGCCGACAACTACAAAACGGGTAAACTCATTGTTGATCCAGTTCATCATAAATCCCTGTCCATGTTTGAATCTCTTATCAAATAATGCGGCCTGCGCTTCGTTTCGGCATAAATTCGGCCGACATATTCACCGATGATCCCCAAACTGACCAACTGTACCCCTCCCAGAAACAAAACAGAAGAGATAATCGAAAAGTAGCCAGGAACGTCAATGCCTGTGCGGATGATTTCGACAAGCATGACAAAAATATAAAGCAAAGCCAGGAACATAATAATCAGCCCGCCATACAGACAGACACGGAGCGGTTTTTGATTAAAGGAAACGATTCCTTCTATTCCATAATTAATCAGTTTTTTGTAAGACCATTTAGAATCTCCATTCCCCCTTATATGGTTCCGGTAATATACTGTCTTCTGATCAAAGCCGATCCAGGAAAACAATCCTTTAGAAAACCTGTTTCCTTCGGACAGCTCAAGTACCGCTTCCACTGCTTTTCTGCTCAATAGACGGAAGTCCCCTTCTCCATCTTTCAGTTTTACATCGACAACTTGATCAATCCATTTATAGTAAATTTTCGACAAGAATGAACGCATTCTTGAATCGCCATCACGGTTGCGTTTGGCAACAACCTGGTCGAAGCCTTCCTCAAAGCCCTCAATCAGATTTCCAATTAAATATGTAGGATGTTGTAAGTCGGCATCCATAATGATGACCGCATCGCCTCGCGCATGTCTAAGACCGGCAAGCAACGCTGCTTCCTTTCCAAAATTTCTTGTGAAAGAAACATACTTTACGGATGGATGGTCTTTTGCCAGCTGATGTATTTTCTTAAATGTGTCATCTTCACTTCCATCATCTACAAATAAAATTTCATAATTGCAGTTTATTTTCCCCAATTCTTCCTTCAGTGCTTCATGGATCAGCTGGATATTGTCTGATTCATTATAGGAAGGGATTAAAAAAGAATAATAAGCGTCATTCATATGCGTGTTCCTCCGATTTTAATCATCACTCAAAAAGGGATGTTTCTATGACAATTATGCTATACCCTTCTACCTTCCATGATAAAACCCGGCCAAAGTTACAAGCAACATCCAAACTCTAGAAACAGTAAAAAAATCAATAAAACATACCGTTTACACTAGCGTCTCATTAATGATACGGTTTTATTATTGGCCGCCTTGGGTATTAAAAGTACCAGTGCTACATAATCGACGTATCAGATTGATCCATCATCCACTGATACGCACACACATTTTATTTTACACACTTCCAAACAATCTATTTATAAAGAAATGCGCAAGCGCCTGTTTAAAGGTGAACAGGCTAAAGCCGCCACGTCCTGTGGCAACGCCTGCATGACCCACATCGTGTGGGCCTCCGACAAGCCTAAGAACAGCCTCGGAGTGGCGTTTCTTGCCACACAGAGGGTGGACTTAAGACCTCGAGGGGGTAGGCGCTGAAGCTGGGCTTCGAAATGCGCAAGCGCCTGTTTAAAGGTGTACAGGCTAAAGCCGCCACGTCCTGTGGCAACGCCTGCATGACCCACATCGTGTGGGCCTCCGACAAGCTTAAGAACAGCCTCGGAGTGGCGTTTCTTGCCACACAGAGGGTGGACTTAAGACCTCGAGGGGGTAGGCGCTGAAGCTGGACAAAAACAAACACAGTTTTTATTTCTAATACAAGAAAGGGGGGCTCTGCGCTAATAGCGCGCAGATCAATTTCATGGCTGAAAAAAATTATTCTTATTCTACAAAAAAACCAGGAATTGTATTTGTCATCTCCACAATTCTAGTAGCTTTATTTGTTTTATGGGGAGCAACCTCTCCAAGCACCCTGCAGGAGGCAGCGAGTGACGCACTTAGCTGGATGATTGAAAGCTTCGGCTGGTTTTATATGTTGATCACTGCTTTCTTTGTCCTATTCGTCATTTTTTTAGCAATCAGCCCTTTTGGACGCCTACGTCTTGGAAAACCAGACGACAGGCCGGAATATTCCTGGTTCTCCTGGATCGGTATGCTGTTTGCTGCTGGAATTGGTGTCGGTTTTGTTTTCTGGGGAGTTGCCGAACCAGTACTCTACTATTTGGACACACCTGTAGGTTATCAACCTGAGACCAGACAGGCGGCCATTGCAGGACTCCGGTATGGCGTTTATCACTGGGCCTTACATCCGTGGGCTATATTTTCCATTGTTGCCTTGACCCTTGCCTATGTTCAATTCCGCAAAGATCGGCCCGCTTTAATTAGTTCCGCGTTTTACCCATTAATTGGTGACAGAACAGACAGCTGGATTGGCAAAACAATCGATATACTGGCAGTATTAGCTACCTGTACCGGCGTGGCGACCACATTCGGCCTCAGCGCGATGCAAATCACAGGCGGCTTGTCCTATATCAGTTCCATTCCAAACAATGCATGGACCCAAATTTTGATTATCATAATTGTCACTTGCTTATTCATGATTTCAGCAGCAAAAGGCGTTAACAAAGGGATTAAATTGCTGAGCAATGTGAACCTTGTCGTGGCCGGACTGCTCTTATTGTTCGTTATTATCGTGGGGCCGACATTGTTTATCGCCGAGAACTTTGTTTCCACATTGGGCGGTTATATTTCGAATTTAATCCCGATGAGTCTTACAATGACCCCTTTTTCCGACAGTGAATGGCTTGGCACGAATACCATTTTTTTCTGGGCCTGGCATATTTCCTGGGCTCCATTCATGGGATTATTCATCGCCAGGATTTCACGAGGCAGAACAATACGAGAATTCATGGCCGGTGTATTGATTGTTCCTTCCTTGTTGGCGATTATCTGGTTTACTACCTTTGGCGGCACCGCATTGAATGTAGAAATGTTCGGATCTGGCGGAATAGCCGAACTAGTCACCGGTGACGTAGAACTAGCGTTGTTCGCCACGCTGGGGGAACTTCCGCTTAGCATGATTACCAACGTCCTTGCTATCTTGTTAATCCTGATTTTTTTCATCACCTCCGCGGATTCAGCTTCCTATGTATTAGGTGCCATGACTTCCAAAGGAAGCTTGGCACCAACGATGGCAGCTAAGCTGGTCTGGGGATTCCTAATTGCGGGGACAGCCAGTGTGCTGCTCCTAAGTGGAGGTGGCGGTTTAGATGCATTGCAGACGGCTTCGATTATTGCCGCATTGCCGTTTGCTATTATCATGCTGTTGATGGTAATTGCCATTCTGATGATGTTCAGTAAAGATCTACAGCTTGAAGGCAATCGAAAACGGAAACGACGGATTTCCAAAATAAAAACGGAATTTAGAGAAGAGCTATTGGATGATGTAAAAACCGAAGTGTACGATGAAATGTATGAGGAAATCAAACAAGAAGTAAAAACGGAAATGAAAGATGAGATATTGGAAGAGCTTTCGGAGGAGGAAGGACCGACCGGCAAACGAAAGAAGGATTAAACGAAGCGGGATTCACCAATTTGCGGTGAATCCCTTTTCTTGCTATTTTTGGATAAACATTTGTGTCCAATAGTTACCATCGGAATCAAATCCGACTCCAATATGGGTCAGTTCTCCATTCAGGATATTTTTCCGATGACTTGGACTATCCATCCATGCTTGTACCACAGCCTCAGCTGATTGCTGTCCTGAAGCAATGTTTTCTGCTGCTGATTGATAATCAATATCATATTGCTGCATCATATCAAATGGAGAGCCATATGTCGGCGAAGTATGCGAAAAGTAATTGTTCTCGGACATATCTTCCGATTTTTCCTGTGCTACTTCGGTTAAATCCGCATCGGCTTTCAGTTCCTGAAGTCCATTATTACGTCTCTCGACATTTGTTAACCGAATGACTTCCTGCTGCACGTCACTGTTATTCGCATTATTGTTCGTTTCACCGGTCTGACGATCTGTTTGTTGATTGTTTTGTCGGTTATTCTGTTGGTCGTTTCCTTGGTTGAACTGTCTGAAGTCCTGTTGGAAATTCTCATTTTCTCGTCTTAGCGGTGGATTTTCTCTAAGGTTGGGATATTGACTCTGACCACCTGGGTTGAGGAAGAATTGTCCATTGTCATTGGCATCATCCTGATTTCCGGCGTTTTGCCTTCCACCCTGAAAACCGACTTGGCGAAATCCTTCGTCATTATTCGGGTCTTGTGCTTCCTGATTGTTCGTATTACATCCAGTTAAACCACTTAAGACAACGGCCGCTGCAACAGTAACAAACATTTTTTTCATCAGTTGACCTCCATTGTAATAGACTGTGGCATATTTACTATTTGTCAACCGATGCGAAATATACTATTGAAAAACAGCGACAGACGATTTCCAGCACAACCATATTTTATTTGTTTGGGATTTCGGAAATACTATCTTATTTATCCGTGTTACCCCCCTTAGGTGTAGTCCTCCCTTATATCTCATTTGGCTCCTTGGATTCGAGGAAAGCTGTACCCAGTTTGTTTCGGTGATGAAAATTGTAGGTATGACTTTGAAAGTCAAATACATCACAGCTTTTCCCAAATCAGGCAGACTGAAGTACTGGTGTTTATACGAAGAGAATTTGTCCTCTCGATTGGAAACAAAAAACCAAAAAATTAACGGCTTTAAATCGATATTTTTCCATTATGGAGTACGCCTCTATAAAATTGTCCTTAAATCCATCGTCGAAAGTAAGCAAAACAGTGTTTCCCGGTACTTCTATTTTTCCTTGCATGACAAGGAAAAATAGAAGTACCGTCAACGTTGTGTAATCATGATCATGTAGAAATTTCATCTGCTCCTCAAAGGCGGACTTCAATCATACAGTTGCCCATGTTTATCATAATGGGATTGATGGATCAATCTCCCCATCTTCTATAATCCGATAATAATTGGCACGGTAACCTCTTCCTCTCCTTTTTCTCGTGTTGGCGATAAGCCTCTAGCCTGTTCCGTCCACATCTGGCATTTTTCTATGCCAAATAGCCTTGTTCCTCTCTTTTACTCACTCCGCCAGGGTACATTTCTGGAAAGCGAGTTAAAACGTGCATTTAATATACTTGTTTATATAAAAAACGCCTTTGCAAGAAAATATTTCTCACAAAGACGTCTCGTGTTTACTTTTTGACCTTATGCCATTATATTATATCCGGCATCCACATGGATGGTTTCACCCGTCACTCCTCTCGACAGCGGACTCATCATCACTGCTGCCATGTCTCCCACTTCTTCTTGCGTTACATTTCGCTTAAGCGGCGCTCTTGATTCGATATCATGAAGCATTTCGTTAAAGCCAGGGATCCCTTTTGCTGCCAGCGTCCTGATCGGCCCAGCAGAAATCGTATTGACCCTTATCCCGTCCGCTCCCAAATCCAACGCCAAATAACGCACCGAAGATTCTAAAGCAGCTTTGGCAACTCCCATCACCTTATACCCTTCCAGTGTTCTTTCTCCACCTAACGCGCTCATGGTGATGATCGCTCCGCCTTCGGTCATATAAGGTTTCGCTTCCCTGGATACAGCGATCAACGAATAAGCGCTGGTATCCTGAGCAAAAGCGTACCCACTACGAGAGGTGTCCACAAACGCCCCTTTCAAGTCCTCTCCATGAGCGAAGGCAATCGAATGTACAACGCCATCAATCCTGCCTGCCTTTTCATGGATATCAGCGAATGCATTTTTGATACTCTCATCCTCATTAATGTCGCACACAGTGACATATTCAGCCGTTAGTTCGTTTTTTTCCAAAAGCCTCGTCAATTTTTGGTATGAGCGTTCTTTACGGTATGTAAACGTCAGCTTGGCCCCGGCCTTAGCCAGTGATTTAGCCACACCCCAGGCAAGACTGCGTTCGTTGGCCACACCCATTACTACAATATGTTTGTCTTTTAACTGTAATATATCTTCCATAATTTCCTCCATTAAGTAGTTTCCGTATTATCATAACAAATTTCATCAATAAAGACAGTCCCCTTTTGAACAAACGCTTATCGACATCCCCCCCAACTACAGCTAACCTGTTTTGCGTGCTAAGAATAATCTGGTAAACCAAAATACAGCCACACCTATCAGGAGGGTGATAAATTCCCATCCTACCTCTCTGGTTTCAATAAAACTCCAAAATGACCAAATAAGCAGGACAATTGAATAAAATACAAAAGCATTTCTGCATGCTACATAATTGTGATGCCTTTCCATTTCATCCGGTTTTCGCATTTCCTATTTACTCCTTTCCATAGTGAAATTCGAATAACTCATCAACGGTTACCTCCAAATGGAAGGCCAATTTAAAGGCAAGCGCCAGAGTCGGGTCGTATTTGTTATTTTCAATTGCATTGACTGTTTGTCTTGTTACACCGCACTTCCCTGCCAATTCTTCCTGCGAAAGTTTTTTATTTTTTCTAATCCTTCGAATCGTATTTTTCATACTACTGCCTCCGTATAACGGGACTCCCCTTAAAATGTCTAATAAGTTTTACATTTTATTGTAGTGTAAAGCAAGGATAACCTCATGTCAAACTCATTTTACATTCATACGATACACGCTTTGATAATTAGCGTATTAGTTAGAAACTGCTAACTATCCCTTTATGGCTACATTCTCTCTTTTACAGGATGAGTGCGAATACAGTGCTTTGGAAAACCTCTCGCTTTCGTGGGGATGGGGCACGCTTCAGTCTCCTCGCTGAAAAAGAGCCGGCCACAGGAGTCTCGCATTTTTCCGCAGTTGGAATAGATTTCTCTGTATAAGAAAGAAATCTTAAAACACTTCTGCTGACATTTTTTTCTCAAAAAGCAAGAAACCCCTTACCGGTGAAGACACCCATTGGAACAGACGCGTCCGAAGACTACTCGAAAAACAAACCAATTTCTTTCGTGTACTGAAACGCTGCCGCAGCCTTTCTTGGAACTGCAATTACTTGTCTTACCGAAAATACCTGTCCTGCAGAAAGAGAGATCCTGATGAAATCCCGTAAAGCAAAAGCTCGAGGAGGCTTACCAGTGGCCCAAGAGCGCAGGATATTCCCCAGCGCCACACTGCAACTCAATGTATATAGGGAAACAGGAAGGCACTCTCAAGCTATGTTGCAATAACTATCTTTTGTGCAAAACATGAATCTTTTATAAAATAGTCTAAGACAATAAAACATGCGCCCGGGAGGAGTTCCAATGATTATAAGAAAAGCCAACAAAGAAGATATTTCTTCTTTGTTGACGATATACAATCATGCAATCGAACATACAACCGCTACGTTTGATATGGAAAAACAGACAATTGAGCAACGAATCCAGTGGTTTTCCAAATACGGTGGCCGCTACCCCTTACTCGTTGCAGAGCACGATGGAAGAGTAGCGGGTTATAGTTGTTTGAGTGCTTATCGAGACAAGCCCGCCTACCAATGGACCTGCGAGCTTTCAGTCTATGTGGATCCCGCCAACCAGGGAAAAGGCTTTGGAAAAGCATTGATGGGAGCTATCCTTAGGGAGGCAAAAATACTCGGATACCATGCAGTCATTAGCGGCATAACTGCCGGAAACGACGCCAGTATTAAGCTCCATGAGCAATTTCACTTCTCATTCATCGGCAGTTTTAAGGAGGTCGGCTACAAGTTCGAAAGTTGGCAAGACGTCTGGTTTTACCAGTTGATTTTATAACAGGCCCTCTGTATCTGCCTAACCCAGCCGCTTAAACATTAGGCGGTGGGGACCGATGGGCTCGATATCGAATACCTCTCCTTCAAAATCCATCCCCATTTTCAGGTAATAATCGCTGACGGTAGTCCGGGCGTTGCACCACCACAGGGAAGCCGACTTTTGCTTCATCAATGATTCACCATATTGAATCAAGGCAGTTCCAGCCCTTTGACTACGGTACGCTTCCAAAGTCGCCATCCCGCGTAAACGGTACTGCCTCGTTTCTGAAAATGCTTGATGCTTTTCCGGATAAAAAGAAGCAATGCTGATTAATTCTCCCTCTAAGTATGCCCCTAAATGGAAAGACCCTTGCTGAAAATCATTTGGATATTGACATTGAAGTATAGATTGATTTGGCCGTAAAATCTGATGACGTAATAAATATGTACGCTCAGGTTCAATTTGTTTTACTTTCATTCCCCTTGTTTCTCCTTTTTCTCATTTACAATAGTATGGAAACTAGATATTTACTTCGCTTTTTTACTGATAATCTCCTGCCAATTTTTCTGTTTAAGCATGTATTGTCATAAAACATGGCAAGCTAATCAAAAAACAGGAGGTAACATGATATGAAGAAAGCTTGGATAGTATTTTCTGCTGCATTTCTTTGCTGGTTTTCCGCACTTCAACAACCAGCTGAGGCACTATCAGCAGAATCAGAGAACGATCAGTCCGACAGCGGGAGTATTGTCATCGGGGCCAAAGTCATCCAGGAAAAAACCGATTTTGTTTCCATTGATTTAAATATACCGGTGATAAGCGGATTGTCCGATCGGAAATTTGAAAAGAGACTAAATAATGACATAAAAAAACAAGCCATGGAGGCGAAGAAAGAAATCATCGTTCAGGCAAAACAGGCTCAGAATGACACGATACAGGAAAACCGGCCATTTAATCCCTATGAACTGAAGATTGATTACAATCTTAAAAATACAGATCAAATCTTATCCTTTACGATAACTACTTATTCTTATACGGGTGGTGCCCACGGGATTACAGCGACCGATTACTATAATATTGACTTAAAAACCAATCAAAAGTTAGTTCTTAAAGATCTTTTCAAAGAAAACAGTAACTACAGAGAAACCATCGATCAGGAGATCCATCGGAAAATCAAAGAGCAGGAAAATGCAGAGGAGGGGAGCTATTTCCACCCTGATGACCTCTTTACTGGGGCAAGTGCCTTTCAAGGTATCTCAGATGACCAATCCTTCTATATAGAAAACGGGAACTTAGTAATCGCTTTTGCTCAATACGAGATCGCTCCTGGTTATATGGGAGAGCCTGCCTTTCACATTCCCCTGTCGACCTTGCAGGAACAATTACATGAACAATATATTAGCCTCTTGAAAACCGAGTAACCCATTAAAAATGATAAAAACTGGAGCAGAGCTCTGGTTTTTTCATTTCCTATTGTTTAAAGGATTTTCGCAGATTTTTGTTCAAATATTACGCGTTACAGCGAGTTAAAGAATGTTCCTCACATCTCTTATCGCTGTTTTATTAACTCTACCGTTTATATAAAATACACTGCTAATTCTATTGAATCGAAAGATTATCTATGTAGAATACCGATGGTGATTGAATTTTTTAAAAAGTTAGGATACTATTGGAAACACCTTTATCCATTGTATAGAAATATTACTAAGAATGGCGGGATAAAAAATGGATTTCCCAGAATTAGAAACGGAACGACTGCATTTAGTGGAAATAAAGAAGAAACATGCCTCTAGTTTTTTTGATATTATGTCCAATGATCAAGTGACCAGGTATTATGGGATGAGTAGCTTGGTTAACATGGAACAAGCAGAAGAAATGATATACTCGCTGTACGAGACTTATAAAAGCGGCCGGGGCATTCGCTGGGGATTGATTTTAAAAGATAGCAACCGGTTTATTGGAACTGCAGGACTAAATAACTTAAGTACCTATAGCAAAAAAGCAGAAATCGGTTATGAAATAAATCCGGATTTTTGGAGAATGGGCTATACTACCGAGGCAATCAACAAAATCATGGAATACAGTTTTGAAAAGCTCGGGTTATATCGGATTGGCGCGGTTACTTTTCCACAAAACCATGCTTCCAATCAGTTACTGCTTAAATTAGGTTTTTTGGAGGAGGGCACCTTGAGAGGGTACTTATTCCAGAATAAACAATCCCATGATGCGTTAATTTTTTCCTTATTACAACCTGAGTGGAAACAAAAAAATAAAACTACCTGATGGGAACTTGTACCCGAAGCAACAGTTCCTCTTAAAATATAAGCAGCCACCAAATAAAAATACCGATAAAAACTGCCGTTCCGATAGCAGCATTTTTAACGGGATATGGGACTTGATATGGAATGAAATGCAACGGAATTCCTATAAGCAATGCTGCCCCTGCCATAAACAATACTACATACAGAAGCATTCCTAAAAAGTTGTCGACTGGGAATTTCATTGTTTCGATTATATATGTCATCTTTCCACCTGCTTTTCTATTATCTGCTATTTGATTGAATCCCAGTCATATATATTCCATACCAGTCCGGATTTTCCTGCATTTCTCCAGGAAAAAGTTAAGAATAGAAGGATTTGCACCGCTCGAAGCCTTTCACAAATGCTGCTATCAGCTTGTGAGAAGGCAAGAATACAGAAGTGAAAAGTTTTTGATGCCTAATCTCTGAAAAAAAGCTTGCAGAAAAACACAAAGTTTCTCTACAAGCAGTCGAATAAGTAATTTGACTATTTATTCAGCAATTGTAGCAAAGAATCATAAGATTGCGCGCCCATAACCCCATTAGTTCCAGCTATATAGCAAGGAACGGCCGTCACACCAATTTCCCTGGCTAATTGTATATCAGCAAGCACTTGCTTTTCATACCGACGTGAAAGCAAAGCTTCACGTAGAGCTTCGCCATCGAGTCCGATGTCCTCCCCGATTTCTACCAGCGTGTCAATGTCATTGATGGTTTTATCCTGTTGGAAGTGCGCCCTAAATACGGCATCATGATAATCGTTTTCCTTCCCGTGTAAGCGGGCAAATTTTGCTCCCTCCAATGCATGACGAGAATGCTTACTTTTGTTGTTCCAACGCATTTCTACTCCATAGTGCCGGGACATCTGTTCCACATTGGATTTAGCTTGTTCATAATATTCTGGGGAATAATCAGGGGTATCTTCTCCTTCTGGTCGAAGTTCAAAAGCCTTCCACTCCACTTCAATGTCATGTTCCTTGGCCAACTGGTCAAGCGGGATTTTCCCGATAAAGCAAAAAGGTCATAAAAAATCTGAAAAAACAATGACTTTTTTGTTCATTCGATTTCCTCCTGTCATCATTTTTTCTCCTTCAATAAATGGAGTAGTTGTTCGTATAAACCTTCCATCTCTTCCTGCGCGACTGTGCGAAAATCAAGCAGTACTTTTTCTCCCCTTATCCTGGCAATAATCGCCGGAGATCCCAACCGCAAGGTGTCTGCTAACTGCTGCGCAGAAACTTTTGTACTAGTTATAGCAATCACATAGGTTGGTAACTCAACAGCAGGCATCGTACCTCCGCCGATTTGCGAAGCGTCCTCCATCATTTCGAACGCAAGATATGGAAGTTTAGCTTCTAGTCGTCCGATCATCATTTCCGCTTGTTTTTTGATTGTTTCCGGCCGTTTGACAATATCCCGGACAGTTGGCAATTGTTGTACTGCTGTTCCGGATATATATGCACGCAGCGTTTTTTCCAATCCAGCAAACGTCATTTTATCAACACGAAGAACCCGTGCAAGCTGATGCTTTTTTAACCGTTGAATCAATTCCCGCTTTCCAGCTATGATTCCCGCCTGTGGCCCACCCAAAAGCTTATCGCCACTGAAAGATACTAAATCCGCCCCCTCTTTGATGACCTCTTTTATAATTGGCTCATCACCGATTCCCTCTGCTCTAAAATCATATAACGCACCGCTTCCTAAATCCTCGTAAAAAATGATATCAGGGTAATGGCTCTTCCATTCCGCCAAATCTTTGGTACTGACGGAATCTGTAAAACCAACCGTCTTAAAATTGCTTGTATGAACCTTTAAAATCATGCCTGTTTCTTCATCTACAGCGTTCTGATAGTCATATAAATGCGTTTTATTCGTCGTACCGACTTCCACCAAATTCGCTCCGCTTTCTTCCATGATAGATGAGACACGGAATGATCCTCCTATTTCGACTAATTGTCCACGGGAAACAATTACATTTTTCTCTTTGGCTAATGCCCGTAATACGAGAAAGACTGCAGCTGCATTGTTGTTAACGACCATGGCTGCCTCTGCTCCCGTTAACTTCACGAGTAAATCCTCCAGAATATCATGGCGTGAACCCCTTTTACCTTCGTCAATGTCATATTCCAGATTGGAGTAGTTGACTGCGACCTGCTTTACATGGTCGATTGCTTCTGAACTAAGACGTGCTCTGCCAAGATTGGTATGCAATACGGTTCCAGTTGCATTGATTACTGGACGAAGCCTGTCCTGATGAAAGCGCTCTAAGCGTTTTTCAGTGTTTTGCCATATGTATTCTGTGAAACTTTGCCCAGCGGCCTCTTCGAGCGGGTTGGTGCCATCCAGTAACGCCTTTCGCAATTCGGCCAATTCAGCTTTTATGTTGCTGGTGACTTCTTCTTCCGGGAATCCGGATTGAACAGTGAGGTATTGGAATTTCGGATGCTGCTGAAATTCATGAACCGGCGGAAGTTCTCGCAGCAAATGTTTCATATCTTCTGCCTCCATTTTTTCTAACATGTAATTTTATTCCCATTATAGCCTGAAAATGGCTCTTAAACCCATTAATTCGATTACGGATTCCGTGATTCAAATAGAAAAAGAGCCACATTGTTGCTGGCCCCTTTTACTTTATTTTAACTTATCCATTTTATCGATTATTTCCTCCAGTTGAGGGTAAACTCCTGAATCCAACTTTGAATGCAACAATTCCCCATTCACAGAGAGCTCAAATGCTCCCCCAGAACTAGGTACCATTTGCAGGGATGTAATCGAAGTTCGATAGTGAGTAAATAGTTGTTCCGCAAAACTTGCGGCTTTTGGCGCATAATTTCACTGCATGCAGAATGCAATCGATACCTGGTATTTCAATTTCCCGCCCCCTTGTTCTTATATTTACTGCTCGAAAAATGTTTCAGCGATTTTCCGAAAGAAGCCATCGACGGTTGCCTTCTTCCCGAGTGGTCCATCCCCATTGATCAAGCAATTCGAGCAGCGGTATCATATATTTCCTTGAAACATCCCACGCTCTCTTCACATCTTGCAGCCCAAACGTTTCATCCGTCATCTTACGCAGCTTTTTAACGGCCTCTAAGAACACTTGCTGATCAATAATCATATCATCAGTAAGTGCATAGGCCTGTTCGGTTTGCAGCAAATAACTTTTTAATTCTCCAATCATCGCTTCAGGAAGAGGAGTACCAACAAAGTATTCTTCCCATTTCCTTACTTGCAGTCCATCTTCTTTAAGCTGGCCAATAATTTCATCCAATCTCGCTTTCCAACGCGGGGGCAAGTGTTGGCGAAAATCCGCGGTGGATAAATACTGTTCCTGTTGGTTTATTATTCCTAGTTCTAACATTTCAGTTATAACAAAATCGATAAACGATTTTGGAAAAGTGTCCTGAAGGTTTTGACGTAATTCCGCTTTGTTAACTCCTGGCCGCATCGGATGCTGCAGTTGATAGTTTACCACAATTTCTTCTATCTCATTTTTCCCTTTCTCAAAGGTACTCGTTAAAACGAACTTTTTTTCAGCCGGGATAAACCGTTTCGATTGAATACCTCTGTTCAAGGCAGTGGAAACGACAGATTTATCTAAAGAGGTATACTGAATGATTTGTTGCTCATTCAAGAGGGTATGTTCGTTTAGTACTGCTGCAATCAAATCTTCTGGTGTACCTGCCTTTTTCTGTTCCAGCATTTCAGCCGTTTTTGCACCAAATCGGTATTTTTCTCCTTTCGGATCGATTACCCAGCCGCCGCCGATCGTCTCCACAGGGGTTGGCCGGCGGATAATGAAGCGGTCCCCCCGACGTACGACAACTTCCCCCTCCAATCGCAGTTGACAAAGTATCTCATCCTGTGAGGTTTGGGCTTCGTTCCGATCGAAGAACACTATTTTCCCCATCACCTCTGATGTTCCAATATGTAATTTGATGGGAGCCCTCTGTTTAATCGGATGTTGCATATCATCCACTAGTCGGACTGCCACATCAATTGTCTTGCTTACCAGGAAATGGTTAGATGCAACTAAAACATCTCCTCTGTTGACTTGCTCACGGTCCATGCCTGTAATATTTACTGCAGTCCGCTGTCCTGCTCTTGCTTCCTGTACATCTTCATGATGTACCTGAATAGTACGTGCCCGGACCTTTTTCCCTGCAGGCAAAACCGTTAATGAACTGCCTTGGTGTATCACGCCTTCGTAGATGGTTCCTCTAACAATCGTACCTTGTCCCTGAACAGTGAAAACCTGATCGATCGGCAGACGGAATGAGCCAAACCTGTCCCTGAATTCTACTTGCTTCAAAGCGGAGAATATGGCTGACCGAAGTTCTTCCACTCCCTTTCCAGAAACACTGTCCACATATACCATCTCAGCCTCTGAGAAAATCGTGCCTGACAATGCTTCCTTTATATCGCTTCCTACCAATTCCTGGAGTTCTTCGTCCACCCGGTCGATTTTGGTAACAGCAACCAAGCATCTTTTAATGCCGAGAAATTGAAGAATTTCCAAGTGTTCCTGTGTCTGTGGCATCACTCCCTCGTCAGCAGCTACCACAAGGACAACCAAATCGATCCCAGCAACGCCGGCTATCATTTGGCGGATAAACCGTTCATGGCCAGGAACATCAACAATGGACACGTGCGTTCCATCCTCTGTATGTAAAGGGGCATACCCCGCTTCGATCGAAATACTGCGTTCTTTTTCTTCTTTCAGCCGATCTGTATCGACATTGGTCAGCGCCTTGGTCAAGGTAGTTTTGCCATGATCAATATGACCAGCCATGCCGATTGTATAGTAAGTATCGCCCATCATCCCCACCCTCTTTCATTCTGTCATGGTACTTCTAACTGTAATCATCTAAAGCCCGTGATTCAAGCAGAAAGAATTAAAACTAGGAGGGGGACAGTCCCTCTTCAACTTCCTAACAAAGGTGTTCCTCTTGTCGACCATTTTGGGGGTCAGTCCCTCACTGGTATTTTATAAAAATGCGTTACCTTGGCTTAGCACGTAAAACCTTTTAACCCCAACGTTTTATGTGCACGTTCCAATACTTTCGAGGTCTGTCCATTAACAACCAAGAACCTCGTGATATGAAGATTTTAATGATTTTGGGGTCAGTCCCCTTCCACCGCTTTGCCTAATAAATATTGCGTTTATTGGGAGTAGGGGGACTGACCCCGGGGGGTTATTTGTCTTCTTCGTTTATGCCGAATTGAACGCGGGGGTTTTTTGACATTTCGATATCGACTCCGGTCCGGTCTTTTTCATATGCTGGTGTTTGAGGTAATTTCACTTTGTTTTTCCCTCTTGAATGACGATGTTCATCTCTTCCCATTCTTTCCACCTCTTTTCAAACAGTATCCAGCATAGTATTTGCCTCTCCCCTCATTCCAATGTAAGCTGGTAAAAACTACTGAGACTTTGTACTTGCACCTGCAGGAAAATCATTATAAACTTGGTGAGGCTTGGCGATAATGACTGATGGGGCTGGATGGGTGACTGGTGTCCCCCTGGGTCTTCAAAACCCTGAGGGAGGCGCGTGCCGTCTCCGGTGGGTTCGATTCCCACACAGTCCCGCCAATACATAAGGAAAGCTCTGCCGCAATTCCACTTAAAGAATTGCGGCTTATTATTTGCTATTCCGGGTAAGGTAAGCACAACATCCATTTTCCATCCTAAGCTTATAGCTTCCCTAAGGATGGTGACGTATGAACAATTCTTCACTTCTTTATCGCCAATATCAGTTTTTATTAAAGGATGTGTACGATGAAGGTAATCCTCGCAACACCAAATTATCATCAACAACGTGGAAATACGGTTACAGTTCAGCGAATATCGAAGGCGTTGCATAAATTGAATATACAAACGGAAATCGTATCGATTACGTCTGAAAATCAACAAAAGGATTTACCTGCTGCAGATTTGTTACACGGTTTTCACGCCTATCGTTTTTATCAGTTTTTGAAACAGCTTCGGGATAAACCTAAAACATATATGATCACCATTACTGGGACGGACCTAAGCTATTACTTATATGAGGACACGACCAGAGCTGATACGATTGCTTCTTTAACAGGAGCAAGTGCTATTCACGTATTTAACAAAGAAGCAAGGTCCACCCTGTTAAAAGAAATCCCTGGAATCGCTGAAAAAATCCACGTAATTCCCCAAGGTACTGATGAGTTTCAAAGTGATGGTGATAAGTACGAAAAGGAACCAGGTACCACCCTGTTTGTCCTTCCAGCAGGTATAAGAAAAGTTAAGAATGTACCGGCAGCAATCCAGATGATGAAAAAGCTGCACAGCGATTACCCAACTATTCGTTTGGCACTGGTCGGCCCTATCCTGGAAGAAGAAGAAGGAAGTGCAGTTGAAAAATTGGTCGCCGAAAACAACCATTGGGTCAGCTATCTTGGACAAATAGATCATGAAAAAATGGGAAGCATTTATCGGTCGGCCGATGTTCTGCTAAATACATCGATTGCTGAGGGACAGCCATCGGCAATATTGGAAGCAATGGCTGTCGGAATACCTGTTTTAGTTTCGGATAACCAAGGGAATCGTAGTATAGTCTCCCACGAAGAAAATGGATTTATTTACCATAACGAAAACGAATTTCTTGCTTATGCGGAAAAAATCATGAATAATAACCATTTAAGACAGTCCATAGGACAAGCTGCTGCCCACTATATTTCAGAATCCCACTCCAGTCAGCAAGAGGCTAAAAAACTGCTGGAAATTTATAAACAACTCTCGTAATTTACAGAGTGGAATATTTAGAAGGCAGCAACTCATTTCTTAAAGTATTTTAAAGGAGTGTGAGAAAATGTCTAAAGAAGAAATAGTAAAATTAACTTCTTTATCCAGCAAAGGTGGCTGAGGATGCAAAATTGGTCCTGAGGACCTGACGCAGGTGCTGCGTCACTTACCAAAATCCGTACCAGATCCAAATCTGCTCGTCGGTTTAGAAACGTCAGACGATGCAGGTGTTTATAAAATCAATGATGAGACAGCCCTTGTACAAACTTTGGATTATTTTACTCCCATCGTGGATGATCCCTATATGTTTGGACAGATTGCAGCCGCAAACGCATTGAGCGATGTTTATGCAATGGGTGGCAAGCCGATAACAGTGATGAACATTGTCGGATTTCCGATCAATGATTTGGATAAAAGCATTCTTGCTGATATTCTTGCCGGTTCATCTGATAAAGTGAATGAATCAGGAGCTGTATTGGTCGGCGGCCATTCGATCGATGACCAGGAACCTAAATTTGGCTTATCGGTCACCGGTACAGTCCATCCTGAAAAGATACGCGCAAATGTCGGCGCAAAGCCTGGTGACAAGCTGATTCTCACCAAACCTATCGGTGTCGGGATTTTAACAACCGCCATCAAAAACGGCTTGCTGGACGACGAGACAACCAATGAAGTGATGGAAGTGATGGCTGCTTTAAATAAATATGCAGCCGAAGCGATGGAGAACCATACCGTCCATGCTTGCACGGATGTCACTGGATTTGGATTGCTTGGCCATACAAGGGAGATTGCCGAGGGCAGTGATGTCGGCATCACGATTCATTACGACAAAGTACCGCTTCTTTCCCGTACAAAAGAGCTGGCGGAAAAGAAGGTCATCCCTGGAGGTTCAAAAAAGAATCATAAATGGCTGGCCGAATGCATTGACTACAGTGATCAAATAAGTGAACTGGATCAACTGATCCTTTGTGATGCTGTCACATCTGGCGGATTGCTGATCTCTGTTCCTGCATCCGAAGCTGACGAATTAGAACAAAAACTGCAAAACAGTAATGTTCCGTCAGCAATAATCGGTGACGTCACCAGCGAAAACTGTGGACGAATTTCTGTGGTATAAATTTTCTGTTTCTAGGGAAAAAGGGCTCAAAAGAGTCCTTTTTCTTCTTGAATGCAATTTAAAAACAGCCGACAAAAGAATTCATGAGGTGATAAGATGAAAAAATGGATATACTTGGCGATCATATTAAGTTTTTCACTACTTCTCTCCGCTTGCGGGGATGAACAGGAAAATGACAGTGCTGCTGAACAAGAGAATGACAATGCAGAGGATACGTTCACTATCGGCGTAATACCTGCCCAGACTGAAGGCGAAATGCAACAGGCAATGGATAAACTTCAATCCATTTTAGACGAAGCCATGGATAAGAAAGTAAAGGTCGATGTTTATCCTGACTATAACGGTGTCGTAGAAGCGATGAATTACGACAAAATTGACATGGCTTATTTCGGCCCACTAACATATGTAGTCGCTCATGAAAAAAGTGGCGCACAGGCAATCATTACTCAACTTATTGATGGTGAACCTTACTATCATTCTTATATCATTACGCACAACGATAATCCGTGGGAGTCTTTAGAAGATTTACTTGCAGATCCGGAAAAAATCGATTTTGCTTTTGGTGATCCAAATTCGACTTCAGGTGCCTTGATACCAGAAATAGAACTTCAAGAACAAGGGGTATATCAATCTGAAGATGAGCATTCTTTTAATTCTGTCCGTTTCACTGGTTCACATGATGCGACAGCTTTAGCGGTGCAAAACAAACAAGTCGATGCCGGAGCCATTGACAGTGCTATCTATAATCAATTAGTCGAGTCGGGCAAAGTAGATGGCGATCAAATCAAAAAAATCTGGCAATCGGAAGAGCTATTCCAATATCCTTGGGCAGTACATCAAGATACGGACGAAGAAACCATTGCTACTTTGCAGGAAACTTTCCAAGGTATAGAAGATGAAGAAATCCTTAATGCCTTTGGAGCAACAGGCTTTACAACAGCAACGAACGAGGATTATAAGAGCATCCGTGATGCAGCTGTCAAACAAGGCGTTATTGAAGAATAGAGCTGATTTTCATGTGGTTTAAACGAAAAAATTTGGTGACATTGCTTATCCTTTGTCTGCTTTTATATTTCAGCATGCGACTGACTGAATTTGACCTGTCAAAATTTCGAGATTTTCGTAATATGATCGATTTTTTGGCACAATGGTTTCCTATGGATACTTCTAAATTCCCTGGTATGGTCCATGATAGTTTAGAAACAGTGGGAATGGCCTTTTTGGGAAGTTTCATCGGGTTGTTTTTCGGGCTTCCGATCAGTTTTATCGCTGCCTGGAATACCTCCCCCACCAAGCCAGTCTACCATTTGTCACGGTTTGCATTGAGTTTCATGCGTTCCATTCCGGAGATTGTGTTTGGTTTAATTTTACTAACAGCATTAGGGCTCGGGCCTTTTCCGGCTGTTCTGGCGATTGCCTTTCATAATATCGGCGTTCTGGGCAAGCTGATTTCCGAATTAGTAGAAGCCTCAGACCCGGGACCGCAGGAAGCAATGAAGGCTGTCGGATCAAAAAATTGGTTCGCCCATTTGTTCAGTATCCTTCCGCAAATTTGGCCGAATGTGCTGTCACACTATTTTTATCGACTTGAAGTAGCAATTCGGACATCACTTGTTCTCGGCTTCATCGGTGGCGGCGGAATCGGTCAGCGTTTGTTCAATGACTTCAAAACCTTTCAATACTCCTCTGTTTCGCTTGATGTATTGATTATTATGGTAATAGTCGTCATTGTCGACGTTTTAGGCAGCTATGTCAGGAATCGGGTCATATAAGGAGGTACGACAATTGCTGGAATTAAATGAAGTCGCTGTCCGTTATCCCGGCAGTGCACAGGATGCATTGTCAGATATAACTTTAACATTCGATAAGGGTGAATTTGTTTGCATTCTTGGAAAAAGCGGGTCTGGCAAGTCTACCATGATACGGTGTATCAACGGACTGCAAGAACCCACCTACGGGGAAGTGCGTTGGGACGGACAACCCCTGTCAAAAATGTCAGAGGAACAATTACGGAAGGTACGTCGGCAGATGGGAATGATTTTTCAACATTTTAATTTGATTCCCAGACTAACCGTTATGCAAAATGTACTTACCGGTACGTTTGGCTATCGGAGCAACTTTAAAAATCTTATCGGATGGTTTAGTGATCAGGAAAAAAAACAGGCAAAACAAGTTATTGAAGATGTTGATTTATCCAGTATGGCCGATCGGCGTGTTGAACGATTAAGCGGAGGACAAAAACAACGGGTCGGGATCGCAAGGGCACTGTTGCAACAACCGCAAATCATGCTGGGGGACGAACCAGTCTCCAGTCTCGATCCAGGGACTTCCAACCATATTTTTTCACTGCTTGAGCAAATGCATCGACAGCGGCATCTACTGACTATTATCAATGTACATGATGTGGGATTAGCTAAAAGGTATGCCACCAGGATTGTTGCATTAAAAGCAGGGGAAATTATTTTTGATGGGAAACCGGAAGAATTTACGGACCGTGAATATTTCAACACCTATGAATCCAACGAAGTCAATGAAAAAACCAGGAGCCGGTAAATGAGCGGCAAATACTAGACAGAAGGATGTGGGAAAATGGCATATAGTCCATGAATTGCAGATCAATCACGAGTCGTGTACGACTCGAAGGATGAACAAATGATAACCAGTCTCCCGGAATCAAAGGATAAAACTGTGATGCTTAGCTTTGACGATGGGCCAAGCAGTGTACTGCCCGAGATACTTGATATTCTAAAGCACGAAAACGTTCCAGCTATGTTTTTTTGGCAGTCCAAACTACTCTATCCGGAAAGACCATGGAAAAGATTGATTCAGGAAGGGCACAAGATTGGAACCCATACGATTACGCACCCTGACATGACCAGTTTAGATTACAAGGCACAATATCGGCAGATGGCTTCCAGTGTCAAGACCATAGAATCCATAACCGGGCAAAAAGTAACGTATTTCCGGCCTCCTTTTGGCCAATATGACGAGAATACAAAACGCGCTGCAGAGGAGCTCGGATTAACCGTAGTACTTTGGAAAATAGCCTCTATTGATTGGGAGTTAAAAAACAATCCCCAGCAAATTGTTGACAATACGCTTCATCATTTGCAGGACAAGTCCATTATTTTGCTACACGAGCTAGAGCAAACAGCTGAAATCCTTCCCTCCTTAATCCAATCGATTAAACAAGAAGGTTACAGATTTCATCTGTTAAGTTAACAGGGAAAAATAAAAGGTGCCCCGTCTCCAAGACGAAGGCACCTTTCTTCTACATTTATGACTCAGCGAAGGCTTTGACCTGCTCCTCTGGCATAAAGCCGACAGAACGATCGGCTTCTTCTCCGCCATCTTTTATTTTTACCAATGTCGGGATACTTTGCACCCCGAACTGTTCAGCCAATTCTGCTGACTCATCTACGTCTACATAGTAGAAGTCTACAGTATCAAGCTGCTCAGAAACGCTTGAGACCACCGGTCTCAACATACGGCAGCCTGGTCACCAGTCAGCTCCAAATTCGAGGATGATTGGCTTGTCCATCGTATTTGTCAGTTCTTTAAATTGTTGCGCTGTAATCTTTTCAGCCATGATTACCCTCCTTTTCAATTGATTTGCCGTCTATGAGAAAGACGGCAAATTAGATACTACCACTTTCATGTTTATTTTTCCACGAAACTGTTTGGATAAAACAAAATCCTGCTGTTACTTTTTCAGGGAGGGCTTTTAAGGTTGTCAGGATTGATAAATGTGAAATTATCCTTTCTTCTAACTCAGCTATTCTTGCCGACTTAAATCAATACACTGTTTGACAAAATGCTGTTACAAAATAGGAAGTACACCTATATGTTTTTATATCGCCGTTTTAGAACGAGCTCGACCGCTTTCTGGTTCATCCTTCAGTTTTCGAATACCAAAATCACCTGTCAGTGGGGCAAGGAAAGCGTATAATGCAGAGAATACGATGCCTCCGAGGTTGAATATTGCCCAAGGAAGAAATTCAAAGTTTCCTACTCCCAACGTAGTGGCCATAAAGACTCCAGAAACTGTCCAAGGCATCAATGCCTCCGTTACCGTAACAGAATCTTCCATGCTGCGCGACAGGTTAACCGGATGGAGATTTTTCTTTTTGTAAACGTCACCATAAATGTCCTGAATTAAGAAGTACGTTACCAATGCATTAGAAGTACAATTAATGACAGCAAAGCCTGTGATCAGGGAAGCTATTACCACACTTCCCACCGAACGTAAATAGGTTATCACCTTTTCCAAAACGACATTGAGAGCTTGGGAAACTTCCAGGGCTGAAGCAAAGAAAAAAGCACAAAATACAAAGAACGTTGCCCCGTACATAGAGTACAGGCCTCCCCTATTGAGTAAATCCTGCATGTCTTGTCCAATGATAGAGGCATCTGCTCCTGCCACCGAAGAAGCGATCATCTCGACATTGAACCCTTCTACGGCCGAAGTAATCAGATTACTCACAGTGGCATGCTGGAAAATCAATGCCACCACCATCGCCGTCAAGGCGGAAATAAACAATACAATCAATGGAGATTTCTTCATAAGAGATCCCGCGATTACAATTATAGCTGGGAGTAAAACAACAAGATTCAGATTGAATAATTGTCCAATTCCACTTAGCATTTCCTCCACATTGGCAAGCTGATCCGTCGCTGAATCGATTTGCAAGCCCATTATGAAGAATACGATGACCGCTATGATGGAGGAAGGTATCGATGTAAAAAGCATATGACGTATATGCTCGTAGAGATTTGACCCTGCGGCAAGTGAGCTCATGTTGGTTGTATCGGAAAGAGGAGACAATTTATCCCCAAAATAGGCACCGGAAACAACAGCACCTGCAGTAACAGCCATGGATAAATCCATGGTTTGCGCGATGCTCATCAACGCCACTCCGATTGTCCCAGCCGATCCCCAGGAGGTTCCTACACAAGTCGAAACGATTGCCGTTACCAGAAAGGCCATAACGTAAAGATGGGCAGGGTTGATAATTTCCAGTCCATAATATACAAAAAACGGAATCGTTCCAGAAATCATCCAGGTACCGATCAACATCCCAATACTGAACAATATTAAAATGGCCGGCAAGGCTTTTTTGATTTTATCACCCATTACCACTAAAATTTCTTCCCATGACCGACCATAAAACGTTGCAAATATCGCAAACAAGGCACCAGCAAAAAACAACATTAATTCTGCTTGGTATTTCAATACCCCAATCCCAATAATGAAAATAGCTACGGCCAGGCCAATTGGAATCATCGTCATCCCAATCGATGGCCGTTTTATGTTTGCATCGTTCATTTTTACCCTCTCCTTTTAACTACTGGATTTCCACTTCCCGGCTCAAGGCCTGGAAAGCCTGCTCTAAATCCTGAATCAGTAAATCTGCTCCCTCTAGGCCAATCGACAAACGAACCAAACCCGGACTCAGTCCCTGTTTATTCAGTTCTTTTTCGTTTCCCTTTTTTACTGGTGCGTTTACCAGGCTTTCAAACCCTCCCCAGCTTACCCCGATTTTAAAAACCGATAAATGATTAATAAATCGAGCGACTTGCTCAAATCCTGCATCCTTTAATTCAAAGCTCAGCAAGCCCGAGAAACCTTTCATTTGCTTGTTGATCACATCTTCTTCTCCAGAATGAAGACTCGGGTGATGAATACTGGTTATCTCTTCCTTGCCTTTCAGATAATCAATCACCTTCAGGCAATGTTGCTGGTGTTGTCTTAGCCTGATCGGTAATGTCCGCAGGCCTCTGATAATCAAGGATGCATCGTGAGGAGATAATACGGCTCCATTTAGTTGAAAACCATATTTTGAGATGGTATCGATTAATTCTTCACTTCCAATTACCGCTCCGCCTACGACATCACTGTGGCCGCCGATATATTTTGTCAAGGAATGGACCGATAAATCAAATCCATGCAGCAAGGGTTTTTGGAAAATCGGCGTCGACCACGTATTATCTATTGCCGTGATGATTTCATGCTTTTGGGCGATATGGGCAACTTGCTGAAGATCTACAACCTTCATTAACATCGTTCCTGGGCTTTCTACGTAAATAAGCTTAGTAGTTGGTTTAATTGCCTTTTCGATTTCCTCCAGACTATTACCAACAGAGCTATGATCGATATAAAAGCGTTTTAAGTGGTCCAACAATTGAATGGTCGGTCCGTAGATGTTATTCACAAACAGAACGTGATCTCCACTTTGCAGCAAGGATAAAAAGATACTGCTTATGGCGCCCATTCCTGATGAAAAACACTTACATTTCCCCCCCCTCTCCAATAACGCAAGCTTTTGTTCCAGTATTTCAGTTGTAGGATTGAGTCCCCTGGTATAAACATAATTTTCTCGTTCTCTTTTCTGTGCTTCGGTGAAGGCCTCAAAAGAATCGAACGCAAACAAGCTTGTTTGGTAAACAGGCGGTGACACAGCTCCATGATGTTCACTGAAAGACTCCCCAAGTTGTGTGCAAATTTCTTCATCGCTGTAATGCATTTTTCATCCTTCTTTCTTGCAGGATTCTGCTTAAAATAATGTGTGCATTTATACTATCACACTATCAACCTGTATGAAAGGTTAAATTTTTCTGATAATTTATACGGTTCGTCCGATTCTCCTTGGTTGTTACGGTTTACCAGATAAAAGAACACTAGAATTCACTCTAAAGTAGCCTCCTCCCTTCCATTACAGAATCCGTATTATCCACAGAAGGAAATCATAAAATGGTAGTTCATCGTTCCGACTGGACAGAAGCATAATATCTGACAAAATACTATATTGCTTCATTCCAGCTTGCTGTACTCATCATTTATTTGCTTTTTTGCTATAATAGGATTAGTTGATTTGCGAGGTGCTTACATGAAAACAGTAAAGAAAAAAAGGCTATCCGAAATGGTTGCCGATGAAATTAAACAATATATAAAAAAAGAAAACCTTACTTCCGGAGATCGGCTTCCCGCTGCAACAGAATTAATGAGTGCATTGGGGATTGGACGATCCACACTCCGAGAAGCATTGCAATTGCTTGAATCACAAGACATCCTAGAAGTATTAAATGGAAAAGGCACATTTATAAAAGATGCAAAACCTTTTTACATCAGGACTGCTTTCGATGTAGAAAATGAAAAAAATTTTTTATTGGATGCGCTTGATGTCCGAATAGCTTTAGAGGGAAAAGCAGTTGATTTGGCGGTCCATAAGGCGACAGAGAAAGATATCGCAATCATGCAGCAGCACTTAACGGATTATGTGCGTTACATTAATGAAAGTAAACGTGAACAAGCCAACCGGGCAGACGCGCGATTTCATCAGGCCTTATACGAGGCAGCCGACAATCAGCTGCTAACCAGTATTATCGACTCTGTTTGGGACACTTTCCACCAATTCTGGAACGAGCCTTTTGGTCAAGATGATATTTTTGATCAAAGCTATCCTTTCCATGTATCTTTGCTGGAAGCAATTCAGCAGCGTGACACAGTTGCTGCAGCAGATTCTTTCCAAAAGATGATGGAGTCTGTTAAATCAAGCATTGAAAAATATCAAGAGTGAGCTCTCTACACCTTTTCCGCTCACCATCAAATCTCTCTTCTTGTTATGTACGGCTTTTCCCACCCCAAAACATGGTGTGTCTATTTCTGCCTGAAGGCTTGATTATTTAGAGTTTCTTGCATACAAAAAGCCAAACCGGCCGATTGGGAGCCGGTTTGGCTTTTATGCGATTGCCGCTGGACTGGCGGCAATCATTCAGACACCTTGCAAAGAAAAGAGGGAGACGCAAACTTTCGGATACAAAACCTGCAGCAATCAACCAAATGGCGGATGGCAAAGGTTCCATTTGGCCAGCTGTTATGTTCTGTAAATCAAATGTAACACAGGCAGTTAGTCACTGCTTTATTATTGTCATAACATCTGACAAACTTTTCTACTTATTTGGTAAAATCCATTTTCCAACTGAAGTAATCATTGGATGCATTCTTTTGATAGCTTAAATAGGCGTTAAATTTCTTGCCTTTTTTACTAGTCAATCCTTTCGCATATACCCTTCCATTTTTCAACAATCCCTTTACTAACGTTTTGGTCGCTCGTTTTCGCATTGCGGCTAGATACTTATCATTTTTCCAAACGACGAATTTACAGCCGCTCTTCCAGTTACTGCAGCCAAATCCTTTACTTCCTTCGACAACCTTGCTGCCACATACTGGACATTTTCCAAGTGTCTCTTTAGACGCTTTTTGCTGCACAACCTTATTTATCGTAACCTCTGCTTCCTGCTTAATCGTGCCTACGGATTGCTTCGTAAAGGTAAACACGGTTTCCAAAAAACGTTGCTTATCCACTTTGCCCTTTTCGATATCCGCGAGGGATTTTTCCAATCTTCCAGTAAAGTCCAAGTCGAATAACCGGTCAATCGGGAAAGTCTCCACAAGCCTGTTTCCAAGCTCGGTACATACCAGGTTTTTTCTTTGCGTCGTAATATACCCAACATCTTTCAATTTTTTAATTGTTTCTGCCCTTGTTGCTGGAGTACCAATACTAAAGCCCGATAGAACCTCTGTAACTTCCTCTTCCTGGTCTTGGCCAATTTCCTTCGAAACCTTTCCGCAGGTTTCCATTAATCGAAGCAATGTTTTTTCAGTATGAGGTTTGGGGGGTTTTGTCACATGCGAAGAAACATCGCTTCCCTGGACTGCAACCGTTTCTTTAGGCTCCACGTACGGAAGGATTGTTTCCTTTGACTGAATGCCCTCTACCTGCTTCCAGCCCTCCTTCAACTGGACTCTGCCCTTCGTGTAGAACAAACCGGGCACCTCTGGTTCTTCTATTTTAACGAAAAGCCTTGTTTCTTCATACTCCGCAATAGGCATAAACTGCATGATGAATCTGTTTTTTATTGCTTGATAGACGAGTTCCTGATCCTTAGTAAGCCGCTTTGGTTTCAAGTAAGTAGGCATAATTGCACTATGGCTTTCCACTTTCGCATTGTTGAAGACCCGCTTTGACTTCGAGAAACGGATTTCTTCTTTATACGGTACCTCTTCAGCCAATTTTTTTAATACTGTTGCCGCCTTCCCTACCAGACTCTCATCCAGGGCTGTACTAGCTGTACGAGGATAAGTAATCCACTTCTTTTCATAAAGTGATTGAGCAACCTTTAGTACTTTATCTGATGTCCATCCGTTATACCTGTTTGTCATATAGCCTTGTAAATTGGAAAGATTGAAAAGGAATGGAGGGAACTCTTTCTTTTTCTCAACTTGTTTATCTATTATTGTTGCTTGCTTTTTAGCTATTTTACCGGCGATTTCCTCAAGTGGCTGCTTTTGCTTGAATTTTTCTTGTTCTTTTTCCTGGTAGACACCTTGAAACGTTCCACCGGAATTAGTAGAAAATGTTGCTGTCAGCTTGAAATAATCTTCCGGGATAAATGATTTAATTTCTTTATCCCGGTCATAAATGATTTTCAATGTTGGCAGCAGAACTCGGCCGATGTTAAGAGCCTTTCCACTTCCTTGCTGGTATTTAAGTGTAGCAACAGACGTTAAATTGATTCCGATTATCCAATCCGCCCATTGGCGACTGATCCCGGCATCTTTCAGCGGGCGCAACTTTTCATTTGGTTGCATGTTTTTCAGTCCGTGAAGCACTTCCGCCTGGGTCCACTCATTGATTAATAATCGGTAGACCGGTTGTTGAGGTTTGATATAATTAATGATGCTATCGCCAATTAATTGGCCTTCCCGATCGTAGTCACACGCAGAGACGATTGCCTCTACGTCAGGCCGATTCATCAAGCGTTTAATCACTTGAAGCTGCTTTTGCGCCCCTCCATCTGCCCGGTTTCGGTTGCGGACATCGGTTTTCACTTTATATAGAAACTTTTCTGGTATGAATGGAAATTTTTCCATTTTCCATTTTGTCATCGAACGATCATAATCTTTTGCATCATATAACTGCAACAAGTGACCAAATGCCCAGGTAATCAAATAATCATTACCTTGAAAGTAACCGTCCTGTTTTGTTTTTATATGTAAAGCATCTGCAATATTTTTTGCCACAGAGGGCTTTTCAGCTAAAATCAATTTCACGTGTAATCACCTATTTTCTTTTTTTCGAAGGAATGTTTATTCGGGGATAAAATGCGAAGGTAATGTAAAAGAGGGATAGTATTTAAAGTAAACTAACGCTTTCCCCATTATAACACGCCCGATCGATTTCAGGAACACACGTTTGTATCGTTTCTATATCTTTTTATAAGAAAATTACAAGCTTCTATTCCATTCTCAACCATCTAGAAATATAGAGGAAGTGTGCGTCTAACATTCTATTAAATCCTGACTATACATATTGACCTGGCTTCCATTAACTCAGACACCAGATAAATTCTTTTTTTGATTCTTCCGCTACGGTTCGGTTTTCAAAGACTGAATGAAGATGTTGTGATAGAAAAAACCGGAATCCCTGATAGATTCCGGTTACGTTTATTACCAAAAATGTTTGTTGTCTTCCTGTTTCCTCAAAACTACGGCATAGACAACCGTAGAAAGGACCGCAAGCAGTGTTACTAAAAATGTGTTTTTCAACCTACTTCCCTCCCTGAGCGTTTTGATGTTCCGTTATTAAAATGGACGAAGCTTCCCTTTTTTCAAAACGAGTTTTGGTCCGCCAAGTATGAACAGATAACGGTTATCAATGACATTTTTCATGGCACGGGCTGTTTTACCATACAATTTATATCCGGAGAAAACGGTTCCCATTGCATGGCTGCCACCCAACGAAGCCACTGTTCCTTTGTTATCAAAAACGAAATCCTCTAGCTTGCCGCCACGCAGCAATGCTGTAAGGTTATCAGAAGCAGTGTCCGCTTCCTGGATAGCAAGTTGGGCAGTCGGAGGATATGGACGGTCATTTTCTTTATCCATTACCCAGGAACAATCCCCGAGGATAAAGATATTCTCATATCCTGGTACACGAAGGTCGCCGTTTACATTGACTTTGCCTTTGAACACTTCGAAACCGGATTTATCCAGTATAGAGCTTCCTTGCACACCGCCAGTCCAGACGATCGTACCAGCCTTAATTTCTTCGTTGTCTTCTCCTACAATAAATGCATCTTCTCTACACTCTTGGATTTTGGTGCCTATACGGAATTCTACACCACGATCTTCCAAGGATTTACGGGCATAAGCAACCAATTCTTCATCAAATCCAGGGAGAATGGAGGGTGCCGCCTCCACATTGATGATACGCACTTTACTGCGATCAATATCATACTTCCTGCAGAGTTCCGGCACTTTTTCGGCTAGTTCTCCGACAAACTCGATACCGGTAAACCCTGATCCTCCAACAACGATGTTTAATGCCTCATCATTCGTTTCTTCACCACTGCTGTAGCGGGCAAATTGATGCTCGATATGTTCGCTGATCAAGCGGCTTTTGTCGACACTTTCAATTGACAGGGCGTTTTCTTCCATTCCGGGAATACCGAAAGAGGCCTTCTCAAATCCTAATGAGAACACTAAGTAATCATATTCTAGCTCACCATTTTCCAAAACGACACGCTGCTCATCCTTTTTCACTTCCTGCACTGTATCAAAGACAAGTCTTACACGATTCGTATCGATGACATCGCTGATAAGCATACGGACTTTGTTGACATCAATCGTGCCTGCAGCAACTTCATGAAGCCATGTAGATTGATAATGATAATTATGCTTATTGACCAGAATAATGTCTGCTTCTTCTGGGCCTAACTTTTGCGTCAATCGTTTCGTTGTCATCATCCCGGCATAACCAGCACCAAGAACGACAATTTTAGGTTTGTTGCTCATGTTCATGTCCACCTTTCTCTTTTATATAAAAGTGCAATACCTCCTTAGAGGTACACTTATAAGCAGGAGAAATCTACCATTTCCAGCAAATCTAGTGTTTCTATTTACCATCCCTCGAGAGAAGAAAGATGAAACCTTCCTATGTATCTTCTCGTCTCGAACTCTGGAAAAAAGGGAATTTTCCTTTTGCTACTATCTTCACAAACATAAATCTTTTCCCCTGTTGTGTCAAATAATTACCATTGATGACAAGGGTTTGTTGAAATAGATTCGATTAACTTATCGATCTTTTACATCGTCGCCCTTGCTTGCCTTACCGTTTCCGTATATTTCGCAGCAACTTGTTCAATCTGAGTGAAGTTTCCTTCCCTTATCGCCTTATTGTCCACAAGATTTCCTCCAGCTCCGACAGCCGCCGCTCCTGCTTTTATAAAATCAGCAGCATTTTCTGTTGTAATACCTCCGGTCGGAATCATCGTGATATCCGGTAATGGCCCTTTTACATTTTTGAGAAAGGAAGGACCTACGGCCGAAGCCGGAAAAACTTTGACAATATCGGCGCCTAGTTTTACAGCTGTCATTGCTTCTGTCGGCGTCATGATTCCTGGAACAGAGACTTTATCAAGACCGAGGGTTGCCTCAATTACTTCTTGTTCCAGAAGCGGACTGACGATAAACTGTGCACCATGTTCAATGGCTGTTCTCGCCGCGGGTGCATCAAGAACAGTACCGGCACCGATGACTGCTTTCCCGGCAAATTTGTTGCTTAATGATTGGATGATTTTATTGGCATTTTCGGCATCAAGCGTTACTTCAAGAACATTTACGCCGCCGTTTATCAGCGATTCGGCCACCTGCTCTACATCTTTTTCCGGTACTTTGCGAATAACAGCAATGACTCCATTTTCTACCATTTTCTTCATAATAGTAGCTTTATCCATTTTCCTCTACCTCCTTATTTTTCAGCGCAAAATTTCCTTGTTTGCCTGTTCCGTATCGACTTGATGCCAGAAAGGATAACCTTCGACATCTCCAGAGACGGTCAGTGCATAGGCTCCTATACGGTTTCCCAATTTTACCGATTCAGCAAGAGTCCATCCCCGAAGCTGGCCAGATAGAAAACCTGCCGCAAAACCATCTCCGGCTCCAACGGTATCAATAATCCGCTCCACTTTGTAACCTTCAACATAATCTGCTTCCCGCCTTGTAGCATAATAAGCACCGGATGAACCGAGTTTCACCACGACGACGTCTGAACCGTTCTCCAAGAGTTCTTCCGCAATTTTTTTCTCCTGTTCATGCCCAGTCATCAGTTCCCCTTCGTCGATTCCAGGAAGCACGATATCACTTAACGCCGCAATTTCCATCAACGTCTTAGCTGCTTCCTGTTCAGACCATAATTTCAAACGAAGATTGGGATCAAATACAACCTTTAGACCGTTTGCTTTTGCCAGGCGGATTGCTTCCAGCACAGTTTGCTTGCATGTGTCACTAAGTGCTGGAGTGATGCCGGTTACATGAAGGAAAGCAGCTTGTTTTATGTATTCCTCATTTAAATCATCCGGCGATAGCTCGCTGGCGGCAGAAAGTTTTCGATAGTAATAAATTTTCGGATCGCCGGCTGCAGGTTTTTCTTTAAAAAAAACAGCTGTTGGCAATTCTTCATCAAAGGTGACATTCGATGTATCGACTCCTTCTCCACGAATGAAATTGCGGACAAACAGACCAAATTCATCGTTACCAAGCCGACTGATCCAACCAGTTTGATGACCTAGCCTGGTCAAGGCTATCGCTAGATTCGATTCCGCCCCACCGATCGTTTTATGGAAGCCGCTGACATAACGGAGCGGGCCTTCTGTATCAGGGGTAAATAACACCATGCTTTCTCCTAAAGTTACTACATCCATGTCTGAAATCCTCCTTCGTCTTTATGCTAGTAATACTTGAATATTTCTTTCCTTAAGCTGTCGTTTATAAATCTTATCAAGACGGTCATCGGTAACGATGATATCGACTTGATCCATATTGGCAAACTGGATCAGGGCAATTTTGCCGAATTTGGAGGAATCAGCGACAAGTGTTACCACTTCGGCACATTCCACTATCTGTTTTTTCCAATCTGCATGCAAGCTAGTAAAAACAGATAATCCTTGCTCCACTGATACACCCGTAGCACCAAAAAACACTCGGTTGACGTGCAGCTTTTGCAGAAATTGAGTAGCCTGTGTACCAAAAAGAGAACTGGAATTGGCGATCCTCTCTCCTCCCGGTACAAGAAGCTGTACTTTCGGTTTAGCTTGCAATACATGAGCGATATTTAAATCATTTGTGATGACAGTGACCTCCTTATCACCCAGCAGCTTGGCGATTTCTACTGTCGTACTGCCTCCGTCCATAAGAATTGTCTCTCCCGGCACAATCAATTGTTCTGCCCGTTTGGCAATCGCTTGTTTCACCTCGTTTTGGCCGGATTGCCGCTCTTCAATTGGCAGCAATCGTTCCTCTGACTCCACCAACATCGCACCGCCGTGAATCCGGGTAAGTAACCCGCGACTCTCTAAGGTTTCCAAATCAATTCTGATTGTCTTTTCAGTCACTTTTAATTGCTTACTAAGAGCGGATACTTTGATAACCTTTTGTTTTTCCAGTTCAGCTAAAATACGTTGATAGCGTTCTATTGATAGCATATCAACCCTCCTGCAGTTGCACATATTTTTAACCTACCATATTCCAGATAGAATGTCTTCATCGAACTTCCCTCAATTTGCTAGATAAGCTGCTGTAAAAGCCAGTTATAGGACTTGCTGCCATCGACTTCATGACCACCATGGTGAATGTGAAAGTCAAATGCTTCCGGTCTCCCGTTTTGCTGATAAATCCTTTCTAACTGAGAGATAGCAACACTAGCACTGTATAATGGAAATAAAACATCTTTTTCCCCTGTTTCTATAAAAATCGGTCGAGGTGATACTAATCCCAGTAAACCCGGAAGTTCGGAAAGCCTTAGTACACCCGGGAGATAGTTGTCCAGGCAGTGAGGTTTCTTCAGAATGCTGTCCCGGAACAGGGAGGGATAGCCTGCCAACACTGTCGCCTTCAATCTTTCATCTAAAATAGCTGTAAAACCAGCTACTGCAGCTCCTCCAGAAAATCCAAATGCCCCAATATTATCGGGAGGCACATCCTCAAAGGACGAAATGACATCAAGTAATTTTCTAGTTTCCCAAACTCTGGCACCCAGAAGTGTTTTTCCTTGCATTAAGAATAGCTGTGCCAGCCTCTCACATGATTTGTCTTCCCCTGCTTCCGCATCAGTTTGAAAAATCCGCTCTCCTATTCCTAACAAGGCCGGTGCAAAAACTTTGCAGCCGCGTTTCACCATTTGCAGAGCAAAGTTTGTTTGAGTAGCAGTTGAAAGGTCCCTTCTGCCTTGTTTCGTCAGTCCGATAATTTGTTTTGGTCCGTAACCATGACCATGAAGTGCCAAAACAGCAGGTAACGTTGCTTTCGGCTTAAATGGTGTAAGCACATAAATAGGAACATCAAGTTGATTCCCTAACCTCACACTCATCCGTTCTTGACGGTAATCTTCATATTCTTCAACAGTTTCCAGGACAGGTTCTGACGTTATTTTATCCCAATCGGAGAAATCACCAAGTAATTTCTTCAATTCCTGTTTCATTCGATTCCGCTGACTTTCGTACTGCTCGAGCGTCCAATTAAGAACTGGACTCCGATTGTATTGCTCAATGAAAAACTGTTCTAGTGTTTTCCCCATTTCAATTACCAGCTTCCTGTTCGTAATAAAAATCCGATTCACTGTAAACAATGAACCGGATTGACAGAACTTATTTTCACTTGAAAAAGATTATTTTAGTTCATCCATGGATACGCTGTCCATATCGGTAAACGTGTAATTTTCTCCTGCCATTGCCCAAATGAACGTATAGTTATCGGTACCTACCCCAGAATGAATCGACCATGGTGGTGAAAAAACGACCTGTTCATTTCTCATGACAATATGCCTCGTCTCATCTGGTCGCCCCATAAAATGAATGACCCGGGAATCCTCATCCATATCGAAATATAAATAAGCTTCCATCCGGCGGTCATGAAGATGCGGCGGCATCGTGTTCCACATATTGTTTGGTGCCAGAAGGGTCATCCCCATCATCAGCTGACAGCTTTGAATCCCCCCTGCATGGATGTATTGGTAGATAGTCCGCTTGTTGGACTGGCTGTCAGAACCCATATGGTTAGGCGTCGCTTCTTCAATGGCGATTTTTTGGGTCGGATATTGTTTGTGTGCCGTGGCAGAAACGATATATAACCGGGCAGGATTACTGCTATCCTTACTGGAGAAAGCTACACTTTCATGCCCGAGGCCAACATAGACACAATCTCGTTTGTTCAATTCATACTTTTCTCCGTCGACTGTAACAATGCCAACACCCTCGGCGATATTGATAATCCCAACTTCCCGTCTTTCCAAAAAATACTCCGTTTTCAGAAGATCGCCAGCTTCCAACTTTAGCGTCTCTTTTACCGGTACTGCTCCTCCCGTGATAAGCCGATCGTAATGAGAGTAAACAAGGTTCAATTCGTTGGATTTAAAAAGATTTTCCACTAAAAACTCCTTGCGGATCCTTTCTGTGTCATATCGTTTCACATCTGTTGGGTTGGTCGCATACCTGATTTCCATAGCTTTTTCCCCTTTCCGGATTTTATTAAGAACTCATCCATCCGCCATCTACGCAAAGCACATGGCCATTTACATAATTGGAAGCATCGGAGGCAAGAAATACTACTGCACCTTTTAAGTCATCTGGGGATCCCCATCTTCCTTGGGGAATTCTGGAGGTGATAAAGGCATTACGTTCCCTGTTTTCTCTAATTGGAGCTGTATTATCAGTGGCCATATATCCAGGAGCGATAGCGTTTACATTAATTCCTTTACTGGACCACTCATTGGCAAAAGACTTGGTCAACCCGGCAACAGCGTGTTTACTGGCTGTATAGGCAGGCACCTTCAAACCACCCTGGAAGGATAACATCGAAGCTACATTGATGATTTTCCCGGAACCATTATTCAGCATATGTTTGCCCATTTCCCTGCTCAGCTGAAAGACGGCATGCTGATTGACATCGATTACTTGGTACCAGTCTTCGTCTGAGAATTCCTCCAAATCTGATCGGCGGATAATCCCAGCATTATTTACGAGAATATCGATCGTTCCGCCTAGTTCAACCGCTTCATTGGCAAGTTCCGCTGCTGAATCTTTTCGGGACAAGTCTTTGTTCAATCCATGAAAGGTTCGGCCAACAGCTTCCACCTTCGCTTGGGTTTCGCTCAAATCACTTGTTCCCGTTCCGATTATGTTCGCTCCAGCTTCTGCAAGACCCACTGCCATTCCCTGACCAAGTCCCCGGGTGGCACCTGTCACGAGGGCGGTTTTACCTTTTAATGAGAATAGTTCGCCCATAACCAAGCTCCTCTCCATTTCAGTTTTTTATGTTTGTTTTTGTTCGTTATAGTTTGATTTTAGCATGGAGATAGAAAGATAACAAGGTATATTTTTAAGATGGATTCAAGATAAAGAAGAGTAATTCTTATGAAGCATTTGTGTTAAGGTTTCCTTCATCCCCATGGAAATAATTTGCCAGACATAACCACTTACGGTCGGAGTCACGTTTTCGATTTCATTTAAATCCTCGTCCCAAATAGCACGGTTTCCCAAAATAGAAAAAACAAATTCTTCGATACTGATCTCTTCCTGCTCATATTCTTTCCAGCAGTTCGTCAGCACCTTGCTGACAAGCTCGCTTTCACGAGTTTGATATCTTTTTCCGTCCCTTTCACCTACAATCCCATGCGCATTCATTTGTACAGGGCGAAAATAGACGAGAATAGCAGCAAGCGACAACGCAATAGAATCTGGCATTTGTCCTTTTTTATCAACATACCTGCTAAGGGTGGGAAGGAGCCTGGATTTGAACTTGTACACTGCATTCATTCCGATATCTTGAAGATAGTGCTGATTATAAGGGTTTAAAAATCGTTGCCTAACCTCTTCTATATAATCAAGCTTTTCCTGATTGGCGAAAGGAAGTGTCTCACTGATATCTTCAAACCCTCGATCTACAAATAAGCGAAGCGATTCATCCTTCATTACATCCAATACTGTATCCGCACCCGCCAAGTAACCGACGGAAGCCATCATGGTATGGGGGCCATTCAATAAACGGACCTTCAATTCCCTGTATCGTTCTATATCTCCCCATTTAACTCTTAAACCGGCCTGGTCAAGAGGAAACACTTTCTTTATTTCCTCAGATCCATCGATACAAAATAAGTGGTAGGGCTCTCCTACTGTGAGGAAGGCATCCTCATAACCGAGTTTACTGGCAAAATCCGCTGCGTCCGATTTTGGATACCCTGTAACAATCCGGTCGACCAGCGTATCGTAGAATCGATTTGCTGTTTCGAGCCAACGTAAAAAATCGGAAGGCAGATTCCAGTCCCTTGCAATCCGTTTTACAATGTATTTAAGCTTTCCGCCATTTTCCTCGATTAGTTCACAAGGAAGGATATGCAAACCTGCTTTTAAGTCACCGGAAAAGTATTTATAGCGATGGTAAAGAAGAGCGGTTATCTTTCCTGGAAAGGAAGAAGGGAAGGAATCACTTTGATACGGTTCTTGGAGGTATGTGATTCCTGCCTCGGTTGTATTGGAAATGATCAATTCCAACTTGTCTGATTCAGCAACTTTAAGTATTTGCTCCCATTCTTCGTAGGGATTGACTCCTCTCGATATAGCAGGAATCACTTCTGCTTCGTCTACTTTTTTTCCACCGGCTATTCCGCGAAGGATCACCGTATAAAGCCAATCCTGTTCTTTTAGTTTCGGAAGTACACGACCATGCGGAGTTGGTTGAACAGCCACTACGGAACCATTGAAGATTCCTTGCTGGTTCATCTGATGGATCATCCAATCAACAAATCCGCGGAGAAAGTTCCCCTCCCCGATTTGCAGAACCTTTTCCGGAAGTTTGCTGTCATAATTTCGGTATGTTGTGTCAGCAAACGACTTCGCCAGGACAGTACGATCTAATTTAACCACTAGGTTTCCCTCCTCTTTTTTGAATGTTCGTTATAAAATCACACCGTCTTTGAATATGGAAATTTCTTTAAAGCCAAATTTTTCGTTGTTTGTCTGATTGGTTCCTGAAGCAAGTTCAACAATGTAATCAAAAAATTCTTCTGTCAGCTCTTCTTTACCTTTTCCTTCTATCAATGCTCCGGCATTAAAATCGATCCAGTTCTTTTTCTTTTCGGCAAGTGCCGAATTAGTAGAAATTTTCACTGTAGGAACTGGCCCTCCAAACGGGGTGCCGCGACCGGTCGTAAATAAGACTATATGAGCTCCTGCAGCTGCTAATGCTGTTGTAGACACCAAGTCATTGCCAGGACCCTGAAGCAAATTCAATCCGCCGGACGTCATCCTGTCCCCATACGGCAATACATCTACAACCTCTCCGAAACCACCTTTCTGTACATTTCCCAAAGACTTTTCTTCCAGAGTGGTAATCCCGCCTTCCTTGTTTCCAGGAGAAGGATTTTCATAGACATTCTGTCCATGCCGCAAAAAGTATTCCTTAAAATCGTTGACTAAATCAACAATCTTACGGAAGGTCTGTTCATCTTTTGCCCTTCCCATTAGAATGGATTCTGCACCGAACATTTCCGGAACTTCGGTCAGCACAGTAGCTCCGCCCTGTTGAATCAGCTTATCTGAAAAAGCGCCAAGCAGCGGATTTCCGGTAATTCCAGAGAAGCCGTCTGATCCGCCGCATTTCAATCCGACTTTCAATTTGGAAACTGGTACTGCTTCTCTCCTGAAGGAGCGCGCATATTCAGCCAGCTCGTCAATGAGATCAAGGGAATGTTCAATTTCATCGGTTGTTTCTTGCACACTGATAAACTTGACCCTTTCTTCATCAAAATCACCGATCACTTGTTTGAAAGCATCGATATAGTTGTTTTCACATCCAAGGCCCATTACCAAAACTCCTGCAGCGTTCGGATGGTGCACAAGGCTGCTTAATATTTTCTGGGTATTATGCAAGTCATCACCAAGCTGAGAACAGCCAAATAAATGGGAAAAATGAAAAACTCCGTCAATTTGATCATCCTTATGCTGTTCATTGGCCATCTTCGCCACGACTTCAGCTGTCTTGTTAATGCATCCTACCGTATTGATAATCCAAATTTCGTTACGAATTCCAACCTCCCCATTTTTCCTGACATACCCTTGAAAAGTCCTTGCAGATTCTCCTTGGCTGGCGACTTTATCGGATGTCGGGTTGTATTTATACTCTAAGGTTCCCGATAGGTTCGTCATCACATTATGTGTGTGGACCCAATCCCCGATATCAATAGGAGTCGTAGCTTTGCCAATTGGGTAGCCATATTTGATGACGTTTTCATTTTCCGGAATCGGTTTTCTTGCAATTTTATGACCGGCACGGACTGCCTGTTGGACAATGATTTCCTCCCTATCAATTACAATCGTTTCGCCGGGTTTTAAATCCTGAAGAGCTATTGTTACATTGTCCCGTTCATGAATCATGATAGTGGGCTCACTCATGTTTAACCTCCTGAAAAATTAATTTGAAAAATAATAACAACGTTGTTATTATTATAGAGTGCTAAGAATTTTCTGTCAATGGCGGTCAGCCAGATTGCTCTACGGCTGAGTAAACCTCCTGTACAGCGTTGTCTCCTGCACTATGCCGTTATATACTTATTACACATTATTTAAAAATGGAGGAACACCAATGGGCGTCACGATTAAAGATATAGCTAAGTCAGCAGGGGTCAGTTATTCTACCGTTTCTAAAGCTCTGAGAGACAGTCCCCTGGTAAAAGAACCTACTAAAAAACGCATTACCGAGTTGGCAGAACAGTTAGGATATCAGCCCAATGCAGCAGCGCGCAGCCTTGTGTCGAAAAAGTCTCATACGATCGGAGTTGTCTGGCCGACGATTGAAAGAGCTGCCCATGCCGCATTGATTACAAATTTGAACAAACGATTGGAACAATTATCCTACACGACGCTTATTTCTATTAATGAATTAGAAGATGCGGTAAAGACCTTCAACAGGTATCAAGTAGATGCCATTCTCACTTTTGAAGAGGGCACTAATCAAACTGATTTGGATGCATCGGTACCAATGGTTACGTATGGAATCGCCAGCGAAAACACAATCAATCCAGTCGTTGATGCCAACCGTCGTAAAGCTATCAAAGCCGCAGTTGAACACCTCATCCAAACAGGGCATCGCCGAATCGATTATGTGGGAGATATGCAGGATAAAGACCGATTACAAGCCGAAAAAGTTAAAGGATTCCTATCGGCAGTTTCTTCGGCTTCGGTTGAGGGACAGCTGATCCAGGTATCTGGATTGGAACAATATGATGGGTATGATGCTGCAAAAAAAATACTACAGCAGCGGGAATTGCCTACCGCAATAATCAGTGGTAGCCATGATTTGACAAAGGGGGTACTACGCGCTCTTCATGAGCAAGGCTTGCAGATCCCAGAAGATATTTCAATCATCAGTTATGACAATCTTCCTCAAAGCGAGGACATGGAAGTGTCTTTGTCGACTGTCGGAGTCCCGCTTGATACCATCGCAGGAGAACTCGCAGAAGTACTGATGGCTGTCATTGACGAAAAACCTTTAGCATCTGCCATTTATCTGGAACCCGAATTAAGATTATCCAGTTCTTGTCGGCCGCTTGCTTGACAGACAGCCGGATAAAAGGAGATGAAATCGATGGGGATACGGATTTTTTTAGCAGGAGATTCAACTGTAAGTGATTATGGTAAGCATCGAGCACCACAAGCAGGCTGGGGGCAGGCTCTCCCCCGCTTCTTTGAAACGGGAGTTGTTGTCTTCAATCGTGCAGCTGGGGGCAAAAGCTCCAAAAGTTTTATAACAGAAGGCAGGTTAGATGAAATCAATCGCGACCTGCAACCAGGAGATTATTTATTCATCCAGTTCGGCCACAATGATAGCAAGCCTGAAACCGAAAGACATACAGATCCATTTACTACTTATCAAAATTGTTTGAAGCAGTATGTTACGGTTGCCAGACAGAACCAGGCCTTCCCTGTTTTACTGACTCCGGTCCAGCGGCGGTACTTTTCAGAGAACGGAAGTTTGCAGGAAACACATGGTGATTACCCAGCTGCAATGCGGGAACTGGCACACATGGAATCAGTACCATTGATTGACTTAACCAAGAAAACGACGGTTCTTTTGGAAAAATCAGGAGATATTGCGTCCAGAAAATTGTTTATGTGGTTTGAACCAGGTGAGGAGGAAAATTATCCAAACGGAGTACAAGACAATACGCATTTTAATGAACAAGGTGCAGAGGAAATAGCCGGTTTGGTCTGTAGATGCTTAAAAACAATGAAACTGCCATTGGCAGACTATCTAATACTTCCAATGAAATAAGGAGTGATCGGATGAGTGTCGGAGTACTGGCACATTTAATGGGAAAACAGCCATGGGATGATTTGGCTGAAAAAGTGGGAAAAGAAGGTTTTGCCCATGTACAGCTTGCTTTGTGGAAAGCAATCGATTCACCAGACTTCCAGCGTCCTGGATGTCTAAGTCCCGGACTGGCAAGGAGCATCCTTTCAGCATTTAAAAGACACGGTGTATCCATCTCTGTGCTTGCCTGTTATCTGCATCTTTATGAAAGGGACCCGGAAAAACGCCAGGAGAATCTAGAGCGTTTCAAAGAGCTGATTCGTTACGCACCTCTCTTTGACTGTTATGTGGTGGCAGCAGAAGTTGGAAAGATGCCTGGCGGCTTTATCCCGGAAGACTGGGAAGTTTTAAAAGAAAGCTTGGAATTGCTTATAGAAGAAGCAGAAAAGCATGGGGTTTTAATCGGAATCGAACCAGCGAACGATCATTTGATCGGGGATGCGAAAACGCTAGAAAGAATGCTGGAGCAGCTCCCATCGAGCAATATCGGTGTCGTCCTCGATCCGGTGAACTTGCTGACTGCCGAAAATTTCAGCAGGCAAGACGAAGTAATCGAACAAGCCTTCAGACGTTTGGGTAATAGGATTCTCGCTTGTCATGCAAAAGACAGGATCATGGAAAATGGTCAGATTACAACTGTTCCTCCTGGCAGCGGCCACTTGAATTATGATTTATATTTTCAATTGCTCCATCAGTATAAGCCTGAAGTGGATGTGATCATGGAGGCTGCCAAAACGCCCGAACAGCGGCAAATCTCTAAAACCTTCCTGGACCAAAAATACAATCTCGAAAAGAAGACTGGCTCCCGTCAGTAAAGCAGACTAGATAAATAGATTGTGATGGTTACTGTAAACATACTAAGAACGGTGGAAGCAAGAACGGTTTGTGCGGCCAGTTCCGGCTCATTCTTGTATTCTTGTGCGATTATCGCACTGTTCACAGAGCTCGGCATTGCCGATGAGACGAGCAGTGCCTTGGCCAGCAAACCATCATATCCAAGGCACCAAATCAAAAGAACCGCTAGGGCTGGTCCAAGAGCCAGCCTTACTGCCAAGCTGACATAAACAACCACGAGTTTAGGATAGAAAGTAAGTTGTGCTACTTGTGCTCCTAAGGTCAACAAAGCCATGCCAATCATAGCGTTACCTATATATTGTCCCGGTTTGAGCAAAAAGACGGGCAACTCGACATCCAGAACATTCAATAAAATCCCTGTTGACATTGCATAGATAGCCGGCATGCGCAACAATCCGAGTAAAGCCCTCCACTTCCCTTCGCTGACAGCTTTCAGCGAAAAAATACCGAAGGAATAGGACAGAACATTTTGAAAGGTCATGACGATTACTTGAATAGTGGCTGCCAGCGGATCTTGTTTAAAGGCCAAATCGTTGACCGGAATCCCATAGTTTCCAGAGTTGTAAAGCAGGATACTGTTGGTAAACACCCCTTCCACACTTTTACGGTATCGCCCTATTTTCGCAATCATTTTCACAATCAGATACAAACCTGCAATGAAAAGTGTGAAAAAGCAAAACACTTCCCAAAGGATATGAAGAGAATATTCAGATTCATAGAGATTGATCAAAACAAATCCCGGGCTCAGAAAATAAATGTTTAGCTTTGCGAGCGTATAAAGATCTAAGGTGAACAATTTGTGCAGCCATGCCCCTATCCCAATGAGAATAAACACAGGCAGGATGATATTCATAAATATAAAAATCATTTCCATATACGACCACCTATTTATGTCATCTTTTTTTGTCGATTAAAAAATGTTTTTCGTCTATATTCCTGCAATAAAAAATATGGTCTGCAGAAGTCTCCTTCCATCAGACCATTACCACTATCAAGGGGAGGCAACTTTTTCGGTAAGTTTTGTTTCCTCGATTTGATTAAAACATTTCAGTGACAGCCACATATTCAAGTGAGCAAAAACAGTTAAACCGAACAATGGAATCAAACCAGGGAAATAAATGAAAAAGTAATAGGACGATAACCCGACGACAAGCATTAAGACAAGGTTGGCAGGATGGAGAAATCCAATAATCAGCGCTTGTTTGATGCATCCCCTGATTTTCAGGTCATAATGTACAAACACTGGAAGAATATACATCAGCAAAATCATGTAAACCAGGCCAATCATGATCATTATGTAATTCATCAGGGAGTAAAACCAGCCCTCAAATTCCCGGAAAAAATGTAGATCAAAATACCATATAGCCCCGATTGCCGCCAACAGCCATGCCAGCCCGTTTGCCCGGAAAAACTCTTGTCGGTAAATGCTCCAGAACGTTCTGAAAAGTGGAGAGTCCTCAGTAAGTATTTGTTTGCGGGCAACCGCATACATAGCTGCTGTACTAGGCGCAAATCCAAAAACAACGCCGCCAAGCAGGGTACAGCCAATCCATAATAAATTGAGTAAAGCGAAATGGGTTATCCATTTACAAAAAGCCATAACGCCATTCAACAATCTTCCTACCTGCATAACCAATCCCCCTGCTTCTATCCATATAGCTTATTTTCGTTTCTTGTCGTACTAACTTTTTACCGTTTGCTGGCTTAACAACTCTTCAATGCGGACCGGCCTGTTTTCCTTGGCCGACCTCCAAACCGCTTCTCCAAGCGTGACGGCATACGTGCCATCCTTGCTTCCTGATAAGATGGTATAAGGTCTTTTAGGATCTTCTCCCATAAAGATATCCTCTTGAATGACCGGATCGCCTCCGCCATGGCCTCCATCCCTTTTCACTACATGAATCGTTTCTTTTGAACCGAACAATGGGAAATATTCGATCGTTTGTTCCGGTACAGGAAAGGGGACCCTGGACGGGGCATGGAATTCAGTGGTTTCTATCCGTCCCTCCGTCCCATTGATAGCCAGTCGATATCCCTCATAAGGCAAGGAAAAATTGATTGAATAGCTTAATAAAGCGCCTTTCTCATACTTCACTGTCGCTGTGTAGGTATCTTCAATATTTATCGCAGAATCAAACACGCACTGGTCAGGTCGATAACCAGTATAAGTGTCTTTCCTCGCTTCATCCGAATCAATATGGTCATCCTGAACGATCACACTGTTACTACGCGAATTCCATCGCATATAATAGGAACAGTCATGCTTGACATTGCAGGTTTTGCAATGCCTTCCGTCTTCCTTTAATGGATTGTGCTCCCCTTCCGGGCCATAATAATTCAACGCCCCAAAAGCAAAAGCTTCTACTGGTTTTTGGTCGAGCCACCAGTTTACCAAATCAAAGTGGTGTGAGCTTTTGTGGATGGAAAGCCCGCCGGAAAATTCCCTCAACCTGTTCCAGCGTTGAAAGTAACTGGAACCATGATAGGTGTCAATATACCAATTCAAATCCACCGAAGTAATCCGCCCTACCTTACCGGCCAGGATCAATTCTTTGATCCGCATATGGTACGGGCTGTAACGATAATTGAACGTTACAGTGACCTTGCCCTTGCTACGAGCTTCCGCCTCCATTACTCGTTTACTATCCAAAGCACTGGTCGTCATCGGTTTTTCCGTAATCACATTTATATCCTTTTCCAACGCTTTCAAAATATAGTCAACATGGGTGTCGTCCCTGCTGGCCACGATGATGACATCCGGGCTGGTTTCCTCTACCATTTTGTCAAACTCCGTTTCCCCGTACTCTGGGACATTTTCTATTTCAGGGAATTCCGACTTGCAGACGGCAAATCGCTTTGCGTCCGTATCAAGAAGGGCTGCCAGCTTGCTAGTAGCTGCGAAACTCTCCAACATCGGTTTGATAAACATGCCCATGGCACGTTTGCTTACCCCGCATACTGCAAATTTCCTCATGTTTTCCCCTCCACATCTACTATTTACAAGGCCGGCAACAGGTCTTGCATTTCAATACTAGCCAGTACAAAAGCACCGACCCCATGTAAATCGTTTTCTGTCTTTGGACGATTGATATAGTGTTGATAATCTCCCACACCGGTCCCGATGCATATTTCCGGCATGATAAACCGGCCGTTAGGATCAAACTTCATGCGCTGGATCAATCCCCTGTATCCTTTCTCTGCATATGGAAGGTAACTTTCGTCAAGATGCCCACCCCGGATTGCTCGTGCAATTGTATAGACGAACAGTGCAGAACAAGAAGTTTCAATCCAGTTACCAGGATGCCCAGGTTTATCTACCACTTGGTGCCATAACCCTGTTTCATCGTCCTGATAACCGACCAGGCTTACCGCTAAATCACGCAATGCAGAAGACAACTCGACTCGAGATGCATGATGTTGTGGTAGAAAATCAAGGATTTCATTAAACGTGATGCCATACCAGCCGATAGCTCTTCCCCAGAATTCAGGGGATTTTCCTGTTTCTTTATCCGCCCAAGGCTGCTGTCTGCTTTCATCCCAGGCATGGTGGTATAAACCGGTCTGTTGATCCCTCGTATGTTTTCTCATTAACCGCTCTTGTTCCAAGACCATTTCCAGCAGTTCCGGCTCATCGTATTTTTTACTGTAATTCATGGCGAAAACACCGCCCATGTACAGACCATCGAGCCACATTTGATAGGGATAGCCGTCCTTATGCCAAAAACCGCCGTCCGATGTGCGGTTCAAAGTGGGAAACATGTTACGCAATTTACCAGCGGCCGTCCGATAACGGGAATCATCCGTTTGCTCATCCAATTCAAATAACAGCAAACCAGCTTGAATGGCATCCAGTTCTTTGCGATTCCACAAGAAGTTTCCATTTTCATCAATATTATAATCAACATAGGCTTTTATATATTTTTGATAGTCCTCTCCGCCAGTGCGTTCTTTCAACTGCCGCATACTCTCCAGAAACACACCTTGATGGTAATGCCAGCGGCCGTCAGGCGGTAATTCGGAAGGTTTATAAGCAGCCATAAGAGAATCACATGCAGCCTTTGCCCAGTCCAACGGTGTTTTTAAGGGATTAACGGTTTTTGGTTGATTGGTTGTCACCATCACAAATCTCTCCTTCTCATCATTGTTATGATTTTAATCCACTCGTACTGATTCCATCGACAATGTAGCGCTGGAAGAGGAAGAAAATCACAAATATCGGCACGATGCTAAGCGTTGACATCGCAAACATCGCTCCCCAATTTGTAACAGAGTTAGGATCTGAAAAAAGCTTCAATGCCAGGGAAACCGGGTACTTTTCTGGTGTTGATAGATAGATCAGCGGCCCCATGAAATCATCCCATCTCCAATAAAAAGAGAAAATCGCCGAAGTCATCATTGCAGGTACAATCAGCGGCACAATAATTCGATAGAATATTTGAAAACTATTACATCCATCTATTTTCGCTGCTTCATCTAGTTCCGTCGGTATCGTCCGGATAAACTGCATGATTAAAAAGATAAAAAATGGGATTCCGAAGAAGGTCGGCAATATCAACGGTAAATACGTATCAATCCAGTTAAATTTGTTGAACATGATATACTGAGGAATCATTACCATTTCAAATGGCAGCATCATCGTGAGCATCATACAAACAAACCATATGTTCTTTCCGGCAAATTTCACCCTGGCAAAACCGTAGGCAATCAATGTTGAAGATAATATACTACCGATAGTAGCCACCACAGAAATGATTGCCGAATTGATAAAGAACGTGCTGAAGGAGATTCCGCCAAAGCCTTTCCAACCAGTGATATAATTTTCAAAATGCCAGCCTTCGGGTATCAAGGAATGGGCGTCGACAAACACACTGGAGCTCTCCTTCAGAGAACTGCTGACCATCCATACGAGTGGATAAATCATAATCAGCGTGAACACAATCATGATCGTATGCTGCACTATCTTTTTCCATTTTTTATTTTTCATGGCCAACTTCTCCTTTCCTTATTTATTGTCGGATTCATAATGAACCCAGTGTGGTGAACTCTTGAAAATAAGCGCAGTGAAAATGGCAATAATGACAAGCATTACCCAAGCCATAGCAGACGCATATCCCATATCAAAGTATTCAAACGCGCGCTGGTACATATATAGGACATATAGCAACGTACTGTTGACTGGTCCGCCATTAGTTACGACAAAACTCGGTGTAAAGGCCATGAATCCCTGGATTACCTGCATAATTGTGTTGAACAAAATAACTGGCGTCAGTAACGGTATGGTGATGATGAAAAATTGTTTAACCGGTCCAGCGCCATCAACACTCGAAGCTTCGTAATACGTTTTCGGTATGTTGCGAAGACCAGCAAGAAAAATCAACATCGACGAACCAAACTGCCACCCGTATAGTACGATCAAGGTCCAAATTGCCGTGTCAGGATCCCCCAACCAGGAGTGGGTCGGTAATCCCAGGGCACCTAAAATCGAGTTGACTGCACCTTCATTCCCGAAAAGTTGTCGCCACATAATCGATACGGCGATACTGCCCCCTACCACAGAGGGCAAATAGAGAAGTGTCCTGTACAGGCCGACCATCTCCACGATTTTATTCAAAGCCATCGCTACCAGGAGTGCGAAAACGAGACGGATTGGAACGGCTATCCCTGCATAAAAAAAGGTCACTTTCATTGACTTCCAAAAGGTTGGATCATCGGTAAACATCCGTACATAGTTATCGAGTCCAATCCAGCTGGGTGTTCCCATCAAGTCGTAGTCAGTGAAAGATAAATACAAGGAATACAAAATCGGAAAGATAGTCAACGTAAAAAATCCCAGCAAAAACGGTGATATGAACAAATAACCAGTCGTGTTACGGTTGTCTTTCTTCACATTACGCCGGGCAGGCTTGAGCGGCTCCATCTGCTTAAACTTGGGTTCGGAAGACACTTCGGGTACGGTTGTTGTGGTTTGCTCTTCTCTTTTCGGTAACATAGCCCTCACCTCTTTTGTGTATTATTGAAGAGATTCAACATACATTATGTTTATCCGACAATCGCCGGTAGTGAACAATTGAAATAATCAAACCAAGAAGATGGCCCTGATCACCTCGCTCAGGGCCATCTCTTTTTTCTTACCTGTTCAAAATCGATGTTGCTTTCTCTCTAAACTGAGCTGCGCCTTCTTCTGGGGATAATTCTCCATACATAACAAGCTCATCGACTTCCTCCAAAGCGGCTAATACTTCAGAAGACTCAGGCGGGAAGTTGGAATCGATAGGAGAGCTTTTCTCTGTTACCAATTCAATGTAATCGAATACCTTCTTATCCGTCTCGCTTAAGTCATCTGCCATCTGGTTACGAATTTCTTCTTTAATCGGAACCCCTCTGTCAGATCCGCCGATTTTGTAAACTTCAATGTTATTAGTAAAGAAATCGATAAAGCGTACTGCTTCTTCCTTATGCTCTGAGTTTTCACTAACAGACCATAGCATGGCTGGTTTTAAATACATTCCATCCGTATTGTTTGCCCCTGGCAACAATGTCATCTCTAAATTGCGATCCCCCGCAGCACTGGTCAATGCGGTTGCCTGGTTGGACCAACGGAAATCAAAAGGTGCTTTTCCATGGACAATTAATTCATCCTCGACCCCTTTTATTTGCTGGATGGTATCATAACCTGGTGCTACTCCGTCATCTACCAGCTGTTTATTCAGAGTAAAATAATCAGCAAGCAGCTGGTCATCATCATATCCTAAATCTGTGCCGTCCTCGTTGAATAACTTATAACCTTTTTCTCGCAAGTAATATTCAAATAAATTCTTCGGTTCCATTAACCTTGCACCGAATTCTCCTGTCTCTTCGTGTACCTTTCTCGCAGTAGCAACATAATCGTCCCACGTCCAGTTTTCATCAGGAATTTCCGCACCTGCTTCTTCCAACATATCGGTGTTGTAAAAGGCTGTTAATGCATTTGTCCCTGTAGGAATTCCAAGCAATTTCCCTTCCTTTTTACCGGATTCCATTACAGTGTCACTTACACCCTCTACATTGATTTGGCCACTTTCCACGTATTCAGTTAAGTCCGCAAGCAACCCCTTATCTGCATATTGATTTAGGTATTCTCCGAAGTTTTGCTGCATAATATCCGGCAGATTATTACCGGCAGCCTGTGCTGCCATTTTTTCAAAATAACCGTCAAATCCGGTAAATTCCGCCTCAATCTTGATGTCCGGGTTTTCTTCCTCAAACTTCTTGATAATTTCCTGTGTTTGGTCATGCCGGCTTTGAGATCCCCACCAAGTCATCCTTAGTGTCACTTCATCCCCGTCTTCTCCACTGTCATCACTTCCGCCCTCTCCCGAAGCTTCATCCGATCCAGAACATGCAGATAAGAACAAAATTAAGGCCAACGACAAACCTAAACTCCATAACAAACTTTTCTTCATTTTTCACATCTCCCCTTTGTCTTTGAAAGCGCTTTCTAAAACTTAATTCCATCATAATGCAAGCCTTGTTTGTAAAAAATAAAATTTTCAGACATTTATGTACAAAAAACAGATATGATCATTTATCAAAAGATTATTTTCTGAAACATCATTTTTAGCAACGCAGAAGATTGAAATTGAATATGAGGAAGTTTTCCAGCCGCCCTCGGAAAGCGCAGGTTATTTCCGTAACGATGAATTTACACGCTTCAGGGAAGTCTGGATAAATGGAGTTCGCTATATATAATGATTGCAGGAAAGAGAAAGTTTACAGAGTAATGATTAAAAAATGGACTGGTCCTTTGCTGGTCCAGCCCTAGTTTTTTATGGAATGCATTTTATATTCGGTAGGTGTCATTCCTGTATGTTTTTTGAAAACCTGCCCGAAATAACGCGGATTATTACCGAAGCCTACTGCTTCTGCGACTTCGAATACTTTGACATGGTCTGTCTCCACAATTAACCTTTTTGCCTTTTCCAGTCTCCGGTTAATCAAAAAGTTCGAAAAACGTTCTCCCTTCTCCTTCTTGAACAGCTTACCTAAATAGTCAGGGTTCATATATAGTACATCAGAAGCAATTTTGGAGAGCGACATCTCCTCTTCAGCAAGATTAGCTTCCACATAACTGATGACCCTGCTAATGATATTTGTCTGGGTTTGTTTTGTCCGCTCATAATGATAAGCCGTGATTTCTTCTGCAATGTCACTGATATATTGTTTTATCTCCGAAAAACGGTTGTGTTGTTGAAATAGAATGATTTGTTGAAAGTATCGATCCATATCTTCCTGGTCTGCTTGCCGTATGATGGACATATATAATTCCAGACAATGGGATTTCACCAATCCCACCTCAAGTTTACGACTATGAATATCTTCAAAAAAATCACTCAAATATTGGCGCATCGCTTCTGTATTACCACTCCGGACTGCCAGCAGCAAGTCTTCATGATCGTATTGCAAGTCTTTAAATCTGGCATCGTCCGCCTTCCCTATATCCTGGACCGTGATAATGCTGCCGTTGGCAAGATAAAAACGCTGAGTCAGACAATTGATCGCTTCGTTGTATAACATCCTCAATTCATTGATCGTTCCTGAGTTACTGATTGCCGTTGTAAACGTCTTTTGATAAAAACCTTTATAGGTCTTTTTCATTTCCTTTATATATTCCGACAAATCCTTCACCGGAATATCTTCCAGCATGAGAACAATCCGTTCACCGATGGTGGTGGACATAGGAACAGACTGCAGTTTCTCGATCCGTTCGGTGACCATTTCCTTCAAGGCAAATTGCTGTTCGTATTCATGTGTTCCATCAACAACTAATACTAGTAGCCGAAATAGTTCGGAAGTGGTTTGCAGGCCGAACATTTGACTGTAAGTTTCCCAATCCTGAAGGCTGTAGCTTTTATTTGTGATATAATCTTTCAGAAATTGCTCTTTCGCTTTTGGCATTACTTTTTGTAAGTGACTTCTCATTTTTTCTAAAAAATCCTGTTTCTGATTTTGTTCATCCAGTTCGTCCACTACTTGCCTTAGTGCATCCTCGATTTTCTTTTCATTGCTCGGCTTTAATAAATAGTGCTTAACATTACACTCCATTGCTGTTTTAGCAAATTCAAATTCATCATATCCAGATAAGACAATAAAACGAATGTCTGGATATTGACGATGTACTTGCTGAATCAATTCCACCCCATTCATTCCAGGCATTTTAATATCTGTAATAACGATGTCAGGCCGATTTTCCCTAATCAGCTCATAAGCCATTTGACCATTCGATGCTTTTACTTGTAGGAATGTTTTGCAACCAGACCAGTCAACTAGTGCGGCTATACCCTCCAGAATATTAATCTCGTCGTCGACCAACAGTACACGATACAAACTCCTCACCCCACCATATTCGGAATTAATATATTCACCTTTGTCCCTTGATCCACTTGGCTCTCAATCGTGATGCCGTAACCCTCACCAAACATTAGTTTGATGCGCTCGTTTATGTTTTTCAATCCTATTCCCGAGCTTTTCGATCGTATTTCCCCTTTATAAATTCCTTCCAGTTTACTCTCTTCGATTCCCGGACCGTTATCTTCAACAATGATGTGCAATTTATCATCCATACGCTTAAAACGAATGTTGACCCTGCATGGTGCTATCATTTCTTCCAATCCATGCTGAATCGCGTTTTCAACTATAGGCTGGATCGTCAACTTTGGAATTTGACAATCCTCGAATACTTCCCCATCGCAAAGCGAAAATTCCAATCTGTTTTCATAACGATACTTTTGGATGGTGACATAATTGTTAACAATCTCTAATTCTTCCTTTATGGTGATCATCGCTGCCTTCTTGCTGATTATGTTGCGCATCATATTGCCAAGCGCTTCGGCCATGACCGAGATTTTTTCCTGCTGGTTGATTTTGGCGAGCCAATTGATTGAATCCAGTGTATTGTAAAGAAAATGGGGATTAATTTGCGCCTGCAGTGCTTTATATTCCGTTTCTTTGATAATCAACTGTTTCGTGTAGTTTTCTTTGATGAGTTGATTGATTTTGTCCAGCATTGAACGGAAATTGACGTGGAGCTGGCCAACCTCGTCATTATAGTATTTTTCCGGAACGGTAGCTTGTTCTTCAAAATCACCCTCCTGGACTTGCTTCATCCTTGCCGACAATTCTTCCAAAGGTTTAGATATATTCTCTGCAGCCTTTCTGCTTAGTAGGATTGTCAACGTAAGCATGAACAGAAAACAAATGATCATAATCCGTTTAATTGTTTGAGACTGTTTGGTAATATCATTGAATGGGAGTAGATGAAAGTAAGTGAGTTTGGAAAAACGAGAATGTTTATAAGTGAGTAAATAGTCTTCACCAGAAAAATCCACAATCTTGTAACCGTTATCATTTATGTTGTCAGGCAGCTCTTGTACATCCAGCCCGTTCTCCTTGTTTTGGTAATAAATTTCTTCACCGTTGGTTATGATGAAATTTTTGTTTTTAGAAAAGTCAAGTGTCTGGTCAACAAATTTGTTCATATCCACTGAAATGATAAGGATCCCCATATCGGCAAGACTGACATTTTCCTTTCTCCGGATCAGCCTTGCTGCCGAAATCCCGTTTTTCCCTTCTATCTTAGACCACGTATTGGAACCTTGTGACGCATACACAAGTTTGCTTATTTTTTCCGCATCGTTTTCTACTTTTGTATCGTAACCAGTCGTGTACTTCTCCCCAAACCGGTCAATCACCTGGATGGAAGATATGTACCTTTCACTCGAAGCAAACGTAAGCAGCCGCTCCAACAAGTTTGCTTTTGTTTTATAATCTTCAAATCCCAGTTTTCGCTCGTTGATTGTCTCCATATATTCTTGAACGAGAGAATCCGTGCTGACTTGGAAGGTCAGATTTTCAATTTTTTTCAATTCTTCATCGATGACAGTAGAAGACAATTGCAGCATGTCAGCAGACTCCTGATAGATCCTCTCTTCGTATAGCTGGGTAAAATAATGGTAAGTAATCATTCCGATTATGCAAAAAATCAATAAAAGCAGTAAGGAAATCGAAAATATTTTATTTTTTATTTTAATACTGCTGTAAAAAGGACGAAATCGCATAACATCCCCCTGTTGAGCGTTTACATTTTCTATTATTATAGCATCTTTCATCGGACTGGTTAGGTAGATTTCTCCCTATTTTATTATCCTGCTTTCCTACCCTGCTTTTGCCGTTTTGCTTTTCTTGTCATTTGGTAAATAATCATGCATACCATAATTAGACCGGCAAATTCCCCTACCGATGCAGCAAGAGAACCACTGATGCCGTTCCATGCTGGGAATAGCCGGACAAACAGCCAAATACTCAGAACAACAGTGGTCAAATTCAAAAGCTGGGCAATGAGCATTTTTCTCGTTTGCCGGTGCAACATAAGAAATCCATTTAAGAAGTCAACCCATGGAAATACGAGCGTTTTAACGATGAAAAACTTCATCACTGCCAGTGTTGACATGGCAAGTTCCCCATTTGCTCCCATGATTGTTTCCATGAACCAATAACCAGCTTGTGTATAACAGAGCAATAAAAGTAGCAATGTCGGCAGTAAACTGACTGCTCCCATAAACCGTACAACCTTCTGTTTATTCGTTTGGTATAATTGCAGGACAAGTTGATGCGTATACATAAAGAAGCTCAATAGCATCTGGGTAATACTGTAAGCAAGAGCAAAGGATGCAATCCCCAATTCAATGTTTTCCGTTTTAGACAAGAATATGTAGATGATAGGAATTAATATCGTTTGGATAAGAAAGTAAAAGACCAGCGGCATGTAAAATTGAAATATCTCTCTCATCGCAAGATGCTCAACCTGTTTCGGATAGTGGGTTGCTAGAATTTGTTTACCTTTCCAGACACTGATACCACACTCCATAATCATCCCTGTCAAAAAAATAATCGAACCGGAAACGCTTTTCACATAATCAAACTCAACAAACAAATAAGCAATGACAAACATAGCCACCAGACGGATGACGACACCGATGGTGAGCCACTTTGTCTGCAAGTGATTGATGATGATTCCTTGATATATACCGCGTATCCCCGAAAAAATAATTACCAACGCAATTACTGTAAAAGCCTCTGAAATAGTGTGAATCATATTCTCATCTGCATTAAAAAATTGAATATATACCCAGTCACCAATCGAGCTGAAGGCCATTACCATACTTAATCCGATAATGGCGGCAAGTATATAGACCATGATCAGGCACAACTTACGGAATGCGAGCCTGTCATTCACCAAAGCGGAACATGTCTGCCGAAAAACAATAACGGGTCGCTCTATGATTCCAAACAAAGAAAACGCCACCGCGTAACAGGCTATAATAAATGCTGCATCTTCGCCACGACTTAATGTACCATTAATGATCACATGCGTGATTGATGTCAAACTTGCTGAAAACCCAAGCGGAATAAAAAATCCTGCCAGTTGCTTGTAGCCGAATCGATCAGATTGTTTACTCACTTCAAGCCGCCCTTCTTTCCTATTTCTGTCGCTTTCAGCTGGTCAACGAATCAGGATATCCGGTCGTTCGACGACTTTATTCCCTGCTTTTACTTCCAACATCGGATAATTCCCCGTATAGCTGACATTTTCACTCCCGTCTTCCCCAACAAGGATGGTATCTTCTGATTTGACTCCAGCAATACTCGGATTCCAGGCAAAAACCTGCCCTGTCTGCACAACACAATCTGCGTGATCAGGCAATAGCAGTTTTTCTCTCGTGTTATATCCAGTAAGACCTCCCTGATGGTGATATCTCCACTCTTCTGGGTAGCCTGCATCGCTGTACGCAGTCTGCATCAGCTCATAAAGAGTATGAAAATCAACTCCCGGTTCAGTGGATGCGATTAAACGGGAATCCACCGCAATTACCCCACGGTGCCGCTCTTTTATAGTGTCAGATGGTTCGCCAAAGTGAACAAGTCGGGAGGCGGATACTATCTTTCCCTTCTTTCTTGTGCAAACAACCAACATAGCATAACGTTCCAATCGATTGGAGGTTGGAAGGGGATGACGACGTTTGAAGGTACGATCATCCACCGCTGCCAGATTCACAATTGGTTCCAGTCCCCTTTCGAGACAGCACTTGGCCAGTCGTCCGGCAAGTTGATACTCACTTTCCCCTTGTTTGAGTTCAAAAGCAACCTGTTCAACCGCTTCACCTGTAAGTGTCCCCTGTTCTCGAACTTCTTTCCGATCTTCCCCTGTCAAAATGGTTCGTATCTGCAGTAACTGTTCTTCTACCTGAAGATCGAATAAAAGATCTTGTTTATCTACATAGTTAGAAAGCAGCAACTCAAACTGCTTTGGTTCGTACCAGGGAAATACTTCCGTATAATCGAATTCCAAATCAAACTCCTCTTCGATCAAACGTTCCGCTTCTATATTGTTTACAAATAGTCCTATCTTCTCTTTCGTCACAAGAATATGTGCCGGTGATTTCTCCGATGCTGTGTTGATAAAACTTCGCCCATTTGTCAGCCAAGAAATATTTTTTTGTAAGGTCAGCAATAAGCCGGTTTTATTAACTGCTGTTAACATCTCACGCAACCGGTGGACTTTCCTGTTTTCAACCATTTTTTCAGTCCTTTCTGGTTAACGGCATGTCTATGTGCATCGACAAACCTTTATTATAGAGCTTGGATGATAGACAGAAAGACTATACATCCTTCAAATAAAACAGGGAGGCAACCACTCTCCTCCCTGTTCACGTTATTTTCCCCTCCTGTTTAATGGTGATGCAGCCACTTGTGATGAGGATCTTCATAAGGATTTAATTCCCGGCCGGACTCTCCAGCCATGAACCATAAGTAATAAACTTGGTAACCGCCAGCAGCTCCAACTGGGTGATAACCAATATCGATTGCAAAGCTGTCACCATGTCTTATCGGATATGCTGTATCGATTTTTCCATCTTTCGTATAATGATGCTGCACCCCGAATCCCTGTTCCGGGTTTACCTGATAGTGATAAATTTCTTCCAGATTAGGTTCTTCCGGCGCAAATTCTCCATCGTGTTTATGCGGTGGATAACCTGACCATTGACCAGCATCGTTTATTGTTTCTCCAAGAACCATTCGGTGGACTCTTCCGTCTGCATTATCCGCAATAATATCGTTCACAGTACGATTCCATTGCTTTTCACCGCGCTTATGTACGACAACTTCATCCGGTAGGACGACAAAAGGCTGATACTTATTTTCAGCTTTTACTTTACAAACTGCTATTTGCACATCGGTATCAGCGGTTATTTGATAAGAAGACTGGCACGGCACATAAACGGTCGTAGCCTTCCCGGAGAAAACGCTTTCTCTTCCGCCCAGCTGCTTCCAGTTTTCTCCTTCCGCGGCGATGGAAGCCGTTCCTGTCAGTATAACTAAAGCAGTTTCATAAGATGAAGTGTCTGCTGAAAAGCTCTCTCCTTTATCCAGTATTATTTTACCAAATGCCAAATAATCCAAGAGCTCATAGTCCTCTGAAAAAATATCGCGATATCCTTTTTGATCTGCAGCCTTAATAAAACGCTCCACCTGAAATCCTCTCCTTCATTATAACAACGTTGTTATTTTATTTTATATAATATTCTGATGATTTTCAAGTCTTTTTGTTTCTACAGTAAAAGCGCAAGTGCCTGTTTAAAGAAATACAGGCTAAATCCGCCACATCCTGTGGACCTCCGACAGACTTAAGACCAGCCTTGACGTGACGTTCTTTGCCACAGAGAGGATGGTCTTAGCACCTCGGAGGATAGGTCGCAACTGAGGCGTCCGTAAAGAAAATGTATCAATTAGCAAACCTATCACTTGGACTGGAATTGATTCATTTTGCCACCTATTCTATTTAACTAGGATTTCCGCCTGTCCATGGAACGGTAGTCCAGAAGTCAGTTCACCATCAAGCGAGATGGTTTGTTGTCCCTTCTCAAGCTTTGCTGCCAACGCCGATCTGGAAAACTGCAGCTTCAATTCAGGCATACCATCTTTGTCCTGGTCGCCTATTTTGGCAGGCTTCCGATCAAGGGGACTTAAATCACCATCAAGTCTGACTGTTTCCATGTCTATTTTTTCAAGATCGATACCTTTTTCAAATTCTATAAATACATTCAGTTTAGGAGCTTTTTTACCAGATTTTTTCCCTTTATCTTTCTTTTTCTTTATCACAGACGGCTTGAGCGTAATCTCAGCCGGCAACTGTAATTGAAGAAAATCTCCCTTAATAATAGTACCTTCGGAGTCACGCTGGTAAGGTAGTTCCGGTTCCAGACTAACAAAACTCTCGTCTGTAAGGCTAACTCCTGTACTATTTTCAGCCTGCTCGCCGTCGAAGAAAAAGTTCGTTTCCGAAGCCAGATCCGCCGGGTAAACATCGCTGACTGTATGCACTGTTTGATAGGAAATAAATCGATTAATGGTAAAATCAGATTCAATTCCGTCATATGTCGAAAAATCGATATTGCCACCGACATTATCGTAGGCAACATTGTTTTCTGCAATAACACCAGGGTTGCTGTTGCTGGTAAACCCAGCAGCACCGTTGCTAAATGCTATGCTGTCCTTGATTATATGTGGTACATGGATTCCCTCTCCACCGAGTTTAAAGCCATTTTTATCTCCGTCACCAACCGTGCCGTCACTCAGAGTACCATTCTCGTAAGCAATGCTGTCCTCTATCAGGACAGCACCAATTGCCCCGGTACCAACCTTTGTATATAAATCCCATCCATCATCGATATTATGGTGGGCAATACATCCTCAGAAAACATTGTTTTCTCCTGCGGTTAATTTCGCGGCAAATCCGTCGGCATTATTGTCAGATGGGTCCCGGTTATCGAAGGATTCACTGTTTAAAACCAGATTATCAGATGGCCATTCTTCTCTAGATGCTCCCGGAATTGTCCGGCTGATTTGCAATCCAGTATCACCGTTCTCATAAAAGCGGCTTTGCTCAATGATATTATGGTTGCCTCCTACCGTAAATCCCTTTGTATTCCCAGCAGATCGGATGAAATCAATACCAGTTACATGCCAATAGTCACCACTGAGCACAACGCCCTCTGATTGCTTGTCAAAGTCAATTACAGGTCTCGTGCCTTCCTCTGCAACCAAATACTTTCTTGCCTCTTCTGTACCGTCATTAAATCTTTCAATCTCTAATTTTTGATCACGTACATAGTTGCCGTTGGCCAATATGATTTTCTGGCCTGGCTGAACAAATGCAATAGCAGTATCAAGATCAAGTGGGTTTTCTTTTGTTCCGCCTCCCTCTTTCAGCCCGTTAGGAGCTACATGAATGTCCTGGCCACTACGATAAGTTTTCATGGAGACAGTGAAATTTTCTACGATTTTTTTGTAATCAGTTAAATACTGGGTATCATCGGGGACGAAAGAAATACTAAAATCATTCTCCTGATTGACGTTAAGATCAGTTGTTATTGCTGAAGTTTCTCCCGCTTGAAGAGGATGAAAACGGGCAACTGATTCCTCTTCTTGTTTGATTGTCACAAATCCATCCACATTTGCTCTCAAGCGTAACTCATAGGCAGATTCGGAAGTTTCACTTCTTGATAATACTTCCAAATTCGGGTTAACTGGTTCTGCAGGAGGATCCACTTTAGGCGGATCCGTAGCTTCAAATTCCATGTCGTGAACTTCGATGTCTGCCAGGCGGGCCGTATAAAAACCGACATATATCTTGGAGTCTTGAACGTTCAGAATATCGGGTTCAAAAAAGACAGCCTCTTCCCCGTCATTTATTTGTCCTGAAAACCCGCTATTAGTCTTGGACAAGGTGAGCCGGTAGGCCTTTTCGGGATGCGTATTACCTGGTTTCGGTTTGTCCTCATCCAGCATCATTTTCTGAATGCCATTACTGCCTGCACCGTCGGATGTCTCGACCCCTGTCCGGATAAACAACTGTGTACCGTTTTTTTCCTGAGTACCTCCGCTGAAACCGCCGATTGCCGCTATATTGGAAGCAAAAACGCCTGAGTCTCCATCCTCTCCAATTGCATCTCTTGCCATGATTCCAAATGATTCCTGTCCATCATGTGCAGGACTTTTGGCATACTCGCTGACAGTTATGTCTGCCGATAAGCGGAAATTGTCAGCTTCTGCATCAACTTCTGTATAATAGAACGTAATGCCATCATGATCTCCAGTAACTTTTCCGGCACCTGGCTCGGCTACTATCCGGATGGCTCCGTTATCCAATTGTTCGATATAGTTTTTCTCTGGTCCTGTCGATTGCCCGAACTGAATCGACTTCCATTCTGGTTGTATTGGTTCTCTAACTGTTACATCAAAACTAATAGGGTCGATTTCATCTTTAGTTGGAATAATTTGAATCGGATAAACTCCTGTTTTTCCACCATTAAACGCAGATGTATCCAGTTGGTAATCTGTTTCCTTGATTTGTTCTACATCTTGATTATCGTACAGTTTTCCTGCTGCAAGTCCGCTTGGGTTAAAATCATCCCCAATATGGTAGGTTGTTTTTGGGTAGCTCATCACTTTTAAACCTTGTAATTCTTTTTCTTTTACTTGAATGGTAAAGGCTGTCTCCGCCTGCTTATAAAATAGGTTCACCTGCTGATTGCCAAACGTTTCCGTATCTATTTCTGATGCGGTAAGCTGGTTTCTCATAACACGTTCTACATAACCATCACTGTATGTTGCTTCGACAATCAATCCTGCCAAGTCCAGCTCGTCATCCGGATAATAGGTCGTTTTTATCGGAGCCTTTTGGATCTCTATGCCAGTTAGTTCAGCATCCGATACAGTGACATGGAAGGAAACAGAAATGTCAGGGTTTTGCTTTGACTGAACAATTACCATCTTGCCGCCTGATTCGTTAAATTGATATTGAGCCGGTTCGATAATCTCGCCATCAATCACGAACTGTAATTGTTCTTCATTGATTTCTTCAATCAAGTATCCTTCTTCAAATTCAGCTTCTATGACTAGTCCATCTGGTTCAAAAGTATCTTGCAAATAATAGTCGGTTTTGGTCGGATTGTATTTGATGTGCAGGTCAGTCAATGCTAAATCCCGGATTTCCAAGTTTAATTCTGCCGAGGCCCCTGCGTAATGTATCACTATGGAAGTGGTTCCGGCTGTAGTGCTGTCAAAGCCGGTAACAAAAAAATCAGCTGAGTCGAGCAATTCGCTGCTTCCATCCGAATAAACAGCAGTAACAACGAGTCCTTCTAAATCAAGCTGTTCACCGATTAAATAAGATTGCTTCATATTTTCAGCATCGACTTGTAAACTATCAGCTACCGGATCAGCCACTTCTAAAGAATAGTCTTTAAAAGTAACAGCTGCTTCACGTGCAACATAAAAGCCAGCATAGAGCTTATCCGATAAGCCATTCGTTAAGGAAACTGTTTGTACTTCTCCGTTTACAGCAACCTCATAGGCATCTCCTGATTTTTTAATAGATAAATCATAGCTTTCCCCTGTAACCGGTGAATTACTTCCACCAAAAGCATTCATTTTGGTTAACCCGTCCTGGTTATAAAAGCCGCGCATTTGGTCATCCAGTCCACCGACAGCTAAATAGTTGGTAGTAATTTTACTGGAATCCCCATTTTCAGCCACCTGATCACGGACCATCAGTCCAAATGAACGCTGGCTGCCGGGGCTGTATCGATCTATTTTCACGGTTGTATGCAATTCAAAATTGGAATCTGCAGGCAGTTCCATAAAATAGAATGACAGCCCTTCTTCGCTACTGGCAATTTTTCCGCCCTTTGCATCCATGCTGAATGAACCATCTTCATGAAAAAGTGGAGGTGGATTTTTTTCCTCACTCGTATTCGATCCGAAAGCAGTAAATTGCCACTCATTACTGTTTGAACTCTTGTTGGATCCTGCTAAAACCGAAAAGGATATATTGCTGAAAATAAGCAAACATGACGCCAAAACAAGAAGCAACTGAAAGCACTTTTTCTTCATTCATTCATCTCCTTAACAAATTGATTTCCAACCACATGAAACAAACCGGGGAACTTTCACCTCCTATCCGAAACAGGAAAACGCTTACATATGTAACAACGTTGTTATGTGCAGTATGATAAAACTCGGTTAACAGATTGTCAACCGAGTTTTACGAAAATTCATACAATTTACCTAGTATTGTACTACTAATTGTCAGAAGGATTGATTTGCTTCTTCAATCCATAAACTGCTCCAAGCAAATTTGAATTTTGCCTGAAATGGCAAGCGGCTATCTTTGGCTTTATCGTGGCAATATCGACCCTGAGGAGTATTTCCTCTAGTTTTTCATCGATTTTGTCGGTTAAATCCGGCCTGGCACTAATCCCACCACCAATTAATATCAATTCCGGATCAAATATGTATTGCAAGTTATACAAACCGACAGCCAAATTATGATAAAACCTGTCAATTGCATTTATACAATCCTTATCCCCGGTTTCCGCCATGGAAAATATTTTTTCTCCGGACAACGAACTGCTTTCGACACGCTTTGCAGCTGCTACCATGCGAACCAAAGCAGCGGTAGAAGCCGTTGCACTCCACGTGTTATCTTCTTCGGAAATCTCAGGACGTGTAAGCATATAACCGAATTCTCCGCCATGCAGATGCGCGCCTTTGTGCAAGGAACCATTTTTAATAACTGCTCCGCCAATGCCTGTACCGATGACAACTGCCAGTACATCCTGCTTGCCTTGTGCTGCTCCTTTCCACAACTCGGCATATCCCGCACAGTTGGCATCATTCTCCATGAATACTGGCAGGTTCGTTTTTTCTTTTACCATCTGTTTGATATTGGGTCCGTGTATATATGGCAAGGCACTCGATCCATATACAACACCTTCCTCCGATACCGCTCCGGGAGCACTGATTGCAATCCCGGATACATCAGTGTTGGCTTCCGCGTGCTGCGCGATTAAACCGATCAATCCTCCAAGAGTCTCCGGGGTTGCCGTTTTACTACTCTTCACCAATTCTGCATCTTCCTTGATTACAGCATATTTTATAAATGTTCCACCTATATCAAAAGCTAAATATTTTTCCACTGCTCCACCCTCTTATTTCTAAATAACAAGCGCCGTCTTTTCTTCCAAGCATAAAAACAAAGAAGACAGCCTGTGGCTGCCTGTTTCTGCATGAGTCTGCCTTACCGTTTCGCAGACTTTCGCCGTCTGGTCTGCGTTTTGGGCGGGTGATAACCCCGCTCGTAAATCCTGCCCTTTTTACAACCATGCAAAGCCGCCAACGCGTCGAGATCATCAACCTGTTGGTGCTTGATTGCTTCTACCATCAATAATGCCGCTGCTCTGGCATCTTCTAGTGCATTATGATGATAAAACTCAATACCATTATGTGCTGCTACTGTATGCAGCTTATGATTCGACAATTCCGGCCAAACCTTTTTAGACATGGTTACTGTACAGAGATAGTCAAATTCAGGATAAGTTATTTCGTATCGATCCAAGGTCTGTCGCAGTACGCTCATATCGAAGCTGGCATTATGGGCGACGACCAATCGGCCGGATAAGTATGGTATCAAAGTGGGCCACAGTTCATCAAAAGTCGGAGCATCCACCACGTCTTGTGCGCTGATGCCGTGTATATACGTATTAAAGGAATCAAAATCCATTAATGGGTTTATCAAGCTATAAAACTCATCTATTATGCCATTCTCATCAGCTATTACAATGCCTATAGAACAAGCACTAGTACGGTAACGATTTGCCGTTTCAAAGTCTATTGCCGCTATTTGCAAAATATTCCCTCCACATGAGGCTTTTTCCTCGCTTTTCACTCCTATTATATAATAAGTCGTGCGGACAAACAAAAATTATTTCCGCTCAGAAAGTCTCAATTTTTCTTTTCTCTATCATTCCGGCCCTATCATAACGTTGAAAGAAAAACTGCTCCATTGAAATAAGGGGATAAAGGTACAAGTTATAACTGTAAACTCGCTTAATAAGTCGGTTTTCTTTATTAAGTTAACGGCGGTCATATCCACGGAAAGCGAAGTATCTTTTCAAATTGCTTACCTACACGCTTGTAAAGAGAAAGTAATTCGCAGTTTTTAATAATATTTTAAAAACCGAACGAGTTCGAATAATTATGATTTCGAAATATCGTTCGGTTTTGTTGTGGCCACTATGCTTTTGTTACAAGCTCTGTCTTGTTTTACTAGTTTTTCTTGAAAATTTATACTACTAAATCTATTAACTTCTATTCTTTTATGTTTATGCTATGTTCTTGTTTCAGCCAGCCATAAACTGCACCAAGTATATTTGCATGCTGACGAAAACGGCAGGATTGTATACGTGGTTTTATTTTCGCCAAATCGATCAGACTCAATATTCGGTCCAGCTTATCGTTTATATGTTCAATCAAGTCTGGACGTGCACTAATTCCGCCGCCGATAAGTATGATTTCCGGATCATAAATATATTGCAAATTATAAATACCGATTGCCAACAGGTGGTAAAAATCGTTCACTGCTTCCCGGCAAACTGGATCGCCATTTTCAGCCATTTCAAATATTTCTTCTCCTGTCAGCGTAGATGGCTCCATTCGCTTTCGCTTTGCAACCTTTTTAACAAGCGCCTTCATTGAGGCGATCCGGCTCCAGACATCATCGCTGCTTTCGATATTAGAGTTAAGCAGCATATAACCGAATTCTCCTCCATGCAAACGATCTCCTTTATGCAGCTTTCCATTTTTTATGACAGCCCCGCCGATTCCCGTCCCGATAACTATTACCATGACATCCATTTTACCTGCAGCTGCCCCTTTCCAAATTTCTGCATAGGCAGCACAATGGGCATCATTTTCCATGAAGACCGGCAGACCGGTTTTTTCCCTAATTAACGCTTTCATGTTCGGGCCATGTAGATAATGAACAGCACTTGAACCATATACAAAACCAGCTTCCGATACGGCTCCCGGCGAACTCACAGCAATCCCGGCAAGAAATGGTTGGGACATTGCTTGTGATTCAAGAAATAACAGCAATTCATCAATGGTTTTCGGTGTCTTTATTTTGCTGTTTGACAGGATCTCCCCTTCTCTGGTAACAATCCCATACTTCAGGAATGTTCCCCCTATATCTATTGCCAGAATGTGGTCCACGTTTCCCCCCCTCTCCAACTTAATTAAGCGATAGGATTTCAGTTCCGTGTTGAGCCTTATGCCATCTCATTTATACTCCTCAATAATTGTTTCGAATTGCCTTTCAGCAATCAATTTTTGAAACCAGTAAGCCGACTTTTTAAGCTTGCGGTTCCTATTATCTTCTAAATTGATTTCGACAAGGCCATAACGATTTTTAAATGCATTCATCGGGGAAACATTATCAGAAAATGCCCACAACATATATCCAGTACAATTCACACCTTCTTCAACTGCTTTTAACAGCCACTTTAAATGATCACTGATAAATTCTATTCGGTAATCATCCTCAATCATGCCATCCTTATTTTTAAAACGCTTTTCCTTTTCTACTCCCATTCCATTCTCAGCAATGAACCATTCGATATTGCCATATTCCTCTTTCATCCGAAGCGCCATATCGTACATAATCTGCGGATAAATTTCCCAGCCTCGGTAAGGGTTCATCTTTTTGCCGGGCAGGTCGAATTTTTCGTAATAATATGCCGGATGGAAAGGGGTCCGTTCGTTCCAAGCTGATGTACGAGCTTGTACTCGATGCGGAAAATAAAGATTGAGTCCTACATAATCAACTGTATTGGTTTGGATGATTTGCAGTTCCTCTTTGGTATGCTCGAATGTTATACCGTGTTTTTCCATCAATTCAAATAGTTCCTTTGGATATTCCCCTTTGATAGAGGGATCCAAAAAGACACGATTAAAAAACAAATCGTAGATTCGGGCCGCCTCTTGATCGTGAGGGGCCGTAGATCGGGCATAAGTTACTTCTGGGTTTAGAATAACACCTATTTTTCCCCGTTTATTCAGCCCCGTCTTACGAAACAAAGCAACAACCTTGGCTGTTGCCAGTGCTTTGTTATAGTTCCATTGCATCCATTTCTTTGTATTCTGTTCAAACGGATAACGAATGGCATCCAAGTAAACCCTCGTTTGTACGACAACCGGTTCATTGAAAGTGAACCAGTGTTTAACTTTATCACCATATCGCTCGAACACTGTTTCTGCATATTTTACGAACAGCTCGACAACATGCTCGGACCCCCACCCGCCATAGTTTTCAAATAAAACTGCTGGCACCTCGTAATGCTCCAGACAAAGCATCGGTTCTATTCCATTGGCAATCAATTCATTGATCATGTCATCAATATAGGCGGCATAATCTTCATCCACGACAGCATTTTCATAGTCTACTAGAAATCGCGACCAATTAATCGAAGTCCGGAAGTGTGTGAGGCCGATTTCCTTCATATAACCGATGTCCTCCTTGTAGCGATTGCGAAAATCGGTTGCTACAGCAGGTCCATACCCATCATGCCAGACGTTTTGATTGTTTTTGTACCATAAATCCAAATAGGAATCCTGACTATCTTTTTTTCCTGACCAACCTTCTGTCTGCCAGGCGGAAACAGCCGCCCCCATTATGAAATTCTCTGGTACGTTAATCATTTTTGTTTGCATGGTTATCGCTCCTTTTATAAATAACAAAATTTAATAATAGTCATTCTACTTTGGCGGTGTTCCATTTTCGAAATTCTGTTGGTGTCATCCCCGCAAATTTTTTAAATACTTCTACAAAATATTTGTATTCATGGTAACCGACCTGCTCTGCGATTTCCCTTACTTTAAAAGGAGTGTCGGCAAGTAACGTCTTCGCTTGTTCGACCCGAAGCTCATTCACATATTCATTAAAATTCCTGCCAGTCCTTTGTTTGAACAAAGAACTGAAGTAATTTGGAGAAATATTGATAACATCGGCTACTTCGTGGGCTTTAATTTCTGAGGTGTAATATTTATTGATGTAGGCTTCTGCACGCTCCATCAGCCAGTCATTGTTTTCGGTACGAGTCAATTGGTACTGCTCCATCAACAATCGAACAGCTTCTTCAAATAGAACCCGGATTGCTTGATACGTGTTGTGGTACTGAAAATCGAGCGGTTGTTGCAGAGACGGTCTCCTATCGATTTGTCTTCTCATCAACCCCTGACACCTTTCGTAGGCAGAGAAAATAATCTCCCGGGCTGCAGTGGCCGTTTCTGAGAGAGAACAGGAATTTAAACAAAAACTGTTAAACAACTCATCCGTATGGCGCCTTACCTTGTCCTCTTCTCCTCGCAAAATAGAATCGATCAGCTTATCACTCGGAAAATCTGATGTCTTGCAACCGCTTTGCCATGAATCGGGCACTGGCAGATGGAGTATTCCTTGATTAGCCAGTGGCAAAAATGATAGCGATTGATCAAACTGGCGATATACATTCGCTAGCTCATTCAGCTGAATATATCGATTATGGAGAAGAGCGTATAGCGGAAATTCTAATTCATTCATCCCCGAAACCAGAAGGCGTTCAATCTCTTCCATCTTTATTCCTTCCTGTTTTACAATCAGACTGGTCAACAACAAATTTTCCCCGGTAAAGAAAGAAATACAGGTTACTTCGCTTGTAGTAAAAATCCCGGAAATCCTTTCTTCCCATTGCCGTTTCCATTCAGTAAGCTGTTTGCGTCTTTCTTCTGTTAGTAGAATCGAGTAATTTTTTATTAAGGTAACAAAAGGGAATAGCTTTACTTTTTCACCAAGACTTTTGTCAGGAAAATGACTGACTGGTGTATCCATAACCTGGTAGTAAAGTTCATTTCTAATCGCTGACTCTTCCATCTGAGCATGACGGGAACGTTCTTCCAGAATATCTTCTGACACTTTTCTTACTACCGTAATCAATTCATCTATGTCTACTGGTTTTAATAAGTAATCTTTCACACCAGCATGCATCGCTTGCTTAGCATATTCGAAGTCATCGTAACCGCTTAAAATGATGATACGGATTGCAGGGTAGTATTCAGCTAAATAAGCGGCAAGCTGTAAACCATCTTGATTTGGCATTCGCACGTCGGTTACAACGATATCTACGTCATCAACAGCATTTATTTTTTTGATTGCGTCTAAGCCGTCATGTGCTGCTTCCGCGATTTCGATATTGTATTTTTCCCACGGGATTGTCTTTGTCAATCCATTGCGGATAATCGGTTCATCATCGACGATTAGCATTTTACACGTCATTCCAATCACCCGATTCCTTGTTAATCTTTTGTTCCGGTTTCTTTTCCAGCAGTGGCAGCCTGACTTGCATCCAAGTTCCATTCGGGGAAGGTATATGATTTATTTTTCCATCCTCCTCAAAAGCCAGCAATAATCGTTCATGAAGCTGTTTCAGCGCAAAACCACTACCCTCATTTCCGTTTTCACTGTACGATAGGAAGCCTGCTCCGTTATCCACAACATCAATTAAAATTTGCTTCCCCTGTCTGTATCCCCTGATACGGAGTTCCCCTTGATAGGTAATATTTTTAAATCCATGGCGGATACTGTTTTCCACCAGGGGCTGTAGAATCTGCTTGATCGTGTATGCTTCGCCAATACCCGCATCATAAAAAATACTGTATCGAAGACGGCTCCCCATCCTGCTTTTCTGCAGTTCGAGATAATGCCGAATATAAGCAAATTCTTCGTCTAATTTGACCCACATATTCCCTTTGTTTAAGTTCATCCGGAACATTTTTGACAGCTGTTCAATCAGATGGCCTGTTTCCATGGCATTTTCCAACCTTGCTGTCCAGCGAATCATATCCAATGTATTATATAAAAAATGAGGATCTATTTGGTTTTGCATCGCTTGTAGTTCAGACTCTTTTTGTTTGATTTTCAGCTTGTATTCCTGGTTAATGTACACCTGGATCGTTTTCACCATCTGGTTGAAGCGCATACCGAGCTTGCCGATTTCGTCATTGGTGTTTACGGGGACATTGGCAGTGAAATCACCATTTTCCAGCTGTTTGGTCTGTTCGGTAAGTTCCAAGATACGTCGGATATTGAAAAAATAAAAACCGCCAAAAGCAACGGTGCCCAATAACAATAGCAACAAAATCATATCCACAATGAGAGACCGTACATTATAAAGCTCCTGAACTACTTCCCCCTGGTTCACGACTGCCACTGAAAACCAATTCATTCCGTCTATTTGTTTTTTCACGACTAAATAGCGGCTGTCCTTTGTTTCATAGCTGATCGATCGCTGACTGCTTGCGATAATTCGATCGATCAGCGTCTGATCAGGGAATGGTTTACCAACCATATCTTCGTCAGGATGGAGTACTACATCGCCTTGATCCGTCATGACAAAAAAGTATCCCAGCCCACCTGCAGTTTCGCCTTTAACAGTTTGGTATAAATCCGCCTGGTCCAGTCGAATCCTTACTCTTCCGATTGGCTCTGTTATATGGTTGAGATCGTTTATTTCTCTCGAAAGGCTGATCACTTGTTTTTTTCCTTCCCAGTCACTTTCGACCTGATAGGAACCGCTCCAGGACAGACCACCGCCTTTCTCTGTGGCTGCCTGGTCTAACACAGCTTCATCCGCTGTGACTGGATTGCCAAAATGAAGCTTGTTTCCACTGCCTGATTCCAGCATGATAGAATCGATATAATCAAACGACGTTAACTGAAATGTGAAGTAACCTTTTATCCCCTCTTCAGCCCGCTTGTAGACCTCACTAGTCATTTCCGATTTTGACGAAGAGAAAAAAGTCCGGAAATTTTCGTCGTAAATCATGAAGGAAGTCATATTTTCTACATTTCGTATAGCAGATGTCAACGTTTCCTCACTTGTTTCCAAGCGTCCGATAGTATGATCGGCTGCTTGTTGTTTAAACGCTTTTGTAGTTTGGTAGTAGATCAAAGCACCGAAAAACATCGTCGGTAGAGTGATTAATATCAGGAAAACGGTGGCAAACTGTTTTTTTAATCCCCATTGGCGGAACATTCGCATCCATCCTTGCCCGAGTACTAGCTCTATCTTATCCCTTAACCGCCCCGGCTGTCATACCTTTTACGATTTCTTTTTCAAGCATTAAATAAATAGCGATTATTGGGATCAGTGACATGGTCAATCCTGCCATTTGTGCTCCATAGTTGGTGGTGAACTGACCAGCGAAATTTGCCAGCCCCAACGGCAATGTCTGGAAAGCAGGATCGTTAATCAGTACCAGGGCAAAGGAAAATTCATTCCAATTATAAATGAAGTTAAGAATGACCACAGTGGCAAGGGCCGGACGGGACATTGGCAGCACAATGGACCAGAAAATCCGGAAAATGCCACATCCATCCATGATCGCTGACTCCTCAATGTCCTTTGGAAAAGCCTTCATAAAACTTGTTAAAATGAAAATCGTTATCGGTAAATGAAAAGCAATATATGGGAATAACAAGGTGATCGGTGTATTCAACAATCCAAGATTACGCATTAGGATAAACATTGGAACCAGGGTAGCATGAATAGGAATCAGCATTCCGAAAATAAAAAATGTATAAATAAATTTATTCATTTTAAAAGAGAATCTGGATAAAAAATACGAAGCCAACGCCCCTATTAATACAGTGATAACAGTAGCAGCGACACAGATGAATATACTGTTCTTAAAAAGGACACCAAAGTTGGCTATTTCCCAAGCATTTTGATAGTTTTCCAATACAAATTCTCTCGGAAATCCGAATTGGTTAACAGCAAATTCACTTTCTGACTTGAATGAATTGATGACCATCCAAATTATCGGATATGCATTTACAATGGCAAATAAGATTAGGACTATATAAATCATTAGCCGTTTCCAACCAGGCTTTTTACGGCTTTTTCGTCTTTCAATCTGTGATCCAGTCGACGTTTTTACTGTAGTTTCCATCTTGGTCCTCCTTTTACAACATTTTCCGTCCCAGTAATTTGGTGACAATAAAAATCAAAATTAAACTGAAGAAAAATATCACTACGGATACTGCGCTTCCATATCCATATTGCAGCTGGCTAAAGGTTTCATTGAACATATAAAGCGCCATTACGTCCGTCGAGTGGGATGGCCCGCCGTTTGTCATGACATAGATTAAATCGAAAGTTTTCAAACTGCCGGCTATACATAGAATGATTGCAACGATGATTGTATCCCATATCATCGGAACCGTTACCTTCCAGGTTGTCGTCCATTCGGAAGCGCCATCGATTCTTGCTGCCTCCAATACTTCTTCTGGTACATTTTGCAAAGCGGCAAGAAAAATAATTAAATACAGGCCCACAAATTGCCAGATAACCGTCACACAAACAGCGATCATTGACCAGTTTGTATCACCGAGCCAGTTTTGTGCCAATCCTCCAAGACCGACCATTCGAAGTAATTCATTGATCAAACCATTTTCCGAGTTGTAAATCAGGCTCCAGGTTAACGAGATGACTACAGTGGATAAAACGACAGGCAAAAAACCAATTGTCCGGAAGATTTTCAGTCCCTTCAACTTTCTGTTCAATAACAATGCAATAAACAGAGCAATCGGTACTTGCCCCAATACGGAAGCCAATACGACGTAAATGTTGTTTTTTACCGAATTCCAAAACAAACCGTCTTGAAACAATGCTTGAAAGTTTGCCAAGCCCACAAATGACATTTCCGAAAATCCATTCCATTCCATCACCGAATAATAAAACGATTGAATAATTGGCAGAATGGCAAATACGCTATAAATCAAGATAGCAGGTAATAAACCGATGATGATGGCCCCTTTTGTTTTTCCGGCTGCCTGCATCTCCATTCCTCCTTTTTTCATTGGAAAGGCCGCCATAATGGCAGCCTATCGCAATGAATTTGTTTACTCCGTTTCTTTCTCCATCTCTTTCGCTAATTCTTCAGGCGTTTTTTCACCAAGGGTTATTGATTGTAAACCATTATTAATAATATCGGTCAGTTCCGGTGTCAATGTTGCATCATAGACAGGTGCCAGTCCGCCTTGTGCAAAGCTGTTGGCTTCCTGAAATACTTGAGGAATACTATCATCCATTTCTACGTCAGCCGGGACGATGATGTTTGCTTTGACTAACTTTTGGAACATCTCATCACTGTAGAAAAACTTTAAGAATTTAAAAGCTGCTTCCTTTTTTTCTCCGCTCAAGTCACTGTTCAAGGCAATACCTCCGCCTGCAACACCGGCTATTTTGGCCGGATCGCCATCACCGCCTTCAAAGGATGGGAAAGGGGCGACTCCGATTGCATCTGGATCTTCGACACTGTCCAATATCGGGCCAATAGCCCACGAACCGGCAAAATGCATTGCCGTGTTGCCACTGACAAACTCGCTTCTCGATTGCGCTTCATCGATTGTGTTCATATTCCCATTAAACGCATCCATTTTCGATAATTCTTCAATGACAGACAATGCTTTGACAAATCGTTCATCTGTGAAGGATGCTTCACCATTCAACGCCTTTTCCAGAAAATCACTTCCGGTATAACGGTCTGCAATCGTCGATATATATACCGACTGAAGCGGCCAAATTGCTTTGTTCCCAAGAGCAATAGGTGTGACATTCTTTTCTTTCAATTTTTCGATCAGACTTTTCAGTTCTTCGTAAGTAGCAGGAAACGAATCAAAACCTGCCTCTGCCAATGCATCTTTATGGTAAAAAATCAGACTGGTCTCACTGATATTTGCCGGAATCGCATAATGCTCTCCATCGATAGCATAATCCTTCAAGATACCTTCCGGAATTACCCCTTCCCACTCGTCGACAATTTCATTTAAGGAAAGAAGTGCGTTTCCCTCTACCAACGGAGCAATTCGAGTACCCGGCCATACTCGGAACATATCAGGAAGCTGCTGTCCTGCAGCTTGTGTGCGCAGTTTGGTTTCATACTGGTCATGCGGGATACTTTCGATTTTCACTTCGATTCCTTCGTTTTCTTCATTGAATTTTTTGATCATATCTTTGTAAACGGTATTCTCTGGCCGATCCTCTGTCCAGTCATTCCAAACGGTCAGTTCTATTACATCACTACCAGAAGCTTCATCGCTTTCTCCGCCACATGCAGCTAAACTAATCAATATAAGTAAACTTGCCAACAGCCATCCTATTTTTTTCATTTCTTATCTCCTCCCGATTGCTAGCGCTTACATAGTATTGTAACAGCTTTCATTTTTCTCACTATCCTGTAAACCTACAAAATCATCCGAAAATTTACGAACTTGAAAAAAGCATTCTATCTATTTGGAAAACTTCATTTCATTCTGTTTTGCTGATTCTCTTGTCGCTACTTTCTAAGAAAAGAAATACCTCGCTCGGGTGTTATTCTGCAGAGAAACTTAATTCGCAGATAATAATTATAATCCATAAAGAAAAACCGAACGGGCTCGAATTGCAAGTTTTCGAATCCTCGATCGGTTTTGCTTAACCACTATTTTTGTCCAGGCTTGTTTCTTTGTAATACACTAATTCACCTATCGTTCTTGAATAATTCTATGTGTACTTTTAAATTTCACCACCTGGCAGAATTTATTTCTCTTTATTCGTTTTCTTTCCGGTTTTTTTCTTCCTGAAGAAACTGTATAAACACGGACATGGCTAATACCGGTTGTTTTTTGATTGTTTCAATAAACCCTCGCTTTTGGTAATCATTGACTACATCACTTGCCTCAATACGCTCCATAATTTGTTCACTGCTGACCTTCCTTATTTCTTTACGGATCATTTTTGCTTCTTTATACAGCGCTATGCCGATGGATCCTAATAAAGCAAACAGTAAGAGCATGTAGACCATTTCGGTCCCTGCTCCATAACGATAAAGAAGGATGAACAAGTTACATACCGAAAAAACAATCAACGGAATGGATACAAGCGTAAAAATCGTATTCTTTTTTATCAACGATTTTGCCTTGCTCATTACTCCCTCAATTTCATGTTGGATATATCCAGGCATGTTCTGGAACATAAAGTTATTCATCACTGTCCATCCCCCTTACCTGTTTTTAGGTATTTATCGTCCAACAATTTTTCAATCCTCTCCACTTCCTGTGAATTCCTGGTTAACTCTTGTTTATTTTCTTCTATTAATGTCGAAAACGAAATATTCTTCCTCATGTTTTTTTCCTCCTTAACAGCTAGTTCCGCCTACATAAAACAAAAAGACCTATACCGATTGCGGTATAGGTCTGTTTAAATTAAAAAACGACCTATACCTCTCAACAGGTAAGGTCTTGCTAACAACGAAAAGTTGCCAACAAAGCCGAGAGTGAAAAACTCTGTATTGACGACTTTGCCGTAAAAGCTACTCCCCTTAAAGGATTATTAATTTATAATAATATAATAGCAACGTCATGTTCAATTGTCAAACTATTATGTGCTTTAATTAGTGACACCTCTGTTTTATCTCTATTACTGATTCCCAGCGCGGTCGTCCGATGAAGAGATTTTCCTTCGCTCGCAATGCAAGCCTGATTTCTTTCTTTTTTTAATTCAAGAAGGGATAATACACTTTAAGGAGGAATGATACCATGAAATGCAAAATAAATCGCAATGCTGCCAAAAAAATCAAGCAATGGCTTGCCGATGATGGAGCAGAAGGACAAATGCTCCGGGTCTTTGTTTCTGAGTTCCATGGAAATCATGCCCATTACGACCTGACGCTCGATTATCCGAAAGAACACGACGAAATCGTTCAAACAGATAAGGAAATCGATGTGTTGATGGATAGCAGGGAAGATTTTCTGGACGGCGTTTGGATTCAATACTTTTATATACCTACCGAAGGATTTAAAATCACCAATTCCTCGAAGGGCCACCCGCCCCATATTCATTAAAATCAATGCCGCCGTTATACGGCGGCATTCTTTGTAGAAAGGATTCTTCTATATGTTTGCAATCCAACCATATAATTTGAATGCTGATTCAACATCCTCTTCACTCAATCACGCTGATCCGAAAATTCCGATCGTTGTGAGAAACACGACAATAATAGTAAGCGGGATTAGGTAACGCATCAGGCTTTTCCATATAGCATACCACGGAGAAGCCAGCCCTGAACTAAGCTTGAATTCCTGTTCCACCAGGGAACTCTCCATCCGATGTACAATAAAGACAGCGATTAGCAGACTTCCAATCGGAAGCAGTATGTTACTTACCAGATAGTCGGTCGCATCAAAAACAGTTAGCCCGAATATATGGAATCCGCTTATCGTACTAGAAGAAAGGGCAGCCGGTATTCCGGCAAAAAATACCACAATCCCGGCGATTAGCGTAACGGGTTTTCGGCGCCGTTTCCCGCTTTCTGTGAAAGCTGAAACAATGATTTCCAACAGGCTGAATGAAGAAGTCAACGTAGCGAACAAAAACAATAACAGAAAAAGACATAGAAACAGCTCACCAAATGGCATTTGGGAAAACACAGATGGGAGTACGATGAACAATAAGCCTGGTCCTTCTGTCGGTTCAAGTCCAAAGGCGAAAACAACCGGAAAGATTGCCAGTCCGGCCAGAAGGGAAACGAAGATGTTCATCCCGACAACACTTCCAGCCGATGACGGGATGCTCACTTCTTTATTCAGATAAGAGCTGTATGTAACCATGCATGAAAAACCAACAGCCAAAGAGAAAAAAGATTGTCCTAAAGCATACAGTACCCCTTCCCCGGTTATGTTGGAAAAGTCAGGACGCAAGAAAAAGCGAACCCCCTCCATTGCGCCATCCAGCGTCAAGGATCTGATAACCAGAATGATGAAAAAGATAAATAACAGCGGCATCAACAGTTTGCTTGCCTGTTCGATCCCTTTCTTAATTCCGTATGAAATAACGATAATATTAATAAGCAAAAATAGGGCAAGGCCGATTAACGTAGCCAGCGGACTTCCTGTGACAGAACCAAACATCTCCCCATAGTCAGCAGAATCGGTGATCACCATTCCGGGTATTGCTCTGACACTGTATATCAATACCCAGCCTCCCACTACGCTATAAAAAGACAGAAGCAAAAAACAACCTACTATACCAAGCCTGCCAATCCAAGGCCAGTGGGAACGAGGTGCAAGAACTTTATAAGCAGTGACGGCTTCTTTACCTGCTCCTCTACCTATTATGAGCTCAGAAATCAACAAGGGCAGTCCGATCAATACTGTAAAAACAACAAATATCAGAAAAAACGCTCCCCCGCCGTTCATCCCGGTAACATAAGGAAATTTCCAAATCGCACCAAGGCCGATTGCAGCCCCCGCCGTCGAAAGAATAAATCCTATTTTTGAGGACCACTGCTCTCGATTAGTTTTCATATCATCCCTCCAATTCTGCTATTTTAATATAAAAGGTAATCTATTCGCTATATTTTCGTCCGCAAATTCCACAACTCAGGAAAAAAATAATGATCGAGGACCTTTTTTAAATAACCCACCCCCGAAGATCCACCCGTCCCCGTCTTATGACCTATGATCCGTTCAACTGTTTTCATGTGACGGAACCGCCACTGTTGCAGGAAATCCTCAATGTCGACCAGCTTCTCTGCCAGCTCATAAAGCGACCAGTATTGATCGATATTTTCATAAACCTTCAGCCAAGCTTTTTCCACACTAGCATCAGCTTCATATGGTTCAGAAAAATCCCTTTCTAAAATTTCGGGATTGATTGGCAGACCCGCCCTATCAAGGGCCTGTATGGCGGCATCATATAAACCGGGCGCACGATAAGCCTCCAATAATTGCTGATAGATCACGGGATTTTGCTGATAGATTTTTAATGCATGTGATGTTTTATAGCCCAGTGAAAACTCGATCAGCCGATATTGATAGGATTGAAACCCAGAGGCCTGGCCGAGCTTATCCCGAAACTCAATATATTCGCTGGGAGTCAAAGTAGACAACACATCCCAGGCGGCGATAATTTGTTTTTGGGTTTTCTTCACTCGCGCCAGCATTTTGAAGGCTTCTGACAACTTCCCATTATGAATCGCCTGAATCGCCGATTGAATTTCATGCAGAATCAGTTTCATCCACAGCTCACTCACTTGGTGAATGATAATAAACAGCATTTCATCATGGTGATCAGATAGCGGCTTCTGACTGGACAACAAACGATCGAGATCTAAATAATCGCTGTACGTCATTTTTTCCAAAAAATCGGTATGGATGCCATTTTCTCTAGAATCATTGTTTCTGTCAGTCATTTCTTTCCTCCTCTTCATTTACAGACATCGTAGTACTGCACGTACCGGGCTCCCGTCAGCTTCTTCCAGTGCTAATGGCAGAGCGATGAGTTCATATTCTCCAGGAACTATATGATCGAGCATGATGTTTTCCAGTATATATATATTGTTATCATGTAAAGCATGATGAACTGGTAATTCCTTACTTTCTATTGGGTCAACAGATGGCATGTCGACTCCTAAAAGCTCTACTCCCCGTTCTTTTAAAAAGGGGCCAATATCTGGATCAAGCAGAGGCATTTTTTCGGGAAATCGTTCAGGTATATTCGGAAGCGAGCTGTGCAAGAGCAATCGTTTAACCCCATCAAGCTGGTTTTTCGACAGAATGTTTGCATCGATTTTTTCTGTATGAGATACGTCAATAACTTTAGCCGGACCGATGTACGTGTCAACCGGGATATCAAGAACACGTTTGCCTTGGTTATTATAATGAAAAGGTGCATCAATGTGAGTACCTGTATGACAGCTGGCACTGATTTGACCAATATTAACGGAGCCCGTTTGTTCTTTGGAAAAGGTAAGGCGGTAGGAAAATGGTTCATCTCCCGGCCAGTGAGCAATCCTGTCCGACAGGGGTTGAGTGATATCTATCCATTCTGATGATTTCATTTTATGCTATTACCTCCCGCTTCTTTTCAAAGCGCAGAAAACGCTCTTCTTCCATGATAGTCCTTAATAAATCGACTACCTGCCACACTTCTTCAAATGTATTATATAGAGCAACGGGCGCCAGTCTTATACCGTTGGGAGCCCGAAAATCCGGGATCACCCCTGCCTCCTTCAACGCTTTGCATATCCGGACAGCCTCTTCATGCTCGATGAAAATATGACCACCACGGGAATCATGCGAGAGAGGATTTGCTATCGTAAAGTGGTAACCATGCAAGCGACGCCTCACTAAGGATAGTAAATAATCCGTCAGTTTCAGTGATTTGGTACGAATCTGTTCAATACCTGCCTCCGCGAACATATTTAAAGAACCTATCAATGGAGCCATGCTGAGGACGTGAGGAGTTCCGATTTGAAAGGCTCCCGCCGTAGCTGCCGGACTTAAGTTATGCTCCATATCAAATTGTTTTTCTTTGTCCGAACTGAACCACCCAGCTAAACCAGGGTTCCTGCCGAAAAAGCGCCGGTTTACATACAGACCTCCCACACTCCCTGGCCCGCCATTCAAATGCTTGTATGTACACCAGAAAGCAAAGTCGACTTCCCATTCATCCAATTGATGGGGTATTACACCAATAGAATGACACAAGTCAAAACCAATCAGAATTCCACGTGAATGTGCAGCCTCGGTCAAACGTTTGATATCAAGCACCTGACCACTTCGGTAAAGGACACTCGGCAACACGATCAGAGCAATTTCGTCCGTCATTTCCGAAATAATCTGTTGTTCATCCAGTGTTCTGCCGTCCGTGCTTTTCACTTGGATGAGATGTTTATCCGGATCATATCCTTTTTGCTCTAGCTGGCTCTGTAAAGCGTAAATATCTGAAGGAAAATTAAGTTCATCCGCTAAAATTTTAGTCCTGCTGCCACTTGGCTGATAAAAACTGGCGACAAGCTGGTGCAAATTAATTGTGGTTGAACCAGTGACGACCACTTCCTCCGGTTCAGCCCCTACTAACGGTGCAGATAACTCCCCTAGCGACTCCGCCAAGTAGTACCATGGGTTTTCTCCTGAAGTCCAGCCGTTAATACCGAATTGTTTCCAAGAATCCAACACATGATGGACAGCTTTTTCTGCAGGCTTTGAGAGCAATCCCAATGAATTGCCGTCAAAGTAGATAATATCCTTTTCTATGTAAAATTCATTGCGAAAGTCGGCTAGTGGGTCCTGTTGATCCAGTTGTTTTGCGTAGTCTCTGCTCCACCAATTTTCGTCCTGTTTTATTTCCATCAGTCTCCGCCTCCTTTTGAAAAATTCTGTCAATTCGACTATATAGTTTACCTGCAAGGATGTCAACGACTGCCAGAATGCTGCCCTGATTCCTTTTTGCGTTATCATCCAACCAGCTTCTCTTAGTAATAAAGCGTTAATTCTATTTATCTATCTTCCGCTTAAGCGATTGCTCCAGTTAAGTCCTTAGTACTAAGCAGCTCTCAAAGGGGTTTAGCAATCTTAAAAATTTGAAGAAAATCTTAAAATTATCCAGTTTTTATCCCTGGTATTTCTATCAAAAACAATTATAGTCTATGTAAGCGTTTACTTAAACTGGCATAAGCGCTCCCCGATTCCCACCTTTGTCCTACACCACGTTATTGTTGGCTTCCGTTCTCTGCGTATTTATTTGGCACAAGCAGCTTTCATTCTTATAAAGGTGCTTAATTTAATCCTTGAAAGGAGGAATTACTCTAGCTTTCTTATCTTAATCAAAGAAAAAGGAGGACGTTGAGTAATGAAGAAACAATGGATTATAGTTTTATCAGCTTTACTTTTTCTTTTTTTCGTCGTTTCGGCAAGTGTTGAAGCTGCGGATAACTCCGAACCAGAATGGAACAACAACCCAGAAACGTTCGAAGTAAATCGCGAACCTGCTCACGCTACTTTAATGCCTTATGGTTCTATAAAAGCAGCATTAGCAGGAGATAGGACTGTCTCATCCTTTTATAAGTCCTTGAATGGTGATTGGCGTTTCCACTGGTCCAAAAACCCGGAAGGCCGGCCAGAGGACTTTTACAAGAATTCCTATGACGTATCAAATTGGGATACGATCCAAGTCCCCGGCAACTGGCAGCTGCAGGGCTTTGATTATCCGATTTATACCAATATTACGTATCCCTGGACAGGGTATGAGCAGCCTGAAGCGCCTAAGGCACCTACTCTCTACAATCCTGTCGGCTCTTATAAACGTACATTTACTATTCCAGACAACTGGGACGGCAGGGAGGTATTCCTTTCCTTCAAAGGGGTCGAATCAGCTTTTTATGTATGGATAAATGGCGAAAAAGTCGGTTACAGTGAAGACAGTTATACACCGGCAGAATTTGATATTTCCGATTATCTTCATCCAGGTGAAAATTCAGTGGCGGTTGAAGTGTATCGGTGGTCGGACGGCAGCTGGCTGGAGGACCAGGACTTTGTCAGGCTTAGCGGTATATTCCGGGATGTATATTTATACAGTACTCCATCCACACACATAAGCGACTTCACGGTAACAACGGATTTAGATGAAGCATATGTGGACGCTTCCTTGGATGTAGAAGTCGATGTTCAGAACTTCTCGGAAAGCAGAGAAGCCAATGAATACCAAGTTGAAGCTCATCTATATAATGAAGACAACAAACTCGTTGGTAAAGAACCCATTAAAATGGATGTTCGCCTGGATGGGAAGCAAGCAATTACTCGAAACGGCAGTCAACTAATCAAAAACCCGAAAAAATGGTCAGCAGAAAATCCGAACCTGTATAAGTTGGTGCTTGTTCTTAAGGACAGCAATGGGAATATAATTGAAACAGAAAGCAGTAAAATCGGTTTTCGTGAATTCGAATTAAAAGAGGGGCAAATGCATTTAAACGGGAAACCTATCGTCTTCAAAGGAGTAAACAGACATGAAATCGATCCGGATACTGGCCGCAATATCTCCGAAGAAACGATGATTAAAGATATAAAATTAATGAAAAAGTTTAATATTAACGCGGTACGTACTTCTCACTATCCCAACAATGAGCGGTGGTACGAACTCGCAGACGAATACGGGCTCTACTTGATTGATGAAACTAATCTGGAGTCACACGGGGCAAACAACATTTTGCCGGCTAGTGATCCGCAATGGCTTGATGCCTCATTGGACAGGCTGGAGTCTATGATCGAAAGGGACAAGAACCACCCATCCGTACTGATATGGTCATTGGGTAACGAGGCCGGCCGCGGTGAAACCTTTAAAAAAATGGCAGAGTGGGCTCATGAAGCTGACCCTACCAGACTTGTCCATTATGAAGGGGATAATCGCTGGACTGACATAGAAAGTCATATGTACCCTTCCGTCACTTCAGTCGAAAGCTATGGCAAGTCGGGGAATGATAAACCATATATCCTTTGCGAATATGCCCATGCCATGGGAAACAGCGTCGGCAATCTATATAAGTATTGGGATGTTATCAACAAGTATCCGAACCTTCAAGGTGGATTTATTTGGGATTGGGTCGACCAATCACTGCGTGAACCTACACCAGTCAAAAAAATCGTCAATGATCAAAGCGCTAACCCTGTCGATGGCCGTTTGTTTGGTGAATCGATAGAAGGAGAAGATGGTAAAGCAATCGATGGATATGTTTCCGTCCCACAAGAAAAGAAGCTGGACATAACGGAGAAACAACTGACTTTGGAGGCTTGGGTAAAACCCGAAGCAACCAGTACCCACAGTCCATTTATCGCGAAAGGAGACAGTCAGTATGCATTAAAACAAAATGGCAGCCGACTGGAGTTTTTTGTTTATAACCAAAATCTCTCCAATCCATGGGTAACTGTATCCGCTCCTCTTCCCGACAACTGGGAAGGCAATTGGCACCATGTAGCGGGGGTTTATGATGGGCATACTTTAAAACTATATGTGGACGGACAACTATTGGGTGAAAAAGCTTATGATGGAGAAATCACCAGCAATGCTTTTGCTGTCAATATCGGCCGGAACACAGAAGCCAACCGTGTGACTACTGCAGTCATTGACCAAGCTGCCATTCATAACCGGCCTTTAACGGCGGAAGAATTGACGAGCAGTAGAGAGCCGGACAGTTCCACCGTACTATGGATGGACTTCAACAAAGTCACTGAGGAAGAATTTGAGCAAAAAGAATACTTTGCTTACGGCGGAGACTGGGGAGACAATCCAAATGACGGTAACTTTCTTGCTAATGGACTCGTCTTCCCAGACCGCACCATTCAGCCTGAACTTTGGGAAGTCAAAAAAATGTATCAAAATATCAAGGTCACCGGAGAAGACTTGATTGATGGTACAATCAACATTCAAAATGACTTTTTATTTACCAACCTGAGCAACTATGATTTGGAGTGGAAATTAAAGGAGAATGATAAAACGATAGAAAAAGGAAAAGAGAAAAAGCTAAATATCGAACCGGGAGAAATAAAGCAGATAGATCTTGGATACAGTCAGCCGGAATTGACCCCTGGTGCTGAGTATTGGCTGAACATTCGTTTCACGCTTTCTCATAAGACAGATTGGGCAAATAAAGGGCACATAGTAGCATCGGAACAGCTGAAAATCCCCTACGAAGTACCAGACCAGCCTGTAGAAGACCTTTCTCAAATGCCAAGCATGAAATTGGAAGAAACGAACGATTCAGTTACTGTTGAAGGAGACCAATTTCAATTGGACTTCGATAAGGAAGCCGGAACAATCTCCAGCTTTTCCTTCCGCGAAAACCAATTGATCAAAGAAGGACCGGAACCCGATTTCTGGAGGGCGCCGAATGATAATGACAAAGGAAATGGAATGCCTTCTAGAGCAGCCACTTGGCGTGAGGCGGGCAAAAATAGGACGATTGACGAAGTAAAAGTAATTCCGATAGGCGACAAAGCTGTCAAAATCAATGTCCAGTCTACATTGCCGACAACCAACACATCCTCTTACAGTGTATCGTACGTCATTTACGGAAGTGGCGATGTCGTGATAGATAGTACCTTGAGGCCTGGTGAGGATCTTCCAGAGATCCCTGCAATCGGAATGGAGTTGACATTGCCAAAGGATTATGAAGCGATGACCTGGTTTGGCCGGGGACCGCATGAGAACTATTGGGATCGTAACAAGGCGGCGGACATCGGCTTGTATCAAAGTACGGTAGAGGAACAATTCATCCCGTACTTAGAGCCACAGGAAACCGGAAACCACACCGGAGTCCGCTGGACGACTTTTACCAATAAACAAGGCATTGGCTTAATGGCAATCGGCCAGCCATCTCTGGAAGTCGGCGCTTTACACTATACGGAACAGGATTTGGAAAACCATGCGCATCCCTATGAATTAGAGAAAAAGGACGATATCTTTGTTAGTCTCGATTACCACCAAATGGGATTAGGCGGTGACGACAGCTGGGGAGCACGTCCTCATCCAGAATTCACCCTACAAGCTGATAAGTCTTATAGCTATTCCTATCGTCTCAAGCCGATTTCAAATGACCAATCCGCCATGGAAGAGAGTAATAAACTGATAACGACCAACCTGGTGAAAAGCATCGAAGTTGATGGCAAAACTCTCCAAGGGTTCCACCCGGGAAAAACCGAGTACACGAAGCATTATTTAACCGGAAGCCTTACCGAGATACCGAAAGTTGAGGCCGTACCAATTGATGACCATGTTGACCTTGAAATTGTTCAAGCGGTGGAAATACCTGGTCAAGCAATTATCAAGGCTCGATCAAACGACGGTTTGTTGGAACAAACCTACACTATCCAGTTTGAAACCTTTGATGAACTGTACCTCAGTGATATGGACTGGAGAAGTGCCAACAGCGGATGGCGCTCGGTACAAAGAGATAAATCGGTGGAAGGCAATGATCTGCGTTTAATGACAAAGGATGGCGTTCGCCAGTTTGAAAAAGGGATCGGTACGCATGCCAATTCTGAAATCGTTTTTGACCTAACAGGAATTGGAGCCAAAAAATTTGAGGCAACGGCCGGGGTTGACGCCGAAGTAGGCAGTAGTGGATCTGTAACATTTGAAGTGTACGGAGATGAAGAGAAGCTTTATGAAAGTGAAACAAAGAACGGCGATACTCCAGCTGATGCACTATCAGTGGACATCGAAGGGGTAGAAATTTTGAAACTGGTTGTAACAGATGCAGATGATGGAAATAGTTATGACCATGCCGACTGGGGAAATGCCACAATAAAGTGAACGGTGACCAGCTGCCTCTCTTTTGAAAGAGGCAGCTGGACGTTTTTTCTATTAAAAAAGGTATGCTTTTTGGATTTTTTGTCCATCCCATTAATGATACAGTTATTTTTGTAACGTTATTGCTGTTAAGGACGTCTAATCGACAAATGATACGGGAGGTTGTGGAATGAAAAGAGCATTCCTTTTTTTATTATTGGCAGCTGCAATACTGGCAGCCTGTGGTTCAAACAATCAGGATAAGGAGGCGGAAGAAGTGAATGGAAACGGTGACGGTTCCCCGAATCAGGTAAATGCAGAATTAATGGAACAGAGTCCACTGGTTTATCAATATTCCATTAGCAATCAAAGCGATGAAAAGATTAAGCTAGAATTCACAAGTTCCCAACGGTATGATTACAAAATAACCAATGATGCCGGCGAACAAGTTTTTCTCTATTCCAGTGTTACATCTTTTGCCCAAGTTATGGGGGAAGAAACGCTTAATCCTGGTGACACCCTTGATTATCAGATCGATTTACGTGAACGTGACATGGAACCAGGCGATTACAAGTTGACAGCTTGGTTGACACCGAGCGGCGGGGAGAAATACAAAATCGAACAATCCTTCACCATACCGGGAGAAGAATAAAAAGACCAGGGCTCCCTCTTACAGCAAGGGAACCCTGGTCTTTTCGTTAACTTTTGCGTAAATACAAGTGTTTCTAAGATGCTTACCATCCGCCGAGACATCCTCGCTCTTCAATATCCCTTCAAGTTCGTAATCCAGCTTTTCCGGAATTGCCCGGCTTTTAAAATTCTTTTCCTCACATCTAATTTCCACACGATTACAGTTTAGTTGATCAAATGCAAAGCTGGTCAAGGCGTCAATTGCCTCTGTCATTTATCCAAGCCCAGTGTACTTTGTATCGATCCAGTAACCTAACTCGCATTTTGGTACATCCCAATCAATATTGTGTAAACCGGAAGAACCGATAAACGCATTTGTTTCCCGGTGAAATAACAAATATCTTAATTTTTCCCGCTTAAGAAAACGGATATATGCCTCTCTAATATCCGCTTCACTATCTGATTCCGTTGGAGTAGTTTGAGCAAACGGCATCCATGGACGCAATTCTTCGATTGATCGTTTGACCGCCTGATTGACAATTTCTCCATCACCATGTTCGGGCCTGCGTAAAAGCAGCCTTTCTGTTTTTAATTCAACAGGTATATCCAATAAGACAGGATTCAATGGAGTCCCCCCTCTTGTCAGTTGTTATTTTACTTCCTTAAGAATACTCGCCGGCGCTCCCCCGGCTACAACATTTGCCGGGATATCCCTTGTGACAACAGAGCCGGAGGCAATAATAGCGTTATCGCCAATCGTAACACCAGGGTTTATTACTGTCCTTCCACCTATCCAGACATTATTTCCAATGGTAACTGGTTTTCCAAATTCAGCACCGGCCTTACGAGCTTCCGGATCAAGTGGATGAGCAGCTGTGTATATATGTACACCAGGAGCCAATAAACAATGATCGCCTATGCGCACCTCGCAAACGTCAAGTATCGTGCAATCAAAATTTGCATAGAACCCTTCTCCAACATGAATATTATAACCATAATCACATCGGAAGGTCGGCTCTACAAAAAAACGATCACCACTCGAACCAAACAGCTCCTTAAGAAGATCCCTGCGCCTCTCGTCATCAAACTCAGCCGTTTGGTTGTAAAGTCTGGTCAGCCTGCGGGCATTCTTGCGATCAGCAACCAACTCTGGATCGCCAGCATTATATAATTCACCGCCGATCATTTTTTCTCTTTCTGTTTTCATCAAAAATTCTTCCCTTCTCCACAATGGAAAGTTAACCAGTTAATATATAGGGTAACATAAAAATTAAAATTATCAGAAAAGCAGTACAATTACCTTGTCCATCCTGATAAAAAGAAAACGCACCCGATTGGAGAAGCTTCAAGCGTGACAGAGTGTTAATTGCTCGTTATAGTTCATTGCTGATCATGTTACTGCGCATTCCCTCTGCCTTTTCCTGCATTCGAAGCATGCTTAAGGCCGGCCTCCGATTGGCGCTTTCAGTTAAATGTCATTATCCTTGAACCTATACTATCATAAAAAAACACCCTACCAAGTCGCAGCGGCAGAGTGCTGAGGGACAGTCCCCAACTGTTATTTTATTTATTTACAGGTGTCAAAAGTTGGATGGTCCTTGCCAGCAGGGCAGTCCGCTTGGCAAAGGTTGTGAGGTCGACATATTCTTCGGTAAGGCTATGGGAATACTCTCCCAGTGGTCCCATGCCGTCAACGGTAGGGATTCCTTCATCTGCTGTGTACGCTGCATCCGAAGCGCCTCCTGTTCCGACATCCTTTATGGACATCCCCAACTCTTTTCCGGCATCCCGAATGACATCCAGCAGTTTTTCAGTCTCTTCTGTTTTTTCCATCGGCGGCTGTGCCATCCCACCTTCCAGATGAGTTGTGGTTCCTTCTACTGTATCCTCGTCGGCAATATCGGAGATTTCTTTTGTCACCTCTTTCGCCTGTTGCTTATCCTTCACACGCACATCGACCTTGGCATCAGCATCAGGTGGTATAGTATTACTCGAAGTACCGCCATTAAAGAGACCAACGTTGACCGAAAGACCAGATTCATAGTCATTCAGATTCTGTAGTTTTATGACTTTATGTGCGAGTTCATTTATCGCACTCCTGCCAAGTTCCGGTTCTACTCCCGCATGTGCACCTTTTCCCTCGACCTCAATGTCGAACCGGCCAACTCCTTTTCGCTCGGACACAACCGCATCACCAGGTCGCCCAGATTCAACCACTAACGAATAGTGCTTATCTGCCGCCGCTTTTTTTATCAACGGTTTGGAGGTTGGGGAACCAATTTCTTCATCGCTGTTAAAAATGACATGGACGTTTTTATAAGCTTCCGATTCGTTCTCCTTTAATGCTTTGAGTGCATATAATACAGCGACATGGCTGGACTTTTCGTCACTGACCCCCGGCCCATATGCAAAATCATCGATAATCTCAAAAGGACGTTCTTTTGCTGTTCCTTTTGGAAAAACAGTATCCATATGCGCGACAATTAAAATTTTAGGTTCGCTACTGCGTTCCGCTTTAACTTCAAGATTATTCCCCTGTTTTTTTTCCCGGTGAGTATGAACATACATTCCTAACTCCTCAAACTTATTTTTCAGCAATGTCCCTACTTTGTCTACTCCTTCTTTATCATGCGTATTACTATCCGTATTGACCAATTCCTCAAGCAACGCCTTCATTTCCGGCAATTGACTTTCCAAATGTGTTTCGAGATTCATATCCTAATACCTCCTTATCATCTTTTATTCTACCTATTCCCATTAAGAAACTGATGACACGTAAAATCTATTTCAAGAGGAAGGGCTCCTAATCTCTCAACCTGCAAGAGAATTTTTAACATAGAAGACAATAGAAAGAATTGTGGAGTTTTTAGGGCGGGGAGATAGAGGGGCATTGGCATATATCCTAACAACCGTTTGTCCTGCACACACTGAGAGCATAAAAATACACCATGCTTGATGGTGTGTTGGGATGTGTTGCAACGAGCAATAGAAGGAAGGGACGGGAATGTGCTCCAGAGTCGTGCGAAATTAAACATTCATCCCTGCAGTCAAGCTATGATCTATTTTTTCATCGATTAGTTCAATCAGCTGTAATTCCTTTTGCTTGTCCATGTGACGATAATGATGGGAATCCCCCGGCTGCTTATCTTTCTCATCAGCCAAATGAATCACTCGTTGTAAATCATTTAACTGCACATTCCCCTCCGGCAGGGCAGATTCGGTATGAAATAGAATCGCATGGGCAATCTCTTTTGCAGCTTGCTTGTCTTCCCCTAGACGAACCAATAATTTATGAGCCCTTTCCGCTCCTTTAATAGGATGAATGTCATAAGCCCGGTATAATTGATAATCCCATTCTCCATTTCGAAACCATTGATAATGGCCGATATCATGGAGAAAACCTGCCTTAGCTGCCCAATCCGGATTCACCTTGTAGGACAAAGCCAACTCATAAGCGTGAAATGCTACAGAAATTGCATGCGCCATTCCAGAGCGCCTGACATATTTTTGGGTAATTGAATGCTGGTAAATATCTTTCATTGTGACAGACCTCATGATGATGCCTCCTCTGCGGGTGATTTTGGTTAAATTATCGAATATCGTATCATTAATTTTGTATCGAATCAATCTGTTGGTGATTTTATCTAACAGGAAAACGTTAGAAGTTCCTTCTAGATTGGAATTGCCTATCGTATACCCTATTCGGCAATTTCTGAATCTATTAGAAAACGAGCACTGCCTAAATGAGGTTCAGCACTCGTTTTCTTGTTTCCCTTATCAACTAAAAATACGGTCAATTTCATTTATTTCTTCTTCAGTCAATTTTACATCCAATGTCTTCAAGTTATTTAGTACCTGCTCAGATCGCTTAGCGCCAGGAATGATCGCATCAATGGATGGACGGGTTAAATACCAGGCTAGAACAACATGAGCAACCTCTGCCCCTTTGGCTTCGGCAATGCTGCGTACTTTGTCCACTTTCACAAGGTTTTTCTTGAAATTTTCCCCTTGGAAATGCGGCATTTCTTTACGCAAATCATTAAATGTTGTTTCCTCTGTGTACTTGCCAGCCAAAAGTCCGGAAGCAAGCGGAAAATACGGTATAAAGGAAATATTGTTTTCTGCCGTATAAGGTAATAATTCTTTCTCTGCATCCCGCTGAAGCAGATTATATTCACCTTGATAAACATCGACGTAGCCGTTTTTATTTGCTTCTTTCAATTGGTCGATCGAAAAGTTCGAGACACCGATGGCTTTGATCTTGCCTTGATCTTTTAGTTCTTTCAGTGCTCCAACAGCTTCGTCTTTTGGAGTTTTTTCATCCGGAAAATGGATATAAAATAAATCAATATAGTCTGTTTGCAGCCTTTTCAAGCTTTCTTCTACCGATTTTTTCAAAAATTCCGGAGAGTTATCCATGACGGTTTCATCGCCGACAAATTTGTGTGCCCCTTTTGTAGCAAGGACGACCTCATTCCGTCTGCCTGTCTCCTGGAGCACTTCCCCGATCAGTTCTTCGGAGCGCTCCGGTCCATAGATAAACGCGGTATCTAAGAAATTGACTCCGTTGGTTATCGCTGTACGTACCAAGCTTTTTCCCGCTTCTTCGTCGAGATTTGGATAAAGATTATGCCCACCGACTGCGTTTGTACCCAGACCAATCGGATTGACCTTCAAACCAGATTTTCCTAATTGGGTTTGTGCTGTCATATGATATCAACTCCTTTTCTGTTTAGATAATATCATTACATATATTGGATGGAAATTGAAACAGAATGCTTCAGCTCTTTTTTAAAAGCCGAACAAATCTCTCGCATTAATGTACCTATTTCACTACATGATGTACTATTGTCCTAACCTTCACATTCCATGTAATGAGGCAAAATTCCTGTTTTGACTTTTTCAGCGCTTGAATGATTGCGCTTACAAATATGTTTAGTATAATACCAATTGAAACGTTTCAATAACTAATAAGAAAGGGTGCTAGAATGAAGAAAAAGTTTGCGTTGGTATTAACATTTTTATTGCTAGTCAATGCTGCCATTACAACACCTGTTTTTGCGGCTACTCCTCCAAAAGGAAAGGAAATGGCCTTATCGAAGCAATTAAAGGCTATATCAAAACAAACATACCGTTACTTTGAAGAATTTACGGATAAACAGACAGGTCTTACCGCTGATGCTGTACGCTGGAGTGACGGAAAAAGGAACATCCAGGCACACACATCTCCTACCAACATAGGCATGTACATGATGAGTGTAGTCTCTGCTGAAGAATTAGGACACATCGACCACCAACAAGCTCTAAATAACCTCCAAAAAACCATCCAAACTTTAAAAAACATGGAGACGTGGAACGGTCTTTACTATAACTGGTATTATACGGAAGATGCCACTCTAATGACAGATTGGGGACAGTTCATTTCCACCGTGGACAACGGCTGGCTATCAGCTGGATTAATAGTGGCGGGACAAGCATATCCGGAACTTTATGAAGAAACCAATACCATTGTTGAAAACATGGATTATTCTACTCTCTATGATCCGGAAGTTGGACAAATGAGAGGAGGTTATGATGTCGACGCCGGAAGTTTAACCGCCCATCATTATGGAGCATTTTATACGGAACCACGAGTAGCAAGCTATATTTCTATCGGAAAGGGAGATGTACCGAAAGAACACTGGTGGAAAATGTATCGTACGATGCCCGAGAGCTGGGATTGGCAAGCTCAAATTCCTCAAGGCCATATGGAAACATATGATGGAGTCGAGGTATTCGAAGGCCACTATCGTTATAATGACGAGAAATATGTGCCTAGCTGGGGAGGAAGTATGTTTGAGGCTTTAATGCCTTCGCTTGTGATGAAAGAAAAAGAACTTGGTACACAAGCTTTAGGGTTGAATAATCAACGACACGTAGATCTTCAAATTAACTATGCTGCAGAACAAGGGTATCCAGCCTGGGGAATGTCACCGGCTGCCACTCCCGAAGGTTATTCCGAGTTTGCCGCGACGCCTCTCGGTATGGACGGTTACAAGTCGGATGGAACGATCACTCCGCATGCAACTTTCCTAGCGTTAGAATATGCCCCAATGGAGGCATTCCAAAATATTCAAACGTTAAAAAGTTTTGATGCTTATGGAAAGTATGGCTTCCTTGATTCCGTCAATGTCGAAACAGGTGAAGTTACAAAAGCATACCTTGCTCTTGATCAAGGTATGACGATGGCCGCCATAGCGAATTATTTGAAGGACGGTATTCTCAGAGATTATTTTCATCAGGACGACATTGGGAAAAACCCTGAGGATTTACTGATAAAAGAAAAATTCTCCATCGATTAATTCGAGAGTGCCAGGGCCTCTTTATTGACGGAGGTACTTGGCACTCTTCCTTAAATTTTCTTCACTACTTACAATTACTCCATACTCCCCCACTAGTCTTCGTTTAATCCTCTTAAAAGAAAGTAAAGGCATTTTTTATTCAAACCTTCCTCAATTTAACAACTTATGATTAAATGCTTGTAAAGGGTTTCATAAGGAATAGGATTGCGAATTCTCAATCCTTTGGAGAGGAGTTTTTCAGAATGGCGATAAAAGTAAACCAGGAGTCCCGGGAATTTCACTTGACCAATGGGAAGATAAGCTATATTTTTCGTGTCATGGAGAAAGTTGGCCAACTGGAACATTTGTACTATGGAAAAGGCGTGAAACACCGAAAAAGTTTTGAACATTTAATTGAACGTGAAGCAAGGCCCGCTTCGACAAATATGTTAGAAGGCGATTACACCTCCTCCCTGGAGCATATCAAACAGGAATATCCGAGCTATGGAACGACAGATTATCGCTACCCTGCTCATAAAATTATTGATCAGCACGGCAGCCATATTACCAACTTCCAATATGAAAGCTATCACATCACCAAAGGGAAACCGGCACTTGAAAACCTCCCTGCAACCTATACAGAGCAAGAGGGAGAAGCGGAAACGTTACAAGTTGTCCTTTTCGATAAAGTACTGCAGTGCAGATTGATTTTAAGTTATAGCATTTACACAGATCGCAACGTAATTACGCGGAATGCCCGCTTCGTCAACCTAGGTAATGAAGCTTGCTTTCTGGACAGTGCGATGAGCGCAAATGTCGATTTACCTGATGATCAATACGAAATGGTACATTTAAATGGTGCCTGGGCACGTGAAACCCACCTTGAGGCGCAACCCCTATTCAAAGGGGTTCAGTCTATTTCAAGCTCTCGAGGTGCAAGCAGCCATATACACAACCCCTTTCTTGCTTTAAAGTGCAAGCAAACAAGCGAATCTAGTGGTGAAATATTCGGCTTCAGTCTTGTTTATAGCGGAAACTTCGTTGGCCAAATTGAAGTGGACACATTTGGGGTGACCAGAGTGATGATGGGAATCAATCCATTTCAATTCAAATGGAAGTTAGCTCCAGGTGAAAGCTTTCAAACACCAGAATGTGTCATGGTTTATTCAGACAAAGGGCTGAATGGTATGAGCAACATCTATCATGCGTTGTATCGAGAGAGACTTGCCAGAGGTCGTTGGCGGGACAAAGACCGTCCTGTCTTAATCAACAACTGGGAAGCAACCTACTTTGACTTCAATGAAGAAAAAGTGTTGGCAATTGCCAACACTGCCAAGGAACTAGGGATGGAATTGTTTGTTCTTGATGACGGATGGTTCGGTGAAAGGCATGACGATACCTCTTCACTAGGTGACTGGTTTGAAAATAAGCAGAAACTTCCTGAAGGTATTGACGGGCTTGCCAGGAAAATAGACGCATTGGGGTTGAAGTTTGGTTTATGGTTTGAGCCGGAAATAGTTAGCAAAGGCACCAAACTGTTTTCAGAACATCCGGAATGGGTGCTCTCGACTCCTGATCGCCGGGCTTCTCATGGCCGTAATCAGTACGTGATGGATTTTTCACGTCCGGAAGTTGTCGATTACATTTACAATTTAATGGACAGCGTTTTAGAAAAGACAAAGATTTCCTATATAAAATGGGACATGAATCGATATATAACAGAGGCCTATTCCTCTGCTTTCGATGCTGACCGACAGGGAGAAGTAATGCACCGTTACATTCTCGGTGTTTATCACCTTTATGAAAGATTGATCAATAAATATCCGGATATTCTTTTTGAATCGTGCGCTGGCGGCGGGGCAAGATTTGATCCAGGTATGCTGTATTACACACCACAAGCTTGGACCAGCGATAATACCGATGCTATCGAGCGATTAAAAATACAATATGGCGCCTCGCTCGTATATCCTTTAAGTGCGTTGGGAAGTCATGTATCTGCCATTCCTAACCATCAGGTCGGCAGGACGACTCCATTGCATACCCGTGCACACACTGCCTACTTCGGTACTTTTGGATTTGAATTGGATGTGACAAACCTAACTTCAATTGAAAAAGAAGAAGTAAAGGAACAGGTCCGTTTTTTTAAGGAGAAACGATCGTTAATTCGTACTGGCCGATTTTACCGGCTGCTTAGTCCGTTCGACGGAAATGAAACAGCCTGGATGGTCGTTTCCAAGGATCAGTCAGAGGCTATTGTGGGATATTATCAAGTGTTAGCAAAACCAAATGATAAGTACAATAGGGTTAAACTGCAAGGACTTGATCCCGAAAAACGATATATGATCAACAGTGATTCTGTCGATCATTTTGGGGATGAATTGATGAATATCGGTATATTGCTAAATCGACATATAAGTGAACAGCCTCATGACTTCAGTTCTCAAGTGTTTGTTTTGAAGGAAGTTTAAATTTAACCATTAATGTTAAAGTGCTGCTGAGTATTTTTCAGCAGCACTTTTGATCAAACTCAACTTAACAACCGTTCCTTTCAGTGCAATTATTCTTTCAATTTTTTACTACTCCCTTTCTCCTCATTAGTATCCGGCCAGTCAAAAAACGATTGAAAATCCATGAGAAAAGCTGTTTTGTCTTTCACCACCAGTTTTGCTATGATAATCTCACACATACATAAACAAACCAAAACCAAAAACCCGCTTATCATCCTGCCTTCACCCTTTCTTAAGTTTAAACAAAAGGTAATGTATGAAACGCGTTTCAGGTCAAGAAGAAATTTCTTAGGGAAAGGAAGTCGCCTAACATGGCTAACATTCGGGAAATTGCCGGTCTTGCCGGTGTTTCGGTTTCGACCGTTTCACGCGTACTGAACAACCATCCCTATGTTCGGGATGAAAAAAGGCAAGCCGTGCATCAAGCGATGGAAAGACTCGATTATCATCGGAATCTTCCTGCTATCCATTTATCGAAAGGGACAACAAACTTGCTGGGTGTTGTCCTCCCTTCCATTGAGATTCCCTATTTCGGTAACATTGTAGAAGGGATAGCGGAGGAGGGTTTAAAACATGATTTACAACTTGTCCTGATTCAAACAAACTACAATGTTGAAAAGGAACTGGAGGCTTTAGAGCTGCTTCGGGGTAGTTTAATCGACGGGTTGATTTTCACTTCTCGTGCTGCTTCTCTCAAAATCATTAAAGAATACAATCCACATGGCCCGATCATTCTCTGCGAAGACTCCGACCAAACGGATCTTCCATCTGTCAGCATTCCTCACGAGAAGGCATTCATGGATGGTTTGGATTACTTGTTGACAAAAGGACATACCAAAATAGCCTGCACTTTGGGAAGAAAACAAGGAACAAATAGCCATAAACGTATTAAGGCCTATCAAACGATAATGGATAAGATTAATCAACCAGTAAGGGAACAATGGATATTTGATAAATGTTTGACTATCGAGGATGGTATCCATTTAACGGAAAATTGGTGCCGGATGACCGAGAGACCAACCGCCTTCCTCGTAACCAATGATCAGGTGGCTGCCGGTATGGTTCTTACGGCAAAAGAAAAGGGAATACATATGCCCGAAGAGCTTGCCATCCTGAGCTTTGATAATCAACAGATCGCCAAAGCTATGCATATTTCAACGATCGATATACCGATCAAACAAATGGGGAAAAAAGCAGTCCAATTTATCCAAAATACAGAGAAAAGGAGCAAGGTTTCCCTTCCCTTTCAATTGATTGAGCGTGCAACTGTGTAAAATATTTTTTCTTACAGCGTTCTTCCGGGTTTTTCTATCTGCATTTCAGGGAATATTTTCTTGTTACAAACTTTGAATGGAAAGGATGAAAATCATGATAGGTTTCATCGGGTTAGGTATAATGGGATCCAACATGGCAGCAAATTTGCTTGCTAATGGAGAGGAACTTATCGTTTACAATAGGACAAAAGAAAAAGCCCAGCCATTGTTGGAAAAAGGAGCAGAATGGGCAGATTCCCCTAAAATGGTTGCTCATAGAGCAGATATCGTTTTCACTATGCTGACCAACCCTGAGGCTGTAGAATCTGTGGCATTAGGGAAAGAGGGGCTACTAAAGGGACTGACAAAAAATAAACTGTGGGTGGATTGTAGCACGGTCAACCCCGCGTTTAGTAAAGCAATGGCAAAAAAGACAGAAGCGGCTGGCTGCAGGTTTATCGATGCACCTGTTGCAGGTTCAAAAGGACCTGCTGAACAGGGACAGTTGAATTTTCTGATTGGCGGAAACGACGAGGATGTAGAGGAAATAAAACCATACTTAAATGCAATGGGAAAATCGATTCAACACATGGGAAAACACGGAAACGGCATTGCAACAAAACTGGCTGTCAATCTTTCACTAGTCACTTCGATGGCCACATTTGCAGAAGCCATAAGCTTTGGAACTTCCCTAGGTCTGGACCGAGAGCAGTTGATGGATGTACTATTCGATCTCCCTGTCACCGCCCCTGTCTTAAAGGGAAAACGAAATATGATGTTGCATGAGAACTTTGAAGCACAGTTTCCTCTAGAGCATGCCCATAAGGATTTACAGCAGATTTCCGAGGCAGCTTATCAAACTGGTTCTCCGTTACCTGTAACCCATGGTGCTAAGGAGCTTTATGCGTTTGCCAAGCATAAGGGATTGAGCAAAAAAGATTTCGCTGCTGTTTATCAGTTATTATCTGAAGGGACTTCCCGACAATGAACAGCTTTTCAACCGCACAAAAATCGGGTATAATAAAAATGGGGATAAAAACTAAACAGACCACAGCGGGCACTGTGGTCTGTAGATAAGCGGTTCCCCCAGAGGGATCGGCTATCATAGTGGTGATAGACCTCTCCTAGTTACTTAACGGGCAAATAGGGAGGTCTATTTTTTATTGATCATCGAAACGATCAAACCGAGCAAAGCAATCAAGAAGGTACCAAATCCAATCAGCACCATAAAACTTTCATACATGCTCAACAGGCATCACCCCCTTTCACGGGGCTAGCCGACCCACCCTAAAAGAACATTATCTGGTATTTATTATAGCATAGACAGGCTGGAAGCCGAATAAACGCAAGGACCCATTTTTGATACAGGCAGTTTAGCTTCCTTTTCTTAACCAGATCATTGGGGTATAATATAAATAGAAAACAGACCACAGCGAATGCCGTGGTCTGGATAGATAAGCGGTTCCCCCAGAGGGATCGGCTATCAAGAGATAGACCTCTCCTAGTCACTTGAAGGGCAAATAGGGAGGTCTATTTTTTATTGATCATGGTAATGATCAAAGCGAGCAATGCAATCAAAAAAGAACCAAAGCCAATCAGAACCATAAATACTTGATACATGCTCACGGCATCACCCCCTTTCACGGGGCTAGCCGACCCACCCTAAAAAGAACTTTATCTATATTTATTATATCATGTCATATAGTTCTAACGAACGGACATTCAGATTATTTCTTGTCCTTTCAATGCCCAAGATAGAGTGGTAACAAGAATAATAGAAGAACTTATTGATTATATTTGTTTAGCAACGTATCAATTGACTGGTTCAACGACGTGATATCTACTTTGTTCACTGGATCGTCTTTCAATCCATACTGTTGCTTGAGCCGGATAATTCTTTTCACGCTTTCATTAATCCGCTCCTCCGATATTTCACCATTTTCAACTGCCGTGCGCAACGCATCGATCACACGGACTACTTTCTGATAATCGTGTGCCACCAGGATAACGTCACTCCCTGCTAACACGGAATCCACGGAGGCCTGACCTATTTCGAAGTTGTCGATTATCGCTTCCATTGTCATATCGTCGGTCATAACCAAACCATCATACCCCAAACGATTCCTAAGCAAATCTGTGATAACCTCTTTTGATATGGAAGCTGGATAGGACTCATCCAGATGCGGAAGTAGAATATGTGCGATCATAACCGCATCCGCTCCTTGGTTGATTGCCCGCCGAAATGGAAGCAATTCAAGTTTTTCTAATTGTTCTAAGGTTTTATTTACCTTCGGCAATTGATAGTGGGAGTCGACAGAAGTATCCCCATGCCCGGGAAAGTGCTTGATCACCGGGATAATTTGCTTCGACTCGATTCCTTTCATTGTCTGTACGCCAAGTTCACTGACAATTTCCGGATCAGCACCAAACGATCGGTCGCCTATCACCGGATTATCCGGATTACTATTGACATCCAACACTGGAGCAAAATTCATGTTAAATCCAAATGCCTTTAGCTCATTTCCCAATATTTCTCCTGCTTGATAGGAAAAATCGGGTTTATCCAATTCTCCGATCCATTCGTTGGTGGGGAGCTTCGAAAGATTTCCTGGTAGACGGGAAATTCTCCCCCCTTCCTGATCGACACTCAACAATAGTGGCAACTTGTTTTGCTTGTTCTCTGCCTTCAAATTATTCAAGAGCTTATTTGTCTGCTTTGGAGATTCCAAGTTAGCGGCATAAAATATAAATCCGCCAATATGATAGTCATCGATCAAGCTTTGTTCTTGTTTCCCCATCCCAGTGCCAGAAATACCGCCAATCACCATCTGGCCGATCTTCTCCGATAGATTCATTTGCTTAACCAAGGTAGAAGCGGAAGAATCTTCTACCTTTATTCCGTCAGGATCGGTAATAAGCGATATATGATCCACCGTTGGATTGGCAAGTTCCTTATCAGGTTTAGGCAAAATCCACCTGAGTTCAAAACTATCATTTACCTGGTAATGGAGGATCTCCTGGTTATGTTTTTCATCCTCATAATAAGTTGTATTATCCGGATCACCGAGTACAGCGATGATATCTTTGAAGTGTAGCGCCTGTACCGTGTTGGAAAACGAACGCAAATCAAAAACAAAATCGCCAACATAACCTATGGTTACTTTTTTTTCGTGATAATCTTCATAGACACCGAGATCCGTTTCCGTTTTTTGATCGGGGTCTCCCCACTGATCAATCACCATTTGTCTATCCGTTTCTCCATCGATAAAAGAAGCATCCCTTATCTTTCCTTCTCTTGCATCTTTCAATATTTCTTCAATTTGTTCTTCAGGGTTTTGGTTGATTCCAGGAATCTCTTTTACCGGTGACCGTGGCGGCAGGAAAGAAACATGATTTCTAGCTGAGTCGACTACAGTATGTTTCTGTAAGTAAAATACCGCAGCAACAGCCAATACCAGAAGGAAGACAACGAGAAATACACCTTTATAATTTTTGTTCTTCACACATCTCCTCCTCCTTTTTCTCTTCGTAGGAAAGTAGTTTTCCACCAGCCCATATTTACATTCTAATTGTCTTCGTCAAATTATCCAAACGACCATTGCATATCCAAATATTGACAATATGATAGAACCAATCAAACCTGCAGCCAACGATTTTGACCCGGCCGTACGGAATGTTTTCAGTTCAACATTTAAACCCAACCCAGCCATCGCCATGCCGATCAACAAATAAGCCAATGAAACAATAAAATCAGCAGCGGCAGGAGTAACGATTCCCAACGTATTTATTCCGCTCATAACCAAAAATCCCAGAATAAACCACGGAACAATCGATAAAGAAAACATTGTTTTACCAGCACCTTGCTCTTTTCGAGAAAATATCATACCGACAAGTACTGCTATCGGAACCAGCAAGACTACTCTTGTTAACTTTGTAATTACTGCTGTGTCGACTGCCTGATGGCCTCCAGCCGCTCCAGCGGCAACTACATGTGCGACTTCATGCAAGGTTCCCCCGGCAAAAACACCATATTGCAAGGAACTTAAATGTAAAATCGGATAGATAAATGTGTACAAAAGGGTGAAAAGAGTACCAAGCACTGCCACGGTGGCTGCTCCAATTGCCGTTTCGCTATCCTTCGCTTTAACTTGCGGAGCTAATGCAACAACCGCCGCAGCCCCACAAATAGCTGTACCACAAGCCGTTAGCAAGCCTAATTTCTTATTAATGCCAAACAAGCGAGTCAACCAGTAGACCGTGATTAATGCAAAAATCACATTCACAACAGCAATAGTAAATACACCTAGACCCGCGTGATAAATATCTAGTAAGTCGAGTCGCATTCCCAGTAAAATGATTCCAGCCCGCAGCAATTTTTTATTGGAAAAAGTGATACCCGACATGATGGTTGGCGGAACCCCTATTATCGCCCGCCAAGCGATCCCCAACAGGATGGCCAGTACCAACTGTCCCATTATCGATAAAAACGGAAAACGCGCTAAGTAAGTTGCAATGAGTGCAAGCAGCAAGGTGGTACCCAATCCTGTTATAAACCCATTTAACGGAAAGCTCTTTCTTTTTCTTTTACACATTATGTGAACCTCTTCCTTATAAAATTAACTAGTTTAACTTTATAAAAAGACCAACCATTAGTAAAATAAATATTTGTAATCTTTACTATTAAAAAAAATAATGATAAGGAGCGAAACATATGCAATATGATGCACTCCAGACCTTCCTTACTGCAGCAGAAACCAAAAATTTCACCAAGACTGCCGAGTTGTTGCACATCTCACAGCCCAGTGTAAGCTTACATATCAAAAACTTAGAGAAAGAGTTTGAAACGGAATTATTTGTGAGAAGCCCCAAACAGTTTCATATCACCCCTACAGGTGAAATGCTTTATTATCGTGGAAAACAAATCATTCAAATTTATGAGCAGACGAAACAGGAAATACTCGCACACCACCATGCTGTACAAGGAGAGTTAAGGATAGGGGCAAGCTTTACGATCGGTGAATATATTTTGCCAGCTGTGCTTGTGGATCTGCAAAAACACTATCCAAATTTGCAATTGAAAATAACAATCGGCAACACCGAAGAAATCATTGGATCTGTACGGGAATTGAATGTGGATGCAGGGTTAATAGAAGGACAGACGAGTGATCAAGACTTGATTGTCGAACCATTCACAGAGGATCAGTTATTCATTGTGGCTGCTAGCAGCCATCACCTGAACAGTCTAGGGAAGGTTACCATCGATGATCTTCAAAATCAGATTTGGATTACACGGGAAGAAGGGTCAGGAACTCGTGCTTACCTTGAACATGTCCTTCGTTCACTCGGAATAAAAGTTAAGGCGCAGCACAGCATTAGCAGCAGCCAAGGAATCAAGGAATTCATCACCGAAGGTATAGGGATTTCATTACTATCCGAGAGTGTAATCCAAAGAGATGTCATACAGAAAGACCTATCAATAATCGAATTGAAGGATCATTCTTTCAAACGTACCTTATCATGCATTTATTCACCTATAATGCTTCAAAAACAAAATGTACAAACCTTCCGAGCAGAATTAATGAAAAGATGTTAAAAGTGATAGGCTCTATTCTTCGAATTACGGAAACTTGTTTGCAAAGATTATGACCGTTCGTCTCCTTAAATTCGCGTCAAAATCGACCTAGCGAATTCTTAAGATAGACAGGCTAATAAAAAAGTGGCTTCGTTATAACACTACTCTGCATGTAGAAGCATAACAGGGTAGGAAGCATAAAATTACCATTGTTTAAACAAAACAAACAGTGAATAAAGGAAATCCGCCATAGATAGTTACCTTTATTCACTGTTGAATGGGCGCTTCCAATCACACCGACCGCTAAGTTACTGTGCTCTTTCCACAGGCTTCTTCAGAGAGCGTAGGGGGTACTTACCACTCTCATTCTAATCAATAAAAAGATAGGAAGCTTTGTTATTTGCCAGTTGATTCGATAAATAAAACCGAATGTATTCGAATCATTGTTCATATTTTGTCTACATGAAGAATGCGATTTGCTGGATAACCTGCTAGATAGTGTTCTAGTTGTTGGTAGAGATCAGCTCTTACTGGACTTGTTGTTCTGTTACAGCTTCATTAGCTAAGTCAGTATCTTTTCGAAACAAAATCAGGATCGCAATAATCCCGCTGATCCCGATTAACATTGGATAAAAGGTAAATGGAACGATGGACACAGGCGAAATCGAGGCCAACCCCGCTGCAGCAAGCATTTGTCCGCCATAAGGAATGAGACCTTGGAAACAACAGGAGAACAGGTCAAGAATACTTGCAGATCGCTTAGGCTCTATTCCATATTTCGTCGAGATATCTTTTGCCAACGGACCGGACATCAAAATGGACACGGTATTGTTACCAGTAGAAACATCGACCGTACTAACCAAGCCGGCAATTCCGAAAGCCGCTCCCCTTCTGGTTTTAATTTTGCTGACAATGTAATTTAACAGGAATGTGATTCCGCCATTATATTTGATAATTTCCACCATGCCACTGATCAAGATCGCGATGATTGCTAAGTTTTCCATTCCGACTATCCCATCTCCAATGACACCTAGCAGGCCATAAAAATCAAAGGAGCCATTTGCCAGGCCGACTATGCCGGAAAAGACGATTCCCCCGACAAGGACCAGCAGTACATTCACACCAAGCAGGGCGATGACAAGAACCGCCAGGTATGGCAGGACTGTGATTAGTTGATAGCTTTGCTCTGGACTGACAGCTGCTTCCCCGACCGGAATAAACGCCAATATCAAAGCCGTTACTATAGCCGCTGGCAGAACGATAAAGAAATTCGATTTGAACTTCTCCTTCATGTTGGTTTCCTGCGTTCTAACTGCTGCAATGGTTGTGTCAGAAATCATCGATAAGTTATCACCAAACATGGCACCACCTATGACTGCGCCGACCGCCATTGCTGTATCGATACCGGTCTGTTGCGCCACACCCACAGCTATGGGCACAATGGCGACAGTTGTCCCAGTGGATGTTCCCATTGAAATAGAGATAAAGCAACTGACTACGAATAAACCGACCAGCAGCAAATTCGCCGGTAATATCGAGGTGCCCAAACTGACAATCGAGTCAACTCCACCTGTAGCTTCTGCCACGGAAGCAAAGGCACCGGCCAATATAAAAATAAGTGCCATCAGAATAATATTATGGTCGCCTCCACCCCTGCAAAACACTTCGACTTTTTTGGCAAAGCTTTCTTTACGGTTCATTGTCAATGAAAACAAACCGGCAATCAAAATTGCCACTACCACTGGCATACTGCTAAAGTCTTTCGTGATGAATGCCGTCCCGAGAAATAACAATACAAATACAAGAAACGGCAGCAATGCATACGGATTACCTTCTATCTTTTCTTTTTTCATTTTTCTCGTCCTCCTTTTCATAACAACTAATTATATGGAATGCTTCTCTTGCCCAACGGAGGTGTGCTAGGCCTCTTTCACACTGCTTTCTCTTATTTATAAAAATGAGTCCTGATCCAGCCTTGCGAAAAAAACACTCGCTTTCCGTGGGGAACGCTTCAGCCAGGTTGCTGCATGAATCTGCCTCTTCGTTCCTTGGATCGAGGAAGCCCGCTGCAGAGCTTAACAGGGAGAAGCAGACCCAGCCGTGCAGGGTCTTCAGACTGTTCCTTTCCACAGGATATGGATAATCTCCCTTGAATTTTCACCGCATGTAGAAAATGCAGGCTTCATTTTTAAGGATCTCGCAATTTTCCGCAGCTTGAGTGAGATCCCGGAGAGCGTTAGCTCAAGGAAGCTCACCAGCCGCCCGCGGAAAGCGCAGGGTATTTCCGCAGCGCTGTTCTCTCACCCCATAAAGGTTGGATGTCAGGAAAACTCATTCAAGTTAGTTCGCAGTTTATCTTTTTTCTAAAGCAAAAATTGGAAGAAACCTATTCTTAATTCATGGTCATTCCACCGGTAACATTGATACTTTCACCGGTTATATAGTCTGCGGCATTTGATGCCAGGAATAATACGGCCTCTGCGACATCTTTTGGAGACCCCGTTCTTCCCAAAGGGACTTGGGAATGATCTTCTGCCTCGATCGCTGCTGCTTCCACACCGCGTAGCTTGCCTCCCCAGATTCGTTCAGTACGTTTCATTTCGGTTTCAATAATGCCTGGACAAACAGCATTCACGAGGATATTATCGACTGCAAGTTCTAAAGCCATAACTTTTGTCAATCCAAGGACTGCATGTTTTGAAGCAACATAACTCCCCATGTACCGATATCCGTTTTTTCCTGCCTGAGAGGATATGTTGATAATTTTGCCGCCATTCCCTTCTATTTTCATCTGTCTTGCAGCGTACTTACTGGCAAGGAATACCCCTTTCGCATTGACATCCATGACCGAATCCCAGTCTTCTTCCTCCATTTCCAGCACTTCTGCCATCGTGGATATTCCGGCATTATTCACCAAAATATCGATGGAACCGAACCTATTAGTGACGGATTGGAAAAACTGCTCCACAGCTCTCCTGTCCGTTACATCCACAGTAAAGTGAAGAGTTTGAGGCTTATCAGCATGTATTCCTTTATCGGCAACGATCACCATAGCTCCTGCCTCTTCCAGCTTTTTGACAATCTCTTTGCCGATTCCTCTGGCACCGCCTGTCACTACGGCTATTTTTCCATTCAATTGGCTCATTCAATTTCCTCCTTTCCTTGTTAGTCAAAACGGTTTCGTTAACACACAAAAAACCTTCCGAGAAAGATGGAAGGTTCTGCTAACTCTTATCTCTCAAGAATGCTGGATGTAGCACCTTTCTGCGTACAGAGGTTGCTGAAGTGTCATCAGGCCAGTTCCCTAAACTTCTCTTGATAAGATTATACAATTGTATTAAATATCTTAATTGCAACTATTCCTAGTTGTCAAGTGTGAATTGCTTATTCCTCCTAATCCGTGGCCATACAGATGGACAGGTATCGAAGATCTTATTATGGGAATCCTAAGACAACGTAAGGAGGGATCCAATTGTCATTCGAGTGGCTTTCCATTTTACCGTTTTCTATTGTGATCGCCCTGTCGATTTGGTTAAAGAGAATTTTGCCTGGTCTTGTTCTTGGTGTTCTGTTAGGTTCTATCCTTTTAAAAGCTGGATGGTTAAGTGGATCTGAGCAAGCTGTCACTTACATGGTTGAAACGCTATCAGACGAAACTAATATCAAGATTATTGGATTTTTATACTTATTTGGTGGACTGGTCGGGATGATGACCATATCAGGGGGAATTAAAGGATTCGCGGAATGGATAGCGGGAAAAATTCATTCTCAGCGGAGTCTATTAGGCCTTATCTGGTTGACCCTGCCTTTTACTTTTATGATGCCGATGTTCCGAATTATGATGATTGGTCCCGTTGTTAAATCATTGTTGGGCAAATGGAGTATTTCCAGACAAAAGGTCGGATTTACGATGGATGTTTCTACTTCATCCGTTATTGTCCTTTTGCCTGTCGCGACCGCTTTTGTCGGTTTTATGGTCTCACTTGTTGAGAACGGGATTCATAAAAATGGTTTGGAAATGAGCGCTTATAGCGTATTTCTAATGAGTATTCCATTTAATTTTTTTGCTATCATCATGCTTCTGTTCGGTCTCGCTCGTACGTTTTGGTCTTCTAAAGCCATTGAAAAAGAACCGAACAAAGGGGATACTGACGAAGATCATCCCTTTCACCGTGCAAGTATTGATAAAGAATTATCACTGGTAAAAGCCCAGCCTTGGAATCTGATCGTCCCGTTATTTCTGCTTTTGGGTTTGTCACTGTATTTGCTTTGGCAGGATGGCCTTTCAAAAGGGGCGGAAACGGTGTTCGATGCGTTTACGAAAGCCGATGCAACATTTGTCATGCTGCTGGCAGTGTTTTTAACTTTGACGGTAACGTTCCTTTTCTATGCAATACGCAAATTACCGTTAAATGAATTGCTGTATCATTTCGTGGATGGCGGTAACCAAATGATGCAAGCAATTATTCTGTTGATTCTTGTTTGGGCTTTATCACTGAATGCGGAGGATTTAGGTTTTTCACAGTTCGTCAGTTCAACGCTGGGCAATTTTCTTCCTGCATTTACAATTCCGGCAATTTTATTTGTTCTGGGATCGATTGTAGGTTATTTTATTGGCTCTTCCTGGGGTACGTGGGGATTGTTTATGCCCTTAGGATTCTCCCTGGCCGCAGCCACCGATGCACCGATTGTAATGACAGTAGGCGCCGTGTTCGCCAGCGGTTCATTCGGTGCGATGACTTCCCCACTTGGAGATACAACGATTACTACAGCCTCCATTATGGAGCTGTCGCTGGTTGAATATGCCTATTATAAGTTGAAATTTTGCGCTGCCGGAGCCGGAGTAGCCGCTCTGTGCTATCTTGCAGCAGGTTTTTTCTACACCTGATGGGAGAATAAACAGAAATCCGGTAACTGGATGCAAGAAACCGTACACCTCCGAAAATGAAAGGAAGGGAAGATTGAAAGCTTCACCTCGCAGACATCTTCCCACCTTTCTCATGTACTAATCATGATCGAATTTCCTTCGATGTCTTTGATGACAAAGTAATGGTCATGTTGGACATTTCTTACAACATCCACATGGCTCTTCCTAACATAGGATAAAGCTTCATTAATATCCTGCGCCTTTAACATGAAACCTGGAAAGGCAGTTAAGTCCTGATTGTTTCGGTTGTCATCGAGCAGTATCCCAGTGCCTTCTTCATAATCGAACGAGTTAACGGGACCACCAATCTGGTGATTTTTTCTTATCGGAAAGCCGAGCACTTTGCTATACCATTCGGACGCCCTTTCCAAATCATAAACAGGAATGATTATATTACTTAAATGGTTCTTGATCGGATGCGAAGTATCATTCTGCTTAATGGGAGCTGGATTAATCCAGTCTGATTCACAGATCATCAAGAGATTTCCTTCCGAATCCTGTGTGTTAAAGTAGGCCAAGCCGGGATGTGGACGCTGTAAATCAAGGGTAATTGGTATTCCTGCTTCCTGTATCACTTTGTAAGCTGTTTCTATATGCTTTGTCTTCAGCTGGCAGATTGGATACCTTTTACCAACACTAGGTAGGTTGCGGTGATCATCAAGCGTAAGGTTGATGTTATTATCCATATCGAGTACATAGAACGGGATGTCTTTATCAATTGTGACATCGATATTGAACAATGCCCCATACCAGGCAGCCATTTTCTTTAGGTTTTCCACATGAAGCAATGCACCACCAACCTTGCTGATAATTGGTTGATTGATTGTTTTCCCATTCATTTTGATTCCCCCTTCCTTATCCAAAAGTCGGTAAATTCATTTAGGTTATGTCAGTCATTAGTCTCATTTCGCTTGACTACCGGAATCAATATGGAAAAATGCGGATCTTCCTCATCGCGGTCTGCCGGATATCTTTCATGCTTTATCGGCAAGTCGTCGTAATAAACGGCACCCTTTTCCTTAAAAGGACGGTATGAACTAGACTTTAGCCAAAGATTCAATTTCCAATATGTTTCTCCAATAACCTCCCCTTTTTGGTGCTCCGTATATAAACAAGTCATTGCGGGAATTCTGACTTCCACCATTCCCTTTGGAACCTGCTGTTCCTCACTTACTTTGTAAGCAGAATAATGAACAAAACCATCAGGACGCAGATGATAAGACAGCCCCAGTTGAACATCAGGCTCAACCGCTTTATCAAGTTCCCCCACTCTTTCATTCATACGTCGGATCGTTTGTTTTAATTGGCCAACATCCTTGTAAGCCCCTTCCCACTTTAATCCTACTGCTCGATAACCCGGTACTTCCAAAAGCTTATAGCTCTCTTTCAAAACCGTTTCACCCTTTCTTTTTTATGCTCCTCGCGCTTTCTTTCCGACATGAAAAAACTGCCCCCTCAAAAGAATATCCAAAAATGGTTGCATTACTTGATGATTGGTGTCATTGTGTATAGATAAATATTTTTTTGGAGGTATATGCATGATTGAAATAAGAACATCTAAGATCAGTGATGGGGAATTTAACCGTGGTGTCTTTGCCACTCGTGATATTTCCAAAGGGGAAATCATCCACGAGGCACCTGTCATTCCTTATCCGAATGATCAGCATCAATACATCGAGCAAACAGTTCTGGATGATTATGTTTTTGAATATGGGAAAAATCACACGGCGGTTGTTCTCGGTTATGGCATGCTGTTCAACCATTCCTACCAGCCAAATGCAGATTATGATATCAATTTTTCCAAGCATACCTTTGACTACTTCGCCCATAAGGATATTAAAGCTGGAGAAGAAATTTTGATTAATTATAATGGCGATGTAGATAACGATGATCCGCTTTGGTTTAACATGGAAAACGAGTAAACACGTGTTGGGATTGTCTTCAATTGTTCTGATACCATGCCAGCGCCTTTTGCTCAATTTCCTGAACTAGCTGATCTTTTCCATTCCTATACGCTTCTATGTCAGATGGAAATTGCGCGGCTAATTCCTGTTTTTTCGCCCCATATTTCCGGGCAATATTGGGATGCTCCCGTAAAAAATCACGAAATGCTAGATGCCGGTTCACCCCTTTATCCCTTTGTTGGAAGATATGTACATGGTGGCTGCGATTTTCGCCACCTTTTCGAAAATATCTGCGTCCCGGTATGCCGAATTCTCCTTTTCCCTCATACCCGATTGCAGCAATCTGTTGATTGTATTTGTCTACATTCTCGATTTTCCGGACTACCGGCATGATATCGATAATCGGTTTTGCCGCTAAACCAGGAACAGATGTACTCCCAATATGATGAACATCGATCAGTTCGTCCCCGAAAATTTCTTTGATCGCCGCTGCCTCTTTCAAGAACAATTTAGGCCATTGATCATTGTAAGGTACTACTTCAACGTTACGCACAATTCCCTCCTTACTCGTTTCAATTTCTGTTAACGAAAAAATTTATCATACTTATCTATTGTGTCAGGGTTTAATCCGGTTGACTGCTGTGCTTCCTGCTGCATCGACCGGTTACAGTTTTTACATACGTACCGGGCTTGGGGATTCTTTTTGATTTTTAAATACTGGTCATCCGAATAGTCAATGGTGAATTCCTTTTTACAGAAAAAGCAAGTCGTTTCCACCAAATCTCCCCCTTTCCTCTTTTATATCTATTTCGTCATTTCTTTGCTTTTTCCTTTAAAGATTACATGGAAGAAAGAATTATTCATCGTGCAAACTTCTTGGTCGGCGAGAAGTACAGGATATCCTACAAAGAAAATTATCCTTGTGAAAGTTCATCGCTGAATAAGAAGAGCGACAATTATGGTTAACAAGATTATTTTTTGTATTGCGGAATGGACTTCTTTAATCGAATTTTCGCTTAAAATGAAGGGATAAAATTTTGGCTTGCCTGGGTTCTTGGAGTTATCGATTTTTTTATTTAGGAACCTTTAGATAAGCCCATATTTAACCCTACCGTTCAATGTAAGTTTCTCTCTGTTCCTCCCCAATCAGGCAACCCACTGTACATACCATGAACATGCTGTCTTTTTTCAAGACATTTATACTGTTAATCAGTTAGATTTAAGCTATAATGTCGTTACTGTTTTCCCTTTCATAATAGTAAAGGCCTTCCGGGCAACGATTATTGGCAACCACAAATTGCTCGATCGTTTTCATAGAAGGATAGGCAATAAGAAAAAATAGAACGTAAAGTAAAGCAAACATAATAAAGCGGCTGGCTATTGCCAACCGCTGCTTGTAAATCCATGCAGAAAACATCTTCTAAAATATGCTGTCATGTTTAGTATTCGTTGAACGCCAATAATTCTTTGATATCTGTTTCTGTAAGCAATGCTTCTTGCTTTGCATCTGAATCGAGTATCTCGCCAATCATTTTCCGTTTTTTCTCTTGCAAATCATTCATTTTCTCCTCAATCGTTCCTCGGGCAACAAGTTTAATCACTTCAACATCCCGTTGCTGGCCAATTCGGTAAGCACGATCCGCTGCCTGTTCCTCGACGGCTGGATTCCACCAGCTGTCATACAAGATAACGGTATCGGCACCTGTCAAATTGAGTCCAGTCCCGCCCGCCTTCATGGATATCAGAAACAGATCCCGTTCCCCCTCATTGAACCTTTCACAAGTCTCCACTCTTTCGTGTCCCGGAGTCTGCCCGTCCAAATAAAAAAATGTCCATCCCCTGGCAGTCAACTCTCTTCCGATTAAATCGAGCATTTTGGTGAACTGGGAAAACACCAGTAATCTTCTTCCGGCTAGTTTTGCCTCTCTTATCAATTCAAACAACTGACGGAATTTTGCCGAACTTCCTTGATAATTATCAACGAACAAACCAGGGTGACAACAAATCTGCCTTAACCTCGTCAATCCGGCCAGTATCCTTATTTTATTTTTATGGAGCGTCTCCTTATCCAAGTGTTTCAAGGTATCATGCCTAAGCTTAGCCAGATAAGCTGCGTAAAGTTTTTTCTGTTCAGGGAGCAGTTCTAGCATATCGATGCTTTGCCGTTTTTTTGGAAGTTCAGCAAGTACATCTGTCTTCATTCTACGTAAAATAAATGGTTTGGCCCGTTTGGCAACTGCTTCCTTAGACAAAAAACTATACGTCCGAAGTCCTTGAAATAGACTAGGGAAAACAACATGGAATATGGACCATAGTTCTTCAGAGGTATTCTCCACGGGAGTGCCAGTCAACGCGAATCGATGAGTTGACTGAACCCTTTTTGCTGCACGTGCCGTTTGGGTAACAGGATTTTTGAACGCTTGTGCTTCATCATAGAAAACGGTATGAAAAACTGCAGCCTTCTCCAACTCGGCGATGTCTCTTCTCAAAATAGGATAAGAGACAATCAGGATATCCTGCTGACACGCTTGCTCGATGATTTTTTTCCGCGTTTGTTTTTCTCCCTCTATGACCATGGCATTCATGTCGGGAGCGAACTTTTTCAATTCATGGAGCCAGTTGTGAGTAACCGAAGAAGGACAAACAATCAATGCCGGCTGCTGATGCTTCCTAATCCGTTCTTGTTCAGACAATAAGTATGTGATAGCCTGCACCGTTTTCCCAAGGCCCATATCATCGGCAAGAATACCACCGAATCCGTAGAATGCCAATGTTTTCAACCATTGAAAGCCTCGAATCTGATATTCCCTAAGCACCCTTTCCAAACCAGGTGGCAAGTCGAATGCATGCTCATTTGGCCGGCTGATACTTCTCAAAAATGCCCGGAAAGAATCTTCCACTAACAGGACCGGATTACTGTCTACTTGATCAAGCAGCTGAAGGCTTTGCTCAAATGGGATCTTCAACCCGTTTTCTATGTTCCCTTCCCCATCTGGAACATCATTTAGAAATCGCCTGATTTCTTGGAATTCCTTCGTTTCCAATGAAAGCAGTGAACCATTTCTTAACCGGTGATATTTACGCTTCTCTTCTAAATCCTGCAACAGCTCTTTAACCTGGTCATCGGCAATCCCATCCAATTCAAATTTATATTCCAGCCAATTCATGCGGTCTTTATGTACCTTGACCCTGATTCTCGGAAAAATATTTTCTTTTACAACCCGGACCCTGACAGCCGTTGTTGTATAGACTCTGGCCAATTTCTGGAGTTCAGGCAAAGTATAGGTAAGAAAGTCGTACTCCAACTCTTCGTTATGCAAATAATAGCCACTATCTGTTTTGGTGAACAGACTGCCCTCCATTAACTGTAGAATCGCTTCCTCTTTTTCGCTATCCCTGACAATTAAAGAATGCAAAGCAAGCTCCCGTCCTTCCAGTGGATTAATCACAATTTGGTCATAATGGAATTCCAGGCCTGCAAGTAAACGGCTATTCACTCTATCCAAATACAATTTTGCAATAAGAGGCTTATTCGCAAGACTAAGATGCTCTCCTCCCGAAATGGTTACCATGCCGATATTTTTCAGTCCAGGCACAACCTTTTCGATAAAAAACGAGAATTGTCCACGTTCAATCGGGATCTTTTTTGTTCCGGATTGCCCCAACATCCGCATCAATTCTGCAAGACGCTTGCAGTCATGTCGTTCTACCTTTATCAGTTTCCCTTCCGCAAGTACGGTTTGATAAGGCTCCACCAGCACGATGTTCTCCAAACCCTCAACATGTAAAAAACCTTGCTTTCCCTCCGATTCAACCAATTCAAAACGCAGGGGTAATTTTTCCTCAGATGCTTCAAAATATGGGTACTTTTGCCTTAGGTATTCAAGTTCAACATGTTTGACTGTCTGTAAGAGGTAACGGAGCTTTTCCCAGGCTGATGGCGGAATCGGCAAGAATTCATTTTCCGTATTATCCATATCTTCCCGTTGATCCTGGATGACATCAGTCAGATGCTTAAGCACAGCATCTTCTTCCTGCGTCAAACAATGCATTTGCATATCGATCGTCAAAGCGGGAGACAGCAACACCGGTTTCCCATCCTGTAATTGACGCAGAAAGCTTGGAATATTTTTCACTTTATAATTAGATACAGCCAGGCCAATAACAAAATAATTCTCTGCTCCAGGTAAACTAACAAGCTTACAAGTGAATTGGACATCCAACAGTTGACGATTTTCAAAATGGGACTGTTGACTTGCTGGACGTACCTCCGGCTGTTTAAACAAGGTAACCAGGTTATCAGTCAGTTCACTTCCCCCCTGCGTCGATGCTTGAGCATCTGCCTCATTTTGTTCGATTGCGAGCAAGGCAGCGGCAATATGCTGACAGTCTTTAGGAAATCCCGCTAAAGATGGACAACTGCAAGAAGTACGGATATCTCCATTTTTGTCCATTTCAATTAATACATGGAAGTCTTCCTTGCCGATAACGATTGCTTCCCATCTCCCAGGTTGGGATGCAGTCAGTTCTACTTTCCGACTGCGAAAGAAAGTCTCCCCACTTCTAAAGGAGACTGTACCACATCTATCTTTGATCTTTTTTTGGGTAAGGTTTAGCTTCATTGAGTGCCCCTCCATCATTTAAAAGGGTATTGTAAAAAGTGCTGCTTATCATTATATCATGACCCTCTGTCTTGCTGGCACTTCGCTGTCTATTCTCCCCCCTATCGCTTTTATCCAATCCCCTTTATAATAGGAAAGACGATAACAACTAGAAAAGGTGTTTACAATGAGTATATTGACTGTAGCTAACTTGACCCATGGATTTGGAGACCGGGCGATTTTCGACGATGTCTCGTTTCGCCTGTTGCAAGGCGAACATATTGGATTGATCGGTGCCAATGGTGAAGGGAAATCCACCTTCATGAATATTATCACTGGCAAACTAGAACCAGATGCCGGAACCGTTACCTGGTCCAAGCGCTCGAGAGTCGGCTATCTCGACCAGCATGCCGATCTAAAACAAGGGATGTCGATTCGTGATGTGCTGAGAACCGCTTTTCAATACTTATATGACATGGAAGAAGAGATGAATCTTCTCTATGCAAAAATGGGAGAAGCGGAGCCGGAAGAACTGGAAACGATCATGGAAGAAACCGGGCATATCCAGGATGCCCTGACCAATAATGATTTCTATACGATCGATGCCAAAGTTGAAGAAGTAGCAAACGGGCTCGGCCTGAATGATTATGGACTTGAACGGGATGTACACGATTTGAGCGGCGGCCAGCGTACTAAAGTGCTTCTGGCTAAGCTGCTTCTGGAAAAACCGGACATCCTCCTGCTCGACGAACCAACCAACTATTTGGACGTCGAACACATCGAATGGTTGAAAAGTTATTTACTGGCATATGATCATGCCTTCATCCTTATTTCGCATGATATTCCGTTTTTAAATAGTGTGGTAAATGTTATCTACCATATGGAAAACCAGCAAATAAATCGCTATCCGGGAGACTACGATGAATTTCTCCGTGTGTATGAGATGAAAAAACAGCAGCTGAAGGCAGCTTATAAAAAGCAGCAGAAGGAAATCGCCAATTTAAAGGATTTCGTCGCCCGCAATAAAGCAAACGCTGCTACAAGCAAAATGGCGATGTCACGCCAAAAAAAGTTGGATAAAATGGATCTTATCGAACTCGATGCAGAAAAGCCGAAGCCTTCCTTTCAATTTCAAACAGCACGGACTCCTGGTAAGTATTTGTTTGAAACGAACGAATTGGTCATCGGTTATGATGAACCTTTATCCCGTCCTTTAAATCTTTCCATGGAACGCGGGCAAAAAATAGCTTTATATGGAGCAAACGGAATTGGTAAAACGACTTTGCTGCGCAGCATTCTTGGAGAAATCCCTGCTGTTTCAGGTTCTGTTCAATTAGGCGAGCATCTCCATATAGGTTATTTTGAACAAGAGTTAAAAAAAGAGTCAGACAACACATGCATTGAAGAAATATGGAGCGAATTCCCGCACTTCACCCAACAGGAAGTGCGAGCTGCACTGGCTAAGTGCGGACTTACAAGAAAGCATATTGAAAGCAAAGTACAAGTCCTCAGTGGCGGGGAAAAGGCCAAAGTACGCCTTTGCAAATTGCTCAACAAGGAAACGAATCTTCTCGTTTTGGATGAGCCGACCAATCACCTTGATCCTGATGCAAAAGCAGAATTGAAGCGTGCCCTTTCCGAATACAAAGGGAGTGTATTGCTGATTTCTCACGAGCCGGAGTTTTACGAGGGAATTGTCACGGATAAATGGAATTGTGAAGATTGGACGACGAAAGTGTTTTAACGAATGATAACAACGACCCAAAAGATAATTGCCAAAGCAAAAGCCGAACGATGCTTCGAGTCTCGTTCGGTTTTTTGTATTATCGATGTTAAAGAATGGGATGCTCTGGCTTTGATTCCAGCTCTGTTGGACGCTTTTGATAAATGGTTCTATATTTATGCCTTAACAAAACTTTTTATTATCTTTTTTACGAACTCATGTTCTTATTATACAATAGAAAGAAATGCAGATGGGGAGATGAAAAAATGGGTAAACAGTTAGCATCCTTGGTGGAGCAATCCACTGTTCCTGGAATGAGTTTGGCGATTATCGAGAAGTATAACCTTCAATCAACGGAATGTTTCGGTATCATAGAAGCTGGTACAAACCAGCGCGTAAAACCTGAAACGTTATTCAGCGCTTGCTCCATCAGTAAGTTTGTCACAGCCATGCTTGTAATGAAACTCGCTGGAAGAGGAATCCTGGACTTGGATGAGGATGTGAATCGGAAACTAGTCTCCTGGAAGGTACCCGAATCACCCCTTACAAAAACAAACAAAGTCACACTACGCAAATTGCTAAGCCATCAAGCAGGAATAAAAGATCCCGAAGAAAGCTTCGGCCCTCTTAACAAAGCTGAAGGCTTACCCCTTATGGAAGATGTATTAATAGGTAAAACCGCTTACTGCCCCCAACCAGTCCATATCAAAGAAAAACCAGGGGATATTTTTCATTATTCAGATGCTGGCTATTGCATTATTCAGCTTTTGATAGAAGATATTACCGAAAAATCTTTTGAAACAATAATGAAAAAGGAATTGTTTGAACCGTTGCGTATGAAAAACAGTACATATACATTAACAGAAAAAGAAAAGCTTTCCTCCGGTCACAATAAGGTTGGCCGGCCTGTGAATGAAAAATATCCGGAGTATCCATTTCCTGCAGCAGCAGGTTTATGGACAACCCCTACTGATTTGAATTTTTTATTGAATGAATTCCTTCTTGCAGCGGTCGGAAAAAGCTCCGTAGTACTCTCACATTCTCTTGCAGAAGAAATGTCCTCCCCCCCAAGGGTGCGCTCCCTTTTCTGGCCTTGGTATGTTTTTGGACTGGGCCGAGGGAGAAAAAGAGATTTCTTCTCTCGGCTGGGGAATTGGCTTTCAATCAATGCTTGTCGCTTATCCTTCCTTGGGAACGGGGGCGGTTATCATGACGAATGCAGACCAGGGTGTCCACCAATTGAAAGGTGTAATCGGCCAAGTATACAAGCGACTGCTTCCTCAATTAACAAAACCGCATTGAGTGTGTTGCTTTTTATAAGGTTGGGTATGCAATCATGAAGTGCAGGATGGTTACCTGATCTGTTGTATTAACATAAGTGTGAAGGCGGTCTCCTTTAAACCGAATGGAATCATAAGCTCCATATATGGGAATCGGTTAAAATGTTAAGGACTGCCGAGTTCCAGGCAGTCCTTAACATTATGTGTTTCTTCACTACCTTTTCAGTCCATTATTGACCAATAGGCAGGTTTCACATTATAATCCGGGTCAAATACGAACGGAGCATCTTTTCCTATCCCACCATTGTACTCTTCGGCCCTATCATCAAGCCAGGTGTGATCATCTGCAATTCCCCAAAAGGTGATGTTGCTGATTTTATCTTCCAGTCTCTCATACAATGCAAACAAATCATCATAGCGCTGTGCCTGGGTTGTAAAGACACTGTCCGGAATGGCATCGTATGTTGGGTATGCTGGAACTGGTGGCCAGCCGTAAATGCTGACATCGAGTTCGGTGATTTGGTTATCAAGCCCCAGATCTGCGAACATATTGATCGAATCTTCCATCTCCTGAAGGGATGGCCATCCAAGCTGAATATGGGATTGATGGCCCACACCGTCTATCGGAACACCTTGTTCGAGCATGTCAACAACAAGATTGTATAAGTACGTGCGCTTCGGTTCTACTTCTGTATTGTAGTCATTGATATAAAGTTTTGCATCTTCGCCAGCGTATTTCCTGGTTGTTTCAAAGGCAGTCTTAATATAGTCGGTCCCCGTTATTTGATACCATGGGGATTCACGCAGTCCGCGCTCATTAGAAGCATATTCATCGATTACTTCATTGACTACATCCCATGAATCTACATCATCTCTATATCGCTTCACAATAGTTTTTATATGTTTTTCCAACCGCTTCAATAGTAACTGCTTGTTTTTCTCCCGTTGCTTCGGGTCTGTTTCTTCCACCATCTTATTCCCCTGCTTATCGAGGAAAAACCATTCTGGTACTTGGCTGTGCCAGACGAGATTATGGAAACGGACTTCCATGTTATTTTCCCTGGCAAACTGTACAATCTTGTCTGCTTCTTCAAAATCATAACGCTTTTCTTCCGGATGAATGTTGACCGGTTTCATGACGTTTTCCGCAACAATGCTATTATAATGGTGTTTAAGTATTTCTCCCTGTGTTCCTTCCAACTGATAAGGCTCCACAGCGGCTCCAATGGCAAAGGAATCCTGATATCTTTCCTGGATAGATGGAACTTCTAAGGCACTAGCAGCACTTTCTGTTTGCTCTGCCCCCACAGAACGAGCGCCAACAGGAACCAGCAAAGAAAAGGCAAGGCCTGCAATTATAGGTTTTCGTAGGACTTGTAGCATCAACCATTTCCTCCTTTTAAAAATAATAAGTTACAAAACCCTCCTCCATCCCTCCCGTATTATAAACTTAGAGAAGCAATAGTATAAACTGCCTCCCCTTATTTGTAAGCCCTTTCATTATAAACAGCTTCACTTTGTTTATCAATTGAACGAACTAACTTTTTAGAAAAATAAGTAAATGGAACTATATATCTCCATTTCATCCGGCCTAATAACCTGCCTTCTGCCCATCAAAAAAAGCCCGACATTTGCCAGGCTCATAGCTGATTTTATACGTGATGGCTGCTCTGATCAGATTAGCAGCGATTCGTTCTCAAATAAAAAAGCATAGCGGATATCAATAAATAAAAAATACTCATCTGTCAGCGGAAAGCTAAAAGTTCGAATCATTTCTCTTGTTTCAATATCCGAATAGATATCGGACAGTATCCCCCTGCTCCATGTTTTCATCTGGATGGTATTTTCGAGGAAGTAAGGGCGAAAGGCCCAGTTCGATCCTTTTTTATCAGGTTCCATCTCCCAATGGTCGTCTCTTTTCCGAAAGTTGGAAGATACTTGGTGACCATCACTATCGCAAATGAACATCCGAAAACTCTCTTCCTCAAAGTCACTGGTCAAGCCTTCGATGAAGTGATCAGCCTTTTTGGTTCCTTCCCACTGAGACTGAATCCTTTTCACTTTTTGCTCCCAATTCAACACATGGTGCAAACGTTGTTCCACCAGTTGCTTTTCCCGCTGGATGTATTCGGATACTTTTTCTGTCACATTTATCCCTAATACGGACTGACCGTCCAAAGCAAAACCGGGTTTCGCCAGATAATACCCCTGGTAAAAACGGCCGCCGTGTTTCCAGGCAAAGTGCAGCTGAAAGTTATCCTCTATGTTTTCAAACAATAAAGCTGCTCCGATCCGCCTGGCGAGCATGGAAAGCGAATGCATGATATCCTGAAAACCATCTGCATTGTGTCTACGGATGATATCTGTATCTATTTTTAATATATGCGGTTCCAGTTGACGAATCCGGTCAATATTAGAGCTTTTCGCTCCAACATGATCGACTGCAATCTGAATGCCGAAAGTCTTATAATAAAGCAGAAGATGATTCAAGTTTTCAAATGCCTCATCAAAATCATGCTCCGTTACTTCGATGACAATTCGGTTCATCGAAAAACCTTTTGCCTCGAAATCAAGCAGCAATTGCAATAGATCTTCGCCATCATTGACCATCAGCTGCTTGGCATTCCGGTTAATGAATAAATAACCATCTGCTTCCGCGTCAAGCATTTCCGTTAAAGCGATTTGAAGCAAATGTTGATCAACTTCCACCTTAAACTCTTCCGGCACCTCCGGATCATGAAAAAAAGGGCCGAGACTCTCCCATTCTTCTTTGTTTCTGAATCTGCCCAGCACTTCATAGCCTACTACCGTATGACGAATCGCGCTGACAATCGGCTGGTAGACAGGTTTTATACTCTCTAAATTGTCCAGTATATCCAATGGATCCATGAGTTACCCCTACCTTCCGTTATCATTCTATTCTTTTTCTCTCAAGAAGCTTTTTTCGGGGGAAAAACAGGGGCAGTGGTTTTGTGCCGAATTAATGTCGGCGCACTGCTTACAATCAATACCGTCAACAGGGAACACAACACCGCGGCGCCCAGCGAAGTCACCCCGTTGGCAACAAAGGAAAACCAGACAGGGTTCATGCCCTCTGGCGCAAATTCACCCCAAAATATAAAGCCGGCAATGAAATGCCAAAAATATCTGGCGATAGTGCCGACAAAAACAGCAACAGTCACCAAACATAAAGCGGCTTTTTTTCTCCCTTTGCGAAATGCTGTCTGAACCGGTTGATAAAAAAAGCCGGCAAACCCAATAAATGCAAAAGCAACAAAATACTCGATGAACCCTTGTAATGGCGTAAGAAATGAGCGTGCCGCATCCCCCAGCGCTACTTGCAACAGTCCCCAAATAAAGCCCGCCAAAGCACTGACTAGGAAACCCCTTCGAAAGGCTAGCAGGAAAATTGGTACCATGGCAAACGAGATGGAAATCGATGGTGACAATCTGATTGAAGGAAGCAAATCAAAAACATATGCCAGTGCAGCGAAAAATGAAGCTTCAATCAATGCAACCAATCCCAACTTCTTCAACATATAAAAAAACTCCCCTTTTCCAAACGAAACACCAAGGGAGAACATGTATACAGACAGCCAGAATCCGATCCACCATCATCCACATCCCTGCGCTAGCATTAACTAACAGGTTCAAAGGGTCAGAACAGTCTCGTTCACTCTCAGCATTAGGCTCCCCTTGTGGTTTCGCTTATGTAATTTTGTGTTGCTCTTCTTTTATTATAACCGATTCTCCTTGAGTGTGGTAGAGGTTTGCTTTCCATTCACAATCACTTCTTAAATGTTCTCAATCAACAAATTTCCAATAAGTTTGATAAAATAATGCTGACGCTTTAAGAAAATAGAAACAGTTTTCATCGGGGATACTGTTTGTACTAGCAAAATAGAGAGAAGGAGAATCATCATGCCAGTGACAGAAACAGAAGCTGTTCGCCTAGAAAACGTATCGTACTCCGCTGACGGCCAGCAGATACTGAAACAGGTAACAGGCTCCTTTCCAGAAGGAAGAATCACGACTCTGGTCGGGCCGTCCGGCGCGGGTAAAACCAGTTTATTCCGGTTGATTAACGGGCTGCGCGCGACCACATCCGGTAACATCTATGTGCAAGAAAAACCGATAGAAGTATATAACCCTGTAGAGCTCCGGAGAAAAGTAGGAGTGGCTTTGCAAAGTGCCACCATGATCAATGGGAGTGTTTTCGAAAATTTATCCCTTCCGCTCAAGCTGCAGGGAAAAGAACTAGCACAGGATGAAGCATTGGATTTGTTAGACTTAGTCGGACTGAAGCGGGATAGCATACAACAGAACATTAAGGATTTGTCCGGCGGTCAGCGGCAAAAGCTGTCGATTGCCCGTACCTTAGTTAATCGTCCTGATGTGCTGCTGTTGGACGAAATCACAGCTTCGCTGGATCGTGTTTCGCAGCAAGATATCGAAGAACTGATCATTCGAATCAATCAAAACTATGGTACAACAATCGTTTGGATCACACACAACTTACAGCAGGCGATAAGCCTCGGTGACTATACTTGGGTGATGATTGAAGGGGAAGTGGTAGAAACAGGGGATAGCAGTTTGTTGAACAATCCTTCCAATGAACAGGTCAAACGGTTTGTGAAGGGGGAAAATGCATGAATTATCTTACATTGTCCCTTGCACTGATCTTTGTTATTATTCCGCTTTTATTATCAAAAGTATTGAGACTTGAACTGGAAAAGGATACGATTATCGCTGCGATTCGCTCGATTATCCAGCTGCTAGCGGTTGGGTATCTATTGCAGTATGTATTTGATGCTGAAAACATGCTCTACATTCTATTAATGATCGTCCTGATGATTGCGGCAGCTACACAAAACGCAAGACGGAAAGGCAGATCGATTCAGGGGATTACCTGGAAACTGATTCTCACCTTTGTAGTTGTGGAAGTGCTTACCCAAGGTATTTTGCTCGGGCTTTCGATCACACCACCTACTCCCCAATATATCATTCCAATCAGTGGAATGATTATTGGGAATTCCATGGTATTGTCGATATTGTTTTTGAATCGATTTACGGCCGAAGTGGAAGACCACGAGGACGAAACCGAGTTGATCCTCTCATTGGGTGGTACGCCAAAACAAGCGATCCATCGCCAACTGATCACTTCCATCAAAGCAAGTACCATTCCTACGATTGAGAGTCAAAAAACAATCGGACTTGTCCAGCTACCAGGAATGATGAGCGGCCAAATCATAGCAGGTGCAGACCCAGTCCAAGCCGTCCAATTTCAATTGTTAATTTTATTTCTGATCCTGACAACAGCAGTGGTCACCAGCATTTTGCTCGGTTACATGTCTTATCCGACCTTGTTCAACGAACGCATGCAACTGGTCAAAAGCAGAATGAGAGAATAAAGATTTTGGGGTCAGTCCCTCCCGCCCCGAAAATGGTCTCCAGGCACCGTAGGAGGGACTGACCCCTTAACCTAACTGATGAGAAATTCCATAGAATCGGGGACACACCTTCACTCTCCCTAATCCCCGGCCTGTCCACATTCAGTCCCTTAAAAGACTCGCACAATCCCCATCGGGGGGTCAGTCCCTAAAGCGGATTGGCACGTAAGAAATTCGTTTATTGGGGACTGACCCCTTAGTTAGACCCCCTAGTCAGTCCCTCTCGCCCTCTTTGAACCAATTAAACAGGTAATCTTGGGTATAAAGGTCGTTTGGATAGTCAATGAAGGCTGTATCTTCTTCTTCATAAAGGAATTGCAGAAATTCATTGAGTGCGCCCATATACTCGCCATATAAAAACTCGAAGCTGACGGTTTCCTTTGGCATGAGGTTTTGCTGGCAAACTTTTGGATCAGCGTAATTTACGTAAGTGCGACAAGGAATCGGTCTGATTTCATAAGCCATGCATTGATTGGTTTCTGTATCGAGCATGACGCAAGGCAGCTGTTTTACCCGGTAGGCAAGTTTGAACTCCTGGTCGGTTTCCGTTTCAATGGCTGACAGTTCTTCAAGCTGGCTGCCGTACTCCTGAAAATAATGAGTAAAATGAGCATGAAGCTTCTTCCTGCGTTGTTCAGGAAAGGCCGCAATCGCCTGTTTCATCAGCTTAGCTTCCATCTTGTTGATAATAATAGGATAATAGCAGCAAAAAGCACAGCCCATCTGACAAGAGGACGCCAAGTCCAAGTTACTTTCAATCGTGTCCATTTCCTCGTTGACGATATGCAGCAACTCATGAAAACTTCCGAGCAATTTGTCTCCCGGCGAAACATTGCTTTCCGCCCATATTTCCACCACACGATAAAACCTTTCTTCCTCAATCTGATATTTTTCCTGCAATTTACCGCATCTATTTTGAATTTCTTTATAGCTTAGATATTTTCCCATGCATTAATCTCCCTCATTAAGTGCTGCTTTCTTATTGTTCCCTTTTTCACGGAATATGTAAATAGGAACTTTGTATTTCTGTTTACTGCATCCTAGCGGTTCACCAATACAAATAAGCCAGGAACGCTCTTTCCTACAAAGCGCTCCTGGCAACCCGCACGCAAAAACGATTTATTTCCCTTTATATAGTCCGAGCGCCTGATCAAGTACTTTTTCTCCTTGTATCATGCCATAAGCCATTTGGTCGATTACTGCAACTTTTATTCCCTTAGGCTCCAACTGGCTTTTTATTTTTTTCTCCAAATACCTTACTTGCGGTCCTATCAGCACCACGTCGAGATTATCCAGTTTACGCTTAAGCGCTGACTCGGAAACCGCTTCGATATCTGCCGGCACTCCCCTATCTTCTGCTGCTTTTTTCATTTTGGTAACTAGCATCGAGGTCGACATACCAGCCGAGCATACAAGAATGATATTCATTTTCCTTTCCTCCCCCTTTCCATATAAAGGTTTTTATCGCCTACTACTTCTATCTCAATCCTCACGTACTCTCAAAAGACATACTAGGAACACTATATTTTCTATCTGTCATATTTTCATAGCAAGCAAATCTTGCCTGATGTTTTGGAAAACAGCTCTGATAAAATCTGAGAAATTTCATCCTCCTTTTCATCGCTGAAGGCCGTCTTGACCGTGAAGTTATCACATACCGAGGTTTTCCAATTCTCGCCTCTACCGTGTCTCCATTCTTTGTTTTAACGCCCGGACACCAGCCACCACAAACGGAATATATAGAATTACTGCCAACGCCAGGTTGAAAATCTGGAGAGCAATCCCACGCCAACTTCCTCCCGTCACCAGGTACCCGCTCAAAATAGGAGGCGTCGTCCAAGGAAGTATCGCTACTGTTTTAGGAACAATTCCAGTTGCCAGCGCGATATAGGAAGTAACGGTAAGTATTACAGGAATGAGTATGAAGGGGAGCATCATAATTGGATTTAATACGATTGGCAGGCCAAAAATAACAGGTTCATTTATATTGAAAAGGCCAGCAGGTGTTGACAGCTTTGCCACTTCCCGATATGGATGGTTTTTCTCTTGGCGGATGACAAAAAATATTGCGATCAGCAAAGCAATCGTCGTCCCAGAACCGCCCATAAACACAAAAGAATCAAGGAAAGGTTTGGTCACGATATTTGGGACATCAAAAGCGGAAACGCCGCTTTGGTACAAAGAAAGGTTTTTTTCGATGAGCGGCAGATAAACCGGCTCAATGACAGAACCAATAATATTGGTTCCATGTAAACCGAAGAACCATAACAAGTGATTCAAAAAGGATACGACCATTGCCGCCGGCAGCGTATTTCCAAGTCCTTGCAGAGGCTCTTGAATGATATTGAAAATCCACTCAAAAATACTGATTTCCGCGAAGTGACTCATCAAGGCTTGGAATAAGCCTACGAGAATCAAAATGATGGATGCAGGAATCAGGGCGGTAAACGAACGGGAAACTCCATCGGGAACCCCTTCCGGCATTTTTATCGCAAGCCTGGATTGGAGCAGGTATCGAAATAATTCAGTAAGAACCAAGGCAAGTATGATTGCGACGAACAATCCTTGAGCCCCCAACCAGGCAAAACTCAAGCCCCAGTCAGGGGTTTCCGGTACAAGCATGATATAAGCAGCAGCAGTTATTAATCCTGAAGATAAACCGTCTATTTCGTAAGATTTTGCCAGGTTATATGCAATGGAAAATGCGATCAACAAACCGAGAACTGCAAACGTGCCATTCCAAATGCTCCCGCCAACCTTTTGCCAATTTCCTTCTCCAAAAATGCCATTTAAAATACCTGGCAAATCGAAACTTCCGAAAGGTGGAAAATTGTTTATCAGGATTCCTAGCGATCCAATGATAACCAGTGGCATGATAGCGACAAATCCATCTCGGATAGCAACTAAGTGGCGCTGAGCTCCTATCCTCCCGGCTACTTCAATAAACCTTTGCATGAGCGGATGATTCATTCTGATTACCCCCTAAATGAATTGATGGCAGGAGTCGGCATATGCCAGTCCGCAGATGATCCGAATCAACATTTCCATTAACTCCCCTGCTTTTTTCCTGTCGGTTCATTCCTAAACTTCACCAAATCAAGGCCATTCCTATTCAGTCCGCAGCCAACACCTAGTTACCCATCCTTCACATTGTTGATCATTCCTTTCACAGATCAGGAGTCGAATGTCGTGACAAGTTCTTTTTAAAGATGTTTATGCGTCAAAGGCACAGAAAATGTATCATACAAATAATTCTCCTCCCATACAATAGGGAGTAAGAGCCGGATTTGTCATAACAAACCAAAGGCATTTTGTGTATTAGCCGCTTTGCAGATGGGAGTTATACAATGAACAAAAATCTATCATTACATGAATTCATTAAAGAGGAATTGCTTACTAGCATTAAAACCGGCCATTACCAAATTGGTGAAAAGATTCCGACGGAAATGGAACTTTGCAACAGGTTTAACGTGAGCAGAACGACCGTGCGAACAGCCCTGAATCAATTGACACAAGAAGGTTATCTGGCACGACATCAAGGCCGGGGAACGTATGTGGCAGATCAAAAGGTAAAACAAACCCTTTCCCATACAATCAAACGATATAGCGACCAGGTTGCAATACAGGGAAAGAAACCAAAAATTATGTTACTCGGACTTCAGGTCATCCCTGCTGACCAACATCTTTCCCATTCTTTATCCATATCCAGGAATGATGCCGTTCAACGGATAGAAAGAATCCGGCTGGCCGATAAAGATCCAACCCAATACGAGGTATCCTATATTCCTTGGAGCATGGCTCCAGGTCTTACAAAAAAACATGCCGAAACCTCCCTCTATGCAGCTTTACAAGAAGTCTTCGGACTTCATATCGCCAAGACAACCGAACAAGTAGAAATCACCTTTGCAAACGAGCGGATATGCAGCCATTTACGTTGTGACGCTGGATTGCCACTCTTCTATATCGAGACAACTGCAGAAGATAAACACGGAAATAAAATCGAATTTTCACGCTCCTACTTTCGCGGAGACAAAACAAATTTCATCATCGAACGATTGTATGACCAAAATCCATAAATAAAGGAAGGAAACAGATGGAAGTTTTATTTAATGCAGATGATTTTGGCTTGACGAAAGGCGTGAATGATGGAATCATCGAGGCTTTTGTGAATGGGGTGGTAGGTTCCGCTACATTAATGATGAACGGACCTGCCGTTGAACATGCTGTAAAAGCCGCAAAACGGCATCCTGGTTTAAAAGTCGGAATCCACCTTGTTCTTACTTGGGGAAAAGCTCTCTGCCCTGACTTACATTCGATTGTCGACAGAGAAGGCATTTTTCGCTGGCGTAGTGATTTTCGTAAAAGGACTGTTCCTGATCTGAAGGAAACCGAAAAAGAATGGCGGACACAAATGGAGGCGTTTCTTTCCACAGGGTTACCCCTTCATCATATCGACAGCCACCACCATATTCATGGCTGGGAACCACTGAGGGAGTTAACGCTTCGATTAGCGGAAGACTATCGAGTTCCCGTTCGCTTTGTAGAATCGCTTCGCACAAGTCCCGATTATCTATTGACCGAAGCCCTGTGGACAGACTTTTATGGTAAAGGGGTAACCAGCAACATATTCGATCAATTACGCATGATCCCAGCCGACAAAGTGGAGGTCATGACCCATCCGGCTTTTGTGGATACCGAGCTTCAAGCAATCAGTTCCTATGCAGAACCACGCAATGCTGAAAGAGAAATCCTTTGTTCACTGAAAATACCAGATTGGGTGAGGATTCTATAAAGGCTGTCAAAAATGTCCGTGAAAATAATCCTTCAATTTTTTCGTTGGCTACTCTCGTGTCAGTTCGCATACTTCTAGTACTTAATCTATCCCCTCCTCAAATTTCCCAGCCGTTTTCATCCTCCTTTTGAACACGCACTATAAATAGGTTAACTTAGTAGAATCAATTTATCTTATTCGTTATAATAAATAGAGAGAAGTGCGCCAACACTTCTCCCCGGTCCCTGTCTTCAAGGGACGAAACTGACAATTTTTTTCGGAAAGCTTCCTTCTGCTTTAACGCAAAGGGAGCTTTTCATCATGAATCTTCCGCTCCTCATACATCATGCCGTCTTCCAAATAGAGAACTCTATCACATAAATCCAGCATACGTTCATCATGTGTGACCATAACCGCACTCTTTTGTCTATTTTTCACTTCTTTCCTCAACATCTTTACCACCCTTCTCCCTTTCTCTGAATCAAGGCTGGCTGTTGGTTCATCGGCCAAGATACAATCAGGGTCATTCATAAATGCCCGGGCAATTGCAACCCGCTGTTTTTCCCCGCCGGATAGCTGGTCCACACGACTGTTTTCCCGATGGGCCAATCCCAAATCATTTATTAAGTGTGCGGCTTTTTCTCGCTGTTCCCGGTCTCTTTTTGAGACAATTTCCGCTACCAATAATAACTGCTCTTGTACCGTTAAATACGGAATCAAATGTGCGGTCTGAAAAATGAATCCTAGTTTGTGTTTACGAATTTTTTTCAATTGTCGCGCCCTGGCATTGGTCACTTCTTGTCCGCTGAGTACTATCGATCCGCTGCTTGGTGTCAATAATGCTCCCATAATCGATAGTAAGGTGCTTTTCCCAGAACCGGAAGGACCGACAATTGCCACGAACTCTCCCCGTTTTATTTCCATTGAAACACTTTTCAATACTTCGACCGATCTATCACCATCCAAAAATACCTTTGATATATTATCCAGTTTTATAATCCCATTCATCAATCAGCCCTCCCTATTGCTTCCAAAGCATCCGTCTTTGCAACTTGATGAACGGATACCAGCGAACCGGAAACATTAAGTGCTAAGAAAACAATGCCCGTGAAGCCAATCATTTGCCAGGAGATCTCAAACGGCATTTCATCAGGAAGTAACTTCGTCATCCCTGATACTCCGAGCAGACTGAGGACAAGACCAGAGATTGTTAGGAAAACCACCTGCAACACCAAACTTTTTGCGATAAAAGCAGTGCTGGCTCCGATTGCCTTTAAAACACCAAATTGGTTTCTTTTTTGAATCGTAATCACGTAGAAAAATACAGTTGACACAAATGCTGAGATAATAAACAAAAATGTGACCATCATCAGCAGCGAGCCTTGTGTTTCAGAATAACCAGGCATCGATTCTACTGTCTCTTCTAATGTCAAAACATCCATCTTTGCCACGTCTGTTTCCTTTCCATAGTAAAGCAGTGCCTGATTTTTGTCCGGATTGCTGAATGACCGCTTGTTAAAATCATTTAAATTCGTATAAACAACCGACATATGACTGTAGGTGTGATTTTCAAGAAAGCCAGCAATCGTAAAATCCGCACCTAGGTTTTCATCATGCAAGGTATCATGCAAGGCATATCCCTGCCTTTTTATTGATTCATCCACTACGACCTCTTCCCCGGTAATCTCTTCTATTGGCTTTCCCTCAATGACTGGCGGAAGAGATGGATGATCTGTCTCTAATGCAAAGTACACCACATCTGCGACAGCATCTTTCCCCTTCACTGTAGACATGGTAATCGTAAGTGGAGTGAATTGATCTTTTGCGACAGAGTCTCCCAACTCTTCCTGCGCATTTTCGCCAACTTCCGATTTTAAAATATTCCCTTCGGCTTCCGAATTCATCACTACATAATCTGCGGGCAGATTTTTTAGCGAGGAACTGTCTGCAGTAGCCAATCCGCTTGCCAGGCCATTAACGAAAAACAACAGGAAAAGAATTGCTGTTAAAATAAAGCCGACCATTGCATATTTCAGCTTGGAAAATTTTAATTCTTTGAATGCTAAAAACATAACACTCCCCCTACCTTTCTTTTTTCCGGTCTGTCCCTGTGAACAGCAGTCCGAGCAACAAGCCAAACCCGGCCAAGAAAAATACCATGAAGGAACTGATTCCGATGAAAATTTCACCTGTCGCAAAACCGGAAGTAAAGGCTGTAAACAAGCTGAACAAAATTAATCCGACCGACAAACCATATAGCATGGCACGCACTTTGGTCATGGCGTACTTTTTGTTGGTTTCCCTTGTCAACAAACTGTAAGCGACGATGGCTCCGCCGACTACGATAAAGATAGCCGGTCCGGTCACAGCCTCAAGGGGCAACCCCATAAAATACAACATGGCCATCGTCAACAGACCGAACAGACCGACCAGTGTGCCAGTAATTAACCCCGCAGTGGAAACACGGGCAGTCATGGATGAATAAACAGATTTCCTTGTCTGGTCCTGGCCGATCTGCCGCATATCCTCGATCAGGCCGCTCAGGTCTCCCAGCGAACTAACCGCCTCCTTAAAGGCTTCCTCTTCATTCATGCCGGCCTTTTTGTAATCAATAATCTTTTCCTTCAGATTAATGGACAGCTCCTCTTTTAATTCATATAATTGTTGACTTTCACCGATTCCAGCAAACAAATTGTCTACATAGGATCGAACCTTCTGATTAAGATCCTGGTTTATTCTCTTCATTCTGAATTCCTCCCTCGATTAATTGATTCAATACATTCTTGGCAAAATGCCAGTCCTGTTTGTTCTTTCTGTACCGCTCAACACCCGTCTCCGTAATGCGGTAATATTTTCGACGCCCCCCTTGAGTTTCATCACCCCAATAGGAGGCGATATACCCCTCCTTCTCCAACCGACGAAATGCAGTATAAAGCGTCGCTTCTTTTAATTCATACTGATTTCCGCTTAAAGCGATAATCGTTTTATAAATTTGATAACCGTAGCTATCGCCTTGCTGCAAAACATTCAATATAATCGTATCGGTATGACCCCTGATTAGGTCTGTCGAAATGTTGCTAGCCAATTTATCTTCACCTCCTACGATACAATTTAAAACATATTACTTTGTCTGTCAATGTAATTTATCACAAATAATAATATGTTACAAAGTATAATCAAATAAAAAATGCTGAAACCGGAAGCTGTCTCTGCTCCCGATTTCAGCATATATCAATTTATTATGGTTAATTTACCTCTTTGGTGCCGGTTATATTTATCCCACGCAGTGCCTGTGTAGCAAGCTGATCGGCTTCTTTATTCAACTTACGGGAAACAAGCTGATAGGAAGGATCAATACCCAGTTTATCCAACTGTGTTTCGATACGATCTATCCATTTGGAAAGTTCTATTTCATAACACGGCCATTCTCCACTCAATTGATGTAAGACAACCTGCGAATCACCGATAAACGTTACAGGAAGGTCATGCACCCCCATGAATGCAAGCTCTTGCAGCGCCAAATGAAACGCAGCATATTCAGCTTCATTGTTCGTATCCAACTCTTCTACTTGGGCATTTTTGCGGAGCCTAAGCGATTTTCCGTTTTGTTCATAATAAATAACGCATCCTAAACCCGAATGCCGTAACGCCTGGTCAAAGCCGCCATCAAAATACACCGTGACATTATGTGGTTCCGTTTCAATTTCTGCAATAAATTTTTTTAATTCCTTTAAAGTCCATTCTGTATCACGGCTGTCAAGAAATTTAATTTGCTTTGCTCGCCCAGATTTTTCTAAGTCCTCTGCTATCAAAATGGCTTTTCCAGGATTCATTTCTTCTGACTGGAAACTGGTAGTAGTTCCCTTCGGGGTCTGGTATGACATTTCAATTCGGATATCCATAAGACTGCCTCCTTAATCAGGACGATTTTAGATAGTCGTTTAAAAAAGACTATGCGCGTAAGATACAATCCGGCAGGCGAGCTTCCTCGATCCAAGGGCTAAGACAGCTTCCTTTACTTGCCTATTAGTTTAATAACTAATGTACCCGGCCAGCATGTATTATATCATTCTTTCCAAAGAAGAACGGAAATCATCCTGTGAAACTCTATTTATAAAAGATAGTTCTGGTTTAACCAAATAAAACCTTTGACATCTAGAATAAAATGATGTAAATTACCCTATGTACGAACAATAACATTTAACTTGTTTAAAATATTCGTGTTTAGAGGTGTGCAACATGGAAAATGTATTTGATTATGAAGATATACAACTAGTCCCTGCAAAGTGTATCGTAGACAGTCGCTCAGAATGTGACACAACAGTAACGCTTGGCGGTAACACATTCAAACTTCCGATAGTTCCCGCCAACATGCAGACTATAATCGACGAAAATATCGCACTCTATTTAGCCGAAAATGGTTATTTCTATATTATGCACAGATTTGAACCAGAGAAACGCCTGGCTTTTACGAAGGACATGAAGAATCGTGGTTTAATCGCTTCTATTAGTGTGGGGGTTAAAGAAGAAGAGTACCGTTTTGTAGAAGAACTGGCAAAAGCGCAGCTTACGCCGGAATATATCACCATCGACATAGCCCATGGCCATTCAAATGCTGTTATCAACATGATTCAGCATATTAAAAAACTGTTGCCTGCCAGCTTTGTCATTGCAGGAAATGTTGGTACTCCGGAAGCCGTAAGGGAATTGGAAAATGCCGGTGCCGATGCGACAAAAGTCGGAATAGGGCCAGGTAAAGTGTGTATTACGAAAATCAAAACTGGTTTTGGAACTGGCGGCTGGCAATTAGCCGCGTTGCGCTGGTGCGCAAAAGCTGCCAGTAAACCGATCATTGCTGATGGCGGTATCCGGACGCATGGGGATATTGCGAAGTCCATTCGGTTTGGCGCCTCCATGGTTATGATTGGATCACTGTTTGCGGGCCACGAAGAATCACCTGGTGAGACCATCGAAACGGACGGCAAACTTTTCAAAGAATATTTCGGTTCTGCTTCTGAGTTCCAAAAAGGGGAAAAGAAGAATGTCGAAGGGAAAAAGATGCTTGTCGAGCATAAGGGTTCGCTTTCCGATACGCTGAAAGAGATGGAACAGGATTTACAGTCAGCGATATCTTACGCGGGAGGCAACAAGCTTGAAGCCATTCGCAATGTGGACTATGTAGTTGTTAAAAATTCCATTTTCAACGGCGACAAAGTATATTAACGGCAAACAGGAGAGCGGCATTACCGCTCTCCTGTTTGTATGTCATTATCTCTTCACCTGGTTCTGCAAGGAAAAGATTAATTCATTGGCCTTCCGCTTATTGAGTCGATACGTTTTGCCTTCCAGCGATAACTCCCTCACGAGTTCTTTAATGGTTCGTTTCTGCGTCTCGGTTGGCGGCTGATTTTCTATTATTTGCTCATAATTTTGATAGGCGACTCTCACTGCTGTTTGAGGAGTCAATCGGTCAATGACTTCGTACATAGCCTGATAAGCTTTATCAATGCCGATTTCCACTCCTGAATCAGAACCGAGAAAAAAACGGTCAGGATATTTTTCGATTAACGGAACAAAATCCGTCAGTTTGTGGCTGCTTTTTGAATTGTACTTGGTAAAACCCGCAAAAAAATCAATGTAAAGATTGTCGAATTCAGCAAGCAGCGGCTCGAGGTTGTCGGGAGAATTATAGACATTGGCATGCGCAAAGATAAAAATCGTATCCAGGTTCTTGCGAAGGGCTGCCTTCAGATAGTTAATATTTACGCCTTCCGGCGGATCGATATGTAATAACACGGGGGCATGGTAAGATGCTAAAAGTTGATAAATTTCGGGGAGCTCTCCCCAATAAGGATGCTTGCCTTTCCATAATACATTTGCACTTGGTGAATGAGTGGAGGCCACATAAAGCTCTCCCACTGCCAGATATCCCTGTTCCAGGTTTTCTTTCACTCTTTCCAGCCCACCCTCACCCTTCTCGAGAGGAACACCGGCGAAAGAAGGATAAATCAAATCAGGATACACTTGGTAATAGCGCCAGGAAAGTCGATCCGTCCAGACAGCAGAAGGCTCGGAAACATCTCCGAACAAGACTGTTTTATCGATTCCATACTTTTCCCATACGTCTATCCCGGAGTTTGTATGATCCATGTTTCGAGTCTCGCTCCTATGAACGTCATCTACACTATGGCTATGCACATCGATTACAGGTAAATCACGGTAGACCTCATGAAGCGGTTCCTCGCCCTTATCCTCTCTCATTTTTTCCAGGACTTCGGCCATGTCGGTATCCGCCACATAGTTCGTATCACTTATAACTACATCACTTACTTGGTTCATGCCACCAAAAACAATACCTGCGATAAACCCAAAATATGCAGACAAATAAAGCAGATACCATTTAAATTGGCTGTCCAGGACCTTTTTCTTCATACCACCTTATCATTCTCCATTCCCCGTCTTTTTCTTTTTTCCACACTTCTAACGAAAGTGCGTTTACACGCTTCCCGTCTGCCTGATGTGTGACGTAGTAAGATACAGCTGCTTGTTTTTCGGACTGCGGAATAATCTGTAAGTCTGATTAAATGAATTTGAGCTCCTTGCCATGATAATAGTCTGCCGCCTGTTGGTTACCCTGCTTGATTTCTTCTCCTGTAAAGGTCAATACTTTATCTTCAGCAGGCATGTAAAGCCTGCCGATAAAATGATCAGAGTAATTATCATTCATTTCTTGATAATGACCTTGAGAAAATTTTTCGTGAAGTTCTCGCATCCGATGGACTTTTGCAGCTATTTCATCCTCCATCCGCAACACTACCACCTCCTTCTCATTCTTCCATAAGCATTACATTCTTTATGGCAAGAAAAATTCCTGCAAATTTCTCGTTTAAATCTGAACTTTGGTCCATCGTACGACATGGAAAATTAGTGCATGTTTAGACGTTTCGCTTAACAGGTTATAGAACAATATAGGATAGATCAGGACAACGTATCTGACCATGCTTGTCTGAGAAGGAATTTTTATCATTTCTATTATCTATCCCTTTTAACTTCAAGTCCGATTACTACAAGTTTTCTTTTATTTAGGCTAAACTAAAGGGTGGAAGCTGTCTTCTGTTCTATCACTATACAGGAGAAGTGATTGAAATCCGGTAAAGGAGTGGGAAAGATGCAAGCAAATCAATTGGAGAAAATCAAAAACGGGAAAGGCTTTATTGCAGCCCTTGACCAAAGCGGTGGAAGTACGCCGAAAGCATTGGCTGGTTATGGTGTCTCCGAAGACGCTTATTCAAACGAAGAGGAGATGTTTGATCTTGTCCATGAAATGCGGACCCGTATCATTACGTCCCCTGCTTTTGACTCTACTCACATTCTGGGCGCCATTTTGTTTGAACAAACCATGGATCGGGAAATAGAAGGCCAGTACACTGCTGACTATCTCGCTGATAAAAAAGGAATCGTACCTTTTCTAAAAGTTGACAAAGGATTGGCAGAAGCATCCAACGGTGTACAGTTGATGAAGCCCATTCACGACTTGGATGAGACACTAAGACGAGCGAACGAACGCCATATCTTTGGGACAAAAATGCGTTCCGTTATTAAAGAAGCCAATCCGGAAGGAATAAAGGCTGTTGTTGATCAGCAATTCGAGATTGGACAACAAATCATCGAAGCTGGATTAGTACCAATTATTGAACCAGAGGTAGATATTTATAGTAACGATAAAGAAAAATCAGAGCAAATCTTAAAGGACGAGATTCTCGCCCACTTGAATAAGCTTGATGATAAAGATAACGTGATGCTCAAGTTATCAATTCCTACCGTAGCAAACACGTATAAAGAGCTAATCGATCATCCACGTGTTGTACGTGTTGTAGCCCTTTCAGGCGGTTACTCCCGTGATGAAGCCAATGAGAAATTAAAAGAAAATGACGGTTTGATTGCAAGCTTCTCCAGAGCATTGAGCGCTGACTTAAATGTCAATCAAACAGATGAGGAATTCAACGCTGCCCTTCGAGATGCAGTAGAATCCATTTATGATGCATCTGTTAACAAAAAATAAATTTGTCAAAAAAATAAAACCAGCAAGTTCCATTATGGTACTTGCTGGTTTTATCTATCTAAGCAGAGAGGGATAGACGATATTGCTATAAATTCAGGAAGATAGCAAGGATGCTGTTTTGTCTTTATCTTGGTCTAGCGTCTCATTCGTCGACTATGTTTTCAAGCTCGTTTATTCTCTTAGCTTCCATTCCATTGATACAAAGTCATAGCTGCCTCCATTTGTGTTTTGAATAAATGTACCGACTACGACAAAACCTGCCTTTTGATATAGCCTGATCGCCCTTTTATTAAAGGCTGCTACGGATAACGTGACTGCTGACGGGCAATAGGTTTTAATCGCAAGTTCCAATCCAGCTTGAAGAAAATCCAGCCCTCTCCCCTTCCCTGTATATTCAGGTTTCATACCAAGCCCGATTTCCACCTTTCCATTCTGCTTTTGATGAAAGTTGAAAAATCCCATCAATTGACCATTCTCTTCCACTACATAGTAATCATCCGCACGCTGATCTGCATCTAAAAATTCCTCCAGGTCTTCTTCATCCGCTTCCATATCATAAAAACTGTATTCACCTGGATAATGCCACTTATAGGCGATTTCTTCCGCCTGCTGTTGGGTCATTTTTTTAAAAATATATTGCTGATCATCCATTCCTGCTTCCTCCTTCTCCCTCTCTCTTACAAGCGATAGTAACACTCCTTATAACTCACAGACAGGCACAAAGGCCCTAAACAAAACGACAGATCCACCCACTTCTGACCATCCTTCAGCATTCTATCCCCATTCCTGAAAAAAGAGCGGTTACAGATCAAAAAATGATGCCACCAGCATAACGATTACGAAAAAATAGAGGTATTGCCAATTACCAAGTTTATTATTTGCCAAGTGATGCTCTTCCTTCATCATTTCCACGTCAGTTACCAATCTCCTGCTTCAATGATTCGATAAAGACACTCCATTTCATCTCTTCAGACTCCTCTTCACCATATTTCCTGACATTAATTGATTGGCTGTCGCGTTCCCTGTCGCCAACTACCAGTATATATGGGATTTTTTTGACTTGCGCTTCCCTCATTTTGTAACCGACTTTTTCCTCTCGTAAATCTACTTCAGCTCGTACTCCTTCTGTTTGTAAGCGATTTTGCACTTCCACTGCGTAATCACCATGAACAGCACTGGACACCGGTATCAATTTTACTTGTACGGGCGCAAGCCATGCAGGAAACGAACCGGCAAAATGCTCGATCAGAATTCCCAAGAAGCGGTCAATGGAACCGAAAACAGCACGGTGTATGACAACAGGGCGGACTTTCTGATTGTCTTCATCCACATAAGACAGGTCAAATAGTTCGGGCATTTGAAAATCCAATTGAACGGTCGCACATTGATGACTTCGATTTAGTGCGTCCTTAATGTGCACATCAATTTTCGGCCCGTAAAATGCTCCGTCTCCTTCATTGATTTGATAGTCGTAGTCCAGTTTTTCCAGTACATTCTTTAAGGCCGCTTCCGCTTTGTCCCAAAGCGACTCGTCTCCCATCGAATTTTCCGGTCTTGTCGAAAGTTCAATCGAATAGTCAAATCCAAAGGTATTATATACTTCGTCTATCAAGTTCAACACGGAGGTAATTTCTTCTTCGATTTTATTTGGTGTCACAAAGATATGGGCATCATCTTGGCAAAACGTCCGAACCCTTAACAGCCCATTCAACGCACCACTGAATTCGTGGCGGTGCACCTGGCCAAACTCAGCCATTCGGATTGGCAGCTCCCGGTAAGATCGAAGTTTATCTTTGAAAATCAGCATATGTCCTGGGCAATTCATTGGCTTCAAGGCAAACCGCTGGTCATCAACCTCGGAAAAATACATGTTATCTTTATAATGGTTCCAATGGCCGGATCGTTCCCAAAGCCGCTGGTTCATCATGAACGGTGTCCGCACTTCCTGATAGCCATACTGATACTGGATATTCCGCAAAAATGCCTCTAATTGATTTCGTACGAATTGACCGTTCGGCAAATAAAAAGGCATGCCTGGCGCTTCTTCCGAAAACATAAACAGATTCAACTCACGGCCCAGCTTGCGGTGGTTCCGATTTTCCGCTTCCTGTAAATATTCAAAATAAGCCTGCAGATCCGGCTCAGAAGCAAAAGCCACGCCGTAAATTCGTTGCAGCATCTGGTTTTCCCTGTTTCCGCGCCAATAGGCGCCAGAAACATGTGTTAGCTTAAATGCTTTAATGTGACGAGTCTCCGGAAGATGCGGCCCTCTGCACAAATCCATAAATTCCCCTTGTCGGTACACAGTAATCGGTTCACTATCCGGTATATCCTCCAGCAGTTCATGCTTCAATGGATCTTCAGCAAACAATTGCTTTGCCCGATTTCGCGACACTTCTTCTCGCTCGATTCGCAGGTTTTCCGAAACTATTTTTTGCATTTCCTTCTCGATTTGTTCCAGATCATCTTGCGATAACGGTTGGTTCAATTCCAAATCATAATAAAATCCATTTTCAATAACAGGTCCTGTGCCCAAATAAACGTCCCCATAAATACGCCGGACAGCCTGTGCCAAAACATGCGCAGCAGTATGACGCATCACCTTCAATCCCTCTTGTGACTGGACGTCTAGCAGCTCTATTTCTGCATCATTTAAAATACTGCTTCGTAAATCTACCAACACGCCGTTCACTTTACCGACAACTGATCTCTTTCGTAAAGACGAGCTGATCGAACCCGCTACTTCTTCAAGCGTTACACCTCGCTGGTACCGCTCATTCCTTCCATCCGGAAAACGGATAACTATTTCCTCTGACCTCATCACTTGTCACTCCTTCTTTTCCAAATAAATAAAAAAACACGCCATCCCTATAAAATAAGGGACGAGCGTGTTTGATACCCGTGGTTCCACCCAGCTTCCCGTCAAGTAAGTATGATACAAGACAGCTTCGTTATGGCTTTATCGCAGCGTCTGCGGTCCGGTTACTAAAAGTTCCCCGGGACTGCTCCAAGGTGGTAAGTTTATCTACCTGCACCGGGAAGTTCTCAGCCTTGCCTTCCCTCTCTGTAGGTCGTACTAGAAAAACTATTGTCCTTTTCCTCGCAATTCTTCTATTTTTATGCAAACAAAAAACACACCGCATCCCTATACAAAAGGGACGAGTGTGTGTCAGACCCGTGGTTCCACCCAGTTTCCCATCACTCCTGCAAAAAGTGACGGCTCATTCCGCTTTATCGCCGCGGCTGCGGTATTGAATACTAGGACTTCCTCAATACAGCTCAAAGGTGGTACTTTTTTCTTCTGCATTAGGAAGTTTCCAGCCATGCCTTCCCTCTCTGTAAACCGGTAAGAAAAAAGTGTGTCCTTTTCCTCGCACTATTCAGTGTTAAATTATTACTTACTATATAAAAATTAAACGGATTCGTCAACAATCTATTTTAATTCCTTTATCAGAAGTGTTGAAAAAGAGCTATTGAAAAAATTGTCCATATCGCATAAAATATATATGAATAAAAAATAAATTAATTCATATATATTTTATGGAGGTGATCTCTTTGCCCAGGGGTTTTGACGAGAATGAGAAAGAGGAAATCTATGCTCAACTTTTAGAACATGGCAAACAATTATTCAGTTTGTATGGTTTAAAGAAAACAAGTATCGCCGAGCTATCAAAAGCCGCCGGGATTGCTCAAGGCAGCTTCTATTCTTTTTATTCGTCTAAAGAGGACTTGTATTTCGCTATTTTAGAAAAGGAAGAAGAAGCCATTAAAGAAGAGCTTGCTCATTTTTCTCCCAAACGAAAAGCGGATCCCATGGAAGCAATCAAACAATTGCTGTTCCAAACCTTAAAAAGGGTCGAGGGAAATCCATTGTTTAGCCAAATGTTACAGGAAGACAATCTTCAGGCACTGAGAAGGAAATTACCAAAAGAGAGATTGGAAGCACATTTTAAGAAAGATGCAGATACCTTGACCGTTTTCACGAATTTGTGGAAAGAAGCTGGAATAGAGGTTGATATACAAGAGGACGTTTTGACAGGACTGTTCCGTTCCTTGTTTTTAATGACCCTTCATAAAAAAGAAATCGGGGAAGCGATTTATGACGAAACAATGAGATTAATGATTGATTTGATTATTAGCGGTATAACAGCCAAGGAGGGGAATCATGGAGACTATTAGAACAGAGAATCTGACGAAGAATTTTCAGGGTGTAAAAGCAGTCGATCATGTTTCTCTTACGGTAGATCAAGGCGATATTTATGGGTTTTTAGGTCTAAATGGTGCCGGGAAAACAACTACTATCCGTATGCTGCTTGGCATGATCCGTCCGACATCCGGCGCATGTTATATAAAAGGCCGGAAAATAGCTGCGAATAGTCATCATGTTTGGCATCATGTCGGGTACATGGTAGAAACGCCTTATGCCTATCCGGAACTTACCGTAAAGGAAAATTTGCTACTTGTACAAAAAATACGAGGTGTAAAAGATTCGTCAACCGTCCCTCGTATAATCAATCGGTTACAGCTGAACAAATATGAGCACAAAAAGGTGAGGCACCTATCAATGGGAAACGCCCAACGCTTAGGGATAGCAAAAGCTTTACTACACGAGCCGGAAATATTGGTGTTGGACGAACCAACCAATGGATTAGATCCGGCCGGCATTGTAGAAATAAGGCAATTAATTCAGGACCTGGCGCATCAACACGGCAAAACGATTTTCATCTCCAGCCATATACTTGGCGAGATTGCCAGAACAGCTACTAAAATCGCTATTATTGACGATGGCCGATTAATACAGGAGTTAAAGAAAGAAGAGCTTGATTACCACCTATCGGTAACATTAAAAGTGAAAACAAGAGATGTTAAATACACGGAAAGGATACTATCTCATGCAGGATATCAGGTTACTGACGGTAAGGAGGGCTATTTGGAGATAAAAAACAGGGAGGCAATTAATCATCCTGACATCGTTAATTCTTTTCTAGTCAACGCTGGATACCCGCCTACCAAACTGTTCGTGGAGGAAGAAGACCTTGAAGCTTACTTTTTACGTATAACTGGCAGGGAAGGAGTTTCTGATCATGAAATCATTCTTTAACATTGTGTCAGTAGAGATATACAAATCCTATAAATCCAAAACGATTTGGCTGACAGCCTTGGCATTCACGATGCTGCCGGTGATGGGCGGCTTCTTTATGTACGTGTTGAAAAATCCGGACTTTGCCGAAAGGATTGGTTTAATCGGAGCGAAAGCACAGCTCGCCGGAAGTGCTGATTGGCCTTCCTTCTTAGGGTTACTTGCACAAGGGATAGCGGTTGGCGGATTGTTCGTGTATGGTTTTATCACCAGCTGGGTTTTTGGACGAGAATATACGGATCGTACTGTAAAAGACTTGCTGGCGATGCCTTTTCCACGCTCACACATTCCGATCGCCAAGTTTCTCACGATCATCCTGTGGTCGTTTGTTCTAACTGCTTGGGTAATTGGAGCAGGCTTTTTGATTGGAATGACAATCGGGTTACCCCTTTGGTCTACAGCTGTCTGGCAGGACGGGATATATGTGCTTTCCGTTACAACGCTTCTTACTATATTTGTAAGTACTCCCGTAGCCTTCTTTGCATGTATTGGAAAGGGATACTTAGCCCCTTTAGGATTTATTGTGATAACGTTAATTCTCTCTCAAGTTATTGCGGTCATCGGATATGGAAGTTATTTTCCCTGGGCTGTACCTGCATTGTTCAGTAACATTTCGGGGACTGGAAATCTTTTAAATGCCAGCAGTCTTTTCCTCGTTATCCTTGCCGGATTGCTAGGGGTTGCCGGGACTCTCGGTTTCTGGCGATATGCCGACCAGCATCTGTAAAAGGGTCAGGGCCATGGATTTATATGCCCTGGCCATCTGCTCTTTTCCATTATTCCTTCGTAAACAATTCTATCTCCTTCATGACAGCCTTCAAGCAATCAATAGATTGGTATACTCCATTCTTGTGCTCCAAGGAATGGTCTGTACCGTTAAAAATCTGCACCTTAAAGTTGCTCTTGGCAGCGAGTCCGCTCACCCTTTGTTTAACAAAGCATTTGTCCTTGTCGCCAATAAGCAATAAGCTCTCAATCCAACACTTTTGCAAATGATGATAGAGCATATCTACTTGCAGCAGCGGAGTCAGCCAAATAACTTTTGTTATCTCCAGTTTTGTCTTGCTTTTTTCCAGCAAATGAGCAAGCCCTCCTGTACCGATAGACTTGGCCATCATATAAATATTCGTGTATTTAGCTACTGGGACGACCTCTTCCATTACTTTCTCTACATCATCACTTATGAGTCTGAATTGTTCTTCCCTGCCCCGTTTTGTAAAAGAAGCAACCTCATATTCATATTGAATATGTAAGACATCAAACCCTTTATCAAAAAACAACCCGGTTGCAAAATAAAACAAAGGTTGATCCGTTGAGTAGCCTAATCCCGGAAGCATGACACAAAGTCTGCTGTTGTTTGGGTTGTTTCGAATAAACCTGTAAGAAATCAGTTCTCCGTCCGTGTTACGGATTGCTTTTTTTGCTATATCCATTTATATCCTCCCGACTATTCCTGTCATGTTAAGACATGATGGTCTGTTTCACATAACGAAGTACCGCTTCCTGTAGTACCAGAAAAACAATCCATCCAGTTAATCCCATTAAAATGGATATGTAAAGGTTGACTGCATGTTTCAAAGAAAAATAAACCACGACTAACATAACAGCAGTAGCCGGAAATCCCGAAAGAACTCCTAAAGCGAACTTACTTAGGTCTGTTCCGGTTTCCCCCTGTATTTTCAACCAGATGATACTGATCAAACTAACCAACGGCAAAGCTGCCAGAATTCCCCCGTAAGCAGGTATCCGTCTGGAAATCTCGGTAACTATCCCAATCACTATTGCCGACAAAAGAATCTTAAACAGAACAAACATCTATCGATCGCTCCCTCAATAATTGAAAAGCTGACTCAATGTGTTGTCTCTCCTCCTCTGTCATGCCTGCGAGTACTTGTTTTAATTTCTCACCATCCAGACTTGTATTGCGCTGCAATACCTTTTGTCCGAAGGTGGTCAACGCTAAGATGACTTTTCTTTCATCAGCCTTATCCCTGTTTTTTACCAAGAACCCCTTTTCGATTATCCTTTTCACATGCTCCGATGCCGTATTATGGGAAATCCCAAAGTATTCCGCTACATCGCCTATACCGACAGTTTCTTTTTTTTCGATCAACTGCATGATTCGGATTACCTGATGTGTTACTTTCTCTTTATGCGGATAGTGCAATAAAAAATATATATCGGTCCAATACTCATTGAGAAGCTTTTCGTCCAGCCCCAAGTTCTTCACCTCTGATTATATCGTTTACTAAGATTATATCTTATATAACGATATAAAACAACCTCTATTTAGCAAGTCAAAACCAATTAATGGTATCTTCTCTTATTTTTCGTTACACTTTATCACAACACTGAAGCATGAAAATTTGGGAAAAGGATGTGAACCAGGAATATGGAAAAGAAGAAACTTGGAAGCCAAGGATTGAAAGTATCTGCTCTCGGGTTAGGCTGCATGGGGATGTCGGATTTTTACAGCGGTCGCGATGACGATGAATCTTTAAAAACGATTGACCGGGCGCTGGAACTGGGAATCAACTTTTTGGATACAGCTGACATGTATGGTGTAGGCGAAAATGAAAAATTGGTAGGAAGGGCTTTGAAAGAACGTAGAAACGAAGTAGTTCTTGCTACCAAATTCGGGAATGTCCGCGGAGACGATGGTTCCTTTCTCGGCGTCAATGGGCATCCTGATTATGTTAAAAAGGCCTGTGATGCCAGTCTAAAACGTCTTGGGGTGAATCACATCGATTTATATTACCAGCATCGCGTGGATCCTGATGTCCCGATTGAAGAGACAATCGGTGCAATGTCTGACTTAGTAAAAGAAGGGAAAGTCCGGTTTCTTGGCATGTCGGAAGCTGCTCCGTCAACCATCCGTCGGGCACACAAGGTACATCCAATCACCGCTCTGCAAACAGAATACTCACTATGGAGCCGTGATGTAGAGGACGAAATCCTGCCGACATGCCGCGAACTCGGCATAGGTTATGTGCCTTACAGTCCACTAGGACGAGGCTTTTTGACGGGCCAAATCAAACGGTTCGATGATTTAGCCGAAGATGATTACCGTCGCTTTTCTCCTCGTTTCCAAGGAGAAAACTTCCAAAAAAACCTGGACCTAGTCGCCGATATTGAAGCGATCGCTCAGGAAAAAGAATGTAAACCTGCACAACTGGCATTAGCATGGCTGCTGGCACAAGGAGATGACATTGTGCCGATTCCCGGCACCAAACGTATTAAGTATTTGGAAGAAAACGTAGTAGCACTTGATGTTACCTTGACGAAAGCAGATTTGGAGCGAATCGACAAGGTTTCTCCGCAACATGTAGCTGCCGGGGATCGCTATCCTAATATGGGCGGCGTCAACTTGTAGGAAAAGCAGCGGCGAGAATCCCTTCTCACCGCTGTTCTTTTTTACTCTATCACTTTTGTGTTCGATCATATCGCTTCAATTCGGTATCTTTTTTCAGTGCCTTCACGTGAAAAGGGTTTGCCGATTCTTTAGTTGCATCGCTTTGCACACCGATTTCTTTGCCGATCGAATCGTTATAAACACCTTCCCGTTCACCGTCAAAATGTTCATCCTGTATGTTTGACAGCATACTTTCACCTCCTGTTACGTAGCTTGCTTTAAACCGAGCCACTCATCCTTTCGATTTCAATAAAAGGTGAAACTTTCTAGAGTAGAGAAACGTAACCAAACGTAGAGCATTTTATAACAAACATAGGAGGAAAACCATGGAAATGGATTTTTTCTGGCTGGCAATTGGAATTGCTGTGGCTGGTTACTTTATTGGTGAAGGGCTTAAAAATTTTAAAAATCCCGAAACCAAAGGACTGATTGATTCATTTAGCGAAGAGGATGACCAACAATTATTGAAAGAAAGCGAAGTGCATTATTTTATGGGGATCACAAAGGAAGATGCAAAATCATTAAAAGAGGATTTTCCCGATATCCCCCATATCGTCATCAACCATAAAGTTTATTATCCGAAAGCCAAGCTGCGAGAATGGTTGAAAAACGCAGGCTCCAAACATACCTAACCAGAGCAAATAATTCAATTGGTTCACCATATAGATACTGGCTCGAGAACTACGGAGCTAACAAGATGTTGAGCTGCAACTTGCATAAAAAGATGGGAAAAGAGCTTTCCCATCTTTTTATTTGTTGATCTCCATGCAGAAAACAGGCATAGTCTTGTGTCCTCCTTTATCAATTCGGAGCAAGCGTCAGCCACAATATTCGTTTTCTTCCTGATCGCTTATCTTCTTACCAAGCAACTCAAAAGTTTTTTTTATCTCAGGTTTCGGAATGGAGTGGTACCCCTCGCCAATACTTACTTCAAAATAACAAGCTTGTTCATTTTTTTCTTTAACGTAACTTGTGAGCCCTATTCCACCTTCTTCATAAATCGAAGCTAAGAGAGATTCTGCAGCTTCCTTCCCTTTTGCCAAATATACATGGAACATATTCGATACCGGGATTTCTGGCACTGTTGAAATGTACGGGCAACGATTAAACTGCTCTGCCAACTGCACGGCGTCCTGATAATATTGGTCCATTTTGTCTTTGTGTTTTTCAAAATAGTAATCGGCGGAAAGAATGTATGGATAAAGGCTGATAAGGTCCCCGCCGTGCCGCCGTTTCCACACCTTGGACTTCTCTGTGAAAGATGCCTCGCCAGCAAGTATCGCACCGGCTACACCGCCCAATCCTTTGTACATGGAGATATAGACACTGTCGAATAAAGCACCTATTTCTGCTGCAGACTTTCTATAATAAGGCAGGATCTCCAAAAGTCTCGCGCCATCTAAATGGAGACGAATGCCCTGCTTTCTGCAATATTCGGAAATTGCTTCCAAGGTTTCGTAGGACGGAAGCTGGCCGCCGATTTCCCGCTGCGGCAGTTCCAGCAGCAGGCATGCGATCTCTTTATCCAACCCCGTGACATCCTCCAGCTCGATCACACGATTTTCGTCTGCCAATAATATTGTCTCTAGATGATGAAGCTCTTTCAGTCCGTCTTCTTCATGGATCTCCAGATGGGACAATGGATGGTAAGCGACCCGCTTCACCTGCTTTTCATCTGCCCAAATTCTTAACGCTATTTGCTGTGCCATCGTACCGCTAGGGAAAAACACTGCCGCCTCCTTACCCAAAAAATCGGCCAATTTATCCTGAAAATCCTCGATTATCTCGCCTTTTCCATACATGTCGCTCGCTCTCTCACCATCCACTTGATTCAAAGCCTGTTTAAGCACTTCTAGGTTACGCGGTGTATGGCCCGATAACCGATACGACGTTTGGTTGAATGCTTCCGCCAACGTTGCTTTCATGCTTCCATCCCTTTCCATATAAAGCGTATTTATTTTCCCACTGACTCCGTGTTCTTCATTTTCAACTGGGATGCCGCTTCTGCCACTTGCTGTTTTGCTGCTTCTACATCTTCTGCTCTATTAAGCACGACAGCCAACCTGCGTCCGATCGAGGCTGTAGGCTTCCCAAATAATCTTACCTGAGTACCAGGAGTCTGTAGTGCCTGTTCAGCACCTTCGAAGAAATAGGATTCCATGTCGCTCGCCGATTTGACCGCTTGACTTGCACCAGGAGAAATGAATGTCACCTTATCCACCGGCAATCCCAGTATCGTCCGTACATGTAATGCAAATTCGGATAAATCCTGGGTCGCCAGTGTTACCATCCCCGTATCGTGAGGCCGTGGAGAAACTTCGCTAAAGTAAACGCCTTGTCTGGTAAGAAACAATTCTACTCCGAAGACACCGAAACCTCCAAGATGGTCTGTGATCTTTTTAGCGATGTCTTCTGCTTCCCGTATTTGCTCCTTGCTCATTGTATGAGGCTGCCACAACTGAATATAATCTCCATCTTGCTGCTTATGACCAATCGGCGGACAGAACACTGTCCCGGAAGAGGAGCGGACGGTCAGTAAAGTGATTTCCGATTCGAAAGAGACGAATTCTTCCACAATCACCCTGGTACTTTTTCCGCGTCCACTTTTCAGTGCCTCCTGCCAGGAAATTTCGATTTCCCCTTCGTTACGGCAAACTGTCTGGCCTTTTCCAGAGGAACTCATCAAGGGTTTGATTACGCACGGTGTCCCGATTTTATGTACAGCTTGTTTTAATTCATCTAATGATTCGGCAAATGCATAATCTGCTGTCGGAAGTTTTAGCTGTTCACTAGCTAAGCGCCGAATCCCCTCCCTGTCCATCGTCAGCTGTGTTGCATAAGCAGTCGGAACCACACGATACCCTTGCTGTTCCAGTTCAACCAATGTATCCGTAGCAATTGCTTCAATTTCCGGCACGATTAAATCTGGTTTCTCGGTTTCAATCACATCCCTCAGTTGAGCCCCATCAAGCATATCCCTCACATAATAACGATGGGCGACTTGCATGGCAGGCGCACCTTGGTAACGGTCAATAGCGACGGTTTCCACTCCCAGACGCTGTGCTTCAATGATCATCTCTTTACCTAGTTCCCCAGAACCTAGTAATACCATTTTCATAGCCTTTTCTTGACCTGGCACTCCAAACATAGAATCCCTCCTCTTACCATTTACGAACATCATACCCTTTTAAACAGAAAAAAATCAACCAAATGACGAACTAAAACGAACAAAAATAATAATTATTCCGAAAATGTACGTTTCTAAACGGTCTTAGAATCTCCTTGCTGGTTCCATCTCTTTCGTCACCACAAGAAATATCCCCTCCACAAAAAAACAGATCGTAAAGGTGAAAGTTTGGCTTAATGGGAAGGAAATAAAGTAGAAAATATGGAAAGATATAATAGTGAGCCTGTATGAAAGGTTGATACCCACTGCTGTTGAGTGAGAACGGGTATACAAATAATATGTGTCAGGTCAATAAGGGGGCTTTTAACATGAATTTCCTATTTGGTTTCTTAATATTTGCAGGTATTTTTGCTGTTTACGATGCTTTGAGAAAGATAAATAATAATTTATTAAACCAAACAGAAGAGATTAAAAACTTACGGGAAGAGATAAAAAGCAATAATAAATAAAATTTTTTCAGTAAAAAACTGATAAACAAGCAAAAGAGAAAATCATGCATATTTTTCCAGTTTCTCTATCAACTTCCCTTTCACAGAACCTATACAAAAAGCTGTTCCAAAAACGGAACAGCTTTTTGTGTAAGGTTAAAAAACAGTCCGGACAAGACCGCCATCTATCCGTAAGGCAGAACCGTTGATTGCGGATGAAAGCGGGCTGCTGACAAACGTCACAAAGTCCGCGATTTCTTTTGGTCTAATTAAACGCTGAATAATCGAAGTTGGACGATTCTCTTTCATAAACTTAGTTTCCGCCTCTTCAAGCGATAGATTCTCCCCTGGATATAACTTCTCTAACATGACTTCGACCCCGCCAGTCAGTGTGGAACCCGGCATGATCGTATTCACCGTTACCCTTGTTCCAGTAGTAAGTTCAGCAAGGCTCCTCGACAAGGATAACTGCATCGTCTTTGTCGCACTGTAGTGGGCCATTTCCTGTGAAGGCATTAAAGCAGCTTCACTGCCGATAAAAATCACTCTACCGCTATCTTTTTCCATCATTCGCTGTAAATATTGGCGTGTCAACCGGACACTGCTCATGATATTGACCTCGAATAACTTGAACCATTCCTCATCAGGGATGTCAAAGTAATCATTCGGCTCAAATATACCGAGATTATTAATTAAAATGTCGATATTCTGTTGTTCCTGCATGATCTTTTGGCAGCCTTCAGCTGTACCTAAATCTGCTTCTGCTGCATGAAGGATGGCTTCTGGATATGCTGATTTTATTTCATCGATTGTCTGGTTGATTTTCTCCTTCCCGCGTCCATTGATAATCACTTCTGCGCCTTCAGCTGCCAATCTTAAAGCAATTGCATTCCCTATTCCTGATGTCGATCCAGTTACTAACGCACGTTTTCCATGAAGCATTAAATCCATAAACCCGCCTCCTAAATAGGTGAAAGTTCTGACTAATCCGCCCTTTGTATCCATATCCTAAACGGGAGCTTTTATTCTTTCAACTATTCTGATTAGTACCACGTTACTTTTCACACACCAAAAAGTCATCCCAACCAGCAATGCGCTAGTCATCCAAGCTATGGTAAAACTTTGCAGATTCAACGTTTGTTCGGTTGTTTCATAAAAAACGGAACCTCTTGCACTCCGGCAATTCGCGCATAAGTATAGAGCTGTCCTTTATGATGGATTTCATGGTCTCTTGCATTGCTCAGCCAAACAGCCGCAGGAGCATCAAACCCATTCATCTCTAACTGCTTATCCAAATGTTGGTCAGTAATCGATTCAAAATGCTTTAAAGTAGTTTGCGTATAGTTATCCACTATATTCCGGACGTCCTGCAATGTCTCGAATTCCGGCTTGCTATCTGGAAAAGTGAATACACCTTCTTTGATGGACTTGGTGAACATCTCCATGGAAGTTGCCAAATGAACGGCCAGTCCACCTAAGGAGAAAGCCCCGTCCCAAGGCTTGAAATCTACATGCTTATCATCAATTTTTGTCAGCAATTCCTGTAATACCTGGCGGTGGCCGTACCAGCTATCCCGGATTTCCTCCACTTTGCTCATCAAAAACCTCCTTGTTCTTTTGCTTGTATTAATCTTCTAGTTACTGTACGCAGTTCCTGCTTTTATCCCCTAATTCATACTCACTAGCTGAAAGGAATCATATTCTCCAAAAAAAAGGCAGTCCTCTCTACCGGACTGCCTCTCCCATTAACTGGGAATGTTAGACTTTACGCTCCATCAAGTTGATTCCTATTCCCATACATAAGACCCCGATCACCACTAGGATTGCTAAAGGCTGAGCCAGGGTAGACATCGATTGGCCAAGGGAAATTCCCTTTAATGCTTCCATGCCGTACGTAACCGGAACCACTTTGGATATACCGAGAATAACGTTGTTACTAACCGCTTCAATCGGCCAGTATGCTCCCCCAATCATTGCCATACTAACCGAAATAATTGGTACAAGTGCATTGAGCTGTTCAAGGCTCTTCACCAATCCTAACAGCAACATCCCCAACGCTACTACGGCAAAAGTATAACAGGCTACCGCCACTAAAATCATGCCATAATTGTCGCCGATTTCATAATCAAACCCATATCGGAATACCGAAAAGATAAACACGATTTGCAAAAACCCGATCATAAACGAGTAAGCCAAGTGTCCGATATATAAGTGGAGTTTTTTGACCGGTGATAAAATCACTCGGTTCCAGGTTCCAGTCCGTTTTTCTTCGGCCACTTTACTCAAACTGAAAATAATCGTGTATATCGAAAAAAACAACGTCATGCCAAACAAGAAATGATTGCGTTGAGAATATCCGCCGGAGGTCGACTCCCCTTCAGCTGTCGATGCAGTCAATGTAATAGGGGCATTCACTAAGGCGGCTTCAACCTTACTGCGGTAATCTGCATCTCCTGTAGCTTGCTCTGCTTCCTTCAGACGCAGTTTTTCTACATAGATCTGTTTAACATACTGATCGACAAGCACTTGATTAGGATCATCAGCGGCAGTCAGCATCCTGTAGTTATCAGACATCCCTTTCATCGCAAAGGCAGCATCGCCTAAGGCGACCTGTTTTTCGGCCGTTTTCTGATCTGTTTCGGTAAACACATAGCTCTCAGATTCGTTTAGCTTTGCCAGCAAGGCATCCTGCTCCTCTTCATTCATGGACTGGTCAAGATAAACTGGAACATCCAATTGTCCGTAAGTTTTAAACCCGCCAAGAAAGAATACAAAGATAAAAGTCATCCCTAACATGGAAAGGACCATCAAAGGTTCACGGCGCAGCCGCTGCAGCTGTAAAAGAAAAATTGATTTCACTTAAGCCGCCCTCCTTTTTGAAAAAATCAACAAACTGACTGCGATTAGTACAACTGTCAATAGCAGCAGCCGAAAGATCAACGGCAAAATGTAAGACATTCCGAGACCTTGCGCCCATTGAAGTGTCATATTTAACATAATCCCGTTCGGCGTCCAATTTCCAAGGGTTGTAAACAGTGCAGGCATTCCGGACACGGGGAAAAAACTTCCTCCGAGCATAGCCAATACGGTCACGATCCCTCCAGCAAATATACCTGGAACAACATTGCTTTCCGATTTCACCGTAATGGCGGTCAATAAAGCACCCAAACCACCGATACATAAGGAAAAGACTGCTCCTATCACCAGCATGCCGAGCCAAAACCGCCAGGAATTATCGGCAAAAGCTTGCAATACAAGTCTTCCCATGCCGAATAGCAGGACAAGCTGTATGAACACTAAAACAGTTGTAGAAATCGCTTTTCCGGATAAAAAGAGAAGCGGATGTTTTCCCGACAATAGAATTCGAGCAAACACGTTTTGATAATTCTCTACATAAGCCTTTGATGCAATGGTCGAAGCCACAAACATGGCAAACATCACAGCCATACCGATTGAATAGTATTCAATCGATGAAATAGGCTCCTGGTCTGTTACTGTAATAACGCCCCCTAAATCTTCCTGATTCCCTTCAGACGATTTTCTTGTGACATCCGTCCCGTCAGCGGCTTGTGCAATAGCTGTTTCAAAATTGAACGTACGGACAAAGCGCTCAACCGTGTCATAGAAAATACCAGCCATAAGCGAGGAATCCTTTCCCTCCACCATTTCAAGCTCCGCGCTCTTCCCCTCGTCCAGCAGCATCTTTTTCAGCGATAAATAAGTGAAATTTTCCGGTATCTTTAGTAGGGCGGTAACTTTGCCATTCTCTAATGCTTCAATTGCCTTGTTTTCATTCACTTTTTCCGTTTCCAACACCTGGCCGAGTTCATCGCCTTCAAGCATGTTCATCATCAGAGCGGAAGGCTCGGAAGACTCCGCCGCTTCTATAAGTCGATCTTTCGCTTCCTCTGGTACGGAAAGTTGCTTGACTTCTTCTGTAAATTGCTCGATCCCTGCCTGACGATCATTGTGGTCAACAACTGCAACCTTCATATCAAAAGAAGAAAACCCTCCAGCAAACATCCCTTTCAATGCAAATCCTAAAATCACCGTCAAGATTATCGGCATTAATAATAAGACGAGTAATTCGGTTCGATCCCGGATCAGTACCATTACATCTTTTTTCAAAAATGATAGCATCCATCGTCCCCCCCTAATCTCTCAGCTTGCGGCCTGTCAGATGTAAAAATACATCCTCGAGTGTCGGCACTTGGACATTCAAACTGGTTATCTGGACTTGTTGGCGTTCCGCAGCCTGAAAAATACTTCCGAGCAGCCTGCTATTTTTAGGTGTGATCAGCTTGATGCCATTGTCAGTCTCGGTGACACGGAGCACACCCTCCATCTCATTCAACTCAGCGGCAAGATCAGGGTAGGAGCGATCCAGTTCTATCCAAATCGTTTCTTCACTGGACAAAATACTGGTGAGCTCTTGCTTGGTTCCGGAAGCGATCACTTTGCCGTGATCCATAATATAAATCCGATCGCAAAGCCTTTCGACCTCTTCCATGTAATGACTTGTGTACAATACCGTCATACCCTTTTCTTGATTAAGCTTTTGGACCATTTCCAGGATGTAGTTACGCGATTGCGGGTCGATTCCGACAGTCGGTTCATCCATGATGATGATTTCCGGTTCATGAAGCAGGGCAACGGCGATGTTGATTCTTCTTTGCATACCGCCGGAATAATGTTTAACGAGTTCGTTTTTACGTTCGGTAAGCCCGACGATTTCCAGAACATTTGCCATTTGCGATTCCAGCGCTTTGCCCTTCAAACCATAAATTCTTCCGAAAAACCTGAGATTTTCCACGGCCGTAAGTTCCTTATATAGCGCAATATCCTGCGGCACAACGCCCAAGTACATACGGATGACGTTTGGATCTTTGACAACGCTCTTCCCATGCCATGTCACATCTCCCGCTGTCGGTTTAACGAGCGATGAGATCATCGAAATCGCCGTCGATTTTCCTGCTCCATTCGGTCCTAGCAGGCCAACTGACTCTCCTTTATCTAAATATAAATTGACGTCAGACACCGCAACATTCTTTTTAAACATTTTTTTCAAATTCGTTGTTTCCAACACTGCGTATTCCCCCTTTAATGCCATTTTCGATACCGTTTGGTTTATCTCTTTTAAAGTATAAAAAAAAGAAGACAGCATGCATACTGTCTCCCGTCACTAATTGAAATGACAAACCGTGACCTGCGTCACTTTTTTTATACAAAACCATTGCGTATGGCGTAAATAGCCAGTTGGGTCCTATCGCGGAGCTCGAGTTTATCCAGCAGCTGGGAAATATGATTTTTTACCGTGCCTACCGATAAAGACAATTCAGCTGCGATTTCTTTGTTGCTTTTTCCTTCGCCAATCTGCTTTAATATATCAAGTTCGCGAGGAGTTAAATTATGCTCTTTCTCCATCTCCGGCTTTTTTGCATGCAATAGTCGCGGCATCACTTTGGCTGCAACTTCCCCTTGAAGCTGGAGCCCTCCCGCAAGGCAGTTTTTCACCGAGTGGATCAGCGTATCGGCATCCGCATCCTTAAGCATGTAGCCATGCGCACCTATCTTCAGTGCCTGCAGGACATACTCGTCATCGTTGAACGTCGTCAGCATCAATATCTTCATGTCTGGCCAGCGGCTGCGAATTATCTTAGCCGCTTCGAGCCCATCCATTACTGGCATACGGATATCAAGGACTGCCAAATCGAACCGTTGTTTTTCACAGAGAGCTATCGCTGCCTTTCCGTTTTTCGCTTCTCCGGTCACTTGCAGTGCTTCATCTGTTTCCATCATCATTTTAAGCCCCTGAGCAACCAGCGACTGATCCTCAGCTAATAGAATCCGAACCACTTGCGGTGTCCTCCTTTTTTTGCAGCGGGAACGTTCCCCGGATGATGAATAAGCAGTTATAAGCCAAAATTTCCAGACTCCCGCCGGCCTGCTGGACACGTTCTTTCATGGAGGTCAATCCATAGCCCTCCTCAAATCGATAACCAGATGGAATTGGATTGGAAACTTCAAACCGGAATATTCGTTCGCCAGCTGATTCAAACGTGATGGAAGCTTCTCTATTCGATCCATGGCGCATCACATTGGTCAATGATTCCTGCACAGCCCGGTACATTGCTGCGGCTTGTTCAGGCGTCAACCGAGCAGAAAAGGCACGGTTTTTGACGGCAAATTGTATCCGGATAAACTTCTCCGCCTCAAGCTTGCGGATCAAACGTATCATTGCCGGAATACCGCCGATTTCCTCCTGGCTCAAAGCTTTGACCGCAGTGCGGGTTTCATCCAGGCTTTCCTGGGCCAATCCTTTTAACAGGCCGATCCGTTTTTTTTGCGCTTCTTCTGCTTCCATCCGTGCCACTTCCAGCTGCATCAATAAGTTGGTGAGCTTATGTCCGACACTGTCGTGAATCTCTCGGCCGATTTGGGTTCGTTCCTGTTGCCTGGCCAGCTTTTCATCCGAAACGGCTCTCCGCTTTAGACCGCGATATTCACGCAGCAAGGCATCGTACCGCACTGCGACTGCCTCTAATTCCTGATGGATGCGATGAAAGATGGAAAGCGCCAAGCCGAGCATAGCCAGATAAAAGAACAAGAACGGAAAGGAAAAATACTCCCCATTTTCTTCAAGTGCCGGAAGAACGGCACAGATCCCTATGACTGCCCCGGAGATAAGTGCATGACGGCCGGGCAGCCGATAGACAGCCTCTCCCGCCAAGTAAGCAAACAACAACAAGATTAAATGATTAGGTGTATCGGTATGTAACGGCCAAAATACAGCCATAATGACTAGACTGGAGCTGCTTAGTAATATTGCCTGGATTGCTGCCCGGCTGCGGAACAGCGGAAGCAAAAAATATAATGCAAAAAACAAAGCACTGCCAAACCAGCGGACAGGAGAAATCCCGACCACCCCCTGTGGCTGCAGGAGGGCAAATCCCCATAACCCTGCCAATAATAAAAAACAAAGCCAAAATGTATAACGGTACATCGTATCCTCCAAAAAAATCGCTTTGTTTTTACTATATCACCTGTAGGCATGGTTGCGGCGATTTTTTTACTTTTGGAACTACCGAATATCCGTTAATTGAAGTATCTCTTTATACAATCTGTATTTTTAATAACTTCTATTTTGTTTCTGTGGATGTAATAATTGTTGAAAAAATTAATTTTCCCTACCTCTTCAAAATATCGGTTCCATTTAAACATATTAAAAAATATTTTTAATGTTGGTTTGTAATTTGACTTCTCTAATCGAAGTTTTTGTTTAAGAAACCTTTTTATTATTCGGTAGGTTCTTACGGAATATTTTGTATCTAAAAAAATAATTAAATCTGCATTTTGGAAACAATTGCTTACCCAGTCCTCGTTGTGCACCCCTTCAATTATCCAACTATCTGATTGTATGATACTATTTAGATACTCTTCTCTTTCCTCTTCCGTCCTTTTTATATCTTCCGACTTTTCCCTTATCCAAACCACATTATCTAATTCGTAATATGGTACATCTAACTTTAAGGATATTTCTTTTGCTAAAGTTGTTTTACCACTTCCAACGGAGCCAATAATATGAATCTTTCTTGGGACATTTCTTTCCAAAAAAACCACCTAACCTATATTAATTTATTTCTAAAAACATTCTGTTTGAGGACATAATTTTCCTTTTTGATTTAAATAATTCTTTACACACTTGTTCTTTAGAAAATTATTCCATAATACTACAGTTGTTCTGCCATTGAGAATAGTCTTCTTTTCTTCTCGATGGCTTATATATGGGTTTATTTCACTTTTTTATCAATCCCTTCAAGTTAACGCCGGCAAGCATGCTCTAGGGCAAAAGCCGGAGCATTAAAAATGGCCGACCCAGTAATTGGGTCGGCCATTTTCCTATTCTACAGTAAATCCTTGGAATGAATGACTTGATCAATCATCCCGTATTCTTTCGCTTCTTCGGCGGTCATGAAATAATCACGGTCAGAATCTTTTGCGATTTTTTCGATTGCCTGTCCGGTTCTTTCTGAAATAATCTTGTTAATACGCTGCCGCATTTGCAAAATCCAACGTGCACTTATTTCCAGATCGGCAGCCTGACCTTTGGCTCCGCCCAGCGGCTGATGAATCAACACTTCACTGTTTGGCAGGGCCATCCTCTTCCCTTTCGTTCCTGCAACTAATAGCATAGCACGAAAAGATGCGGCCAACCCGGTGCATATGTTGGTACATCCGACAGTGCCGATTCCTAAATTATTTTGAGAAGTTTAGAAATAATCTAATTGGATGCGGCTAAAACTTTTGCCCAATGGAAATTTAATGGAAATCAAAATCCCTTTATGTATTGAAAGGGTACTTTTTTACTATATTAACAATTAAAAATAAAATGTTACAATAATAACAATTATATGTAAACTATCTAAGCATTCTCTCCTAAGATTATAACTACTTCGTTTTAAAATCTCACTTCACTCATGGATAACTAAATACACAGAATCATTCAATCTCAATTCTTACATTAAGACAAATCCTGATGTTTTATTATTTCTAGTTTTTCCCACTCAGCTTTTATACCTACTTCCCCCTCAGTTTCAATAAACGAGAAAGGGAAGAAAAAAACTATAAAAGTCTATGTAACAATTATATATAGAATCCATAAAGATTGTATAGGAACAAAATTTAGGATCAGGAGGGTGTTATGTCTAAGAAAAATAGAATTGAAAGTGAAAGTTATAGTACAATAGGCATGGTTTCCTTTTTAATTATTTTAATATGGATTACTATATTTTTTTATTCAATACATAGAATGTTGCCAAATAGTCCATTGAAACTGCCTTTTTCTGAACAAATTAAAATTGAACAATGGCTTCCGCAAACTTGGGCATTTTATAGTCGTGATCCTAGAAGCGATTTGTTTTTAGCTTATGATGAAAATGGCGAATTAGCCGCTAATTGGCCAAATAGTTCTATTAAAAATGCTTTTGGGATAAATCGGCATGGAAGAAGTCAAGGAATTGAAATAGGTTTATTAAGATCTAACATTTCGGATGAAGATTTCGTTGAATGTGATCCCGGTAACAAAAATTGCAGTGATAATTTAATTAGTCACAGTGTCAAGAACCCATTAGAATATCCAACAATATGTGGGCAAATAGATATTGTTTTACAAGAGCCCGTCCCTTGGGCCTGGAGTAGAAAACAGACTATTGATATGCCGTCAAAGATTGTGAGGTTAGATGTATCTTGTTCAATAGATTAGGTAGATTTGTAATAAGATGGACATGGGCTGACTCTCCTTGGACAAATGTATATGGATTATCAAGAACTGTAATCGCTTCTATGTTAGCGCTAACATTAGCTGTGAATCATGCTAGTATTTTATTTCGCCCCGCTGCAGGAATTTCTGAATATCCTCAATGTAGCACTTCAAGTATAAGTATCTTTTGTTTAGTTCCTAATGATTATCTATATCTTAACATCGTGAAATGGATTGCTGTACTACTGTTGGTAGTTGTCGCTTCAGGATGGAGGCCTAGAATAACAGGGATTGTCCAGGCTTGGATAGCATACAGTATTCAAGCATCAGCCGTTACTCTTGATGGAGGGGAACAAGTTGCAATGGTAATCTCTATTCTTCTTTTACCTTTGACCCTTACAGACCCAAGAAGGTGGCATTGGAGTAATCTGTCAAAAGCTGATTATTATAATTCAAATATTTATAGCGCTTTAATAGCTAAACTTAATTTAGTATTTATAAGAATTCAAGTTTCAATCATTTATTTTCATGCATTTGTTGGCAAACTCAATGAGGAAGAGTGGTTAAATGGTACTGCAGTCTATTATTATTTAAATGATATCATGTTGGGTTCTCTTCCTTTTCTATCTAATTCACTAAACCTTTTATTAACTAGCAAGTTTGTAGTAGTAATTACTTGGGGCACACTAGTGATAGAAGCAATGATGTTTATTGGGTTATTCGTATCCAAGAAGTATTGGAAATATCTCTTATATTTAGGAATGCTTTTGCACAGTGGTATTGCCGTAGTAATAGGATTATATACATTTTCATTGATTATGTTTGCGGCATTACTTTTATATTTTAGACCAGTAGAATCAGAGATTAATTTCAAATCTCTTGGTGGAATTAAGAATTTTAATTTTTTTAATACAAAAAAACAGTTTTTTAAAGGAGGTGATGTTGAATTTAAACGCATAAAGTAATTGCATTAGTAGGGGAAACTCCTATAGACAAAACATAAGTAAAAATTAGAACTAAGCATCAATTTCTAGAAAGGAGGAAGTTATGTTAAAAAAATACCTCGTTACTATTTTATCCATGACCATTATATTTACTATGATTTCAGCCAGTTTTACTTCAGCCCAATCAACAATTAATCTTAATAATTATGATGGCAAAACCATATACAGGGGGTTAGTCTTTGGTCAAGGACCAGTTAGTGAATTGCTATCTGATATTTGGACTGAGGAACAGAAGAAAATAAATAAATCTGAAGAAAATGTAAAAAGAGCAGAAAAAATTTTAAATGAGATGGAAAATGTCAACCCAAATTTTTTTAATGAGTTCGAGCAAGCAATAAAGAGTGGAAATCACAAGGCAACTTACAGTGCTATCGTAAAAGGATCAGAAGTATTGCAACAAGCTATAAAAAATTTAGATTTTGATGTATCAAACCCAAATGGTGAGTTTAATGGAAATTGCATGGCAGCAGTTGCCGTAGGCATTGTCTTTGTTGCTGGAATATATGTTCTTAATGCAGCAATAGCAGCGAATGGTCTTGTTGTTGCTAATGTTGCAGCAGCGTATAATGAGACAGTAAGTAGTAATTCAGTATCCGGGGATATGGAGCTAGAGATGCTTGTGAATAAAATTGTAGATTCTGTACAATAACATTATAAAAGGATGGGATTTCCCCACTCTTCTCTAATGAGAAGTAAAATGCAAAAAGGCAGAATCATAGTCGGCGGTTAGATATGGGGCCTTAGCAGCATGTTTCAACTAGTCAATCCGCCGATTTCTTTTACACACATACCATTGTTACTACCATAACTTTACTCCTCATTTAACTAACACTCTAATATTTTTGTTAATCAGATGAGAAAAAATGATTTCAGCTGACATTTTAAATACCCTGGAATATGCTTTAATAAGAACATATGGGTAGTGAAATAGGAGGAATTTTATGAGGGAAGATAACAAAAATGTGTATCGAGAAGTCCAGCGACCACGACAATTGTGGTTATGGGGTTTGATTTTACTGGGTGTTGCTTACATGTGGTATTGGTTCATTCAACAAATTATTTATGATGTAGATATAGGGAATAACCCTGCACCAGATGTGATAACAATAGTTTTTTGGTTGGTTTTTGGAGTCGCTCTCCCAGGATTGTTTGGATTACTAAAGCTTATAATAGAAGTTCATACGGATGGAATTTATATTCGTTTTTTCCCGTTTAATTTTCAATATAAGAAATACCTTTTCAGGAATCTAAACGACTATGAAAGGATTACTTACAACTCACTAAAAAAATTTGGCGGTTGGGGAATCCGCATTAATACAAAAGGTGAAATTGCTTATAATATGAGTGGAACAGAAGGCATAAAATTAAAGTTGAAAGATAATACAGTGATAATCGGCACTCAAGAACCGGATCAATTAAAAAAAGCATTAGATTCAGTACTAAAACACAATAAAGACTAGTCATCAAACAGGTGATGTTAATAATAAGACAAACTTAACAAAAAACTAAAAGAATGGTAAAATGATTGCTTTTTTATAATCACTTACACACAACAGAATATATGAATAAAAATAAAGCGCTTACTGGTTTTATTAAAACGGAAAATGCATATATTAAATATTCAATATATATAACTCTTTCATATTCGGGCAGTATATTTATCGGTTTTTTTGTTTATAAAACACTAGGATGACCAAGTATTTATTCGCCTTGGTATAGCCTTTATATTCATCAATGATGAACCCTTTGGTCTTGCCACCTCGGCGAATGTGGTTTTTTTGCAATATTATAAACTCGGGATCCCCACTTAGTGTTGAGTTTCTTCGAATTTTACCGCACATGTTACTTCGAATAGTCGCGAGGAGTAAAGATAGGACTTTTTGTATTTAAATAAAAATTCCCTAAACCCTCAATATTATAGAGACGAAAAAAGCCCATGAAAACTGCCCTTCCCTTTTAGGATAAACATTTTTTTCTTAATCACGTACCGCAATAAGTCTGATATGGATGGACGGTCGGATGGTTCTGGTAATTCAGTATAAGGCTCCTGTTTGTCGGTATAAGCATACGGCGCGGAAAGTATTTCATTAAGTCGCTCTGTCAAGGTGAAATCCCCTTTTTGCACTGCAGCTTACAATGCTTCCTCTTTCCTGGAAATCCTTTCCTGTCAATCAAACTTTGAAACCAATCCATAAACGCTGATGTACCATGCATTGTTGTTTTCTCCGTTTGGCCTCATTTCAAAGCGCGGAAAGTATTGATAAAATCGGTATCGTGTTCTTCCATGATGTAGGGCAAGTCTTGAATCAACACTTCATCTTGCTCCTCCTGATTGTAGAGCTTAAGCTTTTCCCTCATTTCCGCAAGCCAATAATGATCATAGAAATCAGACCCTCTATCCAAACAAGACAATGTTCTAATCAAATATTAAATAGCTAGTCATCAGTTAGCAGGCAAGTCTATTGGTGTACTCATCTATCCTTACCTCCAGAACTTCCTTCTTATTCAAGAATCCCCCTCCTTATCACTTTGTTTTTTGTCCTTCGAAGTTAAGATGTATTTTAATTAGGGATGGTTCCATTTTTTTATAGGAAAATAAATAAAAAGGCTGTCATTAATTTCAAATTAAGTTGCGATACCTATCGCAATAATTTAAAAAAGCAAGCCTAATTTATATTGCCTTATGTTTCTGTTTGCAATTAAATATAAAATGGCTCAGTATGATGGACTGAGCCATTTTATTATATCCATTTTTTGTAGCTTGTTGAAGTAACTTCCCCGTTTGAATTAGAACGAAAACCGAATCATTATTAAGGAAGAAAATGGCCGACCCAGTAATTGGATCGGCCATTTTCCTATTCTACAGTAAATCCTTGGAATGAATGACTTCATCAATCATCCCGTATTCTTTCGCTTCTTCGGCGGTCATGAAATAATCACGGTCAGAATCTTTTGCGATTTTTTCGATTGGCTGTCCGGTTCTTTCGGAAATAATCTTGTTAATACGCTGCCGCATTTGCAAAATCCGGCGTGCACTTATTTCCAGATCGGCAGCCTGACCTTTGGCACCGCCCAGCGGCTGATGAATCAACACTTCACTGTTTGGCAGGGCCATCCTCTTCCCTTTCGTTCCTGCAACTAATAGCATAGCACCAAAAGATGCGGCCAACCCAGTGCAGATTGTCTGAATATCCGGCTTGATAAATTGCATCGTGTCATAAATCGCAAAACCGGCTGTAATCGAGCCACCAGGACTGTTAATATACAACGATATATCTTTCTCCGGATCTTCTGCAGCAAGAAACAGTAACTGCGCCACCACACTGTTGGCTGTCTCATCTGTCACTTCTGAACCGAGAAAGATGATGCGATCCTTTAACAGGCGTGAGTAAATGTCATAGGAACGCTCTCCACGATTTGTCTGTTCCACCACATAAGGTATTACATTGGACATTTCCTTAACTCCCTTCGTTATGCCGCGAAGGAAACCTCCCCCTCCATTAAGACTAGTATAGACTGCCACTCTTGTCGGTAAAACGGGATAGTCATCATACTACCATCGGACAACAGAATAGCAACAAGTAGATAAGAAGCGTTTGCCCCTGAAACAGGCTGGATTGAAATTGAGGCAGCAGGCAAGCCGGAAAATCCAAAAGCCATGACAGGATTCTGCGATTCTGTTTTAAAAAGCTCGACGACCTTTTGCGGGTTGTCACTTTGTATCGCCGCGACATAGCCGGCTACATTCCCCCCGCCATTGTCGGTGTCTTCGAAGTTGCTTCGACGTTTTAACGCAGCCCTAGCCCTGTGAAGCGCTGCCTTTACCGCACCTTCACTCGTTTCGATCAATTCCGCTGTCTCCAAGGCAGTGTACCCAAAGCCTTCAGTCAAAAGCAGAGACACGCGCTGTTTGGGGGACAACCGACGCAAAGCCGTTTCAATTGCTCCCCAAGCAAAGTCCGTATCCGCTGTTTTCTCCGCAGGCAGACTAGATAACTCCCTGTTGAAGTCTTCATCCGGCTTTCGTTTACGGTACTGATCGATCCAGGTATTCGAAGCGATTCGGTACAAGTATGCTTTGGTGATTGACTTCGTTTCTTTCCTATAGCTTTGAAAGGCTTTTGCCAGCGTTTCCTGCATAAGGTCTTCCCCATCCCACTTTGATCTGGTCAGAGAAATGCAATAGTTCTTCAAATGAGGCACATAAGCTTCGATAGCATTTGTGAAGGTTTCCTTCGTTTCGGCTGGAGTTTGTTTAACAAGCGGCCGCATTGCCAATCACTCCTTGAATTTAGTCTTTCACTTATTATAAACGAAAAGTGGAGTAAAAAAGATACGGGTGTTTGAAATTAAGCGTAAAAAACTGCCCATCCTCCTTAAGGTGAGCAGTCTTCTTATAAGTCATGTGCCGCAAATAGTCTGATCTGGACGGCTGGTCAGTTCTGGCAATTCAGTATAAGACTCCTGTTCGTCTGTATAAGCATATGGATAAGATAAGTGCCAAATTCGCACAACACTTAACTTCTATAAAATAATTAAACACATTTTATCTACTGCTTATCCATCAAGTAAGGTATCATCTAATCAAACAACATTGCTTTATAACCTCTCTAATTATCTGATTTTCTCCGCCAACTCCAAAATAATCCCTTCAGGCCCGCGAACGTAGCATAACTTATAAGTGTCTTCGTAATTTTGTATCTCTCCAAAAAGTTCCGTGCCTTTCTTTTTCAATTTGGCCACCACACCTTCAATATCTTCAACAGCAAAGGCAATATGCCGGAGCCCCAAAGTATTTGCAAAAGACTGCTGCATACCTTTATCATCTACCGGTGTATGGAATTTGACCAGCTCCAAAGTTGCCTGACCGTCCGGCATCCCTAACATAACAACCGTCTCTCTAACGCCATGAAGTCCAATTATTCGCTCTACCCACTCTCCTTCCACTTCTCCCTCTCCAAGCATTTCAAGGCCAAAATCGAGAAAAAAATCTTTAGCAGCAGAGAGATCGTTTACGATTACACCTACATGGTCTATTCTACTAATTTTCATATCCTTACCTCCTTTTTCCTGTTGTTTTGCCATTTCTGTATTCTTGATAAGTTTGTTTATCATTCTATTTCGCCAAATACAGAATTTATCCTCTCAACAACCTGGCTCGATTTTTGAACCAAATAAACCGCTCTTGGCTAACTTGCCTGTTAGTTGAATAAGAAACAAATTCCCATCGTTCCCGCCCCCTGAATTGTGCTTTAATAGAAGTATAGAGTAAGGAAAAAGGAGAATCTTAATGACGGAAGAAAATAAATTCGAGTATCGTGAAGTCCAGCGACCACGTCAAGTTTGGCTATGGGGATTTATATTACTGGATGTTGCTTTCATGTGGTATTGGTTCATTCAACAAATTATTTTTGATGCTCCTATCGGGAGTAACCCCGCACCAGATGCGATAACAATTGTGTTTTGGTTGATTTTTGGTATCACTATTCCAATGTTGTTTGGATTATTAAGGTTGATAGTTGAAGTTCATAAAGATGGGATTTATATTCGTTTTTCCCCCTTTCATTTTCAATTTAAGAAATACCTTTTGAGAGATCTACATGAATATGAAAGGATTACTTACAACTCGCTGAAACAATTTGGTGGTTGGGGAATCAGAAGGAATGCTAAAGGTGAAATAGCTTATAATTTGGGTGGTAAGCAAGGAATCGTATTAAAGTTGAAAGATAACACAGTGATAATTGGCACTCAAAAACCGGAAGAATTGAAAAAATTACTGGATTCTGTAGTAAAACACAATGAAAATTAGTCCACCACAAGTTGGTGTGAATGGTAATACTGAATCAAAAATGAGAGCCGGCAATATAGTTAAAGCTGTCTTCTCCTCGGTGCTATAAATTACCTCCATACCTTCTTAGGTTAGTTGTTGTCAGGCCTCTCAAAGTTAGTAGAGGAAGGATAGACGAGCCCCCCCTTTATCAAAGGGGGACTACTTCTATAACCTCACGTTCCGCAATAAGTCTGATACGGACGGTCGGATGGTTCTGGTAATTCAGTATAAGGCTCCTGTTTGTCAGTATAAGCATACGGCGCGGAAAGCACTTCAATCAGGCGTTCTGTCAAGGTATAATCCCCTTTCTGCACTGCAGCTTCCAACGCTTCCTCGACAAGATGATTCCGGGGAATCACGTTAGGGTTAGACTGTTTCATCAATTGAAAAGCTGCATCCTTCGTTTCTCCCTGCCTGGAAATCCTTTCCTGCCAGCGGTTATGCCAGTCCGAAAATGCTGATGTATCATGCATGGGCGTCTTCTCTGGTTTGTCTAACGTCAAAGCGCGGAAGGTATTGGTAAAGTCGGCATCGTGTTCTTCCATAATGTCGAGCAAGTCTTGAATCAACACTTCATCCTGCTCCTCGTGATTGTGGAGCCCAAGCTTTTTCTTCATTCCCGCAAGCCAATAATCATCATAGAATTCTTTGTACTCACCAAGGATTTCTTTCGCCTGATTGATGGCATGTTCTTGCTTTTCATGAAGCAGCGGTAACAGAGCCTCGGCGAAACGGGCCAGGTTCCATTGACCGATTCCCGGCTGGTTTTGATACGCATAACGTCCTTGCACATCAATAGAACTGAATACAGTTGTCGGATCATACTCATCCATAAACGCACACGGACCATAATCGATCGTTTCTCCACTAATCGTCATGTTATCGGTATTCATCACGCCATGAATAAAGCCGACAAGCTGCCATTCGGCAATCAATTCTGCCTGCTGTTTGACTACCTCCCGGAAAAAGGTCAGATAACGGTCCGAATTGTCTTCAATATCCGGATAGTGCCGGTTAATCGCATAATCCGCCAGCATGCGAAGCTCCTCTTCGCTTCCCCAACGGGCCGCATATTCAAATGTTCCAATCCGCAAATGACTATCTGCCACCCGGGTAAGAACCGCACCGGGAAGGTCTATTTCACGCCTAACCGATTCGCCTGTCGTCACTACAGCCAAACTGCGATTGGTCGGAATACCAAGAGCATGCATCGACTCACTGATAATATATTCACGAAGCATCGGACCAAGTGTAGCTCGCCCGTCACCGCCACGGGAAAAAGGGGTGCGACCTGATCCCTTGAGTTGGATATCCTTCCTTTTACCGGCTGGAGTGATTTGCTCTCCAAGCATGACCGCCCGGCCATCACCAAGCATGGTGAAATTACCGAACTGGTGACCTGCATAGGCCTGTGCAATCGGCTGCGCTCCTTCCGGGATTGTATTCCCTGCAAAAATCGCGGTACCCGATTCCGTTTGCAGTTCGTTTATGTCCAACCCTAAATCCTCTGCCAGCTGCTTATTGAATAGATTGGTTTTTGGAGAGGATACCTGCGTCGGCTCCGTACTTTCAAAAAACCGTTCCGGCAAACGTGCATAACTGTTGTCAAAGTTCCATCCCATATTGTTATGTGTCATGATATCTCCTCGATTGGTTTTGTCTTACTTCCATCCTATATCTTTCTCCAAAGATGGAAAAATCATATGCATGGGTTTTGGAAGGGATGTATTTAACAAATCGGCACATACTTCTCCATCTTGACCCTTAAAAATACAAAACAATTTTTTATCAAACATTTTATTAGCTAGTCATGGTTGCCAAAAATTCATCCCCCTTTGTTTAGTGACCTATCATGATATCTAGAATACTTATGGATTGACATGGCATATGATTCTAAAGAATAAGATAAATGCATTGTTTCGTAGCAGTGTGCAACCACAATTCCATATACTCCCACGTTCTTAAATGTTATAATCCCTACAAATATAAAATTGTAAGAAGGTGTGTAAAATGACCAATTACTTTCTTGTTTTCTCAAGGATTTCTTTAGGTTTCATATTCCTAACGGCAGGAATAAATGGTTATTTTGTAATTTTCAATATAGAACCATTTATTGCAACCAGTCCTGAAGCAATGGCATTGTTTGAGTTTCAATATCTACTTATCTTTGAAAAATCATTAGAAATTATTTGTGGTTTATTACTATTAATTAATCGGTTTGTACCACTAGCCCTTTCGATATTGGCACCAATTATCACCAACATTCTATTACTTCATGTATTCTTCGATCATTCTTTACTTCTCTTAGCTATTTTACTTGTCATCCTGTATGGGTTTATGTTGTTCTGCTACAGAAGAAACTTTATAGGGATAGTTGAAAGAAAATCCTCCACATAAGGTTGTGTTTACTTCACAGTATGGTTGTACTGCGCATTAATATAATCCCTTAAACCAAATGGCTTCTTAAATTAACGGATCCGTTACTTTAAGTACACCTATTCACAAATACATTATGCAACTTATTTTTTTAAGATACTGATACATTTATAAATTAAATTTAAAAACGACATTTACAGCAATTACATTTATTCCATTGATAAACATATGCAAAATAATCGGTGCGTAATGCTCTTGTACTCTTGATAAAGGTAGGAAAATGATAGACCCCTAACAAATAATGCAGGCATGATAAGAGGTATTCCATGTACAATCATAAATAAGAGGGAACTTCCAATCATCGCCATAGGGGCGTTAATTTTATTTTCAAGAGCCTGTAACACTCCCCCTCTAAATACAATTTCTTCTAAAATGGGAGTAAAGATGGCATAAGCCAAAAAAACCAGTATGAAAATAAAAGGGGTAAACTCCATTATTTGTGCGGAAGCTTGTGTATCTGGTAGATTTTCACTTTCCCCAAAAAGCAAGACTAAAAAGATTATTTCGGTCAAAAAAATTAAAAACCAACACAAAGGAACCTGCCACGCTAAATTTAGAAATTTTTTTCTTCAATGGAACAAAACCTAATGAATTCCAACCTAAGCCAATTTTTCTAAGCAAGTATTTATTAATAGTAAAGCATTGTAGTAGTAAAGGTTGGGATAAAGCAGATACCGACTAACAATAAGATAGGGTCTGAATCGTCTGGATTACCAAACACAAATAATATTAAAATTGCTGTTATGGAAATGGCTATTAACCATCCCAAACTTATCATTACCGTTTTTAAAACATCTTTAAAACGAAACCTCATTACGGGGAAGTCCTCCTAAGTAAAAGAGGGGTGTTCACTTAGTATATAATTTGCAGTTTACTTTTAAATTAAATCTTCTGGTTTATCTGCATACCATTCTGCAAACCCACAATTGGTACATATAAATGGATTTATATTTGTATTTTTCTTGTTGCTGAACAACCTATCTCCATCAGGATTTTTAACCAATAGTCCCTTCAATCCATCATCAACATAACATTTAATTATTTTGTCTCCACATTTAAGACAAGTTCTCTCTTGCCGATTGTGCATTATTTTTCACCTCAATTAATTTTCTCTATGTTTGATATACGAACAGTTCTGACAAAAGGTTTCATTAAGAGATTATACATTTCAATTGAGAGTTATCTTTTAATCCAAATACCAATAACTAAATTTATTCAACAAAACCTGCCCCTTTAATTAAAAAAGACAGTCGTATTGACGATTTCATCTTCAACTCTTGCCCCCGTTAATTCAAATAAGAGAAACGTTCCTACATCTCGTAGGAACGCAACGTATAATAAATATTTACTTTTCTGATGAAATTATTAAGAACATTGGTCTTCGGAGTTCATCTTTCATCTCAGGATTATTTATTAAAAATTCCTTAGAGGGGATTGGCTCCTTGACTGTCCTTATATTAAAACCAGCAATAATTAAGTCATTGATATAAGTTGAAAATGTACGATGATATTTTATAACATTTTCAGTTAGGAATGAGGTTTCACGTAATCCTTCCAATTGGTAATTGTCAACTGCCCAATGCAGGCGATTCCCTTTGTCATCATAAATCCAATCTTGATTGTTTCTTGAAGTAAAGATTGGATGTTCAACCGAAAATATAAAAGAACCCCCAGGCCTTAGACAATCATAGACCTTTTTACAGATTGTTTTAAAGGACTTAATATAATGAAAAGCCAATGAACTGATAACAACATCAAATTGAGAGTCTGAAAATGCAATGTCTTCAATTGGCATTTTAATGTATGAAATTAAGGAATCATTAGTCATTTCACGGGCTTGTTGAAGCATTTTTTCAGATATATCTACTCCAATAACAGACCTTGCTTGCTGTTCACGAGCATAACGGCAATGCCAACCGAAACCGCATCCCAAATCAAGTACACTTTTATTTTTTAGTTCGGGTAAAAGTCCCTTTAATATATGCCATTCTCCTGCACCTTCAAGTCCTTTGACAGAACGTTCCATTTTTTTATATGCAGAAAAGAAATTAACATCATCATATTTGTTTTGCTTCATAACTTTATACAACTCCTAATGATTAAGTTAGCCTCCTAAAATTAAACAACTTCTAATTCAGGAGGCTAACTATCTCCTTCTAACCATTTCTTTCACCTCATTAACAATTGTTTTACTTACTATAACACAGTCCTTATTAAACATTCCTGCTTCGTTAATTCAAGTGAATTAATTCACAATGTCACCAATCTTTATACTAGAATCATAGCAGAAGATAATGGATATTTGTTCTTAATTTCCACAATTATGAAAAATAATTTGTTGCACAGTATGAGTCTACTACGCAGTATAATAAGGCTTCCAAATCGGTTCCCTCATGCCGTCTTATTCTCTTTTAACATCCAGCTCATCAACTCAGGTCTGTCTACCAAACGCACTTGATTCGAGGCAGCTAGTTTTTTAGCATTTACAGTGAAATAACTATTGGTAATCACCCAGCATTCATCAGCTCGGTAATAGGTCTTTGCCGAAACAATTTCCTGTACCGCCTTAACTCCTACATTTTTCTTGTATCGCTTGGCTTGCACAACAATTTTCTTCACCTTATTATTTAGTACAAGATCTGCTCCATAATCCCCTGAAGCCGGCGTCAATTTAATCTGATAACCTCTCGTTTTTAATAAAGCGTGCAGATAATCCTCGAAAGTTTTGCCATTCATTTTATCAATTTCCAGGATACCGGATTTTCTTAGTCTGCTCTGCTTGATGGTGTTAATGATAACCGCATAAATGCCATGAAAGATAATCATTAATAATAAAAACATTGTCAGCTTAGGCTCCGCAGTAACGAACGTCCAGAATAAATCAAACCCCATTTTTAAACTTTCTCCAAAACTCATTCCCATTTTCTTTCTCCTCACTGTTTTTCTTCTTTGCTATATTAAGGTTCAGCTACCTTATTTTCATTTTCAATTATCCACCTCTACAAGAAACACCCGCTCCTTAAATCCGCCACGCTCTGCCTTTTTCTTCTTCCTCTCTTTTTCTATTTCTTGTATGGAAGTCCCATTCATTTCTGCTATTACATGCAACAGTTCCAGCATATCCGCAGCTTCCTCAATGATCTCCTCCTTCGTTTCAGCAGTGACCAATTCTTCCGCTTCTTCGGTCACTTTCTCTTTCAAGGCCGCTCTGTATTCCTGATCTGACAATATGCTCGTTAAACAGCTTTTCCCGTTCTGTTCGATGATTTGTGGTATGTAATCCCGGACTAGTTTATGGTAGGTAGACAACTGGAACTCCCTCACTTTCACTATTTATTGCTAAATTATGACAACTACACGTTTATTTTACTAAAAAATATTGGCTATCACATTAAAAATCCAAATTTTTTCATTTTTTCTATCGTTACCGCTTGTGTATTTCCTCTATGATTCGTTGCATGATCTCTTCTCTCGAAAGTGTTCCATCAATCACGAGGTCAGAGTTTGGCTTGATTTTGTGTTCCATTTCCAAATAAGCCTCTCTTCCGTAAGATAAATAATACGATAAGTCATTTCTTATCTCCTCTGCAGATCCTTCTGGATAATCCCTTAACATCCGCCGTGCTAAAGCGACATCCAATGGCGTATCGATATATACGGCGATATTAATGAAATCCTTCATCCAATGATTTTGATAGGCAAAAGGATAATCCAGCAAAATGTAATCATATCTTTCTTTCAGAAGCAGGACATCTTCAACCAAAGGCGCAAGATTCCAAGCATTGTGATCTGCTCCTTCCTTCGACCATTTCGCAAGGTTTTCCGGTCCATGAAAAGTATAATCATCGAAATGTAAAACGCTGACCTTTGGCAACTTACTAGCAAGCTCTTTAGTGAGAGTGGTTTTGCCACCTCCCGATACTGCCGAGATGGCAATGACTAAAGATTTTTTCATGGGAATACCTCCTTCTGTAATCATGACATTCACCCATTTTTGCCTCCGGCATAGAATACGGAGGAAGGCTGTATAAAATTTAAAGAGGTGAACTGGATGAACCCTAATGTTGATTACACATCCCCTTCTGCTCAGTTTACGTTTGACGTGAATAAAAGCAATTTGTTCAAAAAAGACAACCAAAATTTGATTAATATTTTAGGCATTCAACAACTCAATACATTGGAAAACGTTTCGTTGCTCGACATTTTCCTAAGCAGGACGAATGTCGTCGAACCGCATTACCATCAAAATGCTGCAGAGCTCGTGTATTGTATTTCAGGCGCCGCAACTGTTTCGATTATGAATCCCTATACAAAGGAAATACTCAACTTTCCGATCACCCCGGGCCAGGTGGCCAACGTGCCGCAGGGCTGGTGGCATTATGAAATGGCGACGGTTGATAACACCCATCTGCTGGCCATTTTTGATGCACCGACACCTGAGGTAATTCTCGGTTCTGACCTGCTGAAGTTCACCCCTGCCAATGTCATGGCCCATACGTATTGCCTGGATCAGCAGCAATGGGAGAAAACGATTGCCCCTATCCAGCCTTCCACTTACATCGGACCATATAAAGACTGCCAGCAAGGCAGCCAACCTAATATGCCGTACGGCCATCAGGGGTACTATCCTTCTTTTCCTTCTTATCCATATTATTAAGAGATTGACAGAAAGAATGGCTAAACTAAGATATAGACAGGAGGCAGCGTCTATATCTTTTTTCCTCTTACTGATTATTTGCCTCCAAACGCTTGGCCAACATCACCATCCCGGTATTACTATTAAATCCATTCTTCTTGTAGAACGCCTCCGTCAGTCCTTCTCTGGCGGTCAATAGGTATATACTGTTGATATTATGATCAACACAATAGGTTTCCAATTCATCAATCAAACTGGAACCAATGCCCCGTCCTTGATATGCAGATGCCACACACATTTCATTGAGATAAAAGTGATTTGCCTTTACCCATTTCTCTGAATAACCTAACAGGAATCCGATCAATGTGCCCTCTTCAGTGAATGCCCCGATCCCAACAAACTTTGGCTGATAAAAGATATCGGCCAGCCGCTCCTGTGCCTTTTCCCGTTCCCAGCCGTCGTTCCATGGCGGACGGTTGAATACATCTGTGTACGTTTTAGAGCAAATCAGTAAATCTGATTTCAAAAGGAATCGTACCTGATAATCCATCTGGCTTTCTCCTTTCTTGCAACCGCTTTATTTTCCGAAAGCTTTTCGCAAATTTTTAACATTATGCGGATTGTTGCCCATTTGTTCATCAGTGCTTCCTGCTGACGTTTTAAATCTTCGTAATGAACCGCCTCCATCTTCATTCTGGAATAGCCTCGATCAAACACCTCGCTTAAGCGTCCATTTCACGCTCCCCACATCAATAAAAAAGACGACAATCATTCGCTGACTGCCGTCCTGGTGTAAGTTAACTTTTCATTAAAAATTTTGGTGTATTTCGCTGGCTAAAAATCCCGCTTTTGCATGACATGTCTTCATTTTACTCCAATTTTCATAGATTCCAAGACTTTCCGTAGATTTTTAGCAGAAACTTCTTGTCGCCATAAAAAAAGCAACGGTTCCCCGCTGCTTCCAAACTACTCATACAAGTAATCCCTTGTCATTGGCAATTCATTATTCGGGCCTTTGGTGACCAGGAATTGATGAAGATCCGAGATACCACATGTAAAATTGGCCGCACAGGCACTCAAATAAAGCCGCCACATACGGATAAACCGTTCATCGAATTGCTGGCTGATCGCTCCTAGATTTTCTTCAAAATTGCGTTTCCAGTGTCTGAGCGTAATCGTGTAATGCAATCGCAGGCTTTCCATGTCGGTGATACGCAAATCATTCTGGCTCATTCCGTCAACCAGTTCACGGACCGAAGGAATTTGCCCGCCCGGAAAGATATACTTATTCAAGAATGCATTGCCTTCCACTTCGACTAAGCCGGTAATACAATGCAAGAGAGCTACTCCCCTGTCTTTCAACAGGTGATTGGTATGTTCCATGAATGTCGGGATGTTGACATGGCCGACATGTTCCAGCATCCCAACACTGACAATCCGATCGTACGTTGTCCCTTCCTTGATCAATTCCCGGTAGTCCATTACTTTGACTTCTACTTGGTCCTGTAGGCCTTCAATTTCAATGCGGCGCTTCGTTTGTTTGTATTGCTCTTCACTCAGCGTGACGCCAAGTGCCTGTACTCCATATTCTTTCGCAGCTTCAATCAATAAATAGCCCCAGCCGCTCCCGATATCCAGCAGCTTTTGTCCTGGTTGTAGATTCAATTTTTTCAAGATATGATGAGTTTTATTCTTTTGTGCCTGATACAAACTGTCCTCCGCCGATTGAAAATACGCACAAGAATAATTCATCGTTTCATCGAGCCATAGCTTGTAAAAATCATTCCCCAAATCGTAATGATGGGCCACGTTATCTTTGGACTGCTTCTTACCGGTCGATTTAAACTTTTTCAACGTCCGCAGTGCTAATGGCTGATTGAGAATACTGCCCTGCTGGTTGAAAATGCTTTCGATGATGTATTCCAAATCCCCGTCCACCTCAATGCGTTTATCCATATACCCTTCCGCAAACGCCAGCATCGGATCCTCGGCCAGCAGTTTGGTGTCAAGTGGTTGATGAATGGCAATATGGAACTCCGGTACACCTTGATTGTATTGTGTGACGGTGCCGTCCCAAAAAGTAACGGTGAATGGTTCAGTCGACAAATTTTCCAATAGCTTTTTATATAAAGATTTTTTTACGGATAGTACCATGCTGTACTGTCTCCTTCCTAACACAATGTTCTGTTCTCATTATCCTCCTAATCCTTTGCCGCCGCAATTATGACGGTTTCGTGAAGTCGTTGCCTTGCAACAGGCAGTCACTTAGAATAAAAGTAGACTGCTAGTCAATCGTCTGGAGGCGTAAATATGAAAGGAAAAATATATACTGAGGCCACTCCGTTTATTTCCCAATGCTACCAGGAACTAGGGAAAACAAAAACAGAAACGGAACGCCGACTTCAATCAATCGAACGGGAAATTTTCAAAACAGGAACCTACCAACATACAGAAGAAGAATTAGTCCGTGGGGCGAAAATGGCCTGGAGGAACTCCAACCGCTGTATCGGCAGATTATTTTGGGACAGGCTCCATGTCACCGACGCTCGTGATCTAGATACGGAAGATGCAATTATTGAAGCACTTTTCGAGCATGTGCAGTTCGCCACCAATCAGGGGAAAATCCGTCCTTCCATTACTATCTTCAAACAAGAAACAAATGACGGAAGAAATGTCCGGATCTGGAATCATCAGCTGATCCGTTATGCTGGTTATCAAACGGAACAAGGAATCATCGGTGATTCATCCTCGCTAGCTTTTACGAAAGCCTGTCTGGAATTAGGCTGGACAGGAAAAGGGACCGACTTCGATTTACTGCCATTGGTCGTCCAGATCGGCAGCCAAAAACCTCGCTGGTTTGACTTACCAACTGACCTGGTAAAAGAAGTAGCAATCAACCATCCGGAGTACCCGCAAGTAAACGAGCTTGGAATCAAGTGGTATGCTGTCCCGATCATATCGGACATGCGGCTTGAAATAGGCGGAATAAAGTATGAAGCCGCTCCGTTCAACGGTTGGTATATGGGAACCGAAATCGGCGCCCGCAACCTGGCCGATGTAAATCGGTACAATCTTTTACCTGACATCGCCAAAGCGATTGGACTGGACACGAAATCAAACGCATCGCTCTGGAAAGACAAAGCACTCGTTGAGTTAAATGTAGCCGTGCTCAATTCATTCAAGCAGGCTGGCGTCAGTATCGTCGATCATCATACCGCCGCCCAGCAATTCAACATGTTTGAACAAAAAGAAACGGAAAGTGGAAGGAATGTTACTGGGCGCTGGTCATGGCTGATTCCTCCAGTTTCACCTGCGTCAACCCATGTTTTCCACAATAAATATAACGATGAAGTGAAGACTCCCAATTACTTCTATCAGCCAGCGCCTTACTGAATCCTTCCTTGCCTGGTTAAGAAAATGACTGTAGTCTCCTGCCCATCCAGGTTATTCACAGGTGAGTAAATCCATTACTTGGACGATTTGTTTAAACAAAAAAAGGATAATAATCATTTCTTATTGAAATACATGTAGAGTCTTTAAACAGGGTTCTTAAGTTAAAGAGGAAGTTCGTTTAATAAAGGCGGTGGTTGCAGTGGACGTATGCAACAGCGTATTTGTTTTACGTTGACAGTGGAGGGGGCGTATGAACAAAAAGTATTTTTGGTTTTGGATAAGCATTATTGCCGTGTTATCCATTTTCACAGGGGAAATGGTCACTTTTATGATGCTCCTGTTAATCCTGCTTACGCTGGATGAAATCAACTCGATTTTGAAAAAGTTTTATGAGGAATGGAAGAAGCAAAAATAAAGACATCGAAACTGCTTTCTAACTATCTGGTATACTTTTTCTTCATGAAGGAGGCTGACGGCATTATGGAGAATATAGAAGCAGACAGCTGTTTAGTCTTTATATAAAAGCAATAAGGAGGAAATAAATATGACAGGGAAAAACAAGCAGTTATCCCGTGAACAACAGGAAGAATTATGCAGCATATTGAAAGCCCGTTTTGAGAAAAACAGGCACCGGCACGAGGAGATTGAATGGGCCGGGGTACAAGAAAAACTCGAAGCTGATACAGAAAAAATGTGGTCGCTGCATGAAATGGAAAGAACGGGTGGTGAACCGGATGTTGTTGGGTATGATCAGAAGAAGGACGAGTACATATTTTATGATTGTTCCAAGGAAAGCCCTAAAGGACGCAGAAGTGTCTGTTTTGACCGGGAAGCCCTGGAGTCCAGAAAAAAACACAAACCCGAAAATAACGCTATCGATATGGCTGCCTCTATGGGCATAACCCTGTTGACTGAAGAACAATATCGAGCGTTGCAAAATCTTGGCGAATTCGATTTGAAAACATCGAGTTGGGTACAAACACCGAAGGATATAAGAAAACTCGGTGGTGCTCTTTTTTGCGATCGTCGTTTTGGTCACGTCTTTGTCTATCACAATGGAGCAGAATCCTACTACGCTGCCAGAGGGTTTCGTGGTTCGCTAAGGGTTTGAACTGTAGACAGACACATTGAGTTTCTTTTTACTATACAGAACGAGGCTGGGATAAAAGCATGGCATGGCTATCAAGGCAAAAACCGAACGAACTAAATGCTAATTGAATCCATGCGGTTTTTAGCGTGCTTCGAATCGCTACGGCAAGGTATCGCGTTCCACGGTCACGGCTTCAACTCCCTCAGAAAGCACCGACCACTTTCTGAGGGAGTTGAAGCTCGTGCTGTTCCCATTGGTGTCTCCGTATCTTGCCTTCGCTACGTTTTCGCGGTCTGATTTCCACATGCTAAAGACACGATGAATAGAACCGTATTCTTCTATTGGCTTATAGGTATCTAACAGTGACGAAGACGAAAAAATAGGGGATTCTTTTATTCTTCAGAAGTTGGAAGGTGCAAACCAACAGATAAAAAGAATAAAGAAACACTCACGGTTACCATGCGACTTAGCTTTCTCCCTGTAACGGCAATCGGCAACACGGAAATCACACCAGAAGAAAAACAATCTCCATCCAACGGAGGCAAGGTACGTAGACTCCAGCGGGATGAGCGCGAGCTGAAGATCCACTTGGCAAAGCGGGATTCATTGCCAAGTTAGCTGAAGCCGTGCCCGCGGAAAGCGAAGTGCCTTGCCGGAGTGGAACGTTGCTCGATTCATAAGAGAAGGGTGGAACGGTTAACTTTTTATTTTGGTCACGATGCTTTGGTCCCAGTTTCGTTCTGTATAAATTGCTATTTAGCCTACACTCCTCTATATCTGAACCACTATTGTTTATGGAAATTATCTTTCTTCTATCATAAAGTTAAGTGATGGTTTCACAGGAAAGCGGTGACTGTTCCAATCGCAGCAAAGCCTGTTTCATCTCCAGGCCACCGCGAAAGCCTGTCAACTTACCATTTTTTCCAATCACACGATGGCAGGGGATGGGGATCATCACTGGATTGGCGCCTATGGCGGCGGCAACCGCCCGTACCGCTTTCGGACGCCCAATCAATTCTGCGACCTGCCCATACGTGTATGTCTCGCCATAAGGGATTCGGCCCAACTCTTCCCATACAGCCTTTTGAAAAGCGGTGCCGTGTAAATCGATCGGAAACGTGAAAACTTTTCGCCTCCCATTGAAGTAATCGCTTAGTTCCTGCTTATATGGCGCAAGCACTTGGTTGTTTTCTTGCAGGATTGCTTGAGGTAATCGTTTATCCTTCCATCCTTTCATCTCGTTAAAGGATTTATCAGGTGAACCGACATAACATAGACCCTTTTCGGTTGCGGCAAGATATAATTTCCACTTTTCATCCTCAAACAAAGAATAATAGATTGTCTGTGGCTGACTGGCTTTCAAGATAGAGCCTCCTTTCTTTTGTATTTAACCCGATAAGCTGCGGGCGTTAAATTCGTGATCTCTTTGAATAAAGCTATGAAATAAGCCGTGTTTTTCAGTCCGATTACCGCTCCAATATTTTCTATTGATTTTCCCGTAGTTTCCAAATACTCCTTTGCCATTTCCATCCTGGCATCACGGATATACATTTGAGGACTTTTCCCTTTCTTTCTTTTAAAGGTTCGCTGTAAATGATAAGGACTGACATGGACAACTTCTGCCAAATCGTTCAAGGTTATTTTACGATGGAGATGACAGTCGATCCAGTTGACCAGCTCCTCTACCCACTTTTCTTCCGGCATTACTAGCTGGTCCGGTCTGCATCTTTTACACGGCCGAAAGTGCTTGGCTAGCGCATCTTTGGCGGAAGAAAAGATGCGTATATTTTCCGGCAGGGGTAACCGGGATTTACAGGAGGGACGGCAAAATATCCCGGTTGTTTGTACACCATAGTAGAACACCCCGTCAAAGCTGGAATCATTGGTCGTAATCGCATGCCAACATGCTTCAGGAATGAAAGTTGAATCCTGTCTGTCCATTTCATCACCTCTTGATTTATTATAACGGATATAACCAGGATTGAAACGACATGCGAATGAAAGCGCAAGATAGTGATATACAAAAAATATTGTCTTCCAGTCACACGTAACTTGCTTGTACAGCTTCATACTTCTCCCAATCTACCGTCATCTTCAGTATGAGCCGTTTTATATCTTTCAATTTTGCCTTCCCGCATACTTCTTTATTAGTAAGTTCACATAATGCGATTAAATCTAATAGCTTAGCCTGCTGCAACCATTTTTTTGGCAAGATGCCTCCCTTTTTCTGATAAGCGGAAATAAAAGGGGGAATAAAATCCGAATCTTCTACGCTTTCATAGCGGAGCATATTTCCGATATCGAATAACGGGGAACCACTAAAAGCATACTCCCAATCAAGAACAGCACTAATCGTATAACCCTTCTCCCGAGTATCCACCAGTATATTTAATGGATTGAAGTCACTGTGAACGAGGCAGTCCTGTTCTCCAAGCCAATCAAGTACGCTGGCATGCTCCCGGGCAAAAGTAAGTATCTCCTCGCAAGTCTTTTTCCCAAGGTGCTTGCATCCATGCCCTGCTACAAGACTTCCTTCAATAAATTCCAGAAAACTGCTCCGGTCCAATTTAACTGTCTCATCAATGTTTAAACTGGCATCAAAAAAGCCTCCATCTGGAAAATGGATTTGATGAATTTTTGCCAGCGTTTCTCCAACTTCACCTGCCAAGGAAACGATCTCCTGTTTCTGGCCATTTTGCATAAAATCAGAAAACCGTACACCCTCCATCCAGCTTAGGACTAAAAAAGGATACTGCAGTTTCGCACATGAAGAATCACTATAGAGAACCTTAGGTACATGAATCCGGTCTTCCAGCATATTCAAAATGTTTCTTTCCATTTCAATAGACGTATTATCCTTACTGTAGATACGCAGTACAAATCTTTCTCCACTATCGGTGGTGATTTTTAAATTCGAGTTGCTCAAACCTCCATTTAAGGGTGTAATGTCGGTTAATTCCCTGTCATTTAATATCGGAATTGATAGCTGCCGGATTGTTTCAAGGCTTGGCACAATTAAAGGGGTTGACCGCTCCCAACCAGCTTTCATCTTCCACACTCCTTTTCCAGAACTATTTTCTCTTAGTTTACCACAGCTGAATATGAACCTAGGAGGTCATCCAAATAGAAAAAGAGAGCTGACAAAACAGCCCTCTTTATATGTCATCTTTTTCTTTCCACCGGTATCCATATTTCACTGGTAAACATTGGAGAACCGGTATCCATATGCTCATTCCACAACATTTCCGGCCCCTGTCTTTGTTGGTAACCAGATGAAGGAAACCATTCTGCATAGATGCGACCCCAAATATTCTGCAACGTATCCGGGAACGGACCGATCGCTCGGAACACTGCCCATACACCCGCAGCCACTTCCAGATTTGCCAGGTTATCAGGACAGTCACTGGTGGTCGCGGCACCAATATAGTGATCAAGTTTTCCTTTCTCTTCCATGCGCCCTTCCGAAAAATTGGTCGACGCTTGAATGAGTCCGTGCGGCTCCGTATTGGACAGGCCTTTAAGCTGATCAATCTGTTCCTGGTTCAATGACTTCCACATCGAAGCGATATGCTGATTTTCTCCTTGAAAAACAATGGGGACTCTCTTCCTGATGCCCACAATACGAAATGCTGGTTTCTCTACTATTCGATATTCCATTTCGTTCCCTCCTTTAATGGTAAGCTGGAAGGTCATCGGTGGATAGGCTTTTAAGGGATGGCCAAGTTTTCTGGCTGCTGACGGGGTTACACCGTGCAAGATTTGAAAGGCTCTCGTAAATGCATCCGGCGATTGGTATCCATATTTAACTGCTAAATCAATAACTTTTTCTTGTCCCTCCTGCAGGTCGAATGCTGCCAAGGTCAGTCTTCTTCGCCGGATATATTCGGAAAGGGTGACCCCTGCCAAAAAGGAAAACATCCGTTTGAAATGATATTCTGAACAAAACGCCCTCTTTGCGACTTCCTTATAATCCATTTCATCAGCTAAATGGGCTTCAATATACTTGATTGCTTCATTCATTTGTTTCAGGGAATCCATTCAATGACCTCCTCTCTCCTAAAGAATAGCAGGTAAGAAAAATTGATATCCGATTATTTGTGCACCATATTGCAGGACTAATTTTAGATACAAGAAAGGAGCTCCTTCACAAGGAAGCTCCCTTCTATTATTCCTGTTGGTCTTCTTCTCCATCCTGTTCTGCCTGATCTTCTGGCTGTTCCGTTCCTTCCGTCTCTGCCTGTTCTTCTTCCCTTTCACTTAGTCGATCTTGAATTTGCGACATAATCGCGCCAGCTTCCTCCCAGTTTCCAGCAGAAAGTTCTTGCTGGTATTGGTCGAACAAGGAAGAAATTTCCTCTAAAATTTGATCAGAGCCCATAATTTCGTCTACTTGATCATTACCTTCTGTGTCATCTTCTCCCTCATCAAGTTCAACATCCGGGTCAATCAAGCCAAGCATCCGATCCATCGCCTTATCAAATGTCGGTTCCATGACGATTTCATCGCCATAAGCAAGAATAATTTGTTTCACCTCAGGAAGCGATGTTTCGTTGGAAGACTCGATATAAATCGGTTCCGCATAGATGACGGTATCTTCAAGTGGAATAGCCAGCAGGTTTCCGCGAATGACTTCCGATCCACCCTGAGACCATAAGTTCAGTTGCTGAGAAATTGTACTGTCTTGGTTAATCCTGTTTTCTATTTGTTGCGGACCATATACGTTTCGCTGCTTCGGAAAACGATAGACAAAGGTTTCGCCATAATTCTCTCCATCATTTCGCACACCCATCCAGGCTACCATGTTTTGCCTGTTTCTCGGTGTATAAGGCATCATCAGCACAAACTCTTCTTCTTCCGCTTCCGGAAGCTTCATTGTAATGTAATAAGGCTCCATTTCTACATCTTCATTGAAGTATTTCTCGGTTGGAAATTGCCAGTAGTCTTCCCGATTGTAGAATACTTCCAGATTGGACATGTGGTACGTACCATACATTTTCGCCTGGATTTTGAACATATCAATCGGGTACCGGAAATGCGCTGCCACGTCTTCCGGTATTTCCTCTGTAAACAAATCCGGGAACATCTTTTGATAGGTTTGAAGCAGCGGTTCGTCCGGCTCGGCTGCATAAAAATGGACTTCCCCACTGTAAGCATCCACCGTCACTTTTACCGAGTTGCGGATATAGCTTTCATTACCTTGATGTGCTTCTGAATATGGATAACGGTCTGCTGTCAGATAAGCATCGATCATCCACGCCATGCTGCCGTCGTCTCTTACAAAAATATAAGGATCCTCATCATATTCCAAGAACGGTGCTATCCGCTCGACCCGGTCCATGATATTACGTGTTGCTAACAGCTGACTGTCGCTGTTCAACTGATCGGACACAAACATTCTAAATGAACCAGCGTCCAATGCGAACAACAGCCTATTTAAACCAGATAATGCTATCCCTTTATCCGTTTCGTACCTGTTCGACATATTTTCATCGCCAGCAGGGTAGTCGAATTCATCCACTTCACTATTAACGATGACATTATCATAGTTTTCTTCCCCAAAATATATTTGTGGTCTTTCCACGTCCATAGCACCTTCTGAAGGAACATTTTTCAATAAATATTCCGGCTGTCCCTGCGAAGTAATTTGATTGACGTCACTCATTGCAATTCCGTAACCGTGTGTATAACGCAGATTTTCGTTAACCCATGTTTTCGCCTGAGAAGGCAAATCGACGGTATTCAATTCCCGGGCACCAAGAAAGACTTGTTGATACTCGCCGTCAATTTGATAACGATCGATATCTATGTCATTGAATTGATAGTAAGTCCGGAAGGTTTGCAATTGATTGTATATATCGAGAATCGGCCTTGCATCATTGATACGAACATTATTGATCGTCAGCTCATTGCGTTCGACCATTGCTTGATCAAGCGACTCGTTCCCCGGGTGTTCGAATTCTTCAATGTTATCAAGGTCATAAGCTGCCCGGGTAAATTCCAGGTTATGCTCTAAATAAGGGCTTTCCTTGGAAAATTCGTTCGGCGACACAACATAATTTTGTACAATGATGGAAGCCCCTTCTGCTAGGACGCCAATTGCCATATAAGCAATAACCGGTATCAGCATTGCCTTCAATCGTCCGCGCACAAGCGAGACAATCACCCAAATCGTTCCAATCACGGCGACAGCGGCCATGACGTAGGACGCAGGGATATTGATAACTTTGTCGGTATAGCTCATGCCATGTACGACGCTTTCTTGGAATAGGTTGACCTTATTGGTCAGCATCGTGCTATATGGTTCCAACACCTGGGACACTGCCATCAACAAACCAATGCTGCCCAAGGTAATGCCTAGTTGCAATTGCGCGGAACGGCTGATTCGATACATATGAAATACAGAATAGGCACCAATTTCGGCAAGCAATAAAAAGAACGCTAAACCGATCAGTGTATTTACTGCAAATTGTATAAACGGTAATACAAACATATAAAACGAAACATCCATGCCAAAGTGCGGGTCTGTTATATCGAAGGAAGTATGGTTGAGAAACTTCAACCAAAGCTCCCAGCCGAATCCCTGTACAATACTGCTTCCGATGAATCCGACAAACAAAGATATGCATAATATAGTAAATGCGCTCAATCGCTTGCTGCGAATAACCGCTGGCAGCTGTGACGGGTTAAATTGTTTCAAGAACGATTTTCGGATCCATGCTGCCGTTATCCAGGTCAATGCCGCAAATACGACAAACCCGATTACACCAAGTAGTACCTTACTGCCGAGAATGGTTGTATATACCTGTTGGTATCCGAGCGAATCCATCCATATATAATCCGTGATCCAGTGCAATGACAAGCCGCCCAGAATCAATAATACTACCAGGAAACCAATCAATTTACCGAAGAATCCGCCGAATTTCTTCAGCTTCGCCTTCTGTTGAGTATTCATGTTAAACGTTTGATTTTCCAATCTTCTCCCCCTCTAAACCTTTCATTTGCACACTGCTTTCATTCTACCATAATGTCTGTTCTCTCGACGAAGGATGAAAGGCAGCCCGATCATTTTTTGCTCCTCCTCTATTCTTACGGAATGAAAACCGTTTTGGTTTCACCGACGGCCAATCTTCCAGCACAAAAAAGCGCCACACAGAATATCCTTCCATGCGACGCCCTTCAAACATCCTATTCATTCAAAAGAATAATGCACATTGCCTTGCTTACGAACTTCGTCCATCAATTTCATGACATCGACAGATAACCGGAGGGTATCATTTTCACGGTTATTCGCAACGTAATCATTCATGGCTTCTACTTCATAATGGAACGCTTTTTCCGATTCGCCGGCTTCGATAACTTCTGTCCGATTCTCAGGGGTATAATAAATCGTTGCCTTGGTCGGGCGTTGATAGTCATCGACTTTAATGTACCCCTCTTCCCCTGCCACCAAGATGGTTTTCGGCATGATTGCCCGCAGTGTCATCGAAATGGTCGCCATTTCATCTGCTTTATTTTTCAACAGAATGCCTACTTGTTCATCCACTCCGGTTTGAAATTTTTTCACCGTACTCTCTACGTAGTCCGGCTGTTCCGATAAGAAAAACCGTGACAAGGATAACGCATACGTTCCTATATCCAGCATAGCGCCGCCAGCCAGTTCCGGGTTAAAAAACCGGTTGGCAGGATCAGGGTCTTTGTAACTCCCATGTGATACCTGGATCATTCGCAGTTTTCCCAGTTTGCCAGACTGCAAGATTTCCCTTGCTTTTCGGTACACCGGCATATGGAATATTGTCATGGCCTCCGCAACTACCAGATTCTTTTCTTCTGCCAACTCGACAATTTCCTGGAGCTGCTTCGAATTGACGGTAATCGATTTTTCGCAAAGCACATGCTTATTTTGTCTTAGACTCTCCATGATATATTGATAATGAAAAGTGTGAGGCGTCGCGATATATATAATGTCCAAGTCCTCGTCCTGCAGTAATTCATCGTAGCTGCCATAAACCTTGTCTATGTTATATTCCTCAGCAAATTGTTGGGCTTTTTCCAGCTTTCTGCCTCCAACTGCGGCAATTTTTCCATTCACTTCATTTATTGCAACCGCAAACTCTCTGGCAATTGTCCCTGGGCCAAGAATTCCCCAATTTTGTTGTGGCATTGTCCATCCCCCTTATAAGTTCCCCCTTCACGCAGGTGAAGCGGTTTCAATTAGCTGTTTTCTATTTCCTGCCATCCTCTTACGATGCAAGCCACCTTTAGAGAACGACTGATTCAACCAGCCATCAGAAAAATAATTTCAGTAAACTCATTACTAAATCGATTTAGTAACGCTCCAAAAGTGTCCCCTGCCTGCCATTTTAAGAGTAAGTAGCTTTGATAAAAAGTATACTCCCAGGGATAATAGAAGTCAATGAATGCGCTTCCTTTCTCTTTTATTTTTCCTGCCATTTTTAAATAGCTCTTCTCTCCGACTTTACCATTTTAATCTTTTTTCAGTTGATAGAAACTGCTAACTACCTCTGTCACTGCTTCCTCCTAGTTATATTCAGAATGAGTGCTAATCCAGCGCTGCGGAAAAACAATCGCTTTCCGTGGGAAGCAACTTCAGCCTCCTCGCTGGAAAAGCCAGCTGCGGGGTCTTCAGACTTTCCCACTGGAGTCTCGCATTTTTCCGCAGCGCTGTTCACCTTCTCAATAAAGGTTGGATGTCAGGAAGACTCATTAAGGTTAGTTCGCTGTTTATACCGTTTGTGCAAAAGGGAGAATCCTTTAAAATAAAGGCTCAAAAATAAGCGGATGTTCTTCCTTTCCCTATTTCTCTTCCTATAAGAAAATTAAAGAGTCTCAAATCATCTTTAAATATCACTTTAGCATCATATTCAGAAAATCAATCGAAAAATGATATTTTATTTATCGCAGAATGAGATATATAGTAAGTAGAATAAATTTCCCAAAACCATTAATAAAAAGGAGACTTTACAATGAGCCAAGCCCTTCGGAATAATCTGGAACAAGATTTATGCGAATTGGCATCTCTTAATGAAAACGAAGTGAACAACATGACGGACGCAGAAGTGGAATACTACCACTGGCTCTATTTAGAAGAATCCATTTATGATTTAATGTAAAACAAACAGGCAGTTGTCGGGTATCCTTCGACAGCTGCCTGGTTTTCTTTTCAGGATAATTCAATGGACAGCCGCGCCTTTCTGAATTAGACTATAATCTATTGATATTTAAAGAAAAAGATTGATCGATTGATGAAAGGTGTTTGGTAATTCATGCTGCAAAACCCAACTGGAAAAGAGCGTTTTTCGCTCGCTTTATTACTTGGAATGCTTGCCATAATGGGCCCACTGAATATTGATATGTATTTGCCCAGCTTTCCGGATATCGCTTCCGATTTACATGCAAGTGCTTCGCTTGTCCAGCTTAGCTTGACGACCTGTTTGATTGGGCTGGCAACCGGCCAGGTAATCATTGGACCAATCAGCGATGCAGTCGGGAGACGCAAGCCTCTTTTAATCGGAATTATGTTATTTGCCCTGGCATCGATACTCTGTGCATTTGCACCTAATATTTTCACACTGATTGCTGCCCGTTTTTTACAAGGAATGACTGCCTCTGCCGGTGTTGTCCTATCCCGTGCTGTAGTAAGGGACGTCTTTACCGGAAGAGAACTGACAAAGTTCTATGCCTTGTTAATGGTAATTCTTGCAGCAGCACCAATGATTGCCCCGATGGCAGGCGGTGCCATTCTCTTGCTTCCATTTGCCAGCTGGCACACTATTTTTTATTTCTTGAGCCTTCTCGGTTTATTGATCGTGATGACAGTTTTCTTCCGTTTGAAGGAGACTTTACCACCAGAAAAGCGGATTCCTAGTTCGATCGGTAATACTGTAAAGACAATGGGAAGCCTATTTAAAGATCGCTCGTTTATTGGCTATGCGATTATTGTCGGTTTTGTCCATGGTGGAAGTTTTGCCTATGTATCCGGTACACCGTTCGTTTATCAGGGAATCTATGGTGTTTCCCCGCAAGTATTTGGTATATTATTCGGGATTAACGGTCTGGCAATAATGTCTGGAAGTTCGATTGTCGGACGTTTTGGCGGCATCATCCACGAACGTAATTTACTTCGGATCGCAGTTTGTACCGCCGCTACTGCCACAGCGCTTATTTTGTTCATCAGTATTATCGAAGGTCCGCTTGCACTACTGGTCATTGCCATTTTTATTTACATGACCACCATGGGAATGACCTTGACCAGTTCGTTTACATTGGCAATGGAGCATCAAGGCCATCGCGCCGGCAGCGCTAGTGCAGTGTTGGGATTGCTTCCACTGATTATCGGGTCAGTAGCTTCCCCGCTTGTAGGAATTGATGAAACTTCTGCAGTTCCTATGGGTTTGATTCTGTTTATTAGTTCCTTTATCGGGTTTAGTGCCTTCTTTACGTTGACAAAGAAGCCTGCTGAAGCAAAAACGGAAAATTAATATTTATATTTCCTATTTTTTGAGGGCTGCCCATTGCGATTTTTAATGAATGGACAGCCCCTTTATAATCTATTACCAGAAGGACATTTGTTAATATACAGGCTTAAAAATCAAGATAATCAACCTGTCAGAATATCCTCTTTTGGATACCGGATATTCGCTTGTGAGGAATGCGCAAAAGAAAAAGCTAACGTAAGCGGACCGATTTTTCCAATCAGCATGATTAGGATAATTGTTATTTTCCCGACAGTTGTCAGGGTCGAAGTAAGCCCCATCGATAAACCTACTGTACCAAACGCTGAAACGGTTTCAAATACTATAGATATGAAGGTCGCATCCTCGGTTATATTCAAAATAAAAATACCGGTAACAATCAACCCTGAGCCAATGACAGTAATAGCCAACGCGCGGACGATTGTATTGTATTTAATGGCTCGCCGGAACATTACTACTTCATCATTTTCTTTCAAAAAGGCAAATACCGCAAAAATCAAAGCCAAAAAGGTGGTCAATTTGATTCCCCCGCCAGTAGAAGCACTTCCAGCCCCAATGAACATTAACAAAATAATGAAAAATAAAGTCGAATCATTCATACTCCCTATGTCTACGGTATTGAAACCCGCTGTCCTGGGAGTCACTGCCTGGAAATAAGCGGCCTGGAGTTTGTCCAAACCTGAAAGGGTCCCTAATGTACCAGGATTGTCATACTCTAATAGTAAGATGACCAGTATCGCAACACTATTCAATAAGAAAGTGCCAATTAGCATCAATTTGGTATGCAGACTTAAGCTGTTTGGATCTCCTTTTTTCCATATATCAAAGATGACAGTAAATCCAAGCCCTCCAATAATGAATAAAAGAGTAATCACAATGTTTACAATAGGATCAGCCGCAAACTCTGATAGACTATCAGACCAAATAGAAAAACCAGCATTGTTAAAGGCCGAAATAGAATGAAATAAACCAGCATATAGACCATGCTTCCATCCCATATCTGGAATCCAGCGTATGGATAACAGCATAAAGGCAATGCTCTCCATTACAATCGAAAAAATAAATAGCTTCTTTACCAGAGACACCACGCCGCCGAGGGATGTTTGATTCAAAGACTGGGTTACAATCACTCGTTCTTTAACACCGATTTTCCGCCCGATTATTAAAAAGATCAATACCGCAAAAGTCATAATCCCTAGTCCGCCGATTTGGATTAACAACAGAATAACCACTTCGCCGAAAGTTGTGAAAACTGCACCGGTGTCTAAAACTGCGAGACCCGTAACGGTCATTGCCGAAACCGCAGTAAACAAGGCGTCCAAAGTACTTATTGACTCTGTAGTTGCAATCGGTAGCTTTAACAAAACGGTTCCTATAAAAATAAACAGGATAAAAATCCCCAGTAAAAACCTGGGAGGACTGATATTAACAAGGTCATTCTTCATTATCATGGCAGTTATACTCCTCTGACTTCCAATCGGTTCAACCGTTCATTTTCCCCCATTATGATGAGGATATCCCCATGCTCAATCTTCGTATCAAGAGATGGTTCCATGAGAAGTGTCTCTTCATCCTTTTTGATCGCAACTGTGCGACAAAAATGTTTTTTGGTAATATTCAGGTCGCCTATCGCTTTTCCTTCCATGTCCTTCGTCGCGATCACCTCCATCATGCTATGTCGTTTGGATAGCTGTATATAATCGACAATTTGATCGGAGACAATATGATGGGCGATCCGCTTTGCCATATCTTGCTCCGGGTTGATGATTTTATCGACTCCTATTTTCTCTAAAACCTTTTGATGACTTTCATTCCTGGCCTTTACCCACACTTTCTTTACCCCCATCTCTTTTAACAACAGGGAGGCAAGGATACTGGATTGAATGTCCTCTCCAAAACTGATAACAGCACAATCAAAATTGCTGATGCCCACGGACTGAAGCGAATGTTCATCCACTGCATCCATCACCACAACATGGCTGGCGATTGCAGCGTATTCCTGTATGCGCTCCGGACTTTTATCGATTGCCAACACATCGATATCCGACTCTGCCAATTCCTTACAAAGCGTTCCGCCAAACCTGCCCAGTCCGATAATGGCGAATTCTTTTCTTGAAGGTTTCACTTCCAAAACTTCCTTTCCATATTGCCATGAAGCTACACATTTTGCTACCCATCATACTCCTATTTTGACGAAGATGGTAGTGCTTTTTCTGCAATTTTTTTTATATCTTTTCTATTCATACTTCACTTTCTTATATTCTTTCCTATATTATATAAAAACAAAAGAAAAAGACTGCCTAAGTGACAGTCTTCCGTACGTTTCCCACTCAGCCAGTCATCAATGATGCAAAGTGGGCGATTACTCTTGCCGTCAGTCCCCAGATAACTTTGTCCTCATATTGGTAAAAATATTCTTCCATTTTTAAAGGCCGCCACTCATAGTTCTTTCCGCCGGCTACCAGTTCGAATGGAAAATCTTCCTTTGGTTCGATGTGCATATTGACCTCATGAATAATAGGTTTCGTAGTTAAAAAGAAGGATAGTGGTACAGTAAATACTTCCTCGACCTCCTGCGGATTGAGACTGATGTCTGCCCTCTCCTTGATAAATCCTGTGAAGGGATACACGATCATTCCAAATGGGGAAACCATATAATCAATAGGATAAACATCCGTTATCTCTTCCGCTTTAATTCCAAGTTCCTCCACCGTTTCCCGAACAGCAGCCCCTTGTGCAGACTGATCGCTTGGATCAATTTTTCCACCTGGAAAGCAAATGTCGCCCGGCTGTCTTCTCAACGTGTGGGAACGAACCTCAAATAATACGTGCAACTCCCCTTCTTTTTCAATAAGTGGGAGCAACACGGCAAACTTGGCAAATTGTTCACTCCCTAATACAGCTGGCTCATGACCCTGTAATCTTTTTACTATCTGTGTTGGCTTCATTTCGTTCACCTCTGTTTTTCCTTTCCCCATTGTACCATGTTTAAAAATCGTACTGCATGGACTGGAACTTAAAATACATTCTCGACTAGTACAAAAACGGCAATTTGTTATATCAGCCTTTCCAATACTTGTGCGTCTGTCATCTACTATAGTAAATGCACCAAGACTGGAGATGAGACTATGAGTCCGACACTTGAGAAATTTGTGGATCAGCTGCCGATTATGAACGTTCTACAGCCAAATCACAGGACAAAGGACGGTCCTTACTACGAAGTAAGGATGGAAGAATTCCGACAAAAGCTGCACAGGGATTTGCCGCCGACGAGGCTTTGGGGATATAACCGTCAATTTCCCGGCCCTACCTTCGAGGTGAATCAGAATAAACCAATTCGTGTTCGTTGGATGAATCACTTACCGAACAGACACATTCTTCCAATTGACGGTTCGGTTCACAATGTCGCCAATGAACCGGAGGTGAGAACGGTCGTCCACCTGCACGGGAGTGAAACAAGGCCGGACAGTGATGGCTATCCAGAAGCCTGGTTTACGAACGGCTTTAAGGAGACCGGCCCATCATTCAGCCGTGAAGTGTATGAATACCCGAACCACCAGCGGGCTACTGCATTGTGGTACCATGACCATGCCATGGGGATTACCAGATTGAATGTTTATGCAGGGCTTGCCGGAATGTATATCATCCGCAGTGAACAGGAGAAAGCACTGCAACTGCCAGCAGGCAAATACGAAATACCTTTGCTGATTCAAGACCGTTCTTTTAACCAAGATGGCTCCCTGGCCTATCCACGTCAGCCTGATGACGCGGCGGACAATCTACCGAATCCATCGATCGTGCCAGCCTTTCTGGGTGATACGATTGTGGTGAACGGAAAAGTGTGGCCATATTTAGAAGTGGAACCTCGTAAATACCGTTTTCGTATTCTCAATGGTTCGAATACGAGGGACTATCAGCTGTCGCTGGATTCCGGCCAGTCTTTTTATCAAATCGGTTCGGACGGCGGATTGCTGAAGAGAACAGTAAAATTGGAACAAATCGGGGTCGAACCAGCTGAAAGAGTAGATGTTATTGTGGATTTTTCCAAGCTAAAGGGAAAGACAGTAGTGATGAGAAACAACCTTGGAGCCAACGCCGACCCAAATGATCCGACCGGGGAAATCATGCAGTTCCGGGTGACAAAACCACTCTCGAGAAAAGACACAAGCAAAATTCCTCGGCATTTATCTCGAATACCTTCCCTTAAACAAAACAATATTACTGCTATCCGTCAATTAAAGTTAGTCGGTTCCACCGATGAGTATGACCGGCCACTGCTACTGTTGGACAACAAGAAATGGCACGATCCTGTAACGGAGAAACCTGAACTCGGAGCTACCGAAATATGGTCATTAGTCAATGTCACGAATTTTACGCATCCAATCCATATTCATCTTATTCAATTCCAAGTACTTGATCGACAGCCGTTTGACCTGGAGCGTTATAACAAGGACGGCAAAATTGTCTATAGCGGTTCAGTAACTGCACCCGCTCTGAGTGAACGCGGCTGGAAGGACACGATTGCAGCCCCATCTGCTCAAGTCACACGTGTCATTGCCAAATTCGCTCCATATACCGGCGATTATGTCTGGCATTGTCATATACTGGAGCATGAGGATTATGATATGATGCGACCTTTTACTGTGATAAACCCTGATGAGTGAAACAGGGTAGACAAAAAGCCAAAGAACGGATACTCTTTGGCTTTTCTGAATAAAAAAGATTACGAAGAAATTATTATGTAGTGCCGTTTTCTAATGTTTGTTTTTCAACCACTGACGGGCGTAATCGACCATCGGGCGCTGTCTGATGAGCTTTACCTCAGCAGCCCCGACTTTAGCTGCAGCTACCGTGTGAGTTTTTTCATAATCACTTCCCAACTCAGCAAACAATTCGGAGTCATAATCGATTTCTTCATATGTTTTCCAAACTCGTTTGTCATCTTCCAGAAGTGCTGTCCCCTTTTCCACTTTCTTCTTGTGCGGAACGGCATGTTCTGCCAGGTGAAGGGAGGTATTGCTGTCATGGCCGACACCAAGCAACAGAATAAATCCATCCAACCGATAGATTTTTGCCAATGGGGAACCCTCGCCAAATCCTGCAGTCAATGGTTGTTCAAGGATAATCTCCTCCGCATGCTTTCCCCAGGCAGTAAACGAGTAAGTCGGATGATTGCTCCTTTTGACTCCCGAAAAGCTGCGAAACGCTTCGGCAATATCGCCCATGCCTCTCGTAGGAGTGTATTCTGGGTCAAAGGCTGGCATTTCATCTCGGATAACCGGCCACCATTCTTTTGGTACCGGAGGCATCTCCCAAGCGCTCGGATCAGAGTTTTCTGCTGTCTGCGCAGGCATGACAATCGTCCCTTCTTTTCCAACTGAATCCATCAATGCTTGAATAACAGCAGTCGGTCCGCCGCATACCCAGCCCAAGGAACGAAGCGATGAATGGACAATCACTACCATCCCCTCTTTTAAACCTAATTCTTTGAACTGGTAATGCAGGCTTGAACGCGTATTAGGTCTGTCGATTTTTTGCACTGCTGTTGCTTCGCTCATAGACCCGTCCCCCCTCTTTTTCTCTAATTTATAATCGGGTATATTCTTTTTCTTCTTCCAGCTCTTGTTTGACCTGCTGCTTTAATGCCTCAAGTTTCGCTGACTTTCTAAAGGTAAGAAGAGACAATACCTTCAGAAAATAATATTTTCCATACTTATCATTAATATCTTGCTGAATAATCTTGTCCATTCCTCTAATCCTTTCCTGTGGTATCCATCACCCTTCCCTCATCTTACCGCTTTTTCTATAAGGAATAAAGGGCTAGAAGAAAGCCGGAAGTAAATTCTTCCGGCTTTCCTAACCCACCATAAAGGAGCGGTTGTCTTTATTCTTTTTCTCGTCTATCTGCTTCTTTACTAATCCGGCGGAAACGTTTGACATCAGCCTTACGCACGGGGAGTGGTTCCTTGCTAAGCAGCTTGATAATCGCAACGATAAGAAACAATAAGATGATCGTAAATGGCAAAGCAGCGATCAGGGATGCCGTCTGCAAGGCTTCCAATCCCCCGGAAAACAATAATACAGCAGCGATTGCTGCCATTAAAAATCCCCAAACAAACTTGGCGAACTTCGGTGGATGCAGGCTTCCAAAAGCCGTCATGCTTCCAAGAATATAGGTGGCAGAATCGGCGGACGTAACAAGAAAAGTAAAAATCAACAAGATAGACAAAATCGACATCAACAGGCTGAGTGGGAGATGATTGAATAACTGAAACAGTGCAGTCGCAACATCCTCATTGACTGCTTCAGCTATATCGGTTCCCTGATTTAAATCCAGCCATAATGCTGTTCCGCCAAAAGCCGCAATCCACAAGCAGGCTATCAAGGGTGGAATCACCATCACGCCCAAAATGAATTGGCGAATAGTCCGGCCCCGGGAGACTCTTGCTACGAACGCACCCACGAATGGCGACCAGGCAATCGCCCATGCCCAGTAAAATATCGTCCATTCCCTGACCCAAGTCCCCTCTTTGTAGGGCTGCATCCGAAAACTGTAAGATACGAAATTGGCGAAATAATCACCAATTCCCAGTGTGAAGGTTTCGAGGATAAACACCGTGGGACCAACAATAAACACGAATAGCAGCAGGCCTAATGCCAGTCCGAGATTAAGGTTGCTTAAATAACGGATTCCTTTATCAAGCCCCGTAGCCGATGAAAACATATAGGCCACCAGCAGTACGGCCATGATGATCACCTGGACCGTACCGGAGTTCTCTATTCCCATAACGGAGTGCAGTCCACCGTTCATCTGTAGAACCCCCAGCCCGAGCGAAGTGGCAATACCCATAACGGTTGCAATGACCGCAAGTGAATCGATTGTATTCTTCACGAGCGGATTGTTTCCGGATACCGGCTGTAACGCAGTTGAAATCAAGCCGTTTTCCTGCTTACGGAATTGATAAAAAGCAATCACCAATCCAACGATGGCAAAAACGGACCACTGACTTACTCCCCAGTGGAAAAACGCGTAACCCATTGCCACTCTTGCTGATTCATCGGTCTCCCCTTCCATTCCGATAAATGGTGTGGTGAAAAAGTGACTCATCGGTTCAGCAACTCCCCAAAACACCAGTCCTACCCCGAAGCCTGCCGAGAATAGCATTCCTACCCAAGTAAAGAACGGAAATTCGGGTTTTTCCCCATCCTTGCCTAAACGGATAGCACCGAATTTACTGACAGCCAACCCAACTAAAAAAACGATCAAAATAAAAACGCCAAATAAATACAACCAGCCAAAATTAATCGCAGTAAAATCGAACAGTCGATTCGCAACAGCTCCGAATCCTTTCGGCATCAGAGCGCCTAAAATAACCAATGCAAATATGATGACCGCAGATACGGAAAACACAGGATTCCGCCAAATATTATTTTTCTTCACTGTGAATGACCTCCCTGACCAGTTGAATGTTAGCTTTACTATTCTTTCCTGTTTCTCTTTACTTATGAGAATCAGAATGAGGAGAGTAAGAACCAATTGGTCAGGAAAAAATAGCAGTACAGGAGGTATCCAAATGGAAAAACGATATGACGAATACCGAACTGGGCAAGGGGTTCCTGTAGGCGGGCAGTATCAATGCCAGTCCGGGGGAAAAGTGACTTTCAAGGAAGGGGAGTCTTTTCCGATGTGCCCGGTTACTGGTGAAGAAACCACTTGGAGACATGAAGATAAGTAAACTATCCAAAAAAACAGAGGCCCATTTACGTTAAAGATGGGCACTCTGTTTTTTTATGATCGAATGCGCCTCTTATTACTAGGAAATTTATGTTAAAATTTACTCAAATGTTTTTATTAGGAGGCTGAAATTTTTGAGAAGGTTCTCCCTATATATCGGCATCTTGTTAGGATTTACGATCGCCTTCCTCTTTGCAAGCATTTGGAAGAATGATTTTGACTGGGGCTGGTGGATAGGCATGATGATGGGCGGTACGATCGGGTGTTTGATAATCGATTTGTTAACAAAGCGTTGGAGTCAAAATAAATGACCTGTTATTGCCTCCAAAATAAACAGATAGAAAAGAGCTAAAAATAGTGGAATTAATCACAGAAAAATTACTACTCATCTCCTTGTTTATCTTTATTATCCATTCGATAGAAACGTTGGCTTATGCAGTTCGTTTTATCAGGAGCGAGAGTCATGCTGCTCGCATCTGCTTTGTCTTTGTTCAACCTGATGGTCATGGTATCCCGCCTGGCAAACATGATGCAGCAGCCATTTACTGGAAGCCTGATTGATAATGCCCCAACAACCGATCCATTAACATTTGTAGCAGCACAGTTCCGATTTATTATCGGTTCTGCAACGGTCGGAACGATAGTTGGAATGCTTTTACTTCCCACTTTCATTGCGATTTTCTCCCGAGCAATCATTCACTTGTCAAAAGAAAGAGGCTCGATACCAGCACTTTTGTGGAAGGGATTTACGTTTGAATACATAAAACGCGGAAGAAAGCATATCCATCTACCCAGAATATCGTATTTAAAAGACATACACTGGAAAGACATCCCGGTTCAATTGTTTTTAACTAATATGGTCATCACCGCCATCTATACAATCGGTGTGTTAGCAGCCTTGTATGCTGCACTTCTGGCTCCGGAAAGAGCGTTGACAGCAACTATGGCTTCAGGTTTGATTAATGGCATAGCAACAATTCTGCTTATCATCTTTATTGATCCAAAAATCTCGATTATCGCAGATGATGTCATCAATAAAAAAGGCAATTATTTAAACCTTAAAGGCGTATCGTTAATGATGATTTTCTCCCGGCTGCTCGGAACCATATTGGCACAATTCCTGTTCATCCCAGGTGCAGAATATATTGCCTGGTTTACTAAATTTTTTGTTTAAAAGCTATTAATCTTTAAAATAAGTATAGGAATAGGAGGCCATTTAATTGGGACAATTACTATTGATTAAACACGCAAAGCCGATCATCTCCTCTTCCATTCCATCCTCAAACTGGGTGCTCTCAAATGCGGGGATTAAGCAGGCAGCAAAGTTGGCTCCCTTCCTTGATAAGTATGACTTCAGCACGATTTTTACAAGCGAGGAACCAAAAGCTATTCATACTGCGAGAATTATTGCAACAGAGTTGAATCAACAAGTTGAAATAAAAAAAGGGTTACATGAACACGAACGCCATCAAAATCGGATAATTTATCCAGAAAATGAGTGGCAGTCTATAATCAAGTCTTTTTTCGACTGTCCAAACGATTTAGTTTTCGGAGCAGAAACAGCTTCTGAAGCATTTGACCGGTTCGATGCTGCGGTAAAATCATTGATCCATAGTCAATCCAGGCAGGAAGACATGGTTATCGTTGCGCATGGAACAGTGATCTCTTTATTCGTTGCAAGATATAATCTCGTAAATCCGTATGAAATTTGGCAAAAGCTCGGTATGCCTGCTTATGTAAAACTTGACTTAAAAACCTTTCAACTGCAAAGTGTTCAGAATATGGAATAAATGATTTTGAGGAGGTACCTATGCACATTCGAAATGTAAGAAGTTCAGATTTTGAAAAAATCAGTCCCCTTATTAATAACTGGTGGGGTGGCAGGGCCATGGAGGATAAACTTCCAAAGCTCTTTTTTGTGCATTTTCAGCCGACCAGTTTTATTATGGAGGAGGATGAAAAAATCATCGGCTTTCTGATTGGCTTCCTCTCACAAACCAATTTAAATGAGGCATATATCCATTTTGTCGGCGTCGATCCCGATTACCGCAATCAGCATATCGGCACACAACTTTATGAGCGATTCTTCCAAACTGCCGCCGGTCACGACAGAAGCATGGTCAGGGCTGTCACTTCTCCGATAAACAAGACGTCCATTGCCTATCACACCCGTTTAGGATTTGAAATCGAAAAAGGAGACAAGCAGGTAGAACATATCGACATACATTCCAACTATGAAGGAAATAAACAAGACCGGATTTTATTCTGTAAAAGGCTTCACTAATTTGTACTTTAGGCACTTTTATTTAGGAGAAACTTATTAGCCAGATTGTTAAGCTATTACTTGGTGTGGGGATCGTCTTCTTTGTATTGGTGACCTTCCTTGTTTTTACAAGCTTTAAAAACAAAAAGTCATTAAAATATAAGATAAGGACTTTCTATGAACCTACGAACAGAAGGGAAGGATTAAAAATTAAAATACAAAAAATCATGTATGGCTTCGGTATATTTTCGTTTATCACTATAGTGCTCCACTTTTGGGGATATTCACCGGAATACACAAAGGACGAACTTGTATCAGGTGTCGTATTCTTTATAATAGCAGGTATTGTTTATTTTCTATTTGTCTTTTTCTTTTTTAAGGGAGAGACCGGTAAAAAAACAGTTTTTTGGGGATTAATAGTCGTCATCTTCATCCTCCTTTACTTATTATTTACTAGGGATTTTGAGAAAGAACACGCGCTGATTCATTTGGCAGGAAGCACTATCCTCTCGGCATAACGAAGCAAAAGCTTGAAAGGAATTCAAGCTTTTGCTTTCTACTTTTTCCGGTAAAAAGATTCTTTCCACCTGGATATAAACCAATACTTACAGACCGCTATTCCCCATCCGCACGGTTGTGAATGCAAAGCCTGAATGCGCCAATACATCGGCGGATGGGGCATCATTTGAAATTCCACAACCCGCAGCCACCATGGTGACCGGTCAAGCGAGGATTCCTTCACCATCTCGCTCTGTTTTGTTTCGCTGTAACCGACGCTCTTCAATGCTGCCTCGTCTTGTTTGACAGCGATTGCCGTCATGCTCTCCGCCATCTGCTCCGTACCTCCATCTAAATAAGAGGAACCAAGAAAATCGGCACGGACTTCGCACCATTGCGACAACAAAGATTGAAAAACAGGAAACAACATAAACATCAGCCAGAAAACGAAGAATAATGGCGTCTTAACAGCTTCGATGTCGGAAATGTTTTCCGCAATGACGAATACAATGCTTACATATCCGAGCAACAAGAGCGCGTTGGCAATTTGTTTCCACATCACGTCTCTCTTTTTAACATGAACTGCCTCGTGAGCCAGAATCCCCTCCAAAACAGTTGGAGGAAGCTTTAATGTTGTTGAAGTCAACGTAACCAGTGAATGGCCGATGTTCATTCCGGCGGCCAAGCCGTTATATTCGTCTGATTCTGTTACATAGACTTTCACATTTGGAATTCCCGCCCGTGAAAACACCTTCCGGGCAGCCTTGATCACGATTGGATCTTCTACTTCTTTTGCATCCATCGCTGTTTTCAACACCCTGTCGGAGATGTATAGATTGAAAACCCAATAACAACCAGCCAAAAAAGCCATCATCATCGGAGGAGCCTTTAAAAAATAAAGTAGCAAAACCAGCCCAGTATACGCCGATATCCCCTTGACTGTCATCGCAAAGTAAAGCTTTCCGAATAATCTCTTTATGTTTTTACGATGATAAAACGGCAACACCACTAGCTCTTGATCATCTCCGGTTTGGTTGGCGGTAAAGTTTGTCAACCGCTTTTGCCACTGTTCCGCTTGCTCAACGGTCATATACACGCTTTCTCCCGGAAACTGGATTCGAAGCACCCTTTGCATCGATGTAGTAAAGTCAACCCTGCTAGTGAATAGGGTGAAATAAGGATGAAGCTTTAGCAAATCCACTGCAGACTCCACCGCAACAGACTCGGCATCCTGCAGCGTGTATGTACGTGCATGGAACCAGGAAATAATATAGAGCTTTTGCTCCGCTTCTCCATAATAAAATCGGACTTTTTTCCAGTCAATCACTCTTTTCACCAGCATAGAAAGCGATGGAAACATGCCGAAAACAATCACGAAATGAAGCGGACTTTCTTTTGGTCCATAGAAAAGAAACAAGATAGCCCCGGCATATACGATAATGACAAAAACTAAATCGAAGGCTATCCGGGAGCTACTACGGACGGTAATAATCTGTTCCACACCAGCCGTGTCCAATTCTCGCTTTACCTCTCGATACTTTTCTAATCCCCTGGTCAGGGTGAAGCCAGAAGACCATCCACTCGCAAGAAACGAAAAGTAGAGGAATCCGTCCGTAGAGGGATTCAAATAAAAAACGATACCTGTTACGAGCAGGGCTGCAACCCCTTCGGCCGCTATGCCCAGCTTTTTGTTTTTCTTTCCGGCCAGAAGACCGATTAAATGGGTCGTCAGTCCGAGAAAAACACATACAATAATTTCATAAAAACCCGGCAGCATACATTCTCACCTACATTTCGGAACGCATTTTCATCGTTTCAGTTAGCTGCAAAACTTCTTCAGTCGTCATATCCGGATGTTCCATCAGCAGGGAATAACGAAGCCCTTGTTCATCCCAACTGATTCCGCGGATTTCATCCATTTTTTCGGCATCCTTGCCACGTACTTTCAATTTCCCGTCACCCAAAGACATCCCTTCCCCTTCGGGAGTCGGAAATACCGAAATAGAAAAAGATGGGACACCATCTTGAAGATAATAGAATGTGACCTCTGTCCGATTTATTTCGCCACCGATTTTGTCCATCTCAATCCGATCCAAGTCCTGTTTCTCATCATCTACTAGGAGAAATTCCGTTCCCAAGGCTTGTTCTGCCTCCTCCAAGGAAGCCGGGACAGCCATCCCCTCCTCTAGGTCAGATACTTCTACATCTTCCGGCAAATCTACCAAAAACGTATCATCTGGAAAACCCGGCTCTAAATCAAGCTTTGTGTATTCCACACTTGTCTCGATATCGGCGTTTTTTTGTTTCATTTTGACAATGAACCAGTTTCCCTGTTCGACCCAAATATCCATGTCCCCCAATAATCCATCTTCCTTACTGGTTAGTTTTAGATGATAGGTCTCCATATCCAAAATGGTATCTTCACTGACCAACTCCGTATCGTGTGTATCCTTGACCACTTCAAGCATGCTCAGTAACTGCTCCTTCTGCGTCAAAGCAGCAGGCAGTTCACCAGATGATAAGTCCATGCGCTGAGCTGATTTACTCCCCTCCTCATACATGGTCATGGATTCCCCATCCAAAATTGCTATCGACCTTTTGCTTGTGGCAGGTTCTTCCGTAATCACTTTTCTTTGCCCATTCCGGCCTGCATATTCCTCAAAGGTTGTCTTTTCAACTGTCTCACCATCTTTAATTGATACCCTGCCCTCTCCATAATAGGCAAGGGGTTCTTCACTTTCAGCCAACATTTTTGTAAAAATTTCCTCCGAGGACACACTCACCTCTCCTTTACACCCTGTCATGACAATTAACAACCATAATCCGATACTCAACCAAGCTCTATGCCTCATCTTTTTGTTCTCCTTCTCTCAACCAGCATGCGATCAAGGTTCCATAGCCATCTTCAGACCATAAACCGATTTTCCCGCCGTGTTGTTCGATTATTTTCTTCGCTATACTGAGCCCAAGTCCTGAGCTACCGTTTGCCCTTGCATCTTCCCCTTGAACAAAGGGGAGGAAAATTCGTTCCTGTAACTCCTTGGGTATTGCTTTTCCATGGTTTTGTATCAACAGCAAGGTCCCTCCTTTCCAAAAGGATTCCAGCTCCCTATGAAAAGGATGGAACACCCATTCCGGTAATGGACAATCACTGGAAACGACGGCAAGCCACAGGTTCTTACCAGGCGGAGTGTGGCGGATACTGTTGGACATTACGTTATCCACCACCCGCATCATCTGTCCTGGGTTCAAACAGTATGTATTTGCTGCACATACTTCCGTATGGAGTTTGATTTTGTTTTGGGTGCACGGTTCTTCATAACCATTTAACAGCATGTCAAAGAATTCTTCACCATCCACCAGTACTTGTTCAGCCTCTTTTTCTTCCGATTGCAGGGAGGTGTACAACGACAAGTCTTGTAGCAGCTGCTTCATGTATGCTATTTTATTGAATAAAATTTCTGCATACTCCAGTCTTTCTTCTTCCGACAGCAACCGTCCTCCCCACAAACTCTCCGAGTACGCCTGGATGACCGTTAAGGGTGTCTTTAAATCATGGGAAAGGGCAGCCACGATAAATTGCTTTTCTTGCTGCTGTTGAACAAGTTCCTGCCTTGTTCTCTCTATTTGTTTTTTCATTTGATAGAAATGGGCAATCAATTCACCGATCTCGTCACGAGAATGGTTCCATTGATCGTTTAACGGCTCCCCATTGGCAAATGCCATCATATTCTCGCGCAATTGGCCAAGCGGCCGGGTTAGCTTGCGATGAAGAAGCCAGATAACCGTGCCATAGACAAGCACAACAAACAAGCCGAGAATACCGCCGACCATGATGGTTCTGTTGTTCACACCATCTATCCATACATCCCTTGGAAGCGTGATTTCGTAAATGCCTGTCAACTCTCTATCATGAAAGACTGTTTGTTTCAACGAATAGGTACGAGCATGCTTGCTCAAGTGATTCAATCCACTGTAAAGGCGGGAAGTGTCTACCTGCAAGAGTCTGCCAGCATATGAATCATCCCATGAAGAATAGAGGGTAATACCGTCGGGACGATAAAGCGTGATTCGAATGGAGCCTGTCGCCGCTTTCTCGATTTCCTGATAGTTTTCCCGAGGCTGAATGTGATATAGTTTTTCCTCCTGCAGGATAGTCTCCAACTCCTCCATTTGCTGTCTCGCCGCTACAAACTCCCGAAGATCCTGACGACGATCAAAGTGACTGATGCTTATGTATAATCCATACACGGCTGCGAAAGGCAGAAGAAGTACGATCAAGTAACTTAAAGCAAGCCAGGTTTTTATCCTCATTCAATAGACTCCCCGATGAAGCGGTAGCCGACACCCCATACTGTTTCAATGTATTTTGCCGATCTTGTTTCATCCTTTAATTTCGTACGCAGACTTTTGATATGGACTGTTACTGTATTGTTGCCTTGTAGTTCCTGCTGCTCCCAAATGTGATGGTACAACTCCGATTTTGAAAAGGTTTTAAACGTATTTTTGGCAAGTAAGAATAGTAACTCCCTTTCTTTCGCAGATAAAGGGACGACAACCTTATCCAACCTGATAACATTGTTGGTAAAATCGATTTCCAACCCACCGGAGAAAAATTGCTTATCAGCATGTCCGGTTTTATTCCTGTACCTGCGATATCGGCGGAGGTGTGAACTAATTCGCGCGCTCAATTCACCTAGACTGAATGGTTTGGTTAAATAATCGTCCGCACCTAAATCCAGCCCTTGTATTTTGTGCTCCTGCTCTTGCCTTGCACTCACGATCAAAAGCGGCACATCACTTTCCAGGCGGATTTTTTCGCTTAATTGAAAGCCATCCATTTCTGGAAGCATCAAATCGACCAAAATCAAATCAAATCTGCTATTTTTAAATTCATCCCATCCCTCGCTGCCAGTGGATGCCCATGTCGGAAGGTAACACTCTTGCCGCAGGTGATCCATCATAACTCTGGCAATCTCTGCATCATCCTCGACGATTAATATTTTTTCTTGATTTGTCATTACCAGACCCCTCTTTCACGTTCTATTATAATGGCGGGTATTAGCTTTAGAGAAAATCTTTATAAATGCTTAATAAATTGAAAGTCAACTTCTTCATTATAGAAGAAACTCCTATTGTATGGATGTCTAAAATAAAGAAAGGACCACCCTCAGTCATCGAACATGACTTTGGGCAGTCCATTTCAGCTTTTCCTGCCATCCTTATTTTTCCGATGTTTCACTTCTTCCATTTTCTTATAAAAACTGTCCTCTAAATCTATCTCAAAATAATTCGCCATTTTGGTTATGTAAGCAACACAGTCAGCGAGTTCTTTTCCGACATCCTCTTTAACGTGAGCCTTAGCCCTATCAAACGCTTCCTGTTCTGCCTTGCCCTCTTGAATAGCTTTATTTGTAAGATTAAAAGCCTTTCTAAACTCTTCGGCCACCTCTGCCACTTCCGTTGTCAGCAGCATATAGTTATTTAATAAATCTTCCCTGCTTGCTTCATAGCTTTCCTTCCTGATTTCCCAGCCCATTTCCTTCTGAAAAGAATCTGCATCTTGCTGCAATTGTTTCATTTTTTCACCCTTCCTTGCGAAAAACGTTTCCAAACGTCTTTCAGCCTGCTTTTCTTCAGCTTAATAAACAACATACCACATAAATTGGATATAGGCTTGAACCATGAAATAAAAAACAATGCTGTAGCCAAGGTTGAAACGAAAGCCGTTTTTCAGAATGCTCAATCCGTTCGTTGCACTCAAAATAATGATGGGGAGAATGACCGGCGACAGCAGAACCGATATGACGCTCCCAGAGGTCAACGACAACACAACCAACTCCGGAGGATATGGCATATCCACATGCTGGAGAATTCCGGCAACCAAAACGATGACCGTCAATGGACCCAAGCCCAAAAACCCTAGAAGGATGGTTGTGAATGGCAAGATGACTAGGAAATTCATGAACGGTACAGCATCCTCTAAATAAAACAACCCTTCTACCAAGTAGTTGCCTATACCCGACTGATTGACTGCATAGATTAGCATCCCGGCAGCAAGCAGTAGACTGAATTGCTGGGATTTGTATTTCATGTCCACCCCAAAATATTGCTTTGCCTGGCCTATAAGACTTCCTATTCGTTTTTTAAGGATAAAGTAACCACAGGTCCATACGATAATGACAGGCGGGATGACTATTAATAATCCCCACCCTAGGAAGATATGAAGAAGAAAAATAGTCGTAAACAATGAGACAAACAGGATGGCGAATTCCAGTACATGTTTTCTTGTATGGTTTTCTTGTTCATTTGATTTTACCAGTCTATCAATCTCAGATTTAATTCCTGCTGTAAAGTTTATTCCATACTGTTTTTCTTTTCTTGCAGCAAACCATACAGCCAATCCAGTCCCCGCGAGCGAAATCATCAGCCCTTGGGCGATTGTTCCTCCCAAAGATGCGTCCAAATGGTCGACGGCAAATGCAAAACTCGGTATGCTGACAACCCAAAGTGTTGTCAACGCAAAGGAACGCAACAAGGCAGTACCCTTGAAATATTCCCAGGCCTCGCCCGTTTTGTCGCGAAGAAACGCATGGATAAATTGATACATCATCGGAATACAGCCAAACAGCAGAAAATAGGCAATAAGCTGATTGACCAACATGATGCCAAAATAAAACTTTCTGCTAGTATCCAGAAAATGGTGGGCAGCATTCATAATACTGTCAATGTAAGGTTCCTCACGCAGAATCCAGCCTATGACCGGAACAATCAGCAATAAAGCAATCAGGCTGCGCATCTGAATGATTCCTTCCAGAAGAAAGGAAAGAAAAGAACCGCCTGACGCTAGTTGAATAGAGGTTGCCACTGCCAACAAAAACAATGGAACCGTAAACGAGCGGAGCGGTAAAATCAATGCAGCAAAAAGGACAGCTGCAATTCCTGCCACAGACAAAATCCATTCCCCTGCATAAGAAGGAGTCAAAAAGGTAACATAATGCATCACAGCATAGATAAGGACGGCTGCCGCAAACCCTGAAGCAGCAATACTTTTCATATTAAAAACTCCTAAACTAGTTGAATCACGATTCTGTTTCTCCATTTTATTATAGCATGATAAAGGAACAACCCTTATCTGATCGAAAGCCATTGCGCATTTTGTAATCGGAATGAAAGCCTCGGCTTGATACCCAAGACGGAAATTCTTCACTGCCGTCAGAAAAAGGGGAGCTGATAAAAACATCCAAGGACAATCAAATTGTATTTCCCATAATGGCATGAGCTTGTCGATCTATTATTCCACCATTTTTCTCTGAATCCGTATCTGCCCCCTGTGATTAATTTCATCCTCCATTACATGGAACCAGATAAAAAAGTGATTAGAAGGCTGACCATCCCATTGTATATCCTCATAAAGCAATTTATCATTCCGCAGCCGGAATTCCGCCAATGTTCTTTGACGAACTTTAACAAGTTTATCAAGATAAAAATCAAGAGGATTTCCATTAATTTCAGATCGACCTTGATGCCCAAGGCTGTAAGCAGCTCCCCGCTCGGTCTTTTCCTCATCATTTGGGCTTCGTCCATCAAATACTTCTATTTGGAAACCGACTTCTACTGCTGCCATATGTAGTAACAAGGCACCAATACTATTGCTTTTTTCCGTTGGCAAGTAATCGAGCTGCTCCGTCGAAAGGCCACTAACAGCATCGAGTGTCGTCTTTCTTGCATACTCCATCATCGACACAAGATGTCCGATTTGGGGTGTGTAACCCGATTTTTCTCTTACTTTATAATCCATAATTGACTCCTTTCGTTACGTCTTATCAAAGTCTTCTTTGCTTATATTACTCTCTAGATAAGACACTCACTTCCCCCCTTTCCCGGGGAATATAAGCGAAAGAAAAAGGGACAAGTAGCATAATTACAGAAAAATGTTTGCCATCCCAATACCTATCCTTCACAATGCTTCTTCATAGTTAGTCTAACAAATTTTTCTAAAGTGAAAACAGCAAATTACAGAAGGATATCCCTGTAATTTGCCGAATGAAACAAAGAACCGGAAGCATAAAATAAATGTACGTAATCTGGAGAGGAGCTGGAAAATGAACTTTCGGATAAACGAGTCAATCGAAATTCTCGAACGAACACCTCACACCCTAGGAGCCTTTTTGACAGGATTATCTAACGGCTGGCTTCATTGTAATGAGGGCCAAGGGACTTGGAATGCTGATGAAGTAATCGGCCATCTTATTGATGCGGAAAAAACAAACTGGGTGCCGCGAATCAAAACTATTTTAGACCAAGGGGAAGATACCTCCTTTCCACCCTTTGATCGGTTTGCCCACTTGAATCAATCGGAAGAAAAAACGGTTGATCAAAAGTTGGAGGAGTTTAAAACACTGAGAGCCGAAAACATCTCTCTTATTCAACGGCTTATTGTTTCTGAACAGCAGTTTGAATGGATCGGCAACCACCCGGCCTTTGGTGAAGTGAAACTCCGGGAACTGCTTTCAACCTGGGTAGTTCACGATTTTACCCACATTTCTCAAATCGTCCGGGTGATGGCAGAACGCTACCGTACTGATGTAGGACCCTGGCAGGAATACTTGGGCATTCTTAACCGCTCCAAGTAACAAATGTCCAGAGGGGAATGTTAGGAAATACGGATCCTTTCAGGCAAATGGAATCGCTTCTCTACCAAAAGACCTCTTGCCGAATAGGCAGTTCAAGTCAGTACTCTCACTTCCTAAAAGCTTTATAAAAACCCGTCACCGTGTCTATCAGCAAAGTTATAACAAAAGCAGCAAGAGCCAGATTGTACGATAGCTTCCAGACTGTTTTTATGGTCGTGTATTCTTCCTGCTGCTTACTGATTCCCCAGCTATCGCTGAGCTGTTGAACAAAATCTGGATTTAAAATCGCCTGATCTCTCAATATAAACATCGCCAGTAAAAAAATTGCACCATTTATCACCAGGTTGGCGATTGCCAGATTTTTGGTCCACCTTCCAGCCATTAGTTTTGAGATCTCTTTTACAATTCCAATTGCTACCATTAGGTAAATAAGCGGCATTAGTTCTAACAGCTTCTCTTCATTCAAAAAAGGAATTGTGGCTTCCAAGTGATGATCCTCGAATAAAAGAACTCCGAACAAGTGATTAGAAAACCGCACTAGTACCAATAGTAGTATGGAAAAAATAATTCCTGTTAGGACATCACCGCGTTTTATTTGTTTTTTCTTGTCAGGAACAGGCGGGAGTTCGGACGGGTTCCAATTTTTCCGATTATATCCCCCTGACAATCCAGGTGGTGCCACACCAAAATATTGAGCAGCAGCGAAACCAGCCGTAATCCAGGCAAACACTTGTGTTGCGGTAACAAATAGGGAAATAAGAAGATCGACAAAATGGTGTAGAATGCTCATGGGCGTCAGGATTGTTTCCACTGCAAAAATGATCCCCATGGCGGAGACAGTTATAATTAAAACCATTTTCATTACAGATAAATAGGCTGGAAACAGGTCTGGTCCTACTAAGAAGCGGCTGGTACCACGGTACTCTTCCGCCAACTCTGCTGGACTCCCTAATTCTATTAATACCCTTTCTATATCCGTATTCTCTACCGGACGGCCATCGTTCCTTTCTTCCAGCATATCCTCAATCAAGCCTCGTAATTCCTCAGCAATATCTATCCGCTGCCCCTGCGGAAGACGTTGCGTGACCGCGTATATATAGCGCTCAACCATTTCCATCGTTTGTTTCCTCACTTTCTCTGAGTAATCCTTCCATATTGCCGACAATGCTTTTCCACTCGTTTTTCAACTGGGCAAAGACTTCTTTTCCTTTCCTGCTTAACAAATAATATTTGCGCGGCCGACCCTCGTTGGTGTCCCACTTGCTCTCCAACAACCCTTGTTTTTCCAATCTTCTCAACAACGGATATAACGTTCCCGGTTCTACGTGCATTCCTTTATCACTGAGAATGCTTACCAGTGAATAGCCATATTGTGGTTTATCCAACTGGCTGAGAACCCCTATTGTAATCGTTCCGCGACGCAATTCCTGCAGCAGTTTGTCGACCAATTCATCTACTTCGCTCATACAATCAACTCCTGATTCCATTATAGTGTATGTCGCACACTATTGTAAATGACACATTATTGTAATCAATATTCTTTTTGATTCTAACGTAACGACCTGAGCAGATTTGATGGTAAACTAAATAGGAAAGATGGTGGTTATAAAGTGGAGAAAAGGTTTGTTATCAGTCTATGGGTGTCACAAATCGTATTTGTTTTATTACTTCCGATTTGGATAACCCTTACTGAATATCTGCATTCCCTCGTGTTGATTGTTGTTTGGGTTTGCTACAGTTTTGCTTTCTTTTCTATTAGCAGCATCGCATTTAAGAAGCGCTTCAAGATTGCCAAAAAGTCGCTGAATGTATGTATCATCGTTTATAGTATTTTCTTGCTTGTCCTTTTGTTTTTCCGTCCGGCAGGCCCAGTCTATGACAATTACAATATAATTCCCTTCAAAACAATAATGTTTTACCTGGATGGAGAGACGTCTCCATTCATTTCTTTTTACAACCTCGCTGCCAATATCGGGCTGTTTATCCCTTTTGGTATCTACTATTGCTGTAAAAGAGAGGAAGCGAAACTTACGTATCTGGTGGGAATGGCCATTGCTTCCGTATGCTTGGTTGAGATTCTGCAGTTTCTTACCCACCGCGGAAGCATGGATATCGACGATTTAATCCTGAACACCAGTGGCATTCTACTTGGCTATCTAATCTACCCGCTCTTTAGAAAAGTTTTTTCTATCGTACATTAAAGAGGCTCAGACAAAAGGATCGTTGCCAAAACAAAAAACCGAACGTGTTCGAACGGTGGTTACCCCAAAAGTTAGTTTTTTCACTCTAACTTTTGGGGGGCGGTACCAACTGGGCCATTCGAACACGTTCGGTCTTTTTAATTTTTTTACAATAGCGCAAATTAACTTTCTCTTTTTTTGAAGGGTGATAAATACTACACAAATCCACTTCACTTTCAGCAGGCACAAGCTGAAAGTCCCGCATAAAAGCGTTTCGGACTTCCTGTGAAAACGGAAGCCGTGCCTCTTTCCAGGCCTTGTATTTTCCGGCTGATTCATAACTTTTCCACTTAGTAAAAGATGTTTTCACGTAACTTCTAGTTCAATTCCTTTTCTAAAACGATTTTCAATTCCCCTGCCGTATCAAGGTACGTGCCAGTGATAGCAAAACCTGTTTTGATATTCAGTAGCAGCATAGAACGCCACCGATTCATTGTTTTTGTTTGTATCCTGTCATACCCCTTTTCGCGTAAATATCCGTGCTGATGGTGCATCAAAGCGGAAGCAATCCCCATGTTTCGGTAATTAGCGTTCACTCCCCCTAACCAGCTATAAAATTTTTTCTCATCAAGCGGGTAGCCGATTTTATAACCGATCACCGTATCGTGATCAAAAGCCAGCGTAAATAGCAGCTGCTGCCTTTTTGTTATTTTTTCAGCTAGGTTGTCTCCATCCTCAAATATGGAATCATGCAGCAGCAGTATCCCTTCAAGTATTGGGTCCTCTGGTATATTGACTACATTTTCATAGGTGATATTCACCCCTGTATGCCCTCCCATTTATCTAAATTTCCATTATGCTTGAATGCGGAGATTTTCCGGATTTACTTGCCATTTTAACCTTTCTCCAGACACATACCTCTTCAACTCTTCCAACATATACATTCCCATCCTCCCGCATTCCGCACCTTCACTGCCTGCCAAATGCGGCGTAAGCACGACGTTTTCCATTTGATATAATGGTGAATCAACTGCTGGTGGTTCCGGATCGGTGACATCGAGGACCGCAGTGATATCCGTTCGTTCCGTTAATACACGGATCATTTCTGATTGCCTTATGATAGCTCCTCTCGCGGTATTGATCAAACTGGCATGCTGATTCATCATGGCAAAATGCTCCCCTCTAATCATCCCTCGAGTTTCACCCAATAAAGGAGTATGCAGGGAAACAACATCGGATTGCTGAAAAACTTGTTCTAAGGAACACAACGTGACGCCTAGTCTTTCTGCTTCCTTTTTGTTCACGAAAGGGTCATAAGCAAGCACCTCGATGTCGAAGCGTTTCAACTGCTCAGCAACACCCCTACCGACTGTACTTAGGGAAATCAACCCTACCGTGCTCTGGAAGGAACCTGCTATAGGAAACGGTTTTTCAGGAAACATTTTATCACGCTTGACTTGCCGGACATACTGCCAACCGTTCTTCAGGCAGAACAATACTTGAGACAAGGTGAATTCTATTACAGGAATCGCATTTGCTCTGACTGCAGTAGTAATTTTGATGTTACGCTTCCAAACTGCATCGGTCACAATCGGTTTAACAGAGCCGGCCGCATAAAAAAGGACCTTTAATTTTTCAGCTGTCTCCAAAAAGGATTCATCCAGCCTCGGTCCACTCCAACCGGAAAAAATGACATCCGCCTGTTTTAACAGTTCTGGATGCAACCTGGCCGTTTCTTCTGTCATAGGAGGGGCTAATATTTCAATGAATTGTTTGATTTCCTCCCGTACTGCGGAAGGATAAACGTAGTCAAACGGTTCCAGGCGCATGATGAATAGTCCTTTTTCCATCCGATATCTCCTTTCCGATTAATCCTGAAGCGCATGATCGATTGGAAACTCTTTCCCCGACCATGCCTTTTTGGCAGTCCAGTTCTGCGGCGGATCCTGCCAGAACGGTGCATCTGCAGATAAACCAAGCGGCAAAAAGACTGCTGCACATAAATACGTGCTCCCGGTCGATATGTAACCTTCGCCGATACTCGGTTGATGACCGCTAAGACCAATGGTAAGCCAGCCATCCTCTGTAAAGTTGTCCGGCATTCCCAAACTTCGCTTTATAACAGCGGTTAAACCGGTCCGAACCTGAGCTGGCTCAAGAGAATCAGGAAGCTTTTCATGAAGTGCAAGCTGGGCAAGGTGGTGAAAAACACCGGTTCGATAGGCAAGTGACCTTCCTACTGGAGGAAAGGTTCCATCAGCAGCTATCAAGCGTTCCTGAATTTCTGCATATCTTTGTCCCCTGTGTAAAATTTTTGAGTATTGGTCCTGCCATTCCTGATATTGACCCCCGATTGTTCTCACTATATCAAACAACATAGGCTGAATGACAAAGCTATTATAATAGTCATAGTGAAAATACGGGCCATCCTTATACATTCCATCCCCTGCATACCATTGTTCTGTTTGTTTTAAAGCATAATCAATCCGCATAGGATCCCAATCCAGTTCGCCTAGTTGAAATAAAGCAGTCTCAATCATAGCAGAAAACAACAGCCAGTTTGAAAAATAGGGTTTTCGATCGCGAGTAGCTCGTAAAGCCGTCACCACATTTGCCTTAACCCGACTGTCAAGCGATTCCCAAAGCTGCTGTGGTGCCCTGATAATGGCATGGGCCAGAAAAGCTGCATCCACAATCGGTTGAAATCCCTCCGTGAAATTCATATAATCGGGGGACGTTGGATCGGTACCCGCGTCAATCGCTTTCCGTGCTAAAGCACTATATCGCTGACGGATTTTTTCCTCCTCTGAATCCTCTTGTTTCTTCTCCAGCCAAGGGGCCATTCCATTCAATAGCCGAGCCATCGCTTCAAGAGCCGAAAACGCTTCCCGAGTAGTTCTCGATTTCATTTCCACCGGCATGGTAGCTATTAATTGACGGTCCTCTAAAGCATAAAGTACCGGATCAGCGACTTTTCGCATCATCTTCAACCAATAATGCCGTTCTTTATTTTTGGTATGTTCGATTGCCGCTCCCTCACTCTCCATGTTAAATCAAGAGACCTTAGCCTCGATATTACGAAACACACGTTGGGCAAAGACAGACAGGATAAAACTTATACTACTGCACCCAAGCACGGGTAAGATTCCAGGTAAAATCATACTAAACCAGAAAAGCAAAAAAACTCCTATAATCGCTAAAATAGTCAAAAATGGGGACGATATTGCTGTGAACAATGCATTTTTCACGGTATCAAAGCCAGTTCCCTCAAAATGAACCAATACCGGAAAAAGATACAGCCAAACCAGCATGTATAAAAAGCTAAGCAACAGAAGGAGCAATTGAAACAGATCGGTTAGCGCTCCATCCCAGTTCGTAACCATACGGAAATTAATAAAAAGCAAGCTCCCAAATAACAGAAGGAGAAATCCAAGTTGATTGGCCTTCCAAAAAAGCAGCCTATAAGTTGAAAAAAAGGTACGGAAGACAGGTATTTCCGTCCTCCCGCTAATCCATTTCCGGTGAACGGCAAACATGGCAGCGGTGGCTGGAAATATGCCTGCCAGCAATAATCCCGCAAGGCAAAATAACACCCACAATAAGTTAAGATAAGCGAACCGGTTTATCCAAATACAAACCTTAGCTAATACTCCTGCTTCCACTTCTCATCCCCTCCCGACAAAGAGCACTTAGCAGGAAGAAGGATACTCCCTGCTTCCTGCTAAGATTTTGATTGGTTACCTGTTCTCCAGCCACTCCGTACTCTCTTTTTGGGCCTTGTTAAGTGCTTCTTCTGCACTTCTTTCTCCCGTGAGCGCTGCTTCCACTTCGGATGTCAGAATAAACCTCGGCTGTGCCGACCCCCATGGATAACGCGGTGTCCACGGTGAACTCATCGCTTCAAACACTGGCTGCATCAATTCGGTATCCTTTACACTATCCCATTCCATTGCCGACTTGATGGATGGAACCAGGCCCATTTCTTCAAAAATGTACTGTTGAGTAAATTCACTTGTTGCGAACTTGACCCATTCCCAAGCCAAGTCCTTGTTTTCACTATCCTTGGCAATCGTTATCGGACTCCCGGCAAACAATCCACCGACTCCCTCATCATTTTTGAACTCCTGGGCTATCCCAATCCTGTCCTCCAGCCCTTGTGCGTAGGCTGGTTTAACTGTATCTCCCGGTCCTTGATTGAGCATGATGGCAATATTGTTTTCTTCTGTCAGCCATTTCTCATTCCCTTGATTGCTCACCAATCCCTCAGGGGCAAGCTCTTGCATATCAAGCAGCCAATTCAAACCGTTGACCATTTCTGGTGAATCAAAATTGAATTCAATCTCATCCCAGGCAAAACCAGAGCCCCAAGAGCCATTTTGCCCTTCTGCCAGATCAATCAGTGTAAATGCTGATGACCAGTCTCCCCTGAACCAAATCCCATAGTTTTGTTCACCGGTAACCGGGTTTTTTCCAGTCATTTGTTTTGCTTTTTCAGCTACTTCTTCCATCGTTGGATGATCTGACAAATAATCTACGCCCCATTCATCAAACAATTGCTTGTCATAAGCAATGAAACGGGCGTCTCCCAGAAATGGCAGACCATATATTTGCAGTTCATCATCATCCGGTCCCAACGCTTTCCAGCCTTCGACCTGATTTTCGATGAAGATGTCTAAATCGAACTCTTCATCTTTATCGATGTACGGTTGAAGAGGTTCCAGTACACCTTGCGGAGCAAAATCGACGGTTCCAGGCATTTGATAGACATCTGCATCTCCCGATGTAATCATAGCCTGTGTTTTTTCGGTATATCCCTCCCATGGCATTAGTGTAAATTCAACTGTGGCTCCTGGGTGCTGCTTTTCAAATTCCTCTTTCAGCACTTCCACTCCTTTGACAGACTCACCAGTTACCGGATCTGTTTTCGTCTCCATCGCAAAGTCACCAATTAATTGAACATTGATCTTTTGTCCAGCCCATTCTCCATCAGCCTCTCCCGACCCTGCTCCTGACTTGCTGCAGCCGGCAAGCAGACCTGCCACGACCAACACTGCAGCCAACAGTACATTCACTTTGGAAAAACATTTTTTCTCCATGCTTTATCCTCCTCGACTTTTTTAGAAACAAAAGGGACGGCCAACATGACGCAGTTCACTCACCCTTAACTCCGCTTAAAGCGATGCTCTGGATAATGTAGCGCTGCAGGAACAAGTACAGGATAATGATTGGCAAAATACTCACGGTTGCCAGTGCCATCGTCAATCCGCCAAGACTTGTGCCATTTTCCAGCGAGAAGCTTGCCAGATAAAGAGGGACTGTATGCAGTTCTTGATTATTGAGAACGACGAGCGGCCACATGAAATCATTCCAACTCCAAATAAAGGCGAGGATGACCATGGTGGCAGCAATCGGTCCGGCCAAAGGCAAATATACCCGGAAGAAGATTTTAAATTCACCAGCACCATCGATTTGCGCTGCTTCCCTTAAGGTATCCGGCAGTTGGTCAAAAAACTGCTTGCAAAGAAAAATCAACATGCCATTGATGACTGTAGGCAAAATCAACGGCCAAAACGTATTCAGCAAATCGACTGAATTGAACAATTTGTACAACGGAATCAATCGAGGTTCCATTGGGATCATCAGTGTACACAACACAAGAATAAATAGAAGTTTCTTGCCTTTGAACCTGCCTTTAGAAAAAGCGTAACCGGCAAACAGAGACGCAGTTACTCCTAGCAACACCGAGCTTACTGTTACAATGGCTGAATTGATATAGGACTGGATCAATCGCCCATTTTCAAAAACAATGCCATAATTAAAACCGGAAGGCTCTTCTGGTATCAGGCGTGGAGGAAAAGGCATACTGATATTTGCCGTTCGGTCAAAACCAACACTTACCATCCAAATGAACGGGGCCATCAATAATAGTCCGAAAAACAGTAAAACGATAAATTTGAAGGCACCAGACATACGTTCAGCTTGCTTATTAGAAAGCGTACGTGTCACTTCACTCACCCCTTTCTTACTAAATTTTCATATTGGAAAGCTTGAGATTGATAAAGGTGAACACCAGGATAATCATGAACATAATGTAGGTGGCCGCCGAGGCTATGCCAAACTCAAATCCAGTAAACCCTCGTTCATAAATAAATGCGCCCATGGTTTGGATGGAACGGGCTGGACTGCCGTTCGGTCCGCCAAGCACATAGACTTCGTTAAATCGTTGTAAGGCTCCGATCCAACCGGTTATCAATAAGAAGGCAAATGTTCCTCCCATGTTGGGAACGGTGATAAACAACCACTGCTGTATACCACTAGCGCCGTCAATCCGGGCCGCTTCATACATTTCAGGTGAAATTGCCTGCAGATTGGCAAGGCAAATGATGATGACAAACCCGATCCAATGCCAGACCGCCAATAAAATAACAGCCCACTTCGATGTCGATGGATCCGAAAGCCAGCCCGGTGTCGGTAGTCCGAGGATATCAAGTAAATAATTGACAATCCCCATTTCTGGATGGAGTACAAATGCGAAGATCATGGCTGCAGCTACAATGGAAGTGACATTAGGAAGAAAGTAAATGACTTTGAAAAAGTTTTTTCCTCTAGGGGTGGAGTTAATCAAAGAAGCAAAAATAAAGCCGAGTGGTATCGTAATGACAATTTGAAAAATACCGATAAAGAATGTATTTCCAACAGCGTTCCAAAAAGGGCCTGATGTCAAAACCGTTTTAAAGTTTGCCAAACCAATAAAGTGTTCGATCGTTCCGTTTGACTGGTAAAAACTTAACCGCAAAGATTCAAAGATGGGATAGATCATAAACAACAAGATACCTAAGAAACTGGGGATCAGAAAAACATACCAAGTTAACGGAGAGGACGTTTTTTTGTCGATCTGGCTGGTATAAGTCTGTTTTGAGCCGTACCTGCCGGACTTTGATTCTCGATTTCCGCCTTGTCTTTCATTCTCGTATTCTCCTTTCCTGAAGATTTCCTTCATAGAATTCAGGGACTCGGAAAACCTGACAGCAGTTCTGTTAGCGCTTACATTAAATCGAAAACTATCTTTCTGTTTGTCCTAGTATATTGCCCGTTATGTTGTTTTATGCTAGTTAATAGAACGTCTTTCAAATGGTATATTATGGAGAAATAGGAGTAGTAGATTATTGGCAGGGATTTATAGGGATATCTATGAAAAAAGTACACTACGATGGACAAGCGAAAACTTCTGTTAGATATTTTCGGGCAGCATGTAATTCACCAGACAGATTGGACCAATTGCATTCCACAGCTATGCTGCCGTCATATCCGGCCGCTGTCAGGCATTCCTTAAATTTATGGTACGGATAGCTCCCAGTACCAGGCGGTTTCCGGTCTGTGTCGGCCACATGGACATGCTTCAAATACTCTTTCGCTGTGATGATATTATCTAATGGCTCCTTCTCTATCTCCATATGATAAAAGTCAGCCAGCACTTGAATCGATCGACGGTTGACCGACTTGGCAAATCGAACGGCTTCGGGAATGCTGTTAATCATATTGCTTTCCAACTGATTCAACGGTTCGATCACAATAGACAAACCAAGTGGTTCCGCATAATCTGCTGCTAAATCAAGAAAATGGCCAATTTGTTCTTCCCCCTTCTGTCGTGAAAAACCTTCCGGTATTGAACGTGAACCGCCGCTTCCGAAGACAATCGTTTCAGCCCCTATTTGCTTGATTCGAGGCATTGCCGTTTCCAGATATCCGGCGATAGCCGCTTCATCTACTTCATTGCCAACTACTTTTAAAGTTCCCGGTAAAAAAATGTTACAGGACATTACTGGCAGCTTGATTTCCTGACAGAATTGAGCCTGTTGTTCAATGATATCTGTTTGCTCTTCCATAAGGGAAACGACTTTGCATTCCAAGAAATCAAATCCTGCCTCTTTCACTAATTTGGCGTTTTGGATATCGGTGCAACACCCAATATTCATGACTCACCGTCTCCCTTTCCTTATATTTCGGTCAATAACTGCTTGATTCTGTTGATATTATGGGATAGTGCCTCCCTCGTAGGAAACACGCCACTAAAATCTTCAAACCCGACATATCCGTCATATCCTACTGCCTTCAAATCGGTTAATACCTGCTTCCAATCGACCACGCCATGCTCCAGCTGTGCCCATTGTACTTCCCACCCTATGCTTCCATCCGGGTATTTCTGTCCGATCTGCCAGCTTGCATTTTTAACATGAACATGTGCGAGATAATCTCCTAGCAATTCCAATCCCATGCGATAATTTTCAAAGCCCTCATGCACCATATTGCCAGGGTCATATAACACGCCGATATGGCTGGGGTCGAAATGACAAACCAACTGATAAGCAAGGCTTGCGCTAGGCGTGATTGTCTGATGATGCGTTTCCACCAATCCCTTCACCTTGTACTGCTTGCACATTCCTTCCACTTCTTTCACGTACTGTACCGCCTTTTTAAATAATTCCTGGTACGTTTCCGTCCTATCATACCGGGGAACGCCAATCCTTATAGTGGAGGCTCCCAGTTTTTGAGCCGTCTGCAAAACCTTCTCCGTCGCTTGCAAGTCATCCACATCAAGGTAAGGCGTGACGCTGACTACTTCAATCCTTTTTTCATCCGTTGACTTACGCAGACTTGCAAGTTCTTCATCGGTAGTGTTTGGCTGCAAGGTACATTTGTTAAAGCGCCAATAGCTCGGCTGTTCCCGCTTAAATTCTTCCGGGGTTTCCTTATACCGCCACTCTACTCCGTCATAACCTGTTTCCACCAGATGCTCTATTAATTGCTTCGGCGTAAGATCAGGTGTCATCACTGTAAATACGGAAAATCGCATTTCCTCTCCTCCCCCTTTTGACAAGATTTATATCCCATGCCCGATTCCTATTTAATACGTCCCGTCTACGTCAAGCCGGACATCGCCATTTGTACGCTTTTTCTCAGAAGTCGCAATCTTTTCCTTCAAAATCTTGTAATAAGCCTCTTCATCTAAAGGAAGATTCACCCAGTCATCTTGCCATGCAGACATGTGCATGGCATTGGATAGCGTAAGCCCTTTGATTCCTTCCGTACCAGGAGCCAAAAGGGGCTCTCCTTTTAAGATGGCATTAATAAAGTTTTGGGTGATACCTCGGTGTGCAGTTTCCTCCCCCGTTACTGGAATCTCGACTTCCCAGCACTCCGGTGATCCAAAACCGCCCTTATAAGTCCGGTTGAATTCGGGCTCAGGAACCCGCAGCCTCCAAAACTGGAGCCGGCCGTCTTCCACTACCAGTTTGCCTCGCTCTCCAGCAATTTCAAGCCTGTTCGTACCAGGCGCTTCTCCTGTTGTTGTGATAAAAACACCGGTCGCTCCATTGTCATACTCAGCAAAAGCGGTCACTTCATCCTCCACTTCGATATCCCGGTGTTTACCGAAATAACAAAAAGCACGTACTCTTTCTGGCATCATGCCGGTCATCCATTGCCATAAATCGAGCTGGTGAGGACACTGATTGATCAGTACTCCACCACCTTCCCCCGCCCAGGTTGCCCTCCATCCTCCGGAATCGTAGTAGCTCTGTGAGCGATACCAATTGGTAATAATCCAATTGATCCGACGAATTTCCCCAATTTCTCCTGATAGAATGACATCACGCAGCTTTTGATAAAGCGGATTGGTTCGTTGATTAAACATCATAGAGAATACCTTTCCGCTTTCTTCAGCAGCCCGATTCATCTCACGTACTTGGCTCGTATAAACACCCGCTGGTTTTTCACAAAGCACGTGAAGCCCTCGATGAAAGGCTGTTATTGCCAACCGGGAATGCTGATAATGCGGTGTGGCGATTAGAACTGCATCAACCAAACCAGAATCAAAAAAGGCGTCTTCCTCCGAATACACGGAGATCTCTTCCTTTAGTTGACTTTCCAGCCACCGGGCACGCTCTTCATTCGTATCCAGAACAGCGGTTAATTTAGCCCCCTGGACAGTATTTTCCTGCAGGTACTTCGCATGGGCACTTCCCATGTTCCCAACCCCGATGATTCCGATACGTACTTGCTCCATCTTCGCTCATCCTTTCCTTGACCAGCTTGCCAACAGCTTCAGTTTCATGGAAACTTATGTGGTTAAATCGACCGGAAGACCCGTCGCATTAGATTGATAGATTGCCAATATTAACTTCAAGGCATAACGTCCATCCTCTAACGATATGAATGGATTGCGGTCCTCCCGGATAGCTTGTACAAAGTCCTTCACACAGTGCTTATGCCCGATACCGTAAACACTCGCAGGATTCTCCTTTTGTAAAGCGAGCACTTGGTTTTCTTCCTGCTGAAAATTCCGGCCAAACCGCCATTTTTCAATACGATTTGCAGCATTTCCTCCAATACAGACCATTCCATTCTGACCAAACAAATTTAAACCAGCGCCTAAATCAGAGGGAAAAATCGTAGTAGTTCCATCGACGATTCCTAACGTTCCACTATCAAATTCCAGCATGGCTATCCCCAGGTCTTCCATTTCCAATCTATGCTGACTGGTTACAGTCCTGCCGGTTACCCGTTTAACTGGTCCCATGAGCCAAACGAGTAAGTCTATGGTATGAATTGCCTGGTTCATCAGAACGCCATCAGCCATAGCCTTTGTTCCACGCCATGCGTCCTGATCATAGTAATCCTGTTCCCTCCGCCAGCGGATATAGGCGGTTCCGTAGGTCAACTTGCCGAAGCGCTCGTTCTGCAAAGCACGTCGGGTGATCTGTATCGCTTCGTTAAAACGGTTTTGTTGAACCACTGTCGCTTTCACACGATGCCGCCTGGAAGTCTCGATAATGCGATCGGCCTCCTCCAAGGTAGGGGCAAGCGGTTTTTCTATCATGACATGCTTTCCTGCTTCCATTGCTCTCACAGCCATATCTGCATGCAAACCATGCGGGGTGCAAATATTCACCACATCTATAGTTGGGTTTCGTAACATGGCTTCAAAATCGGTATAAACGTTTTCGACATGATAACGATTGGCATATTGCCGAATTCTATCTTGGTCGATATCGCACAATGCGTATAAATTCGCATGGTCTGCTTCCGCAATAGCTTCAGTATGTACCCCGGCTACACGTCCGCACCCCACTACTGCAAAATTGATCACCTGTTATCGCTCCTTTTGTAAAACGCTTACATCCATTTCGTTTCTTCCCCAAATTAAAATTTACGAAAGGCGTTTAGTCAATAAGTAATTTACTGCAACCTGCTTAATCCTTTAAAACAATAAGATAATTCACTTTCCCGGCACAGCCTCTGTCTTCCCAAAGGCGGTAAAGCTCTTACCAGGGGGTACGACTCACATAGTTCGAACACTCTGCCTGTGCTGACAGCCCCTTATCCTGATAAATTTTGTTTCGCAAGAACTCCTACCTCCTTGCTTTACGGAAGGCATTTTTCTCAAAAATCTCCCTCAATAGATTATCCCTATCATATAAAAAACAAATAAATCCGTCTTATTAATCTAAGAACGGATTTCTTAATTTCGGAAGTAATTTAATTAACTGCCGATTGTCTTCTGATTTTTTATATGTTTCTCTGGCACCACCTTGTTTCAGCCCATTTCTCTCATAAACGCTGCATATTGGGGAAGAGCCACTTCTGGTTCTTCAATGTCCGGCCACCATACTTTTTCCCATTCCAATGTAAAATAACCTTTGAATCCTTTCGTTTGAAGCAACTGAAAAATGCGCTGTAATGGCATATCTCCTTCTCCCATCAAACAAAGCTGATACCCCTTTTTGTTATTACTGCTTTTGTAAGAGTCCTTCCAATGGGTGTACCGAATATGTCCGCCAAGTCTCTCCCATGTCTGTTCCGGTGTTTCGCCAGCTATTCGGTATGGGTGGTGGACATCCCACAAAACTTGCAAATAAGGGGATCGGGCACGCTGTAGAACTTCTTCCACATAGCCGCAATCCGTCCAATCATCATGCGTTTCCAGCAGCAATGTTATTTGGTACTCCTCTGCAATGGCCAACATTCCCTTAAGATTTTGTTCGACTATTTCCACCGCCTGTTCCCTTGCAATGTCACCGATTGTTCCTCCAAAAACACGAATGTAAGGAGTATGAAAAAACTGGCATAATTTTGCATAGTTCTTCAACTCTTCCATGTAAGTTTGAAATTGCTCTGCTGATTTTGTATATAACCTGACAGAGCTGGAAAAACAGGGGATTTCGAGACCTGCTTGATCAAATTTTTGTTTGGTTTCCTCCCGCTGGCTGGAAAACGCAGGCGTGCGGAAGATGTCCATTTCTCCTTGGAATCCCCTAAAATCTATGCCTTGAAAACCATTTTCAACTGCGTAAGTGATCATGGTATCCAAGTTCCATTTCGGGCAGCCTAGTGTAGTAAAGGCAAGCTTCATTAAATGGACACACTCCTCTCGGCTACGAGCCTTTTGTGTACAACGTTGAAATTCTGACGAACGGCCTTGATTCTCTTATTGCAATCGTTTTTCTTTACTCTGCTGAAAACGGTGATAGAAACTTATTTCAAAAATCAAGAAACCTATTACCAAAGCACCAAGGTACGGTGATGGAGAATCTATCCACAGAAACACTAGCAAAGCTGCCAGAAAAGCGATCACACCGACCAGAATTGATACCACCCAAAACACCCTATTCATGACAGATCACACCCTTTGCTTGAATATTTACTGAACACTTCTATAGCCTCCTATTGATCTCCTGCCTGTTGGTCGGCAGTTTTAATGATTTCCTGGTAAAAAGAAATGGCATGAAGAAAATTATCGATGCTGATATGCTCATTGCTTCCGTGCATACGGTTCAAATCTTCCGCAGTAATCAATACCGGCAAAAAGCGATACGTATTGTCGGCGATTCGATCGTAATGCCTGGCGTCAGAACCCGCAAACATTAAATAGGGAGCGATAACTGCCTCCGGATATACATTCCGGGCAGCCTGCTGGACGGCTTTAAAGTGCCAACTGTCAATAGAAGAAACGGGGGATGCTTCATTTCCGGTTACGTTTACTTGGACGAGGTCATCATCAATCGTTTTTTCAATAAAAGTCCGTACGTCTTCTAAAGATTCACCCGGCATAACACGCAGATTAACCACCGCTGTTGCTTTTTCTGGTAGTGCATTGTACTGCTCGCCTGCCTGGAAGATGGTCGGGGCAATTGTCGTGCGAAGCAGGGCGGCGGTAGCCGGTTTTTCCAACAGGATTGACTCGATTACTGGTTCAAATATGGCCTGATTGGCAAAAACATATTTCATTGCTCCTTTCATCTCAGGAGCAGTATAGGCGAATAGTTCTTCTGCCGGGCCTTGCAGATCAGCCGGGAATTGTTCTTTTTCCAGTTTGGCTATCGCCCGTGCTATCCTGCCGATATTCGTTCGATTTTCTGGCTGTGAAGAATGCCCTCCGCTTCCTTCGGTAGAAAGTTCGGCTGTCGCCATCCCTTTTTCCGATAAGCCAACCACGCCAACAGGATTATCTAATCCCGGGACCATTCCCTCGATGATGGCGCCCCCCTCATCGAGGATAAATTCAAACTTGATGTTCCTCTGCTTCAATTCATCCGCAATAGCCTGCGCTCCCTTCTCACCGCCGACTTCTTCATCAAAGCCAAACAAAAGATACACATCCCGTTCTGGTTGAAAGTCTTCGGACAGTAACTTTTCGACTGCTTCGAGAATACCTATAACCCCGATCTTGTCATCAAGTGTTCCTCTTCCCCAAATCTTCCCATCCACCACTTCCCCACTAAATGGGGACTGACCCCAATCTGTTTCTGTCCCTTCTAATATAGGGACTACGTCATAATGGGCTGTGAGGCCAATTGGTTTTTTTGTTTCTTCACTGCCTTGCCACCTATAAATTAATCCATATTCGTTGACCTTATCAAGATGGAGGTGCTCATCGACGAGGGGATAGCTTTCCTTTAAAAAATCGAGAAAACCATCAAATTCCGAATAACTGAATTGGCTGTAGTCTTGATGAGATATGGTGGGATAGGTAATCGCCTTAGAAAACCTGGCAACCGCATCCTCTTCAGTCAGGTCGATCTTTACCGGATGTGCTGCAGGCTGTTTGCTGGTCAAGGCAACAAACTTGAAACCGGTTACAATTAAAAACAAAACAAACAACCCTGTTAGTCCAAGCAAAAGTATTTCCCATTTTCTCATCCCCAACCCCCCTGATTATTCAACTTTTGCTCTTTGTCTATATTCTCATCATACCTTCATCACGGAATTTATACCATAATATGTTTGTTTTTAAATAGCCATTCCTCCGTAAAACGAGCCCCTGCAGAACATATGTCCACAGGAGCCCTTTGCAAAACGTTTGTTATTCGAGGGTTATTTCTTTTCAGCAAGCTGCTTTCCCTTCTGATAAATCACTTCCCGTTCCGAATCAGGTACTAACGCTCCACCTGTCGCCCAAGCGACATGGACTCCATCCGGCGCTGTGTATGATAAACGGGAATCTTCCTGAATCCGATTTGGCCCTGACAATCCAGCCGCTGCCGAAGGTTCCAAAAAAATGCCTTCCTGGTTCCAAAGCTCATAAGTCAACTGATAAAAAATGTCATCGTTTTCTGTATAAATACTACTTACCGTATGTTGACTGATAGAAGAGGCAAACCTGGATGGCCTTCCCACCGCAAGACCGTCCGCAGCAGTACGATTATCCAAATCAAAATCCTGAACAGATATACCTTCATGGAGACCTGTCATTAGTCCAAGCAATACTGCCGGTGCATGAGTCGGTTCTACAAAAACACAGTGAACCAACCCGCCGAACAACTGCTTTAAACCATAAGCAATACCACCCGGTGCTCCGCCGACACCGCAAGGTAAATAAACGAAAAGTGGGTTTTGTTCACTGATGAAAACATTCTCTGCATCCAGCTGTTGTTTTAGTTCAGCTGCTGCTACGCTATAGCCCAGAAACAAATCTTTGGAATCTTCATCATCGATAAAATAAGCAGCTGGATCTGCTTCTGTCTGCTGTCTGCCTTTAGTGATTGCCTCACTAAAATCGCCTTTATATTCATGAACCTGCGCACCATGTTTTCGCAGCAGATCCTTTTTCCACTGTTTGGCATCGCTCGACATATGCACATGCACCTCAAATCCAAGTGCCGTTCCGACAATACCTATACTGAGAGCCAAGTTGCCGGTCGAGCCAACTCCAATAGAATGTCTGCTAAAAAACTGTCTGCAGGCCGGGGAAGTAAGCGCACGATAATCATCTGACTGCTTAAGCAATCCTTCTTTAAGTGCCAGAGATTCCGCATGTTTGAGCACCTCATACATACCGCCTCTGGCTTTGATCGATCCTGCCACCGGCAGCTGGTTGTCACACTTCAGAAAAAAGGGGCTGTCTTCTTTCAGCACTTTAAGGTGGGCTGCCTTGTACCTGTCAAGCCTGCGAAGCGGGGAGACAACCTTCCCTTCCGTATCCTGCAAGGTAGGGAAAAGTTCCTTTAATAAGGGAGCGAAACGCTTCCATCTTTCCGCTGCATCGGTAATATCATCTGCTTTTAACTTCTCCACACCCGGAAGGTCTTCCCGGACCCCTGCGTTCTCCCAGTATACCGGCTGATATTGTTTGATTTGTTCTAGTAAAGGAAACTGTTGAATCCAGTCATTAATCGTCTTTCCAGCAATCAGTCTATTCATTTGCCACCCTCCTATTCTCTATACTAATCTAATGCCTTTCCCGGTTTCATTTCAAACATCTATGTGGACGATTTAATGTACGAAAACAAGTTTAACGATGACAGAGGACATATTCAATCCCATCAAATATATATAATTCTAAATTTTATATTCAGGGAGAGGGAGTTGTCTCTTTCCTTCTTTGTCTACTGGAAGATCAAAAGTGTCCGAAGAGAAGAAAGAAAAATAACTTCGGCTTGGCGACTATTGATTGTTAGGTTAGCACAGCAGTGGTAGCCAATTTCATTCCTATGTCACTTTTTTCTATACCATTTTTCGGGTATAACATCAAAGACCGGAACAGACGATAGCAGAAAGAAACTAGAAGAAAGGATGGAAACAATGAAAGCAATCATCTTCGATTTTGACGGCACACTAGCTAACACACTCCCCGTCAACATTTTCGGATTTCAAGAGGTGTTTAAAAAATTTGATCAAAAAGACTATTCGAAAGAGGAAATCAAAGAAATGTTCGGGCCGCCCGAGCCGGAATTAATCGAACAAAACTTACAGAGCAATGATGTGAAAGGAGCTGTCTCTTATTATTACCAACAATATGAAGAAAATCATAACCGGTTGGTCGATAATAATCAGGAGATCGACCAGCTGCTATCCAACTTAAAAGACCGGGAAATGAAGCTGGGAGTCGTTACCGGAAAATCCCGAAAAAGCTTTGAATATTCTTTAGCAGAACTGAATATGAAAAAATATTTTGATATATTGATTACAGGCGATGACGTCAAGGAGGCCAAGCCGGCGCCAGAAGGAATACTGCAAGCTCTGAAAAAATTAGAGGTTTCTCCCGAGGAGGCAATGTATATCGGGGATAGTGATGATGATATGAATGCTGGTAAGAAAGCGGGCGTTCACATTGGCGCGGCCAAATGGCTGCCCGAATACCAGTCCTCGGAATACTCAGTAGAGCCTGAAGCGATATTCCAGGAGGTTTCCGATTTGATTAATTACCTGGAAAAGAACCATGATGATTAGTCTGTTTTTATCTGAAAGCTTTTAATAGGATCTCAAGCGGGGCCAATCAATTTGCAATCCATCGTTGGCTGGACTAGATGGGTAGAAGCTCAAATAGAAAAGTCTCCATTAACTCCTGCTAAATATTCATTTGCATAATTTTACCTGCTTTAGGGGAAAGCTACCTTCGACAAAACAAAAGGAGATGATTCCCCTGAAGCAGCTTTTTTGGATTGCCTTGCTAGGACTCGGACTGTACTATTACCTTGGAGAGGACGGACAGGAACAACAGCAGCAATCTGGGCCGACGGAAACGCTTCCTGTGGAAGAGGTTACTTCCCTCGACGCACGAAGCGAGCAAAAAATTGCAGACGGTGTGGAAAATGTATTGGAAGTCCTCAAGGAACTGGTTACTGCTGTTACCAACCAACCGGACCAAACGGAAACCATAAACCAACTGGGTAAAAGCCTGTCTGAGGAATGGGACAAGATTGAAAAAGCAGTGGAAACCAACTTTCCCGACGATTACAAAAACATTGAAGATAGTCTCTATCCTTTGATTGCGTATGCCCAAAACCAAACACCGGATATGGAACAAATCAAACAATTGAGTTCAGAAGTAAAAGAAAAACTGACTGCTTTCAAACAAAAATTGTCATCCTGATTCAGAGAAGAAATTCCCACAATGGCCTATTTGGGTCCGTGGAGAATTTCTTCTTTTCCCCTGCCTTTTTCAGGGAAAATCATCCGCCTTCTCCCCCCTTTCTATTTTCCTAGTCATCCCTATCTTTCTTACTATTTTTCCTTTGGAAGTACTATTTTGCTAGATAGTTCTCTATAAATAATAGAGAACATGTTTAAAAGGATTGCAGACTGGGTAAGATGGAGGAATATCGTGCTAGACAGCTGTGGCAGGAAAATAGTTTGATAGAAAGGGGTTTTTTGATGAACCGATTAATTACTTTAACGGCAGGCGTAATATTGCTGCTTCTCTCCTTGTTGTTCGCTCCATCTGTTATGGCAGCAGATAACGAGACTTACATGGTAGACGTGGTGGATGGTTCTTCCCTTTTAATCCGAGATGAGCCTTCCAGCAGTGGAGAAGTAGTCGGAAAACTGCAGAATGGGGATCAGGTCACCGTGTTCGATGAAGCCTATGGCTGGGTAAAAACCTATTATAATAATCAAGTAGGCTGGGTAGCCTCGCAACATCTTTTCCCTGTGGAACAAAATCAAGATTCTTTACATAAACGCAAGCAGACAGCAATGTACAAGAAGCAAAATGGCAGCAGGTTGACAGAAGAAAAGGGAAAGCAAAAACAGAATTCTGTCACTATTAACAATGAACAGGAGCAAAGCCAAACAGTCGAACCATTGACAGGCTATACTTTCGTTCTGGATGCAGGGCACGGCGGTAAAGACCCTGGTGCGATCGGAATTGACGGAACCTATGAAAAAGATTTAACATTGGTGACGGCTTCCAAAGTGGCCAAAAACCTGAAGGCTAGCGGCGCCAACGTTATCTTGACTAGATATGATGATACGTATATTTCTCTGGAAAAGCGGATTAAAATCAGTAATCGTTCCAATACTGACGCTTTTATCAGTTTTCACTACAATTCCTTTCCTATCAGTACAGTCGGTGGAATCAGTACCTATCACTATACCGACGATGAAGACTTGGAATTGGCGGAAAACATACAATCGGGCATAATAGACCGCGTCTCTCTTAAGGATAAGGGGACAAAACAAGCAGACTATCGTGTACTTAAGAAAAATAGCGATTTATCCGTTTTGATTGAACTGGGGTTTGTCTCCAATCCAGCAGAGCTTGGGGAAATCAAAACCGAAGCCTATCAGAATAACGTGGCCGCTGGCATAAGCGAAGGAATTCAACATTATTTCAGCCACTAACTCAACAGACCCTCTGGTTTTATGCGAGGCGACTGAAAAACTGAAGTTCCATGAATGGATAATTGACAGTCTGGCATCAAATCCTTCACTTTATGAATTACTGGGTGGGGTTAAGACCTCGAGGGGATAGGCGCTGGAGCTGGACGAGACTGTCCCTGTCACTAATAATCCACAGGCACTTAATTTTATAATTCCTTCTCCCTCAAGGAAAAAGAGTGATTTTCTTTTATAAATCAAAGAAAATCACTCTTTTTAGATTGGCCACTGTTGACGGCTCGTTTGATTAAAAAGGACTTTTTCAGGGGTCACGTTTCATGCTGGGTTGTTTCTGTTTAACATTTTATTGGGTTGCCCCACTCTTCTTTTTGGTCCGCACTAACGCAAGAGCGGTAATCCATGCAGTTATCGGAATGACGATAGCCACTCCCATTCCCGCACAGAGAATGCCGATCATTTCTTCTGCGAACACCTTGGAGTTGATAATTTCGCCAAGTGAATAAGCCAAGTCTTTATACCAAATCAACAATGCCAAATAGCCTCCCATAAACGCAAAGAAAACCGTATTCGTATTCGTCCCCAAGATATCCCTGCCGATACTTAGACCAGAAAAAAATAACTCTTTCCTGTTCATCGAGGGATTATGGTAAAAAATTTCCCGCATAGGAGAGGAAATCGAAATGGCAACATCTGTTATTGCGCCGATTGTACTCATAATGATCACAGATGCTGCAATCTTTACAAAGTCCACCCCTATATGCATCGTAAATACGTACAGTTCACCCATTTCTTCTTCACTGAATCCTTGAATCATCGATCGATCCGTCAGGTAGACAATAAAAAAGATTAACAGGACAATGGTGATAACCGTAGACACAAATGCCGTTTTAGTCGTAATGTTGACTTTATTAATAAAAAAGAGTGTGATGCAACTAATAAGGGTACTGGCAACAATCGTTAAAATAACCGGATCGTTATCTCTTCCAAGCATCATAAACAAGATAATAATCAGTACACCAAAGTTCAACATGATGGCGAAAAAGGATCGTGCTCCCTTTTTTCCTCCAATGCCAATCATCAATAAAAACAGGATCACTGCCAGCCAAACTAAAGTGTTCATGATTTCGCCCGCTTTCGATTTATAAAAAATATCGCTGTATATAGCCCGATAGGAATGGTAAGCACGATTCCTATTCCACCAGCTAAAGCCCTGGCTAATTCCAAGGAAAGGTTCATGGAAAACGTATAAGACACTGGATACTCATTTTTCAAATATAAAATCATGGTCGGAATCGAGCCGCTGATATAAGCGAAGAACAGGATATTGGTCATCGTGCCCATAATATCTTTTCCAATTTCCATCCCAGAAGTTTTAAGCGCTTTGACTGTAATGTCAGCATTCTTCTCATATAACCCGAAAATGGAAGAAGACATCGTGATCGCCACATCCATGACTGCTCCTAATGAACCGATCAAAATGCCTGCCATGAAGACCATTTGCGGCGGACGCGTTAAAAAGCCCATTTCCTCGTAACGAAGGCCTTTTTCAGCAGTGATCCACATAACCAAATAAGTAATCAGCAAGGATGTCAAGGTTCCTAACAGGGTAGCAGCTACCGCCGCGTACGTTTTTTGGTTGAATCCGTTGACAAGCAATAAGGAAGTTAAAGTGAATAAAACCACACTGCATGCGCACATCAACAGCAAGCCGAAATTTGCGTACTGGATATACATATCTAAAGCATAAGAAATTAATACAGCATTGATGGCTAAGCTGAGGACAGAATACAAACCTTGTTTTTTTCCGACTACCAATAAAATGAACACAAACACCCACGCAACAAGCAGGATATATTTGTCTCGTTTGACATCCAAGATAGTTCCGGTCAACTTCGCATTTTCATTTGCATGGTCAGTGTCGATGGATACAAATAAATCATTTCCTGGACGATATGCCTGACTGTAAGTAGCTGAAGCGGAATACTCATTCGTTAAGTGAAGTTGCTGTCCTTTTTTTTCGCCATTCATGATTTCTGCCAAAATCTCTTGTGTGAAAACCTTATCTTTATTCCCATGCTCTGCTGTTACTTCTTTGTTAGCAACCTGGTTCGTTTCCAATACTTTTGCAATCGGTCGATCGTAAAAGGAATAGTTATGATGCACAAAATACATCGAACAGGCAACTAGAAGTGCTAGCAGAGCAACAGCCAAAACATATTTATATGTAAGTTTTTTCCTTATCATTTCCAATACACTGTCCATCATGCTACCTCCTACATTCTAAGCGGCATCTCGTGTAAGAGGATATTACCGTTTTTCCTCAGAGAGGATAAAACGTAATGCTATCTTTCTTTGCACAGGATACCCATTCACCAGGGAAAGAATGAAATTAGCATAACAGGCAAACTTTTAAGCCGTCAAGTTAACGCTAAATCCTGACAAGCAGGTTATGAAAATGGTATCTGGCTATCTAACCTAACATTTCGAAAGTTATCTGCTGCCATCGTTTTTCTTCCTTATATCCAGATTTGATATCATCTGCTAACCCGCCAGGTTTCTTGAATACTGAACTGCTCTCCTACAAGGAAAGAGACATCCCTTTTAGGATTGGCAGCTTCCAAAAGGGATGGGAAAAAGCTCTGCATGTATTGTCGATGATCATATGCACTTTTCCAGCCTGACAATACAAGAAACTGGTTTTCAACCTCTCGGGAACGAGCAAACACACCACCCAGCATCCCTTCAGCCTGCTGCATACCAGGATTCCATATCCCCTGTTGGAAATATATGAAACGAGGAATAAATTCACATTTCACAGTAGCTAACGCAATTCGCACAAAATGCGCTTTCTCTAGAACATTGTAGATGTCCCGTTCTTCCGATAAGTTGAATTGCCTCTCGAATAAGTCTATTGAAATGGAGTTATAGGTTTTTTGTTGATTTGTTCCCTCAACGATTGAATCATGTGTATGTTCCATAAAATGCCGATAATCGTCAAGCGTCTCCCAAAAAGAGTAAATGGAAGCTGTATATGAGTTGGTTTCTTCCCAGCCGCCAAACTGGCCAAGAAAGCCATTACACTGCTTCAAGGCATTCCACATGGCTTGCTGTTCACTAAATACCTGTTTAGCTTCAGGGGGTACGTGGCACGAAATTTTTTTTATTATCAATTGAAATCACCTCTTTTCTCCTAATAGCTGGAACTGGAATTTAAATCGAGGTAAAATGGAAGCAATAACAAAGGGAGGGGAACTCTTACAAATGATCGATCGCAAAACAAAACTGATTTTTGGACTAGTGTTTTTGTTAGCAAGCGGCTTCTTATACACAATGGAACGGTTAAATCGTTATATCTATTGGTTCGCCCAAACTTCTACTGGTGAATTCCCTACCAATCCCGACATGCAGCTCATTTACCAAAATCTTTTCATACCCGTGTTTTTGTTGATCAGTATCCTGTTTTTTATTTGGTATTTCTATGAGTCCTGGCAACACAACAATTAATCGATAGTACTTATAACTCCCTTTTCATCGTAAACGTCTTTTCTGTAAATCCCAACTTTTTATAAAGTTCAATCGCACTGTTTTCTGCATGAACACTCAAGCGCACTTCCTGATGCCCTGCACTCTTAAGTTGATCACAAACAGCATGCAGCAATTGTTCGGCAATCCCTTTTCCTCTATAAGCAGGAACGACGAACAGCTCATAAACAAAACCGAAGGGCTTGTCTGTAAACGAATCCTTCCCCTTACCTATTAAACTCCATCCAAGCAATTGGTCGTGTTCAAAAGCAGCCCAATAGCAGCCACCTTTTTGCAGAACGGACTCGATCAGCTTTTTCGTCTTATTTGCATCAGGTGCTGATTCTCCTGCTGTCCCCTCTCGTACCGCTTGAGGAGACAATTTCAAAATCAGCTCCTGCTCAAATTCGTCAGGTTTTCTTATTTCCATCTTTTTATACTCCTTGTACCTATTTTGATAGTCGGCCATACACCCTAAAAAACTTCTATACTGGGTTTTGTTCGTTGACATTCTGGATAGTTTCTATCTTAACATAACCTTCTATCCCTCCGTATCAATCAAATTTGTTTTCTTCCAATTTGAAATCATTAGTTGCCGATCCTTCCAAGTCTCCCAAAATATGCTAAACTAAACCTATCAATTGAATAAACGTTAGATAAGGAGTGGTAAATTGCTTCCGATTTTTCTCACGATACTCACGGTGGTAGCTCTGGTTTTTTCTATAAGCATCAACATAAAGAAAAGAAGAAAAGCAAAAGTAACCGGAATAAAGACCGCCTTGACATCAATTTGTTTTTATTTGATCGCTGTCATACAGCTGTTAGGTTACTGGTTGGACTTTTTGGGTACCATCAGCTGGACAATGACATTGTTGTTATTGATAGCAGGAGCCTATTTCACGAAATATCTACCGGTCAAAGAAGATGGCGATATACAGTTATAGCCATAAAAATAACAAACCTAAACAAGCAGTATGTAAGCAAACCAGCTGCAGGAAAGTATACTTTTACTGGAATTCTTGTCCAAAGCAAAAACCGAACGATGATTCCAAATCGCTCGGTTTTTTGTTGTTCCTATAAAAAGCGAATAATCTTTCTGCTTAGAAAGAATGGATGCAAAACTTCGGAGGAAGTAGGAGCCATAGCCGAGGAAAGCACAGTTGCTCGGAACAGCGAGGTGCAGCAAGCAACAGGATGAAAGGAAGTCTAAGCGTTTGCTTTCATCTGCTGTTGCTTCCTAATGTTATCAACTAGTCCATGGGTTCCTATCCTGTTAACATTGATTTAGCAAGTATTGAGCGCTGTCACTGTTCTAACAAGTCTTCCACCTGAACACTTTGTTTTGTTTCCGGATCTTCGAGCGGATGGATGGTCGCCATCCCTGCTCCTTGGTCGACGTGTTCAATATACACTTTTCCTCCATTGTAGGTGACATCGATCATTATCTCAGACGAGGTGATTTCCTGCGCACGGTGTGCATCCATAAGTGTGACCTCCTTTCCTTTTACGACCTTAATGTGTATAAAATGCCAAGGAATCATGTATTAAGGTTTCAAAACGACTTTTATACAGTCTTCCGTCTTCGTATCAAATATTTCGTAGCCATGTTTTGCTTCGCTCAGCGGCAATGTATGCGTAATAATATCACTTAAGTCAACCTTTCCCTGAGAAATAAGGTCGTGTAAGTACGGCATATAATGGATGACAGGTGCTTGTCCGCTCCTTATCGAAACATTTCGCTGAAAAATATCGCCAAAAGGAAAAGCATTATACCGGCTGGAATAGACCCCTGTCACCTGGATATTCCCACCTTTTCGTACGGCCTGACTCGCCATTACCAAAGCCCCCATCGAGCCGCCTTGCAATTTTAAGCCTGTAATGAGGAATTCCAGGTCGGTCATCTTTCCATCCATGCCTACACAGTCAATCACCACATCCGCACCGCCTTTGGTTATTTCATGAAGATAGGCACCGGTATTTTGATGGTCTTCAAAGTTGATAATTTCCACTCGATTGGTGCGCTTGGCATGTTCCAGTCGATAACCGACATAGTCCACTGCGATTACCCTTTTTGCTCCTTTTAGCCAGGCAAATTTTTGAGCCAACAGTCCGACCGGACCGCACCCCAATATAACGACGGTATCGCCTTCTTTCATGCCAGAGTTATCGACACTCCAGTAGGCTGTTGTACCGGCGTCGGAGAGTAACACCAGGTTATCATCGTCCACCTCACTATCCTCCGGAATTTTAAAGGGAGTGAAATTCCCATAGGGTACACGCATGTATTCTGCTTGACCTCCAGGATAGCCTCCTGTGGTTCCCGAGTAACCAAAATAGGCACCCATCTCCCCATTATCATTGGCGTTATCGCACTGACTTTCCAGTTGGTTTTCACAAAACCAGCACTTTCCGCAGCTGACATTGAACGGAACAACGACACGGTCGCCCTTTTTCAGATTCGTAACCTCAGGCCCTGCTTCCTCCACAATTCCCATCGGTTCATGTCCAATAATGTAATTTTCCTGGGTGTTAGGGATCATGCCATGAATCAAGTGTAAATCGGAGCCACAAATGGCGGTATTAGTCAGTTTTACAATGACGTCATCCGCTTTTTTTATTTTAGGTGCTTCGACGTCTTTGACGGCAACATTTTTCACTCCTTGGTATGTTACTGCTTTCATGGTGTCTATCTCCTCCGTTATTTTCTTATTGCGGCGGCGTCGGGAACAACCCTTTTCGATTATTGTTTTCCGGGAAGAGGTCGAGTCCGGCTATATCGACCGCCGTCTGAGCGGACTTCAAATCAAGCATTTGCTGTTCAGCTACATCATACGGATGAAACCACTTTTTCCTTACCAGCAAATCGGTGATCTCCTCTTGAAAATCAAGGGCAGCTTCCATTTGGTTGCGGATGGTCGTCCTGACCTCCGGACTGGCGGCCTCTGTCAAAGCTACGGAATAGTTACGTATTGCTTCTTTAATTGTAATAAGCAAGTCCAGCGCTATCGCTGAATCGATTTTCTCCGGCATACCCACCGAATTGATTGGATCTAGGTAATCGTTCATTTGTTCCACCCCATTTTTACTGTGTCTTTGTGTATGGATAAAGGCGTTGAAGCTGCTTGATGTCCATAATCGATATTTGGACACTTTTATCCAACATAGCGCGAAGATCCTGATCAAATACGATTCCCTGCATCATTTTGGCTTTCAGCAAGGCCACGGTCTTTAGATTCAATAGTTCGTGCAGATCCATTGTTTCATGAAAAGCTAAGTCTTCCTGTCCCATCGGAATCCTCCTAAAATGTATTGAACTAAATGATATTTTATCTCAATCCGGAGAGTCTATACAAAACTGCACCAACGAATAATTACGATTAAAGGAAGCAATCTAAAAAAAAAGCAGACGATGGGATGTGAGTAAATGTCGGATCAATTAGCGCTCCATGAACGATTAGAACTTCATGAAATACTCACCTTCAAAAATTTGTGCCTGACAAAGTCGGCCACCATGCACGGGCTGGTAGGATGTGATCAGCTGAAGTCGATTTTGGAAACGGATGTAAGTGAAGGGAAAATGCATGTAGAACAATTGAATCAGCTGTTAAAACAAGAGAGGAGGAATTGACATGACAAATATGCTGCAAAAAGTGGCAGGGTTGAGCGGAATGACAGATCAAGTTATTGCTACTGATTTTTTAATTACAACTAAATCGGCTGTCCGGAATATGACTTTTGCGCTGACCGAGGCAGCAACTCCGGAAGTAAGAGATGTTTTACGTACACAGTTGAACTATGCAATTGAAGCCCATGAAAAAATAAGCCATTATATGATCGACAAGGGCTATTATCATCCAAGTGATTTGGAAGAACAGCTTGAGGTAGACCTAAAGACTTCTAAAGCAGCGTTAAAATTGGCTGATTAAGCGCCTTTTTAAGATAAGAATCTAAACAGTATGCAACAGCACGAATAAAAGGGATCGCCATTTAGGCGATCCCTTTTCCCTTTCGCAGACTTCAACATCAGTAACCTGAATCCTCCGAGAAAATATTATCGAAAAAGGTATGTTCATCTTTTTGAAGTGGCTTTTCGGCTGGTCCTTCGACCACTTCTCCAGTAAAAGAAAATCTGGATCCATGGCACGGACAATCCCACGTCCGGTCCCCATGGTTCCAATTCACCTCACAACCCATATGGGTACAGGTTGTATCAACAACGTGCATTTTTCCTTCTTCATCACGATATGCACCTTTCCGTTTCCCTTTAATCGTGACAGCCGCCCCCTGGTCCCTGGATAAGTCGTGGATTCTTTGAACAGGCAATGTAAGCTTGCCCTTGATTAGGTGCTTGGCTACGTCTATATTTTCTTTCACAAATTTTCTTGCGCTAGGATCGGCCTGGAAACGTGACGGAGCAAATAAGGCCCGATATGGGGATTGTCTATCCATCACGATATCTCTTAGCAGTCTTGCTGCTGCGGTCCCACTTGTCATGCCCCATTTACGGTAACCTGTCGCAATCAACACATTCGGCTGCCCTGCAGTCACCTCGCCTATATAGGGGATTTTATCCAAGGTCGTCAAGTCCTGAGCCGACCAGCGGTAAAGGATATCGTTTGAATGCAATACTTCATCGCTGAAGGAAGCCAACGCTTTGTAATATTCCAGTGTATCTTTCCCCTGGCCCGTTTTGTGGCTTTCCCCTCCGACAAGAACAATGTTTTCTTTGCCAGCTGTTGCAGCGCGGAGAGAACGGCTTGGCTGATCTACACTTAAGTACATGCCCCCAGGATAGTCTTGTTTCGTCTTGACTGCCATTAAATAGGAACGATCTGCATACATCCTTGTCGAGTACAGCCCCGCTCCCTCATAAAAAGGAAAATGCGTACAGGCCAAAACATGTTTCCCTACCACACGCAAACCACCTCTTGTCAATACAGCGGTACCCTTATCGGTATGTTCTACATTCACAGCAGTTGTCTTTTCATAAATCTGCCCGCCTGATTTATCAATTGTTTCTACAAGCTTGATTAGATATTGCAACGGATGATACTGTGCCTGATTTTTCATCGATAGAACATTTTCTACTTTTTGATCAAACGGAATTTCATTTTGTAACTCGCCACTAATCCCCAGTTTTTGATATGCCTCGTACTCTTTTTCCAATTTATTGGCATATTCAGTTGTCGTTGCATACAAATATGCTTCTTGCCGGATGAATCCGCAATCAATATCATGTTCTTTTACCGTTTCAGCAATAAATTCCAGTGCATCTGTGTTGGCTTCGTAATAATGCTTCGCTGCCTCTTCTCCGAAATGACGAATCAATTCATCATAGATTAGATTATGTTGGGCAGTTATTTTCGCGGTAGTGTGGCCGGTTGTTCCATTCATCAGCCGATCACCTTCCAGCAAGGCTACCTTTAATCCTTCCTTGACGAGCAAATAAGCGGCTGTTATTCCAGTAATGCCGCCGCCAACGATAACGGCATCGACTTGTATATCTTCCTGTAAAGGAGAAAATTGCGGAATATTTGAACGCTCCAGCCAATAGGAGTCCGGAAATTTTGGCAAAATTCCTTCCTTATCACTTTTATCCATCATGGGTATCCCTCCAAGTAAAAACTATTTACCTGTATTGTTTACTTGGAAAGGGAGTTTATACCATTTTTTTACAACAATTAAACAACCTGCAATTATGACAATTCGACTCGATTTGGTTAACTGATGACCCTACGGGAGAACTAGCAACTGCTTGAGTATCTCCTCTACTTTATTTAAATTCCTATAAAAATCATTCTCGTCCCTCTTCTGCTTCCAACACGTGCTTCAGTCTTGTCAGCTTGTTTTCCCAGAATTGTTCGTAGAACCCAAGCCAGTCCTTTACCTCGGAAAGTGGTTCTGGCCGAAGATGGTAACGCTTCTCTCTGCCTATTTTCTCACTGTCTACGAGACCTGCTTCCGTTAACACACCAAGATGCTTCACAACAGCTGTGCGGCTAATTTGAAAATGAGAAGCAATTTCTGAAATAGGTAAATCTTGTTCAACAAGCAGCTGTAAAACCTGCCTGCGAGTAGGATCCGCAATAGCCTGAAACACATCATGTTTTTCAGCAGCCACTTATTCTTCCACTGCCTCTCGCAGCCGGTTTGTAACAAGATTTCTCCACCCATTGTTCATCCGTTCGCGAATCACATAACTTTTTTCATTGGCTTTCGGTAATATAGCATCCGGTTCCTTCCAACCACTATGTACCAGCGTGAACTCTGTTTTCCCATCCTTTTCCTTTAAATAAAACGAAACAATCCATCCCTCCGTATCCCATGCAAAAGAAAAGAAGTTCGGCTCTTCTACCTCTAAGACTTTACATGGAGAGGAACCGAATGGTGACTGGACGTGAAATTCCTTACCCGGTATTGCTTTCATATCATTAGGCATAAACCAAGACTCCAAACCTTCAGCAGACGTAACGATTTTCCATACTTTTTCAATCGGCGCGTTTAGTAAAACCGATTGTTTAATGTCCGACACTTTTTTCAATTTCTCGATAACCCCCTCAATATATAACCATTTGGTTTCACTTTAATTATAACACCTTATGGTTTTATTTCAACTTAAGGAAGGAAGAAAGAAAAGCACTGTTAGCATAGGTCAACAAACTTCACTTTATCCCCTTCTCTATTTAAACTATTGGTTTGTTTTCTAGACAACAATTGTAGTCTCGCAATAATGTCACAAAATTGTCACTTATGTAAAAGCTGGAAGGTCGATATAATATCATCTATGACTAAAGGAGGATGATCTATTTGCCTAGCAATAAGAAAGAGGGTATTATTTTCGGATTATTTATGTGTTTTGGAATGGTGTGCATTATGACCCTCTACAATACAGCATTGCATGGATTTTCTTCTGTAACACCGGGTTCCATGGCGATACAATTTTTGATAACTTTCTCCGTTGCCTTCTTCGCTGAATCATTAGTGGGAACGGCAGCGCGTAAAGCAGCACTATCATTACCTTATGATAAAACGAAAGAAAGTAACATAATAGTAGCCATCGCTTTTTGCATGGTTCCTGTTATGGTCCTGATTATGTCAGGGTACGGACTTATTTTAACTTCCATCATGGCCGGAGTGAAAGGTAACCTATTTAAAGCCTATTTAAAGTTAGTCGGTTTGAATTTTCTTGTCGCGTTACCATCACAGTTACTGATTGTCGGCCCTATTTCTCGACGGTTATTGAAAAAATATATCAAACCGTTAGAGAAAAAAACGGAATTAAACATGTAAAACAGAAGCGAGCTGTATGCAGGCTCGCTTCTGTTTATAAGAATTGCTTTATACTTTCATTTGTCACTTTGCCAATTTCTGTCCCCTTAGCCCAAGGAGCTAACATCCTTCATTTACTTCACGAAAAGTTTTCTGGGAAAGTCCGTCAACGCAGCACATCCTGTTTCGGTAACCTGAAACGTCTCACTGATTTCGACTCCATAGCTGTCAAACCAAATTCCGGGAATCATATGAAATGTCATGTTTGGCCGAAGTATTGTCTTGTCCCCGGCGCGGATACTTGCTGTATGCTCGCCCCAATCAGGTGGATAACTTAGTCCGACAGAATAACCGATTCGCGAATCCTTGAGAAAACCATACTTTGCGATTGATTTCCGCCAAACTTCCTCTATTTCCTCACAGGTCAATCCCGGTTTCACTGCATGCAGGGCCTCATTCAAACCTTCGACAACCACCTCGGCTAAATTTTTCACTTTATCCGTTGGGCTTCCAAGGTTAACTGTCCGCGCCAATGGAGCGTGATAGCGTTGATAACAGCCTGCTAATTCAACAATCACCGTATCGTTTTTCTGATAAGCGCGATCTGACCAGGTGATGTGCGGGGAAGATGTCCTTTTACCTGCAGGAAGGAGCGGTACGATCGCAGGATAGTCCCCTCCGAAACTTGCAGTACCGCTGATTTGAGCATGATAGATGTCGGCAACCGCATCATTTTCCCTCCGGCCAGGCTTGATGGCTTCTACTGCCTTTTCCATTGCCTGCCCGGCAATCATTGCCGCTTTTTTCATCATGGTGATTTCTTTGTCCGACTTGACCATCCGTAAATAATTGATCAGAAGCGTAGCATCGAGGAATACTGCGTTGGGGAGCCCTCTTTCCAGTTGTTTCAACGATTTTGCGGTGAAATAATAGTTTTCCATTTCCACACCGATTCGGCGGTTCCCTTTTCCCATCTTATCCAGAACACGGGCAATTGCGTCCATTGGATGCAGAATCGGTGACTGAATATAATCATCGTTATAAAATAAAATATGCTGATGTTGAAGCCAGGTCGTTTCTTTCGCTGCATTTGCATCCTGCTTACGGCCAATCCAACGAGGCTCTTCCTCGTCAGGAAGGACAACGACCATTTGGTGTACATAAAAAGACCACGCATTATACCCGGTCAGATAATTCATGTTGGATGGATTTGTGATCAGGAGGACTTCAATACCGTCGATTGCCATCTGTTCCTTGGTACGCTTCACACGTTCTTTATATTCTTCCTTAGTAAACACGCCCTGCTCCCCGCCTTCCATTTTCAATACACCGTACCTGCGTTGCTTTTGCTTAGCAATTCATAGGCATAAGCAGCAATCATCGTGTCTTGCACACCAGTACCTGTTAAATCACAAACCGTGATGGAGTCCTTCTCCCGCCGGTCCGGCTTCGCTTCGGAGACTATCGCTCCTATTTCTTCGACAGGAGTTTGAGCGTCCAGAATATTTGCTTCATAAGCATGATGAAGCTCTCCTAGGCGGCTACATTGTGATTTGCTGTCACAGACAATTCTATCCGCTTTACTAAAAATTGCTGGATCAAGTTCGTTCTTATGTTCGGCGTCCGCTCCTATCGCTGTAATGTGCAGGCCCGGATGCAGCCATTCTGCCTGAATCAACGGAGATTCTGCCGGAGTGGTTGTTATCACAAGACCGCTATTCCGTACTAGCTCTTCCGCTGATTCGCAGACAATCACTTCCCCACTGTATATGCCCCTGATATCTGTTATAAATTTGCGCACATTGTCAACCTTCCGTCCATGGACATACAGTTTAGGAAACTGTCGGACTAGCTGTAATGCTTCGAGCTGGTAGCGTGACTGGGCACCGGTCCCGATCAATCCTACTGCCTCCACCGTCTCATTTGCTAAAAAATTTGCCGCAACAGCTCCTGCAGCTGCTGTACGTAAATGGGTTAGATAGCCATTATCCAGCAGCACTGCAAGTGGTATGCCTGTTTCCGCACTAAATACTAGCATCATCCCATTCCCGCTCGGTAGTCCTAATCGTTGGTTTTTAAAGAACCCAGTCGACATTTTTACCGCAAACTGATTCAAACCGTGTACATAAGCGGATTTAATATCTATTTCCCCATGCTGTTCAGGAAAATCGATCCGCATGATAGACGGCATGGTCACTTCCCCTGCAGAATGGCGGGAGAATCCTGTCTCCATTGCTTTCACTATTTGAAAATTCTGTTGAATATGCGCTCTTATTTGTGCTTCCGTACATACAATCATCCCTGTTCCTCCTCCCTTGCTGTGAAAAATTGCTGCCAATCGAGATTATTTCCGGTGATAAGGATAGCAGTAGATTGTTTCACGGCAGACGGTTCGGTTAACACGGCAGCAACTCCAGCCGCTCCGGCACCCTCTGCAACGATCCGTTCTTGTTCCAGCAGGAACGTCATCGCTTGGACAATATTCCGATCCGAAAGAAGAATCATCTGATCCATGTATTGCTGTACCATCTTAAAAGTATAATGATTATCCAGATTGATTCCTCCCAGTAAACTATCCGCTATCGTGTTTTTTTCCGGTATATCGATGGGTCTTCCCTCTCTAAGGCTCTCATGCATCGCTGATGCCGCCTCGATGGATACACCTGTTACCCGGACATCTGGTTTTAGTTGTTTCAACACAAACCCTATCCCGGCTATCAATCCTCCTCCCGATACAGGAATGACCACCTCCTCCAGTCCCGGTAAATCTTCTAATAGTTCCAAAGCAATCGTCCCCTGTCCCGCTATTATATCCCGGTCATCGAACGGCGGTATAATCGTCAGACCATCTTGCTCCTGTAACTGTTGACAACGTCTCGCTGCATCATCCTGCCCATCGCCAACTATCTCAATCTTTGCTCCCAGTCTTTGAAGCGCAGCTACCTTCACATGTGGCACACGGTTGGAGATACAAATCACCGCCGGTATGGACAGCTCCCGTGCGATAAACGCAACAGCCATGCCATGGTTGCCGGTCGAATAGGTGGTGACCCCCTTCCGGCGCTGTATCTCTGTAAGCTGCAGCATTTTGTTGGCTGCTCCCCGGATTTTAAAGGAACCAACTTGATTGATTGTTTCTAATTTCAAATACGCCTCAATCCCTGCATGCTCCGAAAGTGCAGGTGCTTTAAGAAGCGGAGTTTTTCCGATGAGTTTAGAAATTCGGTTTTGGGCCAGACGGATATCGCTTAATGCTACTTCTTGATTGCTGTTCATCCAGGACCTCCCTCCAAATAGTCATTTCTACATTTATATATCGCATAAGGCCCGTCTATGCTTGTGAATCTATATCCAGCCGGTTCAAATTTTTCCCGTTGGCAGGGGGCTGTGATAGGATAAAAACGATAGAGACCATTAAATACTGGAGATAAAGGAGTTTTTATAATGAGAGTAATTACAGTCAAGCAGCCAGGCGGCGCTGAACAACTCCAGCTAAGTGAACGTCCAAAACCGGAACTGAAATCCGGTGAATTGTTGATCAAGGTAAAAGCAGCAGCCATCAACCGAACCGATATTATCAATCGTCAGACCTCTTCCGGTTATTTAGATTTTGACGTGTTAGGTATTGAAGTAGCAGGTATAGTCGAGTCAGCCGGAAATGATACAGGAATCAAGCCCGGTACGAAGGTAATGGGATTGGTAAATGGCGGAGGTTATGCGGAATACGCTGTTATGCCTGCAGACCGGGCAATGATCATTCCTGACAACCTCTCGTTCGAAGAAGCAGCAGCAATACCAGAAGTGTTTTTAACCGCTTACCAAACATTATTCTGGCTGGGAGAACTGAAGGATAAAGAAACCGTCCTGATCCACGCAGGCGGGAGTGGAGTCGGAACCGCCGCAATTCAATTGGCCAGGCAGCTTGCGGACGCTCATATCCTTACAACTGCAGGTTCCAGCCAAAAGCTCGATTTTTGTAAGTCGTTAGGCGCTGACACCACCATCAACTATAAAGAGCAGGACTTTGACAAAGAAGTGCTGGCCGCCACCGACCAGTATGGGGCGGCAGTCATCCTTGATTTCATCGGTGCTTCGTATTACCGGAAAAACCTGAACAGCATTCAAACCGATGGCCGGTGGATCTTAATAGGCTTGTTAGGTGGCGCGCATCTGGAAAACATTAACTTAATGGAATTGATGAGCAAACGGGTTCAATGGAAAGCCACTCTGCTTACGCCAAGGTCTGATCACTATAAAGCTGAACTTACAGCCGACTTTGCAGGAAGAGCACTGCCTTTGTTTGAACAAAATAAATTAAAACCAATCATTGATAAGGTTTTTCCAATGGAAGAGGTCCAGGATGCACACCGCCGCATGGAAAGCAATCAAAACATTGGTAAAATCATTTTAAAAATGGATGAATCAGATTGATTTTAATATGGAAGCGGAACTCCGGGTCCGCTTCTTTATTTATTAAGATCCAAATAATCAGCTGTCATTTTATGTTTATTTTAAAATAGATAGTAGTGAATGCTTTCAAACTGCTATAAATATCATAAATACATTAAAGGAACATGTGGAAGTTGCTATTATCACAAACGGTACGACGCAGCGAAGCAAAAATAATTACTACCGGTTTCAACCACTGCTTTGATACGGTAATCATTTCCGAAGAAGTGGGTTACAGTAAGCCTGACAAACACATATTTCAATTAGCATTAAAGGAGCTACAAGTCCAACCGGAAGCAGTAATATTTGTGGGAGACGACCTGAGAAAGGATATTGCCGGTTGTCAAAATGCTAATATGAAGGGTATATGGTTCAGTCCTCATGCCAAAGAGAATACAACTGGTATAAATCACTTCCTTAGAACAGGTATCCTTTTTAACAATAGCTAGATTAATGATGGCCTGTTTATCTTAATTGCTCCATGCTGACTTCCTCTTCTACCACCATCGAATCTAGCTGCCCATGAAACAGAATATTGGACGGTGTTGGTGATTAGCCGTATGATTTAGTGGCAGTGATTTACAAAAGGAGTGGGAATGTAATGACAACCAATCAGGCAACTTTTTTTAACAATATACCCTTGTCGGTTCTCGACCTTGCGCCCATCAATGAAGGAAGCAATGCGGGACAATCCTATAAAAACACAGTCGATTTGGCTCAGCATGTAGAAAAGTGGGGATTTAACCGCTACTGGCTGGCAGAACATCATAACATGCCGGGGATTGCCAGCTCTGCAACTTCTGTAGTAATCGGCCATGTAGCGGGAGCTACCGACCGTATCCGAGTCGGTTCTGGAGGTGTCATGCTGCCAAACCATGCGAGTTTAGTAATCGCCGAACAGTTCGGAACATTGGAATCCATGTACCCAGGACGGATTGACCTTGGCTTGGGCCGTGCACCCGGAAGTGACCAGGCTACAGCTTATGCTCTTCGACGCACCTTGAATACGACACCAGAAGACTTTCCTCAGCAGGTGGAAGAATTAGAAAGTTACTTTGATGAAAATTCTTCGGCGAGGGTTCGCGCTTATCCGGGAACAGGACTGAATATCCCGATATGGCTGCTTGGATCCAGCGGGTTCAGTGCCAGACTGGCTGCAATGAAGGGATTGCCGTTTTCATTTGCCAGTCACTTTTCACCAGATTACACCCTTCCTGCTTTGAAAATTTATCGGGATCATTTTCAACCGTCGGCAAACATGGACAAACCGTATGCCATGCTAGGCGTAAATATCGTGGCCGCCGACACGGACGAACGAGCTCAGTACTTGGCAACTTCGCAGCAGCAGCAGTTTTTGAGCATTACTCGCGGCCAGCCATCCAGACTGCAGCCGCCTGTGGAAAACATTGACGACTTATGGGCTCCGCATGAAAAGGCAGCCGTAGCAAAAACGCTCGAATCACCGGCATCTATTATTGGAGGTCCGGAAACAGTAAAACAAAAATTGAAGGAATTCATCAAGGAGACAGAAGCCGATGAGCTGATCATCAATTCTCAAATCTTCCATCACGAAGACCGGCTGCGTTCCTATGAAATCGTTGGAGACTTAATGAAGTAGATAAAACGACGAAAAAAATCCAGTCTACTATTGCATAAAAAACCATCAGCGTTCTTATCATACGCTGATGGTTTTTTATGCACCCAGTGATTGAAGGATATTTGGCTCAGTCCAATATCGCTTCATCTAGCGGAAGTATACTTTGCATGAAGGCTGGAATAGCCATGTCTGCCAAAATCAAAGCTTGCTTCCAACCACTTCCCATGTCATTTCTCTGCACGTGTCTGGTTAAAAACAAAACAGGCTTGAGCTGCTTGCTCAAGCTCCCCCATTTCGATTACTACCGTTTAAATTTACTTCCTTTTGATCGGGAACGCATCCGATCCCTTAACATTTCCGCGTTCTCTTGACGGTTTGACGTCTTTTGCTTATCAATACGAATGTTTTCTATGTCACCTTCATGGACGGTAAATTCCAACCTGTCGTGTACTTTTGCTCCTTCAGGAAGTAGCCTCTTATCAGTAACAAATTCCTTGCCCTCTTCTTCAGCAAGAATAACAGCAAATTTTTCGTCTTCAATACGGTCCAAAACACCTTTCATGTATAATCATCCTCCTATACAAGCAATTCCTTGACCTTTAATGTCATTCAGTCGGGATGGTCCAATGCCACTGACTTTTGTCAATTCATCGATTGACTGAAATGGACGCAGATCGATTACATCCTTTGCTCGCTCCGCCCCAATATGGATAATTCCCTGTAGCTGTTCGGAACCGGCGCTATTAATGTCGATGCATTGTCCCTTCGTGTCTTGTCCTGCTTCTGTTGACTCCGTCTCTTTTTCCACTGTTTGCTCCTGCTGATTAGACTGCCCTGCTTTGATTTCTCCATTTTCATGAGTGGTCACTTGATAGGATTTTCCATCCGTTGTCACCATGATAGTACCATGTGCATCGGTTCCGTATAACTCCGCCCCTACATTCCTGACTCGGTCTATCACTTCCTCATGTGGATGTCCATATTGATTATCGGCATCTGCACTATAAATGGCCAATTCAGGAGAAACGGCTTCCAAAAAAGTTTGGCTGGTTGACGTATCGGAACCGTGGTGACCCAACTGCAGAATCTCCGCGTCCAGATTGATTGCACTGTCGATCATTTCCTGTTCCTGTGCCTTTTCCGCATCGCCGGTAAAAATGAAATCAATATCTCCATAGGACATCTTAAAAGCAAGCGATTCCTGATTCGTCTCTCCGGAAATCGAGGCAGGATAAAGAACCTCAACCTGTAAATCACCAACATCGTACCGATCTCCTAAACGCGGTTCTTCATAACCTGCTTGGTTGGAGTCGATTGCTTCCATGACCCGTTGATATGTGTCCGATGTACTTGTGTTTCCAGACATCCATACTTCGCCAACTTCAAACTGATTGATCACTTTATCAAGTTGGCCAATATGATCAGCGTCAGGATGTGTTCCGATGGCGATGTCGATTTGAGAAATGCCTTGGGAATGTAAATAGTCGACTACATCATGGTTATCCCAGTCTCCAGCATCGAGCAATATCTTATAAGAACCAAATGAAAACAGCGTTGCGTCCGCCTGGCCTACATCAATAAAATGCACCTGCATTTCCGGAAGGGAACCTGAACCTGTGTCGGTTTCTTCAGCAACTGCTTCCTTTTCTGAATTTTCTTGTTCAGTGTCTGTTTCATTTGAAGATGGTTCTGGCTTATCCTGGGTTTCTTCTGTTTGCTGGTTATCCTGTTTGTCTATAGAAGCGGAATCCTGCTCCCCCGTACCGCATCCTCCTAAAAGCAGCAATAACAGGATGGCAATAAAATATAAACATTTCTTTTTCAATCCAATTCCCCCTCAAAGCTGCATTTTACCATTCATTTCTCCTTTTCACCATTGGAAGAAAGATGTAATTTCTGTTTTTTATACACATTTTAAATATGCCTCTCCTTATCCTGTAAACTGTTGTTTCCCATGCCAAGCCGGAACTGCAGAAAGAAAGTATCTAACAGAAACATAAAAGCGAATTATAAAAACAGATTTAATGCTAAATATAAATGAAATGGTACAACATAGCAGGCTGTATTTATCCAGTCATCTTTTTTTAATTTTTTTAGGGACACATTTTCCGTTTTTTCTCTTGCCACAAGGGTACAGTCTATTAGAGTGCCTTCGTGAAGTATTGCATACTCTTTTTTAAACTTTGGTTCAAGGAAGGAGCTAGAACAGAATGTGGAAGAAATTCACACCAGTATTTAAAGTATCCGCTGGAGTTATGTTAGTTTTAGTCATTTTAGGTGTGGCGTGGCCTGACGGATTGGAAACAGCCACCACCAATATTCAAGCCTTTATCGCCAACAAATTTGGCTGGTATTACTTAATCGTTGTAACCTTGTTCGTGATTGTTTGTTTAGTTCTATTAATCAGCCCTGTAGGCAGAATCAAACTTGGCAAACCGGATGACAAACCGGAATTCTCCAGAGCAACCTGGATAGCCATGCTGTTCAGTGCCGGAATGGGGATCGGATTGGTATTCTGGGGAACAGCAGAACCGATCAGTCACTATGCCACCAGCTCACCGACTGGAGAAATAGGCACACAGCAGGGAATTAAAGATGCCCTTCGTTTTACGTTTTTCCATTGGGGAATTCACGCTTGGGCCATCTATGGAATTGTTGCCCTTGTGCTAGCCTATTTCAATTTTCGACATGATCGCTCAGGACTAGTCAGCTCGACTTTACAGCCGTTGATTGGAAAAACAGCTGAAGGAAATACCGGAAGGGTTATCGATATTCTTGCTGTTATCGCCACTGTTATGGGGGTTGCGACTACACTGGGATTTGGCGCTGTCCAAATAAACGGCGGTTTATCTTACTTATTCAATATACCTGTAAATATCATCATACAGTTTATTATTGTAGCAATCGTTACGGTGCTGTTCATGATTTCGGCTTGGACAGGTCTCAGCAAAGGAATACGTTACCTGAGTAATGCCAACATGGTACTAGCTGTTATTTTGTTTGGTATGATTTTCGTAATGGGACCGACATTATTCTTGTTGAACATATTTACCAACACGTTAGGATCTTATGTGCAGCATTTACCAGGGATGAGCTTCCGCATTGCACCACTTGACCCGGATATCCGACAATGGATCAATGATTGGACCATCTTTTACTGGGCATGGTGGATTGCCTGGTCTCCGTTCGTCGGTATTTTTATTGCTCGTGTATCCAGAGGACGCAGCATACGGGAGTTTGTGTTCACTGTATTGCTTGTCCCATCCGTAATTGGATTTCTTTGGTTCGCTACTTTCGGAGGAACAGCTATTTCACTGGAGCATGAAGGAATAGCCAACATTTCCGAGTTGGCCACAGAAGAATCTCTATTCGGGGTTTTTTCCAACTATCCGTTCGGTATGGTCGCTTCGATCATCGCCATGATTCTGATTGGTACGTTCTTTATTACTTCAGCAGACTCCGGGACGTTCGTACTGGGTATGATGACGACAGGCGGTTCCCAGAATCCAGGACACTTCATCAAGCTTACATGGGGTGTATTGCTTTCAGCTACTGCACTGGCACTCTTATACACCGGCGGTTTACAGGCACTGCAAAACACGATGATCATTGCAGCCTTGCCGTTCTCGATTATCATGCTTCTGATGACAGCAAGCTTTGTCAAATCATTGTACCGGGAGTCCCGTGAGCTAGGCATTGGTCGTATAAACCAAGGCAAGAAAAACAAAAAATAGGGATAATAAACGGCAGCTGAGCATATTCAGCTGCCGTTATATTTAAGTTGGAATGACAGGTAGTAAAATGTAGGATGGATGATCTTCGTCATGGTAAATGGTCTGACTGGCCGGAAGCATTGCTTCAGAATCTATTGTTGAATTCCCTGTATTGGGGTTGACATCATAACGTGGAAAATTGCTCGACGAAATTTCCACGCGAAGAGAATGACCCGGAAGAAAGACATTGCTTGTCGCCCATAGATCCAACCGATAACAAACGGCATCGGTCATACGCTCAGGGATTGGTTCACCCCGGACAATACCATCTGTTATATTATAACTCTTCCCGTCTGGACAAACGTCGACTAGTTTTGCGGTAAAGTCAGTTGAGACAGCATCGGTTGCTGCCCATATCACCACCTCTATCGGGCCTGTCACCTCTAAAGGCTCCTTCAATTCTTCGGATGTATAAACAAGCACATCAGACCTTGCTTCTATTCTCCTCTGGTCGCAAGGCCCTGTATTCTGTCCCTTATAAAACAAGCCGTTCCCCCCCAAGGTTGGTACCGGATTGGCCGGATCATAAATGAAATGGTCCGGCGGCTCAGCTCCAGGTTTCATGGGTGAGAGGGTTCCAGTTTTCACCCCTGCTTTTCCATTGCTGTGGAGATAATAAGGGGTATAGCGGGTCCGTGCAAGCGGCCATTCTTTTTCTTCACGCCATTCATCAATGCCCATCACAAATAATTGAACCGGCGCACCTTCTCTCCCAGAAGCAGAAGTGGCGGTCTTCAGCTTTTTGTCAAACCATTCCAAATGCAAGGAAGTAATGTCTCGCTTTTCATTCATCCAATCTCCGGCACTATGGGCTCCAAAGAAACGTTCCCCTTGAACAGCAGAAAAATCTCCGTGTCCCCATGGACCGATGATTAAGCACTGCTCTTCCCCGGCTTTGCACATTTCCTGGTAATTTTCCAATGTAGAGCCGAGAAAACAATCATACCAGCCGGCTAGATGATATGCGGGCAGTTCAAGAGAAGGCAATCGATGTTTTATCGAAGCTTTACTTTTGGAGACATTGGATATTTCCTGGGTAATAAATTGTTGATACAAAGATAGTACCGGGCCGAGATTCAGCAAAGGCGGCCATTCGATTAGCGGAACATGATGATAAAAATCATTGATATGGTGAAGTGCTGTCTCTATTTCTTTCCTGGCAGCTGGATAATCATCTGGACATTCCCTGTGAATCAAATCCGGAGCAATCGAATCCAGCATCCATGTTGCAAACAACCCATACTTCAATGCACCTTGCCGAAACAGCATATCTTCCTTTATGCTGCTTCCGGCCTGAGCGGGAAAGACCGCTTTTAAGGAAGGTGGTGATTCCGCCGCAGCAAATAACTGGGTAAAGCCATAATACGATAAACCAAACATACCTACCTTGCCATCACAGTAAGGTAGATTCGCAGCCCATTCCACCGCATCGTAGCCATCATCTGCTTCATGGATGAATGGAACAAATTGCCCTTCGGATGAAAAACGACCACGGACATCTTGGATAATGACCACATAACCGGACGCTGCCAAGCGGAAAGGATCTAGATACCGGTGAGAAAAATCTGCGAGATTTTTATTGTACGGATGTCTTGTCAGTAATACAGGATACCTGCCATCCCGGTCTGGACGATATACATTTGCGTATAATGTCACCCCATCGCGCAGCCGACAGGGCACGTCTTTTTCGAATACGACTGGTATAGTTTTCGTCACTACTTTCACCTCTTTCCTTTATTTTATCTAGAGAAAAGGTCTGTCACGGCTGCATCAGCCGCAAACAGACCCCTTTTCCACTGTTATTTACCAGTCATTTCATTTATCTTATCCTGGTTGTTTTCGATCCACTCACGCGCTACCTCTTTTGGATCCTGGTCTTCTTCTTCGATTTTCACAATCATTTCTTCGACATCATCAATGGAAATACTCCAGTTGCTCAGGAATTCATATGCTTCTGGGGCGTTTTCCTTCAAATCTTTATTTGTTACCACATGGACAGAAGACGTTTCAAAGAAGCCTTTGTCATTCTTTAATACTTTTATATCATATTTATTAAACATGGTGTGCGGGCGCCAGCCAAAGAAAATGACCGGTTCTTCCTGACTCATCAAGCGTTGAGCCTGAGCTAGCATACCACCTTCAGAAGAAGCGACGTGCTCGATATCAAGACCGTACTCTTCGATCATTTCTTTTGATTCTTTCGTTGCGCTTGCCCCTTCTTCAATGCCGTACATTTTATTGTCAAAAAGATCTTCTTTTCCTTTTAAATCTTCTATGCTATTGATATCTTCCATATATTTTGGAACTACCCAGCCAGTATCGGCTTCAGGATAACTTACTGCAGTATCTTCGACAGAATCGGAAAATTTGTCCAGATGAACTTTGTGCATTGGAAACCAAGAGTCCATGAATACATCGATGTCCCCGCGGGAAAGTCCCATGAAAACACTGCCTACATCAGCATCCGTGTGTTCTACCGTATAGCCCATATCCTCCAGAACCAAGCTGGCAATTTCAGTCGGAGGCACAGTGCTTGTCCAAGGTGTGACACCGAATGTGATGGTTTGATCTTTACTCTCACTTGCTTCTTCTCCGCTTCCTTCTGATTGATTGTCAGAAGAACATCCGGCCGTCAAAACTACAAATAGCGCGGCCATGAGACCGATTAAAAATTTTTTCATACTAATTTTCTCTCCCCTGTTTTTTTATAGTTGAAATCCAGCCGTGCATAAACGGGCTTATGGATTCATTAAAACCTTTTTCCTAATCCTTGGGTGATGCGGTCCAATATGATGGCTAAAACAACAATTCCAAGTCCACCGGTTAAACCGAGTCCAACGTTTACCGTTGAAATACCAGAAAGGACGGTCGACCCTAAGCCAGGAGCTCCGATCATCGAAGCAATGACAGCCATCGATAGTGCAAGCATGATGGTTTGATTGACACCTGCCATGATTGTCGACAACGCCAACGGAAGTTGAACTTTAAACAGAAGCTGCCATTTTGTTGTACCGAATGCCCTGGATGCCTCCACCACATCTTCCGGTACTTGCTTGATACCCAGGCTGGTCATGCGGACAGCCGGAGGCGTAGCAAAAATAAAGGTAGAAATAACAGCCGGAACACCGCCGAGTCCAAATAGCAGAATTGCCGGGATTAAATAAACGAAACTAGGCAACGTCTGCATAAAGTCCAAAATCGGACGAACAATTTTGTCTACTACGGAACTGGTAGCCGTCAATATTCCGACAGGAACACCGATAAGCACCGACAACAACGTCGAAACCAGCACAATGGCCACCGTTTGCATCGCAGCTGGCCATAATTCTACCGAGCCTAAATAGACGCATCCAATTAAGGTGAACAATGCCATTCCTTTACCGGCGATTCGCCAGGACAACACAATCAGGATGAGGGCGATCACTTCTGGTGGAACGACAATCAAAAGATTGGTGACCGCTTCGATAAAAGCCCCCAAAACTTCACTGATTGAATTGAAAAATCCTCCCATAACCGGCAGCAACCAATTATTCACAAAGGAATTTGTCCAGTCTTCCAATGGGAAATGGAAATAGTTCATAATGAAGTCACCTCATCTTTCTCTTTTCCAAGTACCAGACCTGACAGGATCGATACGCGGGAAATGATGCCCAACAGCCGCCCGGCCTCGATAACCGTGATCGGGTACTTGGCATCGACAGCAATTCCGATCAAGTCATGTAGTGGCGTATGCGGTGCAGCAGAAGCGATATCGGTAATCAGCACTTCTTCCAGATCAATTTTTTCTTTATATGCTCGGATGGCGTCGTCAATGGTCAATAACCCTTTGAAATTCTTCTCTTTGTCTACGACAAAAATACTCGACGCTCCGGCTTCTTCCATTTTCCGGACGGCTACACGGGGACCGTCCTTATATGTCATCAGCACTTCCGGCTTTTTCATGACATGAGAAGCTTCCAGGACCTTGGATCGGTCTACATCCTTCACAAAATTGGAGACATATTCATTTGCGGGGTTTTCTAAAATTTCTTCAGAGGTACCGACTTGGACAATCCGCCCGTCTTTCATGATGGCTATTCTGTCTCCAAGTTTTAATGCTTCATCCAAGTCATGCGTAATAAACAAGACGGTTTTTCCGAGCTTGTTTTGCAGATGAAGAATTTCATCCTGCATTTCTTTTCGGATGATCGGGTCCAGTGCACTGAATGCCTCGTCCATTAAGAGAATGTCTGTGTCATTGGCTAATGCTCTCGCAAGCCCTACACGTTGCTGCATTCCACCACTCAGTTGGTTCGGATAGCTAGCTTCATAGCCTTTCAATCCTACATCTTCGATTGCTTTCTCTGCTTTCTGGTATCGTTCCTGTTTCTCGACTCCTTGAATTTCCAGTCCATAAGCCACGTTGTTCAAGACCGTCCTGTGTGGCAATAAACCAAATTTTTGAAAGACCATGCCGAGTTTTTTGCGTCGTGTTTCTATTAAACTGGTTGTATCCATTTGTGTGATATCTTTTCCGTCGATCCGAACTTCTCCATCTGTCGGTTCGATCAAACGATTGATCAAACGGATGAGTGTCGATTTCCCGCTTCCGGACAACCCCATGATGACGAAAAATTCACCTGGTTCGACAGCGAATGTCGCCTGATTCACACCGACAGTCATGCCGGTTTTTTCTAAGATTCCGCTTTTTTGTTCCCCGTTTTTCAAACGTTTCAGCCCCTGCTGGGGATGGGAGCCAAAAATCTTGGTCAGATTATTTACTTCAATCTTATTCACAAGCATTCTCCTCTCCTGAAACCACCGGGCAGGGTGGACTAGCGTTTGATGCCGATGCGCCTGCCCGCTTGTTTCGGTATTGATAATTGTTGCTGAGCTTCCCGCAGCTGCCTGATGGCAGCAGCGACTGGATCCGGGAATGGAGCAGGTCTGCCTTGCTCGCTATTGATCCCCATCAGCATTTGCTCGCTCGTTGCCAGCAAATCACCTTCCGTGTTTTTCATGGTGAAAAATACATGCAAACGTTTTGCATCCTCATCAAGCAATTGAATGTCCAGTCTTAGTTCCTGGCCGCGATGTGCTTCCTGCAAATAACAAATATGCGACTCAAGGGTAAAAATCGTATATCCCCAACTTTTACGTGTTTCCTCATCCAATCCAATATCATCAATAAATGCATCAACAGCCTGACTGAATGCCTTCGCATAGGCAGCATCGTTCATATGGCCGTTGTAATCCACCCATTCATCATGGACCAGATTTTGATAATGAAACGGTTTGTTGGTCATCTTTACTCACCTCTTTTAGCGATGCTTTTTGTTTCCGGCCAGTAATCCTCCACTAAATCCAGGACTCTGACGAGAAATTCATTCCGTTTGCTTTCCAATTCGGCAATAGAGGCATCACCAGCATGGGATTCACACCCTTCAATGACTCTTTCTTTCAACTCATCGGTCAATTCAGGTGCGACCAGTTTGGTCCACGGCTGCTTCAAAGCTGGCCCAAATTGCTGGAGCATATGACGCATTCCTTGTTCACCGCCAGCCAAATGGAATGTCAGGAATGGACCCATTTGTGCCCAGCGCAGACCTGCTCCATATATAATGGCGGCATCCACTTCCTCAGTTGTCGCTACTCCGTCATTCACCATATGAAGCGCCTCACGCCATAGAGCTTCCATTAAGCGGTCAGCTAAATGACCCTCGATTTCTTTCCGGATGACCAGCGGCTTCATTTGGATAGCAGCATAAACTTCTTTTGCTGCATTGATTGTTTCCTGACTGGTAGCTTTTCCGCCGACCAATTCCACTAACGGCAAAATATAGACTGGGTTGAATGGATGGGCCACAACAAGACGTTCCGGGTGCAGCAAGCCTTCCTGCAAGGTCGAAGGCATAATGCCGGAAGTACTGGATCCGATAATCGCGTTTGGCTTGGAATGCTGATCGATGCTTGCCAGCACGCTTTTTTTCAGTTCCTCCCGTTCTGGAACGTTTTCTTGTATCAGGTCAGCTTGTGCAACTGCTTCTTCAATGGTAGGAACAAAGCGCAAGCGGTCAATGGTTGCCCCTTCAGCCAATCCGATTTCCTCCAGAGACGGCCATGCCAATTCCACTGCACGGCGTGTTTTTTCTTCTGCTCCTTCGGCGGGATCAAAGGCTACCACATCATGGCCATTAGCCAAGAAGCGTGCGATCCACCCGTTGCCGATAACCCCGGTACCGATGACTGCAAATGTCTTCGTTGATTGTGTTGTTTGATTCATGATTTAATTCCCCCGTTCGGGTTTCTCAATCCGTAATTTTCACGGGCTTCCTGCGGTGTCATCACTTCCATGCCGTTTCCGTGCAGCATGGTGACTGCCTTTTCGACAAGCTGGTCATTTCGTGCAAAAACGCCTTTGCTCAAATACAGGTTGTCTTCCAAGCCCACGCGGACATTACCACCTAGCATCGCTGCTTGAGCAGCTATTGGCAATTGCATTCTGCCAATGCCAAATGCGGACCAATAAGCATTTTCAGGCAATCGATTTTTCATATATGTCATGGTTTCGACATCCGCTTCTGCTCCCCAAGGAATACCCAGGCAGAATTGAAACATTGGATCGCCGTCTATCAGTCCTTCATTGATAAGCTGTTTAGCAAATCGAAGATGGCCGGTGTCAAAGCATTCCAACTCCGGTTTCACTCCACTTGCCTGGACAAGCTTTGCCTGTTCGCGTAGCCAGTCTGTTGGGCTAAGATAAATCATGTTGCCAAAATTTGTACTGCCACAGTCCAACGTACACATTTCAGGAAGCAGCTCTCCTACCGGTTCATGTCTCTCTGCCGGTGTCTGCATATCGGTTCCATTCCCACCGGCTGCCGGTGTGTCAAGACTGGGGATGAAGTCCCCGCCCCCACCTGAAGTAATGTTGATGATCACATCTGTTTCCGATTCACGGATACGGTCTACAATCTCTCGGTAATGATCAATATGATGACTGATCCCTCCTGTCTCCGGATCACGGGCATGTACATGTGCCACAGTAGCTCCGGCTTTCGCGGAAGCAATGGCTGCTTCTGCAATTTCTTTCGGGGCAACAGGTACATGCTTGCTTTTTTTCGTCGTATCTCCTGCGCCTGTAACGGCTGCGGTCAAAAGAACTTTATTCATGAAGGATTCCTCCCTATTTATTTCGTAAGTAGATTTTGAATTTTTACTGTACTGTCCGGACGGTTTGAAAACACGTTTTAAACTATACCATCCAGACGGTTATGTTTCAAACCGGCCACCTGTGTGTAAGGGGTTACATTATCTTTCAAAATTGAAGAAGAACTGCCCAATACCTTGTCATGAGTGGGTTGAGAGGTGGGATAAAACTTTTTGAAATTTGTTTGGTTTTGTTGAAGGATGCACAAGAAAAAAAGGTTAAAGAAAGGAGGAGCGTCGATAAAACGAGTCTGGGACATAACAAGATTGGATTTTTCTTTAATCGACTTCCTTTCATTCTATTGGTTTAGTGCCGTTTCCAACCATGGCAGCAAGATAGTGAGCTTGCCAGAGGGGATAATTATCTAAGAGAAGGTTTTTCTATCTGCTAAGTTAATTTGCAGATTATTGAATACATAAAAACCGAGCGAATTCGCTCGGTTTTGTTTCGCCACTAGGTCTTTGGACCTGCCTCCAAGTGGTTCTATCGTCTTTTTTCCGTTTCATCTTTTGGCACAAGATACTGCTATCACTTAATAACAGGCGTTTTTGCTGAAGAGCCGCTGATATATCGACATTTCGCGACCTGAGCCGTATAAGACAATCATTACTATCCGTCCAGTTAAAGGGTGAGAAAAAATGCTGTCTATAAAAAGGAAACAGCCCTATTCGTTGGCCCACTCTAATAAAGTTTTATAAACTTCTTCCTTTTTCTCCGGCTCGATATGATAAATATCAAATAACTCCGCCAGCCAGATGCCGTCTGAAGCAAGACGGATAATGGTTGCCTTTACAGGATCAATCCCATCCTCTTCTATTTCCTGCTGCCATTCAGCATAAAGTTCCCGAATGGGATCAAGCAGTTTTTCATTGACCGCCTTTGCTGCCAGCAATCCGGCATTCATGTCTTTATTTTGATACACTTGATTAAACGTGACGTTTACATAGGCACGCACCCACTGCCCTTTTTCTTCTGGATCCATCTCTGCATTGTTGGCGATCTTTTCCCGATAGTTATTGGTTAAGTGTTCTACCATTCCTTCTACCAGGGCTTCCTTGGAAGGAAAATGGTACAATAATCCTCCTTTACTGATACCAGCTTCCTCCGCAACAGCTTCCAAGGTCAGATTAAATATCCCACGTTCACTAACGATTTTAGATGCAGCAGTAAGTATTTCTACTTTTCTAGAATGTCTGCCCATGAAAATCTCCTCTTGATTATCAGATTTTATGCCCTTTACTATACTACCTGGACGGTTTTGTTTCAAATATAATTTTATCCTGGCTAAACGTTTCTCCTTGCCAAAAACGCTTACAACCCTTTCTACGATGGCTTTCGCTAAAGAGGAAAATTCTTTCATTTTCAAAAGCCAAGAGCCGATTCGATAAATGCTTCCAATCGTTTTTGAAATTCAGCGGTGGCAGCAGCGTAAGCATCCGTATGCCCCGCTCCCGGAACAATCCATAACTGTTTTTCACTGTTAGCTGCCTCGTACAATCGATGTGCCATTTCGGTGGGGACGAGTTCATCCTGGTCTCCATGAATAATAAATAATGGCCGGGTATTGTTTTTGACCTGCTTAATGGCTGAAGCCTCGCCAAACCAGTAACCAGCACGAAGTTTAGTCATACCACTGGTGATGGATATCAAGGGAAAAGCAGGTAGATGATACAAATGTCGAAGTTGATGAGACAATTCTTCGCTGACATCCGTATATCCACTATCCGCAATGATTCCTTTTACTTGAGAAGGCAAATCCTCCCCGCTGATCATCAATACTAATGCTGCTCCCATCGAGTTCCCATGTAAAAAGATGCTGTCCATTTGATAGTCATCGATTAGTCGTTGGATCCAATTTTGGTAGTCCAGACGATCGTGCCAGCCATATCCTATATAATCTCCTTCGCTATCCCCATGCCCCCGGGCATCCGGCATAAGGATCGAAAATCCATGTTCATAGTAGAATTTAGCAAGATCCCCCATTTGTTCCCCAAATCCACGGTAACCATGTGCCAGGATAACCGCTTTTCCAGAAGCTTGGGGATGCTCTAAAAAATGCGCCCGCAGTTTCAACCCATCGTATGATGTCATCTCCAGTTTATCCAGTTTCTGCGTGGCGAACCATTCTTGCGCTTCAACAAGTAATTTTCGATCCGTTTCGCTGTTCGGTAACTCCACAGGTTCTTCACTGTAAAGTTCAACTTTCTCCCCGCGCTTCACTCCCTGGTTGTAAAAATAATCACTTGCTCCGAGAAGAACTGCAACAATCAGAAAGACAATACTGCCAGTAATCCAAGCTATTCTCTTTTTCATTCCATCCCCTCTTACAAATCTTTTTATCTATCTTTGTACTCATTATATCGGAAACAAATTGGAAGCGCAGTCATTTTCTCGATCTAAAAAAATTGAAAATTCCTATTGTTTTTCTTTTTCATTTAGTGTAAGGTTAATGACAATCATTGAAACTGAATAAGCGCTTATCAAGAGAGGTTAAGGGACTGGCCCGAAGACGCCTCAGCAACCAGCCAATCAGGTATGGTGCTAAATCCAGTAGACATTTTTGTCTAGCAGATAAGAAGAACGTGGATTGAAAGAGCCTTCTTCTTAGAAGTCTCTTTTTTGTTTTCTTAATCAAAAAGACAGAAGGAAACTATTTTACTCATTAATGAAAGGGAGAATCTCATGAAAAAAAATCAGTTTGACCAACCTGTAAACGTGCTTCTTAACCCTCCGTTTAAAGGAGATCATGTCGGCAGCCTGCTGCGTCCGGAAAGGCTTAAACATGCACGATTGCAACAGCAAAAAGGGGAAATAACAGCAGAACAACTTCGAACCGTGGAAGACGAGGAGATTATCCGGGTAGTAGAAAAACAAAAACAGGCTGGCCTTCAGGCTGTGACAGATGGTGAATTCCGCCGTTCCTGGTGGCACTTTGACTTTCTTGAACAACTAGAGGGCGTAGAAGCTTACGTACCGGAAAGCGGAATTCAGTTCCATGGTAAAAAAACGAAGGCACGCGGTATAAAGATCACAGGAAAAGTTGACTTCAGCGAGCACCCAATGGTGGAAGATTATAGATTTTTACATAATATAGCCGGGGACCATACTGCCAAGATGACGATACCAAGTCCGAACATGTTGTATTTTCGCGGAAAACTGGAATACTCCCCTTATGAAGACCAGGAAGTGTTTTTCGCTGACTTAACCACTGCATACAAAAAGGCGATCCAAGCTTTTTATGATGCCGGCTGTCGTTATTTACAACTCGATGATACCTCTTGGTCGTTGTTCTTCTCGGAAGACGGACGCTCGCGCATACGCGCAAGCGGGCAGAACCCGGACGAACTCAGCCACTTTTTTGCCCGATGCATCAACGAATCCATTGCCGACAAACCAGATGACCTGACTATCACCATGCACATTTGCCGGGGAAATTATCAGTCCACCTGGGCCGCTTCCGGTGGTTATGACGCTGTCTCTGAAGTGATTTTCGGCGGTCTGGATGTAGACGGTCTGTTCCTTGAATACGATGACGACCGTTCCGGAGGCTTCGAACCACTGCGTTTTGTCAATCGTTCAGATTTGCAAATTGTTTTGGGACTGGTCACTTCCAAACACGGCAATTTAGAGGACAGAGAATTTATTAAGAAACGCCTCGACAAAGCAGCGGAACATGTAGACAAGGATCAGTTATGCTTGAGCCCCCAATGCGGTTTTGCCTCGACAGAAGAAGGAAACCTGCTGACAGAAGAGGAACAGTGGGCTAAATTACGCCATGTTGTAAACATTGCCGATGAAGTATGGAATAGCTGACAATCGGAGACTGTCAGCTAGCGCAAAAGGCGCAGTCCATTTAAAATAACCAGGATCGTGCTGCCTTCATGGCCGATTACCCCTAATGGCAAATCGAGAAGCTGCAGAAAATTAGTCATGATCAATAACAGAATGACTGCGACAGAAAAGAAAACATTTTGTTTAATGATTCTGCTCATCCGCCTGGAAAGCGACACAGCGTCGGCGATTTTGCTTAAATCATTTTTCATCAAAACGATATCTGCTGTTTCCAGTGCCACATCGGTACCCGCCCCCATGGCTATTCCCACATTAGCCGTGGCCAGGGCGGGTGCATCATTGATGCCGTCACCGACCATGCCGACTGCTCCATACTGGTCTTTCAGTTGTTTGATACGGTTTAGTTTCTCATCAGGTAAACACGCTGCCGCAAAATCATCGATTCCACATTCTGCAGCAATTGCTGCAGCTGTTTTTTCATTATCTCCAGTCAACATCACCGTAATGATTCCATTTTGTTGCAGCGATTTTAGGGCTGTAGCTGTTTCTGCCCTGACCGTGTCTTTGAGGGCTATCACTGCAGCAATCCCTTTCTCGTCAGCAGCGAAAACAACTGTTTTTCCCTCTGCAGCCAATTTGCCGGCAATTCCTCCCTGAAATTTGGCAGACTCTTCTCTTCCGACAAATTCGGCACTGCCTATTTTCCAACTCGATCCTCCCAGTACCGCCTTTACTCCGTGACCACGTTCCTCCGTTATTTGTTCAGGTAAAGACTTGGGAAGGTATTTTTGTGATTCCGCGTATCTTACAATGGATTGAGCCAAAGGATGATTGGAGTTCGCTTCTATTGCCCGAATATTTTCTAAAATACTCCCATCATCATCACGGAAATAAGCGTCGGTAACATGAGGATATCCTTCTGTGAGCGTACCTGTCTTATCGAAGGCTACAACCTTCATTCGGGACAGTTTTTCCAGATGGATCCCGCCTTTGAACAAAATTCCGCGACGGGCCCCGTTAGAAATCGATGAAAGCATCGCCGGCATGATAGAAGCAACCAATGCACACGGTGATGCTACTACCAGGAGCACCATGGCCCGATAAATGGTTTCCTGCCAGCTCCAACCAACTACATAAGGAGGGAAAATCATCATCAATAGAACAGCAAGCAAGACTACTTTCACATAAACACCTTCAAACCGTTCTATAAAAAGCTGGGATGGTGACTTTTCACTCTGAGCAGATTGGACTAGATAGATGATTTTTTGGAAGAGTGTCTCATCGGCAAGTTTGCTGACTTCAACAGTAATGGTGCCATTCAGGTTGATAGTACCGGCAAATACATTATCACCTTTTTGTTTTTCTACTGGGAATGCTTCACCAGTTATCGCTGACTCATCCAATGAAGTGCTCCCTCTGCTTATCTGTCCATCAGCCGGTACGCTTTCGCCTGCTTTAATGAAAACAAGATCACCCACCTCCAATTCCGACACCGCTACTGCTATTTCTTTTCCGTTTACAAGCCTCATCGCTGTTTGCGGCTGCAAATCCATCAGGCCGGAAAGCTCCTTTTGACTTTTATTCATCGTATAAGTCTCCAAAGCCCCGCTTAAAGCAAAGATAAAAATCAGAATGGCTCCTTCCGTCCAATAACCAATTGCCGCTGAACCTATTGCAGCAAATACCATCAGCATTTCGACATTCAGTTTCCTGTCCTGAATGGTTTCGATTATACCTTCTTTCGCTTTTGCAAAGCCCCCGATCAAAAAAGCAGACAGGTGGAGAAAGATAAACAATGACGCCGTTATCCTATCTTCCATCGACCAGGCCGTCAGTACCAGCAGTCCACTGATGATAGCTGCAATAAGCTCACCATGCAATTTTAATCCTTCCTCTAATTTTCTGATAGGAGTACATGCGTTTTTTTCCTTTGCTGCCCCTGCGTTAACAACTTCCGAGCTCATTTCCAACACTTCCCCTCGTTTTCACTCTTTTTATCAATTTATAATAATTATTATCTAATTTTAATTATAAACTAAAAGGGAAGTAAATCAAGTGAAAACTATAATTATTTTAAAATGGACGACGGCTGCCGCGCTTTGTCTTTCGTTCATTCACGACTGCTTGTTTACTCCTATTTTATTTGGATTAAAGTCGAATAGTTCGGGCTCACTATTCCACTAATTCATCAATAAAAGAAAGAAGCTGCTGACAGCTTATTGCTGTCAACAGCCTTAACATAGAAAAATTCTCTAATAGACGATAGCATTCATACCCCCATCATTATTCTCTTTTATCGTGAATAATCTGGATAGATAGATCCATTTATCAGCATTCCATTCAGGAGGATTTCTACTTAATCGCATCCACTATCAAAGACACAAATCCCAACTGTTCCTTTTCATTGCGATGATCAAATCGTTTTGAACGATAGATAAAACCGTCTTTTTCCTCCCATTCATTATAATGAAAGTCCCCCTGCCCATCACAAAATTCCAGCAACTTCACGTCAAACCCAGCTGCTTGAAACATTTCCGATAAGCTCTTATAGTCATGTACAATTTTGTGGGAGGCAGCCGGATGATCCGGAGACCCGGGTCCGCCTACTTGTACCCCTTCTTGGTATACTTCATTCTGAAAATTTGCATCAGGTACAGCACACCGGACATAGCCTCCAGGACGCAAGAACCGGTAACATATTTCCGCTGCTGCTATCCCTTCCTCGTAAGTAAGATGTTCCCAAACGTGTTCAGCCAATATGGCAGAAACCGAGCCGGGAGCAAATTTTTTCCGCCACCCTTCTTCTTCCAGCAAATTCAGTTCTTTTTCCTGTGTATGTAGCCAGCCTGGATTATTGTGGTAATCCCCAGCTCCTATGACAATGTTTATTCCTTGATCAGCCACTTTTCTCCCTCCTTTTTAGTAGTCTTTTCTTAATCTTTTCATTATTTTCCATATTTGTCCATCCCAATAAAAGACATTATGCCCTCTTTATCATAAAAACATAGCGTGTGAGAAGACCTCCCGAATTTTTTAGCAAACCTTGCAATGAAAAAAATTTACCTCTTGACTTAGAGTTAACTCGAAGTAGTATACTCACTGTTAACTACTGATAATTTATGTAGTGGTAAATACTCATAAATAAAAGGAGACAAAATCTATGAAGTCAACCTCAAAAGACATTTAGCTAAACGACTATTGCATTATCACTTCAAAGAAGCTTACCGATTAAACAGGAAAGCGAGTCATTGACACAACCTACGAAAAGCATAAATTAAGACATAAATTGATTATGGTCCTATTTGATTCTTCCTAGATCACCTTAATGAGATATTTTCATTTAATTTCTATCATAACGGCATCAGAGAGTGTTGGTCTTTAACAATTCACACTTGCTAGTCCAAATATTTTTTCTCCAATGTATAAAATGATGATAAAAAATAGTCAGACTTGGACTTCCTGTTAGTGAAAAAAATTATAAGGAGAGACTTTATGACTCAAATTTCAAAGAATGACCCTATACTAACATTGATCAACGTATTCACCGTAGATCCTGAAAATCAAGCACGCGTTGTTGAGTTATTAACAAAAGCGACAGATATCTCAGTTCGGCATGCCCCAGGATTTATTTCATCTAGCCTTCATCAAAGTTTAGATGGAACCAAGGTTACAATGTATGCTCAATGGAAGAGTGAAGAAGAATATAATGCTATGCGAAGAGACCCTAAACCGCTGCCATATTTTCAAGAAATATTAACTTTAGCTAAGTTTGACCCTGGTATGTATGAAGTGGTCAAAACATTTGAAGCAGCAGATAAATAAGGTTGATAAAGGTCACTCTATAACCAAGCGTAATTATCTTAAAAAATGCTCTTTGTGACGTAATGTCCAGAGAGTTTTTTTATTATATGTATAGCCTTCCAAGAAGCCTCCAAGATTAGTTAAATTTGGACTCTGCTCAAAGGATACTTTTGTATGGAGTACAAGGTTTACGGCTCAGGGGCTTATAATTATACTGCCAATCTGAAGGCCAACAATTCGCAGCCGTATTCAAGCCTGTAGTGCTCATCAATAGCACAGCCTTTAAATCAATGCCTTTGACACTTTCAAGAATTATCGCATTGCTCAAGGAGTATTGTTTCTTATGAATAGGTATAATTATCAATTAGGTTGTTAAGGTAAAAGTTTTTTCAAATTTATTATTAAGATACAAACTACTTTCCATCTTAAACCGTCTTATTCTTAAGCTTCCAACCCCTGAATTGGAAGAAAGTGGCATCAACTAGCCGAGGTCATCGGTGAAGTGCAATAGGCGAGTTTGCCACTCGCCTATTTTTTAAGTATTAATTTTGGATGCCCAATATTCTTATCAGCAGTCTTGATGAACTCAATCATAAAAGAAAATTTCAAAAAACAGTAACTAAGAATACTTGTGTTTACTTTATGTTTAATCTTTCCAAGCTGATTGCAGGATACACTCACAGAAATTTTTTTGTTTATAGTTTGGATTAAAAAATTGAACGACATCAGATTTAATGTTACCAAAAGTGGTTTCTGGTTTGTGCTTAAAACCTTCATAAAAAGCTGGAATAATGTCTTGTTTGAAATGATTGCGCGGAAAAGCTTTTACAACTTCTTCTCTTAAGTCAGCCGGAAATTGTTCAAATCCCTCTCCCATAACATCTAGCCCTACACCAGAGTATAATAACTCTACCTGAGATTCTTTATGTTCCGCTATACCAATTGTTGTGTGCAGTGCTATAGCATCCCATACAAGACGAATCGATTCATCTGGAACTTTATATTGTTGTAAAAAGCTTCTTGCCGTATTTGCACCATCTACTTCAAATCGCAAATCCGGACTGCTAAACTCCTTCGTTAACCCCAAATCATGGAATAAAGCACTGATATATAGTAATTCTAAATCATAATTCTTTTTTGCCTTCTTTCCCATGATGGCACCAAATAGAAACACACGATTTGAATGATTCCATATCAATTCATTTCCATTCTCTCTCAAAATGTCTGATGCGTCCTTTGCCATTCTGGAATCCGGGATTTTAATACCTGCTATTTCACGAACCATTATCTAATACACCCTTTTCAATGTATAGTCCTCATTTTCATGAGGCTATCTTCATTGTAAAAAGGTTGATATCATTTATCTATCCCATTATTTCTATCGTAATCATAGTTAAAAACTATCAAAGAAGGTTATTTAAAGCAGCTATTGAATCCTTCCCAATATTAAATTTCAACTTCTCAATTTCACGTACAAACAACTTAATAAAACTGCGTGTTGCAAAATTGACAAAAGCGTTCTTTTTCATTGTAAGGTATACATTTCTATTTAGATATGGATTTTCAATTCGTTGAAAAAACAAGTCCTCTGTATCATAAAAATCAAACAATGTACGTGACACAATACTACAACCAATCCCACTTCGAACTAAATTTAAGATTGATTCAATACTGGAAGTTTCTACAATAGGTTCTATTTGTTTCCCCATTCCGTCACTTGTTTTATCAAGTATTTTTCTACATTGATGTATTCTAGGAAATAGCACAAGAGGTTTGTCTAATAAAGCGGAGAATGAAATGCTCTCACTTCCATGTTTACGATTACTTATCAAGTAGAATTCCTCATTATATAACTTTATAACTTGCATTAACCCATTTTGACTGGAGTGAAAACCAATTCCAAAATCAGCCTGGTTTTCGAGCACAGCCTTCTCTACTTGATCAGTACTTTGAACGAAAACTTTAATATCAGGATACAATTGATTAAATTGGATACATAAAGTGGAGATTAAATCCGTCATCTCTCCTGGTAACACAGCAACCTTTAACTCTCCTATTTTCACCTTAGTAAATGCTTCAATTTGTGAGGAAATATTTTGTATAGAGCCTTGTATATTCAAAGCTTCTGCTTGCACAATTTCTCCTACCTTGGTAAGTTCAATTTTCTTACCAATACGGTTGAAAAGTGGTGCTCCTAGTTCTTGTTCAAGTAACTTGATTTGATGACTTAATGTTGGCTGTGATATCCCTAATTTTTCTGCAGCTTTTGTAAAATGGAGTTCTTTACTCACCATTAAAAAATATTTTAAATGTCGTAATTCGATTAATATCAATCCTTTCCTTAAGGCAATTCTTCTAATAGCAAAGATGTCCGGCATGACGCATAGTGGACATGGCTCAAATGAACTGCCACTAGTCAATGCCATCTCCAACGATATTAGACTGGCAGACCCTACTCCAAAAGGTGTTGTACACGCACCAAGTTGTTCGTGCATCAAGAGCTTATTGTTGTTTTTCGAGACTCCCGTACAATTTTTGGGCCCACTCCGGATTTTCGTAGACCTCAATTTTATAGTCGATAAGGTCAAGGTTTTTCTTCAAGTCCTCAATCTGCTTTAAAACTTGTTGGCGGTGTTCGGCGAGCATTTCCTTCCGTTCATCGAGTGTTTGCATACCTTGTGCGCACCAATCAGCATATTGCTTAATTTCCTTGATCGACATCCCTGTATCCTTCAAGCAACAAACCATGGCCACCCAGTTGAGATCTTCTTCGGTAAACACCCGGTTTCCTGATTTGTCCCTCCCAATAAAGGGCATCAAGCCCTCTTTATCATAAAAACGGAGCGTGTGAGAAGATATCCCGAATTTTTTAGCAACTTCATTAATGGAAAAGTTCATTTTTATCCCTTCCCTCTTGACTTAGAGTTAACTCGAATTAATATGCTTATCATAGACCACAAGGAATACCATATCAAGTAGTTTACTAAAAAACGGAAGGAGAAAAAATAAATGAATATATTCAAAATCACCTCTTGACTTAGAGTTAACTCGAAGGGATATAGTTACATTGACCACGTACAAATTATGACCTAGTGGTAAATACTCTTAAATAAAAAGGAGAGAGATTTATGAATTCAACTCAAAAAATTGCACTTGTAACCGGTGGCAGCCGCGGGTTAGGAAAAAATTCTGCTATCGCACTGTCACGAAAAGGAATTGACGTGATAATCACGTATCACAGCCGCAAGAAAGACGCGGAAGCAGTCGTTAAGGAAATTGAAGATAATGGCCGAAAAGCCGCAGCGCTGCAACTGGATACCGGTGTTGTATCTTCCTTTGAAACTTTTGTATCCCAACTGTCCAACGTACTTAAGGAAAAATGGGATCGGGAACAATTCGACATTTTGGTCAACAATGCTGGTTTCGGAATACACGTGCCTGTTACGGAAACAACCGAGGAACAATTTGACAGTATGATGAACGTGCAGTTCAAGGGTGTCTTTTTCCTGTCTCAGAAGCTGTTTCCTCTCATTGCTGACAATGGAAGAGTTGTCAATGTTTCCACGGGCTTGACCCGTTTTGTGATTGAAGGCTTCGGAGCTTATGCTGCGATGAAAGGTGCAATCGAAGTATTGACGAAGTACATGGCTAAAGAATGGGGAAAAAGAGGCATTCGAGTCAATACCGTCGCCCCAGGAGCAATCGCCACAGATTTCGGGGCTGGCGCTGTAAGGGATAATCACCAAATGAGGGAATTTATTGGCTCGGAAACAGCATTAGGAAGAGTCGGAGAACCCGACGATATCGGCGGAGTTGTCGCCTCCTTATGCACGGATGAGATGGGCTGGGTAAATGCGACACGCCTTGAAGCATCTGGTGGACAGATGCTCTGATCCCTCATTCCTCGATGACGTAGGATAGTCTGATACCGTTGTGCATAATGCCAGATACATGTAATCGGCTACGTAGAGACGTTGACACCTGAGGCCATCCAACATCTGTATGATATCAACGCAACCGGGATCTTAACCGAGCTGTACTCCCTCACAGACGGGAACGCAGCTCGGGCACCTTGCTCTACGTTGGCAGTACTACTTCGATGGTGGTCCCGCCATTCCTTGGTCATTACGGGGCGTCGAGGTTCGCTCGATAAAAACAGCATCAATTTTACTCATCATACATCCCCCTTATAAATGGTTAAGTTATGCCAATTCCGTTTCCACTCTTTTCTTTTCATCCGCTGTTCAAATATCTTTAACAGCTCTTTATCGGACAGAAATCTTGGGGATGGTTTCACTTCAAGATTTAGTACATCCTTTATTCCATGCGGAGCGGAAATGACAATATCTCCATACTGATTGGTTTTCACTCCTATAGCTGTGGCAGTTTCCGGGAAGTTTGCCATTGCATCCATCGAAGATAAATAGGGAGAAAGACTATTCACTTTATGCATTCTTGCCTGGTTTTTCACCGACCATGGGATACCGGGAAGAATGAACGATAGTTGCTTCTCCAATCGCTTCTCGTATTCTTCTTCAGGTTGTGTTGGATCAAAAAAAATAACGTCGATATCGGAAAGAGGTGTCCGCTTACTAAACTGATGCATGGTGTCCCATATTTTTGCTCGGACAAACCCCGCACACACCCACCAATCTGGCAGTTGAAGTTTTGCTGTTGCATGGATAATGTCCATCATCCAACTATCCTCCTCAATTAGCTGGATAATATCGGTTTCTGTTTTCATTACCATTTCCCCTTCTCTTTCAACATTGCCATGATTACTTCCACAAGAAGGTCAGGTCTGTCAAAATGAATTTGATGACTAGCATTTTTCGCTACTACGAAAGTAGCGCTTGTCGTCAACTTTGTCTGATTGAAGACGAGTTTTTGCCAAACATCCTCTAAACCCCGTGCCTCTGAATGCTTCAGTCCCTCTTGTTCTACCATCTCGCGAACTGATTGATCCGCATCTCGCACCATAACAGTCAAAGGTACTTCAGGAAACGGACCCATTGTCTTTACCTTGGCCGTATCATCCGGCATCGATTGAATCTCTTCCGCCATGGCTTTATACAAATCAGGATTACATAGGAAACCTTTCCATTTGCTTCGATCGATGCCATCCGGAACCTCTTCTATCCAGGAAGCAAGTTCTTTGCTTAACTCTGCACTTGTTAAGTCTGCATAGTAGACGCACTTCTCTATCCAGGCATCGTTTGAATTTTCATCTTCTTCTATCTCCACTTCGTCAAGCAGTTGGTAATCAACGGAAGAAGCGTCGACCAAAACAAGCCCACAAATCATTTCCGGATAGGCCTTGGTGAAATGCTGCAGACATAAACCGCCGTATGAATGTCCGACCAGAAGTGGGTTGCTTATGTGTAATTGCTCTAACACTTTATATAAATCAACCACGTTCGACTCTATATTTCTCCACCCATAGCCAAGCGTCGATTTACCACATCCTGCACGGTTAAACAGAATGACTCTTGCATGGTTGGCCAACTGCCGTGCAATGTTTTCCCACTCATAGATTGAGCAAGCCATTCCTGGTTGGATAACGACCGGTTTTCCTTCCCCTATATCGAGTACTTCCAATTGCTTGGCACCTATATCAATCATCTTTTCCATAACTATCTCCAACATTGGTCAGTCGGTTTTTCACTTCCCCGACCGCCCATACCTGGTGTTCATGAAATAAGTACTCCATCGCTTCCACTAGGCTGAACCAACGCAAATAGTGCCCCGGCTCACTTGGCTCTCCAAGTAATCCTGTCTGGTAACAGCTATAAAAATGACCTTCACTCAGCATGTACTTGCACTGATTGGTAGAATAGAAGTACTGTTGGGCGCAACCGATAAACGACCCAACCGCTATTTCCATCCCCATTTCTTCTATTGCCTCTCTCTTCAGACATTCCTGATGCGTTTCTCCTGCTTCAATGCCTCCACCAGGCAAAAAGAACTTCCCATTCTCTGTTTCGATGACGGCAAGTGAGTTTTCTTCATTTATCAGTAATCCATACACCCCTGGTCGAAAATTATACTGTTTATCTTTTTCTTTCCTTCCGAATTGTTTCATTTTAGAACCCTGCCTCTCTTTGAGTAAGAAAATCGCCTGTACTAAACTTATCCTTTATTTCCATCTATTAAGAAGACGCCAATTCCATCTGGCCCAGAACAGACATCCCTAGCGGATTGGGCTGGCTCATTTGGGAAGTCGCTAAAACTGCCGACAGCCAATACAGGGCGGAAGATGAAAAGACAATGGAAGAAGCCCAAGCAGGTTTTTTTTTTGAAAACAAAGCCACCACTGAGGTCAGAATCGAGAGGGAAGGAAACATCCACCATCCGTACAAGTACAAGCTCTTTCAAGTAGTAAGGAAGAGAAGACAGGATGCCCATCCAAATATGCCGCAAAGGAGAGAAAGGTAACTCGACCAGAAGTATCGCTCCCCCACTCGACGTATCCATTGCCTGTTTTCCGGGCGGCTGCTGTATACATAAAGTGCCCCGATGAGGAAAGGGGCAAGCAGGTAGGTATGTGCACCGAATAGGTATGAACCGATGAGTGGTATCAGTATGGCAGTTATATAGCCGGATATTTTATTTCATTTATAGAACAGTAACGAAAACAACATACCAGTTGTCGCAATCAGTAAATAGAGGGAAAAGATAGCGAGGATGATGAGGCCGCTGGTGGTTAAATCCATAAAACGTCCTCCCTTTGTCACCAGTCGAGTTTTCCAAAATTCTCATCAAGACAACGTTAAGCTCAATACAAACGGAGCAACAAATAAGACAAGTGCACTGATCAAAAGCCCCTTGGTGACTGTTTTACTGAGTCTTTTCCGTCCTTCTCCCTGATACCAACCGGAAAACTGCCACTTATTTCGATACAGGACAAATAAAACCAGGTAGATGGCAATGCCGACAAGCCACTGATACTTCTCCACTCCGGCAGACCATGTATAAATATTGCCCAGAGCCATCCAAATCAACGCCGACAAAAATACAAAAATGAAAACAATACGAAGAAGTTCAAAAACTACAGATAGCAGTGCCTTCATTCGTTCTCCCCCCTCCGCTTTTACATGCTGATAATAGGGCTCTTACTTGCTTCGAGCAGCTGTAGTTTTTCCAGAAGAAAAACCAGCGAAAAGGCGCCCTCCGTATGGTTCCATCATACTGTCTACCAGCTGGATGACTTTTTCTTTATTGCTATCCCGGTAAAAGGTATCGAAGGCCAAAGTAAAACGATCTGCAAATGCAGAATCATAGTGTCGCAAAGTACGAATGAGCCACTTGGAAGCTCCTTCCCATTGTCCATTGACGCGCAAGTAAAATTCACTCGTCAGCTGAGCCAGTGTATTGGCAATCACTAAGTCTTCCTCCCGCAGGGTACTGCCAATAAAATCATCAAGCGTATCGGTGAGAAAATACCGTTTTTGTTCAATCACGGTTGCAGTCCAACATTTTGGTCCGGCCGCTAGAAGCGCTGCGGCTTCCTTTTTTATCGTGTCAATCAAGCCGCTGCTATCCTTTAAAACTAGGCCCTCACTCACCATACGAGGCATGGACGGTCTGGCTCGCTCCACATCTAGTTGAAAAAACACTTGATAAGATTGCAAATTATGTACAAATACCTCAATCGGCCAATCGAACTCCACAAAAGACTCGCGATAAGAACTTGAATACTGTGAATCAAAAACAACGATATCTAAATCCGAAGTATTTGTTGCTTCTCCCCTTACAACACTTCCTGCTAGTAACGCTCCCTGACAATCAGGAAAATGTTTATTGATAAATTTTTTCGCTGCAATTTTTGCATCATGCTTTGATATGCGCTCCACGACACTACCTCTTTCCCATAATTAGTCAACATCGCAGGAAAAGGACCAGTTAATGGCGAACAAATCCTTTTCCACATTGGGACTGCCGCCAATTTCCTTACATTGATTGGCTGCATTATTGATTTGCAAGCGGTTCATGACGGAAGTGGCAATCAATAAAAACACCACTAAAAAAATCGTCATCCCTGTCAACAAAAATAACATTTTTCTTGCCATTGTTGTTTCCCCATTTCCACACTCCCAATTGTCCAGTGAATTACTAGTGATTCTTCTGCATTAGGTTTATATCAATTCAGCTATGCTGGGAATTTCTGATAGTTCTAAGCTACCATACTTGCTAATCGCAGGAAACCTTTTATTTTAGAAGTGAAATCTTAGCTGTATCATCGACCAAAGCGGGAATGAGGTTAATTACTCATAAACCGATAAGAATGACAAATGTTAAGAATAGGCGAGAAAGGTGCATGCTTGTTTCTCCTGTATCCCAAAGGGGTATATCCAAAAAGAATTCAACGGAATCACTTAAAGGAGGAAATAGATATGGACAAACTAAACAAACAAACTCCCCTGTCTGAGGGTATCCCGACTCAACAGCAATCCCGCCAGCCAGGATTGGAATCCGAAATGGACCCAAAACCGATCTATGAAGTGGAAAGCCATGTCGGTAGCGGGAAATTAAAAAATCGTGTTGCATTGATTACTGGAGGAGATAGCGGCATCGGCAAAGCAGTGGCTATTGGCTATGCAAAAGAAGGAGCCCATGTGGCAATAGCTTACTTAGATGAACACAAAGATGCGGAAGCTGCTAAACAACGGATTGAACAAGAAGGCGTAAAATGCACACTCCATCCCGGTGACATTGGCGACGAGAGTTTTTGCAAACAGCTAGTCGATGATGTTGTCAACCAACACGGGAAGCTGGATATCGTCGTTAACAATGCTGCCAGGCAGGAAGTGAAACAAAACGTGCGTGATATCAGTCCGGCTCAATTGCGCAGAACATTCGATGTCAACTTTTTCTCTATGTTCTATATCACACAGGCGGCCATCCCACATTTAAGCACAGGTAGCGCGATTATTAATACCGCTTCTATCAATGCCTATGTCGGCAACAAACAACTGGTCGATTATACTTCCACAAAAGGAGCAATCGTTGCTTTCACCCGCTCGATTGCACAGGAGCTTGCACCCAAAGGAATTCGTGTGAACGGGGTTGCGCCAGGTCCGATTTGGACGCCGCTTATTCCTGCCACAATACCAGAGGAGCAAATCAGCGAATTCGGTAGCAGTACACCACTCGGTAGACCTGGACAGCCTGCAGATCATGTAGGGAGCTATATCCTGCTTGCATCGGACGAAGGCGCCTATATGACCGGACAATTCGTCCATATCAATGGTGGTATGTACACTTCTTCTTAAACACGAGTTATTTTATCAATAGAAAGGAAATACGCAATAACTGTAAAGGGAAGTGCCATTGCCTATTTAAAAGAGTGTTAACCACCGCTTCGGTAGCATACTTCGCTTTCCGCGGGCGGACACGGCTTCAGCTAACTTGGTAAAGAAAACCACTTTCCCAAGTGGATCTTCAGCTCGTACTTTTCCCGCAGGAGTCTGCGTATGCTACCTGCGCTAAGAGGCATGCTGAATGTTGCAAGCGTAGCTTTTTCATTGAGTCCCAACAAGATACCTTAAAAAGGTTTGCCAGGAAGCTGTTCCTAGCTGCGGAAATACCCGGAGACTCCAGCGGGAGGAATGGCCATGGTGAGATTCCACAGCGCAGAACTCCAACTCCATAAAGGTAGGAAGTTAGGAAGACGGCATTCAAACTAGTTTGCAGTTTCTATCAACTATGATGGTTATATTATAGAAAGAAAGTGAAAAGTGAAAAATCCCCTGTTCGCAAAGACAGGGGATTTTTCCTATTCAAAAAGCCAGCCCAATATGGACTGGCTGTTACATATCGTGTTTAGAGCCACATTTGCCGTAACCTCACGTAATAAAGTTTTAAACCACCACTCCTCAAAGTGGGTGTTCGCAGAATCCTTCCTGTCTTCCTCTATCATGGAGGCTTGACATTCCACATTCAATTTAAAACTCCCTATTACAGTTTAAAGGTTAAAACTTATTATCATTACGAACAACGTAGCTTGATATTTATCTTACATTAGCTTAACAGAAATTGCAATAACATTGTTTACCAAATTCGTTTTCACTTGCTGCACTCTTTTCCGTAGCGCGCATACTTCCTATGTTGCAGGAAAAATATCAATTTATCTAATTCCTCACTGCACCTTAACACTTCTGAACTTGCAATACCTTTTACCCGAGCCAACTCATAAAGCTCCTTGCGCTTTTTATCTATTTTTGCTTGTATTTCCCCCATTGTTGCCTTATGTTTGCCCATATGTAAAACCATCCTTTGGGAAAGTCTATTATGACATTGTCTCAGTTTATTGTGGCAAAAGAATGGAAAAATCACGCATAATATTACAAATTTCCAACACTTGTATATTGAGTGAGCTGCTTCGATGGGATTGCTATTTTAGGCTGGCGTTGGTTGACAGTAACTGTGCCATACTCTCCCACCACTTCCTCCTATCCTTTACAGGCAAGTTCTAATCCGGCTTTGCGGAAAAACACTCACATTCCATAGGGAAAGGTTCAGACAAGGTGGTGCTGCATGAAGGAGCTTCTTCGCTCCCTTGGGATCGCGGTTACTCTCCCCACCATAAACATTTGGTTCGAGGAAGTCCGCTGTCTTCCGGTAAAGCTCCATAGCGGGCGACCTTGCCCCTTCTCCCCTTTTCTGAACAGGAGACTGTATGATAGCGGCGGAAATACCCGGAGACTCCAGCGGGAGGAAAGGCCTCGGTAAGACCCCGCAGAGCGAAAGCTCAAGGAGGCTCACCAGCCGCCCGCTGAAAGCATAGAGTATTTCTGCAGCGCCGCCTTACCACTCTTTTTTACAAGGACAAAAGGCACCATTATGGCAAAAGTAAGAATGCAATTGGAATACAGCGTTTATAAAAAAATGGACAGCTACTTTGCCGTCCATTCTCTTTTTATCGTTTTCCGTTCATCCAGCTTGCGCCTTCTTCCATATGGACGAACGGAATGTCTGTATTTACTTCTCCTAAGATTCGCTGATAGGGATAATCATCCCCATCCAGCCATTCTTTTATGTCTATTTCTGTTGGCTCCTGATCTCCTCCCAAGGCAAACCATGCTTTCTTCTCCTGAGGAAAATAAGCAGAGGTGTGGATAGTACCGGCCCAGTTGCGATATTGATCGGAAAACACACCCTTATCCGAGTCATTCATCAGCCGGAAGGCATCATATCCGTTTTTAAAAGCTTGTCTTTCTCCTTCAATGATTCCTTGTCTTCGTTCCGAATCCACTAAATAGTTACGGTTCTCCTGCTTCATGATTTCAAAATGATTCGTGCATACATTGGACCGACGAACTTCCACGCCTCTCGGAGAGGCCTCTACGACAAATGTTTTCCCCCTGTGATCATAGACGATATAACTAAACGAATGGCGGTGTGGAATTTCCTTCAACATTGTGACGGCTTCCTCTACATTTGCACATGATTCGAGCACAAGTCTGCCTATCATCGCACATATAAAGCCATCACCAGGGTTTTTTCGGTGCATGAAATTGTAACCTAGCACCAGCCCCTCTTCATTCATCCCATCAGGACGCCCGGTGATACGCTGAGAAGGACCAATAATCGCATATCCTCCATCAGTCGGCTGGAACATAACGTACCGGCCTTCATATGTTTTAGGATGATAGTCATAATTACGGACAAAGTAATTGTCCCCAGTCACAATCGAACAGCCCGATTTATCGTATTCAACCCGATAGCCGCCAAACTCCATCAATACCCGTTCCATGGGCCAATCCAAGGAATCCCGTAATCCCAGCAGTTCCTGCCATACCCCTGGGGCAAATCGGGTGATTGCTTGTTCTGCCTCTTTCTTATCCACAGTAAAACGCGCCTTTCGTACCTTCCATTGCTTTTCGCGATTCTTGACGATCAAAGAACCCCGCAGTTCTTCTCCCTGTATTCGGCCGAACTCATAATGGGTGCCGCGGAATTGAATGATGTTACTGTATATTTGTTTCATCTGCTGCTCCTTCTTTATCTACTATTTATTTTATAAGGATAACGGAAACAATCGAAATAAGAAAAGAAAAAAGAGTTGCTTAACCAGTAAGGCGATTTACCGTTATCAGTCTTCCTCATAAGGACTTCGGTCAAAAATAGTCTGGTCCTGTTCGGTAATCCATTCCAGTTCATGCTGGCTGCTTCTCTCTTCTGCTTCCATTTTTGCTTCCATTGACAGGTAGTCGTCGATATCATAATCTTCCTGGCTTTCATGCTCATACCTTCTTGGTTTGGAAGGCTTGGTGAATACTTGATAGACCTTCTTCAGCTTCTCTCTGCACGCAGGACAATCGAAATCATCAAACAAATACTTGTTTTTGTTAAAAAGACCGACCTCTACAGAAATATGCCTTTGCTGGATAAACGGGCTGTATTTTCTTAAACGGTCCTCCATGAGGGAATGCTTTGGCAATGGGTAATAAAACTCTCTGCAGTTCTGGCAATATCGCTCGTTAAGTCCTGCAGTATAAACGACATCCAAGTTACGGTTGAACAATAGGAAATACTCAGATTGTTTGCTGTTCCGCAGCTTATTTTGCTTTTGCAAATCGTCTTTGGCCAGCACGCCCTTGGAAAAACTCGAACAAACGCTGAAACGCAGCCGACCCGACTGATACTTCCCGCCAAATCCCGGAAAAACATAATGATGGACAGCAATGTAGAAATCTTCCTTGACTCTCTCCAACGGAACAATCACTTTACGGCACAAATGCTCTTCATCTTTGTTTTCCAACCACCAATTCCTGTATTCATGCTCCAATTTATCTTTCACAACGGTTTTATTCGCATTTTTTTCCGTCCACACGACATTATTGCCACAGAGGAGCAGTCCGACATATGTTTTGTCCTCGTCCGTTCCTGTTTCCAGAGAATCATCCTTGAAATCAGGCAGCTGCAAATAGTCGGCTGCTGTTTCCTTAACATCAGGAAACTCCAGATTGGAAATGTACAAGGTTTGAATCGTTTGTTCAGTGCATACCCTGGCGGAAGCTAGTTTGCGTCGATATTCTGAATTATTTTCAAAAAGCCAGCGCTGCACTTGTTTGCTGTCCAGACAGTCGTACTGGGAATTGACTTCATCTATCTTTTCTTGAATTTCTTCCTTACTCGGCGTCTGAATAGTAAAATGCTCATGTCCAGTATAAAAACGGACAGCTCTCAAGTTGCTGACAATATTCCTAAGGTTTTCCAGCACGACAGGTACCAGGCGACCGTTAATTTCCGGCCCTTCCAGCCCAAAATCATCTTTTAGAAAAAGTTCGCCAAATGAGGTTCTGGAAGGAGAAAATACCTCTATCCCCGCGATGATGAAAAAATCGTCTTTTATTCCAAGGTGTCCTATGCTTTCTGTAAAATCTCCATTACGAAAATCAATTACTTTGGTGTTTTGCTTATGTATTTGGTTCATATCTGCTCTCCCGTATTTAGACTCATCCTATTTTACCATAACGACATTTATCAAGTATTAAACAAAAAAGGGTTAAGTTTTCATTAAAATCAAAAGATGTGATACGATTCATTCTAGTTACCGAATAATCACTCAAAGCAAAAGGAGAATCACATGAGCGACTACAAGGTTTTGTTTTTAGACATTGATGGTACTATCCTCCGTCCAGATCATACAATCCAGGACTCCACCAGACAAGCAGTGCTTGAGGTCAAAGAAAAGGGCGTGGAAGTTTTCCTGGCAACTGGCCGTCCACTCCATGAAATAGCAGATATCGCCAAGGAACTCGACATCCATTCTTTTATCGGCTATAACGGTGCTTTTGCCGTCTACCGGGATGAAGTGATTGTCGATGAGCCACTGAAGGCTGATACGGTTCGACAATTCATCGAAACAGCCAGCAGGCATGGACATGAAATGGTGCTTTATACAAGTGAAAAAAATTACTATACGTCGATGGAAGCAGAGGTTGTAAAACAATTCATCGATGTGTTTGAATTAAGGAAAAACGCCTTGTTCGGACCAGAAAAAATCGATGAGATTTTGGGTGTCACCCTAATGAAGCTTTCGAAGACAGATCCTGCTCTCTACAAGGTTGAAAATGATATTAACTTTTCTCAAGTAAATGTCGGCGGGCTGGAGCACTGCTATGATGTCATAAGAGACAGTGTCAATAAAGGAAAAGCTGTGGCCAAGTTACTTGAAAGACTGCAAATCCCGAAAGACAGCGCAATTGCTTTCGGAGATGGCATGAATGACAAACAGTTAATGCAGGCAGTCGGCGAAGGATTTGCTATGGGGAACGCCCACCCTGATCTTTTCCAATATGCCAAGCATCGAACAACAACTGTAGAAGATTCCGGCATCTATAAAGGATTACAAAGCTTGGGACTGATAGAATAAGAAACGTGCAGGGCGTCTCGATCATCCCGGCGAGCTTAAGGACAGCCGAGGAAGAACATATCCCTCACTGAAGCTGAAATTCAAACTTAGAGGGCTAGATTCCAACTGCCATATAATAAAGGAGCGATCCGTCTGTTCTTAAATATGACGATCGCTCCTTTGTTTCATTTCCTCCCTTTTCAATCCTTATGGATGGACTTGACCCTTCCAACCTGTCCATCTTCCAAACGGACTTTGATTCCATGCGGATGTTCGCTTGAATTGGTGAGAATGTCTTGCACAATCCCCCTGGTCAAATTTCCGGACCTCTGATCTTTCTTCAGTACAATATCGACTAAATCGCCCGGGTTAATATCTTTTCGTTTTCTTCCATCCATCAAGGTCACTCCTTCCATTACTGCTGGTTGCATCTTACCATTAAAAACCCTTCGTTTCCATGAAAACCCTGTCATTTTGGATTGCCGGAATTTTTTGATTTTTACCAATAAAAATACATTGACAAACAATTATCGGCCAATTATGATAGAATCTATCTTACTTACAAATTGCATATCGAATAAATCTTATCCAGAGTGACCGAGGGAACAGGCCTGTCGACGTCACAGCAACCTTCCATGCGGAGTGGTGCTACCTCCTGCAGAATGGTGATTCATTCTGAAAGATAAGGATTGAATAGTTTTTCTTCCCTCTTTCTGAATGAAAGAGGTTTTTTTATTTTTGTACGATGTTTGGGGTGAACAGGATGATTACAGTTGAAAAAGTAAGTAAGGTATTTAAAACAAAAGCTGGCTTGGTGAACGGCGTTGAAAATGTTTCTCTCAGCATCAATAAGGGGGAAATCTACGGTATCGTCGGTTATAGCGGGGCAGGAAAAAGCACATTGCTCCGCTGTATGAATATTTTAGAGCGGCCGACTACCGGCAAAGTTTGGATTGACGGGGTGGATCTGCTGGGTCTATCCAGCAAGGAACTCCGGGGAGCGAGACAGTCTATCGGGATGATCTTCCAGGGATTTTACCTGGTTTCATCAAAAACGGTTTTCGAGAATGTTGCTTTCGCCTTAAAAGCAGCCGGTGTCCCAAAATCCAAACGAAAAAATCGCGTTTTGGAATTGCTGGAACTAGTCGGCTTGCGCGAAAAAGCGAACGACTACCCTGTTCAACTTAGCGGTGGTCAAAAACAACGGGTGAGCATCGCCCGGGCACTGGCAAACAACCCGAAGGTACTGCTTTGTGATGAAGCCACTTCCGCTCTCGATCCGGGTACGACAAAATCGATATTAAAGCTGCTGAAAAAAATCAATCAGGAGCTTGGCATAACGATTGTCATCATTACCCACGAAATGGAAGTTGTCAAAGAAATCTGCAATCGCTGTGCGGTCATGCAGGATGGACGCGTCATCGAAGAAGGATCTACCTATGAAATTTTCGCTAATCCGACCGAGCCGCTCACCAAAGCATTCATTCAAACCGTCCTGAGCTTTGAACTGCCGGCCAAATTATTGGATAACTGCACCGGAACCTTGATGCGGCTCCAATTCCGCGGTGATATCGCCGGGGAAGCCGTTGTATCCGATATGCTGCAGTCTTTCCCGGTACGGGGGAACATCCTGCATGGGAAAGTCGAATATATCGGCGAAACACCACTCGGCATTTTTATTATGGAAATGACAGGAGAACGAACCGCAATAGACAAAGCGGTTGCTTACTTAAAAGAACGCGTCAATCAGCTGGAGGTGATTCAGCATGCTTGATCGGATTATCGAAATTTTGCCTGAGTTGAATACAGCTTTTTTTGAAACCATGCTGATGGTAGGGATAAGTTTGCTGGTGGCAATTCTTATCGGTTTGCCGATGGGGATTTTGCTTTATGTCACCGATAAAGGACTTTTTCTGGAAAACAAATTTGTAAAACTGGTTGTCGGAATCATTGTTAATTTAATTCGCTCGATACCATTTATTATTTTACTCGTTTTCCTGATTCCTTTTACCAAATGGCTGACACACACAACCATCGGCCCACTGGCAGCATCGGTTTCCTTATCGGTGGCCGCCATTCCCTTTTATGCCCGTATTGTCGAATCGGCTGCCAGGGAAATCGATAAAGGCGTTATCGAAGCTGCGGTTGCCGTTGGTGCTTCTCCGTGGATGATCATCAAGGACATCATCTTTCCAGAAGCGAAACCCGGCCTGATCAGCGGATTGACCATCACGGCGATAAGCCTAATCGGGTACTCAGCGATGGCAGGAACCGTTGGAGGCGGCGGTATCGGCGACTTGGCAATCCGGTATGGTTACTACCGGTATGATGATACCGTGATGTTCACCACCGTAATCGTGTTGATTGTATTGGTTCAATTTGTACAGTATCTCGGTGATTTTATCGCAAAAGCGGTCAACAAGCGCTGAGAAATAAAAGATAGTTTATCAACGAAGAATGAGGAGGAACGAAAATGAAAAAATTATTAACCATTTTGACAATATTACTACTTACAGTGTTGGCTGCCTGCGGATCAGATGAGGGTGACAGCGGCAAAAAAGAGATAATCTTCGGTGCCACAACAGGGCCATACAGCGATATGGTCAATAAGGCCATCGCTCCACTTCTTGAGGAAAAAGGCTACACCGTGGAAAATAAGGAATTCACCGACTATATTCAGCCGAATAATTCGTTGGCGAACGGCGATTTGGACGCCAACTTGTTCCAGCATAAAATCTACATGGAATCTTTTGCAGAAGAAAACAACATGGACTTATCGGAAGTAATCATTGTACCAACAGCGCCGATGGGACTCTACTCCAATACATATGATAGCATAGACGCTATTGAAGACGGCAGTACCGTGGTCATCGCTAACGATCCAACGAACTTGGCAAGAACACTGATCATGCTCCAGGATGAAGGACTGATTACGATCAGCGAAGATGTCGATCCATTACGTGCTTCAGTAGATGACATCGTCGAAAACCCTAAAAACTTGAATTTCCAGGAAATCGAAGCCGGTCAGCTTCCAAGAGCCGTAGAGAGCGAGGATTTAGCAGCCGTACCAGGAAACTACGCTCTGGCAGCCGATATGGATTTGCTGGATGCACTGGCGCTTGAAGAAATGCCTGACGATTATCGAAATCGTGTGGTAGTCAACACGGAAGATCTCGATAAACAATATGTCAAAGATATCAAAGAAGTAGTCGAATCAGATGAATTTGAACAAATCATCGATGAGGAATTCCAAGGCTTCGGAAAACCGGAGTGGATGAAAAAAGAATAGAAATAAAAGCAATGGCATGATTGCGCCATTGCTTTTATTTTGCCATTTCCCTCTACCGTTCAGCAATTTCCCTGGTTGGAGGAGGGGTGAGAAGCTGGCTCATATTGTGGTTTTAGATGCCTAGAGCAGCCAAAACAGCAATTAATAGAATAATTGGTGTAAATACTACAAACCAGAAGAACAACAATAGGATTGCAGCTACGATAGCCATGCAATATCACCTCTATTCTATTAAAAAGTTTTTTGGTGAGGCCTCACATTACCAAACTATGAAAATTACGACGCTTGGTATAGACAGACATGACAACAAACCGCGGAAATACATAAAAATAGTCGTCTGAACCGGCCGGGAAACGGACTGCTATCTATTTTTCAAAAAGGCGTTCAATATTAGTCATTCACACGGACGAAACCTTCCTCCCTACGTAATTATGTATAGAAAGTATAAATAAAGGATGGTGAAATAATGGCTAAAAGGACGCTTTTTTTTGAAAAAACCCCTGCAGGTTTCCGGCAGGTTAATGATCCTCAAGAACAGTACCGGATGCTTAATCAACAACAAAGCGAGCAGCAGCAAGCAGTTTTAGTGGAATCGACGAACTTTCTTGACCGTCTTCGCGCTGAATGGCGCACCAGACAGTTGAATACTGACTCTCTGGATAAACTGCAAGGTTTACTGCAAACCTTGAACACACCGCAAATAAAAAATGGATTTCAGCAAGTGATAGAATTGGCCCGGAAGCGATTGCCTAAAAATTTTTTGAATGGAGTGATAAGCAAAATGGCAAATAAGGATTTTAGCGAGCTGTTAAAGAACTTTACCTCTAGCGGGGACAGCGGTAAATTGATGGAAAAGGTCCTCAATGATCCAGAGCTTTCAAAGGAAGCCTTCGGAGCGATGAAAGATATGCTTAATGACGAAGAAAAATTTAAATCAATGACCAAAATGTTAAGTGATATGATGGGGGAAGAAAAGGAAAGTTAAATGGGCATCCAAGGATTGTAAAGCGGCCATTTCAAAAATGGTTAGATATTCTAGTAGAAACATACTAGCAAAATAGCATCCTTTCCATACGCTATAGTATGGAAGGAGGGATACCATTTATGCTCCCAAATGCAAATGCTCACCGGGCAAAGCTGAAGGATCTTAGAGCTGCTGTTCAATCCAAAAAGCAACAGTTGGTAACGAAGGCTGCCAGCAGGCGATCAAATCTTGACAGTGTGAAGAAGCGCTTTGCCGGAGCTGTTCAAGCAGCAAAAAAACAGCAGTAGGTAATGTTATTGGCGTTCTCCAATTTTAGTCTCCTTTCTATTATATAGAGACGAAAAGGCTAGCTTCGGGATACTTTCCTTTTCGTCTTTTTTTGCGTTTATCGATAGGTTTCCCCTGACAGGAAAATTGACGTATAATGGCAGGGTAACAAACCGAAAGGATCGATTTTCATGACAGACAGAAAACAGTCCGGAAAATTGGCCGGGCTTCATACCCTCGTGGCCCTTATACTGCTATTTTTAGCATCAGTTTTTCAACAGGTATCACCATTTACCTACCTAGCCGTGTTTTTCTTTTACCTCGGGTTGGTGAGTTTAGTTAGCCACTCCAAAACACTGGTACCAGCAATCTGCAGTTTGATCATCGGCATTTTTGTGTACTTAATCGGAGTATGGATATAAAAATCTTGCGGCTGGCTCCTTCGACAAGTCTACTTACAGCATCAAAGTCGCTCCAAAGAGGTTAACAGTAGGAGACAAAGTTTCTGATTCTTTTTGATTTTCATCGCGGTGGAGTGCTTTTCTCCAGGCCTTCCCCTTCCTATCCTTTTTCAACCAATAGACAATGCTTCATGACAAAAAGCGTCCCTTTAAAAGGAACGCTTTTTGCCTAGAGTTTTTTCAATGCCTCTGGGATTTCGTCTTCTCCTTCGATTAAATCAAAGGATTTATGATACGTGTTTGATTCTTCCAGAGAGGTTACAATCACATTTGCAACATCGCCCCTACTAATGGAGCCTCTTTCGACGTCTTCAGCAATGTGGACTTTTCCGGTCGGGTCTTCGTGTGTCAATCCGCCCGGCCGGACAATCGTGTACGTTAAACCGCTGTTACGCAAGTGTTCATCCGCCTCCCCTTTCATTTGCAGATAATAGCCAAACGGCCCTTCGGCTACATCCGGCTGATCGGCGAAAATGGAACTAAGCATAACGAAACGGTCGACACCTTGTTTTTTTGCCGTATCGATTAAGTTGATGGCTCCGTCACGATCCACATCCTTGGTCTTTTCTGGACCCGTTTTAGAACCAGAACCTGCGGCAAAAATAACCGCGTCCATGCCTTTTACGAGGTCGGATAAGTCTTTTTCCAAATCTCCGGTAACAACATGGGCACCTATATTTTTCAAACGAGGAGCCTGCTGTTCATCACGAACCATGCCATACGCTTCATGGTCACGTTCCAGCAAATATTGCAAAATCAGGCGGCCGGTATGTCCATTGGCACCCGCTACAAGTACTTTCATAAGCACAACTCTCCTTTTTTCTTGTTTTACCTGACGCTAGCATTATTTTTTCACCAGTAAAAAGAAGGCAGTTATATCGTTCACAAGTATCTTCCCGATTCTTCCTCGTGCTGAAACCAGCAAGAAAAAAGTTATTATTTTTCTGTGGTGGAAGAGGTCATAATCGTGACAACGATGAGTACGATTACCGCAACTGGCAAAGCGATAATGACACTGTTTAAATCAAAAGGTTTCGCAAGCGGTATTTCCCAAATCAGGGTAGTAATTACTCCGGCGACCATCGAAGCAACACCTCCTGCGGCATTCACCCTCTTCCAAAAGAAAACAGCTAAGATTGCCGGGGTCAGGCCCGCGCCATAAACCGTATAGGCATACATTTGCACTTCCAGTACTGTCGGAAAATAAGCGATGAGCAAATAGGCCAGCAGTCCTAACAGAATAATGAAAAGCTTAGTCATTTTTAATAACTGTTTGTCTGTCGCGTCTTTTTTTATAAACTTGCCGACAATATCGTAGGTGACATTTGTAGCAGCTGACAGCAGATAGGAGTTTCCGGTAGTAACGATAAACGCTGTAGCCGCTGCTAAAAGGATCCCCCCCACAACTGTAGGCATTACCACGGTGGTAGTCATCAACGCCATACCCGGATCAATATCAGGGAAAAGAGAACGGGAGGCAAAAGATATAAATGAAATGGAAGGCGAAATGAGCAGCATTCCTATCAACCAGCCAATTTGCGCCTTCTTAGAGGATTTGTCACCAGATGAAGAAGCAAGCCGTTGATACATATTTTGATCGCCTAATAATAAAAACAAAGAAGGAAGCAAAAACCCGAGTAGTTGTACGTTCGATAACGTTCCGGTGGCTGTTAGGTGGTCCGCAGGTACATTGGCAGTAATCTCATCCCAGCCACCAGCTATTATAAAGATAGTCGGCAACGTAATAAATAAAGCGGCAATCGCAAGAAAAGCACTTAAAGCATCCGTCGGTGCCACGGAGCGCAGTCCGCCAATAGTGGCCAGAAAGATAATTAGAATCGCACCAATAATGGTTCCGACTTCAACGGACATACCGGTTGTCAGATTCAAAATAAATCCCAGCCCTGTCATTTGATAAGAAACAATACCGACAAAGGCTAAAATAATGATAATACTGGCTATCATCCGTGCAGTGGTCCCATATTTATCTTCAAGAATGCCGGAAACCGTGTATTTGCCAAATTGACGAATTTTCGGGGCGATTAGGTATAATATACCGATACCGACCAAAGTTGGAAGCATCATTAATAATGCTGGAATGATGCCATAACTGAAAGCCATGGATGTCTCCCCGCCGGAGATGCTGCCGCTTCCAGTCCAGGTAGCAAGCAATGTCCCCGTCAGGACAAAAGTCCCCAAGCCTTTTCCGGCTAATATAAAGTCTTCGCTGCTTGCAATCTTCTTTGAAAAGTATATCCCCATGGCGATCATAACCACACCATAGGCTCCCACAAACCAAAGTAATGCTGGATTGTTGGTAAGTTCCATGTTGATAATCTCTCCTTTATAAGTTTAGATCAATCTTCCATCCTGCAGCGATTGACACACAATGAAAAGGGTAACATACTGACTCTTTTTATCAACCAGACCGATAATATCGTATCCCTCTATGTAGATGCCCTCCTCCCCCCATACAGAATGCACCTGTCCTACTGTAAGGATTCTCTAATAAAGAAAAAAATATCCCCGGGAATATGTAATCGGGGATATCTCAATCATTAAGCCGTTTTTTCAAAAAGAATCGTCACCCATTCATTGGCCTGTCGTTTTTCCTTAATGAAAAATCCTTTTTCGTGAAAATCAGCGACAACACTTTCTACATTCCACTCGACGATGCCGGAAATCAGGAATGTACTGCTTTTTTCAGCCAGCAGATGTCTGTCCAGTATTTTTCTTGTTTCCTCTGCCCCAATATTGATGATGATCAAATCGTAATGCTCTTTGATTCGGTAATCCCCTGTTAGCAGGTCGGCCTTTTCCACCTGTAGCGGCTGCTGCAAATTGTTCAATTCTGCATTCAAGCGAATTTCCCTTTCCACCGGTTCATAATCAACGGCGGTCAGCGAATGTGCTCCCTTCAATCCAGCCGCTATGGACAATACACCAGAACCAGTTCCAAGATCAAGGACCGTTTGGCCGGACAAATCCGTTGACAGCAGGATACGGAGACAGTCCTGAGTCGTTTCATGAAGGCCCGTCCCGAAAGCAGCCTGCGGTTCGAATTTTAGTACTTGCTTGTTCGGATATTTATCCTCGCTTCCCGAATAGCAAAGGACCCAGCCATTTTCGAGATCGATGTCTTCAAAAGCCGTATTCCACTGCTGCTCGTCCACTTCCCGGTAACGGATAGCTTCTTTTGGCACATTCAATGCCTGCTTTATCCTCGTAAAGTATGTCTGCGGAAGTCCGGGAAGACTGTCCTCTTCTGCATATATTTTCAACTCAGCATACTTTTGTTCGATTTCTCGATAGTCATACCCATTTTCAACTTGATAAATTTCAATCGGAGGCTCGTAATACAGATTATAAACACCAAACGCATTTAATTTTTCGATTGCTTCGTCCACACTCTCTGTCGCTAACCGAACTATAAATTCATGTAACATGGCCAAATTTCCTTTCCTGTTCATCTTCTTTTCAAGTATAAGGATTTCCTTCCCTGCTTTTCAACCACCGGGTCGTCATCCACGTCACAAAAATTTCTCTATAAAAAAAACAGGAAAACTGATACACTATAATACGGCAATTCTATCGGAAAAATTAAGTTTAGGAGTGTTACCTTGCGAAATGCAATCATATATATTCCAGTGGTTATGACGGCGGTATTGGCTGGTTGTCAGCCAAATTCCACCGCAGAAACACACTCGGAGGATAATCACATAGAAAGGCAGCTGAAACTGTCGGTTGATGCTGCAAGCCCCGCCGAAATCAGCGAAAAGGATGAAGAGGAACTAACAAAAGAGCTGAATGCTTTATACAAAATGGATGAATTTGGATGGGGTAATTCCGAGCTGCCTAGTATGGAATTCGGATTGGGATCTATCCATTTCCAGAAATTAAACCGGTCAGAAAAGGATATGGAAGCGGATGTTCTTACGACTTTCTTCATGGATATACAAGAGAGGGACGGCAATGTCGTACTCGGACAGATCGTCAAGGCTCCCGAAGACCGACCAGAATGGGAAGGAAAAAATGCCAGTCTGAAAAAAACGGACGAGAAGTCTGCAGAGCTGACAATCGATGGTGTTGCTTCCTATACGTTTACAGCTTTTGATAACCAAGAGCTTGACACTTTGTATGGGGATTGGAAAGAAACCGAATCGGATGAAACAATCACTTTTACAAAAGGGCTCACAAGTAACCTTCATATTTTCATCCATAACCAAGAGCAAGTCCTGGCCATCAACGGCCGTTCAGAGGACACGTTCTCCGGTGTATTTTTCTATCAACCGGATGAAGAGGATAAGCCATCCACATCCAGAGAAGTAGGTTTGGAAATAATTGATCAAACACATGTGATAGTACATAGCCCGGAAGGTGTCTATAAATTGGAAAAAGAACAGTAAAAAACTTGTAGAGAAACCTAGGTTTCTCTACAAGTTTTTTTGCCTTCCAAGGGGGGAGTTAATTCCCTTGGATTATTAAGCAAAATCTAACCTACAGAATGTTTGAAATTATAAACCAGATTTTGGGTGGAGCAATGATCCGTTTACCCTGGACTGCTTCGTTTGTACTTCGTATTGACTCCCCTTTTCTCTCTTATCTGACAATAATGTATCACAGGGTATGCATCCTATCTAATCTTTTGTCAACATATCTGACAAGCTTTCTGATGAAAAATTATCCTCCCCACTTCCTCCTAAATAAAAATTTCTGGTTCAGCTTTCTACTAATCAGCTAACCACTAAATTTCTTCGTGAAAGATTACAAACAAGTTAAAATTTAGCCCGCTTAGTTTTAATGTCTTTTTTGTGAGGTATCGTAATGCAAATTTATTTGAAGCAATAATCATTAACGGCTTTGGGACCTGATCAACATTCAAGGAGGACAACATCATGAAATTTTACAGCTTGCTGAGTACCTCGATCATTTTGGAAACGACCGGTGCCTCGTTCATGAAGCTGGCAGACAACAGCTGGATGGCAGCAGCCATAGTCGCTGTCTGTTACGCCATCTCATTCACATTGTATATTACGATTGCGTACCATTCAGAAATCAGTGTCGTTAATGCGATTTGGTCCGGTGTAGGTACTGCCTTAATCGTCAGCGTCGGAATTCTTGCTTTTGGAGAGTCCAATTCCTCTGTAAAGCTTGCCGGAACATTACTGATTATTGCCGGAGTTATTGGTCTGAACGTCAGCACAAGACAAAAATCCCCCGTAGCCGGGGAGGGAGCATGATGGCGTATGTTTATTTAATCAGCAGCCTCGTGCTGGCTTTTTTATCGAATTTATCGGTAAAGCTGGCCAGAGGTTATACAAGACCAGTTCCTACTGTCTCGGCTTTTTTGTGCTATGCACTCTGTCTAACCTGTTTAACGCTGGCTGTGCAACACTTTGAAGTTGGCTTCGTATATGCTGTCTGGTCTGGAGTCACGGTGGTCTCTACAGCGGTAATTGGCATTCTGTTTTTTCACGAAACATACAACCGGCTAAAAATCATGTCGATATGTATGATCATAGCAGGTGTTGTCCTCCTTCATCTGGAGACAGGCTGACATGTAAACATCCGTACCTGAAAATGGGTGCGGATTTCCTCTTTCTCTAACCTTTTCGATTATACAGAGTAAAATATTGTTAAAAATCCGTTGAGTAAATTCAAAATATTGTTATAATTAATTTATTCCTATTTTTTACATTTAATTAGATGGAGGGATGAAGTGTTAATAATAAAAAACGTTTCCAAATCCTTTAGAGAGGCTACCCAAACGTCTACCATTCTCAATAATATTCATTGGCAAATCAACAGGGCAGAATGGTGTTCAGTAGTCGGGCCATCCGGTACAGGAAAAACGACCCTGCTCCATTGCATATCCGGCCTGTTACAACCGGATGAAGGGCACGTACACTTTAAAGGAACAGATATCTATTCTTTAAGTGAAAAGAAAAGGAGCAACTGGCGAAGAAAACATCTTGGTTTTATTTTTCAGGATTTTAAACTGCTGCCGCACTACTCTGTGCTAGATAACGTAGCGCTCCCGCTGATTTTTGATGAGGCAAAAGGGCCGCTTTATGATAGGGCAAAAGAGAAGTTAAAACTAGTTGGCTTAGAAGAAACCTTCTTCTCCAGACTGCCTGGCGGTTTGTCCGGTGGGGAAAAACAGCGAGTAGCAATTGCACGATCACTGATAGCCGAACCAGACATTCTTATTTGCGACGAACCTACCGGCAATTTGGATAGTGATAACCGTGATAAAATTGCCGACCTTTTTTCCGAGCTGAAAAAATCAGGACAAGCTATCTTGATGGTCACCCATGACCCGGAAATTGCCCGAAAAGGAGATAAAACATATCAGCTGTCAGGTGGTTCGCTATTCGTTAAAGAGGTGACCGCATGATCAAACTGGCACTGAAACGAATCGTAAACCGAAAGTTGGTTTCTATCTCCATTATGCTTGCATTTATCTGTTTGTATGTATGTTTACCGCTAGGAAGAGAATACGCGAAAGAATCACAGTTGACCGTAGAAAACACCATTGCCGATGAAGCGATGGGTGCCTATGACATCTTGGTACGTCCCGCCAAAGCACGTACCGATGTGGAACAGGCTTTGAACATGGTAGAAGAAAACTACATTGGTGACAGTAAAGGCGGCATTTCCATTGGTGAATGGGAAGAGATAAAAGCCGACCCGTCGATTGATGTCGCAGCTCCTGTTTCCTCTATTGGGTATTTCACTGGGGCTCAATACTCCATCGAACTGCCCAATTTACCAGAGCCAACAAGATTGTCTTTTCAATTTTATACGACGGATGGGCTGAACAATTATCCACTGGATGATAGAAAAACGATTACATACTTTGAAGAAACGAACCCTGGATTAATCCAATATATCAAGCATTATAAGGATGATCAGCAGCAAGTGAGCAATGCTTTGATGTTCATGATGCCGCCTAGTTACTATATGCTTGCTGGAATTGATCCAGATAGTGAACAGGCGTTAACAGGCATTGATTTTTCACAACTTACTCAACAGGAAAAAGAAGAAGAGGACACTTTTTTGCTGGAAAATATGCAGGAATCCAACCCAGACATGCGTGTCCTTCCCGTTCTACAAAGAGATAAACTTCAAGTGCCTTTATATCTTTCCCTTCAAACTGAGACATTGGATATAGAAACAAAGGAAGCATTAGACCAATTGGGATTGTCTGAACAGGAATGGTTAATGCAGGCTAATGGCTCTCCCAACTGGCAGGAGTTCACAAAAAATCTACTTGAGGAACCTGCAGTTAACACAAAAAAAGTTGATATCGATCTTTCTTCCTTCCAAAGCCCCTTTGAGGGGGAGGCATTACGACTTGATAATCAGTTCAAGCCACATAAAGCAGAACGTTATACAGGAGATATGGATACCTCCGTCTATTTTACTGCTTCTAAAATAGACTACCAAGGAATAAAAGATCAATCATTATCTGTAAGAATTGTGAAAGACGATAAACCTCCTGCCTATAAAGAAATCGAACAGCACGGTGTCAGCGCCTATGCTTCGGAGTCCGGTCCGATTCCATTCGTAGTGGATCAAGTCGGCACTTTCACTCCCGATTTAGAAAAGGAAAGCAAGCTGGCAGCCAGTCCTTTAGGCATTTATACGGATAAAGAGATAAAAACAGCTGAAGGGAAGCCTGTACAGGCCACCACCGTACCGGGCAGCTTTGTTCCCGCTCTTGCCAGCGGGGTCACTACCATGGAGGCGGCAGAATATATCAAGGGGGAGCAGCCAATTGATGCTATTCGACTGCGGGTGGCCGGAATTACTTCTTATAACCAAGAAGCACAGGAAAAAATCAATGATGTCGCCACTAATTTACTTGAAAAAGGTTATGAAGTAGACATCGTAGCAGGGTCTTCCTTTAAAGAAATGGAAATAAATGCAGAAGGTATTGGCAGCGTCTTTACCCCATGGACGACGCTTGGAGTAGCTGGCCAACTGACCGACAGCTGGAACTTCCTAACCTTGCTCACGACGGGACTTTTTCTGATCTTTGCAATTGTTTGGTTGGCTGCAAGACTTACCTTTGAAGCCCACACCATGGATAATGAGAACGAACTGTTAAGGCAAATCGGCTGGAATAGAAAGTTCATTCTTCTTCGTAACTGCATGGAACAATACATCTTGACAACGCTAGCTTATATATTGTCCCTGCTGATTCTTTACTCGCTTGGTACGAGTACGGTTTCTTTCTTAATCTCTACCGGGCTTTGGCTTTTATCCTTATTGTTGATTCTCTTCCTCATGAGCAGAAAAAACAAGGGAAAACAGCGAATTCAAGGTTACAATAGTCTTGCGGGGCTGCGGTATTATAAACGGTTCATTATTCCAGCCATGTCAGTCATCATCGTGGCAGTGGTTCTGCTCTCCATTCAACTGGCGGCTTTCGGAGATTCCATTTACGAAAACCAGTTAACCTCACTTGGAGCTTATGTTACAGATCAAGCTATGTGGTTTCAACTAGCTATTTTAGCGACTACTTTTGCATTAGCTATAATCGGAGTGAATGAGTGTATCAACACGTTGATTTCCGAAAGACATTCCGAGTTCCACATGTACAAAATGATCGGATGGACAAAAGGACATATTCTAAGACACTTCTCTAAAGAAACTTTTACTTGGGCATCAACAGCCATAATAATCGGTGTGACAATAGGTGTTGGTTTTCTTATGATCTCCGGTATAGCTCCAGTCTGGATAGCATTCGGCAGTAGCATTTCCCTTCTTCTGATGATAATTTCCGTTTTGCTGCTGATCGTTACCCGTCCATATACTAATTAATTATTTTGCCAGGAAAAATCCGTTTTCCTGGCTTCTTTTTCTTTCCTATTTGCTGAAAAGTTTCTTCTATGTCCTTTCCTTCTAAATCTCTTCTCCTAAAAAAGGAAAAAATTCTCCTTTCCAAGTATTCTCCCGGTAAGACATCATATTTTATGGTATCATTAAAGTTTAGCGACTGATCATGTATTTGAGGAGAATGTTATGTCTAAAACAAGTTCACTTCCATTTACCGTTGACAAGACGGAAAATTTTTACGATCGTCTCGGCGACTATGTAGGCGACGTTTTTTACGATATGTTACCGGAACAAGGTTACGAATTAAGAGATGAACAAATTTACATGGCCTTTCAATTGGAACAAGCTTTTAAAAACAAGCGAGCCATATTCGCAGAAGCAGGCGTCGGTACGGGAAAAACATTTGTTTACCTGCTTTATGCCATTTGTTATGCCCGCCATCAACGTAAACCAGCTATCATTTCCTGTGCGGATGAAACATTGATCGAACAGTTGGTCAAAAAGGGCGGCGATATCGAAAAACTGGAGGAAGCACTCGGCCTGAGCATTGATGTACGTCTAGCCAAAGCCAGGGAGCAATACGTCTGTGTGCGAAAACTGGACGCCCTGGCGAATCGGACCGATGATGAAAACGTATTGGCTGTCCACGATCAAATACCTGACTTTGTTTTTGACCAGGGGGCATCCATGAAGGCATTCGAGCGCTATGGCGATCGGAAAGAATATCCGTGGGTCTCCAATCAAACATGGGAGAAAATCGCCTGGGACCCCTTACAACAATGCTCTACTTGCGAATGGCGCCACCGGAGCGGCCAGACACTGAACAGGGAGTACTACCGCCATGCCACTGATTTGATTATTTGTTCCCACGATTTTTACATGGAGCATGTCTGGACGAAAGAATCGAGGAAACGGGAAGGTCAAATGCCATTGCTGCCGGAAGCCAGTTGTGTCGTTTTTGATGAGGGACATCTGTTGGAGTTTGCTGCACAAAAAGGATTGACGTACCGCTTCCATGCTGACACCCTTACCAAGGTGTTGACAGGTTACATGAGTCAGGATGTACGGGAAGAAACCCTTTATTTGATTGAAGACATTCTTACCCTTCATGAAGATTGGTTTGGCCTTTTATCCGAAAAATCAACGATAGTGGAAGGATCCTCTCGTAAGGAAGTCACGCTCACGGATAACCTGCTGCGAATGGCATATACGTTGAATGAAAAGGTACAACAAGTGTTGGAACAACTAGTGTTCGATTCGGAGTTGTTTACCATCGATCCCTATCACATCCGCATCATTGAAGAGTATCTGGAATTTTTCTCCTATGGACTATCGATTTTGTTAAAAGACGATGAAGGAATTTATTGGCTGGAAGAGGCCGGAACAGATACCACGCTGGTCATCATGCCGCGTTTAGTAGAAGATGTTCTAAAAAAAGAAGTATTTTCACAAAACATCCCGTTCATATTCTCGTCGGCCACCTTATCACAAGGAGGAGATTTCTCCCACTTGGCGGGTAGTTTGGGGATCGAATCCTATGATTCTTTTTCTGTCTCCTCTCCATTTGATTATGAGAGACAAATGGCTATATACGGGAACGTCGACAAGGAAGACAAGTGGAGCCGAATCAGGAAACAGTTACAGGAAAATGAAGGTCGTTCCCTGCTGCTCTTCTCCTCCAAACAGGAGATGGATTTGTTCCGTTCCTGGGCGGACAAGCAAGACTGGTCCTTCCGTATGCTTTATGAAGGAGATCGGGAAATCAGTGAAACAGTCCGTAAGTTTCAATTGGATACGTCCTCGGTGCTCTGTTCCTACCATTTATGGGAAGGGTTGGATGTGCCAGGAAATGCTTTGACACAGGTAATCATCGCATCCCTTCCATTCCCGCCGCATGATCCTGTTTTCCAGGCCAAACGCAAGCATGCTGCTAATCCGATTGAATCGGTGGATAAGCCTTATATGCTTCTCCGGCTTCGGCAAGGGGTCGGTAGGTTGATCAGGTCTAGTAACGATAAGGGTACCATCCACATCTGGCTGAAGCCAGAAGAAACAAACAGCTATCAACAAGCAATCGAAAAGGTCCTTCCGGTCGAAATTAAATGGTAAACCAAAAACCAAGCTCTAAGTGGAGAGCTTGGTTTTTTTCATGCTGCGTTTCCCTTTTGCGGTATTCCTTCCCCATACAGATCACCCAAACTATTCTTAGACCCGGAACAAGGATATCCATCGCGGAAAAGTATCCCTGTACCAATCGCGCTTGGGCGAATGACGTCAATGTCTCTTCCTTTCCACAACAAAAAAATTAACTCCTCACGTTTTGCAAAACGTGCCGAGCCTGGGCTGCATATCTTTTTTTCACCAAAAAGTCATACTGGGTAAAGGTTTCTCCTGTTCTGATCGGTTGAACCGTCCCGATTGGTACATGGTTTTTCTGGTGGGACGTTACGTTGAAAGGAATTCCGTTTTGCTCAAGCCGGGAAGCGATCCTGCTGTATTCTTCTAATGAAAACGCAGAATGAACCACTTTGAACCAGATTGCCTTTCTGAATTTTATGGCAATGCTTATTGCGATAATTAGAAACAGTACTACGGCGATCAAGGTATCCTCCATCGAAATCCCCCCCTCTCTATTCTTGTCTTACCTCATAACAAGCGCACGTAGCGGACTGACTGGTAACGCTCGTCTTGGAAACTTCCATAGTCCACCTGTTTGCAATGTAATTGAAACCCTCGAGCCTCGTAAAACGGAATCGCCTTTTGGTTTCCTTCCGCTACGGACACCCATTGCTTGATTGCTCCCAGCCTTTTTTGCTGTTCTGTGACTGCCTCAAGCAACATGGTTCCTATCCCTTCATTCCGGCGAACCGGATCTAGATAAAGCACATATATCTCGCCTTCCTTTTCTTCTGTCATTCCCCCGCCCGCTGCTCCGACTACGTTTCCCTCTTCCAGCGCTACAAACCAGCCGCCCCAGTATCTGTCGGTTTGTTCGATTTCCTTCTGAATACGTGACTCCTTATAAAATTCTTCAATGACTTTTTCAATATATGCCGCACTTCGCAATTCCCTGTATGTAGCCCAATTGGCTTCCGTACATACACTGGCAATTCCAGCAGCATGTTCCGGACGGGCTTTTATTATGGTTATCAAGCGGCTTCCCCTCTTTTCTTTTCACAGACTAGTAAGATTTCATTTTTTCTGAATCTAGGGTGTACGTTTTGCTTCATAGGGAAATAGATTTACATAGATAATTTAAAGGAGATGACTTGTATGCCAGATATCCAGGAAATAGCGAAAACGTTCGGTGACATCCTCGGTGTGGAGGCCGAAGTCGAGGACGGAATGTGTGAAGCAGAAAAAGAACGGGACTTGGACGTTACGGTCCAAGGGCGGCCCTTCAAAAGCGAATTGTCGATGGAAATTCATTTTGAATCACTTGAAGAAGACGGTACTGCTTTGAACCACGCTGAAATCGTAGTACTCCCGGAAGAAATACCCGAATTCACCAGGACCCTCGGTAAAAATGATCTTACGATAACAGCCTTGCACAATCATTGGTTGTTCGCCGAGCCAAACATTAAGTACCTCCACGTTCAATCTGTTGAAAAACCGGAAATATTTGCCCAGAAGCTTTCAAACGCCATTTCTGTTTTAAAAGATTAGAAAATTTAAAGGGTCTTCATATAATTCGAGGACCCTTTTTCTACGATTTTTTTCGCATATTTTATGCTACTTCCAAACTACGGAAAAGCATCTTTCTCTTAGTTTAAAAGTCCACGTTCATGTGATACTGTAAATACTGATCTATATCCGGAGTGCCGGCTGGGTTGTTTAACACCGCCATCACCCAGCAGTCCCGTTCAAAGTTCAGCACCTTGAGATCCCAAGTGCAGGCTATCAGCCCTTTAGGGGTACAATACTCAAACTGCGGTTTTTCTCCATGTTTCGAGATATACACATGATGGTTGAGTTCATTTTCATTGGACCACCAGTCGATGAAAATAAAATCCGAATCCTTTCCGTCGTGTACACCGATAAAACCTACACCATAGCGGTCCTGTTTGACAGCTGGAAAAGGCACGGTCTGCAATGCTAATGTTCTGGCTGTTTCGACAAGTTCTTTCCTAGGATGTACCCCCTGATAGGAAATACCGTAAACCTTCATCCGCCAACCTTGCTTTTGCCAAATTTCTAAGAAGCGAATCGAACGTTTTTTATAGTCGTCAGCCAATTGAACCATTTTACTCCCCCTTTAACCTTTCATTACTCTGATATTTCCCTCTGTTAGAACCAATGACTGATTCTTAAAATAACACCCAGCAGCATCATCTATGCCATAACCCGTGGGAACGGCCGTTTTCCGCAGTGCTTTTTGCAGGTTTGCTTCTTCTTGCCACTTCGTAAAATGGGCACTGATGACGATATCTTCAATTAACTTCAAACCAGGAAGAAATAAATGTTTTCCTTCCTGATTATCGACAGGAGGTATGACACAGTGCTCCGGACTGATCAATGCCCCTGCAGAAAATCCAGCGACCGGCACTCCTGACCGGTAACGTTCCCTTATCCGTTCACCAATTGGCGTATCTACTATGTAGTCGTGGTAGCGCACGGTATCGCCTCCACCGATGATGATACCACTACACGCAGCCAACTTTTCCAACGCCTGCGCAGAACTCTCAGCTCGGAGCGGAATGTAATAAAAGTCCTTGAGGCCATGCTGCATCAATACCGAAGTATACTTCGACATATACTCCTGCCAGCCCTCTCTTTCCAGGAATAAAATCGCAACTTTTTCAGATCCTTGGCTGGCGGTTTCAGCAAAAACTTTTCCCAACTCTGGTGTAAATGGCGGACTCCCGCCGAATAGAAATAAGTGTTGTATATTAATCACCCGCCTTTTTAAGATTTTATAGCTTTTCAGACAATATGGTAAAATGAGCTCAACCGATTGATGAAAGGAGAATTTTTATGCCATACGAACTCGATCACGTTGGAATTGCAGTCCGTGATTTAAAAGCAAGCATTGCTTTTTATCAAAACGTCCTGGGCGGAAAACTCATCGACCGCTATCGAAGTGAAACAAAAGGGGTCGAGAGCGAAATTGCCATTATGGAAGTGAATGGAAGCCGGACGGAGCTGCTAAAGCCGACGAATAACGATACCTCCCCCATTGCCCGTTTCATCAGGCAAAAAGGCAAGGGAGTCCACCACATAGCCTACCATGTCCATGACTTGGAAAAAGCCTTGGAGGATTTAAAAACAGCAGGAATCCGCACCTTGCCTGACAGTTTTCGTGTCAACAAGCACGGCCGCCGCTTGGTTTATTTGAATCCAGCTGATACAGAAGGTACCATCATCGAATACTGTGATTATCCTGAGAATACAGAAAAAAATTAGCCACCGAAACCACCACCGGGCGGCAGCTTGTCGAATTGGCTTCTCGCCCGTTCCTCCGCCTGCATTTGAGCAGTCGATTTACTAGAATCAGGCGACTTCATGTTAAATTTGAGCTTTAAGATGATGGCAATGACTACTATCACCGCAATTGCTCCCCAGAAAATCCAGCCAAACATCGTCATATTAAATCCCTCCTTATGTTAGGATTCAAACTTTATCATGCAATCAATAAATAAAATAGGATAGCTGAACAGATATTGGGAACGGCAGCTTTTAACGAAAACAACATCATGCCATACCTTTCTTGTCTTGTCTGTTTTGTTTCCGAATGAATATTCCTTCCATATTGCTGACCGCTGACAAAAGCCCCGGATGTCAAACCGGCAAGAGCCACACAAAGCAATGCAGCCGCTCCCGTAATCTTATAAAGATACGTAAAATCGACTGTAAAAAAAGCTGTAATTAGTGCCACTACAATCCCGATACACCCAAAATATATAGCCTTCATACAAAACACCTGCCTTTTCCCTCATTACTACATATACGAATAAGTCAGCCAAAAAGTTCCAAAAAAATGGAGGGGGACAGTCCCCGAAACCGTTTAAAAAAGCTGTTTTTTGCTTTTAAGAGCGCTTCGGGGACTGTCCCTTTTTCTGGTTATTTCGCAGTAGAAAGCGGTTTGGGGTCAGACCCCAAACCGCTAGAAACCTCGTCAACGCAAGGTTTCTGCTTCTCATTATCACTTTAATACGCCTTTTGGGGTCAGTCCCTCCACCGGTCATTTTTTGGTTCAGAACGCGTCGAGGGACTGACCCCTCTTCTTGTTCCCCTCTAATAAGATCGCAAGGTGCCTTTGTAGAGTTTTTTTCTGGTTATCGGGATGTTTAGTTGGCTGCTATATCTTTTGAGTTTCTTTTCCTCTTGTTCTGTTATAAGGGAAAGGACTTCTCCTCCAGTAGTTCCAAGCCGTCCGGTTCTTCCCGCGCGGTGGATATATTGGTCTGCCTCTCCAGGCAGATCGATGTTGATGATATCGGTAATATCCTTGATATCCAGCCCTCTTCCAGCTACGTCTGTCGCCAAGAGAAGATCCAATTCACCGGAACGGAAAGCCTTGATTGTCCGCTCTCGCTCCTGTTTCTTGGAATCCCCATGCAGGATACCAGCGTTGATTCCCTTGTATTCCAGCTTTTCAGCAAGGACAGTGAGACTGCCGATATCATTCCCGAAGGCCAACGCTTTTATATGGTCCTTACGACGAATCAGTTTGCGCAGGACTTCCAGCTTTTCTCGTGCCTCTACTACTAAATAGCCGTGCTCGACAGGAGGGGTATCCGTTTCTTCTCTGCCAACACGAATAATGGATGGTTCTTCCATCATGTACAAGGCGGCCTCCTCCACTGCTTTGGAAATGGTAGCAGAAAACACCAGCAGCTGCCGCTCGATCAAGGTGCTTTTGATGATGGACTGGATTGTTTTCTCATGCTCGGTAACCACTAATTGATCCGCTTCATCCAATACGATCGTTCTCACTTCATGCATCTTCAACTTCTTTTTATTGATTAGTTCCTGCACTCTTCCCGGTGTACCGGCTATAATTTGCGGGCGTTTTTTCAGCTTTTCCAGCTGGCGTTTGATGTTCGCTCCGCCGATAAGCGATGCACTGCCAATTCCGCTTCCGGCAGCCCAGGTTTGGACTTCCTGATGGATTTGCATGACCAATTCATGAGAGGATGCAAGAATCACTGTCTGGACATGCTTTTTTTCTGGATCTATTTTTTGTAAAAGCGGCAATATGTAAGCAAGCGTTTTTCCGCTTCCGGTCGGTGATTCCGCAATCACATCTTTTCCTTGAACTATCTCCGGAATTGCTTTTTTCTGGATTGCTGTCGGCTCTGTAAAACCGGCCTTTTCCCACGCTGAACGCAAATACGGTCGGGGCTCTGAAAATAACGTTTTAATTCCTTGTGGCATTTATAAAAAATCCTTTCTTTCGTCTTTATTCATTTCTAGTATTAGCGCTACAATTCCACCCTACTCTTGTCCATTATAAGCTATAATACAAGGAAACCGTTAATAGGGGGAATAAAACGTGAAAATCCATGAAACCCGCGACTGCCAAACCATCGCAAAACTGAACGAAACCGTACACCAGCTTCACAGACAGCTTTATCCCGATATTTTCGCTGAATACAATGCCGAAAAAGCGCTTGATTTCTTTGAAAGCATCGTCGATAAACCGGAATTTACCTTTTTACTCGTTGAAGAGGACCAACAGCCCGCCGGCTTTGCCTGGTTTGAAAAAAGAACCTATCCTGGCATTGCCTATCTGGAAACACACCAATCCATTTATGTCCATCAAATAAGCATAGAAAACGCTTATCAAGGTAAAGGATTTGGTTCCAGGTTAATGGAAGAAATTTTCTATCGAGCCGCATCTGAAAGAATCAACCGTGTTGAATTGGACTATTGGACCGCCAATGAATCAGCCAAGACTTTTTATCATCACCAGGGCTTCCAGCCGTACCGCGAAAGTGTGTATAAGCAGTTATGAGTGGTATCCCTGTTGATTTTATCTCTCTAAAACGTCTGTCAGCCTGTACGTTATTTTAAGCTCCGTTCATTATTAACAGTTGATAAATGGGTTTATGGGAATTAACGATGAAACAAGTATTATGAACTCGTTGAATGAGCAACAATATTGTTGGTTTTTTGGTCAAATAGTTAACTTACAAGTAAACTTAATAAATACTATTAGGTGGCTAAACGTTTTTGTTGTGGTTCTTGTATTTTTTAAAATGAACGATTTTCCCAGTTAGTCGTATTACATAAAGATTATATTATATGGAGTAGATTTTATGGATGAAAAGGATTTAATTCGAAAGGCGAAAAACGGAGATACAATAGCGCTTTCGAAACTGCTACAACAGAATTATTCGTTCCTCATAAAGTATTTAATGAAAGTTACCCTTCATCCACAAATCGCAGAAGATTTAACACAAGAGACGATCATGAAGTGTATTGAAAAAATCCAACTGTATAATGGTGAATCCAAGTTTTCCTCATGGCTCATCACAATCGCAACGAACCTTTTCATCGATCAACAGCGTAGAAAGAAGCGGGAGAAAAACTGGCTAGAGCAGGAACAGGCGCTCCGAAAAATGAAATGGAATGCAGCCAATATGAACGAAGAATGGGCAGATGTACTTGATGTACTTGCCCAAATGAATGAAGAAATACGTATGCCAATCGTGTTAAAGCATTATTATGGATATTCATATGAGGAAATTGGAAAAATGATGGGTATTGCAGAAGGAACAGTAAAATCTCGGGTTTCAAATGGTCTAAAAAGTGTACGAAAGGAGTTGGCTGAACTTGAATGAGTATGATTCTAAAAATAGTAATTCTATGTTGGATGATGAAGATGAATTGACGGTTAAGCAATTAATAGATGGTTTAGAAAAACTGGATCAATGGAATCCAGTATCTACTCCAAACTTACAATGGTTTCAAGAAAATGCTGAATTAGAGAAAAAAAGAATACGAAAAAAACAATGGAAAGACCTCCTAACATTTATCTCTGTTGCAGTATTTATGCTTTCAGTTGTGATTGCTGTCGTTTATCGTCAGCCAATTAATTTTCTTTATTTTCAGCTTGTGGGGATTATCTTGCTGCCCTTGGCTCTTAACAAACCTAGAAAGAAGGTCAGTAATGTATGAATTCAAACAAACTAAGTAGCATACCGCTTTGGTTATTGGTCGTGACTGCATTCATTCTGATTTGCCAGGGCTCATGGATGTTTTGGGATGCGCGTAAGAGGGGACACAATGCTTGGCTATGGGGCTTTTTGGGCCTTATTCAATTTCCAACATATCTTATTATTTATCTTATTTTTGCAAGAAAAATATTTAAAAGAAAGGTCTCAGGATCAAACTCCTGAGATTTTTTTCGTGAGTGAACGATTAAATGAATGTAATCGTATTACGGGTAAATAAGCAATTTGGAGGAGAAAAAAATGAATGTACCGTTAAATGAAATCCCTTGGGGAGCGATTGCGCCAATTCTTGTCTTACAATTAATTCTTATGATTACCGCATTAGTTTCTTGTATCAGAGAAGAAAAAACGAACGGACCAAAATGGTTGTGGATCCTTTTTATTCTCTTTATCAGCTTAATAGGACCAGTGCTTTATTTCGTTTTTGGAAGGAGAAATAATTAATGGAGTTATTAAAGGCAAGCGATTTAGTAAAAGGATATGGGAATACGAATGCTGTTAATGGAATCAATTTCCATATTGAAGAAGGCAGGTGCGTTTCATTACTTGGACCAAATGGAGCAGGTAAAACAACGACATTAAAAATGCTATCCGGATTGTTGGAACCGACTTCAGGTAGTATTGATTTTAAAGGCGAAAAAGCAAAGGATTTAAGGCCGTTTATTGGGTATTTACCTCAATACCCTGCTTTCTATAATTGGATGAGCGGAAAGGAGTTTCTTGTTTTCGCAGGACAATTAGCAAAGCTGAATCGTAAAGAAGCAGAAAAAAGAAGTGAAGAATTACTTGAACGAATGGGCCTCGCGAATGCGAAGAAAAGAAAAATACGGGGGTATTCAGGTGGAATGAAGCAGCGCCTTGGATTAGCACAGGCACTAATTCATCGTCCGGAATTACTTATTTTAGATGAGCCTGTTTCAGCACTCGATCCACTTGGTAGACGGGAAGTGTTGGATATGATGAGAGAGATTAAAAAGGAAACAACCATTCTCTTCTCCACTCATGTCCTTCACGATGCAGAAGAAATAAGTGACAGCATTTTGATCATGCATGCCGGGGAAATTGCGATATCAGGTAGCCTGAGAAGTGTAATGGAAGAGTATCGACAACCTATTTTACAAATTGAATTTGAAGCACCGGCTGCCGATTGGCTAAAAAGCATAGCGAGTTATAGCTTTGTATCTGAAGTAAACATTCAAGGTAATAAAACCAGCATCGTATTAAAAGATATGGTAAATGGGAAGCAAACATTATTAAAAGATATCGTGGAGCGAAAACTTCCGGTTCGTAAGTTCGAGATTTCTCAAACAACATTAGAAGATTTATTTATGAGGGTGGTGAAGTCATGACACAATGGACTGTTCTTTATCGAAAAGAAATGACGGAAATGGTGCGAAATTATAAAATTTTATGGATTCCAATTGTCTTTATTTTGCTAGGTGTCATGCAGCCGGTTAGTTCGTATTATATGCCGGAAATTTTGGACACTTTTGGCGATCTTCCAGAAGGTACAATCCTTGAAATGCCTCTTCCAACTGGGGCAGAAGTATTAATGCAAGTTCTATCTAATTATGGGATGCTTGGTGTACTTATTCTAGTTTTGAGTGCAATGGGTGTCGTTTCCTCAGAAAGACAGAGTGGAGTAGCAGGTATGGTCATGATTAAACCAGTTCCTTATTCCTCGTATATATTATCGAAATGGGCTGGGTTACTTACAATTACACTCATTTCATTGTTTATCGGCTATGTAGCTTCTTGGTATTATACGAGTTTACTCATTGAAACAGTCGCTTTTGAGCGCATTTTTCAAAGTGTAGTGATCTACAGCATATGGTTAGTTTTTGTTGTTACATTGACGCTCTTTTTTAGTACGATAATGAAAGGAAATGCAAGTGTCGCTTTTGTTACAATTTTAGTGATCTTTTCCATTTCGTCGGTTACGTCGATTCTAGGAAAGAATATGACGTGGAGCCCGGCCAAAATGCCTGAGCACACAGGACAGGTCTTGTTGTCAGGAGAACTAGAGTCTGGCTTCTTGCTCGCTCTTATTACAACTATTGCTATTATCATCGTCGTTCTCCTCTCCTCTATCCAAATCTTTAAGCAAAAAGAGCTACTCGAATAAAATTTGTGCAATAATGAACACTATTTGATACAAAACAGTGGAATATATTAGCAACATATATTCCACTACCATGTATCATGTGGTCCAAAATTGTTCAAGCAATGTTATTTTCCAACCTATTTTCACCCATATAATCATTTCCAAAACGTTCATATAAAAATTAATTCACTAGAAATTACCTGTATTTACCCCCCAATTAATACGATTACTGGTTCATCCGACCTGTTTTGTAAAAGATAACAGATCGCAAAACAAACGTGGCTATCATAGAATTGGAGAGTATATACCTTAACAAGCAACTTGCGGGGTTTCCAGTATTCGAAATTCCATCACCCCCTAATTAATAGAGTCGCTAGGAAAAATTGATTCGTGAAAAGGGCTTGATACAGAATGTGGTAATTTATGATACACTCAGTTTATCAATTAAAACGCCAAGACATTGATCATTCCATTTACAAAGCATAATCGTTACAGACGAAGGCGTACTATAAATTTATAAAGGAGATGATACGGTGTTAGGTTATTATCATAAACTTTCTTCAGAAGTATATGATATGGACAAGTATATTGGTCATTCATTTGGAGATGTTGAATTTTATAGCGATCGACTAGCCTCTTGTGAGGGTCCTATCCTTGAACCGGGAGTTGGCACTGGACGAATGCTTATCCCGCTCTTAGAAAGGGAGTTGAAAGTGGATGGCATCGATGTTTCGCAAGAAATGATAAAAATATGCCGTAATCACTGTGATGAGAGAGGACTCAGCCCCAGACTATTTGAAGGACAGATGGAATCATTTACACCAGACACTACATATGAAGTTATTATCGTCCCGAATGGAACATTCTTGCTGTTACATAAGAGAGATGAGTCTATTAAAGCACTTAAAAATTTTTATAACCACCTCTCTAATGGAGGTAGGCTGATTTTAGATACTTTTCTAGAAACTGATTTTTCAACTGACAAAATATCAACGAGAACTTGGAAAACGAAGAATGGCGATATTATTACATTGGAATCAAAAGTAGTCGAGGTTAACTATTTAAACCAGTACAAAATATCTCATAACCGCTACGAAAAATGGAATAATGGCGAGCTAATCCAAACAGAATTAGAACAATTTCCATTGCGATGGTATGGAGTTGAAGAGTTTAAACTGATTCTTGAAAAGATAGGATTTGGAGACATAATTATTTCAGCTGACTATAAGTACGGACAATACCCAACCGATTCGAGCCAAATGATAACATACGAAGCTACTGCAAAAAAAGCGTAAGCTATTTATCTATGATTAACGGGAATTTCAATACCAGAACAGCCTCACAAAACATTTGATTAAATAGATTACGTACTTGTTAAATTAGCAGACAAACGAACGTCCGTTTAGTAAGCCTATTTTAACAGAGCTTTTCATAAAATGCATTTTCGTGAAACTAGCAAAAAACCGGCAGCTTGCCTGCCGGTTTTCTTCAATTTGTCGGAAGCTTGCCGAATTCTTCCCGAAGCCCTTTGATCAACGATACGATCATCACCAGTATGATCACTGTGAACGGCATCGCAGTCATGATTGCTACTGCGCGTAGAGCTTCCAATCCTCCGCTTAGTAGCAAAACCGCTGCCGTAATCGAAATTAGAAAACCCCAGGAAAGCTTCGTCAGCGTCTTAGGATTCAGCGTACCTTTTGAAGACAAAACACTTAACACATAACTTGCAGAATCAGCTGAAGTAATGAAGAAAATCGTGATCAACAAAATACCCAATATATTCAGCACCAATCCAAGCGGAAGGTTGCCAAGCATCATGAAGAATGCCACTTCCTCATGCTCTTGTGCTCTTGAGGCAATGTCGATACCTTCGCTGATCTGCATATGCAAGCCGGTGCCGCCCATGATGGAAAACCATATCGCCCCAAGCAAAGCCGGGACAAACAAGACACCGAAAACGAACTCTCTGATCGTCCTGCCTCGTGAAATACGGGCAATAAACGTACCGACATAGGGTCCCCATGCAATGACCCAGGCCCAGAAGAAAATCGTCCATTGCCCCCTCCAGGAACCATCGGAATATGGCGACAACGATAAGCTCAGCGGGATATATTGACCGATATACTGCCCGACCGCCGTCGTAAAGCTTTCCAATAAAAATGCTGTCGGGCCAAGGACAAGCACGAAAACCATCAGCACACCTGCGATGATAATGTTGCTTGAGCTTAAGTAGCGCATGCCTTTGTTTACTCCTGAAACCGCCGAAGTGATGAACAAGCCAGTGACAACTGCAATGATAATTAGCTGGGTCACTTTACTATTCGGCGTTCCGAAGACTTCGGAGATACCGCCGCTCACTTGCATGGCACTTAGTCCAAAGGTTGTTGCCACTCCAATTGCGGTAGCAAGCGTGGCAAAAATGTTAATTACTTTTCCCACTACTCCATCCGTCCGTTCGCCAAGCAAAGGATAAAAGGCATGGCTAATCAATCCGGGCCGATTTCTCCTGAATTTAAAAAACGCCATCGATAAGCCGATGATCGTAAATACACCCCAGGGCTGGAGCGCCCAGTGGAACACACTGTAAGTCAATGCGGCTTTTGCCGCTTCATTTGTTTCCGCCTCGTAGCCCGGTGGCGGTTCGACATAATGCAGGACTGGTTCTGCCACGCCCCAGAAGACGAGACCGACGCCCATCCCTGCCGCGAACAAAAGTCCGAGCCACGTAAAAAATGAGTAGGTTGGCTTGCTGTCAGGCTTGCCCAGCTTCAAATGCCGGTAAGGACCGATGGCAAGATACAAGCAAGTCAATACAAAAATAGTCGTAGCCAGCATGTAAAACCAGCTGAAGTAATTGCGCATCCAGTGCAGACCGGCAGTCGACGCCTGGCTCAACTGTTCTGGAAAAAAGACTCCCCATGCGACGAACAATACGATGATGCAAAAGCTGACGTAAAAAACGGCACCAGGCGCTTTCTTTTTCGCTCTGTCCATATTTCCACCTCTTTCCTCGGTACAGCTCATCCTTTATGCTGTACCCACTCCCGTAAAGAGCTAAAACAGACGGAAAAGGAAAAACAGCTATCCTGTGGATACCTGTTTTTAAGAAAGGTTCTGTCCGCCAACTTTATCTCTTTCTCATAATAGTTTTGATAGAAACTTCGACGTAACGTGCAAACAGCTAACTATCATCCAATATAAAATTATCAGTCTCTTCGCTTCCTTGGGACCGCGGTTGCTCATACATCGAAGACATTAGTTCGTAAAAGTCCGTTGCGTCTTCCTTTAAAGTTCCATAGCGGGAGATTTTCGCCCTAATAAATTCAGCAGATAACTATACCTTTTACTTACCAGGAAGTGTTTCATAGCGGAGTGTTTATCCGCAGCGATAGATTACCACTCGTCCAATCGAGGAATGAAAGAAATCATAAGAAAGTTACGCAATTTCTATCTTGCCCGAAAACACCTTTAAGAAAAGATGCTAAAATTCAACTGCCATCCCATACCTTTTGCCTTGTTTATACGCTTTCTCAACCAGTTCCGGATACAAATCCTGTACAATATAAAGCTTGCCTTGCCCCTGTCGGTCCTCGACTTTGACTTCATAAGTCAACTCGATTTTCTCTTGCTTCCCGGGCTCCATGTTTAGCAGGGCATTTATGTCAAAATCCCCTTGGTTCGTTTGGTACACATCCCTACCGTAAGCAAGCTTGGTTTCGATGGCTTTCACCTTTGAAATTGCTTCTTCCGAAGTGTTCTCCAACTCCATTGTCACGGTGCACTGTATCCACTCCTGACCATGCTGTTCCTCGGTTTCCTCGCCAAAGCGGACGTCTTCCACTGTCAGTACGGCATCCCCTAAGGAAATTTCATCTCCTACTGCAAAGGATTCAATGCTGTATTCTTTCGCCACCCCTTTGTTGACCGCATAGACTCGCGCCGAGTATGCCGCCACAACGGCAACGACGAGAAGTAATGCCAAAAATCTTTTCCTGTTCACGCGGAATCACCTTCCAGCGCATAGTGATCGACGATTTTGCCGTTTTCCATCATGAAAATCTCGTCGGAAAGATAATCCAGCTCCTCCTTATCATGGCTTGCAATCAAAATACATTTTCCATCTGCTTTGAGATCGAGCAGCACTTTTTTTATTTCCTCCACTCCGTCAGAATCGAGGGCGTTTGTCGGTTCATCCAAAATAATCAGTTCCGGCTCTTCCATGATCGCCTGGGCAATTCCCAGCCGCTGCTTCATCCCCAACGAATATTTGCGATATTTCCGTTTGTCATCAGGGTCAAGACCGACCATCCGAATCGACTGTTTAATCTTTTCATCATCGACGATTTTGTTGATTTCAGCGAGAAGCTTCAGGTTTTTAAAACCTGTGTATCCATTTAGAAAACCCGGGTATTCGATTAACACACCGACACTCGGCGGAAAGGAGATATCCTCCCCAAGCGTTTTCCCGTCTACTTTCACGGAACCTTTGCTAGCCCGTATCAATCCACAAAGCAGGCGGAACAGCATCGTTTTTCCCGATCCATTTTTACCGCGGAAGCCATAAATTTTCCCTTTATGTAAGGATAAATCAATATCCGCCAATACCTGTTCTTTCTTGATTTGTTTTGAAACGTGATTGGCTTCTAAAAACGCAGTGCCAGTCATCTTGTTTCCCCCTTTATAAAATGTCCTTTCGCCTGTATACCAGCAAAGCAGCTATGGATAAAACGATAAACAAAGCAGCACTGTACAGATAGGAAAATTGCCAGCTCAGTGCGTGCTCTAGATCAAAGATTTCCTGCCTTAAAATCATCGAATGGATAGCAGGCAGCCATCTGCTGTCGCCTATCGTCGAGATTCCGAGCAACAGAACGACGATTAAAAACAAAACGACCGGATCCAAAAATTGTACGAGCAGCAGTTGAATCATCGACAGAACCAACGTCGTCACGATGTAGCCGATCAGCAACTGTGCCATCAATTGCAACGGCGATCTATCAAGCTGCAGCATCGGCATGATGTGGTGTTGATAAAAAGGCGTAACTTCCAGAGAAAAGTGGCCGAGCACCAATCCCGTCACACAGAAAACAACCAGAAACAACCCCACAAACAGTCCAGTCGTCTGCAAAATCAACCAGAAAAGCTTTGCCAGAAGAAAAGTTGTTTTGGAAGAACTGCGGATGGTCACATAGAGCGCGTTTCTCCCCAAATCGTGTACATAATAGTCACTGAGCAAAAATAGCGCGACAGTTTGAAAGAAAATCCAATCGACAGGGACTTGATAATTATCAAGATTCAAAAAGTATCCTTCATCCTTCAACATAAAATAGAGGACATCGACACTGCCGGCAGAGTCTATGCCTTGCAGCTGAAGCGCTTTGCCTGCCGCCAACAACGCCGTAAGAATAAAAAAGATACCGTACTTTATTTTGCTGTAGGAAAAGCTGTAGGCTATATCGCGATAGAGCAACCGCGTAAAGACAAGGCGTTTTCTCATTTCAAAAAATCCTTTTTTTCATAAAGCAACCCGGTTATCCAATATAAAAAAAGGGATAGAACAAATAAATAGAAGCACTTATAATAGATGTGTACAGGATGCAGCCAGTCTTCAAGGGATAGTGAAGCAAAGAAAGTGAAAAATTCAAATGGAACCATGCCCGTTCTATCTAGTCCAGACATAGCTAGCAGGATGATGAAAATAATCGCTATATTTTTGATAAATCGTTTAAGAAACAACGCTAGAAAAAAGATTAACAGAAAACTGAGAAACTTGGTCACAAAAACTACCGTCAATACTCTCCCTGTAGAAACATAAGGCACGACGGATGAAAAAAGCTGTTTATCACCTAATAATTCATATAAAATGCTGTCCTTGGTAATCCAAGTATTGTCAAACCCGACAATCAGTCCACTTAGCACGTACGAAATAAATAACAGGCAAACAGTCAAGATGAACGAAACAATCACAGCGAAAGCGGCATGAGTTTGCCATAATGTGAACCTTGAACCGATTTTCAGGACCACATTGCTTCTCTCCTGGTACTGCACTAGCAAGTGGACGATACTGACGATCAACGGGATCGCCAGGAAAGTGAGCATGGAATGATTCGTGGTTCCGGAGATTTGATCAAGAAATACGACTAAATCCATAACCCCTGCTTTTTCTATCAATCCTTCCTCTCTGGAGCCATAGGAATAGAAGACAGAAAAAATCAGCCCCAGAATGATAAGCAAGAAGTAAATACACACATAGAACCAACGACTTCCAAGGGATGCAATACCTTTGCGGGTGATCGTCCATACGTTAGATTGTTTCATGTTTGTACCCCTGGACAATACACCAAATAAACGAGCCGAAGATACCGACTGCCAAGTAAGTCGTGCCGGCGAAATTCCAACTGCCGTTGTATAAAAACACCGCAGAAATACTATGCGAAAAAGGAACCAGTACATCTAAAGCCATAAAAACCAGTAGTGGCAGTATCAAAACGATGTACCGGTTCTTTACCAGTAATGAAAACGCCAGGCCAAGAGAGGCCAGCATACCGCCCAGCAAAAAAATGAGCAGCACAACCACCAGTACATAAGCAAACGGGCGCTCGTAAAACAAGCCCGGCAGCAAGTTACCATCTTGAACCAGGTTCATCCCGAAATAGTAGTTGTTTTCAATTAACGGATATGCTGCCATTTCAAGCAGAAAATTGAGGATTAATGGAAATACTGCCACCACTCCGCCTATGACAAAATTAAAAACATAACGAACGAGAAAATATTTTTTCTTTTCCACTTTAGTCAAGATGTTTTTAATAAAACCTGTGTTTGCATCCTCAGCGTGTGAATCTGCAAAAGCAATCGAAGCAAGAAGCGGCACAAGCAACGCATATATGTAATACAAGCCTGCTCCTTCAAGGTAAAACCAGGAGATGAAAGCACTTCTCGGATACGTATAATAGTAATCCTCTGTCACATGCTGCGGCCACGTCAGTATAGCCGGAACAACGGCCAACACAACCCCCGCCACTATTGCCAGCCAAAACGCAGGACGTATAGAAACACGTTTCCATTCCATTTCCAGCATGGAACCCCCCCCTTTTTTTCTCTAGTAAAATTCTTTCTTAGTGTATAACTTGCTAGCCAGGAAATAAGCAACTGCATTCCAAAACAGTAAATAGACAAGATTAAACATTTGATCCTGCCAGGACAGCCATAACGGTATTTCAATATGAATCGGATGTAAGAACACCGAAAAATCGAGTAAATAGGGAAATGGCGTTCCGAACAAAACCATCATGCCAATAAACGTGAGTGTTTTTTTACGGAACACTGTTTGGAAGCATAAAACGAACATGCTGACCATCATTAAATATAAAAAACGATTGCTCCATATGTAGAACCAAACTTTCCAACCCGTCACGTGCGGAGCATAAAACGGGAAATGCGCTTTATTGTCGAGAAAATAATAAATCGCGCCCGATTCCTCTCCCCATAAATTGTCCAGACTGCCGGTCAAGAAATATGCAGCTGACAATCCAGCCGCTGCCATCAAACAAATCAACAAAAAGTTGAAACAAACAGCAAAGATTACATGTTGAGAGAACAACTGTTTTTGCTGCTTTAGCCTGGTGACGACCATTACGGTTTCCATCCTGTCTATCATCAATGGAAATACTAGCGTAATAATGGGAAGTGCACCATATAGCAGCACAGTCGCACCTGCGCTTCCACCGCTTTGCAAATTCGCTATATAGTCAAATAAAGAATGATTATAAGGCCCCGATAGGGACATGGCAATCGAGGCAATGATCACAAGCAGCGCATAAAACAAACCAGCCACTAAGAGTTTCCAGGACCAATAACCTCTCCAAAACACCCGCATCCTAATCCCATCCTGTTTTCACGCCACCGGCCTTGGCGCCATATGTTTGCTTAATATATTCTTTAAAAGGCAGTTTTTCACTCCCTACTATATCCAACTGGAAAACTTCCTCAGCATTTTCAATCCCGTCGTTAATGGAAATATCCGCGACCTTTATAAAATATACGGATTTATCTTTGTCTTCCTCTCCATAGCAGTGTAAATCGAGCAATACGCCGGTTTCTTTGGCGACCGTCATCTCAAACGGACCAGCCAGCATCTCGGAAGTATCTTTGGTGAGTGTCCCCTTTATTTTGAAAGCGGGAATGTCGAATGCAGTCGTTTCCTTGTATTCCCAGCTTTCATAGTTATCGAAAAGAAACTTCCACTTTTCACTGCCAATAACGTAACCCAAGTATTGTCCCAGCGCATCGGTCAATGCACTGATATCGTCTTGTCGCGAATTGTTCTTCACAGGCTCCTGATAATAAATTTGTGGTTCATCTAGTCTTCTGGTAATTTGTCCGTCATGCAATAAAAAGTGCTCGATTTCCACCACACTTCCATTCTCCAATGTCTCATAGACGGCTTTGTTTTGCTTTTGTTCAAAATCGACATGAAAGGTGACGCGATTTTCCACTTGGCCGTTATTTCCGTATTCGTAGGACCCTTCGGCATTGTCAATGTAGTCCCATGCATAATACATTTTCTCCACGATAGCAAATTTATCGGGATTTTCTTGCGCATATTTTTCTTGTTCCTCGAGTTTAAATGGGAAGTCATCTTCGAGCAGGGGATTTTTATGCTTCGTTTCCTGGGCGATTTCATCTGAATCATTTGATAGCTGCTGTTTTTTTTGCGGTTCCAACGCCCCGGCTATCGTCGGATATAATTTGATGCCTGTTAACGTCAATGCCAATATCGTGATCAGTAGAACTGGAAGGTATTTTTTCACACACCGCCCTCCTTCATCAGGAATTTATAAACAAATTGTTTATTATTCTATTCACTACCTTATTTTACCATTATGATGTATAATTGCAACATTATTGTAAAAATTCTGTAATATAAATCAAAATCTATCTATATTAATCGCACACATCTCCTGCCCATTCATATAGTGAAACCAACACAACTTACCGGAGGTGCTGTTATGCACATTCTTCCTGCAGCCGATTTGGGAATCATGGCCCAGCACTTATCTGCGCACAAGGGAATCATCCATAAACTGAACGTTTACCAGCGAATGGTCCAGTCGTCCGAATTGAAGAAGATCATCAGTCAGCAGGCCAATGCCATGCAGGGGCATGTCCATATCATGCTCGCTTTCATTGATCCTGCTTTTCATGAACCGATTGAAGTACCGCCTTTATATGTATTCGAGGAAAAAGGATATGAAAACTGGCAAAATGGAGAAGCGGGAGAAAACGACCAGTGGATTGCCTTGGAGGTCCACTCCACGGCTAAGCAAATGGCTGGCGACAATTTCTCTTCTGCTTTGATGATGAAGGATATGGCGGTGAGAAATGCGCATGTAGAGATGGCTCTGCAGCAGACGGAGCTGCTTAGAAGATATGAAGCCTTTTTGGAGGAAATGGGCTGGATGTATGTTCCGCTTTCCGACATAAGGTCGCAACAAGACACCTACTGGCATTTTTATCAGGTTTTTTACTCCTGAAAACAATCAATTCCAATTCGACAATCGATGGATCGTTTGCTGTTCACCGAATCGTTCGACGGATCGTGACTCTTCCATTCCCAGCCTTTCCAAAAGCCGTCTTGATCGTTCATTTGCTGTTTGTGTTTCTGCCACTATTTCTGGAAGCCCCAAAGTACTAAACCCATGGTCGATTACAACTTTGACAGCTTCTGTTGCATAGCCTTTTCCCCAAAACAAAGGGAGGAATTGATACGATATCTCGGTAGCATCTCCATCGTGATGCAGATCGAGCGAAACCGTGCCGATAAAGCTCTCCGTTGATTTCTCCCTTACCGCCCAATGACAGGAGGGCGTACCGGAGGCAAATAAATGCTGAAAGTTTTCCCTGATTTTATGTTCGGGTACAGTGCCACCAAGATATTTTCTAACTTTCTCATTTCGATAAAGCTGGAGAATACTTTCGTAATCACTGGGCTGTAACAGTTGCAATATACAATGATTGGTTACTAACACTCCTGTCAACTCCTTTTAAACCGGCATAATCATGATGTTGGCGGCATACATATAAAGCCATACATCAATGGAAGGAACGTGATAGGAATATGGAAGAAAGAGATCGTTCCCAACTTAAAGCCGAATCGGAAATCCGTGACGGAACACCTGAAGAAACCCCTGTAATGCTGCAGCCGATCGTACAGCCGGCATATATCAACCAAATGCCCTCGCCGACAACACCTGTTTATTCTGTCCCGGCTTTGCCCCAGCCGACGCAGTATATGGCCCCTTTTGAACCCGTCTATATCGACCACTTAAGCCGGCACCAAGGCCAGCAAATTGGCGTGATGACTACTGCGGGAAAAGTTGAGGGACTGCTTAGTGGCGTTGCAGTGGATCATATCCAATTAAACATAAGTAAAACGCGGGCATTCCATATCCGTATTTCCCAGATTGTTTATTTTGAAGGGCTTCCGATTACGTATCGGTAACGCCAAGAACTGCTTCCTTTACCATTCCTCTTACTCTCCCTACAAAGATACAAGAAAAATCACCAAAAATCCTGCAAAATTACGAAATTATTTAAAGGAAAGCAGAAGGTTAAGTCGAATTAGATTAGGAGGCAAGTATTCGGAATAGAGGTGATTACATGTGCACACCTAAAACTCCTAAACTTCCGCTGACTGCGGAAGAGAGAAGTTCTTTACGCAAGGCAAAGATTAAACTCCATCAGATTGCTAATTTAGAGTTAAAAACGCTATCTGATTTAATGGATATCACTTACGATCGGGCCAGGTTGTTAAAAGGATTGGCCACTTTCCAGCAAATACCATCGATTGGCTGCCGCCTGGCTGAAAACCTGGTTCATCATCTTGGAAAGTACACGCTTGAAGAGGTGCGTGGCGAAAATCCTGCTGAGTTGCTGGATTGCCTGGAAAAGAAGCTCCAAACACCAATTGATCCGTGTGTAGAGGATCAACTTCGCTGTGTGGTACATTATGCAGAAAACCCGGACAGCAAGAAACAGTGGTTTGAATTTACCGCTGAAAGAAAAAATTATCGGCAGAGACATGGTTATCCAGCGTCAAGGCCGAAGCCGGTCGGGTAATCCGTCTAGGAGGAATATCTTGAAAATACGTCCATCTTTGCACAAGGATTCACAACTATTAATGAAGCTGAACAATCTCATCTGGAATGCAGAAAACACACCACACCCACATAAGTGGGAATCGCTTGCCGCTTATGAGGAACGCTGTCCGCCCGGCAGTCAATACGTTGCTGTAATCGATGAATCTGTTGCAGGTTTTATCAGTTATCGGAGTCCTATACCGCTAGATTCCAACCGGCACGTTTGGGAGTTGGTGATTGGCGTCCATCCAGACTTCCAGGGACAAAAAGTTGGTTCAACCCTTTTGCGATTTGTCGAAAAAGAAGCAAAAAAACAGGGCATCCATAAACTATGTCTGCGCGTATTGACAACCAATCTCTCAGCAATCCACTTTTATGAACGCAACGGATATAGAGAACAGGGAAGATTGGTAGATGAGTTTTTTTTAGATGGAAAGTATGTCGATGACCTGATGATGTACCGGATACTGAACTGATTTCACTTAGAAAGAGAAAAACAAAAACATGCCAGAGGATTCGAGGCCACTGAAAAACTGGAGGTCTTTGAAAAGTAGAATTTTAAAAAAGCGGTCTGTATGGAACTGAATTTCCATACAGACCGCTTTTTATCTAATTTCAAGTGATTTATGCCCTCTATTCCTTCATTAGTTTAACGATTCGTTTCACATTAGCTGTAAAAATCGCCATCGGTCTAACATTGAATCCCTTCCTTTTATGTATTACTTTCCTGGTAAGAAAAAAGAGTGACTTTCTTTTATAAATCAAAGAAAATCACTCTTTTTCGTTTTACCATCTGTTGATTCCACGTTGAGCGTTCGGTGGTGACGCCTGCGGGAACAGCACGAGCCGAAGATCCACTTGGTAAAGTGATTTTCTTGACCAAGTTAGCTGAGGCCGTGCCCGCGGCAAGCATCCACCGATAAGCGATTCGTGAGAATCAACAACAAACTTTAACAGCTCTTTTAGATTAGAAAGGACTTTTTCAGTGTCCTCGAGGATTCCGGCATGTTTTTTCAATGGAATAGATTCTTACTTTTTAATGTCACCAAAGCCTGAATCCAGGTGACCCTGGAGGAGCATTTTCGATAATTTCCATAATCGGGATCGTATAAGCGAACAAGATCAATGCGATGCAAACACCGATCCACAGCTTCCAATTTTCCAGGATTGTCGGAGTACGCTCTGCCTGATCCGCCACTTCGCCGATAGGGTACGCTTCCACCCCTTTTGGAGCAAAAAAGCTCAAATGGACGACAATGTAAATCAGGACGAGAATGCCGATAAACAAGAAGCTCCCTCCGACAGCCATTGCCACTTCATAAGGAATCCAGCCTAATGCATCGGGATAATCGCCATATGTCGTATAAGCGGTCCTTCTTGGCGCACCTAGCAATCCGACCGTATGCATCGCTCCGGACATCATCGCCATCCCGACTACCCAAATGATTGTCTGGATGTTGGCAAGCAGGTTGATCTTCTTCGTCAATGTCCGCCCTGTCAAATGCGGAATCAGCCAATAAGCGATTCCGAAAAAGGTTAAGGCTACACTCGTCGCTACTGTCAAGTGAAAGTGACCGGTGACCCAGAGCGTGTTATGAATGACCTGATTCAACTGGTTACTGGCATTGATGATGCCCCCTGCCCCGGCAGGAATGAATATCAGCATCCCCATAAAGGGCGCAAAGAACCGTGCATCCTTCCATGGCAATTTTTTCACCCAGCCGAACAGTCCTCTTGCGCCCTTCTGCCTGCCGCTCAATTCAAAGGTGGCAAACAAGGAGAAGGCTGTCATCAACGAAGGAACGATTACCATAAAGGTCAGGGTTACCTGGATAAACTTCCATGTATGCGATACGCCGGATTCGAGCAATTGATGATGAAAGCCGACCGGGATCGAAAATAACAGGAACAAGACAAAGGACAATCTGGCCAACGAATCACTGAAAATTTTTCCGCCAATGATTTTCGGAATGATGACATACCAGCAAATATAAGCAGGAAGCAGCCAAAAATAGACAAGCGGATGGCCGAAATACCAAAACAGTGTACGGCTCAACAGGACATTGATGGTGTCCACCCAACCGAATGACCATGGAATCAATTGCAGGACGACGGTCGCTGCCACTCCCAGTGTGGCGATCAGCCAAAGCAGCATCGTCATCACTGCCATGAAACTGAACAACGGAGAAAGCTGACCTGGATTGGCCTTTTTCCAATTACGATACTGACGGAACATGCCGGCTCCGCTAATCCAGCTTCCGATCACGACAAGTGCCAGCCCAATATAAAACCATGGCGACGCCTGAAGCGGCGCATAAAACGTGTACAACACACTGGCATCGTTGGTCAGGATCATGATTGTGGTAATCACGGTACCGGTTGTCATGACATAATAGCCTGCCCAGCCAAGTTTACGCGGGCCTTCAGCCAGTGTTCCCGTTGTTTTGCTGATACCCGAGTACAAAAATCCAATAATAAAATAAGTAGTAAAAACAAGTGCTAACAAAACGCCATGGGCGGTCAACAGCTGATAATAGCCAATCCCCGCCGGCAAAGTGATCGCGCCGCTGCGGACAAAGGTTTGCAGCAATCCGGCAATCCCACCAAGCAGTACGGCGATAAAGCCTACGTACAGATGGGCGAGACTCAACTTGGCATCTTTCCGATTGATCAACGTGGTTTCCATTTAATTCACCTCTATCTTTCCGCTCATGGCCTGGTGGCCGACTCCGCAATATTCATTGCAAATGATCAAAAACTCACCGGCTTCATCGAACTTGTGGGTAATCGTATTAATATGCCCCGGTGTGATCATCATGTTCACGTTGGTACCCGGAATCGAGAAGCCGTGAACCACATCCGCACTCGTCACCTTAAAATGAACAGTCGCCCCCTTCGGCACTTCTAAGGGTTCTCCGAACATGAACGCTTGGGCGACCATCACCGCCTCATATTCATTGTCCCCGATTTTCTTTAAACCAGGGTCATCGAAAGGTGCTGTTTCCTTTACTTTTTCCGGGTCGATTGTCGTCATATCGCTTGGCGGATGATGTCCCATGGCAAACGCGCTGACACCGATTACCGACAAGAAGACTATCAAGGTGATACCGCCAAAAACCAGCCATATTTTTTCATACTTATGCATGTGCATCTGTTACTCCCCCTTTTCCTATCTGGATAGATAAAGTGCGTACACCCCGATCCAGGATAATATGATGAATCCTCCGACAAGCATGACGGACAACAAGGTTCCGTTTAGCTTCGGTTCTGTTTTCCCGGCTTGCTCTTTTTCGGTTTCGAACGATTTGGCAGAATCCAATTTCGCCATCGTGAACGCTCCCTTCCCTTTAATCTAATCTGATTGTAGCCGAACACAACAGGTCGATTCTGTGATAAATATCACATCCTCTTAAAAAGCTTTGGATGTGACTTCTATTACAGTTTTGTATTTTCCAAACAGTTACACTGAACAAGAAAAATAAGGGAGGGACAAGAATGAAAAGCGGCATTATAGTAGCAGATCGAAGCATTCGTCCATATGCGGAAGATATTGCACTACAGAATCTGGATGGAGAAAGATTGATTGACCGGCAAATCAGGGAAATGGGGCAATTTGTCGAGGAAATTGTTCTCGTCACCGATAATCCGATGGCATTTTTACCAGTAGTCGGTCCGGATATCCGGGTTGTTACTGTTTTCCACAAAAACAAAGGGTTGTTAGGTGCGATTCATGCTGGGTTCTCTCTTGCCAGCCATCCTCTTATCTGGCTAGTCAGCTGTGATATACCTGCTTTATCCTCTCAAGCGGCAGCAGCAATGAAAGAGAGACTCCAACAAACCTGTCATAAGGCTGTGGTTCCTATTATACGAAACACCCCGAAGCCCTTGTATGGGATGTATCGGCGCCAACCGACACTGAAAGCCGTATGTGCATTTATCGAACAAAGGAAACCTGTATCGTTCTATGAATGTTTTCAGTCATTGGAATGGCTGGGCATGGATGAGATGGAACTGCAAAGGTATGGAGCGGACAGTCTGTTTTACAGACGATATCCCGATGATATGCTGTACAAACCTCTTTAGCGTTGCATGCTGTAAAGGAGGGATCAGGTATTTCAGAAAGCTCGCTAGTAGGCTTGGTTATGTTTAAAGATGGTCAAATGAATACCCACCTATATATCAATTCCTTTTTTCGCTTCTCTTTCAGCAAATATGTGATAGAATCATTCGATCGATGCATGAAAAAGGGGGATTACTATCAAAAAATAGTTACGCTAGTTATTTTTGCTGCACTTCTGTATAGCTGTGCTTTCCTGGCCCACATAAGAAAAATTACTTTCCCGAAAAAGAAGCAGAACATATGATTAATTACTATTACCGAGCCCTAATTAATGAAGGATGTGAAGACGCATTTGGGGTTTTAAATCTATACGATTATCAAGAAAATACGAACGAATATTTATCTACAGGAACAGCGTCAATGAAAGAAGGCGAAGGACTTTTATATAAAAAAACAGCCTTTTTAAAAGAGCAGAAGTACGCCTTCAAAGACTATGATATTATTAAGGCGGAATATGCCGATAGTCATACTTTCTGGCACCATGTTTTGGTAACAGCAGAGGTGAATGGAAAAAAGAAGGAGTACCATGAAATAGCACAAGTATGGAAAGGAAAACTATTGGTAGCGGGAAGAGACGATCCATATGTCCGATTCAGAGATGGAAAGATGAACATAACATTTCAAACACCATCCAAGGCAAGATAAAATGCTTCACTCGATTAGACAGGAAACGATTCCACCCGCTATAGCCTTCATAGAAACAAAAAAACCGGGGATTTCCCCGGGGAGACGGATTCACACCTATAATCTGCAGATGCCAAGCGGACATTCCTCGCAATGACAAATCGCTTTTAGCTCAGCCAGATCAAGAATCACGATACGGCCGTGTTCAATGTCGATTATCTGTTGCTTTTTCAATTGGTTCAGCATCCGATTAACTGTCTCACGGGTAGCGCCGATTAGACTGGCCAACTCTGCATTGGTGAATTTTTCGGTGAAGCGGATGGTTGCGCCATCCTGCACGCCATACGTGTTGGCAGCACGGATCAAGGTGGAAGCAAGCGCTCCATTTTTCCCATGGAACATCAAATCCCTCAGCTTCACTTGAGTAAGCTGCTGCATGTATCCGAGCCAGCGGCTGAATTCAATTGCAAGGTCACCATGCTGCCATAACAGAATTTCCAGGTCACGCTGCTGGATGATACCTACCCGCGCATCCTGCAGTACTTCGGCAGTATACGACATTTGCCCTTCCTGCCCGGGATATTGAATTTCTCCGAACAAATCACCTTCATGAAAGTAATAGAGGCACAGGTCCTTCCCATCATCCGCATTTTTCACCAGGCGAACGGAACCACTCTCGAGAAAATAAAGTTTTTCTGCTTCGTCCCCTTCCCAAAACAATGTAGTTCCCGCCGGAAACGCGTGTTGATACATGATCCCTTGTATTTTTTCAAAGCTTTCTTTGGTGAATTGCCAGGTGTTACCGACTGCCTGCTCCTGCTTTACAGCTGCTTCCATGTAATCCGCCTCCCCATTTTTTCTTTCCTTCTATTTTCTAAAGAATTTTCTACGATACATGATATCAACCGATAATAACATGCCCACAGGCTTTCCTTTACCGGAAATCTGCTAATATCCATCCCTGCGCAAATACACCGCGCTTTCCGCGAGCGGCTTGTGAGTCTCCTTGAGCTCCGCTCTTCGGGATCTCACCGATGCGTTTCCTCCGCTTGGGTCTCCGTGTATTTCCATTGCTGATTGTCTGTTTCCTTTACCTGGAATGAAATAGGCGCAGGCAGAATATCCTTCTTGATACTTTTATCATACGCCTCGCTTTAGTCTTTTGCATTACCGTTTTGTAAAAAAATGTTACGGTATTTTGAACTGATGGTAAATGTGACATTTCTCACAGCCAGGCATCCGGATGGTGCTTTACACTAAAAATGTGATAAGCATTCAAACAATTTTCAGGAGGTTTTTAGCGATGAAAAAAGCAATTTTAGCACTTATGGTCTCGATGTTCATCTTATTGCTGGCGGCTTGCGGCGGCGGTGATGATGCCGGCGCTGCCGAAGGAGACGACGGTGGATCTGCCGCAGTTGTCGATATTGCAGCAAGTAACTGGCAGTTTGACAAAGAAGAATACACCGCTCCCGCTGGAGAAATAACATTCAATCTGACCAATGAAGAAGGCGTTCATGCAGTTGAAATTGAAGGAACAGATGTCAAAATTGAAAATGAGGGATCTGCAACAGCAACGTTGGAAGCCGGAGAGTACGTCATAAAATGTGCCCTGCCTTGTGGCGAAGGACATGAAGACATGTCCTCGACTTTGATTGTGGAATAATCGGAAAACCTCCGGACCCAAACGGTCACGGAGGTTTCTTATTCTTCCCAAAACAATTCATCGAGGGTTTTGGACAACGTTTTGCAAATTGCAATGCACAGATTCAGACTTGGATTATATTTTCCCAGTTCAATTAGTCCGATGGTTTGGCGTGAGACACCGACACGCTTAGCCAATTCCTCCTGTGATAGATCCATTTCCGTTCTTGCTACTTTCATCCGGATGTTCTTCATCTTTCCTCATCCTGCTCTTCATCTTCCAGTTCTTTTTCAACCGCCCTGTCGCTCCTTTTCTTTGCTCCCCAATAAGCGAAACCATTCGCGAGCATCAAAAAAGGAATATAGATCATAAAGGAAACAACTGACGTAAGCAGGAAATAATAAACAGCCTGAGCGGAGGAATCTGCGTAGCTAACTGCACTGTGAATTCCTAAAAAGATCGCCAGTCCGGCCCCAAACAGAGCGCCGATCAGAATGGTTTTGAGACTCATCGGGCGTTTGTTTGTCTGGTCATGGAAATCTACTTCTGCTGAAAATAACCCCATCCCGGTTGAACGAACTAAATAATAAATCGAGGTACCTAGTAAGATAACCAGTTCAAGCCATACGTTCTTAAACTCAGCACCGCTTGTTGCATACTTGAAAACCAAGGAAAAAACACAAATGACTAATACCAAATGATAAATCTCCCGATAGATTTTGTTTTGCAGGTTAATAATCCGCTCATCTTTTATTCGATTCTTTTTGAAAGGATTGTTCATCTTTTACCACCTTTTTTTATGCAGGTTCTTGTTTTATTTTAGCAGGGGTCACAGATAACGGAAAGCCTTGTTTCTGCAACTTAATTCATGCAATATCCCGTTTCGAAAAGGTCATAAAGGCAGCCGCAAGAAACACTGTCAGGTACAAAAACAGCATAACAACCGAAAATGTCATCGTCATTCCTTCTACGAAGGGGGTTCCACTCACATACCGATTTAAATCGGTATTGGCAAATAACAGATACTTTGTCCAATCGAACCGTTCTGCCAACAAGCTTGTGAAAGTGCCTCCCATTAAATATGCAAACAGCGAAACACCGAGAGATAATGCTGTGTTCCTGAAAATCGCAGACAAAGCAAAAGCCAGTGACACCATCATCCACAGGTCGATGGTGGAAAAAAAGAAATAACGCAGCAGATAAACAAGCACATTCTCTTCGGCAACGACTCCGTTATTAACTGTCAGATGGATCATGGATTCACCCGTACCGAACAGGATAACCCCTACTGCCAACGAGACAATGAACAACAGCACCACAAGCAGCAAGCCATAGGCCAATACCGTTAAATATTTGGCCAGCAATACTTTCCAACGAGCGGCAGGCCGGATCATCATCAGCTTAATCGTTCCCCCGCTGAATTCCGAAGAAACAATTCCGGCTGCAATAATCATCACCAATAATCCGGCCACAGAAATCAAGGGAACATTTTCTACTGTGTACGACCAGACACTCAGCTCGGAGCCAGGTTTGATATCATGCTCGATTCGATAGTTATTGACCGCAATCTGGTTACGGTTGTTTTCTGTCAAAATTGGATTATTCGCATTTTCCTTTTGCTGTTCTTTCAGCTGCTCGTTTTTTGCCGCCAGATTCTCCTGCCAGTTATCCGGTACCGAATGAGCATCTTCTGTGATTTTACCAATCATCCCGGTAGCTATGACAAGCAATACAATAATGATTGCCATCAAATAAATAGATGGTTTTTTTCTTAGTTTAAACCATTCATTGCGAATGAGCGTGAGCATGTGCCTCCCCCTTTTCGTTGGTTATTTCCAAAAAGCGATCTTCCAATGTTTGCTGGCCGTCCCTTACCCGATAGATCGCATGGTTTTGCATCGCCAACAAATGAACGACCTTGGCCGTAGTCTCTTTGTCCGCTTGAATCAAAAGTTCCTGCTGTCCACGGGGCTGCGCCTCCAGCGTTGGCAATTTTTCTTGAAGAAACTGCTCCGCCTTCCTGCTATCGGCCAGTTCCATCACTACCTGGCGGGCTGGTTGAACACCGGCCGTTCTTCCCGTCGTATCTTGAATCGTTTCGGTACGTATCAGCCGTCCATTTTGTATAATCGCGATACGGTCACACATCAATTCAATTTCTGATAATAAGTGGCTCGAAACGACTATCGTCATGTTCTGTTCGCTGGCTAACCAGCGAATGTACTCACGGAATTCGCGGATACCGGCAGGATCCAGTCCATTCGTTGGTTCATCCAATATCAGCACATTGGGTCGATGCAACAAGCTCTGCGCTAAACCGAGACGCTGTTTCATGCCGAGTGAATAGGTCTTCACCTTTTTTTGAATGCTTTCGGTTAACCCGACAGTACGTACCACATCATCGATGGTTTGCCTGCTGATCTTTTTATCCTGAAGCTTGGCGAAGTAACGTAAATTATCTAAACCACTCATATATAAATAAAAATCCGGATTTTCGACAATCGCACCGAGCTTTTGGGCTGTAGCTGAGCGATCTTTGGAAATGGATATACCATCTATCAGAATATCCCCCGATGTAATCCCCATCAGGCCAACCATCATTCGGATGGTCGTCGTTTTCCCTGCTCCGTTTGGTCCGAGAAGGCCAAATACCTCGCCTTTATGGATGTCGAGCGACAGCTGATCGATAATCGTATTACGGCCGATTTTTTTCGTTACATTTTTCAGTTGAATTCCTAAGGTCAACTTGCATCCCTCCTCTTATTTTCTACTCGTTCTATTTTCATTATATATTAAAAATGTCTTTTTGCAATATATATTTGTCATATTGATTATTATACTTTTCTTTGCAACCATGAAAGAGCGCATCAGCCTAATGGCTGATGCGCCTTTGTCCCCGGATAGAAAAACAGTGATTGGATGATATCGGGGTTGATTCGTATGCTTCTTTATGGATCGTGTGCTTGCCATAACGCTCTACCCAATGTCCGTTTTCCGTATGTAAAAAGGCATCCATAGGAGGATGCCTTTTCTTCAAACTTTTATTTTTTCAGCTCTGTGCCGCCGATTAATTCTAAATCACGTTCTTGGGCAGCAAGTTCATTTTTACTGTCGTCATCCAGATTACTGCTGGATTGGCCAGGCACCTTATCCTTCACTTTGTCGGTCAGGTTCATGGTCTGCTGTTTTGTCTGCTGAAGTTTTTGATTCAAATTATCGCGTGTCTTCTTACCGCTGGCGGGAGCTAGCATAAAACCAATGGTCGCTCCGACAATGCTTCCTACAGCTATGCCGTTTACAAACTGTTTACCGGAAATGCCACCGGATTTCTTATCAATCGTTCCTGCGCGTTGTAGTCTTTCTTCCACTTCAGATACGATTTCTTTTACACTTCGTCCGCGGGCGGAAATCAAGGGTACATTCATATGGATGTCAGTCAAGTCTTCCAAATCTCTTACAACGACTGCATCATAGTCGGCTGCATCCACTTTTCGTTCCAGCATTTCCGCTTGGTACCCTTTTTTGTTTAATTGCTTTTTCACATCTTCGAATGGTTGTTCCACTGCAACTCTTACCATCTGTATTTACCTCCTCAGCTGTTGTTGATTATAATTTGCCCGTTATCCAGAAAGAGTAAACAATATATTTTTCCGATTCTAGTATGTTTAGTTTTTTGTACAGCGTGAATAGTAGTTATGTAAGCATCATATAACACTCACGAAAGGAGTTTTATAGAATGGCTGACAAGAACAATAACAAGAAAATGTCTGTAGAGGAAGCAGGTCGCAAAGGCGGGGAAAAGACTTCTCGTAATCACGACCAGGAATTCTATGAAGAGATTGGTAAAAAAGGCGGAGAAACAACGTCTAAGAACCATGATGAAGAATTCTATGAAGAAATCGGTAAAAAAGGCGGAGAAACACGCGGACGCCAACAGCAAAATAAAAACAACAATTCTTAATGGATTATGCAGCAGGAAGGTTGAGGTTTTCATATAGATGATAAACCTGCGAAAAACGAGCTTATAAGCTAAGCTCGTTTTTTGTTTGACCTTTTGGACTGTTACTTCAAGGTGTTGGTTACTCCCCAAATTTTATCTGTACCCTGGTAATCATTGAGGGCAATATCCAAATCATGAAACATACGGTGCAAGCTTCTAATCGTTTTTTTATCGTCATCCTCTACAGCAGAAGTTGCCAGCTGCTGAATTTTCTCCAAATCACTCTTTAAGGCATCATCCTCTACTTTCGGCAGCATGTCATCCAGCACAGTGATAATCTCCTCTGCCTCTGTTTCCTGTTCAGACCAATCAAGATTGTCAATTCGGCCATAACCCGTTGTATCGTTATAAAAGTCATGAGTCTCGGCTACAAAGTCGCCAACATCTTCATATTCTTTGCCTACTGATTCTCTCGTCTCCTCCGCTTTTTCCTCCAGTTCCTCCTGGCTTTGTCCAGATCCAGAAGATTCATCTGTCTGCTGTTCACTAGTTTCTGTCTGCTGGTCATTAAATAGTCCGATGCCTCCTAGATCAAAAACAAAGGAGAAAAAAGCAATCGCAACCACCAATGTGACACCTAAAGCAGTCATACTCCAGCCGAACCAGCCCATTCGTTTTCTTTTCCCGCTTCTCGGCATGTCTGCAGCATCCTTTCCTATACACTTTTCTATTATTTTTTATGAACGCTCGGTGCATCCTTGAATACTCTACTGATTATTTTAGCCTTTTTCCTTACTTCAGACTAGTAGTTTGCAAGCATAACATAGAATAAAACAACCACCCAGTAGAATAAGGGTGGTTGATTTATATGTCCAGTTGCTATAATTGCTGTTTTTAACAGTTTGCTTTAATAAATTGAATCGCTTTATTCGCTATCACTTCTTTGTCGTTATCCAAAGTGGCAACGTGATAGCTTGCATCCAAATTAAACAACGTTTTTTCAGTCGAAGAAACCGAATCATAAATCAGCTGGGAATTTTCCGGCGGAACGACATGGTCTTCCGTAGAAGAAAAGATCACAATCGGGGTAGTAATACTGCTTAAATTTTGCTTGACCATCTCCGTTAATGTGACAATCTCCCCCATCGATTTTACCGGGGTTTTTTCGTAGGCAAGTTCCTTGACCCCCGGCCTTTTGATATCGGAGCCGATTCCGTTAACAAATCTAGTATCCGTCTGGGCCAATTCCCGGTAATTTTCAGCCATTTCCGGAATATCCACAGCAGCATTAATGGGCAGAATCCCATTAATTTCCGGGTGCTGTTCTGCTAAGTATAATGTCAACGTACCACCCATGGACAAGCCGGCGACAAATAACTTGGAGCATTCCTCCTTTAACGTTGCCAAGCCCGCTTCTACGTTATCAATCCAATCCTGGTAAGTAGACGCTTCCATATCCTCCGGGTCAGTACCATGGCCTTCCAATCTCGGTCCCAGGACAGTAAAACCTTCTGCCGCAAACTGTTCACCTATATATCGCATACTCTGCGTTGTACCCGTAAATCCGTGCACAACCAGCACGCCAATTTCATTGCCGGCAAAGTAAAATGCATCTGCATCCTTCATCACACGATAATTAGCCGCCATCATACTACCTCCCTATTTCAACATAAATATGTATCTCTACTTTTCATGTATAACAGTTAAATCTTACCATAACCCAGAAAAAATACAAACCATCTTTTTAAAAACTAAAGGGGTCAGCTAAGGGGGGCAGTCCCCAAAACAGAATAAAATAGAATTTTTGTTGACTTTGAAGATATGGGGGACTGACCCCATTTAGGCATTTTCACCTGATAGAGCCGGTCATTCTAGTATTCCAATTCCACTGAAGCCCTTGGCAGGAAGTTAATTGGAGCAGAATGCAAGCAGTTTGGGGACTGACCCTAGGCTCAATATATAATGTAGTTTTTTATGACGAGGTTATTATAAGGGTCAGTCCCCTATATATATTATCCCCAACAAGAAAAGACCGCCGTTCCGATGGAAACGGCGGTCTTGATTTTCATCTTTACTTGGAGGAAAGGATAGCATGTTGTTTAGTTTCCTGCTTTCCTGCCAGCTTGACCAATAGGTAAGCAATTGGTGTATCGATGAGCGCTACAAGTACTTTAAACAGATACTGCGAACCGATCATACCGATAAGTACACCAACGGGGACTGTCCCTCCAAAAGCTATAGTGACGAAAATAATCGTATCAATCAGCTGGCTGGTGATTGTCGACAAGTTATTGCGCAGCCATAGTTTCTCACTTCCATGTTTCTCCTTTAAAGAATGGAAGATGGATACATCCAAGTTTTGGCTAGCTAAATAGGACACCAAGCTTGCCAGCATCACTTGGAAACTACCGCCCAGCACCGTTTCAAATTCTATTTGCCCTGCAAATACAGGTGCTGCCGGAAGTTGAATCGCAATAAAAATAAATAGCATGGCTAATACCTGGGTAACAAATCCTGCCTGGACAGTCTTTCGGGCAGCATCCTTACCATAGACTTCACCGATTACATCCGTGATTAAATAGGTGATGACATATACAATAACGGCTGCTGGCAAGACAAAGTCCCCTACAGCAAATAGTTTCACACCAAGCACATTTGATATTACCAAGAGACCAGTAAATAGTGCATTCAAATATATTAACATAACTTCTTCTCCCTTTCGTTTTAAAACAAGGAAAGGAACAAAGTCGTACCCTCTATTAACTTAAAATAATGTTTTATCGGTTATCTATTTTTTCGGGATAGAGATCATGGTTCATCATTCGATGGTCAGCCATCTGAACGAATTTAGTGTTCGGCTTACCATAATTACAAAATGGATCTATGGAAATTCCTCCACGAGGAGTGAATTTCCCCCATACTTCAATATATCGCGGGTCCATTAAATTAATTAAATCATTCATAATGATATTCATGCTATCCTCATGAAAATCACCATGATTGCGGAAGCTAAACAGGTATAACTTCAAGGATTTACTCTCCACCATTTTTTCATCCGGAATGTAACTAATATAGACGGTTCCGAAATCGGGTTGTCCTGTTTTAGGACAAAGAGTAGTGAATTCAGGACAATTGAATTTCACAAAATAATCACGCCCCGGATGTTTATTATCAAATGTTTCAAGTACTTCTGGAGTATAGTCAAATTGATAGGTCGTCCCCTGACTTCCCAGCAATGTTATATCAGTCAGCTCTTCATCTCTTCTTCCTGCCATCTTAAACGCTCCTTTTTACTTGTCCGTGTTCCAGCAAGTATTATTTATCTAAACACATCTTCTTAAAAGATCGGAACAAAAAGGCCATGCCCCTAACGGACATGGCCTAAAACACCTGTTAATGTCCTTAGTTTTTTATAGAGGGTTTACGCTAAGAACCTCTCCCGATCAAACGGATTGTCTCCATTATTCCCGATTAATTATAAAGAGCATCGCCATAAAAGTCAACATCGAACAAAAGACCAGGGGTCAGTCCCCAACTCCCCACCAGAATGCTCAACTTCTATGAGAGGGGACTGACCCCACAAGCCTGCTTTTCCTGGTATTTCATGGTCACGGGGACTGACCCCAAACACCAAAATCTGTTGCTACTTCAAGCTTTTTTATTTTTCTTACCTGTAAAAAGTACGGTTAAGGGTCTGGCCCCAATGGCGGCTAAATACCCAATCCCCTGCCCGGAGGGTCTGTCCCCCTTAATTGCGGGGACTGACCCCCGATAATTGTTCCTGAAATCCTGGTTCAATCCGGTTTTAGGCGCTGATATTGGTGGTTGGGTTTGTCTGTTCCATTCCTTCTTTGACACGTTTTCTGGCCCTGTATAATCTGGCTTTGACGGTTCCAAGGGCGAGTCTTAAGCTGCCGGCTATTTCTTTATCGGTCCAATCGTTTTGGTATTTCAAGGTAAAGACCTTGCGTAGTTTAGGACTTAGTAAGACTACCTGCCGCTTTATTTGTTCTTCAGTCCATTTGTATTCCACCTGTTTTTCAACAATCCGTTCTTCAGAACTGCTTTCCTGGCTGGTCAAATACACATCCTCAAGCGGGACAAACGTCCGCTTTTTCTCTTTCCTTATTGCATCGATAGCGGTTCTGTAAGCGATGCTCGTCAACCAAGCTCCGAGCTTGTCATGATCACGCAATTTGTCAAAATGCTTATATGCCTTGATGAAAGCATCCTGCACGACATCTTCTGCTAGGCAACGATCTTTCGTTATACCGACCGAAACCAAATACATTCGTTGGTAATACTGTTGATAAACGGCTTCAAAACAAATTCCCTCCTCCGTCTTAGCTTCATTCATTTTTATTCTCTCTCCTTTTTACTTGTTTCCAAAATAATCGGTAACAAATGCTGGCACTTTATTTTTGGATATAGGACGGATAACGGGCTGTTCATTCCCTTTTAGGAAAAAACCTACATAGTAATGGGAAGAAACATTGGTTCCACGATTATCACTTGCTGTCGTTTCCAGGGTCTTCTTTATTTTTTGTTTATCTTCGACAACCAGCCCGTTATCGCCATTTTTGCTTTCATAAAACGTCTGATATACGTCTTCGCTTTCTTCTCTGTCATCCAATATGACTGCATAAGAAATATCTTTAGCTTGGAGAATTGTTTGATCGTAAATGCCCTGTTTTTTCAGCCAGTCTCCAAATCTTTCATAAGAACGCAGTATTGGAAGCTGGTATATCATGTTCTCTCCTTCTGGAAATTCAATATAAGCCATGGTGTCGATTGGATGGACAATTTCCTCATATGTTTGATCATAAATATCTTGCTTCAATCGCTGTAGGGCTTCCTTTACTTTTTCTTTCTCCACAATACTAGTACTGCCGGAACGATCAAATTCATTGGAAATGACCAAACTGCCAAAATCATTTTCATCCACCGTCAAAATCCGGTTCTTGATTTCCTTATATTCACGAGACTCATAAATGGGCTTCAAGTATGCTGCAAACGTTTCGTCTAAATCGATATAGTACTCCCGATTGATCCTGCTTCCATTTTTCAACTGGTAACTAAAAAACAACTTTTCTTTATTGACACGATTCTCTGGCAAACCACCAATCGATTGCTCAACAATTTGTTGATGTAGCTTATGGATCTTTCGAATAATTGCAGGATCCTGGATTGCCAGCTCTCTTATGTTTTTCGTTGAGCGTTCATCATTGTAGTACAATGGATTTTCATTAAAGTAAACCGATTCAATTTGTTCCGCCTCTGGTATCCTTTTCTCATAACCCGTGATATCAAAAACAACAACAAGAAGAACGGCGCCTGCGGCTGCTAGAAATAGCACATAACCTTTCCACTTGCCGAATACACGCCACGTTTTTTGCAAAACCATCTCAGCTACTAAATAACCAATTAATGAGCCCAATATATAACCAAAAACAATCCAAGCAAAATGGTTGTCGGTTTCGTCGAAATAAAACCCGCCAAACAGCAGCATGCAGGTGGTGACCCCATACTTAAAGATCGGCCGTACTTGGTGAAATGCCAAAGGCTGACCACTAGCTTCAGCCGGTCTTTTGTGATAAATGAACCAAGCCAAAGCGTAAAATACCGCAGAAAGAAGCAAGTAGATACTGAACTTCCATCCATGAAACTTCCAATCATACATATCAACAAAATCTGTTAACGGTGAATACAAATTCAAGTTGGTAAGGTGATAGTACGATGTTGGAAATCCATCCAATAAGACATTCAGGTTTGAATAAATCAGTACAAGAATCCCCGCTGGGAACAAGAGAAAGATGTACGTCAATACACCCTGCACCGCAGAAATGCCAGTAAACATTCCAACTAAAACTCCCGCTGAAAACAGCAAGAGAGAAAATGCGACAGAAGCGCCAAACCACTCCCAAATGTCTGCCTGCGTGTAAACCATGTACAAATCCAGGGCCGGCAGCATCAATGACAAAATTACCGCTGTTAACAGTAAAGGCATCACTATAAGCGCTATTCCAATTAGGAAGTGATGGTTAAAGATTTTCCTTCGAGTGATTGGCAGGCTGTGTATGAAATCTGAAGCATTTTTCACGTGCATGTATCGATATAAAAACACGGCAACCAGTACCGGGATAATATATAGAAGAAATAATTGAATCTCTCCATTAGATTCAAATAAACTATTAAAGGAATATTCCATCCGTTCATTTGTTTCCAACATCAGCAAGTTCAACGGCAGCGAAAATGCTAGTCCTACGAAGTAAACAATAGCAATCCAGCCTGTACTCAGTAAATCCTGCTTCAATAACTGTTTATTAAACAAGGATGTTTTCAATTGCATAACCGGCGTCCCCCATTTCGTACACAAATATTTCTTCTAGTGTTAATGGCAGCAGGTCTAGAATGACAGGGTGAAATTGTTCCAAATGAGATACGATACGTTCTTCCTTCCCTCTCACAATCGCCAAAATCACACTGCCGCGCTTCTCTTTGTATAATATGTCCAGGCCATCCCAGACTTCCGTGTCCGGCTTTTCCCGAAAGGCTACCTGTACCTTATGGATGTCTGATTTCAAATCGTCAATATCTTTTTCCAACAAAAGCTTCCCTTGATGAAGAATGCCGATATAATCACAAATATCCTCTATTTCTCGAAGATTGTGAGAAGAAATGATGATTGTCATCTCCCTTTCTGCGACGTCCTGTACAAGCAAGTTTTTGATTTTTTTCCGGATAACGGCATCCAACCCGTCGAATGGTTCATCTAAAATTAAATATTCCGGCATGGTGGACAAAGCAAGCCAAAATGCGACCTGTCGCTGCATTCCCTTCGAGAACTGGCTGATTTTCTTTTTCATATCCAGCTGAAATAACTGCTGTAGTTTAAAAAACCGCTCCTGATTCCAGTTAGGGTACGTATCCCGAAAAAAGTCAGCCATCTGTTTGATAGTGTATTGGGAAAAGAAATAAAGGGAGTCAGAGAGAAAAAACATTTTCGCTTTCACTTCTGTATCCTCAAAAACACCTTTGCCGTCTATTGTTATTTCTCCATCATCCGGTCTGGCAATTCCGGCAATGATTTTCATTAAAGTCGTTTTTCCGGCTCCATTCGATCCCAATAAGCCGTAAATAGAGCCCTTGCGAACCTGTAAACCGACATGTTGTAATACATGAGATTTTTCATATTTCTTGCTAATACTGTTACTGACGATCATCGCGATCCCCCCTTTTTCCTTGATCCTCTATTTCATTGATCAATGCCTGCAACTCATCCTTCGTCATTCCGAAAAACATTGCTTCGGCTATTAATTTTTCCAATTGTGCTTTCACTTTCTGCAGTTCTTCCGAATTCTCCGTTTTTACCAGTTGGTTGACAAAACTGCCTTTTCCTTTTACCGAATAAATATAGCCTTGTGTCTCCAGTTCTCTATAAGCTTTTTGAATCGTATTTGGGTTGATTGTCAATTGTTGGGCCAGTACACGAACAGAGGGGAGTTTTTCATCTACTTGAAGTACATCGTTGATGATCATCTCTTTCAGTTTATCGACCAACTGTTCATATATGGGCTTCCGGCTTCTAACATCGAGATCGAACATCGCGTAACCTCCGCTTCCGGTTAACTGTATTAACTGTATTAACTGTATTAATATTAGTAATACAGTTAAAGTATATCCTACGCACATGAATTTGAGAAGAGATATTTTAGATTTTTTATAAAATCTGCTATAAAAGATATTTCCAATATGGAAAAGTTGTGGTCATCACACATCGTTGGTTTTATAAAAAGGTTCTAAGGTAATACTTGGGAAAGAGGAGGTTGCTGGATGATTAGTCTACTGATTAAAATCGTTATGCTGCCATTAATTATTTTGCTCTTCACATCTACTTATGAAGGAGTACAATTTGAATCTGTGTGGCAGACCATTGCAGCTATCGTTTTGCTAGCGGTTGTTGGAGTGGTGATGGAAGCTTTACTTTTGCGGAGAAAAACATTTTGGCTGAGTATCTTACTCGATTTCGTAGCCACTATAGGATTACTGTTGCTTATTTCCGCTGTTTTTTCGGATATCGACGTCACCCTGACCGGAGCAATTCTGATTTCGGTAATTGTAGCGATACAAGAATATTTTGTTCATTTATTATTGATTAACAATGATAAATAACCCCGATTGTTAAAGGCTCTCGTTCCTCATTCATTGGCGTATTGGACAGAAACTGCGCAGTAACTGTAATGGGAAGTGCCCTTCTATTCAAAAAGCGTGTTAACCAACGCTTCGGAGCATACTACGCTTTCCGCGGGCACGGCTTCAGCTAACTTGGTAAGGAAAACCCTTTATCAAGTGAATCTTCAGCTCGCGCTTTTCCCGTTGGAGTCTGCGTATGCTACCTGCGCTAAGAGGCATGCTGAATGTCGCAAGCGTAGAAATTTTTCCTTGAGACTCAACAAGCTGTCTTAAAAACGGTTGTCAGGAAGTAGGTTCTTTTTTTTTCATAAAAAGACAGTGGGGGGGTTACGTCTTTTCTCCTTCTCTTGGACTTTCTGCTTGTTACCAATGTAAGAAGTTAGGAAGACAAATCCAAACGAAGTCACAGTTTATACATTTTGCGCAACAGCAAAAAAACACAGAATACTACCTTGTTGATAATTGTGTTTTGAACGAGGGGCTTTTCTATATTCTGAATAAAAAAGTCATCACATTTCGTTTAAAAAGTAGGTTTAATCCTCCAAATTTAAGGATATTGTATCTATACATCTCATCTAAATGGTTATTCTCTACTTCCTATTGGTGAGGTAGAAGTAAATGAAACTTCCTCCCCCCTTAAAAATAGAGCTCATTACAGGCTCGCCAGACTGCCGAACTTCGGCAGTCTGTTTTTTGTTCATGTATATTTTTGTTTTTCATCAAGACGAGTATTTTGTTATTTACTTTAAATACGATTACTATTGATAATAGAAAGAAAATTTTCCGTTTGTGAGAGGATTGAACAAAAGTTGGAGTTATCGGTTCAAGCTTTGATTTTTTTATTTTCTACTATGTTGATCATCGGGGTGTTGGCCACAAAGTTTTCCACACGATTAGGGCTTCCCTCGCTTGTACTCTTCCTGCTGCTCGGTATGTTTCTAAACAATTACATATTCTTTGAAAATGCCAAGCTTAGCCAATTAATTGGTATTGTCGCCTTGATTATCATTTTATTTGAGGGCGGTACGCAAACTAAGTGGGGAAATATCCGCCCTGTACTTGGGGCAGCTGGTTCTTTAGCTACAATCGGCGTGTTGATTACCACAGTCGTCACTGGTCTGGCTGCTATGTATATCCTGGACCTTTCCTTGCTTGAAGGAATGCTCTTCGGTTCCATTGTGGGGTCCACCGATGCTGCGGCGGTATTTTCTGTGCTCGGTAACAAAAATATCAAGCGCCGGATCACTTCAACACTGGAAGCCGAGTCCGGTACCAATGATCCGATGGCTGTCTTTTTAACTGTGACGCTGATTGAAGTGATTCAGCTGCCGGACAGCTCCATATGGACTGCAATCGGAAGCTTTTTCTGGCAGATGGGGATTGGATTGGTAATCGGTATCCTGCTTGGTAAAGCAACGACCACTGTTATCAATAAAATCACGCTCGACGCTTCCGGTTTGTATCCTGTTCTCGCACTTGCATGTGCTATTTTCACCTATGCTTTCACCTCCGCTGTCGGTGGCAGCGGTCTGCTTGCTGTTTACGTTATGGCGGTGTACATCGGCAACAATGATTTGATGTACCGATTTTCCATTTTGCGATTCAACGAAGGTTTTGCCTGGATGATGCAAATCATCATGTTCATTCTTTTGGGGTTACTGGTATTTCCTGAACAATTACTTGAGATTTTCTGGCAGGGCCTTTTGTTATCTATGGTTTTAATGTTCATCGCACGTCCTATCGGTGTATTCCTCAGCATGCTCTTTATGAAATACACAGGTAAGGAAAAGACATTCATCTCCTGGGCAGGCTTGAAAGGGGCAGTACCCGTCATCCTCGCCACTTATCCTACGCTCGCTGGGGTGGAAAACAGTCAATTGATTTTTAATGTCGTATTTTTCGTCGTGCTTACTTCTGCACTGATTCAAGGAAGTTCGTTATCCTGGCTTGGCAGCAAGCTGAAATTGACAGAAACGAGACAGGCAAGTCCCTTTCCTACAATGGAATTGATTACACTGGGTAGATCCGGAGCGGAAATCATGGAGGCAACCATTAGTGAAGATACACCGGCTACAGGTGTGACGCTTGAGGACTTAACCTTACCAGAAGAAACACTGATTACCGCCATCATACGGGAAGGAAAAGTGATCACTCCAACCGGGAGCTCGGTTCTCCAAACCGGAGATACATTGTATGTTCTTACCCACAAAAAGCAGCGCGACCAGGTCAGGGCTCTCCTTTTTGGCAAAAAGAAACCGAAGAGAACAGAAGAAAAAGACGAGAGAAAGGCAAAAAAAGCACCTAAAGACTAAAAGGAGGCATTCACTGCAGACGAGCGAATGCCTTCTTTCTTTTTACTGATGGATAAATTTCACACAAACCGGATTCGGTACTGTCACACCTTTTTGCTTTAACTCCAGCTTCCCGGTTTCCGGGTCACGTGTAAACAAAGTCAAATTACTGGAGTTTTGATTGGAAGCAAGCAAGAATCTTTCAGACGGATCCAGACTGAAGTCGCGTGGCCAATCACCTTCTGTCGAATAGTGCTCGACAAACGTTAGCTTTTCCCCGTCCTCCTCCACTGCAAACATGGCAATGCTATCATGACCACGGTTTCCGGCATAAACAAAGCGGCCATCTGAGGAAATATGAATGGCACTGCCCTGGCTATTTTCAGTAAAACTTTCAGGAATGGTCGAAATCGCCTGAATTTGAGAGAAACTTCCGTTTGTTTGGTCATAAGCAAGTACAAGGACTTCATTGCTCAACTCCGTCATTACATAGGCAAACTTTCCATTGGGATGGAACACAATGTGGCGAGGCCCGCTCCCTGGTTTTGTGGAAAAACTGCTTACCTCTTCCAGATTCCTATTATTGATTTCATATGTTTTTATCGTATCGGAGCCTAAATCAACTACAACGACATATTTTTCATCTGGCGTGTAGCCCGAAAAGTGGACATGCGGTTTTTCTTGTCTTTCATGAGGTCCGGAACCAGCATGTTCGACCATGGATGAAGCAGGCTCAATTGCTCCTGTGTCAGCATCGACTGGGTAGGTATCGACCGTACCTTTATGATAGTTGGCCGTAACCAATTGTTTGTTTAATTCGTCAATACTGATATGACAAGGGGCAGCTCCCTCCAGCACCTGCTTGTTCACCAGAGAAAGGGTACCGTTTTCATTAATGGAATATGCTGCTGCACCTCCTCCATCCTGTTCCTGCATAACGGAATAAAGGTATCGATTATCCTTGCTTATCGTTAAATAGGTTGGTTTTTCTAAGTGAGCAGCATCCGCTATAACGGAAACCTCCCCATTTGACTGATCCAGCGAAAACGAATAAATGCCTAAGCTGTCCCCGTTCGTATATGTACCAATATAACCGAGGATTTGTTGTTTAACCATTATGGTTCACCTCCATAAAAAGATACTTTCACTATACCATAACCATCTGAATCTGTGTTTTTTCAAGATTCCCTATCCATTTTCTGAAAAATCACTTATAATGGCGTTAATCTATCTAGAACACATGTTCTTGAAGATAGATAGCAAAGGGGGATGCGCATGAAAGAAATAGAGCAAGTAGAAATAAAGATCGAAACGCTTCGTTCGAAAATGTATCAAGTGTTCACGTGCAATCCACAAAGCTCGGATATTTTAAAAATATCCCAGACACTGGATGAAGCGCTGAATTTGTTTGATGCTTTAAAAGACTCAAGCGAGTCGGAATAAATCTTTTCGTACTTTTTCCAAGGAAATAGTGAAGAAGCAACATCGACAAACATAGCAAACTGTGTCATGGTAAAAAAAGAGGAAGGATATTGAAAGGATGTGTTGTTATCGGTCGTTTTAATGAAGGTTCTCTGGATCATCATGATATATTCAAACAAATGGTAGAGCGATTGACAGAATCTATTATCATCCATATTGATGGGGAAATTGTTTATATTAATCAATCAGGTGCTGAACTTCTTGGAGGAACCACGCAGGATTTTATCGGTAAAGAGCTTCTTTCTTTTATCCAGGAAGATTATCATCAAACCGTGCAGGACCATATCCATCAGATAGTAGTAAACGACGCATCTGTATCTACCAGCGAACAGGTAATCAAACGTAAAGATGGTTCCACCGTTGAAGTTGAAGTTAATTGCAATCCGTTGCAAATGGAGAATCAGCGTGCAGTTCAATCTGTCATACGGGATATAACAGAACGAAAAAAAACTGAAAAATCGCTTGATAACGCATTAAAAGAAATTAATGCGCTTGCTTCACCAGTGGTTCCAATACTTAATGGGATTGCCGTCCTTCCCTTGATTGGTTCCATTGAAACCGAACGGGCGCAACAGTTTTTGGATCATATTCCCGCCACGGTTGCGGAACAAAATATCGAGTGGTTGATACTAGATTTTTCCGGCATTATCAACCTCGACACCTATGTTGCCGATTATTTGTTTAAAATCAATGAAACCATCCGTTTGCTCGGCATTGAAACAATCATCACCGGGATGCGGCCGGATTTGGCTCAAGTTGCCACCCAGCTTGGAATCAAATTTTCCATTAAGTCGTTTGGCTCTGTCCGGCAAGCTCTGAATTTTATTGGAGTAAGAGGTTAAAAGGAATAATAAAACAAACTTTGTCGGGTGATTGACAGGAGAGGTGAGAGATGGGATTAAAATCAAACATCTACAAAATACTTCGAATTTGGAATGATATCGATGCTGTCAGGAAAGGGCGTGTCGGAAAAAGAATCAGCAGACGTGCCGCGGGTAAATCAGCCGGTAAAGCAATTAGAAAACTGTTAAAGTAAGATAACGTCCCAGTCTGGCTGACTTATCAAGGCATCAAGGGATGAACGGAACAAGTATTCAATCCTTTCCACTACCAAAAGGATCAGCTCAAATTTACTGATCCTTTTTCTGTATATAACAATTAGAAGAGTTATCTGCCCCTTGTACCATTCAACACCCTGAAGAGTGCTGTATTCCCCCCTTTCTTTTCACGTGCATCCGCTAATCAAAATATTTATTAATAAACAATCCCCCCTAAAGATCCACACTCGCTATTATTACAGGTTTTCCAACCTTGAGAGAGCTATTAACTGAAATGGAATAATCGAACCAACATCCTCCCTCTTGACTTAATAAGGTTTAGGACTCGTCAAGCCAATATCGTATACACCTGAAAGTATTTTAGGTAAATAAGAAAAAACGTAATGTTGTATAGCTTCATTTTCCTTGTGAATATGGCTTAGCCATACCCTCTCTTTGTTCACATTGGAACCGATAAAATATAATAGGATTTCTCCTTCTACCTTTTGGGTTCCAATTAATTTGAATCCTGTACTGCTATGTGGTGGTATTTCCCACTTCATGTTGATTCCCCCTTGCGTCTACTATACACTGATCCAACAAAATTTCAATGTTTATTTCGAATTTTCAGTTAATAATTGATTCTATTAAATTGTTGCTTTTCACAAAAGATTTATATTACTGCATAATTTGATTCAACCTTTCTAACTATGGTTTATTGAGTAGCAGTGGCGCGCTGCGGAACTACCCTGCCCTTTCCGCGGACAACAGTTGAGTTCCTCGAGCATGTGCGTGCTCTGCGAGATATCACCGATGCCCTTCCTCTCGCTGGAGTCTTTCTTAAAACAGCTTTCTATTCTATACGAGGATGCTACAAAATTAAGTGTTACTGGAATTATCGACTATATCTAAAAAAACATGCCGATTTTACAATCGGCATGTTTTTTATCTTTTACTGGCTACATTGGTGATGACGAACCTGCTTTTTGGTAAGGTCGGCATCCTAGCCATGTCAATGCTCTTATCCTGTGGAGGAACCTCATAATCAATCATCGTCAAGAAAGCCAGACTGGTTTTCATGACCTCTATGGTAACCCATTCGCCGGCACAGCGATGTCCCATATCATATTCCCCGCCGCCTTGCGGGATAAAATCGAAGGGACTCTCTTTCCAGTTTCGAAAACGTTCTGGCCGGAATTGTTCCGGTTCTTCCCAAATATCCGGATGATGATTTGTTCCATAGAGATCAAGCAGCACAAGCGTGCCCTTTTTGAAGGCATGCCCTTTCCAAGTGAAATTCCGTCGTACTCTTGCTCCAGTAAATGGACCGAATGGATAAAAACGCCGGACTTCCTGTACGAACCATTTCCGGTAACTTTCTCCACCCTGTTTTACCTTTTCTCGAACTTCCGGATGATTATGCATTGCCATCGTACCATAAGTAATAAACCATGAAATAGCAACAATCGGCCTGATGATGTTCAGTAATTCCACTGCTGCCATTTGCGTACTTAATCTTCTATTGCTTAGTTCACGATGAAAGGCCATCTCATAGGCAGCTGTTTGCTCAGGCGGCTCATATTTCCCGTTACGTACATCCTTTATGATTTGCTGAGCCCATTGTTCCATACGTGCCCGTGCCCTGCGTCCCCTTTGATAACGGGGACCGACTGCACCAAATGCATCGATCATCGCGCCAAGGTCGCCAGCATGCTGCTCCACTTGCTCTTCATTGACCGGCACCCCAGCCCATTTACAGCCCATGCGGTACATGATTTGTCTGGCTTCCTCTAAGAGAACTACTTTATCTTGATTTTCCCATTCATTAATGCTTGCCTGCCATTGTTCTGCAGTAATATCTTTCAATACCCTTAATCTTTTTTCTGTCATCAGCGACATAAACAATTGCTTTCGATGGTGATGGGCTGCTCCATCCATTGTTTGGACACCATTCATACCAAATAAAGTCTTTTGTACTCGTTTTGGCGCAGCTCCCTTCCGTTTAAAACGGTCGTTATCATAAAATATCTCTGCAGCCTCTTCTCCACTCATACAAATCGCCTTTTGTCCCAGCAATCGTGTTTCAAAAATATTTGATTGAAACCGACGACATCTGTTCGGAATATAAAGGTATCCCTCCTGCATGAGCGACAGGCTGTTATCCAACCCTTTTTCCCGAGGTATGCGAGTATCTCTGACCATGGGTAGCATCTCCTTTTAAGGGGCAGTTTCCAGTAAATTATTGGAACCTGGGTAGAATTTTCATTCCGGTTCCCCGGTTCATCTGTTATCAAACAATAGCTTCTCCAGATTCGGCGTGAATATGTAATAACTGGAAGAGAAGAAAAACGAAAAAGGCTGCCAAGTTTTCCTTGACAGCCTGAAATAACGTTTTACCGTGTATATACTCGCACATATGTCGGATTGGCCGTGATATACAATCCGCTTTTGATTTGATACATATACCCGCCGTCCACATAAAATCGATCGCGAATGACGGTAAACACTTCACCCCGGCTGACAATGACGGCCCTGTCATTCCAATCCGCTGTATTGTACGTCCACAAAGAATCAGCCAGAATTTCAATATATTGTTGCCCGGTATTTCCGCCACCGTCATCCTCAAAGCTGATGCCGAAGAATCGACAAATAGCCTTTGCATGAATCCGGGCGATGTTAGCCACATAGGTCGATTGGCCGGAACCGAAAATCCGCTGAAAATCATTATTATTGGTCATAAATCCATTTTCCGTCAGAACTGCAGTCATGTTGGTTTCCCGGCAAATGTGCAGATTAGTCCAACTGCCCGGCTGACTGGCATGGAGACCGGTTCCATGCGTGCTGTAACCGGCATTTTGCACCTCTTCGACATACAACTCTGCCAGCCGGCGTGCTTCGTTCGCTGTGTACCAGTAAAAGGCACAACGACCTTCCGCACTCGTTGAAGAACTTGCATTCGCATGAATCGACCAGACCAAATCGACATTCTGGGCATTATAGTAATTTGTACGCTGGGTCAAGCCTACCTCTGGAGAAAACGGCTGCTGATAAAGCAATGTGTCGATCCCGTTACTGCGGAGCAGACGGTCCAGTTCTTGGGCGACCAGTGAATTGAAGTCATGTTCTTCATATACGACTCCATTGCGAATAACCCCTTTTCCTCCGCCATTTTCCCATGTATCTGATCCATGGCCAATATCAATCGCTACTCTTACCATCTATACCAGCTCCTTCAAATATGATTAGAAACAAGGGCTTGGCATCCTGACAACAAACTGTCGAAGCGGCGCCAAATCTTCGACAATTTAAGTGGTCATTCAACCCCTTGTTACTAAATAAAGAAGACAGGCATGTCTATTTAACAACCTATTATTTATTTTTTTCTTCTGCCGGGGCCAATTTTCGTTAAGAGCCGACCTAACCCGATAGAATACGATTAGTTCAATAGATCAAACTAGGTGTATTCCCCCGAGGATCTATTTAAAAAAGGGAATTTATTGTAACTCCATGGAAAGTAAATAATATATATTTTTTTCTCCAAAATAAATATGGCTATCCTAACGAAAGGAATGAAAAAAGTGAGAAGGAACCTTATTCAGTTCTGGACTTATTCAGATCCCATTTACTTTCAATGCACCCGGCTCTCCTATATTAAAGAAAATACTAGCGACTTCCAAAATATTTTCAGGGTGCGGCTCACTTCTTACCAGGGGAAAGATATTACACTGGCAGATGGCACATCGATCACCAAAAATGATACATTGATCAAAATCCATCTTCATAACATCCGGTTAATCAATGAAACATATGATATTTCGAGCGAAATCCGAAAAGGACGACACATTTATCAAACGGTACAAGCCTCGCTTCCCGGATTGGCTGCCTATGTAAGAGACCATGTGAAGCATGAGCAAATAAAAGGCATCATCGGTATTACGGTCCTGAATCACAAAATCTGCCGAAGACTTGGCTTTGAAACCTACGCCATCTCCAATCCGGCTTACAAATGGTTCAAGCAAGTTATATTTTCGACCATCAATAAGCTTGCGACGAACACCTCCAGCCTTCATAAACTCAAACAGGAGCCAATGTATTTATTTATGTCCAAACAAAAATTGCTCAGTGTCTATAAAAATAATCCCTTGTAAAAGACGAAAAGCCAACCAAGCTGGTTTACAGCTGGCTGGCTTTTAGCCTACCACTTTCTCTTGGATTGCTTCCACCGCAGACTGTAGCCGGTGGATGGTAATTTCCGGTCGGCTTCCGATCCGAATATTCAAGCCGGTCTGACCAAGACCTTCACTAATGTAAAACGTCTTACCCTTGTGCTGGTGTAACCCCTTAATCATATTCATCCTGACCAGCTTTCCCATTTTTACTAAATGGAAAGCTTTTGGATAAAGAATTTGGCCGCCATGAAAATGGCCGGATAACAGATAGTCATAAGCATAATCCTCCATTTCCAACACAACGTTCGGATCATGGGTCAATACAAGTCGATATCCGTCTCCTAACCCATTAAAGGACCGCGAAAGTTCGCTGTGGCCAGTACCATAATCATCAATTCCGATAATATGAAGTGGCTGCTCATCTAAAAAGATGGTTTTGTTTTCATTCTGAAGCACGATACAGTTGTTCGCTTCCAAAACCTCTCGTAAATCTTGAAAACTTTCCTTATTCAGTACATAATCATGATTTCCAAAGACTGCATACATTCCGTAAGCGGGTTCAAGTAGATTCAACTTCTGCAAATACGGTTCCAATTTGGGAATTGTACGTTTTCTGTCGAGAAAGTCTCCTGTTAGAGCAATTAGATCAATCGGTTCATCTTTTAATTTTTCGTAGAGCTGCTGGGGAGAAATCGATATATTTTCCAAGTGCAAATCTGACAGATGCAGAATCTGCAGCGGGGCTTCCTGTCTAGTATCGAAGGCCGGATCGAGATCCAGCGTATTGATTACAACATGCTTCGTGTTCTGGTAAGCTCGAATTCCAACCACGGTCAAAAGAATGGTTAGAGTTATCAAAAATAGATACATCGTCAGCACCTCCGTCCTCCATTATACAGGAATGCGCTATAACACCGGACTAGTAATTACTGGTTTCGCTGCCAGAGAGATACTCAATACCAGACGAAGAAAAACCACAATTTTTATCCATACTAATCTATAGGATAAAAAATGGAGGGAACCCGATGTGAAAAAGCTTCTCTTTTTGCCATTTTTACAGCTTCCGTCAGGACATCACCAAGTAGCCGATACAATCATCAACCATATGCTGGAGTTAGATAACCGTTTGATTTGCAAGAAGGTCGACCCCCTTGCCTATACTTTCGGCAAACTAGAAAAACTCATTTCTGGAACCTATTTAAAATGGATACAATATTTGCCGCAAACCTACAGTTGGCTGTACCAAAAATCGGTGTATGACGAGCCAACTACCCATAAAGATTTTCATTTATATGACATGCTGTTCACCAAAGCAATCAAAACGCTTTTGGAAGAGGAACAACCAGATGCTGTCATTTGTACACATTCCCTTCCCTCCTATATTATCGGCCGCTTGAAACAAAAGGAACATGTGAATGTTCCGCTTATCAATGTTTATACTGATTTTTTTGCCCATCACATGTGGGCAAAGAAAGAAGCAGATATGCATTTGGTCTCCTCTCGTATTTTCAAAGATGACTTGGTTGAAAAAGGAGCGCATCCCGATACCATCTACCTAACTGGAATCCCCATCCACAAGGCGATTAAACCCTCCCAATTCCGCATGCCGGACCAGGGTAAACCGAACCTGTTGATTAGTGGAGGAAGTTTGGGGGTAGGCGGCTTAAAACGGCTGATTGGCGATATGAAAGATCATAGCTGTACCTGTTTTGTTCTTTGCGGAAAAAATCAAAAATTGTACACCAGCTTACACAATGAACATTCCGCATTGATTAGACCGCTAAGATATATTGAGTCCCGAGAACAGATGAATGAAATATACGACTTAGTCGATGCCGTCATCAGCAAGCCCGGCGGCGTTACGATCAGCGAGTGTATAAGAAAGCAAAAACCGGTCTTTATCTATCATGCTTTACCAGGACAAGAAGAGATCAACCTGAAACTGATCAAACAACTAGGCATTGCCAAAGACAGCATCGGGAGGGGAAATTTGGAACAGCAGATCATCCGCTTTTTCGACGATGATATGGAAGCTACCCGTTTGGAAGCAAATCTTGCTGCCTACCATCGCGACCTCTCCCTTGATGCCTCCACATTGCTATACAAGAAGTTGATTAGCCGATAACGACTTTTTTTAAATTGTTTAAAGAAAATGAGCTTCCCCTATTAAAATTGTTGTAAATTAAGACGATATAATCAGAGCGGGCATAAACAAAAGAAAATAATGTTTTAATTTGCAACAAGAACAGGGGGAAAACAAATGAAAAAGAAAAAGAGCAGCAATCGATCATTCAGTTTGAAAAACAGATTGATCATTGCTTTTTTAGGAGTATTGTTGATTCCGAGCGTCATAATCGCAATCAGCTCCTACATGAGCTCCGCAAACAAAGTGGAAAGCCAAATGGTACAGACCGCAGAAAAGAATGTCAATCTTGTTAGTCAAACGGTGGACCAATTCGTATCCGCCCAACAGGAAAACATCGATTACTTATCCAACGCGATTCAAGCTGCCGACATTGAAAACGACAGTGATGCCCGGACTCGCGAATTACTGGATACCATCCAGGATTCCAAGGCAGATGTGGAGCAGACTTTTATCGGTACCGAGACAGGACAATTCATGAATTCACCGACATCCTTCAAAAACCCGCCCGACTACGATCCACGTGAACGACCGTGGTACCAGCAGGCAATGGAGAATAAAGGCAATGTTATCGTGACAGATCCATATGTTTCAAAGTCTTCCGAGCAGGTCGTGGTTACATTGGCAAAAGCAACTGCCGACAACCAGGGTGTCGTAGCAGTCAACCTGAAACTTGGCAGTCTTACTGATATGACAAACCAGGTCTCGATTGGAAAAGAAGGCTACTTGTTTTTATTGGATAGTACCAACCATTATATTAGCCATCCGACCAATGAACCTGGTTCTGAAGCAACGGAAGATTTTTTCCAAGATATCCAGGCCAATGACTCAGGGAGTTTTAATTATAGTTTCGAAGGAGAACAGAAAAAACTCGCATTTGCGACAAGTGAGGTGACTGGCTGGAAAGTTGTCGGCACCATGTATCAGAACGAAGTCACATCTGCAGTAATGCCAATCTTGATTACTACCATCATCGTCATCGCCATAGCAATCTTACTTGGTGGAGCAGTCATCTTCTTTATTATCCGCTCCATAGATAAACCAATCAGCGACCTGGTAAGCGCAGCGGATCGTATCAGTGACGGAGACCTCAGTGTCAATGTCGATGTCCAACGCAACGATGAACTAGGTAAGCTTGGCGAAGCATTTAACAAAATGCGCAACAACTTAAGCGACGTCATCTTGCAAGTAAGGGAAAAAGCAAGCAGCCTGGCAGCATCTTCCGAACAGTTGAACGCCAGCACCGAACAAAACACTTCCGCTACCGAACAGATCTCTTCCTCCATCCAGGAAGTGGCTTCTGGAATGGACAGTCAATCTTCCCGGATAGTAGAAAGTACGCAAATGGCAGAGGAAATGTCCAAATCGATCCAGCAAATTGCGGAGAGCTCGAATGAAGTGTCAACTACGACAGCTAGTGCATCATCCGCTGTTAAAGAAGGAAACAAAGCAATTGAAACTACTGTCGGGCAAATGGAATTCATCAAGAAAACTGTCAATGAACTATCCGGCAGTATTCAAGGGCTTGGCAGTCATTCCAAAGAAATCAGTAAAATTGTCGATGTCATCACAGATATTGCTGAACAAACCAATTTGCTCGCATTAAATGCTGCTATTGAAGCGGCACGGGCTGGCGAACACGGCAAAGGATTTGCGGTCGTTGCTGATGAAGTGCGGAAATTAGCTGAACAATCGGCACAATCGACAGACCAAATCCGCCAAATGATTGGAACGATTCAAACCGAAACTTCCAATGCGGTGGAATCGATGAAATCCGGTACAGAAGAAGTGGAAAAAGGAATTACCGTCGTTCACCATGCTGGCGAATCGTTCACAGAAATCACTGGGTTTGTCACCACTGTTTCCCAGCAAATCGAACAGGTAACTTCTAAAATCCAGGAAATCGCTTCTGGTACAGAGCAATTTGTCAGCACATTTGAAGAAGTTGCCAAGGTCTCTGACTTCACTTCAGATGGTGCCCAAAATGTGTCTGCTTCCACAGAAGAACAGCTGGCATCCATGGAGGAGATCAGCGGATCTGCCACTTCTCTGTCACAAATGGCAGAAGAACTGCAAGATTTGGTAAAACAATTCAAAATTTAAAAAGCAATCGATATTCACCCTGTGTATCCTTCATACACAGGGTTTTTTCTTTGTTTTTCAAACAGTATAGCTATATCCCCGTTTCCCCCTCCTTTTCTACCCTAAGCTTTCCTCTTCTACTACAGAAAAAAAGACGAACCAGGGCTTTTGGCATACGTTTGCGCCAGGAAACATACCGCTTAAACACTTCCTTAATCCAAGTAAATTCATAAGATTTTCCCAACCTTATTTTAGCAGGTATTCCTATAAATTCGCAGAATTGGTAGATAAATCTTTTAAAGGAGGAATTGTATGAAAAGTTCATTGTTTGCCGGTTTATCACTTGTCGTCTCTTTGGCCATTTTTCCGTCGCTGACTGACGCAGCATCCTCTGCCGCTCAGCTGGAAAAATCAAACGAAGCCCCTACACCGATAGCATCAGTCGAGAAAGGGAGTTACCAAAAAGGCGAGGTAGTCGTCAAATTCAAAGAGAAAGCGGGAAAATCTCTCCAAAACCAGGCATTGCAGAGTTTGAATGCCAAAGTCCTGCCTGATGAAGATAAGGTGGACTCCCCTTTCAAAGTGCTGCAAGTTGGGAATGTAGAAGCAGTCGTTAAGGCGCTCGAGAAAAATCCGAATGTGGAGTATGCGGAGCCAAACTATACCTTTAGTGCGACCTGGACACCAAACGATACGTACTATCGCAATTATCAATACGGACCACAGAACACCTCCACCGACAGAGCATGGGATGTGACGAGAGGAAACAGCGGCCAGGAAATAGCTGTTTTGGATACAGGTGTCGATTACAACCATACTGATTTGGACAGTAAAACAATTAGAGGATATGATTTCGTCGATAATGACTACACGCCAATGGACTTAAACGGCCATGGCACCCATGTAGCCGGTACCGCAGCTGCTGAAACAAACAACGGAGCCGGTATCGCCGGTATGTCACCAAATACATCCATTCTTGCCGTCCGTGTTCTCGATGCCAACGGAAGCGGTTCACTAGCAGACATCGCGGATGGCATTCGTTATGCTGCCGATTACGGCGCAGAAGTCATCAACTTGTCGCTCGGATGCAATTGTGATACACAAACATTGGAAAATGCCGTAAATTATGCCTGGAACAAAGGGACAGTTGTCGTTGCAGCAGCTGGAAACGACGGCGTTTCCACTACTTTTGAACCTGCGTCTTACGACAATGTCATCGCGGTCGGAGCCGTCGACCGAAATGACAGAAGAGCTTCCTTCTCCAACTATGGAACCTGGGTGGATGTAACCGCACCAGGGGTGGATATTGCCGCCACTGTTCCTAACAATGGGTATGCTTACATGTCCGGTACCTCGATGGCCTCCCCTCACGTGGCTGGGCTTGCCGGGTTACTGGCTGGACAAGGAAGAAACAATGCACAGATTCGTCAGGCCATCGAACAGACTGCCGATCCGATCAGCGGAACTGGTTACTATTTCGAGCATGGCAGAATCAATTCTTATAATGCTGTTAATTATTAAGCAAAAGAAACGCAAAACCGAACCTGCTCCCCCCACGACCATTTTGGCAGGATAGAAAAGGCTTATGACTGTGTAAGAGCAGTCATAAGCCTTTTCGTTTAATGCCAAGGTCATTCTATCTATTTCTGCACTCCCTTTTTTGAAAACCAATAAAGATAAGCTATCCATTTTCACATCAAGATTTAAGCATTGCCTTGATTCCGGCAATATTGATTCCTTTGTCGATCAGTTTTTTCACTTCTTTCAGCCTGTTAATGTCCTTCATGGTATATACTCTTCTATTGGCCGCGTTTCTGGCAGGTTTTATCAGCCCGTGTTTTTCATAATAACGAATTTGCCTGGCAGACAGACTTGTTAGATCTTTTACTACACTTATTGGTAAAGCAGCTAATTCATCAGGAATGTCATGATTCAACCCCTTCCCCTCCTTTTAATTTCTCTCAAAAGGTGGTCTCACTTGGATGCCACATGTGCATATAATTCCTTTAGGTTTTTAAATCCCAGTTTTTGAATCGCTTCTATACCTGCTGCCCATAGGCGTGCAGCGGCCATGGCATCATGGAGCGCATGGTGTCGATGGTCAATATCGATTCCGAAATAGGCGCAACATTCATCCAATGTTGTCAATTGTGCCTCTGGTTCCACGGTTTTTGTCAAAAAAGAAGTATCGATTATCCGGTGTTGGAAGTTCATGCGAAGCGACATCCAGGTTGCATGCTTCATAAACTGTTTTTCATGATTGGCATGGTGTGCCACCAATGGATCTGCTTTGATAAACTGATAAAATTCCTTTAATACGTCATGAATGGTATCGGCTTCTGCAAGCACCTCATCGGTTAGCCCGGTAAGATTCACCACTTCTTCAGTCAGAGGCGTTTCACAATATACAGGAGCATAAAACGTTTCATTATCGAATAGCTGATTACCTCGCATTTTCACAGCACCGATGGAAATTATTTGATCCCCTTTATACGGAAAAAAACCTGTCGTTTCCAGGTCAAAGACAACCACTCTTAATTCAGACAAAGGGACTTCAAGTACATCTTTGTTTTTCAGTTCGCGCTGCAATTCTCGCATGTATGCCATTTTCCCCGGATCTGTCTGACTCGAAAGCGTGGCGTAAGGACTTGCCCCAAGCTTTCCCGACATCTGTTTTACAAATTGAATCATTTGCTCCATGATCATTTCGAACACGCTTCTTCTATTTTGGTTTTCGTTTTGGAAAAAAGCTTATACCCTTTTCTCATCATGCTTTTTAACTCCTGTTTTTCCTGCTTGCTTAGATCCTGGATCGAAATAAGGTGGACTTCCTTGTACGTCTTTGCCTCTCTGCGAAATTTCAGACGAAAATCCAAAAGCGCTCTGAAGTCTTTCTCATATGTCTGCAAGGACTGATATCCCTCTGGCAGCTGGCTGAATCTCGATAAGGTGGAAGGGGCGAAAATCTTATTCTTTAAAGCCAGCAGTCTTAATGCATTGACATACGGAAATAATGCCTTCTGTTTTAAATGGATGGTACCGGACTGTTCCCCTTGCTGTTCTGGGAGCAACTGTCCAAATATCCCAATACCTTTTCTGTAAAAATCCACGTTGTCAATCAGACGGTGAAAAAGGTCGGGCTGTTGTTCAAGAATGGAAAAAGCAGTATGTTTGAGCTCCGTCAAATAGTTGGTATCCCCTATCAGAACCCGTGAATCGAAAAAAGTGGAAAAATGACGCAAGGTCTGCCAACTGGCTTCTGTCATCCAGGCCGTTATTTGCTGATGCCATTCTACCAGTGAATTGCACCATAGCGGGTTGGAAGACATTACTTCTCCATCGCACCGCTCATAACCAACCAATTCCAATGCGTTCGATATTTCCGTTCCTGCCCTTAAAAAATAAGATTTACATAAATCATCCCCGGCAAAAATAATACCGTGGTCTTGATCGCTCCATACCGATTGTTCATACCTGCCGGCACTTCCCATTAAAAAGAAAGCAAAAGGAGCAGGGGGATCCCCCAGCTCTCCTTTGACTTTTTCCATTGCTAATTGGACGGTTTGTGCCATCAGTTGATCATGGTATGCATTCAGTTTTTGATGATTTACCGCAGCAGCCATAAGACGACTACGGTTAGCCTTCATTTCCCGATAGATAGTCACAACCGAATCCACCTTTTTGACAACATTACGCTCCAGTTGCTTTTGTATTTTTATCTGTCTGTGGCAAGTTTTCAGGATAACCATAGCTGCCATGCTCGCTCAAGTCCAAGCCGACAATTTCCTCTTCTTCCGAAACGCGGAGACCACCCATAACTTTATCCATGATCTTTAACAGGATGAAGGCAACCACAAAGGCATACAACCCACTTGTGACAACCCCCATGATTTGGACACCCAGCTGCTCGAAGCCGCCGCCATAGAATAACCCAGGGCGACCGACACTTGCCAGTTCCGGTGTAGCGAATAAACCATTGGACAACGTTCCCCAAACACCAACTGTACCGTGGACAGACAATGCGAAGATTGGATCGTCTATTTTTGCTTTATCGAAAAATTTCATACTCAAGAAAACAATCAATCCACCAATAAAGCCGATGACTACCGCCGCCCAAGGCTCCACGAATGCACAAGATGCCGTAATGGCAACAAGGCCTGCGAGTGCACCATTCAATGTGGTAGGTACATCCGCTTTTCCTGTGACCGCCCATACAATAAGCATTGCACCGATAGCACCGGCACCTGCTGCCAATTGTGTATTCAATGCTACATAACCGAAGAATGCGTCTGCTACTTCCAGTGTACTACCTGCGTTGAATCCAAACCAGCCGATCCAGAGAATCAATACGCCTAAAGCGGTATAAACCTGATTATGACCAGCTATATCATTAGAAGAACCATTTTTGTTATACTTACCGATTCTTGGCTTCAAAATAATGGTTGCTGCCAGTGCAGCCATCGCGCCAGTCAAATGGACAACTGTCGATCCAGCAAAATCCTGTTTTCCATGATCCGCCAGCCAACCGCCGCCCCAAATCCAGTGGGCAACCACCGGGTAAACAAGCGCCGAGAACAGAACAGCAAATACTACATAAGCAGATAATTTCGCTCTTTCTGCAAATCCGCCAAAAGCAACCGTCATTGCGATACAAGCAAATGCCATTTGGAAGAAGAAATCGGTAGATCCAGCTAATCCCTCACCCATGGTAGTGGCATCACCAAAAAAGAAATCACCAAACCCGATTAACGTCCCCTCACTTCCATAGATGAAACCCCATCCGACAGCCCAGAATACCAACGAGGTGATTCCGACAGTGAATACTGTCTTTCCTGCAATATGACCGGCGTTCTTCATCCGGGTCGAACCTGCTTCCAGTAAAATAAACCCTCCAAGCATTAAGAACACGAGTACTCCACTAACCATGATCCATACATTATTCATTAAAAAAATAGGATCCATAAGTTCTCCTCCCCTTTTATGTGATGTCTATTAACATCAAATGTTAAGTATAAAGTTAGCAGTTTCGAAATTTTCACGCAATTTAGTTGTAAGATTATCTAACAAGGTTTTTCAGGAAAGGGTTTCCATTTTTGAATCCCTCCCTGAATATGGTTTTACGGAATTGAACTTTGTCCAATTCCGTAAAAACCAACATATCGTATGAACAGATTGCTTTTAAGCGTGCTAATCCCACTGTGTGTTGGGGACATAAAAAGAGCTGCACAAAAGTCATTCATCGACTTTTGTGCAGCTCTTGTCCTTACTGATTGATAAACAGCTCAAAAATTTCTCCATAGTCCTTTCTTGTATAAAGCTGCTTCTGTTGTTTCAGCCAGTCAAATGCTGCGTGATTAATATCATTGAATTCTTCAGATATACGAGCCTCACTGCTCCTGCTTTGGTTAAGCGTCGCTGAAGCCAGTTCCAAACTCTGCCTTGCATAATCCAGGTAAAGTTGGTTGTCCTCGGTGATCTCTTCCATCTTGAGGAGCGTCTTATACAGATCCTTGATTTCGGCGATGAACTTTTTATGTACATCGATGGAAAAAGCAGTACCGCCCAGCGTAAACTTGATTTCTACATCTAAATCGATTGTACCGGCTGTTTCAAGCGCGACGTTCGAGACATCCTTTGCATAGTAGCTATATCGATGCAATGTTTTCTTCTTGCTGGTGGCGCTAGTACCATCTAAGTGAATCAGCGCTTTGTTTGTGAAACAATACTCATCAGACTTCGACTTGATCAGAAAGTAAATTTTTTCTCCGTCCACATGCATAACATAATCGTCAGCGTCCGTTTTATCATAATCCTCCGGAGTAATTACACTCCCAATATCACTTAATCCAAGCGCATCAGAAGCTACCTTTTTAAACATTTTCTACTCCTCCTTCATTATCAAATGGCAATTATTGAGAATCAACTATGAACCAAAACAACGCAAAGAACGCAAATAGAATCAAAATAATACCAAGTATGATTACAATAGTCAGAATCCAGCCAATAACTTTTCTTCCTGTCTGGATCCAATAGATTCCCAGCGTCAACAAACTGAATATAAAGCCGAGAATCCCCCATAAAACCGGACTCTTCCCATGCTTAGGCGCATCGACCACCAAATAGATGGTTACCGCAACCGAAATGATCAATCCGATAAACTCCATAACTGCCCCCCTTCTGCTTTTCTAAAGCTCACTTATTTCTTTTTTGTCTAATCCTGTACCCGCGTTTTACTTTCAAATCCAATTTTCTTATGGGTACCGTCACAGAATGGCTTATTACTGGAAGCACCACACCTGCATAAAGAAAATGCCGGTTTTGTTTCGTACACATTGCCATCTGCATCTTGTAATTCCACATCTCCTTTGACAAGGATGGAACCATTATCCCTCACTTGAATAATCGCTTTTTGTTTTTCGCTCATCTTCACCCTCCCCTCCTATAAAATTGTACTGATTGCCGGATAGACTGTCCAGTCTTCCTCCCCATTGTCTTTCAAATTAACTTTTACCTATAGTAGATTCCAATCCCGGAGAAAACATGACTGAACGGCATAAAGTTTTGGCAGAAACTGAAAGTTCCGCTGATTGATAGATCGGGTATACAACTAAAGATCTTTATTTCTTCATATTAGGCAGTGTAATCAGAGAACAAAAAAAGAACTATATACGATATTTTGAAAGTGAGGAAACAATCATGGCTGAACAGAAATCTCGAATAGAAAGAAGGAAAAAGAAACCGCTGTGGCTGAAGCTGCTTTTCCTGGTTTTTTTATTGGGCTTAGCGGGTCTTTTGACTGGTGCCGGGGTGTTTGCTTATTATGCAAACCAGGCACCGCCTTTAAATGAAAAGGATTTGGTAGACCCGGCAGCTTCTCAAATTCTTGATAAAGACGGAAATGTCGTGGCGGCAATAGGAAACAAAAAAAGGGAACAGGTAAATTATGACGAGATTCCCGACTTAGTAGAGGATGCAATTTTAGCCACAGAGGATGTCAGGTTTTATGAGCATTTCGGCATTGACCCTCTAAGACTAGGAGGAGCAATAATAGCCAACGTAACCGAAGGGTTTGGATCAGAAGGTGCAAGCACCCTTACACAACAAGTCGTAAAACGATCATTTTTATCTTCGGAGAAATCTTTGAAAAGAAAAGCACAGGAGGCATGGCTGGCCGTAAAATTGGAGCAGGAATACAGCAAACAAGAAATCTTTGAAATGTATGTGAACAAAATTTATTACTCCGATAATATTTATGGTATTGCTACAGCAGCAGATTACTACTTCGACAAGGAGCTTAATGAGCTCACCCTGCCGCAAGCCGCCTTGCTTGCCGGTATGCCGCAGAGTCCGAACGGTTACAATCCTTATGACCATCCTGAACGTGCAAAGGAAAGACGCGACATTGTCCTGTCATTAATGGAAGAACATGATAAGATTACGCATGAGGAACGGATAAAGGCAGAAAAAACTCCGATTACCGAGGGACTCGTTAAACGGGATGAAGGAGAACGTACTTATCTGTCCGCTTCTGACGGCTATGAAGCTTTTATAGATGTCGTGATCAGTGAGGTAGAAGCTATCGGTGATTACAATATTTATGAGGATGGATTAAAGATCCATACTACCCTTGACCCTGATGCCCAATCAGCTATAGAAGATATGCTGAACAAGGAGGATGCAATTGATTATCCTGAAGACAAGGATGGGCAGCCATTCCAGGCTGGAATCACATTGCTTGATACAAACAGCGGGGCGATTCGTGCTGTCGGTGGCGGCCGCAACTATGGCAAAGACACCAAACGCGCTTTCAACTTTGCTACCGATACAAGCAGGCAGCCTGGTTCCGTCATCAAGCCAATATTGGCTTACGGACCTGCGATTGAATATAAAAAATGGTCCACCGCGCATATAGTCGATGATGAAGAATTCAAATATGAAAATGGCGAGGAACCACACAACTGGGATGGAAAGTATAAAGGCGAAATAACGATACGTGAAGCATTGTGGGATTCACGGAACATTCCGGCAATCAAAACGTTCAATAAAACTGGACACGAAAACGCCGCCAATTTCGCTGCAAAGCTTGGTTTGAACCTGGAAAAACCGTTAATGGAAAGTGCTGCCATCGGTGGAATATCAAAAGGTACAAACCCCTTGCAAATAGCTGGGGCATATGCCGCATTCGGGAATGGTGGTACGTATAATGAGCCATACGCCGTTACTAAAATTGAAGAAAGAGACGGAGAAACAGTGGAAACCAACCATGAGAGCAATCAAGCGATGAAAGATTATACCTCTTACATGATTACGGATATGTTAAAAGATGTAATCAAAAAACCAGAAGCAACAGGGTACAAGGCGAATATTCCCGGTCTGCCTGTAGCAGGAAAAACCGGTACCACCAATTATTCAGAGGAGTCAATAGAAAAATACAATATTCCGAAAGACAGCTCACCGGATTCCTGGTTTGCCGGTTACACTACCGACTATACCGCGGCAATATGGACTGGTTATCAAGATAGAAAAAATCCACTAACAGGAAATGAAAAAGATATCGCCAAAAAGCTATTCAGGCATGTCATGGCCAAAGTTTCCGAGGACAAAGACACCAAAGATTTCAAAAAGCCGGATAGTGTCGTAGCGAAAAAAATAGAAGAAGGAACCAACCCGCCAAAGCTTGCCAGCAGTTTTACTCCTGAGGATAAGATTTCCACAGAATTGTTTGTAAAAGGAGAAGTACCAAAGCAGGAATCAGAGGAATTTATCCCAGAACTGCCTGCGCCGATTGGGTTGTCTGCAGACTACGACAAAGACAAAGCTACGGTCCAACTAGACTGGGACTATGAACAGGAAGAGAGCGACGACCGGGAGGTGCATTTTGAAGTAGAAGCTTCTATTGAAGGAGGTTCCTCCGGCACAGCTAAAGAAACGGCCAAAACCGAAATAACCATTCCTTCTATCAAAACCGGAGAATCTTACACCTTTACCGTCCGTGCTGTATCAGAAGAAGAAGAAAGCGATCCTGCCTCCATCGTAGTCGATACCGATACAGAAAAGGAAAAAGAAAAGAAAAATGCCAGCAACGACGACAATCAAAGCAGTTCTCAACAAAATGAGGAAACTGATACAAGTGCCGAGAATCAAGAAGACGGTTCGCCATCCAGCGAAGATGGTAATGCTGAAGAAGATAATGACAACGCAGAAACGGAAACGGATAATCAGTCGGAACAAGAAAACGAGGAAGAAGCAACGGATGAAAATGATAGCTCTCAGGACAACGCAGATCAAAATGAAGATAATCAAGAAGATAACAGCGGATCGTCCGGAGAAGGCTCCGAAAATGAGGAATCCACGGAAGATGGACAAGGTGAAGAAGAACAGAACTCTGATTCCACTGATCAATCAAGTGAAAACAGTGACGAAGAAACCAATAATGAAACTGAATCTACTAATAATGATAACGGAAATCAAAATGCGAATTCCAGTCAAGACAGTCAAGGGAATGATACAGCAGGACAAGGACAAGAAACCTCAGAAAACGGCCAAGGTGAGAGCGAGACAAATCAATCTGCTGATGCAGCAGGTTCTGACAATACCGGAGAAAATGGAAGTGATGCTTCAGATGAGGAAAATGCAGATAGTTAAAATCTGAGAAAGGCTGGGAGTGTAATACTAACTGTGTAAGCAAGAATGCATTGCATTCTTGCTTACACAGTTTTTTTTATTTGGTAGAATAAGAGTGACAAAAAAGGAGTATTGATTTGGCCAAGACTAAAAGAAATCCTGCCCCCGAGTAATTAACTAACAAGATTGTTGAGAATCAACAACATTTCCCAATAGAATCCCATATTATCATTGGATTTCAAACAATAAACAAAGAGACATCAATTCCTATGCGAATTGTGTCTCCCACACGTGTTCTAGTAACTTTTTTATATTCCACAACCATTCTCTTCTTCTATTATTTATACCATCCACTTCGGCGGCGTATTTTTATCCCAATAAATCTCGCCTATTGTATAGTGCCCTTCAAAGCCGTCCCTGTTTACATGGTAATGAAAATTAAACCAGTAACCTTCACCAGGACGGTTATCACGCCTCACATGGAATTTAGCTACATCTTTACCAGTCTTTTGGTCATGGATATTGAAAATACGCTCTCCATAACCACTTCCTGGTTGTTCCGTAATAACAAAATAAGGGATTTTTTCTTCTCCGGCATCTAATAAAATATCATTGACCACTTGCTCGAGTGCCGGTAGAATATTGGCCGTAAATTCATCCTCCACCTTCGGGTAAATCCTGGGACCGAGTTTTGCCACGGTCCGTTCAGCAGCTTGTTCCGTGAAAGAAGCAATCAGCTGACTACTGTCTGCTGTTTCATCAGGCAGTGTTTCCGTTTCACCTTCCCTGTCCACTACATCAACGGCAACAGAAGCATGAGTATCGGAATCGGATTTTGAGAGAACTTCGTCTTTTTCCGCTGCACTTGTATCCAGATAGTTTGGCGGGATGTACATACCCAACGTCATGAACGTAATCAAGATGACCGATATTTTCTTCAACCAGAGCTTCATAGAAATGTCTCCCTTTATGTACTACTTTTAGTTTATCATTTTATGCTGAAAAGTCTATCAAACTTTTTAACCATCCACTGGACATTGTCCAAGCAAACACGTATCATGAGTAAAAAGTTGATTTTTGGAGGGGTACCATGAAAACAAGCACCACAGACTTTTTACAAACCGCAACCCTGGGCATGGGCTGATTCTGGGGTACGGAAGCCCGGTTCGGGCATTTACCAGGGGTAGTCCGCACCCGCACCGGCTATGCCGGCGGGACAACAAATAAGCCGACTTATAAAACGATCGGCGATCATACCGAAATGGTCCAAGTCGACTTCAATACGTCGCTTCTTTCCTATCAAGCACTGCTTGAACACTTTTGGAATAGTCATAATCCTAACCGGGACAGCTATAAAGGCCGCCAATACTTGTCTCTGTTGTTATACCAAGATGCCAGTGAGTTGGCGGCAATCCAGAGCGTTAAAAATAAACTGGAAAAGCAGTCATCAATGGCAATTCAAACAGAAATTGCCCCTTTTAACAGCTTCACACTAGCTGAAGAAAGACACCAAAAATATTTTATAAAAAGATACCCAGATGCAGTGAACAAATTGCAAGAACTGTACCCTTCTTTCGAAATCTTTAACAACGCCACCCTACCAGCCCGCCTAAACAGTTTTGTAAAAGGCTGGGTCACGATGGCGGAGTTGAGGTCCGAAATCAAAAACTGGCCAATCGCTGAAGCTGAACAAGAAAAACTGCTTCATACAATAAAATCAATCCGCTGGTGAAGGAACAATCAGAAAATAACCGAGCCGCCAATCGAAATAGCAAACGATTGGCGGCTTTTTCTTTTTACCTCTCTCCCTATTACACACCAGCCGCCCAGGGAAAGCGCAGGGGATATCCGCAGTACCGCGTTCCGATTCCCCATTAGTGGGGAGGTTTCGGGAGAATCAATCAAGCAATGTCACAGTTTCTATCAACATTGCAATGAACAAGCAACAAGGCATGTGAAAAGAATCATTCCTTTAGTTCGTTTAGGCACTCCCGATTCGTGAAATATTCTGAAACTTTTTACAATAACTTGCGTAAAGTTAACTAGATGTTTTTACAAAGAAACTTTTAAGGAGGGGAAAATTTGATTGAAGTAGCCCAATTGAGCAAGTCATATGGCAAAATCCAGGCACTGACCAATATCGAGTTTACGATCGACAAAGGAACCTGCTTCGGTCTTGTCGGTCCGAATGGGGCTGGAAAGTCGACATTGATGAAAATCCTTGCTGGGATTTTACAGCAGTTTGAAGGTGACATTGTCGTTGATCGATTTTCTGTTGCAAAAGAAAAACAAGCGGTCAAGCAGCTGATTGGCTATATACCACAGGAACTCTGTCTGGAAGAAACATTGACAGCAAGGGATAATTTGCTGCTTTTCGGTCGACTTTACGGAATTTCAGGAAGAACCTTGAACAATCGTATTGACAACGTGTTAGAAAAAATCGGGCTGACGGAGCGAAGCAAAGATACTGTCCTGAATTTTTCCGGTGGCATGAAACGGCGGTTGAACATTGGGTGTGCCCTGCTGCATGAGCCGGCCATCGTTATCATGGATGAACCCACCGTGGGAATAGATCCCCAGTCACGAAAATCCATTTTCTCGATTATCGAGCAATTAAGAGCAGACGGCAGCACAATTATTTATTCCAGTCATTACATGGAAGAGGTAGAACAGCTTTGTGACAGAATTGGTCTGATCGATAAAGGGATATTATTGGAAAATGGAACCATGAACGGGCTGATGGAAAAGTACGGCACCCCTTCTTTATACGTTTCCGGCGATACTATAGAAGCAGAGCATCTCCACCCCTACCAAATCGCTCCTAAAGGGGATGGCTATTTAGTCAGGGATGCAAACCCTCTTGCCACATTAGAAAAGTTGCTCGTCCGTTTTCGCGAGCTGGATCTGCAACCGCGGAGATTGGAATTGTATTATCCGAAGCTGGAGGACATTTTCTTCCAGTTGACCGGCACAAAGTTGCGCGATAACTAAACGAGAGGAGGAACTAATTTGTGGGCTATAGCTCAAATGGAATTAAAAAAGAATATACACGATAAAGGAATTTGGTTCTGGACTTTTATTTTACCGATTCTTTTCATTATTGTCTTTGTTGCTGTTTTTTCCGGTCAGGAAGGGGTGGAATATGCAGAAACTGTCACCCAAATCATTCCTGGGTACACAGTCATGTTCACATTTTTTATCATGATCTCCATCCTGATTACTTTCATAAAGGATCGAGAGCGTGGAATGGTCGCTCGTATTGCCAGTACACCGATTTCCGTCAGCAGTTACTTTTTGGGCAAATGGATTCCTTTTATGATCATTGTCCTCCTGCAGATCGCTGTTTTGTTCTTGTTCGGAGTCCTTGTTTATGACCTTCCACTTGGTGATCCGACCGCGCTTATCGTTATGTCCTTGTTCCAGGCCTTTCTTGCAACAAGTTGGGGGTTGGCCATGGCGGTGCTGGTGAAGACTGAAAATATGGGGATTGCGCTGACGCAAATCATTGCACTGGGAGGAGCTTTGCTTGGCGGGTTATGGATGCCGATTGAAATCATGCCCGACATCATGCAGACCATCTGTAAGTTTATCCCGCAATATTGGGGATTGGAAGGCTATAAAGAAATCATTCTCCATGATGGTGGAGTACTGGATATATGGCAGCCGTTAGCCATCTTGCTCGTCGGTGGCGCAATCGGCGTACTGATTGCCATAACCGGATATCAGCGGTACTTACGATTAGCTAAAAGTTGATACAAAAGCATTCATCCTGCAGTTAACGCCGGATGGATGCTTTTCCTGTTTCTTGCCCTACTTTGGCTTTTTTTGTTTTCGGAAATACTCAGATATTTGAATAACACGGACGTCTCGCGGGTGGAGCTCATGGTAAATTCCCCTGCTGTCATGAAAGGAAACATAATCATCCCGCTCACTTTGAATCAACTCTTCGGCCTGTTCCTGGGAATCGGCAAAAATGAACCGACGGATATAATGCTCCTGATCGAAAAAGTAGGTTACTTTAAACTCTTTCACCCTATCCTCTCCCCGTTTTTCTTTCCTTCCATCTTAACAAATCCGACAGAGTGTTTTACAGTTATAAGCAGACAATACGACAAACTACCAGGAGGTATCCATGAAGAATACAAAGCAATGGACTGTTGCTGTGGCAGGTTCCAGTCGAATACCGGTTAAAAAAATTCTTTCCAGACTGGACAATAATTATCACCTAATTAGAATTTCGGGCAAACAGCCACCCGAAAAGAAATGGAAAAACCAAGATTGTCATACATGTGATCTTTTTAATCCTACTTCAGTAGAAAAAGGATTGCAGCATGCCAATCTGGCTATATTTTTATATCCAACAGAGTTTACGGCAGCCCGCTTATCCCAAGCCACCCTTCCTGATATGGCTGTACTTGCCGCTGACAGCTTTGCCCGGGCAATCAGAAAGACGGGGATCAAAAAAATCATTTTTATTAAACCCGAGGAGAGCAATGGAATGATTTCCAACGACAGCCTTGTTGAGGTAGAAAAAGTGCTCAGCAGTTCCGGGGTACCAATAAGGACCATCTCAATTCCAGTGCGACTTTTTCGCTACCAGTCACAATGGCATGGTGCAGCCGACGGTGTCCGATCCATTCAACGAGTCACTTTACCACATGGAAAAGACGCAAAGTGGGCAGCATTTCATTATCCAAATTGGCTTAATCGAGCAGGTTGGCCGTTGATTAAGACAGAGTGGAGGAAAAACTTTTGCAACGTCTACTTCCGCTCTCTCACTCGTCCGCTGCTCGTTCTCCATTACTCGGAAGAAAACAGTGATACAGACCGAGCTGTTTATCACATAGCCGGAGGCGCTCTTGCTGCTGACCTTGCTGGCAGGCTGGAGTTTTGTCAGCTTCCAGCAAGCAACCATTGCCTGATAGCCATTCATGAATTCCAGCCATCCCTGCCATGGCTTGTCTATAAATATAGTCAGGCAATTATCCATTTACTGGTGATGGGATTGTTCAAAAAGCATTTGGAAAGGATTGCTTAGTACAGCTAGTTGGTTGATTGATCCTCTTCTTCGCGGAAGTTGATCCTCTTTTTCGGATTATCGCTCTTCTTTTTCCTGTTGTTGATCTTCTTCCCGGGATGGTCGCTCTTCTTCACGGAAGTTGATC
>NZ_FNHF01000001.1:1026960-1347500 GCF_900103695.1 Sediminibacillus halophilus
CGGAAGTTGATCCTCTTTTTCGGATTATCGCTCTTCTTTTTCCTGTTGTTGATCTTCTTTCCCATATTATCGCTCTTCTTCGCGAGAGTTGATCTTCCTTCCCGGATTATCGCTCTTCTTAACAAACAGGAGTTTTAACTCTCTTATCCACTATAAGATCTGTCCTCTCCCTGGTTTCGTCAATCTCTTTGTTCGGGTAGTAATTAATACACTAAAACATCAATTAACAGGTTTTCATTGCCCTAAGTTAAGGCAAACTAAATAAAAATGTGCTTTTGATACATAAAGGAGGATCGCTTTATGCACAATGTGAAAAAAATGGATTATCCGATTGCAGTTCTATATGCTTCCCGAAACTTATGGTCCGGTTTCCTGTTCGGCTTAGGCTTGATTGCTTTTATTGACGAGGTTGTTTTCCATCAGCTGCTTCATTGGCATCATTTTTATGATAAGGCTACAACGAATATCGGTCTTGTTTCTGATGGTTTTTTTCATGCATTCAGCTGGTTCGCTACCATTGGCAGCTTGTTTCTTGTGGCGGATTTACGACGTAGGAGTGCTTGGTATGTCAAACGTTGGTCTGGCGGCGTTCTGACAGGCGCCGGACTCTTTCAACTGTACGATGGAACGATTCAACATAAGCTGTGGAAATTGCACCAAATCCGCTATGATGTTGACATTCTTCCCTATGACGTTGTCTGGAATGTCACAGCATTTTGCATGTTGTTGGCCGGATTGCTCCTGATCACTCGTACACGACCTAAAAGAATAAAGGAGGATGAATAATATGCATCATTCTTTATCCATAGTTGCACAGCAGCTTCTGTTGATTCCCTTCGTTCTTGCTTGTTTGATGTATATAACCGGAGTAATCTTTTCGGCCAGACGTCAACGTTCTTGGTCGATTTTTCGGACGTGCAGCTGGACCGCTGGATGTATTTTGGCAGGTTTGGCTGTCGCCGGACCATTGGCATCGCTTGCTCATCATAGCTTTTTCCATCATATGCTCGGCCACTTACTGTTAGGAATGCTTGCACCGCTATTGATGGTACTTGGTGCTCCACTGACGCTGTTACTCCGTGCGTTGCCTGTGCATAGTGCCAGACGTGTTTCAAGGCTGTTAAGATGTCGTCTTTTTTCCTTGCTTACTGATCCGGTATTTGCCACCGTTTTAAACATCGGCGGACTTTGGGTATTATATACGACAGAATTGTATGGAGCCATGCATCAAAATCTCCCGCTGCACGTATTTATCCATTTACACGTTTTCATTGCCGGTTATCTATTCACTGCTTCCATGGTCTATATCGATCCAACACCCCACCGGACCGATTACCGCTATCGCGCCAGTATCCTGCTAGCAGCGCTGGCAGGACACGCCACCCTGGCAAAATATCTCTATGGTAATCCGCCTGACTATGTATCCACATCGGAGGCAGAGGCCGGTAGTATGCTAATGTATTATGGAGGAGATTTTATTGACGCAGTCCTCATTTTTCTCGTCTGCCTGCACTGGTTCCAGGCAGCCCGGCCACGGTCTCGGCAAGCTAGTCATCCTATTTACCAATAAATAACCATCCACCAATGGTCTTGGTGGATGGCCAGTTCATAATTCATTCTTATTTAATTAGAAACCGGATACATTAAGCGGAATGTCTCTTGTTCCTTACCAAAATCGACTCCAGTTCTTCCAGAGAACGGCCTTTGGTTTCGGGAACCATTTTCCAAACGAACAAGGCAGAGAGAACGCTCATCAACCCATAGAAAGAATAGGTCAAGCCACCGCTGAACTCCATCATTGATGGGTAAGTAGAAGATATAAAATAGTTAGCTGCCCATTGGGCCGCGACAGCTATTGCAACTGCCTGACCACGGATTTTGTTTGGAAAAATTTCTGCGATTAGTACCCAGACAATCGGACCCCAGGACATCATAAAGGAAGCCGTATAAATAATAATGAAGATCAAGGTGCCAATCCCAATCGCATTAGAAAATGCCATTCCGGCTACACCAAACATTCCGACAGCCATACCGATCGAACCAATAATCAACAATGGTTTCCTTCCAAATTTATCAACCGTAAAGATGGCAATGAGGGTAAAGACGACATTGACCATTCCCATAATGATTGTTTGGAACATGGATGCATCCCGGGCGGCTCCCATGCTTTCAAAAATACGGGGTGCATAATAAAGCGCAACGTTTATGCCGACAAATTGTTGGAATACAGATAGCAAAACACCGATTACAATTATCCTTTTACCAAAAGCGAATAGTTTTGCCTTTCTTTCATCGAAGGACTTTTCAATTTCAAACATCGTTGCTTTTGCCATAGTTTTATCGTAAATCTTGCTGAGTATTTCCTTTGCTTTTTCATTTTGCTGCTTGGAAACAAGGTACCTCGGCGTTTCTGGTACAAAAAAGAGCAAGAAGAGAAACAACGCTGCCGGGATTGCCTCTGATAAAAACATATAGCGCCAACCGGTTTCATTTACCCAAGCGACAGACTGTCCCTTGGCAATACCCCAATTCACAAAATAGACAACTAGCATGCCGAAAATAATGGCAAACTGGTTCAGGGAAACAAGACTGCCTCTCGTTTCGGGAGGTGCAATTTCGCCGATATACATCGGAGATACTGCAGAAGCAAGTCCGACACCAATCCCTCCAATTATCCGATAGAGATTGAAGGTCACCAACAAGGCTATCGTCGGGTCTCCTTTTGTAAAAAATAAAAACTCGGGAAATGCTGATCCTAGTGCGGAAACAAGGAATAACACAGCTGCCAGCACAAGTGAATATTTCCGACCAAGGCTGGAGGCTAAGTAGCCAGACAGAAGCCCTCCGATGATACATCCAATCAGGGCGCTCGAAACCGTTACTCCATGGACAAGCGCACTGAGATTCAAATTATCGGCAAAATAAGCCTGCAATGCTCCCTCTGCACCAGAAATGACCGCAGTATCGTATCCGAATAACAATCCTCCAAGTGTTGCTACCAGGGTTACAAGAATAATATAAAGCTGTTTATGATTTTTCATTTGCTGCCGGAAAGTATCTCGGAAACTCTCCGTCTCCACCCCTTTCTGTTGTAATCGTTTTCTCAAGGGTATTTTATCAATTGCTACTTAGTTTGTCCAGTAAACAAACTAAGTATAAAGACCTATTCTTTTTGCGAAAAAACCTTGGGTTATCTTTTTAATGCTCTGAGTAGACTCGCTTCCCCTTGAAAGCTGGAAACCATCCCTTCTTCCGCTGTGATACGGAATTTCCGCTTAATATCCACCGGCGCCTCAAGCATCTTTTTTGATAGGGCACGTTTTTCATCATCGGGCAAGCCCATCGTTTTACACCATTTCTCAAACTGAAACTGCTTGGGAAACCGATACAGCTCCTCCAGTTCAAATCCTTGCTCCTCAATCATCTGCACCCACTCCGACTTTTTCAAGGCTCGCTGATGACTATAATCCCTGCGTTTTTCAATCTCATTATAAAACAAATCAAAACGATCGGCTTCCGGGGCTGTATTGTCAATGAGAATGAATGTCCCATTTCGCTGTAAAACTCGAAAGGTTTCCTGTACAAATGATGTGATAGTTGAAAAATGATGGGCTGCGATTCTACAAACAGCAATATCGAAGGATTCATCTGCAAATGGAAGCTGTTCAGCATCCGCTTCCATAACTTCCACGTTCGTATGTCCGTTATTTTCAAGAAAATCACGTGAGACTTCTAAAATCTCTGTTGTTAAATCTACGGCTGTCACTCTCCTCACCAGTGGAGCCAGTGCGTTCGCCACATGACCGCCTCCTGTTGCAATGTCCAAGACGGACTCTTTGCCAGTCCAGTCGATCATTGCTTTCAGTTTTTCTAAGTCATTCCCCTGGGCATGGATCGTACTTGTTACATAATTGGCAGCATTTTTTCCGAATTGGGATTGTACATCCGCTTTCGGTTGATTCGCATGGTTCATCGCCTACAACTCCTTTTTTACATTTTCCAGTCCACTCTTTATTCTGGATTTTTTTCTAAATACCTGCTATTTCTCCTAGCAGTTTCTTTCGTTATGTAGAAAAAACGCTGCCGTTTCGAACATACACAACCAGCCAGCTCAAACCAACTACCAATAGGAGACCTCCGGCCAGTGTGTAGACCAGCGCAATACTTGTTATATCCAGCAAAAAGAAGGAAATGAGCGGTCCTATCGCCGCTCCTATATCAACGACAATGGTATAGGCAGTCATCATTTTCACACGATCCGTCTTTGCCGCTGTACTGGCTGCCATTGTATCGGAAGTAGTGACAAACGCAGTAGATATGAGTTGAAATACCAACAATGCAGGTAACAGAACGCTCAACGAAGCAGCATTTCCAAGGAATATGAAAACAATCCCACCGGAAAACAGTACGACCAATAACGTCTTTACCATAACTCGGCTTGTCTTCAGTGCTTTCCCAATCAATGGAGCGACAAATGGATCCCAGCCCCAGCGTATTGCCTGTATAACACCGGCAATGGTTGCCGCCCCAACGGCAAATCCACCTACAGACCAGTTTTCCGACACGTTTTCAGCAATCAATTGACTGAGCGTGGATGCGAACAATCCAAATACCATGATTCCCACTACACAACCTGTTCCAAGCACGAGCCATATCTGCCGGACCATCCCCACTTTATCTGAGCAGACTGTCCTCTAGACGTAGAGGGACTATCTTGATGATTGGGCGGTACTAGGAAATATACTAATGGAATTGTTAATAGTCCGATAAAAGCAAACAGGCTGGAAGTAAACAGAAAAGAGGTTTGGTCAATCAACATCCCACCGGCAAGCATCCCGGTCAATCCTCCGAGCCCCCATAATCCATTATACAATCCGACATACTGGCCCCTATTGCTGTCATTCGATGCCTCAATTACGGACAGATATCCACCGAGCCGAAGAAGTGACCAGGAAATCCCCCATATTGCCCGCATGAGCAGAAGCAGCCAAAAATTCGCCATCCATCCATAAGAAGCTGTCGTTATTACAGCTAAGCATACTGCAATCATGATACCGGTACGTCGATGAAAATGTTGATAAAACAAACCTATCAGTGGATTGACCGGCAGCCGGATAAACCGGTTGACCGACAGAAGCACCCCTACTTGCCACAGGGAGACAAGCCCTGCATCCTTCCAATATATCGGCAGCGCAATCAGCAACATCGCATCTCCCAGAACAGCTGCTGCTGTAATAAATGCTATTCCGATAATTTGTTTCTTTTCGCCCCATCTTTTCTTGTGGTTGCCCTTATTCATATAATCCCCTCCCCTTCTTAAAGTCTACCTAATAAAAAGAGGAAAAAAAGTGTATAATAAAGGCAAATATATTTCCCCCTTTCCCAAGTGAGGTGACAAAATGAGATTGTTGGAACACTATCAACTTTTGTACAACATATTGCCTGGCCAAGAAAAAGCCCATTCTATAACCATCGGCATGCTGGCCAAAAGCCTATCCTGTACAGAGCGGAATGCCAAGTTGATCATCCACCGTATGCAGCAAGCTGGCTGGATTGTCTGGAAGCCAGGTAAAGGAAGGGGAAACACTTCCTCTATTATGCTACTGGCCGATCTGGAAGAACTGATTCTCGCCGAGGCTAAAGAACGTAGTACTGTTTCGATGGAAGAAGGAATCTATTTTTTACACCGGTTTTCTATCAGCAAACATACACAGCGACTATTTGTCGACTGGTTGTTTTTTGCTTCTGATGGCGGCCATACGAAACCACCCGATACAATCGACCGGCTCCAATTCCCTTCGTACCGGCCGCTGCCGAAATTGGATCCAATGCTGGTTCATCGCCGCTCGGAAAACCATATCATGCGACATATATTCAATCGGCTGATCCGTTATGACGAAAAAGCCGAAAAACATGTCCCCGAGCTGGCGCATGCCTGGTCCCACAATCACGACTATACAGTGTGGATTTTTCAGTTAAGAAAAAGGGTTCGCTTCCATAATGAAAAAGAATTAGTTGCAGAGGATGTATGTTACAGTTTTCTTCGTCACCAGAAAACATGCTCAGCTTATCATTGGATTTTAGCTAATCTGGAAAAGGCAGAAGCACTTCATCCTTATACCGTACAATTCACTTTTGAAAAACCAATGCCGCATTTTTTGCATCTTGCGACAAGCATGGGCGGCAGCATTGTACCGTCCGAGGATCATTCTGACGCTATCCCAATAGGCACAGGACCCTTTCAGGTTGTCGAAAACACACTTACGCAACTGAGGCTCAAGACATTTGAACATTTTTTCGGGACCAGGCCCTTCCTGGATGAAGTTAATATGTATTTTTTCCCTGAGTTGTATGACAACCAACCTTCCGAGGTGGTGGAAAGTGAACGAGTCAATTTTTACCAGTATCCTTACACTTCTAAATCGACAGCAAACTTCCAACAAACAACCGTATTGGATCAAGGCAGTAAACTGTTATCGCTGAACGGGAATAAAGGGCGATTGGCTACCGATACAATGCTGCGCAAGGCTATTTTTCATTTATTACAACCAGAGGAATTGATCAGACAACTGCAGGGAAACCGTTATTTGCCAGCTGGCAGACTTTTACGCGATACCGAAAACGACGCCTCGTTACTTAGAAATCCTGCTTTGGTACATGAGCTACTCAATGCAAGCAGTTATCAAGGGGAAACCTTTCACTTATATAGTTATACTGGAGCTGGAAACGAATTGGATGGCAGATGGATTCAGCAGCAATTATCAAAAGCGGGTGTGGATGTAACCTTACATTTTCTTCCGTATGAAGAACTAATGCGACAAAATCTCGATGCTGCCGATATGTTGCTAGGCGAGCAGCTTGCCGATGAAAGTCGACTTCAGACTTATTTATCCTGTTTTCAAGGAACGCACAGTTTACCAGCCCACCACATTCCTGACCAAAATCGAAAACGGATTCAACGAATGGTTTCAGACAATCTTTCGGAGAAGGAGCATATTCAACGATTGCAGCAAGAAGAAGCAGCGTTGTGTAACAATCACCACTTACTTTTTTTATACCGCTTAGAACAGTTTGCCATCTATCCAAAAAACGTTGAGAACATTCAGCTAAACGCTTTGGGTTGGGTTGACTATACAAAACTCTGGTTTAACCCCTTATCGGTAAGAAAGGAGATCGAGAATGAATGAACAGACGATGTTATCCATCATTAGCCAACATCTTCCTTGGTTAACCATTGAATCAACCAGCTTTGAATATTCAGGTTGGGACCATGACATTATCATAATAAATGAGAAGCTTGTCTTCCGGTTTCCCAAACATCAAGCCGTTCGCCGCCATACCGAACGGGAAATCGCCCTGTTGAAGGCAATCGAGAATACGAGTCCGCCGCTCCAGATTCCCACCTGTCAAGCGATTCGGGATAAACAAGGGAATGCCATTGCTACCTATTACCAGCTTATTGAGGGGGAGCCTTTAGCGTCTGTTTTGGATCATCCCCTATTTTCCAAGGAAAGGAGTGCCAAGCTGCTTGGTGAATTTCTCAGTAAGCTTCACCAAATTCCTGCCAAACAAGTTGCCAGTCCCCTTTTCACGACTCATACACTCGAATATTGGCAACGGTTATTTGCTTCTGTCCAAAAGCAAATATTTCCATACTTATCGAAAGAAGATAGCCAAATGGTATCTGATTTTTTTCATGCCTTTTTGGAACAAGGGAAAGGACAAACGATTCAAAAGGCTTGGATACACGGTGATTTATCCGCCGACAATATTATCTTCAACAAGAAATCCGGATTAGTAACCGGGATTATCGATTTCACCGATTCTCAATATGGGGATCCGGCCTTTGATTTCGCCGGATTTTATTGGGATTTCGGACCCGCCTTTACCAGCCAGGTCCTGCGGTATTATTCAGGAATGGAGCCTGGTGAACATCTTTTCGAACGTATCCAGAATTTTTACGGTCTCCAGCCCGTTTTTCATGAATTATTATATCAGGTAAAACAAGGACAGTCGGTGAATTGGCCGACTGCCCTGGAAAGATTCAAGCGATTAAGAAAGATGCAAGACTCTAAATACCATTATTTCAATTAACGGATTTTCGCCTCATCGATATCGCGCCTGTAATTGTTTTGATGAATCTGCCGAAAAGCAGCGATCGTCTGGAAAAACGGACGGTGGTAATTGCCATCTTCCTCAACCGTCCAGCAGGTAGCCAATACGCTGTGGCAGAATCCCCATAACACCAAACGCTGTTTATCCAGCTTTAGGATATCTGTAAAAATTTTTATCCGTTGGTCGATGACAGAGACAGGATTTTCTTCTGGAAGCTTGTTAAGTAAATATTGTACCAAGTCATACTCCCGCTCTCCAATCAAGCCTTTAGGGTCGATCGCTTTCCACTCCTTTTCCCCGCTTTGAAGGACGTTGTAGTGATGGAAATCACCATGTAACACCCATTGCTTTTTCCTTGTACTGTGTAAGCGGTGAAAAGTACGCTGTGCTTCCAGCAATACCGATTGGCTAATCGGCCCACATCCCTTAGGATAATCGGCAATAATCTTTGCCAAGGATGCTTCCCGGTCCTCTGTGGTCGGGAGCGCTGTTTCTCCCAGAGGTTCTCTGATCAGCTGTTCAAACACATCCGCCGCAATCCGACAAGCTTTGTCCTCCTCTTCCACCTCAGCCAGCGTTACACCCGGTTCAATCCGTTCTAAAAGAAGGGCGCCCAGTTTCTCATCAAAATCTATCAATTGGACGATTGCCGGAGATTCCAAATGCCGAAGTGCTTCTAATTCATAAGCAAAATCTTCACCGGGAATCGACAGCTTTACGACCAATTTCCTTCCATCTATTCTAACTGCTGGTGCGACATAGTTGATTGACAGTACATATGGTTCCTTCATCTCCAGCTGCCAAATTTGCTCACATTGTTTGATTATTTCCGGCAGTCGTTCCAGCCATGCTTCGCCTTCCTGTTTAAAGTGATGCTTAACGTTTTTGACAAAATCCTGCTGGAAGGGGGGAGGGTCCCCTCTGTTTTCAAACAAGAATATCAGCGCCTTTAATCCAGCGTCCGTTTGTCGTTTGTTTCAGGAAGGTTGGTTTGGCAGCATACTCTCGGATGACGTTACGGATGTATTCCGGTTTGAATACAGGATTACGATTATCGGCCAAAACCGGATAACCTGATCCTCGTTGTAAATAATCTGAGCTAGCCACTGTGTACCATGTTTCATCCTCGATTTCTCGCCCGGTAATGGAGACCTTGATGAGACGATAGCCGTCATGCAATACGGTAGCTCCGGAAATATGAAGCCTTCCTGCATATTTGCCTCTGAACCCTGGTCCTCTGCCATCTGCCAGGCAAACCTGAGCATCCAGTGACTGCTCCAATGCTACTTTTAAAGTTTTTCCCTTTATCTCAAATGTCGTCGGATTTAATGGAGAAGGACAGGTTTCGATCAGTTTTTTCTCCGATACGTACTCAAATATACCTGTATGTGCGATACCGCTATTGATCAATCCGATGTCGGTCTGCAATAAATCCTTCAACCCGTCGGCGATTAAATTCGCCAACGGGTTTTCCTCTACTACATCATGCCATAGTGGCTGCTTCAATGTGTAAAGGGGCTGACTTAAATTTTTGACTCCCTTTTCTTTATTTGTTGCTAATATATCGGCTATCCTACTGGATGCTTCAGCCTTATCTGTCGAGAGCATGCTACTGTCGGTCAAGGTGACTTTTCCGTTTTCTACCGTTAACTCGAGAACGCCTACATGTTCGCCAAACGATCCGGCACTATTGCAAATCGTGCCATTTATCACCCTGGGTTCGGTATAAAGCTGGTGGTCATGCGCAGATATCAATACATCAATGCCTTCGATTTCTTCAGCAAGCTTTTGATCTGCGGCTGTGCCGATATGACTTAAAACCACACAAAGGTCAAATAATCCACGCTTCCTTTCCAATTCTGTTTGCAATGCTGTTTTATAATCGGATACATGGATACCGAGCCCGTCGTTGAATTCATCCAAATTTGGCGATGAACCGGTAATTAATATACGCAGGCCATCTTTTTCGATGATCGTACTACTAACCACTCCCTCAATCGGTGCCAAATCCTTTTTTAAAAGATTGTTGCTGATAAAAGGTACCGTGCTGTTCCCTGCCATATACTCAAGTGTTTCCATGCCGTTGAATATTTCATTATTTCCAATGGTCAATGCATCGTATCCGGCCTCGCTCAACAACTCAATCGCTGCCATTCCTTTAGTTCCTTGTAATTCGATGCTTTTAAAATCGGCAAAATCCCCGCCGTCCAATAGTAAAGTATGTTTATCCTTATGCTGTCGGATCAGTGACACAGCTCTGGAAAAGTTGTCATAATGACTGTGCACATCATTGGTATGTATAATTTTAAGCTTCATCAATATCCCCCTTTATTGCTGTTATGGTGGCTACTTTTTAAATACGGTTACTATTGCATAAAAGATCAAAACTGCAGTGTAACGTTAAAGAGACTTTCTACCATTTTTCCCTCGTTGAGGTGAAATGCGGTGCTGCGGAAAGAGAGTGTTTTTTTCCGCATTGCTGAATTGCCACTCAACCTGTAAAGGATAGGTGGAAGTCACTGGAAAGTTGTGTAGCAGTTTCTCTCTACTTAGACGAAAGCAACAAAGCATATAATGGCCTATCCTTCTAATAATTCGCAAAAACCTTCCAAATTCCTGCTAAAAAACGGTCCTTTCTTTGTTAAAAGGGGACCGCTTTCCTGTACTTCACCATAAAATTTTCAAGGCATTGATAGCTACCGTTCTAGTATTCGTTATTTGCTTCCATAACGATATGGATTGATTAGTATATGCGTTTTCTTCTACTGTTTTACTCTTCACCTTTCTATTCTTGCTTTTTTCTTTTATATTACTTCTTCGCGGGTTTTTTTCTCCTTTTATTAACACCGCAGAAGATTCGTTACCTTTTTTAGATTTGCTGGCCGTTTTTCTTGGTTGCGAGAAACTTTTCCATTCCAGTTCTTCTGGCGGTTGGAGATCTTTGTCATCCATTTTCAAGGTCACCGATCTTCTTCCCATTGATCGCCAGTTTTCCTTGAATAGTTCCCGATCGTATACTTCCTCTTGACCAGTGTAGGGGTCGTTGACGATAACATGATCCTCATCAAATCCAACAATAACAACCGCATGCTCATAACGATACCAATCTATTTGTTCGCCTTCTTCATCTACCCATGAAATACTATGATAGGTTTTTTGCTGATTAATCGTAGTCCATGCCATTACAGGCTTTCCAGTCTGGATGACATCCAAAATCGTTTGAAAGCTTTTCCCTGTTAAATCAACTGCCCTTCCAGGCATAATCTGATCAATCGTATGTAAGATAGGTCCTTCAAAAACCCCAAAGCTGCCTTCCTCCGAGTATGGATCGCCAACAAATTGAAAGTCGGGATTTGCTCCCACAGCTTGTCCATCTATTTCTCTGACCTTACTCCCTTTCGGCAGCCTTTCTACTATTTCAAACTTGCTTATATCGACTCCGCCCCAATTTAATAGCATTGCCAACGCTGTGGATTCACAGCCTGTTGGAAGTTCGGGGTATTGATCAAAAACCGGTATTCCTTTTATCCGAACTCCTGATGCCTGAATGCGTTTACTTTTAGAAAAACAGAAACTAGTCATAAAAAGCATAAACACCATACATACAATCATTAACTTCCTAACGTATTTCCCCACTAAAAAAATCCTCTCTGCTATCTTTCTATTCTCGCAGCCTCAATTTCAACGGTTTTAAAATAGTATTATTTTACTATTTTAATGGTAATAAAAGAATATCCTTCCCCCATTTATACTATAATAGTTATCTATCTATTTCCACCCTTTTTCCAAATTTTATAAAAACTCCTTCGCGGATGACTCACTTGGCTGGATTAGTCTTTTGGATAAATAGAAAAACCCTTAAAATAAATGATATGTTCAACTCTGTAGCTTCATCAAAATTAAAAAAGCCATCCCACTGAAACACCTCAGTAGAATGGCTTTTTTTCGGTTATTGCTGGTATCCGTCAACCACGACGTCTAGCTTTCCGGTATCAGGTGCAATGACTAACCCGTGCACCGGTACATCGGAAGGCAGCATCGGATGGTGTTTGATGGTTTCGACACTGTGCTTGACACTGTCTTCCACCCGATCGAACCCTTGTAAAAATTGATCTAGATTTACACCGGAATGCTCCAATGTCGCCAATGTTTCTTCACTTACTCCTCGCTCTTTCACTTTGTCCAACATCGCTTCAGCGTTTAAACTGGACATGCCGCAGTTATGATGACCGACAACGAATACCTCGTCTGCTTTCAGTTCATAAACAGCTACGAGTATGCTCTGCATAACGCTGCCAAACGGATCGCCTACGATTGCTCCAGCAGTTTTAATGACTTTCGCATCCCCATTGCCGATATTCATCGACTGGGGAAGCAGTTCCACAAGGCGGGTGTCCATGCAGGAGATAATGACCGCCCTCTTATTCGGAAACTTGTCTGTTTGATATTTTTCATAGTCCTGGTTTCCGACAAACTTTTCATTGTGCGCCAAAATTTCTTCCAATAACTTCATTTTAGTCCCTCTCTTCTATTATATGTACTAGATAAATTATAAAAGGTCTTTCAAAAAAAATAAAATAAATAGGTAATGACTTCATTAATTTTGCAAAGGATCAGGTGCCATCAATCGATCCTTTCGACCGTAAACCTCTATTTCTATCATCTTCCTATGAAAAATAATCCCTGCCATATCAATAATCTAAAGCTATTGCCTGATTTTTACTTTGACATTTTAACTAGATAGAAATAATATGGTAAAGGTAATAAAAGGAGGTTGCTTATGACTGGCGAGAAAAAACAGAAAATTGTGGACAGCGTACCTCAGAAAGGCTTTTTTGGTCACCCGAAAGGTTTATTTACGCTATTTTTTACTGAATTTTGGGAACGTTTTTCCTACTATGGAATGCGGGCGATTCTCGTATTCTACATGTACTACGAAGTATCCAGCGGCGGATTAGGACTGCCGGAAAGCACTGCGCTTGCTATTATGTCTATTTACGGATCACTCGTATATATGTCGGGTATAATTGGAGGCTGGCTTGCCGATAGAGTTCTCGGTACTTCAAGAGCACTTTTATACGGTGGAATTTTGATTATGTTCGGACATATTGCCCTGGCAATTCCAGGTAGCATTACATTGTTCTTTGTCTCAATGGTACTGATCGTCCTGGGAACAGGTTTATTGAAACCGAATGTTTCTACCATGGTCGGTGAGATTTACAGTGAGAAAGACCAGCGTCGCGATGCCGGCTTCAGTATTTTTTACATGGGTATTAATCTAGGAGGTTTTCTTGCTCCGTTAATTGTCGGAACACTCGGAACAGAAGTTAACTTTCATCTCGGTTTCGGTATAGCCGCAGTCGGAATGTTTTGTGGATTGATGGTTTATATCTTTACGAGAAAGAAAAACCTTGGTCTTGCCGGAAACTATGTTGGTAATCCCTTATCCGCGGAAGAAATGAAAAAATTCACTAAATGGATGGTACTGGCTGCTATCGTGGTCATTGTGCTTATCGCCTTTACCATTCCAATGGGACTGCTTACCTTTGATACGTTTATCGGATTGATCGGCGTGCTTGGTATTTTGATTCCTACTATATACTTTGTGGTCATGTACCGTAGTCCGAAAACAACAACTGTGGAACGGTCAAGGATTATCGCCTATATTCCCCTTTTCATCGCTTCGGTAATGTTCTGGGCAATTCAAGAACAAGGGTCGACAATCCTGGCTAATTATGCCGATCAGCGCACTCAACTACAATTTGCAGGTATTGATATTTCTCCGGCTTGGTTTCAGTCACTGAACCCATTGTTCATCATTTTCCTGGCACCTGCATTTGCCTGGTTATGGGTCAAGCTTGGTGATCGCCAGCCGTCCGTACCGAAGAAGTTCTCTTTAGGTCTGTTGTTTGCCGGTTTGTCGTTCATCGTCATCCTTGTGCCTGGAGCTTTAAGCGGAGATGCATTAGTCAATCCATTATGGCTGGTACTAAGTTACTTTATCGTGGTGCTTGGTGAATTGTGCTTATCACCAGTAGGGTTGTCAGCCACCACGAAATTGGCGCCTGCAGCCTTCTCAGCTCAAACGATGAGCCTATGGTTCCTGTCCAATGCAGCAGCCCAAGCGATCAACGCACAAATTGTCAAATTCTACACAGACGAAACCGAGACACTTTACTTTGGTATCATCGGTGGATCTGCCTTAGTATTAAGCTTGTTGTTGTTCCTGCTTTCGCCTGTCATTCAAAAGAAAATGCAAGGTGTCAAGTAACAACAGCGTATATTTATTAACTGTCCACACAATGAATTTTTTGATAATTGTTAACAAAAGCGGCTTGGCGCTCTCAGCGTTGAGCCGCTTTTTATGTAACTCCGGTTTTCTGACGACTTTCCTTTCCCCAACGGAGGGGATTTTTTCAAGGCAATCATATAAACAATCAATTATTTGCCCAATTATATTCCTGTTTATCCAGCGACTAAATATTTGGAAAAAGAGCCATTACATGACTATCCATACATATTCCCACCTTTTCCAGCCGGCAAAACATATTCTTTCTGTTTCCAGCCTAACACGGCCACACCGATAACAGATACAAATGGATAAGCAATACTGATTGCAGCTAGACAGAATAACAAGGAAACCAATAAAGTTTGATCTGCGGGCATTTGGCGTTTTGTTCTAGCTAAAACCGACATCCTGATTTCCATTTGATAATGAAAAAATCGTCTTGTTAAAACGGTATAGAACCATAATTGAACCGGTAACCACCAAGGCTGCTCCTGTAACATAAGTAAGCACAGTATAAGCACTGGAGATATAAGTAGTGCCGTACGTGCAAACCAATAGAAGAATCCACGCTTCCACTGCTTCAACTCCCAAGGCAAACAATAAACCAGCCTGTTGCCGAAGCCACCGAAAAAAAAAACTGGAAGCCATTTGCACAAATAAAAAGATGGCCAGCGCTATTCCAAACCCAAACAGCCAATCATTGCGGGTACCAAGAAGCACTAATAGAATCAAGACACTGCCAATCGTACGGATCACCGCTTCTTTCTGTTCCAATAAATAGTTTTTCCAGAGCCTTCGATAAATTCTGACAGGGTTGGAGTAATCAAATCTTTTACGATTCACTCTACTTGTGAATAATTGCTGAATCCACCCCTGCTTAGATGGAGGCTTTATTTCCATTTGCGACATTTTGTTAATAAACCACATATTCCAGATGATCAAATCATTCGTCTGCACGACTTTCGACCAGTTTACGGACTCGGTCGCTCTTTTTAGCAGCAAGATGTTTGTACCTGCAAGGAATACAAACAGCACTCCCATCCACCAAGCCGAACCGCCGACATACATACTAAGCAACCTGACAATTGCAGCCATAACGACAATTGCTGTGCTTGTCATCAACTTTATTAAAAAATGTCTTTGGAACAGTCGCCACTGAGGGACTGCCATTAACACATCCATCAAAATGATCAAACCAGCTGTCATCATGACAAAATCGAAAGCAAGCGGCGTAATAAAAGCGATAAAACCGGCAAGAAACACCCAAACAGCCGTGGTTTTCAGCAACCTCTCGCCTATACAATATTGCCAGAGTTGTTGTTTGGAAAATGGCAGCATGCTTAATTTCAATTCGGCACTCGAGAATAGCACCCCTGGTCTGGTAAAAGAGGTTATAACAGGACGCACAAACAGGACGAGAACAAGATTGAGATAATTGGCTGTAACAAATGATTGCAACTGAAGAATTCTATCAGCTGACTCTTGCAACGTTTCATGTAAGATGAAAAATCCAAACAGTAGGAATGCTCCTAAATAGATTGATATAGTCACATCAAAGCTTACACCGAAGGCCAGCTTGTACAGCTTTGATTTCTTTCTGAAACGATGCCTTTTCACATATCGATAAACACTCCAGGCATTTTCGAACCCAGTCATTCTGAAAATCTCCGTTTCAGGACTTGAAAGCTGTTTATATCTCCATGGTCGACCACCTTTCCATGCTGTAGCATGATAAAATGATCGGCTAACTGCTGGACACGGTCCAATTGGTGGGAAGTCAGTAAAATTATTGTTCCCTGTTCAGCCTTCTCTTTCACCGCTTCTGCTAAAAATTCGGAAGCATAGATGTCCAACCCCATAAAGGGTTCATCAATAAGTAATAACGGGACCTCGGGAAGCAATGCACATATCGTCTGTACTTTTTGCCGCATTCCCTTTGATAAGGATTCGGGAAACTCATCAAGTTTATCGGTTATTTCCATCTTTCTGGATAAATAATCAACCTTCTCCACTAGCTCCTGCTCATCGATTTGATAACTTCGGCCATAAAGTTGAAAATGCTGCATAGCGGTTAGTTCCGGAAGTAGAAAAGGCTCTTCGGGTATGTAGGATAACATTTGTTTAAAGGGAAGAAAATCTTCCTCCTGAGAGACACCGTTTAATACAATTTTGCCCATTTTCCTCTCCTGCAGTCCAATCAATGTTTTCATGATGGTAGACTTTCCCGCTCCATTGTGACCGATTAAAGCGGTTATGGTACCAGGATCTAAATAGAATGACATGTTTTGCAGAATCGGCTCCCGATTTATTTCTACGGAAACCTCCTCTACCAGTAATCCTTGCAACCAGATCACCTGCCCTCCTTTTGGTTTAACTGATTTACGTTTTATTACATAGATTGGTTTCGTTTTATGTCAAAAATAGAGCAGTCCCATGTCTAGCGAGTTTTGAAAAATAACAGGAGGGGTTCTAAAGGTTATGGTTATCCAGGAATTAATAGCTTGCAGAGAAACATAGTATTCCTCTGCAAGCTTGAGAACAATTCAACTTTCATGTAGTTGTTCAATTGATACTTGCTGCTTACTCTCTGGATTCTCCAAGGCATAAACCTGTGCGGTTCCGTTCTGTTCGTCAACTTCTTGAATGTAAACCGGATTTCCCTGATAGGTAACCTTGATTAAATCTTGTGACTGTCTAATCGCTTTTGCACGTTGGCTTTCCATCACTTTTCCTCCTTATTCGGGTATATATGGGAGATCGAGTTCATCAGGTATGTTTATCACATGGGTATCGGTATAGGCAAGAATCCCTTCTTTTCCATATTCACGTCCCATTCCCGACTGTTTCACCCCGCCAAATGGAAAACGGACATCGAGCCCCTGCACTGCTGCTGTATTGATCATCGTTGTTCCTGCTTGAATATGTTTGGCAATTTTCACGGCATGTTCTTCTTCTCCCCAAACTGAACTGGTCAGGCCAAAAATACTATCATTCGCCAAATCGATTGCATGCTGATCATCATCAAACGGCAGTATTGGTACAGTAGGGCCAAATTGTTCTTCTACCACGATTGGATCGTCATAACCGGCACCCAGTACTACAGTCGGCTGCATAAAGTACCCTTTTTCATACAAATCCTGATCGAGAATTTTGCCAAGCTTTACTACTTTGGCACCTTTGCTTTTGGCATCATCCACCAGACTTTGCACAAACTCCATCTGCTTTTTATTATTCACCGAGCCGATGGTCGTATCCTTACCAAATGGGTCTCCCACTCGTATCCATTTATTGGCTGCTTCAATATATTTCTCGACAAATTGCTCATAAATGGACCGATCAACATATACACGCTTGGCAATCATGCATATTTGTCCAGCGGTAAGAAAGTTGGATATGACTAGACGGCGCATGGCTTTCTCGTCATTGACATCAAAATCCTTCAGAACAATCGCGGCATCATTCCCTCCCAATTCCAAAGTCATGTGCTTGATTGTATCTGCAGCAGCCTTCATAATATGCTTCGCAGTCTCCGTGCCGCCCGTAAAGGCTATCTTGGCCACTTTAGGATTTGAAGTAAGTTCCACTCCGACATCTGCCTCACCATGAACTAAATTCAGAACACCTGGCGGAAAAGCATCTGCAATGATTTCAGTCACCACACTAACGGCTAGCGGAGCCAGTGGGCTTGGTTTCAAGACCATTGTGTTACCGGCCAGCAAAGCGGGAGCGATTTTTATGGTAGAAAGGGATATAGGATAGTTCCACGGTGATATAGCGGAGACAACACCGATCGCATCCTTGGCGATGATTGTTTTTCCACCCTCGTGTTTTTGGACTTCGTTTTCCAGGACTTCCGCTACATTATCGCAGGCAAACTCCATCCATGCCAGGGAAACTCCTATTTCCCCTTTTGAATCATATAATGGCTTCCCATGCTCACGACTTAGCAATTCAGCTATCTCAGGTGTGCGATCTTTTATATGCTGAATCGCTGTCCGCATCCGCTTAATTCTATCTGGCATGTCAGACTCTGCCCAGGATGGAAAAGCATCATGGGCAGCATCAATTGCCCGGACGGTATCCTCCCGTGTATTAACGGGGGCATATCCGACAACTTCATCCGGTCTCGCCGGATTTTCCCGGGGCGCCTGTTTTTCAGCCTTAAACTTTTCCCCATTAATTATCGCATCAATCACAATCTGCTTATCAGTCATTCTGTCTACACTTCCTTCCCAGTAAAGTCCAAAACAATATTCCTAGTATTCGCAACAATCCTACAGCCATTCACCCTTTTCATAATGTCTGGGTGTTGCGGGGGTCAGTCCCTCTGTGAATTTTTCACAGAGGGACTGACCCCCGTTCGACCCACCGTTCAGAACCTCAGTACATTATAAAAAGGGGTTGCTCCATCAGTTTGACACTCATGGAGCAACCCCCTTCCCTCTAAATAGAATTAACTTTTGCTGCCTTCGATATTCATTTGATGGATTCTTCCTAATAGCGCATAAACAGCTGCTAATAAAAGCATGAATAAACTGACTACATACCATGGAAACTCCGTGATTGCCTCGCCAAAAGCAGTGTATAATACGGCCGGTAAAATAACTCCTAAACCAGAATAGTACATATAACTTTTAAAACCATCAGTCATTTCCATCAAATACAACGACAATAAATGAAAATGTACAAACGGCATGACTCGGAGAACCATCACCTGACTGACCGTAATCGTGCGGTCATGCAATATTTTGGTTTTCAGTCGGGCTACCCCTTCCCGAAAACGCGGAAATCTACTGACCAATTTATAAAAAATAAGGCTCATCAGCGATAATCCAATAAAAGACAATACCGCTCCTTCTACAAATCCAAACAACACACCTCCGGCAATACAAACGACAATCACCGGTAAAAACAAAAAGGGCCTGATCAAATGAATAAGAATAAATAGTGCGGGAGCAAGCCATCCAGCCCCTTCTATCAAGGATTGAATGGAATTATTGAAATTATCCATACACATCCCCCTCTCCTTGCAAAAAAATACAAGTCCTATAGCATTTTATAAGAAATGGCCCGATTTGAAAAGATATGGGTCTCTCGTTAAGGACAAGAATTGCTTGCAATACCAGTTTATGCTACTTTTATTAGATGGTCACGACACTTATTGAGACGAAATAGGCAAATTTTATTGAATCAATTGTTTTGACTTTGCTGTTTCTTCCATTCTTCCGCTAGCAATCCATACACTATATGGTCGACGTACTCTCCCTGTAATAATTCAGCCTGCCGGATTTTCCCTTCTTGGGTAAAACCCAGTTTTTCCGGAATGGATCTGCTTTTGACATTTTCCTCGGCTGCCCTGATTTCCACCCGGGTCAGCTGCCAGGTATCAAACGCCTGTTGAATCATCGCCCGGCAAGCTTTAGTGATCAATCCTTTCCCCTCAAAGCCATCGCCGATCCAATAACCGATACTTGTAGTGCGGTTATACCAATTAACGTAATGAAAGCCGATAACCCCGGCTATTTTATCTTGGTGCCAAATCCCTGCCTGAAAACCATTGTTTTCGCTCAGTTGCAAAAGTGAAGATTTGATAAAAGCTTCGGTGTCTTCTTGCCTCCTGTTACTCCCGATTAAAGGAAGCCATTTCTTCAAACGATCCATCGAATTCCAGGTTAGCAAAAATAATTCCGAAGCATCATCTGGTTCCAGCATTTTCAAATAGGACTGTTCTTCAAATGGATAAGTAAACATTTTCCCTCTCCCTTACAGCTTGGTAGATTGATATTCCCACGTTTCCGCTGCTATCATTGTCGCTAACAAACGCTTCGTATAAGGTTCAGAAGCCAATTGTGATAGCAGCCATTGTCTATGTTTCTGCAAAAGCCGGACAACATGAACTGCTGCTTGGGAATGCAACTCCGGTGTCATTGATTGAAAAATCGTTCGCACTTCCGCCTCCATTTCTACAGGAAGGGAGGCCTCCACTGCTTTTAAACCCAACTGAGCGCGGTTTGGGGAATAGCAATGCAACAGTACCCTGGCAAGATGGACAGCAATATGATGTAAAATCCCTACTGCCCACAAATTATTTCCCCGCAAAGCTGTTTTACGGTACTGCAGCAAAAACCAAGCAACATCTGTTACATCATCCAAAAATTCTTCTTGCGACAAGGTTAAATGCTGCCCTGACACATATTTATCCATCAGCCGTTCGGGATCGTATATCACCCGGAAGTAATCTTTTTCGATATAGGTTTCTTCCGTAACCGTAAACAAATCCACATGCAGTAAATCTTCGTACACGGCAATAATTTGTGGAGCAATAATAAATATATCGTCATAAAACAATAAGGAACCATAGGACTGCAAATGATGGAGACGACGTTCTAAAAATGATTGCTTGTCCGATTCTTCCACAAGACAATAAAGATCAATGTCCGAGTTTTCATCATGCTCCCCACGTCCGATCGAGCCCTTGACAAACACTGCCTGGACTAGCGGATCCGTTTGCAAGCTTGCAGTGATTTTCTTTAATGCCTGCTCTTGTATCACACTTCCTTCCTCCCTTATAAAAGTAAATATTACGCCATTATATTACGTAACAAAGGGGATGACAAGGTTTATTTTCGGGGATAGGCACTTTCCATCAAAAATCAGAACCCGGATAATTGGCTGTTTCCCATCAAAGTTAGCAAAGGGCTGGTTTCCACCGGACGGATTGCATATTTGATCACTTTCCATCCTTTTGATTCATAAAGACTTTTGGCGGCACGGTTATCAACCTGTGTCGTCAATATCGAAACAGCATGATCCGACGACTCTTTCAGCAGAGCATCATGAAGCTTGCTGCCTATTTGCATTCTTTGATAAGCAGGATCGACAGCAAGCTCGACAAATTCAAAACAGTTATCCAGCCATGCACGCCTTTCTTGCTCATCTAAAAAAGACTCGATTTTGCTGCGGTAGAATTGTCCAGGCATCGACGTATATCCATAAGCAATGCCAACTGGCACACCGGTATCATTTATCGCCTTCAGAGCCCTAAATCCTGGATATCCAGCATGTTTTTGAATCCTTTCTTTCATTCTCTCAAGATAGTTTTCCGGATTAGCAGGATGATGGACACGACAATACACAGCTGCCATTCCTTCAAAGTCTCCTTTTCCATTATTAACGTTTGAAATATCCACTCTTTCTCCTCCCCTACTACTCTATGATTGATTGGCGATGACCTTTCTCATCTTTTTGCCATTTGTATGCATCATCCTTGGCTGTATTAATCCTATTCTGGAACACTCATTGTTGCGCAACTGCCAATAAAGGGTCCCGGTTATAATGGACGGAACATCATTTATAGTAAGGACGGCTTGTCCGAACAATCGCTCGCATGATATCCTTTTGGAGTTGGGGAGATTTTTGCTTATCGACTAAGCGAAAAAACAGACTTCTTAAAAATTGCTTTATATTTGTCCGATGGATAAATTGCTGTACACTCCCAGCATGAAAATTCTTCTCCAGTTCCTCTGTTAGACTGGTGATTTCCCGGAGGACGACTTCCTCACTGAATCCCCTATCCAGCATTTCTGTGACCGGAATTGCCATACGCTCATCCTCCTCGAAACAGTAACAATCGCTCGAAGTACCCATCACCCGAATGACGGCTTCATATATCTCTTGAAAATAAGGCTGGATTCCAGGCTGTTTGATTAATTCATCGATTGCATCAGCCGCATGAGCGATACTATGTGCCCATCCTTTCTCTTCCACTAGTCCTCTGATGTCCTTTTCTTCCTTCAAATACAACAGCAAGGCTTGCTTTACTGTCAGCAGTTGTTTTTCGTCCATAAAACTACTTTGCAAATTTTTATGTAAGAGAACGGCGATAATCAGGGAAGAAAACGACCTGGTGAACACCGAATCGTCATTTTTCCTCCCAATCTTATAAAATAAATGGTTCTCATCGAGACATTCCGCTAATAGGACAGCCAACTGCTCCCTCGTATAATCACCGTTCATGATCAGTTGGCTGAAAACAGGATAAATCAGTTCATCACGAAGAATCGAATCGGTAACTCCTATGTGACAAAGCATTTCTTTTGTCAACAAGTCAAGTTCTTCTTCCGAGAGGCGGTCATCTTTATTCTTTTTTAGCTGCTTTAATCGCTCGGTGAATTGTTGGGTATCCATGATAGATGGTTTCTCCTTTTAACCGGCAGTCATTTTGTATCTCCTCTTGATTCTGTAAAAATACAGGTTACCGCCTTAATAGTAGGCAAGCAAACCCTTGGCCATCGCAATTCCCTCACAATATACAAAAACACCAAGGCCAAGAGCCCGTAATCATATTGAATCCGGATCAAGCCCGCTAGATGAACCGAAGAGCAGGAACGCTTGCCCCTGCTCTTCTATCTCACCTGCTAATGTTTGCTTGTTTTTGTTGGAAATCGGTATCGGGGTAATACGTATTTTTCACCAAAACGTTCGGGCCTAAGCACTTGACTGCCGGACAATGGCAGTTCAACGCTTTCGCTGTTTTCGTCTCCATCCAACGGCGATAGGACTCCTGTAATGGAACGGTTTGAATATTTCCAAGCGGTGGTTCATCGCCAAAGTCAGTAACTGTTACTTCTCCGGTAAAAATACTGACGTTTAGTCTCGATCGGCCATCTGGATCGTTACGGACAGAAACGTTCCTGGCTGCATATAGCTGTTGCTGAAGTTCTAACTCTTCCGAGGAGGAACTGCACGGATAAAAGGGCAGCGTTCCAAACAACATCCAAATCTCTTCATTCCGGTGTGATAGCAACCGGCGAATGGCCGCTCTTATTTGTTCCAGACTCAATGTTTCCAGATTTTCGGCAAAATCGACCGGGTACATAGGGTGAATCTCATGACGCATACAGCCCATTTCCTGAACATGGTCATGGATTTTTTCCAGATAGGGAAATGTCCTGCCGTTTAGCATGGTTTCTGCTGAAACCATGACCCCTTCTTTTGAAAGGCGCTGAGCATTTTCCACCATTCTGGCAAAGTATTTTTTTCGATTCTCCATTGTTGGTTTACGTTCCATTCGAGCAAACCCTGTTTCTGCGAATTCCTCTTCCGTCCCCCAGTTATGCGAAATATGAAGAACATCTAAATAAGGAATGATTGCCTCATAACGTCCGTATGGCAAGGTCAGATTCGAGTTGATCTGTGTTTTCACACCGCGTGCGTTAGCGTATTGAAGCAGGGGCAGAACATAATTCCTGACAGACTTCTTGGACATCATCGGCTCTCCGCCGGTAATACTGATCGCCCGTAAATGCGGAATTTCATCCAAACGCCGGAAAATCAGGTCCATAGGAAGTGCTTCCGGGTCGTGATCCTGTAAGGCATATCCTACTGCACAATGATTACAGCGCATATTGCATAACGTCGTGGTGGTAAATTCGACATTAGACAATACCATTTCTCCGTGCTGCTCTACATCCAAATACGCTTCCCAAGGATCGTTGTCCGGTGTCATCTTATTAGCGATAGTCTTTACGTTCATTTATGTAACTTCCTTTCGGTTGTTCAACTAACCGTTTCTATCGTAACATATCAATCACTTTATGAAGAAAGAAGTTTATAGGAATCTTATTCTTCTGTTCTAATCAGACAGCAATGACAGGAATGCCTGTAAATTGCGCGAACGCCACTTATCTTTATGAAAAGCAGTATAAATCCCAATCTCATTCCGTGTGCTTATCGGGATAGCTGCCAATTCCCCGTTTTTCACTTCATTATTTACTGTAAAAGAAGGTAACATGGCCTTCCCCAATCCACTTAACACACATTGTTTAATTGCTTCAATACTTGGAAGTTCTATTTTTGCATATGCTGCTTCTTTTCTTAAATATTCCTCGATCAATGGTCTCCAGCTGCATGTGTACTCTGTTACCAGCATGGTTTCAGCTATACGCGATGCAGACGGTCTTGCTGCCTCAACAAGTGTAAGACGGTCCTCTTTAATTTTCTCGATTGTTAAATCCTTGGGCTGCCAATCAGGAGTATCTACCAGAATTGCCGCATCTATATCTCCCTTTTTTAATTGACCGGAAAGATTTTCGTAATCGATTGATTTAAGCGTCAATTCCACCTTCGGATAAAACTCCATGAATTGCCGGATTTTTTCTGGCAGCCAATAAATCATCAACGATTCACTTGCTCCGATTGATAAAAACCCTGCTGGATGGTCATCTTCCTGAATGGTTTGTTTTGACTTTGCATATAACTTGATGATCTCAGCAGCATATGGCAAAAAGCGCCTGCCGGTCTCCGTTAGTGTGATCGTTTTACCCATCCGGTCAAATAAAGGATACCCAAGCTCTTCTTCCAAGGCTTTGATATGTGCTGTTATCGAAGACTGAGCATAACCTAATTCATCTGCAGCTTTTTTAAATCCTCCTTTTTCAACAATGGTTTCAAAAGTAACAAGATGACGCAACTCCATCTTCATATCTCCTTATTATCATTTTTATTGAATGAAACATTCTAAAACTTCAATTTTACTGAACTATATTTCTATTATAGACTGGTCTTATAAACAGTTCAATCGAAAGGCGAGTGATCACTTATGAAGGTGCTAACCTTTATCACGCACCCCCGGACAAATTCTTTAACATTTGCCGCTGCAGAGAATTTCATGGAAGGACTAAAAGACGCTGGACATGAAGTCGATAAGGTGGATTTATACCGGAGCGGTTTTAATCCACTAGTGGAAGAAGACGATGAACCTGATTGGAATAATTCCTGCCAGCACTTCTCCCCTCAGACTAAAGCAGAAATGGAACGGCTGAAACAATATGATGGATTGGCGTTTGTCTTTCCCTTATGGTGGTGGAATATGCCGGCATTGATGAAAGGGTATATCGATCGGGTTTGGAATTACGGTTTTGCATACGGAGGAAAAAAACTTTCGCATGAGCGTGTGTTATGGCTCAGTCTGGCCGGTGCTCCTCCTGAGCGATTCCATAAAAGGAAATACGATTCCATGATCCGTCGTTATTTCAATGTAGGGCTTGCCGATTACTGCGGTATCGAACACTCCCATTTTGCATTGTTCTGCCAAACAATCAATCCTTCCTCAGACCATGTGGATATGCTGCTTGAAGAAGCTTATAAACTGGGGAAACATTATACGTTACTTTCAGACAAAAAGGAGATCTAATGATGAATATTTTAACCTTGCTAGGCAGTTCACGAAAAGACGGTAACAGTGATTACCTGGTAAAACAGGCACTGGATAGAGTTGACCATACGTCCATGCACCTGCACGATTATCAAATGAACCCCATTATAGACGAACGACATACAGAAGAAGGCTTTACAGCTGTGGAGGATGACTATGAAAGGGTGCTCAAGGAATTTCTGAATAACGACATTATTGTGTTCGCCACACCTTTATACTGGTTTGGTATGTCTGGTCAAATGAAAATCTTTTTTGACCGGTGGAGCCAATATATGCGCGATCCCCGGTTCGATTTTAAAGAATCGGTCAAACAGAAAAAAGCGTATGTTATCATAACCGGTAATTCACCCGATCCTAGAATTTCAGCTCTCCCCTTGGTACAACAATTCAAGGCGATTTTTGATTATATTGGTATGGAGTTTTCCGATTATATTATCGGCCAGGCTAACAAACCAGGTGAGATACAAAACGATTCCTTTGCAATGGCAAAAGCAGATTTATGGAATAGACAGTGGAAATAAATAAAAATCCAATCTAGTTTGTTTAAGTAGTTCAAATAACGCGGGAAAATCTAAAATAACAGGGGAAACAACCTTAAAACACATTATGTTTAGAACCAAAAATAACGGTTCAAATAGTAACCAAAAAACGCTTGGATTGTCGAATCCAAGCGTTTAGTTTTGCCAATGTCTTATTAAACTTAAGCGCCTTTTGAATAACAGCGGAGACATAATCAAAGCTGCAAATGTAATTCCCTTCTTGGATTATAAATATTCAGCCAAATTTCCGTTTCCGCCTTTATCCAGCTTCCGAATTGGTTCAATAATTTCAATACTTCTTCTGAACTTGATAAAGGATTGATTGCGTACCACAGTGCTGTCCTCATCTCTGATTCTTTTTCTGGATAATGCTTCGAAAACAGTTTATAAGCAGGGAATAGGTCCCTTGTGTACGACCGTTCTTGAACAATGACAAGCGCAAAACCAGCCCTTACCATAATTCTCATGATCCATGAACAGCAATCCTTAATGTCCTCCATGTCGTTATTTCCCATTAGTTCATGCTTGGCTTTGTCAATCAGAGCTGATAAGTGAATGAGGTGTTCATTCGCCAAAGAGCTGTCGGGTTTATAATCAGGTAGTTTACTTATAAGGTTTTTACCATAAACACAAATACCATAGGCTTTTAGAATAAAAGGAATCATAGAACAATATTTTGACTCCTCTACCTCACTTAAAGGGTAGAATCCTAATTCTACTCCATTTATAAAATGAAATTTTTGGTCAATAAATTGTTCCGTCTCCTCCACCCAATCAAGGTCAATATCTTGAGGATTAGAATAAGTTACTATTATTACATCAACATCAGATACACCCTCAATGTCTAACCCTCTTGCCACAGAGCCTCTTAAATAAATGCTGTGAGTTTCCTTAGGTAAATAAGAAAGACAGCTTTGATTTATTAGTTGAATTACTTCTCGAAATTTATTATGGACCTTTTTAGGATCAGACTGGTTTATTATATAGCCTTTGTCGTCTACAGGACATAAAGATCCTAATTCTTTAATTTCAGTCATGCTTAATGTCCCTCCCTTTTTCAGATTGTATTTATTCAGTAATGGTCTTTTTACCGTGTCTAATGCAAGATTCGGCTTCTATTTAGTTGAAAAAGACTATCAGGAGGCTATCCTAATAGTCTTCTTTCTAAATTGTGTTTCTACCAACTAATATATCCAAATCAACTGTCATATGAGCCGAATCCTTATTTTTAAAAGATTTTACTCGTTCACTTGTTGTTGACCAAGTCAATGGAGTCATTTGAACCAACCATTCAATTGATGTTTTATTAAGGTTAATGGTATAACTTAACCTTGATCTTTCTACATATTGAAAACTCTGATTAAATCTCTCCACCGTCCTTGCATTAGAGTGATTTTGCTTTTCAGTTTCTAAGAACAGATTTTCCCTTAACTCTTTTAAGTAACCACTTTGAGGCACAATCTTGATTACTATACCATTTGATTTCAACAAGCGGTTAAATTCGGCATAATTTGAAGGGGATAAGATATTAAGAATAACATCAAACTGTGTATTCTTAAATGGTGTATTAGCAAGGTCAGCCACAGCCCAAATCTTATTGGAGTAGTTTTTAGAAGCTACCATGATACCTTCTTTAGAAATATCTATTCCTACTCCTACAACACTGTCGGAAAAGTCAGTCTGGACAATATCGCAAATATTAGAAAGATGTGAGCCCTCGCCACATCCAGTATCAAGTACAGAAAATATATCCTTTGTCTTCAAAAGATGTTCATTTATTATTTTGGCAATCGCATTGTTCAATGGTTTAAAAAATTCACCTTCGGTAATAAACTTTCTTCGTGCTTCAAAAAGACTCTTGCTGTACCTGGAGTTTGGTGAGTGAGTCGTCAAATTCACATATCCTTGCTTGGCAAAATCAAACGTATGGTGATTTGAGCAGATTAAACACTTAAAATCTATAACTTTCATAGACGATTTACATATCGGACAAGCAAAAATATTTTCAAAGTTGCTAACATATTTTGCGCTCTTAATTCTTTTATTCTTTTGTAACAAAGAAGTCACCTCATTCATTCATTTTTAGACAAATGAAAAAGGCATAGACAAATAAACCCTCATCATATTTCCTAAAAATATGAAGTGGGCTTACTTGTTGTCTATACCTTTTTCTATCTATAACGAATGAATTGAATAATCATGGAACTGACTCCTTTTTTCACATAAATGGTTTTAAACCCACAGTTAAATAATAACGAATATTTATCATATTTGTAAGGGTTTTTTATTATTTTACTGCCACGTCAGTTTAAGATAATTTAATAAACTCCACAATTGTTTTTTGCTTTAAAAAACCACCATAGCAGCTAGCATAAATAACTTGTTGACAACACATTATGTTAATCGGATTGCGATTTTGTCTTCTAATTCAAGTGTGTTTTCCAATAATCGTTTATAGATAAGGAAAAAATCAGAGACCTAAAATATGCGATTTAGTCTCTGATTTAATACGTATTTTCTTCTTCCTCCACCAAAACTGAACTAGTTAATTATTTGAGTGCTTGACTTTTATAATAGTTTATTGAACTTTCTTCCATAAAGAGTGAGCTTATCTCAACTGGCGTTTGAATATTTTACTGGCAATCAAATAAGCGATGACCATGGTTCCTATACACCAGGCAAGCGCAATCCAGATACCGCTACCGACAATCCCTTGATCCAAGAGGGAACGGATTGAATTAACGATGGAAGTCACAGGTTGGTTCTCAGCAAACGCACGGACAAGCTTAGGCATGGTGTCGGTGGGGACGAAAGCAGAACTGATAAACGGTAAGAAAATCAGTGGATAGGAGTATGCTGTGGCCCCTTCCATTGACCCTGCTGTCAATCCTGGAATGATCGCCAGCCAAGTCAGTGCCAGCGTGAATAGTCCAAGTATCCCACCTACGGCCAGCCAAGCCAGGATATCCGCGTCAGAACGGAATCCCATCAAAAACGCAACGAGTATAACGATTACTACAGTGAGCGCATTGGAAACGATCGAAGTCAAAACGTGAGCCCATAATATCGATGAACGCTTGATGGGCATGGTAATAAAGCGCGCCATCAGTCCGCTTTTCACGTCGGTAAATAACCGTAAGGAAGTATAAGCAACACCGGATGCAATTGTGATCAGCAAGATTCCCGGCAATAAATAATTGACGTAGTTATCCGTGCCTGTTTCTATGGCTCCGCCAAATACGTAGACAAAAAGCAGCATCATCATAATCGGCGTAACCGCAACCGTAATGATGGTATCCGGGCTACGCATGATATTACGCATTAAACGTCCCAATAATACTCCTGTTTTCCTTTTCATTTACTTTTCCTCCTTTTTGCCAATGATTTCGAGGAAAATATCCTCCAATGTCGGCTGCTTCTCGACGTATTCTACTTTCACTGGCGGGAACATCTCCTTGAGTTCGGCGAGGGTGCCGGTGGTGATGATTTTTCCGCCATTAAGGATAGCGATGCGGTCGGCCAGTTGTTCGGCTTCCTCCAGGTACTGAGTTGTCAGCAATATGGTCGTACCACTGCCGGCAAGCTCCTTGACTGTATCCCATACTTCAATCCGCGCTTCGGGATCAAGTCCTGTGGTTGGTTCATCGAGAAAAATGACTTCCGGTGTCCCAACCAAACTCATGGCGAGGTCAAGTCTGCGCCTCATTCCCCCAGAATACTTGTCTGCGCGTTGATTGGCCGCATCGGACAGACTGAATTTCGCAAGCAGATTGTCGGCGACTTGAGCGGGATTGGATACTCCCCGCAACTTAGCAATCATTATTATATTTTCCCGCCCAGTTTGCATGCCATCTAAAGCAGCAAACTGTCCTGTCAGGCTGATGCTTTGGCGAACATTGTCCGGTTCCCGCTGAACATCAAAGTTGCAAATGCTCACTTTGCCCCCATCTGGCTTCATCAGTGTCGAGAAGATATTGATCGCTGTCGTCTTGCCAGCGCCGTTTGAGCCTAGCAGTGCGAAAATTTCGCCACGCTTCACCTCAAAATCGACTCCCTTTAAGACTTCCTTGTCTTTAAAGGATTTTTTTAATCCTTTTACTGTAATCGCTGTATTGCTCATATTGTTTTCCTCCTTTTAAAAGTGCAGCAAAGCCGCTTCCATAAACCTCAATATAGGGATTTGCCTGGTAAGCTAGCAGATGGTTCGCCTTCAGAAAAGTGAGGTTTTATGGAAGGCCCTTGCGAAGCGGATTCTTAAATAATACGCATCTATTAAGTGTCACTTATATTCAGTAACACTAAGTACCAGGCGAAAATAGAACTGAATAGGAAAGGTGACGCTACTCATTTACAACCAGCTATTCAGTCAGGATAATCTATTGAGTTTTATATTCCAATCAACCTCATGATGCTATAAAAACTCTTTATTACTTTGCCGATGGGCGCAAGCAGCTGCCACCAGTTCACCGTCGAGCGATAATTTCAGCTACCTAGGGTTGATTCCAGAAGCGGGTATCCATTCTCACTTCATCTCTCGTTACGTCCGATTGTATTATTCAACTTCGCACGGTATTTGTCCTTCCAAGTTTTCGAGTCCTTCACTAATTCATCGCAAAAAGACGCAACGTCCTCTCCCGTCAAATCAGTAACTTTCTTGCCATCAGCTGCCCCTTCCTCAAAGAGGTCAATAATTCCGTGAAAGATCCGGCTGGTTTCCTTCCAATTCGTGAGGCCACCAGAGGTCCACATATATTTCTGAATAGCCTTATAAGCGTTGTGGTACTCACTCGGAAGTGCCTTCGCACGGGCTTCCATCGCTCTCCATTCCCGTTTCTCATCCATACTCCCAATAATTTTTTCAAAAATACTCATATTACCTTCTCCTTTTAATTTATTGTGTTTTGAGTTCATTCATTTACTTGCAGCAGTCAGTCTGTAAAATTTTCACGGCGGTCCCACAGTGGATTGGTTTTTCTCAATATCCACCAAATTGTTTTTCTCAAGCCGTATAGGACTGTGCGATCGACCACTTCAGTGAGGCCAAGTTCCCGAAGCTTTTGTGTTATTTTCGCCACGGCTGATGATTTCAAGTACACACCTCTCGAGCCCCCCTTTCAGCATTTCCGTTATAATTTCCAATTTCATCACCCATTTGTGTTTTTCAGTATTCTTTATCACCGGTAATAAGCGATACTTACTACTGGTATATAGTATTACATAATAGCCTCATTTGTCAACATGACTTTTTTTCGCTAAATAACATCTTTTTCTGAATAATGGGTATTTCCATCAAAATGATAACCCATCATGCAAAATCGGCGGCCCGCTCACTGTTTGATAAAAATGAAACAGGCAGCCCCGCATAACGGTCTGCCTGTTTTCAACTTAACTCCATTTCATTATTATTTTTTGACAGCCTTGATAATCATAGAAGCAGGAAAACGTTGTGCTTTATACAACGAATAGTAACTGTCAGATTGCTCTGCTTTCACATCGTTTAGATCTACCGGAACATCGCTTTCTATCACTCGCTCAATGGAAAAACCAGCACAGATCAAGGCATTGAGATACGTACTCATCTTCCGGCGCTGAAATGCCATCGGTTTGTTTCCACCCTTAAAATTATCGAACTCCAGCATGCTTTCCTCCTGATAAGAGGCATCTAAATAAAGAAGTCCATTTTCGCTTTTTATATAGGGATAGAAAGGATGGTCCCAGCTGAATATAAAGGAGCCGCCTCTCTTCAGGTATGAATAGATCAATTGAAAAGTTGCAGATAGATCAGTCGTCCAGCCTACTGCATAAATCGAGTAAACATAGTCAAAGTATGCTTTCGGCAGACCGATCTCCGTTTCCATTGGCGCACAGAACAAGTGAGCCGGATGATCCTGCAGGGTAATTTCCGCAATCTCTTTCTGTTCTTCTGAAAAATCAACTCCCCATAACTCTGCTGCTCCTTTTTCTGCCATATACCGCAGGGAATGACCACTGCCAAAACCAATTTCCAATACTTTTTTATCCTTTATCTCCCCAAATAACTTTAATTCATCCTCTGTCTGTGCGTAAGGACCATATCCAGGCAACGCATCCTGTCCGTTAAAATGGTGCGCAACCGTATTCCAACCGGCCCTGTTTTTTTCCAATAACTCTTCTGTCAATTTCATCGCCTCCACCTCTTTTTAATTCCATGAGAAGCAATAAAATCCCTTTAAAAATTTCCAAAAGCACAAACCTGCGATTGAAACGCTGCCCAGTCAGTCTTCTATTCCTGAATGAAAAAGCTGACCTGTATTCAGGTCAGCCGATAAACGAGACTAGCACGGGAATTAAAAACTTTCCCCATAAGACGGTTATACTTGCGGCAAAAATCATTGCCAATGTCGAAAAAGTTGCTGCTTGCTCGCCATATTCCATTGCTTTATTGGTCCCGACACCATGCGCACTCATGCCTAACGCCAGACCTTTTGCTATCGTCGATTTTATCGCAAAACGCTTGATCACAGCAGGACCTATGATCCCGCCGATAATACCGGTCAATATAACAAAAACGGTTGTCAATGTTGGAATACCACCTATATCCTTGGACACCTCGATAGCAATTGGTGTGGTAATCGATCTTGGCAGGACACTAACCAGAAATTGATTATTCAAATGCATAAGCATTGAAAGCAAGAAGGAAGAAAAGATTGCCATCAGCGTACCGACAGTAATGCTGGTCACAATTGTTCCTATATACTTTTTCAATACTGGCAGATGTTTGTAAATAGGAATGGCAAACGCAACGGTTGCCGGTCCTAGCATATGTGTCAGAAACTTAGCCCTGTCGAGATATTGATCCGCAGACACATGCATTAAACTGATCAGTCCAATAATCAAAATCGGGCTCAAGAGCAACGGGTGAAAGATTGGCCATGGCATGCGTTTATAGCCTGCTTTCGCTACCATATATAACAAACTGGTTACGAAAATAAAAAAGATGATACTCATTGGGTATCACGCTCTTTCCGAATCATAATTTTATCTGCAATCCAGGCGGTAGTGCTCATAACAATAAAAGTACTTATTCCAATAATCAATACAGTGCTGAAGCCTTGCCAACTTAGCATTTCATCATAATTAACAATTCCGACCGCAGACGGCACGAAAAATAGTAACAGCTCTGCAATCAGCCAATTTCCGCCCTGCTCGACCCATTCCAGCTTAACCAACTTCAGGCATAGGGCCAAAAACAACAGCAGAAGTCCGATCATCGATGCTGGTATCGGAATCGGAATAAGTGCTTTGACACCAGCACCCAAAAGTAGAAACAAATGAATGAAGACAATTTGAATAAAAATCATAATGATTTTCAAAGCCCTTCCCTCCAAACTCCTATACCTAAGCTTTAAAATTCGATTATTCTTATCTTACAACCGTGGTCTTCATTCGTAAAATACATAAATATTATAGATAACATAACTTTTAGTTATATGCTATCGTGCATCTGCTGGATAAATTCTATGAACGTCCTGCTCGCATAAGAAATGTATTTTTCTTTTTTGGTAATAACTGCAAGATTCCAAGGAATCGTTGGATTCACTTTCAGAATATGCAACCCGCTGTTCTTTACTTTATTACAGATTGAATCAGGTAAAATCGTAATTCCGAGATTGGCCGCAACCATTTCCGCCATCAAATCCCATTGCGAACTTTTAAACAAAATATCCGGATGATAACCAGCCTGAATGAACTTTTCCATAATGATGTCATGAAGAGCAAAGTCTTCATGATAAAAAATAAATTCCTCATCTTTTAATTCCATTAAATCAATCGATTTTCGATTGGCAAAACGATGTTCCTGCGGCACGACAACATTCATTTTTTCTTCTACGATCGGATAGATGTTGAATATTTCATCATCGACGGGCAGTACAGCGACCGCCACATCCAGTTCTCCCTCTTCAACACTTTTCACAACCTTTGCACCACCATACTCGGTGATGGTTATTTTAATGTTTGGGTATTTTTTATGAAAAGCAGATAACACATTCGGAAAAAACAAGCTGCCAATTATTGGAGGCAAACCGATATGAATGGCACCACGTTCCAACTGTGTCAAATCATTCAATATTGTCGTCATATCGTCCAATTGTCCTTGTATTTTCTTCGCATATTCTCTTACAACCATACCGGCATCCGTCAGTTCACTCGTTTTATTGGATCGGACGATCAAAGTCATTCCCAGTTCTTCCTCGAGTGCTTTAATCATTTTACTTAATGCCGGTTGAGAAATGTGGAGAGATTCCGCCGCCTTGGTTATACCTTGTTGTTTTGCCACCTCTAAGAAATAATGCAGTTGACGTAATTCCATACTGGGCACCTCCTATCGTTAATATAATTACTATTTCGATTCGACTATCGTCATTTTATCAGACCGATACAGGAAACAAGAAAAACATGCTCAATGGAAAGGCTCCTACATTGTGATCATCACCGATAAAGCAAGATTGTTGAGCGTGTAGTAAATGACTGAAAGTCCAGTTAATGTCCTTACTAACAAAACAAGACACTTGCAATGGAGAGAAAACTCCATACAAGCGTCTGTTGGTTTTTACTCATATTCTTTTTCAATATTTCTCGTACTTCTGACCGTATCGATTGGCCGAACCGCATTTTCGATTTGGTCACGTTTCGACTCGAGAAACGGTGGCAGTGAAAGCTTCTCTCCCAAGGTTTCATATGGTTCGTCACCCATGAAACCTGGACCATCCGTTGCCAATTCAAACAGGATCTGCGGTGCCACCCTTGTGTACAGTGATTGAAAGAAGAAGCGGTCAACATAGCCTGAGGTCTGGAAACCGAAACGGCGGTACCATTGATCCCACTCTTCTAACTCCTTCCGATCCTCTATACGGAAAGCGGCATGGTGGACAGTACCAAACCCTTGGCGTGCTTGAGGAAGTACCTTGTTGTGTTCCACAATAACCTGTGCCCCGTTTCCGCCTTCGCCAACTTCGAATAAATGGAAAGAACCTTCCTGATCTATTTCGTTAAAGACTAGAACTTTTTCCATCATTTCTTTAAAGTATTCAAAATTTGCAATTCGGACAAAAATCGGACCAAGTCCCGTAATAGCATATTCTAATGGAATCGGACCATCCTGCCATGGTGTTCCCGATGCGACCCCTTCATTGTGTTCATCGGATATCAACTGGTAATGCTGGTCATCAAAGTCGACGAACGACAACGTTTTTTTGCCGAACTGTTCTTTGATACCAGTGTGTTTTATTTCCAGCCGGTCAAACCGTTTCACCCAATAATCCAGGGCAGCGTCACTCGGAACCCGGAAGGAAGTTTTGAAAATTTCATTAGTGCCATGCTGGCCTTTCGGTATCCCAGGAAAATCGAAAAACGTCATATCCGTACCCGGGCTGCCTGTATCATCAGCGAAAAATAAGTGATACGTTTGGATATCATCCTGATTGACTGTTTTTTTCACCAGCCGCATTCCAAGTACATAAGTGAAAAATTCATAGTTCTTATCCGCACTGCTCGTAATCGCAGTTACGTGATGAATTCCTTTCAACTGGTTCATCTCTATACCTCCATATATAAAGTCACGAACCACCGTGGACGTCTTAGCTATTCCCGGCGGCTAATGTCTCATTCCTATTTCTACTCTCCCAAAATTATCTTTAATTCAAGATAAATATATCACGTGCGCTTTTTTAGTGTCAATCCAATTAACTCGGCACCTATTTACGACTAATTTTGTTAGAGGGGATAATAGGAATAATCTAATAGAGTGGGTAACCTTCCAGTTTTTTTAGATAAATCAATAAACGTTCTTCCACCTGTGCCTTCGTACCATAGCGAATTACTTGTTCACGATTTAACACTTTCTCTTTTAACAACTGAAGATGGGTGTAGGACATTGTCAGTAACTTAAGAATACTTCCACGTGTAAATCAACCTGCTTCTGTCTGGAACCTTTTGTATATCCTTCCATAAACCCCTTGGCATTAGCTGCTAACTGAGGAATATGTCGTTTATAGTTACCCTTTCCATATCTTATTGTGTTATAAAAGGTAGGAAACAGGGTTTGGTAGTTGAAACGGTAATTCGCAGCAAGAGATGTCCCGCTATATAGAAGAGGAAAAGGATCGATTATCTTAGCGCCACGTTGAGTAAAAAGAATGTTCTCTGGTGATGTATCCTGATTGGTCAGAACGACTTGTTCCTTATCTACCGAGCGATTTAAAAGGAGCCACTCTGCTTTTTTGATCACTTTTTCTTTGTCAAACTCGTAGGGACTTGCAACCAATCCTTGTAATTCTTCCTCATATTCTCTTGACTCCTCTAACAGAAAAGCATGCAACTCCTTTTCCATCCTGCCTCTGAGCTCACCGTTTTCTCCTTCTTCAAGATAACCTATCCCTTCATAAGGAGGCTTCACCGATTCAAGCCCCCGAAAGAACGTCCCTAACTCTCTTCCGTATTTTTTTGATTCTTCTATTGTTTGTTGACTAAATCCAATCGAACTTCCCATATAGGTCTCCATTGTGTAAGTCATATCCTTCTTTACACAGAACGTGAACCGCTCAGGACATACCCCTTTTTTCACCTTGTTTGCATGCTGGTAAAACGCATGCGTAGCAGTATATTCTTCCCTTAATGCCTTTTCGTTGAAGAGGACTTCTTTTTCATAGGCAATTTTCTTAGGAATACGTAGAACAAGTTGTTCTTCTTCAATCAAATAAGCAAAGTGCCAAGCACCTTCTCCTAATCTATTAATACGTGACTCGCTCGCTATCTCTGGGATTCCCCTCCGTTTCCAGGATATTGTTTATGTGTTCCAACTCTCTCGCAGTTGTTGCAGTAAGAAAAAGCATTTTTAACGAATACTCCTCAACTATTCATTTCAGAAGAAAGCACGAAGGTTATCTGTCAACTAGGATTGCTTCCTTCTCTTCCATTTCACTTTCCGCTTTTTTAATTAAATCCGGCGAGGTATAGATGATTTTTCCAATATAAAAAAAGCCCGCGATCGTAATGCCAGTCATAACCCAGCTAAATGCCTGACGAAGAATGATCCCTTTGTCGAATGCCTCCACACCGTATTCTATAATTAACCAGGCTTTTACCACGGCAAGGACTCCACTCCTCAATGCAAAAACAAGCGTGATCAGCTGAAAAATCAGAAACAGCCGTTTCTGATAATAAAGACATTTACTAAACTTTCGATCATGGCCCTGCAATTCAGCAAGATCCAGACCGAAGTAAAGGGTGATCGGCTTTTTGATAATGATGGAACTGAGAAAAAACAAACTCATAGCTGCAGCATAAAAGACATTGTTCCACAGTAATTGCAGAGAAGAGCCTGCGAGAATATCGATCAACGTCTCAATCATCAACGTAACAAGAATAAAGACACCGAAAAAGTTGATTCGTTTCAATTCGAAAAAGCGATATACACTGTAAATAATCCCCGGGACAGAGGATAGCAGCATAGCATAATAATCTCCGATAAAATCACGGATAAAATGCCAAATAAATAATGGAAATAAAACATAAAAAATAATGTCGAGCAAAACAATATTTTTCTTCATATGTATTCCTCCATGAAGAGAATATCCTGTCCACAACCTCACCTAACTGCCTACAGAATGAGACATGATCTTGCAGTATTGCTCCTATAAGTAAGTTTCTAGCACGATCCGTGCCCTTTCGTCGAGATTTTCCGGAAGTTGATTGGACCTAAAGTATCTCAAGTCAAGCCCCTCCCCATCTTACGACGAGATACTACACGTCTGCCAAGTTAGCTGAAGCCGTGCCCGCGGAAAGCGATGTGCCTTGCCGGAGTGGAGCTTTGCACGCTTCATATGAGAAGGCTAGAACGGTTTACTTTTTTAATCGAAAAATCAAACGAATCGTTCGGTATTTATTTTGATCACGAAGCCTTTGTCCCAGCCTCAAGTTCTATAGTCTTTTTTGCAAGAAATATTGATTAAAACCCTGAGGGTGGTCTTCCAGGACACCGAACACCTGATAGCCCTGCTTTTGATAAAATTCCGGCGCCTGAAAACTGAACGTGTCGAGGAAAATCAACCGGCATCGTTTTTCCTCTGCTAGTTTTTCTGCCTGCTTCAGTAACTGCACCCCATATCCTTTGGAACGATGGCATTCATCCACCCAGAGAAAACCGATATGCAGGTGCTGCCAATACATCGTCCCGGTGATGCCGCCGATGATGTCACCATTCTCTGATGCCGTAAAACAGATGCTCTCCTTCGGGGTTTTAAGCTGATCGGGAAGCTGGCTCATATTATGTTCAATTAATTTTTCTCGTATATAGTCTTTAGCTGACTGATTATCTGTTTTTTCAAGTTTCATTTCCTTCTCCCCTTATTTCATGATTAACATATCGTTCTCATCAAAATCCCAGTTTTCGCCATAGGCAACTTCCCAGTAAAAGCCATTCGGGTCCTGAAAGTAGCCGCTGTAGCCACCCCAGAACACTGTTTGAGGCAGTTTGACGATTGAGGCTCCAGCTCTTGCAGCCATTGCGAATACGTCATCGACTTCCTGTTTCGATTTCCCGTTGTACGCCAGGCTGATTGCAGCAGCTCCTGCATTTAATGCTGGCGGATCCTGTTCATTGATATCCTTTGCCAGCTGTTCCAAAGGAAAAAGCGATATTTTCGTACCCTGGTTTTGGAAAAAAATAACCTCTGGGCTCGATTCCTCTCCATAGACAACGACTTCGAAACCGAGACCATCCCGATAGAAATGCAAAGATTCCACCATATCCTTTACTCCAAGCGTTATCAAATTTAAACGATTCATGCTCTGCACCCTCCTTTATTCTTTCACACCGCTTTCCAAAATAGAAAAAGCCACGTTTTCACAATCAATCTCGGCTCTAGCACCATATGGCAAGATGAATTTCGGTTCGGTATGTCCGAAATTTAGGTTATGAAGAATCGGCAAATTGGTAAGATTATGCTCCTCCATCACTTGACTGATGACTGATTTGTATTCCTCATAATACGTTTCGTCCATCGGTTTTCCAAAGATGATACCTTTCGCCTTCCCCAGTATTCCTTGTGCAGCATAATTGCGCAGCCAGTACTTGATAAAATCTGGTTCCGGTTTTTCCTCAGACGTTTCAAAAAACAAGATGCTGTCTTCCCAATATTCTTCATCCGGCCACAAAATGGTTTGTTTCGCAAATTCCAGAACTTCTATGCAGCCACCGATAAGCCGGCCTTGTACGCGCCCTTTCCCTTGTAAAAGTTCATAGCCAGTGTTTGGACGTAGATTTCTTCGTTTGTGTTTATTTTCTTCTGTCCATTCCAGACGTTCGCTGGTCCACTGCTTTGCCGGTTTAATTTCTCCGATTGGTTCGGCACGGAAGAACGTTCGTTTAATATTCTCAACCGTATAGGCATCCATTTCCACGTTTTCCGCAAAATCTGTCATAATTGCCGGTCCGTAAAAAGATGACACCCCAGCTTTATGACAAAACAAATGTGCCACAGTCACATCAGAATATCCCATCAAAATTTTCGGATTCTGACGGATGACTTCGAAATCTATATATGGCAGCAGTCTTATACTGTCATCTCCGCCGATATTCGCGATAACCGCCTTAATGGTTGGATCCCGAAAAGCAGTCATGATATCTTCCGCTCGTGCTTCAGGATGATGATAAAGAAACGAAGCTCCTTTCAGACTGTGCGGCATTGCCACCACTTCAAGACCGAAAATATCTGCAATTCTGCTAATGCCTTGTTCATATCTCCAACGCAACTCAGGTTCTCCCGCTCCACCCCAAGAAGGACTAATTGTCGCAATCCGGTCACCTGGCTCCAGTTTTTCTGGCTTAATCAACATCTTCATGATCACCTCTTCTATGCTCTACATTACTTATTCGATTTCATCCCGAAAATTCCTTTATATTTGAGTTTTGAGAACTGTGTAATCCTTTCACAAAAGGATAGTTTTAAGTAAAGAAAGTGTATATAAAATGTAACAAATCTTTTTAATTTTCCTTGCTATGGAATAGTTTTTTTCAAAAAACAAATAACTAAGGGCAGAAATTAGTAAAAAAAAGGATGGTTAGTATGGATATAATGGAACTAATACTTCGGGTTTCCATCAGCTTTTTGGTCTTATATGTCCTTACAAGAATAATGGGGAGAAAAGAAATCAGTCAGATGACCTTTTTCAATTTCGTTTCAGCTATCGCAATCGGTTCGATAACGGCAAACCTTGTTGCCAATCAAAACTTCAGCCTGCGAAACGGCGTTTTGGCTCTGGTCGGATGGGCGGCCTTTACCCTGATTTTGGACTTAATTGATATCAAGTCCAAACGAGCTAGAAAAGTGGTGACTGGCAGCCCGATCACAGTCGTCAAAGAGGGAAAAATCATTGAAGATGCTATGCAGCAAAGCAGACTGGACTTGGACTCATTAAAAGCCATGTTAAGAGAGAAGAATGTTTTTTCCTTAAAGGATGTCGACTATGCCGTCTTTGAAACAAACGGAAAGCTTTCCGTTATGAAAAAACAAGACAAACAATCAGTAACCAAAAATGATATGATGGTCGGTAGTCAACAAACTACTTATCCGATAGCTACCGAAGTTATAACAGACGGAAGAATTCTTTCCAAAAACCTGGCTAAGCTGGATTTGGATAACGCTTGGCTGGAGCAGCAGCTTCAGCAAGCCGGTGTTGATTCCGTTAAGGATGTCTTTTACGCAGAAGTACAGCAAGACGGTTCTCTATTTATCGACAGCAAAGATAATTTACTACATTAAAAAACAAGAACCGCTTCCTTATAGGATTTATAGCGGTTCTTGTTTTTTAATGTTTCTATACCCCCCGCTTGTTTCCCCATACGAGTGCATGTACCTGTGGGAGGACGCGGACGTGGTTGAGCATGTCAGATTGCATAACCCGATCAATCAGCCACTGATATTTTTCCAATAGTTTGCCTGCCAGACTTGCAGAATCAGCTTCCGCTAAATCGTCATTGCCTACTTGCAAATAAAAATCCACCTTTGGGTAACGTTGATGTACGGCGGAGGCATATTGCAAATCCTTCTCATCAAAAACGACCACTTTCAAACTGGTGTGGGATAGCCTCCCACTGTCAGCCAAACGGTTTATAATGCTGTCGAGCACCTGCCAATTCGTTTTCATCCCAGAACTGGGCGGCTTAGGAGAAATGGTCAAATCATCTATATCGACAAACCATTCCTGCCAGCGGCTACCCTGTGTTTCCAAGGCAACTTCTATCCCTTGTCCATGCAGCTTATCGATCAGTTCACTCAAGTTTTGCAGTAATGCTGGATTGCCTCCGGAAATCGTCACGTGGTCAAATCGGCTGCCGCCTTTTGCCTGCAGCCCTTCCATAACTTCTTCAGCCGACATCATCCTGATGTCTTTCTTGGAGCTGCCATCCCATGTGAAAGCTGAATCACACCACGAACAGCCGTAGTCACAGCCAGCTGTCCTGACAAACATCGTTTTTCTTCCGACAACCATCCCTTCTCCTTGTATAGTTGGACCAAAAATCTCCAATACAGGGAACTTAAACATCTTCCATCCACTCCCTCCGCGCTTCTGCAAAACTTGACGGGGTTTCATACAGCTTTACATACTCAACTCGGAGACTTCGATTATCCAAATCCTTTAGTGCGAAGTCCATTTGCTGATAGACCCAGACGACGATATTTTCCGCTGTTGTATTCATTGCTGGCAGCATTTCATTCAAATAACGATGGTCCAATTTCACCTCTATTTTTTCTTTCCATAATTTTTTTATATCGCCGAAGTCCAGGACCAACCCAATATCATCCGTGAACCCACTGATGCCGAAGACCACCCTGTAGGTATGGCCATGCAGGTTTTTACATTTCCCTTCATAGGCATGTAAATGGTGAGCAGCATCGAAGGTGAACTCCTTGCTTATCAACACCCTTTTCTGATGATACTTCAACTCTTCTTTCTGTATGTCATCACCCAGCTTCTCCAACTTCTCTACAATGGTAAAACCGAAGCCTTCCATCATGCCCTTTCCCCCTCGAGTTTCGCTATGTAGGCATTCAATCCAGCGCTTCGAAGCTTGCATGCAGGGCATTCACCACAGCCATCTGCCCGTACACCATGGTAACAGGTCAACGTTTTTTCCCGGACAAACGCAAATGCGTTCAGTTGATCGGCAAGCTCCCATGTTTCAGCTTTATTTAGCCACATTAATGGCGTATGAATGACAAATTGTTCGTCCATCGATAAATTCAGTGTAACATTCAACGATTTGACGAACACATCCCGGCAATCCGGATAGCCGCTGAAATCTGTCTCACATACCCCAGTTACTACGTGTTTGGCACCAATTTGTTTCGCCATAATCGCTGCAAATGATAAAAACAACAAGTTGCGTCCAGGGACAAACGTGGATGGCAGCCCGCCGTCTTCTCCTTCTGTCACCTCTATATTGGTTCTTGTCAGCGCATTCGGGGCAAGCTGGTTCAATAACGACATATCTAATACCGTATGCTTGATATCCAGGTCGCCAGCAATTTCTCTGGCAACCTCAATCTCCTCTTGATGACGTTGATTATAATCAAACGTCACGGCCTCGACCTCATCAAATCTTTCCATAGCCCAAAACAGGCATGTGGTACTGTCCTGTCCTCCGCTAAACACAACCACCGCTTTGTTTTTTTCCATAAAAAAATTCCCCTTTCCGATTGAAACGAGAATTCTATCTACACATTGATCTGAATCGTTCCCTGTAAAAGAAGACGGAAATACAGGCTCCGCTTTTTCAGGTAATTAAAAAACGAACACAAAAAAACTATACCTAAGAAAGTATAGTCATTCCTTAGTTTTTTATAGAGGGTGTAGCTAGAACCTCTTATTATTTAGTTGCCCCCATATCATAACACGCCTGATGCAAAACAAAAAGTAACTTTTTGATTACGAAATTGGCAGAAAAATGTACAATAGAAAACAGGAAATAAAGGAGGCGGTGACAATGAAATTAACCAATTCTACCCAGTTTATTAAATCTGTTACATGGAACGGCGAAAGGATTCCCGCCACCAATAGGTTTCCTTTTTATTTACCTGCTGTCCGTTCCCTGGAAGAAGTCGATTTTCATCCAACGATCACCATCTTAGTAGGAGAAAACGGCATGGGTAAATCAACCTTATTAGAAGCTGTAGCAATAGCTTATGGATTTAATCCTGAAGGTGGCACCCTTCATTTCAACTTTTCCAGCTATGATTCCCATTCTGAACTTGATCGCTATATCCGATTGGTAAAAGGAGTAAAGCGGCCAACAGACAGTTTTTTCTTCCGTGCAGAAACGTTCTATAATGTTGCGAGCAATATTGAAGAATTGGACAAAGGACCGGGAGGAGGAAAAGTCATTGATGGATTTGGCGGTCGTTCCCTACATAAGCAGTCTCATGGCGAGTCCTTTTTTGCAGCATTCCTTCATCGTTTCCGCGGAAACGGCTTGTATATTCTAGATGAGCCGGAGGCTGCGCTGTCACCATTACGGCAGATGTCCATGCTCGCTCGTATTCATGAGTTAATCGAACAGGGTTCACAATTTATCATTTCCACGCATTCTCCGATTTTGATGGCCTATCCCGGGGCGAAAATCCTTCAATTAACCGAATCGGGAATTGAGGAGGTTCGTTTGGAGGACACCAGCCATTATACAATCATGAAACAGTTTTTTGAGGATAAAGACCGGCTCTTGCATCATTTATTCCAGTAATCTGGGTAACGAGCGGGGGAAAATGAATAACTTGACAAATGCGGCGAAAAATAAAGCAAAAGATGATTGGAGTTGAAAAACCATGTTACAAAAACAAGCCGTAAAAGTTTCCCTTGCATTTGCTGTCATTTTCCTGACGTTACCTATGATAACATTAGCCCAACCCGAATACGCCCAGTGGGGAAATATTGCCTTAGAAGATGCTAAAGCACAGTATCCAGATTATAATGCAACCGATTATGCCTATCAGGGAAAAGTTTTTATTTCTGCTGAAAGAGAGCAATTTAACTTTCTTATTACTCTTGAAGGGGAGGAAACCAAAGAAGTCCGTGTTTATGTCCTGGTAAATCCCCAGACTGAGCAGTTGATTGATGTTTACTTCGATGAGATTGAATAAATCCGGCCCGCGTTTTTTATGAAAAATTCGGGTTGGAAAATGTACTTGTACAATCTTTACTTTTTCATGGCTTCCATCAGTTTGCTTCAATAGAATAAAAGCACGCTTCAATGAAAAGCGTGCTTTTTTATTCCATCCTCTTTTTTTAAACGAGCTCTTCTATATACATCATGCATAAATGGTACTATTCCCGCCATAAAATGTGTTGTGGTAATAGAAAGGACGGATGTATATGGAGATTCATGTGGTCAGGCCGGGGGACACCCTTTGGTCTATTGCATTTGCTTACCAGACAACCATTGAAGCCATTAGGGAAACGAATGGACTGACGAGTGATTTGTTAATGCCTGGACTTGCTTTATACGTTCCAGCTCCTGCAACATTACCGGTACGCTACGTCCGTATTCAACAGGGCGACAGCCTGGCAAAGTTAGCAAGGAAATGGCAGTCTACCATTCCACTCCTGCTCCAGTCCAATCCAAATATCTCTCCAACTAATCTATCAATAGGAAATGTACTGGCAATTCCATCTCCAGTTCGTTACCCAATTCGAACAATCGGTTTTATCGATGCATTCGACCCTGCATCCATTCCTGCAATATTAGAGGAACCGTCTTCTTCCTTGACGTATGGTGCAGTATTCACATATGCCGCACTTCCTGACGGAGGCTTGTCTGAAGTAGAAGATGAAGAACTGATTGAAGAATTAGTTCGCCGTGATATTGATCCATTGATGGTCGTAAGCAACTACGCGGAAGGAACATTCAGCCCTGAACTAGCGGAAAATGTACTGCAGCCAGAAGCCAGGAATAATTTAATCAACAGGATTGTCGAAACAATCGAAGAAAAAGGCTACAAAGGAGTCAGCCTTGACTTTGAATTCATCCCGCCTTCTTCAAGGGAAGCATTCACTACATTTGCCCAGGAGCTGAAAGCTGCTATCGGAAACCTTCTGCTACACATCAATGTATTTGCCAAATCAGAAGATATGCCGGATAATCCGTTTTCTGGCGCCTTTGACTATCTGGCGATAGGAGCAGCGGCAGATTTGGTAACAATATTGACTTATGATTACGGATATACCGAAGGACCACCAGACCCAATTGCGCCTATTGGGTGGGTTGAAGATATCGTCCGTTATGCTGCCAGCTTGATTCCTGAAAGCAAACTTACAATTGCCATTGCTTTGTTTGGCTATGACTGGCCGGGCACTTCTGCTGCTGACACGACCGGGACAGCGACAGCCTTGTCTGCCCTGGCAGCCCAGCAAAAAGCGCTGGATAATTACACAGTCATTGAGTATGATCAGGAAGCCCAGTCCCCTTATTATACTTACACTTCCAATGGGCAGGAACGGACTGTCTGGTTTGAAGACGTCCGAAGCATATCGGTCAAATATCAGCTTTTGGAAGCCTATCAATTGGCAGGCGCAGCCTACTGGAGGATAGGCTATGATTTCCCGCAAAACTGGGCTTATGTAGAAAAAAACATGGCTGTATTAAAGACTATTTGAACCAACCCTTTTCCCGAAAACGGGAAATAGCCTCGATTCGATTGCTGACTTCCAGTTTCTCGAGGATCACGGAAATATAATTACGGACCGTTCCGTTCGTGATAGACAGCTGGTTTGCTATTTCTTTCGTATCTTTTCCGTCCGCCATTAGTTTGATAACCTGTTCTTCCCGATCTGTTAGCGGGTTTGCTTCTGCATAGGCGATATCGATTAATTCCGGCGCATACACCTTGCGGCCGTCGATAATGACGCGGATGGAATTCGCCAATTCCTCACTCGGGCTGTCTTTTAATAAATACCCATACACATCCGCTTTTCGTGCCCGTTCAAAGTAACCCGGTCTGGCAAAGGTCGTTAAGATAATCACTTTGCATGGGTGGGTCTTTAATTCTTCCGCTGCTTCCAAACCACTCTTTACGGGCATTTCGATATCCATAATGCAAATTTCAGGCTGATGTTTCCGGACTAGCGACACGGCTTCTTCTCCATTTTTAGCCATCCCTACCACTTCCATATCTTCTTCCAAATCCAGCAGCGACCCTAAAGCACCGAGCAGCATTTGTTGGTCTTCGGCAATTACTATTCGAATCACATCCATTCCTCCCTTCTCCATTACTGCACAGGATGCGGCACATGTATATGGATCGTTGTGCCAGATGTCGACTCAACGTTCAGACTGCCGTTGACAAATTCAAGCCTCTCCCTCATTCCTTTTAATCCATGCCCACCGAAGGAGGTAATATCGTGTCCCATACCACGGCCATTGTCTTCCACAATGATGTGCCATCCATTTGGCAACTGTTGTATCGTCACTTTACATAAAGTCGCCTGGCTGTGCTTCACTACATTGGTTACCGCTTCTTTCAAGCTCATACTTAATACGTTTTCCACTAAAAGGGGAATATTCCCTAAATCCGGGCTGGTTTCAATATTGAAAGCCATATTCGCTGCATTTAACAATTGGCGTATGTGTGACACTTCTTCCTGTAAATTGGCCGCCCTCATTCCAGAAACCATTTCTCTAACTTCCTTCAAGGCGGTCCGCGCTGTTTGATGGATGTCATTTACTTCTTTTTTTGCGGCTTCAGGCTTGGATGTGATCAATTTTCCAGCTAAATCACTTTTTAGGCCAATCAAGGATAACTTTTGTCCCAATGTATCATGCAAGTCACGCGCAATCCGTTGGCGCTCCTCCATGACCATTAGTTGTGAAATCCTTTTATTCGCATCCTCCAGCTGTCCCTCCAGTTTTTCCTGTTTAATTCGATTATACATGTTGAACGGTAATAATATCACTCCGATTAAACTGATGATGATAAAGGGGAGCTGCGAAAAAAACAAATCGAAATGCAACAAAAAACCAGCCAGAATTGCCGCAATCGTAGTAGTTAAGTGGATGATATAAAGGGTGATAAAACCGCCCTTTCGTTGAATATTACCAATGAAAAAAGCTAAAAAGAGAGCGAAATAAACATAACCAAAAAATAGGGTCATGACGATGCTGATAACCATCTCCACGCTTACCCAGATATAAACCGGCCAGCCGTTTTTAATAAACGACAACCGATAGGAAAGGAAAAACAACAGAATCATCACGATACCGAAGATGATTTCCATCGCACCTGAGGAACGGAAAATAAAGTAAAAAGGCAAAACACAAAAAATAATCCAGACGTAAGAACTAAGACCGGTGTTTTTGGGGATAATGTGGAACCAATTATGCATGATGGTCCTCCTGCTTCTCTAATTTCTACTACTAATTATAAAAAAGTATAGCAAAAACACGCAAGATAGCATATTATCTCTAAACGGAAGTTTATCCTGCAGTTCTACTATAAAATTCATTATATTGTCTGATGATTGCTTCGATCTGCAGTACCAAGTGAAGTACCTACCCGGAATGGAGAATTACTCCATGCTTAAGAGAAAGCAGAAATGGGTATTTATATGCCGGGTTATCCTCAGTAAAATCAAAAATAAACCGAACGAGTTCGAATGCGTGGGATGGCACAGCCTCTTAAAGTTAGGTTTTTCATACTAACTTTTGAGGATAACCACCGAATTCGAATGATCGTTCGGTTTTTTACGATAGCATTCTGTGTTTGTCCCATCTTTGGAACAGAGCACTATTTTTCCTGGAAATCTGGTCTCCGGTTCGTAAGGTTCAGATTCTTTGCAGCTGTCATCCGTCCCTCTCGACTGATGTTTTTTACAGCCTTAAAACTAACAAATGACTTACTTTCTTCATCATACAAACGAAATCGAAGAGATTCCAGACTGGATAGAAAAGTTATCGTCGTTGCCTTTTGCAGTGGCGGAGTGGAGGCATGCGCCTCTTCCAAGTAATAATTAGGAACACGCGGATTCAAATGGTGGACATGATGGAAGCCGATGCTCCCTGTTATCCATTGAATCACTTTCGGCAGTTTATAGTAAGAACTGCCGTCTACAGCAGCCTTTACATAATCCCATTCTGCCTCATTTTCAAAATACGAATCTTCAAATTGATGCTGTACATAAAACAGCCAGATTCCAAGGGCCCCTGATACAAATAAAATAGTTCCTTGAATGATCAGCAGCGCTTCCCATCCAATCCCCCAAAGCAGGAGGCCGTAAATGACAACCAAGGAAGCATTAATCAAATAAGTGTTCAGACGTTCCTTCCGCCGCGCACCTTTACGATTAAACCGGTTATCAATCAAGAATAAAAAAATCGGGCCGAGGCCGAACATGACCAAAGGATTGCGATACAGCCGATAAGTAAGCCTTTGCCAAAAAGAAGCTTGCTTATACTCTTCCACTGTCATCACCCACATATCTCCAGTCCCGCGTTTATCTAAGTTACCACTCGTGGCATGATGAATAGAATGGCTTCGTTTCCACTTTTCAAACGCAAAATGGGTAATGATGCCGGTCAGTGTTCCAAGGATACGGTTCGCTTTTTTGTTTTTGAAAAAAGACTGGTGCGCACAGTCATGAAAGATGATGAACATCCGTACAACAAATCCAGCTGCCACGATTGCCAAAGGAATGGTCAACCAAATCGAAATCGACAGGCTTTGGTAAGCCAAAAACCAAAGAATGAAAAAGGCTGGGATGGTATTCAACAATTGTATAACGCTCGATTTTTTGTTCGCTTTTTCATACGGAGCTACATTTTTTCTCAGTTCTGCTTGTTTTTGTTTACTCATTGTTTTCCTCCTTAAGCATGGTTGTCCATGCTTTTTTTAGGATAAACCATTTGCTTATCTTTAATAGTAGAAGAAAACCATTCCGATAAACAGACACAAACGTCAAGCCCTTCGCATGACATTTGTCATATAGAAGAAAAAAGGCTTTCAGGTAAAAGTAGCCCCGGCCCCGTGTTGGGTTATGATTTCAAAGCAATTTGCTTCATGATAGAATTTTTCATCTAATGGACTCCGTATTTGTTAAATATTTCGCATAGACAGACAGACTGTCGATATCGGTCATATCTTCCGAGAAAAGCGGAACATAAAATAACTTTTTGTTGGAAAAAACGCTTGCGATTTCATCTAGATATGGCTGTTCAATTTGTTTGCGCCTATGATAAAAATCCCCATCAGCAATTTCCGGCAGCACTTTATTGATGACCAATGTGTCTATGTGGATGTGAAAAGGCTCCAGCTGATTAATAGCTTTCTTTGTTTCTTCAATCGGAAGCTTTTCCGGATTTAGTACGAACAGAAAGCCTGTCTCCTCATGATCAAGCAACACCTTACGAGCATGTTCAAACTTTCGCCTTCGCTTCATTAAGACGTCAAATATTGGATCCTCAACTGGGTCACCGTCATTTAACAACTGACTGTAATTTTCATTTGTCTTACGTCTTCTCTCCAACATGCCGTCCATCCACACACCCATTAATTCCGGAAGGCTAAGAAGCCTCACTGTATGACCGGTCGGTGCTGTATCAAAAATAAGAAAATCATAATGTTCCCGCTCCTCCAAAATGATGGATACTATTCGATCAAACAATGCAGCCTCTTCAGCTCCTGGTGACGTTTTTGCCATATCCATCTGCCTGTTCACCTCTTCAACAAGACTTGATTTCACTAATCCCGAAAGGTTATCCTTGACACCTTTAATGTAAGTTTCTGCTTCTTTAACGGCGTCAATTTCTAATACGGATAAACAATCAGTAACTTGTACGCTTTCCGAACCCACTGCACAGTTAAAAATATCTCCAAGGTTATGAGCGGGATCTGTCGATACTAGTAAAACCTGTTTTCCTGCTTCGGCCGCAGCATATGCCAGCGAAGCTGCCGTTGTCGATTTCCCCACTCCGCCTTTGCCACCCACAAATAAAATCGGCTTTTGCAAAAAATCATTCATCGCAGCATCCTCCTATTCAACAACAGCGAATACCGTCCAGCGGTGATTTTTCCATTCCCATCCGCAAATGCCAGTCATGGAATTTTTCCAGCATATAAGGATACAGTTCAAGCGTGTAATAGTATACAGGATTCGGAATACCAACCATTTCTGAATAAAGAAGCAGCATAAATAAATCGTCTTCATCCCGTAATTCACGTGCTACTTCACTGCGATGCGGAAGGCTTAACATTTCGTCGTACCATTGGATCAATGTTTTAAGTTTATCCCTCATCTTTTTTCCTCCTTTCCTTATGAGAAAAAGGGGCAGCAATGTGCCCCTTTTGCAGTAAGGAAATTTTGTTTACCTCATGGACAAGCGCCTCATTCAGGACTCCTTATGTCATTCTTCGTCAAAGTTGAAATGGCAGTGATGATAATCCACACGGCGAATACAAAAATGACTGCACCTAACACAAATAAAAGCATATTTGCATCGGAACCAAACCACGACCATTGAAAAAGCACTTGGTTAAACATAGCAAGCAACGTCATAATCAGCAGGAATACCATCGGAATCAATGTGACCAGAAAGTTCCTGCCCTGCCGTTTCAGCCAGATGGAGATCAGCAACAGGCTGATGCCAGCGAGCAGCTGATTGGACGTCCCGAATAATGGCCATAACAAGTATCCACCGGATCCAAATCCTTTGGAACCTTCCGGCAGCAGAACCAACACAGCACTCAGGATGACAGCAATGCTAGTTGCTACATGCATTCTGGATAATGCCGGGATTTTATATTCGACGCCGAGTTCGGCAATAATATATCGCATCAACCTAACCGATGTGTCCAGTGTTGTTGCTGCAAAGCTGACAACAATAATCGAAACAATCGTGGTGGCGATTCCAGGAGGAATTGCCAGGCCATTCGCCAACTGACTCGCACCTTCGATAAAGTTCCCAAGCCCGGTTGCATTCGCCTGGGCGAAGCTTGAATAAGCTGCCGTGAAATCACCTGCCGAAGGAAACAGGGTAATAACCGCCAAAATCGATACTAACGCAAGTGCCCCTTCGCCAACGGCTCCAAAATATCCGACAAAGCGCGCGTCCGTTTCTTTGTTTAATTGCTTGGAGGAAGTTCCCGAGGAAACCAGTCCATGAAACCCTGAAATAGCACCACAGGCAACCGTTATGAACAAGAGCGGGAACCAGGAGACATCGCTGGCTGCACTTGCTGCTGGGGCGGTCACCTCCGGATTGGTGAATAACAGCCCGAGATATAAAATCGCCATTCCAACTACCAGCTGATGGGAGTTTATATAATCACGGGGCTGCAGTAATTTCCATACAGGAAGTGTGGAAGCGATATAGACGTAAACCATTAAAATCACAATCCAGATCAGAAAAGCGCTGGATACCGCGCCCATTCCAAACAGGCCGGCAGCACCTTCCCCTCCAAAGTACGAAACGACATCAATTTGCAGAAAGTCTATATTGCTAGATAGAATGGCTACACCATACATGACTACCAGGGCGATGATGGATGGCAAAAGCATTTTTGTTTTCCCTTTATAGACAGCATAGCCTATCCAAATCGCCAGCGGGATTTGAATAAATACCGGAATTACACTGGCGGGGTAAGAAATAAATAGGTTCGAGATCACCCAGGCAAAAACGGCGTTGATCATCAAAACTAGTATCAAAATGATAAACAAGAATAGTAGTTTTGCTTTTTTCCCGATTAAACGGTGGGCAAGTGTTCCGATCGACTGCCCTTTATTCCTGACAGACAAAACCAAGGTACCGAAGTCATGGACGCCTGCTGCAAATACGGTTCCAAGCACTACCCACAAAAATGCAGGCAACCAGCCCCAGTATACGGCTATCGCAGGTCCAAGAATCGGTGCAGCCCCTGCGACCGATGTGAAATGATGTCCCCAGACAACATACTTATTAGTTGGAACGAAATCAACTCCATCTTTATATTGATGTGCCGGGGTTACATAATTTGGATCAAGCTGATAAATTTTTTCTGCAACAAACTTTGAGTAAAAACGATAACCAAGAATGAAAATGATGATTCCAATTGCAGCAACTAACAAACTGCTCAATGAAACGCCCTCCCTCATCTTTTTTTAATAGAAGCTTTTTCTTTATCTACTATATGTGTAAGCGTTTACCGAGATGCTAATTTCAGCTTAAAAAAAGATAGAAAGAATTACAAGCAATTTACTTGGATATTCCTCAAGTTCATTTCAATGATAGAGGGTTGATGATTGGTATAAAAGCCATGTCTTTAGCCATCCATCGTAAGAAGAGCGCAGACGTGACGCTGTTTAATGTGTAGTATCCTTTCCAGCAATACTTTGAGGCTTGCTTTTTCATTTGGTCTTATTTTTAATAAGTGTCAAAAAGAGGACGAGCCCTCCCAAAGCAAAGGACAAATACGCAGACTCTTTCAGAAGAAAATAACGGTGAGATATTCTATCAAGGACAAGAGTTTCCGACAAAAAATACAAGCGGTTCCTTCAGAAGGGAATCGCTTGTATTCATCTGCTTTCTCGATTAATCGGAAGGATTGGCATTCATATCATGCCGATTAGTGACACGATGAATATGGAGCGTTAAATAAATAATTTCATCCTTTGTCACATGCCATTCATAGTTTGTCTCAACAAAGACAGCGACCTTTTTACTGCATAAGAACGCTTTGTGGTATTTCTTTTTCACTTGTTCGTATAAAAAGTCATCCGTATTCTCGACAGGAGCCTTTTCCTCTCGCAGCGACCGCAGCGCAAAAAAACGCAAATGGGTCAGAAAGCGTTCATAATTAATTGAGCTTTCATCTAATTCGATTTGAAAATAATACTTGACGATATTCAAGATGTTGTTGACCATCTTTGTCATTTTCACGGTGGCTTCCATGCTCTCCCCTGATAACTGGCTATTTACCAAATGAAGTGCGATAGATCCTGCCTCATCCTCTTCCAGTCTCACACCAATTGATTTTTCTATTAAATCAAGCGATGCCATCGCTACCTGAAATTCCTGTTTATAATATTTTCTGATTTCCCATAACAAGGCATTGGGAAGATGGATCCCCTGCTTATACCTGCTGATGGCAAAACTCAGATGATCGGTCAGTGCAACATAAATATAGTCATCAAGTTTATAAGGAAGCTGTGTTTTAGCATAATCGATGATTTGGTAAGACAAATCAAAGTACTCCTCCGGGATCTCGCTGAGCAATTCGGCGAGTTTGTCTGATACCCCCTGATTTTCCAGTACAAATGTCTTTTCCACTTTGTTTGGCTCAATGGGATCACCAGGCCTTTTTTGAAACGCCAAGCCTCTTCCCATCACAACTATTTCCTGATTATGTTTATTTTCCGTTAATACGACATTATTGTTAAAGACTTTTTTTATTTCCATAATCGATCGCCCTCAATAAGTGAATGATAAAAGAAAAACGCTACTATAATAAAAAAACCTAAATTTGGGCATAAATATCCCTTTCAGAATACTTTACCACAAACTTAGGTTTTGCCTGCCGGACAGTAACAATCCATTTTACTATTAAATTGTTAGCGGTTTCTTTCATTAAAACATAAGCTATAAATGGTGTCAATGATTAATATAAGACAATTGGACTAGAAAGTTCCCCCTTAGTATGCTAAGGGGGAACTAATTCAACCGTTATCTCCTTGTTGGTTCTGCTCAGCTTCCGGTTTGGTGTTTTTAATAAAGAAGGACAAAAGCAATCCTAGCAAGGATAAAAGAGAAACAACAATAAATGCCATATTTGCTCCGTATATATCAGGATGATTGATTTCTGGCCTGTTCTCTGCATTGGAAGCGGAGGTTGTCATAACGGTAACCAGAATAGCGGTGCCGACAGAGGCGGCAATTTGTCGCATTGTATTATCCATGGCAGCACCATGTGGAATTAAACGCTGGGGCAGCTGGTTCAAGCCTGCCGTAGCAATTGGCATCATGACCATTGACAACCCGAACATCCGGATGCTGTACATGATTGTTATAAAGCTAAACGAGGTAGAAGTGTTCAGGTTGGAAAATGCAAAGGAAGAACCCGTAATGATAGTCAATCCAATAATCGCCAGCCAGCGGGCACCCACCTTGTCAAAAATCCTGCCAGTTACTGGTGACATGAACCCGGTAATCAGGGCACCCGGAAGTAAAGCAAGACCTGCCTCAAAAGCACTGAATTCGCGCATATTTTGCATATATAACGGGATGATGGTCTCCACACCAATTAGTCCCATGAATACAATCATCCCTACCATGACAGCGAGTGGAAAAATTGGATATTTAAAGACCCGGAATTCCAGCATCGGATGTTCAAGCCGTAGTTGCCTGCTGATAAATAGAACCAGAGCCAAAACTCCAACTCCGAGCGAGATAAGGGTCAGCGATGCGAACCATCCGTTGTTTCCGGCACTGGTAAATCCATAAAGCAGGCTGCCGAATCCTAACGAGGATAAAATAATCGAAAGGATATCGACTCGCGGTCTGCTTACTTCAGTTACATTTTTCATGGCGAATATAGCCACTACAATGTCAATAATCGCGATCGGCAAAATGATGAAAAACAGTAGCCGCCAGGAATAATGAGAAGTGATCCAGCCAGACAGTGCAGGACCAATTGCAGGAGCAAACGAAATAACCAATCCGATAAGCCCCATTGCTGCTCCGCGCTTGTTAACTGGGAATATCATCAAAAATACTGTCTGCATCAACGGCAGCATGACACCCGCGCCCGCTGACTGAATCACGCGGCCAAGCAATAAAAAAGGAAAGTTAGGTGCAAGCCCGGCAACCAACGTTCCGAACGCAAACACACTCATCGCGGTGATGAATAACTGTCTCGTCGTAAAACGTTCAAGTAAAAACGCACTAACAGGAATCATGATTCCGTTGACAAGCATAAAAACAGTAGTGAGCCACTGTCCTGTGTTTGCCGATATGCCCATTTCTTCCATAATCGGAGGTATGGCGGTAATCATCAATGTTTGGTTAAGAATGGCAATAAAAGCCCCGGCCAGCAGTAAGGTGACAATCGTCGATCTCTTGTTACTGGTTGTAGTCATGTTCTTCTCCCTCTCTTTTTCCAGCCGGGTTGTCCGGTCTGTCATCTGTGTTGTTCCTTGTCTAACAGAATTCACACCTCAATAGATTAACTGATTTCCTAAAGGAATTCTATTATAGAGACTTAAAATTTACGACATTTTTAGAAAGCAAAAGACAGAGGAAATTGACTTAAGACCTCGAGGGGTAGGCGCTGGAGCTGGACATAGAAATGCGAAAGCGCCTTGCTCACCCCCGACAAGCTTAAGACAAGCCTCGACGTGGCGTTTCTTGCCACATAGAGGATTGACTTAAGACCTCGAGGGGGTAGGCGCTGGAGCTGGACAACATCACTCCCATAGATGCTGATTGCTGATATAAAACAAGAAAAACCGAACGAATTGGAATCATCGCTCGGTTTCTTCCTTTGCCACTATGCTTTTGTCATGGCCAAATCAGACAAGTATTCTTTCTCTTTCTCAAGCATGCAATTGTTGAGGACTCTCCTCATCATCCTGGTGCTTTTTTTCTGTCTCTGCCACCACAACAGCACATGCCGCATCTCCCGTCACATTCAATGCCGTCCTCGTCATATCAAGCAGTCGATCGATACCGATAATCAATGCGATGCCCTCGACAGGGAGTGATACCTGGGTCAACACCATTGCAAGCATAATCAGTCCTACTCCTGGCACACCGGCCGTACCAATACTGGCCAGTACAGCCACCAGCACAACCATTAACAATTGAGAAAAAGAAAGATCCACAGCGTAAACCTGAGCGATAAACACCGTTGCAACCCCCTGCATGATTGCCGTCCCGTCCATGTTGATAGTGGAACCTAGCGGCTGTACAAAGCTGCTAATCGATTTGGGGACATTCAAATTCTCTTGTGCCGCTTTCATCGACACCGGCAGTGTGGCACTGCTGCTAGAAGTACTGAACCCTACCGTCATAGCTGGGAAAAATCCTTTTAAGAAATGAACTGGATTCATTTTTCCTAATAAAGATACAGCCGTACCGTACGTAATAACCCCATGAATTACAAGACCTGCAAGGACTACCAGCATATACGAGGCCATTGCTTTGGCTCCATCCAATCCCATTGTTCCAATAGCGGAAGCCAATAAACCGAATGCCCCATATGGTGCGAAGCGCATGATTAAGTTGACCAAAAACATCATAATATCATTGCCTTGCTCAACTAAACGCAATGCTCCTTCGGTCTTTTTACCAAGCATCGCCAATGCAAATCCAATAAAAATAGAAAAGGCGATAATTTGCAGCATGTTTCCTTCCGCCATCGACTGAATGGGATTAGCCGGGATAATATTCGTGAAAGTTTCCACCACAGTCGGCGCTTCGCTGCTTTCAAAGCTTGCTCCGGTTGTATCAATTCCAGTTTTTCCCGGCTGGAATAAATAAGCAAGAGCCATAGCGATGGTAATGGCAATCGTCGTTGTTGCCAGAAAAAACGCCACGGTCTTTCCACCAATACGGCCAAGCTTTTTAGGATCCCCTAATGAAGCAGTACCGAGAACAATGGAAAAAAACACAATCGGAACAACAAGCATTTTGATTAAATTCAAGAACAGGGTGCCAAGTAAGCTGAATACATAGTTATCAAGCGTTTCAAACAAGCTCGGTGCAGAAAAATGCAAAATAAGTCCTACTACAGCACCGAGCAACAGGCCAATGAAAATCTTGGTAGTCAACTTCATTCTATCTCCTCCTCTTTTGAAAGCGCTTTCTTAAATCAAGGTATGCACGTTTTTCTTAAATTATCCGAATATTTTTAAAATAATTCGCAATAAAAAACCTTTACCATACTTAGAAGCAAATGGTAAAGGTTTTTGGATAACTTATCGACTCGATTGTTATTTTCTTTTTGGATAAACGGTAACCATTTGATATAGAATCAAATAAAGGCCAATAATCAACAGCAAAAGCAGGATACCGTTTCCCCAGCCTGCCAATTTTATCCCGGTATAAACAATAAGCGGCAGTGTCAACGCAAAAGCAGTCATTTTCCATAGATGCTGAAAAGCGAGCTTCCTGTGCAGCAAACGTGCCATAAGCAGAGCCCCAGCAGCCAGGGTGGAAATAACCACCAACCCGGTAAAAATGACATACATCGGATAAAAAGTGATACTCTGCAAGATGAATACACTCCGCAAGTCACTGTCCAATAAAAGGTTTTCTTGAAAGGCCAAAGCATAGCCTTCCGGTAAATATAAAACAAAAATCAATAAAAAGATATATACCAAGGTATCCCGCATGCTTACTCTGTTAAGCCAGAACACAGCCTGCTTTTTCGGCAATGCGATGCTGTTTTTGAATATTTTTATCAATTCCACGTTTTTCAACTCCTGCAACAGCTCTCCATAAATCGGAACGACCTTAATTATAGCACAGCTGAAGCCAGTCGAAGACGTATTTTGTCCTGTTAATCCATATAAAAAGCCAATTCTTCGTCGATTTGGCCCCGGATTGCTTTCAGACACTCTTCTGCAGTCTTACCGAACACGCGGGTCCCATTTACCATGGCATAGGGACGTACCCGGCAAAGTCCACAAAAGGACAAGCAATCATATTTCACTACCGATACTTCCGGATATTCCGATTCCAGTATTTGTTCAACATCCACTTCATTGATCAAACTGGCGTCGCAAATTTCGACTACTACTATTCCCATTGTCAGCCCCTCTCTCTGCCGCAAACTTCGGCTTTTCAGGAGTGATGATTTAGTCCAAGTATCACGCGCGCCTCTTCTTTGTCCTTGTTCATTTGCTTGATTAATTCATCAAGGGAAGCAAAGTTTTCTTCTTCACGCATTTTTTGAATGAACGACACCTTCATTGATTTGCCGTAGAGATCGCCAGAGAAATCCAATAAATAGGCTTCAATCAGGTAATCTTTCCCATTTACTGTTGGTCGGTAGCCAGCATTGATTAATGCATACCAGCATTCACCCGCCATATCGTTCTCTGTAGCTATCTCGACGCTTCCAAGATAAACACCGCTTCCTGGCAACTCGTAATCACCATCCGGCGCTAAGTTAGCTGTTGGAAAGCCGAGTTTCCTGCCAAGCGCATCCCCTTCTACTACCTTTCCATTAACGGAATAGTTTCTGCCAAGCAATGTGTTCACTTTTTCAAATTGTCCCTCTCTGATGGAGGACCTGATATCCGTACTGCTGATTTTCTGACCGCCAATTGTCATTAATGGCGCTATCGTCACTGGAATTCCGATATCAGCTGCTAAATCCGTCAAAAGGTCGGTGTCCGATTTACGGCCTTTGCCAAAATTGAATCCTTCCCCTACCACAATCCCTTTAATATTCAGCAAGGATAGATGCTGATAAACAAATGTTTCAGGGGTCGTCTCTGCGTATTTTTCCGTAAATTCAATTTCATATACTTTGCTGACACCAAGACGTTCCAGCTGACGGTATTTCTCTCCACGTGGTGTCACACATTGTCTGTATCGTTCATCACGCTTTAAAGCCCACAGGGGATGCGGGTGGAAGGTCATGACCGCTAATGACTGCCCGGTTTCTCTCAACCGTCCTGCCTGCCGTAATATCGACTGATGACCGAGGTGAACACCGTCAAATTTTCCGATACATAAAATGATTGGCTCGTTACTCGCTGGAGGCGCGTCTTGAATTTGAATAATCTCCATTCCTTATTAGCTCCCTATTTGCTGATTCTCGCTGTCTTCGACAGCCATTCGAATTCCTCTATTTATCAGTACCCTGCACGGGCAAAACAGACGTAAGTGTTTGCTTCTCTACCCATCGTCCAGTTTTTTGTTCTGACAAAATCCCAGACATCCCCATTATACTAGATAAAACCGTTAAACTGTAAAGTACCAAGCACTTTTGATTGAAAACTAGTCGATCGGTGCCCATTGCCGAATACGAAGATATAGTAGTACTCCATTGCCGGAAATATTAACAACACCGTTTTTTCAACCATTTTGATATTTCCCCGTCCTATAAGAATAAGGCAGCCCGGAAAGGCTGCCCTTTTCTATAAATCATGAGAAGATTTTCGTTTCTGACGGGAATGGTTTTGATTTTTCACTTGGTGGGATCCGCTTAGCGGTTCCCCATAAGGCTGGTTTGGACTTTTCGGCAGGTTGGGCTGCTTTTGTTGTTTTGGACCTTCACGTCTACCTGACATTTAATGTCCTCCTTTCTGTAATTAAGAATAGTTTCTAATTAACACATCCTCTTTATTCCTAATGATTTGTGCTTTCAATATAAGTCGAGTGAGCATTCTTCTTTTCGGAATATTCTCTACTATGACCTATATACACCAACTTGTCTAAACAGGAATACCATAAGAAAGGAGAACGAAGGAAAGTGACTAATGCAAAATCTGAAGTAATGGTATTTGGCACTTTCCATATACGCTACATCCCAGACTTATTTCGCTACCAAATGGGTGCCTAAATAGCAACTACCTGTAAAGGATACCAAGAAGTTGTCAAAGCTTACTTATCGTTTTATAGTACACACGGGATATCGTAAGGAAACGCTAAAGAATACGTTTACAATTATTAGGAGCTTAGTATATACTAATAATTGATTGATCAATCAATTGTTAATAAGGAGAAGCATATGCCACTTTCAGGTAATCAAATCGAAAAAATGAAAGTAAAACGAGATAAGATTTTGGAACAGGCGATTATCCTGTTTTCAGAACATGGGTATAACGACACCACTATTTCCAAAGTGGCAAAAGCCTCTGGAATAAGTTTCGGCAGCGTATTTACCTACTTCGAGAACAAAGAAGAGTTATTTCATCATGCAGTTGTAGAACGTCTAAAAGAACTTTCCCCTCTGTTATTGGACTTCGATCCAAATGCAGAAGACCCTTACAAGGAATTAGAAGCCATGATCGACAAGCATATCCGCTTATTTGCCAGTGTCGGTACTTACTTGCGGCTTGTTACCCAGGTAATCGGACAGCATCAACGGTTCGAACGCCAATTCAAGGAGCTTGACCGATTTTATTATACCTTCCGTTATAAGATCGCAGACTTGGTGGCTAAAGGACAAAGCAGTGGCCAGCTTCGAAGTGAGGTAGACCCTCTCACCTCTTCTATTGCCTACACTTCCTTCCTGATGGGAATCCGGCTAAATTTGGCTGATCAACCCGAACACGATATTTGGTCTGATTTTGCGCCGGTTGCCATACGGTTATTCGGACCGAACCTTCCATAAAGTGAAGGTTCTTCTAATTTACAAAAATGATTGATTAATCAATCAAAAAAGGAGAACGAATCATGAACTTTTTTTCTTTTTCCCGAACCATTCAAATTCGGTTAGTCCTTCAATTTATCACCACAACAGCTAATGCGGCGGTTACTCCTTATCTTGTCGTTTTTTTCTCGAATATGCTGGGAACGATAGTGACGGGCTTTATGTTTTTGAGCGTAATGGCAGCTAATATCGCCGGTTCCTTTACCGGGGGGTACATGTCAGATAAGAATGGAAGAAAGCCGGTGATAGTCTTTTCTGAAACAATCGTGCTTTGCGGCTTTCTATTCGTGGCAGCAGTCAATTCCCCTTGGCTGAGCCTTCCTTATTTCACCTTTGTTCTCTTTGTCATCATTCATTTTTCTCTCGGGTCAGCGACCCCTGCCTACCAAGCGATGATCATCGATGAAAGTAATCCGGAAAACCGAAAAGCAGTTTACACATTTTCTTATTGGTTGCAAAACCTTGCCATATCTATCGGGGGGATTACCGGTGCCTTCCTATTCATGGACCATCATTTCCTTCTGTTTTTAGGTGTAGCAGCTGCTACCATGATTTCGCTCGGAATGACCGTTTTCTTTATCAAGGAGTCGTTTCAACCCGATACTTCCAAATATCATAAGAAGACAGCTCCTCAAAAAGATTTGGGAAATGGAGTCAGAACTTATTTCAGCGTCTTGAGACACAAAACTTTTGCCGCATTCACTTTGGCAAACTTACTTATCGTCGCGACAGAGGAACAATTGACTAATTACATCGGGCTTCGTCTGGCAGAAGACATACCGGAAGCGAGACAGTTGGTGCCGTTCTTGCCGTTCCAGGCAGATGGTATCAATTTATTAGGGATATTGAAAGCTGAAAATACTATTTTGGTTGTCTGTTTGACTGCTTCCTTGGATATACTGTACTCAGCTTTCACCATTCAGCCATTGTGCTGATTGCCGCCATGTTCTTTGCTACTTTGGGAGAATTGCTGCACATTCCAGTAAAACAGACAATGCTTGCCAACATGGTACCAGACCATGCAAGAAGTACTTACATGGCTGTATTTGGGTTGATGACAATTCTTGGCGCTGTGATTGCCGGTTTGTTTATTTTTCTCAGCAATTTCCTGCCAACTTCTGTCTTAACGTTTGCATTTCTTTTAATGGGAGTAATCACCATTATCATTTTCAGTCGATTGACTGGAAGAAATGCGTCGGAGAGAAACGGAACAACGACATCACAAATCAGTTCCTGAACCGCTTTAAAAAATTCCCAAAAATGCTGCCCACCCTCTTAAACAGAAAGTAATAGTCGAACTCTTTAAAATCAGAAAAAAAGCCGGTGAAGGAAAATCCTTCATACCGGCCCTTAGGTGGGTGCTCCTCATCAATAGCATTGAAATGATTCAATCCGATTCAAGTCAATTCCAAAGTAAACCCACCGGAATCCAGTCCAGCGGTAACCCGCTATGCTACGGCGACCGACAAAGGTAGGATAATACCAGAAGGATTCAAAACCTTCCAGCCAAACATAGGTGAAACGGAATAAGCAGCCGCGGATTCCTCCTGGGTCGACCGCATAGGTTTGAAATGGTGCTTGCTGCGGTACCACAGATGGCGGGGGACTTGTAGGGGGTCCCGCCTGTGGAGTGCCTCCCGGCGGTTGCGTCGGTGGCGGAAATGAAGGAAAACCAGGAGTACCTGGCTGCGTATCCAGTTGTCCCCTTTCCCACCATTCGACTGGTTGATTCGAAGGTACCTGCCATGGATGATACATATTCTGAACCTCCTTCCTTATGGTTACTTCTCATTGTATGTCATCCGTCTAACTTTCGTTTCTATATCCAAATAAAGGAATTTTTGTGAAAAAGGTACTAATATTAATTGAATTAATTCAAAAAAAAAGATACTATTTCAATAGAATGATAGATAAGGTAGGGTATAATTTATGAAAAAAGATCTAGAAAGAGAGATAGAGCAATTAAGGTTGAAGATGTATAAAGCCTATAGCAATGAGCCGGACGGGAAAGAGGTCCTAAAAATTTCCCAGGCGCTGGATAAGCTGCTCAATGAATTCCAAAAAACAAAGTCCATTCACTAAATCGGTTTTTTCGAAAACTCCAAGACCCTGTATAATCCTCAAGATTAACACCGTCCCACACCATGTTTACTTTCTTTTTTGCTTCCTTTTAAAATAAGTCTATCGTATGCTTGCCTATTCACTGCTGTTCCTATACAATAAGAACACACGTTCCCTTGAATAGGAGTGAAGTTTCCTTGATAATACAATGTCAGATAACAACTTTTTTCTTACCAGCTCCCCATAGGCGATACTGCTGTACCGAATGGAAAATAAAATTGCTTTACAAACAAAAGTCCTTTCAATTTTTCATTTCGAGACACAAGGTTTTACGACAAGTCTATGAGGAAAAAAGATAAGCTATTGTTGTAAAAGTTGGGTAATGAATCAATCTACATAAGAAAGTAGAGAAGTATTATGTTGAAACAGCTAGAACAAAAGATGGAACAGCTAAGAATGGAAATGTATGTTGTTTATGAAAAATCGCACAGTTTGTCAGATGAGGAATTGCTTCGCCTTACCAATGAGTTGCACGAGGTGGTGGTCCGCTGGCGAATGGAAAAGTACGGAGATCGATACGGCTGCAGGCCATTCCGGCGTTCACAGGAAAAAGAGTAGATAAAACTAGAACATCCTCAGCTGAAAATATAGGAACCACCATTATTCGTCAATCTCGATCAAGCTATCCCCTCTTCTATCTTCCCGTGTAAAAAAAACGGCATACCTCCGGACTCCCAGAAGTATGCCGCTACTGCTATTTTTCTGCTGCCGTCGTTTTCTCGGCAGTTTTTTTCGTATTTAAAAACAATGCCAGCAGCATCCCAGCCAAAGCAAGAATGGAAGCAAACAAAAAGGCGCTATTATAGCCATGCAACAAGGCGCTATTGGCTACCTGCTGCTTGGCATCCGCCTGGGATAGTCCTGCCAGGGAAGACATATCCGGCTGATAGTTTTTGGAAGCAGTTGTCATCACTGTGATAAGGATAGCAGTACCAATCGATGCGGACACCTGTTGCATCGTGTTCGCCATTGCTGAACCATGGGCATTCCATTCATCTGGAATTTGGTTCAGACCGGCAGTCATAACCGGCATCATGGCTAACGCCAAACCGAACATACGGACAGCATACACAATGGCAAGCATCGTAAACGAAGTCTCCATTGACAAGTTTGTGAAAACATAGGTTGTGACTGCAACGATAGCCAAACCAGGAACCGCAAGCCAACGCGCTCCAAATTTATCGAACATCATCCCTGTAATCGGCGACATGATTCCCATCACAACCGCGCCCGGAAGCAACATCAGGCCGGACTCAAGTGGTGTAAAACCACGTAAATTCTGCATGTATAGCGGCAGCAATGTTTCTGCACCGATCATTGACATCAATACGATCATGGTTATGACCAGGGATAGACTGAAAATGTTGAATTTAAATACTTTGAATTGTAACAGCGGGGTGGCCAATTTTAGCTGGCGCCATATGAATAACCCCAGGATGATAGCACCGCCAATCAAGCAAATAAGTACTTTGGAGCTGCTCCAGCCATCTTCCCCAGCGCTGCTGAATCCATACAACAATCCGCCGAAACCGAAAGATGACATGATAATCGACAAAATATCGATCTTAGGCTTCGTTAATCTAGTGACATTCTTCATTGAAAAGTAAGCAAATACAATGGTTAAAATCACGATGGGCAGCACAATATAGAACAGCGCCCTCCATGCAAAGTATTCCAATAACCAGCCGGACAGCGTCGGTCCGATTGCCGGGGCAAACGAGATCACGATTCCCGCCATCCCCATAACGGCACCACGTCTCTCTCTCGGGATAACGGTTAATATGACGGTCATCATCAACGGAAGCATGATTCCCGATCCAGCGGCCTGAATAACCCGGCCCGTTAGTAGTAAAGGGAATACGTGGGACAGGGAGCTGATCAATGTACCCAATCCAAAAATACTGAAAGCAGTCATGAACAGCTTCCTTGTCGTAAATCGTTCAATTAAAAAAGCGGAAATCGGGATCATTACCCCGTTCGTTAATAGAAAAGCGGTCGTGAGCCATTGCACTTTATTTTCTGTAATGCCGAAATCAGCCATAATGGATGGCAATGCGGTTGCCAGCAAAGTTTCATTCAATAAACCGACGAATGCACCGATTAACATGACGGCTAGCATCGGACCGATTTTTATATCGGGCTGGCTTGTTTGTTGGTTTTGTTCTTCCATTATCTATCTTCTCCTTCTTCCCTCAATAATCTGTTAAGTGTATGCTCGATTTGCAGAATACTGCCTATGATAGAATCCTGCCTTTTTAAATAATGAAGTAATGCATCAAGCAAGTATGTCTGCGGCTTGTCTTTTTGTATTTCATCCGAAAGATGATTCAGAGCCGCTAATGTATTATTCTTCGTTTTGTCCGATACAACAAGTGTTTCAGCCTCTTGTCTGACAGCCTCTAATAGTTTATGCAGCTGTTGCTTCAAGATGGCAGGATTATCAGTCTGTTTATCCGGTAAGACCGTCTCTTCACTGAGAATGGGTTGCAGATTTTTCGCCCGATTAATCATTGCTTCTAAAACATCTGTCAGTAAATGAGCCAATCGGTCCACCGGCACTTGGGTTTGCTTGAATACTAGCAGATAAATATACTCTTTCAATATCCCCTCAAACATGACGACGATATCCCAAATCGCAGGACTGTCTCCAAATGCCTCGATTAAACTTTGTTTATGCCACTGTATTAATTTCATATGGAACTCTTTCATCATATGAGAAATTTCATTTGATTCCCCGGGTGGAAATTCTTTGAACAATGTAAAGAATATCGAACTGTTTTGCCGAGTTTGTTCGAGCTCGATTTCTATTCGCTTTTTTAATAATTCCTTTCCGGTCAAAGCCCCGCCAATCTGAACGGAATCGGCTTTTCGAAACATTTTATTGTGGGTGTCCTTAACCAATTCAATTAATAACGCCTCTTTACTAGCAAAATGTTTATAAAAAGCGCCCTTGGAAACCCCTGTCTCAAAAGCTATTTCCTGTACGGAGGTCATATGGTATCCTTTTTCCGCGAATAGCCGGTTTGCCGCCTCTTTTAAAACCTGCTTTTTACTGATCTGTCTCCCCCCAAAACCAACTGGTTACCTTTTAGAACCACTTGGTCATTTTATCATGAGGATTATCTTATGACACATAATGCTTTTTGTCAACAAAGGGCTATTCAGATAAAAAAATAGGAACAAGGAGATGTATCTCTGCTCCTTGTTCCTAGCCTCATTTCCATGATTTATTTATTCACCACTTCTATCTCAAGCAATTCCTCCAAATGTCGAATAGTATAGTCTGCTTCTTTCGCGCTATCGCCGGTCGTTTTCTTCCAAACAGTAACCATCCCTGTGTTTCCTGCTGCAGCAATATCCTTTTTCGGATGATCGCCGACAAATAAACATTTTTCCAGCGGAACGTTCAGTTGCTTTGAAGCTCTGTGAAAAATAGCTGGGTCCGGTTTCCTGATCCCTTCTTTTTCTGAAATCAGCAGCAAATCAAAAAAACGTTCGACACCGAGGGCTTTAATTGTATCCAATTGAAAAGGATAACGGCCGTTTGTGATAACTCCTAACTTTAACCTCTTATTTTTCAAGGTTTCCAGGACGCTTACAAGGTTTGGAAAAGGGATGCAGCTGTGTCTAAATTGGCTTATGTAATCATCCAGCAATTCCTGCCAGGAAACAGATTTAATTGAAAATTCATTGACCAGCTGCTGATACACCTTGTCCTTCCAAACATATCCGCCGGCGTCTAATTTCATAAAAGCTTCGATAAACTCTTCTTTATCCGCATGTCGTAAATAGTCCTCCATCCGGTCATATTGACCTTGGATGAATAACCGGATGCTCCTTTCACGATCCAGCATAGTGCCATCCAGATCAAACAGAACAGCCTGTATCATATTGCACCCCCCATGTCTGGAAATCTAATCTGCGGGGTTAAGAAGAGCCAATACAAGATGATCCTCCCACTTCCCGTCAATGAATACATTTTTTCTGGCTATCCCTTCCCGGTGAAAACCCGCTTTCTCCAGGACCCGGATTGATCCCTTGTTGTGCGGCATTACTCCTGCTTCTATTCGGTGTAATTGTAATACATCAAATGCATAGGAAGTTATTTGTTTCACCGCCTCTGAGGCATACCCTTTTCCATTGTAATTCTTATCAACGAAGTAACCGATAAATGAACTTTGCAAAGAACCGCGCACAACTTGAAACAACTGAATGGTCCCTACCAGCAAATGATCGCTCTTTTGGTAGATTCCAAAGTGATACTCTTCATCTGCCTCTCTTTTCTCACGAAACGATTCTATTAACTTCTGTTGAGCAGATAAGGTGTAATACGCTTCACTCCGAGTCATCGAAAAACGCTCAAAAAATCTCTTGTTCCTTTTTTGCAGCTGCAGTGTTTGAGCTGCATCTGCCGTTTCGAATGGACGCAAATAAATGTATTTTCCCTCCAGCAACAGGTTTTCCTCATTATGAATCATAGGCTCCCTCCTTTGAATTCGCCTTAAAGTTTGTCATTCACTTCAGCACATACTATATCTACTGCATTTAACTTCGTAGACTTTCTCTTCTTTTCTTCGTATGAAAAACGAGAAGAGACCAAAAGAAAGAGCGTTCTGACTTCCACTCCTCTTCCCGGGGATAACAGACCTATTGATCCGGAATCCTTCAGAAGGAAACAAAACGGAGGATTTTGCTTATCACGCTATGGACAGCGGATATATGGTTTTCACCTTCCGCCTCATGATAGACGGAAAACAAGGAAGGAGACAATTCAGCAAACCTATCGGCGAGCTGCCTGACGTCTTCCCGCATGAAGTCTCTTTCCAATGATCCGGCCGCCAGAAAAATCCCCGTATCCATTGTTGTTCGTTTCATCCTATTTTGCCATCTTTCAAAATAACGGAAGATTCCTCGATTATCCCACCATAATGACGGACTGCATGCGACATAACGTTGAAATGAACCAGGATAGTTGAATAGTGAATAAAGGACGAACAATCCCCCAAGTGAGTGGCCAAACAGCGCCTGCTTCTGTGTATTGATGGATACCTGCTCTGAAATCAACGGTTTTACTTCTAACTCAATAAACATTGCAAAAGCTTCCGCCTGTCCATTTTCATAATCAGAAAATTGGGGTGGAACTTTTCCGGTTTGAATCGGAAACGTATAATCTCGGAGGCGGTATGCTGGATCAAAGTCCTTTTCTGTCGGATAGCCCAGACCGACTATAACCATCGGAACAACGCCGGTTTTGTCTGACTTATGCGATTGCACGCGTGCCATTTCACAAACCGTGTGAAAGAAAGCATTTCCATCCAACACGTAAAGTACTGGAAATCCTTCTAACGGTACTTCCTGATCCGGAACACACAACATCAGCTTGTAATGTTCATATTTGCCGGACTCGATTTCGATCTGTTCTACACCTGGGAATAATCCTCTTTTCTTTTCCAACGCCTTCTCTCCTTTTCGGTCTTGTATTTTCAATCAACGATTGTATAGAAAGCACTTCTTTTTCCCACACTTTTTTAATAGGCTGAATCAAGACTATAACTATATTCCTCCTGCAAAAGCCATAAGAGCTTCCATCCAACTAGGTAATCGGAATTGTTTTCCAGAAAATTCACCATATTAGAGTATAAATCTATTATTATTTAACTATTCAAACATTTAAGAGAGGATGTGAAAGGTTGTCTATTATGAAAAAGCGTACCTTAATTCTGCTTGTATTTGCAATTCTAGTCTTCCTTCCGTTAACCGGACAAACGATCAATTTCCAGCTCACCGCTTCTGAAGATCCTCCTCTAAGCCAAACAGCAGAGCCAACCACATTAAAACAAAAGTTAGATGAAATTCTGGCAGATGATAAACTCATCGGTACTGTGACAGGTGTTAGCGTCCGTAAAGCCAAATCGGGTGAATTGATTTATGCACAAAACGGTAATACACGGTTACGTCCTGCTTCCAATATGAAATTATTGACGAGCACTGCGGCCTTGGAAACTTTGGGACCTGACTACCAATTTACCACAGAGGTATGGACTGATGGATCAGTAAAAGGCAATGTACTACATGGTAATCTCTATCTCAAAGGGAAAGGGGATCCGACATTACTGGAACAAGACTTAAGGGAATTTGCAGTAGAATTGCATAAAAAGGGCATTCACAAAATTAAAGGCAAGCTGGTTGGTGATGACACTTGGTATGATGACGTCCGTTTGTCTGAAGACCTAAATTGGTCGGATGAACCGTTCTACACCGGTGCCCAGGTATCTGCTCTTACCTTGTCTCCTGATTCTGATTATGATGCCGGAACGGTCATTGTCGAGGTAACACCTTCGGATCAAATTGGAGAGCCTGCTAACGTCCATATGACACCTAAGAATGACTACCTAACAATCAACAACCAGACCAGTATGGTTGCTGGAGATGAGTCGAAGGATATTTCCATTACACGCCAGCACGGTACAAACGAAATACTCATTGAAGGTAGTATGCCATTAAACGGCTCCACTTCTAAATCGTGGTCCTCTGTATGGGAGCCCACCGGTTATACATTGAATGTTTTTCAGCGTACGCTGGCAGAACAGGGCATTCATTTTATCGGTAAAACAGATGTTTCTTTCGGTCAAACCCCAAAGCAAGCAACGATGCTTGCCGAAAAGAAATCCATGCCTTTACGCGAACTGCTGATTCCTTTTATGAAGTTAAGCAACAATGGACACGGAGAAATCTTGACAAAGGAAATGGGGAAAATAGCGCACGGGGAAGGAAGCTGGGAAAAGGGTCTGCAGGTGACCGAGACAGTTGCAAAAAAATTGGGTGTGAATACCAGTACTGTTCAACTGCGTGACGGATCAGGTATGTCGCATAAAACCTATATCCCTGCCAATAGTCTGACCCAATTATTGTACAACGCCCAAGAAAAAAGCTGGTTTCCAATCTGGGAGCAATCACTCCCTGTGGCCGGTATTTCCGATCGCTTGGTCGGTGGAACCCTCCGTTCGCGGATGAAAGAAGAGCCTGCAAAAGGAAACGTGAAAGCAAAAACGGGTTCATTGAATAGTGTTTCAACACTGACTGGTTATGTTACAGCCAAAGATGGAGAAAAACTAATCTTTTCCATTATGATAAACAATTATTTAGGAGCAAGTTCTGGTATCACTGCTATCGAAGACGAGATTGCCGTGACACTTGCAAAGCATGAATTCTAAAAAGATAAGCTGTTCCTGCAGGGGATGGGGAACAGCTTATTTTTTTCTATCCTTCAAATTTCTTTCTTAATTCATAATCATGGATCCTTGAAGCAGCTCCGGCTTGGCTCCAAGCAATAATAGGCATATTTTCGATTCGCTTACCCGGTGGTTCCTCTCGATGATATCCCTCACTAACTCAATATCCTGACGTTTTTTCAGTTTTTCTACTTCTTCAAGATAAAGACTGAGAACGGACTCCCTTACAAATTTCGGCTGATACTTTGGTGTGTTTTCCTCCATCAATAGGGAACCCAGATAACCGTATTTAATCTGAAGCTGTCTTGTAAGGCTCACCACGTGAAGAAGCTGTTCATACAGTTCCGGTTTCTGCTGTTTTAATTGCTCTATATCCTCTTTAGCCTGATAGATTTCTGTCAAACTAGCTAATTTCCTGGTCATGCATCTTCACTCCTCTTTCCCATGGCTTTCTTATGCCGATTTTTTCCGTTAGTTCCTTGCTATGCTTTCTACGTTGTCTACGAATTTCTGCACGCTCTTTGCCTGACTCGTAAAGAAACTTTTCTTCCTCGGTTTCCGGGATGATTTCTGGTACTTTAATTGGCTGTTTGTTTTCGTCAAGTGCAACAAACGTTAAGAATGCCGTTGCCGCCATCCTGCGCTCACCTGTAAGCATGTCCTCTGCAATGACCTTACAAAAGATCTCCATCGATTTATTGCCCGTGTAAGAAACAAAAGATTCCACACAAACCGAATCGGTCTGATGGATTGGGTGCAGGAAATCAATAGAATCTGTCGAAGCGGTCACACATTCTTTGACTCTGGCGTGACGTCGCGCCGACAAGGTAGCGTTGTTATCCAATTTTTTCATCAACACGCCGCCAAACAATGTATTATAATTATTCAGATCGTTAATCATTACTTGATCCGTATTGACGATCAAGCTTTCTTTTGGGTTTTTTGCATCAATCATTTGATCGATCCTTCCTTCTTTTTTTGTGTTCCTATTGAGTGTAAGACTGCCGGAAAGGATTCGTAAAATGGATATTTTTTATTGTAAAGATAGATTTTATCTATGTAATCGCTTCAGTCCCTACGAGTAACTCATTGCTTCTGTAAAATGCCCACAAAAAAAACACCTCTATTCAGAGATGTTTCCTAATGTCAATCGCTCCTGGGTAAATTCCAGCCATTCTCTTGTTGCGTAAGACAAGTAATGATTTTTTCTCCATATGACCGCTAAGTCCCATTCAATTGTCGGTTTAACTACTTTTACTGTCTTTACATTTTCTTTTAGAAGCTGTGACACACTATATGGCAAAATACAAATGCCTAAATTTGTCGCGATCATTTTCCCGATAAAGTCCCATTGGGAACTTTCAGCTACTACCCGGGGAATAAATCCAGCATTCCTACAGGCCTCTGAAATTTGATCATTCAGCGCAAAATCCTTGTTGAACAATATAAAACGCTGCTCCTTTAATTCTTCTAATTTTATTTGCTTTCTGGAAGCAAGCGGGTGAAATTCAGGGATTACTACTCGTAATTCTTCTTTCATGAAAGAAAAGTAATGAAATTCTTCTTCCATTGTCGGCAACACGGTTATTCCCACATCCAACTCATCATTATAAATATCTTCCTCGATTTTTTTCGTCCCGTTTTCTATAAGCTGAAAGGTTATTTGTGGATACAGTTGATGAAAGTCACCTAAAAGTCGAATAAACTTATCGGCATCCATGATAGGAGGTAAACCGATACGAATATGCCCTTTTTGCAATCCTAATAGATCATCCAATTCTGTTTGCAAATTGTCAAACGCCTTATCGATTGTGTGGGCTTGTTCCAAAATAATCCGACCTGCATCCGTCAATTCTAACTGCTTTTTTGATCGATCAAAAAGCTCAACACCCAGCTCCACTTCAAGGTTTTTAATCATCTTGCTGATAGTCGGCTGCGTCACATATAAATGATCCGCGGCTCGAGTAAAACTGTTGTACTGGCAAACCTCTATAAAGTATTTTAAATGTCTGATATCCACGGTATGCACCTCAATTCTTCCATTCAGCGAGGGCGATTCTCATAAGGATGGATCGTCCCGACGACAGCTCTATCTTCATCATTCTTCACACCTTCTATTATACCAGCAGCTATTTCATCGTGTGTCAACCATCTTGATCGATTTCCATTGGAGACAAATCCCAAGTAAATACTTCGATATAGACAGGATGCAGGCACCCTTAATGGTTCATCGTCAAAATATCGCCTGCTCCCTTTTACATGGTAAAGCTGCCAGTTGTCTGTCCTTTCGGAAATCACCCGACCAATCCGTTCAACAGCAGGATAAAAGGGCGACCAACAAACCACGACTGAAATCGGTCCATGTTCATCCATAGCCCGTTTCAGTTTGGTTTCCAGTGCGCCCAAATCGTGATAATCCACTGCAATGTTGTGAAGCCGTGCCGGGTCACTTGCCCTCTCTAACAATTGCCTGTGTTTCTTTTGCGTTCTGCCAATCACGGAGACGTTGGCATGATTGTCTGCCAGCCATAATGTCACTTTTGCCAACATGCCTGTTCCACCGACGACCAAAGCGTGTTTTTCATTCATCCAATCAGCTCCCTATTTATTTAATAGGCCTTTTCGGCAGCTTCTGCTTCTTCCGCAAAGTGCCGATACTGGGAAGGCTGGTAAACCAATACTGTCAGGACGACACTCAAGGCCACAGTCAATAAAGAACCAGCAATAATGCTATAACGTAACGGAACCAAGTCTCCAGTAAATCCAATCAACAAAATAAACACAATTTGCAACAGACTTTGTAAGGTACCATACACACTGGTGATTCTGCCCATGATTGATAAAGGTACATTATTTTGGTAAAACGTCAGGAGACCAGTAGACGAAAAAGCATTAAAGAATCCAAGAATAATAAATCCGACAGCCACCGACCAAAAAGAAAAGGAAAATGCATAAATGAAATAACCTGCTGCAACCAGTAGATAGCCGCTGGCAACCAACAGCCGGATCGATAGTTTCTTTGCAAGAAACGATATGGTAGCTGCCCCGACGATAGATCCCGCTCCTGTGATACTGATAAGCAATCCAAAATCTGCCTCTGTTAAACCAAGTACCTGCTGCGTAAAGACGACTTCCTGCGCATCCATTCCCAATGCGACCACCATGAATAATTGGGCAAACAAATAAATCGACATGACGTACCGCTGTTTTTTACTAAAATCGATGACCTGCTGCCAGTCATCTCTCAGGAATCTCCAAGCAAACGTTTTAGGAGTAATTTCCTTCTGTTCCAGATTTGGCAGCCAGCTCAAAAATAAGGCGGAAAGCAAAAAAGAAACGGCATTAATCCAGATGGCGATGCTCGCTGTCGTCACCATCAGCAACACCCCAGCAATGGCAGGACCGACTAAAAAAGCGCCGGAGGTGACCAGACTGCGGAAAGAATTGAATCGTTTCCGCTGCTGTTTTGGTATCACTCCGGTTATATATGAAATAGACGTTGGTTCAAAGAATGCCTTGGCTACAGACAGGAAAAACAAGCAAATGTATATAAGCCAAATAGCGTTGAGAAACGGAATGACAGCTACTAACAAAGCGCGAAAAACATCTGTTAGAATCATCAACCTCCGTTTGTTCAATCGGTCTATCAAACTTCCAGACCAGAATTTCGTCAAAATAGAAGCAACAGGACCCATTATCCATAGCCCTGCGACAGCGGCCGCCGAACCAGTCAACTGGAGAACGAGAACATTGATGGCAACCAAATAAACAAAGTCCCCAAAAGAAGAAATTCCCACTCCCGCTAACAATAGCGTTGCGTTTATTTTTGTCTTCTTGTTTTGCATCCCTTTCCTCCCTTCAATCTGAATGCTGCCTGTACACTTCCTCCAACCTGTCGAGCCATTCATTTATATGGACTTCAACCAATTGCGCTTGTTCGATCTGCAAATAATGTCCGGCCCGTCCCAGTACAACAAAAGTACTGCGTGGAAATATCCAGTCCAGTTTGAACGCATCCTTGTAACCGACAACGGCGTCCTGCTTTCCCAATAAAAACAGACTTGGTTCAGAAAAAAACAAATTGGAAAAGTGAAATGATAGTTGTCCTGGACATTAGCAAGGAACTCCCCTTCGGCCATCCGCAGTCCCGCCAATATTTCTTCTCGGAAACGTACCCATGTTTTACGGTTAAGCACTGTGTTTTCTCTTGTGAATGCTTCCCTATCCCCACGATCAAGTGATTGAAGAAACACTTCATCTCGGCATACATGTATCTTTTCCGGGAGGGTCCGTTTTTGCCTTTCAGGAAAAATAACAGGACAAATAAACACAGCGCCTTTAATTTGTTTCCGTCTATGTTCCAGCAGTCCGCGGGCCAGATACCCACCATAAGACTCCCCAGCAATTAAAAACGGCTTCCCTTTTATGACCTCATCCACAAATCCAATAATCAATTCCAAAAGCTATCGGCACTTTCGGACCCGGGCCTCCCTTTTGTCCTTCCCATCCCAGGTAGGTCGACATAAACCCGCTGGTATCCACTCCGTCTTTCAAAAACTGGTTCCATACAACCGCTCATCAATCTTGAGTCCGGACCAAATCCGTGAAGCATCAACACTGGCATTCCCTGTCCGATTTTCTGGTAATAAAACGCAGTGCCTTCTATGTAACAATGCGGCATTATCGGTTCCTCCTAATAGAATATATCCTATCCATTAGCATTGATATAATAAACAAGATTGTCTGTCCATTGATCGAATTCATAAATAAATCCTTTTCTGGTACATTCGTACTCCATCCCACAGCTTATAGCGAGATTAATCGACGGGTTGTTATCCAAGTTGATATGGGCTTCAATCCGGTGGTACCCCAAATCGGTCAACGCCATTTGCAGGGCAGCCTTGACCGATTCCTTTCCATAACCATGACGCCAAAAGTGATTATGAATCGTGTAGCCGATTCTGCCCCATTGAAATGTGCCCCTCTCATAAGTGGAAAAGTCAATCATCCCGAGATGCGTGCCATCCGCTTTTCGAAATACCCCGAAAATGTAGGCATCATCCGCGGCTGCAAGAGCCTGGTGCTTTTCCACTAATCCTGCAAACCATTTTTCCGTACATTCACTCATATCCACTTTCCCTTGGTCATATTTATGCCTGGACGGCTGTCTAGCTTTGAATTGTCTCAGCCAGTTATCGTAATCCAGCTTTTCCAACGGCCGGATGGTTAGTCGATTTGTTTTGGTTCTAATATTTTTCAATCAAGTCTCTCCTTTTAGTCAAGGTCAAACAACGGGAAAGAGGGCACTACAAATTTTTTGTTAGTTTGCTATCCATATCTTCTGTATGACTAGAATCTACTCATTTTTCCATCTGTTCCCATTGAGAGTCTTGGTCCTTCCCTTGGAACTGCTATTACTCGTCCCACCTAGAACATCTGACCTGCGGGAAGAAAAGCCACGGTGAGGCCCCCTCAGAGTATAAGCACAAAGAGGCATACCAGCCGCCCGCAGAAAGCGTAGTATAATTCCGCAGCGAGAAGTAGTTACACCCACCTTGCAAAGAATACCTAAAACAGAGTAAGGAATGGTACCATCGTTTATACAAAAGTGAGGAGTAACTCATAAAAAAAAAGAATCTAACTTAAAAATCCTTCAATGGATACGATTAATAAAAACAGAGACGCCGCCAAACTCATATACCCCCAGTTAGTCGGATCGGATTTGGTAAGATCACTTATTCCATTCACTAAAAGTAAAGCTGCTCCCGCAACCATCGTAAATGGGAGCAAGTCAGGGTTACCAGACAGTAGGTTAACGCCTGAAGTGCCGATGACAGTTAAAATGAGAATTATTCTTACAGCCTTTAATTTCATTTTTAATCTCCCTCGATATTTTGTTTATCCGCTAGTTTATTTTCAAATAAAGAAAATACAAAGCGTAACAAAAATCCCGCACCTAAACCGATGAAAATCCCTGCGGCATGATTGTGAAATAACACGCCTAAGCCTAATCCGATAAACAATCCAGCTGGTATAATTAAGTTACCATTCGAGCTCAATCGATCTCCTCCTTATGCCGTTTTTCGAACTTTCCTTTCCTGCCAATTCATCAAAAACAGTGGCTGATTAGAACCTACAGCAAATAGTACGAGCTTGTCTGTCTAAGTTACAGTACGCGTATAAACCAGTTTTTTGTCGATCCATTTACAACCGTTCCGCTCAAAAACCTTTCTCATCGGAATATTGTTCACACTTGTACTCCCAACATAGACTGCAGCTTGAAAATCCTGCTTCAATCTTGCCAGAGCATGCAAGTGCAGCAACCTGCTTTTTCGTTTATTTCTTTCATCCGGAACAAGCCCAAAATAAAACAATCGCCCTTCCTTTTCCGTTCCTGGCTCGATATGAGGCATTAGTACCCCTATCGGTTTCTTTTCTTCAAAAGCTACAAGGCAAGAATCCTTATATCGATTTCCAAGTTCTGATTTGACACTTTCCATCTGTTTTTCCATCGAAAGATTTGAAGTGGCATTCAAAGAACCAGAAATGACCCTTTTCCAAATCTTTAGAAAATCTATTTGGTTTAGCTCGTGCAAAGATCGTATGGTCCAATCCGACTGAACATTTGGTAAATCCTCTAGCCTTCTTTGATAAAAGGCAACTTCATCACGTACATGAAAGCCGCAGGTTTGAAACATGCTCACCATCGTTTCAGTTAGAGTGCCATCAACAAGAATCGTGATGGCCGGTATGGTTTTGAATTGCGGCGACTCAGCCATCACTTGTATTAATCGCTGCAGCTGGCGATCGGTTAAATCTTTTGTTCCTTCAATGGTCAAGTAGTCCTTTCCTTGCAGGCATTTAATCTGGTTGAACAGTAGCTCATCGTTTGTTATTGGAATGCCCATACCTCCCCCTCCTTCCATATACACTATGCCAGCAGCTTTATTTTTCGACTATTAAGGTTGATGCCAACAGCAAACAACCAGTTATACCTGCCCGGTCTCCCAACCCAGGTGCCACTAGATATTGCTCCAAAACCGGTAACGGAACATACCCATTATTCGAGGATTCCTTTTTCTCCTTCTCTTGGACTTTCTGCTTGTTTTCCTAGTTATGTCTTTTGATAAGACATTTCTTGTTGCACTAATTGATCAAAAAAAATGTTAGTACCCTCGTTTATAAAAACAGGTAGCTGTTCCTAGCTGCGGAAAGACCCGGAGACTCCAGCGGGAGGAAAGACCTCGGTGAGATCCCGCAGCACTGAACCACACATTTTCAATTCAAGGATACTTCTTACCACTGACATTCGACCACCTATTCTTTTTAGAATATCTTGTTTTTCCATCATACCATTTTTTCCATTCGAATTGGCAGAATAGTCAATCACGAAATCAGGCCATCGCTTTGCAGATTCCCTACAAACATTATCTTTTCTGACTCGAAGAGTTTTTTTGACCCCCAACATTCCATTTCCAGCCTCATTAAGAGATGAACTTTTTTCTAGCAACACCCAAAATACCAGCTTCATAACCGAATTCCATGCAAAAGCCCGACTTGAATAAGCCGGGTTGTTCTTCGGATTAATAAACCATGGAAGAATCATGGTAATATTTAAACTCCAGTAAATTGTTGGCTGGATCGATTAAAAAGAAGGTCATATGTTCTTCTTGTTTTCCTTTAAATCTGACCATAGGCTCCGTGTAAAACGGTAATTTTTCAGCAATGGCATATTCCAATGCCTGTTCATATTCCTCCCGATTTAAAAACGTTACCCCGTAATGTCTTGGATACATTTTAGGATTCTCATCAATGTTATTCGGACTTAAATGGCAAACCACTTGATCACCGAAGAAGTCAAAAGTGACCCGATCATCGTATCTTCTGGCCAGTTTACAGCCCAGTTTCTCGTAAAAATCAACCGTTTCATCTAAATCCTTACACGGAATCGCTAAGTGAAACACTTTATTCGTTTCTCTCATTCTCTCCACCTCTTTTTTATAATTTAAACTGTTTTCTAAAAGATTGTTGTTTAAGCATAAAAGATATTAATTGCGAACTAACTCTGTCGCTGCTTCCTCCTATTCTTTACAAAATGAGTGATCAGCATTGTGAAAAAACACTCGCTTTCCATGGGAAACGCTTCAGCCTCCTCGCCGGATGCTCACCAGTCGACCGTGGAAAGCGCAGGGTATTTCTACAGCGCTGAACTCCAACTCAACGAATGTAGGAGGGCAGGGAGACTCACTCAAACTAGTTCGCAGTCTTATCAACTTCGAGTAAATAACTATATCTATGAAATATGAAAACCATTCCTAATATAAATGAAACGTATCCGAACGCAGACCGAGACGCAGTGTTTCCAGACTAATTACGTCGTTTAAAGCAACATTGGCCAAATTAACGTTAGAACCGATTTGTTTGATAAAAAAGGTTTGCAACGACTTAGTCGGGGCTTCAAAGATAAGCCGCTCCATTGGTATGCCGGCAGCGACAATTTCTTTAAAAATATCGTGACGAATGCTGCCGTCCGCCCCACAAATGCCGCCACTTCCTGACTCCCTCGCTTCTGTGATTACCTTAGCAGCTCCTGCTTCTATGTCTTCATGTATACTGGCCAACCATTCTTTTGAATGTTCTTTTAAAGCAGCGGAAGAATCTTTCGTGCCTACCTCACTGAAAACAGAAAAATCCCTGGAAAATTCCCTTACATATTCCGCTTTTTGCTGATTGGAAATAGCGAGTGTCCCATTGGAAATTTCCACATAGCTGCAATCAAAACTGCGACAGTAGTCATAAAAGGCTTCTACTTTTTCCTGACTCAAAAACTTTTCAAACAAAGTGCCACCGAAAAAGTAATCAATTTCATTCTTGATTAGATAATTGATTTTTTCTTGCAAGTTCTTGGATAGTAAAGAGGTTCCCCAGCCGAATTTGATAAAATCGATATAGTCACCGGCATTATCTACTGTAGCTTTAAGTAATTGAAGTGGTGCCCCATTGTCGATTAACACGGTGATGCCGCTTTCTCTCGGTTTGCTCTCCCTCATCGGTAACCGCAAGTTTGTTTCTGTCAATCTCCATTCACCTCACCATCGGAAATACTAAGCACTCTTCAGCCTTACCAACCTGCCCGGACCACCCACAGTTCCGTCTCCATTTCGGTGGTTTTCAAGCCCTGCAGTCTACACCCATGTATATTCGCCCAGAAGAATTTCGTTACAACCTTTCAAAAAAGCCCCTTTTTAACAATCAAGCGACTGTCTGAATACAAATACCTTATGGCAAACACCCAGAATGCCGGAAGAGAAAGCATATGTCTTTCTTTTTCAATAGAAAAACAATTCCGGACAAAGCGGAGGGAAAATAATGGAGACAGAAAAACTAACGTTTGAAACATGGGAGGAAAGCAAACGGCAACAACTTGATCTACAATGGAAAGACTTTATGGATGTTATCAAGTGGGCCTATCGCACGTACGAGGACCGGATTGCATATGCTTGCAGTTTCGGCGCAGAGGGGATGGTCCTGATTGATTTAATCTCGAAAATAAAACCGGAGGCAAAGGTGATATTTCTTGATACGGGGCTGCATTTTCCAGAGACTTATTCACTCATCGAAAAAGTAAAGAAAAAATATCCGATGCTTGAACTCATCATGGCAAAGCCAGCAAAGACACTTAACCAACAGGCGGCAGAATTGGGAGAAAACTTATGGGAAAGAAATCCTAACCTATGCTGTCACATCCGGAAAATTGAACCGTTACAACAACAGCTCCAGGACGTCGATGCCTGGATATCCGGTCTGCGGCGTGAGCAATCTACTTCCAGAAGCAATGTCAACTATGTAAACAAAGACGAGAAATTCGGCAAGATAAAAATCTGTCCATTGATCCACTGGACATGGGAGGATGTCTGGAACTATATCAAGCTCAACCAATTACCATACAACGAGCTGCATGACCATGACTATCCCAGCATCGGTTGTGCAAAATGTACCGTACCAGTTCAATCCGACAACGATTTCCGAGCTGGCCGGTGGACAAATTTCTCCAAAAAAGAGTGTGGGCTTCATCAGGCCTGATTAGGGGCTGTGGGCAATGATTATGATCATACTTGCATTTGTAATTGCCGGTTTCTTTGCTATGAATATCGGTGCCAGTGGCGCCGCCGCTTCCATGGGAATCGCTTATGGTTCAGGCGCCATCAAAGCGCGTAAATGGGCATTGTTTTTATGTGCAGCAGGGGTATGGTTTGGAGCCGCACTTGGCGGTGGAGAGGTTGCCAAGACACTCGGTTCTGAAATCGTTCCAGAAAGCATCATTTCCGTCCCTATCGTACTCATTATTCTCAGTTCAGCTGGTTTGGCATTATTTATCGCCAACCTGGGGGGAATCCCATTATCCACCAGTGAGGTGACCGTAGGTGCAATTGTAGGTGTCGGGATTGCTTTTCAAATACTATATGTCAAAACACTGCTGATCATTGTCCTTTGTTGGCTCTTCGTTCCCTGTTTGGCATTTTTTCTCGCATTTTCGATCAATAAACTGATCCGGAAAATTGAAGCCACTTTTCCTACAATGCAAAGTGACCGCTGGAAAAAACCACTCGCTGTTTTGGTCATTTTCACAGGCTTTATGGAGGCATTCTCGGCAGGAATGAACAACGTCGCCAATGCTGTCGGCCCTTTAGTCGCATCAGGTATGATTTCCATCGGCCATGGCACGATGTTTGGAGGTTTATTTGTCGCTGTAGGAGCATTTTTTCTAGGAAGCAAAGTAATCGAAACGAACGGGAAGAAGATTACCGATTTAAGCTTGCTTCAAGGAAGCGCCATCTCCGGAATTGGCGCCATTCTGGTGATTACCTCCTCGCTTTTCGGCATTCCTGTTCCCCATACACAAGTGACCACCTGCAGTATATTAGGAGCCGGAGCAGCAGATCAAGGAAACCGGCTATGGAAACGAGCGATTTTTGCCAAACTGGTCAAAACCTGGCTGCTCTCTCCACTATTCTCACTGGTCATTTCTTATAATCTAGTGAAAATAATGATTGATTTTGATCTATCAGGAGTCCTGATGATTTTGGCCTTCGTCGGTCTCGTCGGGCTTCTGTCCTTATGGAAGCCAGTCGAGCAGGCGACCCCCTTGTATGAAAAGCCTGTAGTCTTAACCAATCAGGAGGTAATAAAAAAATGATAAAACCACACGGTGGTAAACTCGTAGACCAGGTAGATACAGGTTATCTCCCAGATGAAAATAATCAGCAAATACAACTGGACGAAATGGCTCTCAGTGATTTGGAATTAATAGCCACTGGAGCCTATAGTCCCTTAACCGGCTTCATGAACAAAACAGATTACCAGGCAGTAGTCGAAAGGATGCGGTTGGATTCCGGACTCCCTTGGAGTATTCCCATTACCTTGCCGGTTGAAGCCGATACGGCCAGCCGCATCAGAATCCATGATACAATCAACCTCGTTTACGATGGAACCATATATGGCATCATGTCAATCGAGGATATCTTCACACCAGACAAAGAATCGGAGGCGGCTAATGTATTTCAAACGACCGATCGCGAGCATCCCGGAGTAAAAAAACTTTATCAACGCCCGAACATTTATCTCGGTGGTCCGATTACATTGATTAAATTCCCGCCAAGAACAGCTTTTTCCATCGGGTACCATTTGGAGCCAATCCAGACGAGAGAAAAAATTACCGAGCTCGGCTGGAAAACCGTTGTTGGCTTTCAAACACGCAATCCGGTTCACCGGGCCCACGAATATATTCAAAAAACCGCCTTGGAAAATGTTGATGGATTATTGCTCCATCCTTTGGTCGGCGAAACAAAAACTGGTGATATTCCCAGTGACCTTCGTATGGAATGTTATCAAATTTTGCTCGAAAACTACTATCCTGCGGACCGTGTCTTTCTAGCCGTTTTTCCGGCGGCCATGCGATATGCCGGACCAAGAGAAGCCGTTTTCCATGCCCTTGTCCGTAAAAATTATGGCTGTACCCATTTTATTGTCGGCCGTGATCATGCAGGTGTCGGCGATTACTATGGCACTTATGATGCGCAAAAAATATTTGAACAATTTTCTGAGAAGGAAATCGGTATAACGATTTTACGCTTTGAAAATAGCTTTTTCTGTAGGAAATGTGAAGGGATGGGAACCAGTAAGACGTGTCCACACGAAGAGGAACATCATGTTGCATTATCGGGAACCAAAGTACGAAAAATGCTTCGTGAAGGCAAGATGCCTCCGAAGCAATTTAGCAGGCCGGAAGTTGCAAGCAAGTTGATTAAAGGAATGGCGGAAACCGTAACAGAGGGGAGTAGCACATGACACAAAACCATATTATTTGGCATCCTGCCACGGTAACCAAATCAGCTCGCCAGGAGTTGAACAATCACAAAAGCTGTGCTTTGTGGTTTACTGGTTATTCTGGATCTGGCAAGTCAACGCTGGCAAACGAACTGGATTACCAGCTCCATAAACTCGGGATAAGAACTTTCGTCCTGGACGGTGATAACATCCGACATGGCTTGAACAAAGAGCTTGGATTCAGTCCGAAAGACAGAGTAGAAAATATCCGGAGAGTCGGCGAGGTGGCAAAATTATTTGTCGACAGCGGACAGATTGTTATGACTGCCTTTATTTCCCCCTATCGAAAAGACCGGGACCAGGTTAGAAAGCTTTTCGAAGAAGGAGAATTCCATGAGATTTTTATTGATTGTCCTTTCGACGTGTGTGAGAGCAGGGATCCGAAAGGACTTTATCAAAAAGCCCGACAAGGGACCATCCGCGACTTTACGGGAATCGATTCTCCCTATCAAGCTCCGATCAATCCAGAATTGACCATCGATACAGAACACTGCACTGTTAAAGAGGCGGCACAAACCATTATAAAATACTTGGAAGAACAAAACCTCATACCAAAAAACTAAGCACCCGGGGACTGACCCTCCCCTCGATTTACAAGGGGAGGGTCAGTCCCCAATCACTCTAATGGGGTGAAGGATTGCTTATCCTATTTGTAGAATCAATCATAAAAATCCTGCTGATTATTTCAGCAGGATTTCTACTCACCTAGTTTTTTTTGAAACAGTCGCTTCAGCCAACTGCTATTCACGGCCTGTTTCTTATTAGCTGCCCCTTGATAAATGGTGTACCTATTCTTTCCTTGATTCTTCGATTGATAAAGTGCCAAATCGGCTTCTTTCACCAAAACCTCTTTTGTTTTTTGTTCATTTGCTGCATAAAAGGAAATACCGATACTGGTGGTCAAATAAAGCTTAACCTCGTTGATAACAAATGGTTCTTCCATTGCAGTGATAATCCGCTCACTGATTGTCTTTGCTTTTTCCCTTTTCATTGATTCCGGCAATAAAACCTGAAATTCATCGCCTCCCAAGCGGGCTGCAATCTGATCTGCATCGATAACAGCAGTGATCCGTCTTGCAAACTCGCGGATGACCTCGTCACCGGCATGATGACCGTGCTCATCATTGACACTCTTAAAATTGTCACAATCCAACATCATTAATACGGTTTGTGCACCGGTTCGGTCGGTGTCACTCATTGCCTCATCCAGGTACCTGGTAAACAGCGTGCGGTTTGGCAGTCCGGTCAGTTCATCATGCAGTGCCTGCGCTTCCAGAGCGATTTCTTTTTGTTTACGTTCGGATACATCCCTCGAAACAAAAACGATTTTCTCGACTTCCCCTTTCGTATTTCGGACAGGTCCGCCTTTAGAGTGGACCCATATTACATTTCCATGCTTGTCAAGACGGCGATATTCCATCTCATCAGATTCACCCGAATCCAAAATCCTTTTAAAGAACTCGCTAACCTTGTGCATATCTTCCTGGTGGACAAAAGAAAGAAACGACTTCCCCTCGAAGAAACCCGGATGCAGACCGAGAATACGTTCATGGGAAGGTGAAGCATAGACAATCTCTCCCTGGCTATCGGTAACCCTGATTAGGTCATTGGAATTCTCGACGATTATCCGATATCTATCCTCGCTTTCTCTCAACTGTTCACGCAATTCTTCCACATTGGTAATATTTTTATACACAGCAATCCCGCCATTCATCCTTCCATCCTCTAGAATAGGCGTATAAGATGCGAGAACACGAATTGTTGAACCATTTTTCGTTTGGCGTTCAGCAAAGTCATTTTCAATTACTTCTCCATTTTTCAGCCTGGTCAGAATTTCGGAAAATTTATCTCTTTCCCTCTCAGACTCCGGGAGAATACTGATAGCTGGATTAGCAGTCAACTCATCCCTTGACCAGCCAAACAGCTTGCTGAAGGCAGGATTTACATGCTGATAATTGCCCTCCTCATCAAAGGTAAAAACAGCATCAGCTACATTTTGAAAGATCAATTCGAATTGTTCTTTTACCCGGCTTAACTCCCGTTCCCGGTTCTTACGATTTGTGATTTCTCTAGTGATGGCAATGATATACTCACACTCACCCTGCTCATTGAGTACCGGAGTAAGCCTTGACTCTACCCAGCCCGTCCTGATCTTAGGACTTCCTTCCATACCATCGGGAAATTCTATTTTTTCTTCATATAAAACAGCATCCCCGGTAGTCAAAGCTTTCTCGTACATTGAAATGATAACTTTTGCCGAATAGGGCGGCATTAGCTCTGTTATTTTTTTGCCTGCATAATCAGCTGGAAACTTAAGATTGTCGACAGCAGACTGATTCGCTGTCACATAATAAAATTCCCCGCTTTTATCGCGGGAAATCATAAAGACCATGTCAGGAATGCTATCAAAAATAAGATTAAAATATTTGAAGTCTTTATACTTAGCAAACATCGATTATCGTTCTCCTTATCGGCGACCGGAAGTATATTGAAAAGATTCCCTTTCAGCCAAAATCAACGCTTCAAAACAAAACAGCCGGTTACCTGGGCATATTCAATGAAAACCAGGTAACCGGTAATATAACTCCATCAATATGTTCTTTTTGTCAATTATACCATGCTTTCATGCGTTACCCAGCTATTTTTCAACATTTTTCGACAACAACATTTACCAAACCTTTGTCCTGCTTACTGACAAGAAAAGCCTGCAATGGTTGAATCATTGCAGGCTTTTCAGGTCATTGGATTGGTTATATGTTTTATCTTGGCTTAATGTCTTTGACTTGGCCAGCCAGTTCCATCACCACTGCTTCCACTTCCTTTACTGTTTCGGCAGATGATTTCTCCCGACTGCTTAACTCTTGCAGGGGAGAGGTTATTGTAAAATCAGGCACTGTAAAGGAATAAATACCTACTTAAAAAATAGGCAAAAATACTCACAACCCTCAAAATTCTATCAATAATCATAAGAAAAAGATACCTTTCCCGGAAAAAAATTCATTATTCACCTTACGTCTTTTGATTAACCTAGGAAGAAGAACAGCCATCTGTGCATGAATCCTTTTGTCTTCGTGCAAAATAGAGGAACACTAACTTGTATAAAGGGAAGGCAGCACACTATGTGGAGAAAACGAAAGAAAAAGCAAGCTCCAGAAAAACAATTCGCCAGTCGGTTTACAACGAAAGATCAAACGATTTCTCATAAAGTACAAACAAACTTGGACTATCTTTCTTCAAATTATTTAACCAATACGGATGATTTTGTATTTTTTCCTCTAGAAGAAAAATTTGGAGTTGCATACATAGAGACATTGGCAAACGATAAAAAAGTAAAACAGATTCTAAATTATCTCAGGAAAGCTGTCGCAAAGGAAGAAACCTCCATGCTTGAGCAGCTTCCTTTCAGCTATAAAAAAGAAACCAGTTTTAAGCATGTTATTCAGGCACTGACCAGAGGGAATTTTGCTGTGTTTGTTTCTAACAGTAAGGAAGCCATCATAATCGATATTCTGGATATTAAGGAACGTGCCATAGAAGAACCTGCTGCAGAAGCAACGATAAAAGGACCACGCGAAGGGTTTACAGAAAGTTTTCAAACCAACATTTCCTTGATACGAAAACGAATATTCAGCCACCGTTTAAAAGTAGAAAAGAAAAAAGCTGGTACAATCTCACAAACAGAGATTGTTTTAATGTATCTGGATGGCGTGGCTAGCGAGGAAATCATCAATGAAATTAAAAAGCGATTAAGCAGGATAGAATTAGACGCCGTACAATCAAGCAATCAAATTCAATCTTTTATCAAGGATCATTCTTATGCAATCGTGCCACTAGTCGGGAGCAGTGAACGACCTGATAAAATCGCAGCTAATATCATGGAGGGAAAAATAGCGATCCTTGTCGATGGATCTCCTTTTGTATTGTATGGTCCGATTAGCATGTTTTCTCTGCTTCAGGCTCCTGATGATTATTATGATTCTATGTACATTGCAACATTGCTGCGGATGATCCGATTTGCCGCCTTGTTCGTTACTTTACTGCTGCCCAGCTTATACATAGCGCTGACTACCTTTCACCAAGAAATGATTCCCACAGCGCTGGCTCTTAGCATTGCAGCCGGCAGAGAGACCGTCCCTTTTCCAGCGTTGATTGAAACCTTATTTATGGAAATCATATTCGAATTTTTACGGGAAGCAGGACTTCGCCTGCCTAAAGCAATCGGAAACACGATTAGCATTGTCGGAGCACTTGTCATCGGAGATGCTGCAGTACGCGCCGGATTTGTTAGTCCCTTAGTCATTATCATTGTTTCGATTACAGCTATCTCTTCCTTCATTATTCCCAACTATAGTTTGGGAGTATCTTTTCGGATTCTCCGCTTTGTTTTTATTTTTTTATCGGCCTCATTCGGTTTTTTTGGCATTGTCTGGGGCCTGCTGGGACTTTATTTATATTTGTCGAGCCTCAGGTCGTTCGGCTATCCATATTTAGCACCGCATGCCCCATTATTCCCAAAGGGATTAAACGATACGATTTTTCGATTTCCATTATTTCAACAAGCAAGGTATCAGAAGTTTACTGTTGATCAGCCTTCTCTAAAACGATTTCCAAGTAAATTAAATCCCGGTAAAAAATACCGTAAAAAGGACGATTAATGTTGCGAATCACCCAAGGCCAGATAACATCTTTAATTATACTCACTTTACTTGTGCAAATTTACGTATTTGCTCCTGCTGTGATGGCTGAACACGTTGGACAACATTTATGGCTTCCTTTACTTTTGGCCATCATTGCGGCAGTAATTTTGATGAAAATGATGTTATGGATAGTTGAACAATTTCCTGGCAAAAGTTTTCCAGCTGTATTGCACTATTTATTCGGAGAATTTTGCGGCGGGGTATTAGGCATCAGCTATTTCGTTTACTTTTTTGTACTATTTATCATTCACGCTCAAATGATTGTGACTACTTTCAAGGTTTTATTTCTTCCGGCTACGCCAATGATTTCCATCCTCCTGTTGGTATTGCTTCTTTGCCTGTATTGTTCCCTTCTGGGAATTGAAGTACTGGCACGCGCAAGCAACATGATTGTGATTCTTTTGGCTGTTACCTTGACTTTCCTGGCACTTTCTGTATTTCCGGAAGTAGACCTTTCTTATTATCAACCGGTTCTGCCCTCTCAAGCAAAAGGATTTGCATACAGTACGATTGTTGCGTTCGCCAGCTATGGCCAAGTTTTCTTAATCGCAACGCTGGTTCCATTCGTTAACTATAAAAATGAGAGACGCAAGCACAGAAAAATATTCGCAGGGGTGGTTTTTGCCTTGCTCCTGACAAGCTTTATCGTTATGGAAGAAATCGGCGTATTCTCTCCGTTCGAATTACAGCGCCTTCAATATCCGACAGTAGAATTAATCACGATGATTCAAATGGGGGAGTTTATGGAGCGAATGGAAATTTTTCTCGTTACTATCTGGGCCGGAGCAATACTGTTGGTCAGCGGTATCTTTTTTTCCGTATCCGTCAAAACATTCAAACAAGCCCTGAATCGGAATAAAAACGGTAAAATCCTGGATGTCATTTTAATCATTGTTGGATTTATTTGTATTGTCACACTCTTACCAGATACTTCAAGTCTACTTCTTTTCATTTTTGACCAGTGGGTCTACTGGTGTTTACTATTCCAGGTGATTTTTCCTATCCTGATCCTTATTACTTTTATTATCCGGGTAAAGGTGAGGAACCATGCTGCAAACTAAAGTGAAAAAAGGTATCCTTATTTTCTTTTGTCTGCTCGTTTTAACAGGTTGCTGGGATCGAAATGAGATATCGAATGTTAATTTCCTTATGGGAATGGCATTGGATATAACGGATGAAGAAAAGCTGCGCGTGACCTTTCACTGGGCGCTGCCGGAACAGTTTTCAACAGAAGGATCCCAAAGCACCGGCAGTCAGGAAAACACGACTTACTCGATTGAAGCTGATTCACTTGGACAGGCAATGGCTAAGCTGACGGAAATCTCTCCCCGTACTCCAATCTATTCACACATGGAATTGATACTTATTGGAGAAGGAGTAGCCAATAAGGGAATAAAGGATGTAATCACAACAATTGATCGGGAATTCGAGATAAGAAGAACTGTAAATGTCATAACAGCGAAGGGAAAGGCCGAAGATCTATTACGCTCGAAAATCCCCTTTGAATCGAACCCGGCGAGCGGAGTGAAAAACATTCTTAATATGGCCAATCGGTCATCAACCTATCGTCCCGTAAATTTAAATGAATTATTTGTTCATCAATCAGATCCAGATGTACTTGCTTATACACCCATGGCCAATATGGTTATGAATGATAGTTTGAACAAATCAGATGCCTCCGGACAAAACACTTGGGTACAAGTAAACAAAATGGCATTTTACGACCAGTACAAGCTGGAAACGGAGCTTACCGAAACGGAAGCCAAAGCTTGGATGTATTTCTTAGGAAAGATAGAAAAACGGACCATATTAGAAATACCCACGGAAAAAGGAAACTTAATAACCAGCAGTATTACGCAGTCGAGTACACCCACAATCAAAGTAAATGGTAGTTCCCCTAAAGTCCATTATCGAATTAAAGAAGAGATATCCGTAATAGACAGCCCTGCAGAAATGAGTATCTCCGAAATGGAAAAAGCGACTGCCAATCATATTAAGACATTGACTACAGAAATGATTCGTAAAATGCAAGAAGAGAATCAGGATGTCTTATTTTTACGAAGAGGGCTTCGGGAAAAATACCCGGAGACTTGGAACCGTATAAAACGCGATTGGATGGAAATTTATCCGAAGATGAACATAGAGGTAGAGGTGGATGTTAAGATTCAGCATGAAAATGCCTTACGAAAAGAAGCTCCGAATCGAATACCAAACTGAAAAAGCACAGAAAAAATTCTTTGCTTTTTCAGTTTCACTCTTTTCAATATTGTGGAAAACCCTTATGATACAATAGTCTATTTTTCTCCCAACGATGATAGGAACCCTATCTCATCTCCAAAAAGAAATGCTAAACGAAGGAGAGTAGGCGGATCAGCATTTTGCAAGCAATCTAAACTATAGTCGTGACAATCTGATCCAAATGCTTGTTTAACCGGCTTAATGTCTTAAGAGGGACTAATCGTCTGCGCGAATTATACCAGAATAAAAAAGCGTAGATCAAAGAATCAATAGACGGATGTGTAAGCATCCAAAAGTTCTCCTTTTATCTGACGCCATCATGCAATGCAGGTGAAGCGGCGTTTTTTTTCTTTCCGACAGTAAGCAAAATAAGGAATCCCCCTCCCGTAAAAATGATACATATGATAAATACATTTTCATAACTCAACAGGGAGGATAAATAACCGAACAATAAAAACCCTATTGTCTGACCGATTTTTTGCGCGTTCATATATAAAGTTGTAGCCGTTCCCGGTTCTTTTGGAAGGAAATTTTGAAAGTAGGTCACGGCCAAACCAGCAGTTATTGCCACATTGGCTGCACTCAATAGTTGCAGCGGGTAAATCTGCCATGGGGCTGTCACGTTCCACAACAACAAAAAATAAACAAAAGAAAATAAAAAACCCAGTTTGATCAGCCATCCTAGATCCAGCCTCGTTGCCAGGATACCGAAGGCAATCATTAATGGTATTTCAAAAACAGGAGGAACACTAAAAATCATCCCGACATGTGCTTCCGTACCTCCGAGAACCTTTGTGACAAACTGGGGGATGTTCTGCATGTTGATCGTCGTTGCTGCATGCAATAGAAACATAGCCACTATATTAGCAAATATATAAGGACGGAAAATAAACTTCCCGAGCACCACCTGTTTCCCCGACATATCCCTCTCTTTCGGCTCATCCTTGATAAACGCCACTACCGCGATGATACAAATAAAGAATCCTAACGCCACTAGTAAAAATAGCCCTTCAAAATCAACGAGCACCAGTATCCACCCAGCAAATGCCGGGCCGACTGTCCAAGCAAGCGCTGTAAACATACGAAAGATGTTCATTACAAAAGGGATTTCCCTCTTGGGAACTTCAGAGGATTCCAATATCTCCCGGGCATGCGCCCATAACTGGGGCATCGTGGCAGAAGCCATGCCAAGCAGAAAAAACGCCACTATTGATAACAAATAATAATCGCGGATGTATGCAAAGCCTATATAACCACCTATCGCAGCAACTGAAGTGATTACAAGCAGCATCTTTCTACTTATGTTCCGATCCGACAGTTTGCCGATGTATGTGCTGATGACCACCCCACCTACTGCCATTATCGTCATGAACACACCGTATGCCATGTTGCTCATGCCTACTACATCCAACCCAAATATCGAGGAAAAAGGGACAAACAAAGACATTGAAAGCCCTACCATAAAATTCAAAAGCAATAAAATAGGGAATGAAGGAATATTCCAAACCATTGCTGTCCGATGCTTTACCGCTCGTAAAAAATTTCTTCCCACAAGTATCCTTCCTTCTATAAATCCGCCTTTTTCGATTTATCTTCTGCACTATTATCCCACCACCGATTTTAGGAAACAACTATTTAGCCGGTTTTCTATCTTATATCAAAATCTATTGCTTTTTAACGAAGAAAGGTGATGAAATCCGTATTCACAGGTTCTATTCCCTGTTCCCGAAGCCATTGATTGATTTGACCGCGGTGATGTTGACCGTGCAATGTCAAATGAATCAAGATGTCTCCCAGGGAATGTGTATAAAACTTCCCTGTACTGGTTTGGTAGGTTACTAACTTATCAACATCGCCATTTTCCAAAATCATTTCGAATTGTGAATGATTTTCTTTCATCCTTTGCGTACTTTCCTCCAGATTCATCTCCGGCCAGATTGGATTAGACACAGACACATTTCCTGCAATTCTTGCAAGCCACACTTGTTCTGCCGCTAGAATATGCGAAAATAGCCGCATTCCCTTCGTGTCAGGCCCGTCTACTTTTGTTAACGAAGCCATAAGACGTTGATCTGCCCATTTTAAATGATCAAAAAGCTTTAATAAAGTTTCCATTTGTCTTCTCCCTCGTTTTTTTGCCATTCTTCAAGACATTACGCCAGTCTGTAGTGCTTTTCCTTCTGAATTCTTAAACCTTTTTTCCGGCTATGCTTTTTGTAACCAAAAGATCGCTTTTATTTCAAATAGTAAGAAAACATAACAGCATGCATGAAGAGTCAGTCCTGCTAGATGAATATAGTCATCCGCTTACTTCATTATCCGGACGAGAATACTTAAACTTTTTGTATCGTTTAGCGGATTGGAGACAGTGGAAATAAAACAGGATAAGACGATGTTGCCCAGTCAAAGCAGTTCCTGTTTTATGGAAAAGAAAATGGAGGTGACAATTATGTGGGAACAGCTCGGTCAATCCGCGATTACGTCCCTCGGATTCTTTTGGAAAGCCGGTTGGGCTTTCGTCCTTGGATACTTAATCAGTTCGATGATCCAGGCATTCATTCCACAAGGGAAATTGGCCGGATATATTGGAAAATATAATGTTAAATCTATCGGTTTAGCGACACTATTTGGAGCGATTAGCTCCTCTTGTTCCTTTGCGGCTCTTGCTGCCGGAAAAAGCTTATTCAAAAAAGGTGCACATTTTATTGCTACGCTTGCCTTTCTATTTGCTTCTACCAATCTGGTAATTGAACTAGGAATCTTGATTTATATCTTTTTGGGATGGCAATTTGTTGTGGCAGAAATCATCGGAGGCATCCTTTTAATTATCGTCGTATCCGTCCTCGCGCGTATAACCATGCCAAAAAAATGGGTTCAAGCTGCACGCGAACGAACGGAAGATGAACAACAGGAGGAATTTGACTGGAAAAAGAAAATTCGTACAAAGGAAGGTTGGTACCAGGTTGGACATGAGTTCGTCATGAATTGGCAAATGGTATGGAAAGACATCACCATCGGCTTCACTATCGCCGGTATCATGGCAACCTTCGTTCCTGAATCATTTTGGGAAGGGCTATTCATGGCAGGAACAGATGGTGGGTTTTGGGTAGTATTGGAAAATGCATTGATAGCTCCACTGGCAGCTGCTTTAACCTTTATCGGCTCGATGGGGAATATTCCGATATCAACCATTTTGGCTTCAAGCGGGGTAACATTCGCTGGCATCATGGCCTTTATTTATTCAGACTTGATTGTTCCGCCAATTGTAATGGTCAATAAAAAATATTATGGTTGGAAGTTGGCTCTTTATATAGCCGGTATATTTTATGTATCGATTGTGGCTACAGCTTTATTGATCCATGGCGGTTTTGCAGCACTCGGTATTCTTCCGGAATCCGGAAGGCAAATCATGAACGAAAGTCCTTTTCAAATCGATTATACCTTTTGGTTCAATATTGTTTTTGCCCTGATTGCCCTGTTCGCCCTTTGGCTGTTTCGACAATTTAAAAAGTCCGGTGCACATGCAGGCATGATGAGCATGGAAGGGGATTCTCGGTTTAAAACGATAGTCACCTGGATCTGTATCGCATTCTTGGCTATAGGAACGCTCCTTCATTTTGTATTGATGCTATAGGATTAAAGGTTCCATTCTCTTTTAAAAGGAGGATGGAACCTTTTATTTCTCCCTTCATTACGGCTATTGGGACTAGCTAGGTATGCACACTCCAACCGAACTTGGATGAGAACCCTCTTTATGAATATGCCTCTGAACCTGTCCCACTGTTTATTTACAAAATTATACACAATTTAGTAGAATGATAGATAGCAAGCTGATAACAAGGAATGATTCAATGAATAAGAACTTTTTTAGGAATGTCAATTGGACATTAGCTTATGAAACTTTTATGGTCATTCTTGCCTTTATATCCGTCTTTTTTATCTGGTTTGATGAGGAAAGGTGGGTTTATCTGCACTTTTTCGTGTGGGTGTTTTTCTTTCTCGATGTAACTGTACGTTTAATAATCAGTCCTGCAAAATGGGAGTATGTCAAACAAAATCCATTGGATATTATCGCGGCTTTGCCTCTCGATGCCATTTTTCAAACCGCTCGTGTTGCCAGGTTATTTAGAGTCCTGCGAATCATTTCGTTGTCTAAAAATCGTTACAAGCAACTATTCGCTATTCTTCGGACCAATGGCTTAGATAGAGTATTAACAGTGTCTATCCTGCTAATCTTTACTTCAACAATTATTGTGCGATATGTTGAGCCAAATATCGACAGTTTTATGGATGGGCTGTGGTGGTCGATTGTCACTACCACTACTGTGGGGTATGGTGATATTTCCCCTTCTACTGCCCCCGGGAGATTGATTGCTATCGTTTTAATGTTGATCGGCATTGGCATAATTGGAATGCTTACTGGATCGATAACTACCTTTTTCGTTAAGGAAAAGAAAACCAACCATCCCACCGTAGAGTTTATACAAAACCAATTAGATCGTTTTGACAACCTCACCTATTCAGAAATGAAACAACTCGCTTTACTAGTGAACGAACTAAAAAAAGAAAAGATCAATGAGCATCCAGTTGGTTACTCCTCTAATGCTCTAACTAAGGAGGAAAAACAATGAATGAAGCATTGAAACGAATACTGGAGGTACTTAAATTAGCTGAAAAATTAAAGTATGAGTTGCGGCACAGCTGGCTATCCAATGGACGGCAAGAAAGTGTCGCAGAGCACTCATGGCGGGTTGCATTGATGGCGGTTTTTCTGGAGCCTTATCTAGACAAACAAGTCGACACAGCCAAGCTTTTGAAAATGATCACCATCCATGACCTGGTGGAAGCAGAGGCGACAGATATCCCGGCTTTTGACACGATGGACAACCAGCAGGCACAGATGGAAAAACAAGAAAGGGAGCTTCAGGCAATAGAAAATATCCGTAAGACGCTTGGCGGTGATTTAGGAAAAGACATTCAGCAGCTGTGGTTAGAATTTGAGGATAAGTCCAGTTATGAAGCAAAAGTCGCCAATGCGCTCGATAAGCTGGAAGCACAACTCCAACATAATGAAGCAGCAATAGATACTTGGCTGGAAGTTGAATATAAAATGAGCTTTATGCTGGGGAGACACACGGACTTCGATCAGGCACTTATCTCGTTTCGGCGATTAGTCGAGCAGGAGGCAGAATCAAAGTTGACAAAAGCTGGTGTTTCTTTAACCGATGTTAACCACCTTCTATAAACTTGGATCATGTTGCCCTAATTTCGACTGATATGGAGAAAGGGGCTTTTTTATTTTCACACTTCCACAGATTTTTCACTTCCATTCATGTACTGGTAGATATGATGGACGAACGCTTCCCCCGTTAGATTGATTGGCTCAATATTTTTCTTCTGTAAATGAGTCAGCTTCAATTCCGGCAGGTCAGGAGTGACCATGTATGATAATTGATCGTTTTTTTCCAGATGTTTTAACACATTGGTAATTAAAAGATCATTATCTTCATCCGCAAAACTGTACCCAATGAACAAAGTGGATTTTTGAGCCACCAGTGCTTTCAGTCTTTGCCAAATTTTGCTCGTATGCCTACGCTCATAATCTCCGCTGGAAATCAACATACTTTCCGGTGTCCGGATATCACCGTGGATTTTATAAAGCTGTACAGGCTTTTTGTCTGCGTCTTCCAACTGGTCATCTGTGAAAACGGTTGCCAATCTATTTCCATAAGCCAGTTCAAATAACCGATCATAATTTGTCGTGATAATGGTATCGATGGTAGAAATCCCGGCAAGTTGCTTGTGAACGTCAAGGCTCCCCGGATTTTTGTCAATCATCCTGGTCAGGATTTGAACAATTGGTTTGCGGGATCCATGGCGAAGGCGAATAAATTCCTCTACCATATCCGGAAAGTGCTTCATTGATTGTAATTGTTTCCATTCCTGTCCATTGCATAAACCTCGGACTTCCTGTTTGATTTCGTCGACAGCAGGCATCCCGGCATAAAGCGAAAAGCCAGCTCCTGCCCAAATGATCACTTCATTGTTGACTATCTTGTTTAACAATAGTTCAAGCGACATAATATCCCCCCTGCTGTATGGATCAAAACATCCCTTTAATTTGCCCATTTCCACCTCATGATATTACTGATGACGAAACAGGCTGCTTCATTCATAGCCTCTTATTATAAAGATTTCATCATACTAAGTGGCGTAGACTCAGTAAATAAAGGGTATGAATTTACTGGTAGTTTTTCGATAATGGGTAAACTGACTGCCGTACTTCCATGCTAAATGACGGTCTAGCAGGGGAATATTGTAAAAGACAAACAGAAAAAACAATAACAAGGGAATAAATAAGGCAAAGCCTGAACGTGTCAGTAGTGCAAGAGCTGTCACCCAAACAAGGTCGCCGAAATAATTGATGTGCATGGAAAATCGGAACAATCCCCCAGTGAATAGTTTGCCCCGATTTACCGGATCCTTTTTCCACCGGTGGCGCTGCAGTTCTGAAAAGGTATTAAGAAATGAACCTACCAGAAAAAGCAGTACCAACAGGAAGTCCCACCAGACAAGTGGTTGTTCCGTGTTTAAGGCAAACAGGGAAAATCCAACATAATAGAAGGAAAAAGCAAACGGTATCGTTAATGCTTCTTTCCAAGGCATTTCTCTTTTCAACAGATAAAAAATAGTCAGAAACATACGAGTATAGACGACTAAATAAAGAACAAACAGCATGCTATTTCTTTCTGTGTTTCCTTTTAAAAAGCCTTTACCAACTAAATCATGCACCATTTGTCCGCCATTCCCTAGAAGTAGCCAACCTGCTACAAACAATATAGCGGTCTCCATTAAAACTAGCATCACCTTCTGAGGCATACTAGCTGCATGTTTTGGATACATCAATCTGCTCATCTCCTCCTTATTCATTTTACCAAAAATGCCAGATAAAACGAGGGACGATTATCGCCTGCCAATTAATACGAATTTTAATTACTGAAAGTTAGTAAAAACCGTCATACTAGCATTCTTTATCATGAACTTCTTCCTATATATAATCATGAACATTCAGTGACAAAACTCACATTAAATTCATGAACCTTTTGTGACAAACTTCACATATAATTGTATTTTTTCATACACCGTACTATGATAATTAAATGAAAAGACCATGTACCGCTTTAGCTTCTTGATAAGCTACTAAATAAACAGAAAGGGGTACCTTCATGAAAATAAAAGGCGCTTTACTATTACTTATGTTTGCAGTCATGGCTGTATTGACCGGCTGTGAACCTTTGATGGTTTTAAATCCTAAAGGGCCGCAAGCCCAGACACAGGCAGATGTCATTCTATTATCGATTGGTATTATGTCCTTTATCGTTATAGCAGTTTTTGCCATTTTAATTTATATGTTGGTTAAATACCGCTCTTCCAAGCAAAGCGACGATTATGAACCTCCCCATATTGAGGGAAATCACATTGTCGAGGGCATTATTGTCGGTATACCAGTCCTTATCGTTATTGTTCTTTCGATCGTTTCTGTACGAAGCAACTATCTTGTCGAAGCGACTCCAGAAGGTTATGAAGATCAGGACCCATTGGTTGTTTATGCTCAATCTTCCAACTGGAAATGGCATTTCAGTTATCCGGAACAAGGGATAGAAACAGTCAATTACCTTTACATTCCAACCGACAGAGCATTGGAATTCAAGCTTTACTCGGAAGGGCCCATCACCAGCTTTTGGGTACCACAGCTTGGTGGACAAAAATACGCAATGTCCGACATGGTGACCACCCTTCACCTGGCAGCTGACGCACCTGGTGAATATATGGGACGAAACGCCAACTTCAGTGGTGAAGGTTTTGCTGAAAACACCTTCAGCGTCAACGCTGTGGCACCGGATGAATTCGATGAATGGGTTGATGAAGTCCAAGAAACGGCAGAACCGCTTACGGAAGAAAAGTACAACGAATTGCTGGAGCCGGGACATCTTGGACAGTTGACATTTTCAAGCACACATTTGGAATTCTCTCCTCCTCCCGAAGGTGAGCATGGCGGCCATCACCATGGCGACAGCTCCGACAATTCGGAAGAAGGAAACATGAATATGGATCAAGACCATGAAGACCATAATCATTCCGAGTGAGACTAGTAGACTGACAGAATCCAAGATACGAAAGACAATCCGAGTTATTTCCTGAAAGGAGTCACAAAAGGATGGACTTTTTTGATAGATTTGCCATACCTCATCCAAGTCCTGTGATCTATGCTTCCATGGTGGCCATCACGCTTACCTTGGTAGCGATCGTCGCAGGTGTCACTTATACAAAAAAATGGGGCTATCTATGGCGTGAGTGGCTGACAACCGTAGACCATAAACGGATCGGCATGATGTATTTAATCTCCGCTTTACTGATGCTTTTCCGCGGAGGAGCTGACGCCATCATGATGCGGGCGCAAACGGCCCTCCCTGAAAATACGCTGCTCGATTCACAGCACTACAACGAGATATTCACCACTCATGGAGTGGTCATGATTATCTTTATGGCCATGGCGTTTATCATGGCATTGATGAACTTTGTCGTACCGCTGCAAATCGGAGCTCGTGATGTGGCATTCCCTCGTCTGAATGCCTTAAGCTTTTGGCTTTATTTTTGGGGAGCCATGCTGTTTAACATTTCCTTTGTCATCGGCGGTTCTCCAGATGCCGGATGGACATCTTACTTCCCGCTGGCCGGGAATGAATTCAGCCAATCAGTTGGAACCAACTATTATATGATTGCGATTCAAATCGCTGGTCTCGGTACACTGATTACCGGTATCAACTTTATCGTAACCATTTTAAAAATGCGTGCACCTGGCATGACACTGATGAAAATGCCGATGTTTACGTGGTCAGCTTTGATCACCAACCTGATCATCGTGTTTGCCTTCCCTGTGTTGACAGTAGCTTTGGCTATGGGAACCATCGATCGTCTATTCGGCGGTAACTTCTTTACTACCACCGATGGCGGGATGGATATGCTATGGGCTAACCTGTTTTGGGTATGGGGGCACCCTGAAGTTTATATTCTCATATTACCGGCCTTCGGTATTTACAGTGAAATCATCCCGACATTTGCAAGGCGTAATCTGTACGGGTACAAATCGATGGTTGCATCGATTGTGTTGATTTCCGTGCTTTCCTTTGTCGTTTGGGTGCACCACTTCTTTACAATGGGACAAGGCGCAATGGTCAACAGCATCTTCTCCATCACGACGATGGCGATTGCGATACCGACCGGAATCAAGATTTTCAACTGGCTGTTCACCCTTTGGAAAGGGAAAATCACCATCACTGTACCGATGCTTTATTCTCTAGGTTTCATTCCGATCTTTACAATCGGCGGTGTTACCGGGGTTATGCTTGGTATGTCGGCAGCCGACTATCAATACCATAACACGATGTTTCTGGTTGCCCACTTCCATCTGGTAATCATTCCAGGGGTTGTATTTGCCATGTTGGCTGGACTCACCTACTGGTGGCCAAAAATGTTCGGTTTCATGCTGAACGAGCGAATCGGCAAATTATCCTTCTGGCTGATTTCCATCGGTACATGTGTCGCATTCTTCCCGATGTTCATTTCCGGACTGGACGGACAGGCACGCCGGATGTACACGTACTCGGAAGCAACTGGATTCGGCATTTGGAATATGCTTTCCTTTGTCGGCGCCATCATGCTGGCCGCAGGGTTCGTAACGATTGTTTACAATATTTATTACAGCACACGCTATGCATCCAGAGATATCGGTTCCGATCCGTGGGATGCCCGCTCACTTGAATGGGCTACCCATACGCCGGTACCTGATTACAACTTTGCGATTACACCGCAGGTCAATTCCAGTGAAGCATTCTGGGATTCCAAGAAAAACGGACACAAACTGTTTTCTGGAGAGTATAAAGAAATTCACATGCCGAATAACAGCGGTGTTCCATTTATCATGAGTGCTATCTTCTTTGTACTCGGCTTTTCATTAGTGTTCAGCATCTGGGTTTTGGCAGTGATTGCACTGCTTGGTATCTTTGCCTGCCTGGCGCACCGTTCTTTTGAACAGGATCACGGCTACCATATACCGGTAGAAGAAGTGAAAGAAACAGAAGAAAAATTGGGAGGTGCCCGATAATGAAGGTAGACCAAACAAAGCCTCTCGAATATAGCACAGAACAAAACAACTTGAATATATTGGGCTTTTGGATGTTCCTGGGAGCGGAAATCATGCTATTTGCCACCCTGTTCGCCTCTTATTTCACATTAGAAGGCTGGACAGGAAGCGGTCCTTCCGGCAGTGAAATTTTCGAAATTACACCGGTCATCTTTGAAACCTTTATCCTGTTGACCAGTAGTTTTACCATTGGTCTCGGCGTCCATGCAATGCGGCTGATGAATAAAAAAGCGACAATTACTTTCTTCAGCATTACCTTGCTGTTAGGCCTTGCCTTTGTCGGATTCGAAGTAGTGGAATTCTTCACTTATATTGAAGAAGGAGCTGCACTGCAAACAAGTGCATTCACATCGATTCTGCTGTCCACTTTAGGAACGCACGGAGCACACGTTACCTTCGGTTTGTTTTGGGGATTATTCATTCTCATCCAGATCAAAAAGCGGGGGCTCACTCCGGAAACGGCAAATAAATCATTCATTTTCTCGCTTTACTGGCACTTTCTGGACGTCGTCTGGATTTTCATATTCAGTTTCGTCTACTTGAAAGGAATGATGTAATATGAAAGAACTATTCCCACGTAAACAAGTCATGGGCTTTGTCTTTTCGTTAGTCCTGACAATCGTTGCGCTGTTGGTTTACTTTCTGGATATGTCGTTTGCCGTTGGCATGACTGTATTGCTTTTAACAGCCTTCACTCAAGCCGGTTTACAGCTGATCGTGTTCATGCATGCTGGCGAATCAGAGGATAAAGGGACGATTTACCTCAATATTTATTACGGAGTCATCATTGCCCTGCTTACTGTTTTCGGTACACTGTTGGCAATGATTTGGGGTTATGTATAAATAATAGAAAAAGAGCACCTGCTGCCAGGTGCTCTTTTTTATGCATGTTTAGAACCCATTTGCTTCCGGTGTTCGACTTTCTCCAGGATTTCTTCGGTCACTACAAAGAAAACACCCATGAGAAAAATAAACACGGCCCCCATCACAGTCCCGATGCCAATCGGCGTCAAAATACTGGAACCGTTTGCAAAGAAACCTGCCAGAAAAATGATAATACCTGCCGTGAGCACGACAGCCCCTGTAATTTTGGTTGCATTGAGAATTTGAGCTTTTGTAGCCATCCAACTCATCCTCCTTTATTCTTACCTCTATTATCCACCTTGTTCACACTTTTGTCAAAAGTTTGTTACGGAATTGTGAACCTTATTTCCTTTCCTTTTATTATTTCCGTTAGTATGCGTTGTCAAACATGACTCCCCGAGACTTATAAATTTACCGGTTATGTAAAAAATACAAGAAGGAAAGAAAGGAGATTCCCACGATGAATGAAACTGTTGTTGTAATCGTACGCGTCATTATATCCTTCTTCACCTTGTTGATTTTTACCAGGTTACTCGGTAAACAAGAGGTCGGTCAACTCACTTTTTTTGACTATATCAATGGCATTACAATCGGTTCCATTGCAGCCACTCTGGCAACCGATCTATCCGCCAAGGCATGGGCGCATTGGCTGGGACTCGTTGGTTATGCTTTGTTGACTGGTTTGTTGCAATACATCACCATCAAAAACCGTTATCTAGGCAAAGTACTCGATGGAGAACCGACAGTCGTCATAGAGGATGGGAAGATATTGGAGACCAATCTTGGAAAAATGCGGATAAAAATGAGCGAATTGATGACCTTGCTGCGCAGTCAACAAATATTTGATATCACGCAGGTAGAGTATGCTGTTTTCGAAATAAATGGTGAACTGTCTGTTAAACAAAAACCGGAATATCTTCCCGTCACCCGCAAGGATTTACAGATTCCAACCAAAACCGGTCGATTAGCTACAGAAATAATACAGGACGGCATCGTGCTGGAACAAAACCTGACTCAGCGGCACAAAGACCGGGAGTGGCTTCAGCAACAATTACAAGCCAAACAGATAAACGACGTTAAACAAATTTCTTATGCATTGATCCTGCCTGATGACAGTCTTTATATCGATACCTTTAAAGACAATATTGGAAAAGAAACTGAAATGGGCGATTATGATGGACCTTATTAAGGATGGAGGGAACAACTGATGAAAAAGTTTCTTTTATACTTTATTCCATTGCTGACTTTAGCTATTTTCATTGCCGTAATGAATAGCGGCGCCTTTCTAAAACAGCCACTCGGAAATGACGACCGTCTATACGAATCGATTCAACATATTGAAGCAGGAGTGAAGAATAAAGACTGGAGCGAGGTAAAAGCAGAAGCAGCTACGATGGAAAAAGCCTGGGATAAAATCGTACGGCGCATCCAATTCAGCGTGGAAAAAGAACAACTCTTAGAAATAGACGGAACGATCGCCCGCATTCGCGGCGGAGTCGAAGCCGAAGATGATCAAAGTGTGTTGGAAGAAATCTATTATTACTATGGGCAGTGGGAACAATTAGCCAGATAAATGACGGTAGCTTTCTATTTATATCCAAAAGTTATATTGGGTAATATTCTCATTAACTTATTGTTTCTAAGTATGATATAATATTTGTTTAAACCTATCTTATTTCATCTATTTTTATAAACAATTTTCTAAAAGGAGGTACAACCAATTGGCCAAAAAGTCGATGATAGCAAAACAGAAGCGACCACAAAAATTTAAAGTACAAGAATATACGCGTTGTGAGCGATGCGGCCGGCCACACTCTGTCATTCGTAAGTTCAAGCTATGCCGAATTTGTTTTCGAGAATTAGCTTATAAAGGACAAATTCCTGGCGTCAAGAAAGCAAGCTGGTAAAACAAGGGTCAGCTGAAAAGGCTGACTCTTCCTGTCTATTTCCTACCATAGGCCGTCTCCTTTTCACGATAGTCATGGATACTTCCTCCCTTCCTCATCAACAAAAACCGATTTAACAATCGTCCGTTCATATTTCTCTCCTCCACTCTCACCTTGAATATCGAATGTTACGTTATACACACCCTCTCCCAAATCTGGCAAGCGATAATAAGAAATCTGATCAAGACTCTGTATCACCTGGGCTTGTTGCTGGTTATTTTGATACTTCACCAGTTTAACGGTTACAGTAGGTTTTTTTACTTGGTCCTTTGCTTCAACATTAAATTGCCCCTCTCCCATCTCCACATTCAGTTTGTCATTAAGCGGACCATCGATAGCTGCTTGAAGCAAATAATGCTGTGACAGATCGGTGTCAGCTATCATCGACCATTTACCAGGTAGTGGTTTTGGTACCGAAATACGATGATGGTACGCTCCCTTTAAGTAATCTGTTTTATCTACCTCAACGGAAAAAGCCGTGTATGTTTTTCGATCAGGACCGACAAGTTGTAATCGTGAAGTTTTTTTATCACTTATCCAGTCGACAACCAATCCTTCAGCCTTCCCTTCTACATAGAAGGATTCTGTTTGTTTCCCTTGTGACTGCCCTCCTCTTAATATAAATCCATACTGCTCATCCTGTTGAACCGACTGCTCGTTTTTCTCCAATTGGGATGGTTTGTACAAGGTTTCAGTTCCTTCTCCAGCTTCAGATAAAAAACCAGAAAAGAGTTCAAAGGTAGAACTACCTTGCTTAATGGTATAGTGATTCCATGCCCCTGCACTTACTTCCGTTCCATAAGGCAGCCTGGAGCTTGCGAAGGTGACTGCCCCGTCATTCGGTCCAAAACTGCTCAAATACAAACCTCCCCAATACAGCGAGCTACCAAAGCTTCCTCGCTCCGTTCCCCCAAACGTAAGAAAAGGAATATCATTTGTAATGGAATCCGTAACGGTTCGAAAATTCGCCATGTAACCAGTCTGCAGCGAATAGGTTGCATCGTTTTTGTTGCCCAATATTCCCGCCAGCCAACCGGCCCAGCTACTATAAGCAAGATCAGCAAGCTGGCTGCCGTGGTGTGGGGCCGATAACGTAATGACTTTCTCGACATACGGGGCGGCTCCATAATGAATTACAGCAGATTGTACATCGATGCCACCCTTACTATGAGCTACGACGACAACCTTCTCACCAAAGAAGGAATATATCTCCTGAAGTTTCTCGGCCAGCAATGCTCCATTGTCCCACATATCGCTGGTCGGATATAAATCGATAAATGCCGTTTCAAATCCGTTTAATAATGCTGTATCATACATGTCATTGTCTTCCCACCATGTATAGGAAGAACTGTTGAGACCGTGAACGAACAAAATGGGATGATTGGCATCTGAACCGTTGGACGGTGTTATCCCGACATACCATTCACCCGTATTCCCTGGTGGATCCCCTTTACCAAATGATCCAGCCAATACTGCTGTAGGAAGCAGACAAAACAATAGAACACCAACAACCAGAACCTTTTTCAGCATTTCCTCACTCCTTTTTTTATTCTCATTGAGAGTATATAAGGAGATGAATGCGGTAGAACCTTAATACGGAAACAATGTAATATTTTACATACCCTTGTCTTGAGAAAGAAAAATGAAGAAATTCACCATGTGAAATTCAGAACTTAACCAGGGTAGGAAAGAGGATGGTGGTGATTAGCAGATAGGAAACATCTGTCTGAAACCACGCTGCCCTGAGCTCGAGAAGGCTCTCAAAACTAGCTGTGGAAAGCTGCGTGTTTTTCAGCGATGATAACTCTTGTAAATCTTAGCGCTATCATGCAAAAAATCACCAGCATCCTGGAAAATGCTGATGATTTTATCACTAAAAAGACTAGACTTATGCGATTTTTGACGCTTTACTTTTTCGTCAATTCCACGAGTCCGTCAATGGAACCGGCTACATGGGTCACAGCATTATTGACTTCATCCAGACTGCTTTTGAAGGTTTCGATTTCCACCTCAATCGAATCACTTTGATTCTTGCTTTGTTTCATTTTTAATACAATCGTATCAAACACTTGATTGATTTGTTTCATGTCATCTGTTCCGTTATGAATTAACTCCCTTACTTCCGAAATATACGAAGAAACACCATTAATTTGGGCGTCCGTTTTACCAACAAGCTCGGAGACACTTGATACAGACTTCTTCGTTTCTTCGGCGAGCTTCCGCACTTCGTCAGCAACCACAGTAAAACCCTTCCCATGTTCACCTGCTCTGGCAGCTTCAATTGAGGCATTTAAGGCTAGCAAATTCGTTTGCTCTGCGATTCCTGTCACAATGGTGACTACTTCTCCTATTTGGTTGGATATCTCCAGGAGCCCTACTGTTTCTTCTTTGATTTTTTCCATCTTGTCATTAATATCAGTCATTTTTTCTTGCTGGCCTTCCAAATCCTGTTTTCCAGTGATCGAGGTCTGCTCAACATCCATCGATGTTTCGGTACCCTCTTTGGAAATGCGTAAAATCCCTTCTAAGTTAGCTACCAGCTCCCCGATCGATCCTGTGGTCTCCTCAAACACTGCTGCCAACTCAGAAGAGGTATCCTTGATTTCACTATGCAACAGGTTCTTTTCTTCCTCTTGTTGTCGATGGGTTTTCTCATTTTCTTGCTGGAAAGCGTCCAGTACAAGTTGTTGCTCCAAACTCAATATTTTAGTTACGGATTCGATCGCCTTAAGCGATTCTTCTTTTGTTTGTATTTTTTCGTTGATGATGGCAATAAGAGACAGCAATAAGTCTTGGAAGGCGCACATATACCACTTGGGCTCCAACCCGATTTTAAAATGTATATGAGCAATTTTCAGCCGCTTATCAATAAAGTCATCGTCGATCTTCCCGTCAAACATCTCTTGAATGTGGGCGAGCAGTGTTTTTTTCAGCCTGTCGACCGAGCTATTCGTTTCAATGATACTCATTAACGAACTTTCGTGCTCCAAATTGCGATAAAATTGTTCCACGATAGTATGGATTTTCTCCTGAACAAAAGGCTTCAAGGAAGCGAGCACCACTAAATCCTGCTTTTGCAGATTTATCATTCTGATCTGTTTCTTCAAATCCTCATGGTGGTCGATGTTCAGCCTTGTTTTCCCGGCAAGTGTATCATCGATGAAAGTCCCCTTGCTTGAACCATTTCGCTTTTTTAATCCTAACTGCATGTTTTTTCCCCCATATATCCCTTTTATTTCCTTCTTATTTTATATCGGAAGTATGGGAGGGATTATGAAGATGAGAACTCGGGCATATTGGAAACGTTTAACCTTCACAGGCAAACTCCAATCAGCTTTCTGTTTTATCGGACGATTCCTGCCTCTTCTTCTTTCGTCTCAACCGCTGCAGGATCTTTTTATAGTCAAGATTGATGGTTTTCGGCTTATAATGTTCGGATGCTTTCAAATCATCGGTGGATGCTTTCATGAACGACCATGCCAGCATGAGCATGATAAAGAGTAACGGAAACCCACCGACAATACTGGCTGTCTGTAATGTCGACAACCCTCCGATAAACATCAGCACCAACGGCATCAAACATAGGGTGAATGCCCAAAACAAACGATTCCACCGTAATGGCTCGTCCTCCACTTCCGACTGGACAACGGAGGCAAGAATATAAGAGCTTGAATCAAATGTGGTTGCCAGAAAGATAATCGCCAGGACTGTAAAAACAAGGATAATCAAAGGTGCCCATGGCAGTTGATTGATTATGCTGATAATCGCATAAGGGGCACCTTGGTTATTCAAAACATTGACAACATCGAACTGACCGGTAAGCTGCATATACAGTCCAAAGTTCCCCATGATTCCAAAAAATAGCAAACTACCTAGCGAGCCATAGATAATTGTTCCAAGGACCATTTGACGGATCGTCCGGCCACGAGAGATTTTCGCGACAAACAAGCCCACAAACGGGGCATACACAAGCCACCATGCCCAATAGAACACCGTCCATCCTTCCGGAAAACCAGTACGTTCGAACGGTCCTAAATTATTGAATGGTTCTGTCCAAGTACTCATATGAAAAAAGTTATCCAATATCAAGCCGATACTATTGGTCGTCGTCTCTGCAATAAAGGTAGTCGGTCCGAATACAAAAATAAATGCCAGTAAAAAGATGGCCAACCATAGGTTCAAATCACTGAGCACTTTGATTCCCTTACGCAAACCCGAATAAGCGCTTATAGCGAAAATGGTCGTACACAAAATCAGAATTAGCGTCTGCATGGTCATATTTGCGGGCAGACCTGTCAAACGGGAGACACCCTCCGCAATCATCGGAGCACCTAGTGCAAGAGTGGTACCTGCTCCGCCCATTAGTCCGAACATAAATAAAATATCGATCAGTTTACCGACGGGACCATCGGTTAGCCGCCCGATCAATGGCCGGCAAGCCTCACTTATTTTTAATACCGGTTTCTTCCGGACGTAGTAAAAATAAGCCATTGGCAATGCCGGAAGGGTGTAAATAGCCCAGGCAATCGGCCCCCAATGGAATATTCCGTATGAACTGGCCCATTGAATTGCTTCTCTGGAACCTGCTTCAATCCCAAAGGGCGGGTCCTGATAATAGTACGCCCATTCAATCGTTCCCCAGTACAATATACTAGAACCAATTCCGGCACAGAATAGCATGGCTGCCCAGGAAAAAGTATTAAACTCCGGCTTCTCGTCTTTTTCACCCAGTTTGATGTGTCCATTTACGCTAAACGCCACGTATATCAGAAAGAAAAACAAAACAAAGCCGACAAGCAAATAAACAACACCGAAGTTCTGGGTGACAAAATCATTAGCCGCCAGGACAAATGATTCACCCTGTTCAGGGAACAGAACGAGCGGGATGGTAACTGCCAGCAATATTATTAAGGCTCCAATAAAAGTCGGCCAATCAATTAAGCGATTTTTCATATTATCTTCCTTTCCTGATAATAACGGATAATTTTTTATAGGAATAAGAACCTTTTGTCAGTTAGTTTTGTTTAAAAACGGATTTTTATCCGGTCCGTGCTTCATTAACCGTTCAATGACAAATAATAACCTTCCCAATGTTGTTAATTGTTCGTACTGGCTAGAAACTGCGCAGTAACTGTAATGGGAATTTCCATTGCCTGTTAAATAAAGTTGTTAACCACCGCTTCGGTAGCATACTTCGCTTTCCGCGGGCACGGCTTCAGCTAACTTGGTAAAGAAGACCGCTTTCCTAAGTGAATCTTCAGCTCGCGCTTTTCCCGCAGGAGTATGCGTATGCTGCCTGCGCTAAGAAGCTTGCTGAATGTCGCAAGTGTAGAAACTTTTTCCTTGAGACTCAACAAGATATCTAAAAAGGCTTGCCAGGAATCGTACTTCTCCTTCATTAAAAACAGCTGGGTTCCGTCATTTGTCCTTCTCTTGGACTCTGCTTGTTATCCTAGCTACATCCAGTAACAAGTGATTCAAGAGAAGAATGTCTATTACACTCGTTTATAAACAGGAAGCTGTTCTCAGCGGAGAAAATACCCGGAGACTCCAGCGGGAGGAATGGCCTCGGTGAGATCCCGCAGAGCGTTAGCTCGAGGAAGCTCACCAGCCGCCCGCGGAAAGCGCAGGGTATTTCCGTAGCGCCGTACTCCCACTCGATAAAAGTAGGAAGTTAGGAAGACGCACTCAAACGATGTCGCAGTTTATATTTATTACGACACTACATAAAAGAGCTAACAAAAACGCCTGAAGGAAAATTTCCTCCAGGCGTTTTTCGTATAACTAGATATTATTGTTTCAATGCATGGTATTGCTCGATTACTTCCTTGCTGATTTCACTGTTTTCATCCAATCCGCTCACTTCTTTCAGCACATATGCTGGTCCATGCTCCTTGAGCATTTCCTGGATTTTCATTGCTTCTTCATCTTCTTGGTAATCAAATAACAGTGCAGCTGCGATCGCCTTCGCTAAATTCGTAAACGGCAATCCGACTTTCTGGGCCTCTGTCGCCGGCCGAATCAGCCTGTCCTCTGGTCCCAGCTTACGCATTGGAGCACGGCCAACTCTTGTAACAGCATCATTCAAATACGGATTTTTAAACCGTTCGATAATCTTTTGAATATAAGCAAAATGCTCTTCTTCGTTCAAACCATATTGCTTCACAAGGTAAGCCCCGGTTTCTTTCAAGGTATCCTGTACTTGCTTAGCAACAGTCCCATCAGCCAACGTTTTGTCGATTGTACTCTTTCCAGCTAGATAGCCAAAGTAAGCAATCACTGCATGACCTGTATTCACGGTGAATAATTTACGCTCTATAAAAGGGGCAAGCTCTTCAACGACGGTCATTCCTTCAATTGGCGGGATCGTTTGAGTTGTTTCGACAACCCATTCAAAGTATGGTTCCACCAAAACATCAAGCGACTCTGGATCTTCCTGGATAGGAACAATTCTGTCGACTGCCGAGTTGAAGAAATACACTCTCCCTTCCAATCTTTCTTTGGTGTCCTCATCAAGATTTTCGAAGATATGTTTTTTTAAAATGTCAGTAGCAGAGATTTGGTTTTCACAAGCAATGACATAGAGCGCTTCATCCGTTTCATAGACACGCTCTGTTAGCCCCCGGGCAATCAAAGGAGCAATCCGCGGCAGAATGTTCGGACCAATTGCCGTGGTCAGATAAACGGCACCCTTGATCGCTTCGATCACTCCTTCTTCCTGTTTCATATTGTTCAAGCCGGATACATTTTCAATGGTGGTCGTTTGTTCCTGCTCTGTAGCCAATTTAACCTGATAGCTTTTTTGTTCATTCAATTTATCAATGATTTGGTCAGCAATATCGACAAAAGTGACATGGTAACCAGACTCGGCGAATAAACCACCGATAAAACCACGACCGATATTTCCTGCACCAAAGTGAACGGTTTGTTTCAATGTCATCATTCCTTTATCAAGTTATTTTGAAGGTAATTCAAAAACAGGTCCTCCAATTTTTTGCGAATCATTGCTTCGTTTGATGATGAAAAAATCATCATGGCGACATCATTTTCAATTATACTCGTGCTGATCAGGCTAAGTACTTCCTGCTCACGATGGCTCATACTGTCGGGGGCAAGCATTAACAACAAGTTTTTCATTTGCACTTCTTGTCCATCCATTCCTTTAATGGTACAGGGCTGCTCTAAATGAGATACCTGAAAAATCAATTCATGAATATGATCATCCCGACAATGGTACAAGCCCATGTTCGTACCCGGAATCCCTAAGCCGCCTCTTTTTTCACGCTCTTCAAGCTCTTTCATAATTTTTTTCGGCGCATCCAGCAAGTTGTCTTCCTCTGCTTGTTCAACCATTTTCCACAATACTTCCCGATGATCAGTCGTTTGTTTTTGGCGGAAAACACGAAGATTAGCAAGGATTCCTTCTATGCTGGAATGGACTTCCTTGATTTCATTAAGCAAATCATGAATTGCCGGTTGCTCCGTATGGTTAACAGGTCTGTTTTCATTCGCTGGTTGCAAATAGTGTTTTTTGCTTGTCATTTTTTCCAGATTTCGTTGTAAAAAATCATGGATCGCTTTCGTGTCCTCTTCGCTGAGCAAAGGGCTCACCAGAATGTAATCAAATTCTGTGAAAGGCAGCCGCACGGTAGAAATAACGATATCGAATGAATCCAGATCTGCATGTTGAAAGTCATTGATCGATAATATTTCTACTTCTTGGATCTCCGGGATTTCCTGTTGAATACGACTGGCTAGCATTTTCGAGGCGCCGATTCCTGTTGGACAGACAACTACCGCCTCGATAGATGCCTTTTCCTCGTTCATCAACAGTGCCGAACCAAAATGTAGTACGATAAAAGCGACCTCTTCATCAGGAAACCGGACATCTTGAAATTGTTCTTCCAGACTGTTTTTCACTGCCATAAACAATACCGGGTATTTCCGCTTAATATCTTCTGTCAAAGGGTTGAATAACTCCATTCCTTGCTGCAATCGGAACAAAGAAGGCTCCATATGGGCCAGCAGACCCTGAAATAACGAGAAGTCATCTGACAAATGGACGTGGAGCTGTTTGGAAACATCCGCGATAACATTTTTAATCAATCTGCCCAGCATAATGCTGTCATATTCAATGGCATCAGCAGCCTGTAGTTTGGACCCCTTTAAAATAACCGACAGAAACCGTACATCCGCTCCCGTAAGAGGCACTTCATACTTTTGTTTCAACTCTTCGCAAACTTGCTTCATTCCCTGGTACTCCATAGAGGATTTATCCACAGATCGGTCAATTTCCTCTATCGGAAATTGATTTTCCGTTCGCTGCATCGTGATACATATATGGATAACCAAACCGATGTAATCACTATCGGCAAGTCTAGTTTGTCCCTTATTGATCGTCCGGCTGACCAACGTATCTATTTCCAATAAATATTGCGGAGAAAAGTAACTCAATACCGGACCCTCTACCTGATTCCCTTTTTGCAGCAAGTATAACTGCTCGATCAGCTCTTCGTGGAAATGCATTGAAAAATAGCCTGCCAAAGCCTTTCGTTTGTCGGACTCCTGAGCGTGCAATTCCACGCCTACTCCACGTTTCCTCGAAAGTCTTACCCGGAATTTTTCCAGCCAGGCAGCCAAGTCATCTAAATAAGCACTCAACGTCGCCGTGCTGACGCCAAGCTGTTTTGCCAGCACTTGCGTCTTAAAAGACGGCCCCTCCTGCAGCAAGGTAATCAATAGATAAAGTTTTCGCTCCTCCGGTGTTTCATCTGTCGGATTCAGACTGGAAAGATGCTGCATCAGACGGTAAATATGTTCATTTTTTCCACCGATGACGAGCCCATCGCTCGACGTTCTGGTCAATTCCAACTGAAATTGTTGCAGCGATTTTTCTACTGATTTCAGATCCCGCTGAATCGTCCGAACACTTACATTAAGAAACGCAGCCAAAGATTGTGCGGTATGCTTTCCTGAGGTTCTGACAATCAGATCGATGATGGATTTTTCTCGTGATGTAATAAACATATTACCCACTCATTTCTACATTAAAATGTTCTTCTAAGTACTTTGTCCATCTATACAGGAAAACAAGAAAATACTTACGACTCTTCTTGTCCCTCATTCCAGTTTTTTGGCTTAAATGAGAACAGAAAGGCAGGAATACCCCGCCTTTCTAATCTATGCTGCGTTTATTTACTGTTAACGATGTCCTTCAGTTCTTTTGGTGTTTTCGCCTGAACCATCTGCTCGATATTTTCCATTTCCGAACAAATGACTGCGATTCCTGAAAGGATTTCCAAATGGGTACCGTCTTTTCCTGCGATACCGAAAATCAATTTTGTTTCGTCTCCGTCAAAATCGACGCCATTCGGTACCTGTACTACCGTGAAACCAGACTTGAGTACCGCTTTCTTCGCATCTTCTGTTCCGTGTGGAATCGCCACATTGTTCCCCATGTATGTGGATGTTATGTTATCCCGCTCGATCATGGCCTCAACATAGCTTTCTTCTACATAACCCGCTTTCACCAACGCTTCCCCAGCAAAGCGGATTGCGTCCTCTTTCGAGTCAAATTCCTGTCCGATAAAAATGTTCTCTTCGAGAAGCAAGTCATCATCATCCGCTTTTCCCGGATCTGGTTCTGTTACTTCTTCCTGAGAATCTTCCGTAAGTTCCGCCAGTTCTTCTGATACCCCGCTTTGCAAGCTGTCAATCAGCTTGTCATATTCTGGACTGGATAGGAAGTTATCCACCGAAATATGGTAAGCATTCGGAAGCTTGTTTTGAGCACGAGGTGTCAGCTCTTCCTGTGTAATGACGATTTGCGCGTCACTCGGCAGATTGCTGATGGACGTATTCGTCACCGTAACATCAAGATCCGCTTCCTTCACCTTTTTGCGCAGCAAGGATGCTCCCATGGCGCTCGACCCCATGCCGGCATCACAAGCGAATACGATTTTGTCTACGTCTTCAGGCATAACACCATGTTCCGCTGTGTTTTTTCCAGCTCCTGAAGATACAGAACCTGCAACAGAACTTTTCTTCCCTTTCATTTCTTCCATCTTTTTGGTAGCTTCATCAATATCTTCTTCAGACTGTTTTCCGGATTTAAGAATAATTGCCGAAATAACAAATGAAACTACCGCCGCCACAATCACACCCGCATAGTTGGCGACATAAGACATAGCCTGTGGAGGTGTGACAGCTGTAATGGCAATAATACTTCCCGGCGATGAAGGAGCAACAAGGCCTCCGCCCAGCAGTACCAGCGTAAATACACCGCTCATTCCGCCAAGAATGACAGCGATGAACAACATAGGTTTCATCAATACATACGGGAAATAAATTTCATGAATACCGCCCAAGAAGTGAATGATTCCTGCACCTGGTGCGGATTGTTTAGCAGAACCTTTTCCGAAAAGAGAGAAGGCCAGCAAGACACCCAGACCTGGACCCGGATTGGCTTCTAGCAGGAATAACACAGACTTCCCTGCATTCTGCACTTGCTCAAGTCCAATCGGAGACAATACCCCGTGGTTGATCGCATTGTTCAGGAACAGTATTTTTGCCGGTTCGATCAGGATACTTGTCAATGGCAATAAGCCTGCGCCTACTAACCAGTCAACACCTACCACTAAAACTTGCGTGAACCCGTCTACTGCTGGTCCGATCGCAAGGAAAGACAGGATTGCAAGACATCCACCGAGAATGCCGGCAGAAAAGTTATTGACAAGCATTTCGAAACCAGTTCTGATTTTCCCTTCAATCAACTGATCGAACTTTTTGATCACATATCCCCCAAGAGGACCCATGATCATCGCGCCAAGAAACATTGGCGTATCAGGAGCTCCGACAATCACACCGATGGTAGCAATCGCACCGACTACCCCTCCGCGTTGATCGTGAATCAATTTACCGCCTGTATAACCGATTAATAGCGGCAATAAGTACTTAACCATTGGGTCAACTAATTTGGCAAGTTCTTCATTCGGAATAATTCCATCCGGAATAAACAATGCCGTAATCAAACCCCAGGCTATAAAAGCACCAATGTTGGGTAATACCATGGAACTAAGGAAATTACCAAACTTCTGTATTCCAACTTTTACAGATGATTGAGCCATACTATACTTCCTTTCAATAAAATAAGATAATATCAGACGTTATCATCATAAGCCACATGTAAGCGCCATTCAAGAAACACTAACATTACCTTTGTCGCAGTCAATAAGACAAAGGTAATGTTTCTCCTATGCATAATGACCTATGGCATTATTGTGTACTTATCAGCCAAGTTGATTCTCATTTATTGGCGGTGTATTTTATTAGCCATTCATATTCCCTGGCATCTCTCTGAGCAGGGACTTATCTGTTTAGTGGAGCCTAAAATGGGAAAGTATTAAAGTATAAATACTTATTGGAGGGAAGTTATAATGGCACACGAAAAATATCAAGAGCTCCTCAATACCTTACATGACTGTATGGTGCAGTGCAACCATTGTTATGATGCTTGTCTAAATGAAGACGACGTGAAAATGATGGCACCATGCATTCGTCTTGATCGTGAATGTGCGGATATTTGCGGTTACCTGGCTCAAGCAATTACGCATGGTACACCATATGTAGCAGAGCTTGCCTCTGTATGTGCTAAAATTTGTGAAGACTGTGGAAATGAATGTAAAAAACACGAACAAGAACATTGCCAGAAATGTGCGGATATCTGCATGAAGTGTGCAGATGCTTGCCGTAAGGTCGCTTAATTTATTTGACACTCTTAAAAAGTCTCCGAAATACATTTCGGAGACTTTTCTCACACAAAAAAACATGATAGCACTACTTCACTAATTAGCTTCCACCGGGAATTTTTAAGTCTGACCCTTTCTTTCTGGCTGGTATAAACAATCTACCGTTATGAATGTTCCTTTGTAATACTTTTTAACTTCTTGCATAGATAATCCCGCCTGTTTAAAATAACCAAGTGTGTTCCGATTTAGATGACAGCCATCGCACACTCTTTTCCAGATTGGCGTAAGTCTGTCTTGAACCTTCGCCCAGAACGGGTTTGATACTTTCACATGCTCGAATAAAAGTATCCTTGCACCGGGTTTACTCACTCTCTTTATTTCTAATATGACTTTTTCGGGATCTGCAACCGTACAAAATACCAATGTTGCTACCACTGTATCAAATGTATTGTCCGCAAAAGGAAGTTTCTCCGCCTCTGCATTCAGAAGCTGGATCTTCACTTTCCCCTGCCTTACAGCTTCAACAGAACGCTGCAACATCTGTTCATTGGGATCTATAGCCACCACATGTTCAACACTGTGCTGATAGTGTGGTAAATTAATTCCTGAGCCGGAACCGATTTCCAGAACTCTCCCTTTTGCCTTTGCTAAAAGATTGCTTCGAATATCCTTAAAACGATGTTTTTCCAAAGGTTTCATGAAAAAATCATAGGCAATTGGAAACCATTTTCCCATTTTCTCCTCACCTCTTCCACCTAATATACCATTTATAGCAAACATCACTAAACAAACAAATTATCACCTATTATTATTCCAAATAAATCTGATTAAGAAAGCTAACAGCCTGTTTTCCGGCGCCGACGACTATCATCGCCCTAAAAAACCCCACCTTTACTATCAATATCCCGTATATTACCATCGCCAGCTTAAGTCAAACTCAAAATAGATCCTTCTGCAGATAGATTGGCTCAGAAACAACACGGCAGCACTCCTACATTCCTACCCATAAAAAAGCACCGCCTGTTTTAATCGACGATGCTCTTTCTACCTTTAGCTTCTATTTTCCTGACTTTGAGTATCTGTTTTTTTCCATAAAACCCCTGGCCAAAACGCATAGTTGCCCAGCACTGTCGTAATAGCAGGCACGAGAAGCGGTCTGACAATAAAGGTATCCAGCAGCACACCGATGGCGGTGACGACACCAAACTGGACAAGTACTTGCATCGGCATCACAGCTAAAACGGAAAATGTCCCTGCCAAAATAAGGCCTGCGGAGGTAATGACACTGCTGGTTTCCCCTACCCCTTCTGCAATTGCCTGTTTTAACGGCATTCGTTTCCGGTTTCTCCAAATACTCGATATCATAAAAATATTGTAATCCCCGCCGAGTGCTACAAGAAATACAAAGGCGTATAACGGGATAAGCCCTTGCATAGCCGGCTCACCCATTCCGTAATGGATAAACAGCCAACCTAGTCCCAATGCAGAGAAGAAGGACAAAACAACCGTCAACAGTAAATAAGTCATTGCAACAATCGAACGTAAATATACCAGCAGTAAAATAGCGATGATAACAAGGATAACCGGAATAATGATATTTTGGTCACGGCTGGTTATTTGTTCAGTGTCAAAAAGATTTGCTGTTTCTCCGCCAATCCATACATGGTCAACAGCATTTCCTATGCCCTCCTGTTCCAGTACGTCCACTGCACGATCCTTTATATCCGGAATCATGGCTACAGCTTCAGAAGAATAAGGGTCGATAGATAGCGTGACCGAGTAATGAACGAAATTCTCATTCTTCTCACCAAATCTCGGATCACTTACCACCGAAATATTGTCCATTTCAGCGATAGCCGATTGAATTTCATCTACCCCGCTATCTGTCTCGACGATCATGTCGACTGGAGCAATTTCCCCAGGAGGATAGTGTTCACCAATTACAGTAAAACCTTCCCGAGACGGCATATCATCTGGAAAAGAATCCAGCACGCCATATGTGTAATCGATTTTTGGTACGAATGCTGCCAGTCCGCCCAAGAAAAGAAGGCAGACAATAATAATTGCCCATGGCTTCTCCGTAACAAGTCGACCTGCCGCCTTACTGAACTTGCTTCTCGTTTTTGGTTGCCGAACTGGTTTTCCTTTTTTCTCTGTTAATTCTTTCGCCATCTTTTCTGTTCTTGGTATGAATGGGAAGAAAGCCGTTCTACCGAAAATGGCCAAAATTGCCGGAAGCAGGGTTAGCACAGCCATACACATAATTACGATCGCAAGACTGAAGGGAACAGCAAAACGATCGTAAGAAGCATACTGCGCCAGTGATAGAGTCAACAATCCGATTGCCGTGGTTAATGCACTCATCATGATGGCCCCGCCGGAATTGGCAATCGCAAGCTGCAGTGCCTTATATTTATTCGCTTCCAATTGCAGTTCATCCCGGTAACGGGAAACAAGGAACAAACAATAATCTGTTCCAGCCCCGAATAACAGGACCGTCATGATGGATACTGCCTGTGCATCGACGACAATCCACCCCTGACTAGCAAAGAAACCTAGCAACGGACTGATCAAACCATACGCAAACCCTACTCCTATCAGCGGAACAACCGCTAATATAGGAGAACGGTATAATACAATCAACAATATCAACACCAATAAGACAGTCGCAATCAGCAAGGTTACATCAGCCTGGCTGAACAAAGCAGTGGTATCAGTCTGAATGCCGGCCGGTCCGGTGAATCTTACATGTAGCCCCTCAGATTCGAGGTCTTTTTCAAAGACCTGCTCCTCCGAGATGTCATTTATACGCTTTTGCAAACTGCCCATCGCCGATTGAATCTCTTCTGTGGCAGCTTCCTCGCTAAAAAATATCGGAGTCGTTAGTGCCATTTCATCTTCTGAAGCTGCCCCTTGCAATGCCGGTACAGGCATTTCTCCAAATCCCGGAATCATTTTTTGATTCTCGAGCGGGTTTTCTTCCAACTCGCCAAACAAAGATTGTACAGATGAAAAATCTTCTTCTGTCAACCCGCCATCTCTATACCAGACAATCAGTAACGGAACACCCGAATCATCCGGAAACTGTTCATCAACAAGCCTGGCAGCCTCTTCCGACATCGCTTCCGCGGGTAACAGATTATTCGATCCTGTTTCTTCTTCATTCACCTGAGGCCAAACCATCGATACTACTGCCACTAGGGCAACCCATATCACTACGGTTAACCATCTGGTTTTTATACCAGTTGTCGCTTTACCTAACCATTCCAAAAAACTATTCATGCCAATCCCCTTCTCCGGTTGAAAGATAATTACTATAATAATTATATATACCGGTCGGTTAATTTTCAATTTATCGGAAATATCTTTATTATAAACGTATGATATACTTGCAGAAATAGAAGGAAATAAGGAGAGAGCGAGATTGACCGCGAATAACCAACGGCCGCTGGGAAGACCGCGCGCAAGTGACAGAAAACAACCGACAACCGACATCATCCTCCAGGCAGCCATCGAGCTTTTTTTAGCCCGTGGTTATCAGGAAGTATCCGTGGACGACGTAGCCACGGCCGCCAATGTCACCAAAGCTACTGTTTATTATTACTATCCAAGCAAGGCAGCCTTGTTTACAGAAACCATTGTACAACTTATGTCCCATATTCATGCCCAGATCCAAGCGATCTTACAGAAAGCCATTCCCTTACGTGAACGCCTGCTGGAGATTGCCGAAGCACACTTGACCGCTACATTCGATATTGACTTAGACAGTTTTATGCGTGAAACAAAAAATGCTGTTTCAGAAGAACAGACAATCAGAATGCAGCATGCTGAGGAAAAATTATATAAAGCAATCGAACAAGCGATTATTGAAGAAGCTTCAGCCAATGGAGAAAAAAGCAGCATTGATTCCACTTTTGCCGCCCATGCCTATGTTGCATTGCTTCGGGTTGGCAACTATCGCGACCGGAAGGGGAATGGCATTTTTCCGACAACAACGGAAACAGCTGAACAGATTGTTGATTTTTTCTGGAATGGCTTGAGGCTCCCATGAAAATTTAAATAAACCACGAAAACTAAATATACCATTGGGAAAGGCTGAAGAACGACCAAAGTTAAGCAGGAGATCGCAATTGCTCATCTTACCGTTTCTTTTTCCACGGCGGGTCTCCATGCTTGTGAAGCTGACGGTTCACTTTATTTATGAGATATGGAACAAAAAAAGCGAGCAGCATACACAATATTCCCAGCTTATCAGGCAACCGTTCAACCATTATTTGCCACATGTCAACCCTTTCCTTCCTTATGTGTTTTATTTGTATTTCCTGGATGATTTACACTTATGTTGACCCGGATATGAAATTCACTCCGGGAAAAATAATTTTCTCCTGTATCCCAGTCCTCTTTTATCTCCTGCCAAAGGTTATAATGGTGCCCATTCAGATAACTTGAAATACCAAAAATATCCGTAGCAAATTCATTTTGGGCTTTGGCGATCGTTTCTTCTGCTAACTCTTGTACTCTTTCACGGGCTGCCTTTTCATATTTTTCTAGGTTGGTTACTGCTACTGGACTCATGGTTTCTGCAATGGAAGCTGTTATATTAAGATCGACGTTAAACGTTAAATTTTCCTTATCCTTGCCGCTTAACCGGAGGCTTTTAGCGTTCTCCATAATATCGATTGCCGCCTTTTCGCCCTCTACATCGATTTCAATACTTCCACCGCTAATTTTCCCAGTAAATAAGCCCAGCCCTTTGGTTTCCTCTCCATTTACTATTCCGACAACTTGTTCTCTTTTACCGTTATATGCTGCTGCCCCTGCATATTCAATATTTTGATCATCTAATATGACTAAATAGGGGATAGGGAAACTATAACCCCTTAGCAAAAAATCATGGACTTCTCCAATGCGCAGGGGAGTTATTGTACCTGCATTCCGTTTATTCTTTAACATAAGATGTATGTATTCACTCGGTATTTGAACATCTTCTGGTTTAATTTCGAGAAAATCGCTCGCTTTTCCTTTTGTGATTACCAGCCGTATTCCCCGACGCATTTCTCTCTCCCTTATGAAAACATCCAAAGCATCCTTTAATAAGCCTGGTTGATTTGCTGCCTCTTCTGATAAAAGGATGACATTAAGCTGTTGCGCATAGAGAGTCCTGTTCGTTACACGGGATAACTCTCGATTGATATCTACCAGCGTTTTACCGGATTTAGCTATATTCCGATAAGCCTGCTGCTCGCTGTTTCCGTTATTAGTTATACCGCCCAGTCCTGCTGGGACAACGATTTGGTCGGTCATCGTCAGGATATTCTCTCCGCCAGGCTCTTTCTCCGCCAAGTCTATAGCAATGCCATAGATGAAAGACCTCTCCTCCAGTTCCACACTGTCCCAGCAGCCTGTTAACAGAATAGAACAGCAGCATAATAAAAAAAACACTTTATTCCCGGCCACTGTTTTTCTCTCCTTTTCCTTTTGCTATAGCCAACAACAGGACCGTCACCGGCACTACCAGCGCAATTTCATAAAAGCTAATTAATTCAGACAGCATTCTGACTTCGAGGAAATTTTCCGGGATGGTGCTAATTAAATAAATGGTAGGCGAATAGATCAAAATTGCGGTAAATTTTCTAATTCCTTTGAACAAGGATTGCAATGCAATAACCGAAGCATCGAATGCCATTACAGCAGTTGTGAAAACGGCCATAATCCAAATCACGAAAAATATGGATTCAAAACGGACAAAAAAACCTCCCGGCAACTCCACAGCCCGTGCCAATTCTATCGTAGGAAAGTTAATGTTTGCCGTGGCCACATCCCCAAATACTGCAATACAAGTAAAATAAAGTAACACATAGAGTACAATTGCCCATGACATACCTGTTACTGCTTTTAGAGGTGTTTTCCGCGGGCTTTTCACGTAGGGAATATAAAAAAGCAATATCCCAAATCCTGTATAAGAAAAAGAACTTAATTTGATCCCTTCCCAAAATCCATTTATATCCGTTTTAAACACAGGGAGGATATGTTCCATTTTAAAATAGGCGATAGATACCAGGATAATGACCAGTGAAACCAGAAAAATCATTGGCAAAAACAAAGAATTCAGCCTAAAAATGCCGGCTCTTGAACCGGAAACCGCATAAATTATGACAAGCAAGATCGTTAGGGCCACTACTTCGATCGGGGTTTTGTCAAATAAATACTGGTGGGAAATATCAGCTACTGCCCGGATTTCAAAGGCAGTAATAAGCAGCCCCTGTAATAGCAACAAAAAAGTAAGCATTACAGCTATCGGCTTTGTCACCAAATTAGATGCATAGGTAAAGAAGGATTGGCCAGGAAATAATGATGAGAGCTTTGCCGCCATCCATGTAAAAACGATGACGATTCCACCACTAATTACTATCGATACCCACCCATCCACAGCTACCGTTACTTGCGCCATGTTTCTTGGTAACGTTAGAATCCCTACAGCGATTACCATCGATGGAATCGCCACCATAATATCTCTGTCCCTGACTTGTTCGTCACCATATTGAAAGCTACTCACCTAGGATCCCCTCCTTTTCGTGCAGACTTACGATCCTTCGTTTCCAAGTGAGCAGGCCGTCTTCTCATCATTAGCAACGGAGCTCGGAGGAACATATCCTTCCAGTCTTTAAAGAAGCTGGGTGCGAAAGGGACGGTATAAGGTATACCAAAACTTTTCAAGTTAACCAGATGAATATTGAGCATAATATACACGAGCACTATTCCGTACAAGCCTAAAAAAGCGGCAGCTATCATAAAGGCAAATCGAATAAAACGAAAGGCAATTGCAACACTGTATTCTGATATGGTAAAAGAAGCAATCGCTGTCAAAGCTGTCACAACAACCATTACCGGACTGACAATGCCTGCGGTTACAGCCGACTCCCCTATAACAAGGCCACCCACGATACCGATAGTCGAACCAATTATCTTAGGCAACCTGATACTTGCTTCATGTAAAATCTCAAAGGTAACAGCCATGGCAATGGCTTCAATCACTGCAGGAAAGGGAACCCCTTCTCGGGAACCTGCTATAGAAAAGACCAGTCTTGTCGGAAGCATGGCAGGATGATATGAAACACCGGCGATATACAAGGCTGGCAGCAACAATGCAATGAATGCCGACAGATAGCGGAGCAGCCTTACTAGCGTTCCGGTCACCCACCGTTGCGTATAGTCTTCCTGCGATTTCAATGTATCCACAAGAGTAACCGGCGCAATTAATACAAAGGGAGAACCATCAAGGAAAACCGCTATTTTTCCTTCCAATAATGCGGAAGTGACTCGATCAGGTCGTTCTGTTCCAATCAATTGGGGAAAAGGAGACAAAAAACTATCCTCAATCCACTGTTCCACCGTCCCAGAATCAATTGCATGATCGGTATCAATACTCCGCAGCCGTTCGTCCAATACCTTCACTAAATCGCTGTTAACAATACCAGCCATGTATGCAACAACCAATTGCTGCTTCGAACGACGACCAACCTTATGACTTTCAAATCGAAGGTTCGGGTCTTTGACAGCCTGGCGTAAAAGCGCCAAGTTTGTTTCGATATTCTCAATGAAACCAGCTCGCGGACCCCTAATCAACATTTCGGAGGGTGGTTCTTCAATCGAACGTTTTTCTCCCCCAACAGTGTTCATGGTTAATACCTTGTCACAGCCGTCCATATAAAAAGCTGTCCATCCAGACAACACATCAAGCGAAACCGAATCCAGTTTATCGCTTTGCTTAGTATCGGTAATTGCGACCGCTTCTTGATAGACTGTTTCCAAATTCCAGGGTTGTCCTTCATTCACGTGAATTTTTATCGCTTTTAATAAGTTATTATTTATGAAATCGGTTTTTACCAAGCCGCTTATATATATAATCGCTATTTTCTGTTCCGTCTCCCCTACTTTCAATTGACGAATCACTAGATCCGGAGGATCACCTAGCATTTGTTTTATGCTAGCCAGGTTTCCATCCAACCCTTTATCCACCTCTATCTTAAACTCCTTCGTGGAAGCAGTTTTGTCATGATGTTTGAGACGTCTTCGGCCGCCATCATAAGATTTTTTTCTCAAATTAAACACTCCGCCGTTAAATTACCCTAATTATAAATACTAACAATAACATCTTTGCCACGTTGCAATCCAAATAGACTTCTCCTATAAAAAAAGGTCAACCATGTTGGTTGACCTTTTTTCAAAAGTAGAATGAAATTAATTTTCAGCTTTTACTTCATCGCTTCCGACAGAAGGACGGGAATTTTTGATAAAGAATGACAAAACGAGTCCAAAAATCGCGATTACACCTGCCACGATAAAGGAAACGTTCACTCCATGTACTGCACCATCGATGCCATTTTCAGGCTGTATATTGTTGGTCATAACTGTTACCAACAGTGCTGTACCGACCGCTCCGGCGACCTGACGCATAGTATTGTTCATCGCTGTACCATGCGGAATCAGATGTGGCGGCAGCTGATTGAGCCCAGCTGTAGTGACCGGCATCATTACCATCGCGACACCCAGCATTCTAGCCGCATTCACAGTAGCCAAATAAGTGAAGGTTGTTTCACCTGTCATGTCCGTAAACATAAATGTAGTGATTACCAAAATCGATAGACCAATAATGGCCAGCCACTTGGCACCAAATTTGTCAAACACTCGTCCCATAATCGGGTTCATAACTCCCATCAGCAAAGCGCCTGGCAGCAGCATCAGACCTGATTCAAATGCAGTATATCCAAGCATATTCTGCATGAACAACGGCAGGATTACCGCTCCGCCAATCATAGCAATAAATACAATCATACCAAGCGCAGTAGTAATGGTGAACATCTTGTGTTCAAACACTTTGAATTGAAGTATCGGTTGCTTGAGCTTTGATTGACGAGTGATGAAGAAGTATAAGCTTATCGCGCCGACTATCATCGAGATAATCACATGATAACTTCCCCATCCACTGTTTCCTGCTGTACTGAAACCATATAATAAACCACCAAATCCCAGTGATGAAAGGACAATCGACAAAATATCAACCCGTGGATTTTTTTGTTCGGTAACGTTTTTCAAGATGAAGTAAGAAACAATCAAATCAATCACAATAATCGGGAAAATAACATAAAACAAACTTCTCCATGGATAATTTTCCACTAACCAGCCGGAAAGTGTCGGGCCGATAGCCGGAGCAAAAGCAATTACCAAACCGAACATTCCCATAGCGGTTCCGCGCCGCTCTACCGGGAATATCAAAAACAAAATGGTTTGCATCAACGGCATGATGATCCCTGCTCCGGAAGCTTGCAGGACTCTACCTACCATTAGGATAGAAAAACCAGGGGCAAACGCACATATGATTGTACCCAATCCAAAAAGTCCCATGGCAGTGAAAAATAAGCTACGGGTTGTAAACCGTTCAATCAAAAAAGCGGTAACTGGAATCATGATCCCGTTTACCAGCATAAAAATGGACTGCAGCCATTGAGCTGTATTTGCATTTAAATCCAAATCCCTCATTATGTGCGGCAAAGCAGTTGCTAACAATGTCTGATTCAAGATTGCCGCAAATGCTCCAGATATCAGCACGATCATCAGAGGTATCTTGTTGATATTCTGCGCTGATGATGCGGCGTTTTGACTTTCAACCATAATATTCCTTCTTTCTTAGTAAGATAAAATGAGTTCTAGGAAATTTCTTTATTTTAACTCCTGATGTAGTGAAGACAATTTCTTTGAAAAGATGAATCCAAGTACCTTAAACCACCAGAGAGCGTTTTTTTCCTTCTCCATAATTTCGGTCACTTGAGACATTCTATACTAGTGGTATAATTAAATCAAGGGTTTTGAAATATTAATTAGAAAACGCGATGATAGAAGTATTTATAAAATATACCAACGGTATAAATTCGGGGGATTTTCATGAGCGATCGAAAAAATCAGGTAATTGACAGCGCCCTGCAGCTATTTATCGAAAAAGGGATCGAGCAAACTTCTCTTCAGGACATCTTAACGCGGGCGGGGATTTCCAAAGGGACTTTTTATAATTATTTTGCATCAAAAAACGAGTGCGTACTCGTTATTTTAGAGAGAGCCCGTTATGAAGCTAGCTTACAAAGACAGGAAATGCTAGCTGGTAACGACCCTACTGATATCGAGTTGTTGATCAAGCAGATATCCGTTCTATTAAACATCAATCATCAGCAAAACCTCATTGCTGTGTACAATTCGATTCTCCATTCCGGTGACAAAGAATTGAAAAAAATGATTTCCCTGCATCGACTAAATGAACATGAATGGCTGGCCGAGCGTTTCACCGATGTTTTCGGGGAACACGTACGGCCATACTCCTATGAAGCAGCTGTCTTGTTTTACGGAATGATGCAACATATCTCCATTACTTGGCGAATGACGCACGATGCCCCACTAGATCCGATAAAAGCGGCAAGGAAGATTATTCAGTATATAAAAGAAATCCTTCCAGTCATGGTAAGGGAAAAAACAGCACTTCTAGATTTGGAAGCAATGGAAATGTTGAAGAATAAGATTGAAATTCATCGGGTACCAAAAGGGGACATTCTTCACTTATTAGGTAGATTGAGACAGGATATCAGAACAAGGACGAAACAAACGCCAAAAAACATGATCGATTTGGCGGATGTCTTGTTTGAAGAGCTTTCTGCCGACAACATCCGAAATGCGGTTATTGAATCACTGCTCCGGCCGTTCTACAAAGCTTTTGAAGATACTCCTTTTGCCAATGAAGCCAGAGAAATCGCTGCTAAAACGAGCCAATTTTTAAAATCCACAGGGAAGTAAACAGTATGAATTTTGCACAAGCTTTGAAGCCTAAGTCGCAGATAAAAGAGGATAATGCAATTAGCGTTCATTAGTTACAAACACGAACAGCAAACGCAAACCCGTTTGGCACTTTTTTTTCAAACGGGTTTCGTCATTTCATTCCATGTTGATTGCATTGAAAATCGATTTTCGTCGATAAACACTAAGCACGAGTCCAAGCACGATGGCATTAAGTTCAATCGGAAAAGAACCATAGCTGATGAATGGCAACGATACACCTACAAGCGGGAAAAAACCCAAAACCATACCTAGGTTGTAGAATATTTGGAAGGCAAGTAAGCTCACTCCACCCCCGATCAGTACTTTTCCCAATGGATCATTGACACGCGGGAAAATAAACAGCATTCTTGCCAGAAGTCCAAAAAGCACGATTAATGTGAATAATCCGGCCAGCCAACCAAACTGTTGAATGATGGTTACAAGGGCAAAATCTGTATGAGCTTCCGGCACAGCTGCAGTTCGATTCCCTTCTCCCATCCACAGCCATTTTGCATTGGTAAGCACTTCTTGAATATTGGAATAAACAAACGTTGTTTCCTGGGTATGTTCTCCTGTAACGTACGTTTTCAGCCGTGCTGCTAAACTGATAACTAGTCCAGAAGCCCCCATTATGAGTAAATATATTTTTTTAAGTCGAGCCATCTCAGCCCAGACAATCATGCCTATAAGGATAAATGAACAGAAGAGCATCGCCAAAACATTTCCAATAAACGCAAACAACAAAAATGGAATCAGAAAGAAAATGCAAAGGATAAGTCCATTCATTCTTTTATCCTTTAAAAACCCGGTCCAGCTAATGAAAAAGAATGGAATCGTATCCAGAATGTTAAAAACGAGCGGCCCCAGTTCGACGGAAGGGAAGCCGTTTACGTAAGCAGTTGGAAAAAGGATCAAAAAGACTAACAAAAACAGTCCACCAAGATAACTTGCCCATCGAAACTTGACTATTTTAGAATAGTCAACCAGTATCAATCCACCAGTAATCACTAACCCAACTATTGTGTAGATAATCTTATGAGGCACGAATCCTAAATTCTCGTCCATCGCCAACAATGGTAAAAAGCCTAAACAGAGAGCCATCATCAATAGAACTGCTATCCACCAATCAACTTTGGGCCGGTGCAGTTTTTTCAACTCTTTCCCTAATGTAACAGGATTCCCCATCTGGGCAACCGCTTTTTCTTCTGCAGCCTCTTCGCTCTTTCCTGATGTTATAAAACGTTGTTTCTCTTTATCAATATGGTGCTCAAGCTCGGTCATAATCATTTTTCGGATAGACGGTGATCTTATCTCTTTCACAACGGTTTCAAGAAATCTTTTTCTATAGTTATTCATTAGCTGTCACTTCCAGCCATAACTTCAAATCTCCCTGTTTAATAACATTCCTTTCCCTTCTAGCCAAAAGGCGCTTTCCTCTCCGGTTCAATTGATACCGTTTTTCTCCCTTCTCATTCCAGTTGGCTGCCAAATATCCTTTTAGTTCAAGTCTGTGAAGCGTGGTATAAAGAAATCCTTCGTTATTATCGAATTTTTTTATTCCCCTTGCCCGGAGTAGTTTTGCTAGTTGAACACCCGTCTTCTCCTTGACAAGCAGCTGTAATACAGCTCGAAAAACATCCTCCTCTTTCTTCTCTTCCTTTTCTATTACTTGGAAGACGGCACTTCTGTGACGTTCCGAAAAATCCAAATCCTTGAAGATCGTTTTGTCCATGTGGTTTTTCAGTTTACTCAGCCTTTTCTCCAAATTGTTCAACCTCCCAACTTTTTTCGCAGCAATTTTTTTGCTTTTCTTAATCGCGTCTTCACCGTATTGACGTTTTTCCCGGTTAAAGTCGATATCTCGTTCAGTGGCAAGTCCTCATAATAAAACAAATAAATCACTTCTCTGTATTTCACCGGAAGTTCCATGACAGCTCCCATAAGCTGTTGACCCTCACTGTTTTGGATAACTTTCTTTTCTACGTCATCAGGACTGGTGCTTTTCTGGAAATTATCGGATCCATCGGTGAAAACATTTCTGATATACCAGCTCTTCAAATAATCTTTACAATGATTAATGGCAATTCTCCACAACCAAGTCTTCATTTTTGATTTTCCATCGTATGTATGAAGCTTCTTGTAACATTTTATAAAGATTTCTTGTGTTAAATCCTCAGCAGCTCCTGTATCCTTCACATAAGAATAAGCAAGCTGCAAAATATCCTGGCCATAATTTTGCATGAGTTGATCGACTAGTTCTTTTCTATCCTCTATTACATCTTCTGCTGTGTATTCTTCCAATTTGATCACCTCCCTGTTATTTTAGACGAGAACCAACACAGTCAGGTTTTCTTTTTAACAGCCTTTAACAAAAAAGCGGCATCACCCTAAAAGGAATGCCGCTTTTTGCTTACTAGTTATTTACTAATAATACAACCAATAGATCGAATCATCCGTTTGAATCGTCGGTTGAAAACCTATCTTCTCCAATACACGAATGGAAGCCGAATTGTCCGGACTACAACTGGCCATTACCTTTTTAACCCCAGGTTGATTGAGTCCCCATTCTACCATTGCTTTCCCCATTTCCGTGGCAAATCCCTTTCCGCGGCAACTGGGAATGATGCTGTAACCTAAATCAATCACTCCTTCTTCATTTGGACCACCTTTAAATCCCATATCCCCCACAATTTTCTTGTTCGTTTTATCGACTATCAACCCTTCCCAATCATTTTCAGATGGAAAGTCCCGAAAACGTTCAATCTTATATGGAAATAGGTTTTTATAGACTTCCAACGGCCACTCGGCTCCTGTGTCGAACGGGACAATTCGTTCAAGCTCTTGTCCTCCTTTTAACACAGCAGCCATCATATCAGCTGTCAGCGTATGCATTTCCAACCTCTCCGTTTTAAATTCCGGCATATGTATATCTCCCTCCCTTTGTATCTATCAACTAAACTCTGTGTTAACAAACTAGGATTATTCACTCATTACACCATAAATTCCATCGTTGTACCAATCAGGCAGTTTTGTTATCCCATATCCTATAATATACGTCAGTAAAGGAGGATGCTTATGATTTGTTCTACCTGGCAGCCACGCTGGAGAGAAATATGCCAGCCGCCTTGTCAGCCATGCTGTCCGACGCCGCCAGAACCCGAGCCAGAACAACCTGATGGAGGTTGGGGTTTGATTACCATTATCATTCTGGCACTTTTCATTTTGTTACTAGCCATCTTATTTGGCATAATCAGCTTTGGGACAGGGCTAATCTGCCGTAAGTGCTAAGAATAGAGAAAGGAAGCTTCTTAACTGCTTCCTTTCTAACAAATTATCCTCTCAAGAAGATTATCACCGAGTCACTTGATAGCCATTTTAATAGTCAATCCCACTTGTTCCTGGAATACTCCGGCAGGATTCGTGAAGAGCAATACTTCCCTCGCTTCTGTTTCAAATTCCTTCTCTTTATTACCGAGAAAGCGTTTCGCTCCGTAAGAGGTTGAATACAGATTTCCGATGATAGTTTCAACTGTCCAAGCCACTTGATAAGACGGAAGCCGGTGAACTTCTAAATCGAAATCTGAATCTTTAATGATTGTTTCATAGCTCCGATCGGGATGTCGATAAGTAGTATTTCCAGCCCTCCGTTCTTTTCCATACCAGCGGGTCACCACTTCCTTGAATTTTCTTTTCCACAATTCCTCTGAACTGTCTGGGTTATGAGCATCGATTAATGCTATTCCCCCTCCTTTATTTAGTAACGGATATAATAGTTCCAATGTCTTCTCGCGTTCCATCCAGTGAAATGCTTTGGCAATGATTGCTAACTGAAAAAATCCCTCGTTATGTTGTTGAATATACTCCTGCAAATCACCATGGATCCAATCAATGCTTCCATATCGTAATTTTTGATGAAGCAATTTTGCTTCCAAAATCATATCCTCATCTGTATCCAGTCCAACAATTCTGCTACACCAATCACTAAAGCGGGTTGTCAGTTGACCAGTCCCACAACCTATATCAAGCAATCGCTGTTCGCCATTCAAGGAAAAACGCTGCACTAAGTATCGAACGAGCGTGGAAGGATACATAGGTCTGTATTTTGCATAATAGGTCGCCGTTCCTTTGAAAAGATTTTCCCCCATTCGTAGTCACCACATTTCACGCTTATTAAAATTCCATCCTTTATTAAAGGTTCTCTGCTTGTCGGAGTATCACCTGCAAAAAAAGCGCTTCTGAAATAAATCAGAAACGCTTCTTCCATAATTAGTGGTTCAATATTTTCTCATCCTTACTATAAATATTAATGACGTATTCATCATCCTTCACATTTTCTTTCACTTCATCCGATTCAATAAATTGCCGGGCTTCCTTTTCAATCTCGGCTGCCAGTTCTTTAGCATCTTTTTGATCAGCCTCAATCGAAGTCCTGATGGAGAACGTAAGTGGGGATGGATAAAAGGAATAAGCAAATCCTTCGACTTTAAGCTCTTCCATTCCGATTAATCCTTGTCCCATCGCACTAATGACAGGCATCCACCTTTGCTCCGCTTTTTGTTTTTCCGGATCTATTTTATATACTTTTATTTTGAAATCGCCTAATTCAGTCTCCTCAGCCAAATCCCTTGCGATTGCTTTCATTTCATCTATGCGGGTTTCCGTAATAGGAATTTCCAATGGAATAAATCGTTCTATGTCATTGATTCTAACGTTTGCCGAAAGAATCTCATACCCCTCTTTTTCCATCTTTTCGAGAATGGCTTTTTGAAGTTGCTGACTTTGCTCCTGATACGCTTCCATCTGCTTTATTTGGTCCGTTGTCATCTCTGACTCGGGATCTACTGGTTCTTTGTGTAAGGTTATATCCACCTTATAGGCATCAACTCCCTTTGCCTCAAGAAGGTTGATGGCCTTTCGTTTCACTTCTTCTTTGACTTCTTTATAATAGCTTTCCGAACCATCTATTTCTACTCCGATTGTTTTGGTTCTTACATGCAGGCTGGCTCCACCAACCTTATAGCCCTCATCTTGCAATTCATCAACTATGGAGCCCACTAAAGAAGAGTCAGAACCTTTTTCGAACAGTCCATTCAAAACCGGAATTTGTGCAAGGACGTTAGCTATGGTAGGAGAAGTAAATGCAGAACCTATTAACAGACCTATGAGAATGACTGCTACTGAAATGAAATAAAATACTTTCTTTCCTAATCCTTGTTTTTTTGGCTTGACTTGCAACTTTTCAAAAACCCTGTCTTCAATACTTTTAGCTGTATCATTCGAGAAATAATGATCGTAATAGTAACTTTTCGTCTCTTTTAACTTCTTATCCATTCAGGATCACTCTCCTATTTGAGAAGTTAACACTCGTTTTAATCTTTCTCTCCCTCGGACTAGTCTGGTTCGAACAGTATTGGAATTAATAGCAAGGGAAACTGCAATTTCCTCCACCTTTTGTTCGTGAAAATAATACAGAATGAGGATTTCCCGATATTTAATCGGGAGCGAGAAGATACTTTGCAAAACCTCTTCCCGTTGGTCTTGTTTTAGATAAGATACTTCAGGACTTTCGCTGCGCTTAGATGGTTCAAAAAATTGCCACGGCTGCATAAGGATGGCTAGTTTATTTTTTCTTAAGACGTCTTTTGATGTATTTGCTGTAATCCGATACAGCCAGGTGGATAACGAGGCCTCACCCCGATATTGATTTAAGTTCTGATAACACTTTATAAAAACTTCCTGCGATATGTCTTCTGCCATACCATGGTCTTGTACAAAGGAATAGGCAAGCAAGAAAACTTTTTGTGAATAGGAAGCCATTAGTTCTTTCAGTAATTGCTCTTTCTCTTGTTCATTTAAATGAACTTTCTCTTGGTTAAACGGTATTGGAATATCGCGATTATCCCTCATGTGAATCCCCCTTCCAACCTTTTAGACTGGCAAATAGATTTTTTTGTTTCATTTTTTTCCAAACAATTACTAAAAACCCCCTTCATTTGCATGCTTTCAAGCTTATATCTCTGTTGATAGGAAATAGGACATGGTTATCTTTTTAGAAACCTTTTGGATAAAAGAAAAAGCACCCTGTTAAGGATGCTTTCTGCTTATTTATTTTATTGTAAAGGGTGGAATATAACGTCCGTCCGCATCGGCAAACTGGTATTCCTGTGCAAGGTCACCAACTTTACATACTCTACCTGTTTTCTTAAAAATATCAGGATCTTCAGCCAAAGCTGTAATGCCCCGGCCAATATAAAACGGGGTTTCTGTACCTTGTAAATCTTTTGACTGCTGCCAGTTCTCCTCATCTGATTGATGATATTTCAGTACTAATTCCGTTCTCATAAATCCCGGAGAAACAGCAATTACTGCGATATTATCTTGCTTTAGCTCTAACGAAAGGCCATAGGCCATGCGCACAATCGTGTTTTTGGCTAAATCATAATAAAAGTGTCCAGTATAATTACCATCATCCCAAAAAGTCGTATGGAAAATAACCGCCTCCTGATTTTCCCTCATAAAAGGGACCGCATAATGATTCGTCGCCAATTGGGCACGGACGCCAGCCGTGAACATCGTATCCCAATGCTCTAAAGGAAGGTCCCAAAAAGGCCCTCCTTCCACCCCCAGATCATGTGCTCCCCAGACATTATTTACTAAAATATCCAGTTTTCCTTGTTCCCTTCGTATTTGTTCTATTACTGCTGCTGTCTCTTCGTCTTTCGTATGATCGCATCGAATGGCAACCGCCATCCCTCCTGCCTCGATAATTTCCTCTGCAGTCTCATCGATAGATCCAGGAAAATTTTGGGTAGAACTACCTCTTAAGCTACGCCCTGTAACATAAACTGTCGCTCCTGCTTTCCCTAATTCTATTGCGATCCCCCGCCCTGCACCTCTGCTTGCTCCAGTCACCAATGCAATCTTCCCTGTTAACTTTTTCAAATCACTACACCCTTTCTATAAAAAGATGTATTCATTGTAAACAAGCTATCTTGACAACCTCTGTCATATTTCATTAAATAATCTGTATACATGGAAAGTTGGTGAACATGATGAGAGGAGACCGGCTAATATCGATTTTATTGTTATTGCAATCGTATAATCAGTTGACGGCAAAACAGCTATCCGAAAAGCTGGAAGTTTCAGAACGAACGATTTATCGAGACATGGATGCGCTCAGCAGGATAGGTATCCCCGTTATTGCAGAACGTGGCAAGCAAGGCGGATGGTCATTACTTAATAACTATAAAACAAGCCTTACCGGTTTTAAAGAAACTGAAGTCCATGCCTTGTTTATTTCTTACTCGATACAGTTGCTAGAGGATCTTGGCCTTAAACGTGAAGCTGATGACGCCAGAAACAAATTATTCGCATCCCTTCCAGCAGTACAACAAAACAGTGCCAAAGCGGTGTGGAATCGAATCTACATCGATACAAGTAGTTGGAGACAAAAACAAGAAAATGCAGCTTCATTTTCTGTACTTCAGCAAGCAATCTGGGATACAAAAAAATTAAGGATAGAATACCAGCGTGCAGATGGCAGTGAGGATGAGAGGATAGTAAAACCACTAGGATTAGTTGCTAAAGGAAACAAATGGTATTTTATTGCTGGTAAAGAAAATAACGAAATCCGCAGTTATCGAATTTCCAGAATACAAACTGCTAAACCAATTGATGAAACCTTTATTAGACCTAATAATTTTGACCTTGCTAGTTATTGGGATTCCACTACAAATGCGTTTATCGAGCATTTGCCTGAATATCCAGTATCGGTAGAGGTAACGAAAAAAATCATGCCCCGGCTGACTTTCACCGGACGTTTTGTCCGGATTCTCGAGGTAAAGGATCCATCACAAGAAGGTTGGATTCCTGTTGATTTGGTTTTCAATACAGAAGAGGAAGCAGCAGCATATATCTTAGGTTTCGCCAATCAAATCAGGGTCCTCAAACCAAAACGGCTACATAGCAAAGTCAGTGATATGGCAAAAGCTACAGCCGCTTTTTATCAACAAAATGACTAGAAAGCCAATGACCAGTATGGCAAAAAGTTGCTCTTAGTGAAAAAGGACCGTCCTCCAGATTTTAGTTACAGCCCTTTTTTTGACAGAAATGAAAACCAGCACTGTCCCTACAGCTGCTGGTTTAAAGTATTATTGGGAATTATCTATGCTTATTCTATCTCCCATTTCTCCACCTCGGTGGTAGGGACAACTCGAGCACCGAACATGAAGTATGAATTGTCCCCTTCCTGTGCTGTACTATATTGATTTATCCGTTTATCTTTTCTGATCGCTTCCAATAAAGTTGGATGGATGAGAATTTTTTTCGGAATAGTCGGCTCTCCAATTTCCGTTTGCTCAGCCCGCCATATTGAAATGTCTTGTAGCAGATCGTCCAGTTCCATCATGTTTCCTCCTTATCTTGCTGTCTTTTAATCCAGTCAACTGAAATTCTGCTGCAACCTTACCAGTTCTTCCGCAAATTTCCCGATCCGTTCGGTAACCTCTTCGTCAATGATTTCATTTTCATCATCAAATGAGTCGTTATGGATAAAAACATTATATGCCGGTACCAATCCTTTTAAATAAGAAAGAATTGGTTTTAGCTGATATTCGGAGACAAGAAAATGCTTTTCGACCGCTCCAGTAGACACAATTCCGGTAACCTTATTCTTAAAGGCATCGACCGGGAAGTGGTCAAGTAAGTTTTTCAATGCTCCGGATATAGACGCCTGGTATATCGGTGTACCTATGACAAGAAAATCAGCCGCCAGTATCTTATTTACTACATTAAATGTATCTTCATTATAATAGGCAAGCGGCGTTCCGCGGACAAATTCCACCTCATAGTCCTTCAAGTCGATCATTTCCGTCTTCACATCTGAATCAACCGATTTTGCTGCTGCCAATACTTTGTTGATGGCTACATGGGTCTTCCAGCCAACCAACGATCCTGATATCCCCACTAGCTTCATAGCCGTTCCCTCCTGTATAGATAAGTTCAATCAGCTCTTGTCAATTCCCCAAAACAAACTGTATCTGTTTCCTAATTAATGAGAAGCCTCTCGATATCTTATTCATTCTTTCTCTATTTGATTTAACCAGCTGTCTGTTCCTTTTTCATTGAACAGAAGATAACAATACACTGAGTACAGTTTACCATTTTCAGGTTGCTGGAAGCCATTAACAACTTCTTCACAAAAAAGTAACAACCATCTCCCTGCTTAATCAAAGTCAAAAACTGTATGATTCCCTGCTTTTCGGACAGGCTAAACCAAGGAGGGATGACAATGGCTCAACACTTTTTATCCATAGAAGAATTCAATCAATTATTACAGCAATGGAATGGCAATGCTATTAAGGTAACAAAACAGGAAATCGGGGATTATGATGAGACAGTCCTTCGGTTAAATACCGTTTCCTATGATACAGATACACGAAGAATTGACGACTATCAAGCGAAGCATAAGCTGCTGTTAAACGGGGGTGGAACAATGCTCACGGCTGCGGCAAATGCACAGCCGCTTCCAAATCAGGTCTACGAAATTCCAATTGAGGATTCTACTTTATTTCAATACGACGATGACCGTTTTTCCTTAACGACCGACCGTGGCAGCTATACCATTGAATTAGTAACTGAATAGGGAGAAGTCGTACATAGTAAAAACATGGCACCATTAAATAAGTGCCATGTTTTTTCATTGGTTGATCCCTTTTTTTAACCAATGTAAAACAAGGTCAAACCACGGTTCACAATATTGATTGATCTGCTCTTTGTGTGCCGCCGAGACGGCAGTTCCTAACGAGAGGCCATGCACCCCACTTTCAAAAAAGTGAGCCTCATTTGGGATTCGCTTCTCCTGAAGGGCGAGCATCAGTTTCATCGAATTTTCCACAGGAACTGCAGCGTCATCCCCTGTATGCCAAATGAATGTTCTTGGCATGTGTTCCGGGATATGTTTGTCAGGTTGGATTAACCTTTGCTTTGTCGGTTGATGAAAGTCATGCCCGAATAAATCTTTGATTTTTTTCTCTTTTTCCACCTCTTTTGGCCAGCCATAAGTGAAATTAACGACCGGATAACACAATACCAAATAGGTTACTTGCAGTTTTTCCGGAGAAACGTCCATCAATCCCGCTACCCATTGCTTCTCTGCCGTAAATGTGAGAGCAAGGTGGCCCCCTGCTGAAAAACCAGTCAATACGATTTGGTCCAAATCGACATACCAATTGTCTGCATTTGTCCGCAGCCATAAGAAAGTTGATCCAAGCTGTACATAAGGCTCAGGAAATAAAGAAGTATCAGATGAAATACAAGAATACCTTACAACAATGACATGATACCCCTCTGCAAAAAACTTCATTGCCACAGGGTCTGCTTCCCTGTCGGAAGTGTGGGTATAGCTTCCTCCTGGGCATACCACGACTATCGGCCGCTTCTCCCCAGTCTTAAATTGAGTAGAATCCTCCCATAAATATGCTACTGCGTATGCACCTTCCGTACCGAGTGTCTGTTTTTCGATTCTCAATGCTCTCTCCCCTAAGTCAGGAAATAATCCTGCAAAATGTACTATCTATTACTAAGATAAAGGATGGGACTCTTTTTTACACGGAATATCATTCGCTTATGCTTCTGCTTCTAGTTGCAATACAGCCCCAAAACGTTGCTGGGCAGTGGTAAAACAAATAAAAGCAATCAATTCACTGATTTCCTTTTCTGAGAACACATCTCGTAATACATTAAATACGGAATCTGGTATTTCTCCATGCGACTTGGCAAAAACCTCAGCAAATCCTGTTGCGGTAAGCACCCGATCATCCACCATATTCGGGTCCGGTTTTCCTTTTGCTTTACAGTATTGACAACCATTTCGCTGAGCCAGTGTTCTTCTCACCTGTTCTTTAAGTTCTTTCGAAAGTTGTCCGTCCTTTTCCAGCGCCTCACCGAGCAATGTCCAACTTTTCATTATCCTGGGATTATGTCCCAATAATTGTTGGAAAGGCGTTTCTCCTGTTTTTGACTGATTAATTCTGACCATCTCTATCCCTCCTTGTATTATAATGATAAGATAATAATCAACTCTATTACATGCACTTTTTAAGGGAAATTTACGATTTTCTTAAAATATAAAACTTTTTGGGAGGATTTATTAAAAATATGAAAATAGATGAGATTGATCTGAAAATAATAGATGAATTACAGAAAAACAGCCGTTTGTCCATGAGCGAACTTGGTAGAAGGGTCAATCTTTCTTCTCCCTCTGTGACGGAGAGGGTAAGACAAATGGAATCCTTTGGAATCATCCAGCAATATACCCTTCAAGTTGACTATGAAAAGTTGGGCTATCCGATTCAGTGCCTGATAGAAGCTACCGTCAAAGACGGAAATTATGAAGCCTTTAAACAGAAGATCCAAACGTTCTCTAATGTAGAGTTTTGCTATCGAATCGCCGGCAAAGCATGTTATATGCTTAAGCTGCATTTTAAAGATTTATCCCAGGCAGAAGAATTTATTAATACGTTAAGTTCATATGCTGTAACAGTCACTCATTTTATCTTTTCTAAAGTAGAAACCAATCTATCATTTCATATATAAAACTAGTAAGACCCCCCCTCCGTCCTCTTAGGCGAAGGGGGGGCTGCTTGTTATCTCAATTACGTAAAAAATCGAATAGCTTCTCAGCCGTTTCTGTATTTTCCAGTGAACCAGCAAATTGGTCGGAACCCGGTCCATATGCATAGATATTCACATCGACACCTGTATGCCCCCCAGTAGTCCAGCCAGTTCCAGATCGCTCGTTAAATATTGCTTCAATGGCATTGTCGATATCCGTCGCCTCTCCGCTTTCGGTTGCTGTTTCCACTGATTGAATCTCTTCTTCTGCCAAATCTAAATCAATGTACTTATTCAACACCGATCTTACAGGCTCACCATCTACTATTTCCTGTGCCATATAATCCGGAGTGCGTTTTGCAGCCTTTATTGGCGCCGGATCCCAAACATACGGACCGTTAGCTCCGATAGACAACCCTCCTGTAGAGTGATCAGCAGTGGCAACTACCAAGGTATGCTTGTCTTTCTTTGCGTATTCGATTGCTGCCTTGAATGCTTTTTCGAAATCTTCCATCTCACTCATAGCCCCGACAACATCATTATCATGGCCGGCCCAATCAATTTGGCTTCCTTCAACCATAAGGAAAAAACCATCTTTATCCTTGCTAAGGCGATCAAGAGCAGAATTGGTCATTTCGGCTAAAGAGGGGGTAGAAGCGTTTCGATCAATCATTTTGTCCATTCCTACCGGAGCAAACAAGCCTAAAACTTGATGATGATTATCCTTCAGCAGCTGTTTGCGGTTGGTTACATAACTGTACCCATCCTTTTGAAAGGCCTCCACCAAATCCCTGTCTTCTCGTTCAAAGTAGCTTGTACCCCCACCTAAGAGTACATCCACTTTATGCTGGTCATTTATTAAATCATCATAGTAGTCATCGGCAATCTGATTATAGTTTTGCCTGGATTCATCGTGCGCACCAAAAGCAGCAGGCGTTGCATGATTGACCTGGGAAGTTACAACCAAACCTGTTGACTTTCCTTGTTCTTTTGCCTGCTCGAGCACGGTTTTAACATTTTGCTTTTCTGTATCGACGGCAATCGCACCATTGTATGTCTTTACTCCGCCAGCCATAGATGTTGCAGCTGCTGCCGAATCAGTGATGTTTTCTTCATGGTCGTGTGGATATGTTTTTTGCATGCCAACTAAATAGGAATCAAAAGCAGTAGATTCCATCATTGGTGTATTCGAATCATCTTTCAAATAACGGTACATCGTGTTATAGACTGGTCCCATGCCATCCCCTATTAAAAAAATGACATTTTTTACTTTTGCGGGGTTTTGTTCTTGATTCGCTTCCGATGGAGTATAGAAGGTAAATATGCTTCCCAGCGCTACCCCTGTTATCCCAAGCGAAACTGTCAGTCTTTTCAACACGCCTTTTCTATTCATGGTTTTCCCTCCATATGATCAATATGATTTCATCTAATATACTAATCTTATTTTATTAATGAAGGATAAATAGAAAGTAAAGAAGGCTAATATGCCTTCGTTTTGATTGAATAGACCTATTTATAGCAACTCCACAGTCCATTTATGGATTATAAGGGACTAGAAAACTGGTCTGCTTATTCAGAATGACAGATTTAATAGTAGGAATTAGATATATTTTCCTAAGCAGCAGACTTAACAAAGTTTACATGGAGTTTGCAAAGGCAAGCGGGCACCAATTGCCCGTCCCACCTTTATAAAGTATTACGTGGAGAGAGATAAAAAATCAATGATAGCATGGAACATATTATCAGAAGAATAGGTGTACTTTTTAAAAATGGAGAGGGGTTCATCTGTTCAAGACTGAGAAGCATTTCTGGGAGGATTCAGAAAATGATTTCCAGTTTGGATAACTTGGTTACAGGAGGAAGAAATATTTAGCATTGTAGAAGTTAGAAATTCAGGTTTTTCATTGAAATAGTTGTTAGCACTGATTGTTACATAATCGGCCTGATTGATAGAAATAGGAAAAGCATCAATGTTTCTGCCGTTGACTCCGTAAATGGTGTTGCCGTGTATAACAGCCATCTTTACATTTTCCGATATCGAAATCCCATTTTCCTGAATTGATTGAATGGAATTATTTTTAATATCTACTCCATTTAACGGACCTGTTACAACAATCCCATCCCCACCAGTTCGAGTAATCGTGTTATCGTGGATACTATATCTATTTCCCTTGTTAGTAATAATTGCGGTTCCCTTTATGTTTTTCAATATATTGCTGGTTACTTTCACGGTATCCCCGTATAAGATACTCACCCCGGAATAGCTGCTTTGGTCTGCTGGATCGGATATAATGTTGCCGCTAATCGAGACATTTTCCAGTATGCCGGTCCTTTCACCAATAATGGCGATACCATGATGATATGTTAGCCCTCCAGTAATAATGTTACTTACTATCTCCACGTTTTCACAAGGCTGGCTCGCCCCCGTTTGTTTTCCAAAAATATCCTTGGTATCCTTTGCATCGCTTAAAGGAGGGGATGCCACCTCTATACCTGCTCCACAATGTAAAAACTGGTTATGATGGACTTGGAGATTCTTCCAACTATACCCTCGTACTGCCTGCTTCGTAAGACCGTCAAATACATTGCTACTTATCATGATATTTTCATGCCAGACTCCAATAGTGGACGAGTGACTTCCAATTCCACGCGGCCATACTTGGCTCCCTTCTGTGTTGGAGGAACCGAAATAACAATCGTTGACCCATATGTTTTCACAAGTGGTCTGATCGTAAGCACCGAATGCACTAAACACCCCAACAGCCTTCATCAAGTCAATTTGGACGGCCTCCGAAAAAGAGCGACCTCCAGTGTCAATGAACCCTAAAAACCTACAGCCGTTGATCCAAACATTTCGGCAGCCGCAAACCTCTATTGCATGTGCTCCGGCAACGTCCCTTATTTCCATCCGCTGTAAAGTTATATTTTCTCCATGGCCGATTGCAAAACAGTTATGCATTTTTCGTCGTATTACCCCATTAAAATCCCAAATACCGCCTTCTATCGTGATGTTTGAATGGCCATCATACCCCTCAAACGACTCTTCGGGCCGACCATTGGTAACCAGGTAACCGTCATGATCCCTCACCAATCTGGCTGAAGGGGCGGCAATAATATGTGTATTGGAAGAGACGTATAAGGTTTTTTCCAACCGATACGTCCCCGCAGGGATTATCACTGTTACCCCCTTTTCTGTACATCTTGCTTCATCCAATGCAGCTTGAATTACAACCGCATCCTTTGTCTGTCCGTCACCAACCGCTCCGTAATGTTCTACGTTAATCCACATATCTCTCCTCCTTTCCATCACCCCGGTTAACGAGCTGTATCATTGCATCGGCGTATACGCAAAAACGATTTTTTCTTAAATACTATTTGAGTATTCTGCGTAATATACTAGAAATAATATGGTGGGATGAAGATAAGAGAAGTGTGAAAGGGAATGAATGCAGGAGTACTTCTTTATCCTGTTGATTTAGCAATACAAAGCATGGATTAAACACCAGGAGAAAAGAGTACATACAAATAAACCGAGCGAATCCGATCAGCATTTAGCGTTCGTTCGGTTATTAGTTTGGTGGCTATTCATTCCTCATTCTTAAGATCATCTATCAACTTTTTCATCTCGCTTATTTCTCTGCGTTGTGCCTTGATGATTTCATCGGCAAGCTTTCGGACTCTCGGATCTGTTATTTGAGCACGTTCACTTGTCAGTATGGCAATAGAATGGTGTGGGATCATTGCCTCCATATAATCTGTATCATCGACCAAGGTTTGGCTGCGGAGCAGGAATAAAGATAAGAAAAACACTATAATACTTCCCGCTGCGATACCGAGGTTAGCTTTTCTGTTCTTGAGCATGCGAAACATAAAAAGCAGCATAATCATCGTCATGGCTGCCCCCATCATGGTTGCCATATACACCCTTGTCTCACTGAAAAAAACATGATTCAAACGATAAGTACTAAAATACTTGAAGATAAACATGACAATAGTGGAAGTTAACACCATGCCGGCAAATCGTATATATGGTTTCATCTTTTGTCACTCCTTAAACTGCTTTATCAGAAGAAATACCCTGCCTCTTCATTGATAAAACAACCTTCGAAGCTTTCCACCCTCCCATTTTTAGCGATATCGCCTTCATTTATCGATAGATAATCCCGGTTTATTGATTATTTAACTGGGAACACTACAAAAAAAAGCAAAGAAGGAATTAAAAATGACAATTAAAAGATCCATAATTCTGCCGTTTATGCTAGGGAGTTTTCTAATTGCGGCAGGATGTACATCCGACAATAATGCCGATAACGATCAGCAGGCTGACTCCGAGACTTCCCAGGTGACTGACAATCAAGACGCAGAGGCAGACAGCGGGGAAGCAACAGAAAACAATGACAACGAGAATGACGACAGAACCCAGAATGAAACGGACGAGAACACCGGAACGAGCAATCAAGAACCTTCTTCTGTCAGCGAGCAATTAAAAATGAAACAGTCAGCGGTCAAACTGCCGACTAGTTTTCCGACCAAGGAAGATGTGGAACCGCAGATAGAGGAAAACTCGGATACCGCTTATACAGTTAAATATCAGACTTCATCAGGAGAAGAGGTTGCTACTTTTTCCGGGACTTTGTATGATTCCGCAGAAGATGCAAGCAGTGCAATGAACGAATTTCAGAGTGGCAAAGAAGTTCCATCCTATGATGAAGGAGCAACAGATTTAGGACATGGGATAACCGGTTATGGGGAAGGAGCAACAGGTCACCAGTACTTTAGCTGGCAAGAAGGGAATTGGCTTTTCAGTATTAGCTCCCTTACTCAGGATAATATGGATCAACCTGGCATTGCGAAAAAAATGGTGGATTACCTGGAAAACCATATGCTTCCTGCACCCGATCCTACAGGCGCAGTGCTGGTGGATTACCCTCAAGGCGGAAAAGAAGTCCAGGTAGATATTCGGTGGCAGGAGCAGGATAAGATTTATCGGCTGACAACTGATCGGGTGCCATTGGATGCCTTGGAAATGGCTACCTCCGTAAAGTGAGACTGTGCATCACACTTAGCTTGTAGAAAACGAAGGTTTTCTACAAGCTTTTTATTTAAAGCGCCACCCTATCCTATTCCCCTGCTCATTCGGAAGGAAAGGTAGTTTTCCCCTTCAACATTGGAATAAGCAGGTCTCTCCGACTGATATTGAAACCCCTTTGCTTCATAAAAAGGGAGTCCTTTTTGATTACCTTTTTGGACAGATACCCACTGTCGTTTTGCCCCTTTTTCCAAATGAATACCGGTCAGGAACTCAAGTAACTTGCCGCCAATTCCTTCTCTGCGCCGTCCGGGATCAAGATAAAGCACATATACTTCGCTTTCTTTTTCACTAATCATTCCTCCGCCGATTGCTCCTACCACTTCCTGATTGTCGACTGCGACTATGTAACCATCCCATCCATCTTCCTCCTGAAGCTCATTTGTTATCCGTTCGTGATTATAAAAAATGCGATTATTCCGTTCAATATTTTCCCTGCTTCTGATTCCTGCGTAAGTGTCCCTGCACCCTTCTATACATACATGTGCAATTCCTTCAACATCTTCCGTGACTGCACGTCTTATCTCCACCATCCAATCACCTCCTAAAAATCTGAATTCGTCCTCATATTAACACAACTTTTCATGTCATTCTCACAATATGTACCCAGACAAAAAGCAGGCTTAACACCTGCTTTTTTTGAATCTTACACTTACTAGAAGTTTTGTCCTTGTCTTATCAAAAAATGCTGTACTGCCCCGATCATACCTGCATCATTCTTATGTTTACAAACAGCAAGCGGGACACGGAAGTCCTTCCAAAATTCCATTTGTTCCAGCTTTGTTTCTATCTTTTGCAGGAGATCAGCTTGCGCGCTAACACCGCCCCCGACTAGTATGATTTCCGGATTCAATGTGACCGCCAGGTTGTACAATCCGCTGCTGATACTAGTCAGCCATTCATCCAAGATAGCAGCACATTGTTCATTCTGCTCTGCCTGTTGAAAAATCGCTTGTCCTTCCACCTTTTCGTTCGTATCAAGCCGCATGAATTGTCTGTAATCCTGAATCAGGCTACCGGTCGAACCGTTACGATGCCAGATCGCTTTGTCAGGAAGTGACCTGTCCGTTATCATGAACCCGAATTCTCCACCTCTGAAGGATTTGCCGTGCAAAACTTTTCCATCTACCACAATCCCTCCGCCAATTCCTGTCCCAATCGTTACACATACAAAATTCTTTACGCCTTGGGCATTACCGTTGAACTGTTCGGCCAAAGCAGCACAATTCCCGTCGTTTTCGACCTCTACCGGCACATCGATTTTCTCTTCCAACAACGTTTTAATGCTCCTTCTTCTTATACAGACCACGTTTCCCGCTGTATCAGAATCCAAGTATCCAGTTACTGGATTAATCGGGCCTGGCATACTAATCGCTATTCCGTTAACAGAATGACGAGAACGGTATTGCTTGATGATAAGTTCCATTTCCATCAAAAACCTCTCTAAATCAGAGACCGGTGTATCGTATTGAGCCTTTTCCAGTATAATGCCGTCCCCAAGTATTACCGAATGCTTCACTTTCGTTCCACCCACATCAAAAGCAATAAACTTGTCCGTCAATCGCTTCCTCTCCCTTTGCCCCTTTATTTCTACTCTTCTATTTTATTTTATTACGTATTAGTATCCGCTTATACCAATTAGGGACTTCCTGTAATTATTTCAGGTGTTCCGGTTTCATCTCATATAACAGAACATTTTTAGCCTTTCATCTCGTATTCACCATTCTGGTAGACTTTATAGACACCTACTGTTCCGGAACCGCCATCCTGTTCAATCGCCTTCGATGTCAGAGTAATGGTGTAATAAGACCCTGCTTCATCTTCTTTCAGTTTTCCGCCCAAGTCATCGAAAACAATATCTTCATTCTCTTTCATTTCCAATTGCTGTTTTAAATAAGTAATAGCGGCTTCCCCATCGGTGATAGCAGGATTACTTCTTTCATTGGTGGTAGCGGCAGCTTCATCAGCGTCAATAGATGTGTCTGATTGATTTTTCACAGTATCCTTCGATTTTTGTTCCTCTGGACTTTCCTTTTCTTCTACAGAGGTTCGTGCCTCTTCCTCATTTGTTTCCTCTTGCTTTTCGGGAGTGTCTGATACTGCTTCGCCATCTTCTGCTGGTGACTCCTCACCGGAGGCCGACTGCTGTTCTGCTGCTGAATCATCGGAAGCATCACTGCATGCAGCCAGGAAGAATATAAAGAAAGAAAGCATGACTAGGAACCCCGTTCTGTTTGACATGTCTTCGTACAACTCCTTTTGGAAGATAAAACTTTTGATTACATTTGCAGGTGCGTACACTTCTTTGTTAAAACTATCATAAGTGAAAATCGAAATCTACTCTCTACACATCCTCAGAAAAACAAACCTACCGACCTGTCCAAGCTGTCCGGTGTCCGTTCTCTCATTCGAATGATTGTTTGAACTCCCAGAAACCAGGCGTTTCTTTGATCACTCCTCTGGATACCGTCTCGACCATTTTCAATTTTATTTCCTGTTCCAAATCATCCCTTTCCTGAAAGGAAGTATATTTGATAGATTTCTTTATTTTAGGTTCCATTTGGGTAATGAACTCGGTAATTAAATCGTGTTCTTGTTTCATCGTGTCACCTTTCCTTAAAATATTTTTTCAACTTCGTGATTGCCTGCCTGTGAATTTTCGATATATTTTGGGAGGAGGTTTTCCTTACAGCAGCAACTTCTTTGATTTTTAATTGGTCGACATAAATGAGTGCGAGCACTTCTTTTTGAAGCTTGCTTAATTGCTGAATGGCATCATACAACTTTTCATCCTGTATATGATCTTCCAATTTTTCACTATCCTTAACGATTTCTTCTACTGGATCAGTTGTTTCCTTGGAAAGGATGTCCATCCATTCATCTTCTGAATCCGTTTCCTTATCGGACAACGGCTGATTGAGTATCGTTAAATACTTTTCATAATAGGTACGTGTTCGCTTATCAAAGTTGATCGAATTAAAATAGATCAAATTAGAAAAATACTTGGTCATCTTTGCCCGGCGATAAAAATCACGAAATTTTTCGTCCAATCTTCTTTGGCTTTCTTCCGTTTTCTCCACCAGTGCTTTTTCCAATAGCTGTTTGTTTTCCTCATTCAAAAAAAACGACTTGACTACCGGCTGCCTTGCAAAGGCATGATATCTTTCAAAAAATTCTTCTACGCTATCATGATGACTGTTTGAGAAGCGCTCATATTCCATAGATGCATCCCTCCTACTATGTAAAGAGCATGAAACAGGATAAAAATAAACTGATTTACACAAAAATAAGAACATTTGTTCGCTTTTTTTGTCATTATATCGCAATATTTGTTCCAGTTTCTAGTGTAAATATAACTATCTTGTTCCGGTTTACTTTTGCTGTAAATCCTTCTCTTTTTAAATTTAAAGAGAAAAGAAAGGAGGAGGAAGAATGGATTCGACGCTTGTCCCTTCATTAGTGACACTTGTAAGCGATCTTGGATTTCCGGTTGTCATGGTATTATATCTTTTGTTCCGGTTTGAGAAACGGATAACTGCATTGGCGCAATCTATCGACAGGTTGAAAGAAGCAGTCAGTCAGGAAAAATGAATTTATGGATAGATGCCCATCTTGTGTCCTTTGTTGGGTGAAACAGGCTACAAACTCCCCTCTCTTCAATAGAATGAATTAGAACTGATAAGGAGGGGAGATATAGGATGAATAACGAAATTCAGGAATACCCTGCCCTAGCTCAACAGGAATATTATTCAGAGGAACGCGGCAGACCCTTTTACGGTCCGCGTCCATTCTTTGGCCCGCGCCCATTCTTTGGTCCAAGACCATTCTTCGGACCTAGACCGTTTTACGGAGGCTTCGGCTATCCATTTCTTGGTGGTGTGGTGGGCGGATTTCTGGGAAGCTCACTGCTTTATCCGCCATATTACGGATATCCTCCATATGGAGGCGGCTATTATTACTAAAAACAAGTTAGGGGAGACTGTTTCAGCCGAACAGTCTCTTTTATTTGGTTTGTGGATACATATGATTTTTTTAGCTGGATGCCGCAATGCAGGTCGCAGATGAAGAATTGCATCTTATCTTTTCGAGTTGACGTTTTGTCTCCATCGTGATGACAAGAAAGGAAAGCAACTCTATACTGGATTTAACAAATCGAACAAAAGGAGGGGAAATGGTGAAGGTGTTATTGGATGTGGATCGTAACCATGAAAGTACGACTGTTACAATCCAGTGCAGGGAAATCGATGATTCGATTAAACAAGTTCTCGATTTCCTGGAAAACAGAAAGACAGACTTTATTATCGGGAAAAACGGGGATCAACAACATATTTTGAAACCGGAAGAGGTTTACTATTTTCAATCGGAACGGGATACAGTCCTGGCTGCAACCCCAGCAGGAATATTCAAAGTCAAAGAAAAATTATATGAACTGGACCAAACTCTTCCTAAGGATCGGTTTATCCGGATTTCCAAGTCGGTTGTCGCAAATCTTTTTGAAATCAGCCACTTCGAACCATCCTTCAACGGCACACTTTGTGTCCATTTCAAATCCGGAGCGAAGGAATATGCTTCACGGCATTATGTCAGCAATATCCGATCTATTTTAAAAATGAACAGGAGGGATAAAAAGTGAAAACCTTTTTAGTCAGAAGCTTGATTGGTATCTTTTTTGGTGCATTTATTGCCGTATTGGCTACTAATTCTCTAGTATATTTCGCAGATGAAAAGGTGCTGGACGGGGGACTTTTCCTGAGAAATTCACTTGGCTCTATATTTTGCGGATGGTTGTTTTCTGTTACCCCGCTTTACTTTGAAATCAGATCTTTATCGCTTTTTCAGCAGACCGGACTTCACTTCGTTACCGCCATGGCTGCTTACTTTATACTTGCCTATCAAATTGGCTGGATTCCGGCTGGAACAGCAAGCATCTTGTTATTCCTTATCATCACGCTGGCAATATATGCGGTGATCTGGATTTGCTTTTACCTTTACTTCAAAAATCAGTCCAGGAAGTTAAACGAGGAATTACTGCATATTGAATAAGAAAAACATTGGGCGCCTTGCCATCTCTGATCTCATTCCCTAGACTATCATTTGAGGATATTAGTTTATATAAAAATTAATATCCTCTTTAATATGGCAGTATCGACATATTAACATGGCATTCGTCTTATCATGTTGTTTTCTTTTGGAGTGAAATATAACTTGAGGTAAAGTATGGTGTCTTTTGTGTACCTATCCTTCCGAAATATCTTTCGTTGAAGAAAAAGATATTCCGTTTATACTAGAAACTGAATGGAATACTGATTTAACAATACTTTAAAAAGTGAGGATATCCGATGATTGCAAAGACTGAAGAAGATTTTAAGGGATTAAAAGAAATTGGTGAAATTTGTGGAGCAATTCGAAATGAATTAATCCATTGCACCAAGCCTGGAGTCACTACAAAAAAACTCGATGAAATAGCGGGACAGCTTTTTGAAAAAGCAGGCGCTCACTCTGCACCAAAAGGAGAATACAATTTCCCTGGATATACGTGTATTAGTATAAATGAAGAAGTAGCACACGGAATCCCAAGAGAACGGACTATCCAAGAAGGGGACCTGGTTAACATTGATGTTTCCGGTTCAAAAAACGGTTATTTTGCTGATACCGGTACTTCCTTTGTGGTTGGTAAGGGAGAGATGATTTTACAGAAAATATGTGATGTTGCAAAGGAAGCATTTGATGCCGGGCTTAAGCATGCAAAACCGGGTTCGAAAAAAAGCGAACTCGGAAAGGCTGCACACAATGTAGCAAAACAGCATGGATTAACAGTCATAAAAAATCTTACTGGACACGGTATAGGGCGCTCCATTCATGAGGCACCAGAACATATTTTCAACTTCCACTCTCCCTGGGACGATGAAACTTTAAAGAATGGCATGGTAATTGCCTTTGAACCGTTTATCTCTACTTCTGAAGAGGAGGTCTTCCAATCGGAAGATGGCTGGACCTTCCTAACTGATGAAAGCTTTGTAGCTCAATACGAACATACGATTATCCTTACAAAGGAAGGGCCGATTATTACCACATTGTAAGAGAACGAATCCCAACCTAAAAACAAAAACCGGGCGAATTCGATTAGCATTAGAATTCGCCCGGTTTTGCTTTGGTGACCAGCTTTTGGCCCGGCCGATTTTTTCATTACTTCATAACAGCAAGCGAACCCATTGGATCCCATGGTTTCAAAACTACTGGCTCCTGCTCCCAGGCTTGCTTCAGTTCCTCTGACAAATATTTTTTGTGAACGACTACCTGATAAGTGTATTCGTTCATCCATTCATCACTCATTACGAAGTAGCCTTTGTCGCCTACTTTTTCTCCCCAGCTGTTTTCAACCTTCCATCTGTTTGGTTTATTATCGACAAGATTGACACCGGTCAACACCATTGCATGTGTCAGCAGTCCGTCTTTAAAGTCAAGCCGTTCCGCTTTCGACATGCCTGGCGAGAAGCCGAATGCCTGTTCATAATCAAAGAGAGCGGTATCCATGATTCCTTCTTTTCGATTGGAATCCTGTGCGACATCGCAACCGAACCAGACACTTTCATTATCTTTTATCTGCTTAACGGCGAGCTGTTTCAAGGTCTCCATATCGACATTTAGATACTTGATCGGTGTGCCGTCAACCACGTTACCCAGCCGATCGACTGTATAGGTCTTTCCATAAGGCTTATCCTCTGTAGGGGCATTGATGACACTTACATAATCATGAAGGTTTATCCCGACATATTTTTCAAAGAATGCGTGCGGGGTTATGCTTTCTTCCCTATGGAAGGCATGCTCTTCGTCCCTGAATTCAAAGTCAAATGTCCGAGGAGGCTCCCCGAGAGCATAAACAAGCATGGTATAGATATTCGATAGCATCCCCTCTTTCACTTGCTGCAGCTCTGCTTCCGGTTTGCCTTCCCCATGAAGTTTGCGGAGTTCAACAGCGTCCTTGCGCAAAGTGGCATCCAACAGCTGATTCAATTGGGCTGAATTGCTGCTGTGAAAGGTTTCAGGCATCACCTGTTTTGGAACGACACCATATTTATCAATCAAAGAAACAAACATATCCCATTGACCGCCGTCCTGCTGCGGAGTCTCCAGCAGCCAGGAAACCAACCTTCCATCAAGTGGCTCCTCCACCGTATCGAGAATGTTTTCCAAGAAATAGTTCGATTTCTCGAACTTATCCCAGAAATTCGTATAATTTTGCGAAAGCTCAAAGTCCTTCAGATTAAACAAATCGTTCAATTTGTGTGTAAAAGTGTTCAAAGCCGCGAACATCCAGCAGCGTCCGCTTTGCTTTTGATTGGTCACTTTCCCTGTTTTAATTTCCTCGGAAAACACGTGATTCATCGATACAACGGAATCATTGTTTTGGATGGAAGCCTGGATGCCGTTTTTCATGATTGCGTCTTTAATTACCTTGCTTTGCGGATAGTTATAGAGACTATTCGAAAAAGCTTCCACCATATCCTTATCGATTTTTTTGGTCATCTGTTTTTCCTCCCCTTCTTTGTATAGTACCTATTCCATTATACGCCTTTTCACCCGGAAAGACTAAAGATTCAGAAAAAATAAACTGTTCTTGTTCTCCCCAAGTTGTTGCAGCTTTTCCTATATTAACCAAATAACTTGACACGAACATTGATAATAATATAAATTTTGAAAGCATACTATTTTTATAGGATTTATTTGTGTTAGAAAGAGAGCAGAATGATCGGTAGCTACATATGCTAACAAGAACACAAGACAGGGGGATTATGGATGGATATTTTATTTATTTTTACAAATATCATTGTATTACTAGCCATTATCGGTATTTTAATTACCATGCAACGCAAACACGTTTCCTTTACGAAACGAGTGTTTACGGGCCTCGGGATGGGAATCGTCTTGGGTGCCATCCTACAATGGGTCTATGGAAGCGGCTCTGAGGTGCTTGCCACGACTGCGGATTGGTACAGTATCGTCGGCCGCGGCTATGTCAACTTTTTGATGATGATTGTTATTCCACTCGTGCTGGTATCGATCATTCAATCGATTATTAATCTGGATAAATCAGCAGAACTAGGAAAAATGTCTGCTTGGATTATCGGTATTCTGATTACGACAACCATGGTAGCGGCTCTAGTCGGAATTGCTTCCGCCACTATTTTCGATCTTAATGCCGAACAGATCGAAGCAGGTCAAGCCGAACAGGATCGAGGCTCTTCTCTGGAGGCCACTTTGGATGATGTAGTGGAAACCCAATCCACACCGCAAAAGATATTGAACTTTATCCCGTCCAATATCTTTTTGGATATGACCGGACAGCGTTCAACCTCCGTCATCGCGGTCGTCATTTTTTCGGTCATTGTCGGAATCGCTGTCCTTGGCTTAAGACGAAAAAACCCTGAACAAGCCGAAATGTTTACCAAAATGGTAAATGCCGTCTATGCTGTAGTCATGAGGATCGTCACGTTGATTTTGCGTTTAACTCCATACGGAATTTTAGCTTTGATGGCAAATACAGTTGCTACTACCGATTTCGCAGGTATTATCGAATTGGGTAAATTCGTAATGGCATCCTATGCTGCACTGCTGACCATGTTTGTGATCCATTTGGTGTTGGTAGGGGTATTTGGATTGAATCCAATGACGTTTTTACGGAAAGTGACCCCAGTATTAGGCTTTGCCTTTACATCCCGTTCCAGTGCCGGAACAATCCCATTAAATATTTCGGCACAGAAAAACTCTCTTGGTGTTGACCAGGGAATAGCTAATATTTCCGCTTCGTTCGGAGCGACCATGGGGCAAAACGGGTGTGCGGGAATTTACCCAGCCATGCTTGCCGTTATGATCGCTCCGACTGTCGGAATCGATCCACTTGACCCATTATTCATCTTACAATTGGTCATCATCATCGGAATCAGTTCTTTCGGCATTGCTGGGGTAGGAGGCGGCGCAACCTTCGCAGCGTTGATTGTGTTGTCTTCCTTGAATATGCCAGTAGCATTAGCTGGGCTGTTGATCTCGATTGAAGCATTCATCGATATGGGCCGAACCGCCTTGAACGTGAACGGAGCGATGGTATCCGGCACGTTGACTTCACGCATATTAGGCAAGCTCAATGTAAAGACCTATGATGACAAAACTGCGATCGATGACAGTCAATCCGTATAGTATGCATTTTAAGAGGGAGGCAGCTTTCATTCAAAGCTGCCTCCCTCGCTCATTCACTCTTTTTCTATTTTTCTTCACCTCGTATAGTACCGCACATAGGAAGGATTCGCTGTGATATATAATCCACTTTTAATTTGGTACATATACCCGCCGCCAACTGGAAACCTGTCCCGAATGACGGTGAAAACTTCTCCTCTATTGACGACAACAGCCTTATCATCCCAATCTGCCGTATTGTAAGTCCATAAGGAATCTACAATGATCTCCACATATTTCTGCACTCCGGTATCCCCGCCACTACTTTTGGGAGTCAAACCGAGTGCGTTCGCCAGTCCGTCCGCATGCCCACGGGCAATTCGGGTAAGAAAAGCATCGGATTTTAGGTTTGCTGCATCTGCGGAATGGTCAATAAAACCGTTCTCCGTCAACACCGCCGGCATAGCAGATTCCCTAAGCATATGGAAATTTGCTTCTTTTTTGCCACGGTCTCTAAACCCTGTTTGATTGACAACCGAGTCATGAACGATCCCCCTTAGCCGGTTTGTTTCCGCCTTTCCAGAATAACTGCCATTATATGTGTACGATTCAAACCCTGTTCCGCCGCCAGCGTTGATATGAATCGATACTAGATAATCGGCTCCCCAGTTATTGGCCATGTTGGTTCGCTGTGTTAATGAAATATCTTGATCGGTGGTGCGCGACAACATAACAGAGTGGCCTTCATACTCACTGTTCAAGATATCGCGAATTTTCAGCCCAATGGCCAGTGTTAGATGCTTCTCCTGCAACCCGTTACCAACAGCACCAGGGTCACTGCCACCATGGCCAGGGTCGATGAAAATTTTTGTCATGTTCATCCTCCTCGGAAAATAAAATAGTAATCTATGCATTTTACTCTGACTTTAGATTTGGAAGAAGCACCCATAAAGGGTGCTCCTGTTTAAATCCAACTTCGCCTATGATGGCGGCAGCAACGTCTGTCGCGTCCGCGATCATCATTATTATCTGAAGCCGGGCTGACACGTCTGCAATGTCCTCGATTATCATTACTATCCGAGGCCGGACTGACACGTCTGCAGTTTGGGTTGTTAAGATCACTACCGCAGTCATAATCCTCTACTACGGTTTCATTCACTTCGTAATTTCTGACAGGGTAATAATTTTCATTTCTTACAACGGTTCTATTAACGTTTTCTACTTCGGTCGGATGAACATTCTTCACGACACGCTGCCTTGTTCTTGTGTTAACTACTCTTTCTGTCGGATGGACTACCATTTCATCCCTTGCCGGAGAAGTCTCACTTGGTGAAACGGCATTTCTCCGTTTATCACAGTTATGACAACGTCCCATTTCATTCCCCCCTTTCCATTAGGGATACTACAGTGTATGAATATAAAAATGGTTTGTCCTAGACAAGTATCTTGTCGAAAGAAAATGTGCACTTCTACTAAAGGGGTGGGCCAAATAGTTTTTTAATAAAAAATCCTGCTCCCCTTCACTTTGAAGGAACCGCGTTTTAGAGACGAATTATAGTAATTCAGGAATTAAAGCGTATTAGATAAGTCATTACCAGTATTAAAGAAAGATATGCTGTAATAATAATCAACCACAGGATTAGCAGCGGCTTTTTCCCGATCTAACCTTAATCCCTAAACAGCGAGCACAAAGTAAGCAGTGAAGCCGACACCCAGATGGAAAACAGGTTAGGAGAAGGCAACTGTAGTATAATTGTTTAAAAAACAGATAATAGGAGAGTAGATTTATAGTGAAGAAGATGAATGATTATATTGATAGCGTTTTTGCCCCTAACGACGCACTTCTCAAAGAGGTAACAGCATCCATTAAGGAGAACGGAATGCCATCGATATCCGTGTCTCCATCTTCCGGAAAACTGCTGACCATGCTAGTTTCCATTTCCGGTGCTCTAAACGTATTGGAAATAGGCGCACTTGGTGGTTACAGTGGCATATGTCTGGCAAGAGGCTTCGGAAGTAACGGAAAATTGACTTCCCTGGAGCTCGAGGAAAAGTACGCAAAATTGGCAGAGAACAATTTGGCTAAAGCTGGATTTGGCAACCAGGTCACTTATCTCACGGGACCTGCACGGAAAAGCCTGGAGAAATTGGAAGAAAATCAACGACAATTCGATTTTTTCTTTATTGATGCGGATAAGGAGAACTACAAGCATTACTTGGAGCATTGTATCAAGCTGGCTGAACCAGGCGCATTGATAGTGTCTGACAATGTTTTAGCTGGAGGTAGCGTAGTAGATGACACCTCGAAGAAAAAGCGTTATACAGAGGATATGAGACATTTCAACGAACTTGCGGCCAATCATCCACAATTAGAGTCCTTGCTCATTCCGATTGGAGATGGATTGACGGTTTCCAGAGTAAAAGAAAAATAGAGTGTGTTCTCAATGTCCAGGAAGGTCCACAGCGGAATCGGGTGTTTCGCTGCGGACTTTTCTTTTAACCGTTTTATTTGGTAATCTTGACCAAGTTCCCATGTGTTAAAATGACAGTAAAAAATCCACTTTTTCATTCTGTAAAAGCTCACACTTCATTAGGAGTGTTTCTATTGAATAAACGCTTGCTTTTATCTTTTTTAATCGTGGTTACCTTTACAGCTTGCGATAATGAGAATCAAACTTGTAAGTTGTACACAGGAGAAAGCGAAAACTGGCAGGTCAGATATGAAATCTATCAACCTGAAGAAAACAAGCAGGAAACCTCATTTAGTATCTCCTATAAAGAAGAGGAACCGTTATCGAAAAAAAGGATTTCATATACCTTCGATTTTGATGCCGGTAGCACAAAAGGTGAAGACACATTGAACGAAAATGGATTAATTGAAGAAAGTGGCAGTATGTGTGAAGGTTGTGCTCAATCAGAGGCAGAAGCAGTTGCATTTGAGATTGACTGGGCAGAAAAATCGGGAAAAATCACTTTGACTCCTTGATATAAAGGAAGCCACGTTTGAAGTCTCTTCAAAACGCGGCTTCCTTATTGCATCACTCCCGGTAAATTCAAAGTACGGAGGAAGACAGATTCCCCCCCTGCAAGTTTTCTCGATGTAGCCCTAGCTTGTGTATCAATTTCACTTACAAATACAGAGTTTGCACCCAGGAAATTGCCGCAATAATAATCGCACCTGCAATTAACCAGATTCCCCAGCTTCTTTTTTTATTAAAGACATGTATTCCATTCACCAAAAACAAAGCAACAATAATCCAATTGGTTATGGCGAATGGATTTTGATAATGCCAACTCCATAAAGATAAGCAAAAAATCATTATCACTGCGGTTATCAATATGATTGTCATTATTTTAAATGGTGTACTTAATAACTTAAATAGCATTTCATTATTCCTTCCCGATGAGATTATTGTCCATAAATCTCCATTGGTGAACGACTGTAAAAGATACCGATACCATTGGCTGAATAGTTTTTTAGTTTGTTTATTTTCTCGATATATTTTTTACTCGTTGTACAACTTCTTTGTCTCCTCCTCCATTTAGAGCACCGGCTGCATCAAAGTGCATCCATTTTCTGTTGGAGAAAAATAAGGCCGAATTTTTCACTCATCTCATCTAACTCTTCCTGGGTATATCCCATCTCCTCTAAAGTAAGGCCAATGGAACGATCCCCTTTCAAGTCATATTTCTGAATAGCTTTTTCTTTATCAATTTTTGCGCAGCCCCAACCATAGTAGCAAAGCTAGGCGTTCCGATAACAATCACTAGTACCCACACGACCAAAAGAATATTCCTAACGTTTTTCTTCATCAAAATTCCTCACTTGTATTTATCATATATCACTTTCTCTAAATATACCTTTATTCCCTTTCATATATTCTATTATGATAGAGTTGTTTTTTTACCATCAACAGTACAAAGCAATGTTCACATTTTTTGTCTTAAAACCTTACTCCAAAGGAAAACTTTGCCTGGAAGTCAGTTATTTTGGACATGATTAATCATTCCCTTTTATTGGGGTAGAGGGTACCAATCTCTTTAATAAAAAGGCAAGCCACGTTTGATCAGTTATCAAACGTGGCTTGCCAATGAATTACTCCTGCCAAACATCCTAATCGAATCGGAGTCGATTTTTAATCTGTAGACTCTTTTTACAAGTTTTCCCCATCCGAGACGATGACATCTTTGTACCAGTAAAAGGACTTTTTCCGCTTCCTTTCTAATGTGCCGCTGCCATCATCATGCTTGTCTACATAGATAAACCCATAACGCTTCGAATATTCTCCAGACGATGCACTGACCAGATCAATACAGCCCCAGCTTGTGTATCCCATCAGGTCCACACCATCTTCGATTGCTTCGCCCATTTGTTCAATATGTTCGCGGAGGTATTCGATCCGGTAATCATCGTTGATTGAACCATCCTCTTCTACTTGGTCATAAGCGCCTAAGCCATTTTCCACAATAAACAAAGGAACTTCATACCTTCCGTAAAGTTTGTTCAAAGAAATCCTCAAACCGATCGGATCTATTTCCCAGCCCCAGTCACTCGCTTTCAAGAATGGGTTCTTCACCCCTTGCATAATGTTGCCCTGGATTCCATCCAAGTCGGATTTGTCTTTCTTTTCCGTGCGAGACATATAGTAACTGAATCCAATATAGTCTACAGTACCTTCTTTGATGATTTCGAGATCCCCGTCTTCCATTTCTAATTCAATCCCATGTTCTTTGAAATAGCGGTTGATAAAGGCCGGGTATTCCCCCCTCACTTGAACGTCAGCGCAGAAGTAGTTAAACAGTTCTTCTTCCTGGAGTGCGTGCATGGCGTTCTCGGGATTACTGTCATAAGCATATACGGGAGCGAAAATAATCATGCAGCCTATTTCCGCTTCCGGCATCATTTCATGACACAACTTGACCGCTTTGGCACTGGCAACAAATTGATGATGAAATGCCTGGAATGTCGGCTGATACTTATCTTCTTCCTTTTGGATAGAGAAACCGAGCCCCATGATCGGCATCATCAAACCGCTATTGATTTCGTTAAAAGTCATCCAATATTTCACTTTACCTTGATAGCGGTTGAAGATCGCTTTCACGTATCTTTCAAAAAAGGCGACCACTTCCCTGCTTCTCCATCCGCCATATTCTTTCACTAAATGGACCGGCATTTCGTAATGGGAAATCGTAACCACCGGCTCAATGCCATGCTTGTGTAATTCATCGAATACCCGATCATAAAAGGCAAGTCCCTCTTCATTCGGCTCCAACTCATCGCCGTTAGGAAAAATGCGTGTCCATGCTATCGACATACGGAACACTTTAAAGCCCATTTCCGCAAACAAGGCGATATCCTCTTTGTAGCGGTGATAAAAGTCGATGGCTTCATGATTCGGGTAAAACTTTTCTGGATCAATCTCGAAATCGAAACCCGGATTGCTTATTAGCGATAATCTTTCTTTACCACCTGGTAGTACATCGGCAATATTCATTCCTTTATTTCCTTCATGAAAACCGCCTTCAATTTGATTGGCAGCTGTTGCGCCGCCCCATAGAAATCCTTCTGGAAAACGTTTTGCCATTGTTTATTCCTCCAATTTTTCATTTATTAAAAATAATGACTGTAGTGTTTAAATCCCCATAGCACCTTATCAGTAGGAGGGGAACCCGTCCTTTTTTACCAGACCCCGCTACAGCATTACTTTATCTCGCTTTTGCTTCAAACAATACACCTTGAGCTTTTACTTCTTTTTCACTCGTCATTTTGATTTCGTAATGATCACAATTCGGCACCACTACAGGTGTGGTCAAGGAAAAGCCGTCTTTTCTAATGGCATCCAAATCGAATTCAATCAAGAGTTGACCTAGCTCCACCCGGCTTCCCTGTTCAATATGAGCTTCAAAGTGTTTTCCATTCAACTGGACAGTATCCATTCCGATATGAATCAACACCTCTGCGCCTTGGTCAGACAGGATGCCAATGGCATGATTGCTTGGAAATAAAGCGGAAATGGTACCGGTAACTGGTGCATATACTTTTCCTTCTGTCGGTTCAATCGCAATCCCTTCTCCTAACGAACCGGATGCGAAAGCTGTATCCTCAATCTCAGACAGGTTTCTTAACTCCCCATTTAGAGGGCTGAAAATCGTTTCGTCGTTCACTTTTTCTTCACCTGCGGCTGTCTCTTCCCGGGAAGATTCATCGGATGACGTCTTATTCTCCAATCCTGATTCTGCTGTGCTTTCTTCTATTTTGTTGACGCTGCCAAAGAAGTAAGTTAAAACGAAAGCTAAAACCGCGCCGACCCCCACTGCCCCCAATGCACCTATGGCCGCTGTGTTGAGCCCTTCTTCCGGATGGATAAAGGAAGGGTATTGGAATACTCCCAGACCGCCCATGACATAAGCTTGGGTACCAAACAGACCAAGGATCCCTCCGCCTATTGCCGAGGAAATAACCGTAAAAATAAATGGTTTCTTTAGCGGAAGTGCGATACCATACATCCCCGGCTCTGTAACACCGAAAATCGCAGATATAATCGCCGGTACACTCAATGTTTTCGTATTTTGGTTCTTAGTTCTTAACCAAACAGCAAAAATCGCTGCCGCAAGTGCGAATGAATGGACAAAAATCAATGCCAAAATCGGATCGATGCCGCCTACCGCAATATTGTTCATTGCTATTGGAACAAGTCCCCAATGCAGACCGAACATGACAAACACCAGCCAGAAACCTCCAAGGAAAATTCCCGCAATAACCGGACTAAGATCATAAGCCCAAATCGTTGCCTGACCGATCAACTGACTTGCCCAGGTCGCAATCGGACCAATAATGATAAAGGTCAAGGGGATAATTATCAGCAAGGTGAACATGGGAACCAAAAACATCTTTACAACAGACGGTACGATTTTCTTAAGGAAATTTTCCACTTTAACTGCGAAAAATGCTGAGACAATGATCGGGATAACCGACATCGAGTAGGTCATCAAAATGACCGGAATACCAAAAAATTCAATATACACTGGTGATTCAAACATGGTTCCCGAAAACAGCGTGTACAGAGGATCTCCTGAAGCCGGAATTCCTTCCAGATCCGGATAAACCAGCGCCATTGCGATAACCATTCCCAAGAACGGTGTACCACCGAACTTTTTCATTGCCGTATAGCCTAGAAGAATCGGCAAGAAATAAAACAGCCCGTCTCCGATCGCATTCAGGATTTGATAGGTTCCGCCTTCCTCATTAAGCCAGCCGACTGCCACAAACAAGGCATTGAAGCCTTTAATCATACCAGAAGCCGCTAATACTCCTAGTATCGGTGTGAATATGCCGGAAATCATGTCGATGAAGCGGTTGAACAGCCCCCCTTTGTCTTCCCCTTCGTCACCATCCACTGCTCTTTCCGCCTGAAAACCGCCTTCCTCAACCACAGCTTGATAGACATCTGCGACATGGTTCCCTATAACGACCTGGTACTGGCCGCCGCTTTTTCGAACAGTCACTACGCCATCCATATTTTTCAGTGTTTCTGTATTCGCTTTACTTTCATCTTTCAATTTAAAGCGAAGACGAGTAATACAGTGGACTACACTGTTAACGTTTTCCTTGCCGCCGACATTTTCAATTATGTCTTTAGCCAATTGAGTGTATTTCATCGTGATTCCCCCTGACTTTCCTTCGTATTTTTGTAAATAAAAAACCTGAACCGTTTTGAATAGACACATAGCTATGCGTCATTCAAATCGATTCAGGTTATGCCCAAAATAGGTAACATTCCTAAAAATGTTTATGATATTGTTGGCGTTTACACGTTTAATTTACCACTGTTTTTTTGGGGTGTCAATAATAAAGTTAAGCGATTTCACAACTTCGCTTGCCTATTTCTTTCAAAAGAAGCGACTTCTGTAATCTCTTTGGCTTCATGCTGGACAACAAAACCTTCCAGCTTTTATCAGATTGAGAAGGTACCGGGTATATTACCCGGTACCTTCTCACCGTTAATCAGAGGATCTCTATATATCCTTCCGTTCCATTCACCCTGATCCTTTGGCCATCCTTAACCAGTTTCGTAGCATTTTTCACCCCGACAACTGCCGGCAAGCCATATTCACGTGCAATCACTGCTCCATGGGTCATCAGTCCGCCAATTTCCGTGACGAGGCCTTTTACCGTTACAAATAAAGGAGTCCAGCTGGGATCTGTATAAGCAGTGACCAAAATATCACCATCTTCCAGCTCTGCCTCTTCCATATTTAATATGACCCGCGCTCTTCCCTCTACTGCTCCGGAAGAAACCGGCACAGCTTGAATTGGAAGATTTGTTCGTTTGTATTCACCTACAATGACTTCCCCCTCGGAAGTGAGCACGCGTGGCGGGGTTAGTTTTTTATTCCGCTGGTACTCTTTTCTTCGTTGGACGATAAGTTGGTGATCCAAATGACGTGTCGTTGCTGCTTCGCGCAGTTCTTCAAAGCAAAGATAGAAAATGTCTTCTTTATTTTGAATGATATTGGCCGAAACAAGTTTTTCGGCCTCTTTCCATAAAGCCTGCTTATAAACAAAGTAGCGACTTACCATGCCATACTTAGGATATTCCCGGTAACCGATGAAACATCGGAGCAGTCTGGTCATCCGTTTTGTCTCTTCGGCTTTTCGTTCACCATCCGGTAATTGCCTCAATCGATCCAACAACTCTTTTTCTTTTTTCAAAGCGAGCTGTCGTCCTTGCTCGAATTTCCTTGCGCCAGCTCCTGGTTCAAAATTTCGGATGTTGCTGAGAATCATAGGGATAAGGATGGATGGTTTTTCACTCCAGCGGGTTCTCGTTAGATCAATTTCACCGGGACATCGCATTCCATATTTATCGAGGTAAACATTGATAGCATCTCTTACTTCCTGCCCGCCCTTAAACGTAACCAGTTCATCCAAAAAGTTATCATCTTCTACATCTTGGAGATAGTGGATGATTTCCGGATAAGGTCGGATAACGTCAGCGACATCCATTAATTCCAGTCCCATTTCTGAAGTGACATTGTTTGGCACAGATAGAGAAAGCGTATCTGCTACGCTTTTTTCGCCCAACCACTCGTTCATTTTTTCGTTAAGCCACGCGGAAGCATTCATCGCACCATTGATCACACGCAATCCTTCAGGGTCAAATAGATTCTTCTTTAATTGCTGGATATCCTCTAAAATAAAGCGGAATAAATCCGCTCCTGTTTTCGTTCGAATCGTTTGCTTTAACGCTTCTATAGATCTTTGATGACGCTCTATCAAATCAGACACGATCGTCGGATCGTCTTCAATGTTTACCGGTTTATCGATATTACTACTACCTGGTCTTTTTTCTTGTTGACTGTATGGAGGGGATTGGGATTGAATAAAATTTTCCCGTTCCACCACCTTCGTGAGTGCATCTTTTGTAAGAGGATCGGATTCTCCAATGGTATTCAGTAACGTTTCTCTTTGGGCAGATGAAGCCAAAGACTGTGTACAATCAACAAACAGTCTACCACCCGCCTCGAACATGGGAGCATTCGTCGTCAACAGAAACAAAGAGATGCCCAACGGTTTCATCGCATCGGTCATCATTTGTTGATGGCCGACAGATAGAAAGACATGATTTTCATGATCGCCCGTTTTTGGGATAGGGTATAAGGTCGTGATTGGTCTACTTTGAAGGATGTGGATTGTATCATCGACAATACACCATTCAATATCCTGAGGACAGCCAAAATAGGCTTCAATCTTTCTAGCGATTTTTTCAAGCTTTAAAACCTGCTCATCTGTCAGAGTGGACAGACCTTGTCGCGAAGGCTCCATTTCCTTTCGCTGTGTTCCACCTTCTTTCAGTGCGTAGATAGCCATCTTTTGGTTGTAAATCGTCTTCTCTACAATCTCCCCTTCCCGCACCTTATAATTATCTGCAGATACTAAACCAGAGACAAGCGCCTCACCTAGCCCAAAACCGGCATCGATCGATAGCAGTTTTCGATTGGAGGTTACGGGATCAGCAGTGAATAAAATTCCTGAGGACTGTGGAAATACCATTTGTTGAACAATAACGGATAAATAAACTTGACTGTGCTCAAAGCCATTCCTCATACGATAAACGACAGCACGCTCTGTGAACAATGATGCCCAGCACTTTCTGATATAGCGCAGAATGGATTCTCTTCCTATGATATTTAGATACGTTTCTTGTTGCCCCGCAAAGGAGGCGTCTGGTAAATCTTCAGCGGTGGCACTGGATCGCACTGCATACGCTTGTTCGAAACCCAAAGATAAAAGACATTCATCGATATCTTCTTTGATTCGATTCTCCATTTCAATTCCTTCAATCAGCTCACGGATTTTCTTGCTGATTTCCCTGATTTCTTCTCGTTCCCCCAGGTTTTTAGCTGCCAGGCGATCCAGCAGTTCATGAAACGCCTGGTTTTCCCCAATGGAGCTTTTATAAGCTTCGGTGGTAACACAAAACCCTGCTGGCACGTGTATTCCTTCCAGCTTCGAGCATTTGGCCATATTCATCGCTTTGCCACCGACCACATTCAGTCTTGCATTGGCGATGTCTTGAAATTTCAAAACAAAAGCATCCATTACAATCCCTCCCATTTCTAGTCCAACAGGTTTCACTTGAAGCATTTCCCTCTTCTGGGTTTATTCCTATACCATAGGCATTAACAGGATATCATCTGTTGTTTAAAATCTCCGTTAGATGGAGGCATATTGAACGTACCCATCCCGCAACACGGTCCGCAAAAAGGGGCTCGGTTCCCCGACACTATAAAACTGCAAATAATGCATAGCTCTGGTGCAAGCTGTGTAAAATATTCTCCGCAAACTCTCGTCTCCATACACATTTTCCGATGCATCGTAAATAATCACAGCATCGAATTCCACACCTTTGGACAAATATGCCGGCAACACAACGACTCCTTGCTCGTAGGTCGCCGAGTTACTCTTTAACAGCTTGATATCTTTAATACATGCCAAGGATTCATATGCCCTTTCACTTTCTTTGGCGGATTTGCATATGATGGCGATACTTTTATGTCCTAACCTTTGCAACGCTGCTATTTGGGAGACAATACAACTGTGCAGTTCTACTCGATCAACTACTTGTTTCAAAACAGGTCGTTCCCCAGCACGTTCAAAAGGAATTATTTCTCCACCATTAGGAACAAGTCTTCTTGTACATTCAATAATCGGTTTGGTCGATCGGTAACTCCGCGCTAAATTGATCACTTCTGTTCTATCCCGACCGTACAGGCTAGTTAGCGTGTCGAAATTTACCCTTCCATTGGCATGGGCGAATATTGCCTGGTTAAAGTCGCCGAGCACTGTCATCCTTGCTGAGGGGAATAAACGCTTCAAAAACTCAAATTGAAAAGGGGTATAATCCTGAGCCTCATCAACAACGAGATGTTTGATCGAGCTGTTCGTCTGAAAGCCCTGAATCAACTCTTTCAGAAATAGAAATGGCGCAGCATCCTCATAAAATAGTTTATCTTCATCCAGCATTTCCTGCGTCGCCTTACAAATAGCCGACCACTTCGCTGTATTTTCGCCTTTTACGAATTGAGAGGAATCATCAAAAAACTGCCTGTAAATTCCTTTAAAATCGATGAAACGAAACGAGCGGATCTTTTTTCGTAACGGCATCCACTTTTGATGAACGATCAACCTTCCAAGTTCGTCTGGCTCGACCTCATAGTGGGCAATCTCTTCTCGTTTCAAACCTCGTTTTTCCGCCAAGAAGGTTCGTGCCTCATGGTACGCATCGTCACTTAGTAGTTCGATTTCCTCTTGTACCCACGGCTTTTTCCTTTCTGCCTTTTGAATTTCTTTTATTTTTTTGATTAACCAATCCTTCAATTTTTCAAGTCTGTTAGGAAAGCGAAGAGATGCGTCTTGATTGTAAAACCTTTCTTCTATCTGTCTCGCAGTTATGATCGATTCCCCTCTGAAGGTAATATCCTTGAAAATCATTCCGGTATATTCCAGAGACCGTCTGTACGATTGGACCGCATCGACAAAGCTGGAAGATCCTTTCAAGCGGATGCCCGCTAGCCTTGTCTGGTAGGAAGAGGTGTTCTCAGCAGTTAAAACATATTCCAATTGTTCGTAGGGATTTTCTACTTGAAACTGTTTACTCAATCGGTGATTCAGGTATTCCTGAAACGTAACTTGTTGCATATTTTCTTCCCCCAGTTCCGGCAACACATTGGACACATAACTGCTAAACATGGAATTAGGCGAAAACAGAATGATTTGATCAGCATGCAAGCGGTCTCGATATTTGTAGAGCAAATAAGCAATCCGTTGCATGGCGGCCGAAGTCTTGCCACTTCCAGCTGCACCATGAACAACTAGCAGTCTTCCATGATCATGACGGATAATACGGTTCTGCTCCTGTTGAATTGTCGCTACTATACTGTGCATTTGTTTGTCAGTACCTTTACCCAGTACTTCCTGTAAAATTTCATCCCCTATGGTAAGACTCGTATCGAACAGAGATTCAAGCTCACGCCCGCGAATAAGGTATTGCCACTTTTTCTTCAATTCACCTTGGACTTCTCCACCTGGAGCAGCATACTTTGCCGGACCAGGCTGAAAATCGTAGTAAACACTTGCAATCGGCGACCTCCAGTCGTAAATCAGAAAGTTTTCGCCGCTATCGTCTCTAAGCGAGGAAATGCCAATGTAAATCTCCTCCACGTCAGAAGCCCCGTCTTCCCTAAAATCAATCCGGCCGAAGTAGGGAATGTCCTGCATACGGTGCAATGTTGACAGCCGCTTGGATGCATGTCGGTGGATACTCTGAGTTACCGATAAGGCCTGCGCCTCTTGTCTCAAACCAATAATGGTTTCCAAGTAATCATCAAAGGTTTCGGTGTTCACCTTCACTTCATCCCAAAAATGCTTCCGGATATGAACAACCTCTTTTTTTCGCCTGGAAGTTTCTTCTTCAAGTCTGTCGACTTCTTCCGTAAGTGTCTTTTGAACCCGGGCTAACCGCATCTTCTCCTGCTGAAAATTCAATCCCATAGCAACACTCCTTAAAAATTTTTATAAAAAGGTTGACTAATGCATTGTGTAAGTCGTATAATTAAAATAGAGGTAGTGTGAAGTATTTCGTTTTACACTAATACATACCTATTTAATTTACCATGAAATCCAAGATGATTCAATGGTTTTTTGTTATGCCCTTGAATTTATTGCTTTCAAAAAAAGAGTGGGATTTAGCGTGTAAGCTTAAATCCCACTCTTTTTTTTATGTATTTCTGTTATCGCTGTCTTTTTTGCTATTTAGATGGACAACCAGAATTATTTAAATCAACTATTTTTTCATCAGTTCAATTATCCTAATTAGCAAAGCTGAAATCAGGGCCAAAAGCAAAGTCATAAATATGAGTATGTGAAAAACCGCCCCTTCACTATTAACATCCAGCATTGTTGCCGATACTGTAAACATTATGTATATGATTACAGTTATGGTAAAAAAATATCCTAAAACTTTAAGCAAATATATCACCTTCCATACACTATGCTATATAAAAAATATCAGAGAAAGCCCTTTTACGCACCTAACTTTGTAATTGACCGAGAACCGTTTTTTCACTTCAGGCAAAAAAAAGAACCCTTTTCTATCAAGGGTTCCGGCTATGATTCCGATTGGGCTCGAACCAACGACCTCCACCCTGTCAAGGTGGCGCTCTCCCAGCTGAGCTACGGAATCACATTATAATATTTTATCGACAACTATTACTTTAATAGGTAATTCCCCTTTTGTCAATACTATTCTTTTTTGCCTTGTCTCTTGTAAACGTATAGGCGATAAAGAAAGGTTCAGCCATGCTTAGTCTGAATTTTTCTTATACCTTACTTCCTTCGCAGGCTGTGCTTAGTTGTACAATACGTTCAGCTATCACCGCTTCAAAGTCTCCATCTAACGGGATTTCTTCCGAAGCAAAAGAAGCAAGCTCGGCATGATGGCCGATCATTACTGCATGGTGTGCCTCTTGGAACATCCTTATATCATTAGCATCATTTCCGAACGCGATATAATCATCTATGCCAATCGTACGTAACGCTGTACGTTTATCAATATTTTCAGGACTAATATCCAGCACATTTTCTGCGGAGTGACGATGAAGAACAACATCTATTTTTTCCAGTTCCCTGGCGAGCAAATCCATATCATCGGCAGATAGAATAAGTGCTTTTACAACAGCCGGATGCTGTTCAATCGATATGTTTTTTGCTAAATTACCTGGATCCACTTTGCTTAAGATTGGATGGTCTGCTGGCCCTGTATAAGAATAATCCCACTCTCCATCAAGTAAAAAAGCAGCGTTTTGGCTTTCGATCAAATGTTTGATGACTTCTAGTTGGTAATTCGAAAATGCTGTTTGGTGCGTAAGACTTCCCCGTTCGGAAATCAAAGAGCCATTTCCACCTATCATGGTATACGTATGAAATCGAGAATCAAGCACTGGCAACATGTCCCGAATTGGACGTGCCGAAGCAAAAATAATCGAATGGCCATGTTCCTGGACCTGTTCCAATGCTCGCAAAATGGTTTCTGAAACAGGTTTTCCTTTAAAACAAATCGTACCGTCCAAATCAAACACAATGTTCATCTTTTCTAATCTCCCTGTCATCTTTTGCGCTTATTATAACATGGCCTATCTACAAAAAAAGGTCTTTATCTTTTTAAAGCGCTTTCTTTTCTGGTAAGATGAGAGAAATGAATTACAGAAGGGACTGTTTCGTGTGTTCAGTCAACAAATCGCAATCAAGCTTGAAATTGCTGCGAAGCGGGCATTGAATATAAAAAAGAAAAACTCGATGGCTGGAATCATTTCGGTCGATTATATAGAAAACAGCCAGGGTGCTTTCAACGTATTATGTGCAGCCCTGGCCCCATATTATTTAAATGCAACCGATGAAGAACGAGTACCGCTCGATGATATTATTGATCGCTATCGTTATTTACAGGACTGTAGCATCGAAGATTATTACAAAGGCACGGACCGGGCGGCGGAAGAGTTGAAAATTTTGCTTGATGATCTTGGGGTGCAAGGAATCGATTGAGTGACTTCTACTCCGCCGGCACCTCTTTTGGTGGTTCCGCATCCGCCTCCGGTACTTCGCGCTTCTCATTTTCAATTGTTTCGGATGAAAAGATGTTGATCAATACTCGGCCATTTACTGCTTTTGCCCTAATTAATATAGGCTGGTTATAATCATTTTCGAAGCTGAAATCCGGCCCATACCAACTGACTGTAGCGTCTCTCCCGGGTGGCACATATGGAACGCGCCGGCTGTGGGAATACCTTTCAATTATTTTCACCCCTGCCTGGTCGACTGCATTATACAGAGTGGAGGATATTTGACAGATTCCCCCGCCAATATCTTCCGCTAGTTCTCCTTTTACAATTACCGGGGCCGGCAGGTAACCCTTTTCCTTCGTACGTTTTCCTACAACCCCATTAAAAGAGAAGGTTTCATTTGGAAACACGACATGGCTATCAATTGCCTCGGCAGCGAGGGCTACGTTCTTCGATCGTTCTTTATTGTTTTCATTATAATAAGTGACATACTGGCCGATTTTTCGTTCACGGATAGAAGCAAGCAGTTCTTCATCGACACGTGGGTGGACAACTCGAAGCGGTGTCTCCACCTTGGAAACTTCACGCCCATAAAAAAATGCTGCAAATTGGTGATTAAACTGCTCCAGGTCAAGCTCGCGGCCAGGTTTTGCCGGGGTAATCCGGCCGTTCACGTCAATTCTGGCATTGACTGGTTCACGATATACCTGTGAAGCGACTTCCTCCTGGAATTGCTTATACTTTTCCATATCCAGCCACAATCCCTCTATATAAGGAAGACTCACATCTTCAGCGGTAATTTGATGGATTGCTTTATCTTTATGGGTGACCGTAAATGTCTGCGCTTGTTGTTCTTCTGGTTTAATTGGCTGCCTTGGTGGATCGGGCGGATGCTGCTGGGTAGGAATAATCGACGCCAATAAAATGGATAAAAGAAACATTTTCATAACGATACCTCCACTATTAGTATGGATGAAAACAGACAAATCATGTGAAAGGATAAAAAAGCAAGGGAACCTTTGATTCGCACCCCTTGCCTTTTCGAGAATTTTGGGGTCAGTCCCTCTGTGAATAGTTCACAGAGGGACTGACCCCCGTTATGAACTCGCTGCGCTCCTTCTACTGGTTATCTTAATTTTTTTGGGGAAGTCTAGGGGATAATGACGTTTTAAAGGAGAATGAAAATGAAAGTGAAAGCTGCTGTAACTCATGGTAAAGGGGAAGATTTTCAAATAGAAGAAGTGGAACTGGCGGACCCCACCGCCAATGAAGTTTTGGTGAAGGTAGTTGCTTCTGGTGTCTGTCATACGGATGCTGTAGCTAGGGACCAGGAAGTGCCTGTCCCACTCCCTGCTGTTCTCGGTCACGAAGGCTCCGGCATTATAGAAAAAGTCGGTTCTAATGTCCATACAGTCGAAAAAGGAGATCATGTTGTTCTATCCTTTTCATCTTGTGGTCACTGTGAAAACTGTTTGTCCGGGCACCCGGCTTATTGCCTTTACTTCAATGATTTGAATTTCGGGGGAAAAATGAATGACAATACTAATCGAATTAAACAAGATGGAGAATCCGTTTCCAGCTTCTTTGGCCAATCCTCGTTTGGAACATTTGCCATTGCAAATGAGCGTAATGTGGTAAAGGTAGATAAAGATGTCGATCTTGCATTACTCGGGCCGCTCGGCTGTGGCATTCAGACCGGGAGTGGTACGGTATTGAACAAATTACAGCCGAATTTTGGTGAAACCATAGCAGTTTTTGGATGCGGAGCAGTCGGACTTAGCGCTGTGATGGCAGCGAAAATTGTCGGCTGTTCACAAATCATCGCTATCGATGTTCATGAAAGCCGCTTGGAATTGGCAAAAGAATTAGGGGCCACTCATGTCCTTAATGGAAAAGAAGTCGATACAGTTGAAGAAATTCGAAAGCTGACCGGTGGTGGTACGAACTATGCTGTTGAAACAACCAGCGTACCTGCTTTGGCACGTCAGTCTGTACAAGCATTGAAACCGTTGGGAATTTCTGCCGTCGTAGGTGTTACCCAGGAAACGGAGTTCAACGTTTTCGAGGACATCATGGCCTTGGGTAAAGGGCTTGTAGGAGCCATTGAAGGAAATGCCATCCCCCAACTATTCATACCTAAACTGATTGCGTACTACAAAAACGGGCAGTTCCCATTCGATAAACTCATCAATTTCTATGAACTGGAAGACATCAACCAGGCTTTTGCTGATTCGAAGCAAGGTACCACCGTAAAACCGATAGTCAAAATGGAGCATTAAAGGAATGGGGACAGTCCCTCTATGAGCAGATTCACAGAGGGACTGTCCCCATTTGAGTCACCATTTTCTTCAAATAAGTCCTTTATTGATGACTTCTTGGTTCGTTAACCACTACTTCGTCTGGATAGATGGTATGGTTTTCTGTTTTATTGGCCAAGAAGGTTTTATAAACTTCACGATCATTTTCCCCTGTCTCGACTAAAACAACGATATTTCCGTTTTTTAGATGACGCTCATATTCCTTGGCATGTTCTTCCGGTATCCCTGCACCGACAAGCGCACCGACAATACCGCCACCACCGGCTCCAATGCCTGCTCCTGTTAATGCTGCGGCGATCGGCCCTGCGGCCGCTATTGCTCCAACACCAGGTATCGCCAGAAGACCTACTTCAGCAATCAGACCGGTGATGCCTCCTAGTACGCCCCCGGTTCCGACCCCGATACCGAGGCCTTTTCCAGCATTTTTCCCGCGTCCACTCTTATCTTTGCTTATACTAGTATCCGTTTCATCCCCAATCACTGCGGCATCATCGCTATCCTTGGCAAATACCGATATATCTTCCTTCTTGTAGCCTTTTTCCTGCAATTCTTTAATCGCTTTGATTGCATCTTCCTGCGTTTTGAATACACCGCCAATCACTTTACTTTCCATCTAAGTCAGCCTCCTTTGAAGGTTTTATACATCTATACCCGGCGCGAGCGCAGATAAATCTTGTCCGTCATATATCGGGGACTGACCCCAAATCTTTCCGTAACGGCAAATTAAATGTGAATTAATTCACGGAGGGACTGTCCCTCCTACCCTGCGTATGTTCTTTTTTTGTTGTTTTATGTTAAACTGGGCTTAGATTTGTTTAGTTGGGGGCGGCAGGGGGAATCTTATAGGATACTTCCTGGCTGCATGTTTTAAGGAGTGAGTTACAATGGGTAGAAAAGGAACGATGCTTGATCGACAAATCGACAGCAAGTACTTAGAAGAAACCATGACGATCAAATGGTATCTGCCAGAGTCTTTCTCTCCTTTGTACAAGTACCATGTCTGTATCATGCAGGATGGAGATGATTACTTTCAGCTCGGCAGGATAGCGACATTGAGCGATCGGCTGCATAGCGACGGGGAGATTGAAAATACTGTTTTTGTAGGGATTCATTATAATGATAAATACGACCGTCAGGATAAATATCATCCTAATGGCAGTAAGCAGGCTGCTTATATGCAGTTTCTTCTCCACGAAGTGGTTCCTTTGTTAGATGAAGAACTGCCAACTTATCACATGGGTGGCAGCCGTGCATTGATAGGCGATTCACTGGCAGGAACATTGGCTTTAATGACTGCTCTAAAATATCCGAACACATTCGGAAAAGTAATCATGCAGTCACCGTATGTAGATGAAAAAGTACTGAATGCTGTACAATCTGCCAAGTCGGTCGACACCCTTGATATTTATCACACTATAGGCAATGAGGAAACAGATGTCCCGACAACAGCAGGGGATCGCAAAGATTTTCTGGAACCGAATCGAAAGCTTCACGAGCTTATCGAACAACAGGACACCAACTATGTGTTCCATGAACTTGACGGAAATCATACCTGGAAGTTCTGGCAAAAGGATTTAAAGCGGGCGCTTGTCACCATGTTTAATGGATGAACTGAGTATTAGTTAACAACCTTACTTACGATTTTCCAGTGAAATCCTTCGTCAGACCTTTAAGCAAAGTTTTTTAAAATTTGTGCGTTTTCTCTAATTTAGTCTACGCCCGTTTTACCAATTTTTGATATAATGGTTGGTAACCGAATTGGAATTAGCTACATGATCAATCAAAATACCAAGCTATTCAATATTGCCTAACGTAAACCAATCATACAGGAGGAATATTTATGAGATATGGTATTGCTATTTTCCCAGAAAAGAAAATTCAAGATACGGCTAATTCATACAGAAAGCGGTATGACCCGCATTACGCACTCATTCCGCCACACCTTACATTAAAAGAGCCGTTCGAGGCCAATGAAGATGATTTGAAACAGATTGTGGGAGAACTCCGAAAAGTGGCTGCGGAAACCAAGCCCTTTCCGTTGCAGATTCACAAAGTAAGCTCTTTTTCTCCCGTGACCAACACGATATACTTAAAAGTCGAGCCTGTCGACGAATTGCTTAAATTGAACGAAAGGTTGCATACCGGTAACCTGCCGCAAGAAAAAACGTACACTTTCGTCCCGCATATAACGATTGCCCAAAAGCTTTCGCACGACGAATACTCAGATGTATTCGGCAGCTTGAAAATGCAAAGCTTCGACCTGGAGCAGACAGTTGATCGTTTCCAGTTGATGTACCAGCTTGAAAATGGCGCATGGACTGTATTTGAAACCTTTACATTCGGTGAGGAGAAAAATTAAATAATGCAAGTTAAACAGGTGGAAACAGAAACAGAACAAAAACAGGCGTACCATGTAAGAAATACTGTCTTTGTTGAGGAGCAAAAAGTCCCGGCGGAGCTGGAGATCGATGAGCTTGAGAAGGAAGCTATCCATTTCGTCGGCTATGAAGATGAAATACCTGTGGCAGCAAGCAGACTGCGATTCGTCGACCCGTATGGCAAGCTGGAAAGAATTTGTGTCCTCAAGGAATACCGCGGCCGCTCTTTCGGTTCGCAGATAATTAAAGCAATGGAAGCTGCAATTCGGGAACACGGATTCCAAAAATCCAAACTGAATGCCCAGACACACGCAGAAGATTTTTATCAATCACTTGGCTATCAAACTGTTTCCGGGGAATTTATGGACGCTGGTATCCCGCACGTCACCATGGTAAAAGAATTATAATACACAGCAAAACCTTGTCTTAGCGGCAAGGTTTTTTTATGCCTTCTTTTTTTCGAAAGCCTCGAAAACTCACAATGTATAACTCCGATTTTTCGTATGAACCCACCGGTAATGGGTTAGGATAAAAAAAAGATTGGCAAGGGGGTTGTGAATATGGATAATGCCGTATCTATATTAGTCGAGACGATCTTTGGATTCTTCGCTCTGTTCTTGATTACGAAATTTTTAGGAAAAACACAAATCACCCAGTTGACCGCTTTTGACTTTATCGCTGCACTCATACTGGGTGAACTGGTCGGAAATGCTTTGTTTGATGATCAGGCAGGATTGTTTGAAATTGGGTACGCGGTGTTATTATGGGGAATTCTACTCTATGTGACAGAGATTGCTACGCAAAAGTTCAAAAAAACGCGCAGGCTGCTGGAAGGCATGCCCGCAATCATCATCAATAAAGGCCATCTGCAGCGAGAACAAATGAAAAAAAGCAAGCTTGATATCAACCAGTTGCAGCATCTGCTGCGTGCTAAGGGGGCATTTTCTGTCAACGAGGTAGCCTTCGCCATTCTGGAAACGGATGGATCCATTTCAGTCATGAAAAAATCCCAGGCGCAGCCCCCGACACGACAGGATATGAATCTCCAGCCGCAGGAACCATTATTGGCCTTCACCCTCATATCAGACGGCGAAATTTTATATGACAATCTCCTCGAGGCCAATCTAGATGAGAAGTGGCTACATACAGAACTTTCCAAACAAGAGGTCCAGTCGCCGAAAGAAGTATTTTTTGCAGAATGGAAGGAGGGGCATCCGCTCCATATCCAGCCGTATTAAATAAATTCCTTCGACCCTTTCTTTTGATTGGCACGCTCCGGGTTTCTGTAGCCCACATTTTTCGTATCGGACGACAGCAATTTATAACGGGGGACTCAATACAGAATGGTGGCGGTATGGGAGCAAGCTAAAGACAGAAAAAGACATTAAGTCGGGATACTAACACCTGCCGACTTAATGTCTTTTTAACAAATTAATTACACATCAGCTTGCAGCTTTGAAAAACCACCGGTAATTCCTGATTTCGCTCGTTATCCGATTCTGTTTAAGAAGAGCGGTTAAATAGGCAGTAACAGCGGTACGGAATAAAAGCCATTGGGAAAGCTGCTGAGTCCGCACATGATAAGTAGCGCACATCGATGCAATGATATCCTCATGGCTCATACCATCTGTTTTTTTGCCGATTTCCTCTTCAAGCCAATCAAGCAGCTGCTTGTGGTATTCGAGATTTGCCTGAACAGTGGATTGGAAATTTTCTTCAAAAGTCCCGTGACCGGGAACTGCTCCCTGACAGGTAATCCTCTGTAATTTATGTAGGCTATCCATAGCTGCCTGTGTATCGGTAAGATAAGGTATACCATGCTTTTCCAATTGCTTCTCACCAAAATAGCTATCTCCAGCATAGAAAATCCCCTGGTAAAGGAGCCCTAGTTGATAATAGCTGTGACCAGGTAAAAGGATCGCTTCGATAGCAAAACTGCCGATTTGACAAAACCCTTCATCAATCATTTGGTCTATCTTAATCGGAGCTCCTTCCAAAAACTTGTTTCGCAGCTCGGGAAGCGGGTCATTTCCACCAAACAAATACAGCGGTTCGAGGATGGGATGTTGTAAAATTGCTGCTTCCAAAATCGGTGCTGCTGTATGCACTTCCTGCTGCCTCTGCAAATAGTTCGCTCCCCCATAGTGGTCTGAATGAGCATGGGTAATGAACAAATGCGTGAGTGGTAAGTCCTCTTGCCTCAACCGCTTTAACACTTTTTTCATGGCGGAAGCGTCAATCCCTGCGTCAATCAGCATTCCTTCCTCGCCATTCTGTAAATAGCCGATATTGACCGGTCCTTGAAAATAAAAACATGTCCCATCCTTTAATGATTGGAATTCCATATAACCTGCTCCTTTTCCAAATTAAACGGCCCGCCTTGCCAGCAGTCATGCACCAGCTTCACAGCGGACCCTGCGTTTGATTATATGGTTTCGCTAAAATGCAGTCCTTTTCCTGTCACATCAGCGTAAACTTTTTCTGCTAAATAGGACTTGTGGACGCTCCTTGGAGCATAGAGCGACTTTTTCATCTCAGCAGGTTTAGAGTCAACTTCCGTTTTACCGTTTTCCTCTTTTTCTATTTGTTTATGCTTGGTGTCAAAGTTGGCTTTGTAAACACCTTCGATATAAAATGGGCTTGGCGCACTTCTAGTTACTCGCTCCTGATAATCCTGATATTGATAAAGCGGGACTGGCAGCATATATCCCATTTATTTCACCCCTTTTTCCTACTTTGATTATTCATCTATACCCACTTCTCCAACAAAGTATTCTAATTCTTATTCCTTATCTATAAAATCTTGCAATTCCTTCATGACGGCTTCCAGTTGCTCCATTTCTTGCAGGAATTGCGTATTCCAGGCAGTGGCTTTGCTTTCTAATTCGACGATATGCTTTTCCGGCAGTCGTAGCCACTTTTCATTCTTGTGTAAGTGCTTTTCAACTATTTGCAAATTCTTTTTCATCGGAAAGATGTCGGACTTGTCGTCCATACCCTCACCTCTTGTGTAAGAAATAAAATGGCAATCGAGCTACACAAAAAGAGACAGCAAATCAGCTGTCCCTCTTATACTAAATCCAGGAGAAACCTTTTCTCCCATCCCCTTCATGATGATGCTCTTCCTGTTCTTCCTCCACCGCTTCTCCTTCTTCTTGTTCTTTTTCCATTACTTCTTCGGCTTCCACTCTCCGAGGACCGAAAAATGGATCAACATGACGGCGTGGTTGATGAGGCGGCTCAAAAGTAACATTATCCGCTTTGATTACCAGGTCCTTCACATAAATGACTTTTTTCTTCTCTGACATTTTCCTCTTCACTCCCTTAATTAATGCTGCTCACTTATCAGGGAAAGACTCTTTGCAGATTCCTCCCATTTCCAGCTCGTGCCCTGTCCGGTTCGCCGTACTTCCGCCCCGGGGGCGCAGCCGCTAAGGACAAAAAGCTGTACGTTCTCCAATGAGCGCTCCTTATTAGTAAAGTATTGATCGCTATTATCCTATGTGAATGTCTAATTTCGGGTATAGACATCCGCCCTGTTAAACAGGAACTACAAAAAATTTCTTGAAAGGCAAGACAATATACATGGTATTTGCCCACACACTAACCCCCTTCGAACATATTCTATTAAGGACAAAAGTCAATCATCATTGGAAAGGGGTTAGATAGAATGAGTTGTGGAAGTGATCATAAAACTGGCAGCTGTGTATGCGATATCCTGAAGGAAATCTCCGATGCACAGTCCGATGTGCTTTCTGATTGTACCACCAGCTGTGAACAATCCATCAGCGACCTGTTAGGCGGTAACGACCCTAGCAACAACGGTTTAGACACAGTTCCGGTTATTCTTTACTGTAAGGGGAATTGCAAACCTTTCAAAGGCTTTGGTGTGCCGTCCGACGATTTGGGCGACGCAACCAGCAGTTTCTATTTCCGGGTAAAAACTGTAGACGACGACTGTTGTGCGGTTTTGGAATTGCTGCGTGAGCCAAACGATCACGACGATGATCCAAAATCTCCGGTTGACCAGGACACCAGCCATCTAGAAGTAACTGGAATTTGCATCACTGTAGATCTGAACTGCTTCTGCCATGTTACTTGTCTGCCAGCTATCAGCGCTTTGTAATTTTTACAGCACTCCATCTTATAGCAAGAAGTCCGGCCTGGTACGGCCGGACTTTTTCTTGCTTAAAATCCCAATAGTTTAATACTTTTGATAGTTTCCTTGTCAACTTGTGCCTTGAACGGACGCTTGATCGTCTTCATGTACACAGTTCCTTCCTGATAGTCATAGATAATACCACGATGCGTTTCTTTGTCTGTGACTACCTCGCATTTCATGCGTGGCACGGTTCTCGGCAACCCAACAAAGTAGTCGATTTTCTCCTCGTTTGTCATATCCCTGAACCGTTTGCGGCTCGATCTTTGGCTTGTTGCCGTTTCTTTCGCTTCCGATTCATTCTCAGAAACTTCTGCTGGTTGAACTTTTTCTTCTGATTTTTCTTTTTCTATGGCTTCCGTTTCAGCAGGGGGATGCTCCGATTCTTGCAAGGTATTTTCTTCTGCTTTCAATTCCTTTTCACTACTTCGCTTCCTTAGTTCTTTCTCCTTTATTGAGCTTCCGCGATCCGGTTTGCGTTTCTTTTTTCTTGGTGTACGGTAGTTGGTTTGCATGGAAGCAGTTGGTTTTTCCATTTTGGGCTGTGTGATATACAGCATTGGTTCACGGGCGGTGTTTTTATTTCCATTCATAAAAATGGCTTCCTCCCCTTCTTCAAAACTCTTCCCCATATTATATGAGCGTTCCCTGGGGATGTGCCTATTTTTATTTGCTATGGTCGGAAAAGGGAATTATTTTTCTCGTGATTTTCTTCTGTCTTGACTAGAAGACGCAACGGACATACCTTGCGCTTAACGCGGGTGGCTGGTGAGCTTTCATAAGCTAACGCTCTGCGGGTTCTCACCGAGACCTTTACTCCCGCAGGAAAAGGATTTTCGATGGTACGAGTAATCGCAGTCCCACAGAAGGCTGCGGCAGCGATGCATCGCCCAAAGGAAAATCTTTTGTATTTTCGAGGGGTCCTCGGGTTTTGCCTTCGCTAGGAACAGCCTCCTGTTTCTAACGGAAAGTACTGCCTATTTTCACTTATAAATGGATTTCCGTCATCCACTGCAAAACGATAGGGCAAGGCAGCCTGCTATGGAACTTCGATGGAAGACCTCGCAGGGAGTACACTTTGCTCATGAGGAGGCTGAGGTGCTTCCCCCGGAAAGGGAGCGTTTTCCACAGCGTCGGACTAACACTCAACTTCATTAGACCGAGTGAGAGCCTTATAAAAAGAGAATTTTCATTAATCGCAGTTTTTCTATCAATTCCAACAATTAAGGCAGCAAATATGAACTATGTGCTAAGGCAAAAAAAACGCACACCAATTGGCGTGCGGTTTGTATATCACATTGTTTCTATTGCTTAAATACCGAGAATGTTAAAGCCAGAATCGACGTGAATGGTTTCTCCAGTCACTCCCCTGGAAAGATCGCTCATCAGATAATAGGCCGTATCGCCAACTTCTTCCTGCGTGACTGTCCTGCGCAATGGAGCCTTTTCTTCAATTTGCTTCAAGACGCTGTTGAACTCACCAATGCCTTTTGCAGAAAGGGTGCGGATCGGGCCAGCGGAAATCGCATTTACACGAATGTTTCGCTTTCCTAAGTCATTGGCCAAATACTTCATACTCGCATCAAGACTGGCTTTTGCAACTCCCATGACATTATAATTTTGCACCACACGTTCTCCGCCAAGATACGTCATGGTCACGATGCTTCCGCCCTCTGTCATCAGCTTTTCTGCAGCTCTTGTGACAGCGACGAGGGAAAAAGCACTTATGTTTTGCGATAACAAAAAGCCGTCCCTGCTGGTTTCGACAAATTCGCCCTTCAAATCCTCTTTATCAGCGAAGGCAATACAGTGAGCTAGTCCGTGAATCGTCCCCACATCTTCTCCAATTTGCTGAAATGTGGCGTCGACTGCCTCATCATTGGTGACATCACACTCATAAAACAGTGCGTCCTGCCCCTCTAACGTGGATACTAGATCTTTTACCGGCTTCTCAAACCGTTCATTGGCATAAGTAAAAATCAGTCTTGCCCCGGCTTCATGCAGGGACCTTGCGATTCCCCAGGCAATACTTCTTTTATTGGCCACACCCATTACTACATATGTACGGCCTTCCAGTGAAAACTTCATCCCTTTTTCCTCCTTGAGGTTTCTTGCTCGTTTTTTATTACTAGTTATTAGTACCTGATACTATTAATATCTTATCGAAACTTTCCGGTTAACACAACTGATTTACCGTTCAGCCCTTGTTATGCTTTTGGCACGTTCAATTCCCAATGTATACCATACTTGTCTATAACTTTGGCATAACGAGCGTTCCAGAATGTATCCTGCAGTTCCATGGTAACTTGACCTTCATCTGCTAAAGCCTGATAAACATGCTGGATTTCATCCTCACTTTCAAGCGCTAAACTTAACTCGATTTGACTTCCTTTGGCAGGTGCTTCCCCGAATACATCGACAAAATAAAAAACATTCCTGTCATCGACATGCAGCTCGGCGTGTATGTATTTCCCTTCGTGGCCCTTAAACATTTCTATTTCGTCAGCCAGCTGTGTATTTTTGATTTCTCCACCGAATATCTGCTGATAAAACGTTAATGCCTCTTTGCAGTTTTCAACGGTGATATGCGGAATAATCATCTGCATGAACATCTACTCCTTTCAAGATTTCCAACCTATCTTATGATTCTCGCCCTAAATGCAATAATCCTGCCCGACATTAACGCCGGACAGGATTTTTTAAAATCCGTATTCTAATAATGATTGTAATTCTTCGACATATTCCGAAGAACCTGTGACGATAAGGTGGTCTCCCAACCGCAACTCCGTATCCCCATGAGGTACGATGGAATCCTTGCCCCGGAATATTCGCACCATGATGACATCACCAGTAAACGGAAACTCTCTAATCAGCGTTTCGTCATACACTGGGTTATTCATATTGATTTCGTAAAGGGCGCTCTCCTGTTCGGTCAAAATATCCACGACGCTCGGCGCTACAATCAACGCTTTAAGCAACGCCTTACTGGAAAGCAATACAGAGAAAACATCGATTCCCAGTTCCTTCAATTCTTTGTCGAGTCCAGGTTTTTCCACACGGGCAATGACGCGCTCAATGCCCTTTTCTTTTGCGTAAGAAGCAATTTCCGCATTCTTCTCTTCATTGCCGGTAGATACAACCAAAATGTCCACATCGAAAACATTCTGTTTTTCCATTAAACCTATATCATAACTGTCCAACTGGGTAATATCGAAAATCGACCTGGTGATTTTTTCATCGAGTTTTTCCATTTTCGTATGGTACATATAGATTTCAAACATATTGTTATCCAATTCCCGAACAACCGGCAATGTTGCCTGGTTGGTCCCGATGAAGGAAACGACTTGCTTATGCTCAGGTTCTACATTGTTAATATATAACTTTTTGAAAACCGGCGGAGTAACCAGGCATGTCAACACGGCCACTAAAATCAAGGCACCTTCCATTTGGTTGTCGATGATGCCCATTCTTTCTCCGATTGTGGCAGCAGCGATTACCAAGGATAAAGTCGTAGTGAGAATCATCCCGGAACTGATAACCGTCCGCCAATCATACCACTTTCTCATGATCAGCGCTGGCACCAATTTAGATACCAATAGCGCAATAAAGAGTAGCGGTATTAATGCCAGGACTTTCGGATTGCTAAATAAGGACCAGATGTCGATATCGACACCGACCATGACAAAAAATATCGGAATCAAAAAGCCATAACCGAAGCTGTCCAGTTTTTGTACCAAATCCTGGTTTGGAGATAATAAGGAAACTAGCGCACCGGCCAAAAATGCTCCAAGGATGTTCTCGGCGCCCACTGTTTCCGACAAGGCCACCAGAAAAATAATCAGTGTAAAAACGGCACGCGTACCGATCTGGATAGTTCCCTTCGACATCGTCTCCAAAAAAGTCTGGTTTCGGAATCGTTTGCCGATGAAGTACAACAATACTCCGGCACCGAATAGAATAAGCAGAAGCCACATGTTGCCTGATTCTTCTCCATAAAACGAAACAAATACTGCCAACAAAATCATTGTCACCAAGTCTGCGATCACGGCAATCAACAGGATTGTCTGACCGACAGTGGTTTTCATTGCCTGTGCTTCTTTTAAAGTTGGTACAACAACACCGAGTGAAATAGTGGATATGATTAATGTCATCAAGAACATATTATCGATAAAGCCGCCCAACACGAATAAGTAAGACAACAGCAGGGACAACGCTAAAATGGCCAGGAACACGATTATGGCAATCCATACGGCACTTGGCTGTTTAATTGTTTGGTTGCTGTTGCGTTTGTTTCTGCCTTTTTTAGCAAATATCGTAAAGTCTATTTCCAGACCGCTCAAAAACATGAGAAAAATGAATCCCAAGGTGGAAAGTGTCTCCAGCCAGGTGCTGTCATCTACGATATTAAAGCCGCTATGTCCAATAATCAACCCGACGATGATTTCAGCTACGACTACAGGAATGGCTTTCAAACGCAGGCGATGCATTAATATAGGAGTGAAAAATGCCGCTAAAATGACAATCACCAGGGAGGTTACTGATTCTCCATGCTCCATGTGTCACAACCTCCTATCCATGTATTAGTAAGTTCATAAATGCGGTAGCCATTCCAAAATATATCAAGACCGAGATGATATCGTTAATTGTCGTGATAAATGGCCCGGAAGCTACTGCTGGATCAATATTGAGCCGGTGCATCATGATCGGAATCAAAGAACCGGCAATGGTGGCCACAATCAGCGTGGCCATGATAGAAAAACCAACCAACATGCCAAGGTAAATATCTCCGTACCAAATGTATAAAACCAAAGTAATAAGGAGTCCGCAACAGAAGCCTGTAACTAAACCGGTTCCCGCTTCGCGCATAATCATTTTCCATTTACCCTGTCTTTCAAATTCTCCAGTGGCAATACCTCTAACCGCAACTGCCAGCGCCTGTGTCCCCGTATTCCCCGCCATGCCACCAATCAACGGAATAAATATAGCTAAGATCGGTTTTTGACCGAGAGTTTCTTCAAATCTTCCGATTAAGCTTGCTGTGAGCATTCCTAAGAATAAGAGGATGATCAACCAAGGAAGACGTTTTTTTGCAGACGCAATCGCACTGTCATCCGGACTGTCTACGTCCGAAATACCGGCCAGCTTGGAGTAGTCATCGCTAGCCTCTTCTTGCATGACATCCATAATATCATCAACTGTGATAATTCCAAGCAAGTGATCCTGAAAATCGACTACAGGGAGTGCCAGAAAGTCATAATCCCGCATCATTTGCGCAATATCCTCCTGGTCTTCACCTACAGGCACAGAAACAACCCTTTCGCTCATGACATCGGATATGAGCCAGTCTCCTTCGGCAATGATTAAGTCACGAAGCGAGAGGACACCGACAAGTCGTTTTTGATTATCAATTACATAGGTATAATAAATCGTTTCTGCATCTGGCGCTTCTTTACGCAAATGCTTCATTGCTTCGTTGATGGTCTGATTGGCATTCAGCACAACGAACTCCGTCGTCATGATACTTCCTGCCGTCTTTTCTTCGTAATGCAGCAACTGTTTAATTTCTTCGGCAGCATCCTTTTCCATGATCGTCAAATAGCTTGCTACCTTATTCTTATCGAGTTGGTTCAGTATATCCACCGCATCATCCGTGGACATTTCTGCAAGGACATTCGCCGCAAAAGCGGTTGTCATTTCAGTAAAAAACGGTTCAATATCTTCTATATCGATATTTTCCATTACATCTGCTATTTCTTCGGATGCCAGATAGGAATAAATCTGTTGGCGGACCTGCTCTGATTGGGTTTCGAAGATTTTCGCCTGATCGTAAGGATGCAGCTCGAGAAACTCTGCCCGAAACTGGTCGATTTGCCGATTGAACAAGGCATCCTGGATTTTTTCCCAATATTGCTCTCTTTCCTGTTCATCTAAATGCTCCATCCATACAACCCCCTTACTTCTAGAAAGTATTATCGTAAGTGCCGGCTGACTTTTTGTCAACGACAGAAACGTGAACATATGATGTAGTTTTTATATTTTTTGTTAGAAGAAACAAAACAACGCTTAAAATTATTAACAATTTGATGTAAACTGAACTATGTATGACTTTGACTTCTTTTTACTTTCCATAAACAAGAAAGTAATTTATTCTATATTTTATCGAAAAAAATCCATAACAGATACTTTTTTGCATAAAGCGATTGCCTTTCTTCTTGATAAGGCTGAAAACCTCATCTTAATGTACAAGATAGGCCTGGTTGTTTCAATATATTTAACGAAATCTTTAAACCGGATGTAAAATGGCTGACTGTTTAACTCCGTTAACAGTCAGGAAAGAAAGGGAACCTTATGAATTCTAACAACAATTCTTCAATTGATTATACATTAATATTCATCGTGCTTTTGCTTGGAATCGTCAGCTGTTTTACGCTATATTCTGTTCAACCTTATTTGGGCAGTGAAGCGCAGGATAACTATTTCATAAAACAGATAGCCTGGTACGTTGCAGGCGGTCTGGTTGTAGGTGGGATTATGTGGATCGACTACGACCGCTTCCGCCATATTTCCTGGTATTTATATGGCGCAGGGATGGTCACCCTGTTAATGCTGTTCTTCCAATTTCCGCCGCAGATCATCCATACCGCCAATAATGCGACCAGTTGGTTTATTTTTCCTGGAATAGGGACCATCCAGCCGGCGGAATTTTTCAAAGTGTTTTTAGTTATCGCGTTAGCACATGTCATGGTCAGCCATAATGAAAAATTTAAAAACCGTACAAATAAAAGCGACTTATGGTTAATTGCGAAGATAGCGATAGTCAGTCTGCCTCCTATGGGTTTGATTGCTGTCCAACCTGACTTAGGCGGCTTTCTTGTGTTGGCTGCGATTGTCGCCTGTATGGTACTCGTATCCGGTATCCGCTGGCGCGTCCTTTCGGCAGTAACATTGCTCGGACTCTTAATCATCGGAGCGGCGATAGGTCTGTCGATCATGTATCCGGATACCGTTGGAACAACCTTGGAAGAAAGTGTCTTCAAACACGTGGAAAGTCGTTTCTATGGCTGGCTTGATCCGGAAAAATACACGGAATCAGGTTACCAGCTAAAAAAAGCAATGCTTGCAATTGGTTCCGGACAGCTAACCGGAAAAGGAATGCGGGATTTTGAAGTAGATGTACCGGAAAGGCAAACCGATATGATTTTTACCGCGATAGCGGAACAATACGGGTTCATAGGTGCCAGTATCGTTGTAACCTTGTTGTTTTTACTGATTTATCGGCTGATATATATTGCCCTGCAAAGCAATGATGAATTTGGCAGTTTTATTATCACCGGTTTAATCGGAATGTTCGCTTTCCAAATCTTCCAAAACATCGGAATGTCGGTACAGCTCCTTCCAATTACCGGTCTGCCGCTTCCGTTCCTGAGTTACGGGGGGAGCTCGACGCTCACCTATATGATTGCCATCGGGCTTGCATTGAATATTCGATCACGGACAAAACAATATATGTTTGATTAACCATCAGGGTGGAATGCTAGAAGATAGCTTTCACCCTTCTTTATGTGTGGAAAAAATTTTGAACAGGAGAGATCAATTGTGAAATTGGACATCATCGGTGATATCCACGGCTGCTATGAAGAGTTGCAGCACTTATTTAAAGAGCTCGGCTACAATATAAAAGAAGGTGCTCCTGTGCATCCTGATGGAAGAGTGCCAGTCTTTATCGGAGATTTGACCGACCGCGGGCCAGACTCTGTTTCTGTGGTCAAGCTGGTTTACGAAATGGTACGCGATAAGAAAATCGCGAAATATGTACCTGGAAACCACTGTAACAAACTTTACCGCTACTTTTTGGGCAACAATGTAAAACAACAACACGGACTGGAAACAACCGTTTCCGAATATAAAGCGCTGGACAGTAAACAACAAAAGATGATCCGGCACCATTTCATGGATTTATATGAATCTGCCCCGCTTTATTTGCAGATGCCTGAAGCGCACGCTGTCGTTGCTCACGCCGGCATTAGCCAGGATTTAATTGGTAAATCAGGTAAAAAAGTAAAGACCTTTGTCTTGTATGGGGATATTACGGGCGAAACGCATGAAGACGGACGGCCAGTCAGACGCGATTGGGCTCAACAATACCAGGGGGAAGATTGGATTGTTTATGGCCATACACCCGTTCTAGAGCCAAGAATCGTTAACCGTACAATCAACATTGATACCGGATGTGTGTTCGGTAATAAGCTGACCGCATTCCGGCTCCCTGAAGAAGAAACCGTGTCCGTCCCCTCACAGCAGCCCTTTATGGAAGAAAAATTCCGATCATTTGATTGATACAGAGCGGGGACCTAAAGGCTATTTTCTACAAGGATAATTGCTTTTACACAAAAAATAGAAACTACATATTAATGAAAATTCTCTTACTCAGTCTAATGAAGTTGAATGTTAGTCCGAGGAAAGCGCGGGGTATTTCCGCAGCGCAGTTCTCCCACCCAATAAAGATTGGATGTCAGGAAGATTCATTCAAGTTAGTTCGTAGTTTTTATCAGATCCGCTAATAACAGGCGTCAAAAATGCGAAACAGCATTTAAGAAAAACCAAACGAGTTCGGATGCAGAGCATTTTCGAATCACCGTCTGGTTTTTGTTTAGGCCACTGTGCTTTATATTATTCGTCTAAAAGTTCTTTCATATCATCTGGCATGGGTGCAGAAAACTCGAGGCGTTCTCCTGTAGCCGGGTGCTGGAATGTAAGTGTCTTACAATGGAGAGCCTGCCTATCGATTTTATCTTTATGGCCACCATACAAGTCATCCCCCATCAAGGGGTGGCCGATATGGGAAAAATGCACACGGATTTGATGAGTCCGTCCCGTCTCCAGTCGAACATCAACTAGACTGCCTCCGGCCGTATGCCGGATCACCTGGTAATGAGTAACTGCATGCTTCCCATCAGCGATTACTTCCCGTTCGATCATCGAAGTCTCTTTTTTGGCAATCGGAGCATCAATCGTTGCACTCTCCGTCTTAAGTTCACCCTCTACCAGCGCATAATAACTGCGATTCACGCTCCCAGATTTTTGTTTTTCAAACAGCAAAGAGTGGCTGAACCGATGTTTCGCCACCAACAGCAATCCCGATGTATCCCTGTCCAGCCGTGTGACAACATGAACCGTGTAGGTAAGGCCCAGCCGTTCATAGTAACCGATCAGCGCGTTGGCAATTGTCCCGGTCGGATGCAGCATGGATGGAATCGTGACAATCCCTGCCGGCTTGTTCAAGACAAGGATATCTTCGTCCTCGTAAACGATATCAAGCGGGATGTCCTCCCCTATCAAATGGCTGCCACGCTTTTCCGGTGGAAATACAACCGCCAGTTCATCACCTGCAGCCAGCGTCTGCCGGACAGTTACAGGCTGTCCGTTTTTTAAAATCGATCCTCCGCCGAACTTTACGGACCGCAATATCCGCCGTGAAAAGCCTTGAATTTGTTGTAGGTATTCTTTAATGAGCATGCCCTCATGCTCAGCTGTAATTTTCCAATTCAAGCATCTCACCTTTTCACCATTAATTTATCTTTCGTCTGCAACAAATGAATCATGCACTCTCTTCCAAAACGGGAACGAACGGAATCGGGCAAATCTTATTTTCTTATCCGCCACTTTGCAAATGATCCGGTCGACATTTGCATACGTTTTGGTAATGTGATCGATTGTAATCAAAAAACTTTTATCATAAATCGGCCGGAAATCGCAGGCATGATGTTTTGGGAGGATCAGTGGCGAGCCGATCGTCCGGAACACCCGGTTATTGATTGATGCCATCTCAGTTATTTGAATCGACTCCAATGATGGATGGATTATGCCACCGCCCAATGCTTTATTGTATGCCGTACTCCCGGACGGGGTAGAAATACAAAGGCCATCCCCACGGAATGTTTCAAAGTGTTCCCCTTTTATTTCCACGTCCAATACAACGGATCCTTCAGCTGTTTTAATTGAGCATTCATTCAACGCCAAGAAGCGGTCGGTTTCTCCTCCTTCTTTGGGGCAAATCGTAACTTCCAATAATGGGTATTCCACCACTTGGAATGGATTTTTGGCGATTTCAATGATCAATTTTTCTACTTCATCCGGAACCCAATCAGCATAAAAGCCCAGATGCCCAGTGTGAATTCCAATAAATGCCGTTTTGTCCAAGCGATTGATGTATGTATGAAATGCTTCTAAAAACGTCCCATCACCGCCGACAGAAACTACAAGATCTGGTTCCTCCTCATCGTAGACCAGTTCAAAGTCAACCAAATATTGCTTGATCATCGCCTTTAATTCTTCAGATTTAGTATCCCCTTTTGACGTAATTGCAAATTTCATAGCGGCTCTCGCCCTCCTTTTAGCGACTGCTTTTGTTTTTATGGAAAATTCGCTGTGCTTCCTGGACCTCGTCTTTTATCTTGGCCATTTCCTCGTCCAGTTTGAATGCTGCTTCAGCAGCGCCTTGAAGGCGCGCCTTAATCTCAGCAGGTATTTGCCCGTCATATTTGTAATTTAATGAATGCTCATTTGTCGCCCAAAAATTCATAGCCAGTGTACGAATTTGGATCTCAGCCATTACCATTTTTTCTCCGTGTATTGTCTCCACCGGATACCGAATGATCATATGGTAAGAACGGTAACCACTATCTTTTTTGGAGGATATATAGTCCTTCTCCTCAATGATCGAAAAATCATTCCTGCTTCGAAGCATATCGATAATGGTATATATATCATCTACAAATTGACATACCACCCGGACACCGGCGATGTCCTGTATTTCGTCTTCTACACGAGGCAAATCCGTTTCTTTTCGATGAAGTTTCTCCAAGATGCTTGGTACAGGTTTTACCCTTCCAGTAATGAATTCAATCGGCGAATGCCGGGATTCAAATTCAAATTGGGCTCGCATCCCCTTTAGTTTTACCTTTAATTCCTCTACAACTTGCACATACGGAGCAAGAAAAGCTTCCCAATTCACTTGTCACGCACCACCTTCGATCATCTTGCTTGCTGATACTCTTGGTTTCGTCAATCTTAATTGTATCATAAATTTTCTGCTGGGTTACCAATTAGACATACGGCTTAACGGAAATTTCCAAAGAGACTTCTTTTGCAATTGGCGGTTTGTTTCCACCATAATGAGGTAACAGGAATGATGAAACAGGAGGAATGAGAATGGCACAGGAAATTGAAATCGAATTTAAAAACCTGCTGACTAAAATAGAATATGATCGTCTTTGTGAGTTTTTAGAAGTAGAAGAGGCGGGGGCACTAAGTCATACAAATCATTATTTTGAAACTCCTGAATTTGCATTGAAGCAGCACGGAGCTGCACTACGCATACGCGAAAAAAACGGACAATGGCAATTGACGTTGAAGGAACCTCACCCAGAGGGGTTACTGGAAACTCACGATACACTTACAGAAAATGAAGCAGCTTCGTGGATAAACGGAGACATCATACCGAAGCCACAGGTTGCTGCCCAGCTTAACCGGCTCGGAATTGATTTTGCGGAACTTGCTTATGGCGGTGCTTTGACGACCCAGAGAATCGAAACAGAATTCAAAGAAACCATAGTGGTATTGGACCATAGCACTTATAACGGGTATAACGATTATGAATTGGAAGTAGAGGCACAAGAACGGCAGCATGGCCAGCAAGTATTTAGTGAACTTCTTGATCGCCTGGAAATTAGCAAAAAACGGACACCGAACAAAATTAAAAGATTCTACGACTCCATGGAAAACAGATAAGTTGCCCAATATAACCGGCAATTGTTACAATAAGGAAAAATCTTGTTAAGCTTGTTTTTGTACAGCCGGAAATTGAAAAGATACGGTTGGGAAAAGCTTAAGAGTAACTTTCTTGCAAAGTTGGAGAGGAAATGAAACATGACTGATTCCGTTACCCTGTATGAAGCCATAGGCGGCAGGGAAAAAATAGAACAACTCGTTCAAGCCTTTTATAAACGGGTGGCGAAACATCCGGCATTAAAACCGATATTTCCAGATGATTTAACAGAAACCGCCAGAAAACAGCAACAGTTTCTGACGCAGCTGTTCGGTGGCCCAGCTTTATATACAGAAGAACACGGGCATCCAATGCTCCGGAGACGACATTTGCCGTTTCCGATCACCCCGACCAGACGTGACGCCTGGCTCGAATGCATGGAACAAGCCTTAGCAGAAGCCGAAGTGGAAGAGCCCTATCGAAGTGCCATTTTTGAACGATTGACAATGACAGCATCGCATATGATGAATACACCTGAGGATGAGAAAGGAGAATCGTTGTGAGCTGGAAACCGACTGGGCCAACTAGTAATGCAGACACAAGAAACTCGGCGCAGTATGGCTTTTTCGATTTGCTGAAAAAACCGGTTGAAATCTATGTCTTCATAGATCCTTTATGTCCGGAATGCTGGTCTTTGGAACCGAGCTTGAAAAAGCTGTCCATTGAATATGGCAGGTTTTTCACCATTCGTCCGATTCTGAGCGGGCAGCTTACCGTGTTGAATAAAGATAAATTTGATAAACCGAAAAAATTAAAAGAAATATGGGAACGGACGGCCTCTCGTACCGGAATGAGCTGTGACGGTGATTTATGGCTGGAGAACCCCGTCAATCTGCCCTGGCTAGCATCCCTTGCAATCAAGGCGGCAGAGTTGCAAGGGAAAAAAGCCGGCAGAAACTTCTTGCGTAAAGTACAAGAAAATTTGTTCTTGAACAAACGGGATATATCTGATGAAACAACCTTGATTGAGTGTGCCGGAGAAGTGAACCTTGATGTACAAGAGTTCACCCAGGATCTGTATTCTAATTCCGCCAAAAAAGCACTGCAATGTGATTTAAAGTTAACGCAAGAGATGGAAGTCGAATACATTCCTACCATGGTATTCTTTAATGAATCCGAGGAAGAAGGCGGCTTGAAAGTCTCAGGGCTATATCCTTATGACATTTACGTAAAAGTATTAAAACAAATGTTGCAAATGGATCCGCCCCCAGCCAAGAAACCGGAGTTAGAAGAGTTCATTTCATATTACGGCTTTGTCGGCAACAAGGAAATTTCCGTTGTCTATGATTGGTCTAAGGAAAAAACAGAAAAAGAAATGAAAAAACTTCAGTTGAAACAAATGGTGGAAAAAGTTCCAGTGAAATATGGAACCTTTTACCGGCATGTTAAAGGCTGATTCTCCTCTTGTTCATACAAGGGTATTTTTGACACTCAGGCAATTTACCTGGGTGTTTTTTTATTAAATAGCAATTGATAGAAACTACGATATTGTTTGAAAGCCTCTTCCTAACTTCCTGCACATCCACTTGGTAAAGCAGTTTTCTTTACCTAGTTAGCTGAAGCCGTGCCCGCGGAAAGCGAAGTATGCTTACCGAAGCGGTGGTTAATATGCTTTTTGAATAGGCAATAGCACATCCCATTATAGTTAATGCGGATTTTGCGAAAATAAAAAGGAAGGATATACATTTGTATACCCTTCCTGTAGTCTATATTCTATAGACAAAGGGGGGATGGGAGAAAGTTAAGTCAAACAAAGGGGTATTGTTTGTTAATTATCTCACAAGTTAAATATATCAAGAATAAAAAAAGGAGGCAACAGTTTTGCTCATGTATTCACAAAACTGTCATACTTCTATTGAGATAACAGAATGCATACAATTTTCTTAACAACATGTAAAGGAGGCAAGGGCATGCAAGGCTTACTGCCTTTTATCTTTTTACTGGCAACTGTTGCTGCATTCTTCCTCAACCTTCTCGGTTTTATGCGTCTTTTGCCTTTGTACTTCACGCTGCCTCTTTTGTTCATCACCATTTATCTCACAATCTTCTCTTTCGTGTACAGACATGCTTTCAAAGGTTTTTCCAGGATGAGAAGCCGCAGATGGTAAAACAGAGCAGACACCTTGTTAAAATCAGGTGTCTGCTCTGTTTTATTCTACCTTATCCAATAAAGATTCCATTTCCGAAAGCTTATCTTCAAATACCCGCAGCGCGTCTAAGATCGGTTTCTTCGACGTCATGTCGACACCCGCTTTTTTCAGCACTTCAATTGGGTAATCACTGCTTCCTGCCTTCAGGAATTCCAAATACCTGTCGACAGCAGGCTGTTCTTCCTTTAAAATTTGTGAAGCTAGCGAAGTCGCCGCAGAATAGCCGGTCGCATACTGATACACATAGTAATTATAATAGAAATGTGGAATCCTTGCCCATTCAAGGCCGATTTCCTCATCAATCACCAGTTCATCACCAAAATACTTCTTGTTCAACTCATAATACATTTCTGTCAACTTATCCGCGGTTAAAGCCTCCCCATTTTGCATGTGGGTATGAATATCATGCTCGAACTCAGCAAACATTGTCTGACGGAATACTGTACCGCGGAACCCTTCAAGGAAGTGGTTCAGCAAGAATAGTTTTTCTTTTTCATCCTCGGTGTTCTCGATCAGGTATTCATTCATGAGCGCTTCATTACATGTAGATGCCACTTCCGCAACAAAGATGGAATAATTTCCGTAACGGAACGGTTGATTGTTCCTGGAATAGTAACTGTGCATAGAATGACCAAGCTCATGAGCAAGCGTAAACAGATTGTTCAAGTTATCCTGCCAATTCAACAAAATGTATGGATTGGTCCCGTAAGCTCCTGAAGAGTAAGCCCCGCTGCGCTTTCCTTTGTTTTCATCTACATCTATCCAACGATCTTTATACCCTTCCCGAATAGTATTAACATACTCCTCCCCGAGTGGCGCCAATCCTTTCAGCACTGTTTCTTGGGCTTCTTCATATGGTATTTTCATCGAGATATCTTTAACAAGCGGTGTATAAAGATCATACATATGCAGTTCATCAAGCTTGAGAACTCGCTTGCGCAGCTCTACATATCGATGCAGAAGCGGGAGCCTTTCATTGACGGCACTGACCAGATTATCATATACCTCTTCCGGTATATTATTGTTATCCAACGCTGCCTGGCGGGCAGAATCGTATTTACGTATTTTTGCGTAAAAATTATTCTTTTTGACAGCTCCGCTCAAAGTAGAAGCAAAGGTATTTTTAAAGCTGCCGAATGTTTCATACATCGCCTTGAAAGCGTCTTTCCGTACACGTGGATCGTCGGACTCCAAAAAGTTGATATAACGTCCATGTGTCAGGTCGACTTCATTACCTTTCTCGTCTCTAATCGATGGAAAAGTTAAATCGGCGTTATTTAACATCCCAAAGGTCTGAGACGGATTATCGGTAACCTCGGAAACCTCCGCAAGCAGCTCCTCTTCCTTTTCGGATAAAACATGCGGACGCTGTCTGTTTATTTCATTCAAAGTATGCTCATACTGTTTTAATTTTTGATTTTCTTCAATAAATGACTTCAGCTTCTCCTCATCTAACGACAAAATCTCCGGTACAATGAAACTCATCGCGCTCGAAGCCTGCGTAAGAATATTTTCCGCTTTGGCGTTCAACGCCTGGTATAGTGAATTGGTTGTGTCCTGGTCATATCTCATATGAGCGTATGTATAAAGTTTCCCCAAACGCTCGGATACATTGTCTTGAAGTTTTAAAAGGTTATAAAGGGTATCTGCCGACTCACTTATCTTCCCTTGGTATTGTTTGAATTCCGGCAACTTGTTTTTTAATGCTTCGAATTCCTTTTCCCACTCTTCATCTATTACAAAGATATCTTCCAGTCTCCAAGTTCGTTCTAACGGTACTTGTTCACGGCTTTGTAATTCTTTGTTCGCTTGTGCCAACGCCTATTCCTCCTTGATAATTTTTTCAGCTATCCATTTCCCAATTCTCGGTAGATCCCGCATATTCTTTCCTGTTAAAGGAGAGCTCTTTTCTATTATATCGTGTTTGCTGCTCAATCATGCGAGTTGATGCTTGAGAATGACTTTTGCTTTTGCAGGGCCTGGATAATCCTTCTGTCATCACTTAGGGCTTGTTCCACATTTTCCGGAAAAGTAATCGGGGTTTGTTTTTTCAATTGACGGTCACTCACGAGGGTTATCATGTGCAGGGATTCCAACAGGGTTAAATACTCACGGATGGGATCGTGCGGACTATTTATAAGCGGAAATTCAGATGAGGGATTAATTTCCGCCTTTAATAGACGATAACAGGGGGCTAAGGAGACGGTGCGTTGGAATGGTAAATTCATTAAATACTCGAGGAACAGCCTGCTTTGCCAATCCCACGGTGGGGTTTTCATTCGATACTGACCGATAACTGGTAGATAAATATAGCTCGGCAACAGACTCTGATGGTAACCTTTCTGGTACAGCCATTGGCGCCATGACTGATGAAGGCGGCCTGTCCATTTTGATGGTGGTTTTGTTCGAAATTTCTGCTTCTCTTGCAGCCAACTCTCTAATAAAAACGGTTGAAACTGTTTCATATCTTGTAATAAAAGGCGAAATTGGGTGTGCCTCAGTGGAAGAAAATGCAAGTCTCCATAAAAATTGCCGTTTCCTGCAGATTGTATCTGTCGAAATAGACAGAATTGACCAGTGTTTGGACAATAAAAGTTCATTAGAAGAGAACTACTATGATTATAACGGGTTAAAAAGGAGCGATCCATCGAGGTTAGCCGGATTTTTCTGGCGCCAGTTCGCTTTAAGCGATTTCCACCTAGTATCCATAAAGGTTCGATAGCAAGTTTGCGGTAATCCTCCGTTCGTTTGTACAATTCCTCTCTGTCCAATGCTGCACATTGAAATTCCAAAGCGATCACTTTCTTACCGAGGCGAAGCAAAACATCCGGCCTTCTGCCGATCTCCGGCAAATACTTTTCAAGCGTAGCATCCAGCCCTTGATTTCTAAGCCACTGAAATAAATGCAACTTGCCTCGTTCATGGTATTCTCCTTCTCCTTTATGATCAGCGCAAGAACTATTTGGGGAATGAGAAAAGTGCGCGATCATTGTCCTGCCTGCTTTGACGATTACCCTCTCGCCACATACCGGACAGTAAAACCTCTGTTGTGCTCGCATCCTCTCTACAACCGAACGCTTAAAATTAGCCAAGATGACCGGCACGCCATCCTGATTACGGGCTTGCAGCATAATTATCTATCCCTCCTTTTTATAAAGGCTTTTTTCTCGGAATTTCTTACTCCTTCAAACTTTTCCCTGTTAGAGAAAACTGCGACTATCCGACTGAAGCTGCGCTCGGGGAAAAATGAAGAAGTGTGGAGGAAGCGTTTGGTCTATACAGTCCAAACGCTTACATGTAACAATCATTTAGAAACAGCCTTTATATATATGGATTCGTTGCTTAAGAAAGAATTCCTGTCTGAATGGGTTGAGAAAAATATTTGCCTCAAAAAAAAATAAAGCATCCGACTTTTGTCGAATGCTTAGCTTATTTAGCAGGAAAATATTGCTTAATTTGTGAAAGAGCGTGTTCAGCAAATATTGGTTTGCCATACTCTTCCAATCGATGGATGGTAATCGGAGATTCGTTACCGAATTCAAGCAACTGACTTAAAATGTCTTCTTGCTCATCGTCCGTCATATGGTTTTCTTCAAATTCTAAATATAACAAGTACTGATCCTCAAAATGGTACAGACGATCCGTCAATCCTTCTGTTTCAGTAAAATAATGGCTTAGTTGAATGATATCTTCAAAATCTTTAAAGCTAACCACGAACGACAAATTACCCTCCTCATCATCTTCGGAATGATGATTGGTGTCATGTCCAGCCTCATCGGAGCTGCCAAACTTTTCATCCAACATTGATTCAATTTTCTCATCAACCGGCATATCGATTGTTTTACCATTTTCCGTTGGCAATTCAAGGTTTTGACCGTCCTTGGATAATTGGGCTTTGGTTACAACAATTTCCAATCCTTTATCAAGTGCCTGGACTTGAATCCATAGCGGACCATCAACATTGAAATCATCTTCCTTGTAGTTGACTTCGTCCATTACTTGCCAAAAAAGCTGTTCACTCCGTTCCCGGTTATACCAAATTTCTTCACGGTCGAACCCTCTATCTTCAATATCCATATAAGAAATGTAAAATTTGACTGTATTTTCATTGATCCGTTCGATTTCCACTTTCTTCTCTCTCCCTTCTACTTATTATTAGGTGGAAGAGAAAAACTTCACCTATTTGTAATCCTATAAATCCATACCCGTTACGAGTTCCCATCAACCCTCAAATATAAGCTACAGCTTCTTATCTTTATTTTATGATAAAGAAATTGTTTTTGAAAATATAAAAGCCTATATTTACTAAAAAACAAAGATTGTTCTTTTTAAATAAATACAAACCGGCATCTTAGATTACCAGTCTATAAATATTTATTTTAGCTTATTTATGGCAAAATGTCATCCCTTTATACCTGGTCAATAAACTGAAAATATTTGGCAGGCTATCCTTCAACAAGGTTGATCTGTTTGTAAATACGGGGATAACCGGATACTGATACCTAGAAGTACGAGAGGTTGTAATCGCGCCTAGGTATTTCCGTACTTTCTTAAGGATAGAAAAAGCGCAGGTCCTGTAAAAAAGACCCGCGCCTCTTATGCTATATTAGTTAACCATTCTTTGCGCTTCTCGCAATTGGAAAGTACGGACAGTTCTAGGTAAGAATCTGCGAATTTCATCTTCGTTATAACCTACCTGCAATCTTTTCTCATCAAGAATGATTGGGCGGCGAAGAAGACCAGGATTTTCTTGAATTAAGTTAAAGAGGTCTTTCATTGGAAGTTGATCAAGATTCATATCTAGTTTTTGAAAAACTTTAGACCTTGTTGAAATTATTTCATCGGTGCCATCTTCTGTCATTCTCAAAATTTCCTTGATTTCATCAAGTGTCAAGGTTTCCGAGAAGATATTTCGCTCACTGAATGGTATATCATGCTCTTCTAACCATGCTTTTGCTTTACGGCAAGATGTACAACTTGGTGAGGTATAAAGTGTTACCATGGAAACTTCACTCCTCATAGCGCAGATTATTTATCGTCATTTTATGATTTTGAAGAAGATATTAAATTAAAATTACTTTAAATAACTCTTCTATGTATAGTATACTATACTTGTCAATATGAAGGTAGGTTTTTATGCAATTTCTTGAATTAAATTGCCATCTTCTTAAAAGTTGTCACAAAATGAGGTAAACTTATATTTAAAGTACCCCGGCTTCCTTTTCGTTAAACCTTTTTTAAAAAACTTTTTAAAATTTTTTGTAGGTTCGAATATTATCCCCTCGTTTTATCCATATGCACCTTTTTAGATGATATAAAATAAGTATGTAATAGAAGAAAGCTACCCGAGATAACGGGCAGCTTTGGAAAATTATCATACGCCTTCAGATTGTTTTAAGGCATCAAAAATATCATCAGCTTCTCGGTCATCATCATACGTCAGTACTTCATCAACAGGTTGGTAGGACTTTCCGTAAATTTCTTCGTCTTTATAAGTGTGAATGTCTTCATACATCTTTTTCATTTGTTTATAAATTTCTTCTTCATCCTGATTATCCGGACTCCAATATAATATTTCCATCGGAGTGTTTTCATTTGTCGCAAGGCTGCGCCGATTGTAGCCGATCGACTGTGCGTGAACAAATCCCTCTCGCTGGTAAAATTTCAACCGTTTTTCCGTGTCGCTGTCTTCGTAATCAACCGGTTCCACTTCCAGGATAATCGGTTTGTTCTTGGCTTTCAGCTTTTCGATTAATTGATGTCCCAGCCCCTGGCCTCGAGATGCTGCAGATACATATACATAATCGATAAAGATAAATGATTTGAACTCTGCGTACATAAGCACATGATGTGGTCCTTCGTCTTTATAGTAGACGTCGCCTTTTTCCTTTAACAGCATTTCCATATGCTTTTGAGACTTCATCTCTTCTACGGGAAAATACTTGTTTAGCTTTTCGTACCAGTTCATTGATCTACTCCTTGTATTTGTAGTCCTCTTTATTATAACGGAATATCCTTCAATTGTTAAATCTTCTCACAGGCTCAAATTAGTTTTTCCCGAAATTTAATTTTCTACACATGCACTTTTAATAGGGAATCTCCGTATAAACAAACACTGCCGGAATTTCCGGCAGTGTTTGTTTATTCATCTAATGGTGTATAATCAACATTGTCTGTATAACTGTTTCCAGAATTCCAAATGAGAAATTCCTGGATGCCATTCTCATTTAGAGCTTTTATTTGTGCTTCAACTTCTTCTTTACCATATTGTTTCGTCTTACCGCTATATAACCATGGTGCCTCAAAATCCTGAATCCACGGCCGTGAAATCGGAGGGTCTTCCAAGCTTCCCAACACCTCGTTTTCCACCTTGGCATATTCGGTAACTAATTTGTATGGTTCCTCATCCGGATTATCTATGCCGAAGTAAGATGTCCAATGGCTCGGATAAATCATCGAAGAAATCACATCCACATTGTCCGCTATTTTAGAGAAGTTTTGTCCAATTCCAGGTGCTTCTTCAATCGTGGCAGAATAACCAAAGATATCGACTGAAACATCGACATCATAATCTGATAATTCTTCCCTGGCATGGGACACGAAATCCGTAACTGCTTTCACCCGTTTCTTGACTCCATTCATTTCCAAATCAGCATAATCTCCCTGATCATACTCTAATTCCTCGGCTCTAGTCTCAAAACCCTCGGGAAAGCGGACATAATCAAACTGAATTTCCTGAAAGCCCATCTCTGCTACCTGTTTTGCCAATTCAATGTTATAGTCCCATACTTCTTTTTGAAACGGACTCACAAACGCTTCTCCCTTCCCATTTTTCCATACCTCTCCATTTTGGGTGAAAGATAAATCCGGACGTTCCTTTGCCAGCACCGAATCCTTAAATACTACGATTCTGGCAATCGGATAAATCCCTTCTTCCTCCAAACGTTTGAGCATCTTTTGCGGGTCTCCGATATAATTAGTTCCCACGTCTGCATAAGGAGAATCTTCCGCAAATTTGAAGGTTACATTGCCGTGATCCTCTTTCACATCGATTACCATACTATTCAGCTCTGTGTCATTAATCAGCTTGATTAATTGGTCAAACCGTTCGCCGCCTGCTGAATTACCTGTTACATAAATTCCTCTGACATGATCAGGATACTCAAAATCCAAACCCGAATTATAGGAGAATCGTGAAATCCGTTCGGGAACTTTATATGTTTCTACACTACTCATACTCCTATGGTGTGTCTTCATGGTTTTCGTTTCCTCTGCAGCGTTTACCTTTTGTACGGATACAACCATCAGCAGGAGCATGGCAATAATCATTGTCTTCAGTTGTCGTTTCCCCATCGCTATCAGTCTCCTATTTTATGTAGTAAGTAGTACTTCTATTATAAAAGAAATAAAGGGGAGGTTGGAACCCGAATTGTTGTTTTTGTCGTAATTTTACTATTTTTGCTATCTCATTTTCCTTACCCATTCATCTTTTGTGTGAAACTCCATTGATAAGCGTTTATCCGAATGCTGTGCCCGAATAGGCAGCCAAATAAATGAAAGTGACTATCATCACAGTGCAAGATGATATGCATAAAACAAAAAATCATCAGCATAACAAGAATATGCTGATGATTTTTGAAGAAGGGGCAATTATGAGTCAAGCCCTTCATTTATTTTATCACGAATCTGCTATTTTCAATTTTTATTTAACTCTTGCTTGTATGCTTCAAACTCTTTGGTAGTACATGATACCCAATGGCCTGGTGTGATTTCCCGAAATTCCGGTTCTTCACTGGTATCATGCTGGCTTGGATCATATTCAACACGCTGGCGGTTTCTTTCGTAATCTGGGTCCGGCAAAGGTATTGCCGAAAGCAGTGATTTCGTGTAAGGATGCAAAGGATTTTTGTACAGTTCATCACTGTCTGTAAGTTCCACAAGTTTACCGAAATACATAACACCAATGCGGTCACTGATATACTTAACCATGGACAAATCGTGCGCGATAAATAGATAGGTCAATCCGTGATCTTTTTGCAGTTCTTTCAAAAGGTTTACGACTTGCGCCTGAATGGACACATCAAGCGCAGAGATTGGTTCGTCAGCAATGATAAATTCAGGGTCGACTGCCAGGGCTCTGGCGATTCCAATGCGTTGTCGCTGGCCGCCGCTAAATTCATGCGGGTAGCGGTTGGCGTGTTCTTTATTCAGTCCGACTCTTTCCAGTAATTCTTCCACACGTTGTTTACGTGCCTGCGGACTCTTGGATAGTCCGTGTACATCCAGTCCTTCTGCGATAATATCCATGACAGTCATACGCGGATTTAAAGAAGCATATGGATCTTGGAAAATCATTTGCATTTTCTGGTTGAATTTTTTTAAATCCTGGCTGTTTTTCTTACCATGTACATCTTCACCTTTAAACTTTACATTTCCATCGGTTGCATCATACAGACGGATGATCGTACGGCCGGTTGTTGATTTACCACAACCCGATTCACCAACAAGTCCAAAGGTTTCTCCTTTGTATATATCAAAAGAAATACCGTCTATTGCTTTTACTACACTGTGCCTGCCAGTTTTAAAGTATTGCTTTAAGTTGCTTACTTCCAATAACTTTTCCTGAGTCACGGTCACGGCCGTTCACCTTCCTTCGAATTGCCGGCTCCGGTCTTGGCAAAGCCCTTCATACGGCGTTTAACTGCCTCTGGTGGCTCTATATCAGGTGCATATTCATGCAAGAGCCAAGTCGCAGCATAGTGGGTATCAGATACCTTGAACATCGGCGGTTCCATTTCCTTATCTATTTCCAATGCATATTCGTTCCGTGGGGCGAAAGCATCCCCTTTTGGCGGCTTCAGCATATCCGGAGGAGAACCTGGAATAGCGATGAGGCTGTCCTCGGTATTATCAAGCGTTGGCATCGATCCCAACAATCCCCATGTATATGGGTGTTTCGGATTATAGAAAATTTCATCAACTGTCCCGATTTCCACGATTTTGCCGGCATACATAACAGCAACACGGTCAGCGACGTTCGCCACCACTCCTAGATCATGGGTTATAAAAATAATCGAGCTTTCCGTTTTCTTTTGAATATCCTTCATCAACTCTAAAATTTGGGCTTGTATGGTTACATCCAATGCTGTAGTTGGTTCGTCGGCGATCAAAATTTTCGGATTACAAGCCAAAGCAATCGCAATCACAACCCGCTGACGTTGTCCACCAGAAAATTGGTGCGGATACTGATTGATTCTCTCCGTCGGATTTGGAAGTCCTACAAGCTCAAGCAGTTCGATAGCACGGCTTTTTGCCTGTGCACGACTCATTTTTTGGTGCTTGATAAGTCCTTCCATGATTTGATTTCCAATTTTCATCGTAGGGTTCAAAGATGTCATCGGATCCTGGAAAATGGTTGAAATATCTTTTCCGCGGATTTGCTGCATCTCTTTTTCCTTCAGTTTTGCTAAATCTTTGCCATCAAACAATATTTCTCCTTGTTTTATCCGGCCCGGCGGTGAGGGAATCAATCTCGCTAATGCTCTCGTGGTTACAGATTTACCGGAACCCGATTCCCCGACAATCGCTAATGTTTCTCCTTTTTTCAGGTCAAAGGTAACACCGCGTACCGCTTTAACTTCTCCACCGTACGTATCAAAGGAGATGTGTAAGTCATTTACTTCTAGAATCTTATCCATGTCAGCACATGCCTCCTATTCACGCATCTTCGGATCTAGCGCATCACGCAGTCCGTCTGCCAAAATATTAAATCCGATCATAATCAATGAAATGACAATCGCAGGGAAAATCATGATATGCGGGTTGATTTGCAACGCTTTGAATCCATCATTGATCAATGTACCAAGCGACGCATCCGGCGGCTGCAGTCCCAAACCGATAAAGCTCAAGAACGCTTCAAAGAAAATAGCGTTAGGGATGGTAAACATTGTGTTTACAATAATCATACCCAATGTATTAGGAATTAGATGCTTCGACAGTATTCTAGGATGCGAGGATCCCAATGTACGAGAAGCCAATACAAACTCCTGGCCTTTCAGCTTGAGTACTTGCCCCCTGACAATTCTCGCCATTCCAGTCCAGCCCGTTATCGTTAACGCGATAATTATCGCGATAATCCCAGGGTCGAGGATCATGATCATCAGAATAACAACCACAAGGTTCGGAATCCCGACTAGTATCTCGATGATACGCTGCATCACGTTATCCGTCCTGCCACCAAAATAGCCGGAGATACCACCATAAGCTACACCAATCAGCATATCGATTGCCGCAGCAACAAACGCAATTAACAAGGAAATCCTTGTTCCGTACCAAGTACGAGTAAATAGGTCACGCCCCAATGTGTCGGTACCAAACCAAAAATACTCATCCTGCAGCCCTTTTGCTTCATATACATGATAGAAGCCAGCCACTTTAGCAGAGTCCTTACTCCCATCGCCTTCTCGTTTTACATCATAAGTGATGAATTCATCATCCGTCTGAGTGAAACGCTGGCGTATCCGTTCTTTGGCTGCTTCGACACTGGCAGCTTCATAGGTTTCCGTTTTTGTTCCATCGAGCCGCAGCCATTGTATGGATTCTAATCCTTGTACACGCGGCGGCAGCTTAGACAAGCCTAAATCCTGGTCATCTACACCATCTTCGTTAAAGTGGGGCCCGATTATGGACATGATGCCAATCAAAACAATCACGACCAGTCCAAATATCGCACCTTTGTTCGTTTTCAAACGTCTCCAGGCATCCTGCCAATAAGTCAAGTTAGGGCGCTGGATTTGTTCACTTTCATTTTCATCAGGCTTAGCAGGTACAAACAGATCTTTATTTAACTTTTCTTTGTCCATCAGTCTTTACCTCCAGCTAATCGAATACGCGGATCAATTATTCCGTATAGTATATCGATTACAAGTATAATCAGGATGAAGAAGAAGGCGAAGAAAAGGGTTGTGCCCATAATAACCGGAAAGTCATTTGTTGTTACCGAAGTGACAAATTGTTCTCCGATACCAGGAATCGAAAAAATCTGTTCGATAACCAATGTACCTGTCATAAGGCTGACTGCCATCGGTCCCATTACAGTTACCAAAGGAATAAGTGCATTACGAAGACCGTGCTTAAACATAATGCCACCCTTTGTAACGCCTTTCGCCCGTGCGGTTACAATGTAATCCGAACCAAGTACTTCGATCATCTCTGTCCGCAGAAAACGCGCCGCTATAGCAAGCGGAAAAATTGCCAAAGCTATTGTCGGCATAATCGTGTGCTGAAAGCCTTCCCAGAAAGCGATTGGCAAAAGACCTAACTTAACACCGACAAAATATTGGAGTAAACCGGCAAAAATAAACGAAGGTATCGATATTCCTATTACCGATATGACGTTCGATGTATAATCGATCCAGCTATTATTTCGAACAGCGGCCACCAATCCGAGCAGCATACCAAGGATAGTACCGAGAATCATCGCCTGGAAACCTAAATGGGCTGAAACAGGGATTCTGCTAGCCAATAAAGCAGTTACCGGCTGGTTATTCATTTGGAATGATACACCTAAATCTCCTTGAGCAAGGTTGCCTAAATAATTGATATATTGTACAGGTACCGGGTCATCTAAGTTATATTTTTCATAAAGGATTTCCAACTGTGCCTCCGAAAGCTTTTGCTCCGCTTTCATCGGTGAGCCTGGCAGCATTTTCATGAGAAAGAAAGAAAACGTCGCAATCAAAAACAAGGTGAGCAGCATATAGCCAAGCCGCTGAAGTATATATCTAACCATCCCTATCCCTCCTAATCTATCAAAATTATATTTAATCTTCTAATAATTCTAAAAATCTAGTCAAACTGAAAAAGAGAGTATACGCCGGCAAGCAGCTGGCAGTACACTCTCCTCTCCTCTCCAAAGAGGTGTTACGTCATCTCAAAATTATCAAGTTTATTCTTCGATATAAGCCCACTTGTATGAGAAGTCTGCCCCCATTGGCTGGAATATAACGCCTTTAACAGATGGTCTCCACAGATATGCACGGGAACGCTGGTACAATGGAGCGATTGCCGCATCATCCATCAGCACTTTTTCTGCTTCAAGGAAATTGTCATAACGTGCAGGCAAATCTGTTAACAATTCGTTATTTGCTTCTTTGATCAATTTATCATATTCTTCGTTGTTATAGTTCATTGTCATGTATGGGCTGTCAGAAGTCCACATGTTCAACCATGTGCTTGGGTCAAGATAGTCAGGACCCCAGCCGGAATTCTGAATGTCATAATCAGAAGCTTCATCTCTTGCAAGACGCTCTTCAAATGGTACGGAAGAGATATTGACAGTCAAACCTTCAAGTGTATCTTCAAGCTGGTTCTTAATGTAAGCGTCCATTTCTGTGGCAGTTTCGGTGTCACCGCCAAGATAGCCTAGCTCGATAGAATCTACACCCAGCTCATCAAGGCCTTTTTGCCACAATTCCTTCGCTTTTTCCTTATCTGTTGTAAGCAGGTCTCCGTTGATGTCACGGAAATCTTCTCCAGATTCAGGATGTGTAGTGAAATCTACTGGCACGGCACCGTTAGCTACGATTGATCCATTAGCAAGGATAACGTCTACCATGTCTTGCTTATTAATCGCCATGGCAATAGCCTTACGGATGTTTTGATTTTTAAGGTATTCGTTTGCCTGGTTCATTTTCAAGTAGAACAAGGTTGGTTCAGGCATTGTACGGTAATCTTCCGTCCCTGCATATTGTTCTACAAATTCAGCCGTCAAACTAGCACGGTCTGTTTCACCTGTTTCATATAAGTTAACCGCAGTACTTGTTTCTTTAACAACATCTACATTTATTTCTTCCAACTGGACAGTTTCAGCATCCCAATAATCCGGATTCTTTTTCATTGTCCATGATTCGTTTGCTTTTGGATCCCAGTCTTCGAGTGTGAATGGGCCGTTATAAATCAAGTTGTCAGAAGTTAGTGCGTAATCGTCGCCTTGTTCTGTTACAAAGTCTTCGTTTAGCGGCAGATAAGTACCGAATGTGAGCAAGCTGTGGAAATATGGTACAGCTTTTTCCAAAGTGATTTTTAATTCATAGTCGCTGACTGCTTCAACGCCAAGCTCTTCAACGTCTTTTTCACCATTGTTGATAGCAGTTGCATTTTTAAGTACGTCGTTCATCATGAATGGGCCGTATTCAGATCCAGTATCCGGATCGATAGCACGTCTCCAAGCGAACACGAAATCGTGGGCAGTTACCGGGTCGCCATTGGACCAAACTGCATCTTCACGTAGTTTTATGTTCCAAGTCAAGCCGTCTTCACTTACTTCTGGTTCTCCCTCAGCAATACCTGGTACCGGTTCAGCATTTTCACCTAGACGGTAAAGACCTTCCATAGTAGAGCCTAAGTATTGGAATGCAACCGCATCAGTTGCTAGCGAAGAATCCATTGTCGGAATCTGTGAAGTGTCAAGCAGGTTAAGCACCTGTTCGCCGCTTGCCTCTCCGCCTTCTTCTGAAGTACCTTCATCGGTACCTTCTTCCGTTGAACCTGTGTCCTCACCGCTGCTGTCACCTTCGGAACTGGATCCGCCGGAACAAGCTGCAAGGAAAACACTCAATAGTAGTGCCATTGCAAGCAATAGCCAATTTGCCTTTCTCATGAAGTAAATGACCTCCCCTTAGATTAAATTTTCTAAATATTTGCGCGGATGTTTGATCCACAATTTGAATTATACAAGTTTTCATACAATTTTGCATCATTTTTTTTACAAAAAATTTATCAACTCCCGTAAACATTGCATTCTAGTTACATAAAATAGTTCTTTCGGACTAGTTAATTGTCAGTCATTGCTTGTTTTTACGAAACCACTTCAAGGCGATATTTATTCATTCTCTATTTCCGGTCTTTGATTTCCTTTGCCACGAATTATTTTACCGTATGTCCAATCATGCTATAATACTTCATATCTATGGAAAAGTTGGTGTATGTATGAAACTCCTTAAGAATAAATGGGCACTGCTCAGTTTAAATCTTGCAGTCGGCCTTGCTTTTTTCCTTATTACTGCTCCTGCGCTGCAACTGAAACATATGATCAATATTCTCTTTTATTTCGGAGCATGCTGGCTGTTTGTCGGAATATTTTTATGGACCGTCCATGGCGGTTTCTTTGATGGCGTCGTATATGGTTTCCGGAAATCGTTCGAGCGTAGTTTTAAGCGGAATGATTATCTTTCAGAAAATGACACGGTACCTTCCGAAAAAGTAAGCATTTCCTTTGTCAAAGCAGCCTGTTTCCAGGGTTTCTGTTTACTGGTATTGATGCTTATCCTGCTGACTAGGTTTTATGCGGCTTAGATTAGTCCTATGGTCATTTAACAAATAGTTAATAGTGATTCCTTACCTCAAAGAAGCGGATGGTGCATCTGCTTCTTTATTTTTCCCCTGTCTATTACTGCGTTACTTGAAGTAAATAGTACTTCCCCTGCTTCATTTTGAGTTTCCTTTCACTGGTGAAGCCACTTTTCCCATTCCCCATACCTGCTTTGCTATCATAGCAAGAAATACATTTTGAGGTCCGCCCTTGCATTTCATCAAAAGTCTTTATATAATGGTAAAAAATCAATATCTTTAGCAATGAAAAAGGCGTAGTACAATTACCCGCTGATTTGTAGAGAGCTTGTGGTTGGTGGAAACAAGCATCAAGGTGAATTGGAATTGGACTTTCGAGCTAAGTTGAATTCTTAAGTGATCGGACTGGGAAACAGTTTGATAATAAGGGTGGCACCGCGGTTCATTCGTCCCTTCGAAAGAAGGAAAGAATGAGCTTTTTTTGTGCTCAATTTATGCTCGCAACTTCCCTTATCAACGCTGCAGATTATGAAGAGGTGATTATATTGAAAACTATATTTTCGGGAATACAGCCGAGCGGGACATTGACACTCGGAAACTATCTGGGAGCAATGAAACAATTTGTGGATTTACAGGAGGAAAACCACTGCTATTTTTGTATTGTCGATGAGCATGCGATTACCGTTCCCCAAGACCGTTTGAAGCTGAGGGAAAATATCCGCTCGCTGGCAGCTCTCTATTTGGCATCAGGAATAGATCCAGAAAAATCGACATTGTTTATTCAATCCGAGGTCGCAGCACATACACAGCTGGGTTGGATGTTGCAATCCATCAGTTATATCGGTGAATTAGAGCGAATGACACAATTCAAAGACAAGTCGGCAGGAAAAGATGCAGTTTCTTCATCCCTGCTTACCTATCCTCCACTAATGGCTGCGGATATTTTGCTTTATAAAACGGATTTAGTGCCGGTAGGGGATGATCAAAAGCAACATTTAGAACTAACCCGTAATTTAGCACAAAGATTCAACAATAAGTTTAACGACATCTTTACCGTGCCGGAAGTAAGCATCCCTAAGACTGGTGCCAGAATTATGTCGCTACAAGATCCTACCAAAAAGATGAGCAAATCAGATTCGAATCAAAAAGCATCCATCTTCATGTTGGATGACGAGAAAAAAATCGAAAAGAAAATCAAGAGCGCTGTCACTGATTCAGAAGGTATTGTTAAGTTTGATAAGGAAAATAAGCCGGGTGTTTCTAACCTGCTTGCCATTTACGCCAGTTGTACCGGCTCCTCCATCGCAGAGTTGGAAAGCAAGTATCGGGACAAAGGCTATGGCCAATTCAAACAGGATACCGCTGAGGCAGTTATTTCCGTACTCAAGCCTCTTCAAGCGCGATACTATGAGTTGATCGACTCGCAAGAGCTTGATGATATTCTGGATAACGGTGCGGATAAAGCGGAGCAGGCAGCAAACAAAATGCTCGCCAAAGCAAAAAAAGCGATGGGGCTTGGAAGAGTCAAAAAGAAACCGAAAAAGTAATACTTGCAGCAAATATGATAAGATGCCTTTTCAAAAGAAAAACCCGCAAAATCATCATCCTTTTTTTGTGGGTTTTTCCTTTTCCTACCTCCAGTCAAAAGAGACCGGCGATCATCCGGTCTCTCTTTATTAAAGCATCCGTTTATAAGTATTTTGCTGATCCTGATTCTGTTCCAGCTCATACATCTTTTCAAAAAATGGCTGTCCCTTGACCAGTTTGGCACAAAGTTCTTCATGAGCTCTGCTCCATCCCGGGCTTACGCCTTCATACAGAGCTTGCCATGCAGCGTCGAAGTCCATTTCCCGGATTCTCGAATATTGATCTGGGTTCCACTCTGTCAGCCAGTATCGGACTTCCTGTAAGTTTTTCGTACCCTCCAGCTGATCCAAAGCCATCATTAATAATTGCTTCAGCTGCCTTTCTTTCCTCGTTAATCCGAGCATCGAATCAGGTGAAAGGGATAAAATATGATATTCTTTTTCCCTCTGTTCCGGTGAAAAAGAAAACTCCAGCCTGCTTGTGCCATCAATTAGGTCATATACAAGCCGTTCCTGTCTCGGTATCAACCTGCTTTTTCGAACCGGCAGATGGTAGCCCATCGTGTCGATTGCCAAAATCGATTGGCCATCGGTGATTACACATGCATAGTCCAATGATATCCGTTCTTGGTTTTTCCTTAAGTATGCCCGTTGGTGGATTGCCTCCAGCAAGCTTTTGGGCAAATCCTGCAAGTCATTTTCTATATAATGATACAACATTTCATCAATGTAAAGAACCGGCACCTGGTCCAGCAGTTCAATGCCGTCTTCTTTTCTCCATTCATGAAATGCACAAACATTATAGCCGTTTTCTTCGCCTTCAAACCAATTCACCCATACGTCGTGTAAATACAACATGTCGAACCCCCGCTTTATTAATTGGATCGTTAGAAAATTGCGGCCCCTTCAAGCTTGCCGGCATTCCTTCATGCTGTTTCCCTCATCTTGTCCTGCCTGCTGCCAGTCGGCCTGGCCGGAAACTGAGAACCGTACAAAATTTAACTTTTATTTACGATACATTATGGCCAAAAAAGGAATATTTATTCTAACCAACCTAATAATTAACAGGTATTACCCTGGGTACTTATAAATGGCGATAATGATCAGCAGCAGTCCTAGCGGGAGAAAGTAGCATTCCAATCTGCCCTGGATAAATAAGAAGTAATCAATCCAGGAAACGCCGGCCGGAATAAAGTTTAAATAAAGAATGAACGTAACTCCCCCAGAAACTGCTAAACCGAATCCCACAAGAAACAATAAGACATAGCCCACGATTTTTCCCCCTGCCTGTCCACCCTTGATCATTTACTTATATGTATGATGGACAGGCTGTTCTAATTCCTGTATGTTTGATCAAAAAATTACTTCGTTCTTCTTTTTTTGATACCCTTCTTATGAAAAAGCGGACGTCAATTAGTATTCATCATTCGGTTGACAAGCAAAAACCCCATTCCTTTAAAGGAATGGGGTTCAAAAGGTTTAAGCATCCTGATATTTTTTAAAAATAAGGGTCGCATTGTGACCGCCAAATCCGAGCGAGTTACTCAAAGCATATTCGTATTCCTGCTGTCTCGATTGATTAGGTACGTAATCGAGATCACATTCTGGATCTGGAGTTTCCAAATTAATCGTTGGTGGCAAAATGCCCTCATTAATAGATTTTACCGAAATAATTGCTTCAATTGCCCCTGCTGCTCCAAGCAAGTGGCCGGTCATCGATTTGGTAGAAGATATCGCTAATTTTTCAGCATGTCCGCCGAAAACTTGTTTGATTGCTTTTGTTTCAAATGGATCGTTTAATTCCGTACTTGTTCCATGGGCATTAATATAAGCAATTTGAGAAGCGTCAATCCCCGCATCGCTTATTGCCTGGTTCATGGCACGTACTGCGCCTTCCCCTTCAGGAGCTGGAGAAGTAATATGATAAGCATCTCCTGCAGATCCGTAACCGACTATCTCACCGTAAATTTTTGCTCCGCGTTGCTTTGCGGATTCCAACGATTCAATAACCAGTATTCCCGCACCTTCGCCCATCACGAATCCGTCACGATTTTGATCAAATGGACGACTCGCTGTTTTCGGGTTATCGTTGAAGGTTAACGCTTTTGCTGTTGAAAAACCGGCGAAAGCCATTTTCGTAAGCGGTGCTTCCGCGCCCCCAGTAATCATAACATCTGCATCTCCACGCTGAATGACTTTAAAGGCATCCCCAATAGAATTGGTTCCCGAGGCACAAGCGGTCACCGTACAAGAGTTGATTCCTTTTGCTCCCAATTGAATGGATATTTGACCAGCTGCCATGTCCGGTATAAGCATAGGTACAAAGAACGGACTGACACGGCGATAGCCTTTCTCCTGGAATTTTTCAAACTGCTCCTCGTATGTCTTCATGCCGCCGATTCCGGAACCAACCCAAACACCAACCCGCGGGGCTAGTTCTTCTGTGATATCCAAGTCCGCATCCTTTACCGCCATTTTTGCCGCTCCGACGGCATATTGGGTGAACAAGTCCATCCGCTTGGCTTCTTTTTTCTCCATATAGTTTACCGGATCCCAGTCTTTCACCTCACCGGCAACTTTCGCAGGAAAATCATCTTTGTCGACTTTTGTTACAAAATCGATTCCAGATGTTCCTTCTATAATATTCCCCCACATCGTGTCTACATCATTACCGACAGGACTGACAGCTCCCAGTCCTGTGATAACCACACGTCTATTTTCCATTTTTACTCCTCCTTCTCTATCCCATGTCATTTCTTATCTACCATATTTGAATGCAACCGCACCCCATGTAAGTCCCCCGCCAAAACCGACGAGAACCACTAAGTCATCTTCATTTATTTTACCGTTTTTTACTCCTTCTGACAAAGCGATCGGAATAGAAGCCGCCGAGGTATTTCCATATCTTTTTACGGAAGTTGCCATTTTCTCTTCTGGAATACCAAGTTTCTCGCGCGCTGCTTCCATGATTCGGATATTTGCTTGGTGAGGAATTAAATAATCGACGTCCTCACGTCTGAACCCAGCTTTTTCTACAACATTCACCGAAGACTCCGGCATCTGCCGCACTGCAAATTTGAACACCTCGCGGCCATTCATACTCAAGTAGTCCTTATCTTGATACAGATATTTACCACCTGATCCGTCAGCTCCCAGCTCAAAAGATAAAATGCCGCGTTCGTCGCTGACTTCGCCGATAACTGCCGCTCCTGCACCGTCACCGAACAGGACGCAAGTATTGCGATCCGTCCAGTCCGTAATCTTGGACAGTTTTTCCACACCTACGACAAGAATGTTTTTATAAACTCCGGTATCAATGAACTGTTTGGCTGTTACTACGCCGTACATAAAGCCGGAACAAGCTGCGCTTAAATCCATCGCCGCAACCTTATCGGCTCCCAATCGATCCTGCAGCATGCATGAAACAGATGGAAATGGTGTATCTGGTGTCACGGTGGCTACCATGATCATATCCAAGTCTTTTGCCGTAATCCCCGCTTCTTCCATCGCGTTCACTGCGGCTCGGTATGCCATTTCCGATGTATCCATATCATCTTCTGCAATTCTTCTCTCTTCAATCCCGGTTCTGGTGCGAATCCATTCATCCGTAGTATCAACTATTTTTTCCAAATCAAAATTGGTGAGCACTTTTTCCGGTACATAGTGACCGGTCCCTGTTATACCTGCCCTCATCTATTACCTCTCCTCATCATACAGAGTTTACTATCAATTATTAAGACTTGGTACTAATTTTAATCGATTCCTGTATTATATTCAAGTTTTTCAGAGACTATTCGCCATAACTGTGATGTCCGCCTTCGCTTTGTGGCCATCCGTTCAATAAACTAATATGGGAGGTGATAAAATGGCCGAAAGAAATCAAAATAGCAGCGAACCAGGATACAGCCGCTTCGATGAAATGATGTTCGGGCCTCGGAAAAGGGATTCACAGGATAGAAAAGAGTCTGTCGCTGCATCGGGCCAGTCTGAAGAAACGGAGTCATTTGATTTGTTTGGCACTGCCCAGACTGTGATGGAAACCTATCAGCAACTTTCGCCCTATGTGAAAGAAATCTCGGGATTAATCAAGCAGTTCCGGAAATAACGGCCATTGCTGCCAAGCTGCGTCCGTGCTTTACGGGCGCTTGATTTTGGGAAGCAACTCTATTACTCGCTGTCCGAACAAAAAGACTGCCTGCTTGTCCAGCAATAAGGCAGCCTTATCCATTGAAATATTACTGTTCATTTGGCAGCAGGCCAGTATCTTTATACCGGTCAATCGCATCCTGAATTTCTTCAACAAAGCTTTCCGGTACTTCAGGACTGAATTCCCCCATCGTGATTCCTCCATCCTGAAAATCGTATGTCTTTACATCTCCTGTCAGGTTTCCTTCATTGAAAGCTTCCGCTGTTTGCAAATAAATATCATCCACATGCTGGACAGTACTGGTCAACACTGTGTTTTTGCCCAAACTGGCCTGGTCTGTGACATAACCGATTGCATATAATCCTTTTTCTTTTACTTTGTTGATCACCTGGACACTGAACTGATCTCCTGTCGGATAGAAAACATCGACGTCTTGGGTGCTCATTTGATCCAGCAAGTCTAGCGCCCTGCCACTGTCATCCCAGCTATTCACAAAGTTCATATGTACATCTGCCTCGGGGTTTTGGTAATTGACTCCCTCGTAAAAGCCCTCAATTTCCGGCTGCCATTCAAAAGCACCGATCAATCCGACATTGTTGGTAGAGGTCATTTTTCCGGCCACCATCCCACTGAAAAATCCCATGGCATGAGAATTAAAATTGACGGAGGTCAAATTATCACCTGTATATCCCCCATTGAAGTAAACGAAATGAATATCCGGATATGCCTCATTGATTTCATCGAACATTTTTCCGTAGTTACTACTGTGACCAAAGATTAAATTAATCCCCTGGTTAGAGAATTCCTCGACTGCACGATTGACATCCTGCTGAGTTTGTATACCTTCTTTAAAATAAACGTCTACATCATATTCTTCTTTGATTTTCAAAAGTCCCTGATAGCCTTTATTTCCCCAAGTCTGATCATGGATAGAATTCTCAACAAGCATGCCGACCCTGTTGATTTCTCCCCCACCCAAGGTGGAGCAGCCGGCTGCCAAAAGGAAACAGAAACCGGCAAGGAAGACAAGCGGAACAAATCGGTATCTATTTTTCACCGTGCGCACTCCCAATCGGTCAGTAATCTCTAGTACTATTCTACCGTCTTACTGCTAGTCCGTAAACGCTTCGAATTATTACATTCTGATTACATTAATAAAAGGGCTTAAATTTTTCATAATGCTGATTCAATTTCCTTTGACGCAGCTCAGTCTCTTCAGAGGAAAGAACGGGTATCACTTTTGCATCTCCACCTCTCATTTCCTCCTCTCTTCCGGGAGGACAAAAGATGATGCGCTTATTCTGCTGCTTTGTTTCCAAAAGAGGAAGAAAAGCTTCAAAAAAATCTTCTATATATACAGCTTCCGTATGGAAAGACTCCGAATCAAAGGGGACTGTCCCTCCATCCGGTCTTGTCAGGCTGTCCTCTGACCTGGGCATCCATTCGCCATATAATAGAGGTAATTGCACATGGCACCATTCCTCTTGAATTTGTTCCTCCTTCAACCTGCTGAGGAAAAATTTTTTGGTTGTATCGCATGTATCCAGCATGCCCGTTTTTTGCTCCGTTTCTATTTGGATGATTGCTTCTAATTTTGCATCTGTTTTGCCTTTTTGATACTCCTCTATCGTTGTAAATAATTGAAAGGAACTGTTCCGTGCCATAAAAGCCCAAAAATTATCTTGCTTGGTCGTTGTGGCTTCCCCTATTCCAATAACTTGTTCACCGTGTTGCAGTAGCTTTTCACAGAGATGAAAGCCTATCCAGTTAAAGCAAGGTAAAACCAAATACATAGGAAACGCCCTCCTTTTCCGCTATTTCCCGCCAATATTATACACAGGAATTTGTGAGAATTACTATTTTTTATATTTATTTTTTAACAGGCTTCTGCTAAACTAAAAATAGAATGTGTAAAAAATGAGGTGAAATGATTGCGTTATCTTTGGACAGTTATCTGGTCATTTTTACTTAGCTTTTTGATATCGTATGTATTATCAAGCATGGGCGGGGCAACTCTGCCGTTCGATCAGGTGCTTGTGTTAACAGTAATTTTTTCTGTAGCAATTTTTCTTTTAGGCGGTGCTTTGAAAGAAGAAACAGAATAGGCTGCATCCGCTGCCACTTTGGATGAAAACCCTTGCCCACAAGGAGTCGGCAAGGGTTTATTATTACGGACAAATTTAAAACCAGGGCAGCGCACTTAAGGCTACAAGTGCTGTCAACGGCAACACAAGACGGCGGAACCTTCCCGGTCCATATCCATATCCTGGATAACCATATCCTGGGTAACCATAACCTGGATAGCCATAACCAGGGTAGTATCCAAACTGCCGATCATCTCCATATCCTGTATAATACTCGGGGACAGTTGTTTGGATGGGAACCGCCAAATACACAAAGTCTTCGTCCAAGTCGACAACGATACCGTCCACTTTGGACCCATCATTCAATTCAGCAAGTACATAGGAGTTCATATGGGACTTGCAAAGCTCATATATATGGTGGTGGCTGTGTGGTCTGTTCATGTTGACTACCTCCTTCACACTTTAGCCTATTCATTGATGCCTGGGTGTGTGACAGGGATGACGATATACAAATGTCAAAGAACCATACTAGTTAAAAACATGCTTTGGAAAATTGGGAGGAAAAACATGGATTTCGCCAACGATTTTTGGATTTTAGTCAAATATGTATTTTTAGGTTTTTTTCAAGGGTTTACAGAGCCGATACCGATTTCTTCCAGCGGTCATCTCGTCCTGCTTAGAAATTTGTTTCAATTGAACATTCATGGGTTGTCTTTTGAAATTTTGGTAAATGCAGGTTCACTGATTGCCGTACTGCTTGTTTATAGGAAGGATATTCTCCGATTAATCCAAAACGGGTTCCGTTATCTGTTCACCAAACAGCCAGAAACACGGGACGATTTTAATTTTATTTTGTATTTGATTGTCGGAACCATCCCGGCCGGTGTGATTGGCATTTTGTTCGAAGACCAGATTGAACATGTTTTCAGCTTTTCGAAAATGGTCGGTCTCACGTTGATTGTCACAGGAATTGCCTTATGGATTATCCGAAATATTAAAGGATACAAAAATGACGGCGAGATCACATTCAAGGATGCGCTCATCGTCGGATTGGCCCAGGCTGTGGCATTAATACCGGGAATCAGCCGTTCCGGAGCTACCATCGTAGGAGCCATGCTGCTTGGCATGCATAAAGAAACTGCGCTGCGCTATTCGTTTTTACTTTATATACCCGTAAGTTTGGGCACGCTTGTCCTCAGTATCGGAGAAATTGTGAACGACGATCAATTCAGCACCTTGTTCATCCCTTACTTGCTTGCGTTTATGGCTGCCATTATTGCCACCTATTATTCGTTGCGGTGGTTTATGAATATCATGGCAAAAGGAAACTTGAAATACTTTTCATTCTACTGCTTCATTGTCGGTATTCTCGCCATATTGTTCTTATAAAAAAAGCTGTCCAGCATGTATGATGCGGACAGCTTTTTTCCTTATCCAATATTCTGTTTCATTTTGTGAACTGTTAAGGTCAATAAACATTCTTTATTCACATTTTCATCACCGTGATAAGAAATTTTTTGCTTCTCTCCATTCGAACTTTATTCCCTGGATGGAGGGTTTTCATCGGTCTCCGTTCGTTTCCGTGTTAATTTATCCAAGAATTTTGCTGCAACTAAAAACCCCTTGCAGTTTGCAAGAGGTTCGGCAATCATTAATCTGGAATACCTAGCGCGATCTTGGCATATCTGGACATCCGGTCTTTCGACCAAGGCGGATTCCAAACGATATTGACGTTTGTTTCCTTTACCTCCGGGATGTCGCTCAGAACAAATTTGACATCTTGTTCAATATGACCAGCCAATGGGCAGCCCATCGCCGTCAATGTCATGGTAACGGTGGCCACACCGTTATCGTCTAAGTCAACTCCGTAGACAAGGCCTAAGTTGACAATATCTATCCCGAGTTCCGGGTCAATTACGTTCTCAAGAGCACCCATCAAGTTTTCCTGCAACGCTTCCTCCATGATACAAACCTCCTTGATATTGGTTCTTCTTATTATAAACACATATCGATGAATTTTTAAATGATAATCCTCTAAGCTCCTACAATTGCATATCAAACCACTTCACTGTCTCCAGTACAGCGAACCTGCTGACTTTGTGTCCGCGGCCGACCTCGCGTAAAAAGCGGATGCTTTCCGGATTTTTATAATAAGGAACGACTTCATTGTAAAAACTGTATGCATGGTCAAAAGGTACGACCGGGTCTGCTTCGCCATGCCAGAAAAACAGTGGACGTTCATATAACTTGTCCATCTGCTTCGACAAATCAATGGTCTCCAGCTGTTGATAAATGGTATGAATCTGTTCGTCCGACATTTCAAAGTCAGAACTTGATTTCTTCATTTGATCGACCAACGCTTTCGCATAATCGGTGATTTTCGGAGATCCCATCAGCACTGCTGACGCTTTAATCCATGGATACTGCGTCAAGGCAGCAGCTGTAGTGATCCCTCCCATACTGGTTCCAGCAAGACCGAACCTTTCATCAAGCAGCAGCCCTTTTTCTTCCAGGGTGTTCTTAATCACCTGCAAATCCTTTATGTTTTGGCTGACAATTTCAAAAAAACGGATATTCATTTCATTTGCTGATAAGTCTTCTGCTCTATCCCCATGGAGGATACTGTCCGGGAGAATGACCCGGAAACCTTTTTCCGCGAGCAAATAAGCGAGTGGAAGGTTATGTTCTTTAGCGCTTGTATAGCCATGAAAATATGTAAGGACCGGCAGCGGCTCTCCGCTCTTTTCTGCATCGACGACAATAAGGACGGGAATTTCATTCCATTTTTCTCTGCTTACGGTGATCATGTCTTCTTATCCTCTCATCAATAGTGGTAGTCATACTTCCATGATAATCGTTACGCTAAAAACATGCAAAACAAACAGTAAATTTAACCCATTCTTTACAGATAACCTGTTCACCGATAAACTATACTTACATAAGAGGTGATTAAATAAATGAAAATGAACCAGCATTTGATAGCATTGGATCTCGACGGAACCCTGCTTACAGACAACAAGGTGATAAGCGAGAAAACAAAGAAAGTAGTCATGCAGGCAAAACAAGCCGGCCATATTGTGGTGATTGCCACTGGCAGACCACATCGTGCCAGCATTGACTATTACAAGGAGTTGGAATTAGACACTCCGATGGTGAATTTTAACGGAGCGTTGATTCATCATCCATTAGATAAAAAGTGGGACGCTGTCCATTCACCACTACCTAACCGGACAGCAAAAGCAATCGTCCAGTCTTGTTATGATCTGGAGGTCAACAATATCATGGCCGAGGTCGGGGACGACGTCTACCTTGATCGGTATGATGAAGAATTAATGAAAATCTTCCACACCGATCAGGCTAATCCTGTAACTGTCGGCAGCCTGAAAAATCATTTGCAGGATGATCCAACTTCCCTGTTGATACACCCTCAGGAAGAACATATACAAGAGCTCCGCTCCCACCTGGATGACAAACACGCTTCCGTCATTGAACACCGCAAGTGGGGAGCTCCATGGCACGTGATCGAAATTGTGCGTAAAGGGCTGAATAAAGCAGTCGGACTGGAAAAAATCGCCCGCTACTTTGATATTCCACAGTCACGCGTTATTGCTTTCGGAGACGAAGATAACGACTTAGAAATGATTGAATATGCTGGTGTCGGCGTGGCGATGGGAAATGGGATTGAGGAATTGAAAAATTTGGCGAACCATGTCGCCGAAACGAATGAATCGGATGGTATTGGAGGCTTCTTGGAAGAGTATTTGCATCTTGGAGTCCACAGCACCAGCACTAAATAACAGGATTAATTCTGGCATCTTTTTCAAGTCATTGTTTTTCCTTACGATGCCCATACTAAGCTTGAACGCAATAGCGTTCAAGCTTTTTTGTACGCTGGTTTTCTCGGCAGCCGGTGTTGCGACAAAGAGTCTGTTGCCTGCTTCAAGCAGGGACTATCGATCGTGAACATTTCTATTAGGGGGAATGGAAATGAGCAGAAAAAGCAAGTCGAAACGAATTACGCAGCAGGGTGCGGATTCGGTAAAAAGACACGATGAGCGCTTTCCTTATCGGGAACGCTTTACCGATGTCGAGCGCAAAGAGGAACAGGCAGACCAACATACTCTGGGAGGTTTTTAACAATGGCAAACAATTTCATGCAGCAAGCAAGAAATGCGATGAACCGTTTAACCAACATGACAAACGGTGGCCAGAATGTCAGCGAACAGGAGAAACAAGCAGCTCGCAATGCAATCCAATCTGCTTATACAAGCGCTTCCCCCGAAGAACAAGAACAGCTTCAACAATTAGAAGAACAGCTTAATCGCCATAACCAAATGCAATAAATTGACAGGGAGGCATCCATCCGGGTGCCTTCCTTTTCCATGTATTGAATGATTGGTTTTTGTGTCTCATTCTTCCTGATCTGATTGTCCAAATGAATCAGAAAGTGTTTTTATGAGACGTACATAAAACGACAAGATTATTACCCAGGAAATAAGTCAACATTCCTATAGAACTTTATTGAACCAAAGGATCACTCCCCTTCTTTTCCTTATGGCTCTATTTGTCCTCTATCGCTTTTGTAAATGACAAATATCTGCTATTATGGACGTAAATCTGTGTTACATAGGAGGACTAAGCATGAGTGTACGAGTGGAAGCGACACCGAACCCAAATGCAATGAAATTTACTACTGATTCCATGATATTTGAAGGAAATAATAGTGTATCCGTGATGGCTGGACAAACAAGCGAGCACCAGGTGCTGAATGACCTGATGGAATTGGACGGAGTCGACAATGTTTTCGGTTTCCAAAACTTCATCACAGTAAACAAAAAATTCGATGTGGAGTGGGAGTCGCTAACCCCGCAAGTGGAAGCTGTTTTAAATGAATACGGATATTAAGAGCTTTCTATAAAACCGATTCGACGAAGGTCTAAGTCTGGGAGCAATCATGTTTTCTGTAAGTGCCTCCTTGTTTAGGATCAAAAAAAGCTGTTCAAGAAGAATTTGCACTTCTTCGAACAGCTTTTTTTATATTCTCTTAAAACAGCATAAAATGCATTCCGTACCGAATGGGAAATGGCGGTCCTTTCCCTTATCGATTCAGGCTGGCTATCGTATGCTTCAAAGAAGGATATTAGTCGTTGCGCCGGAAGAAACCAAATATTCCGGTCGTCTGCACAACATTCGTAAACGCCTGCGGATCCACTTCCGAAATAATCCGCTCCAAATCATACAGTTCGTACCTGGTGATAACAAGTACCATCATGTCCTTGTGTTCACGACTGTACGCTCCGCGGGCAGGTAAAATCGTGATGCCGCGGATCATCTTGTCGTGAATCGCTTTCTGCAACTCCTCCGCTTTACGGGTGACAATCATAGCTGTCACTTTTTCATGACGAGTATGAAGCGCATCGATTACCCTTGTTGTTACATATAATGTTAGCAACGTATACAAAGCATTCTCTGCCTCATAGAGCAAACCAGCCACAATGATAATCCCACTGTTGATGATCAAAAAGAAATTACCGATCGGTTTGTCTTTCATACGCGACAATACCATCGCCACGATATCAAGACCGCCTGTTGAAGCACCCCATTTCAAAGTCATTCCGACACCTATACCGCCGATGACACCGCCGAAAACAGCATTTAAAATAATATCCTCTGACAACGGCTGTACTGGCAAAACTTCAAGGAAAATCGTCGTGAATATAACCGAGATTACGCTATATATCGTAAAACCCTTACCGACTTTGTACCAGCCCAAAATGGCAACCGGTATGTTCAAAATGAATAAAATAATACCCGTGCTGACTCCATCGATATTAAAGAAGTCTTGAAAAATACTTGATAAAAGCTGGGCAATACCTGTAAAGCCGCTGGCATAGACATTCGCGGCAATCAGGAAAAAGTTTAACGCAATCGCATTGAACAATGCCCCCACCATCACTATAAAAATTCGTCTCGCTTCAATGAAAAACATAACTGCCTCCTTCGTTTATCCCGGTCAAAAGCCACGCCTATACGGCTTGCTGCAGGTGTGGCCGCTCCCTGTGTCGCTGTTGTTTTCCATCATCCAATCGGGCTATTTTTTTCTACATGTCCTTATCGTTTCCATATGTAGCAAAAATAAGCTTCTCTTTTCCATACCCAGCTAACCGTCCCAATAATCTGCAGTATCGCATTTACCATCTTCCAATCTAACTAAATAGGAAAAAGTTTTGACTAACGATAGCGGTACGCTTACACTGTAAATAAACTGCACTGATTTATTTATCATCAACGGGACCTGTTTGTTAAGCGGGATTCCATGTTAGTTCTTTTTAAGAACGCAACTCCCATTTAAACTTTTTTACCGTATTAAAAATGATTCGAATTGAGGGTGGAAAACATGAATGTGAAAATTATCACCGATTCTGCGTGTGACCTTTCGCAAGGCCATTATGAAAAATACAACATTGATATGGTATCACTGACTGTCGAACTCGACAATGAAAACTTTGAAGACGCAAAAACGATTTCTGCAAAAGCGGTCTATGATGCCATGCGCGCAGGAAAGGCACCGAAAACGTCGCAGGTCAGTCCCCAGAAGTTCCGTGAAGCGTTTGAAAACTATGCTAAACAAAACCAGCCATGTCTTTATATCGCTTTCTCTTCCGAACTTTCAGGAACGTATAACGCAGGCAGGATGGCGATGCAGGAAGTCAAGGAGGATTATCCTGACTGGGAAGTCCAAGTACTCGATACCCATTGCGCTTCCTTGGGACACGGATTGGTAGTTCTGCGTGCCGCACAGCTTGCAAGTGAAGGAGAAAGTCTGACCCAAATTAAAGAAATTGCCCGATACCATGCCAATCACATGGAGCACATCTTCACAGTAGATGATCTGGAATATTTGTACCGTGGTGGCCGAGTGAGCAAAACGGCAGCATTTGTCGGTTCGTTGCTAAAAATCAAACCTTTGTTGCATGTAGAGGACGGTAAGCTGATACCACTGGAAAAAATCCGTGGTTCCAAGCGGGTGTTGAAACGAATGGTAGATGTAATGGAGGAACGGGGGAAAGATTTTCAGAACCAGCCAATCGGCATCAGCCACGGAGATGATATAGAAAATGCAAGGCAGCTGGCCGAAATGATCAGAGAACGATTTAAAACCGAAGATATCCATATTGAAATGGTCGGCTCAGCGATTGGAGCCCATTCCGGCCCTGGAACACTTGCTTTGTTTTTCTTGAACGATGAATACCGGTAGAATACACATGGCTGGGACAAAAGCATAGTAACCAAAGGAAAAACCGAACGATGTTTCGAATTCAAAACTTCGAACTCGATCGGTTTTTCTTTTATGATTTTTTCGCTTAGTTAACTAAGTAATAAATTGTGCAGGCATCCCCCGGCAAGGTACCTCGCTTTCTGAGGGTACGGCTTTAGCTAACTTGGTAAAGATAACTACATTACCAAGTGGATCTTCAGCTCACGCTTTCCTCTCCGGATACTATCTAAGGAGTTTACCTTCCTCCACTGTTTTTTTTCCTCGCATAACCGACTGTTCCCACTAAGAAATTCTTTTAAAGCTTCCTATACTGCTATCGATTGATTTTTTCCGTGTATATTTATGTTATGTGTCAACTTCTTTTAATTTGGAATAATCCGCCGGTCTGCTCGCTGCGATTAAAGGTATTTAAGGACGGGTATCGGTTAAAACAAAACAAGTATGGAGGGATAATCATGGCAGACGAACTACAACCAAAACAGCATCAGGACCGGCAACCCGGGCTTGAACATGAAATGGATCCACTGCCCAACTATGTAGATCCTGACTATAAAGGAAGCGGAAAATTGCAAGGGAAGAAAGCGATCATTACTGGAGGAGACAGTGGGATTGGACGTTCTGTAAGCCTTTATTATGCAAAAGAGGGCGCAGATGTCGCAATCATTTACTTGGATGAAGAAGAAGACGCCCAGAAGACAAAAGAATTAGTCGAACAGGAAGGACAACGATGCCTCCTGCTTCCTGGCGATGTATCCAATGCTGAATTTTGCTCCTCTGCTGTTCAAAAAACGGTTGAAATCTTCGGAGGCGTGGATATCTTAGTCAACAATGCCGGTGTCCAATATCCACAGAGCGAATTTCTGGATATTACAAACGAACAAATGGAAAAAACATTCCAGACCAACTTTTTCCCTTTTTTCTATATGGCGAAAGCTGCCGTACCACATATGCAGGAAGGTAGTACCATTATTAATACTTCCTCCATTAATGCTTATGTCGGCAATGCTTCCCTGATTGATTATACTGCGACGAAGGGGGCAATTACTTCCTTTACCCGGGCATTGTCCGAATCATTGGTCGGGAAAGGTATCCGTGTCAATGGAGTGGCACCAGGTCCGATTTGGACGCCATTAATTCCCGCAAGCTTTAATGAAGATAAAGTGGCTAAATTCGGCAGCAATTATCCAATGGGCCGTCCCGGTGAACCAAAGGAAGTCGCTCCAGCTTACGTTTACCTGGCCAGCAAGGATTCCAGCTACGTCTCCGGCCAAATGCTCCATGTCAACGGCGGCGTCGTCCTAAACGGCTAATAGCTTCAAATGCCGGGCGGGGTCAGTCCCCCACCCTGGTAGCGCGTTAGCGAGATGGAGTAAATAATGCCGTTCCGGGTTGACCGGAACGGCATTTTTCACCTATCTTAGCTTTGTATTTTTTGTTCTACTTACTAGGGTTTTGTTTTTTTTCTTCAGAAAAACAATGGCAAAAATAAATGCCCCAAGAACCGCTATAATAAAGGAAACAAACAACCAATTGATACCTTTGTCATCCTCGATGACATACACTTCTGCCGTTTCACGGTCCAGTCCTATTTTGTAATACCCTTCTTCATCGGCCCGAACCGTCTCATCATTGAGTAATCCGCGGAGCTGTTTGCCGGCTTGAATATCGTCGATTGTCACAGCCTTAGTCGATGTAGCATTATTGATGGCAAAATAAACGGTTTCCCCTTCGTAGCTGCGTTTGAATAAACTCATTGCTCCATTGCTCTCTACATGCTCCATATCGCCTTTCGTAAAAGGAGCGAACTGCTGGCGAATGGCAGACAATCGTTCCAGATACTGGCTCAACTCATCATTGCCACTATTCAACTGTGCCGTACGGTGATCTGGTGCATCATCTTCATTACCCATCGCTACCTCTGAACCCTGATAAATGACAGGGGTCCCAGGACTCAAGTACAAATAAGTCAATCCCAGCTTCCATCTTGTCACCGGATTTTCTCCGAGTTCAATCGCCTTTTTTGTGAAGCGTGTTGTCATCTGGCTGTCCAGTGCCACCCCATTATTTTCTGTCTCAATCTTATCGGATAAGTTAGATAATTCATTCCCTGGTGCTTGAAATACCTGATCAAGGAATTGAGTTTGCCCATAATCAATAATTAAATCGATAGCCGCTTCCCGGTATGGTTCCATTCCTTCCTTATCCGCATGCTTCCAGTCAGCCAAAAGGGAAAATTCCTGCCGTTCAGCATGCAGCGCTTCAGAAAAGTCGGTAACAAACGAAACCGGGGTATCTGGTTCGATTCCTAACCGGTAGCCATCCAAACCGGTTTCTTCCAGCCAAAACTTCCCTGCCTCACTCAATGCAGCTACAACCTCTTGGTTTTGCAAATCCAACTGTGGCAAATCATCGAGCCATGGAGTCTGCACAAGCTCTGCTTGTTCTTGTTCCCCATCATGCTCACTAGCGTACCAGCCCTGCTTGTCCTGATCTGTAAGCCATGGATGTGATGCAGACGTATGATTGACCGGAAAATCCATGAACACTTTCATGTCACGTTTGTGTGCTTCTTCCACCAATTCAGCAGCAGTTTCCATCGTCCCCGAGTGAGGTTCTATCGCAGTAAAGTCCGTCACCCAAAAACCATGATAACCATCTTTTTCATTTTCCATAATCGGACTGATATTAACAGCAGTAAAGCCCATGTCTTTCAAATCGTCAAGCTTGCTAATGACCCCTTGCAGATCACCGCCATGCATAGCATTGGGGTTCTCAATATCAATTTTCTTGTCATTATCAAAGTTTCCGTTTACAAAACGGTCTAAAAGAACATAGTAAATAGATTCGTCTGCCAATGTATCTTCTTGTTCTACAGCACTAATTGGTTGTGAGTAAAAAAGAAGAAACGGCAATACAGCCGCAGCTGCAAATAACTTCTTCACATTCCGTTCCTCCTACAGGCAATATTTGAATTATAAAAGCTTTCTTCATAAAGGGTAGCTTTATCAGCCCTGTCCGTCAATCATGATCATATCATTTTCCCGATATTCCATAAAAGTGTCACAAGTGCGCCATAATTACCATTTAGACGCTTCGTTGCATTATGTACTGACAAAACCAGAAAGACGGTATATACTTAATTGGATTTTCTAATTTTTTTGATCGTGAGGATAGCGAATGAATCAAACAGATATAAAAAAGCAAAGCCTCTTTGCTCTGACTTGGCCCATTTTCATTGAAATACTCCTGCATATGCTAATGGGAAATGCAGACACCTTGATGCTCAGCCAATATTCCGACAGCTCCGTGGCAGCCGTCGGTGTCTCCAATCAGGTGATTTCTGTCATTATCGTCATGTTTGGCTTCGTTGCGGCCGGTGCAGGAGTACTGGTTGCACAAAATCTTGGAGCAGGGAAGCAGAAAACTGCTGGTGCCATCGCTGTTACTTCCCTCAGCCTCAATTTATGGTTTTCCCTGCTGTTGAGCATCGCTTTGTTTGTGTTTAGTAAGCAAATTCTAAAGATAATGGACTTGCCTGCTGAATTGATGGGCGAAGCAGGGGTCTATTTAAACATTGTCGGAGGATTAATCTTTGTTCAGGCATTGATCATGACAGTCGCAGCTGTTTTAAGAAGCTATGGATTTACGAAAGATACAATGTACGTAACGATTGGCATGAACGTGCTTAATATAATCGGAAACTATACCGTTATTTTCGGCCCATTCGGTTTCCCTGTATTAGGAGTGGAAGGGGTAGCTTATTCAACTATCATCAGCCGCTTCTTAGGATTTACCATCCTTCTGTTTCTCTTATTAAGACGCAGTGAGAAAACATTGCCTTTCGCTTCTTTCTTTTCTTATAACAAACAGGATATCCGCGATTTATTAAATATCGGAATTCCTTCAGCCGGAGAACAGCTTTCTTATAATGCCAGCCAGATGGTGATCACTTACTTTATCGCCCAGCTCGGTACCATGGCATTGACCACCAAGGTTTATGTCCAGAATATCATGATGTTCATTTTCCTGTTCGCTCTGGCTATCGGCCAAGGAACGCAAATATTAATCGGCCACCTGATAGGCGCGGGGGAAATAGATACAGCCTATAAGCATGGCATCAAGAGCCTGCAAATCTCGATCGTCATTTCCACTTTCGCCGCCATTATCATTTATTTTGCCAGTGACTTTCTTTTGGGTATCTTTACCGATAATGCAACTATATTGGAAAAAGGCGCCGCCTTGCTGTTGGTGACCATTATCCTGGAGCCCGGCCGGGCATTTAACCTTGTAGTCATCAGTTCGCTGCGTGCAGCTGGCGATGTAAGATTTCCTGTCTTTGTCGGAATTCTCTCCATGTGGGGTGTCAGCGTCACTTTCGCCTGGTTCTTCGGTTTATACCTCGGTTTGGGATTAATTGGCGTATGGATTGCTTTTATAACGGATGAATGGCTGCGGGGGTTATTGATGCTGCGGAGGTGGCGTTCCAAGGCTTGGGTCAAAGAAAACTTCATTAAAGCAGATTCATGAAGTCAATAGTTTAGAAAAAAGCGTGCCCATGGTGACACGCTTTTTCTCACACTATCCGGTCAATATTCTATCTTGATTTGATATGTCCGAAGCCAGTGATCAATTTGGCCAAGATGGGCTAACAGCTGTGGCCCTGTCATTAGCTGACCAAACCACGGTGCCTCTATTTGCTTTCCTTCTGTTTGAATCAACTTTTCAATTTCTTTCCGATCAAACAATTCAAACAACCTGGCATCCGGATCCCTGCTTATTTCTTCCAGCCATGAAACAACGGCACCCGTGTAAACAGGATTGTGAGTTTTGGGATATGGGCTCTTTTTCCGATAAAGAATTTCATTCGGGAGCAGCCCCTCCAATGCCTTTCTTAAAATTCCCTTTTCCCTACCATTATATGTCTTCATTTCCCATGGTATATTCCAAACGTATTCAACAAGTCGGTGGTCGCTAAATGGCACCCTTGCTTCAAAACTGGCACCCATACTCATCCGGTCTTTTCTATCCAGCAGTGTTGGCATGAACCAGTGCATGTTTAGGTAAAACATTTGCCTGCGCTGCTTTTCCAGGGGACTGTCCCCGTCGCATTCCGGCGTTCCATCAATCGTTTCCTGGTATCGTTTCAGCATGTAACCATGCAAATCTAGTTTTTGTTTCCATTCTTCTGTTAATAAGGAGCGTCTCACTTCAGATGAACGAATCCACGGGAAACCTTCCCGGGCTAAGTCGTCTTCACGATAAAACCAAGGATATCCGCCAAAAATTTCATCCGCACATTCCCCGGAAAGAGCAACGGTCACTTCCTGTTTCGTCTGGCGGCAAAACCAAAGAAGCGATGAATCGACATCTGCCATTCCGGGCAAGTCACGCATCTCAACAGCTTCTTTCAACATTTCCGCCAACGTCATATTATCCATGATGAAGGTATGATGATTGGTTCCGCTGAAATTGCTCATCTTTCCAATAAAGTCATTGTCGCTATTCGGTTGAAAAGAGCTTTGCTTGAAATATTTTTCATTGTCCTGATAATCTATCGAGAATGTCGACAAGGGGCCTTTCCCATTATCCTGCAAGTAATTGGCCGCAATTGCGGTTATGGCGCTTGAATCCACCCCTCCTGATAAAAATGTCCCAAGGGAAACATCTGAAACCAGCTGTCGTTCGACAGCATCAGTCAGTAATTCCCTGATTGTCCGGGCTGTGGTTTCCACGTCGTCTTCATGTTGTTTGCTGACTACATTCCAATAGCGGTGCGTTTGAAACCCATCTTGATTAAAAATTCCGATGTGGGCAGCAGGAAGTTCATGGATTCCCTTAAAAACTCCATGACCAGGAGTACGAGATGGACCAAGCGCAAGCACTTCACTTAATCCTTCACGGTCCAAAACAGGTTCTACTTCAGGATGAGCAAGCAGCGCTTTTATTTCAGAAGAAAACAAGAGCCCCTCTCCATGCTGTTTGAAAAACAACGGTTTAACGCCAAGCCGATCTCTCGCCATAAACAACTGCTGCTTTTCCGAATCCCAAATGGCAAACGCAAATATTCCATTTAATTTTTCAACACAAGCTTCCCTCCATTGGATAAAACTCTTCAATAACACTTCCGTATCAGAATGGGAAGCAAAGTCCCAGCCTTTTTGTATGAGTTCTTGCCGCAGATCCTCTGTATTGTAAAGTTCTCCATTGTAAATCATGACATATTTTTCTTCACCGCGCAGGCATTCCATTGGCTGCTTTCCACCTGCGGGGTCGACAACAATCAATCGTTGATGACCAAACGCGGCATGCTCGGAAAGCCACTCGTTATACTCATCTGGTCCTCGGTGTTGGATGGTCCCGGCCATTTTACGAACAGTGGCTACTTCCCCTGATAAGTCGCGTTTAAAATCTATCCAGCCTGTGATCCCACACATAAACGAAAACACACCCTTTCTTTTAGCCCTTCTATATGCTTATGATAAAAACGCCCAGGGTGTGTCTAAGTCAAGCCTGTTTTGTCACAAGAACAGCATCCTCCTAAAAAGCAGTTTTCTATGACAAAAATGAACCTTATTACGTAATTTTATCAACATACTCTCCTCTTCCAACCTTCCTCCTACAAAAAAACACCGTATCGCAGAATATTCCGCGGATACGGTGTAGAACAAACTTAAGACATAAAGTGCAGGCCGAATGGAAGTCTGCCGAAACCTAGAACCAGAACAATGAGCACTGCAATAGCAAACTGTACCCAAACGCCCATCACAGGCTTGCCCTTACTGTATTTCCCAGCAATCATTTCCATCGCTGCAATCACCCAAATTCCTGCCAATCCTTTGACGATGACTTCTCCGAGCATAAAACTTTGCTGGAAGTAATACATAATCAAGTCACCGCCCGAATACAAGATCAACAGGTAATCGAGTCTTAAAATCATCTGTAAAATTTTTGCTGGTTTGTTTTTACCTTGCTTATAAAACATTAAAGCAAGTCCAAATAAAATAAACGCTAGTACCCATGAAGTGATATGTAGATGCGTCGTCATGACGTACCTCCTTTTTATTCAATCAATGCTATCATATCATTTTTCCGTGAACATTTCATTTGAAAAAATGTATCCTTTCGCACATTTCTATGAACACCTTCTCACATTCAATAATGGGCCATAAAGATTCTAGGCAGCGTAGAGTTGGGAGTACCGGAGCGGACTTCCACAGGAGGTGGTGGCTTCTACGTTCCCACATGACGTGGGCGTTTTTAGTAGAAGGTTTCCCTTTTCTCCCTGAGGAACGGACCAGCAAGCTAACTTCGAAGTTCGCCGTGTTATTTTTCCCGCATTTTTGAACTTCCTCTTTTTATATAACGTTCAAAAAGAGGACAAAAAGGACCAAGAAGTTCTAGGCAGCGTAGTTGGGAGTACCGGAGCGTATGCTTTTAATACGTGAGGAACGGACCAGCAAGCTAACGACGAAGTTCACCGTGTCATTTTTCCCGCATTTTTGAACTTCCTATATATGAAAAAACTGTTATAATTGAAAGCGTATGCTTAACATTGAAACGGAGGGATACCATGGTACGATCGAGTCAGGAAATCATTGACCAAACTCAAGAATATGGAGCTAAAAATTACCACCCGCTGCCGATTGTGGTTGCCAAGGCTGAAGGAGTCTGGGTAGAGGATCCCGAAGGAAACCGCTACATGGATATGCTTAGTGCTTATTCAGCAGTCAATCAGGGACACCGTCATCCACGGATTATCGATGCCTTGAAGCAGCAAGCAGATCGCGTAACCCTGACATCAAGAGCGTTTCACAACGACCAACTAGGTCCATGGTACGAAAAAGTGTGCAAGCTGACGAACAAAGAAATGGCATTGCCAATGAACACTGGAGCTGAAGCGGTAGAAACCGCCATTAAGGCAGTACGGCGCTGGGGCTATGAGGTGAAAGGAATTCAGGACGGCCAGGCGGAGATCATCGCCTGTACCGGTAACTTCCACGGCAGAACAATGACTGCGGTTTCATTATCTTCGGAGGATGAATACAAGCGTGGATTCGGTCCAATGCTACCAGGTATCAAACTGATACCATACGGTGATATCGAAGCGCTTAAAGAGGCTGTTAACGAAAACACGGCAGGTTTCCTAATGGAACCAATCCAAGGGGAAGCCGGTATCGTCATCCCGCCTGAAGGGTATTTAAAACAGGCTTATGACATATGCAAACAAAACAATGTCCTGTTCATTGCTGATGAAATCCAGGCTGGCCTGGGCAGAAGCGGTAAGATGTTTGCCTGTGACTGGGAACAAGTATCCCCTGATGTGTTGATACTTGGCAAGGCACTTGGCGGAGGAGTATTTCCAATCTCTTGTGTGGTAGCAAATAAAGAAATTCTCGGTGTGTTTAATCCTGGATCGCACGGTTCCACGTTTGGTGGAAACCCCCTTGCATGTGCTGTTTCAATCGCAGCCCTTGATGTATTGGAAGAGGAAAAACTGGCGGATCGTTCGCTGGAACTTGGAAATTACATGATGGGGGAACTAGTAAAGATTAAAAATCCGGCAATCAAAGAGGTTCGTGGGAGAGGATTGTTTATCGGTGTTGAACTAACGGAATCCGCCCGGCCTTATTGTGAACAACTGAAAGCAAAAGGATTGCTTTGCAAAGAGACACACGAAAACGTCATCCGTTTCGCTCCACCGCTGACTGTCGAGAAATCCGATTTAGTCTGGGCGGTCGAGCAAATTAAACAAGTACTAGAATCATAATTTAATAAAGTAGCGGCTGATACAAAAGGGTAGTGGCCAAAGCAAAACCCGAGCGATGTTCGAAATGCCAAGCATTCGAATTCGCTCGGGTTATTTTTGCGGTTCGTGCGATTCTCGCAAGAATCCCCGTTTACTATTGCCGGGTTAATGTGCAAGTCCTTTCCTTTTCCGTCAACAGTCAAAAACATCAAGAAGTACTCAACTCTCCTCTCATCCTTCAAGGTTAACAGGAGGTTGGAGTATATCATGTTCCAACATTTCTCTTTTTCCGCTAATCACTAATCCATAGATCGAACTCGTTTCCTTAGCTGTTGCTTTTCTCCATAGGTTAAGCTCCTCCATAGCCATTCAGCAGGTCCAAAACGGAAATGGCTTAACCACCATCTGCTCACGAAAACTTGCAGACTGAATATTACCAGGACGAGCACGACCGAATAGATTGGACGCACGGAGCCATATAATCCGAGACCAGCACTATAAAACAGAAAAAAGCATATAAGTGACTGTGCTAAGTAATTAGAAAGTGACATCCGCCCCACGTAGGCGAGCGGGGCCAATAGCTTTTTCCCGTGCTTTGTGCGGAATGCCAAAGTGACGGAAAGCATATAAAATAATGCAGAAGCGCTGCCTCCGATTGCCCGTTTCGCCTCATTTAACCAAAACGGATTTTCGATTGCATAAGGACCAACTTTCATCAGCACAAATAAGATACCTGTGATAACCCAAACCCTGATTAGGACAGGCCGAAACCGATCAATGTCATGCAGCCATTTCTTACGGGAAGCGTACATCCCTAACAAAAACATCGGCAGCAGACTGAATGTCAAAAACACGTAGGCAATCCCTCCATTGGCGTATAACCAGTCTACGAGATTCTGGTGCCAAATGTCCAAGAGGGTCCCTTCCCCATAGTTGGCCATTGCCTCTGAGATTCTCTGACTGTCCCCTGCCGTTATATCCGGAATAAAGCTCCTAACAGCATAGGATAACATCGTCAGAAGCCCGGCCGGTATCAAGAGCAGGCCAAAACTCCATCCTAGTAATGTTCCATTCTGCCTGCGGTAAAAGCAAAACAGCCAAAACCCTATAATGCCGTAGGTCAACAGGATATCTCCATGCCAAATCAAAAAGGCATGGACGATACCAAAGCAAATCAAAACCAAAAGTCTGCGGATCAATACATGAACGGTATTCCGTTTTTTTTCCTGTAGCCTGTCATACATCACCTGCATGCCGAAACCGAACAAAAAGGAAAAAAGCGTATAAAAACTGGCCTGAAAGAAAATATCGATTCCGGCCTGTACAGCATGATCCAGTTTGTTGTTCCAGAAATCGCCTGCACCCCCATATAGAAAAAACGGAGCATTGAAGGCTGGCGCATTGACCATGAATATGCCGAGAATGGCCAGCCCCCTCGCGGCATCTATCCAAATGAGCCGCTGATTTTCGTTTAGTGGAGAACCTGCCTTCGCCATCGTTTTCCCCCTTCGTCTGATTGCTTTCTAACTAGTGTCATTGTATCTGAATCGTTCGGAATATACCATGCAAAATTCCCGGACAGTCGAACAGTTTTTTTCCGTTTTCATAAATTATTAGAAAGGAGGAATCGTGCTATGCCTGCGGTAGTTGGAGCGGTAAAAGTCAACACGGTATCTTCATCGAGCATATTCAATATTGGGGACGTCTACGCCATCAATCCGTATTCGACCTCTAAAACATTTGCAGGCGGCGGCTCATTCAACACCGGAAACGGCATCCAAATTCAACTGCAAAATTCTGTAACAAACTTTCAGGATGATGACGTACTTGATCAGCCGAATGTCGGCCCATAAGGGGGAATCACTGTGCATTTGACCGTTCATCAGTCTATTTGCATCCATACTTTGAGAGTGAACAGCGTCTCCAACTCATCGATTCTGCAAATCGGCAGTGCGGGCATCATAAGAGCAAGTTCAGAGCTATACAATACCGGTGGGTATACCGAGCTTGCCGAAGAAGCAGAAGCACTCTCTGAACAGGAACCACTCGTCCCGCTCGCACCTACAAGTTAATGAACTATTTTCACTTTTTTGCATACTTTAATTTTAGGTCTTCACCCAGAAAGGAGTTTTCCAGCGATGCATCCACACTACTGGCAAACATACATCAACCAGCTGCAGCAATATATCCAAAACCAGGATCAACGACTGCAAGAACTGGAAGCAAGGGTGGCCGAATTGGAGAAAAACCAAAAAAACAACCAGCCAAATGTCGAAAGAATCGACTACCACTTTGATCAATTGAAAATTGAACGCCTTGATGGAACGTTGAATATTGGTATAAATCCTGAAGGTTTGGACTCCATTGAAGATTTTGCAGTCAATCAGCAACAGACAACCGGTCTTCAACCTTATTCAGGTCCTCCACGCCAACAAATTGTGGCAGGACTTGATCGTCTTGTCACATCCGAGGCGCCGAAACTATTAGAAGAACTATCCAACCAATATCAACGCCCGCTTTCACCTAAACAACGTGACATACTGATTCAGGATATAAAACAACAACTGCCGAATCGGGCAGCTTACTATTTAGAAAATAGGGAAGGAGATTCTCCTGACGCTACGTCCATTCGAGACAATGTTTGGCAGGAAATTAAGCACTCCCTTCATCAATTTTTTCAAAAAGGAGATTTTCCCGAATGAATTTCACTGTACACAACTGGGATTTACACGTTGGTAATATCGAAGTTACCGCTGTCTCTTCTTCCTCGACACTCCTGGTCGGGGACAATGAGAAAATAAATTTAAGTTCCTTTTTTGACACACCGCCAGAATCTTATATCGTTGGTTCACTTGTTCCGTTGAGCCGCTCTATCGAGGAAAGATAGCAATGTTGCAACGATCTTCCTACGTGGATACGATTTACGTCGATTCTATGTCACGGAGCTCCATGTTTGAGATTGGAGATGTGAATAGGCTACGCCCGAGGATGCTGGCCATTGCTGTTCAGGAGGAAGGTATAACCGAAAAAGGAGAAGTGCCAGTTGAGTTTGCTGATTTTCCCGTATTCAGCAAACAACCTTCGGCCCTGCCTCCTGTTCCCCCCATCAGACAGACAACCATTCATCATTACCCGAAAATCTCCGTGGGAAATATCAGTGTGCTCGGGATAGCTGCATCTTCCACTTTACAAATAGGAAGTTTGAATCTATTGGATGCCGAAGCACGGATAAAACATATCCGTATTCTAAATGAGGAACAGAACAGCACCCCTAACAATACACTGTAATAAATGCAAATAAAAGAAGGTGTCATATAATGCCGTCGATAGTTGGACCAATCAAGATCAACAGTATAGATGGAGGGGTCATCAACTTTGGTGACAGCTTTTATCTTTCCCCTAAAAGCAATTCCAAAGTAAGTTCCGGCTCCGGTTCTTTTAATACTGGTGACTTCATCAATACGAACAGCGGTTTGAGTGCCACAAATACGGCTGACCCCGACGTTGCAGACCAAAACGTTTCCGCAAACGCTTAAAGCGGTCACTTCCTTTTCAAACCATAATCCATTTGGGCAAATTCGGATGCGGACATGTTACCCACTTAGTGATTTTTGAACGAAGTTGAAAAACCGGTTCGCCAAGATAGCGAACCGGTTTATCCATTTTCCGGCTGAACGTCAAGCAACCGGTTATACTTCTATTAGCAGCGGCCCATCAAAGAAATACAAATATTTTTTCGTGACTGGCTGCTTCCAAATTTGTTCTAGTGCCCGTGCATATAAATCAAGCTGTACCTGATAGCGCGATAATAGTTTTTGCTGTAGTTCGGGGGTAATGTCTCCGTCAATGCTGTCTGTTTTGTAATCGATGATGATCCATCCATCACCGTCCGGGATGATACAATCTATCACCCCTTGAACAAGTACCTGTTCCTCTGTTTCTTCCAGCCAATCTGCATATACTTCTTTTGCATTAATAGATAAACTGAACGGAACCTCCCGTGTTACTTCTTCTGCTTCAATAGCCATTCTGCCTATTTCTGTCGTAAAGAACCGCTCAATAGCTGTACTATCAATGACATCGGCCTCTTCCTGAGTTAGTATCTCTTTGGTTACCAGTCCCTGGACAAATTCAACAAGCGCGGCTTTTTGCCAGTTACGATCAAATGGCAGATGTTGCATGACGGCATGCATGGCGCTCCCTTTTTCGGCAGCTGTCAATCGCTTTTCCTGCTGCATAAAGCGCGGCCGCCTGATGATCGGCGCCTGATAACGCTGGACAAGCTGATCGCTACTATACTCGTCTTTTATTTCCCGCTGGCGCTTCAACTCTGTCACGGTTTGTTTGGCTCGGTAAAAGGCTGCATTCCTGTTTGGATAAACAAACGATAAACGGGCAGCCACTTTGTTATCCAATTCTGGCTTGGTATCGGGAAGCGACTTCCATTCTTGTACAGATGTTTTGATTTTTTCCTGTTCCACTGCTTCCAATGCATCCAGATTGGTGAATTCACTGCCATGTAACAACTGGACCTGCCAATCGGAATTGTCACACCGAATTGACTCTGGAACTTGGACGCTTACTTCTACATTGCGGAGCGGTTGATTGGCATCATGCCTGATCAGAGCTGGACCGACCCAGTCGAGATAGCTTTGGGTTTCCAAACGGAAATGGGAAGGCAGAACCCATTCGGGATGATCAATGATTTGCTGCCACTTTTCCTGCTTCTTTTCAAAGGATGCCACATTACCGACCATTACCAACTTTTCTTTCGCCCTGGTCAGGGCTACATACAGCACGCGCATTTCCTCTGCAAGCATTTCCCGCTGCTTCTCTTTTTTCAAGGCATGATAAGCAAGCGTCGGATACATGATGCGTTTGTCAGGATCAATATACTTACTGCCGAAACCAAGATCTTTGTGCAGCAAATATTTTTGCTTCAAATCCTGCTGGTTGAATTGTTTATCCATTGCTCCGAGAATAACAACCGGGAATTCCAATCCCTTGCTTTTATGGATGGTCATCAACCGCACAACATCCTCTTGCTCACCGAGCGCTCTGGCTGCACCTAAATCGTCGCCGCGTTCTTCCATTCTCTCAATAAATCGTAAAAAGCGGAACAACCCACGGAAGGAAGTATTTTCATAGGTGCGCGCCCGATCATATAATGCACGCAAGTTCGCCTGGCGTTGTCTTCCGCCAGGAATCCCGCCGACAAAATCATAATAGCCTGATTCCCGATAAATCTGCCAGATTAACTCAGACAATGCACCTTGGCGTGCCCTTAGTCTCCAATCCTTTAACTGGTTGATGAACAAGCGAACTTTCTCTGCTTTTCTATTATTGGCTGAAGAGGCGATGAACGACTGTAAGGCATCATAATATGCTGCCTGTTTTTTCGCCAGACGGATTTCCGCCAAGTCTTCCTCATCAAGACCGACAATCGGGGATCGTAGTACCGAAGCAAGTGGAATGTCCTGTCTCGGATTATCAATCACTTTCAACAAACTGATCATGATTTTGATTTCAATCGCTTCAAGATAACCGGTTGAAAGTTCTGCATAAACCGGGATTCCCTGTTGCTTTAATTCCTCGGTTATCGTTGGTGCCCACGTCATCGACCGCATCAGAATCACCATATCCCGGTATTGGATGTCTCGCTGGGTTCCACTTGCCTTATCAACTACCTTCATTGGCGGGTTTTGTTCATCACCGATCCATTTTTTTATCATCCGTGCATATGCGCGTGCCTCCAGCTGCGCCTTTTCTAAATCTTGGAAATTTTCTTCTCCTGTTTCTTCCTGTTGGCGTTCTTCCTGGTTTTCCCGATCGATGATATGAAGTTCTGCATTTGTGTCACCAAGCTGTAGTTCATCATAAATACGGTTGGCGTAAATCAGTTCTGCCTCTGGTTCGTATTCCATTTCACCGACGTCTTCACTTAGAAGCTGACGGAAAATATAGTTGGCCGCCGACAATACTTGCTCCCGGCTTCGAAAGTTCCTGGCCAGATCGATACGTCGCCCCGGGATTGCTTCATCTGCATATCGCTTATATTTATTCAAAAACAAGGATGGTTCGGCATGCCGGAATCGGTAAATGCTTTGCTTGACGTCTCCGACCATGAACATGTTCCCTGTGCCTTCCTGATCGGTAATCAGCGAAAGCAACGTTTCCTGTACCAAGTTTGTATCCTGATACTCATCGACCATTACTTCCGTAAAGTTGTTGCGTAGATTTCCGGCAACGCTGGAAGGGACAGGCTTTTCCGGAGTCGATGTGTCATCCAGTAATACTTGCAGGCAATAATGCTCTAAGTCGGAAAAATCGACGATCGCTTTTTCCTTTTTCAGTTGCGTATAGCGCCGCTTGAATTCCTTGACGAGCGAAGTAAGCTGAACGACGGTTGGATGCAGTCCTTTCATGTCTGCTAAATAGGCATCCATGCTCCGGGAAAACCAGTCTTCAGCCAAGTCATTCCAACGTTTTTTATAGCTGCTTCGCAACTCCTTCACTTTATCCTTTTTCTCTTCTGCACAGTCCGTCTTTTTTCTGGACAGCGTTTGAAACTTGCTTTCTTTGAAAAATTGCTGAAGTTTTTCCCAAGAGGCATGCAGCGATGCCTTCGCCTGCTGGATCATTTCCAAATCAGTATCAATCGTTTCCCCATAGTGGTAGGGACCATCGTTATCTCTGGTTAAGTCAAGAGCGGACTTTGCTTCATGCTGCATGGCATCCAGCTGGCTGTTCACTTCCCGCTTTAGAATAGACAGCCAGGGAAGTGATTCTTCACCTGCCTCTTCATTCACATCGTACATAGCGGCCATTTGATCCAGCCATGCATCCGGCCATGGATTCTGTGTGGCAAAATCATATAATTTAAGAATCAGTTCTTCCACTTCCAAATCACTGCGGTCATTGGAAAACCTGTCCACCACTGAAAAAAATGCTTTTTGTTCTTCTCCATCTTTTCCATACCATTCCTCAAACATTTCTTCCAGGACTTCCTGTCTGATCATATCTCCTTCGATATCATCGGCGATACGGAAACCAGGGTCAATGTCCAGCATATAAGCGTGCTGTCTGACTACGTCCATACAAAAGGAATGCAACGTCGATATCGACGCCCGTTGCAGCAACGACAATTGCTTTTTCAAGTGGAGAGATTCCGGGTTGCTCTGCAAAGCTTCTTCCAGTGCTGCGCCTACACGATTCCGCATCTCCTGGGCTGCTGCATTGGTGAAGGTTACAACCAGAAGGGAATCGATATCCACCGGATTTTCCTTATTTAACAGTTTTTGAATGATTCTTTCTACAAGGACTGCCGTTTTACCAGATCCGGCAGCTGCCGCGACCAGAATATCACTTCCAGCTGCGTAAATTGCTTCTTCCTGTTCTTTGGTCCATTGCGGCATCAGTCCTCCTCCTTCCTGGCAATCAAATTGAGAATTTCTTCGTCCTTCATATCCTTCAATCTGCGATAATTATTTTCGTGCAGCGTCGGATCAAACTGGCAAACCGATTTAAACGGACAGTAAGTGCAGGCCACTTGCTGCTTCTGTTGATACGGATTGAGATGTACACCGCCATCGGTAATATCCGTTCCTGCCTGTACCATCAGGTCGCGGATATAATGACGCAATTGATCGAAAGCTTCCTGTCCTGCAGTATTAGAACCTTTGCGGAAGTCTCCATTTTTCTTCAATCCGGCCGGAACTATTTGACTCATTCCACTGTCAAGCCCTGTATCCATCATTTTAACAATTTGTTCGTCCTCCAACAGCAGTCCCTGCATTTTGAATTTCTTAAAAATCTCCTGTTCGATATCCAGATCATCCAGTCGTTTAGTGCCGGAAATCATTGGGTTATGGACATGAAAGTACAATACGCCGGCTGGGCTTGCCTTGGCACCGAGCCACTGCTCCGAGTGGGATAAAATCACGTCCAGATAAGACAGCATTTGCAAGGCAAGACCGTAATAAACTTCTACGAGATTCAATCCTTTGGAGCTTGATTTATAATCGATAATCCGCAAAAGCAAATTTTCCTGTTCCAATGCCTTGTCGACCCTGTCGATCCTTCCTCGCAACATCAGTTCGAAACCATTCGGCAGGTCGATCGTAATCGGCGGCAGCTCCTGGTTGGGACCGAATCCGAGCTCCAATCCGATGGGAGAAAATTTACTTTGCCTTGCCTGTTCACTTAAAACGAAAGCCGCTCTGGCGATAATCTCCTGAAGCTTATGCTGAATATACTGGTACCGGTTCGAACTGTGCAAAATTTGATGCTGCAGAACGGGAGCGAGATTTTGTACCGCCCGGCTTGCATACTTGTTGGTTTCGTCCCGTTGTAAGTCGGAAAAATTCCTGCCTTCCTGTTGAATCCATTCCGTGATTTTCTTTAATGCCTCATGGAAAAGCTGCCCGATATCCGGAGCGTCAAGTTTATAAGTGCGGCGTTCTTCCAACCCAAGACTGTACTTGGCAAAATGCTGATAGGAACAGCGGTAATACATTTCCAGACGGGAGACACTCGCTTTCACTTCACGCGGATACAATTGCTTGGCTGTTTCCTCTTTTAAGTTTGTTGGCGTATTTTTATAAAACAGACTTTGCAGAATGGTATAAGCAGTGCCATCCTTCTGCTCATGCTCTATATACCAGTTCAATACATTCCACCAGATGTCATGAATCGGATAGCCTCGCAAATTCCGTGCCAGCTGTGCTGTCAGTGCAGACCTTGTCTTTATCGGCGTAGAAATGAATCTGTCCGCTTCCATCAGTTCTTCCGGATCCTGAAGCAGCAGTTGATCGCAACAGGCTGGAAATAAATCCTCGATACGGTTAATCAGTTGGGATGGCACTTTGGATTTTCCTTCCTCATCGCTGAGTGGATAACTGATCCAAAGCTTGTCCCGGGCACATGTGAAAGCAAGATAGACATAAAACCAGTCATCCAGTAGCTGGCGTTTGCTTCCATCAGCCAAACGGATTCCCTGTTCAGCAAGCAATTCCCGTTCCTCTTCCGAAATCATTCCGTCTGCCGCCGGCTTCATCGGCCAGACCCCTTCGTTGACCCCTAGTAAAAAGGCACACTTAATGCCGCTGATCCGCGACCGGTCGATTGTGCCGGTAACTACATGATCCATACTTGGTGGTACGTGCGCAAACTTGAGCGATTCAAAACCGGATTCCAGGGTAGTACGGAACACTTGTAAAGACAAACGTTCCTCCCCGATAATTTCTACCATTTCATCAAGAAGCTGAATGACTCCATCCCATACTTGTTCCTGTTCGCGCCCTTGCTCGTTTCGCCCCTGCTCGTCCAATTCGGCGCGAACTTCTTCCAGTTGGCGAGGTACTTGGAGCTTTTCCAGCCATTCAAAAATGATACTCGCTCGCTCCATGACAGTAGCCGCCTCCCTGACTTGTTCATCAAACGGTTGAAGAACCTGGACTACTTGGCGGCGATAGCGGTTGATTCTCGTCTGGATTTCCCGTTCTTTATCTGTTTGCGATGCCTGGTCAAATCCCCTAAAACGCTGAAATTTCCACTCCTGGTCACTGAACCAGCGGTCTCTGCCACGGATGCCATATTCCAAAACATAATTTTCCAGCTCATCAATCGCATCTTCTGTTAGAGGATATTCCCTGTCAGATGCAGGGATAAAGCCCGTTTTCAGAAGACGGAATACCGCATCATAACGCCAGTTTCCTTCGACTACATCAAGTGCAGAACGGATAAGCTCCAACAGCGGATGATTCATCATCGTCCGTTTTTCATCGATAAACACAGGGATACCGTAATCTTCGAAAACGGTGTCGATCAAATCATGATAAACCTCTGTCTGGCGGATCAGAACAGCAATATCTTTATACCGGTAGCCTTCCTCCCGGACAATACGCAGGATTTCCTGTGCCGCTCCTTCTACTTCTGCGCGCGGATGGACAGCCTGTGCCAGTTGAATCGGCACATAGCCCGGGTATTCAGGCGCCGGTCGTTTATCAAAGTACTTCTCCAAATGAGAAAAATACGGCCTGTTGGCAAACCGTCCATCTTCCTGCCCAAGATGCCGGATTTCATCGACCGGGATACCGTTTTCCTTTGCAGTATCCCGGATAGCATGATAGGTTTCGGTCGGAAGACAGAACAAATCCAATTCAGACGCTTCTTCATCAGCTGGTCCGTCAATGGCCAGAGTGATTGTCACCTGTTTGGTTTTTTTCATCAAGGCTTGGACAACCTGCATTTCCTGTGGAGTGAAATGATGAAATCCATCAATATACACTTCCGCATCTTCAAGGGATGAAGCCTCTTCTATTTTTTCCGCCAACAGCTGCAACTGATCTTCACTATCAATATATTGATCCCGCAACGCATCGACAAGCCGGTCATAAATATAACTCAAATCTTCCAGCTTATTACGCAATGCCGTCTCCCCGGGGTACTTATGAGTGAAGCGATCCATGTTAACGATTTGTCCGGCAAGTGCTTCTGGGGAAATCCGGTACCGCTTGAACTCGGTGATCATCTGTTCCAATTGTTCCATGAAGCCTTGCTTTTCTATCGCTTTTTGGAACACATTCCAATCGGATTTCCGTTCCTCGGTGATTTTTCGAAGCATCATTTGGACACCCGTAGAACTGATAAACTTCCTAGTGCCTCCTCCGGTCTCCTGAAAAACCCGCCAGGACAAACGTGAAAAGCTGAATACCTGCCCTCTGATACTCCCATTAACCGAGTCTCTCTTCAGTAGCGCATATTCCTGCTGAAAGGTCATTTGGTCCGGCACAATATACAAAAGAGGCGGCCCTTTTGGATCTTCGTTCAATTTTCCTTCTATTTCCTGTAGGCAGTGATTGCTTTTTCCAGCCCCTGCTTTTCCTAATATAAACCGGACACCCATTGTTACTCTCTCCTTTTTCACAAAATTATCCCTGAAACATATAGTACACTAGTCTATCGAAAAGGAGGCGGCAGAATGGCCAAGCAAACTATCAGCGCGGCCGCCTTGATTTATTGTGCTGTTTTTGTCGCAAGTAGTTTGTATGTAATGATTCCCTTGCATCCACTGCTGTCTGAAACCTACAACGTATCAATCGGGAATGCTTCTTTGACGAGCTCCTTCTTTATCCTGGCATACGCATTCGGTCTTCTATTTTTCGGATTTTTAGCCGATCAGCTGCCTTTAAGCCGGATCATGTTGACCGGTATGGCTGTATTGACACTAGTAACTGCGGCCATCGCCCTGGCCGACACGATCGAATCTATTTTATTATTGCGTGTAATACAAGGGCTGCTTGCTGCAAGTTTCGCACCCTTGGCATTCGGGTATTGTTTTCGCAGCTTTGCCCCCTCCCTGCAGGGATTAGCGATCGCTCTGATCAATACCGGATTCCTTTTTGCCGGTGTATTCGGTCAAATTGTATCAGCGGCATTCGCCGATACTTTTTCTGTTTCCAGTGTCTTCATTGCCTTCAGTGTATTTTATCTTTCCTGTTTTATTTTTTTATTGTTTACCTTGCAACCGTCTGCCAAAGCAAACGGCCTGCAGTTAAAGAAGCTCACTGCTTCTATTTTATCATGCTTGCGCAACCGCATTGTCCGCAGCCTTTACCTGATCGCATTTTTCCTGTTGTTTCCGATCATGCTGTTCTATGGGGCTTTTGAAATCTATCTTTATACCAGCTGGCCAGAATTTCCGATTCCGCTGCAGTTGTTCCGCGCGATCAGCTTAATCGGGATTCTCCCTTCTTTTTTCACAAGCATTGTTTTGAAAAAATTCAGAGTCAAACGTGTACTGCGATTGCATTTGGCGATTATGGCAGCTGGTTTTCTTCCAGCGGCTGTTCATTTAAATGTAGGAACCATTGCAATTGCTTCCTTTTTCATGATTATATCCACATCGTTGACCATCCCCATGGTTGTACTCCTGGTAGGACGGCATGCAACCGCCGGAACAAGTGCTGTTGCGATTTACTCATTTACCCTTCTTTCTGGTGCTACGATGGGATCCGCTCTGGCTCCAATTCTCGGTTTTTCTGTAGTATTACTGCTGATTCCATTACTGTTTACCGGATTGACTATTTTTGCAAGGGTGCTGCCTGACTAAAACAGCCCCTTGCTATTTCTATCCCTCATCATAGAACAAATGTTCGTTTTATTCAATTAAATAGCGGCCTGACCAGAAACCGGACAAGCTTTCTTCTTTAGAAAAAGCCTGGATAATCCTTTACCGAACAGGGAATAACGAAAGAGTCAGGAAAGGAGGAAGTATTTACATGTTCTGGATGAGTTTCTTGTTTGCTTTGTGCTTTGTTTTGATTCATCTATTTTCCGATAAATTATTGTTCCTGAACAATGTACCGAGGAGCAGATTTCTGTCCATTTCCGGCGGCATAGCTGTCGCATATGTGTTCATTCATCTATTGCCCGATCTTAATGAACACCAGCAGGCTGTCGAAGAGACATTGACTACAGAGGGTTTATCTTTTCTGGAATCCCATATTTACCTGGTGGCCCTTGTAGGGCTGACACTTTTTTATGGACTGGAACGGATGGTGAAAGTGTCTAAACGGAAAAATAACGCTGCTGGTCCGGGTAAGACCAATTCGGGAGTTTTTTGGATCCATATTGGTTCCTTCTTTTTTTATAATGCGATTATTGGCTATTTATTGATTACCGAGGAATTTGCCGATGTGACGGGAATGGTTTTTTACTTTCTGGCGCTGGCTGTCCATTTTATCATAAATGATTTCAGTCTTCGCGAGCGCCACGAAAGGGATTATGATAAATACGGCCGTTGGCTGCTGAGCGTGGCAGTGCTGGTAGGCTGGGTAGTAGGAAGTTTGTATGAGGTGAAGCCGTTCATTGTTTCCTTTTTAACGGCTTTTCTTGCCGGCGGTGTCATTCTCAATATTTTAAAAGAAGAGCTTCCAGAAGAAAGACAAAGCAGCTTCGGTGCTTTTTTGACCGGTGTTGCCAGCTACACACTGCTGTTGTTGATCATTTGATTAACGTAGCACATATGAGAAGGTTAAAAGGATTTACCTTTTGCTAAGGCAGGTTATTAAATATATAAAGACCGAACGAATCCCATTATCGTTCGGTCTTTATTTGGTTGCTATGCTTTTGTCCGTAGCTTCTTTTTATTACAATCACTTGTTATTACGGTGCTGCGGAAATACACTATGCTTTCCGTGTCCGAAGACCCCGGAAGAATCGTTCTTTGCTTCTCCCGCGGCTGAGCGTTGCCCGCGGAAAGCGTAATATTCTGCCGAAGCGAGCCTAAGCACTTTACAATAAATATAGAACTAGCTTCTCAGGTTTCACTAAGTTGCATTTTGTATCACTGTAAGATTGAGAAGCAACAAGCGTGCGAAAAGTTTTTTAAAAACTAACACCTAATTGTGAAATCGGCCAATATCTCACATCAACTTTTCCGACCACCTCGTCTTGGGAAACAAATCCGAAATACCTGCTGTCCAGGCTTTCCCGTCTGTTATCTCCCATGACAAACAGTTTCCCCTCTGGTACTTCACTCTGACCTGTGACTCCATCCAGTGAAAAATCCTCCGTCAGCGGTTTGCCATCATCCTTCTTAAACGGTTCTAAATATTCTTCCTCGACCGGCTCTCCGTTCAGATATAAACGGTCATTCTTATACTCGATTGTATCTCCCGGTGTACCGATTACTCGTTTCACGTAATCTTCTTTTTCATTAGCGTGAAAGACAATCACATCAAACCGGTTGATATTGTGCAGGTCATAGGCCATCTTGTTCACCATGATCAAGTTTTCATCATATAGGGTAGGCTCCATCGATTTTCCGTCCACAACATAACTAGCAAATAAATACGAACGGAAAAGCACTGCCAGTATTCCTGCAATTACTACCGTCCGTAATACTTTCCAATAATTTATTCTTTTCATCGTCTTTTCCTCCAGGTGCTGTTTCTATCCATATTTTACCCTTCAGAAAAAATATTAATCCTCTATTTAAAAGCTACCCACGTTCCCTGGCCTTTCTTTGCAGCCGCTGCTCTAAAAATTTACCGAATATCCAAAACAACAGGATACAAACTCCAACGACGATTGTCTTGACCGGATTCTGAGCAAAGGAAACAATACTGTCTCCCACGTAGGCAATCGTAAAAATCATCACCGTCTTTCCCAATAGCACGGCAAGGACGAATTGTTGAAAGCTGACCTTAGATAACGCTGCGACGATATTGATGACAGAAGACGGCGAAAACGGAAAGCACATTAGTAAAAACAACGGACCAAATCCATGTCGTTCCAGCCATTCGGTCACCCGCTCCACTTGCTTGTTTTTCCGCAGCCAAATAAAAAAACGTTTATTTCCAAGTTTGCGCACAAGCATAAACACACACAACGCCCCAGCACTGGCACCGATCCAGGAAAACAAAAAGCCTTCGAGCAATCCGTATGCCGCTGCATTGGCAAGCACAAAAACGACCAGCGGCAAAAATGGCAGAAAAGCCTCAATGAAAGGCAGTAAAATGCCCGGCAGCGGTCCAAGACCTTCATACGTTTTCAATAGCTGCATCAGCAAGTCATCGAATCTATTACTTTCAATTAATTCTCTAAGTTCATTGATATCTATGTCAAATATGTACAAGTTCTATTCTCCTCGCACCCGCACTTGAGTTATGTACTGCTTACTAACCAGTTTCCCTATTTTAATTGTAATGTAAACAAGGAAAATTGCCCAGCCCGCTGTCTTTTTCTGTTAAAGGACATACCCTGTGTCACTTTCTCCCGTTGTTTTTCTTCTAATAAAAACAGATAATAGGGACAGCCAACCATTTCAGGAGGGATAACATGTATGTTTTTTTGATGATTTCAGCTTTTATTGTCTGTATCGCTGCCCTTATTATAACATTGCGATTAGCAAAGTCGGAGTCAGACAAAGCGAAGGTTTATGAAAAGGCCGAAAATCGGCACGAACAGGAACTCGGTCGTTCGATGGACTATGAAAAGCGCTCGATGAAGGAAAATGTGCCCTTGCTAAGTATCATTTATGGAGCAACTTTTTTGATTGCTATTGCCTTGTTTCTGATTTTTTTCTATTTTCCCTTCTAATATGGTACCGCCTTTCTTCCGTGAGAGGCGGTACCTTTTATTTTTGCCTGTTCCTAATTATGGGCCGTATAGAGGGGTTGATGTTCAACCTATTTGTTGCTTATCCCGCATTTTATTCTTAGAAGCTGGATTTTTTCGTTTTCTTGATTCCTGTAGCAGCCGTTTGTTCCCCGTAAAGGCAGTATTTGTGGTTTAGGCAGAATGGCAGTCACCCTACCCCGACAGGTAGGTATAAATTACCAGGGTTTATTTGGTTGTAAAATAATCGTATTCTGCATATAATAAGAACAAACGTTCCCTTACAGGAGTGAAATAAATGAAAACTATGCTTCACTTGGCCCAAGACAATAAAACAAAGGTAGAAATGATTTATCAGGCTAAAAACGGACAGCTGTCACAACGCATAGTCCGAATTCTCCAGGTTAAAGAAGAACAGGTGGTGGCTTACTGCTTTTACCGCAAGCAAGTCAGGACTTTTCGCCTGGAAAACATTTTGGCCGTTCATCCGGCTAAAAAACTGCGGCGTCGGGGGGCATAGTCATGCAAGGCAAACATCAGGACCGGGGAACCATTAAATGGACTTCCCTCATGCTGCCCGAGCATGTAGAAATGCTCAATCAGTGGTATGAATCAGAAAAAGACGTTGAAAAACCGCTTCTCAGCAGTGACAAATTAGAGGAAATGCAGCGAACAATCATGCAGGCGATCGAGTGCAAACAAAAGGTTTCCCTTTACTTTTATGAAGCACAGCGAATCGAAATGCTGGAAGGTTTCATAAAAGGAGCGGGAATGGGTAAACTTGAAATCGAAAACCACGACGGTCTCGAATTTCTTCCCGTCGAAGCCATCGTAGATGTGGAAATAATTGGATAAAAAATAGGCTTGCCGGGGAAAGGAGCCGACTACATTTGACGCATTTAAGCTTTTTTAGGATTCACCGTCATCCTGTTCATTCTCCTCTTCCTCCAGTTTCACATCATCCAGCTCGAGCCAGGAAAGCATTTCCCTTACTACTGTATTTATCTTTTCGTCCACCATTTTATCTCCATATTTCTTTTTGGCTCGTGCAATATTATCGAGGACATCCTGCCCGAAATCAATGATCGGTGCATCGTTTTCCAAGTTGTTGAATAAATCGAGAATCTCATCAAGCGCTTTGTCAAAACGCTTGCTTTCCAATTCGGTTGCTTTCATTTTTATCACCCAATCATAGGGTATCCGAAATACTGAAAAAATAACAGCCCATGCCGATGTCCTTTTGACCTGCTTCGTGTTCCGGCCTTTCACCGCCTCACTTTATTTACCAGTATTCTTTTTTCACAGGTTTGGTTTTAGAATCGATCGGTTTAGGGTATAATAGAACATACGTTCGTTAAGGAGGAGTAATTGTGCGTTATCTCAGCGAAGAACAACTTTCCGTTGCTTCCCGTTTTCTATTTCTTTCCATGGCCATTGTGGTCATCCAAAAGGATCTGCAAAGCATTCAAACAGGCAGTTTCAAAATCAAAGAACCTTACACAGACCTGCTTGGCAAAATGGAGCAGGAAGCTGTAGCAGAACGCCGACAGCTTCGGAGCCGTATGGCGAATGAACAGCTGCAGGTCGTGTCTTTAAATAAAAATGATTCCTTCTCTTCCTTTTTATTTATCTGTCAGGGACGAGAGGAAAAAAGAAACTATTTTAATCCTGCTATTCGAAAAAAAGTGGAAACCATTCTACGGGAACTTATACAAAAGGCTCAGCAACCACATCAGCATTATTCTTCCACAAATACTTAATCCGGTGATCGAGCAAGTAACGGAATTGCGCCGTCCTTTGAATTTGATTCAAAATGATGCCGTGAGAAACAGGGAGTGTAATGGAATTTCCATTTTTGAAGATGATTTCGGTGGATTGATTCGCTGCCTTGCTGATTCGATCAATATGCGAGTGGGCAATCCACGAGCATTGAGGGCTATTAGGAGAAGCCGTGGGGAAAAAATACATACCGCTCGAGGGATCAATGGAGACAGGTACTTTGTGTGTAATGTTGCAGATATCTTTGGTCCCTTCCTGCCTGCCCCGCAGGCTGCTCCCAAAGAACTTACAGGCAAGGTCGATGATTTTGCTTGCCGGCTGTTTCACCTGGATCACTTCTTCTTCTTCCAGGACCCGGGAGGAAAACCTGTTTCCTTTGTCCCCTCCAATGACGGCAAGGGTAAGCGGAGTTACTTCGTAATGTGTTTCATACATCATTGACTACCATCCCTTCATTCAATATTTAGGCAAGTGAAAGGCCTACTCCTAATTTACCAGAAAATTGCATAAAATGGTAGAATAAATTGAATTTTTTGTAAAATGATACAGCTATTTGTCACACTCTCTTCTTCAAATGGAAAACGTTTTAATCCCGGCGAACAGGTTTGCTATACTCTAGCTATATCAATAGGTACTAAATCTTTCACTAAAGGAGAAAAGCCATGTGGAAAAAGAGCAAAAAACTGAAAAACGATTCGCAGCAGAAACAACTCCCCGCTAGACCGGTAAGCCTTTCAGAGGTGAAAGATGCCGTCCGGCGATACAGCGCCGAGCTGGCTTCTGAAATACCTTTGCAAGTAATCATCAACTCGGACCGGACGATTGATTATCAGCTGCTGGCTCCCTATTTGGAAGCCAAACCGCAACAGACGTATTATATGTCCCGGGAAACGTATGAAATCTTCGAGGAGAAAGATAAACAGCTCGCCGAGGACCTGGATAAAGTTCAGCAAGCTGTCGATCATTATCGCGAGCAAACCGGAAAGCTTCCGATCACAGAAGGAGACCCTGACAAGCAAGTCAACTACTTGAAACTAGAAAAGCTCGGATTGTTGTCCAATCGTCCGGACCGTCCCTTTTTCATTACCGAGGAGGAAGATATGGTCACCCACCGCCAGCCTTAAAGCGGTGTTTCGAGCAGTCGGCGTTTATCTTCCTCCAGTTCCACGATTTTCCTTTTTACATCACCGGACAGTTCCTTCAGCTTGCCCACTGTCCGATCGGTTTCTCTTTTGACCGTGCTGACTTGTTCCAGCGAATCCTTGATTTGGCCTTGGATAAACCAATCCGTTATCAAACCGTCAAAGAAGTAATCAGCCACTGTCCAGCCGCCAGATATAGATATATCGACTGCAAACGAATTACCGATATCATTCAGTTCATGCGAAAATTTCCGCAGCAGCCGCTGTGCTTCGTGCACCTCATTACTTGCGTCATCAATACGTCCATGTTTAATTGCTGTCGTAATCATTCCGCCGCCGAACATATCGAGCGTTCCCCAGTTTTCGGCACTGTGAAGAGATTCTTCTGCATTGGAAAGAGCCCTTGAAGCATCCCAGCCGGCAGCCAGTGCTTCTTGAATTTCTTTAGCGTCCGCTCGCAACTCGCCAATTGCTTCCGACAAATCAAGCAGTTCCTCTCCTGCCTGATGCCCATGATCCAGCAGATACTTTTCTTTTTTCTCCAGCAGACGGTCCATCTCTTCTTCCGGATAACCGAGGGATTGAATCCTGTCTGTGATTTCGCTGTGCTCCCGTTCCAGTTCTTTCCGTGCATCTCGTGCTTCCTTCCACTTCAATTGGGCTTCCAGTACCTCCTGCCGTTCTTTATCGAGTACTTCCTCTTTTTTTCCGGCAATCGTCATGAAAATACCCTTAAGGCTGACTCCCTCCAATTTTTCCACATCTACTTTTTCATCTACCAGTCTTCGCTTCATTCGAGTTTCCGTTTCCCGCAACTCTTTCAACTGGGCGGTCATGGTTGTAAGCTGGTTATTCAAGCTTTGCTTTTCTCGCATTTTTTCCTTTTCGCGCATTAATTGTTCTTGGAAATCTATCATCGCCTCATCCCATCCCTTCTCATCTTTTTACGAAGAACTGCTCGAATTGGTTTCACGATCAGTCAGCTCTTTTTCGATTCGATCAATTCGCTCCTGGATCGGCGGATGACTGTACCGCATCCACTTTATCCAAAAAGCTGGATTGACGTCACTCTTTGACTGCTCTGCCATCCGGTGAAAGCTGGAAATACCAGCCCGCAGCTGATCACTGTCGCTTTTCTCTACTGCATAACGATCTGCTGAAGCTTCAATTTGCCGGGAAACAGCTAAGGACAGTGGTTGTGCGGCAGTAAGCAGCAAAGAAAAAATCAACAGCAGAATCGGAACAGCCCGCAAATCATTCCCACTGGAAGAGGATTGTTTCGTTAAAACATTCTTGTAGACAACCCGGTAAACCAACGCACCGGCATAAAGCAAAAGCAAGCTCAACAGCAGGTAACCCGCCACTCCTATGTACACATGGTGCTTTAGATAATGGCCAATTTCATGATTCAGGATAAACAGCACTTCCTCCTGTGGCATTCCTTTCAGTGTGGTATCCCACAAGACAATCCGGGCATTCCCCATAATTCCGGTTACATAAGCATTAAAAGTGGTGGTTTTTTCACTCATATCGACTTGAAGCAGGGTAGCATCCTCAAGTCCCGCTTTTTCCGTCAAATCTTCGATTGCTGTTCGGAGCGGTCCAGGTTCCATTGCCGTGAAATCCTCATACAAGGGATCGATCCAGACTGGCTGAATATACACCACGAACACAGCTGCCGGAAGAGCGAGCAACCATAATCCAAACCACCAGTTTTTAAATCTGCCCATCAATATCAGCGCTGCATAAATACCAGCTGCCAAGATGAGCCAGAAGAACAGACTGTCCAGCCCAAGCTCATAAAACCAGTTTCCGACTGTTTGATTGCTGGTTCCTTCTTTCCTGCTAATGGCAAACCAAATGACATTGAACGGAAGACGAACAAACTGATAAGCAACAGTCAGCAGCAGCGAAAAGAACAATGTTTTTAACCAAAGTCTGCCTGTAAATTGCTCGATCCTATCCATCCATGCTATCGACCAACCTTTTTTGATGATGGTATACAACAGTAACCACTCGAGTGGAAGCTTGGAAAAGTACATGGCGTGCGCCATAGCTGCGTAATGAGAGCTAGTATATGTATCCAACGGATAAAAGAATAGAAAATATCCCCATATAATCATAAGAAAGAACAAATAAGCTGCCAGCAATTTTTTCATTTGGATTTCCTCCTGCCGGATTTCTCATTTTTAGAAAAATGAATCCCCCGCCATTTTGGGCAGGAGATTCTTAAATTTTACCATATTCTTTTATCTGTCTGCTATATGGCTTATAGTTGAGCCACTTTATCACGCAGCTGCTTCCGCAAAATTTTCCCGGTGGTATTTTTCGGCAATTCATCCAGGAACTCTACTACGGCAGGCACCTTATATTTAGCAAGCCGTTCTCCACAAAATGTGATGACGTCTGAAGCTTTCAATGCATTGTTCTCTGTGACGACAAAGGTGACGACACTCTCTCCCTGATCAGGATCCGGCATACCGACGACAGCCACTTCAGCAATATCGGGATGCTCGTATAATACCTCTTCCACCTCTCGCGGATAGACGTTATAACCGCCAACCAAAATCATATCCTTACGCCTATCGACAATGTAAAAATAGCCTTCATCATCCATTCTGGCCATATCTCCTGTATGAAGCCAGCCATCCCGCAGTACTGCCTCCGTTTCTTCCGGCAGTTTATAGTACCCAGCCATTACATTGGGGCCACGGACGACTAATTCACCTACTTCACCCGGAGGAAGCTCGTTCCCCAACTCGTCTACCACCTTATTCTCGACATTTTTGATATTGGTGCCGATCGAACCAGGTTTCCGTGCTCGATCCAGAGGGTTGAAGCAAGTAACCGGGGAGGCTTCCGACAAACCATAGCCTTCAGATATCATCACTCCGAATTTCTGCTCGAAATGTTTCAATAGTGCCACTGGCATAGCAGCCCCTCCGGAAATGCAAAGCCTGATGCTCTGAAAGTCATCCGCGTGCCCTCCAGGTGTTTGGAGCAAATAATTATACATTGTCGGAACACCGGCAAAAACAGTCGCCTGTTGTTCTTTTGCCAGCTTGAACACTGCTTCAGGAGAAAACTTCGGTACAATCAGCACCGTCCCCCCATTCATCAATGGCGCATTCAACGCTACCGTCAAACAGAAAACATGGAACATCGGAAGGGCAGCGATTACTTTATCCCCGCCATCCATCTCCAGGTAATCCGCCGTATCCTTGGCATTGGAATAAAGATTGCGATGGGTGAGCATGGCGCCCTTCGGTTTTCCCGTCGTACCGGAAGTATAGAGTACCAGTGCAATATCATCTTCCCGAAGTTCAGGACGGTCAAAATGAATGTTTCCTTCTTCCATCAATTTTGAAAACGATTTCATTTTTTCTGATAAGATGGTGCTGCCTGTATCAGTTCCCGCTCCGGTTTCCGCAATAATAATATGCTCTGCATCCTCTAGCACGTCCGAAATTTGAGCGAACTTTCCGGCAAGCATATCCATTGTAACGATTCCTTTGACATCCCCGTTTTGCAAAATATACGAGATTTCATCAGGTGTATAAATCGGATTAATAGGGATGACAATGATTCCTGCCCGCAATGCACCATATAAACCGATTACAAAATGCGGACTATTCCCGACCACCAGTGCGAGATGGTCTCCTTTTTGATAACCAAGTCCCACCAGACTATCGGCAAATTTGTTGATCATGCCTTCCAATTCCAGATAACTCGTTTCATTGCCTTCAAATATGTATGCTGTTTTCTCGGGATGTTGTTTGGCAGTGACAGAAATTTGATCACTTATATTCATGCTACCCCTCCCTGAATGAATGGTCATTCACTATGGCCTTATTCCTTATTATAAGATAAACCCAGTTTTCTAGCAAGATGGCGTTAGAAAAAACTGGAGAAATCGATACCTCAACAACGCTTTCGTTCGGGACTATCCGTTCAGGCCCACGGAGAGCGAGGTGAACGGATTGGAGCGTCCGCATCATTCCTTCCTGTGAGAATACTACATACACGTTTATATACATAAAAAACCGAACGAGTTCGAATGCTAAGGTTCGAATCATCGTTCGGTTTTTGTCTTGGCCATGACACTTTTATAGCAGCCTCTTCTTGTTGTACAATTACTTAATAGATTAAATCCACGAACTCTTCTTTGGTGATTTTGCCTAAGTAATGGCTAATATCGATGTCGTGCAAAGCATCTTCGATTGCCTGGCGATTATAACGAGCACCAATAAGCTTTGATTCGACATCCCCTATATCGCCGACTCCAAAGAAATCTCCGTAAATTTTCACATTTTCAATTGTTCCTTTTATGACATCGAGCCGAACATCGACAGAACCTGCGGGAAACTTATGAGACTGTTGAATATTGAACGCAGGAGAGCGGCCGTAATTCCAATCCCAGCGTTGGTAACGCTCTTCAGACAACTGATGGATATTTTTCCAGTCTTCCTCTGTCAGTTTGTACTGCGGGACATCTTTTACGTCTTCCACATCGAAAATATAGCGCAAAATCAACGCTTTAAATTCGTCCATCGTAACCTTTTCTTCGAGGAATTCCGAGATGTTGGCCACACGGCTACGAATCGACTTAATTCCCTTTGATTTGATTTTTTCCATTTTGACATTTAAAGCAGAAACCACATTTTCAATCTCGGAATCAAACATCAGCGTGCCATGGCTGAACATGCGACCCCTCGTGGAAAATTGGGCATTACCGGAAATTTTCCTTCCATCTACAACAATATCGTTGCGTCCCTTAAGTTCAGCGTTGACCCCCAGCTTTTGCAAAGCATCGGTTACCGGTTCGGTAAATTTCGCAAAATCATGAAAACTGTTGCCATCGTCCTTGGTAATAAAACTAAAATTCAAGTTCCCTTCGTCATGATAGACTGCGCCGCCTCCAGAAAGTCTGCGGACAACATGAATACCATTGGCATCGACATAGTTAGTGTTGATTTCTTCGATGGTATTTTGGTTTTTTCCGATAATAATAGAAGGTTCATTAATATAGAACAGTAAATATGTATCGTCTGCTCCAAAGTTTTTCAGAATATATTCTTCGATCGCTAAATTGATATGAGGATCGGTAATTCCCTCGTTATCGATAAATAACATGATTATACCCTCCTTAATGCTTGTCTTTCCTTATTTTATCGAAAGTCTCAGACAAGAGCAATAAATGGGTCTTTTTTACCCTTGCCAGATCCAACCCTCATAGGCCAACTGGATTGCTCCGTTAAATTTCTTCCGGGCTTCTATGACTAAATCCTGCCTGTTTCCAAAGTGGGGAAGGTGCGTGAGAAGCAACTGTTTTACTCCCGCCGCTGCAGCAAGCTCACCACATTGGCTGCTCGTCATATGGCCAGCTTTGGCAGCGTCCTGTCCATGATAGAAACTGCACTCGCTGATCAACAAATCGGCGTTGCTGCAGAATGGAATTATTTCCTGATGGAAGCTGCTGTCCCCTGTATAAACAATCACCTGGTCTCCATAACAAATCCGCATCGCAAAGCAGGGAACCGGATGTGTGGTCCGCTGGAATGTAAACTGGAAAGGTCCGATCTCCAACGGATCATCATGTTGATAAGCAATTCCTTCGGTAAATCGATGGTTCAGGGCGGCAAAACCTGTTTCATCTTCACCATGTCCATAAATGGGCAACATATGATTATCGTTATGCAGACTATTCTGGACCAGCCAGCTGTACTGCAACACACCGATGTCCGCGATATGATCTTGATGATAGTGGGATAAAACTACTGCATCCAGTTCCTTAATATCGATATAGCTTTGCAGTCGGGAAAGGACACCACTTCCACAATCAATTAAACACCGAAAACCATCCTGCTCAAGAAGATAGGCAGAAGTGGCTTCTCCTTGCTCCGGGTATGCTCCCCAGTAGCCGATCACTGTACATTTCAAGGACATTCACCTCTTTTTTAATTGTTATGAAACAGAACATTGATTTTTCCATTCTGTTATAATACAATGATAGTATAACAACATGTGGAGGGGATTTTCTTTGCTAAGTATTGTGGAATTTTTCAAAAACCTGCCGCGAAAAAAGTGTCACAATTGTGGGAAGGAAATACTTGAAAAAGCCGATTGCTATGGTAATTTATGTGACCATTGCGATCACCCCGCCAGATAGGTAAACAGAAAAACTTAACCATTATGTCTAATAGTACAGCTTGTAGAGAATATTTCTTATCTTCTACAAGCTTTTATTTTTCTTTCAGGAAAGGTCATTAATCCTCCCCCTTCAATCGTAACAACGAAGAAAAGGTTGGATTGGTTTAATTTCTTCCAAGCTCATCCGCGTGTGATAGTAAATAAGAAAAGAAAAACCGAACGAGTTTGAATGCTTTAGATGTCGAATCCTCGTTCGGTTTTTACTTTGTACGCTATGCCTTTTTCGTGTCTACCTTGACTGACTCAAAAAAGACAGAACCTGCTCAACAGCAGCTTCTCCCTGATCGATACAGTCAGGAATACCAATTCCTTCATAGGAGCTTCCAGCTAAAAATATACCGGGTAATTCTGCTTCCATCTTTGTACGAACGTGAGCCAAACGCTCTTTATGTCCTACTGCATATTGTGGCATAGCATTTTTCCAGCGGCTTACCACGGCAAACTCCGGTTCCTTGGTAATTTTCATGATTTTCTTTAAATCATGAAGCACGATATTGACAATTTCCTGGTCAGATAAATCAACCACCTGCTCATCCCCTGGTCGTCCTACATAGCAGCGGAGCAATGCTTTTCCTTCTGGAGCAGATTGCGGCCACTTTTTATGTGTCCAAGTACAAGCGGTAATCCGATAATCACTGTTGCGTGATACAACAAACCCAGTACCATCAATATCTTTTTTGATCGCCGACTGATCAAAAGCAAGGGCGACGTTGGCCACCGATGTAGCCGGCATTTCTTTAAATACGTCCATGAACTCGTATTGACTGAGCATCCGTCTAGCTGCAAAATGCGGTGTTGACATCACTAACGAATCAGCTTGGACAACGGTTCCATCACTGAGCAAGAGATGATAATGATCATCCTTCTGTTCAATATGGTCCACACCTGTCCCTTTTACGACCGTGCCGGGCACAAGCTTGTCCTCCACAGCGTCAACCAAGGATTCGAGACCATTCGTAAGCGAATAAAACATGCTCGGCTTCTTCCCCTTGTTGCTCTTCTTTTTCGGTACGGTTTTACGCAACCCTTTAACCAGACTGCGATGCTCCTGTTCCAACTCGTAAAAGTTAGGGAATGTCGCCATTAGGCTAAGTTCATCAATATCCCCGGCATATATCCCGGAAAGCAACGGCTCAACCAAATTCTCGACCAATTCATCACCGAAACGCCGGCGGAAAAACAAGCCTAGCGATTGATCACCGCTCTGCTTCCCTTTTGGTCTGATAAAATCCATGCCGGCCCGCAGTTTCCCTTTAGCGGAAAAAATACCGGAAAACAAAAACGGACTAACTTGAGTGGGAATACCCATATAAGAACCACTTGGCATTTTATGCAGCTTTTTATCCACCAGGATATACGATTGGCCGGTTCCGTTCTTGATCAAGTCGTCCTCCAAACCTACCTCCTTGACCAGACGTGCTGCAGAGGGCTTCCTAATCAAAAAAGAGTCGGGACCTCGTTCGAATGTATAGCCATTGGTTTTGACAGATTTGATTTTTCCGCCAAGGCGATCACTTGCTTCCACTAGTTTCACTTTATATGGGAGCTGCTCTTCTATTATCCTTTTTTGCAAGTAATAGGCAGCAGTCAAACCAGTAATACCACCGCCGACAATGACGATTTGCTTCGAATCAGGCATGGTGATCATTACTTTGAAGGTATTTCCGCAAAACTACATCTGCCAGCGTATGAAGAAATTCCGGCTTCGCATTCGGCATTTCCGGACGGTAATAGTTCGCACCCAATTCATCACAAACAACCTTGCATTCGTAATCATTATCATATAGTACTTCCAAATGGTTGACGACAAATCCAACCGGAGCATAAACAAATGAACGGTAACCTTTTTCATGGTAAAGCTCCCTCGTCAGATCTTGGACATCAGGACCTAACCAAGGATCTGGAGTATTCCCTTCGCTTTGCCACCCCAATTCGTACTGTTCAATGCCGGTAGCTTCTGAAATCAGCTCGGCAGTCCGCTTTAATTGGTCTGGATATGGATCCCCGTGTTCTAAGATTTTTTCAGGAAGACTATGGGCTGAAACAACCAAGACTGCTTTCTCTTTTTCTTGTTCATCCATTTGGCCATAAACCTTGGAAATAGCTTTAACCCAATAATCAATAAAGCCTGGTTCATCATACCAGCTTTCGACCGAAGTGATTTGTGGTCTTCCATGTTTTTCTGCTTCCTTCTGGGCACGACCATTATATGACTTCACACTGAACGTGGAATAGTGTGGAGCCAACACCAGCGAAACCGCTTCTTCGATTCCGTCAGCCGCCATTTGCTCAACAGCATCCTCGATAAACGGTTCGATATGTTTCAGGCCAAGATAATGGACAAATTCCACTTCATCTTGCATTTCATTGAGGTGGTCTTCGATGCCTTGCGCCTGCTGTTTGGTAATCTCCGCCAAGGGAGAAATGCCGCCTATTGCACGATACCTATCTGTCAAGTCCTGCAACATTTCCGGTGTCGGCTTTCTGCCGTGCCGGATATCCGTATAATAACGTTCAATATCTTCTTCTTTATATGGCGTACCATAAGCCATTACCAGTAAACCAATTTTTTTCTTTGCCACTTTCCAACACCTCTTAGCTTTTTATCTCTTATTCCTAATTTCTCTATAACCGTTATTTGCGGCGGGAGTAATCATGGATGAAATCTGTCAGCCTTTTCAAGGTTGCCGGTTCGATTTCCGGCGTTACACCGTGGCCGAGGTTAAAGACAAAGCCTGGTTGACCTTCTGCTTCATCCAAAATCGCCTGTGCCTTCATTTCCGTAGCCTTCCAGTCTGAAACGAGCAGGGCAGGATCAAGATTCCCTTGCAGTGTTTTTGTAATTCCCATTTCCCGCGCTTCCGTTACCGATGTACGCCAATCAAGACCGAGTACATCTAAAGGAAGATCATTCCACTCCAAAATCAGATGGCGAGCCCCGACGCCAAATAAAATTAAGGGAACACCCTCATTTTTCAGTTCTGAAAAGATCCTCTGCATTACCGGTTTGATGTATTCTCGGTAATCAGCCGCATGCAAGGTGCCAACCCATGAATCAAAAATTTGAAATGCTTTAGCACCCGCGTGGATTTGTGCCTTGGCATACGTGATGGTCATGTCGGCCAGCTTATCCATCAAGGCAAACCAGGCTGCCGGGTCACTATACATCATTGCTTTCGTTTTATGATAGTTTTTGGACGGCCCGCCTTCTATCATGTAACTTGCCAACGTAAATGGGGCGCCGCTGAACCCGATCAAGGGTACATCCAGCTGATCTTCTGCAAGAAATCTGATTGTCTCGAGTACGTAAGGGACGTCGGAGACTGGGTCGATCGTGCCGAGTTTTTCAACATCACTTTTAGACCGAATCGGCTTGTCGATGACAGGTCCGATTCCCGATTTGATTTCCACGTCTACACCGATGGCTGGCAACGGCGACATAATGTCTTTGTATAAAATCGCAGCGTCTACCCCGTAATGTTCGACTGGAAGTCTCGTCACATAAGCACAAAGTTCTGGTTGATGTGTAATTTCAAACAGGGAGTATTTTTCTTTTAACTCCCGGTATTCCTTCTGTGACCGTCCTGCCTGCCGCATATACCATACAGGCGTATAATCGGTCGGTTCCCCCCTAAATGCTTTCAATATTGTATCATTGATTGTCCTTGCCATCCGTTTCACCCTTTATCTCTAATCCATTCCATAATCACTATACCTATTAATAATTTTGATGTATAGCAATTGGCCTTATTTGTCACTAATTTGTGCGTTCTTGCACAAGCCGTCGATTATTCAGCATTCTTCACTGTCAGCTGTATTAAATACGGCTCATACAATCGGTTCGTGTTTTTTCATCTGTGGATAGTAAAAATACAATGAAGCATCCACAAAGACCCTTCGTTAGAAATCAAGGGAAAGCTTAGCTCGGTTCGATGGTTTTCCTCGCTGCCCAGTCAACGGGTCGACAGGAACTACATAGTAAGATGCCTGTTCGAATAAGCCGATCCGGTTGATTTGATAAGATCCCTTTCCTTCCACTTCGCCAATTTTTTGTTCATTTCCGTTTTTAACTCGATACAATTCGTACTTAATCCGATCATCAGCAGAAGCTGTCCATGTCAGTGTCCCGCGCACCAATGATAATCCACCAAGACTATATCGGGCAGAAAGGTCCGTGATTTCAGGTAAATCTACTGGTTCTTCTACATCTTTGACATTTTCCGGCTGTTCAAACTTAGCGGCGAGTTTCTGACTCTTGTCAAGATCGCTCAAAATCGCTTTTGTCAATCTAGTGGGCTTCTCACTTCCCGCCGTCAGGAAATGCCCTTCATCCGCTTGATCGTATCCCATCCATAGCGCACTGCTATATTCTGGTGTGAAGCCCGCAAACCAGGCATCCTTGACTTTTCCTTCTGCGGTTGGATGCTGGGTGGATCCGGTTTTTCCTGCCAAAGCCCCAGAATAGCTGCCTGCTTTTCCTGTTCCTTTATCGACCACTGCTTCCAGCATTCGAACCATATTCCACGCCGTTTGGGGTGAAAATACTTGCTTTGGTTTTGGTAACTTGCTTTCCAGCAGTTCTCCATTCCGATCGAAGATCTTGTTGATGGCCGAGGCACTATTCATTTCCCCTCCATTTGGAAAGGTTCCGTAAGCCTGTGCAAGCTTCAGTGGTGAAACTCCTTGCTCCAGTCCTCCTAGCGCAATAGCCAGACCGTTATCAGACAAGGAAATATCCATCTTCTCTAAATACTCTTTTGCATTGGGAATACCTATTTCATTCAATAACCAGACTGCCGGTGCGTTTTTCGATTGCTGTAGTGCCTCATACATGGTTACCTGTCCACTATAAGAACCGTCATAATTACGGGCGGTATAATCCCCATAGCTCCGTTCTTCATCCACGAGTAGCGAATAAGGACTGTATTCTTCCATCATCATTGCAGGTCCATATACAGCAAGGGGCTTCATGGTAGAACCAGGTTGTCTGGCAGTTGTCACACGGTTTAAGCCGCCAATCTGATAATCACGCCCTCCGATAGCAGCAGCAATTTCGCCGGACCTGTTATCGATCAAAACAAAGGAGCCTTCCACCCCAGCTGCCGATCCAGGAAAATACTCGTCTTGTTGAAAATGTTCATAGGCAGTCCGCTGGGCTGTCTCATTGATATTGACGACAAGCCGATAGCCACCCCGCTTCAGTTCCGGAAGAGTAAGCTGATATGTTTCCGCCGCCTCTTTAATGGCCAAATCCAGATAGGAGGCATTCCAAGGTTTATCCTCCTCTTTCTGCTGGTTGACCCCCAGGGTTTTCCCTTGAAGCTGCAGCATTTCTTCCGTCCTCAGCATATCGAGCTGATTCATTTGCTGTAACACCAAATCACGCCGCTCTTTTGCTTTTTCTTCATCTATAAGCGGTGAATAGGTGTTGGGTGCCTTCGACATTGCAGCAAGCAGTGCTCCTTCCGTGACCGACAATTCATCAACCGGTTTACTAAAGTAAAATTCCGCTGCTGCCCCTACACCGTATATCCCATGGGCAAAGTATATTTCATTCAAATAATATTCAAGGATTTTATCTTTGCTGAAATTTCGTTCCAAATAAATGGCAGCCATGACCTCTTTGGTTTTTCGCATCCATGTCTTATCATTATGCAAAAATAAATTTTTCGCGAGCTGCTGGGTTATCGTGCTGCCGCCTTCCGCTTTTTCCATAGATACAATATCGCGAAAAACCGCCCTCGTCACCGCCTTGAAATCAACCCCGGCATGCTCGTAAAAGCGGTTGTCCTCAATTGCCACAAAAGCGTCTTCCACATGGTCGGGAATTTGTTTAATGGTTACCGGTCGGCGATACTCATCATAGATTTCGCCGATTCTCTCCCCAGCTTTTGTTTCCACAACCGTTGCCGCAGGGAGAATCAAATCCTGCTCATCAACTACAAACCTGCCCCCGAATAAAATAGTCAGATAACCGATCAGACCGAGTAAAAAAATGGCACCGCCGATAAGCAGCGGCCATTTCAACCGGATTATCCACTTTAAAATAGTATCTATGTTCATATTTTCCACCTTTATCTAAAACTTTCTGCTACTGAGTAAAGCATTCTTTTCATTATACGACAGATCCCACACCCATTAAATAGGTAATTAACCGCGAGGGGTTTTGTAAGGGTATAAACTCGTACTTCCCGGACAGGGGCCTGTTTTTTTGTTATTCCGTTCCAGTAAAGATACTTGCAAGGACTTGTTCTGCTTGCTAAGCTTAAAATAAATGAAGGGCATACCCGTGTTTCTAATAGGGTATATACTATACATACCAACCATTAAGCAAAAGGCAGGCGAGTAAAAATGAAAGCGCATATTACGAATGGGACATATGATTTTCTCGTGAAAATTCAATCAGATTATCCTGATATCCCGATTTACTTAATGCAGGCTGCTGATTCCACCATGGCTTACTATGAAGGAAAAAAAGCTAACGTTTTCGAACAGGCCAGAGAATATGAAAGTTTTGTGACGGATGGCGAGCTGCAGCAAAGCGGCTTTGTCGTTATGAACAATATTCCCGTGACTTACGAGGGAAAACCGATCTTTGAAGACCAGTTTAAAAAGCGGGCCGGTTCCATGAACGACATTCCAGGCTTTCAGGCACTCCGTGTTCTGCGGCCCTTACAAGGAAACAAATACGTAGTAATGGTTCAATGGGATTCCAGAAAAAGCTATCAAAATTGGAAGGATTCAGATGCGTTTACGGCAGCGCATTCTTCCTCCAAGTCGAAAAAACGTCCGCCTTATCATGCGGGTCCGTCCTATACTACAGAAGCAAACATGATCGAACCAGCTTAACTTTTGGCATAAAAATAACCTAAGCAGTCTTTCTTTAAGGAAGTAACAGGCCGGGACAAAAGCATAGCCACCAAAGTAAAAACCAAACGAACTCTAAAGATAATCGAATTCGTCCGGTTCTTTTATTTGTTCGTTCTTTAAAATACTTTCTATTATTTGTTGTTTGATAGGTGCTTCGAATCGCTACGGCAGGATACTATACGTTCCACGGGCGAATTTATTGTTAGCGGAAAGTGAAGAGCCTTGCCGGGGTGGAATGGTTGCTTTTTTAAGTGAAGGTTAGAACGGTTTTCATGTGCTAAGTCGAGTTATAAAAATCAATATAAAAACCGAACGAATTGGGTAATCGTTCGGTTTTTATATTGGCAATGATGCTCTTGTCCCATTCTCGCTTGGCTTACATCATTGTTCTTCTCCATCTAATACATTTTCCTGAAAAAAGCTATCCCAAGTTGACACGGACTGCTCACCGCTGATACGTGCGGCTTCCTCTCCGTTTTCAAAGTGAATCACCGTAGGTGTTCCTTCAATATTGTATGTTTTCCACGGCTCTTGAAACTCGAGAATGTTCAACTTTTTCAAATCGATTCCGTACTCTTCCGTCATCGGAACAACTACCGGCGTCGTTTTTTGACAATGAACACATTCCGGACTGTAAAAATAGACGGTTACGTCTTCTTGATTATCAAGCTTTTCTTTCAGTTCATCCGGCAAAATCTGATTTTGATATAATTCATTATCCAGCTGATCAATGGTCGATTGACGCAGATTCTCTTTTCCATAAGGATTGTCAGCCATTTTCTGGCTGTTTTGATAACTGACGACGAATATTAGAGCGCCGATCAATACAACGATTACCCCAAGGATAATCCACATTTTTTTATTCACTCATTACCTCTCCTTTGTTGCAAAAGCAAAATAATATGGAAAACAAAAATGACAAGGAAGGCTATCAAAGCCAAAAACGGAATGGTGATAAAGCCGAAGTAATTGACGTACTGGCCATTACACGGAACTAAACCACACGACTCCCCTGCTTCGTGAAGAGCAGGAAGCTTTTGAATTAAATAATGATAGGTCGAAACACAAATGCCTATTCCACTCATAATCAATCCAGGTAACCCGAAACGGATGTCTTTTTTTACTGCTGCATATCCATAAATGATGACGAGCGGATACATGAGAATCCGTTGATACCAGCATAACTCACAAGGCTCATATCCCATGAACTCCGAAAAAAACAAACTTCCGAGCATCGCTACTACGGCTTGTCCCCATATGATCAACAGAATGTTTTCTTTTGTTTGTTGACTACTTGCCATGAAATACCCCTCTCTCCAAACGCATTCAAAAACATTATACTAGCGAAGGGAGCAAAAACAAAGGAATAATATTCAGAAATACCTCGGGTGCACTATTCTATCCATTTTCGGCAAGGGCCGGTTGTAAAAAAAGGAATGCATGTTAGCATTATTCGCTTGAAGCACCCCCACTGGCCTGATTAATTACGAAACAGCCCGTTTTTATGTGCATACACAGCAGCCTGAGTCCGATCGTGGACCTCGAGCTTACTCAAAATATTGCTGACGTGTGTTTTTACGGTCTTAATCCCGATATAGAGTTTTTCGCCAATTTCCTGGTTGGTCAAGCCATCTCCAATGCACATGAGAACCTCGAGTTCCCGGTCGGTCAATTGTTCGTGTGGCTTTACTGCTGATGGACGGAAACTGGTCATCATTTTACTCGCTACCTTCGGTTCGATCACCGGCTCCCCGTCTGCCGCCTTTTTAATAGCAGCTGCAATTTCATCAGCGCTGGACGTTTTCAGCATGTAGCTATAAGCACCTGCCTCCAGGGCAGGAAAAACTTGTTCATCGTCATAATAGCTTGTAAGAATGATTACTTTGCAGTGCGGATTAAAACTCATGATTTGTCTGGTTGCTTCAATCCCCGTTCCATTATCCATAATGAGATCCATGAGAACTACATCAGGCATCGTCTCTTCCACAACTTTTGCTCCCTGTACACCGCTCGAAGCTTCCCCGACTATTTCTAAACCGGGCTCCGTTCTCAAATAGGCAATCACGCCTTTTCGGACTATTTCGTGGTCATCTACAACTACTACTTTGATCATCCTCCCGCTTCCTTTCCCCTCTGTTGTCATTATAATGGTATTCTGATATCAATATGTGTGCCTGCCCCGACTTGGGAGCGGATGGAAAAAGTTCCACCAATCTCCTCACAGCGTTCTTTCATTGTTTTTAGTCCGTAAGAAGTTTTTTTGCGCTCATCAGTATTGACGTCAAATCCACTCCCATTATCAGCTATATGTAAAAACAGCTCATTATGCCTTTCCACAATCTGAAGCGTGACTTCCGTCGCATTCGCATGTCGCAAGGTGTTTGACAACGATTCCTGTACAATTCTGAATAAGTGTTCTTCGGCAGTAGCCGACAGAGCTTCGATTTCCTCCACTTTTAGTTGAAAGTTAATTTGGCATTTTTGCCGTAATTCTGCTACGAGCTCCTGCACGCCTTTTTTCAATGGCTGACCAGATAAATCAACCGGGCGCAAGTGAAGCAGCAATGCCCGCATCTCCGTTTGGGCCTTTAATGCAGTAGCTGAAATTTCCTCCAGTTGTTCCCTGGCCTGTGCAGGATCACGATCGAACAAACGTAAAGATGCTTGGGACATCATCGTCAGGGCAAATAACTGCTGGCTGACCGCATCGTGCAAATCGCGGGCAAGCCGTTGACGTTCTTCAATAGTAGCTGCCTTATGAGCTGATTTGGCATATTCTGCCCGTTCATCTGCCATTCTTTGTAGCGACCTTACCTGATTCTGCAACTTTTCCCCGAGCTCATTCAACTCATCACCGATGCGCGCAATTTCATCCTCTTCACTAAAGTACACCCGAGAAGTATAATTGCCGCGAGATAACTGTGTGATCAGAACCGATAAATAATCCATCCGATCTTTCATGTCGCTGCTTGATTTGAAGCCAACATAAATAGAGATGAACACTCCTAAACATATGTATAACAAAATCGTGATAAAAATGCTTGTCACATCGAGCCAGCCCGGCTGGAACAGGACGAATACCGACAAAAGAATGGCCAGTAGAGTGACTGTAGTTAAAAACAACCCATATAATAGTGAACGGATATACGTATACCGGACCGTATTCAAGCGTTTTAACATATCCTGTTCCCCCTAAACTCTGTCTACACGGATTGATCCAGCCTTCATGCTCAAGAAAATATCAAGTTTTCGAGTAGCCTGGTCATAATTTGGCGTTTCATAAAAAATCTCGCGGTTCATTCCATCTGCATTCATGCCGAATACATTGATTTCTCCAGCTTTGACATGTGCTTGAATCGACATTTCTACATTTTCCGGCATTAATACCCGAATATCCCCTGCCCAACCCTGGATACTTATCGGAATTTCCTCATCCGGAATGAAGGCTTTTGTAAAGTCAATATGATAATCCCCGACAGCATTCCACAAATCCATCGGCTCCACCCGCCAGTTTGGTTCGCTGAAGTTATGCTCTCCAACTGTCAGCCGCTTTTTTTTGGGTATCTTCTTATTGGCTCTTTGATCATCAGTATCAAAGATAAATTGAAATTTTCGTTTTCGCTTTCTTTTTGTCGAATTGCCAAAAATACTGAAGCCCAAATAAACTAGCAGCAGCGGCCATAATTTATAGACATCTGTAAAGGAAAACGGAATGATTCCAAATCGGTCAAGCAGCAATAATCCGCCAAATATAATTAAAAAAGACCCAAACGTAATGCCATTTTTATATCTGACCCCATCCCAAGTCCACTTTAATCCAAGGACAATGAAAAAAGCAGGATAAACATATAACCAGGCCTCCGCTAAGTCCCAAGAGATGATGCCGATGTTCGCTAATACCAGCGCAGCTCCGAAACATATGATGGCTATGGCTGCAATGCTGCGCATTATTTGGCTGTTTTTCATTTGTAATTCTCCCCTCATCCATTCAATATTCGGGTTCGGATCGTCAAATTCCTGCCTTTACAGAAACGGAACACCAATACATGATTCTTTATCTTGATAAAACGACAAGGAAGCCGCCTTTTTTCTTAAATCTATTATAAAAAAAAGCACACCGGGCTTGAACGACCGGTGGAAGGGGATTGTCTCCGTCTAGAGACGGAGACGGCGATATTTCGGTTTGATGAGACGTTGCAAAATGGTATAAAAACCAATCCATATCGAAACAAAAATAAAGCCAAAGGCATAACCTCCGAGCACATCGGTTAAATAGTGGACACGAATGACATAACGGCTCAGACCGATTAACAAAATGAGGAAAATGCCGCAAATATTAAGAAACAATGTTGCTTTCTGGGATTTAATATATTTCAACAGAAAATAGATAAACAGGCCGTAGGCAATCAGGGAAACCATAGCATGCCCCGACGGAAAACTGTATCCCACCCCTTCTGCCTCCGAAAATAACCGCGGCCTTTCTCTCTCGACAGCCAGCTTAATCCAATGATTCACCCGATAACCGAGCAGGGTGCCCGAAGCCAGCATAAGCGAGGCTAGCCAATCGCGCGAATACAGCAGTAAAAACAGTGCTGCAGCTATCGTAAAAGGTGTGAGAAACGTGCCAGATCCCAGCTCTGTCAACCAGCGAAATACAAAGAACCAAAAAGTTTGATCAATCCCTTGAACGGCAGGTGCTGTCCACCGATCCAGAATCGGTTCTTCACGAAATAACACTTCCAAGGTAATAAGGGCGCTGGACAATATCGCCAACAGTAAAAAAGATAGAAAAAAATAGGTTCGTTTTTTCATACTCTGCTCCTTTTAGACTTGCTATTACTATTGTTATTATCAGTCTTTGTATAAATTCCCGGAATGTTTATAAAAAAACTACCAGGGAATTGTATTTATGGCAAACGTATTACTTTGAGAAAGGATGATTTTAATGACAGACAATGCCCAACTACAAGAGCTGATTGATGGATTGAATGAAGATCTTGCAAACGAATATGCAGCTACGATTATGTACACGTATAATGCGGCTGTCGTCTCCGGACTATACCGCTCCGCATTAAAGCCCTTCTTCGAGGATGAAATCAACGATGAGATTGGCCACGCGTTGTATTTATCGGATAAAATAGCAATTCTTGGCGGCACGCCAACAACAAAACCGGCTGAGGTGAAACAGCTGACAGAAGTGAAAGCAATGCTGGAAGAAGCGCGCAAGGCTGAGCAGGAAACAATCGAGCGTTACGAACAACGCAAAAAGCAAGCTGAGTCATTGGGCTTCACCGAGTTAGTCGTGAAGCTGGAAGATATGATTGCAGATGAGACTGGGCATAAGGAAGAAATCGACCGCCTGCTTTCTGACTCAAGGTTAGCTTAAGCATCATCCGTGCTACGGGTTTACGTATGTTAAAAACATGACTATAAAACCAAAACAAAAACTGAACGGGTTCGAACCTCCATACATTCGAATCTGTTTGGTTTTTGTTAATTAACCACCGCCCCCCAAAACATCCCTCGCCAATTAGATAACCACCAGGATTCCACCCCGTTGTTTTCACTTTTCTTCCATAATTGCTGTGGTATACTGGTTGGAAAGGTAAAGGGGGAATTGTTTTGTGGAATAAAGTCATGACTCGGTTAGATGATTACTATCAGGAAATGGTGGATATCCGCCGGTATCTGCACCAATATCCAGAGTTGTCTTTCCAGGAAGAAAAAACGTCCCAGTATATTGCTGATACATACGAAAAACTGGGGATTCCTTATCAAACAAACATCGGCGGCAATGGAGTCGTGGCCACCCTGAAAGGCGGAAAACCAGGGAAAAAGATCGCTCTGCGCGCCGATTTTGACGCGCTTCCGATCCAGGATGAGAAAGATGTACCTTATAAGTCCAAAGTGGAAGGTGTCATGCATGCATGCGGTCACGATGGCCACACAGCAACTTTGCTTGTCCTTGCCAAAGTACTCCATGAATTCAAGGAAGATCTCCCGGGCACCGTGGTGTTTGTTCATCAGCATGCTGAGGAGCTGGCTCCGGGTGGTGCAAAATCGATTATGGAATCGGGAATCCTGGATGACGTGGACGCAGTCTTCGGCACTCATCTATGGTCAAACACGCCGGTCGGTACGATTGAGACATCGTTGAAAGCGTTTATGGCCGGAGCAGACCGCTTTGAAATCCTTATCAAGGGAAAAGGAGGGCATGGTGCACAACCCCATCAGACAAAAGATGCTATTGTCATTGGTTCGCAGCTAGTGACAACGCTGCAAAATATCGTCAGCCGCAGAGTCGATCCTCTTGGGACGGCCGTGTTGACAATTGGCACATTCCAATCCGGCAGCACGTTCAACATTATTGCCGATACAGCGAAAATCACTGGTACTGTCCGGACATTCGACCCGGAGATACAGGATTTGATAATCGAAGAAATGGAAAAGGTCATCAAGGGTGTTTGTATCGGGTACGATGCCGATTATGAATTTGATTATGAAAAAGGGTACCCGCCTGTCATTAATCATCCGGAAGAAGCAGCACTTGTTCTAAAAGCTGCAGAGCAGGTACCAGGCGTGGAACATTCCCAGGAAGTGGTTCCAGGTATGGTCGGCGAGGACTTTTCTTATTATATTTTGGATAAGCCAGGCGCTTTCTTCTTCACAGGTGCGAAGAAAGAAGACCATTATTATCCGCATCATCATCCTATGTTTGATATTGATGAACGGGCCCTGCCAATTGCTGCAAAGGCCTTGGCGCAAACCTATAAAGTCTACCAGGAAAAATAAATCAGGTTAACAAACGGAGACGGTACATGTTGATGGCCGTCTCTCCTAATTTATCTAAAAAACGCCCATTGGCAAAGGCTCCAACCAATGCCCCGAAACCGGGAACCAATTGCAGCAGCTTCGCCAAATCAATGGTATCCCGATATTCCTGCTGCAATGTACGCCAATCCACTTGCTGACTCCAGTTTTTTTCTTCCTGCCAGTTCACAAGCGTATGCAATACTTCCTCCCTTTTCCGGTCACTCGAAAAAGCAAGCAAAAACACGTGCAGCAAAAACACCCTTTCCTCGTGTTTCTTTACTTCAAACCCATACAGCTGACCAACATCGAACAAAAACTTCATTTTAATACTGAGCAGCATCGGAAAGTCAGCTGCACCGAGTAAAATTCCTCCAGCACCTGTGCCGGCTCCTTCGATCATCGCTGTCCGTTTATATTGCTTAAGACGGAACTTGACAGCTTCTTCCCTGTCTTCCAATGTAACAAGTCCAGTAGTGTCGACAGGCAAAATATAATGGGAAGAAGTCAAAGACACCTCAATCATGGAGCGGATACTATCGGTCACAAGCTGGTGAACCTGATTTGGAATCTTTTGATTGATTTTAGTTTGAATTTGCTTAGAACTTCGTTGAAACAGTGATGATTTTCTACCAGCCGATTGAACGAAACGGCGTGCTTCAGACAATGCTTGTTTTTCATATTTTCCGATATCAGTCATTGACATACGCTCCTTAAGCAAGTTGCTTTTTTACATAGCCATTGACAAACCAATAACTGAAAGCAGCCCCGGCTGCCCATACAATCAACAAGCCTGTGAAGAGCTGCATAAACAAAAACAACAAGCCAAACAAGAATGTCTGAGCAAGCATCAATTGCAGCATCCAGCGAAGCAAGGCAGCGCTTCGCCATTCCGGTTTTACGGGATATAAGTCGAGCCAGACTACCGTACGATGGTGCTGCCACAAACTCGTCAGCTGAAATCCACTCAAATAAAGGAACAGCAGGCAAAAAATAATTTTCACCCATATATTCGGCACAAAAAATGCGGCGAGCCCGCCAATGATGAGTAAGCGAAGATACAAGCCCAAATAATCACTGCTCCTAACGGTAGTGATCCGGTAAAGATAGGCGAAGGTGCGATCCTGTTGTAGTGGCATCCTTTTTAGCAATAACGCTACAAGCCAATGTCGTTTTTTTACTTGATTTTTCAAATGAGGTACATCGGTGAACATATTGGCAAGCCGGTAGAAAGACCGCATCCTGGCATTATCCTTCTCAATCAGGAGATCCCAAGCCAGCCCACCGTTTTTCCGGCTCAAGTAATAGTCATATCCAAAAATGGCGGCCAGCAACAATGTCGCAAATCCGGCCAGCAGATTTTCTCCACTGACAAAAAAATAAAAAGCAGCGATATTCAGCACCATACGGGAAATGAAATCCAGCATCCGGAGGTTGGCATCGCGCACCTTCAATACCCACCAAGAGGCAGCCAAATTCCATATTTTAAACAAAACAAACAGAAGCAGGATCAAGGAATAAGCAGGTCCTCCTATTTCTGTCCGGGCCGCATGATACAATGGAGCCAACGCTGCAGCAGCAAGTGCCAGCAGGTAAAGCTGGATGACAAAGCTATAAATAAACGCATTCCGGAAATAAGGCCCCATTTTCGTCTCTGCTGGAAGCAAAAAAACCATATCTGCTTCTTTTAGCAACGTCCGGGCAGGGCTATAAGCAGCAATGACACCAAAAACAACGCCGATCACCAAAGCTGCTGGAAAATTCTCAGGCATATTTGTCAGCCATTGCTGATAATAGTAAGCCAGCGCTGAAACGAAAAACAACATAGCAATCACCAGGTGACCAGTGAAAATGTACCTTAAATACCGACTGATTTCCTTCATATGAGAAGAAAACCTGTCTTTAAAAAACTGATTGGCATCAAACATGGCCATCTTCCTTTGTCAGTTCAACATACAAATCATCAAGCGCTGCTTCTTTCATGCCAAATTGGTTCCGCAACTCCTGCAGGGTGCCCTGGGCACGTATTTTTCCATCATGCAGAATAACAAAGCGGTCACAATAACGTTCCGCCGTAGCCAGAATATGGGTGGACATCAGCACACCGCCTCCCCTTGCCTTTACATCGTTCATCAGCTGCAAATATGATTGGATCCCTAAAGGATCAAGACCAACAAATGGCTCATCGACGACATACAAAGGCGGATCGACTAGAAAGGAACACATGATCATCACCTTTTGTCGCATCCCTTTGGAAAAATGAACAGGGAACCACTTCATTTTCTTTTCAAGCCGGAACTCTTTTAAAAGCGGCGTTAACCGCTTTTGGAAGGTTTGTTCATCCACACCGTACGCCATGGCCGTTAAACGGAGATGTTCTTCCAACGTTAGCTCTTCGTATAGAACAGGCATTTCCGGTATATAGGTAAACTTGCTGCGGTAAGCTTCAGGTGCTTCCTGGAAGGTCTTCCCTTCGATAGCGACCCTGCCCTGTTTCGGTTGCATCAGTCCGATAACATGCTTGATTGTTGTGCTTTTGCCGGCACCGTTCAACCCAATCAATCCCACGATCTCATTTGGAAAAACATCGAACGAAACTTCATGCAGCACATTTTTATGTGTATATCCACCTGATAAGTCTTTAATATGTAATAAAGGTTCCAAGTACTCCCCCCACTTTCTCTCATCATTATCTTTACGTACATTCTTTAATCAATAAAATTTTATCATTTAATGACGGGTTTTACCAAAAAAATAGTGAATACGATTGCTTCAACTAACACAAACTGTAAAGGAAGAAGAAAGGATTACATCTCCACTACTCGGAATGAGGTGTTGGTGATCGACCATCTAAAGAAAACTTATTAAACCTTTTCCTAACAGGAAAGCAACTACTTCAGCCAAATGGGGTGTTGATGAAAGGTTTCCAACAGTAATTGACTGAATCATATTCTGATTCATTATAATTACAACAAGTTATTCTACAGATGCTTAGAATATCCTTCTTCTTCGGCAGCGGGCCGTTCCAATGCAGGTAAGTCCAACCGGATGACTTTTCCTGCTGCGGACGGTCCGTTTGCTTATTCATAGGTATAGTTGCTTTACACAGGCCTTCTTTCCTTTATACAATGGACTCAGGAGTTTATTACATAGAAGGAGCGATTGGATGAGCCATACGGAGGATTGCATTTTCTGTAAAATAGCGGCGGGGGAAATCCCTTCTGCCAAAGTATATGAAGACGAGCATGTCTATGCTTTTCTTGATTTAAGCCAGGTAACGAAAGGCCATACACTAATCATTCCCAAAAAACATACGAAAAATATTTATGAAACCCAGCCGGACGTTGCCCAGGAGTTGTTTAAAAAAGTTCCGAAGGTGGCAAATGCCATCAAGGAAGCGTTCCAGCCGGTTGGACTTAATTTGCTTAACAACAATGAGGAACCTGCCGGACAGTCCGTTTTCCATCTACATATCCACCTAATTCCCCGTTACGGAAAAGGCGACGGATTTGATGCTATTTGGAAAACAAATGCAAATGCTTATTCCCAGGATGATCTGCAGCAAATTGCCGGTACAATCGGAAACTATCTATAACAAATAGCTATTAATGTCGGACAGAAAGTAGAAGTTTGGAAATAGTAGTTTCAGCTCGGAATTTTTCGAGAAAATAAGTATAATAATAGGAAAAGGGGTGTATATCATGGCTGACAGCAAATCAATTTTATTAGGCTTTGTAATCGGCGGAGCGGTAAGCGCCGCAGCTACTTTGCTTAGCACACCATCTTCAGGTAAAGAAATCCGCGGTCAGGTAAATGCGCGGAGAGATGACTTGATGGACACATTTAAAAAACTGAAACAGGAAGGCTTCCAACTGAAGGAGCAAATTACACAGACTTCTAAAGAAGGAGCAACGATGATCAAGGATTTATCGGCCGATATGAAAACGTCCATTGAATCCTGGAAGAATACGATTGAACCACATCAGAAGAACATCCAGACGTATTTAGCACAAATCGAAGACAGTTTAAAAGAACTGGAAGAGAAAACCCAAAAGCAAAAATCGAATCAAGCGTAAAAAAGGCTGTCCCATTCGTCACAAATAAGTGACTTTTGGGCAGCTTTTTTTGACCACATATCTATCATGGATAATGAAATAGTCCTCTCACTGAAGAAATGGGGTATCGTGCTCCGCCTTATCGAGGTTATTTTCTCATTCAATAAAAAAACGGTCTGCCGGTAATTTTTACCGACGGACCGTTTTATCTTGCACATACTAATTATTCAGCAGGCTGTAGATCTTCAATAGAGTCTACGTCCATGTATTTTGGAACAACCAAGCCGATTTTTGCACCTTCAAGGTTAGCTCCAAGATCTTCTACTTGGTCACCATATTCTTCAAATTGAGCAGCATGAGTAGCAGGCATCCAAGCAGCTACCATTCCATCTGCATCACCATTCGCTACTGCTTGCCACATTACGGCATTGTCAAGAGGAGTAATCGTCACTTTAAATCCTTGGTCTTCAAGGACTTTTTTCATGACATTAGTAGAAGCTACTTCGGAATCCCACTCTACATAAGCAAGTTCAATTTCTTTGCCATCTACTTCTTCTGTACCTTTAGTCCACTCAGCAACTTTGTCAGAGTTGTCTTCCACCCATGCAGCTGCAGCATCTTCCGGAGAAGTACCATTGCTGATTTCAAGCATTACTTCCTCCATATCGGAAGATTCCCAGTTGAACTGGTCAAGGATTTGATAAGCATTTGGCATGTCATCTTTCAAGCCTTTGCGAACCATGGTTTTGATTTCTTCTGCTTCTCCAAAAGAACCTTCCGGATCCTCTAGATACTTAAGGTCATACTTCGCGAACATCCAGTGTGGTGTCCAACCTGTAACAACAATCGGCTCTTCATTGTCGATTGCTTCTCCCAATGCAGTTGCCATTGCGCCACTTGAAGAAGTTTCCACTTCCCAGCCTGCAAGGCTGTCGTAAGTTTCTGTAGCATCTTCTGCTGCTTGTACAACACCGGCTCCAGGCTCGATGCCTGTGATGGTGTAATCCATTTCTTCGCTATAGTTTGTCTCACCACCGCCATTGTCACTTCCTGCGTTTTCTGAGTCTGAACTGTCGTCAGAACCGCAACCGGCAGCTACTAGTGTAAGCGATAATCCGGCAGCAAGGCCGAGACGCTTTAAGTTAAGATTAATCATAACTAATAATTCTCCCCTTTAGCTTTTTATTTATATGGTTAACTTTTCCGCAGAAAAGCGGCCAACAATACGTTTTACGCATCCCCTTTTTGGGAATTCAAACTCTGTGTGAATCGATCGATGATAATAGCCAGGATAACTATTCCCAATCCTGCTACGAATCCTGTTCCAACCTGAGCCCTTTGCAAGGATGACAGCACTTCACGGCCTAATCCCGGTGCACCGATCATCGATGCGATAACCACCATCGATAACGCCAGCATGACAGTTTGGTTGATGCCGGCCATGATGGTCTTTTTCGCCATCGGCAATTCAACTTTGAATAATTTTTGGGCACCAGTGCTCCCGAATGCCTCTGATGCTTCCACCAACTCACTGGAAACCTGTCTGATTCCAAGATTGGTGAACCGCACAGTCGGCGGTGTGGCGAATATCAAAGAAGCAAAGATACCTGGTACCATCCCGATACTGAAGAAGGCTACTGCTGGAATCAAATAAACAAATGCCGGCATTGTCTGCATAAAGTCGAGTATCGGCGTAATAATTGCTTCTGCTGTTTTACTCTTAGACATCAAAATGCCAAATGGAACCCCGATAATAATCGAAAGAAGACTTGCCACCAATACAAGCGTAAAGGTAAACATTAATTCTTCCCAAAGTCCCTGGTTCCAGATTAGCAGCAAGCCAATTAAAGAAAAGGCCGCCAAACCGAACCGCTTACCACTGGCGAAAAACGCCAGTATAACTACTAATAATATGACGATGACAGGTGGAATGGATGCCAAAAGCTCAGCTAGCCATTCCATGAATGTACCGAAATCATTTTTGATCGGATCGAACAAAAATGCAAAAGTATTTGTCAGAATATCGGTAAATTTCGATACCCAATCGGCTATTGGTATTTGTGCAACATTTTCCATAAAATTAAGCATCTTCACTGATCACCTCTGTTTCCCCGGCCAGAGCGGATATAACTGCGCCTCTAACGATAATACCCATTAACTTGCCATCTTCTACAACGGCAACGGGCACCGGCGAATCATGAATGATCTCAAAGATATCGTTCATAGATGTTTCCTTTCCAACTTGCGGGACATCTGTCCTCAATATTTCAGTAAGATCAGTGATTTCACGCTTTCTTGCATCCGAAGCGTCATCCGCTGTGACATATCCTTTAATATTCCGTTTTCTGTCTGTCACATAAATACTGGAAAGTCCTTCTTCCCTCATTCGTTCAAGGGCAACTCGCGGCCCATGCTTTTCGATATTGATTGTTTCTGGACGTTTCATGATATGTTGTGCCGTCAATACCTTCGAGCGGTCCACATCCTCCACAAACTTCTCTACATAATCATTGGCAGGATGAACCAGGATTTCTTCCGGCGTACCGATTTGGACAATCGATCCGTCTTTCATCAAAGCAATCCTGTCACCAATCCGCAATGCCTCATCCAAGTCATGGGTAATGAACAAGATGGTCTTTTTCATCGTTTCCTGTAAATCAAGCAACTCATCCTGCATCTCTTTTCTGATCAACGGATCCAATGCGGAGAAAGCTTCATCCATAAGCAGAACTTCCGGATCGTTCGCCAGTGCCCGTGCCAGACCGACACGCTGTTGCATACCTCCGGAAAGCTGAGCTGGATACTGATGGATATAGCCACCCAAACCGACCATTTCCAATGATTCCTTCGCTTTTTTGCTTCTCTCCTCTTTTTCTACCCCTTGGATTTCCAAACCGTATTCGGCATTTTCCAAGATCGTGCGGTGAGGAAACAAGGCGAACTTCTGGAATACCATACTCAATTTTTCCCGGCGGACCCGGCGAAGATTCTTTTTATCCATTTTCGCCAAGTCTTCCCCATCAATATAGACACTGCCCTCTGTGGGTTCAATCAGTCGATTAATCAGACGTACCAGCGTCGATTTACCACTTCCTGACAAACCCATGATGACAAAGATTTCACCTTCTTCGACCTCAAAGGATGCCCGGTTTACCCCAACTGTATTGCCAGTTTCTTTTAATATTTCATCTTTGGGTTTCCCTTGATCCAACAACTTCAGCGCCTGCTTATTATTTTTGCCGAAAACTTTGGATAAACCCTGAACTTCAATTACCGGCATGTCATTCACCTCTCTTAGCCTGTTGTTTTTCTGTTAGAACGTGCTTACCACGCAAACGTTACGTTGAATTTGGTTTATCTGTTTCATTCATTACTTTTCTACTATTAGAAAAGGAAAAATCCGAACACCAAATCAATCACTCTTAATACTATATCCCTATTTGGGGATAAAATTCAAACATAACATACTACTGATTTTGTATATATTTTTCATACAGTTTAAACTGAACAAACTTTTTCGGGTTTTTCCTTTGAATTACTTGAAATTGCTTCGGATATCTACCCGATGACACGATTTAAAAAATATCACTAATAGTGTAACCTATGATGCATCATACTATTTTAAAATTTTCGGCAACCAAAGCTGAAAATAAACAGAGGCCGGGCTGGGATGCTTGTCTGTATACTCTGCCAAAGCTTTGAAGGAGGATTATATGTCGGATTACAATCTAGAAGATATCAACGAATTAATCACCACAGAATTTGCCAAAACAGTAGAAATGTTCGGCCTTACCCCTTCAGAAGCACGTTTATTTGCTATTCTGTATTTAGTAGGAGTTCCCATGACCCTGGATGAAATGAGTGAAGCATTGGGGAAAAGCAAAACCTCTATGAGTACCGGAATACGGACCCTTTTAGAATTGAATTTAGTAGAACGCGTGTGGAAAAAAGGGGAACGAAAAGATTTTTACCGTGCAGATGAAAATTTGTATAGGAAATTCATGTCTGCCTTTATTCATAAGTGGGTGGATGCCGCCAGCCGGCATAAACAGTCGCTTGAACAAATCGAAACAATGCTCGTTCAAAATGCAGAAAACTTCTCATTTTCGGCTGATTCAAAGGAATTTGACAAATTGAATGACCGCTTGAAAGATATGATAACGTTTCATCAGCTGTTGGAAAAAGCTTTTTTAAGAATAAAGCCCACAGCTTCCACTTTGATTGATCAAAAACTTAACCATTAGGTATTTCTCAAAACTGGGAGTTTTAAGAACGCCTCCATCAAGGAAGGGTAATACCCTTCCTTTTTTAATGCCTCTATCGTCTGCTTGGGCTCCAGCTTATAATGGAGCATTCCGACAAATTTTATCAGCAGTGGAGTTACGTCAAGGAATCCTTCTTCGGTCTGCGCCAGGAACTCTTGATGTATACAATCTGTCCATTGCATAAGATTGCGGTACTCTTCCTGCGTTAACTCTTTTTCAATGATTAATTTTGTAAAAGGATACTGGTCAATTTCTTTGATTTTTAACAGCAAGTGAAGATGAAAGTTGATTGTTTCGTTTCTATCGGTGCCCATACGTTTCCCCTCCTGCCTCATAATGTAATTATATAATATCCAGCCTTAAACAGAAAAAAAATAGCTGCACGGACAGGATGTCACACCCGTCAAAAACCCCGTCATGACGAGGTTTGAGATATTACCGGAATTTCAGATTATAAAATAATATTTTTTTTCATAAAAAGCTATTGATTTTTCCCTGGAAACATACTATCATTCGTTGAGGGCAAGGCGATGATGCCGCCCCATACAACCATGTGACAGCCGTGTAAAGGGGGATAAAAAATGAATTGCTGGAAAACTATCAATCTATACAAAGAATTCGGTATCAATCGCATTTATATACTTTCCATGCTTACAGGTATGATGGCATTCATTTTCTTTTATTTAATTTTTTCCATGATCCATGAAGCAGGAACAGTAAAGGACCATGGAATCATCCCTTTAGTCGTCGGGCTGGTTTTTTTGCCGACCATTCATAAACTTACACATATTTTACCATTAATACTGACTAATAAACGAGTGAAAATTAACTGGAAAATGAATATGGGATTATTTCCGACATTTTCTTTCCGCACACGATCAAAAATGTCCAAAACAACATCGTTGTTCATTCTATTGGCGCCGGCGTTATTGGTAACTGCTGCCGGACTGGTGTCAAGCTATGTATTTATGGGCTATTATGTTTATTTTCTACTATTCTTGTCTGTTAACATCGGCCTTTCTTTTACAGACTTTTTGTATGCCAGCCATGTTGTCAAAGCGCCGCGCAAATGCATCATCGAAAATGCCAAAGATGGTTATGATATTTTAATTTGATTGCACACAGCATTCCGGTGACGGGATGCTGTTTTTATTCCTCTTTATTTGCTTGAGGCTGGAAAAACAGACTAAAAGATTTTCTGCAAGGTATAACTGTTCAAGCAAGATAAATTTTGATAAAGTAATGTATAGGTGTAAAGGAGGTCATAAGATATGCCAGTCTTTTTTGCTATTTTCGCTTTGTTTGTGCTATTTCTATTTAATTCTTTAACCCATAAACTTGTAGTAAGAACAGAAATGTCTCAGGAACGTCAGCCCAATGTATTCAGAACAATCAATATATTGATAACCATCTTGTTGATCTCTTCATATGTAGAGGTACTATTTACGTAAACAACATTAGATTCCATGGACAAGAGGAAGAATGTAGAAGTGACGCTTTCCCCCGTCATGTTTAAGTCAAACCCCGGTGTGGAGGTTCTTTGCTACACAGGGATTTGACTGATTAATTCGAAGGGAAAGGCACTCCATGAAGACAACTTACTCAACTCTCAAAAAGGGATGACCATGAGCAGCTGCCCACTGGTCATCCCTTTTTACAACCGGAAAAATGGCATTTTTCTTATTGCATTACAGCCATGCCGCTCCGACAATGATCAGCAAAATGAATAAAACGACAATTAACGCAAATCCGCCTTGGTATCCTGCGCCCATCTGCAACACCCCCTTGTTGTCTTTTGTTCCATCCTATGCAACGGGATAGCGTCGAGCATAGGCGGATGCCCGAAATTTAGTAAAAAGTGTGTAATTATAGGAATAGACTATTTTTTTCACTGCTAAATGTGTTATATTATTTCAAGAGCTTGTCAAAGCTTGTACGAAAAGTTTTTGGAGAGTAGGAGTGTTTATATAATGAAAAAAATCGCATTATCGGCATCCTTGGCAGTCGGGATCCTGGCTCTGTCCGCTTGTTCTTCGGATGACCCGGAAACAGTCGTAGAAACAAAAGCAGGTAACGTCAGTAAGGAAGAATTCTACCAGGAATTAAAAGACCAAAATGGTGAGACGGTCCTTCAGCAGTTAGTGACGAAAAAGGTTCTTGAGGGTAATTACGAAGTTGAAGATGATCAAGTACAGAAAGAATTGGATTCATTAAAAGAACAATACGGAGACCAATTTGAAATGGTGCTTCAGCAAAGCGGGTTCTCTGATGAAGAGGAATTCAAAGAGGTACTTCGTTTAAATATGTTACAGGAAAAAGCAGTAACAGAAGATGTGGAAGTTTCGGATGAAGAAATTAAACAAAGATACGAAAACATGAAAACCGACCTTGTGGCGAGACACATTCTTGTCCAAGATGAAGAAACTGCAAAAGAAGTGAAGCAGAAACTGGATGACGGCGGGGACTTTGCAAAACTTGCGAAAGAATACTCTACCGATACTGGTTCTGCTGAAAATGGCGGCGACCTTGGAACATTTGGCGTTGGTGACATGGTACCTGAATTTGAAAAAGCAGCTTACAACTTAAAAGTTGATGAGATTAGCGATCCTGTTAAAACATCCAACGGCTGGCACATCATCCAGGTAACAGAACGTAAAGATGCTGAAGAGGAAGTAGAACCTCTTGAAGACATCCGCGATCAAATCCGCAGAGATATAGCTTCTACGAAAGTAGATGACGCTGCGGCTCAGAAAAAAATGCAGCAGTTGATGGAAGATGCGAATATCGATGTAAAGGTCGATCAATTCAAAGACTTATTTAAAACAACCACACCAGAAGAGCAACAAACAGAAGGCTCTGGCAATACAGACCAAGGTTCTTCAGATAAAGGCTCTTCTGATGAAGGTTCTTCAGATAAAGGCTCTTCTGATGAAGGTTCTTCCGATGAAAATTCTAGTAAAGAACAAGAAAACTCAGAAAAATAATTCAACAAACTGCAAGCCCGGATATACTCATCCGGGCTTTTTTCATTCCCAGGCTAATTACAAACAAAAGAAAACCGACCGAGTTCGAATTTCGAATCATCGGTCGGTATTTCTCCTATCCGTCATGCCTGTTTCCCGAGCTCTTTCTTTCACATAACCGTTTTAAAGGCTTGATACTTCTTCATTACATAGAAGTCATTTGTTTCTGTTCTGTCTCTGCTTCATTCTGGTGTCGCTGCCCACGTTCACTTTGTATCCGATCCATGTATATTTTTCCTTCCCGTTCAATAAACTGCATCTCCAGCTTTTTCTCTGCTCTGATAGCCCTAAAAGCCATATATCCACTGAAAAAAATAAAAAGGATGAACATATAAACCCACCAAGGAATCCCCAGTATCATCGCACAGCCCTCCTTGTCCCTATTTGCTATTTAAAATATATGCAGGAACACGTCAAATATGACAGGCCTGTTGTCAGATTTCGGCTCGTCTCTGATTGTTTTCCAGTTTTTTAAACATATACCAATATACAAAGGCACTCATGACAGCAAACAGGCCTAATGCGGCAAACACAACGGGATATGCAAGATAGTTTGTCAATACTAGACTTAAGGGCGCCATTAATTTGCCGACAGTAAAACGAAGGCTGGCTGCAGAAAAATATTGTCCGCGCATATGCTGTGGAGCCAGCTTTGCGACAAAGCTTTCCTGAATGCCGACTACCATCAACTCGGCCATGGTAAATAAGCCCATGGCAAAAATAAACATCCAAATACTCTCGGTAATGCCATATAGGAATATTCCTATGGCATAGAGAAGACTCGATGCCACGAACACCCACTTTTCTTTGAAACGGTTCATGACTCGGGTAATAAACACCGTAAATATAGCTACCAATAGCCCATTCTCAGCCAGCACTAAGGCAAATGCCTTCTCTCCACTAATGCTGAGCTTAAAGTCCCCCAGTTGAATCAAGGTTTGATTATCAATCACTTCGCTTGTATACACAGCGATGAGAATATCGAGTTGCATAAATGTCTGCGCAACAAGAACGCCGGCGATGATAAACAATAAAAAAGTCCGGTCTTTGGCTATGATTCGATAGTCACTTAATTCATCCCATACAGCTTTGTACCAACGAACCTTCGCTTCTTTCCTCCGAAATTTTAACGTCACCGTTTCTCCCAGGAACCGCTGCAGGATAATCGTCAAAGTCCCAGTCAGAAGCGCCCCAGCCAACAGCATTTCGAACCGGTAACTGTAAAATAAAAAACTGCCGATGATCGGGCCGACAACGACTGCAATATTGATCGACGTATAAAATACAGCAAATACGGAAGCACGGTGTTTTTCTGATACAACGTCGGCGACCATCGCGTGTGATGCCGGCCAGTATAACGCTCCCCATATTCCCAGTAAACTGAATGCTACAAACGTCCCTATTGGTGACTGGTACCAGGGTGAGTTTGCTAAAGCAAATAACAGAAACGTCAAAAACTGTCCGAAGGAGGAAATAACCATCATTCGTTTCCTGCCGAAGCGGTCTGCACAATACCCTCCTGTCAAGCTGGCTACCACCGAAAATGCCTGCGATAGTACTAGCAACCAACCAGCTTTGTCCTTCCCAAATGAATTTTCAAATAAAATTGTCATGAACGGAAAATAAGACCAAAAAAGAAAATTTGTTGTCCCTTCGCCAAATAGACGAATCTTTAAATTACGATCCCAATCCTTCCACCTCATCATCTTCGCCTCTGTTTCTATACGATTTTCCTTACCTGTACTAGCTGTATCCCAATGACAGCAGCTGTTCCATCGGCACTGATTTTTTCATTATACCAGAAACACCACTATAGGAAGCACGGAAAATTTCGGATCAGGTTACGCAATGGTAATGAATATTCAAGCGTGCTACATTGCGTTACAATAGGAGGAGAATCGCTGCTTTATATAGTAGATACAGAAGTTTGAAGAAAAATGGAGTGATAGATATGGCTGAACAAGCCACTTATTTTTATGATTTTATCCCGATTGACTACACAACGGATCAAGTACAGCGGAAGCAAATTCTGGCTGAATTCCCTCCGCCTGCACTCCCGGACAGCAGTGAATATTTTACACTGGATGACCAAGTACCGGGCAGTACCATCACCCTCCGGCTTTTACTAAATGACTATCAAATCCAGCTCACTAAGACTAACAAACAGTTTCTAAAACTCCGATTCAGTAATAATGCTGGGGTCATGAATGCAAAGATGTGGGATAATCAAGGTTCCGTCGAACAAAACCAGCCACTTCTGGAAAAGTTCGCTGTGTTTGATGTAGAAGCGATGGTCGATGAGTTCAGAGGATTTAAATCGCTCACTATCCAGAAAATTACACCGTGCGAGACAGAAGTAAACCCGTTTTCTCTGTTGCCACACACCCAACAAAGCATTGAAGACTTAACGGTGGAATTGTTCAGCTACCTTGATGAGTTACAACACCCTTATCGCCAAATCGCCCGTGCCGTCATGACACGCTTTTGGGATCAATTTCGGATCAGGCCAGCTGCAAAAGGATATCACCATAATTATTTGGGAGGATTGCTAAAGCATACTGTCGGGCTGATGCGATTCGCCCGATATCTTTTAAAACAAGAAGAAAATCATTTTCAGGCAGCAATGAAGCTGATCAATGTAGTAGAGAAGGCATATAAAAATGAACTATGGACACAATTCCAGTCAGAAAATGGTGTGCAGCATTTAGTCTGGAAGGACACAATTGATCATTTATACCGACAGTTACAAGGTATGATGGAGCATAAAGAAAAACAACCGAATTACGATGTGATCATGACAAGTATTTTGTTCCATGATATCGGAAAGCTGCTTGAATACGACCATGCCGGCAAAACGTTCGATTCTTTTCACTTTTTATTTCCGACAGCGGAACAAGCGTTACAGGAAAACCGCAAGCAAGCAGGTATCACAATGGATGAATTGGGAGTTATGATCGGGCATATTCCCTATGGGGTCCTGCTGTTGAATAAAATAATTGAAACCGAGGGGATTTCGTTATCAATGGCCGCCATTCATCAGATGGCCCATTGCATATTATGCCATCACGGACTTCCGGAATGGGGATCCTGTATTCAAAAGCCGCAAACAATCGAAGGGTACATCATCCATTTTGTCGATTATCTGGACAGCCGCTACGAAAACAGCGAAACAGTGAAGTAGTAAATAATACTTTCTCGTTCACTGGCCACTTACTATTCCTGAAGTTTTAGTTAAACTTTTGACAGACCTCTAAGCGGCAACTTATGGCGGATCCGGCACAGTTTCTCCGTACATAGAGGATAGACCTAACATAAGGCCTATTGTAAAAACCGGACTGAATAATGTTGAATACTTAGCCTGATAATTTCATTCGGTTATTATGTTGGCCACAATTTTTTCAGCGTCATGAAAATAAAAACCCTTGCCTTTGCCGGCAAGGGTTTTTGAATACCTAGTGCTTTGGGACATACTTGAAAATTTCGCCTGATTCGACGACTTGGATGAATTTCATCAGCCAGCGATAATAATTTTGGGCATATTTCAGCCTGTCGATATCGTCAGCTATTTTCTGCTTTAAATGATCGTCTTCGGTCTGGTCACGGATCATCTCCAACTCATGAATAGCTTCTGCCGCTTCCTCAATGTTTGTTTCTGTGTGGTGACGCCACCTGTTTCCGAACAAAGAAGTGAAGGATTTATACCAATCTTCTTCTGATTTATACAAGTCCTTCCTTACCCCTTTTTTATAAGCCGGCTGAACCATTTTCATCTCAGCCAATGATCTGACTCCCGTCGACATACTTGTCTTGCTCATTTCCAGCGCGTCACGCATATCATCCAATGTCATCGGCTCTTCTGCAAAATACAATGCGCCGTATAGACGTCCTACTGATGAAGTAATCCCGTAAAGGTTCATGTTTTTTGCAATCACTTGTATAAACTTTTCAATGGTTTCTTCATACTCAGACCATTCGCTTGATTTGTCACTATTTGGCAATGGAATACCCTCCAACCACTTTATCTTCAGTTATTTTATCATTCCTTTACCGATTATGCTAATTCGATTACTTCACTATTTTCTAAATCGATAACAGGTATCTCTTCCAAGCTTTTTTGAATGGATTTGCTGCTAGAAAATAGAATAATCTGTTGTTGGTGGTCGGCAATATTTTTGAGAATACTGCCAAATTCCTCTTCTCGTTTTTGATCAAAATGGACAAAGGCATCATCAATAAAAAAAGGCATTTTTTCAGCCTGATACACGCTGCTTAAAGCAAGCCGAAGGGATACGTATAGTTGATCAGCTGTTCCTTTTGAAAGTTCCTCCACGGCATATCGGAATCCTTCCTGGTCTGATACGGAAAACGGATGGCCATCTTCCGGAGGAAAAATGTCCACATATTTTCCTCCCGTCAATTTATGGAAGTGATTTGCAGCTACCCTGAGTGTGTGTGGTAAGTAATCCTGTTGATAATTTAATTTTGTCTCGGAAAGCATTTCTTTGGCTGTTTGGTAAACCGCCCATTGTTTTACTTGTTTTTTCAGTTGTTCGATTTCCCCAGAATACTCGTGCTTGAATTGAGAAAAGTGTTCTGACCGCTCCATCCCGCTAATCTTGGAGCGAATGTCCGCTAACTGTTGCCTGGCTGCATCCATTCGGGATTCCAATTCTTTTAACCTTGTATCGATTTGTTCCAACCTTTGTTCTGCCTCCGCCTGACTGGGCAGATTGTCAAGGTAATGACTGATCTCCTTCCCTGACAGAAGAGGAGCAAGTTGACTGCGGCAACTATCCATTTTCCCCCTTATTGATTGGGCCTCTTGCTGTTGCCTTCCAAGACGCCGGAATTCTTCTTCATTTTGAACAGCTGCCGTCTTGAATAACAAGCCCGTGTCCTGTTCATAAGGCTGCATTTCCTCTATTAGCTGTTCCCTCTCCCGTGTAGTTTTTTCCAACCATTCCTCATACTGCGAGAGTGTTTGCCTGGTTTGTCTTTGTGTTTCCAACTGTTCTAGGAGTAAATGAACAAGATCCTTGGTTTTATCAGCATCCTCCAACCCATCCTCTTTAAAAAATTCCGTTAACGTTTTTCTGTAATCCTCCATCTGTTGGATCAATTCATCTTGCTCCTCGTCTAGGCGTATAAGAGAATGATATTTTTCCATACAGGCATTCAATTTATGATACAGCTTCGGCCAGTAAGCTGGATCCACATCGGCGAGAAAAGGATAGTGGCTTTTTTGTTCTTTAATTTGCCGTTCAACCTGCTGGTGTTTTTCCTGGATGAATTTTTTCCGTTCGGAAAGCTTCAATAACTGAAGCGACCGCTGCTTGATTTGACCGTTAATGGCATGCTCCTCATCCAAAAGCTGATAATGACGGCGAAGCTTCTCTTCAGCCTCCTTGTAGTCTGTCTCCGTCCCATGCATGGTAACCGGTTCACGCTTTGATGCAGGGCTGGACATCCTCTCTGGGAACTTTTTCGTGTACCAAACCGGGACCATTCCAGCCAGAAACAGAATAAGACCAATCGCATAAAAACTTTTGATATCGGACAGGAATGCTGCTGCTTCAAACAACACGGCACTTATTGCAGCCACACCAAACAATGTCCATGCCTGTCTCTTCCGCCATTTGTCAAACTGGTCAAGCATAACCGGGTTCCTATTAGAAGACTCAACGTACTCCTGCGTACGTTTTTTATCTACTATTTTCTGTAGTTCTACTGCTGTTGATTCCTCTAGTTTCCCCCTATCCAAACGTGTCTGCTCTTCCCGCAAAGAACGCAGCTCCTCCTCTGTACTTCGTTCTTCACGCTTTATGCTCTCCCATTCTGCTTCTACCTGCTGCTCTGCCTCTTTTATTTTATGCCAGCTGTCCTCGAGGTGAAAAGGCATAGAAAAAGATCCAAGCTGCTCCCAGTTTAAATCAAGATGAAGATCGTTTACCTGCTGCTCTAGTTCTGTGGCCGCTTTTTTCCTTCTCTGTTTCAAGTAGTCTAACTGGCTTGCCTGCTGCTGATACGTTTGAGAAGCGGCACCTAATGCCTCTGCCTTTTCCAGTTTCTCTTTCGGCCATAATTTCTGGTGGAGTGACGATATTTCTTGTCGGTACTCCCGTTCGTTGCTTTCCAATACCGCCAACCTGCTCCGTAATGGTCGCAGTTGCTCTTGAAGATATTCATAACGCTCCAGACCCTTTTCCGGAAAATGGTCGGTTTCAGGTAGTCGGGTCCATTTATCTTGTTCTCCTGCAAGCATGTAAAGAATCGGCAAAGCCTGCACTAGTTTTTCGTGCTTCGTCCTTGCCGCTTTTGCATCCTCTAAATCCCGCTGTATCATTTCTAGATTGCTTATCAGTTCGTCCTCTGTTTTTTTTTGCTGCTGATAGGATTCCTCCTGCTCCTGCAACTGAATCCACTCTTGCTGCATCGATGTTAACTTATTCAGCTGGCTGTTTATTTCCGGGTTCTTTCCCTGCGGCTTGAATCGTTTATCTAACTCATTTTCCAATTGTTTTTCAATGGAGTATATCTTGTCTGTACCGGTCATTCCTACGCCAAGAAGAAGTTCGCCGAGATCTTCCGCCTTCATGGCATGCAGTTTCATCAAGTCATCGGCATCAAACGAAAACACGGATGCAAAACTGTCCCGGTTCATGCCTTTTAACTGTTTGCTCCACCAGTCACTCCCCTTCACGCTTCCGTCAGGCAGATAACAAATGGCTTCTCCACTTTGCTTTTCATGGGTTCTTTCGATATAAAAGATTCCTGCTTCTTCTGTCCACAGCTTTAATCTGCCTCCGATTTTCCCTCCGGTTTTTGGTCGAAAAAATTCACGCTGCTTCGGCGGGAGACCGAATAGGATAAACAACATGAACTGCCGGATTGTTGATTTGCCGGACTCATTTGGCCCACTGATAAGGAACAGGTTTTCCTCCGGGAATCTTACACGGAAGTCCTGCCATTTACCAAATCCATAAATATGGGCTGCTAACAGCTTCATTATGACTCCCTCATTTCTTTAATAGCTGATTCATCAACAAGTTTTCTGCCATTTGTTTGATTTCCGACTGCTCTTCTTCCGAAAATCCGGAAAGATACTTTCTTGCCTTGCGGTGATGAAGGATCGGCTGTAAATAACGGGTTATATTGTCTGTCTCCTGAAACCTTTTTGCCAATTCACCGGCAAAATGGTGACCCTTCTCCAGCTCTTCCCAGTTCCAGCTATCTTCAACTTGAACCGAGTAACCTTGTATGTAAGCCCACTTATTCTCGGTTCGATCGATTTCATTACAAAAATCCACTGTTTCGTCCAGATACCCAGTCTGTTGCCAATCTTGAAGGACAGTTCGGTTACTGAAAAAAATAACATGGAGAATCACTTTCCCAAAACGATTTTTACAATCCTCCAGATGCCTTTCGATAACCGGAACCATCTCCTGAGGATCTTTGCAGGAGGAAACATCCACTTTGATGCTTTCAAAGCGGATTCGCTGCAACGGGTGAAAAGTCAGTGCTGCTTCTCCATTTTTTAACTCAACATGGTAACAGCCTCTTTCACCTGATTCTTTTTTTGAGCGCCCCTGGATGTTTCCTGGATAGACGACGGGAGGGAGTTGGTTTAATATGTCACGAGTATGAATATGCCCGAGCGCCCAATAATCAAACTCCTTATCGGTCAGATCCCGCAAGTGGAAAGGAGCATAGACATCATGCTCTTTGTTGCTGTGAAGACTGCCGTGCAGCATGGCAATATGATACGGGGCTTCCCCTTGTATGGTGTATTCCTGCGTTTTATTCTTCGTGACCGCCCTTTCCCGGTAACTGAACCCATATATATTAGCAACAGTCACGCCATTTTTCTGAAAAGGAATCGAACGGACTTCTTGGTCGGAAAATACATGGACATTTCCAGGAAATTGATCAATAAACTTGCTGCCCTCTGTAAAGTCATGATTTCCATAGGACAAATAAACTTCAATGTGGTGAACGTTCAACTTCTCAAAGGCCGCCTTTAACTGCATTCTTGCCAGCAGGCTGTGCTGATTTTCATCAAACACATCGCCGGCGATTAAAACAAAGTCGACTTGCTTTTCGATTGCCAGCCGGACAAGCGCTTCCAGAGCACCAAAAGTACTTCCTCTAATTTGTTCAAAAACGGCTTCCGGTACATTTCCCAAACCTTTGAACGGACTGTCCAAATGCAAATCGGCACTATGTAAAAAAGATATTTTTTCTTTTGCCATATAAACTTTCCTTTCCCATTTGGCTACAGTTTAATTTTAGCAAATCCAAAGGCCGAATGCACGTTCGTTATACGAGTTTCAGCTACAATCACGAACAAGCGCCAGCCTGTTCCAAATCAGCCAATGATTAAAGCAACGGGACAAAAGCAAAAACCGAACGATGATTCGAAATCCTAAACATTCGAAATCGTTCGGCCTTTTTTTTGATTTTCACTCTAACCCTTGGCGAAAAATTAACCATTTTATTCTTTTCTAATGAAGAGTGCAAACCTCCACTACGGCAAGGTAACTTCGCTTTCTGCGGGTATATACTTTCTAAGAAAGTTGAATCCCCCCGTGGAAAACGGAGTATCAATCGAATCACCTGGATGCCTGATGAAGTTCTTATAAACTTCTTATCCTGTTATCGTTCGATTTTTGCAGATGAATTCATTCATGTCCCAGCCTCTTTCCAAATGAAGTAGAACCTTCCTGGAAAACGTATCAAGATTTTTTAGAAAGCTGTAATGCTTTTTTAAAGTCCTTTAACGAAGATGCTTTGCCGTACATTAAAACACCTCCGCGATAAACCCGTGCTCCCAATGCCGCCAGCAAAGCTATCGAAGCAAGCATGATGACGATTGATAAGGCAACTTCCCATGCCGGAATATCCAGCATGCCCACTCGCAGGAACATTAGCATCGGGGTAAAAAACGGGATATAAGAAGTGACTGTCACGAAACTGGATTCAGGCATATTCAAACCGAACATGGCGATGAAAAAGGCGATCATCACCAGAAAGATCATCGGCATCATCAGCTGCTGTACATCTTCGATGCGGCTGACGAGAGAGCCGAGCATCGCCGCCAGCGTCGCGTACAACAAATAACCAAGTACAAAAAATACAATTCCATAGATAAAAGTGGAAGCCGTCACTCCAGATAGGCCAAAGTATTCAAAAACGCCGCCTGTCATTTCAGATTGTTTTTGTTGCAGGACGATATAACCGACTACAATAAACAAACCGACTTGGGTCAAACCGAGCAGTGCTATCCCAAGTATCTTGGCAAACATCTGACTCACCGGTGAAGCGCTGGAAATCAAAATTTCCATGACTCGCGATGTTTTTTCATTCGCAATATCCATGGCAATCATATTGCCATACGTTATCACTGATATATATAGCAGAAACAAGATAATATATACGAGACCGCGAGCCTCACTCAATTCTTCTTCTGTTTTGGCGCTCTCTTTCAACGCCACTGCTTCAAATGCAACTGGTTGATAAATTTCCTCAAGCTGTGACTGATCGATGCCTGCATTGTTCGTTGCCATGGCTACTTTGATTTGTTGCAATTGTTGCTCCAACGTATTGCTCAGTTCAGATGAGGCGATTTGGTTAGCGTAATAAGATGCCTGCGGCAAATTTTGTTCGCCATAGCTTATGGAAAGAAAGGCCTCGTACTCTTCTTCCTCAACAGCCTGTTTTGCTTCTTCCGCTGTTCCTTCATATTGCTCCAGTGTGACATCAGAAGCCGTGTTTTCCACACTCTCTTTTAGCGGAGCGAAGATGTCTCCCGTTTCATCGAGAACCGCTACTTGTCTATCTTTCTCACTATCAAACAAATCGATAATCGAATTGATATTCGCCAATCCCACGATAACGAGTAAAGCGATGATGTTGGTGATCAAAAATGACTTCGTTTTGAAACGGGTCATGTATGTATGGGACAAGACGATCCAAAATTTACTCATAAGATGCACCTGCTTTCTCTATGAAAATATCGTTCAAGGACGGCTCTTCAAGAGCAAACCTTCTCACAAACCCTCGATCGTGAAGGGCAGTCAGCACATCCTGCGATACCGCTTCATCATTGATCTGCAGCTCGCATCCTTCTGTCGTTGCTTTGTAATCAACGACACCGACAAGATCCTTTAAAAATGATAAGTCAAAATCAGCATGAATAAATACGTTTTTCTTGCCAAAAGCACGCTTGATTTCTTTTAAGGATCCATGAACGACTGGACTGCCATGCTGCATGATGCATAAATACTCACAAAGCTCTTCCACATGCTCCATCCGGTGGGATGAAAACACAATCGAAGTTCCCTGACTTTTTAAGTCCACTACAGCCTGCTTAAGCATTTCTACATTGACGGGATCCAAACCGGAGAATGGCTCATCCAGTATCAACAACTTGGGCCGGTGAATGACAGCGGAAATAAATTGTATTTTTTGCTGGTTTCCCTTTGATAGTTCCTCAATTTTTTTATCTAAATAAGCAGGTACACGAAATTTTTCCAGCCAGCTTTTTAATTCAGCGACGATTTCATTTTTTTGCATGCCGCGCAGCCGGCCAAGATAGATAATTTGGTCCTTGACCGTCAGTTTGGGATATAAACCACGTTCTTCGGGTAAATACCCGATTGCATCACTGTTACTGTAATTGATTTTTTTGCCATCCCAATCGATGCTTCCCTCTGTAATATCAAGCAGCCCCAGTATCATGCGGAATGTTGTCGTTTTACCTGCCCCATTCGCCCCCAAGAAGCCGAAAATTTGACCTTCTGGAATTTCCAGTGACAGATTGTTAACCGCGGTGAAGTCACCGAAGCGCTTGGTAACATTACTAATTTTTAATGTCATAGAACATCTCCTCTCCCCATCTCCCCTGTAATTACGTTCTATCTAAACGAAAAGTTCCGTTTTCATTATATATTTTTCTATTGAAAGGGTATAGGGTTATAAGGTGTTTTTGTACCATTAAATTTAAAAATAGGAAGTAACGTACACTTTTTTTCAATTTGACTTAGACCGATATCGCAGCTATCGAAGAAATACTCTTCCTCCATTTTCATACAACCAAAACATCGGTTAAGGGACCGGCAAGAAGGAAGTGAATTTCCATAAAATTATTTGGTATTTCTGAACAATAGCAACAAGCTGTTTAAAAGCTTTATTCTTAAAAGGAATTTGGCCAGGTAACAAAGAATAAGTATACGGAATTATCATGTAGGAGGGTAATTAGTGAAAACTTATGTACTGACTGTATTTGACCAGGAAGGAAAAAAACTGCTGGAGGAAACCTTCGAAGCAGCAAGTGATAAAGACGCTGAAAAAATCGGTACAAATCGGCTCGAAGATTTGGAATATAGTAACTATACGCACCGCTGTGTTTCTCCGGATGGGAAACTTGTATTGTTTCATCGTTGACAACATCTGCTTGTCTTTTAACAAGCTCTTACGACAAGTTAAAGCAGTGCTGCTAAGACAGAGAGAAAATCCTCGAAGGGGTGATGCGCTTTCACGCCTAAGATGAAAACATTATGATTAAAAAAGCAGCCCCATCCATGGATGGGGCTGCTTCTCTGCCTTACTGCTGCTGATCCGGGTTACCGTACAACTCTTCTAACGGTTTCGTAATAATTTTACTTACATCATTAATAACGACGTTCAGTCGTTGTTCTTCTTCCATCAGTTTGGAAATATCCGGATGTTGTTGAACCAATTCTACAACACCTTTTGCTTTTTCTACTTCTTCTTCGGTGATTTCCTGGCCTTGCATTTGTTTTTCTTGAAGCTGCATTTGGGTAGTACGGAAATCATCAAACATTTTTTTCGCCGATTCATCGGCCATTACCTTATCGTAAGCTTGTTTCAGCCCTTTAAATTCATCACTTTCACGGATTGCCTTTTCCAGATCATAGGCACTGTCATAAATATTCGCCATTTGTAAAATCCTCCTAATTTTTGCGTTCTCACGCTACTTTCCCCACTATAACAAACCTAAAATACAATGTATAGTCATAGGGATGAAAGACGGAGGGTCCCTCTAGTTCAGCAGCGTAACAATCAGTCCCTGGATAAAACCAATCGCTCCTCCAAGCAATGCTCCCAGATAGGTAATCATCTTGAACTCCCGTCTGGATATGTCCAGTACCAACTGCTCAATCCGTTTGGTGGGAAATGCCTCTACTTCTTTTTCAACAATTTCAGCCAGGTGGAGGCTGTCCATCAATTTTTCCATCCGCTCGCCAAGCGTACTCGAAATTTTATCCACCATATTTGGAACCATATTAGTCAGGATTTGCTGTTTAAAGGGCCCTGTCCATGCCTGAATGGATTTATTCAACCATCGGTCGACTGGAACGAACCGGGAAACCACTTGACCGATCAGACCAGCAATTTCATCTGGCCCCACTTTTTCTTCAAGTTGGCCGATTGTGGTCTGGTAGTAAAGGCGTTCCACTTCCTGACCGAGCATCTTTTCAATGATAGTGCCAGCCTCCTCCGACCTGACATAATCGACAAGTAATGGCTGAATTTTGTCGGCAAGACCCTCATTCCCTAGAAAAGAGGAAATCATATTTCCGAAAAAACCCTTCCCATCCAGATAATTCTCCACGATGGTGCCTATTTTATTTCTTGCTTCTGTACTGGATAAATATTCCGCCAGTTTATCCTGGGCAAACTTGCCGGCACGGCTTACTCCATTATTGAGTTTTTGTTCCCATTCTGGCGGTAAAAATTCATGTAAAGTCTGTTCGTGAATAGCCGAGACAAACTCCCGATATTGTTTCCCTGACAACTCGGCAATTTTCTCTCTGACATCCCGCTCGTTCACAGTGAATCCTAAAGATGCCAATGCTTCTTTTAAGGTTGCATTGCTTTCAAGCAGGCTCGCTGTTTCCTTTTGCGCCCAACTCGTCAGTTGTTTTTGGAAGATAGGTTGCTGCAGCTTTTTTCTGATTCCAGAAGGGGTCAGCAGGTGTTCCACCACCATGCGTCCCAATTGTCTGGCCAGCTCATCCCTACGCTTTGGAATCAATCCAGGAGTGAATGGAAGCTTCCATGATCCCAGATATTTAGCCTCATAAGGACGAAACAACATTTTAATCGCCAGCGAATTTGTCAATCCGCCAATAATTGCTCCTATTACGATCATCATGATGATCAATACAATTGCTGACACTTTTACATCGACCTCTCTTTTTCAATTGCTTGCCAGAGTTCCCACGCATGTAGCGGGAACTTCCACATATAATTGGTTAGTAGAACATGCTATCAACGGGAGGGGATTTTGCGATGGAAACATTCAAGATTAAATTTTATCCTGGCAACCATAGCCGGATGATTGTTCCTTACCGTCATTTAGAAAAGTTTCAGGATACAACAGAGATACAATACGGCCCCATTCACTCCCCTGTTGAAACGCTTGTCCACGATAAAGATACTGAAACGTTATACATCTCTTCCCGCTTGAAGGGCGTGCTCAACCTGCACAAAAGCTCTTCCTTCACAGTGAATTTTCAAAAAAACCGATGTATCATCCTGTTGACGATGGGTATCTTTACTGCCGGTTTCTCTGGAAATCATTTTCTTACAGATGAACGCTCCCCTATTTTCCTCCGGTTAATTCGGGCTGGAGAAAAGATAGGGATGCAGGCTCTGATTTTTGGCCACCAGCATATCGACCGCGACAACGCACATATCCACGCCTTTTATTTTGAAAATGGGAGCTGGAAGCAAGGACGCTTTCCAATACCCAAGGTGATTTACAATCGAATTCCCAATCGTAAAACAGAACACCACCCGGAAGTTATCCGGGCCAAATCCACTCTGACTGAACAAGCAGTTTTGTTTAACAACAGTTTTTTTAACAAATGGGAAATTTATCAATACATGATGAAAGACCCGGCATGTTCTTTTCTTGTACCGGAAACTATTTTACACCCTTCCGAGAAAAAAATCGAAACAATGCTCAAAAAATATAATGTATATATCAAACCGATTCATGGTAGCAGAGGGAACGGGATCATCAAGTGCCGTAACCTCCCTGCCGGTGAACTGGAGTGCCATTACTACTTGGAGGACAAACCGCAGGTAAACCGTTACGAAAAACCCGCAGCATTTTTTCAACAGCACTTCCCGAATGGAATGGAAGGTTACATTGCCCAGCAGGAAATCGACTTAGTTCAAAAGAGAAAAAGCCCGCTTGATTTTCGTGTCCATGTCAACAAGAACCATCGAAACAGTTGGGAAGTCCCACTTATATGCGCAAAATTCGCCGGAAAGGGAAGCTTGACCACCCATGTGAAACGTGGTGGAAAAGTATTGCTGGTTGAAGAGGTATTTGGGGAAGAAGAAGGAAAAAAACTTAAAAAAAGACTTGAATCAATGGCTCTGTTAGTTGCTGGGAAGATCGATAAAAACTATCCAACAACGATTGGGGAAATCGGCATTGATTTCGGGATCGACAAAGAGGGGCGTGTCTGGCTGTTTGAGGTCAATTCTAAGCCTGGCTATGGATTCCTCCAACACCCGAAACTCCAGGAGCATGCGGAGACCGTGCTGGCCTTCCCGTTTCAATTTGCCTTCTACTTAACCAATCTGCAAGAAAGATTAAACAAGGAATGAATCACCTCCTTCTTAGCAATCCTATTAAGATAAGGAGGTGGTGAAGTAGTGAATAAAAATGGGCAGTCTTTTTTTAAGGATAAGAAAACCTACGAACTTGATGTCGACCGAATGATCAATGAGGGACTTGCTGGCGGAACTGTACGTGCAAATAAAGAACGGAGTCAGATCGAAGAAAGCCGCGACTTGCCACGGCAGGAGCAGCCCTTTTCTGATCCCGAGTAATGCTGCAAAGTCCTTTTTCCGGGAGAAAAGCTTATGTAGCTGGGACAAAAGCATGGTCACCAAAAGTCAATACCGAACGAATTCAAAACGCTAATCGAATTCGCTCGGTATTTTTGTTTTGTAAAATCCTTAGATAGACTTTCTTTTTTCTGGTTTTGTGATTTAGTGATTCCTATCGCACTAGCAAGATACTGCGCGAAGTACTTTACCGGGGTGGAATAGTCGCCATTTTCCCTTGGCCACTGAAGTTTTTTCTACACATCTTATCCAGTTATCGTTCGTTTTTTTAGGGGTTCGATTAGTTTTCTCCAGATTGTGGACCTGCCCACTAAGCACTAGCACACCATTCACCTTTATGCTTTCCCCTCTTTTCTTCTGCGGACAAAACGCTTTAAACTCATTCAAGTCTGCCGTGCTTGTCCTTTTTGGTATAATGAAAGAAACAGGAAGAAGGAGACAGTTTTTATGATCAACAAGCTACGTGCCGTTTTTCCCGGACTGATTGAATACCACCCCGAGAAGCAGCCGGACATAGATGCTTACCGATGGTTTACTACGGATAAAAACGAAATAGTCGGCATTCCGGAAAAGGAACTTTCGGAAAAGGATCTGCTTCTCCTGGGAGCCTTCCTTCAACCTTATCATTTCCACCAGGCTCCAATGAATCAGCAGGAACTTGCCTGGACGGAACTGCTTTTTCGCGGCACACAGCCTGATTTGTTGTCGGAAATAAAGGGAGAAACTTACCGCTTTATTTATTTTCACTTGTCTGAAGCCGATACTGAACCAGCATCTTTTCGGGAGGCCATTGCCAGCTTTTATCCTGAATTCGTCCCCATCGTTTGGATTTCAGCTAATCAAGGGATCATCGTTGAACAAGGGCGCGAGCCAGATGACGGGGAAATAAGCTATGGACAGATCACCGATTTGTTGATGAGCGATTTTTATATGAAAGTCCATCTTTTTATCGGACCCTCTTTTTCCGATTTAGCACAGGCTCGCAAGCATTTTCAAAAAGGGGCTGAATGGTTTGAAACGATCCGCAAATACAACAAAGGCTCTGTCGTATCTTTTATCGATGCTGTTCCTTATCTCTTCTTGTCGCAGTCGAGCGTCAGAAACAAAGAAATTGTTTCCGCTGTTTTCCAAGATACGTTAGAGGAGAAAGAATTGTTGGCGACCATTCAGACGTTTCTTGAATGTAACTCCAATGCCACCATGGCTGCCAAGAAACTATACATGCACCGCAACAGCCTCCAGTACCGGGTGGACAAATTCATCGAAAAAACCGGAATCGACGTCAAACAGTTCAAGGGTGCTTTAACGGTTTATTTAGCGTTAATGATCAACCAAATACGCTGAATTGGTAAGTGTGCACAAAACCAACTGCAAGACTTTGTGCACCTCGTCCATTTACCTTTAACAAACAACTGCGTACAATGAACCTATCAAATAAAAACGCTTACATAAAGCGGGAGGAGATAAACATGGCTGAACTTAGTCTGAAGAACATTTACAAAGTCTACGATAAAAACGTAACAGCGGTCGAGGATTTCAATCTGGAAATCGCTGATAAAGAATTTGTGGTATTTGTCGGTCCTTCCGGCTGCGGAAAGTCCACTACTTTAAGAATGATTGCCGGTTTGGAAGAAATTTCAGACGGAGATTTTTATATTGATAACACTCGTATGAATGATGTGGCCCCGAAGGATCGCGACATCGCTATGGTATTCCAAAACTATGCCTTGTATCCGCATATGAATGTGTATGACAACATGGCTTTTGGACTGAAGCTCCGTAAATTCAAAAAAGACGAAATCGACCAGCGCGTTCAAAACGCTGCAAAGATTCTTGGTCTTGAGGGTTACCTTGACCGTAAGCCGAAGGCACTGTCAGGTGGTCAGCGTCAGCGTGTTGCACTTGGTCGTGCCATTGTACGGGATGCCAAAGTGTTCCTGATGGATGAGCCGCTTTCCAACCTGGATGCAAAGCTGCGTGTCCAAATGCGCGCAGAAATCCAAAAGCTGCATAAACGTCTGCAGACCACTACCATTTACGTTACCCACGATCAGACGGAAGCAATGACAATGGCCACCCGTCTTGTTGTATTGAAGGATGGTATCATCCAGCAGGTGGGGGCGCCAAAGGAAGTGTATGATAAACCGGAAAACGTATTTGTTGGTGGGTTTATCGGTTCTCCTTCCATGAACTTCCTGACCGGTACTTTGAATGAAGGCGAATTCCAAATTGGGGATATTAAAATCCAGGTTCCGGAAGGAAAAATGAAAACCCTCCGTGCCCAAAATTATGTAGGAAAAGAATTGCTTCTTGGCATTCGTCCAGAAGACATGCACGATGAACCAGTATTTATTGAGTCGACTCCGGGTACAAAAATTTCTGCTACCATCGATGTTGCCGAATTGATGGGATCTGAATCCTATCTTTACTCCAAAGTAAACGATCAGGATTTCATTGCCCGTGTAGATTCACGGACAGACATTAATGGCGGAGAAAAGATCGACTTGGCCCTTGATATGAACAAAGCCCACTTTTTCGATATAGATTCTGAATTAAGAATTAGATAAGTGTTTTGGAGCAGCAAGCATTCCCCCAAGCTTGTTGCTCTATTTTTATTACTTCACAACTTCCTGTATTACTTCCGTTTTCTGCGTATCACAGCCTAAACACTGAAATAAATGGACACAAGTATGACTGCTCCTGGAATCTTTTACTCCATCGACAGTCTTGGCGATTTCAATATCGAGATACGGACTATAATCCCCCATGAAGTCAACCAATTTCCCTTGATCGGTCATCTCTCCCCCACACTCTGAGCACGCTCTTTGAACCGTTCTCATACCATTGCAAAGTGGACAAGCATACATGATCAGTTATCTCCCTTCCAAGTATAACGTGTACCGTTTCTCTTCCAGATATTCCTTTAAAAAGACTTTGGTATTATTCTCTCCTGATTGTTCATTCCATTAACAGAATGTTTCAACATGACAGAAATGTCTTTGCTTGAGAGGGTGTCTTCGCTCTAAACAGACAAAAACCCGGACTAAATAAAGTTAGGGGGGGGGAGCAACACTCCTATGAAAAGCATCTTTAAAATTTCCTGAAAAGTAAGTAGGAGAGACACCTGATTAGGTGTCTCTCCCTGCCATTATTGATTCACTTATGATTGTTGAGTACCACCCATTTGTTGTTGGGCAGTTCTTACAAGACGTTTCGTGATTTCTCCACCAACAGATCCGTTGGCACGAGAGGTGGTATCAGCGCCAAGGTTAACGCCGAATTCTTGTGCGATTTCGACTTTCATTTGATCTAAAGCTTGTTCTACTCCTGGAACTAGCAATTGATTGTTGTTGTTGCTTGCCATGTGTATCACCTCCTGTAACCCTATTATTTACGGGAGGACAGATAATATTTATCCACTTGTTTGGTAAATATATCATGCGAAGGAAGAGACTATCCATTAGGAGGTGCCCAGCATTCCTCCGTACTCTCAAGGGTTGGAAGAACAGCACCCGATACAATTAGCTTTTTATCTTACATTGAAAAAGGAGGCACTTATAACAAGTGCCTCCACAGCCATATTATAAAATTGTCAGAGGGGGAAATTAAAATTGTTGTGAACCGCCCATTTGCTGTTGTGCAGTTCTTACCAGACGCTTGGTGATTTCTCCACCTACAGAACCATTAGCACGGGAGACTGTATCAGCGCCAAGATTAACACCGAATTCTTGTGCGATTTCGACCTTCATTTGATCCAATGCTTGCTCGATACCAGGCACTAGTAATTGATTAGAGTTGTTGCTTGCCATGTGTATCACCTCCTGTAAACCTAGTATGGAACAGAAATCGTCAGATTATCAGGAGAAAACTTTGGTAATTCAGCGTTATCTTGTAAATGCTTAAGAACTTGCGCCTTCACGCGTCCGTCTTTTCCGGTGATAAATGGCATTTATTTCTGCACCAATGACTAGTGTCAACCCTGTCAGAAAGAACCAAAGCAGGAGAATGACTACGCCGCCGAGACTACCGTAAGTAGCTGAATAGTTGCCGAAGTTACCCAAATAAAAGGAAAAACCAAAAGAAATGACTTGCCATAACACAGCTGCACAAACGGCTCCGGGGACTACTTGCCGAATAGGAAAATCAATGTTAGGCGCCAACCAGTACATTGCTGTTAAAATCACAATCATCACGACAATACTGATCACCCAACGCAATACATTAATCAGCACTTCTGTTCCGCTCGGTAATCGAATCAACGAATTGACAAAATCAAGCAGAACGCCGCCGAAAATAGGCAGAACCAGTGCCACTGCCAGCGCAAGCACCATTCCCAATGTTAATCCGAGTGATAATAATTTCACTTTGATAAAAGATCGCGTTTCTTCCACGTTATACGCATGGTTGGAAGCATCGATAAAGGCGTTGACAGCCTTGGAAGCAGACCAAAGGGTCCCCAAAATACCGACCGTCAGCAAACCGCCACGCTGGTTACTGACGACATTAACGACAGTATCTTCAAAGGTGCCTGCAATTTCTGAGGGAACAACATTTTCCACAAAGCCTACCGCTCGTTGAGGGTCGATTGACAAGTAAGGAAGAATTGACAACAGCAATATCAATAAAGGTACAATTGCAAGTAGATAATAAAATGCCTGGGCTGCCGCCAAAGTGGTTGCATCATCTTTTTTAAATTCTTTTCCAAGTTGTTTTCCGTATTCAATCACTTTACTCATTACCTTATCCTCCTATCAGAAACATATCCTTGCTTGGTATATCCCCGATAAAAAAACCATTCAATCATTTTTTCCACCTTCATCAATTAGACCAATAAGAATAAGGTAAGGCTGATTGCAAAAAAACATAACATGAAATATGCAACGGGGGACCACCCAGTTCAAAAATCAGAAAGCCCTTCTTATTTTTGAAGTTATTATCACAGGAATTAAACTGAAAAAACCGAACGAGTACGAAAGCTTGTGCCCTTTCGAATCGTTCGGTTTTTTGAGAACTATCTTTTGTCCCGCTCGCTTATTTAGTTTACTTTGGATAAGTCATTTCTTTTGGGTTGATGTATTCGTCAAACTGCTCTGCGGTCAACAGACCAGAATCAACCGCTGCTTGCTTTAGTGTTGTATTATCAGCAAAAGCTTTTTTGGCGATTTTTGCCGCATTTTCATACCCGATATGCGGATTCAGTGCCGTTACCAGCATAAGTGAATCCTTCAAATTTTTCTCGATATTTTCAAGATTGGGCTCCAAACCTTTTACACAGCGCTCATCAAATGAAAGCATGCTGTCCGCCAATAATTGCGCCGACTGAATAAAGTTATGGGCGATAACTGGTTTGAAAACATTTAGTTCAAAGTTGCCTTGACTGGCAGCGAAGCCGATCGCCGCATCGTTGCCCATTACTTGGACTGCAACCATGGTAACCGCTTCGCTTTGCGTAGGGTTTACCTTTCCCGGCATAATCGAGCTCCCTGGTTCATTTGCCGGAATGGTTATTTCCCCGATGCCGCAACGCGGACCACTAGCCAGCCAACGTACATCATTGGCAATCTTCATCATATCTGCTGCTAAAGCTTTCAATGCGCCATGCGAATGAACCAATTCATCATGGCTCGTCAGCGCATGGAACTTATTTGGAGCAGACACAAAATCCTTGCCAGTATACTCGTTGATTTTTTTACAGACGCGTTCTGAAAATTCCGGATGAGCGTTTAACCCTGTACCCACTGCTGTACCACCGATGGCCAGTTCTTTTACATAGCGAATACTGTCGACCAGCATTGCCTCTGACTTTTCAAGCATTCGGTGCCAACCGCTGATTTCCTGTCCCAGCGTTAGCGGAGTGGCATCCTGTAAATGGGTCCTGCCGATTTTCACAATATCCTGAAACGCTTCCATTTTTTCTTTTAATGTTTGTTTCAAGGTGTCAAGCGCAGGGAGTACAGTATCCTCTAATTTGAGCACAGCCCCGATATGCAAAGCGGTGGGATATGTATCATTCGAACTTTGTGATTTATTAACGTCGTCGTTCGGGTGTAGCCTGTATTCACTATTTTTTTCATCCAACCACTGGTTTCCCACATAGGCAATTACTTCATTAACATTCATGTTCGATTGCGTGCCGCTTCCTGTCTGCCATACAACTAACGGAAAGTGTTCCTTCAGTTCCCCTGCCATAATTTTGTCTGCCGCATATGCAATTGCTTCCGCTTTATCTTCCTCCAGCAGGCCGAGGTCACGATTAGCCATTGCAGCACTTTTTTTCAAAACTGCAAAGCCATCAATGACTTCCTGTGGCATTTTTTCCGAGCCAATTGGAAAGTTTTGCTTGCTTCGTTGCGTTTGTGCCCCCCAAAATTTATCAGCCGCAACGTGCATTTCTCCCAATGTATCTTTTTCGATCCGATAATCCATCGTTAGACATCCTCCCTTGAATATAGTTCTTCTTCATTGTACCAAATTTTCAAAGAATGTAGAAAACCGACGGGCTGCTGCCAATATAAGGATTTAATCTTCTAACTATTTATTCTATTCTAACTCCATGATAAAATGGGGACAAAGCAAGCGAAGGGAGAGACTTTTCAGGATATCGTTTCTTCGTTTATGCTCGCGATTATAAGTGGTGAAAGAGAGCCTGCCCAGCACGGCTCTCTTTCTTTATCTTCCAACCGTCCTGAAATCGACACAATCTTTTCGCAGAATAGTCATTCTTTTTTACCGGATCATTCGATATAATAGCTTGCGAACAGTTTAATCCTGCCAGGGAGGAAATGAAATGCCAAACAGTTGGACTCATATTTTGTTTTGCGAAGAAGTCGCTGATTCTTTGACGGTAGAAAATCCATTCATGCAGCAGGATACATATATGAAAATTGGTGCACAAGGACCCGACCCGTTTTTTTACCACGATTTTTGGCCGTGGAAAAAATCTTCACATGTAAACCAAATAGGTACCCTTTTGCATACGGAAAAATGTGGTGATTTCCTGATCGATCTCATCACAGAAGCAAAGGACAAAACACTTGCTGTACAAGCCTATGTATTCGGATTTGCCACCCATCATATTCTTGACCGAAATGCCCATCCTTATATCCACTACAAAGCAGGGTATCAAGGAAGTAATCATCAGCGCTTAGAAATCATCATCGATACATTGATCGGAGAGAAAATGCGTCATTTAAAAACTTGGAAAGCTCCTGTTCACAAGGAATTAGATACCGGGAGCCGTCTGGGCAATGACATATCTGGGTTACTGACAAAGTTGATCAACAAACACTACCCAGACCTGTCTGAGGACCTCGGAAGTCAATATGTGGAGTCTGCTTATCGTGACATGAAACGTGCTCTGCGGCTGCTTTATGATCCTTATGGCTGGAAAAACGCTTTGTTTCCATCACTCGTTTCTGCTTATTCCCATCGGCCGGTGACAAATCGTGCTGATTTTCTCAATGAATCGGGTTCCACCTGGTACCACCCGGCAACACAAGAGCCTTCCCGGGAAAGCTTTTGGCAATTGTTCGAACAGGCAAGGCTCGAAGGGATCGAAATCATGAATGAAGTAGTTGGTTATTGGAACAATCCATTAGAATCAACCAAAGAAAAGTTGCGAACATTGATCGATGACATATCCTACGATACCGGTAAGGCCCTTCACTTAGGGGTGACCAATCAATTCAGCGATCCAATCATTTGAATTCGCACCTGTTCACTGACACAGGAATGAGAAGCCACTTGAACTGGGTATCCGGCAGTAGTTAGAGTCCTACCGTTTTAATACTGCCGGACTTTTTCCCATCACTAATTCAGTCAATGTACTTCCACTTTTAAATCATCGTTCGTCTGTTTGTTCGCTTCCTCAATCCCTTTATCTATATTCACCATTTGCAACAGGGCAATACCGGCTATAAAGAAAAGCAGCAAGGAAAAAATCCCGAACCTGCTGGAACCAGTTAACTGTCCGACAATCCCAAACAGAAACGGACCAAAAACGGCAGCGAATTTAGAAGAAATTCCATAGAAGCCAAAAAATTCCGCATGTCTGTCTCCTGGTACCATCCTACCGTAAATCGAGCGGCTCAATGCCTGTGCTCCCCCTTGAACCAATCCGACACAAATCGCCAGTAAATAAAAATGAAGAGCAGAAACCATAAAAAATCCTAAAATAACGATGGCCACATAGGTGTAAAGGGAAATCAGCAATGCCCTCTTTGGCGTGATTTTTCCGGCAAGCCAGCCAAAAAAGAATGTGGAAGGAATGCCAATAAACTGTGTGATCAAAAGCGCTGTTATCAGCGAATTGGTATCAATACCGATATCCTTTCCATAAATGGTGGCCATTTTGATAATGGTAGAAACGCCATCATTATATAACCAAAAGGCCAACAAAAATACCAAGAGCTGACGATACTGCTTTAAATCCCTGAACGTGCTTGCGACCCGCTTGAAACCAATCATTGCGTAGGATTGACTGCGCTGCTGTTGATGCTTCTTTTCCTCCTGTACATTCCGGAAGAGCGGAATCGAAAAAACAAACCACCAAAGTCCAACTGTGGCAAAGGAAACACGACTTGCTACCGCCTGATCAGGCATGCCGAACCAATCATGTTTGAGTAGCATCAGAACGTTTATAGCCAGTAACAGTCCGCCACCAATATAACCGTAGGCAAATCCCCTGGTCGATATGCTGTCGATATTATCTTCCTCTGCTATTTCCGGTAAAAAGGCATCATAAAACACATTTCCGCCTGAAAACCCGATGGTACCGACAATCAAAAGAATTGAAGCAAATAAATAGTCGCCTTCACCGACAAAAGCCAGAAGCACACTTGCAATCATTCCCATAAAGGCAAAAAAACGCAAAAACTGTTTTTTGGCTGCCGAATAGTCGCTGATCGCTCCCAGGATTGGAGACATCACCGCCACAAGCAATACCGCCAATGACTGGGAATAGCCCCAGTAACTAGCTGCCGTGTTTTCCGGAAGCCCTTGTGCAGCCACGTCATAATAAAACACTGGTAAGATAGCTGCCATGATCGTAGTGGCGAAAGCGGAATTTCCCCAATCATAAAACAACCAGCTGCGCACCCGTTTGTTTTTCATCCAGCTTCTCCCTCCCTATTCTCTTTAAACAAGCATAACAGAATAGCGCTCGATTTATGTTAAGATTCTGTCAGTTTTTTCTAAAATTGCATCCTTTCTAAGGATCCCTTTCATTGACGATAGAAATCAAAAGGAACAGTACGCAAAAAGACAACCAGCCAATACTTCGTTATGCTTAATGACGCGATTTATGTACATGTCCATTAACCTTTTCCCCATTTACGGCAAAGAGGCCGGGACAAAAGCATGGCCACCAAACCAAAAAAAGAACGAACGCTAGATGCTAAACGGGTGGTTTACTTGTATGGTCTCTTTTTATCCTGTTGTTTCATGCATGCTTCGTATCGCTACGGCAAGATACTACGCGTTCCACGGGCACGGCTTCAACTTCCTCAGAAAGCCCCAACCGCTTTCTTGCGGGATTTTCACCTCGTGCTGTTCCCATTGGAGCCTCCGTATTTCGCTATGTTTTCGCGGTCTGCTCTACACATGCTAAAGATAACCGGAGTGGAGCGTTGCACGATTCCTAAGAGAAGGTAGAACCGTTTACTTTTTATAATCAAAAAACCGAACGATTTCGAATCATCGTTCGGTTTCTAGTTCGTTTTCTATGCTTTTATCCCAGTCTCCCTGTTTTATTCAGAAAAAAGGTATTCTTCCAAAGTCAAATCTTGTTGGTAAATTTCCTTGGCAGCCTTTTCCCCAACATAACGAATATGCCAAGGCTCATAACTGTAGCCGGTGATATCCTCTTTTCCTTCTGGGTAGCGGATAATAAAACCGTAATGATGGGCATTCTCTGCCAGCCAGGCTCCTTCATCGGTCTGTTTAAAGGATTGCTCAAGTGAGAAAGCCATTTCCGCTGATGTCACATCTATGGCCAGACCAGTCTGATGCTCACTATTGCCTGGCCGTGCCGAGAATTTGTCCGCTTCCTCCTGTCCCATACTGTCGACGTTCTGCTGATAAATTTCTTCCTGGCGTCCATAAGAGCGGTAGCCGGAAGCAGCAACCAAATCCAGGCCGGCCTTCTCTGCCCCGCTGAACAATTCCTCTAAAGCATGCGCTGCTTCTTCGCGCATGTAGCGTTTTTCTAAATCTTCATCAAAATAAAACGGCACATCCGGCGCAATCAGGTCGGGTGGCTCATAACCGTCCGGAAGCTTAAATTGTTTATTGACAAGCACTAACGTACTTTCGGGATCCTCCACGGTAACCACTTCCCCGTCCTCCGGTTTTTCCAGTTGTCCACTACTATTTTCACTGTTTTCGTCACCTTTTTGCCCTGCCTGATCCTGTTCGGACTCCTGATTCCCATCTTGGGAATCCGATTGGTCAGTAGCTTGCTTATCATCCAATTCCGTTTGACTGGCTTGGGTATCTTCACCTTGCTTCGGTTCTTCATCCTGCTGACAGCCAAGCAATAAAACTCCAAGGGCGGCCGTTATGAATAATGCTTTTCGCTTCATGTTAAACCCCTTCATTTCTGGTTGTTTGTATTCTACGATACGTTTCTAAGTGTAACATAATGGAGAAGGCTCTTTTAGAAAAAAATGCTGTAAAAAAATCCCTGCCCTTTAAAAGAAAAGGCAAGGATTTATCTATTCAACTATACTGCTTATTCCTTAACGTAAGACTGATATTGCTCGCTTAAGGAAAGGAAAGCTTCTCTGTCACTTGCATCAATCGAGTTGTTAATTTGAGCTTCTAAGCGTGATTTGTTCCAGTTAAAACATAATTCGTCAAGGAGTAATTTAGTAGCAAGCTTAATTTCATAGGAGATTTCACGTCTGGCCACAATTTTACTTTTCCTATTGGTTCCAAAAGCCTGTAATCTGTAATTGATTTTATGCTTTTTCATGGAACACGCCCCCTTGTTCCTTTTTTTTATTATCCTAGAAAATCAGTTATAATGCAATAATTTTCTGAATATTTATTAATCAATTCCCTTATTCTTTCCTCGTAAAACGTTCAAAAGCGCCTAATTGGCAGGGGACAAGCCTTTTATTTCAAACTTTAAATGATAATTTAACCTAGGCGCACAAATAAGTGCAAACTGATAAAGTGATTATCGTGTAAACACGTTCATTCGTCGTTCGTATCCCATGCCTCCAATCTCAATGAGCAGGCAGCGATTTTTGCGGAACCACAGTGAAATGCTGTCATGAAAAAAGCCTGGAGGACAATTCCCAGGCTTTCCGATTATTCGTTATGCTCTTTTTCCATCTGCTTCCGGCCTGATCGTTTTAAAGGAAAGAAAAGCAGCCACGACAGCAAGGCCAGCAAGCAAGACTACCATCCAAGTCAAATCAGCCTTCATTAACAACGCGATTATCGGCGGCCCTGCTGCCACACCTAAATAACGGGCAGAGCTGTAAATACATGTGATAGTCCCTCTGACACCCTTTTCGATACTTTCAGTGATCAAGGCGTCTAAACATGGAAGACCAGCTCCTATTCCGACGCCGCAAAGCAAAAAGACAATCAATAAATAAACAAACTGATCAGAAAATCGGACAGCAACTACCGAAAGTCCGGACAACAGAATCCCGGAAAACGTTATCCATTTCATCTTCACCAGGTCATCCTTAATCACTTTTCCAGTTGTGAAAGAAGCCAGGCAGAGAGCGGCCAATGGACCTGCTAAGTAAAACCCTTTTTTTATACCAGAAAAATGATATTGATCCTCTAAAACACTTGATAAATAAAACAAAATACCAAACAAAATAAACATAAGAATCGCACCTATGGCAAATACAGCTGACAACCATCCCCCATGTTTATGGAAGGTCTTCCGGGTATTCTTCCAGAATTCCTTGAAGGGAGGTCCTTTTTTATCATTTTTCGGCTTACGTACCAATAGTAAAATCATAAGTAAAGAGATCGCACAAAATACAGGGATTGCCCAAAATGGTAAAAACCAAATAACTCCAGCCAGCAATGAGCCTAAAATAGGGCTCAACACTTTGCCGAACGTGTTGGATGTTTCAATCAGACCAAGCGTCGCACTCACATCCTTCTCTCTGCGGAACATGTCTCCAACTAGGGGCAATACAATCGGTGCAGTTCCTGAGGTTCCAATTCCTTGAAGGATCCGGCCAAGCAAAATATATGGAAATGGATCACTAAGCTTCCAGGAAGCATATCCGGATAACAATCCTCCCAGCCCTACGACTATCAAGGACGGAACAATCACGACCTTTCTTCCAAAACGATCGGACAGAAATCCAGCCAGGGGAATAAAAAAGATGGCTACAATGGAATAGACCGTGATAATATAACTTGATTGCAGTTTGGTAATATCCATTTCCTTTTCCATTAAAGGCAATACCGGGATTAGCATCGAGTTCCCCAACGTCATGATTAGCGGAATCGAAGCCAGTGAAACGATTGCCCATCTCTTTTCGTGTATTTCGCTTTCCTGGTGCGGATTGTTCGTGGTGTGCATGGCAATGTTCCTTTCTAATATACTCTCCTTTCATGTTTTCCTAAGTCCCACTTTTTCATGCAAGAATCAACGTCGGCTGCATGGCGAAAATAAGCATGCCATAAGCAAGAGAAATGAATCGGGTACATAAACATGGTCTTAATCTTTGAGAGGTATAATCTTCGCCTTTGATGACTTGCACGGTACCGGAAAATAGTTGTTTGTTTAATACATCGATTAATATTAATCGGAAGATGGAGAAAACTGGAAGTAGACCTAACACCGGAACTGTATTTTCGGAATGCACCTAAAGGAAAAGGGATGCCCGATAAGTTTTTCTTGACTTAAGGGGCACCCCTTTTGGTAAACCGATATTTATTTATTCTGCAATCTTTTTGGTCACTTCAACCGTTCTTTTCGCCTGATGCTTCACAGCAGCTTCCACATCCTCTACCATGTTGCCGTCCTGATCGACACTAACACTTATACCATATGGGTTTCCACCGGCAGCAAATGTTACCGGATCTGTGTAACCAGGACCGACGATGATCGCTCCCCAGTGGAACATAGTTGTATATAAATTCAACGTCGTAGCTTCTTGTCCACCATGCGGATTTTGAGCAGACGTCATGGCGCTTACTACCTTGTTGACGAGCTTCCCTTGAGCCCATAATCCTCCAGCCTGATCAAAGAACTGCTTAGCCTGCGAAGGCACGTTCCCGAAACGTGTTGGTACACTAAAAATGAATCCGTCAGCCCAGTCGAGATCATCATTGGTCGCTTCCGGCACCTCTTTGGTTGCCTCGTAATGCTCTTTCCAAGCCGGATTTTGGGCAATCGCTTCTTCTGGTGCAGTTTCTTTAATTTTTCTGACCCTGACTTCAGCACCTGCATCTTTTGCCGCAGCTTCAGCCCATTGTGCCAATTGGTAATTGGTGCCCGTGGAACTATAATAAAAAATTGCCATTTTTACCATGTTTCATACTCCTTTCCATTTTACCTGCTAGTATTCTCTTGTCCTACAAGAGTATGCACTTTTTCTTATACCCTATACAGGCAGATGATAAGCCGCTTCACTTTAATTTTGACCAGTACTGGCAATAAAAAATCGGAATTCCGATCGCGATTCAAATATTTTAATGGAATGATATGCTTTTATCCTGATTCTCTACCTCGTTTCCACCTTCACCGACCGAATGAAGAGCGTTTCTCCTATTCCTCTGCCTCGTTTCCACCTTGATTCGGTTGACGAACTTCTATATCCAATTCACTCAAAAAAAAAAGAGACAGACCAAATTGGTCGTGCCTCCCATTAAACTACTTTACTGTATGAAGGAAATGTCCAATAACACTCGCCCCATCCTCTTTGGACAGCGAGTTCATCGAAGGTTCGTGCTTGACTGTTATAAAAATTGATGATTGCCTCTTCGATGGTTTCCTGTTGAGGATTGTAGGAGAGTAAAATTGGTTTGGAGAAGCGCATTCCATCCACTAAACCTTCTATGATAACCGTTTCGCGATACATGCTCTCACTCCCTTGATATAATAAAAACAAATAATATGATTCCTTGTATTTCTTTACCCTCAAATGTGTACAATTAATCTTACGCAGTCTGGACAATTCAAAGTTTTTGGCAACATCCGTTTCTTCCATTAAACTAAATTGCCTTAGGGCAACTATAGTGCCTTGAGTAAGCTTTTTTTCTCTAGACTTACTGAAGTATGATTTGGTAAGCTATGTTTGCTGGAAAAGCGACAGGAAGCGGAGGCAATCATTTCATGGGTCAATATGAAAATTTAAAAAGAGGAGAAAGGGGAGCCTGGATCAGCATCGCCGCTTATTTGATCCTGGCTCTATCCAAATTAATCATCGCTTCTATCGGAAACTCGGACGCCCTAAGAGCGGACGGGCTTAATAATACAACAGATGTCGTTGCTTCCGTTGCCGTACTTATCGGCTTGCGGATATCACGAAAGCCGCCGGACGAGGATCACCATTACGGTCACTTCCGCGCCGAAACCATCGCATCCCTGGTGGCAGCTTTTATTATGGTCACCGTCGGTTTTCAGGTCATTCTCGATACAATTCAGAAAATCATCGATCAATCCCTGGATCAACCAAGTATGATTACTGCCTGGACAGCTTTAGGCAGTGCTGTGGTGATGCTTGCAGTCTATCGTTTCAACTTACGGCTTTCCCAAAGGATCAACAGTTCCTCCCTTCATGCGGCGGCACAGGACAATAAATCAGATGCCCTGGTCAGTATTGGGGCCTTCGTCGGGATTGCTGGAGCTCAGTTCGGTCTATATTGGCTCGATCCTGCGGCGGGTCTGATTGTCGGCATTATCATTTGCAAAACGGCTTGGAATATTTTTCGCGATGCCACGCATACCTTGACAGATGGTTTTAATGAAGAGGAACTTCTAACGATCAGAAACAGCATAGCCAGTGATGAAGAGGTAAAAGAGGTAAAGGATATCAAAGGTCGTCTGCATGGGAATCAGACATTGGTGGAAGTAACGATATACGTAGAACCTACTCTCGATGTCCAGGAAAGTCATGAAATTACGGAGAGAATAGAGGAATTACTGCAGGAAAAACATGATATCAATCATGCCCATATCCATATCGAGCCTGCTCCAGATGCTATAACAGATAGATAGCATCTAATTACCTGTGCAAAAAACGCGCCACACTTCGAAAGTCTAGCCCCCTGCTATGACACTATTTTGCAAACAACGGAGTAGCTTATGGCCTTAAGGCTAAAGCCCGCTGGTGCTAGACCATACCCCGGAATTTATAACGAATACACTAAAAGTGGCTGGGAAAGCATCGATTGCGATCCTAGTGTCCCAGCCACTCTTTTTAACTCCGCTGTTCCAAGCTTTTGAGTTTTTTCGATAATTCATGGATATCCTTCCAACCAAAAGCAGACTCTTGATAAGTACCTTCACCGATGGTTGTATCTTCTTTCTCAATTTGCCGTGCTCCGTGTTTAGCATAAAATCTGCTCGATGGATTTTGAGTAAGTACCCACACCAGCATGGATTGATACCCTTCCCTCACCATTTCTTCCGTGAAAGCCGCAAGCATCCAGGTACCAAGTCCCTTCCGTTGATAGTCAGCCAACAAGTAAATCGCATATATCTCCCCGTCATAACCAAAACGTTTCGTGCGTTCCTTTCCTCCTGATACAAAGCCGACAATCTCCCCATCCGTATTTTCTACCACCAAGGCAACTTGACCGGAGGTTGGCATTTTTAAAATTGTTTCCCACAAGGCCTTCCGGTTTTCGAAGGTTATATTGGACATATCTTTTTCATTAATCAGCTCAAAATACGTTGATTTCCAACTGTTCACATGGACATTGGCAATTTGCTCTGCATCTTTTAATTCAGCTTTTCTGATATGGTACATCCTTTTTTCCCCTCTTTCTGTATCTATACTTCAATAAATCAGGCGATAAGATCCTTCCTTCTGTTTCTTTAAAATGTTAGAAGAAAGACAGTCGCAATTGCGCCGATAACGACAAGAATGATATTTAGCCCCAAGAAGGCCAAAATGACAGCTACTGCCCCGCCGATCAATCCTAGATGCGGCTGATCAGGTTTGACTGTCAATATTCCCGGAAAAATCAATGCCCCTAATGCAGCGTAAGGGATGGCGTTAAGCCATCTGTTTATCCATTCTGGAAAATGGACCTTGTCGACGATATATGCTGGTAACATTCGCGGAATCATGGTAACGAGAGACATGCCAAGAATAATGAATAAAATCATTGCTTTTCCCCCTTTTGCAGGAAGACGCCGCACAACCCGCCTATAAGCGTTCCAAATACAATCGCCCAGCCATCACTGACAAACTGACTGCTAAACACATTGATCAGCATTGCTATAACCGCTATCAATCCAACCCGCATTTCCTTCCTGACACTGGGCAAAAGTAATCCGATAAACATCGCATATAATGCAATTCCCATACTCTGGCTTAAAACAGCCGGGATGATATCACCTAGAACCCCGCCTAAAAACGAACCAGCTACCCATGCAGAATATGCTGTTATCATTAAGGCTGCGTAAAAATACATTCCCTTTTCCTGCTTTGCTTCTTCCGTGTGCATGGAGGCAACCGAAAAGGTTTCATCCGTCAAGCCGAGCGAAAGAGGCACCTTCCACTGCAAACCGATGAAACGGAGCCGGTTCATAAACGAGAAACTCATTACAAAATGACGGAAGTTCAGTACAAACGTAGCTATGATAATTTCGATTGCTCCGGTGCCTATCGCAATCATCCCGGCCCCCATGAACTGGCTGGCTCCGGCAAAAACGAGCACACTCATCAAGGTGATTTCCAAAATCGTCATTCCAGCCTGTTTTGCCAGCACACCATATGTGAGTGCAACCGGTAAATAACCAAGCATAATCGGTATCCCTCTGGAAACCCCTTTCTGGATCATATAAAGACGAGCAGATTCCTCTGTTTTTACAACTGCTTTTAATGACATGTGCTGCCCTCCGGTATGTAAAAAATTTTTCATTCATTATACCGGATTGCTAGTTAAATAGAAAGAGTTTCAACTATTTTCCATATAAACAGCCGTTGACAGTGATACAAGCTTTATTGTATGATTCACGGAAACAGATTACCATAAAAGTTTTCCGCAGATTCCGAAGTAGACTTTACTGCTGTCAGTCAATAGAGACCGGGCGGTTGGTGAAAGCCCGGGCAGGGTAAAGTTGAATTACAGGATCGCAAGAAGCGGCAGTTTTAAAAGCTGGATGGATTCGTTCATCAATTAGGGTGGTACCGCGGAGTAAAAGCTTCGTCCCTTTCAGGGATGGAGCTTTTTTTATTTTTGTCCGCCCCCTTATGGCTTGGAAACTTCCTGAATCCAAGGAAAAAGCTGAAAACTACCAAAGGAGTATGCTTATGTTTCAGATTAATCCCAAACAGACACCGCGATGGCAGGAAGCTGCCATGTTGCTGGTACTGGTCATCGCCATTATTGGTTTCTTTATTATCAAACTAGAAACAGTTCCGCACATTCCACTTATCCTGGCTGTCTTGACTGTCACAACATACGGTCTTTTGAAAAAAATACCGTTTGCCGATTTGCAGTCGGGAATGGCTGAAGGTGCAAGAACTGGTATTGGTGCCGTTTTTCTATTCTTATTGATCGGTATCCTGATCAGCAGCTGGATGGTGAGCGGCACTATCCCGGTATTAATGCATACGGGTATCCAACTTATCGGAGGCACCTGGTTTTTTGCCATTGCTTTTGCCGTTACGGCTTTGATTGGTACTGCGCTGGGGAGCTCCTTAACGACTAGTGCTACTATTGGTGTCGCCTTCATCGGGATGGCCGAAGCAATGGACTTATCACTAGCCGTTTCGGCAGGAGCGATAGTATCCGGGGCATTTTTCGGAGACAAAATGTCACCACTCTCGGATACTACCAATCTTGCTTCCACCATCGTGGAAGTCGATTTGTTTCAGCACATTCGGAACATGGCTTGGACTACCCTTCCGGCATTTTTGATCACTTTCATAATCTTTGTTTTCCTATCGCCAAGCCGCCAGATTGGCGGCACTCAGCTCGAGCAGTATCAGCAGGGACTTTCCGGTTCTGGATTGCTGCACTGGTATGCCTGGCTCCCGCTTCTTCTCCTGGTGGTACTAACTTTGTTTAAGGTTCCGGCATTCTTGACCATTGCCGCCAGCAGTCTGCTAGCGACACTGACTGCCGGCCTGAGCGGGAGCATGGGGTGGTTGGCCATTTGGAAAACCTGGTACTCCGGGTACATGGCTGAAACAGGCATCAAAACAGTCGACAGCCTTCTGAGCAGAGGGGGCATGGAATCCATGTTCTTGACCATTTCCCTCGTACTTCTAGCTCTGGGATTGGGGGGACTGCTGTTTGTAACTGGGATCATTCCCTCGCTCTTAAAATCGATTCAGTCAAAACTGACAAGTCTACGTAGAGTGACACTGACTACTGTGTTGACGGCAATCAGTGCAAACATCTTGATTGGCGAACAGTATTTATCAATTCTTCTGACAGGAGAGGCCTATAAAAAAGTGTATGATGAACAGGGTATCGCCAGAAAAAAACTGTCGCGCACATTGGAAGACGCCGGCACAGTTATCAATCCGCTCGTACCATGGAGCGTCTGTGGGGTCTTTTTGGCGGATGTATTGGGAGTCCCCGTATTGACATACCTGCCATTTGCGTTTTTCTGCATGCTTTGCCCTGTGCTAACCATGCTGATAAAAGGAAATCGTTAAGACATTCGTTCTTTCATCAGTATTTTGTTCAGCTTTTCAAGGCCGAGCAGCAGTCGTGGTGATGGCCTGCAGAACAACGCCTCCGGAAGTACATGAATCCGGTTTTGCCTTACAGCGTCCAGCTCGTTCCAACCGGGACGTTTTTTGATTAATTCCGGACGCATCTTTTCTTCTTGAATCCCAACCCAGACCAGACAAATATGGTCTGGGTTTCTGCTTTTTACTTCTTCCCAATTCGTTTGTACACTTGCCTTTGCTTCCGAATCAAAAATATTCCGGGCACCAGCCAGCTCGCTGATTTCCGTGAGCCAATTTTCTCTTCCCGGTGTGAATACTGGCTTGGGCCACCATTCCCAATATAGAGATGGCCTATAGGAAGAAGCCATACCCAACCGAAAGGAAGCGGTTTCATTTTTGAACTGCAACGCTTTTTGTTTCCCCAGAGCTTCCTCCCCAATTGCTGCTCCTGTTGTCTCCAAATCCCTTGCGATTTCTTCTAATGAATTCGGGTTCAGGATGATGTAAGGAACCTGCTGTTTATCCAATGCTTCAATATTTTTTTCCATACCTGGCACACTAAGCGAGGCCAAAACTAAATCTGGCTCCATCGCTGCAACTTTGTCAACATCAATTGATAAGTCAGGACCGACTTTGGGTAACTGTTTGACACGTTCCGGATAATCAGAGAAGTCATCGACCGCAATCAATTTATCCACTTTTCCTAAATAATCAAGCAGCTCGGTATTGCTTGGGCAAATAGAAACAACTCTCACACCGTCTCCCCCTCTCATCACTTAATAGCCATTTTCTAAAAGGCCTGACAGCTATACACGCTAAACAACGCAGAGTCGAAAAAAAGAGAAAGCAAATACTGCTTCCTCTTAGATGTCATCCTGACTGGTCAAAATCTTCGGCCCTTCTTTAGTAATCACTACTGTATGCTCATACTGGGCCGATCTTCCCTGGTCGGTTGTCCGTGCTGTCCAATTATTACTGTCCATTTGACTGTGCCAAGTGCCTTCATTCAACATTGGTTCGATTGTGATGACCATGCCTTCTTTTAAACGCGGACCCTTTCCTGCCAAACCAAAATGGGGGATATGAGGAGCTTCGTGAATGGTTGGCCCGATACCGTGACCAGTAAAATCACGTACAACGGAAAAACCTTCTGCTTCCGCGTATGTTTGAATAGCATGGCCAATATCCCCAATCCGGCTTCCGGCCTGTGCCTTTTCAATTCCTTTGTAAAGGGACTTTTCCGTGACTTCCATCAACCGTTTCCCTTTCTCATCGACATCGCCGACAGCATATGTCCAGGCAGAGTCGGCAAGCCCGCCATTTAAATTGACTACCATATCGATGGTGACAATGTCACCGTCTTTCAGTGCCTCATTACGAGGGAAACCATGGCAGATTTCATCATTGACCGATGCGCATGTAGCAAACTGGTAACCGTTATAGCCTTTCTGTTCTGCAGTTGCTCCATGTTCAGCTAGATAATCCTCGACGAATTTCTCAATTTCCATGGTGGTTATGCCCGGTTTCATTCTCTTCGCTATTTCTTTATGGGTGGATGCAAGCAGCTTGCCAGCCTCCTGCATCATTTCAATTTCTCGATTGCTTTTACGTGTAATCATCTATGACTTCCTTTCTACATCATCCATTTTATCATGAGGGGAACGGCAGGTAAATCATCTTCCAATTCAATGGCATTAGCATTATATGAAAGGAGGAGGAAACGCGCTAATTATCTCTGTGCTGGGATTTTATCCATTATAAAGTTTATCATGACGGTTCCCTTGCGTAAAACAACCTGTCCATTAAGTGTGGAAAGAAAGCCAGTATAGTTTTGTCATCCGTTATAGATCCGAGAAAAATACTACTGAAATTTTCACAACATTCAGTAATACTATGATAGACTAAAAATCTACTCTAATTTCAACAGGAGGAATTTGATTTGGAAGTACAAAGACTTGGACGTGAATATGCTGCTGAATACTGGGAGTTGAGACTGGAGGCTTTGCGGGAGAACCCAGAAGCATTCCTCACTACATATCAAGCCGCGCTAACAAAAGAGAGTCCGGTTGACTCGACAGCCAAAAGACTCGAGGCTGTTTCTAATTATACATATGGTGCATACATGAACAGACAACTCGTCGGTGTTGTCACCATGCTGCGAAAAGAGCAGGAAAAAGTTGCTCATAAAGCAGACATTCTGGCTATGTATGTGACTCCATCCGCCCGCGGAAACGGAGTCGGACATGAACTGTTACAGAGAGCAAAACGGGATGCAGCGGAAATTGGCGTAGAACAACTAGGACTTAGCGTAGTAGCTGATAACCTTGCAGCTCAGCATTTATATAAAAAAGCGGGATTTACGTGTTACGGAAAAGAAAAAAATGCGATCAAACAAGAGAATAAATATGTCGATGAAGTACACATGGTCTGTTTTCTTTTAAACGAAGAAAACAAGGATGCAGAAAATGAAAAGAAAATATATGACTAGTGCGACTGTGAGAGAAGCCAGAGGCATAGCTGCTTTTATAGAAGAGCCTCGCAGCAAAAATGGATTATTCCCGTTGCAATTCAGCGTAGTAAAAACAAGAGCTTCCATTTGGAAGCTCTCCTGTATTGATTAGGTTTATCTAAATGGACCGGTCAAGCTTATTAGTATCCGCCGTAGCCGTAGCCACCGCCACCACCAAACCATGATGACCCGACAATAATAAGCAAGATGAACAAGACAACAATTAACGCAAAACCGGAACCATATCCGTAACCTGCTCCTCCACTCATTTAAACAATCCCTCCTTTTTCCGATGTACTATAGCGTATGTTGCTTCTCTGAAGTCGGAAGGGCATTTATCGAATTTGGGTTTTTGACCAGTATAGTGAGTTCTTATTGTCAATCAGGAGGCGAGAATGTTCCCTGCGGAAAAGCGGGTATTTTTCGGCGTTGGATAAGTACTCTTCCAGTAAGACAGGGCAGGCAAACGTGGAGAAGGTAAATGAGTTTTTTATCACTGGTCTCGATTAAAAGCAAATATTATTACAAAAGAAGCCGTTTTTAAAATGAATTAGACAGGAGGTACAGACATGGAGCCAAAATGGCTAACCTGGGCGAAAGAAATCCAAGCATTGGCACAAGCTGGTCTGGCTTATTCACAAGACGTATATGATCAAGAGCGTTTTCAGCGTCTTAGGGAAATCAGTAAAGAAATTGTCGCCAGCCATACAGACATCCCCTTGGTTAAATTAACAGACTTGTTTACAAACGAAACCGGCTATCAAACGCCTAAAGTGGATATAAGAGCTGTCGTATTGGAAAAAGGGGAACTTCTTCTGGTCCAGGAAAAATCCGATGGAAAATGGGCTCTGCCCGGCGGATGGGGAGATGTTGGCCTATCCCCAGGTGAAGTTGCTGCCAAGGAAACAATGGAAGAAGCGGGATTAAAAGTAAAACCAGTTCGAATGCTTGCCGTTTATGATACCGTCCAGCACGATCACCCGCCAATGCCTTATCACGTCTATAAATTGTTTATTCAATGTGAACTCCTTGATGGTAAACCATCAGGCGGATTGGAAACAAGCCATGCCGCTTTTTTTCCTGAGAACCAGCTACCATCCCTGTCAACCGGGCGGAACACGCAAAAGCAAATCATTCAACTGTTCCAGGATGCTAGGGACCCGAATGCACCTTGCCGATTCGATTGAATCACCGAAAAGAATAGTCAAAGAGAAAGGACACTCTTTTATCAATGAAAGTGGCTGGATCTAAAAAAGAAGTGGCAGGAAAATCTATTTAAAAGATGGCTGCCCCGCTAGTGAGGCAGCCACTTCTTTGAAGGATGAATATGCTTGGTTTTTACGTATCTAACTATTTTTGGCTTCCCCTTGTTTGACCCAATTGATCAGCCCCCCGTGAAGCATGACATCGATTTGACGACTAGAAAGCGAGTGTTTAGCTTCTATCGGTCCTTTCCCTTTCACTTCAACCTCCAATGCGTTTGTAGCCGGTAATGTCTGGTGGAGATTTTTCACCCGCAGTACATCTCCGTGTTCGAGCATGTCATAATCCTCATTATGAACAAACTCTAACGGCAGCACGCCAAAGTTGACAAGGTTTTGCCAGTGAATTCTTGCATAATCCTTTACGATAACAAAGCGTAATCCTAAATAGCGTGGTGCCAAAGCAGCATGTTCACGGCTGGAGCCTTGCCCGTAGTTGCTGCCGCCGATTATCACATGACCGCCGGCATCTCTCGTTTCCATCGCCCGCTCATAATAAGTTCCGTCTAAGATTTCGAATGTGAACTTACTGATTTCCTCCAAATTACTGCGATAAGGAAGAACACGCCCACCGCCTGCTAAAATTTCATCCGTCGAGATATCATCTCCTACCTTGAATAATACTGGTAATTCCATTTCATCAGGCAGTGCTTCAAATTCAGGGATTTTCGATATATTGGGCCCTTTAACAAGCTCCGTTTTTCTAGCTTCCTCCAAAGGGAGCGGCTCCTCCAACAATTCATTATTAATGGTCGGCTTATCGGGAAGCTCCACCTTCGGATAATCCATATCCAAGTCACGCGGATCGGTAATTTTTCCAGTTAAGGCAGATGCAGCTGCTGTTTCCGGGCTGCACAAAAACACAGAGTCTTCCTTGGTTCCTGAACGACCCGGAAAGTTGCGCGGTGTTGTCCGCAGGCTGTTTCTACCGGTTGCCGGCGCCTGCCCCATTCCTATACAGCCGTTACATCCTGCCTGATGCAGCCTGCCTCCTGCTTGGATCAATTCAAACAGCAATCCAGACTTCGTCATATCGGACAAGAGTTGTCGAGATGCCGGATTAATATCCAGGGATACACTGTTAGAAACCTTTTTCCCTTTCAGAATTTCCGCTACGATTGCCACATCACGATATCCCGGATTTGCCGAAGATCCGATATAAGCCTGATAAATAGGCTCACCTGCCACTTCTCGTACCGGCACGACGTTTCCAGGACTGGAAGGCTTGGCGATTAACGGTTCCAAAGTCGATAAATTGATTTCTTCTTCTAAATCGTAGGAAGCATCCTTATCCGCTTTCAGCTCGACCCAGTCCTCGCCTCGTTCCTCCATCTCCAGGAATTTACGAACCTCTTCATCAGATGGGAAAACAGTAGTAGTGGCACCTAATTCAGCCCCCATATTGGCTATTACATGGCGATCCATAGTACCAAGTTGACTGACCCCAGGTCCATAAAACTCAATAATTTTTCCAACACCGCCTTTTACACCGTGCCTTCTTAACATTTCCAGGATAACATCCTTGGCGCTTACCCAGTCCGGCAATTCACCAGTAAGCTTCACACCCCAGATTTTCGGCATTTTCACGTAGAAAGGCTGGCCTGCCATGGCAAGTGCGACTTCCATCCCACCTGCTCCCATTGCCAGCATACCGATTGATCCTGCAGCACAGGTATGGCTATCGGAACCTACCATCGTTTTTCCCGGCTTCCCAATCCGCTGCATATGAACGGGATGACTCACCCCGTTTCCTGGTTTGCTGAAATGGACTCCGAATCTTCTTGTTGCACTTTCCAGAAATAGATGGTCATCCGGATTCTTATGGTCGACTTGGATAAGATTATGATCGACATACTGGGCAGAGGCTTCTGTTTTCACCCGGTCTATTCCCATAGCTTCCAGTTCCAGCATAACCAGTGTCCCTGTTGCATCCTGGGTCAAGGTTTGATCAATTTTCAATCCAATTTCCTCTCCCGCTTCCATCTTTCCTGATACCAAATGATCCTTCATTAATTTTTGCGCAACGTTAAGTGCCATGTATATCTCCTTTCTTCAAATTTAATTCGCTCCGTTTCATGATGTACATTCTTTCGACTGCAGAAAACTGCCTATATGCTATATAAATCATTTTCCTTACTTAAATCGCTTTCAAACCTTCTGTGAAAAATTTCTTTTCAAAGCGGACATTTTCTTGATCACTATGTAAGGAAGTAACTGGGACAAAAACGTGATGGCCAAAGTAAAAACGGAACGAATTCCAAATGCTCAGCATTAAAATTCATTCCGTTCATTATTTTTCATCTAAGGTAATACTTTGCTCGATTTCCTTTTATTTGTACTGTTGGCAGAGGAGTGCTTCGCATTGCCAGGGTTGGAAAAGTTGCCATCTTTCATTTACAGAATTCTTTTCTTACTTCTTGTGCTGATATTTTTAATTGGCATCCTTGATACTATATGTCTTTCCGCTTTCCAGCCGGACTCCGAGGTTTAACACGGAAACCAGATGGTCTGCGACGATTTCTGCTCCCCGTAACTGATTGGCTTGTTTCAATTGCTTAAACTGCTCTACATCCTGGAATTGCTCTTCGCTGGACGATCGGATTGTTCCTTGCATGTCCGTATCCATTTTGCCAGGGTCATACAACACAGCTTTATTTCCCGTTTCTTTTGCACTCTGTTCGAGAGCGACCGTCTGCGTGAATCGATTGATCGCAGCTTTTGTACTGCTGTATGCACTCCAGCCATAGACAGAACGATTCGCTGCTCCAGAAGTGACATTGACAACAACTAGTGGAAGAGACGATTTTTCTGCCTCAGCAATCAGTATGTTGGTCGTCGTCATAGGCGCCAATTGATTAACTTGGATATGTTTGCTCAAAGTGGCCGTATCATAATTACCGGCAATATCGATTGGACTGACTACTCCAGCATTATTAATTAAATAAACCTTTTCAAAGGTGCCGTCAAATGCCTTATTCGCTACCTTATTAAAAACCTTCTCCACTTCCCGAGTATCCGCTAAATCACATTTATAATGCTGAAAATAAATCTGGTTTTTTTTAGCGATCTCCAGCAACTCCTGATTTTCCTCTCGTGAAATTCCGATGACATTTGTTCCCTGCAACAAAAGCCTTTTAGTCAAAGCTGCACCAAGACCGCGTGATGCTCCCGTAACGATAGCTAATTCCATTGTTGATCATCCCCTTTCTTCACTACTTCTGCCAATTTTTGATAAATAGCTGTAATTTCGTCCAGTTTCATTCTGACCAGACCGCTCGAAGACGGAGCTACAAATTCATACCTGCTGCTTACGGAATTATCCTGCATTCCCCAAGATATCTGCCGTTTCTGACTAAACTCCTGATAAACTCCCTTCCCGACAAAACAAACAACATTGGGCTGATAATAGGATATTTTATTCAGCAATTCCAACCTTCCCCGCTGATACTCTGCTTTCGTTATATCAGCAGCTTCCTTTGTTGGCCTCTGGACAATGTTTGTTAACCCATAGCCATATTCCAGCAGCCGGGCATCTTCCTGTGCGGAAAGCTTAACAGGGGTCAGGCCGGACCTATACAAAATGGTCCAGAAACGGTTGTTTGGATTAGCATAATGATGACCTGTTTCAGATGACCTAATACTAGGATTAAACCCTACAAACAGGACCTTCAAATGTTTCCGTAAATGGTCAGGAATTGGTTCCAACATAGACACTACTTCCTCTCTTTCGAATCGTTTGCATACCAGCATCAATTCAGGGAAACCCTACGACATAAAAGGAGTTTTTGAATTGGACAAAGAACAGAAAACGTATAAGCAAAGCTACGAGTCAGATGGAAAGATGGGGAAAGACCAGCATCGTGATAAAGGAAGAACCCCAACCCACAAAGATGAAAAATTGTTTTTTAATACGACTGAAGCGAGTGAGTAGATGATGCACTATAGGAAAAGCAGCGCTCTGGAAGGGGCGCTGCCTTTACTAACTGGGTTTGTTGACGGTCACATTCCTCAATCCATGCTTAATAAACTCGTTCTCGTATTCTTCGGCAAGTTCCAGCCTTTTTTCTATGTCCTTTTGTTCCAGTTTTCCTTTCGGCCCAAGCTCACGTAACAAGTCACGGTTAGCAAGTCGATAAGTCAATTCTTCCCAAAAATTATAGTCTTCATATTCCTTTATATAACGATGGAGTTTCTCTTCCTGCTCAGGTGGGAGACTGTAAAAATCATCCTCTTTATCGTATGTCACCATATCGGCTAACCCTGCATTTTTATAAACCAATTGTTCTAGTTCTTCATAGTCGGTAATTTCTTCGTTTCGATGGGCATTTACTAGCCAATTCCCTAAATAAACGAGCTCGGTCAATTTTTTGTACTGACTTTCCGTCATTTCGATTTTCACGTTACTCATTATTTCTCTCCTTAGCCAATAATCTGTTTCCCTTCCTGGGCCAAAGCAAAGTGAATCGCATGTTTTAACGTAGAGAAACAGTTCAACCCTTTCATGTCAACCTTTGCTTCGATCAGCTTCATGCTCAAGTGCGGGGAAATGCCGACAATAGCACTCTTGGTCCCCAGCAATTCAGAAGAATGGGTCAAGCTTTGCAGAAGGGAAATCGAGTAGGCATCCAAATCGTCATCCAATCCGGTTACATCGAGGATTAAAAAGTTGGCCTGGTATTCCGGTAAGCTTTTCAAAGTTTTGTTCAGCAAATCATCGGCTCTGGTCTCATCATACTTGCCGATTAGTGGCATCACCACAATCCCGTCCAATACCGGGATCAATGGGGAGGAGATTTCTTTAACAAGGGTGGTTAATGTTTCCGTCCTCTCCTCGACCATTTTTTCCAGACGACTTATCTCCTCTTGCTCCTTTATCCTTGTAAAATGGTGAATGTCCCTGACTGGATGTCCATCGGAAGGATAGTAGTGTATTTCGTCATATTCATCCCCTTCCAGCTGGCTTTTCACCACCGAAAAACCGGTGTTTTGCCCGAACAAACCGGTCAATGTACCAGCGAAATGCCCAGGTAAAAAGGTACTCATTTTCTGTTTTCCCTGCACCTTGTTCACTTTATACTCCCAGCTGTTTCTCACCCGAATGACAGCCGTTTTTTTCTCTTCTGAAAAATCGACAACTTCCAAATCACACCAGCCTGCTGCAGCATAAATATCCGGAAAAGAGGTAATCACATTATTTATGCAATCTTGTTTAAAGAAATCACTAACGATGTTGCCCATTCTGAAACCGGCTGTTTCCATCACCACGTTTGCTGCAGCGTTGCCGGACACTTCTTCTATTGTATCAACAAACGACTTCATCGCCGTTTCGATCCAGAATATAATAACATCCTGTCCTTCAAATCTCATGCTGCCCTCTTTAGGGAGCCATGTATAACTAGCATGTTTTTCTAAAACGGACTCACTCATCTGTCGTTCCCCCATTCATAGACAGTATTTCCTGCGTCCTAATTTTATCATTTCCTGTCGATTTACCAAAACAATGCGTTTATTCTTCATTTGGAAGACTTGCTTCTCTACTTTTTCATAAAATGGTTCTGTTATTTTTTATCCGGAGTTATAAAAATAGCCCTCTGATTCACTAAGAATCAGAGGGCTATTTTATTAATTTATTCTTCTTCTACTAAATTTATTAATGACTTTCGGATAACTTACGGCTTTCTCTGATTGTCGCCATGTTATTTTTCACTAACCATTTGTGGTAGAACCATTCTCCTGCAGCTATTACAACTGCCGAGATCAATGCTGGTAAAAAGGTACTTTCTGCTCCGATGACTGCAAGTCCAATCCAAAGCACAATTAACGCTAAACCAAAGTCAGCTAGAGTAGCCATCATGTTGCTAGTTCGCGGAAATACCATCATATCGCCAAGAGCATACGCTGCTGCAATTAGGATAATTCCCAATACAGTGGTGCTCCAAAAAGATACATCAAAAATCAGCGTCATAACAATCCACATGATAGGTAAGACCATTAACGCCTTCATGCCAAGGGCTTTTCCGTGTTCCATGAAAATACCTCCTTTATCTGTATTTGGTAATGTTATTCCGCGTATCCTGAAAGGATAAACGTTTCATAAACATTTTAGTAAAATTGGACTATTGATTTTTTGTTCCTCATTTGCTAATTCTTATTGACCGGTAGGCTTTTTTAAATAGGACCTAGGGTTAATCCGATGTATTACTTATTTTCCCTCTTTAGTCAGCTGCAAAAAAGTAAATTGGTTCTCTGTCAAATGTGGTAGTGTAATATTCACTCCACTCTCTCTTTATCGAAAGACTCACTCCAAAAATAGCTATTTTCCTGCGGCCGCAGAGGAACTAAACTCGCGTTTTCCGCGGACGAACGCCCAAGCCTCCTCGCAAGCCCAGCTGTGGGGTCTCGGACGTCCGTTTTTCCGCAGGAGTCTCGCTTAGTTCCTCTGCTACGCTATTTCACTCTATAGATATTTTTAACCGCTTGCTGCCATAAAATTTTATGCTTTATTCGTTCCAAAGGAATCTCGTTTTAAAACTTTTATCGTTATGTTTCCAACCCATGAACGTTTTTCTTACACGACGGAATGCCTCTATGTTCTTTAACACATATGCCTCTTTTAAACGCGGATGGTTCTGGAGAAGCTTTTCTACCTTTTGTGGTTCTTCTTCTAACAGCTTGGAGGGCGATTTCCACAACAGTTTTTCACTTCGCTTCATGTGAATAGGTGTCTTCATATCCACCTCTTCTGAAACATGTTGATTTGTGAATCATAAAAAAACCCCCGTGAATGAGGATAACCTCATTCACGGGGGTTGGTTTGCCTGGCGGCGTCCTACTCTCGCAGGGGCAAAGCCCCAACTACCATGGGCGCTGGAGAGCTTAACTGCTGTGTTCGGCATGGGAACAGGTGTG
>NZ_FNHF01000003.1 GCF_900103695.1 Sediminibacillus halophilus
CAGCCAAAAGGCCGCCTTTCAACCTTCCTCCATGCGGAGGAAGGTATTACCCGGTATTAGCCCCGGTTTCCCGGAGTTATCCCGATCTTACAGGCAGGTTGCCCACGTGTTACTCACCCGTCCGCCGCTCGTTCCACAGGCTTCACCCCGAAGGGATCCGCCTGCTTCCCGCGCTCGACTTGCATGTATTAGGCACGCCGCCAGCGTTCGTCCTGAGCCAAGATCAAACTCTCCATAAAAGTTGAGCTTGCTTGCTCGTTCAAAAAACTAGCTTGTATATCTTGCTTGACATACTGGTTGTTTTGTTCAGTTTTCAAAGATCAAGTTGTCACACCGTCTCATCGAAAGCTTAATTATTATATCAGTTTACTAGAATGAAGTCAACAACTTTTTTAATTGTTTGTTGTTTCCTTCAAAACAGCAACTTAATTAATATAACACATTAACCCGAATGAAGTCAATATGTTTTTCGCTTGTTGCTTGTTGTCTAATGCAACTTTCATAATATAACATGTCACAGATGCGTACGCAATAGAAAAACAGTTCCCAATTATCGGAAACTGTTTTCAGAAGATAAATAGATGAATAGCTGCCAATGATGCCAAGCCAGGTATTCCTAGAAAACCGGTTATTAGAGCGGTGTATATGTTTATCGGCAAATGAAGGCCTATAGAAGCACCAAATACATTGAAGAAAAACAAAAACAATACACCAATCACTAATTTCACTGATCCCTGAGCCACAAAACGTAAAGGTTTGATTGGTGCTCCGAGAACTAGGAGTAAGGCAATTAACACAACCATACTTGTTATAATGACCGCTGGATTCATTTTTTCCACTCCTTTTGCTTGTCCCTTTCTATATATAGATATGAACAAACAAAAGCAAACAGAACAAAAATTATCTCATCGCACTGACTTTACGTATCCTCGCTTCCCGTAGCAAGTAAAAGTATTTCGCCTCGGCAACCATCAGTTCATAAACACCGTGCTCGCTTGGTTCGACACTCCGTTCAATGATTGACTTAATACTTTTCCATTCTTCCTTTGATTTAAAAATGTCATCCAGCAACTGCTCATCCACCTGACTCTTTTTTATCTTTTTACCGCCAATCATTCTAATCACCTATCCTCTTTCTCTCTATCTATCTAAAATACGTACTAAACGGACAGAATTTATAATTCTCTCCGTCCTTCCATCGCTTTAGATAAAGTTACCTCGTCCGCATACTCTAAGTCTCCACCCATTGGGAGTCCATGGGCGATTCTGGTGATTCTTATTCCGGAAGGTTTCACCAGGCGGGAGATATACATTGCAGTTGCTTCTCCTTCAATATTCGGGTTGGTGGCAAGGATCAGTTCCTTTACTTCCTCATCCTTTAGACGATTGATTAAACTCGGAACATTGATGTCCTCCGGTCCAATTCCATCCATAGGAGAGATAGCTCCATGCAGGACATGATATTTACCGCCAAATTCCTTCATTTTCTCCATGGCAATGACATCCTTTGGATCTTGTACGACACAAATTACCGAATTATCCCTCGTCTCGTCCTGACAAATCGAACAAGGATCCTGATCGGTAATATGTCCGCAAATCGAGCAATGGGTCAACTCCCTTTTTGCATTGACCAATGCCTTTGCAAAATCTAAAACATCGTCTTCTTTCATATTCAATACAAAAAAGGCCAGGCGGACAGCCGTTTTCGGTCCAATTCCCGGCAATTTTGTAAAGCTGTCAATCAGCTTTGAAATCGGTTCTGGGTAATACATGAAGCATGCCTCCTAGAACATTCCTCCAGGCATATTTAACCCTTTCGTGAATTGTCCCATTGTATCATTCGTTTTTTCTTCAACCTGTTTCAGTACATCATTCGTAGCAGCCAAGATTAAATCTTGAAGCATTTCCACATCATCCGGATCCACCACTTCTTCGTTTAGTTGAATATCCGTAATTTCTTTTTTGCCGTTGGCTGTTACTTTTACCATTCCCCCGCCGGCAGTACCTTCAAAACTCATCTCTTGAAGTTCTTCCTGGGCTTTCATCATATCCTTCTGCATTTTCTGCATTTGTTTCATCATTTTGTTCATATTTCCACCACCACGCATGGAAATCCCTCCTTATTAATCATGTATTTCTAATAAATCGTCACCGGCAAGCTTTCTTGCTTCGGCAACCAGCGGATCTTCCTCCTGAGAGGATTCTCCTTGTTCTTCCGTTTCCTGCCGTTTTTGCTTGCTGACGTATTCTTCTCTCAATTCCTGCCAATTCGCTTCTGGTATCGGAATCACCGTCAATGATTTACCGATGACCTCCGCTAATAATGATTCTATCGTTTGTTTATGGTCTAAAGCAAGTGAACAGTGGATTTCGTACTTAAACGCTACAACTAGCGCCTGGTTAGATGCGGCCCGGGGCTTGCTGTTTTGAATCGTCGCATGGGCAGGCGCACTTTGTTTCTTCAGCATATTCATGAAATTGGCCCACTGCGACTGGACATTCTTCAACTCTGCCTTAGAAGCTTCCGCCAATACTTGGCGAATTCGCTCAAACGGAACTTTATAGCTGTTTTTTGTTGTTCTTGGCTGCGGGCGAGTTTGTGACGGCGAAGAAGCTTCAACCTGTTGTGCCGCTACACCGTTTTTCTTCACTTCCTGCATTTCTTTTTCTAGCTGAGCCAACTTACGAGTCAATTTATCGACTACTTCTGAAGACGGCCCTTCAGCAGCTTTTTGCTGATCAGAAATGTTCAGTACAGCTATTTCAATGAATACTTTGGGACTGTTCGTCCACTTTATTTCCTGTTGGCATTCATTTAATTGCCTGATCGCTTCCTGTATCCACCCTGCATCGATTGTCTCAGCAAGCTTCTTGAAACTATCAGTCAGCAAAGCACGTTCCAGAATATTCTCTAAATCAGGAGCACTTTGAAACAATAATAAGTCGCGTAAATAGTAAATCAGATCAAATACAAAGCGGCCAGGCTCTTTTCCTTCCTGGATTAAATCATCCACATAGCGCAATGCCTGTTGAATATCCTGTCGGTACATAGCCTCAGTCACTAGCGTCAATTTTTCTTGGGAGACCGAACCGGTCACTGCCAGGACATCCTCCAGACTAACCTCATCTTCACTGTAAGATATCGCCTGGTCCAGTAAACTGAGCGCATCCCGCATCCCCCCTTCAGCAGAAAGCGCCACGGCTTCCAAGGCTTCCTGGGTTGCCTTGATATCTTCTGCTTCAATGATTGTCTGCATACGTTCTACAATCGACGAGGGAGTAATCCGTTTAAAATCAAACCGCTGACATCGGGAAATGATGGTTAACGGTATTTTATGCGGTTCCGTTGTCGCCAGAATAAAAATGACATGCTTGGGAGGCTCTTCCAATGTTTTCAATAAGGCATTAAAAGCACCCATCGACAGCATGTGGACTTCATCAATAATATAGACTTTGTAAGCGACCGCACTTGGCGCATACTTTACTTTATCTCTAATGTCACGGATTTGCTCCACTCCGTTATTTGATGCAGCATCGATTTCGATCACATCGGAAATGGAACCATCCTGAATTCCCAGACATGCCGCACATTCATTACACGGTTCTTTAACCGGTGCATGTTCACAGTTTACGGTTTTCGCAAATATCTTGGCAGCACTGGTCTTCCCTGTACCACGCGGCCCCGAAAACAAATAGGCGTGCGAAAACTTCTGCTGGACAATGGCGTTTTGCAATGTACGGGTAATATGGGTTTGTCCGACGACATCAGAAAAGCTTTTTGGACGCCAAACTCGATACAGTGCCTGATAGCTCATTCAATACTTGCCCCTTTTTTCATTGCTCTCTTAATTATAACTGAATTATGTTACAGTTGGAAACCTTCTATACGAAAAACCTCTTGTCCTAAGACAAGAGGTTCCATTTCATTTATTCATTATATAAGTAAAGCCGTGCACCCATCTTCGATAGTACGACCCTAAGCGTTACTCAAGTTCATGGCTCGACCCGGGCTTCCCCGCGGCACACAGGAAGTACCGCTTACTGCTGCTTCCTTCCGGACCTGACAGGGTTCACGGGTTCCCGTTGCGCAGGACCCGGGTGTCAGCACCAATCCCTTAAGGCAGACCTTAAAGTCATACTACCTCGGATGGGGATTCAGCCTCGCTATAGCGGATTGCGAGTACAGGGCACCGCTACCTCCCCACCTAGCACGACAAATTTGCTAACGATTATTGGTGCGCTTAATAGCGCAATTCATAGTATAACGACTTTTCTCGATAATTGCAATAGGTAGAGACTGGAAGCCTTCTTCAACCACCGCGATTCCGCTTCCTTTGCTGTCTGAGATTACGAAAAAATTCGGTCAGCAGCTGTCCACATGCCTCTTCCAATACCCCTCCGCGAACTTCCGCCACATGATTAAACCGGTCGTCTTCCAGCAGATTCATCAAAGTCCCCGCACAACCTGCCTTGGGATCATATGCGCCAAATACAACTCTGGGAATACGAGATTGAATGATCGCTCCCGCGCACATCGGACAGGGTTCTAAAGTAACATAAAGGGTGCAATTTTCAAGTCTCCAGCTCCCTATTACTTCATTTGCTTTATCAATTGCTATCAACTCAGCATGAGAGGCAGTTGTCTGAAGGGACTCTCGCAGATTGAAGGAAGCAGCAATTATTTGTTCTTCATGAACGATTACCGCACCTATCGGTACCTCTCCCAATTGTCCTGCTTTTTTGGCTTCCATGATGGCCAGTTCCATATAATATTGATCGTCCATTAGTCATCCCACTTTTCATTAGAAGGTTTCAAACAGCAAAAAAAAGATAAATAATAAGAAGGAAGAGAGGAGTGGAAACATGGATGTAAGCAAAAACGATGCCGCTGTGGTCATCGTAGACATCATCAATGATTTTGACTTTCCGGAGGGCCCACAGCTCTTGGAAAACACCAAGAAAATCCTCCCCAATCTTAAAAAATTGAGAGAATATGCAACTCAGCAGTCTATCCCTATTATCTATGTAAATGATCATTATGGTATTTGGCAATCGGACTTTCAAAAAGTCAGTGATTACTGCCGGAATGAACAGAACAAACAAATCATCGATCAAATGCAGCCTGCACCAGATGATTATTTCCTAATAAAGCCTAAGCATTCCGGGTTCTACGGTACAGCACTCGAATCCCTTTTGAAAGAATTAAACGTAAATCATATTATCATCACCGGGGTTGCTGGTGACTTTTGTGTACTGTTTACGGCCAACGATGCTCATATGCGTGAATATACTATCAGTGTACCAAAAAACTGTATTGCCTCCAATGAGGATCAACAGAACGATCGAGCACTCACACTAATGGCTGAAAAACTTAGCGCCGATATTGATCCTGTCTAATAGAATATGTTCCTTCCTCTCCACATAGGATAATAACGGAGAATAACGTTATTTACAGAGGAGGATGGAATGTGCAAATCCATGTGGTTGCGCCGGGAGAGTCCTTGTATGCCATAGCCATGATGTACGGCACCACCGTAGCATCATTGCAGGCAGCAAATGAGTTGGATGCTCCCGGCAATTTAGTGGTCGGGCAAGCATTGGTAGTACCGCTTCAGGGAAATATTTATCATGTCCAACCCGGTGACAGTTTATATTCGATCGGTCAGCGGTTCGGGGTGTCTGTACAACAACTTGCCAATGCTAACAATATTTCCCCCAATCTTGAACTTCAAATAGGATTTCCGCTATATATTCCCCAGCAGCCTAAAACCAGGACCGAAGTAAATGCCTATATCGAACCTTACGGGGAAACAGTCTCGGATACACTGATCAATGCTGCAGAGAAAAATACACAATACCTTACTTACTTATCCCCATTCAGTTATCAGATAAACCGGGACGGTACCCTGACCCCTCCACCGCTAGATAACTTCCGGCAGATTGCTGCAAATAACAACGCCGGTCTGGTACTGGTAGTTACTAACTTGGAAGAGGGTGCATTTAGCGCAGAATTAGGCAGGGAAATCTTAACGAACCGGCAAGTAGAGAACACGCTGTTGAATGAAATTCTCAGCACAGCGGAAGCTGGCGGGTATCGAGACGTCCATTTTGATTTTGAATTTCTGCCGCCGGATACCCGTGAGGATTATAACAATTTTCTAAGAAGGACGAAGCAACGTTTGAGCGAAGCGGGATTAATGATGTCTACCGCTCTCGCTCCGAAGACAAGCGCTGAACAAACAGGTGCTTGGTATGAAGCCCATGACTATGCCGCCCATGGAGAAATTGTCGATTTTGTTGTCCTGATGACCTATGAATGGGGATATAGCGGCGGACCTCCTATGGCTGTATCACCGATTGGGCCGGTACGAGAAGTGGTAGAATATGCTTTGACCGAAATGCCCGCAGAAAAAATCATGCTCGGTCAAAACCTCTACGGCTACGATTGGACATTGCCATTCGAGCCAGGCGGCGAGTACGCCCAAGCACTAAGCCCCCAGCAGGCAATCACACTGGCTAGAAATGAAAATGTTGCCATTGAGTATGACGAGACTGATCAAGCTCCATTTTTTAATTATACAGATGATGAAGGAAACCGACACGAAGTATGGTTTGAAGACGCTCGATCCATTCAAGCCAAGTTCGATTTAATCAAGGAACTGGGACTTCGCGGGATTAGCTATTGGAAACTGGGATTGGCTTTTCCCCAAAACTGGCAGCTGCTTGACGCAAACTTTGACATCGTAAAACCGGGATAATCTGCATCCTGGTTTTTTTGTTTGTGGAACCATCTCTTTGATTTACCTATTGATACCATTGTTAAATTTACTGGAAGCTGCTCACACTAAAAACATCAGAAGATAGAAAGAAAAGGTGATGACATGAATCTGGACTTCCAGTTTGTATTTAGATCGGTGATCTTGGTGTTATCAGGAATATTATTGCTGCGTATTTCCGGAAGAAAATCCATCTCGCAAATGACATTGGCACAGACTGTGGTGATGATCTCGATTGGTTCGGTTATCATTCAACCAATTGTGGAAAGAAGCGTAATACGCACGATTATCGTCGCCGCCATATTTGTTTTCACGCTGATTGTTATCGAGTGGCTTCAACTTAAATTCAATGTTGTGGAAAAATTTATTACCGGCAAATCAAAGATCGTCATTCAAAACGGACAACTGGAAATAAAAAATTTAAACAAGAACCGGCTTACAGTCGACCAACTCGAAATGTTTCTTCGGCAGCAAGGGATTTCCAACCTATCCGCCATCAAAACGGCAACGATTGAACCGAATGGCCAGCTTGGATATGAATTAAAGGAAGATGCCCGTCCTCTCACCGTTGGGGAATTTAAAAAAATGATTCACCCCAGCATGCTGAACCCGGCTGTGATGGACAGCACACAGCAACCAAAACAGTCATCTCAACAGAATCTTTTTGAGGAAATCACTGCCAACCATCAAACAGACCATTCAAAAAAACTTAAATGACTTAGCCGGAAGAGAAACGGAAAATCCGGTAATCATTTGAGCCGTTTACCCATTCAACCGCTGCTTGTGAAGATTCAAGAGAAACACGTGCGGCCGGTACCTTTACTTCAAATTCCGAAATGAAAGGAAACGGTTTAACCTGTATGTCCGAGTCTGTCAGCCATTGCGCCATCATCCCGTGCGGAGCAAAGCGGAATTCCTGACGAAATCCATCCCTGAACCAGCCGATTTCTTCCGACTTTTTCGCACCAGGGGGATTCAATGTCGCATATAAGGATAAATCATCACAAAATTGCAGGATGCGGTAATGACTTTGAATTGCCTCCTCAAGCGAGGCCACTGTTAAAGAAGAGGCTAAGCGTTGTCTTCGCTCCTGTTCGTGATGCAAAAACGCAGCAATACGTGGGCTACCCCCTTTGTTAGTAGCAAAAAAAGAGGCATAATGAATACTGCACAGAATAGCTCCATAAGGGGTCTGCTCAGCAACTTGATCAATGCCCCGGCTGTATGCAAGAAGCTTTTCTTCCAAAGGATAATCGGTGAAATCATAAGGCCTCTGTTCAGCGACATTCCAAACAATCTGTTGATCAAGCGGAATCCAGGCACGATCATGGTGTCGGATTGCATAAAGCACATCCTGTTTTAACGCTGGATGCGGAAAAGCATCACTTTTCCAATGGCTTGCAATTTGAAAGGATAAATATGCATGATCATGCTGTTTAATGATTTCCCACTGATCATCTTCTCTTCTTACTATCATGATTGTTCTGCTCCTTTTACCAGTTAGGTATAAGCTAAAGAAGAGGCTGCCCTTTTGGACAACCTCTACTCCATTCATTTATGCTAATACTTTTAATGACTCACGGTTGAAAGCTGGGATATCATCCGGTTGACGGCTGGTTACCAGCTGATTTTGGCAAACGACGACTTCTTGGTCTTTTAAGTCGGCACCTGCATACTCCATATCTACTTGAATGGATTTAAACCCAGTTGCCTGGCGTCCTTCCAGTTTTTTAGCTGTAATCAACAGCTGTGGACCATGACATATGGCCATAACTGGTTTCTTCTCGTCCATAAAGTGTTTTGCAAAAGAAACAAAGCGTTCATCTGCGCGCAATTGGTCGGGAGAGAATCCACCAGGGATAAACAGGGCATCAAAGTCTGAAGGATTGACATCATCGATGCTTTTATCAATCGTCACCTTTGTTTCTCCTTGTTTGCCGGTGACTTGCTTACCAGCTTCCTTTTCGATGGTTACTACTTCATGCCCTTCATCCTTAAACGCTTTGGCAGGATCCGTATATTCCACATCTTCAAACATGTTTGTCAGTACACAAGCAATTTTACTCATCGTAACAACACTCCTTTAAAACAATAGGATTTTACGGTTACACCAATAATGTACCCTCGCATTTGGAGATTAAACACAATATGGAAGATTCAAGTGCTAATCGCTGAGGAATGCGGACGGTAAGTATCTTACTGCAGCAGCAATTTACCGCCCGGTTTCTTCAATAAAATAACAGGCACCGGGATTAATTTCCCGGTGCCTGTTAGCCTATTCTTCTAAAGTCGAAGTATCCCCTGTCGGCAGACCCAATTCCCAGGATTTCAAAAGCCGGCGCATAATTTTCCCGCTCCTTGTCTTTGGAATCGTGTCCTTGACTTCAATTTCCCTTGGCGCAGCGTGTGCGCTTAGTCCGGTTTTGACAAACTTTCGAATGTCTTCAACCAGTTCATCACTTGCCTCGTATCCTTCATTCAACGTGATGAAAGCTTTAATGATTTCTCCTCGCTCCGGATCCGGTTTCCCGATGACACCAGCTTCCGAAACAGCTGGATGTTCAATCAATTTACTTTCCACCTCGAACGGCCCAACCCGTTCCCCGGATGTATTAATGACATCATCCAGCCTTCCCTGGAACCAGAAGTACCCATCCTCATCTTTATAGGCACTGTCTCCTGACACATACCAGCCATTGATAAAATAACTTTCATATTTTCCAGGGTTTTTCCATATCGCGCGCATCATTGATGGCCACCCTTGCTTGATTGCCAGATTGCCCATTTGATTAGGTGGCAGCTCATTCCCTTCGTTATCGATGATGGCAGCTTCAACTCCAGGAATCGGTTTACCCATTGATCCAGGGCGAATATCCATATCCGGAAGGTTAACAATCAACATCGCTCCTGTCTCGGTCATCCACCAGGTGTCATGGATTCTCAAATCAAACGCCTTGACGCCCCAGGTGATTACTTCCGGATTCAACGGTTCGCCGACACTCAAGACGTGTCGAAGAGAAGAAAGGTCATATTTTTTCGCCGTCTGCTCTCCAGCGCTCACCAGCTTCCGCAGCGCAGTCGGGGCCGTGTACCAAACCGTAACATTGTTTTTAGCAATCGTTTCATACCAAGAATCTGCAGTGAAACGACCACCTCGGATTACATTCGTCACTCCATTCAACCATGGTGCAAAAATCCCGTAGCTTGTTCCGGTAACCCAGCCTGGATCTGCCGTACACCAATAAATGTCATCTTGCTTCAAATCAAGCACCCAATTTCCTGTTGCATAATGCTGAATCATCGCATTATGAACATGGTATACTCCCTTCGGTTTCCCGGTTGAACCAGAGGTATAGTGCAGAAGCATGCCATCTTCGAGGTCAACCCATTCTATTTCAAATTCCTCGGAAGCCTGCTCCATTTCATGGAAATAATCGATGTACTTTTCGTCCGATTCTTCGTTATACCCGACTAGCACAATTTTCTTGAGCTCCGGTAACTCCTCCTGCGGAACCCGTTCGAGCAGTTCAGGCGTCGTAATCAGCATCGAAGCCCCGCTGTCATCCAGCCTGTCACGAACCGCTTGTTCCATAAAAGCTTCAAATAGCGGGCCGGCTATAGCACCAACCTTCAGAATACCGAAGAAACTCGCATAGAATTCCGGACTACGCGGCATAAACAAGAAGACTCGGTCTCCTTTTTGGACATGGTGCTTTTTAAGTACATTAGCGAACTGATTGCTCATTGTTTTTAATTCATGGAAGGTTAATGTCTCTTCCCTGTCTGGTGAGGAGTATATCAATGCTGTTTGATCCTTCTTGGCAGGGTTTTCAGCATGTCGGTCGATCGTTTCGTAGGCTGCGTTCACTTTGCCGGTTTCGTACCAGCTAAATTCCTTTTTTACGTCTTCCCAGTCAAATGACTGTCGTGCTTTCTCGTAATCCTTTAAATTATGGTTTCCTTCACGAGCTGCAATAGGTTGCATATCCATTAGATCACCTCATCCGAAAATTTTTGCAAACGATTTCAAAAATACCCCTTTTCTACTACCTCTACACCTTATGTCCTCTTTGTTTTGTTTATTAAATTTTTGAAAAATTCCTTTAATTACTACCTATTTTAGACGATTTAGTGAATAATTTAAAGAGAAAACCCCCAACCTGTTTCCAATAAGCTGCTGTTACCGAGTGACTGGAGAATCTTTTGATAAAATTAAAATTATCCTAGTTTCGAAATAAAATGGTTGACGTTTAAGATTTACTAATATATACTTACTTACATAAAGTAAGCTAATCATTAAAAATAACGCTCTTAAAGTTATTATTTTTAAAAATGGAGGGAACAAGAGAAAATGGCAAAACAGACATTTAATGTGGATCCAACCCACACAAGCATTGATTTTTCGGTAAAACATATGATGGTATCAAAAGTGAAAGGTACTTTTCACGACTTCGAAGCCACAATTGCTGCTGACCCAGAAGACTTGACTACTGCTGACGTTGAATTTGTGATTGATGTTAACAGTGTCGATACCCGCAACGATCAGCGTGATACCCATTTGCGGTCAGGAGACTTTTTCGATATTGAAAACAACCCGAAAATCACCTTTAAGTCGACAGACGTGAAAAAAGTCGGAGATGACGAATACGAGGTTACTGGCGATATGACTATCCGCGGTACGACTCGCCAGGAAACATTTAAAGTAGACTTTGAAGGAAGCGGCAAAGACCCGTGGGGCAACCAAGTTTATGGTTTCAGCGGCGAAGGCAAAATCAACCGCAGCAATTATGGTCTGACTTACAATGCTGCTCTGGAAACCGGCGGCGTTCTTATCGGCGACGATATCAAAGTTTCTATCGAGTTGGAAGCAACTACACAAGCATAATAAAGATGGAAAAGCATTCACCATTTACTTGGTGGATGCTTTTTTTGTTTAATAAAACATCCAATCCAATTAACCGCTTTTTTCTTTCTGCTGTTTCAGTTCCACTTAAAATCCTCACCTCTTTCGTAAGGATAAATGAAAAATATATTTATAATTTATCCATTTCTACAAACAATAGGGAGCAGTATAACGAATAGAGGTGATTTTGTGTTCTTTAAGGGAAAAAAAAACGCGGAAGCCAACAAACAGGTACCTTTGAGTAGAAACCTGGAGAAAAACACAACCCATCTCAAACAACTATTTTCCTCTGAGCTTAATAAAGATTTTTCAACTCGCGAAATAACTGCAAGGTATTCAAATAAGCGGATAAAACTATTCTTTTACTCTTCGATTGTCAACAGCACCAAGATTCATGAGGGTATTATCCGCCCATTACTCGAGGCCAAAGGGGAAAATTTACCTTCGATTATTACCCTTGAAGCAATCAAGGAACTAACTGATTTTGACAGCATTATAGATGATATAAATAGCGGCAACGTTGTTTTGTTACTAGAAGACAGTAAAACGGCTTATTCTGTAAACGTAGCCGACTTTAAACACCGTGGGATTGAAAAACCAGAGAATGAGAATGCAGTAAAAGCGCCAAAAGAGGCTTTCACAGAGTCTTTAAATGTCAATATTTCATTAGTACGTAAGAGATTTCATGATAAACAATTGATAGCTGAAGCAAAACCGGTGGGCAATCGCTCGAAGCTCGATGTCACCATCATGTATGTCAAAGACGTGGTAAACAATGAGATCCTGGAAAACGTCAGGGAACGGCTTGATCAGTTGTCCGTGGATAACGTCAGAAACATTGAGTCCCTCGAGCAATATATTGAAGAACGCCCTTATTCAATTGTATCAAGTTTATTGTACACAGAACGTCCCGATCGTGCGGCCTCTTATCTGGAAGATGGATATATTGTTTTAATGATGGAAAACTCATCTGCCTGTTTGGTTTTACCGGTTACCTTCTGGTCTTTTTTTCACTCTGAAGAGGATCGTTACTTACGATTTTTATTCGGGAACTTCTCCAGGATTATCCGTCTGTTAGCTTTCTTGATTTCTTTACTAGTTTCAGGCGTGTATGTAGCCGTAACCAACTATCATAGTGAAATGATTCCACCCGATTTGCTTTTAGCTATTGTCAGTGCAAGAGAAAGAGTGCCCTTTCCGGTTGTTTTTGAAGTCCTGCTTATGGAAATATCCTTTGAGTTAATAAGAGAGGCTGGACTCAGAATACCTAATCCTCTGGGACCGACTATCGGCATCGTAGGAGCTTTGATCATTGGACAAGCAGCCGTAGAAGCAAACATCGTCAGCCCGATTGTAGTTATCGTTGTGGCATTGTCGGGGCTTTCCTCATTTGCTGTGGCCAATATCAGCATGAATTTCACCATTCGGATAACTCGATTCCTGTTTATTTTTGCAGCTTCCTTTTTCGGAATGTTGAGTCTGACAGGGGCATTTTTATTATGGGTGATGTACTTGGCATCCCTGCGGTCGTTTGGCGTGCCCTTTTTGGCACCATTGTCTCCAAGCTACAAATCAACTAACGATACAGTGTTCAGGAAGATAATCAAAAATGAATACTTCAGGCCTGGACAAATAAAACCGAAAGACTTAAGAAAAAAAGGATAACAGAGAACAGGAGGGATGACATTGTTTAAAAAAGAATCCAGGCTAAGGTCCAGAGAAGCATTTGCCATGATTATCTTGATGATAGGGGTAAAAATATCGAACACTACCCCTTCTCTGTTTGCCCAAACGGGAGCAAATGCTATGTGGTTGATGCCTTCTATATCATTAGTTGTCATCCTGCCTTCTGTTCTTTTGTTGTATTACCTGTTAAAGAAATATGAGGATAAAAACCTGGTAGAGCTTTTGGAAGACGTTTTAGGAAGTCATATAGGTAAAGTCATTGCTTTCCTCTTATTTCTGATTTTCTTTGTTTTGATGGCGATTGAAGGCAGAAGTTATACGGAGCAGTTGAAACTGCTCTATTTCCCGGATTCCCCCACTCCCTTTGTTTTCTTCATCTTGTTTGCAATCGCCTTCTATGGGGCAAAAAGAGGACTGGAGACAATAGGATCTGCCTCTTACATATTCTTATTTTACATTAAAGCATCTGTGTTATTGCTCGCAGTTTTGATTTTCCGGGAGACAATTACCGATCGAATATTTCCTATTTTCGGTAATGGACTGAAGCCGTTAGTGATCGAAGGAGCCAAAAAGGCATCGATATTTTCTGATGTGTTCCTGCTGACCATGGCTTATACCTCCTTTGACAGCTCAAAAAAGTTCAGATTAGGTGTGCTGAGCGGGTTCGCCTTCGTTTTTATTGAGATGACGTTTTTTTTCTTTCTTTACTGCACCACATTTGATTACAATTCGATTGATAAAGTGGCATTCCCCTTTCATGAATTGACCCAGTATGTCGATATGGGCGATTTTTTTACCAATATCGAGACATTCTTCATGATTTTTTGGCTGTTTGCCGCGTTTATCAAGTACATGATCTATTTGTACTTTATTTCATGGATTTTCGGTGCAGTCTTTAATATAAAAGAGTTCGAACCACTAATCCTTCCGTTTGCTTTCTTCGGGATTGTAGCCGGGATGGTTCCAGAAAATGCCGTGATAAATGAACTCGTATTCAAGTCATCATTCATGAACATGATTACTCCCTTCTTCGTTGGTTTTCCCGTTTTACTATGGTTGGTAGCCAAAATCAAAGGAGATTTACGACGATGAGAAAAAGGATATGGTTGCTAATACTATTTCTCGTACCGTTAACTGGTTGCTACGATCAAATTGAAGTAGAGCAGCAGACTTACGTGATAGCCATAGGCATCGATAAGACAGATGTAGAAGGCAAGTTTCGTATTACCTTTCAAGCGGCAAATCCGGAAGTCGGCAGTACCATTTCCAGTGGCGGATCACAAGAGGAACCAAGAGAAACCGTCACCCTTGTAGGAAACGATCTAATTGCGACGAAAGACACTGCTAATTCAGTTATGACCAAACAAATTGCTCTAGACCATACCAAAGTGGTGGTTGTGTCTGAAGAACTTGCCAGATCCGGCGAATTTCTGCGACTTATCCAGGCTGCTGCCAGAACAACCGAACTAAGGCGCTCAGTGCAGATTATTGTTTCAAAGGAAAACGCGAGTGACTTTTTAAAAAATAACCAGCCTTTACTGGAAACCCGCCCACATAAATACTATCAGTACATGCTTAGTCGTGCGACAGAAACAGGGATTATCCCAGAAGCAGATATCCATCGATTTTTTCAGATAACGGAAGGGGATGCAGATGCTTTCCTTGCTATTTATGCTACTACACAACATGCGGAAGAAAAAATAGAGGGGAATGAAGATCAATACATTGCCGGTCAAATTCCAATAGAAGGGGGAAATCCGACACAATTCATGGGTTCAGCTGTATTTAAAGAAGGAAAAATGATTGATGTTCTCAGTGGTCAGGAAACAAGGATAGCCAACATTCTTGATGACACGATGGAAATGGAAGCATTATATAGTACCTATCCAGACCCGAAAAATAAAAAATACCGGATTGCAGCTAATTTTACAAAAGACCGCCCTATCGATGTGGAGATTGATTACCAGAAAGACCAACCAACAAAAATCAATATAACCGTTCCGTTTTCGATTGAAGTTATCGGGATTCCCAGTCTTGTCGATTATTCGCAGAATGGAGAAAACCGGTCATTACTTGAAGCATATATTCCCAAGTTTGCAGAGGAGGAAGCAAATAACTTAATAAAAAAAACACAAGAAGAATACAAAACAGACGTTTTTTACTGGTCCTTATATATAAGGAAATATTTCTCGACGATCGAGGAGTACGAAAAAGCGGACTGGAATCACAACATTTACCCAAATGCAGAAATTAATGTCGATTTTAAGTTGAAACAACTATACTTTGGCAAAATGATCGATGATTCCAATATCGGGGAAGTGAGGGATTAGGGATGGGAACAATCATTATAACGCTTTTCTCTTTGTATATCGCTTTTTATTGTGGTTCCTTTGCACGTACTATTTATAAGGAAGGAAATAAACAGGGTGCGATTGCCGTTGGTTGTCTAGTCATTACTGCACTGGCTTCTCCCTATTTATTTTTTAAACTATAACAAACATAACGATATATGATTTTAAGACTATTTGTGAAAAAGGGGCCGTTATACGAGAAAAACAGCCCCTTTATCCAAAATTTTTTTCCTCAGGAACAATCTTGCAGAAATCTTGCAGAAATCACGTCTTTACCGTAAATAAGAACCCCTTTAGAAGAAATGAAGAGGGATTTGATAAACAATCGTGATTCAATAAAATAGGAAGTTTATAAAATGATGCTACCGAAACATGAAAAAATGCTCCATGCCTAGTAGGAATCGGAGGAAAATATAGAAAAACCTATCCTCACTGGTAACCAGGAGGTATAGCAGATAGATGGAAATGCCTACTTTATTTAAGTATTTGACTTGAGTCTTCTTTATTAATCGATTCCTCTTAATAAACTTTATCCATCCGTCTTCTTAAATTATGTAAGGAATTCCAGAACCAATAACCACAGCCTGCAGTAAACCATACGATGTATACAACCCAGTCTCCTTCTTTAACTTTTCGCCTGTCATTTCCACCATTCTAAATATCAGACTATCGTCAATTATCTGCATAACAATTAAAGCCCCAGCCATGTATAGGATTAAGTCTATTATGCTAAACTTCTTTTTCCTTTTATTTAAAAGTAATGAAAGCGGAAGTGCTGTTATCAAAAAAATAAAGAAGTTACTATCGTACAAAGTGGTAAAGATATCCAAAAACCCCTCGTTAGCACACCTATTCTTAAAGTAGTGGGAATGTAAATAATAGCGAAAGTAATAGCTGAAGAAATTATAGTTAATATATAATTTTTCATATATCTCCCTCCTGCCCCTATTATGACATTAAATGACATATAATCCACAGGGCAAGAGCTCCTAGAACTTAGTTTCAAAATTAATTGGATACTTATTCGCATGTAAACCCTGATTACAACAAGCCTCAGTCAAAAAGAAGAACGATATTTTTCAAGATGATGGGAATCAAAAAAGTAAGCATAATAAGGAATAAAATTATTAACTCAATTTCAATGGTTAGCAAAATGTATGCGATTTGCAAACATTAAGGGCATTGCCTGCTTTAGACAATGCCCTTAATCCTTGGTACATAAGTGTATTTCGGTATGGCCCCAGCAGGATTCGAACCTGCGACACATGGTTTAGGAAACCATTGCTCTATCCCCTGAGCTATGGAGCCACTATTCAATTTAGCTTTTGCAAAAATGGAAGCACTACTTATTATACAAAATACTTCTCCTCTTGAAAAGGGAAAAACATGACAATTTTACTGAAGACTATTCCAGACTGCTGCTGATGTGATAAAATGGTATCTGTCTGTCGAATAATAACGAAAAACGTACTTTCTTAGACTGAATATAGATTAGCACCTTGCTTGATGATTGGAGGAGGAGAAATGGGACAACTTCCTTTTATTGCTGTAGAAGGACCCATCGGGGTAGGCAAAACATCGCTTGCTAAAAAGCTTGCTGCGCATTTTGAATTGCATTTACTGAAAGAAATAGTTGAAGAAAATCCATTCCTGGGCAAATTTTATGATGACATAGAAGAATGGAGCTTCCAGACGGAAATGTTTTTCTTATGCAATCGTTACAAGCAGCTGGAGGATATCGAAACCAAATACTTAAATCGGGACAAGCCTGTCATCGCCGATTACCACATATCGAAAAATATGATATTTGCCAAGCGTACACTGAAAGAAAAGCAATTTGATAAGTATGCAAAGATTTATGATATTTTGACCGCTGATATGCCGCAGCCAAATATGATGATTTACCTGGACGCCAGCCTGGAAACCTTGTTAGACCGGATAAGAATGCGTGGTCGGGAAGTAGAGCAGAATATTCAGCCGGCGTATCTGGAGCAGCTTTCACAGGATTACAATGACTTCATGGATCAGTTTGAACAAATGAATCCATCCATTCCGGTCATCCGTTTGAATGGCGACCATCTGGACTTTGTTAAACACCAGGATGATCTCGATCGGATTATTTATACAGTTGAAGAGCACTTGAGAAAAGGGGAAGTAGTCAAATGAACTTAAGAGAACGTTATAACATTCCGAATGACAGTGTCATTACAATAGCCGGTACGGTTGGAGTGGGAAAATCGACGATGACCAACGCTTTGGCGGACGCTCTGAACTTCCGGACGTCTCTGGAAAAAGTAGATACCAACCCATACCTGGATAAATTTTATGCCGATTTTGAACGCTGGAGCTTCCATCTGCAAATTTATTTTCTCGCTGAACGGTTCAAGGAGCAGAAACGGATATTTGAATACGGAGGCGGCTTTATTCAAGACCGTTCCATTTATGAAGATACCGGCATTTTTGCGAAAATGCATTACGATAAAGGAACCATGTCTCAAGTCGACTATGAGACTTATAAAAGTTTGTTTGATGCAATGGTCATGACTCCTTACTTCCCGCACCCTGATTTACTGATTTATTTAGAGGGTTCTTTTGATGATATACTGGGAAGAATCAAAGAGCGCGGCCGCCCGATGGAACAGCAAACTCCCATCGCTTATTGGGAAGAAATGTTCAAGCGGTATGAGAACTGGATTAACAATTTCAATTCCTGCCCTATCCTGCGAATCAACATTGCCGACTACGACTTGATGAATGACGAAAGTTCGATCGAACCAGTACTGGAAAAGATCGGCCACTTCATCCAGCAATCCCGTAAGTGGAAATCCGGGCAATTAACCTAAACCGTAAAAGAGTCGGACACTTGTTTGTCCGACTCTTTTTTATTATATATTCTTTTTTGGCAAGCCCCTTTACTTTAACTTATTCGCATCATTTTTTGCCTGATAGGGACTCCCCAGCTCAATCGAACGTGCTGCTGCCTGCTTGATACATGCCATCAACGCTTCTTGATATTTATACTTTTCCAATGTTTCCAAACCGGCTTGTGTCGTTCCGCCTGGACTGGTGATTTTTTCGCGCAGGGCAGATGGCTGTTCATCCGAGTTTTTCAGCATTTCCGCAGCACCGACAAGGGTTTGGATAATCAATTCCTTGGCAATTTCAGGCTTCAACCCGGCTTCAGCAGCTGCATCCTCCATTGCCTCGACAAAGTAATAAATATATGCCGGCCCGCTTCCAGATAGTCCCGTGATGGTATGAAGGTCATCTTCCTCCTCGACAACGGTCGTTGTGCCAATCGTTTGGAACAAGGTTTCCACCAAACGAATGTGCTCCTGTCCTGCCTGCTTTCCCCCTGCTATGGCTGTTGCAGAATAGCCGATGGTAGCAGATGTATTCGGCATCGCCCGTACGACCGGACAATTCTTTTCCAACTGTTCCGAGATATATCCCGTTGAAACACCTGCCAACACAGATACGACAATCTGTTCATCCGTTACATGTTTTTTAATTCCTTCTATCGCTTCCGTAATATCCTTCGGTTTCATGGACAAAATGATGACATCCGCTCCCTGGACAATCTGCTCCTTATCAGTGGAACAACGAACATGATAGACGTTTTTCAGCCGTTCCAGTCGTTCCTTGTTTTCTTTATTGGTCACCCAGATTTGATCTGCTTGTAAAAATCCTTTAGCCAATATACCAGTCATGATTGCCTCAGCCATCGAACCTGCCCCGATAAACGCAATTTTATTAAACATGCCTATCTCCTCCTTGAATAGATGCCATATTATTTTAACCAAAACATAAAACCCCCACCCCGTCCTTTATATCATAAGGACGGAATGAGGGTTGTCATCCGCGGTACCACCTTGGTTGGCATTGTTCCATGTGAAACAGAGTGCCCGCTCGGACCGTTAACGCCGGCTACGGTCAGTTTTCTTGCCTGACAGCTCCCAGGTAGGTTTCAATAATGCATGAGCGATGGAATCTTTCAGCCGGTGGATCCCACTCTCTGACGCCTGCCATTATTTACTGGCCTGTTCTTCGCAATGGTTTATTTTTATGTATTATGCTTGGAAAAATGTTTTCTGTCAAGGTATATAACAACTAGTCTGGTGAAAAAAATTGGTTTACCAAGGGAGTCGACTTATTCTGCATAGATACTAACCACAGAATAGAGCAAAACCACAGCTTATGCTAATTGGTCAAAATAAAAAAACCGTTACGCAGGTAACGATTTTTTCTGTATAATCTCCAATTTGTTTGCGTGTGAATTAAATTATGGAGGAGGATGAGGGATTCGAACCCCCGCGGGCGATGAAGCCCCTGGCGGTTTTCAAGACCGCTCCCTTCAGCCAGACTTGGGTAATCCTCCGTGTCGACATCAATTAATATACCATCTGGCTAAATTGATGTCAACTATCAAATCTAGATTTTACTTGCAACCGGGAAGTTTTTTTGCCAAGTGACTTTCCGGTTATTAATAAATGGTTATTGGATTACCTCTTTGCCGCCCATATATGGCCGCAATACTTCAGGAATCACTACCGTTCCATCTTCCTGCTGGTAATTTTCCAGGATGGCTGAAACGGTTCTGCCGATTGCAAGACCTGATCCATTCAACGTATGGACAAACTCTGGTTTTGCTTTTTCCTCTCTTCTAAAGCGGATGCCGGCTCTACGCGCTTGAAAATCTTCAAAGTTAGAACAAGAAGAAATTTCTTTGTAATCATCATAGCTTGGCAACCACACTTCGATGTCATACTTTTTGGCAGCTGTAAAACCAAGATCACCTGTACACATGCTCATCACCCGGTATGGCAGCTTCAACAACTGCAACACTTTTTCAGCATTTCCGGTTAGTTCTTCCAATACTTGATAAGATTCCTCCGGTTTTACGAACTGGACCAATTCCACCTTGTTGAACTGGTGTTGTCGGATCAGCCCTCTTGTATCTCTTCCGGCAGAGCCAGCCTCGGAACGGAAAGATGCACTGTAAGCCACATATTTTCTTGGCAAGTCTTCCACCGACAGAATATCATCCCGATGATAATTCGTCACCGGCACTTCAGCTGTCGGAATTAAAAAGTAGTCGGTATCAGCAACTTTAAAAGCATCTTCTTCGAATTTTGGCAACTGGCCAGTACCTGTCATGCTTGTACGATTGGCCATGTACGGAGGAAGCATTTCCTCGTAGCCATGTTCTTCTGCATGCAAGTCCATCATGAAGTTAATCAATGCACGTTCTAGCCGGGCACCAAGACCTTTGTAAAATACAAAGCGGCTTCCCGTCACCTTCGCCGCCCGTTCGAAGTCAAGGATATCCAAGTCGGTTGCAATGTCCCAATGGGCCTTCGCATCAAATGTAAAAGAAGGCACCTCGCCCCATTTCCTGTCTTCCACATTGTCTTCTTCGTCTTCCCCGACAGGCACACTTTCATGCGGGATGTTTGGAATCGACAGCAGCAAGGATTGTAACTTCTCTTCCACTTCTTTCAGTTCTGCATCGTAGGCTTTGATTTTTTCGCCTACTTCCCGCATTTCTTTAATGTAAGAATCTGCATCCTGCTTTTGTTTTTTTAGTTCGGCAATTTGCTTCGAGACATCGTTTCGCTTTGCCTTCAGATCTTCTGTGCCAGCAATCAATTCTCTTCTCCTCGCATCCAAATCACCGAATTTATCTAACTCTGATAAATCCTCTCCACGGTGCTTTAGTTTATCCTTCACCTCTGCAAAATTGTTACGTAAGTATTTCATGTCCAACATAAGTTAGTCCTCCTTCATATAGTCATTCAAAAAGGGTGTTGCGAAAGGATAATTCTTTCATGCAAAGAAACATACACTGTGAACTTACTTGAGCAGTTTTCTCATATCATTGTGTAGGAAGCGTGCTGTTCCCACAGAATTCTGTGTATGTACCTACGCTAGAAGTGTTACTCTCTAGGCATACCAGCTGACCCCATTTGGGTGTTTTCTTAGTAAAGTAAGCACATAGCGGAGGAAAGGCCTCGGTGAGATTCCAAAGAGCGTTTGCTCGAGGAAGCTCACCAGCCGCCCGCGGAAAGCGCAGGGTATTTACGCAGCGCTGGATTAGCATACTTCTAATCATTCACTAACAAGACGTTAAATTGTTCATTATTAAAGAATGCCGAAACATTAAAAAACTCCCGTCCCTGAATTGTTACAGGGACGGGAGTTTGATCCCGCGATACCACCCTTATTGAAGAAATGTAAAATTTCTTCCGGCTCACTTACGATAACGGCGTTTGCCGGGTGCGCATTGTGGCACACCTGTTCAAGGATGGATTCACAAGGACCTCCCACCGGTTTTCACCAACCACCGGCTCTCTGACGAAAGGCTTCTTGTTACTATTTCCTATCATTACATTGGATTATTATAGATTAGAATAGCGAAAAACTCGTTAAGATGCAAGTTCTTTCATCGATTCTTCCACCATGGTGACAAAATAAGCTGTCATACGATGGTCATCGGTCAGTTCAGGATGAAAAGCACTGCAAAGGAAATGTCCCTGTCTCGCCGCCACAATCGCCTCGTTATAGACAGCCAGCACTTCGACATCTTCACCTGCTTCACGGATAAACGGAGCACGGATGAAGACCGCATTAAAATCATCTGCTACCCCTGTTATCGGTAGTTCAGCCTCAAAGCTTTCCTTCTGGCGACCAAATGCATTTCGTTCTACCTTCATATCCATCAGCTGTAAATGAGCCTTTTCCTGGCCGACAACTTCTCCAGCTAATAAAATCAAGCCAGCACACGTACCAAAAATAGGCTTGCCTTGTTTTCCAAAGGCGACCAACGCGTCAAAAAAGTCATATTTATCAATCAGACGACGCATCGTTGTACTCTCACCGCCCGGAAGAATCAAGCCATCGATCTCTTCCAGCTGTTCTTTTTTCTTAATGATGATGCCTTCGGCTCCAGATGCTTGAATGGAATCAATATGCTCCCTTACAGCACCTTGCAAGCCTAATACCCCTATTTTTATCATGGTGCATATCTCCTTTTAGAGGTTTTATTGTCTAAAGAAAACGTAACGATTGGCCATTTCCTTCAAGCGTGATGGGGGAGCAGTAACGCTATTTCATACCTGAAAAATTCAGGTATGAGCAGGTAGGCTGTCTCCTCCTCCATATTTAATACAGAGTATGTTAGACCTGCTGCTTACCAACCGCGATCCTGCATACGGTTTTCCGGAGCAAGGGTTCCAATTTCGATACCTTTCATGGCAGTACCAAGACCTTTGGAAATTTTTCCGATCATTTCATAATCCTGGTAATGGGTTGTGGCTTCTACTATTGCGCGAGCATATTTTTCTGGATTGTCTGACTTGAAAATACCAGATCCGACAAATACGCCATCGGCTCCCAACTGCATCATCAATGCAGCATCAGCCGGAGTCGCTACGCCGCCCGCCGCAAAGTTAACGACCGGCAAACGGCCTTTTTCTTTGATTTCAAGCAAGACATTGTATGGAGCACCAAGTTCTTTGGCAAAAGTCATGACTTCATCGTCCGACATGCCAATCAGTTTACGGATTTGAGACTGAACTTCACGCATATGGCGCACTGCTTCGACGATATTGCCAGTACCAGGTTCTCCCTTGGTACGCAGCATAGAAGCACCTTCTCCGATACGGCGGGTAGCTTCACCAAGATCACGGCAGCCACAAACGAAAGGCACTGTGTAATCTGATTTATTAATGTGGAATACTTCATCTGCAGGAGTCAATACTTCACTCTCATCGATATAGTCAACACCCATTGCTTCCAGTACCCGTGCTTCGACAATATGGCCGATTCTTGCTTTTGCCATTACCGGGATGGATACAGCGTTCATCACTTCTTCTACGATCGTAGGATCTGCCATTCTTGCTACACCGCCGGCTGCACGGATGTCAGAAGGCACTCTTTCCAATGCCATAACTGCAACAGCACCGGCTTCTTCTGCAAGTTTCGCCTGCTCTGCATTGACAACATCCATGATGACGCCGCCTTTTTGCATTTCTGCCATTCCACGTTTCACGCGATCAGTACCCAAATTAGACATTCAGTATTCCTCCCATATATGATCACTCATTTATAATCTTCCTTCATTGGTTATCCAATATTTTACCTTATTTTTCTGAAAAGCCCAACCAGAATGTATCGGAGTAAATTAGAACCAACCTTTTACAGTATCTGAAACAGAAGAGAAAATATTACTGAAAAAATTGCCGACAGCACTCATGGATAAGGAGAACCAGTTGGCCTTTTCAACAGCTGCAGTTGTAACTACATCAACAGTTTGTGCTTGCTTTTCTCCGGTGATATAACCATAATCCGCTTCACCTTTGTAAGTAAGTTCCATGGTCCCGATTTTTTCGCCTTTTTCAAGCGGAGCAACCAGTTCGCCATCCTCATTCAGCTTTTCTTCATCAATATTTAAGGTAACATCATAGCTCTCTTCTTCCCCGTTTTTTATAGGGGCCTGAATGGCTGCGTTTGATGCGATTTCGACCTCATCCTGCTTTCCTTTTGATACCGGCAGGCTTGTTTGGTCTTCCTTCTGATATCCTTCAGGAAAAACCTCTTTGTTTTCAAATTGAGAGAAGCCATAATCAAGCAATTTTGCCGTTTCCTCAAAGCGGGCTTCCTTGCTTTCTGTTTTCATGACCACAGAAATCAGCCGTCTGCCGTCACGTTCTGCTGTACCGGTGAAACAATAGCCTGCATTGTCCGTCCAGCCTGTCTTCAATCCATCCACGCCTTCAAAACCAAACTGTTTGAAGTTGACATTATCCCAAGGGAGCATCCAGTTCAAGTTCTCCAGCGTCTTTCCTTCAAATTCCGTTGTCATTTTACTCGATATATCCAATGCTTCTGGGTAGTCATTCACTAAGTGATAGGCAAGCAGGGCCGCAGACTCTGCCGAGAGCAGGTCATTGGCGTCCGGCTCCGTACCTTCCGGATGATTCTCACCCAAGTCGGAGTTGGAAAGACCGGTAGCGTTCACGAACTGATAATCCGGCAATCCCATTTCCTCGGCTTTTTCATTCATCATTTTTACAAATTCGCCTTCTGACCCAGCAATCAATTCTGCGAGTGCGATGGTCGTTCCGTTATCGGATATGATTGCCATCGCTTCGTATAGCTCTCGTACTGTATAATCCTTATCTTGCGTCAGGCCCACCCCTGAAGATATATTACTTGCAGAAATTTCATAAGGGTAATCACTAATCTGTGTTGTCGTATCCCAGCTGATTTGACCTTCGTTGATGGCTTCCAATACAAGATATTCTGTCATCATTTTGGTCATACTAGCCGGAGGTAATTTTATATCAGGCTGTTTCGCATATAAAATCTTTCCCGTCTCCGCATCTACCAGAATCGCAGACTCTGCGTTTAAATCAAGCGACTCAGCGGCATTTGCCTTCCCAGGATTGGCTGTTAGCGAAGTACATGCGATTAGCACCGCCATTAATAGAAAAAAGGATGCTTTTAAATTATGTTTCAACTTTCTCTACCTCCACGAAAATAGTATGCATCTTTCATATTCTATCACAGGTAGGAAGAAAGCGAAACTGCTTTTCCAAAGCCTATTAGCAATGATGAAACAGATGCGTAAATGGACCTACTAGCTTAACAAACTGCTCGGTATGCTTCTATTGATTTCTACCTATTCCTTCATGATTGATAGATGGTCTTCATTCCTGCTCTGGCAGACACCAGTCTATTGGCGTTTCACCCAACTCTTCTAAGTAGGAATTGGTCCGTGAAAATGGCCTGCTGCCAAAAAATCCTTTATTTGCGGAAAACGGGCTCGGGTGGGGGGAGGTGATTATCCGATGTTTATTCGTATCCAATAGAGCTTGTTTCTCTTGGGCATGACGGCCCCATAACAGGAAAACGACAGGTCTTTCCCGCTCATTCAACACCTCGATCACCCTATTGGTGAAATGTTCCCAGCCTTTCCCCCTGTGGGAGGCTGCCTGTCCTTTCCGAACGGTTAATACCGTATTTAGCAGGAGTACTCCCTGCTCGGCCCATTTTTTCAAATAACCGTGCTCAGGGATGGGACAGCCCATGTCATCATTCAACTCTTTGAAGATATTTTTCAAAGAAGGCGGAGGTGTCACGCCTGGCTGTACAGAAAAACTTAATCCATGCGCCTGGTTCGGCCCGTGGTATGGGTCTTGTCCGAGAATGACTACTTTGGTGTTGGCATAAGAAGTTAAATGGAGTGCTTCGTAAATATGATCCATTGCTGGATATATCGTTTTTTGCCCATATTCCTGTTTCAAAAATTCACGAAGCTCCTGGTAATAATCTTGTTCAAATTCTCCTTGGAGCTTTTCATTCCAGTCATTTTTCAGTAATTGTTTAGCCATTTTTCTCCTCCTCTTGGTTTTACTAATTCGTTTACCTCGCAATATCTGCTGAAAACGTTGGATGCTCTTATCTCTGCAAAATCTTTTCCTTTTTCAGTGTAACAAATAAAAGCCTAAGTGAATCGGTCATACCTCTTGATAAGCTTTAAGGGACTGAATTTGGTACTGAATAAAAGCAGGTAATTTATATTAAGTCGCACGAAAGTGCCTTTTGCACGTTCCTTCCGCTACATTCAATCTTCCTGAAGCAAGGAGCAGTAATCGTCCCAAATTCAATAAATTCCCCGGGCAATAAAAAACTGCCCCGCTGTTAATGGGACAGTTTTCTGGTTTATGCTTTCGCCTTTATTTCCGGTACACCGACCTCGTTTCGCTTCAAGAAAAATTGCAAAGCCAGCAGGATGGCAAAGGCCGACAAACCGATGACATCAGAATAAGTTCCCGGATAAATCAATGTCAGCCCACCCGCCACGGCAAACAACCGTTCAGGCCAGTAAACTTTCCGGTACCAGTATCCGATCAATCCTGCTCCGATGGCAATCATTCCTGCCACTGCAGTAAACAGGATCCAAATAAGCTCTAAGATAGTCGTGTCAATCATCAACAACTGCGGCTGCAAGACAAACATATACGGAATGATAAATGCTGCGATCGCAATTTTGGCCGCATTAAGTCCAGTCCGTATCGGTTCTCCCGAAGCAATCCCCGCCGCGGCGAAGGCTGCCAGCGCCACCGGTGGCGTAATGTCCGCCACAATCCCGAAATAAAACACGAATAAATGAGCCGGTAAATCAGCGACCCCTAACAAAATAATCGCAGGTGCAGCGATCGTCGACGTGATGACATAGTTGGCTGTAGTAGGTGATCCCATCCCCAGAATGATGGCCGCAATCATCGTGAAGAAAAGGGTCAGCAAAATTTGTTCATTGGCCAGGGAAACAAGGCTGTTGGCCAGCTTCAGTCCTAAGCCAGTCTTGGTTACGACACCGACAATAATACCGGCAGCTGCCGTTGCCGCCACTACAGCCAATGCCGTCCTTGCCCCGTCAACTAACGCATCCACCGATTCCTTAAAGTTACCGTCAAAGAAATAGCTGACGATGATGGTGACGATAGCAGCGACTATCAGACTTTGGACAACAGACGGTCCGGCTGTGATGAAACCATATACCAGATAAAGCACGAAAACTGCTCCGAATACAATTGGATAAATTTTACGGAACCGATCCTCGCGCAGCACACCGACTAAAATCGTCGTCAAAATTCCATAAATGGCTGCCCGCATGACACTTAATCCACTGCTTAAGAAGAAAACGATCGCTACGATGGGAAGCAGAAGGTAGATTTTCTTCAATACTTCCTTACGATCAGGAATTTCTTCATCAGACAATCCCCTTAAACCCGTCCGCTTCGCTTCAAAATGCGTCATAATCCAGACGCCGGTAAAGTAGAGCAGGGCCGGAATGGCCGCAGCTTTTGCAATCGTCCAGTAGTCAATTCCGATAAACTCGATCATCAGGAAGGCCGCAGCACCCATGATTGGCGGCATCAATTGACCACCCGTTGAAGCAGCTGCTTCAACACCGCCGGCGAACTCTCGCCGATAACCAAGTCGTTTCATCATGGGAATGGTAAAGGAACCCGACGTGACCACATTGGCCACCGAACTTCCGCTGATGGTACCTTGCAAAGCACTGGAAAAAATCGCCACCTTTGCCGGTCCGCCGGTTCTTTTCCCGGCAAGAGACACGGCCAGATCATTGAAGTATTGGCCGACACCCGTTTTTACCAGGAAGGAACCAAATAACAGGAACAAGAAGATAAACGTGGAAGAAACAGCGATCGGCGTGCCGAGAATACCTTCTGTTGTGAAAAACATCGATTGAACCAGATTATCTAAGTTAACACCGCGGTGGATGAGAAACCCGGGCATTTGCCTTCCCCAGTAGGCATAAGCTAAAAAGGCTATAGCGATAATCGTAATCGGAAGACCGACGGAACGCCGGGTTGCTTCCAAGACAAGGATCACGGCCAACGCTCCGACAATCAAATCCATTTGATTGATTTCGCCAGCTCTTCTAACAATCTCCTCGTACATCAATGGCCAGTAGGCGCCTACCCCAAAACCAAGCAACGCCAGGATGTAATCGTACCAGGCGACCTTTCCGCTGGCTCTCCCTTTTTTCGTAGCCGGGAAAAGTAAGAAGATGAGCACTAGTCCGAATCCGATATGGATGGAACGATGCATTTGCGCTGGTAGAGGATAAATAGTAGTGGCAAAGATTTGGTATAAAGAAAAAGCCAACAGTCCGAAAAAGACCACTTTGGCCATCGTCCCGGTTAAAAACCGGTAGGATGATTCCTGGTCATATTGTTGCAGCAATTCTTGTTGTTTTTGTTCTGTAAGCGTTTCATTCTTAGCGCTCATGAATATTCACCCCTTTTAAAAGATGCCAGTTACTTTCATGAGTGGGGGTTATGGTAATGGAGGTACCCGCCCCGACATAGTCTTTAAGTAAATAGCTTTGATTTTGATAGATGATCTTATGATTTGCTCTTACCTGGCCGACTGCAAGGTTGATCTCCGAAAGAGAACCCTGCAAATTGGAAATATAGTATTTTCCGTCTTTCATCTCAAACGTCTCCCCTTCTCCTGCGTTTGAAGGCATGCCAATGGCAGTGTCCTCATAAATCAATTGATAGGGATAAATCGTCTCCTGGTTGATTTCATACTCTTCGATGACATCGGAAAGATGAACAGAGTGGGTGAACTTTATTTGAAAGTGATCAGTGTCGTTGACAGGCAAGTAGGCTAATATTTCATCGGTAAATGGATCTTGCAAAGCCAGTATATAGCGATAAGGATAAAACAGTAATACGGCTGTAGCAGCAAGCAAAAAAATACTAACTATGAACAGCCATCCTTTTTTCAGCGGCATATATTATCCCTTCTAACATAAAAAGATGAGGGAGTCCACGCAGACAGGCTTTCTAATACCCGGGGGCAGCAAGACCGCCATAAAGAACGGAGCTGCTGCCGCAGGATATAAAAGCAGACCTGTGGAATGGGACATCCTCATCAGTACTCTTTTTGTCTTGTTTTACTGTTCGATTCCTTTTTCATCAAAATACTTTTTAGCACCTGGGTGCAAATCAATACCTACTCCATCAAGAGCAGTATCCGCAGAGATAAATTCTCCCTTCGGATGGCTGATTTTATCGGTGTTTTCAAAAATGGCTTTCGTCACGTTATAAACAAGATCTTCGCTTAAATCGGCAGAGGTTACTAACATTGCCTGTACAGCAACGGTTTTTACATCTTCTTCAAGGTCGTAAGTACCTTCCTTGATTGTGTCCTCTGCATAATAAGGATGCGAATCAATCAATTCCTGGACTTTTTCCTCATCAAAACGTACGATGTTGACATCTGTCGTAGCAGCCAGGCTCTCAACTGCTCCAGTCGGAGTACCGGAAGTGATGAAAGCAGCATCGATGGTGCCGTCCTGAATACCGGAAGTAGAATCGCCAAAATCCAGGTCGCGTGCTTCGATATCATCCATGGAAAGACCGTAAACTTCCAGAATATCGGTCGCACTGGCATTTGTTCCGGAACCGGGAGCACCTACAGAGACAACTTTCCCTTCCAGGTCGGCAACGGTTTCAATTCCGGAGTCTGCTGTAGTGACAATTTGAATCGTTTCTGGATAAAGGGTTCCAATTGCCTGGATATTATCAATCTGATCACCCTCGAACATGACAGAACCTTCTGCCGCGTAAGCAGCAATGTCGGTTTGAGTGAAGGCAAGCTCGGCATCTCCGTCTCTCATTGTCTTCATGTTCTCAACAGAAGCACCCGTTGATTGTGCGTTTGCCTCGGCATTATCAAGATTTTCGTTGATAATTTGGGCAAAAGTACCGCCAAGCGGATAATATGTACCTTCTGTTCCACCTGTCAAAATGCTGAGAAATTGCGTTTCGCCGCTATCAGCGCTGTCGCCTTCTCCACTATCGCCACCGGAATCCGGATCAGCTTCCCCGCCGCCGCAAGCAGCTAGCAGCATGGATAAAGCAAACGACAAAACCAATATAAGTAACCATTTTTTCTTTTCCATACTCTTCCCCCTTTTAAAAATATACTTCATTATAGCAAACCCATTATTTTAAATTCAAATGTTATTTGTCCCCTCGACAAACTTCGAAGTTATTTTGCTTCCTTTCCTGCCCCTTCGATTCATAAAGTAGGGGAAGCAAAATCCAGCTGGATAGAACACAATTCATAAGAGAAGGGCAGAACGGTTTACTTTTTTCTAAGCAAAAAGAGGCCGGGACAAAAGCATGGCCACCAAATCAAAAACCGAATGAATTATAAAATTATAACTACCAACCAAATTCTTTCGGTTTTTAGTTGCGTATTCTTGTTATATCCTGTTGTTTGATGTGTGCTTCGAATCGCTACGGCAAGATACTACGCGTTCCACGGGCACGGCTTCAACTTCCTCGGAAAGCACCAACCGCTTTCTTGCGGGATTTTCAGCTCGTGCTGTTCCCGTAGGAGTCTCCGTATCTTGTCTTCGCTACGTTTTCGTGGCCTGATATCTACTTTACCAAGACAAGATGAACAGAACTGTATTCTTTTATTGGCTGATAGGTATCTAAATAGAGAAGAAGACAAAAAATAACACGGAGGTTCCTTTATTCTTTGGAAATTGGATAATAAGGATAAAGAAGTACTCCTGGTCTCCATGCGGCTTCGCTTTCTATCCGTAGCGGCATGATGCAAAACAGAAAACACACCAGAAGAAGGTAACTCCATCCAACGGAGGCAAGGTATGTAGACTCCAGCGGCATGAGCGCGAGCTGAAGATCCACTTGGCAAAGCGATATTCTTTGCCAAGTTAGCTGAAGCCGTGCCCGCGGAAAGCGAAGTACCTTGCCGGAGTTGAAAGTTGCGCTTATCATAGCATCGAATGTTTTGCTTTTTGCTCATCAAAAAAACCGAACGAATGATGATCGTTCGGTTTTCGTTTTGGTCACGATGCTTTTGTCCAGTCTACTTCTGATGATTATACGGAATAATTGGGAGACTCTTTGGTGATCTGAACGTCATGCGGATGGCTTTCCCGAAGCCCTGCACCCGTCATGCGAATGAACTTGGCTTCGTTCCGGAATACTTCCAAATCTCCAGCACCGCAATAGCCCATACCAGATCGCAAGCCACCGAGCAGTTGGTGAACCGTGTCAGCCAGCGGTCCCTTGTAGGCAACCCGCCCTTCGATACCTTCAGGTACCAACTTCTTGGTTTCTTCGCTCTCCTGGAAGTAACGATCCTTGGATCCCGACTTCATTGCCGATACAGATCCCATGCCACGGTAAACCTTATACCTTCTGCCCTGGAAAATTTCCGTCTCACCAGGGCTTTCTGATACACCAGCAAACAGACTGCCGATCATGACCGCATGCGCTCCTGCTGCCATTGCCTTGGCAATATCACCTGAATACTTGATTCCGCCATCGGCGATTATCGGAACACCTTGCTTGTGGGCCTGCTCTGCGCAATCATTGATTGCGGTGATCTGCGGTACACCTACTCCAGCCACGACACGGGTCGTACAGATAGAGCCGGGTCCAATACCGACTTTAATAATATTGGCTCCCGCTTCGATCAGTTCTTTTGTAGCCTCAGGAGTAGCTACATTACCAGCTATGATATCAATAGCCGGGTAGCTTTCCCTCACCTTGCGCACCTGCTCAATCACACCTTTGGAGTGACCGTGCGCCGTGTCGATGACAAGGACATCGACACCTGCTTCCACGAGCTTGGTTATTCTGGTCATAGCATCTGCCGTTACCCCTACAGCTGCCCCTACCAGCAGTCTGCCTTGGCTGTCCTTGGCTGCATTAGGGAATTCAATAACCTTTTCGATATCTTTAATGGTGATTAATCCTTTCAACACACCATGATCATCGACAAGCGGAAGCTTTTCGATTTTGTACTTTTGCAGTATTTCTTCTGCTTCAGTCAGTGTCGTTCCCACAGGAGCTGTTACAAGATGCTCGCTCGTCATTACTTCCGATATCTTGATGGAATAGTCCTGAATAAAACGAAGGTCCCTGTTCGTAATGATTCCGACAAGTACTTGCTCTTCTTTGTTGTTAACGATCGGAACTCCGGAGATGCGGAACTTACCCATTAAGTGTTCAGCATCGAAAACCTGGTTCTCTGGAAGAAGGAAAAACGGATTGGTAATTACACCGCTTTCCGAGCGCTTTACCATATCGACATTTTCAGCTTGTTCCTCTATCGACATATTTTTATGAATGACTCCCAAACCGCCCTGTCGAGCCATCGATATGGCCATAGCTGCTTCTGTTACGGTATCCATTCCTGCACTTATCAATGGCATTTTCAACTTGATATTGGATGATAATACTGTATCCAATGACACATCCCTTGGCAGCACTTCAGATTTTGCAGGCATTAACAATACATCGTCGAACGTTAGTCCTTCCTTGGCAAACTTGTCCTCCCTCATTGCTGGATCCTCCCTTTGATATCTTCTTATTGTTTTATGAAAAATTGGTTATCCTAAGCGTACACCAAAAACTTATTGTTATTTACAATACGACAACCCTTTTGCTTTTTCAAGCATTTCTAAACAAATTCCGGCAGCGGAAAATCTTACTAGCGCAAACAAGGAGAAGGAAGGGTTTTCAAGATAAAAAGTTTAAATAATCAGTTTTTTTAAAGCGGTTGGAAAGGGTCTTACTCATGTGGAAAAAAGAAGTAAATGACTTTCTTACGTATCTGAAATCAGCAGAAACTTCTCAAACCTATTTGTATCGTTGTTATCAAACCATTCACCTGGAACAAGCAGAAGCAAAAAGCTACCAGAATTGCTATCGTTTTCTTTATTACTTAGAGCACGGGCGCACGTTTTACGAGACAAGCAGGAATGCTCCGCTCATGGTAAAGCCAATTCTGCTTTTTTATGGCATGGTACATCTTTTAAAGGCCTGCCTGCTCACCAGGAGGCCGGACTACCCGGAAAATACAACGTTACTTGCCCACGGTGTGTCAACAAGAAAAAGAAAAAAACAACAGTATTCTTTTTGGAAGGACGAGGTAAAAATCCAGCATAACGGATTATTTCCTTACTTTTCTCATGTTTTATTTGATATAGACGCTCTCAAGGCGGGAAAAATAGCCATGCAACGTCTATTCGCCCATATTCCGGAAGTTAGCAGGCTGATCCGGTTCCATCATGGAAATACGCCGCTGATCAATATTGGCAGCTATGCGGAACAGCAACTACGCTTTCCTCTTTCTTGTCTGGATACTTATCATATGACCGAAACGAGTTTCCTAACGAAAATGGCCGCTTTCTTTCCTCCTTTTCTCGACAAAAAGACGACCAAAAATCATCTGGTCGTTGATTTGCCAGGACCCGTTTCCCCAGATTCTCATGGACCTGTTTTTATTAACTTGGAGGAGGAAGCAATATACTTTCCTTCTGGCAGAGATCAATTCACTGAATGGCATGAAATAATGGCACATTATTTGCTTCTTTACAATTTAAGCATGATTTGCCGTTATGAAACAGAGTGGTGGGGGGATTTACTGCACACTCTCCCAAATGAAGACCATCCATTTATCGTTCACTTTCTACAAGTCACTACTGAAAAAGTGCCTTTTCTGCTTGGCTGGTATTTGTATGACCAACAATGAAAAAGCAGCCCCTCTGTATAGCTAAGAGGGGTTCATTCCGGCCAATGGTATGCGCGGACACATGCTCAGCCACGGCACTACCGTTCTAGGACGAGAAAGTCCGCTACAGCATTTTACCAGGAGACACAGACCCAGTCGCCGAAGTTCTCGTTCGGTTCCCCCCTGGAATCAGTTGTCCTCCATTCCAATCTACAAAGAAGCGACGATCTTTATTCATTTTTTTAAAGCTAGGATGGTTTTTGAGCATCCTCCCATACAAAAAAGGCTTGAAAAAGCTTGGAAAGCCCTTCAAACCTCAGAATGTTAGTTCAGGATAAAATTTCTTCTATGTAGAGCGACCGGTCATCCTTCAAGGAGATAACCTGCTGGTCGGATTGGAGTCTAACCATTGGCCTTGTCGGATGTTTTGCTTCGATAAATACGATTTCTGCCTGTTGCTTGTTGGACAGAGTCACCTTGGTACCTGTTCCAAAATTCGTCAAACTGCTGACAAAGTTCTCTACTAAAGGATGGTCCAATTTACCAAATTGTTCATACAGCATTTCTTCAATAACCTTAAACGGGGACTGTGGTTTCTGATAAACACGTTCAGCAGTCATTGCATGGTAAATGTCACTGATGGCAATAAACCGGGCATATGGATGAATCTTCTCGCCTGCTACTCCGAGTGGGTATCCGCTGCCGTCCAGCCTTTCTTGATGCTGAAGTATGGCCAATTTCATTCCTTTGGAAAGGGAAGATACAGTCTCTACAAAGCGATAGGAGTAAACCGGATGCTTTTTGATTTCTTCGTATTCAGCCGTATTAAGCGGGCCTGCTTTAAAAAGGATACGATCATCGATTTTCGCCATGCCACAATCGGCTAGAAAGCCCGCTATGCCTATTTGTATCCATTCATGCTTGTAGTTGCTTTTCTTTGCTAAGAAGGCAGACAGCAATCCCACCATGACAGCATGATGGTAAAAATAGTCCTTCCCAGTTGAAAGCTTATGCAAATTATAAAGCCTCAACCCGATTTCATCGACTCTTTCCAGCAAAGGAACGATCAGCTTTCTGACTTGGTTGATCTGCAGCTTTTTGCCGTTCCTCCAGTCGGTAAACATCCGTTTGTATTGTTGGACCGTCCATATATAAAAATCGGTAAAAGGCAGGTCAGAAGGAACATTTTTTTCCTCAGCCTGGGCCTCTACGACCTCTTTTTTGCCGGGAATGTACGGTTTTCCATCTTCCAGGCGGGAAAACACTTCCACTTCATCGATAAGAAAACGATGTAAAATATCTATCAATTCATCAGTTAAAACAGTTTTTCCATGCATGATCGGGCGTCCGGTTTTACCGATAAGATCTTTGACAACCACACAGCCTGGAACTAACTGAGACGGATGCACCTTCACCTTTTTCCACCCCTTTTATCCGTATGTAATCAACTTCTTAATGTGGCAGAACGGGCTGATCTGTTTGCATCAGTCAGCCCGTTTCCACCTGGAATTTATTTTGCTTTATTCTTCTTCTTCCGCTTCTTCTTCCAGAACCTCTTCTACTTCTTCAGGTTCGACCGGCACTTGTTCGTTTTCATTGACGGTTTCCGGCGGTAATTCTTCCTCGATTTCTTCCTCTGTTTCGATTCGGGCCACCGTCGCCACTTCTTCACCTTCCTGTACTCTGATCAAGCGGACACCTTGTGTGTTACGGCCAGTAATCGAAATTCCTTCGACCGGCATCCTGATCAACACACCTGCTTCGGTGATGATCATGATATCTTCCTCGCCTGTCACCGCTTTGACTGCTACAATCTTGCCGGTTTTATCGGTAAGGTTGGACGTGAATATTCCTTTCCCGCCACGGTTGGTTATCCGGTACTCTGCCGCAGGAGTTCGCTTTCCATACCCCTTGCTGGTAACATTCATGACATGCAGCCCATCTTCGATGATTTCCATCGAGACTACCTTATCGTCACCTCTTAAGGAAATTCCTTTTACTCCCGAAGCAGTACGACCCATAGAACGGATTTGATCTTCAGGAAAACGGATCAAATACCCATTTTGGGTTCCAATCATAATATGCTTCGTCCCATCTGTCAGTCGTACAGATATTAATTCGTCGTCCTCGCGAAGATTGAGTGCGATCAATCCGCCTTTACGGATGTTGGCGAACTGAGACAACTGGGTTCGTTTCGATATCCCTTGTTTCGTCGTAAAGAACAAGTAATGATCGTCCTTGAACTCATCCACCGTAATAACAGCATTGACCCATTCATCTTTTTCGATTTCCAAAAGGTTGATGATCGGTATTCCTTTGGCTGTTCGTCCGAATTCAGGGACCTCATAGCCTTTGGAACGGTAAACCTTCCCTTTGTTCGTGAAAAAGAGAATGCGGCTATGGGTGGAAGCAGAAACTAAATGTTCTACGAAATCATCATCGTTAGTTCCCATGCCCTGGATGCCTCGTCCTCCGCGCTTTTGTGCACGGTAAGTGGAAGATGGCAAGCGTTTGACATAACCTTGGTGCGTTAAGGTGATGACGATGTTCTCTTCTGGAATAAGATCCTCATCCTCGATGAAATCTGTTCCGCCTATAACAATCTCGGTCCTTCTTTCATCACTGAAACGCTCTTTTATTTCCGTTAGCTCTTCCCGGATGATTTCCAGCACTTTCTCATCATCTGCCAGGATGGCCCGCAGCTCTTCGATCAACTTGATCAGTTCCTGGTACTCTTCTTCGATTTTTTCTCTTTCCAGTCCGGTTAGACGCTGTAGTCTCATATCCAAAATGGCCTGTGCCTGTTTTTCAGATAGTTCGAACTGATTCATCAAACCTTCTCTGGCGATATCGGTCGTTTTAGATTGGCGAATTAGGGTAATTACTTCATCAAGATGATCAAGGGCAACCCGCAAGCCCTCCAAAATATGCGCTCTAGCTTCGGCCTTTTTCAGCTCATAAGCTGTCCGGCGTTTGATTACCACTTTCTGATGCTCCAAGTAATGCTGGAGTGTTTGTTTCAGATTGAGAACTTTTGGATGACCATCCACCAATGCCAGCATGTTGATGCCGAAAGAAGTCTGCAGCGCTGTTTGTTTATAAAGGTTGTTTAAAATGACGTTCGGATTGGCGTCTCTGCGCAGCTCTATGACCACTCTCATGCCTGTCCGGTCGGACTCATCACGCAGGTCGGTAATACCCTCCAACCGCTTGTCCCGCACTAGATCAGCGATTTTTTCCACTAGTTTCGCTTTGTTCACCTGGTATGGCAGCTCCGTCACAATAATATCGGACTTACCATTTGCATGTTCTTCAATCGTCGCTTTTGCCCGGATGGTAATCGATCCCTTACCGGTTTCAAACGCTTTTCTGATTCCGCTTCGACCTAAAATCTGGCCTGCCGTCGGAAAGTCTGGGCCAAATATATGGTTTTCCATCAGTTCCTCGATTGTAATATCAGGATCGCGGCTGACAGCAAGCACTGCATCAATCGTTTCACCCAAATGGTGCGGAGGGATATTGGTCGCCATTCCTACCGCAATTCCCGAAGCACCGTTGACAAGCAGATTAGGAAAACGGGCAGGGAAGACGACAGGCTCTTTTTCTGAACCATCATAGTTATCAGTATAGTCAATGGTATCCTTGTTGATATCCCTCAGCAGTTCCATCGATATTTTCGACATTCTTGCTTCCGTATAACGCATGGCGGCTGCGGAGTCGCCATCGACGGATCCGAAGTTGCCGTGCCCGTCAACGAGCATGTAACGGTAACTGAAATCCTGTGCCATTCTAACCATCGCTTCGTACACGGCAGAGTCACCATGCGGATGGTACTTACCGATAACTTCTCCAACGATTCTCGCCGACTTTTTGTATGCTTTATCAGCATGCATACCTAAGTCATTCATCGCATATAAAATACGTCTGTGTACTGGTTTCAATCCGTCCCGGACATCGGGAAGGGCTCGTGAGACAATAACACTCATGGCATAATCCAAAAATGAGGTTCTCATCTCCTGGCTAATATTTATTTCTTGAACTTGCGGACGTTGTTGATCCACCATGGGATTACCTCCTAATCAAAATGAGGAAGAGAGACTTGGCCATAGGAACGCATAATCGTTGAGCAGGGCATTCCATTACAAGCCAGTCTCTGCAAAATGTTTCTCTATTTCGTTACGTGAAAAGCTGGGAAATCAAACATCCAGATTTTTGACGTATTGAGCATTATCCTGGATAAAGTTCCGTCTCGGTTCTACTTTGTCGCCCATTAATACATCAAATATCTGATCGGCATCCATCGCATCCTCCAAGCCTACTTGAAGCAGTGTTCTCGTATCAGGGTCCATGGTTGTTTCCCATAACTGGGTTGCGTTCATTTCACCCAATCCTTTATAACGCTGCAATCCAGGCTTCGGTGCCTTTGGAATTTCGCCGAGGATGCGCTCCATTTCTTTATCATTATAAGCATAGTAAGCTGCTTTACCTTGCTGTATTTTATATAAAGGCGGCTGGGCAATATAAACGTATCCATTCTCGATCAACGGACGCATATAACGATAAAAGAACGTCAATAATAACGTACGGATATGGGCACCGTCGACATCCGCATCCGTCATGATCACAATCTTGTGGTAACGCGCTTTGGAAATGTCAAAATCTTCACCGATTCCTGTTCCAAGCGCCGTGATGATCATCCTGATTTCGTTATTGGATAAAATTTTATCCAAACGCGCCTTTTCTACATTGATGATTTTTCCCCTCAAAGGAAGAATCGCCTGGAAGTGACGGTCTCTCCCTTGTTTTGCAGAGCCGCCGGCAGAGTCTCCCTCTACGATATACAATTCACTGATAGAGGCATCCTTAGAAGAGCAGTCGGCAAGCTTTCCGGGCAAATTGGAAATCTCCAGCGCCCCTTTACGTCTGGTAAGCTCTCTCGCCTTTTTTGCTGCTATTCTTGCGCGGGAAGCCATCAACCCTTTCTCGACAATCGTCTTGGCCGAATCGGGATTTTCAAACAAAAATTTAGAGAACATTTCACTAAAGGCCTGATCAGTGATCGCCCTGGCCTCTCCATTGCCTAATTTTGTTTTCGTCTGACCCTCAAATTGAGGATCGGGATGCTTGATGGAAATGATGGCAGTCAACCCTTCTCTGACATCATCTCCCGATAAATTCGGATCACTTTCTTTGAACATGTTGTTTTTACGGGCATAGTCATTTATCACGCGCGTCAGCCCGGTTTTAAACCCGGATTCGTGGGTTCCTCCCTCATAGGTGTGAATATTATTGGCATAGGAATAGATGTTGCTGGCAAAACCATCATTGTATTGCAGTGCCACTTCCACCGTAATTTCTTCTTCTTCTTTTTCTGCAAAGAAAGGTTCGTGCAGCACTTCTCTGGACCTGTTCAAATGCTCTACATAGGATTTTATCCCGCCCTCGTAGTAAAAGGTCTCCGGTTCTCCATCCTCGCGCTTATCTTGGATGGAGATGGTAAGTCCTTTATTCAAGAATGCTAACTCACGAAGGCGCTGGGCCAGCGTATCATAGTTATACCGGACCGTATCAAAAATTTCCGGGTCAGGCTTGAAATGTGTGCGTGTGCCGGTTGTCTCCGTTTCACCTATTACTTCCAACTCACCATACGGTACGCCGCGTCGGAAGCTTTGATGGTGGATTTTTCCGTCCCGGTGCACATACACGTTCAATTCAGTCGACAAAGCGTTTACGACCGACGCCCCTACACCATGAAGACCGCCAGATACCTTGTAACCGCCGCCGCCAAATTTTCCTCCTGCGTGCAGGACGGTCATGATTACTTCCACTGCCGGACGACCCGTTTTTTCCTGAATACCGACCGGAATTCCGCGTCCATTGTCCGTCACTGTGATACTGTTGTCTTTTTCAATAAAGACTTGAATCGTATCGCAGTAACCGGCAAGTGCCTCGTCGATACTGTTATCAACGATTTCCCACACCAGATGGTGCAAGCCGCGTTCATTCGTGGATCCAATATACATACCAGGTCTTTTCCTGACAGCCTCTAAACCTTCCAACACCTGAATTTGGCTTTCATCATACGTTTGCTCATTTACTATATTATCTGCCAACTCTTTCACCTACACTTCTCAAGGGTTTGATCCTTTGGTTTCTATTCTTCAAAAGACTCCGAGTAGTCTTCTAATTTACTAATCGTTGAAATCATGCTCGCCCGCTTTTTCAAAGTAAGCACGGACAAGGGACTGTAATAAATATGATTTGTTGTGATAACAATTGATTTTGTCCCTTCTTCCGAGGGGTCCAGCACGTTTTTGTTTTTGCGCTGATTGAAAAGCATTTGCTCATTAATCGTGGAGGAGGCGACTATCTGGTGGTCAATAATGGCGACCACTTCCTCCGAACGAATAACATTATCATCTCCAATATGAATAAACAACGTTTTCCCCCATTTCTACGTGACGAGTTTTCCATTTTCAATGTGGAATAGTTCTGCCTTTTCCAATGTTTCGTGTTTAATGCCATCCACACTGGTGGTTGATACAAAGGTTTGTACCTTTCCCTGTATCGTGTTCAGCAAGTGAGATTGTCGGAAATCGTCCAGTTCACTAAGTACATCATCAAGCAGCAGGATAGGATATTCACCGACTTCATTGTAAATCAGCTCTATTTCAGCCAGCTTCAATGAAAGAGCAGTTGTGCGCTGCTGCCCTTGAGAGCCGTATGTTTGCACATCTTTGCCATTGACAAGAAACAGCAGGTCGTCGCGGTGAGGTCCAACAAGCGTTGTCCCTCTCTCAATTTCTTTGTCCTCAACCTCCGCAAAACGCTGCTGGTACATACTTGTTATTTTTTCCCTATTACTGTCTTCTGATACCTCAATCGTGCCCTGGTAGTTAATTTCGAGTCGTTCAATCCCGCGGCTGATTCCCTGGTGAATGGGATCGGCCCATTTCCTTAATAATTCCAGGAAGGTAAATCGTTTTTCTATAATAAAGGCTGCATGCTCAATCAGCTGCTCTGTCAATACTTGCAACATCGTTCTGTCGGTCTGCTGCTTTCTTTGTAAACTTTTTAACAAATGATTGCGTTGTTTAACGATTTTTTGGTATTGAACTAAGTGATAGATATAGGTGGGCTGAATTTGTCCGATTTCCATATCGATAAAGCGCCTGCGGACCTGTGGACTGCCTTTCACAAGGTTCAGGTCTTCCGGTGCGAACATAACCACATTCATCGCTCCGATATAGTCACTCAAGCGCCGCTGCTCAAGATGATTCAGCTTGGCTTTCTTGCCTTTGGAAGAGATGATGATTTCCAGGGGGAAGCTTCTGTTTCTTTTTGTGACATTCCCCTCTATTTTAGCATATTCTTTCTCCCATTGAACAAGTTCTTTGTCTCTCGGCGTCCGATGTGATTTCGCGAAGGCCAATACATAGATGGCCTCCATCAAATTCGTTTTGCCTTGGGCGTTTTCCCCGATTATGACGTTAACTTTATCATCAAAGGTTAATTGCATTTGCTCATAATTCCGGTAATTCTTAAGGGCTAGTTGGTTGATATGCATCCGAATTCCCTTTCTTCTCCTGGTTCACGAGGAAAAACCGTCACTTTTGCTTAGCCACAGTAAAAGAACCAACTTCCTCTATTTCCACAGTATCGCCTGGATAGAGTTTTCTTCCCCTGCGATTTTCCGGCTCACCGTTCACCAAAACTTGGTAATCAGCTAAAAACAATTTTACCATACCGCCGGTTTCCAAAATATTGGCCAGTTTCAAGAACTGACCGAGTTGAATGTACGCTGTATTGATTTCGATTTCTTCGTTCATGTTATCACCTGATTTTTATGCCTTCTTTTTATTTTACTAAACATTTGGGAATATGAAAAGCGCTACCCAATTGGTAGTGCCCTTTCTATCAGTTTTCCTTATCATTGCAGAGAATATCCCCTCAATAAACTGATGAAAAAGGGAAAACTCTTGCCAGGTTACACCCCGGCAAGAGTTTAAAAAAGTTTATCTAAAGTTAGTAAGTTCTTACAGGTAAGATCAATTGCAGAATTTGATCATCGTCGATTGGCCGGATAATGAAGGGCCGCATAGCACCCGTGAATTCGATTCTTACCTGATCATTGTCGATTGCTTTTAATGCGTCCATCATATATTTGGCACTAAAGGAGATTTTTAACTCTTCTCCGTCAATGGATTGCGCAGCAACCTCCTCTGTCACATTTCCTACTTCAGGTGAGTTACTGCTTATTTCTACTTGATTGTTTTCTTTTGTCATCAGCCGAACCACATTGTTTTTGCTTTCTTTCGCCAAAAGAGAAGCACGGTCAATCGATTGAAGCAGCTCTTTGGTAGCACTGTGGACAATCGTTTTGCTTTGCTCTGGAATCAGCCGGGATGTTTCTGGATAGTTTCCATCCAGCAGGCGGGAAAGGAAATACAAATGCCTTGTCCGGAATAATACCTGATTTTCCGTTACACTGATTTGAATCGAGTCCTCGCTGCCTTCGAGTATTTTGTTCAACTCAATCAAACTTTTACCCGGGATTACGACACTAGAGAATCGAACCTGGGAATTTGCCTCATCCAATGGAATCCTCCTCGAGGCCAAGCGATGACTATCTGTAGCGATGAAGTTCAAGTTGCCTTCTTCCACTTTCATATTCACGCCTGTCAGAATCGGACGGGTTTCCACAGTTGATACCGCAAAAACGGTTTGTTTTATCAGGTTTTTCAATAAATCTGTGGGTAACTCAAAGCTGTCTTCTGTATGAAGTTGGGGCAGCTGTGGATATTCTTGCGCATCCTGTCCGTTCAAGTGGAATTCCGATCCTCCAGAACGGATGGTGACTTTCAAATGTTCGTCTGCTTCGATCTCTACTGTTTTTTCTGGAAGTTTACGGACGATATCCGGGAAATATTTAGCCTGCAATACAACACTGCCTTGTTCTATTTGCTCTACGTAAACAATTCCGTCTTCTTCTCGTGGAATGAAGGATTCGATTGATATATCGGAATCACTTCCCGTCAATTTAATGCCTTCTTCTCCTGCTTCCACTTTGATCCCCGTCAATATTGGAATGGTCGTTCTGGAAGATACAGCTTTCATGACATGTTGTACGCTATTCATCAATTCATCACGCTGAATTACAAATTTCATCAATAATCCTCCTAGGGGAAGTATATTATATATATTTTATTAATAAAAAATCGTAGTAATAGTAATAGGGCATGTGATTATGTGGATAACTCAAAATCTCCTCCGGAAGCAAAGCCTATCCGGCTGTGGATAGACTGTTAGTAAGTTTGTATGGTTATTCACGTTATTCACATGTGGAAAAACAGTAGGACAGCTCCCATATTAAAAAATAAGTAGAAAATAGTGCTGTTTATAGAGATTTAAGCTGTTCTTTTATTTCCTCGATTTCTTTTTGCAATTGGGTATCCTGACTAATCATTTTTGAGATTTTTTCATGGGCATGGATAACCGTTGTGTGGTCTCTCCCTCCAAATTCCTCCCCAATTTTCGGCAATGAGTAGTCGGTCAATTCCCTTGTTAAATACATTGCGATTTGTCTGGGAAAAGCAATAGACTTTGTCCGCTTTTTAGCCGCAAAATCCTCCAGTTTTACATTATAACGTTCACCGACAATTTCCTGAATGCCGTCAATGGTAATCACCTTTGGCTTGGAGCTCGGAATTATGTCTTTCAGTGCCTCGGCAGCCAATGAAGCATCGATATCCTGGTTTATCAAAGAGGAATAGGCAACCACTCTGATTAGTGCACCTTCCAATTCACGGATATTGGTATCAATCTGGTTGGCGATATAAAGCATGACTTCATTCGGAATATCCAATCCTTCCGCTTTTGCTTTTTTGCGCAAAATGGCAATTCTGGTTTCCAGGTCTGGAGGGGTAATGTCTGTAATCAATCCCCACTCGAACCGGGAACGAAGACGGTCCTCCAATGTCGGAATTTCTTTCGGCGGCCGGTCGCTGGAAATCACAATTTGCTTGCTTTCTTCATGCAAGGTATTGAAGGTATGGAAAAATTCTTCCTGGGTTTGTTCTTTTCCGGCAAGAAATTGAATATCATCGATTAGTAGAACATCGACATTACGGTACTTGTTCCGGAAGTTCACTGCCTTATTATCACGAATGGAATTGATGAATTCGTTCGTGAACTTTTCTGAAGACAAATAGACCACTTTTGCAGCTGGATTATGGTCCAATACATAATGGCCGATCGCATGCATCAAGTGGGTTTTGCCTAATCCAACACCACCGTAAATAAACAACGGGTTGTAGGCCTTTGCCGGGGCTTCTGCCACAGCAAGGGAGGCTGCATGGGCGAACCGGTTTCCAGATCCGATTACAAATGTATCGAACGTGTACTTCGAATTTAGCATCGATTTCGGGGATTCCCCATCGCTATCGTTGTTTTTAATATCAGGCACCTTTTTTACAGGCGGCTTGACGTCGTCCGGCTCGTGAACCGTTTCTGGAATGATGAACTTGGTTTTTAATTCGGCACCAGTAACTTCAAATAAAGCATCGGATATCAAATTGGTATAACGGCTTTCCAGCCAGTCCCGAGCGAATTCGTTTGGAGCCGAAATGACTAATGTATCATCGTCCAATTGGTCTGCTTTGGTATTTTTCAACCAGGTGTCATAGCTTGGTTTGCTAATTTTTTGTTCAATGGATTTCAGCGTGTTTGTCCATAACTCTTGGATGTTCTCCAACCCGTCGTCACCCCTTTCATTAAGTTAAGAGAAATAAAAAACCTCTCGCAATCTTTCTGTGATCTATTATCGGGAGAAAGATCGAAAGGTATGAGAATGATAACGTAGTAAATGTGGATAAAAAGATACGGTCGTTTCAGGGGATAGATCCGATTATCGAAGTACTCCACAACGTTGTTGATAACTTTAAAAACAGTCATGTGTGTAAATGTCCACACACTATCCACAATCTGTGGATAAAAATAATTTGATGGGTTTGTTTTCAACTGTTAAAACACAAATATAATATCAAATAAATCGGGATGGCGCAATGGTTTTTCGACAGTTATCCACAAAAACTACAGGTTGTAGACAAAAACTATCCACAGCACTATATTTTGTGATTAATTTGTCGATAACCGATGTGGAAAAATATTATTCATGAAAAAACAGTGTACAAGCCATGTGGATAACTGTCAAAGTCTGTTTTCGGATAGGGACCCAGAGGAAGAGTTTTTGTTGAGAAGGGTTGTCGTATAACAGCTTGTGATATAACAGTTGTGGGAAGTTGTCTTAACGGATGGTGTCTGAATCTATATCTATATGGGTAGAATACTTTTGATTTGCTGTAGATAGGAACTTCGCAATAACTATAATGGGAAGTATCATTGCCTATTTAAAAAGCGTGTTAACCACCGCTTCGGCAGCATACTTCGCTTTCCGCGGACACGGCTTCAGCTAACTTGGTAAAGAAAACCGCTTTCCCAAGTGGATCTTCAGCTCGCGCATTTCCCGCAGGAGTCTGCGTATGCTACCTGCGCTAAGAAGTGTGCTGAATCTCGCAAATTTGTTCTTCTTTTCTGAACAAGACAGTTGGAGTTCCAATAAACAGGAAGCTGTTCCTAGCGAAGGAAATACCCGGAGACTCCAGCGGGAGGAAAGGCCTCGGTGAGATCCCACAGAGCGTTAGCTCGAGGAAGCTCACCAGCCGCCCGCGGAAAGCGCAGGGTATTTCCACAGCGTCAAACTCCCACTCAACCTATGTAAGAAGTTAGGAAAACATATTAAAATGCGCAGGTGTTCAAACGAGAGGAAAGCGGGGTAAGGGGATCTTGTAAAATTGGCAATGGTTGGCTGGGCGGATTGTCTGAAAACAAGTTGACAGATGAAACCTCTATTCCGTATAATGAATGGGACTGTCTTGATTAGAAGAATTTTTTCATCCTCAGGGAGGTGTGTTATAGATGAAACGTACATTTCAACCAAATAATCGTAAACGTAAAAAAGTTCACGGCTTTCGTACACGCATGAGCACGAAAAACGGACGTAAAGTTATAGCTCGTCGTCGCCGTAAAGGAAGAAAAGTATTATCTGCATAGGCCACTGAAGATTTTCAGTGGTCTTTTTTCCACTTTAAGCCGAAAAAAGCCGAAAATTCGAATGCTTAATCTACAGTATAGACAGAAAAAAGGCTTTACCACCTGTTTTTGATGTTTTTAACTTTGCATAAACATGGGCCTTTTTCTGGATAATGCTGTAGAGCACGTTTTTTCTGCTGTCTTTCCGGAAACCATAGAAGACAGGATCGGCTGCTTTTGCCCTAATAAGGCGGCGGTTTTTCTTTGCCTGCAGATTATACCGATTACTTCACTGATCCTCTGAAGTCTGCTTCGTGCATACCTTCAGTTGGAGGAGATTTAACATGAAAAAAGCGCATCGTTTGAAGAAAAACGAAGAATTTCGACTTGTATTTAAAAAAGGAAAATCATTTGCCAATCGGCAGCTGGTTATTTATTATCTTGCCAAACCAGACCAGGAGCATTACCGCGTCGGGTTATCCGTCAGCAAGAAGATTGGTAATGCAGTGGTTCGCAATCGGATAAAGCGCTATCTGAGACAGGCATTTCTCGAATTGGACGAGCAGGTGGCGGTTACCTATGATATTATAGTCATCGCCCGCAAGCCTGCGAAGGACATGGATTTTCACCAGATAAAAAAGAGTCTGACGCATGTTCTGTCCAAGTCAAGGCTGCTTGCCAGGTAGGTTGCTCTATTTTATATAGAAGACCTGTAAGATACATGATAGAATACTATTAGATAACTAACATCGATGATGATAGAGAAGTAAGGAGGAAGTATATTGCGTAAAAAGGTCTTATTGCTAATGGCCTTGACACTAGTACTAGGCTTACTTTCCGGGTGTACACAGGTAAACCAGGATATCACGGCTGAAAGTGATGGCTTTTGGAATAACTGGTTTGTATGGCCTTTGTCACAGCTAATTACCTACGTAGCAAATATGTTTAATGAAAATTACGGTCTGTCGATCGTTCTAGTTACCATTTTAATCCGATTGGTACTACTGCCGTTGAATATCAAGCAGTTAAAAAGCTCGAAGGCGATGCAGGATATTCAGCCGGAATTGCAAAAAGTCCGGGAAAAATACAGTTCGAAAGATGCCAATACGCAGCAGAAGCTCCAGCAGGAGACAATGGAATTGTTTCAGAAAAATGGCGTCAATCCGCTTGCAGGCTGTTTGCCGTTAATTGTGCAAATGCCGATCTTGATTGCCTTCTACCAGGCGATCATGAGAACTGCGGAAATCAAAGAGCATAGCTTTCTCTGGTTCCAATTAGGAGAATCGGATCCTTTCTATATCCTGCCGATTGTGGCTGCCGGAGCGACCTTCCTGCAGCAAAAACTGATGATGTCAGGGACGAATACAAGCCAAAATGCGATGATGCCGCAAATGACGATGATGCTCTACATGATGCCGATCATGATCGGTGTCGTAGCTATTTTCTTCCCGTCGGCACTGGCCTTGTACTGGGTAGTCGGCAACATCTTCATGGTAGCCCAGACAATTTTCATCAGAAAGCCGATGATGAAGGATAAGGATGCTGAAACAGGAGGAACGAAATAGTGAGACAAGTAACTGCTACTGGACAAACAGTTGAAGATGCGGTCCAATCAGCATTGAAGCAGTTAAACACCTCAAGGGACCAAGTTGACCTGAATATTATTGATGAAGGCAAAAAAGGAATCCTGGGAATTTTCGGTTCTAAACCGGCAATTGTCAAAGTATCCGTGGCACAAAACCCGATACAAAAAACGGAGGCCTATTTAAAGGAGATTATCGCAGAGTTAGGGGCATCGGTAGAGGTCAAAACGATTGTCACTGACAAACAGGTAACCTTCGATCTTTCCGGAGATAAAATTGCTATATTAATCGGTAAACGTGGACAAACGTTGAATGCATTGCAATATTTGGTCCAACTCGTATTAAATCGTTACGCGGAAAAACGTTATACCGTAGTAGTCGATGCAGAAGGGTATCGTGGTCGACGAAGAGAAACGTTGATCAATCTCGCTAACAGAATGGCAGACAAAGCCGTTAACACCCATAAGGAAGTCACACTGGAACCGATGCCTTCTTATGAAAGAAAAATCATTCATACAGCTTTACAGCAACATAAAAGGGTAATCACTACTTCCGCCGGCGTGGAACCAAACCGGCACGTAGTCATCAAACCATCCTATTCTTAAAAAGTCTGGCTGTCGTTTTAACGACAGCCAGACTTTTTTGCTAGGTAAGAAAAGGTTTTTTAATACGTTGCAACTGTTTTCAGTACCGATCAGCTCGAAGTCTTCTGCCTATCCAATGTCTCGCAGAATTAACGCCATTCCTGGATAGATCAGACCTGTGAGGGTAGAAAGCGACAGAGCTTTTCTACTGATAGAAATAAACGTTGAAATCCCTGTGGCTGATGCGCATTCAGTATTGAGGTGTTCTTCGGGAATTTTACTAAGCTTGTTCTCCCCTTTGCAATGCCCCATGCTTCCCTTTTTCAACCAGTAGGTTTTCTATGAAAGACATTCATTGGTTAAGTGGACACGATATTCAATCCAATTTATCCTTTGGATGTTTTCCTGCAAAAAATTAGTTATTCTTCTAGGTATTATCCACAGAAAGTGTTAAAATAAGCTTTCGGCACTCGCTGTGGATAGAAAAAACGGATACGAATAAATTAAACTTATGCACATGTGGATAATCTAAATGGCAAAACCTGCTTGTGGATATTTTCAAATAAACCGAATTATGATATGCTAATAAGTTAGTGACTGTATAATTTGTGGTCACTACTTGATAATGGAATTTTAGTGGATACTATATATAGATACATTTTGGCACTATTGGAGGTGAAACGAATGGAATCAGATACAATTACTGCGATATCGACGCCGATCGGAGAGGGCGCCATCGCTATCGTCCGATTGAGCGGGCCGGAAGCGATAGAGATTGCGAACCAGTTGTTTGACGGGAAATCCCTCATTGACGTTGACTCCCATACGATCCATTACGGGAAAATCATTGATCCGTCTACCAAACAAGTAGCGGAAGAAGTAATGGTAACGGTTATGAAGGGACCCAAAACATTTACCAGGGAAGATGTCGTGGAGATTAACTGCCATGGTGGCTTGGTATCGGTTAATCGCTTGCTCGAAATCGTCCTTGCCCAAGGTGCGCGTCTTGCCGAGCCAGGGGAATTTACGAAACGTGCCTTTCTGAATGGACGAATCGATTTGTCTCAGGCAGAAGCGGTGATGGATTTGATCAGAGCAAAAACTGACAGGGCGATGAACGTTGCGCTCAAGCAAATGGATGGTCGTCTGTCCCAGCTGATTCAAAAACTTCGCCAGGAACTGTTGGAAACGGTCGCCCATGTAGAAGTGAATATCGATTATCCTGAATATGATGATGTGGAAGAAATGTCGCATCAAATGATGATCGGCAAAACGAGAGAGGTATATCGTGAAATCGAGCGCCTGCTGGAAGTTGCCAAGCAGGGCAAAATTTTGCGTGAGGGTTTGTCGACTGCTATCATCGGTCGGCCGAACGTCGGCAAATCTTCTTTGATGAATGCGCTCGTCCACGAAAATAAAGCGATCGTTACCGAAGTCCCGGGCACGACCCGAGATGTAATCGAGGAATATGTCAATGTACGTGGAGTACCTTTGCGTCTGGTAGATACAGCAGGAATCCGGGAAACAGAAGATATCGTCGAGCGGATCGGGGTAGAAAAATCCCGCCAGGTGCTGAAAGAATCGGATTTGATTCTGCTGGTACTCAACCATGGAGAGGAACTGACCCAGGAGGATCTGAATTTATTTAAAGCGGTAGAAGGTCTGGAAGTTGTTGTAATCGTAAATAAAACCGATTTGCCGCAAAAGATCAATTTAGAAAAAGTAAAAGAATTAGCAGCAGATCATTCTGTAATTACAACGGCTTTGATAGAAGAGAAAGGCATCGATGACTTGGAAAAAGCAATTTCGGAGACGTTTTTCGAAGGGGATTTAGATGCAGGCGATCTGACCTACGTTTCCAATGTAAGGCACATTCAGTTGCTGAAACAAGCATTGCAAGCATTATCTGATGCTATGGAAGGCATGGAAAATCAAATGCCGATAGACTTAGTCCAGATAGATGTTACGAGGACGTGGGAGATTCTTGGCGAGATAATCGGGGACACTGTCCATGAAAGCTTGATCGACCAATTGTTTTCTCAATTCTGCTTAGGTAAATAATGAAAAGGATAGCTGGAACGAACAGCTTTTTATAAAGGAGAGACAGCAAATGACATATGATGCTGGACATTATGATGTAATCGTTGTAGGAGCAGGCCATGCGGGATGCGAAGCTGCAATAGCTTCGGCCAGACGGGGAGCAAAGACGTTGATGCTTTCGATGAATCTGGACATGGTCGCTTTTATGCCCTGCAACCCTTCAGTCGGCGGACCTGCTAAGGGTGTAGTTGTCAGGGAAGTCGATGCTTTGGGTGGTGTAATGGGGCAAGTTATTGATAAGACGTACATTCAAATGCGTATGTTGAATACTGGAAAAGGACCGGCTGTACGTGCACTCCGAGCCCAAGCGGATAAACCGCTGTATATCCAGGAAATGAAACAGATGTTGGAAAATGAAGCAAACCTGACTATGAGACAGGGAATGGTCGAAAAAGTAATCGTCGAAGACGGCGAATGCAAAGGGGTTATCACCGAAACCAAAGCAGCGTATTATGCGAAGTCCGTCGTAATCACGACCGGCACGTTCATGCGCGGAAGAGTGATTATCGGAGATTTATCCTATGAAAGCGGACCGAATAACCAACGTGCATCGGTATCGTTGTCTGAGCACTTAGAAGAACTAGGGATCGAGCTCGTACGGTTCAAGACCGGTACTCCTCCACGTGTGAACAGCCATTCGATCGATTACTCGAAAACGGAAATTCAACCAGGTGATGAAAACCCGCAAAGTTTTTCTTACGAAACAACGGATGTTATTACGGATCAAATTCCTTGCTGGCTCACTTATACAAATGAATTCACTCATAAAGTGATCGATGATAATTTAAGTCTGTCGGCCATGTATTCAGGAATGATCAAAGGTACTGGACCACGCTACTGTCCGTCTATTGAGGACAAAGTCGTGCGCTTCCACGATAAACCGCGCCACCAGATTTTCCTGGAACCGGAAGGAAGGCACACCGAGGAAGTGTACGTCCAAGGGCTATCCACTTCTCTTCCAGAATACGTTCAAAAAGAAATGCTGCAAACCATTCCTGGTTTGGAGAATGCGGAAATCATGCGGGCCGGTTATGCAATTGAATACGATGCAGTCGTACCGACTCAGTTGTGGCCGACGCTGGAACTAAAGACCATCCCAGGGTTGTTCACCGCAGGCCAAATCAATGGTACATCTGGTTATGAAGAAGCCTCTGGACAGGGCATTATGGCCGGTATTAATGCGGCGGCCAAAGCGCTTGATTTGGAGTCCTTGATTCTCGACCGTTCACAAGCTTATATCGGTGTCATGATCGATGATTTGGTGACAAAAGGTACAAATGAGCCCTACCGTCTGTTGACCTCCCGGGCTGAATATCGATTGCTGCTGCGTCATGATAACGCAGATTTACGGTTGACGGAAATCGGTTATAAACTGGGGACTATCAAGCAGGAACGTTACGACCGGTTTACAGAGAAAAAGCAGTTGATCGAACAGGAAAGAAAACGGTTGTCCAAAATTATCTTAAAACCGGAAGCAGAGTTGCAGGCGATAATCGAGGAAGCGGGCGGTACAGCCTTAAAAGAGGCAGTCAAGGCTGCTGATCTGTTGAAACGTCCGGAAATCAAGTACGAATTGTTGGAGAAAGTCACGCCTGCAGATAAAGAGCTCCCGGCTGATGTAAAAGAACAAGTAGAAATACAGACGAAGTATCAAGGCTATATCGACAAATCCAATCAACAAGTTGAGCGGATGAGAAAAATGGAAGACAAGAAAATACCGGAAGATATAGATTACGATGCAATCGGCGGTATAGCGACGGAAGCAAGGGAAAAACTGAAGCGCGTCAAACCATTGTCTGTCGGCCAGGCATCCCGGATTTCCGGAGTCAATCCAGCTGACGTCTCTATCTTGCTTGTCTATATCGAGCAAGGAAATGTTTCCCGTGTGGCAAATCAATAAAATATAGGATAAGAAAGGATTTATCGATGAATCAGGAAACCTTTCTAACAGAATTAAAAAAACATGGAATAACGTTAAACGATCATCAAATTGATCAGTTTGACACATATTTTAAAACGTTAGTGGAATGGAATGAAAAAATGAATTTGACTGCCATTACAGACCGGGAAGAGGTTTATGCGAAGCATTTTTTTGATTCCATTTCCGCTGCTTTTTACCACGACTTTACCGGTCCGCTCCACGTTTGTGATGTCGGGGCAGGCGCAGGTTTTCCAAGTCTGCCGTTAAAAATATGTTTTCCCGAATTGAAAGTGACCATCGTCGACTCGTTGAAAAAGCGGATTACCTTTTTGAACCATCTGGCAGGTCAACTCGATGTAAGCGATGTGGCATTCTATCATGACCGGGCGGAAACCTTCGGGAAGAACGATAAGTTCCGCGCCCAGTATGATGTCGTTACTGCCAGGGCAGTGGCCCGCATGTCGGTATTGGCAGAATTATGCCTGCCACTTTGTAAAACAGGCGGAACGTTCCTTGCCATGAAGGGTCCCCAATTAACCGAGGAAATGTCGGATGCAGGAGCTGCCATCACAGTGCTTGGCGGGGAACCGATTGACACCCATACGTTTGAATTACCTGGTGAAAATGGCGAACGGAATATCGCTGTCATCAAAAAGAAAAGAAAAACGCCGAACAAATACCCGAGAAAACCAGGGATTCCGAACAGAACCCCTATTTCCTGAAAAAAACTGTCCGCTTGTTGCGGACAGTTTTTTTGTGTATAAAGCGGTCACAGGGTCACGTATATAATCGATTAAATTATTAATGATAGAGAATAAATAATAGAAATTTTACATAAGGAGGCGGTCAAAGCATTCGAGGATAGTAGAAATGGTATTAATACTCCGAAGTTCATCCAGCATACACCTTGCCCACGGAAAGCGGGGTATCTTGCCGGAATGGAATGTATGGCATCTTGTATTTTACAATTAGAGTTATCCCTGCTGTGCAGGACAAAGCCACATTTCTTCTAGGATCAAGAGTAGAGGTTTATCAATTTGCCGCCGAATCTTTTAGAAATCGGTTTGAATCCCAAAGTAATACAATTCGTTAACTATTTCATTACAGAGGTTTGTCTCGCCACTGATCGGGGGATATAACAACTACTCACTGAAAACAGAAAAATAGAGCGATTTGGAGGAGCAAATATGAACATTTTACTGACATCTGGTGCGAGAAGAATAGACTTTATCGGTTTTTTTCAAGAAGCACTAAAAGAAGCAGGGATCCTGGGGAATGTGATTGTTGCAGACCCGGATTATAACGCACCATCGCTGCAGGTAGCGGATCGTTCCTATATTATTCCACATCAGACTGATGATAAATATGCTGAAAAGATCCTGGACATTTGCAAGGAAGATGAAATTGAAATGTTGATTCCGTTGAATGACTGGGAAGTTCCGAAATTAGCAGAGAACAAGGCTGCTTTTGATGAGCTGGGGGTAAAGTTATTCATCCCGGACTATGAAGTAGTGAAAAAGGTAAGGGATAAAGGGAGATATCAAGAACTGCTGGGCGAAATCGGTTTAAAGGCGCCGAATACGTACTTTACCATTGAGGACGTACAAGCGGCCATTAATAATGGAAAGAGTGACTTTCCATTTATTGTAAAACCGCGTAATGGCTCTGCTTCCATTGGGATAGAAGTCGTCAATAATATGGAAGAGTTAAAATCTGCTTATCAACTGGCAGTCCACAAAATAGAGCAGTCTCCGCTCCGTTTTGATACAGAAAAGGATCCGGAAGACAATGTCATCATTCAGGAAGTCATTGAAGGAGAAAAATACAGTCTAGACATCGTCAATGACTTGGAAGGGAAATTCCTTACTTCACTGGCAAGAAAACAGCTGGCCATGCGTGGGGGAGATGTAGACCGCACGATTACCAGCCAAGAGAAACCCTTGGTGGAAATCGGTAAGAAGATCGGCGACCACTTTAAGCATAACGGTTATTTGAACACCGATGTGTTTTATGACGGAAAGGATTATTATATTATTGACATCAACCCGCGGTTCGGCGGAGGTTATGCTTTTTCACACGAAGCAGGAGCGGACATCCCGGCGGCATTCATAGCTCTGGCAGCAGGAAAGCCGGTTGACTTTGAGTGGCTGACATCAACTCCTGATGTAGAGCTTGCCCGTTATGACCTGGTTACTAAAATCAATGAAGGAAAGCTGAATAACCAAGCTGATTAAGTGAAACAGAAAAGTCCGGGCTGGAAACAGTCCGGGCTTTTCTATCTGTATTGTAAGAAGAGGCAACCGGAAACCAGACAATTTTTATAAAATAAACAATTCAGAACGATACTTTTCTTCTCTAATCTATGATAAAATAAGAATTGGAAACTGAAATGGCTATTAATGCGCAGCAGCTTCTCACTGCAGCGCATTTTCTGTTTTCTATTTTTCTATGTTTCACGTGGAACATAGAAAATAGGGGAGATACCATATAGCCAATGACCGTTTAGTAAAGGTGGTGTGTCTGACTATGTTACACCCGTTCAGTCGTATATTTGGCTTAGGTGATAAATCAGACTCAGAAGTCCAAGAGGAATATCATCCGGATGAAGTAATCCAGATTCCTGTCAACCAAATAGAACCGAACCGCTATCAGCCGAGATCCATCTTCACTCAAGAAAGGATTGAAGAATTAGCCCAAACGATACATACACATGGGATGATTCAACCAATTGTCGTTCGCAAACTGGACAAGGAAGAAGAAGGGTACGAGCTAATCGCGGGAGAAAGAAGATGGCGGGCGGTACAATACTTACAATGGGAAAATGTTCCTGCCATCATCAGAGAAATGAACGATACAGAAACAGCCTCTGTTGCCTTAATAGAAAATTTACAAAGAGAAGAGCTGACTGTCATTGAGGAAGCGATGGCTTATCAGCGCTTATTGGAGCTGCATGGACTTACCCAGGAGGCGCTGGCGCAGCGTTTGGGAAAAAGCCAATCGACGGTAGCCAACAAAATGCGTCTGTTGAAACTGCCTGAATCCGTTCAACAGGCTTTACTTGAAAAACATATTACTGAAAGGCATGCCCGTGCCTTAATTGTTTTAAAAGATCCAGAGAAACAGGAAAAAATTCTGGCTGAAATTCTGGAAAAGGATTTAAACGTCAAGCAAACAGAAGAGCGGATAGCCAAACTCTCTGAAGATAAGCCAAAACAAAAGAAGGCAAAACTTAAAGGTGTAAATAAAGATATGCGAATTGCGATGAATACGATTCGCCAATCGTTGACCATGGTTTCGGATACCGGTATCGACTTAGAGACCGATGAAGAAGACCATGAAAATTACTATCAAATTACGATTAAAATACCGAAAAAGAATAACCAAGGTTAGTCCCATCTTTTTTTAAAAGATGGGTGTTTTTTAGCACTCTTTCGTTTCACGTGGAACATTGCAAGGGGCTGGAAAGTTGATCGGGAATTCGTGAAGATGATTACAAAATGCTAACATTTTAAAAAACTATCTTTTTTTCGCATTCATAGAGTAAAATAAGTGATAAAATAAAAGAGTTAGAAGTTTTAGAGTAGGTAGGTGACACCATGGGAAAAGTAATCGCCATTGCTAATCAAAAGGGTGGCGTAGGAAAAACTACATCAGCAGTGAATCTTAGTGCATGTCTCGCATACTTAAACCATAAAGTCCTGCTTGTCGATATAGACCCGCAAGGAAACGCTACGAGCGGTGTAGGAATAAATAAAGCAGATATGGAGCAGTGCATCTACAATGTGCTGGTGGAAGATTTAGAAGCTGAAAAAGTATGTGTTCCTACAACCGTAGAAAATTTAGATATCATACCCGCAACCATACAACTAGCCGGCGCTGAAATAGAGCTGGTGCCGACTATTTCCAGGGAAGTCAGATTGAAAAAAGCAATCGACAGTGTCAAGGATGATTATGATTATGTGATTATTGACTGCCCGCCATCCCTTGGATTATTGACGATTAACTCACTGACAGCAGCAGATACTGTCCTTATTCCTGTACAATGTGAGTATTATGCACTGGAAGGTCTAAGTCAGTTGTTGAACACCATCAGACTTGTGCAAAAGCATTTGAATAAGGAACTGATGATTGAAGGTGTGTTATTGACGATGCTTGATGCCAGAACCAATTTGGGCATTCAGGTTATTGAAGAGGTCAAAAAGTATTTTCAGGATAAAGTTTATAAATCCATCATTCCAAGAAATATCAGGCTTGGAGAAGCGCCCAGCCATGGACAACCAATTATCATTTATGATCCAAAATCTAGAGGCGCAGATGTTTATCTAGACTTAGCAAAGGAAGTGATCGCTAATGGCGAGAGGGTTGGGGAAAGGTATTAATGCTTTTTTTCCTGAGTTGGAAACAAAGGAAGAGGAATCTGTTCAGGAAATTTCAGTGAAAGAATGCAGGCCGAATCCATATCAGCCAAGGAAAACATTCCATGCAGATGCGATTGAAGAATTAAAGGATTCTATTCTTGAGTATGGTATTCTCCAGCCGTTAATTGTTAGAAAAAGCATCAAAGGCTATGAAATTGTGGTCGGGGAAAGACGTTTCCGGGCTGCCAAAGAAGCAGGCTTAAAAACAATTCCTGTCATCATTAAAGAACTAACGGATGATAAGATGATGGAGCTTGCCCTGTTGGAAAACCTGCAGCGGGAAGACTTGTCCCCGATTGAAGAGGCCACGGCTTATGCGAACTTAATGAAAGAATTAAATATCACGCAAGAAGAATTGGCTCGCAGATTGGGGAAAAGCAGACCACACATTGCGAATTTAGTCCGGTTGTTAAGCCTGCCTGATCAAATCAGCGCATTGATCAACAACGGAGAGCTGACTATGGGACATGGACGAGCCTTGCTTGGCTTAAAGGATAAGCAAAAATTGAATCCACTGGTGGATAAAATCCGCAAAGAAGGTTTAAACGTCCGGCAAGTGGAACAACTGATTATTCAGTTGAATGAAAAGACACCCCAGAAGAAAAAAGAAAAACCGAAAAAAGATATATTTATTTCGGAGCGGGAAAGCCAGTTGCGTGACCACTTGGGGACAGGCGTCACCATACATCGTGGCAAGCGTAAAGGGAAAATAGAAATTGAATTTTTCTCGAATGAAGATTTAGATCGAATTCTTGGCAAGTTTCAATAACTGCCACTAAGGCCTGGGCCAGTAGGATATGTATCCTAACGGCCGGGCTTATTTTTATCTTGTTTCACATGAAACATAGTTAATCAAAGCAACATAACGCAAGTGAAAAGAGTGGAGATGAACATATGGTTTTGCTTGGGACGATGGTAAACGTAATCTGCATCCTTATAGGATCACTTATCGGTTTGTTTTTTACGAACATACCAGAAAGGTATAAAGAAACCGTCATGCATGGAATCGGTCTGGCAGTCATATTGATTGGGCTGCAAATGGCCTTAACATCCGAAAATATTGTCGTGGTTCTGTTAGGGCTTCTTACAGGGGCTATTGCAGGGGAAGCAATGCACCTTGAGACAAAGTTAAACAATGCCGGTTACTGGATTGAAAGGAAGTTTGCTAGACAAGGTACAGGAAGGACGAGTGTGGCTCAGGGCTTTATCACTGCATCCTTGATATTTGTCATCGGAGCCATGTCTGTTATCGGAGCTTTGGACAGCGGGATACGGGGTGACCATGGTGTGCTGATTACGAAAGCATTCATAGATGGATTTGTCGCTTTAGTATTGACTACTACAATGGGATTGGGCGTGATCTTCTCTGTTTTGCCTGTTTTGTTCTATGAAGGAGGAATCGCGCTTTTGGCAACACAGATTGATAGTTGGTTTCCTCAAGCATTTTTTGATGGATTTATCGTTGAAATGACGGCAGTAGGGGGACTGATGATTGTTGCTATTGGTCTGAACCTGCTCAAGCTGACTAAAATCCGTGTTGCTAACCTGCTTCCTGCATTAGTGACTGTAGGTATTGTGTTCTATATTTATGGATTGATTACAGGGTAAATGAAATACGGGAGACAGCGATGATACGAATTAGCCGACAAGACATGCGCAGTGGAACAGCATGCAAACCGTCCTCCATTGAGAAGGACGGTTTTTTTTCATGTTTCCGTTGTTTATTTAACCCGCAAAGGTACTGCTTGTTTCTTTGCCAGTTCTAAATCTAAAAGGTGAAGTGAATCGGTTATTTTTCTTGCCATTTGCATCACAATGTTAAGTCTCGTGTTTTGTAAAACTAAAAATTCCATATAACCGCTGATATTGACTACTCCTGTGAGGTGGATATCTCCTACATCCGGCAGGGGCTTTTTCAATGCCGCTCCCGGCTTTAATGGTCCAGGGGATAAGATTATCGAGCCGATAGAGTCTGTCCGCCCCAGACAGGCATCTATTGCAATAATAAAGGCTTTAGGATGCCGTTCCTCAATCATTTCCATTTTCTCTTCCAGATTCACGGCATGGATCGGGTCTGAGAGGGTGCCGTACACAGATAATCTTTTATTTGCTTTTTCGTTTAGTAAAGTACCTGTCAAAGGACCCAACGAGTCTCCAGTGGATCGATCCGTGCCAATACAAACAACAACTATTTCCTTTGTATAAAACGGCAGTAATTCTGCTAGACCTTGCCGCATATTCTGGGAGAATAACACGTCTTCATAATGGAAACGTCCTTCTTTTTTGCCGGAAATTCTCTTTTTTAGATTCATAGCTGTTCCTCCAGAAACATATTGGTATTAGTATACGAATTTTTTATACTTTTATACCTCTGTAAATGCGTTACATAAAGGTCCAGTAAAAAACCTGGCAAACATTGACCGGGTGAAAAGGTGGCAGATCAGTATGTGGAAAGCAGGTTTTAAATGGATGTTTTTAATAGTAGGCACCATGATTGGAGCCGGGTATGCATCGGGACGAGAGCTTTGGCAATTTTTTGGTCATGAAAGTGGACTAGCCATCCTGTTGTTCACGATCCTTTTTTCGGTTAGTTGCTATGTTGTATTGCAGATCAGTTATAAAAGCCAATCGACTCATTATTTACCAGTCCTGCAAATGATCGTCGGAAAAAAACTATCATTTTTATACGACGGCATGATCATTGTCTATTTGTTTACGACAACCGTGATTATGCTGGCAGGAAGCGGTGCTACCTGGCATGCCTTCAGTTTTCCGGACTGGTGGGGAATAACAGCGATCGTTTTGCCATTGATTGGCGTTTTTATCTGGGATATAAAAGGCGTCCTATCCTTGAATAGTTTCATTCTGCCATTGTTAATTACCGGTCTATTAGCAACGTTGCTCATCTTTTCTTTTCATCAGCAACTATCCTTCATACCAGACATATCAAAACAAAGAAACTGGACAGCAGCTTTTCCATTCACCGCCCTTAATATTCTGCCGCTAATCGCCGTACTTGGAGCGATTGGCAACGAAATGAAGGGCAGGGGAGAAATATGGATCGCAAGTGTCGGCAGCGGTGTTGTACTTGGGGTGATTTCTTATGTTTATAACAACAGCCTCGTCCAAATATCCGAAGAAGTTTTGCTCTATGAAATACCTTTGTTTGCAATACTTAAAAATTACCCATACATCATGTTCTTGTTTATTTCGGTACTTCTCTGGCTGGCAATCTTCACAACTGCCGTTTCCGGAACACTCGGCCTGGTAACCAGAGTGAGAGACAAACTGCATTATCCGCTTTGGGTGCTGGCCACCGTACTTGTACTTCTGATGGTGCCGCTGACCAGGATAGGCTTCTCAACCTTGATAGAATACTTATACCCACTATATGGCGTTCTCAATCTCTACGTATTGTCATGTATTATCGTCTATCCAATCGTAAATAGGTACAAAATCGAATGAAAAATGGTAAAATAATTACTACCATCAATTTTGGAGGACAAAAAGTGGAAGAAATACAACAAGAGTGGGCTGAATGGGTGAAAAGGCTGATGGGACCTGAATTTTGGATGCAAGTAGGGTATGTGATCCTGCAAATCATCATGATTCTGATCATCTCTGCACTCATCATCCGGATTGGAACCTCCCTGATCAACCGGATTTTCAGAAAACGGGAGCGGGGGCCGTTCCGTATCAGCGAGCGAAGAGAAAACACCTTGAAAAAGCTGGTGCAAAATACGTTGGCATATGTAGTCTATTTCACCGCTTTCATCATGATTCTCGACGCGATGACCATTCCGATCGGTGCCTTGCTGGCCGGTGCGGGGGTTGCCGGGTTGGCCATCGGGTTTGGTACCCAAAACTTGGTTCGTGACGTGATTACCGGCTTCTTTATCATTTTCGAGGACCAATTTTCAGTCGGCGATTATATACAAACTGCCGGGATAGAAGGGACAGTTGAAGAAATCGGCTTAAGAACAACGAAAATATTAAGCTGGACAGGAGAATTGCACATTGTCCCTAACGGAAGTGTCGACCAGGTGACCAACTATTCTATCCACAACAGTATCGCCGTCGTGGATGTCAACATCCCTTACGAAGCGGACATTCCGACTGCGGAAAGAATCATAGAGCAGCTGCTTCCGGAACTTCCGGAACAGTACCCGGAAATGATTACGGTCCCGGAATTGTTAGGAGTACAGACAATGGAAACCTCCCATGTCGTAATAAGGGTGATTGCGGAAGTGGTACCGATGGAACACTGGATGATCGCAAGAGTGTTGAGAAGAGAAATCAAAGGAAGACTGGAACGACATGGAATCGATATTCCACTACCACGGATGGTCATGTACAGCCGGGACAAAGAATCGTCCAATCAAAATCAAGGAGAAAGAGGGGAGTAAACGATGCAGGAAAAAGACTATCAGTTAAATGATGTTGTACAAATGAAAAAACCTCATCCTTGTGGGGAAAACCGCTGGAAGATCATCAGAATGGGCATGGATATCCGGATTAAGTGCGAAGGCTGCGGCCACAGCGTGATGATTCCCCGAAAGAAGTTCAATAGCAAAATGAAAAAAGTACTGGAAAGACAGGAGGAAACAGAATGATTTGTTTCACGTGAAACAAATCAAAAATTGGCGTTATAAACGATGGTCGTTTATATAAACAGCGGAATAATTCTCTTATTCTGATGATAAATGAGTGTAAAATCTCGTTGCGGCAGAATACTTCACTTTCCATAGGTACGGTCTCAGCCTCCGCAGACGCAAAGGAAGCTTCTTTACGGGGCCCTTCGGAAGCGTGCTGTTCCCATAGGGGTCTTCGTGTTCTGCTCCGGAATGGAGCGTTTTCCGCAGCGCGGGACTAACACGCAAATTCATTAGAACGAGTGAGATCCTTATAAAAGGAAATTTTCATTAGTTCGCAGTTTCTCTCAACTGCCTGATTATAGAGTGATTACGTGTAAAAAGAGCCTCCAAAAAGGCATGATTTCTGAAAATACTAAGTTTGCACGATTACAAAACTAAATATCACGTACCAAAGGGTGGAAAACAAGGGGAGATATTTCCCTTGTTTTGTCATTTTGATAACTTGTCATTTCGGCCAAGTCTATCTATAATTGGTATGACTGAAACGTTCATATGAGCGGTATCCTTAAGGAGTGGAAGTTTTTATGGCATTGACAGCAGGAATTGTCGGTTTGCCCAATGTAGGAAAGTCTACGTTGTTTAATGCAATTACACAGGCAGGGGCTGAATCGGCAAATTACCCATTTTGCACAATAGATCCAAACGTAGGAATAGTAGAAGTCCCCGATTATCGGTTGACGAAACTTACAGAATTAGTGAAGCCGAAAAAGACGATACCAACAGCTTTTGAATTCACCGATATTGCCGGTATCGTGAAAGGGGCAAGTAAAGGGGAAGGACTTGGGAACCAATTCTTGTCGCATATTCGGCAGGTAGACGCCATTTGTCATGTGGTCCGCTGTTTCCAGGACGAGAACATCACCCATGTTTCCGGAACAGTAGACCCGATTTCCGATATCGAAACCATTAATCTGGAATTGATTCTGGCAGATTTGGAGACGGTGACAAAGCGCTTGCAGCGTGTCGAAAAAATGGCAAGACAAAAAGACAAGGAAGCAGTTGCCGAGTTTGATGTATTAAGCAAGCTGAAAGATGCACTAGAGGATGAAAAACCAGCTCGTGCAGTAGAGTTTTCCGACGAACAACAAAAACTGGTGAAAGGGCTGCATCTGTTGACCAGTAAGCCGATTCTTTATGTGGCAAATGTCGGAGAAGATGAACTGCTGGATGCTGACGATAATGAAAACGTGAAACTCGTCCGCGAATTTGCAGCTACTGAAAACGCGGAAGTCATTGTCATCAGTGCCAAGGTCGAATCGGAAATCGCCGAGCTGGAAGGTGAGGAAAAAGAAATGTTCCTTGAAGAGCTGGGCATTGAAGAATCCGGTTTGGATCAACTGATCAAAGCCACGTATAATCTGCTCGGACTGGCGACTTATTTCACAGCAGGTGAGCAGGAGGTTCGTGCCTGGACCTTTACAGAAGGGATCAAAGCACCACAGGCAGCAGGAATCATCCATACTGACTTTGAAAGAGGATTTATCAGAGCTGAAACTGTTTCGTATGATGATTTAATGGAAGCTGGTTCCATGAATGGAGCTAAAGAAAAAGGGAAGGTTCGATTGGAAGGTAAAGACTATTTGGTGAAGGACGGAGATATTATCCATTTCCGTTTCAATGTGTAAGCAGGGGAATTCGTCTTTCTTTGGAATGAGGTGCAAGCCTGTAGTAGGGACTTGCACAATGCTAAGGACTTTGGTATAATTCAACATTGTGAGTAATTAATGATTACTCCTTGCTCCTTTGCAACAAAAGGGGCCGTTAAGTCCAAAAGGAGGTGCAAACGGATGAGAAATTATGAAATCATGTACATCGTCCGCCCAGATATCGAAGAGGAAGCGCAAACAGCTTTGGTCGAGCGTTTCAACAAAATTCTTACTGATAATGGTGCGGAAATCGATAAAGTTGATGAAAAAGGCAAGAAACGCCTTGCTTATGAAATCAACAATTATCGCGATGGATACTACGTGCTAATCAACTTTAAAGGCGATGAAAACGCCATTAATGAATTCGATCGTCAAGCGAAATTCTCTGATGACATTATTCGTCATATTGCAGTTCGCGAAGACGACCAATAAGGAGTGGTTCTGATGTTAAATCGTGTCGTACTTGTCGGCAGGTTGACGAAGGATCCGGACTTACGCTATACACCAAATGGAGTAGCTGTGGCTAATTTCACATTAGCTGTCAATCGACCTTTTTCTAACCAGCAAGGAAACAGGGAAGCTGATTTCATCAACTGTGTGGTATGGAGACGTGCCGCCGAAAACCTGGCAAACTTTATGAGTAAAGGAAGCCTCGTAGGCGTAGATGGACGTGTACAAACCCGCAACTTTGAAGGTCAGGATGGGAAAAGGGTATTCGTCACCGAAATAGTGGCCGATACTGTACAATTCCTGGAAACAAAAGGGTCTTCACAAGGTGGAGGACAAGGTTCACCAGGATACCAACAGAATCAGAACCAATCAAACAACAACGAATTTTCCAGACAAAATGAAGAGGACCCATTCAGCAATAATGGGGAACCAATCGATATATCTGATGATGATTTACCATTCTAATGAGCTTGAAAGTGCGATACTTTTAATCTCAAGATAAAAAGGAGGTAATACCTATGGCAGCTCGTCGTGGTCGTGCAAAGCGTCGTAAGGTGTGTTACTTCACAGCTAACGGCATTACACATATTGACTATAAAGATGTTGATTTGCTAAGACGTTTCGTTTCTGAGCGTGGAAAAATTCTTCCTCGTCGTGTAACAGGAACTTCTGCAAAATATCAACGTAAATTGACTAAAGCTATCAAGCGTGCTCGTCAAATGGCTCTATTGCCATACGTGACCGAGTAAGTTGAAAGAGCCCTATGGAGCAATCCATAGGGCTTTTTTTATAAAATTATAATCGAGAAGTTAATTTATGGTATTCTGTAACTATATTTAATTAGTGGGAATAAAAAATGAGTTTTTTCTGAGCCCCGTTGCTAGTTTCCCTCACCGAAAATATTGATTCCTGTAAGGGATAATTCCTTTAGAGCATTATTCATACATCACACATTCATACCACACTGGTTATAGTTCTTCATCCTGATAAATCTAGGAATAGTAAGTGGTCGCATAAAAATAAAAATACAGATTATGTATCCTGTCAGCCCTTGTTGCTAATAACATGCTTGCTGTTTAAAAGAGTTTATGGGAGGTAATTTTTATTCGAAAATCAATGATAGTGATACTCCTTATTGTTAGCATCGTTAGCGCTTGTGATTCTGATTCTCCAGGAACGTTTGCTTATTCGGACACAAAAGAAAAGCAAGGGATAGAAGTAACACTTGATCGTGTCGAAGAATTTCAAGGACAAAAATATGAACTGACCACTTTCTATTATGAAATCAGCAACCATACAGACGAAGATGTGATAATAGAGACAGATAGACAAGAGAATAATGATGCCTCAAATTCGACCTATTTGGAGGACGGGGAAGGAAATATATATCCGATGAGCGGCTATGAAGGACCGAAGACGGTGGATGATACAGAGGACGGAGAGGTGCAGACAAATCCCGAAAATCCGGACTATATCAAGATACCGGCAGGCACTAATGAACGGAAGGCGGGAATCCATTTCAACGAAATATACCTGGATTCCTTTAAAACACAGCTGGCGATTACTTTGGAAGACGGTGATGTCCTCCCCTTTATATTCAGTGGTAACCTTGATGACGACTACTTGGTGGATGATTAACACATAAACAAAGGCATCATGGGTTACCCATGATGCCTGACCGCTTAATTGTTTTTAAATGAATCCACCATTTACCCGCAGCGTTTGACCGGTAATCCATGATGCTTCCCGGCTTAACAGCAAACTGATGGCATCGCCAATATCTTCCGGAGTTCCAAGGCGATGGAAGGCATTGTTATTTTTGTATATTTCTATTTGTTCCTCCGTTTTACCTGCGAAAAATAACTCTGTGGCAGTTGGTCCGGGCGCAATAGTATTGATGGTGATATTCTTTGGACCGAATTCCTTTGCCAGCTGGCGTGTGAATTGTTCGACTGCCCCTTTTGTTCCCGCATATAAACTATAAGTGGGAATCATGTTCCCGTTAACGGAGGTGGAAAGGTTGATGATGCGGCCATCTTCTTCTAAATATCGGTATGCCTCTTTGATCGCAAAGTAGGTACCCTTTACATTAATGGCGAATAGTCTGTCAAAATCCTCTTCCGTAATTTGATCAATAGGTTTGGTAACCATTGCCCCGGCATTATTGATCAAGATATCAATCTTTCCAAATGCTTCTAATGTTGTCGAGAAAATTCGCTTGATATCTTCGACGTTGGCAATATTTCCTTGTACTGTTATTGCCTTTCCTCCTTGAGTAGTGATTCGCTCAACTACTGCTTCCGCCTTATTTTTATTGGAAACATAGTTGACCGCAACTGTTGCCCCTTCGGCAGCTAACTTTACAGCCGTTTTTTCTCCTATTCCACGTGAACCTCCCGTAATTAAAGCTACTTTTCCAGTTAATGATAATGCCATAAACGAATCACTCCTTATTGTATGTCTGATATTCATTTTAATAAAAAGCCGACTAAAACCTGTAGCCTGTTACTAGCAAATCATTGCCTAATTCTCCAACTATTTGGTAAGCTACTCTTATCTAAATGGGAAGGGAAGCGAAAGCGCTGAATAGTATTGTCCAATATCAAGAGCAATTGATTTCATTGATTAATAAACAGGCAGTAGTGGATGGTGATCATCCTACCAGGATTCCTTCGCTGAACATTATCCGACAGTCGGCTGCGGGAGAACCAATCCATACAGTTTACGAACCATCCATCTGTGTCATTGTCCAGGGAGCGAAGATGGCCACATTGGCTGGCAACCGTTTTCCGTTCGATGCAACGTCATATTTAATTGCCTCTGTCCATCTGCCAATCATCGGACAGGTTATTCAAGCAGAAACCGAAAGTCCCTTTCTATGTATTCAAATCAGCTTTCAACTTGAAGAGATAATCAATTTGTTAAATACTACACCGCTTCAGAACCCGACTAAAACAGCGGCTCCTAGTGGCCTCGTATTGAACGAAACGACACCGCAGTTGTTGGAAGCGATAACCCGCCTGGTAGGGCTGTTGGATACTCCGGAAGATATCGAGCCTTTATCTCCCCTTATACTCCGAGAAATTCTTTATCGAGTAGTAAAAAGTAAGCAAGGCGGCCACATCGTTAAGTTTGCCAAGAACGGATCCAACGTAAACCGCATCGCTGAGGCAATTCAAATGATTTACCGTGATTTTAAAGAACCATTGAGAGTAGAGGAGCTTGCTGAACAGGTACACATGAGCACATCCTCCTTTCATCAGCACTTTAAGAATGTGACGGCCATGACTCCGCTGCAATATCAAAAAATGTTAAGACTGCAGGAAGCACGCAATTTATTATTGACGGAAACTACTGAGGCTGCTGATGCAGGTTTTCAAGTTGGTTACGAGAGTCCTACACAATTCAACCGTGAATACGCAAGATTATTCGGTTTACCGCCAAAAACCGATGTGGCTCGATTTCAAAAGTCCTTAGAAAAGTGATTATCTAAGCAGAATAGTAAACATACAAAGGCTGTTATACCCGTGACATTCGTCCATACCAACACGGGCCCTTTTCCATATCCTATTCATAAAGAAATCAGTATTGGAAAGGGGGAGTTGGTGTGGAGGAAGAAAGCCGACGACAGCCAAGGAAAAATAACCCGCTTAGCCAAATGGAAGATTATTTTAAAAGTGCTCCCTATAATGGATTGTTAAGCTCCATTGATTCGCTTTTTCAACAACCGATGTTCAAAAAAACGTCCATCGCGGTGGATCTTTATGAAACACCGAATGAGTGGGTGGTAGAGGCGGAAATTCCGGGAGTCAGCAAGGAAAATATCAAAATTGAACCGATGGGGGACCGTCTGAAGATAGCGATAGTCGATGACCGCGAGACAGAGGAGACGAACGATGTCAACAATTATTACCGTAGAGAGCGGATGATTGAAGGCGTTGAGCGGGTAATTCAGCTGCCGTACACAATCAAGAAGAATAGAACAAAGGCTGCCTACAGAAATGGTGTGCTCACCATCAGAGGTCCAAAAGAGGCCAAAACGAGCAACCAAATCGACATTGACTAGGCAGGAGGCAAGCACTTCAAGTCGAAGTTCCGATTTGAAGTGCTTTTTATAAAAAACAATATGATTATTTATGCAACTTTTTTGTAAGAAAATATCACAAGGAAGAGCGCAATAACCACAGTGCATAAAGCGTTTACAACAGAATCACTGGGAAGCTGTGCACGAAAACTAAATTGACGAAATATATTGACAATAATGATAAATTTGCTATGATAAATAAAAATTCAAGTTGTTACATAAATATGGTGATGAAGACAAGTTCGGTAATCGGCAGACTTCAGAGAGCTGGTGGTCGGTGGGAACCAGTGCTGCTGTTATGGAATAGCACTTCGGAATAGGCAAGCTGAAACATTAGTAGGTCTGCCCGCTTCATGCCCGTTACGCATGGCGCCAATGAAGACTGTTGGAAAACAGTGAAAAAGGGTGGTACCGCGAGAGTGATAACTTTTCGCCCCTTACCAGAAATGTAGGGGACGGGAAGTTTTTTTTTAATGGGAAATTTTCCCGAAACCTCGAAAAATGAGAGGAGATAGAGCATGTTACCAGATCAGCACATATTAAGAATTCCCGGCCCAAGTCCAATACCGCCCAGCGTAGAGAGGGCGATGGCCCAACCGATGATTGGACATCGGGGACAGGAAACCAAGGATTTGCTCGCGACAATCCGGCCAAGGCTGAAGCCGGTGTTTGGAACGGAACAAGAGGTCATGATTGTTACCGGAAGCGGCACTTCGGGACTGGAGACGGCCGTAGTGAACACCGTCGAACCGGGAGATGAAGTCCTGGTAGTGGTCACCGGTGCTTTTGGAGACCGGTTTGCTAAAATTTGCGAAGCCTATCAAATTAGAACCCATCGCATGGAGGTTGAGTGGGGGAGCGCGGCCACTCCTGAGGACGTGAAACAGTTTCTTGAAACTCATTCTGGAATAAAAGCGGTGTTCGCCACTTATTGCGAAACGTCGACAGGTATACTCAATCCGATAAGGGACATAGCCAAAGTGGTTCAGGATACGTCTGATGCCCTGGTTATCGTCGACGGCGTTTCCTGTGTCGGGGGAGTGCAAACCAGGATGGATGACTGGGGAATTGACGTATTGGTCACCGGTTCACAGAAGGCATTGATGCTGCCGGCAGGATTGACGTTCATTTCCGTCAGTGACCGGGCTTGGCAGGTTATCGATTCCAACAAGCAGCCGCGCTTTTATCTCGACTTGCGCAAATACAGGGATAGCCTGGAGAAAAACGCTACCCCGTTCACCCCTGGGTTATCCCTTTTGTTTGGATTGGATCAGGTACTGAATCTTTTCGAAGAAGAGGGCTTGGAAAATGTCTATAACAGACATGGGCTGATGATGAAAATGACCCGGCAAGCTTTTCGGGCGCTGGATATACCGCTATTGACAAGTGATGATGCGGCATCCCCGACAGTAACAGCAGTAAAACCGGAGGATTTTGCAGCGGAGGATTTGCGGAAAGCTGTGAAACAGAGCTTCAACCTATCTATAGCAGGTGGACAGCAGCATCTGCAAGGAAAGATTTTCCGAATCGGCCATATGGGCTACTGTTCTCCGGCAGATGTTCTGCAAATCATTGGTTCAATAGAAATCGGTCTCCAGCAGATTGGTAAAAACGTCGACTTAGGTGCGGGAACAAGGGCCGCACAACAGGTGTATTTAGAGGAAAGCAGGTAGCGATGAATGGATGCAAGAATAAAGAACAGGGGGTTCAAGAATGGCATTTCACGTTTTAATCAGTGATCCTTTAAGTGAAGAAGGTATCCAGCCATTGAGAGATGCAGAAAACATCGAGGTGACCGTCAACACCAATCTTACCGCAGAGTCTCTGGCTGAAAAAATCGGTGACTATGATGCCCTTTTGGTCAGAAGCCAGACACAGGTGACAAGGGAAATCATTATGAAGGCAAAAAAATTGAAAATTATTGGGCGGGCCGGTGTTGGGGTCGACAATATTGACTTGGATGCAGCCACAGAGCAGGGAATCATCGTGGTCAACGCACCCGATGGCAATACCAACTCTGCAGCGGAGCATACGATCGCGATGCTTATGTCCCTGGCCCGTAATATTCCCCAGGCATATTATGCGTTGAAACATAAACAATGGGAACGCAAAAAGTATGTAGGCGTCGAGTTGAAAAACAAGACACTCGGTATCGTTGGTCTCGGGAGAATCGGAGCGGAAGTAGCAGCACGCGCGAAGGGACAGCGAATGAATATCATGGCTTATGACCCGTTCCTCACAGAAGAAAAGGCAGAAAAAATGGGAATCGGATACGGAACACTTCCAGAAGTACTGCAAGCGGCCGATTTTATTACGGTCCATACCCCGTTGCTCAAGGAAACCAGGCATCTGATCAACCGGGATGCGTTTCAGAAAATGAAAACCGGCGTACAAATCATCAATTGTGCCCGTGGCGGCATCATTGATGAAGAAGCTCTGTATGAAGCGATAAGGGAAGGAAAAGTGGCAGGAGCGGCATTGGATGTTTTTGAAGAGGAGCCTGCCCGCGACCATAAGCTGTTGGAGTTGCCCGAAGTCATTGCCACTCCCCATCTCGGTGCCAGTACCGTGGAAGCGCAGGAGAACGTGGCGATTGATGTCAGCCGCGATGTTGTCCAGTTCCTGAATGGCGGTTTGGCTAAAAATCCAGTCAATTTGCCGTCCGTTCCAAAAGAAATCATGAATAAAATCGCTCCGTACTTCGAACTGTCGGAAAAACTGGGTCTGTTTCTGACCGATTTGACGCAGGAAGTGACGGAGGAAGTGCATATCTATTATTCTGGTGATTTGACCGAAGTCGATGTGGCCCCACTGACAAGAAACACCGTCAAAGGTTTACTGAAGCGCCACTTGGGCGACCATGTCAACGATGTCAACGCAACATACTTTGCGGAACGCAAGGGGATCACCATAAATGAACACAAAACGTCCTCGACGAAAGGATTTACCAATCTGTTAACCGTCGAAGTGACGACCAAGTCGGGAACCCGCCAAGTATCCGGGACACTGCTGAACGGTCTTGGTGCCAGAATTGTCAAGGTCGACAATTACAGCGTCGATGTCATCCCGCAGGGACACATGGTCGTCATCCACCATAAAGACCAGCCAGGTGCAATCGGAAGAGTCGGAAGCCTGTTGGCAGAGCAGAACATCAATATCGCGACCATGCAGGTTGGGAGATCCAATGTCGGTGGGGATGCCATCATGATGCTTACCATTGACAAACATTTAGAAACTGAAGGGTTGAATCAGTTAACCGGGCTTACAGATATATATGATGTAACAGCCATCGATTTATAAAAAAACAGGCGCAAGGCAGGTAAGACTGCTTTTGCGCCTGTTTTTCAACAGGTCTCTCATAGTTTGGCCAATACGCCCCCAAGCTCGTCCAGGTGGGAAATTTCATAGTCTGGTACAACCTCATCGGTCTCTTTCCCATGCCTGTTGATCCAGACCGATTTAATCCCCGCACGAGATGCGCCGAGAATGTCGGTTAACAAATTATCGCCTACCATGATGACTTCATTCTTATCTAAGGAGAGCAGCTTTAATGCATGCTCGAAAATTGTTGGATCGGGTTTCCCGCTGCCAAATTGTCCGGAAATAACAATATGATCGAAGTATGGAGCGATTTCTGGTGTCAACTTCAGTTTGGATTGTTGTAAATCGGGAGAGCCATTGGTCAATAGCAATAACTGATACTTGCCGTGTAATTGATCGAGAACAGGGAATGTTTCTTCGTAAGTAAAAGGGCTATTCTTTCTTTCCTGGGGGAACTGCTCGGCCAACTGGACACCTAAATCAGGATCGTCGATTCCTACTGCTTCCAATCCTTTTGTCCATGCTTGCTTCCGGTAAGTTGGCATCAGTTTATTCATCTTCCGGAAGTTTTCTTCATCCTCAGTAAATTCGCCCCATAGCCCTTCAAATGGGTTGATACCGATGTTTTTAGTAAAGGAATAGGTTTCATAGCCTGCATAAAGTTCGCGTGCCTGCTGGCGCACTTTCTCTTCCAGAAGACCCGGGTCGATATTATATATTTTTGCTGCAGTGAGACAGGTTGCTTTGAACGCTTCCTCCACACTTCTTTTATCCCAAAGCAGCGTATCGTCCAAATCAAACATGATTGCTTTCAACATCCATTTTCCCCCTGTAATGTTTATTAAGCCTCGTCTGCAGGCTTCGTTGTATGTCAGGTTTTTATACTGTTGATGGAAACTGCGACATAACTTGAATAAGTCTTCCCACTACCCCCTGATTGAGTCGGAGCATGGCCTTACGAAAATACGCTGTGCTTTCCGCGGAAAACTCTATAGCCATGTACAACATGAATCAGATTCTTCGCTCTCCTAGGTGGAGGAATCCCGCTACGGAGCTAAACAAGGAGACGCAGACCTATGCAGTGGAGTCTTCAGACTGTTTCTTTTCCCGCTGGAGGCTCGCACATTTTCTGCAGCTTGGTATGGGAGCTAGTATCCCCTGTTTCTAAACAGGATGCTGTTCTAGCGAAAGGAAATACCCGGAGACTCCAGCGGGAGGAAAGGCATGGGTGAGCTCCCACAGAACGTCAGCTCGTGGAAGCTCACCGCCCGCGGAAAGCGCAGGGTATCTCCGCAGTGCCGCATTTCAGCTCAACGAGTGAAGGACGGCAGGAAGTCTATATGAAATCCGCAGTATATACTTCAAGAACAAACAATCTTAAAGAAACGCTTTTATTAAAATAGCTTACAAGGAATATTGCCGGAAGTAAACTAGTAGTCGGAAAAGACAGAAAGGAAGCGACTCTTGTTAACAGACCTGGCAAAGAGGTAGTTTGATTTGTAAAAACACCCTTTTTTCGTTTATAATCAGTTAGTAGAATTATGAGTTAAACGGGTTTTCCGGTTGAAAAGCGGAAAAGGAATCCGTTCCTGATAAGACAGAAAAGCACAGCGCTTGAGCTGTGCTTTTTCTTACAAAAGGTGAGCAGATGCTGATTTCAACGCTCCTGTACAGCCGTGTTATCATGGAAGAATAACCGAATTAGGATTAGAGGTGCCGCCATGACATCGCAAAACGTCATAAAAGAGGGAGCTATTACAGCTGTCCTTTATTTACTCGTATTGTTTCTTACATTATTCGTACCAATCATTGAAATTGTCACCTTATTTTTACTCCCTGTTCCCGTCATCGTATTTGCGGCGAGATTTGGGGGCAAACGGGCTGCCGGTTTATTTGTACTCCTGGCACTAGCCTCGTCTTTGTTTTTGACCTATTATTCGCTTCCGCTTGTATTACTGACGGGAATCGGAGGATTGATGACAGGGATTGCAATCCATCAGCGGCTCACAGCCTATGAAACATGGGCAAGGGGGACCGTCGGATTTGTGATCGGTCTCTTGCTCACTTTTTTGGCGGTGCAAGGTTTGTTCCAAATCAATATTGTCCAGGAAATGAACCAGGCCATCAATGATTCGATCGCCCAAAGCCAGGCAATGCTGAAGGATCTGGGCATGGACTTCAACCAGGAAAATGTTGATGACTTGCTGGAGCAAATGCGGCAAATTGTCAATTTGCTGCCGGTGATTTTAGTGGTGATGGCGCTGGTATTAGGATTAGCCAGTCAATGGATCGGCTATCGAGTTATCGGATGGTTGGAGAAAACAACGCTGCGTTTTCCGCCATTCCGACAGTTTCGGCTGCCGGTCGGTCTGGTGTGGATCTATTTTGCCGCCTTGGTCGTCACATGGGTGAGCGGTGATCCGGACAGCATTTGGCATATAGGTGCTGTCAACGTCACCAACCTTGCCGGACTACTGGTTGCTTTGCAGGGACTGTCCTTTGTTTTCTTTTACGTTAAACAGAAGGGAATGTCGGTGGCAGTACCAATTATTGTTATCGTTTTAACCGTTCTTTTTCCTTTTATAGGACTGTATCTTCTGCGAATCTTCGGTATAATTGATTTAGGATTCTCGTTAAGAGACCGGATCAATTTTGATAAAAAATAAGCTCAGAAAAGGGTTTAGGAGCTGACTTTCATGCCAGAATTATTTAAAAAGCCGACAATAGGCAGTCATTTATGGTTCATATACATTTTGTCCTTCGTTTTTTTAGGGATGCTTTGGTATTACCAATGGATGCTCGGCTTGATTATGACAGTATTCTTGGCTGCTTCGCTGTACTACAGTTACAGGCAGGAACAGCAGATGATCAACGATACAGAAGAATACATTTCGACGCTTTCCTATCGGGTCAAGAAGGTAGGGGAAGAGGCCCTTCTCGAGATGCCGATTGGTATTGTGCTATATAGTGAGGACTTCACCATTGAGTGGACCAATCCTTACATGAACAGGCTGAAGGAGGAAGACTCTCTTGTCGGGAAGTCGCTGAATGATCTTTCTGATGACCTCGTTTTAAAAGTGAAAGAAGACAACAACGAAATCTGGTTGTCGATGGAGGATTACAAGTTTCAAGTAATGATCAAAAAGGAAGAGCGGCTGCTGTACTTTTTTGACCGTACGAAACAGACCGAAATTCAAAACCTTTACCATAATGAACAATCTGTCCTGGGTATTATCTTTCTGGATAATTACGAAGAAATCACACAGGCAATGGATGATACGGCCAAAAGCCAAATCAACTCAAAAGTAACGTCGATCTTAAACGAATGGTCGAATGATTACGGCATCTATTTAAAAAGAATATCGCAAGAACGTTTCCTGGCTGTGATGAATCAGCAAATTCTCAACCAGCTGGAAAAAACCAAGTTTGAAATACTGGATGAGGTACGGGAATTGATCTCCGACAAAAACGTTCCGCTGACGTTGAGTATCGGGGTCGGGCTCGGCGGTGTGTCCCTGCCGGCACTAGGTGAACTGGCTCAGTCGAGTCTTGATCTGGCTCTTGGCCGCGGTGGAGACCAGGTTACGATAAAAGATGAAAACGGGAAGGTTCGCTTTTACGGCGGAAAAACCAACCCGATGGAGAAACGGACCAGGGTTCGTGCGCGGGTGATCTCCCATGCGATGACAGAACTCGTACGGGAAAGTGATAAAGTGCTGATTATGGGACACAAAGCGCCGGACATGGACTCGATCGGGGCAGCGATCGGTATCCTGAAAATTGCCCAGGCAAGCGATGTGGAGGGTAGCATCGTGATGGATCCGGACGATGTCAATACAGGTGTCCAGCGGATGGTCGAGGAAATCAACGGAAATGAAGAACTCCGATCCCACTTTATGGATCCGGATACGGCGTTGGATTCGGTGACGAAAAACACGCTGCTTGTCATCGTCGATACCCACAAACCATCAATGGTGGCGGAGGAAAAGCTGCTCAGTAAAACGGAGCATGTGGTCGTTATCGATCACCATCGCCGGGCAGAGGAATTTATTAATCATCCGACACTCGTCTATATGGAGCCATATGCTTCCTCTACGGCAGAGTTGGTGACGGAATTACTGGAATATCAGCCGAAAAACCTGAAGCTGAATATGCTGGAATCCACGGCATTGCTGGCGGGTATCATTGTCGATACGAAAAGCTTTACCTTGAGGACGGGATCCCGTACATTTGATGCTGCTTCCTATTTACGATCAAAGGGAGCTGACACCGTATTGGTCCAGAAGTTCATGAAAGAGGATCTGGATATTTACGTCAAGCGCAGTCGTTTAATTGAACATACGCACATATATCGCGACGGCATTGCCATTTCAACAGGAGATCCAGGTGAAACCTTCGGGCCGGTGGTAATTGCCCAGGCTGCCGATACCTTACTGACGATGAGTGGAATCGTCGCCTCGTTCGTTATTTCGGAGCGGGAAGATAAACGGATCGGTATCAGTGCCAGATCGCTGGGCGATGTCAACGTTCAGGTGATCATGGAAAGAATGGATGGCGGCGGCCATCTTACCAATGCTGCTACCCAGCTGGATGATTCCTCTGTCGAGGATGCAACAGAACAGCTGAAAGCAATTATAGATGAATATTTTGAAGGGGGAGCTGAAGAATGAAAGTAATTTTCTTGAAAGATGTAAAAGGAAAAGGAAAAGAAGGCGAAGTCAAGAATGTTTCGGACGGTTACGCCCGCAACTATCTTTTGAAAAATAATCTGGCGGTCGAGGCGACTTCAGGTAATATGAAGGCCTTGGAAGCGAAAAAGAACAAAGAGAAACAAAAAGAGCAGAATGAAGTAGAAGAGGCAAAACAACTGAAAGAAAAGCTGGAAAATCTGACCGTTGAATTGACGGCGAAATCAGGAGAAGGCGGCCGTCTATTCGGCTCGATCACCAGTAAGCAGATTGCCGAAGAACTGAAAAAAAACCATCAAATCAAAATTGATAAGCGTAAAATCGAACTGGATGAACCGATTCGGGCACTTGGCTATACCAACGTACCGGTAAAAGTGCATCCGGAAGTATCCGGAACCGTTAAAGTACACGTAAAAGAAGCCTGAAAATCGGTTGCTGCATCGAATCAACTACATCATGGGTAGTCATCAAAGAAGGGGCTGTCTGCCGGGGAAGGCGGCAGCTCGCTTCCTTTTCCAATTAAAGGAGGAAAAGATGCTGTATGAATGAACAATGGACCGATCGGACGCCGCCGCACAATATCGAAGCTGAACAAGCCGTTCTTGGGGCGGTTTTTTTAGAGCCTGAGGCGTTATCAAGGGCTGCGGAAATATTGCTCCCGGATGATTTTTACCGTGCGGGTCACCAGCGAATATTCGGAGTGATGACGAGCTTGTCTGACAAAGGAGAACCAATTGATTTGGTCACGGTTACGACGGCTCTGTCCAATGCGAAAATTCTGGATGAGGTGGGCGGGGTCTCGTATTTAAGTGATCTGGCAAACTCTGTACCTACGGCCGCCAATATCGAGTATTATAGTAGAATTGTAGAAGAAAAGGCACTCTTGCGGAGACTGATCCGGACTGCGACAGACATCGTAACCGATAGTTTTTCCAAAGAAGACGAAGTCGCCGACGTCTTGAACGACGCGGAAAAAAGTATTTTGGAAGTCTCCCAGCGAAACAATTCAGGAGCCTTTAAAAATATCAAGGACGTTCTAATCGATGTCTATGATAATATTGAACAGCTGCAGCAGAATGATGGGTCTGTTACCGGAATACCTACCGGGTACCGGGATTTGGACCAAATCACATCAGGATTTCAGCGGAATGATTTAATCATCATCGCAGCACGTCCGTCGGTGGGTAAAACGGCATTCGCTTTGAATATTGCCCAAAACGTCGCCATTCATGCAAGCGAGAATGTTGCCATTTTCAGTTTGGAGATGGGGGCAGATCAACTGGTTTCCCGTATGCTTTGCGCAGAAGGGAACATCGATGCCCAGCGGCTCAGAACGGGAAAGATGGAGGCAGAGGATTGGAGCAAACTGACCATGGCAATGGGAAGCCTGTCCAATGCCGGAATCTATATCGATGATACACCTGGTATCCGTGTCAGTGAAATCCGCAGTAAATGCAGAAGGCTGAAGCAGGAACACGGTCTCGGCATGATTCTGATTGATTACCTGCAGCTGATCCAGGGAAGCGCCAATTCCAAAGAAAACAGGCAGCAGGAAGTATCAGAAATATCCCGTTCCTTAAAAGCATTGGCCCGTGAACTGAACGTACCACTGATTGCATTGTCGCAGCTATCCCGTGGGGTAGAATCCCGCCAGGATAAGCGACCGATGATGTCCGACCTGCGAGAATCCGGAAGTATCGAGCAGGATGCCGATATTGTCGGGTTCCTGTATCGTGATGACTATTACGACCAGGAATCGGAAAAACAAAACATCATTGAAATCATTCTTGCCAAGCAACGTAACGGCCCGGTTGGAACCGTAGAGCTTGCGTTTGTGAAAGAATACAACAAATTCGTCGACCTGGATCATCGTTACCAGGAAAGCGACATACCGCCAGTCGGTGCAGTTGGGGGCTAAGAATGGAAAAAGCAGACGAATCGTCTGCTTTTTTGTTTTGCCCAAAATTTTTCTAAAGAAACGGATGTTTCCACGGGTATACTTCAACCTCCTCAAAAAAGCAAGGGGTCAGTCCCCGTTTTGGCATGAATGTGGGGACTGACCCCCAATTTCACGAACGAAAATCGAGTTTTAAGTTATAATGTTCGTATATTTCATTGACATTGTAAATGGGGATTGATAAACTTACTATGTTATGCACATAGTAAATATAATTTAGTTGGCGGAGGTGCCTATATGTCCTCAGTAGTTGTAGTCGGAACCCAATGGGGCGATGAGGGTAAAGGTAAAATTACAGATTTTCTATCACAAAATGCAGAAGTTGTGGCCAGATACCAAGGCGGCAACAATGCTGGACATACGATCAAGTTTGACGAAATTACGTATAAATTGCATTTGATTCCTTCCGGGATTTTCTTCGATGATAAGATTTGCGTACTTGGCAACGGCATGGTCATCGATCCGAAAGCGCTCGTTGAAGAGCTGCAATACTTGCATGATAAGGGTGTTTCTACCGATAATTTGCGCATCAGCAACCGGGCGCATGTCATTCTGCCGTATCACTTGAAGCTGGATGCCCTGCAGGAAGAAGAAAAAGGCGCCAACAAAATCGGCACGACCAAAAAAGGCATCGGTCCAGCTTACATGGACAAAGCAGCCCGTGTAGGTATCCGAATCGCCGACTTACTCGATAAGGATGCGTTTAAGGACAAGCTCGAGCAAAACCTGAAAGACAAAAATCGTTTATTCGAGAAGGTGTATGAAACAGATTCTATCGCTGTGGAAGACATTCTGGACGAATATTACGAGTACGGCCAGCAGGTTAAAAAATATGTTTGTGATACATCGGTTGTGTTGAATGAAGCACTGGATGACGGACGTCGCGTGCTATTCGAAGGAGCACAAGGGGTTATGCTCGACATCGACCAAGGCACCTATCCATTCGTCACCTCCTCTAATCCGATTGCTGGCGGTGTCACAATCGGCTCTGGTGTCGGACCGACTAAGATCAATCATGTGGTCGGCGTCTCCAAAGCCTATACAACCCGTGTCGGTGACGGTCCTTTCCCGACCGAACTGCACGATGAAATCGGCGACCAAATTCGCGAAACAGGAAGGGAATATGGTACAACGACAGGCCGTCCACGCCGTGTCGGCTGGTTTGACAGCGTTGTTGTACGTCATGCCCGCCGTGTCAGCGGCATTACCGATTTGTCCTTGAATTCACTGGATGTATTAACAGGCATAGAGACGCTGAAAATTTGCACAGCATACAAATACAAAGGCGAAACCATCCATGAATTCCCGGCAAGTCTGAAGGACCTAGCGGACTGCGAACCGGTTTACGAAGAACTTCCAGGCTGGACAGAGGATATTACCGGTGTGAGAAGCTTGCATGAGCTTCCGGAAAATGCCCGGCATTATTTAGAGCGGATCTCGCAGTTGACCGGAATACCATTGTCTGTCTTTTCGGTAGGTCCTGACCGGACACAGACGAATGTTGTCCGCAGTGTTTACAGCTAAATGTTCATGAATACAGAATGGACGGGACTTCTCTGAGAATCTCCCTCTATAAAATCACCAGCGTGAAATAGAACGCTGGTGATTTTTTTGCTTTTCAGCATAAATTGGGCTCGCCACAGCAATATACCCGCAGGCGGCTGGTGGCTTTCCTCTGGCGGGAATTCACGTAGGATGCCCGTAGCTCTGTAAGGAAAGCCCGCTATTTAGAAAAGCCCTGCCTGGCAACGATAAGTGCAGGTCTCTAATAAAAAACAACCTTGAACCGAGAAACAATGTAAGTCAAATAACCTTCTTTATTCCCCGAAAGCACTAAAATAAAACCAATACCGCCAATATTCTCCAATAAACTCCTTGATCATGTAACAAAATCGCAACACAACAACCAAATATTACCATTAAAAGAGATAGAAATAGTTACATTTTACACAAAAGTGAACCATAATACTCACGCATAGGCGGAATTTACCAGCTTTTATACAGTTTCGTTACATCCTGCTGATTCGGTATCTTCCGATTTGCTCCTATGGTAGATTAAGAGAGTGAAAAATAGATTCGGAATCAGGTAACGCGTTTAGGAGGACCCTGCAAATGAAGATACAAGCTTTACATAAAGAAACGAAACGACGCCGAAATAAATGGTTCACCACAGCAGCTGCCGCTCTGGCAGGATTTGCGCTATCTTTTCAAGTGGTACAGGCAGCAGAGGACGACTTAGACACCGTTTATCACGTGTACATGGACGGTGAAAGTGTCGGAACGGTAGCAGATAAGCAAACGGTTGATGAAACTGTCGATAAGGTACTGGCGGAACATGCGGATGATTACAAGGGTTATTCGTTGACCACGGGCGAGGAGATTTCTTTCGTTCCCGAGAAGGTGTTTGAGCCTGTGACAGAAGAAAAACAAGTGGTCAAAACCTTGGAGGACGAACTCACCGTCAACATCGATGCTTTTCAATTGGTGATCGGCGATGAAAAGCTTGGTTTTTTCAAAAGCGAACAAGCAGCAAAGCAGGTTCTTACCTCTTATAAAGAGAGGTTTGTCGATGCAGAAGTGCTGAAAAAGCTGGCGGACGGTGAATCCGAAGTTCCCACGAATGACGGCAAGACGTTGGTGACAGGAGTAGAACTGTCCGAGGATGTGAAGGTATCGGAAGCTAAAGCAGACCCCGACGACATGCTGTCAGAGAAACAGGGATTGAAACAGTTGGAAAAAGGCACGCTAAAAGATACTGTCCATTCTGTAAATGAGGGAGAAGTGCTTGGCGAAATCGCTGGAAAGTACGATATGGACATCGATGACCTGCTCGAACTAAATCCGGAATTAACAGAAGAATCGGTGCTGCAAATCGACCAGGATATCCATGTTGCCAAGCGGGAGCCCTATTTACAGGTAATTGTTTCCGAAGAAACAGAAAAGGAAGAAGCAATTCCTTATGAAAAAGAAGTGAAAGAATCTGACTCGCTTTACAAAGGTGAATCGGAAGTCAAGCAAGAAGGCGAAGAGGGCAGCAAACAAGTACGTTATGCAGTGAAAAAAGTGAACGGACAAGTTTCCGAGCAGAAAATGCTGGAAGAAACAACGACAAAGGAACCGACCGACGAAATCGTCGTGAAAGGTACCAAGGTGGAGACCTCCCATGGAAGCGGATCGCTGCAATGGCCGGCAGTCGGCGGCACGATTACCAGTCAAATGGGACATCGCTGGGGAAAGCAGCATAAAGGAATTGATATTGCCGGTGTCAGCAACCGTTCCATTCTGGCGGCTGACAATGGGGTAGTCGTTTCGGCAGGCTTTAACAGTGGCGGCTATGGAAACAAAGTTGTCATCGACCATCAAAATGGCTATCGTACAGTGTATGCGCACCTGGCTTCAATCCGGGTGAAAACTGGACAAACCGTAGCGAAAGGTAGTAAAATAGGAGTAATGGGTTCGACTGGTGATTCAACCGGGGTCCATTTACATTTCGAAGTATATAAGAACGGGGCACTACAGAACCCGGCAAATCTTTTTTAATAGAATAGTATGATTCACCACTTACCAAAATAATGCAGCCCTTGTCAAAATGATGACAAGGGCTTTTGTACAGGAAGAAGTTGTTCTGGCAAATTGTCCTGCTTTTATCGGGAAAAAGGACAGACAACGCAAAGTACGTTAAAATAAACCTATTAAAGAACGAGAAAAGGATGTGGCATAATGAGTCAAAAGATTCTAGTGGTAGACGACGAAAAACCAATTGCAGATATACTGAAGTTCAACTTAGAAAAAGAAGGTTATCAGGTCGTATGTGCCTATGATGGGGACGAAGCAATCGAACTGACCAATAAAGAAAACCCGGATTTATTGTTGCTTGATATTATGCTTCCGAACAAGGATGGCAATGAAGTCTGCCGGGAAGTCCGTAAGAACCATACGATGCCGATTATCATGATCACCGCCAAGGATGCGGAAATTGACAAGGTGCTTGGTCTCGAGCTGGGAGCGGACGACTATGTAACCAAACCCTTCAGCAATCGGGAAGTGATTGCCAGAGTCAAAGCGAACTTGCGCAGGCAACAAGTGGTGCCCGAAGATAACAGCCGGGCCAATAAAGATATCGTAATCGGCAGCCTGGTGATCCATCCGGATGCTTATACAGTTACCAGAAACGGCGAACAAGTGGAATTGACCCACAGGGAATTTGAACTGTTGCATTATTTGGCGAGACATATCGGCCAGGTAATGACAAGGGAGCATTTGCTGGAAACAGTATGGGGTTATGATTATTACGGGGATGTCCGCACGGTCGATGTGACAGTGCGTCGTTTGCGCGAAAAAATCGAAGACAGCCCGAGCACGCCGGTTTGGATTGTGACCAGAAGAGGTGTCGGCTATTACTTGCGTAACCCTGAACAGGAGTAATGCTTTATGAAGAAAGTCGGTTTTTTCCAGTCGATCCGATTTAAAATTGTCCTTATCTATATTTTGCTGCTGTTACTGGCAATTCAAGTGATTGGATCCTATTTTGCCATCCGGCTGGAAGAAAATTTAAAAAAGAATTTAAACGATACGGTGGAAGAACGAATTGAAGGGTTAAGTTATTATTTGGAACAGGCTTTTCAGAAAGAACGAAGTGAAGATGAAGAAGGTCCGACCTTGCAAGAAGATGTCCAGAACATTCTCGATCGGGTCGATAGCAGCGTTTTTTCTACCCTTCAAGTATTGGACAGGCAGTATCGGGTTATCGGAGCTAAAAATGAAATTGACAGCAATATTATCGGCAGCAGGAAAACGGGAGATCCGCGAATCACTCGGGCATTGATTTTCGGTGTGGAAGAAAACACTACAATGCGGGACCCTGAGACCAACAAGCGGATGAAGGTGCGCGTGTTGCCGATAGGTGGCGAGGACGACCCGGACGGCATTCTGTATTTGGAAGCCTCGATGGAAGGCGTTTATGATCAAATGGGCAATATCAATGATATTTTTGCCAGAGGAACCGTAATTGCTATCGCCATTTCCATCGTCTTGGGGATTTTGGTCGCGCGTACCATCACCAAGCCGATTACCGAAATGCGGAAACAGGCCAAAATTATGTCTACCGGAGACTTTTCCCAAACAGTCAACGTATATGGCACCGATGAAATCGGTCAGCTGGCAATGACCTTTAATGATATGAACGACAAATTGAAGCAAGCCCATAACACAACAGAGGGAGAACGCCGTAAGTTGAGTTCCGTCTTGTCCAATATGTCGGACGGAGTCATTGCGACGGACAAGGAAGGAAAAGTATCCTTGATGAACGAACCGGCTCTGCAGCTGATTCGCAAAGACTTTGAAGAAGTGAAGGGACAGCCGTTGATCGAGGTACTGCATTTAGAAGACGAAATCGATGATGATATGCAGGCTGACACTGGATCGGTCACCATCGACTTCAGTGATGACGAAGAATTCTTTTTAATCAAAGCGAATTTTTCGGTGATACAGGATGAAGACGGCAATTTTGGCGGCTTTATCACCGTCATCAGTGATGTAACGGAGCAGGAAAAGGTCGAGCAGGAAAGAAGAGAGTTCGTCTCCAATGTCTCGCATGAGCTGCGGACACCATTGACGACGATGCGAAGCTACCTGGAAGCACTGACAGATGGTGCCTGGGAAGACAAAGAAATCGCCCCGAAATTTTTGGATGTGACGCAAAACGAAACAGACCGGATGATCCGGCTGGTCAACGACTTGCTGCAGCTTTCCAAAATGGATAACAAGGCAACCGACCTGTACATGGAACGGGTCGATTTTATCACGTTTTTCCACCATATCATCGATCGTTTTGAAATGAATAAAGCCGAAGAAATCATACTCGACCGGAAGCTCCCGAACAAAGAATTCTTTGTCTGGATGGATAAAGATAAACTGACCCAAGTAGTTGATAACATTATTTCCAATGCGATTAAGTATTCGCCGGATGGCGGCAGGATCACCTTCCGGGTAGACAACAACCGCAACAGACTAATGGTGTCGATCACCGACCAGGGCATGGGAATTGCCCAGGAAAAGGTGGACAAAATCTTCGACCGGTTCTACCGGGCTGACAAAGCCCGCTCCCGAAATCTTGGCGGGACAGGGCTCGGCCTGGCAATCGCCAAAGAAATCATCGAAGCCCATCACGGCCACATATGGGCAGAAAGCAAGGAAGGCAAGGGGACGACTGTCCATTTCACATTGCCGCTTATCAAAAAAAGCGGAGGTGACAAAAGATGAGGCTCGAAATGATAAAAACATTGGGCTTGTCGGCGTTGATTGCGGCCAGCTTGCTGCTGACTCTGGGAATTTGGAATTACAAACCGAATTACGATGAGACAGAAAATGTGGAAAGCAACTATACTGATGAACCTTTGCAGGCCGGCCACGAGGAAAGCAAGAAGAGCATTATTGAACCATCAAAAGTTATTTTTCAAGCTAATGGCATTTTCTCATCGTTTGAAAACAGAGGTGACCAGGAAGCATTTTACCAGGAAATCCAGGAGTGGTCGCTTACCGGCCTCGACCAGGGAATCCAGACCGATCAGAAACTGCCTGACAGTGATGACTATTCTGTCCAGCTGATATATCCATTGGAGGTGCCGGCTGGAGCGATAAGAGACTTGTTCACTTTGGAAGAGAACAACATCAATCAAGTACAACGTGGTTCATTTGATCGGATTTTTCTGAACGAAAATAATAGTGGTACCGTCGAATTGGTATTCTACAATACGGAAGCAAAGATGAGTATTCACGCAGAGGTGCAGAATGCCGGGGCGGCTGATGTGCTGGACCAATATGCCGATATGGATGGTAAAATCAATTATATTGAGTATGCAGAAGGCGCTGGGGCACCGATTTATATCCCACAGGGGGAACCGGAAATTAATGACCTGACTTTTTCAGTCGATACCTTTACCACGATTTCCGATCTAGATCCGCTGCTCAACAACTTGTTCACAAACCGGGAAGTCATGACATCAAATCGATTGGAGAGCGGCGGCACTTCCTACTCGGACGGTATCCGGGAGCTTCGGGCCTATGAAAGCGAGAAGTATATGGAATACGTCAATCCGCTTCCGGAAAACCGCACTATCGAGGGCTCGGAACTGGTCAACCAAACCATCAATTTTCTCAATGCCCACAGAGGCTGGACCAACTCTGCCAACGATGAGTATCAGCTATACAATGTAAATGTGCAGCGGAATGAAGTGACGTACCGGCTTGTTTATAACGAGTATCCGGTTTTCGGCCAAAATGATAAGCAGGCTACCATTCAAATAACCTGGCGTAACCAGCCTTATAAATATGACCGCCCGTTGTTCAAATTGGGCGAAGCGTTTGATTATGGAGAGCCGCCGGATTTACCGAGTGGTGAGGAAATCGCCGGCTATTTAGAAGATGCCAAAGGCAGCGGCAGTATTAAGGATATTGCCCTCGGTTACAAATTGGTAGATGAAGGCATTTCAATCCGGTTAGTGCCAGCCTGGTTCAAACAGGACACGACTGGCTGGAGCGAGCTGGATTTGAGCGAAATGTCCGGCTTGGGGGAGGAATAAGCCATGCAATGGGGACAAATTAAAACACTATTCATCATATGTTTCCTTATTCTGGATATCTTCCTACTCCAGCAATTTCTGAAGACGATGGATTCCCGATCGCCATCCGGAGATATTGCAGAACCGAAACTGGAAGAATATATGAAAGAAAATGTGAAAGGGCTCGACAAGCTGCCGGAGGAGCAGGTCAAGGATTCATTCATCACGGTAAAAGCGAGAAACTTTACGGCCGATGACGTAAAGACCCTCAAGGCCATGAGTGAGCAGGAAGTGGACCTGCTTGGCAGCGGCAACCTGCTGTATTCAGAGTTCAAGGAACCGGTGCCGATTGATCCGGATAGCACGAAGGCGGAAAAGGAATTGGAGTTATCCGAACACATCCTTTCTGGTGGAGAATATGTCTATTGGGGAAAAGATGACGCTTCCGGTGCCCTGATTTTTTTCCAGACAAATAACAGCAAGCCGATTTATTATAGCCAGAGCGGCTTTGTGGTAGCCTTTGTCAACAGCGACAATGAAATCACCAGCTATCTGCAAACCGCAGTTGATGAAGTGGACAGACAGGAGCCAAAAAGCATGATTACTGCGTATTCCGCGATAAGCAGCCTGTTCAAAGCCAATGCATTGCCAATGGAGGATCCGGAAATAACGGAAACCCCGACAGTGGGCTATTATTCATTCGTCGATCTCGATGAAGGACAGCAGGTTTTTGCTCCTTCCTGGCACTTTGCCATCAATGACGACTTGCATTATGTGGTAATGGGTTCTGAAGGACAATTTTCCCAGCATGACAATCCGACGTTTGTACGGAATACAATCCGGAAAGCGCAGGACGGCATGAGAGACGCGAAGCTGTCCGACGAGGAAATAGAAGAATTGCAAAATGTGTACCAAAGGTTATTGGAATCCACAAGGGTGAGTGATGAGGAATGACATTAAGCTTTAGTGTACTTGCATCAGGAAGTACAGGAAATGCTTTTTATATAGCGACAGAAAAAGAGAAAATCTTAGTCGATGCGGGATTGAGCGGCAAGGAAATGGAACGGCTGATGGGCGAAGTGAACATCGACCCGTACAGTCTTACCAAGCTGCTGGTCACCCATGAACACAGTGACCATATCAAAGGGTTGGGCATCATGGCCCGTCGTTATCAACTCCCGATTTATGCCAACGAAAAAACGTGGAAAGCGATGGAAGGTTCGATCGGCAAAATAGAGTTGGATCAGAAGTTTGTGTTCAACATGGAGGAAACCAAGGCTTTCGGCGACCTGGATGTGGAATCGTTCGGTGTCTCGCATGATGCTGCCGAGCCGATGTTTTTCACCTTCCACCATGAGGGGAAAAAAGTCGCTCTCGTAACCGATCTCGGTTACGTATCCGAGCGCATCAAAAAAACCGTAGAAAATGCGGATGCCTATATTTTCGAAGCCAACCATGATGTTTCCATGCTGCAAATGGGCAGATACCCGTGGAATGTCAAACGCCGCATTCTCGGGGACAGCGGCCACGTTTCCAATGACGATTGCGCCCTGGCTTTGAGCGATATCATCGGAGACCAAACAAAACGTATTTATTTGGCTCATTTAAGCAAAGATAACAACATGAAAGAATTGGCCAGAATGTCCGTGCAAAACTATTTAAATGACCATGGTTTCACCATCGGCGACAAACTGCACCTGCATGATACAGACCCGAAGACGCCGACCCCTCTATATGAAGTAGTTTAACCGGACTGGCGAAAGGAAACACTATAAACGTTGAGCTTTATGTTTTTTCCAGGTCAGAAAGGATGGGTGCGATGGGCTATTATGATGATCATTATCAAACAAACAGAACGAATAAGAAAAAAAGGAACTGGTTTCTGCCTTCGCTTATCGGGGCAGTCATCGGGGCACTGATTGTGATTGTGGCACTTCCTGCCTTACAAGAAGCGGGTTTGCTGCCGTTCCAGTCCGCTGAACAAGGTTCCAATGAAATTACCCAAGGAAACGGTGACAATTCACAAGCCGGTCCTACGTCCAATGTTAACGTCGACGTTTCGTCGCAAATAACCGAAATCGTCGGCGAAGTGACCCCTGCAGTAGTCGGAGTGGTCAACATTCAATCCTCTACGAACTTCTGGCAGCAAGAAGAATCCGGACAAGCAGGCACCGGATCCGGCGTTATTTATAAAACGGCAGACGGAAGCGCCTATGTGGTGACCAATCACCACGTCATAGAGGGTGCAGACGAGGTCGAAGTGGTACTCTCTGACGAAACCCACGTCTCCGCAGAGCTGCTCGGCAGTGACGTGTTCACCGATTTGGCCGTACTGAAGATGAGCGCTGACCAAGTCGACAAAACGATCGAAATCGGCAGCTCGGATAGTGTCAAAGTTGGCGAGCCGGCAATTGCCATCGGGAATCCGCTCGGGTTGATGTTTTCCGGGTCGGTTACTCAAGGAATCATCAGCGGCAAGCAGCGGGCCATTCCACAAGACTTTGACGGAGACGGACGGGCTGACTGGCAGGCTGAAGTCATTCAGACGGATGCCGCCATCAATCCAGGGAACAGCGGCGGCGCACTGATCAATATGAGCGGGCAATTAATCGGAATCAACTCGATGAAAATCGCCCAATCCTCTGTTGAGGGAATCGGCTTCGCCATCCCGATCGACAGTGCGACACCGATAATCGAACAACTGGAGACAGAAGGCACGGTCACAAGGCCATACTTAGGTGTTGAAGCCTATTCCCTTGAGGAAGTAGCCCAGGTGGAATGGGAGCGGAGACTGAACCTTCCGGAAGAAGTGGAAGGCGGAATCTACTTACGGAGCATTGAGCCTATGTCGCCTGCAGATCAGGCTGGCCTGCAAGAGCTCGATGTCATCACCGAATTGGATGGCGAGCCAATCCAGGATGTGATTGGTTTGCGCAAGCATCTCTATCAGGAAAAACAAGTTGGCGAGGAAATGACCGTCACCTATTATCGTGACGGAGAACGTCAAGAAACAACGGTAACACTGGCAGCCCAGGAATACTAATAGGAAAAAGCCGGATCATATGGATCCGGCTTTTTTTCTGCTTTAAGAAAGGACATGTAAGGCGTAACAATACTAAAATCGCCTGTTGATAACAGCGTCATTTCCGTTACTACCATAGTTATGCACAGCCTGTGGATGGAGTTGAGGATAACTATCCATATATGGTGGCGAACATTTATTCTTGCCCCAAATAAAGCAGGCCTCTCCAAAATGTGTGGATAAACAGCGTGGATAACTTGTTTATAGCAAAGGAAAACATGTGCATAAGAGAAAATCAGAGCGGGTGTGGATAACCTTGTGCATAACTGGATGATTCGGTGAATAACTGTGAAATCTGCTTTGAAAATTAAATTGATTTTTACGAAAATTTATTATACGCTATACTTATTAAAATCATTTTAATAATAAAGCGGAAGGGAGGCGGACAATGGCTTCATCATCCACAGCAGGCAGTGCGGAGGAAATGAAACGGCAGAACCGGTCGTTCGTTTTACAAGCATTGCGAAAAGCAAGCCCTGTTTCCAATGCAGAGCTGGCGCGGCACACCGGCTTATCGATAATGTCGATTTCCACTATCATCAAAGAACTGCAAGCGATCGGTTTAGTGGAAACCAGCGGCAGCGGAGAATCTCAGGGCGGCCGGAAACCGTTGTTGTATCAGCTACACCAGCAAAACTATGTAATAAGTGTCGCTATCCATGTGGATAACATCCAGACTGCCAAAATCAATCCCCAAGGGAAAATCGTGCAAGTCGAAAAAAAATCTGTTTGTGGACAACTACAACAAAACGAATGGGCTGCATTGGTCTGTGATTTGATTGATCAGTTGCTGGAAAACAGTGCAGACAAAGCGGAGGTAATGGGAATCGCCGTTTCCGCTCCTGGTCCGGTCGATGTGGATACCGGAACGCTATTAAATCCGCCGAACATTAAAGCGATCGAACAGTGGGAAGTGGGTGCGCTGTTGGAAGAACGCTACCGGCTGCCTGTCGTCCTGGAGCGGGATGCGAATGCAGCTGCACTCGGTGAGCACTGGTTCGGTTCCTCCGAGAAAAAAAGCAGCATGTTATATGTATTCGCTGACCAGGGAATTGGCGGCGGGATTATTTTTCAGGGGAAAGTATATCGCGGCTTTTTAAACGGAGCGGGAGAAATCGGCCATCATACCATTGACATGGACGGGCCCAAGTGCAGCTGCGGAAGTTACGGCTGTCTGGAGGCATTGGCTTCCGGCATCGCGATGACGAAGAAGGCAGAAACGCTCCAAGCTCAGAGTGAAGCACTGTCTGCAGAAAAGCAGCAGATTACATTGGAGAAAATCTTTGCAGCCGCAGAATCAGGAGAACCGCTAGCCATGCAGCTGCTGGAAGAATCGGCAAATTACTTGGGGGTAGGCATCGCCAACGCAGCTAACATCCTTAATCCGGAGGAAATCATTATCGGCGGCGCAATCGTTCACGGTTATCCGGCTGCAATGGAAACTATTTCGTATCTGGTCAACGACCGAATTTTATACAATGGAAAAGAACCAATGATCATCAAGCGGTCGCAGTTCAAGGAAGAGGCACAGCTTGTCGGAGCGGCGGCAGTGATTCTCGATCATTTGTTTTCCAATCCGCAGCTGTTAATGAAATGACAAACAGGGAAAAGGTGATAATATGGGAATGGCAGTAGGAGTAGATATCGGGGGAACAAAAGTAGCCCTGGCATTGGTGAATGAACAAGGTAACATCAGCAGGCATAGCAAACTGAAAACAGATAAATCCGTTGAGCCAGCGGTAATGATACAACGGATCATTGATGCGATTGAACAGCTGTTGAAGGAGGAAGGGCTTGAAGACAGTCAGATTTCCGGCATCGGTATCGGGTCTCCGGGACCGTTGAACAGCAAGGCGGGGGTCATCTCCTGTCCACCCAATCTGCAAAACTGGAAGGACGTTCCGATTGTGGAGCAGGTACGCGCGCATTTTCCGGTTCCTGTCGTGCTGGAAAACGATGCAAATGCGGCTGCCATGGCGGAAAAATGGTTAGGCGCCGCACAGGAAAATCAGGACTTTGCTTACATGACCATCAGCACCGGGGTCGGAGCCGGGTTGTTTGCAGACGGAAAACTACTGGGTGGAGCGCGCGGCAATGCCGGAGATATCGGGCACACCGTCGTCGATCCGTCTTACGGCCAATGCCCGTGCGGCCAGAAAGGCTGTCTGGAGTACATCGTGTCTGGAACAGCCATCGCCAAACGCGGTTCCGAGCTGGCAGGAGAAACGCTAACGACCGAGAAAGTGTTCCAACGCTACGAGCAAGGTGATGCCAACATCGTTCCGTATATCGATGACGTATTCCGGTTGATAGGCGTGGCGTGTGTGACATTGATCAACACCTTCGATCCGGAGAAAATCGTGATCGGCGGCGGAGTCTCCAAGGTTGGGGAACCATTGTTCACAAAAGTGCGGGATTATGTCAGCCATTATGCATTGAACCCTGCCGGCCGGGAAACAGAAGTCGTACCGGCTCAATTGGATCAAAATGCCGGCGTCGTCGGAGCAGCTGGACTGATTTTAGCTAATTAACAACAAGGATAATACGTACATAAGGAGGAAAACGATGTATAAAGAACCGATTTTTTTAGAGCCCGTTTTTCAGGAGCGGATTTGGGGCGGCCAAAAACTGAAGACGGAATTTGGCTACGATATTCCCTATGACCATACCGGAGAGGCCTGGGTGATTTCCGCCCATCCGAACGGACCGAGCCGGATCGTCAATGGCCCATTGCAAGGCAGCACATTGAAGGATACCTGGGAACAGCACAGCGAATTGTTCGGTAACGCAGCCAAAGGCGGGGAGGACTATCCTTTGCTGGTGAAAATCCTCGATGCGGCCAACGATTTATCCGTCCAGGTGCACCCGGATGACACGTATGCAAGAGAAGTCGAAGGCGAGCCATATGGGAAAACGGAATGCTGGTATGTCATCGGCGCGGAAAAAGATGCGGAAATCATTTTCGGCCACCATGCCGGCAGCCGCGAGGAATTCAAGCAAATGGTCGATAGCGGCCAGTGGGATGATTTGCTGCGCAAGGTGAAAGTGAAGTCCGGAGATTTCATCTATGTACCGAGCGGCACCATCCATGCCATCGGAAAAGGCATCGTGATCTTGGAAACCCAGCAAAGCTCCGATATTACGTACCGGGTCTATGATTACGACCGGACCGACGATCAAGGCAACACAAGGGAGCTGCACCTGGATTCAGCGATTGCCGTATCCACCGTTCCACATGAAACAATCGATATCGAGCAAAAACAAATAAGCAAAGACGGCCTGACATCCAATCGACTCGTCCAGCAGGAATACTTTACTGTCTACTATTGGGAGCTGGACGGTGAAGTCGACCAAGCTATAGAGGAAGATTTTCTGCAGGTGAGCGTACTGGACGGCGAAGGGGAAATAACCGTGGAAGGAACCACCTTCACCTTGAAAAAAGGCGACCACTTTATCGTGCCATCCACTGTTGAGCACTATCATTTATCCGGGAAGGCGTCGTTTATCGTTTCCCATCCATAAGGAAAACTTCAACCATCAGGAGAAAAACCAGGCTGAATCGCAATGATTCGGCCTGTTTTTTGCTTTTATGTATCATTTTTCAACGTGCCAATCACTGGCCCTTTCAATAACTCGAAAGGATGGGGCAATTTCGTGATAAAATGAAGGAAGAATAGATCTGAAACAAGGTAAGGATAGACAATAAGCATTAGGGCGGGATAGGCTTGGAAGAGAACATATCCAATGTAGTAAAAATGTTCCCTGCAGTGGAACAAAATCAAAAGGTTGTAATAGGAATAGATGGATTAAGTCGTGCCGGGAAAACAACATTTGTTAGTTCTATTGAACGGGACATGCAAGAGAAAAAAATTCCGGTTTGTATTTTTCATATAGACGATTACATTGTCGAGCGGAAAAGACGTTACCATACTGGATACGAAGCGTGGTATGAGTATTATTATTTGCAATGGGACATAAATTACCTAAGAAAATATTTATTCGAAAGACTCAAAGAAACAAAGGAACTACAGTTACGGACTTATGACGATTTAGCCGATACACAATCATTACAGACAATCAAATTACTGGATACCTGCCTGATTATCATCGAAGGGGTATTTTTACAAAGAAAAGAGTGGAGGAAATACTACGATTTTATGATTTACCTGGATAGCCCGAGAGAAAAAAGATTCCATCGTGAAAGCCAGACAACCAGAAATAACATAGAGAAGTTTGAAAAGCGATATTGGAAAGCGGAAGACTATTATATGGAAACCGTTTCGCCAATCGAAAATGCAGATATAGTTGTTAGGAATTGAAATAAATAATTAGTTTCCGCCGGTTATTACGAACGAAGGTTACATATAGTTATCTGTTGGTGTTTCGTTGTCAAAATGCTAACTAATAATTCCACTAAAAAAACAGCCCTATATCCCCCTCGATCTGTTAGAATTGTTTTACAATTTAAAAAGGTGGAATTGAAAATGTTGTCAATAAAAGACCGAATATGGGGCCAAATAAAGATAATTATTTCAGTAACCTTAGTCTTTGCTATGTTTTATTTGGAAGATGATGATACCAAAGGAATATTTCTTTTAAGTGCTGGGATTATTTTTACAGTGATTGGACTTATAATTTTTTCAAGAAATAAGCAGGAGAAAACTATAAAAATTGAAGAAGGAATTTTTGATTTAATAATAGGAACTTTTTTTATCACTTACTCCATATTTCAACATTTAATTATTTTTATTTTGTACGTTATAGTTTTTATTTCGATAATTGTTTTCCTAAGTTATGGTAAAAGGGACCGTTAAAAATATGGCAAGGAAAAAATACAAATCCGGACGCCTCGCTCTCTATGAACCCTCTGTTCATTCTCGCTATAGCTCAGTTAACCTTCCATGCAAGGCGTGAAACAATATTTGTTTTAGCCCTTCTTAACGTGGTAAGACTTCCGGTTTCTCCATCCCAAGAATAAAATCAAAACCTTTTATAACAAACGAAATAAGAGGGATATTGAAATCCAAGGTAGTCCGTATTGCTATGTGCTCCTATTATGTTGCACCCGCTCCTGATGGCTTGGTTCCCGAGAGCAGACAGCTGTTCCTGCTAATAAAAACTCCTGCTTACGGGACTCAAATAAACTTCTACTATTCATTGATTATCTCAAGAGCTGACTGAATTTCTTCCCCTTCCATCGTGCGAACAGTTAAAGGTTCTTTGATCTCATCGAGCCCTATATAAATAAACGGGGACTTGTTCGGATTGCTTTCATCCTCCACCACATCCAAAACAACTTCTGTGCTTTCGTTTTGATTAACTTCCTGCACTTCCATTTTCTTTCCGATATATTCCTCGCCGAGTATTAAATAAATTTGTTTGTTTCCTTCTGAAATCGTGGAAACGCGATAATGACTATACGTGTTGTCATTAACAGCGGTGTGCCCTTCATCAATAATCCAATAATCATCATCTTTTCCGTTCACCACGAATATGGTGGTGAAAAAGATCACCGGTAATACGACTAGACCGATTTTATCCCAAATAGTGACCTTTGTGAGTTTAGACGATTTCGTCAATAAAGGCATTGCCATCGTTCCCAATACACTAATTAGAAAGACACCTATTGCTAGAAAAACATACCCCATTCCTTCAAACCCTCTTACAATGTAAAAACTATAAAGAACAATGATTAAAGCTGTAATAAATGTCAACAGTGGGGCCAAGTAAAACTGCTTTTTAAATTTTGAAAGGATAAAGAAGAAGCCAAAAACCAACAAACCTAAGAATAATCCATACGCAAGTATTAAATACACCCAATCTCCTCCTATAACCAATAAAACAATTGAGTTACCAAATGGCTAGTAAAATCACTGGTGAGCAAAAAGAAAACTTTAAGCAGTAGCTTTCCATTTATCTTTCATGGGTACCAGAATGGTTTCTTCTTATTGGAACGCCTTTGTACTCGATATCAATCAAACGAAAAGCTCAGAGAAGTAAATGGCTCTGAGCGTTTTCTATGTTGAAACGGTATTTTTATATATTCAAATTAGCCTTGCTATGTGAAAATCTGCGTATTTGCTTCATCTCAATATCTTCTCGATCTGATCAATCTCCGACTCGGTGAAATCAGGCTTTTCCAAGGCTTTCACATTCTCTTCGATTTGCGATACCTTGCTGGCACCGATCAAAGCAGAAACGACCGCCTTCTCCCGCAGAACCCAAACAAGCGCCATCTGGGCAAGGGACTGACCCCTGTCACGTGCTACTTCGTTGAGCTGCTGGACTTTTTCGATGACGTCAGGAGAAACATCTTTTTCGTTGAGTGAGCGGATGTACTGTTTGGCCGCCCGTGAATCTTCTGGAATCCCGTTCAAATACTTGTCGGTCAACAAGCCTTGGGCGAGCGGGACGAAGGCAATGCAGCCGGCACCGCGTTTAGCGAGCAGGTCGGTCAACCCGTCTTCGACCCAGCGGTTCAGCATCGAATAGGACGCCTGGTGAATGATAAACGGTGTACCCTGACGTTCCAAAATGTCGATCGCCTTTTCGGTGTCTTCGGCATTATAATTGGAGATCCCGACATACAGTGCCTTTCCCTGCCGGACGATCAAGTCGAGCGCCGCCATCGTTTCCTCTAATGGTGTTTCCGGATCCGGACGGTGATGGTAAAAAATATCGACATAATCCAGCCCCATACGCTTTAAGCTTTGGTCGAGACTGGCGACCAAATACTTTTTCGAACCCCAATCCCCATAAGGTCCGGGCCACATGGTAAACCCTGCTTTTGTGGAAACCACCATCTCGTCCCGGTAGCCGGCAAAGTCTTTTTCCAATATACGCCTGAAGTTCTCCTCGGCAGAGCCCGGTGGCGGGCCGTAATTATTGGCCAAGTCGAAATGCGTAATGCCAAGGTCGAACGCCTTGCGGATCATTTTGCGCTGGTTTTCAAAAACATCCTCGCCGCCAAAGTTATTCCAAAGACCGAGCGAGATGGCCGGAAGCTTCAAGCCAGAATTCCCACAACGGTTATAAGCAATCGATTCATAACGATTTTCATCTGGTGTATATGCCATATAAAAATTCCTCCTTTCTAAACTGATTCGTTGTTCACGAGAAAAACCCTTTTTCAACCAGAAAAAAAGCTCCCATATAGATGGGAGCATTATTCATCAATAACCGACTTCGACAGCGGCATTGACGATATACATCAGATCGTTTTCATCGTTCTCTTCTTCGAGAATGATTCCGCTTGAGGTTGCCATGCCGCCATCCGTCAATTCAACAGTAGCGGAGCCAAACGGAATCACCTTTTTGACTTCATCCTTGTCGAGCTGCTGCCTGTCTAACGGGACGGCGAGACGTACGTTGACTTTCATGTTTTCCAACGATTGGCCCGGCAAGCTTTGTTCAATACCGGGCATCGAATTCGAGAGGATCGCATCGTCCACTGCCCGGACGGCTGCCTTGGTGATGTTTTGGCCATGCACGTCGATACCAGTTCCGGTCTGTACGAAAAGAATTTTATCCATGGGAAAATCTCTCCTTCCAAGTGAATAGAGATCTTGCCAAAGTCGAGGGGTACAAATAGCTTATAGTGAACATTTCCCGTCAAAGAACGGGGACAAACTTGGGATTGGAATTAGAACGAGATAAGCAAACGAAATAAAAACTAGCAGGTCTTGCAAGATGCATAGTGACTGGGAGCCTATTCAGCAAGAGAGTAATCGGAATATAAATGAGAAATTCCCAGGAAACATATCGTAGCTAACAATCAAATCGCAATCAAAGATGCAAAACCATCCTCCCCAAAATTTCGACAGAATCCTCCTTTATTTCCCCGGAAATAATGGGGTACATGTTATTCTTTGAACAATCCCTCAAAGTAGTAGACAAAAAAGTCATTCACGGCCAGACAAAACGATGATTCCATCCCACATAAAAAATCGACACATATTTGCCATTGTCTTAAAGTGGTTGAATTGATACCATATGTAGTAGATTAAATAGTTTTTATTACATATATAGATATTTCGCCAACTTAGTAGTATACTCTCAAAAAGATTGGGTTGATATCCATGACGGGCATAAACATGAGAACAAAGCATTCGAACGACAGGGCACTTGCTTCGTTATCCGTCATTATAGTGTATGTATCGATCAGTGGTAACACGCGTGAGGTGGCCCAAATGCTTGCTGAGGAATTCGAGCGGCATGTCGGACAGGTTACGCTCTATAACATTTTGGGAAATGAACCCTTTCCCAACGTGCAGGCTTATGATGCCATGCTGATTGGCAGCTATACCTGGAATAACGGGCAGACACCGTTCGACGTAAAGGATTTCGTGGCCGATTTAGGCTATAAGCCGGAGAATGTGTTCGTCTTCGGCACCGGCGATACACAGTTTGGCGGGGATGATATGTTTTGCCTGGCAGCAGAAAAGCTGGCTAGATTTTATCATTCACCGCTTCCGTCGCTGAAGGTGGAGCAATCTCCAAGAGGAGAACAGGAACAAGAAGTCATCAACTGGATGAAAGGGGTATTAACATGGCTAAGTTAACAAGAGCAAAAGTACTGGAACCAACAAATCCGAATAAAGCTACAGCGCTGTTTAACGGGGAAGCGAGCGGGATTCTCCATTGGGACAATGTGAAATATCCGCATTTTTACGACATGCGGAAAACAATCCGAGGGCTTTTCTGGACAGCCAACGAGGTCAACATGGTGACGGATACGAAGCAATTCAGCAAACTCTCCGAACGGGAGCGAACCGCCTTCCTTAAAATCATCGGACTGCTTGCGACATTGGACGGACCGCAAACGGATATCGCATCGAAGATTTCTGCCTATTCGACAGATCCAAGCGTCAAATCATTGCTTGCAACCATCGCCGACCAGGAAAGCGAGCATAATCACAGCTATACATACGTTTTGGCTTCGGTGACAAATTACGATAACCAAATTGCATCCTTTAATGAAGGACGTACAGATCCTGTTCTGCTTGAGCGCAATGAACGAATCGTCGAGATTTATAATGAATTTGCGACCAATCCGACTATCGAAACGGTATTAAAAGCAATGGTGTATTCTTCTTTATTGGAAGGACTATTCTTCTATAGTGGGTTTGCTTTCTTCTACAACCTGGCGCGCAATCAGAAAATGGTAGGTACATCCACGATGATTTCTTACATTAATCGGGACGAGCTGTACCACGGCCGCTTTATCAGTGAACTGTTCCGTGCCACCCTGACAGAAAATCCAGAGTACAATAACGAGAAATTCATCGAATGGGTTTACGACCAATTCCGCCATTCTGTTGAACAGGAAACAAAATGGAGCCGCTACGTGCTCGATGGCATTGACGGAATCCAGCTCGACGCAATGGAAGGCTATATCAAGTATCGAGCCAACAAGATGCTTCGCATGCTCGGTCTAAGCGAGATTTACGAAGGCTATCAAGAGAACCCTATGAAATGGATCCGTGCCTATGCCGATAACTTCAACGGCACAAAATCCGATTTTTTCGAACAGAAGTCCCGCCAATACACTAAAACAAGCGACTTAAACGGATTTGACGATCTGTAATAAAAAGAAAAATCCCGGCTCTTATACATGCCGGGATTTTTTTATGAGCTAGTACATCTATTATAATTGCTTATAAGCAATAGTCTTTTTCATGTTTGCCGCAAACCCATGCATTTTCCATTTTTTCTCGTTATACTAAAGAGAATAGACAATATCACCGATAGAAAAGGAAGAAACCATGAAAATAACAATTATTTCTGTAGGAAAACTAAAAGAAAAATACTTAAAGCAAGGCATCGCGGAATATGTGAAACGCCTAGGAGCTTACGCGAAAATCGAGGAAATCGAAGTACCTGACGAAAAGGCACCTGAAAACCTAAGTGCAGCCGACATGGAGCTGGTCAAACAAAAGGAAGGCGACCGCATACTCGCAAAGATTGGCGCCGACGACTATGTTATTTCTTTGGAAATAAAGGGAGAAATGATTACATCCGAACAACTCGCATCAAAAATCGACAAGTTGACCACCTATGGGAACAGCAAAATCGTGTTTGTGATTGGTGGGTCACTGGGATTAAGCTATGAAGTACAGCAGCGGAGTAATTATGCGCTTAGTTTTTCGAAGATGACGTTCCCTCACCAAGTGATGAGGCTGGTGTTGTTAGAGCAGGTTTATCGGGCGTTTCGGATTAATCGGGGGGAACCGTACCACAAGTAAATGAGGTTTTAAGTTCTAAATGTATCTATATTAACCTATGTGGTTAATCATTTAATAAATTTGACTGACTATTTGTAAATAGTAGTAGTTTGAATTAATTATTATTGAAACTAAATTATTTTAGGGGTGAGAAAATTTGTTTTTTGAAAGTATTGTATTACCATTCATTGTTGGCTTGGTTACTAATAAAGTGTCTGAATCCTTCCAGCAAAAAGATTTAGCTTTAGTGGTTGATGAAATATACAATAAATCAGTTGATGAATTTAATAAGAAATATCAAAATGCATATGGTGGTGCATATGACAATTTTTTAGCTAGACAGAAGAATTTAGAACTTGTTATGAAAACTGTATTGAGTTTCAAAGATACCTCTGAAATCGAATTTGAGAATATATTAGATTATTCAGGCAATCCTACACCTGAAGAAGTAGTGAAGGATTTCATTATTATTTTTAATGAGAATCTTAATAATGATGAGAGACTTATTCAGTATCGACATATGCGTGAGCATCACTTTTTAACTGAGCGAATAATGGATGATATTAAACAAATTAAACAAATTAGATTTAAAAAGTTTGTGAGCCCTGAAGAGTTTTTTGATTTCGAGGCTAACGGAAATATAACGGAAGCAAAGAAATTGGATAGTGATGTAAAAAGAGTGATTGATAATTTGAAAGTCTCTGACATAGTATTAATAGACTCCTTTCGAGGATTTGGAAAAACAGAGACTCTTAAAAATGTATCTATATCAAAAGGCATAGGGGATCTATTTGATAGCATCATCGTCATGAGGCATGGTGTGAGAAATATAGTTGATTCTTTGCAGTCGGAGTTTTTCCAAGAAAAAAAATACTTAATAATTGTTGATGATAGTGAATTATGCACGGGTGAAATTAAGGAATTACTTAACTTTATGAAATCTGTTGGAGTATTTAGTAAATTATTATTGTCAGTTCAAACATATTCAAATGAGAAAATTAAATCTTTAATTATAAAAGCCGGTCTTTTTAATAGTATGGTGCAGGTGAGCTTGAATAATTGGGAGAGGGAGGACTATATTGATCTTCTAAGAGTGGCTGCACAAGTACCTGAGTATATGGATGAAGATATTATAGTTGCTAAATATCCTTCACCAACTTTAATCAAATGGATTGGAGAGAAGAAGTTATCATCAGATAAAAACAAAATAGAAGTTCTATTTCGTGAGCACAAAGAGTTACTAGAGAATGATACGTATGGAATATTAAATAATTATATATCTAGAGAAGACTGTAATAGGTTACTATTTAGCTTATGTTGTGCAGTCCCGTTTGATTTAAGTGATGAACAATGCAACTTAATTAATAAGTCGATTCAAAGAAACTATGACATAAAAATGATAGTTCGTTTAATGCAAAAAGGTGGTATTATTCGTAAAGTTGGGTATAAATATAGGTTTTATCCAGATATAAAAGGGGACATTTTTTTAGCATACTCATTAAATGATTTATATGACGTAAACATTCTTGATTATTGGATTAGACATGACCAAAACAGAGTGTTAGAGAATATCAATGAAGCAGGACTAGTTAGTAAAATGGATATTCAAGATATCCTAAAGTCACTGATTGACGAGTGGTCGCTTTCAGAAGCATATTATGAACAATGCAAAAATCTTGAAATCGCCAGCTATATTGTAAGATTTTCTCCAGAATCAGTTACTAATCTTATTTATTGCTATCTTGATAGTGTTAAAAATGCAAATGGTGGAGACTATTTTCGATTAACAACAGATGATTTTGGTCCTGTGTTATTAAAACTCTGGAGATATAACAATGATATTGAAACCATACTTAATTTCTTATGTGAGCTGGAAAATATTCAAATAGACGGAACATATGATAATTATAAAGTGAAAGGGATTACTAGGGACTTATTTTCTCCAGTGACAAACAGCCCGAGAAAAATAATAGAATCATTGACTATTCTTCAAAAATGGATAAGTAATGATAAAAATGCAGCTTTGACAATATTTAAGTATGCTGCTTCTGAAATACTAAAGGGAGGCCACGAAGTAACGAAACCAATAATTAATGGTATTCAATTTGGTGTAAGTGTAGTACAAGTAAGTGATGAAGTAGTTCGTATGCGTGAAAAATGCATTGAAATAATCGAATATCTAGTAAATAGTAGATTAGAGAATAATATTGTAAAAATAATAGAGTCAATTTGTCATGAAATCGGGGCTATGTCATTTGGAAAAAGTGAACCTGAAGAGAAGTCGCTAAAAGAAGTAATTGAGCAGGAACGAAAAAAGTTAGTAGAATTGCTAGGCAATAAGCTATTAGAATCTAAAGATATTTCAGTTAACATTATTATCGAAAGAATTTTGATATACTGGTGGGCTGGTCAATATTCAGGATGCGAATTTGCAGAGTCTTATTTGCTTCAGTTTAAACGTGATGGTAAATATCTGTTTGCAAAATATTATGTCGACGTCGATTATAGAGTTTTTTCTTTTGAAGAGATAGCAAAATTGGCACCTTCTAAAGAACGATGGGACTGGTTCGTTGATGAAGTAATGCAAAATACAAATGATAGAAGAGACGATTCAAGAAGAATTGCAGAGGTTTTACATAGTGAAATTAAAAGTGTGAAGGCTCTTAACAATTTCCTTATTTACGAATCCGAAATTATTAGTAATTTTGAGTTAGCATGGTCAAGCCCAAACATTATTGAGCGATGGTTTGAATATAACAATAATTTATTTATTGAATTTATAAAATCTATGCATTATTCAGGTGTAGCAGGATTTCTAAAGGCATCAATATTTAATTCAGTAATTACTCATAGTAATCAAAAAGAGGAAATGATTAGTTCGTTTTTAGTACCTGAGGCCAATTTAACAAATGATGAGATATTCATATTACTTAATATTGCTCAAGATAATTCTTTGAGCAATGAATATGTAGTAACTATGATTAATAGTATCATTGATATCTACAATTTCGAATATGCTGGAGGTATCATACATCGGTTGTACTTCATTTTTAAAAATCGTGAACGTAGTTACTTGATTAATATACTTTTGAAAATCATTCAAAAGTATCCTTTCAATGACTCAATGGCAGATATGATTGATTTAATAATTCAGCAATACATTAATGACCTTAAAATTGTTAAAGGATTTCAAGAATTTAAAGATGAGATTTTAGTAAGAATCAGTGCAATGGAAAAGTTAAATTATCATAAAGAAAAAATCATTGAAGTATTGTTACGAAGCAAAGAAGAAGCTATTGAGTTCATTGAAGATAGATTAAGGAACACAGATATTAATGGGATTGACAAAGTTCCATATGGTGGTTTTTCTTTTTTAACTAAGTTTATCTCTGATGTGGAAAGTTTTAGTTTTTTAGTTAACAGGTTAATAAATTTTGTAGATAAACGGTTACTTGCTGAATATGATCTAAGAACTATTATCAAACCTTTGTTTTTAAGGGCTGATGGAGAAGGGGAACCTGTAGGGCCTAGTGTTCTTAAGTATTTTATTAATGAGGATAATGCTAGAGGCGTTTTAAAATTAATGGAATGCTTTACTTTGTCTGAAAAGACGGTTGTAGATTTCGTCAATGGGCTCAAATATTTGAATGAAAATGGGAAGGGTAAAGAGGCAGAAGGGATTATTTATTCACAAAGATTCCCTGATGGGGGATGGAGTAGAAGTATTGGACAAAACTCACCTGAGCTTATGAACCGAATTTCTTTATATTCAGAGGTCCATAAGTTAATTCCTTTTGGGAGACTGAAGTTAGTGGTTGAGAGTTGTATAGATTTCTTGAAAAAAGATATGGATAAAGATTTAATTGGAGATGAAGAAATCCTTAATCCAAGGTAAGGGTATATCAAGAATGCAGATTAGTACCCTTTAAATTTGACTTTGATAAACTTGATTTTAAAATTAATAGTCATCATTACAAAGGTAAGTATGAGAACTTATTTAGCAGAGTATTACATAAAACCGTATCATAAAAAGATACGGTTTTTATTTGTGATAAGTATAACTTTTTTATTCTATGTAGATGTTTATGCTATAATTTGTTATTAGGGAAAGTATAAAGAGGAGTAAAAACAACATGGCTGTACGTTTTATAGGAAATAAGCAAAAATTGTTAGATTTTATTTTGCAAAAAGTGATTGAAGAAACAAATCTAACAAGTGGACTGTTTGTAGATTTATTTACGGGAACGACATCAGTTGCGATTGGTGCAAAAAAACTTGGATTCGATGTTATAACTAATGATAAACTAATTAGTTCTTTTATATATTCTAAAGCTGGTTTATTAGTGAATGAGGAGCCCCGATTTGAGAACTTATTACCAAATATAGATGTTAATACGGATTCTTTATTTGAGCAACCTTACGATTTAGTATTACAGTATTTAAATAATCTACCAGAAATAGAGGGATTATTCTATAAAGAATATGCACCAGGAGGTTCAGCTAAATACTTGAGTGAACCGAGGCAATATTTTACTGATAATAATGCAAAAAAAATAGATGCAATTAGAATAAAGATTAATTATTGGTATAAGAAAAAGCTTATAGATGATATTGAAAGGTCTCTATTAATCTCAAGTTTAATCTTAGCGACTAATAAAGTTGCTAATATATCAGGTACCTACGGAGCATACCTTAAGTCTTGGTATAATAGAGCTCTAGAGAAAATTGAACTTGAAAGGTACCCATTGTTCTTTTCTAATGGGAACTATAGCGTGTTTAATGAAGATGCCAATAATCTAGTAAAAAAATTAAAAACTGCAGATATAGTCTATATAGACCCTCCCTATACCAAGAGACAATATAATGCTTATTATCATATCCCTGAAACTCTTGCAATTGGTGATAATCCCAAAGTTTGGGGTAAAACAGGGCAAAGGCCGAGACAAGGTGATGAAACTTCTGCCTATTGTTATAAAAGAGAAGCTCGAAATGCACTACATGAATTGGTGAATAATATTAAAGCAAGACATATCTTTTTAAGTTATAGTACAGATGGTCATATCTCTCATAATGAAATATTAGATATCTTATCGACCAAAGGAGAACCAAAATACTGGGGAGTAGATTATAAAAGATTTAGAAGTAATAACCCGGAGGGTGGAAAAATAGAGGGTCTAAAAGAGATGCTTTATTATGTTGAGGTTATAGATTAATAACTAGTAGAGGGGATTACTAATGAGTATTAAAACGACGAAGTCTAGGGACGTTACACATGAAACGTCCTCTTTTAGATTAAACTATAAAGATTTTAAGAAAAGAATTTTTGCTCTAAGCAGTTTATTGTTTAATCAAAGAAAAAAATTATATCCAAAAAGAGACACAAGTATTATATATGAAGAAACAATTTCAATACTAACTGATTTATTGTTTATATTATTAGCAAATCAAAGAAATTTAATAGAACTATCCGAAGATACAGATATAACATTAAATTTAAAAATGGAAGTTTCAAACTTACGAGATCACGATATTACTAATGAGAAATGGGATGAAGAACTACATTCACTTATAAGAGAACTTTATAAAATAATGAAAGAAACAAGATTAAATACAGATATATTGAGTATCTTAGTAGAAGATTCATGGGAAAAAAGCAAACTAACAGTTTTAGCAAATAAAAACGGCTCTTCTAACAATAGAAGGGAAAAAGGTTCTTATTATACTAAAGACGAATTAATTGATGTTATAGTTAAAAATACAATTGACCCTTTATGTTCTAATAAATCTATTAAAGAGATTTTAAACTTAAAAATTATAGATCCAGCTGTGGGGTCTGGCTCCTTCATACTGTCTGCTCTAAAAAGAATATTATTTCATATTAAAAACCTTACTAAAGAAGACATAGATATTAATTCTTACAAAAAAGAAATAATAAAGAATTGTTTATATGGAGTAGATATTAACCCAAACGCTTTAAAATCAGCGATTTACTCTTTGTGGATAGAAGTAGGTGAGAATCAATTTCCAATAAGTACTATAAAAAGAAACTTTGTAGAAGGAGATTCATTATTAGCTAGGGAATGGAATCTGAAGAAAAATAATTATGATGAAGAAAATTTAATATTATTAAATAACTATTTGGTAGGTAAATTGTTAAATGGAGATAAAGTTAAGGATTGGGAAGAAGAATATGAAGAACTTTTCGTAAAGAAAGGGAACGGTAAACTCTTAAATGATGATTTAATAGAAAAGGGAAGAAATAGTAAAACTTTCATATGGCAAGTTTCATTTAAAAATGTATATAAAAACTCTAATGGTTTTGATGGGGTAATAGGTAACCCACCATGGAATAAAGTAAAAGCTCATCTCAAGGAATTTTTTATACATTATGATTTAACAATAAAAGGTATGCAGGGAAAAGCATTAAAAAAATACGTTGAAGAAGAGTTTCTTTCTCAGGAATATTATAAAAAGTTATGGAATGATCATAAGAAGAATGTTAGTAGTTACTCAAAAGCTGTGAATAATTCTCCACAATTTCAACATCAGGCATATGTTATTAATGGAAGAAGGCAAGGTGGAGATAGAGATTTATACAAATATTTCCTAGAACTTGCTTATAATCTTACATGTGAAAATGGCTATGTAGGTTTTATTATTCCAGCCGCATTCACACATTCTGAGGGAACCACTGGTATGCGTGAATTGTTATTTAATCAAAACAATATTCAATTGCTATTCACTGTTGAAAACAGAGATAATATATTTCCTATAGATAGTAGGTTTAAATATGCTTTATTAATATTTAAAAAGACTAAAACTGGTGAAGCTGACATTAAGTGCAGATTTATGTTGAGGTCATTGGAGGAAGTCAATAATAGTTTAAAAAATAATGAGCTATTAAAAATCCCTAGCGATTTAATCAATCTATTAAGTCCAAATTATAAAACGTTACCTGATATAAAATCACAATACGAAGTAGAGTTACTAAAAAAAATTTACAAGGTACATCCGCTTATTAATTCTACGAGAGGTTGGAAAATTCAATTTAATAGAGAATTAGATATGACCAATGATAGCAATCTATTTGTTCATAAAGAAGTGATTAATAAAGAACATAAAGATTACTATCCATTATATGAAGGTCGTATGATAAACCAATTTGATTTTGCAGCTAAAGAGTATATATCTGGAGAAGGTAGGCAAGCTAAATGGGGCGATTTAAGTTGGGAAGCTAAAAAGATTCTACCACACTTTTATGTTCAAAAAATTGAAGTTGAAAAGAAAAATATAGAAGCTAACAAAGCTAGACCAGGTTATTGTGACATAGCAGGCCAAACAAATGAAAGAGCAGTTCAAACTGCATTAATTCCCAGACATACTGTAGCTGGAAATAAGGTACCGACAGTTAGAATAACACCCAATGATGTAGCCCACAACTTATTATGGATTGCTTTAACGAATTCATTTGTGTTTGATTGGCTAATGAGACTTAGAATGTCAACTACAATAAACTTTTTCCATTGGAATCAATTGCCGTTACCTTTAATAGATGTATTTTCAAATTGTGGGAAGAAATTGGTAGTAAACTCAGCTAAGTTATCATTACTCTCACCATATATGGATAAAGAAAGAGAAGAATTGATTCACTTTTATAATGGAGAGGTCAATAGTGATGAAGTTAAACCAGTTATTTATTCTAATGAGCGACAAGAGATAAGAGCAGAAATAGATGCATTGGTGGCAAATGTTTTTGGGTTAAACTTACCTGATATAGCATTTGTTCTATATCAATTTCCGTTGTTAGATAGAAAACAACCTGGACTTCCTGGAGATAAATGTTTAAATAATAGAGGTGAAGGTTCATATATCACTCGAGATCTAGTGTTGTATCATTATTTGAGTATTAATAATCAACCAACATCACAAGATATTATTGAAGTTTATAATCAGTGTAATATTAATATTAAAGAAATAACAGGAGACATAAGAAGAATTGATAAACGAGTCAATGAAGCAAAAGAGTTAAATGCAATTGCATATGTTCCGGGAAGGAAATGAATAAGCATAATGATGTTAATCATTATGCTTATTTTTTTTCCTGTCATTAAGTATATCAAGTAATATTTCTTCAATGTATTCTCGTGTTAAATTATATTTAATGTTTTCAGACTCTTTACTAAGATTAGTGTTATAATTACTTTTAATAACTAAACCATGGTTAGAATTTTCAAGTCTCATATCATTATTTTTTAATTTTGATTTGTTTGAATACTGATTTCTAAATGTGTCAAATTCATCATCTTCAATATAAACTATTAAATCGCCGGGCTCACATTTTAAAACCTTACATAAAGAATTTATGTGATCAATATCGATTCTTTTTATTTGTTCATGATAAATAGCTGATATTGTCGCAGGTCTAATTCCTGTTTTTTGTGCTAATTCTTTTTGGCTCATTTTATGAATTCCTAATAACTCGGATAATCTTAGTTTGACAGTCATGGTATCTAACCTTTCTAAAAGGATATTGATATTTTATCAATTAATTACGTTAAACGCAAAAAAAAAACACTTTTGTATTGAATAATTACGTTAAAAGTAATATAATAACACCTGGACATACATCAATGTTAATACTTACTAAAAATGCTATATAAAGGATGATTAAGGAATGAGCCAAAATCAGGTTTCTGTAAAAAGAATAGTGTTCAAAGAATTACTTGCAGGCGACAGGAGAAAATTTGAAGCTAGGTCAAATGATACAGCTTCTGGTGGAGGAGCAAGAGATTTACGTTTTAGTCCTTATTCTCAATTTAAAACTGCTTTTGAAGAAATGTTCCCACATATCGATGATAAAGGAATTGCCTCTGGTAAATTTCACTGGTATGAAGCCGGGCGGGAGGTATCTAAGGATGCATTTTTTCATCCTCCAACAAGTGCGCGAGGGAATGAGGGAAGAATAGCTAATATTGACAAATTTCTACCGACTGATAAAATCCCTAATGAAGAAGAAGGAACGGTATTTATATTATTTATTCAAGACAGTGAAGGAAAAGTATGGCCTAGCTTCGCGACAGAAAATGCATTATTGAATGAATGGCATGAAGATGTAAGTAATATGATTCTGAGCTGCCATAATTCTAAAAAGCGATCAAATATGGCCACCTCCGGATTTGTAGATTTTGAGTTAGGGAGTGAATTTTGCAACCATGGATAGTTACTCAAATGAAGCAATAGAAATTTTAAGTTTGTTAAAAAGAAGAAAGAATGTATTACTTTCTGGACCACCAGGTTGTGGCAAATCTAGACTCTTGAATGAAGTAGGTCACGCATTTATGGATACGCCTGTCACTAGTGTATCGGCACCTTCACCAGTTTTAGTGCCAGATTCACCAGTGGCTATACCTCGTGAGGTTGAAACTGAACATGAGGAATTTCAGAATGTCTGGCCAGCTGAAGGTAGAGATCAGAGAAAGGTATTTAAAACAGTATTCCATCAACAAACTAAACATCGTGAATTTGTATCAGGACTCTCTCCGTTAACAAATGGAGAGAGTGGATTTCGAGTAGTTAGTGGAACCCTATACAGAGCAAGTGAGCATGCAAAATTACAAGGAGGAGCGTCACTGCTAGTAATTGATGAAATTAATCGAGGACCTGCCGTTCAAGTATTTGGAGGGAGTATTGCTGGTATTGAGCCTGAGAAGAGGTTAAATGAAGATAACACTGATACCCTTAATACCCAGTACTTTGAGTTACTTGATCCTGAGACGGGAGATATTATAGAATATGCTCTTCCGCAGCATCTATATATATTAGCTGCAATGAATCAAGCAGATACATCTGTTGAACCTCTAGATGTCGCTTTCTTAAGAAGGTGGGCGCCATATAGGTTAAAACCTGATTACGGAGTTCTTAGGGAATACTTTTCATTAGAAGAAAATGATGATGATTTGCCATCAACACCAGAAAATGCATTATCGGTTTATGAAGCAGCAATTAGAGCACTAAATGCGATAAATAAGCGGATTCGTTTAGGTAAGGGGAAAGAATTTCAATTAGGTCATGGAGTTTTTCTTACTAATGAAAAAGAACCCAGTTTGGAATTAGATGAAGCACTTGAAGATGTTACTGAACTGTGGGGATATGTCCAAGAACATATAGAAGAAGTTTTCTTTGGAGATATATATGGAATGGCTACAGTACTAAATGTAACTAGTGGTATAAGATCCCATCCTCTTAAATTACAGGAAATTACGTTTGGCGGAGAACCTAGATTAGACTTACAAGGGTTAGATGAAGTAGATAACCATAATATTTACAAGTTGTTAAAAGCGGTTTCAGAAGGTTAGATTATTGTGAAAAGAATATCTGTAATAGAATATGGCGCTCCGAAACCAGTAATTGAACAAATGATGCAGGACACAGATTTATCTCGGGAAGATTTAATACAGAGGATTAATAAAGCAGGAGATCGGGTTAAAAACATACTAGGTTATTCAAAAAACCCTATTAATATAAGTGATGATAAAATAAGAGTTACTGATTTTGCAGGTATTTTAAGAATTGGCCCATCAATTGAAATTGAAGTAGCTCCTAAGTTTTTAGGCTTAGATTCGATAAATCAGCGTTGGAGAGAAGACTTTTTTTATTTAGCTACCTTATCGTCAAGCGGGAAGTTATTGAATTCAGATAAAATATTGTCTAAACCAGGAGAAAAAGGAGACTTGCATAATCTAATTGCAAGGGCATTTGTGGAAATGTATTGGGATAATCATAGGCGTTCTTTAAGAACATATAGTAGAAGAACTTTTAAAGATTTTTCAATTGATGGAGATGTGGATCCTGAATCTTTACTTTTTCCTGATGGAGAAGGATTTAAACAAGAAGGTTTGTTCTTTGACCATATGAACCAATATAACTCAGTTATAATTAATGCTGCTAAGCAGTTATTGCCAAATCTAAGGGAACCAAATTTAATTGCACAGTTACAAAGGGTAATCCAGTTACTTGCACCGCAAAAAAACATTAATAATGTTAGGCGAATCAAATTACCTAATAGATTATCTAGATGGCAACAGTTGTATAATCTATCATTAGATATTTTAAAAGGGTATGGGCTTGTTTATCATTCAAAGGATTCAATTGCACCAGGTTATGTACTTAATACTTGGAAGGTATGGGAAGATTTTTTAAGTATAGCAATTAGTAGCGGGTTTGGCATGGAAAATGTAAAGCAACAAAATGCATTTGTGTTAGGAAAACGACAGCGACTCTTGGGGAATCCTGAAAATGTAAATGTAATCCCTGATCTATTAATTTCCAACAATGGGTCAGAAGATTTTGTATTTGATGCAAAATACAAAGGGCATGTAGAGAAAACAGCAAAAAGGATAGTGGAACAAGATATTTATGAATCTTTAGCATTTCTACATGCTACGGATCTTAGAGTAGCTCTTTTAGCGTACCCTGCAGAACCAAAAGAAGGCTACTCTTTAGGTGATATCAACATGTTTGAAAAAATTGAAGTTGGAAATAAGATAATCTTAGGCCTTGAAGTTGAATCAAAAACAATCTCTTCTAAACATGGATTTTTGAATTTCTCCAATAACCTATTTAATAATTGCATTGCAGTAATATCAAATTATACGTAGATATTAAATAGGTGAAAAATCAAATATATATTATATATTTGAATAATTGTTAACTAATACCCCATCATGTCCATTTTAATGGCATATGGGGATTTTTATATTTAGAGGAGGAAATATAATGAAACAACTTTATACAGGAGAAAGGGTTAAGCAATTATCTATATTACAAGAAGACAATTATAAACAATTGCCTGCAAAACGAGTTAACATCGTAAGTTTGAAACTTTTAAAAGAATCTTCAATTTTGTATAAGAAAAGAACAATTCGTTCTCCAGAGGATGGTTATGAACTGATAAAACAATTTTTAGGTGATGTAGACCGAGAGCATTTTCTTGTAATTTGTTTGAATACAAAAAATCAACCCACTTCTTTGAATGTTTGTCATATTGGTAGTTTAAATGCCTCGATAGTGCATCCGCGAGAGGTGTTCAAGCCTGCAATTTTGTCTAACGCAGCTTCAATTATTGTAGGACATAATCATCCAAGTGGCCAACCTGAACCGAGTCAGGAGGATATTCATGTTACAAAAAGAATTTCTGAAGCAGGAAAAATAGTAGGAATAGACCTTCTTGACCATATTATTATAGGAGAAGATAAGTTTATATCATTAAAAGAAAAAGGATACTTGTAAGGGGATTAAAAAATTGAATATTAGGGATAAAGTTATAAAATTAATGAAAGAAGAGTTCGAGGTTAATATCGATGGTGAAAGATTGGGAGAAGAGGCATTATTGGTATATTTGGAAGAGCTTGATAAAGATATTGTTTCTCCTAAAGTAAATAAATTATTGCCAAACCCAGTAATTTTTCAAACATACGTGTACCAAGAAAAATCAGAGTGGATAATCGGAATTGCCTTTAAAGAAGGAACCGATTATCCACTCTATTTAGTTTGCCTTAAGGATGGCAAAAAAGTATATGAAAAAGTGTTAACCCAAAAGGGGATCAAAAATGCCAAAGAAACATAAGTCTCGCTATATGACTAAGGCAATTAGTGAAGAAGTGAATGTTGAATTAAAAATGCTCCTATGGGGAGTGATGGATTTATTGGCTTCAGAAAGGAAGGAAACGATGGATTACCTTCAAGTTTTTGATATTATTGTTTCCGATAATAAGTTAAGGATGACTAATAAGCAAGAACAATCGTATTTGAAAGAGGAATTTATAAATAAAAGAGGCAATATTAATAAAAAACCATGACTGTTTGGGGGATTGGGGATATCGACAAACAAACTATGCTATTTTCATAGGATTATTAGATCTAATAATATAAGAAGTTAAGTCTCAGAAATGGGGCTTAACTTCTTTTTTATGTTGATATAGTAATCATAAAAATTAATCTACACTACTAGCAAAAATATTATGAAACTCTTCAGTTATCTCATCACCATCCACTAATACCACTATATTGTCTAACCCGACTATGGTTTTTAGAATAATATTACTGAAAGCTTTTTCCATGTGAAAGGCTATCTCTTGTGCTTTACCCTTTTCAGTGCTAATAAAATAGGTTGCTACATTGCTGCTAGTGTGAGCATTATGTGTGATTAATAAATCGTAAATGAGGTCAAGATGAAAATTTTTATGAATTTCTTCAGTTGGTTCGAATATGTTGTTTATATTTTTTTTAATTCCTAGCTCCTTTAAATCCCTGTGTACAGTTGGTTGACTAGTTGCAATGTTCCTTTTTCTTAATTCCTCAACGATTTCATTTGCGGTTGTTAATTCCTCTTGGTCAATAATTTCAAATATATTCTTATGGCGTTTGTTTTTTGCTAGCAATTTATCTTTATTTTTTTCTGAGATATGATTTTTCATAAAAACCCTCCTGTTCACAAAATTGTCACAAGTATATCCGTAAGTTGAATTCGTTTAGTTTGCCATAGTAAATGTCCGAATAAGTATTTGTACGATAGATTACAAATGGTTTAAAACTAATATTTCATAAAGTGAATCATCAACATGAATAAAATTGTGAATAAAAACATTATAAATGAATATTTATTGAGGTTCAAGTTCGTTTATATAGTTGTTTTTTTATTCATAGATGAATTTGTATGTGCTATAGTCTATTTGTGAAGTCACCAAATAATACGAAGGAGGAAATATTTTGAAAAACAATCAACTTGAAGCAAAAAAGAAAGAGGAATTTAAAACTTACAAGGTGGGGGACCATATTTACTTCGAGGATTTTCAAGACAAGTACTACAATGAATTGTTTTATGAAGAAATTGAGGAGGCGGTTTGGCAGATGAGTTTATGTGAAGCGTTTTTTGCGCGATTTGAACCTACCTCTCAAATCGACACCCTTGATGAAGATAAAAAAAATAAAATATTTTCACTTATGGTAGAAGAGTTTAAAAGTCTACCTTGCCCGCCGTCTAAAATGATAATAGACGATACAGGTATCAGATGTATGTGGTTTTTACCTAATCTTATTCATGAGGATTGGTTTGATAGTAAGGAAAATATATCAATTTTCTGTTACAAGATAAGGAACCAATTTAATAATTTGGAATCTTGTATAATGAAGAAGCAATTCGCATCTTGGGTTGATGACGGTAGCATATTTACGCCTGAGGAATACATGAAATCTGTATTTAGGTTAAATCAGTTTATTAATGTGTTGGGATTAAAGATCACTCTTGAAGATAATTAAGTTTATATTCTAATCACCTCTTCGCGAATTGTAAGGGGGACAAAAAAACATGATGGAGGGATTGTAGATGTCACTAGAGAAGCTATTAAAAAGATATTATTCGGGTAATTTTACATGGTTGCAAATTGAAGATGCAAAAAAGGAAGAATATAAGAATTCCTTAAAAAAAGAAGAGGAATTTGTCTCCCTTTATGAGTTTGGCAATGAACTAAAAATGGACTTTTGGCACGAAGATGACGAAGTTAACCCTTTGGAAGGTATTATAGCATTTAAAAATGTAATGTTTTTTGCTGAAATTAATCGTTATGGAACCAAGCGATTTACAGAAATGGAAGAACAAGAAAAAAGGACTACTATTGAACTTATTATCACTAATTTAGACAAATTAGAAATGAAACCAGTTGGTTATGAAGTGAAAGAAGAAGGAATTGTCCTAGCTTGGTATAGATCTCCTATAATGGACCCCTATACGCTTTTCAACCGAGCTATTACTTTAGAATAACAGATTTGGAATAATTAATAAATGGGTGTTCTTGATAACTTCTGTGTATACAGGGTAGCGACACAAGGAGCTATAGAGAACTTTCGGTACAGCTGGTACTGATGCTACGTGTGGAACATAAGCGTTCAGGTTCCTTGAAGAAAGGGATTGTTAAAAGTACTGAAATATTTTGATGGTTACAAAAAAGCCATGTGAGTGCATTAGTATCAATGGCTTTTTTGTAATTTTTAGAAGATATGATATCAAACAATTATTAAGGAGAAAAATACTGTTTAGCCAACAAAGGGTCTAAACATCTCAAGAGTTTTTGCCTTATCGGGAAAGGAATAGAGTTTCTAACATAGTGTCAGTAGCGGCAATAGCAAAAGAGGTTGTGGATCTATTGTCGCTACTGACACTATGTTAGGCAAGGGTAGGTGACCCAATCCAACTTAATTAGCTTTCTTGTTAATGACTCTACTTTTTAACCGATAATTTAATAGCCAAAATAAATACAGAAAAAAAGCAGGTGTGAGCATGAAGAAGATTTCTATTTACGGTATTGTAGAGGAAGTATTAGAAGAAGGAACTAGTTCGGTTGAAATATCGAAACAAACAAGTGCATACTCTAGGAAGTTCAAAGAAATACTGAATGGGTTACGTATTGATCCACAATATTTTAAAAAACAGGGATCTAAAAAAAGTGAATATGAAATTCCCATTGAGGCAAAGGGAGCTGTTAAGAACCTTTTGCTTTCATATACATCTAGCCCAATGAAGTCAGTTAGAAAAGGTAAATTTGAGCATTTGACATTTCAGGACCTGAAGGGAATTGTAGAGTGTATTAAAATATTATTAAGTTATACTCTTCAAGGGAAAACCCTTCTAGTCGAATTGAATAAGCTTGATACTCTTACGCAATTTAATGTAAAAAAATCCTTTTCACAAATGAAGGATGAGAGCATAAAGGAATTAATAGAGGAAACAGAGAGTATGCTCTGCCCTAACTTTAATAATATGTTAAATCAGGAAGATAGAGTTTTTTTAACGAATCATTATATGCTAGAGATAAAGCATCTTAATAAGAGATTAAGAGAAATCATTGATATAGTTCATGAACTGAGGGAAGAAGAGGTTCTTCTAACTAGTGATCTTAAATCCAAACAAGGAGAGATTACGGCAAAAGAAGAACGGTTAGAAATCCATGAGCAGGTTGTTAAGGAACTATTGGAAAAAGGTGAAGATGATGAATTGTACCTTAGTAATCTTAAAGAATTAAAAGAAGTGACTGGTATTAAAAATGAGGAAATGGTAGTAAAGGAGTTAAAAGAACTCGCCAATAATAATGAAGGTACATCGCATTTTAAAATAGTAACAAACGAAGATGCTGATTTGGGACAAAAATTCCGCACATCAGAAGAAGTTATAAACGAAGCAGTAAGACTATATTATGAGAATAGAGAAATATAGAGTAGGTTCATAAGAGCCTGCTTTTTTATATGGAAAATTAACAGTGTACATGAAAAAAAGAATATTTTTTTTCATGTTTTTTAGTATTAACAAAAAAGTTAAATTAGAAAATGTCACTGAGACAAAAAACATCTTCAAAAAAACAAGGAGGAAAACAATATGAATCCATTAAAAAGAGATTCCCTAGATGTAACTAAATTTGAGGCGTCTACTTGTACCGATAAAAATCGTTCAGTTAGAAAAGGAGGGGTGACCGTAGTCTATTCAGACAATGGTAAAAGGTTATCTCTAAATACTTCAATTCTTGAACAGTTATCAGACCTAACTTCTGTACAAATCGCTTATAGCGATAAATTAATCGCAATCGCTAATTACCTAGGGGAATCAAATACAAATTATGCCCTTAAAAAAAATGGAAAAAGCAATGCGATTTACAATGCAGTACTCGTAAAAGAAATAATCGAGCGATACAATTTAGATTATTCTAATCGCACATCGTTAACGTTCCCAGTGTATAAAGTGCAAGAAACAGATAAAGGAAAAGTTGTATATATCGACATGAACCCCTCAACAGACTGAACTAATAATGAAGTAGAGAAAAAATAAAATAAACTCTATAGGTTTTTTATAGGGTAGAAAAGTACAGGAGGAACACAGGATGAACCAAAAGAATCGAATTGATGTAATAGCTAACATTGAGGATACATTAGAAAGTTTAAGGGTAAATCAAGAAGTTACAGAACTCCGAGTATTAAATACTTCTAAAGGTACGGCAAGTGGTTATTTTGACGAGAATACATCCATGGCAAAAGCGGCTTCAACATTTGATGGAGAGGTACCAGGTGTATATATCACCCTAAACCCAGTCAAGGAAGATTTGCTGACAAGATCCAACAATTGTGTACAGAGTTACGTAAAGCAAACAACATCTGATAGAGATATAGCTTCAAGAAGCTGGTTACCAATTGATTTAGATCCAATTCGTGCATCGGGAATATCATCGACAGACCAGGAACATGAAGCTGCATTGAATCTAGCAAAGAATGTTCAACAATATTTAACAAAACAAGGTTGGCCAGAACCTATTTTAGCAGACAGTGGGAATGGATTTCACCTACTGTATGCCATCAATCTACCAAATGATGATGCAAGTCGTATTCTTGTCAAAAGGATATTGGAAATACTTGACTTTCAATTTAGTAATGAAATGGTTGAAGTGGATAAAACAACTTACAATGCAGCACGAATATGGAAACTCTATGGTACGAAAGCCTGTAAAGGTGATAACACTAAAGAGCGGCCGCATCGTTATTCTCAAATCATTAAATCTCCTGAGGAAGTAGTTAAGGTATCCAAAGAACAGTTGAACGGGCTAACTGAAAAGTTAGCTCTACCTATAAAAGGTGCAAGTCGGGACCAAACAGTAGACGCTACTAATAGTATTTGTGCTAAAGCATGGTTAAATGAGAAAGGAATAGAAATTGTAGCTGAGGGGACTTGGCAAAAAAATGCTACTAAGTATGTCTTAAGTGCATGCCCTTGGAATGAAGAGCATATTGATCGAAGCGCATACGTCATTCAATTTTCGAATGGTGCAATTTCTGCAGGGTGTCATCACAATAGCTGTTCACAGGAGGACTGGCATACGTTACGTAAGAAATATGAACCTGACTATTCTCGTAAAGAGGTTGGCAATAAAGGAAGGCCTTCACAAGCTGATACTTTAATTCGTTTAGGAAGTGATGCGAGGTTTTTTAAAAACGAATTAGAAGAAGCGTACGCAGCGATAAAAATTAACGGTCATACAGAACTCTGGAAAGTGAAAAGTAAAACTTTCAAAATGTGGTTAACTAAAAGGTTCTTTGATGAGACAGGACAAGCGTCCACTAGTGATGCAATGAACCAGGCATTAGGTGTGATGGAAATGAAGGCAATGTTTGATGGGGAAGAACATCACTTACAATTGAGGGTTGCTGAAAGGGATGGAAAGTTTTATTACGATATGGCTAATAGTGATTGGGAGATAGTTGAAATTACACCGAAAGGTTGTCAGGTTATTGAAAACCCACCCATCCTCTTTACTAGAAATAAAAATACGAAGGCGCAAGTGATGCCTGATTTTGATGGGGATATTCGATTATTACTAAATCATGTTCGTACCAAAAGTGAAGATGATCAGATTCTCCTCTTGATTTATATAGTAACTTGTCTGATACCAAAGATTCCCCATGCAGTACTTGTTCTTAATGGGGAAAAGGGTGCTGCAAAATCTACATCTATGCGAAATATACGACAAATTATTGATCCGGCTGTACGAGATTTGTTGACTATGCCAAATAGTATTCAAGATTTGGCGATTTCGTTAGCTAATAACTATATGCCATGTTTTGACAATTTGGATAACCTATCGGCTGCAAAAAGTGATTTACTGTGTATTGCTTCTACAGGTGGCGGGTTCAGTAAGAGAACACTATTTACCGATGATGACGAAACGTTATTGGAGTTACAACGATGCCCTGCACTAAATGGGATTAACATGGTAGTTACAAGACCTGACTTGATGGATCGTTCCATCCCTATAGAATTAGAGCGAATTTCAGAAGAGGACCGCAAGGAAGAAAGTGTAGTTAGGGCGGAATTTGAAAAAGACAAACCATCTATTATTGGCGGGGCATTTCGAATATTGTCAAAAGCAATGGCCATATATCCCAATGTTAAGATTGAGAAATTATCTAGAATGGCAGATTTTACTCGTTGGGGATTTTCAATTGCAGAAGCAATGGGGTACGGAGGAGAAAGATTCCTTGAAGCCTATCGTAACAATCAAAATAAATCAAACGAAGAAGCCATTTCATCCCATCCAGTTGCGGCTGCTATCGTTGTACTGATGCGTAACTGCAATAATTGGACTGGAACAGTAGCAGAGCTACTAACCCGACTGGACTACGAGGCTGGCCGAGAAAGGATTGATACGAATGTCAAAACATGGCCCAAAGCTGCTCATATTCTTAGTCGCCGTTTGAAGGAAGTGAAATCCAATCTAAAAGAGGTTGGTATCATTTTTGATATCCGCCATGCAGGGGATGCAAAAAAAGTAACAATCAAAAAGGTCGGTAGTAATGTAGTCGTTCCCTTTGATCAAAAAAAGATAAATAGTACGTCAACAAACCTAGATGAGGTGGAACTATCACCAGACTACGATGAATTTGCGGAGTGGGGCGACTAATCCGAACGTAGCTACAGTACTGTCAATAATGACAAAAGTGTTGCTACTGACGCTACATTGGGTAGGAAACTGGGGTGCAGATAAAATTTGCGAAATATTGTGAATATGATTGATTATATTTTCTATCTTGATTGCCCCCAGTCCCTCAATACCAAATTAAAATATATATTATTCTATTGAATCAACTACTGGGGGAACTAATTTTGGAAAATGAAACTTCGATCAATTACCAATATAATGTTTTATTAGATATTTTATCCGAAATGGTTACAACTTATTTAACAACCAACAGCAATGAAAATAATAAAAAAGGAAGTGCATCAGATGAAAGACCTATCCCAAGTAACTAACCTATCACAGCAGGTCAAAGAAAATGATGTTGCTACAAAGATTGCTATCTATACCCGAAATGTTTCATCCGAACTAGTAGAAGGTGGACATAGGCTTCATCATGATATTCAAATTCTAAAAGAGAGATATGGGCGTGCAGGTTATGATATTACTAGAATTTACTCTGATTCATCATGCTATGGAAATACTGTTTCAGGTAGACCTGCTCTACAGCAGCTATTACAGGACGCTAAGAAGGGATACTTTAATGTAGTTCTGGTGTGGGAAGTATTTTACCTTGCTGCTAAGGGTGAGGATTTGTTGTTTATTGAAAGAAAGTTAAGAGATCACGATATTGAGTTATGTTCTGTAACAGAGATTTTCGAAACAGATACTGTTATGGGGCTTGAACATTTTAGGATAATGGCATCATTATTAGAGCATGAATATCTAACTTGCAAACGAGATATTCCACTTTCAAGCTTAGCAAGATTAATAATGACAAATGGCCAAAGTATGAAAGGAGGTGAATTTTATGCGTAATCATGCGTTGGATCTATCTAGCTCCCATGATCAAACAGCCTGGTCTGGACCGCAAAAAAAAGCTGCGATATATGCTCGTGTATCTACCATTGAGCAAGCTGAGGAAGGATACAGTATTGATGAGCAGATTAATGTTTTACGAGAGTTTTGTGACAGAGAAGGATATACAATTCATAAAGAGTATATTGATAGAGGAATTAGTGGTAAAAGCATCAAAGGTCGACCAGCCATTCAGCAATTACTGCATGACGCTAATCAAAAGTGCTTTGATATTGTATTAGTGTGGAAAATGAATCGGCTATCAAGAACAAGTGTTGACCTTCTAACGATGGTTGATAATTTACAAAACAAAGGCATTAGCTTTCGTTCATATACTGAACGATACGAAACAGAAAGTCCCTCAGGAAGACTGCAATTCCAAATGATGGCAGCTATTGCTGAGTTTGAACGTGCAAATATTGCTGAAAATGTCAAAATGGGGATGATAGCAAGGGCCAAGGAAGGCTCTTGGAATGGTGGGCAAGTTCTTGGGTACGATGTAGTAAGTGTCCCAAGTGATAGTCGAAAAGGAAAATCATCTAAACTTATCGTTAACGAACAAGAAGCGGTTATTGTACGGAAGATATTCGAATTATATTTGCAAGGAAATGGGTATAAAGCAATTGCAAACCGATTGAATAAAGAAGGGTATAAAACGAAGAAAAACAAAGCGTTTTCTATTAATGGTATTAAAACGATTTTGTGTAATCCTATATATGCTGGGTTCATCAGATACAATGTTAGGCGAGATTGGAGTGAAAAAAGAAGAAATAACATAAACCCATACCCGATTATTACGAAAGGCCAACATGAACCCATTATTTCTGGCGATATATGGGAGCAGGCTAAAAGTATCATGAAAAGCCGTACTGGAAAACCAAATCGAATTCATAGTGGGGAATTCCCACTTACTGGCATCCTAAGATGCCCTATGTGTGGTGCTGGCATGGTATTAGGGAGAACGACTAATCGAAACAAGGATGGAAGTAAGCGTGTACTAGAATATTACGTTTGTGGCGCATGGAAAAATAAAGGAACAGCAGTCTGCCATTCAAATGGTGTAAGGACAGAGTATGCTGATGAGTACGTTCTTCAAAAATTAGCTGGTTTAGCTAGCAATGATATGTTAATTAATCAAATTGTAGATAGAATTAACCAAAAAAATCAGGACGGCATAATACCTCTACAGAAGGAATATGAAATGCTGAAAAAATCACTATCTGCTATTCAATCTAAAAAGGATAAATACTTAAAGTTATATGTGGACGAATTGATTAACAAAGGCGAACTTACTGGTCAATTAGCCAACCTTGAGCGTGAAAAAGAACGCCTCGAAGAACAAATTTACCCAATCGAAGAACAATTAGGTCAAGGAGGTGTCCCAAATGTTGACTATGAGGTGGTAAAGGAGATTATGATGAACTTCATGACGGCTTACAAGAGGTCTTTAACATTTGAACAGCGTAAGAAGTTGTTGCAACTCTTAATCCACAAAATTACCATTTCAGAAGAAAGAAAAATTGACACCATACAAATCCAATTAAATAAAGAAGTGGCAAAACACTTCACCTTTAACGGAGGAGCAAATTCGTCGATCGCTGATGAATTTGCTCCTCCTTTTTCTATCTTCATTAACGTATAAGAAGGAGCGAAAAATTGATGAGTGTAATAAAAGTATTTAGAAGTTATATGGCGAAAAATCACCCACACATAGCACATATGGACTGGCAGGCGGATGTTAGATTAATACCAGTACAGGATATCCCGAATGAACTCCTTAAAGCTATTATGCCTAAAGAAATAAGTGAGCCTGTAACATGTTGGTTGTTTTACTATGATGATGGTCTTAATAACGTTGTGTGTTTGTTACAAGACCAAAGGGGTGTAAGGAATTATGGGATTGGCCTTTTAAAATATGGCGAGCTAGTAAAGCCTATAAGCTTTATTTGAGTATGTTGTAACAAGACTAATAACATCATAACTAAAAATTGTTAACTGGGACTATGATAGTTGCGGTTTATTTGTGTTTGATTAGCTTTTAAAGGAGGTGAATAGATGACACCAATAAATCTATTTAAAAAGGGAGTATCTTTCGGTGTCTCCCTTTACATTTTAATCAAGGACAAAGTTAACAAGGGGGAATCATAATGCAATATTTCTTGATGGGTACAGTTGTAGGTGTTGTAGCTTGTTATGCAATTGAAACAATGCAAAGGTCATACTGGGGTGTTAATAGATGAAACAAATTCGGTGCTTAGAAGATTTTGAAGCTGTTGCTAGTGTTATTAGTGGTAACTTCCTATCTTATTTAAAACAGGAGTTTTATGGGCTTTATGAATACTTAAGCAATGGTGAAAAGATAGATGAATTTATACTCGAACCCTACCAAGCTATGATATTATTAGAAGAAAAGGAAGAATTAAGTAATTTTCTGAATAACTTTTTGGATTTAGAATTTATGGACGAAGTTAAACTTACAAACTTCACTGTTCTAAGAATTGGAATACTTTGTGATGAAGATGTACAACTTTGCTATGCAGCAAAAAATAATAACTGTAATGATATAAATGAAGGTTAAGGGGGAATTTCCTATGCCAATTAGCTTCTTAGATAAAAATTTTGGAAGTACTTTTTTCTCATTATTAGATTCAACAAAGAAACAAATTCGAATTATTTCTCCATTCATTGGTTACAAAACAGCATTAGCTTTAGTTAATTTTATTCAGGAGACTGAAAATGAACTAGACTGTGTATTAATTACACGTTTTGACAGAGAAGACTTCATAAAAGGGGTTAGCAGCATTACTGGTTTAGAATATCTGAAAAAAGCTGGAGTGAAAATGTACGCGCTTCAAGGTCTTCATACTAAGCTTTACATATTTGATAATGAATCTGTAATAATGGGTTCAGCTAATTTCACCTTCAATGGATTCTATAAGAATCATGAATTTGGTATTTTTATGGAAGGAGAGCCGGTGTTTTCGAGAGAGTGCAATAATTATTTTGAAGGTCTACTTAATGATATAAAGAAAGATAATAATTGGGAGATTACTTTAGACCGTATTGCCAAGGAGAAAACCTTTTGTGATGACGCTGTAACAGATAGAGCCTATTCACAAAAGAAGCCTAGAAAAAATGAGTCGCCTGTTATAATTCATCCAAATCGAGTTAAGTGGGGGGCAAAACTTGAATGGAATGGTACCGAAACTTTAAACGGTAAAGAGAAAAGAGACGTCATAGAGGAAATTCTAAAAGAGGAAGATGAAAAGCGAATCCACATACGTAACACAGGAATTTGGCTAAAGTTTGAAGGTAACAGCGAAAACCGTATTCCTAACCACCAAACCTATTTTGGAAGAAGGAAAAAGGAACACAGGAAACGTACATTCTTTCCAAAGCCACCATCTGGAATAAAAGATGGTCAATTATTGTTTATGACCATGGTAAGTACTGATAAAGAGAACAAAGGGACACCTATAATTGTTGGTTATGCAATTACATCAGGGTTTAATGAGAAAAATATTATTGATGATGACGCGCCTTTTGATTCAAAGGATAGGAGAGGTAGATATCCTTATTTTGTTGAATTAACAAGTGGACGATTCTTAAAGGCGCCTATAAAAGAAGGGATAACACTTAGGGAACTTGCTCGTGAACTACAGTCTGATTTGTATCCCAATCCCAAATCAAACTTTAATGAAATAATTTATACACATAGACAAAAGTCCCATTTGCAAGTAACAAATAGAGCACATGATTATATAATGCAACGGTTAGATTCATTATTTAAGGAATTCGGCTATGATGAGCTGTAAATTAAATTAATAGGAGGCGTTATGATGGATGAAAAATTAATGTCACTGTCATTTTCAGTCGAGGCAAATAAAGGGGTTTATGCTTTATTACTTGGATCAGGCATATCATATTCTGCAAGTATTCCTACAGGCTGGGGTGTATTGAAAGAGTTATGCAGGAGAATTATGTTAGTAGAAGGTTCGGAGGAGCCCGATGAAATTAAATGGTATCAAGAGAAATTTGGTAAAGCTCCTTTATATGATGAGGTAATAGCTATGCTGGCTAAAACATCTTCAGAACGGAATGGATTACTACAGGAGTTTTTTGAGCCTACAGAAGAAGACCTAGAGGAAGGTAGAAAGATACCAACTGAAGCCCATAAATCAATTGCAGAATTAGTAAAAAAAGGTTTTATAAAAGTAATTGTCACAACAAACTTTGACCGCTTAATTGAACAAGCATTAGATGAATTGAGTGTACAGTATCAAACACTTTACCATGATTCAGACATAGAAGGAATGAAACCTTTAGCACATGCTGATTGTACAGTACTAAAAATTCATGGCGATTACAGAGACACAAGATTTAAAAATATTACCGATGAGTTAGAGTGCTATTCCTCTAATCTATCTGTGTTATTACAACAAGTTTTTGATGACTATGGACTAATAATATCAGGTTGGTCGGCTGAGTGGGATACAGCGCTTAGAGACACGATTAAAAGTGTTAAGGGACGTAGGTACTCATGGTACTGGCACTCTTTTTCTGAATCAATTGGTGAAAAAGCAGAAGAATTAATTAATTTCAGGGATGCCAATTTAGTAATAGATTCTAGAGGTGCTGACCATTTCTTTCGAGAAATAAAAGAAGCTGTATTTAACATTTCTAAGTTGAAGAAGGTTAATCCAGAAAATATTCAAGTCAAAATTAAAAGATTAAAAGATTATATTCAAAATGATGATGAATCGGCTATTCGTGATTTGTTTACTAATGAATCACGAGACGTTATTGGTAAAATTAATAAACTTGATTCTAATCAAGAAGCAACTATTGAACTTATGAAACAATGGATTGCAGAAATAAAAGCCATCATAAAACCTATTTCCGTTTTATCATCAATACTTGCTTATTATGGTAAAGATGAATTTCAAGAACGATTGCTAATTGAGACGTTAGAAAGATTTACATCGATAAAAAGCAGTGATGGAAGAGTTTATTTATTAGGCTTGAAGCAACTACCACTGCAAGCTGTTTTTTATAGTATGGGAATATCATTAACGATGAGAAGAAAATATAAACTTTTAGATGAAATTATGATGAAACCAAAAGTAAGAGATAGACTTCATAGCAGACAAGCTTTTTCTTGGTATGTTTCTCCACGGAGAAATTTATATGATGCTTTTCAACGATTACAACCAGAAAGACCGTATCATTTACCCATTGAAGTAATGTTTACTTTCCCTTTTATGGAAGAGGTTTTTAATGAAAGTCAATTGGCATTTGATAGTGTTGAATACATGATTCATTACGATTTGTTTGAATTTTTACGTTCATTAAAACATCGATACTTAGGTGACTATGATTATGTTAGTGGATGTTTTGGCTATAGAGATGATAGAACTCATATAGAGCAATTTTTATCTGAAGGTTCTCTAACAACTGAATGGGAAGTGCTTTTATTGTTTGAAGGCAATAAGGACCTTTTTATTAAATCCTTGAGAACATTATCTGAGGACTTAAATCAGCTTATGTATTACAGCGGACGTGGTCTTGTTGAATCATATCTAGATGAGAAAAAAATTTAAAAACCTCATTTAGATACATCACGGTGAACCGTATCACAAATAGTGGTAAAGCATAGAGTAGAAATTGTAATTGATAAAGTTTGGCTAAATAAATTGATGTAATAATATTCCTTCTTAATAAATCAATCATATTAAAAATTGTTTGATTCACCTTAGCCTATTAATTGTGTTACGTATAGATAAATAATGAGGGAACAAAGAATCATCATTATTATTAAAATTAGTTTTCAACGACAATTACATAAAAGTTCTTCAAAAGAATAGTTTCCTTCTAATCACAAATTCTGACAAAAGTAGATTAAGAGACCAACTTAACCAGACTGCTAGCGTGTAGGAATTTCCATAAGAAAAATTCATTAGGTTATGTGAAATGGCTACAATTATATAAATAGTAATATTTGCAAAGGAAAGAAAGAAACTTCGAGTGATCCATTGACTATGTAACATAACTCTTTGTCTTTTGATATACCAAAATCCGAGAATAGTTGTTATAAGCCATAATGTATTTAAAATAATAAACCCAATTATGCTTGGTAATCCTCCTGTAGCAAAGAAAGAGACATAGACGCCAGGTATGAAATTTAAAATAATGGACATCACATATATTCTGCCATTCCAACGGTGAAAGTTTCTTGATTTATCACGGATTGTTTTTATAACTCCTAGAGGTCCAGTAATAAGAGAAATAATAGCAAGTAAGATATGAATACGAATCATTAAAATCCATAAGTTATGGTCTGTTAGAATTTGATCTTTTCTAGAAATAAATTTCTCGAATTGAGGATCTACCATAAAATTCTTTGAAAATGTGTGAAGCACCCACATCATTGAAATAATTAAAATAAGTATACCCGCTTTTTGTTTCATTTGAATGAAATCCTCCATCAATACTTAGGAAAACAAACTACGATTTGTCATAACAAATACAGCAATTAATATGGATAAGAAGGTAATCCAACCATACCATTTTAACTTCACCATATTTTCCAATAGTGCTTTCTTAGAATCATTTGCAAAAATAATCTGTTTTATATTCTTATTCACCATACCTATTAAGCCACCGATAAGGATCAGTATAAGGGTTGAAAGTGTCACCCAAAACAAGGAAGGGTAGGATGAATACCCAATGACCATCCAACCTCCAGAAACCATAATAAGAACCAATGCATAATGTCCTGCTCGAGTAAAGGCTAAAATTGTTTTAAGGCTGGTTATTAATTCATTACTCGTACGAGAAAACAATGTATTAATTGCTAAAGGGAATGCAAGAAAACACCCCAAAAATAATGCACTAATTACATGAAGGAATATAATAAATGAATACATTCTTAATCCTCCGGTTTATAAAATTCGATGTCCGATTAACTTTGATGCAGGAAGCATTCCGGCTTTTGCTTCACCAATCATATTGTTTCCATCTACAGAAACGATAAATTTTAAGTTAAGACGCATAGGCTTGGAAACTTTCATGGACCACTTTAATTGATTCCCTTCTAGTACCAGATTGTCTAAAGTGACAATATCTTCTCCTTGCTTTGCAGTTCCTGTTATCTGTCCATCTATTTTTGTTAAATTTAATAAAACGGAGAGTTTCCCAATAGGAGTGGAGATTGCAGTATCCCATTTTCCATGAAAATTCTCTGTTTCATTAGATTGAGTATAGGAATGATGACTTGTCTCCTCAACTAGATTTTCTTGTTGGTTTTCTTTCGGTATATTTCCTTCTGCTTTCCAAACTGTACCCCTGCGTTCGTACTCGAACAGTTGCTCCACTGCGTGTGCTATACGTGGACCTAATTCTCGCTCAACTAAGTAAAGGGCAACATCGAGTCCTGAAGTAACGGCACCACCAGTAACAAGATTCCTATCATCTACAATTCGAGCATTAACTGGAATAGCATTAGTAGTACTCAAAAGCCCCATCCCCATGTGATGGGTAACAGCATGACGGCCTTCTAATAAGCCAATCATTGCTAAAATGAGAGAACCACCGCAAACTGTGGAAAGCAGTATCTCTGGTTTCATCATAGCCTCTTTGAGTAAATTACTTAAGTTTGTTTCTGTTGCTTGTTGTAATTTAACCGGTATTGATTCAGGTCCATTATCAAGAACAGAACCAGATGCACCCGGAACAAGAATAATTCCTTTACGGGTTAAGTCAAGTTCACTACTTGCTTGGATTTGTAAATGGTTTACTCCGCTTGTCACCATTCTTTCACCTTCAGCAGAAACGAGTTCAACGGTGATAGTTTCATCTGAGTACATCGCAGCGGCAGTAAACACCTCATAAGGCGCGATGGCGTCTAATAGATCAAATCCATCAAACAACACAATTTGAATACGCATATATATTCCCTCCATTTAAAATGATTTGAGATTGATTATGTCTTATTTTGTAAGAATACTTTTCAGTTTTTGATATTCCGCCTCTCTCAGTTCCCCGTTGATTACTAGGTCCTTAAGACGGTCAATTTTCTTAGTATGCATATAACGAGAGCGTATTGCGTAAATGCGGACTGCTACAAAACAAAATAATGTAAGGCAAAACAAAGCGCCGAATGGAAAGAATGAGAATGTTTGATCTTCAATACCCATTTGTAAATCCCCCTTCAAAGTAGTTAAAGGTGTTGTAAAACATTACAAATATCTGCTGCTTGTTTAACAATAAAAGAATAACCTTTTAATATCTCAAAAGAGGGTATAAAACAATCACAAAATAATCACAATCCATCATAATACTTATTCTTCATTGAAAAAATGATAAACTTAAATTGAAATTTAAATGTTGATAGGTTTGTATCAAGGGTGTGTCATCTGAGGAAAGGTGAGATTTTCGTGAACTTAGTACAGACGATTCTAGTCGTTGACGATGATAAAAGTATTGTAGAACTATTGAGAGATTTCTTAGAAAATGAGGGTTTTTATGTGGAAACTGCTTATGACACTGCTCAGGCACTTGTCATCTTGAAACAAAGTACAATTGAGTGCATCATTTTGGATATAATGATGCCGGGACAAAACGGTTTTGAGTTATGTAGGCAGCTTCGTATGGAAAGCGATGTCCCAATCCTTTTTTTGAGTGCTCTAAGTGATGATGTAGATAAGATTCGCGGACTAGCACTTGGAGGAGATGATTATATAGTCAAAACCGCTTCACCGGGTGAGATTGTTGCAAGAGTGAAGGCTGTGTTAAGGCGTTCGAGTTCTGAACAAGGATCTAGGAAGGTCTTGGATTATGGGCGTATGTCGTTGGATTTGTCTACAAGAGAAGTGTTTATAAAAGGGCAGCCTATCTCACTGACACCGAAAGAGTATGATTTACTTCAATTGTTTGCCGAACATCCTAAATACGTTTTTTCATATGACCAATTACTTGAAAAGTTTTGGGAAGGAATTGGTGATAAACATACTATTCGTGTCCATCTAAGCCGGCTTCGTGAGAAAATTGAGGCTGATCCGAATAATCCGCAATTTATTGTGAACGTATGGGGCATAGGCTATCGTTTTAAAGGAGAAGAAAATGGAAACCATTCGCATTCGTAAATTCACCATTCTTAGTTTATTTATTATACTTACTATTCCGTGGATATTTTATGTAGTTGGGCATTTTTTTGAAACAAATTCATTCAATCTGGGAATTGAGACCGATTCAAAAATGACTCAAATAGTTGCGGGAATCACTGGTCTACTATTGGCCTTTTTGATTGTGGCTTATGCAATGCGAAGATGTATTCTTATTCCGCTAGAGAAGATGAGCCTATGTGCTCGGCAGATTGCAGAAGGAGATTTGGATATCGAAATACCTTCTTCAAGAATTTCAGAAATTGCTGAAGTCCATGATGGGTTTAATATTATGGTTGATAGTCTAAAAAAATCTTTTCAGAAACAGGTTGAACTGGAAGATGAACGGAGGTTTGTGATTGCTGCTGTTGCGCATGACTTACGGACACCGTTATTTGCCTTACGGGGTTATTTAGATGGCCTAGAGCAAGGTATTGCTGATTCACCTGAAAAGAGAGCAGAGTATCTCGCAGTTTGTAAGGAGAAGTCAGTGCAGTTAGACCGCCTTGTAGAGGATCTTTTCACGTTTGCGAAGACAGAGTACCAAGAAATGATACTAAGCGAAAATATGATTGACCTCAGCCTTGTTCTCAAGAACTCGATTGAAAGCCTAAGCCCTCAGGCTGAGCAAAAGGATATCTCTATCATAGCGGATAACTTGACAAGTGATTGCAATATCAAGGGCGATTCACACTTATTAGAGCGAGCCGTGAATAACTTAATAGATAATGCGGTCAGACATACACCTAGTGGTGGTAATATTTTCGTTAATTGCAATAGAGATGAAACCTGTGTGACCTTTACGATACAAGATACAGGAGAGGGATTTTCTGCAAAGGATCTTCAAAGAGTATTTGAACCACTATATCGAGGGGAAGCATCGAGAAATCGTTCAACCGGAGGAGCCGGGTTAGGGTTAACTATTTCACAACGAATAGTTAGGCAACATGGTGGAGAATTAGTTGTTGGAAATCACCCAGAGGGTGGTGCATCCTTAAAAGGTTGGATACCAATATAAGTGCTTAATGCTCTGAAGGGAGTGCATTCACTATATCTTTAAGAATTCCGTTGGAAAAAGTTACAATAAATTCTGTGGTTTGCTTTACCAAACCACTTATGGAGAACCTTACCATAAGTAAATGAGGTTTTTAGTTCCAAGTTGCAACAATAATGTACACATTAAAATTTTTCGATAAAATATGGAAAAATTAGGTAAGTGGCAGGCGCCCGAAGGAAAACCAGAGATTCCGTTTTCTTGTTTGTCTCCAAAGGAAAGATGCAGCCAAACTAGTAATTCTCCTAAAGAATGTTTCTTGATCAAGAACGCAAATCATCATGCTTATCATTACTGTTAATCCAAATTTTCTTTAGGTTTTTCTTTATGCTTTCTATTTTTAACCTCAGTAAATATGTTATCTGACACACTTGTTTTAGTTTTTGATGTTTCATTTGGAGGATTAGATTGATTTGATTCAATCAGCGATTTCAGCATATGAATATCCTCTTTAGTAGCGAATTGTTTATCAGACTTTAACATATACCCTAACTGACCGTTCGATTCTATTGTAGCCCATTGTAAATCAGTAAAATGCTGAATGTTTTGTTGTCTCATTCGTACTTCAAGCATATCAATTGTTAACCGCAGTTTCTTTAAATTCCGTTCATTAATTTGGCCGTTTTCAACTACTACAACTCCTTTTCCATAAATTAACGTTTCAAAAGCATTCGATTTCAAAACGATATACTCAATAAAAAGAAGTGTAGCTACCATTAAAAATGTAATCAACATTGTAATCCAGATGTTCCTATCGCCAACAGGTTGAATAATTAATGACCCAACAGCTATCATCATGACAGTCTGAGCAACAGTAAGCTGTGAGATTGATTTTCTTCCAGCTAATCGTAAGATCAGGACTCCTCCTATCACGACGACAATAGCTTTCCATATGAAGTGTAAATCCATAAACATCTCCTCTTTTCAAATGTTGCTAAAAATATACTTACAATTGAGTCTTTCTGTTTAATTATAATTCCTATTGTTTATTGTTGTTGGATGATACCCGTTACTTTATTATTTAGTGAAGTGTCTTTATATAAATAGAGCAATAAAACGGCAGCATATTGCTGTTTACGTCTAATTTTCTAAAGTTTTTTCTTTGTTTCAACGTTTTCAATAGTTTCCGCACGAAGAGTATTATATAACCTGCTCTTAGGCTCATATATTTTTTGCGATGGCCATAATCCATGGTGTCCTGAGAATAGATAGCTGACTATACAAGCAACAAAAAAGTACTCTAATCCTTTTCCATCAAACATCTCCATTGCAAGCAGGAAAGCTGCTATAGGGGTATTAGTCCCTCCAGAAAAAACAGCAATTAATCCTAATGCAGCGAGAAATGACATAGGTAAATCGATCAATGTGTGTAAGGTATTGCCTAATGTAGCCCCAATGAAAAATAAAGGTATAGCTTCACCGCCAACAAAGCCGGTACCCAAAGTTACTGCTGTAAATATTAGCTTGGCCAGAAAAGCAAAGGGCGGAACGTCTTCTATAAAAGATTGTTCTAACATCTGTAATCCTCGGCCGTTGTAATCTTGTGAATTAACCATTAAAGTTAATACTACAATGACTATACCTCCAAAAAAGGCTCTTTTCATATGGTTTTTTTTGAAAACTTTCTCAGAGAATTTTTCTATCCAATGCCTCAACTGACAGTATAAAACACTAATTAGGCTGAAAATGATTGATAAAAGAATAACTATTATAAATGTAATAATAGATATCTCCGGAACGGTTTGTATTATAAATTCTTCGTGTTTATGTCCCCAAGCTGCTGTAGTTATATAGTGACCAACAAAGCTTGCAGTAAGACAAGGAACAAGTGCTTCAAATTTCAGCTTTCCCAAAGCAGTCATTTCCATGCCAAAAACAGCACCTGTTATAGGTGCTCCAAAGGCAGCACCAAAGCCAGCACTTATACCGCTCATCATTAAAATTTTCTTATCGAATTTGTTTACCTTAAAAAATTTGTTGACCGTTGCAGCTACACTTCCTCCCATTTGGACAGCTGCACCTTCTCTTCCGGTTGAACCTCCAAAAAGGACTGTGATAAAAGTCCCGAAATAGACGATAGGCCCCATTCTCCTCGGTACTTCTTTTTTTCCGTGAACCGAGTCTATTACCAGATTATTTAGTTTAGCAGTGTCATTCCAAGTATTATTCAAAAACACCTTTCCGTAGTTCATATATATGTATCCAATGATAATTCCTCCAAAGGGGAGAAGGAAGATAAGCCAATCTCTTTTTAATCGTATGTCATCTCCAAGGTAATCGTTTGTCTCTAAAAGGAAAGTGGTTGTCGACCCGACAACTATACCAATTATGCTTCCAAAGATAATCCATAAACCGAGAACTGAAAAAAAGTTTTTATACTTTAATAGCATTCACCAACTCAACTCTTTTCTTTCCTTTAATAAATTCAATTCTATTGTTGCCTGTCGTATTAAAATTATTAAAACAAATAATGAATAGCCAATTATGAGAGAAGCAAAAAAAGATCAACCCATTAATACAGGTTATATTAAGGCTTTTTTACATACTAATCAGAAAAAACGTATTTAGATTTATCACGAAAAGTATTCTTGTACAAGGAAATAATGCGGTCATCGAGGGGACGATGAAAACCCCAAGTGAGAATGGCGAAGAAAAGATGTATGCTTTTTGTGATATATATACCTTTCACAAATCGAGCGATGCCAGAATTAAGCAACTATCAGCATATCTGATTGAATTACGAACGGGGAGTAAGCAATTAGGTTATTTTGTCTGACAGGGAAGCACTTTTACTATTTGAGTGGGATAAATAACTCTTCACTAAAATCTTTAAAAAATGATGACTTAGATAAGCTATATGTAGTTCAGCAGACGTAGTCTTGTGAAAGCGTCTATTTGAGGAACACGTTTAAATCCTATTTAGATAAACCACAATGAACCGTATCACAAGTGATGGTAAAGCAGAGGGTTGAAGTTGTTTTTGATAAGGTTATATTAGACAAAATATTGCATTAGTTATACAAAGGGCTTGGTTAGTGAAAAACTAAGCCTTTTTATTAATATCATTCCATTACATATTAATATTACAATTTCATTCTTGTAGGATAATCTATATAAATGTCGAATATTATAGTGGCACTGGTTCAATATATACAAAGATTTTAAGAATGAACTAATATTAAAAAGGTGATAAAAAAAAGTGGGGGAACTTGATGAATGGTGGAAGAAATGCTTCTCGTGGTTTTTATTTACAAGCATTAATTAGTGTTCTTGAGTCTGTTAGAAATACTTCGTGGAAAAATATCTCAGTAGAACCTAATGAAGAAAAAGTAGATATAGAAATAACTTACATAGATGGAAGTGTTAAATTTATTCAAGTAAAGTCTACAAAAAATAGCTTTAAACCATCAATTATTAAAGAAGTAATAAGATCATTAGTAAATTCAGATAAAAAGGCAACTACATATGAGGTTGTGCTTATTGGTGAATTCAGTGCGGAATCAAAAAAGATGTATAGTGATTCTGATGTACATAATTTAACGTCTTTTTTAGATGATGAAATGGATAATACTAAGGATATAAAACTAACACAAGTAAATCTTAATATAGACATTATTGAAAGTAATGTTAAAAGAACACTAAATGAGTATTTACATAAACTAGGTCTTGAAGTAAATACTGAGAAACTAAATATGATACATGGAAGTCTAATCGCCCAAACTTTACTTGCATCTACTAACGGGGATGTTTTACTAAAAGAGAGTTTTAATGATAGGTTAAGAAAATTTGTAACAATAATGAATGAAGATGAAAAGATACAAAGAAAAGAGATAATGTTAAGTCCAGAAAGTAAAAGTTTTCTTTGGAAGCGTAAAATGTTTAGATTTATTGGCTTATTATTATTATTGGTATTCATTATTAGCCCCATAATAAAGTATTTTAGAGAGGGGTTAGGTATATTTAATATTATTGGACTAATAGTGTTATGGATAATTATTTTGGGAACTATTGTTTTATTTAAAATTAGTGACATTAAATTTAAAAAAAGAGAATCCGAAGAACTCGCAGAATATAGTAGAAATAATAATGAAGCTCAAAATAGCATATTAAAATTGCAAGTAAGGGATAAAATAGAATTTATTAAAGGAAATCGAAAGGTATATAGATTGATAGAGTTATATAATTTAACGCCTAAGAAAATTGAGTATATTCAAGGTGATATATACTTTTATCAAGGTAGTCGAAGAATACATAATCAAGATTTTAGTCTGGAGAATATAAACTCATATAGTAGTGTAGTTGTGTATGATAATTATATGGTAAAAGAAAAATCGCAAAAATACTGGAGTAAATTTACCTTAAGTATTGATAAGTCATCTATAAAGGAATTAGAAGGAAAAGAATTACACAGTACTAGTATATATAGAAACTACGACACGTTACTTAATAATAACTATCTACCTGTGATAGAAGAATTATTCTTTTATGAATCCTCTTGGGCAGTCGAAAAGCTACAGCATCAATATCGTAAAATAATTTTTCGCAAAAAGGATAAGTCGCTAAAAGGTGTATTAATAGTAATAACTTATATACTATTATTGATTTTCTCTATATTTTTTGGTGGGATTGGTCTATATAATTCCTTATATATAATATTTGAGCTTATTAAAACCATATTCTAATTTCGAAAATTTAGGGTTATAAAGATTATTTGAAGGTTATTGAAATTGCATTAGAAATGAAGGTGAAACGTTTTGAATAGTGAAAACGGATATAAGGAAAAAATACTAGTATTTTTCGATGTATTAGGTTTTAAGAACTTAATAATGAATAAGTATAAAAATCAACCTGAAAAAATTGAAGATATACTAACAACAATGCATCTATTGTCAGAACCAGATTATAAATCAGATGTAATTGTTTTTTCTGATTCAGTTATTAATATTTTGGACCTCAAACCAATATTTAATGACTATGGGCAAAAGTTCTCTGACTATTTAAATGTAATTATTGATAGAATAGCAGCTATTCAAATAAATATGTTAACTCATTTTGGGATTTTAATAAGAGGTTCAATAGTAATTGGAAATATAAAATATAATTCGGATAAAGGATTGCTTTTTGGACAAGCTCTAATTAACGCTTATGAGTTAGAATCAAAATATGCAATTTATCCGAGAATATTAATAGATGAAACTGTTGTAAAAGTAATAGATGGAGATACAGATCAGTTAAATATTACTAGAGATTTCGATGGACAATATTATATAGACCCTTTAAAGTGGCTAGTTAAATTAGACTCTGAAAAACAAAGTTTGCTCAATTTAAAGGAGAAGGTCTTACAAAAGATAAATAATGAAAGAAATATCGCTGTTCTGAGCAAATACAATTGGTTGTTAAATAAAATATTAGAACGAGATAATACCTGAGAGCAAAGTTAGCGATTGAAAAACAGCAAGTAGACCTAGTATTGGACAAGAAAATACTGCGAAAGGTAAAAAAGGATTGGCATATCAATATCCAAACTTTTTTTTAGCCATTATGAAAAATATGATAGATATTTAGTATAATTATTCTAATAGTAAGAAAATGGGGCAATAGAGAAAAAGTAAAGATAAGGTTGTATAAGGCATTCGTAAAGAGTGTCTTTTATTGTAGTGGAGGGTACTTTACAACAATTTATAGGGTGAGATTTTATGAAAGGTGGTAGCACATCTAAAGACAGACTATAATTATATACTTAAGCGAAACGAACTTTATTTAAGTGTTAAAATAAATGTAAACAGAAATTAAGGGGGTATTGAGTTGGGAATTAAACCAGTACTAACTTAATGTTTACTAAAATGATACATTGTGACATCTTTTAAAAAAACAGAAGTGTGAAAACATTGATTTAACAGTGTTTTTTAAAAAATAGGAAGGCACTGTTTAATAGAAATTAATGTAATATAAGGGCAGTGTGACAAGCTTTAATTTGTATTAAGTGAATAAATATGGTTGATGAAGTGGAAGTGTTAATTTTATTTTTATTGTTGAGTATCCCATGACTACTTAAGTAAAACTAAAAATGATACATTGTGACACCTTTTAAAAAAACAGAAGTGTGAAAACATTGATTTAACAGTGTTTTTTAAAAAATAGGAAGGCACTGTTTTATAGCAATTAATATAATATAAGGGCAGTGTGACAATACTTTAAAATGGGTGATTATGTGAGTAAATATGACGAGTATTTATCAGTAATATTTGCTAATGATAAATTTTATAAGACAGGTAATGAATTAAACCAAATTCTTCAAGAAAAATTTCAAATAACTTCTTCTAATGCACGAAAGATTATTTCTAGGGCTTGTAGTAAGGGGATATTACAATCCAGTCACCCTATAACATTTGGAAATGGTCAGTATGTTTATTATAAAAATAAAACTAGCTTAAGTATTAATGTTATTAAGGAAATAACTAAAAAGAACCGTCCTCCAGTTTATCATTTATTAAATTTACTAGATGCTAGCGAAGGAATCATTTCTTACTACGAGGGGCTAAAGATTACAGCATCCCCTTTGAGAAAAGAAAAAGAAAAGTCTAATACTCTGAATGAAATACTATATATGCTAGAATATCTAGGGGTTGTTGAAACAACAACTGATAGTGGCATTACCTACATAATTTTATCAAGTGTTAGTAATAAAGTTATTCCTTTAATGTATCAACATCGAAGTAATATGATTATGGATTGCTTTTTCATTCCAGATGTACGAAATTGGCTAATAAAACATAATTTCATCGATAATAAATATATAGTATACAGAAATCAAACATTACCATCAAAAGGTGCAGAACATAATAATTATATTTGGGATGCCTTTGCTTATACTAATACAACTGGTTACAATACTACATTGGGTAATAGTATAGAACGTGATGAAAAAAAGACATTAGTTGTGTTAGATATAGTAATACATAGAAGCTATATGTCATGTGATGTGCAGGGGTTTTTAAGAAGGGTTCAAGCCGTTCGATCAAGTGCAACTAGGGAGAGGAAAATACTCCCTATTGTTGTGTACCAAGAAATTTCTTCTCATGCATTCAGTCAATTAAAATCATTAGGTTTTATAATGCTTAATTTAGGGTCAATTTTTGGAGAAAATATATACCCTATCATTCATAAAATTAAAGAAATTAAAAGTTCAATATTAAATGATTGGGGTACATCTGAAGAAATTGTAGAGAATGTGGATGCAACATTATCTGAAATGGAGAAGTCTGGACAATCAATTAATTTAGGAAATATGAAAGGTGATTTGTTTGAGGTATTGATGTATCCTTTAATAAAAATAATCCATCCACACGCTTCAATAGAACTAGGAAAGGTTCTAAAAAGAAAAGAAGTTGATGGAACACATCGTGAATATGAATATGATGTTATTGTTCGTGATTTTCAAAATGAAGAAATTATTGTTTATGAGTTTAAAGGTAAAAACTCTAAAATAGAAATTCCATTAAAACCACATGATAAACCAAATACAGTTAAATGGTTTTTTAATACAACATTACCATTTGCTAGAGAAGAGTTACAAAAGCAAAACTCATTTCCTGTGAAGGGCTGTTATATTACTACTGCTAGGTTTTCAGCAGATGCTTTAAAAGTGTTAAATAATATAAATACACATAAAAATGTTAAACCAGAAACTCACGATGTGTTTTATGATGGAGAAAAATTATTACAATTACTAGAAGGAAAAAGAGAAAAGCACATTATAGATGTTCTTAAGAAGTATTATATTCATTAAGAATGGAAAAATGAAAAGAATGTAATCAAAAAACTATAAGACCACTTAATACTTAAGTGGTCTTATAGTTTTTTTAAAAATTTGTATATACACTTTATTATCAAAATATACTTTGTGTTTAGTATTCCTGCGGTGGAACCGTATCATAAACAAATTAGCTTTTTGTATTTAATATAGATAAAGAGGCTGTCCCCAAAGGTTATAATTTTCTAATCTTAAGCGACAGTGACAACTTAATTTTTCTCAATAAGTGGGAAGCTTATCAGGATTCATGGTAATATACATTTCCTTAATTGTATCATCACGTATATAAAAACTAATGATACTTTGGACCTTACCATTTACAAAAGTCACAATGGCTGGCTGACCATTGACCTTTTTGACTTTGAAAGAGAAGTCTTCAGGAGCCTTGTTGAAGATTCCGTATAAAAAGGCCAAAACATTGGAGCGGGATTCAATTGGACGAACAGCTGCATTGACTTTTCCTCCTCCGTCGGAATAGAGCGTGACTACTTCAGATATGAGTTCTAGTAAGGCATCGATATTTTGCATTTGAAACGCTTGGATAAAGCGATCGATAAGGGATTTATTCTTCTCGTAGTTTAAACTTTCACCCTCTATGCTCGAGATTTTTTGCTTGGCCCTGCTAAAAATTTTCCTGCAATTTTCTTCTTTCTTTTCAATGAAGTTACTAATCTCCAAATAAGAGAAATGAAATACTTCTCTTAAAAGGAGGACTGCCCGTTCATCCGGTGCTAAATGTTCCATCATTCGTAAATAGGCAACACTCAATCCTTCTTTTTGAAGAACAACCTCCGAGGGATCAATGTCATGTGTACTCTCTTGCAATAGAGGTTCAGGATTCCATGGTCCCACGTAATGTTCTCGTCTATACTGTGCTGATCTTAATACATCAAGACAGCGGTTTGTCATGATTTTGCAGAGATATGCTTTCTTATTATCTAGCTTTTGGTCATCAATTTGATACGCTTTTAAAAAAGTTTCTTGTACCATATCTTCTGCTTCTGCTACAGAACCTAACATCCGATAACCGATTGAAAACAACAACCGTTTAAATTGTTTATAATCCTCATTACTAATCTGCACCATATTCAACTCTTTTCTTTCTGAATAATTTCTTCAGCTGCCTGTTTCCCGCTACTAATAGCTCCTTCTGCCAAAATGGAATGAGGAGAAGCCCAGTCTCCTGCTATATATAATCCCGGGATATCTGTTTTAGAACGGACCAGATTGTGTTCATCCCCAATGCGGGGTAAGCGCTGATTAACAATAATTTGCGGAATATAGCGACTTGTAATCACATGCTTTTGCCATCCTGGCTGCATCTTATCTAGGAATTGTTCAAGCTCATGTTGTACCTTTTTCCTATCTATGTGATCATCTGGATGGTGATATTTAAACACATGCAGAACAGCACTTTTTCCATCTTCAGATAGTCGGGCATAAGTTGAATGTATGGAATAATAAAAGGGGCCGGACAGGCTCATGGCAAATAACCGCTTTGGATTAGGAAGCTGAGACAAAGCAACATCAAGCGTTGCACCTTTTACTGGTGTTGGTTGGGTGATAAAGCTGCTTTGGGGGAGATTATCTCCTAACAATTTAGTAAGCTCGTTAGGACCGGTTGTACAAATCACATGCTTAGCTAGCATTTCCTCGCCCACGGATAGCACTAATTTAAGATGATCAGGTTCATCCGGGACAATTTGTTTTACGGTTGTGCGTGTTTGAACCTGAGCACCTGTGATGACTGCTCTGTTGTGGAGCTGGTCGATAATCGTCTGCCACCCGCCATCAAGATAAAGTACTCCACCCATCACCGTTTTCAAGTGCGATACAATTAATTTTGCACTCACCTTTTCGGGGGCATGACAATACGTCGCAAGTCTGCCTAGAGCATAAAGTAATGACCGAACATTTTCAGATTGTGCTGCTTGCTTCACCCATTGTTCGAATGTTAGTCCTGTTAATTTTTCGGTATCGATACGATTAATTTTCATGATAAACAAGAGCCATTCCATCCGTTCTTTCCAATTTAAAAGACTTGTTGAAAAAATCCCTAGAGGAGTGAACGGTGCAGTATATTCCATATTGTTTTCAACTAATACACCACTTAAATGAGGTGATTTACCGTTAAGTTTAATACCATATTCTTCGAGAAAGGCCTTGGCTTTTCCTTTTTTATAAAAGGCATGGGGCCCAATATTCAAATACTGATCTTTAATCTTGCTTGTTCTAGCTCTCCCGCCAATATTTTTTCCTTTTTCTAATAGTAGGATAGATAAATTATTTTTTGCTAAAGCATTTGCCGCAACATAACCTGCTAATCCACCACCAACAATGACAACATCCCACGTTTGAGTCATAAGATCACCTCCAATTGTGATTTCATACTCAAGACGAGGAAGGATGGAAAGATGTGACAGTGTGTTAAAATTGACTGCAACATAGTGCAAGGAAAGTGAAACAATTGGGGGGATATATATGGAGTTCTTTGGTGGGTTTAGTTTAGTGATCGCTTATCTTATTCTCTTAATACTGCCTGATCATTGGATCGGACTTTTGACTTCGTTTCTTTTTTGTATTTCGGGAGTATTGATTTTAAAGGAAAAAGGAGAACGATGGTTTGAAAACAAATGGTTTAAGGGATATATCTGCGTACTCTTTTTTCTTTTATTAATTAATGTGTCCGGCTTTTTGACGGATATGAAGGAAGATTGGTTTGTGCCTAGTGATGCAGTATATGTTCGTCAATTTCATAATCAATATATCGAAATGTTTTATCTTTTCTTACCTTTTATAACTTTGATTGTGTTTGTTCGTTGTTACTTCTCTTCAAAGAAATATTGGTTTAAAAGGTGGCATTTCACAATATGGGCACTACTACTATTTATTGGTTGCAATATTGCATTACTTAATCATTATCAATATGTCGATGAGACTGCAATACATAGTAAAGGCTTATTCTCATCAACCACGCTTTCATTGGATGAAATAGAAAGAATGGATATAAATCCCAAAATTAAGACGCTATATAACAGAGGTGGTTCTGAAAAAAGTTTTAATTTTGATTTATACTTTGTTAGTCAAGAAGGCAGAGATATAACTTTTGGAAATATGTTCTTAAATGAAAAAGACATCCATGGTGTGGTTATGTTGCTTGATAAGTTAGAGAATAGTAATAGAGAAATAGAGACTGTTGTCAATCGTCCAATGTTCATGTCTTATGAGATGTCGTCTATTCTAGAACAACGATTAAACAGTTTAGATGAAGAGGTAGCAAATCTCTTTAGAGAAAATGTTTTGGTAAGCTATTGAAAATGAAACAAGCTATAGATATCTTGTATAAAGGCATAGCAAACATCTCATAAATCAGACTGAAATTATTCTACGTATGAAAACTCCCCTACCAATTGAACGACGTATGGGGAGTTTGTTTATTTTTAATCTGAGTTCTCCAAAAGATCTTTTCCATAAGTAACAGCATATTGTAGGTATGGTTTTTTCTAGATAAGAATGTATTCAGGTTGAAACAGTAATTTTACATAAGAAGAACATCAACAACTGTTTTAGTAAGTAAAACACTAATAATGTCCGGGTGCATTCGCTACTCAACTAGCCAAAATAATGGGCGCAACAATTGCAACCACTGCAAGTGAAGCTGGTGCGAATTTAGTAAAATCGCTAGGTGCAGATGAAATTATAAATTATAAAACAGAAAATTTGAAGAGATTCTGAAAAACTATGATGCTGTATTTGATACGCTTGGTGGCGAGGCACTTGAGAAATCATTCGAAGTGATAAAGAGCGGTGGAAAAATTGTTTCTGTGTCGGCATTATTTAATGCTGGGTTTGGTAAAGAATATGGTTCTGGATTTTTTAACCACTGTTGTTTTCAGCAGCAAGCTATAAACTTACTGCGCTTGAAAAAAACATCATGCAACCTATACATTTTGTTTATGAAGCCAAGTGATGATAATGCCGCTACTAATTTCGGATTAAGAATATGTCGTGAAGGTTACTATAACTAGAGATAATGTTAAATACTTGAGGTTGATGCAAAAATCATTAATATGCTAATGACAAGGATTCCTAGAATTATACCAATAACTACTGCGCTAAAAAACTAAATACGGGGATAATACATCCCACATAGCCATTAAGAAAGAAGCTATGCTTAAAACAAAAAAGCCAATTGAAAACTTACCAACCACTTTATCCCCTCCTCTTCGTAATTTTAATCACCAATGGAGTGTAAACTGTCAACTCTTAACCCCATGAAAGAGAAATTTTACTCAGGAGACTAAATAGTCTGTTTAGACTTGGAATTAGCTTATATTCTTGCTGCAAATCCACAGCGCTGACCCTCCTTAAAAACTCGTCATATAAACGTATATTTCAGTAAAAAATTGAAGCCCCTCAAATTTATTTCAAAAACAGATTGCAAACATGCACCACCCTCCTCTATAATGATAATGATTATCATTATCAATTAAAAGGAAGGAGGTACATGTTTGCGTACTGAACAAGTAAGCAATGCACGACTCAAGCAAACCTATTATCTGTTTGCCATGATCTTTCTTATTTGCGCAATTGCAATTACCGCTGTTTACTCCGTCTCTATTGGTCAGGTCCCAATTCCCTTCCAACAATCCATGCAAGTGGTGTTACATACCATCACTAATGGGCATCTTGGATCTTTAGAACAAATAGAAAGTGATTCATATATCAATATCATCATGCAAGTTCGTATGCCGCGTGTCCTATTTGCCTTGCTCATTGGTATGGGGCTTGCTCTATGTGGTGTAGTGATGCAGGCCATCGTACAAAATCCACTAGCCGACCCTTACATACTTGGTATTTCATCAGGAGGTTCATTGGGGGCAACCTTTGCTATCCTTGTGGGATTTGGAAGTGGAACGGTATTGGCCCAGTTTGGAGTCGCATTTGGTGCATTCATGGGTGCAATGATTACCTCCGTTCTCGTTCTTGGCATATCAAGCATTGGGGGAAAGGTAACGTCGATAAAATTGGTGTTATCTGGTGTCGTGATCGGCGCCTTATGCAGTTCATTATCTAGTCTGGTCATTTTCTTTGCGAATGATGCCGAGGGAATCAAGAGTGTCACTTTTTGGACCATGGGAAGTTTGGCATCAGCGAGTTGGAGCAAGTTACCTATTTTGACCATTGTTGTACTGGCTGGTTGTATTCTCTTCCTTTTCCAGCATCGTGTGTTAAATACCATGTTATTAGGCGATGAATCGGCCATCACCTTAGGAATTAATCTCAGTGTGTTCCGAAAACTATACATGATCATCGCGGCACTGATCACCGGTACCATGGTTGCCTATTCAGGAATGATTGGCTTTGTTGGTCTGATTATCCCACACATATGTAGGGGATTAGTTGGTTCCGATCATACACGATTAATGCCAGCATCCTTACTCTTAGGAGGCCTCTTCTTGATGTGGGCAGACGTGTTGTCGCGGATACTGGTAGAGAATGTGGAGCTCCCGATCGGCATTCTCACTTCTGTGATCGGTTCTCCATTATTCATCTATATGATCGTGAAAAGAGGCTATAATTTTGGAGGGTAAGCTATGCAGCTGGTAGTGGATCAATTAGAGACAAAGTTGGGAAAAAAGGAAATTGTGAAGAATATTTCATTGCAAGTCAACAAACAAAAATTTGTCGGCGTGATCGGACCGAACGGCTGTGGAAAATCCACGTTATTAAAGAGTATTTATAAAAGCATTCCTCCACATAACGGCAAGGTTTTTTTGGGGGATATCGATGTACTAAACACATCACAAAAGAAGATTTCACAGCAATTAGGCGTCGTCGGTCAGTTTAATGAAATGCATTTTGATTTAACGGTGGAGCAAATGGTGCTGTTGGGCAGAACGCCGCATAAGAAGTTGTTAGAAGTAGATAATCAAGAGGATATCGATATCGTGGAGGAGGCATTAAGCCAAACGAATCTATTAGATTACAAGAACAGAAGTTATTTATCCTTATCTGGCGGTGAGAAACAACGAACCATTTTGGCACGAACCATTGCGCAACAGCCGCAATTTATGATTTTAGATGAGCCAACCAACCATTTAGACATTCGTTATCAACTGGAAATTTTACAATGTGTCAAAGATTTAAAGATTGGTGTCTTGGCGGCACTGCATGATTTAGAGATGGCTGCTCATTATTGTGACTATCTTTATGCAATGCAGAATGGGAAGGTATATGCGGCTGGGACGCCGGAAGAGGTGTTAACCCCGGAAATTATTGGAGAGTTATATCAAATCAAATGTGAAACATATACAAATCCAGTAACGAAACAACTAGGATTTGTGTATCAAATATAGGAGGATGAACATGAAAAAATATTTATATATATGCATGACCGTTATGATCATAAGCCTATTAGCAGCTTGTGGCAATGAAACAGAGAGTAATGCAACAGCAGAAGAGGGGACAGCCGAAGAATATCCCGTAACGATTACCAACTATACCAAAGCGGAGGGTGGTGCGGAATGGGAAGAAAAGGATCAAGTGTTTGATCAAGCTCCTGAACGAATCATGGCTAATACAAGACCAGCTGCCGAATTATTACTGCATTTGGGTTTGAAGGATAAGATTGCGGGTGTTGGTGCTAGTTTTGGTGCTCCAGATTCAACCGTTAAAGAGGACTATCATGATTTAAACATTCTAAGTGACTCCTATGTAGGTAAAGAAGTAGCCTTAGGGACTGATCCAGATTTGATTTTTGGCCGAGGCGGCTTGTTTACGAATGATGAGTGGGGTGTCGGGACGGTAGACTCCTTAAATGAGATGGGTGTGAATACTTATGTGCTGGAGTCCTCGATACCTGGTGCAACATATGAATCGATCTACAAAGATATCGAGCAGGTCAGCGATATTTTTAACGTGCAAGATAAAGCAGAAGCGTTTATTTCACAATTAAAGGAGCAAGAACAAGCTATTCTCGATAATTTATCGAGTATTGAAGAGGATAAGACATTTGTCTATTTACACATGACCGATCCGAATGAGGTATCTGTGTACGCTTCTGGAGAGGAAAGCTTTTTTAATGATGTATTTAGTAAAGTGAAACTCACCAATGCTTTTGAAGGGGAAACAGGCGAGGTAAGCTTAGAAACGTTAATCGAAACAGACCCTGATGTACTGATTATTCCGACTTGGATAGATAATGACCCTGAGAATGCAGAAAAGGTAAAAGAGGGCTTATACAGTAATCCAAAACTATCTAGTATGAAGGCGATTCAGAACGAGCAAGTCTATGCGGTGGATTACAATTACATGTTTGGCTATAGCTACAATGCCTTGGACGGTATGGAAATACTGGCGGAAGAAATGTATCCAGAGTTATTCGAGTAAACTAGTAGGAAGAGTTCCTTTCCTTCTCCTGTTTGCTCCAGAGATTTACGATGTGACCATTATTGGAGCAGGGCCGGCGGATCTTTTCTCTTTTATAGTGGATTGCGTGATGTGAAAACAAAGGTGATCGAGTATCAAGACCTTTGGGCGGCATGGTGCATGTCATCTTGAAAAAATGATTTGGGATATTGGCGCTCTGACACCGGTGTCTGGTGAACAGTTGATAGAAACAAATGATAGAACAGGCAAAAACCTTCGATTCAATGAATGGCTGTAAGGAAAAGGTAACCACGATTGCTCAGGATAAACAAGGGATATTTATTCTTGATACAGCCTCAGGAGAAAAGCAGTATTCCAAGACAATTTATCCTGGCAATCGGAGGTAGTATTCTCAACCCACAAAAACTGGAATAAGACGGGGCAGAAAAATATGAGGTTGCTAATCTTCGCTAAACGATTAAATCACTCCAATGATTTAAAGATAAAACCGTACTTATTTCTGATGGTGGGCATAGGCAGTCGATTGGGCAAATGAATTAGAGTTGATCGCGCCTAAAGTCTATTTGGTTTATCGAAAAGATGCGCTTAATGCTCATTCATTCTGCTAGCACATTTTGATGTAGTGATAGTTACTAGAGATAAAAGTCAAATAAAAAAACACATTAGAAATTTCTAATGTGTTTTTTTATTTATAGATTGCTTTCATTAATCTTTTGAATAAACGATGATAAAATCCTGTTAGTTTCCAAACCTTTACGTCTGACCAAATGTGTTTCCATTAGTCGATATTCTTTCGGTAGGGGGATTGAGTTGTACTCCATTTCTTGCGTTCTATTAATTACAGATTCAGGGAGAACTGCTGAAGCCAAGCCGGATTTCACACAATTTAACAAGGTGTCTAAGGTGCTAACTTCTATAAAATTAGTAGGTTTTTCGCCGTTACTGTCCAACCATTCTACTAAAACCCTTCTAAAAGGGCATCCTTCAGGAAATACTGCCCACGTTTTTGGTGTCTGTTCTGTTTTAAAATCTTTTTTGGTTATTAAACTGACTACGTCTTGAATTGTATATTCGATTTCAATAAAATCGGGTTTTGTTTGGCCTGTTATAAATGCAGCATCTAGTTTGTATTTTTGAATCATTTCTAATAATTTAGGTGATGTTCCTGTAATTAATGAAATTGATACATTAGGATATTGTACTTGAAAGTCAGAAAGTATATTCATAAACTTATTTGATGCAAGAGTTTCAACTACTCCAATAGCCAACTTCCCCCCAAAGTTATCTGTATCCTGAACAGCTGCAATAGCTTCCTTAGCTCGTTTACTTATAGAGGCTGCATGTTCATAAAAAATCAATCCTCTTTCAGTCAAACTAACTCCTTTCGGATGTCTATTATATAGAGTAACCCCTAGTTCGGATTCCAGTTTTTTAATACGGTTCGTGACATTAGATTGTACATAGCCTAACTTTTCTGCTCCTTTTGAAAAATTCCCCTCATCAGCTACAGTTAGAAAAATCTTTAAATCGGTTAACTCCATAATACTCTCCTCATCATTATTGTTGATGGATATATCATTTTTAATCATTTTACTAAATGCCAGTGCATATGTAAACTTTTAATTGCAAGCAAATAAAAAAACAGGAGTGAATATTTAATGTCAAGGTATCCTCATTTATTTTCCGAATATAAGATGGGTTCATTGGAGCTATTAAATAGATCGGTTATATCTCCAATGACCAGAACAAGTGCTCAACCGAACGGGTTAGCTAATGAAAGAATGGCCCAGTACTATTCGCGGTTTGCAAGGGGAGGCTTTTCTTTAATCATCACAGAAGGTACTTATCCTGATTTAGCACATGGGCAAGCTTATGAAAATCAACCTGGAATAGCAACGGAGGAACAAGCCGATGCTTGGAAACCCGTGATAGATGCAGTTCATAATGAAGGTGGTAAAATTTTTTTGCAAATTCAACATGCAGGAGCACTCGTTCAATACAATCGCTATACAAACTATTCAATAGCCCCATCTGCTGTGAAGCCAAAAGGTGAAAAACTTAAAGACCATGGGGGTAGTGGAGAATATTCATTGCCAAAAGAAATAAGTAAAAAAGAAATAGATGCAGTTATCGAGAGTTTTGCCAATGCAGCACTAAGAGCCAAAAATGCAGGATTTGATGGTGTTGAAGTCCACGGAGCTAATGGATATTTATTAGATCAATTTCATACAGACTATACAAATCTTCGTGAAGACGAATTTGGGGGAACCCCTGAAAATCGTGTTCGACTAAGTACTCTAGTGTTAAAGGCTATTCGAAATAAAGTAGGCAACAATTTTGTTATCGGTATCCGTGTTTCTCAAGGAAAAGTGAATGATTTCTTTCATAAATGGAAAGGAGGAGAGGATGAGGCGAAAATAATCTTTGAAAACCTAGCCACAGCTAACCCAGATTATATACACACAACCGAATTTCAAGCAGATAAACCAGCATTTGGAGACCATGGTCATACACTTGCTAGTCTTGCAAAAAAATATGGTAATGTACCTGTCATTGCAAACGGGCAGTTAGGAGACCCCGATAGAGCAGAAGAAATGATAGGTAAAAAAGAAACTGATTTTGTTTCAGTAGGAACTAGTGCATTGGCCAATCCTGATTGGCCACACAAAGTAAAAGATAATCAAACATTATCTAAGTTTGATCATCGTGTATTTGATCCTATTGCGGTAATAAGAAATGAAGAAACATATTAGTAGATAATGTAATATTTAAACTTTATCAAGGATACTCCAGTAGGGGTATCCCTCTACTTAAAGACAGGAGGAATGAAATACTTTATTTCATTTTATTTAGAAGCAAGAATTGTAACCCCTTTGACATTTCAAAAGATTTCTTCCCACGCCGAGCATCACTAAATAGTGTGGCAGCTTCGATTGAAGACTTCCCCTGACTACTTTTAAGACTATCGTTTTGGTTTCATTTTAGTAGACTGACTCATGTGCCCATCTTCTTATAATAATTTCTCATTAGTGGATAACTCCTAAAAGAATGGAGAAAACTTTCCAAGATCTTTTAGGAGTTGTCCGATTAGTTTTTAGGATCCACAAATTTTTCATTTTTAACAGCAATCGCTTCGATTTCAATCAAAGCTTCTGGATGAAATAATCCATTAATTTCTATAATTGAGTCAGCTGGATAAGGATAAGTAAAATATTTCTCTCGCAGGGCCACGATTTCTTCAAAATACCTCATATCTTTCATGAAAATCGTTACTTTTAAGACATTATCAAGCGCAGAACCTCCAGCTTTTAGAACGTTATCAAGATTTTTAAAAGCTAGTTCCGCTTGAGCCATAAAATCTCCTGAATGGAGGAGCTCTCCTTCTCCATTAATGCTCGTTTGTCCAGAAATAAAGAGTAAGTCCCCGATTGTAATTCCTTGGGACAGATTGAATGGTGCATAAGGGTCAGGAGTGATTTGAATTTGTTGCATTTGATTTGTCATGTTTTATTCCTTCTTTCTTTTATAGATCATAATCATTACGGCAAAGCACCATTTCACTCCCTTCCCTATTTAAATGCTTTACATTTTGAGTTTATACCGGAAAATGCATTTAGTAAAATGATTAATAATAATAATGCGATCATTTTTTATGATGCCTAGAAAAGACCCTATTTAACGATGGTGACAGATTTGGTACTAAAAGTAAGGGGTTTTAGGTACAGGTGATTCATTATAACTTGGGGTCTGACTGTTGGGTAGGGAAGAAAGTTAACTGTTGTCTATTTTATATATTGATTTGTTTAGCAAAATGGAATTATGGATGCGCAGGTTAAAATTCTAACACCCGTGATCCTCCTTGTATTGATACACATTTACAAATAAAATTTGTGGAAATGTAATCGTTGTTTCTGATGGAGGCATCCATTTTTTTCTTTTTGAATCCTTATAAATCTTTTATACCTTCATAATGAATAAAACAGTGAGCGATTGGGGTGTGGGGATACATGATAGAGAGGTAGAAAGGAAAAGAACGGTTTAACGTATCGGAGGACGGGCCTTACGTTTTTATAACAAATTACAAAGGAAGCCGCAACCAATCTCCGTAAGAAGTGTCTAGACCCTTGCAACTACTTATACAAAGGCCTTTAATTCTAAAAGCGAGTTTTCTATCGGGAAGGGTTTGAGCCCTCATAAGTTAAGGCATACATTTGCAAGCGATTGGATTAAAAAAGGTGGTAACTTGGTATTGCTTAGAGACCAATTAGGTCATAACACTATTGAAACGAATTCAAAATATACCAATTTGTCTGCAGAGGAAACAAAAAAGTGATGAAGAAAATGGACGAATCAAGAAGTATGCACAATTAAATCCTTTCAACATACCTTATTGATACAGGCACTCATAAAAAACATGGTTATCATCTGCATTTTTACGTTGGAAGTAGAATAAATTAATTATCTTAAATTTACTCTTTTTTGACGGCATTAGTTACATGTCCAAAAAAGTTATTGAGGAATCATAAAGTTGTAACTGAGGAAATTAAAGTTAATAAGTGAGAAATAAAACTATACTGTTAGCTATATTAAAGAAGCATGTAAAAAGAGACAGCAAGAAACTGTCTCTTTTTGTATGTTTAGAGAATTACCGATGATTCATCTCATTCGGATGCGGACCTTTCCTTCTGTCCAGGTTAAGGCTATTAATGCTTTCCATTTCTTCATTGGTTAGCTCGAAATCAAAAACGTTAAAGTTTTCTTCGATTCTGGAAGGCGTTACGGATTTAGGAATAACGATCGTGTTGTTTTGCAGATGCCAGCGCAGCACTACTTGAGCTGGTGTTTTGTCATGGGAGGCTGCAATGTTTTTGACGACATCATCTTTTAGGATTTCTCCGCCTTGTTCTAATGGGCTCCATGCTTCCACAAAGATGTCATGCTTGGCGGCGAACTCTTTGATGTCGTTTTGGGCAAGATGTGGATGGCATTCAACTTGGTTTAGAACAGGCTTGACGTCGCATTCGTCTAGCAAACGTTGTAGATGTTCAATTTCAAAGTTGCACACGCCAATCGCTTTGACACGGCCGTCGTTATAAAGCTTTTCCATCGCTTTATATGTGTCCACATAGTCATCATATTCCGGTGTCGGCCAGTGAATTAAGTATAGGTCAACATAGTCCAGGCCAAGTCGTTCCAGACTTTCATCAAAGGCACGCAAGGTGTTTTCATAGCCTTGATCGCTATTCCAAACCTTTGTCGTGATAAACAAATCTTCGCGTGGAACGGATGATTCCTTGATCGCCTTTCCTACACCTTCTTCATTTTTGTAGATCATCGCGGTATCGATAGAGCGATAACCAACTTCAAGCGCTTTGGATACAGCTTTTGCTGCCTCGTCATTTTCTACTTGCCATACTCCGAATCCGAGCTGGGGCATTTTCAATCCGTTGTTTAAAGTAATATAGTTCATTGGTTCACTCTCCTTTTTTATTTACCGTAATACTTTTATAAAGGGAATGCAATTAATCTAACCGGGGAATTGCTTTTATATTCTTTTCGGTATGTGTTATTGATCCAAGTGTTTTCCTTAGCACTGACAATCTTAATGCCCTATAGTGCTAGTGCCCTCTAATCGGCCGATAAGGTGGATGATAACCAGCTACATTTTTCCATAATATGTATATAATTCTCGGAAGTAAAATGATATAGTTAAAGGAGGTAACAATTGGCCACCCTTTTAGAGAAAGCAGAACAACTCTTCTATGATAGGGATTTGCCAAAAGAACAAACGACCGAAACATATGGTGGAGAAAGTGAACATTGGAAAGTCATGGATTACACCATAAAAGCGAACCCGGCATTGTTCCGAACCTTTGCAGGAAGAATATATATGAAAGGCCAGGAATTGTATCAGGCGAATTATTTCAAATCTAGCGTCCACGTTGTGGTGGATAGAAGGGACGACATCCCGCTTCACGAACAAACATTCTCTACTGAAGGAGAAGATGTGGATCCCGGCGACTTGGAAATCTCCGAGCAATCGACCGGGGAGTTCTCGGCAGAATGGGAATCCTATCAAAATAAACGAGGGGAACCGCTTGCCATCGCGGATATTTCGGAGGTATACATCATCGTGGAGTGGAGAGGCGTAAAGGAAGAGGACATACATGAAGAGAGAATTTCATTGCAACCTGTAGAGGAGCAAACATAATCGCTGTCCTTCTGAAGAAGGTTTTTTCTAGTAAACTAGAACGCTATCAAGAGCTGGTCATTGGATAGATGGATAAGGAGAATGTCGGATGGTCTTAATATACAGTATCACGCTTGATGATATGATCGCGTCGCAAAAAGAATCCTTGGCAAACTCGAAAATGCATACCAAAAGGAAAAAGAGCGGTACGACGATTTTTCCTCTATTTGTTTTTCTTTTCCCGTTATTAATGTTAGGTAGATTTCCTCTTATGAGCGAGGCACTGCTCGCATTTGCTATTGCCTTTAGTGTATCTTTAAGTTTTTCATCATTTTATGATTTGTTCACAATGTTTAATGTCAAAAGGCTATATAGAAAGGTGAAGCCTGTTCATTTAGGGGATTATGAAGTGGTTATCACGGACTCTGGCATTGAAAGAACATACAGATAATTTTCATCATCGTTATTCATGGGATGAATTTGAAAGATTCGGTGAAGATGAACACCATTTTTTCCTTTACGTATCAGAAATATTTGCCATTATTTTAAAGAAGGAACCTTCCAATTTGAGTGCTGTGGAGCGAGGGGAGTATCAAGGCTACTTGAGAGAGAAAATACATAAAATAAATGAAAGAAATATCTCGTAGCTCGAACTATTGGCTTGATATCCTTTGTCTCCTGTTAAAAGGAGCCCCCTCCGTAAAAGAAAAAGTGCATCCTTGGGAATATCCAGGATTGCACTTTTTCTTTTGCTTTTTCGAAATAAACTAAACCTTTTTAAAACCTATCCCGTCCTATTGATGAGGTGAAAAAATGGATGATCAGGAATTAGAATTCGAAGAAATAATGGACCGCTATGGTACAGATATTAAGAGGATTGTCTACATGTATGTTAGAGATTATTCATTAGCCGACGACATTACGCAGGAAACCTTTATCAAGTGTTTTACACATTACCACCAATTTAGAGGGGACTCGCTAAGGAACTGGCTGATCCAAATAGCCGTCAATCGCTCCAAAGATTATTTGCGGAGTGCATATAAAAAACGGACCTTATTAGGAGACAGTCTGATCAATTTACTAAAAAGCCCCTCAGTAGAAACAAAGGTACTTGAGAAGAGCATCGAGGATGATGTGACAGCATGCCTTATGAACCTTCCTGTTAAATATAGAGAAATCATTACATTGTATTATTATAAAGAGCTGACGATTAAGGAAATATCCGACACATTAGAGAAGAATGAAAACACGATAAAGTCCCGGTTGAGAAGGGCTAAAGACTTATTAAAGAAAGAGGTGTCCAAGAATGGATGATGAATTCTTTCAGTCATTAAAACAAAGAATGGATAACTCTTCAGAGTTAACAAAAGTCGAATTCACAAAAGAGAGTAAAGAGCGGGTCCTGGAAAAATTACATCGTACAAATGATGAGAACCTTCAGAAACGAAATCGTTGGAGAGGACCAATAAGTTTTGCTCTTACGGCAATCTTGTTGCTGGGTACTGGTTATTTTGGATTGGGCGTCATAAAGAATGGTAATCAATTCAACTCTTCTTCCGAAAATAATCCATCAATTAGTGAGAAGAACGATTCTTCCAACGAGTCCAACAAGGAAGAAAGGAACCAGTTAACCAAAAAAGCTATCAAGAAGCTTATGATGCATGCAGAGGAAAATTTCACGACAGCAAAAGGCGAATTCACCTATCACCGGAGCAGTGTAGATTTGAATGAGGAAGTTCAGTTTAAGCTTAGTTTGGAGGACCCATTTGGGGGTTATGCCACTTCTCGAAGCAATCATGAAGGGAATGAAAGCAGTTACTACTTTAATGAGGATTATATTTGGGAGGTAGATGAGTCAGACAAAACTTATTTTAAGGCGGATAATCAGGATGTGGAACCTCTTTTAAAGCCTGTTACACAATCGATATTCCCTAGAAAAATGGCCATAGACTATCTTGCAAGCATGGATTTGTGGTCGATTGAGGAGCAGAATGCAGAGCTAAATGGCAGGGAGGTCTTTATCATCGCAGGTGAGCTTAGTGATTATGGAAAGGAGTTAAATGCAGCAGATTCTTTTCGTTTTTGGGTGGATAAGGAGACCGGAATATTAATCCAATATGAAATATATGGTATGGACGGAGATATCATTGATTCGCTTTATACGAAAACTTTGGAAGTAGATAAGGATTTAGAGGAGTTCGATTATGAGCCAGATTTAAAGGGTTACAGGTCTTTGGATTAGTTAACGCGTTTAAGATTTTAGGAGGTATGGGCATCAAGGAAAAGAAGAAACATGGAAAAGTTATGTATTTTTAACACTTAGCGTTTTAGTTTTCCTCTCCATGGTTCTCTCAGAAACAATTGCAACCGTAACGGCTGATAAAATTGGTTCCATATTAGTTTGGTTCATAATATCAGGCACAGTTGTCTCGGTTATTTTAACCATATTCATTTTTAAAGATGATAGGGATAAGAAAACTATACCAGTGACCGCCCTTGTTTTAACACTCTTAAATATCATTATAATATTGTTTTCCTTTCGGGACTAATCGAGTAGTGTCTTTCCTTTTTTTAATTATCATTCAATTAAATCCCCCATTTAATTAGAATACATGTAGAATTAATCGGATTTGCATAGTATGATTAATATAATTAATATACTATGTTGTTGGGTTTGGAGTGGATGATGATGAAGGCGGAACCATTGTATAAGCAAATTCAAGAAAAGATCAAGAGTAAAATACAATCGGGAGAACTTCGGCCTGGTGACCGAGTTCCTTCTGAAAAGGAATTAGCACAGCAGTATCATGTTAGTCAAATTACAAGTAAGAATGCACTAATAGGATTAGCTGATGAAGGTATAGTTGAGCGGATAAAAGGAAAAGGAACATTCATTAAAAAAAATAATAAATATTCAGCCGCTGCTCCTTTAGCTGAACTTTCATACAAAGGGATAATTGGCCTTATTATACCAACCATGAAAACGCAAGTGGATCAACAGCTTTTGAATTATATAGAAAAATATGTACGTGCAAATGGGTATGAACTGATTATTAGAATTACGCGAGAGTCCCAAATAGAGGAAACCAATGCAGTCAATATGTTCCGTCAATTGAATGTCAAAGGGTTGATTATTTTTCCAACGGAAAAGGCAACGTATAATGAAGCAATTCTAAAGCTTACACTAGATCAGTTTCCGCTCGTGTTGATTGATAGATATTTAGAGAACATCAATACGTATAGTGTCAGCTCAGAAAATCTAAATGGTACGTATCAAGCAATTAGTTATTTATTGGATAATGGCCATGAAAGTATAGGTTTAATAAGTCGACCAAACACTAACACTGCAACGAATGAAAGGATAAGTGGGTTTGAAAAGGCATTTTTAAGCAAGGATTTGAATATCAATAAGAATTTATGGTGCCTTCTGGACTTCGATATAGTTTCGAAACAGGCGATTGAGACAATAGGAAGCTTTATAAAAGATAGACCAGATGTAACAGCAGTGTTTTCCATGAATGCAGAACTGGCCAAGTACACGTACACTGCTGTAAGAGAGATCGGGAAGCAAGTTCCTCAAGACATAGAAATCGTCTCGTTCGACCCTACTAGGAATAACGCAATATCTTATATTCAGCAAAATGTAAAAGAAATTAGTAAAACAGCTGTTCGTTTACTGGTAAAGCAGTTAAATGATGAATATGAACCGGAAAGGTTATTTATCCCGGTTGAATTTGTTAAAGCTTGAGCAGCCACTTTTTTCTTCAAAAAAGCTGCCATTTGTTAAATTCCATCAGGTTTATTCTGTTACTTCGCCAAGTAATGTGCTCTTGTTGCATATTACAAGGGGGAGTTTTTATTTTATTTATCGAGATTCGTATGGGTTGATCATGTAGATAGAGAAGCTGCTTATGCCCTCTGTGTGATTTGATTCAGGTAATAAAAATATTATGTTCCGATAAAAAAACATATTAAGTATATTTTATACTAAATATGTTATATAAGCGACACACTTAATATTGTATCATCTTAGTAAGCGGTTACAAAAAGTTTGAGAGGTTGCAATCATTCGTTGCAAGTAGGTCGGTTCTTTCATTAATAAAGCCAAAGGGGCGTGATGCAACTCTATTGTCGGGTTTCATTCTTCTGCTAAGCAGTATTAAAAAACTGCCGTAGTACAGAAAAATGTATTGTTCTTTGTGAAGTTGGCTTTATAAATTTCTGAATTGTTAAAAAGTGAAAAGGTTTGATTTTGTTTTTTCATGATTGAGGAGGAGGAGTAAGTTATGAAAAAGTGTATCATTTTCTCTATAGTCTTGTCACTAACCGTCCTTATATTGGCTGCATGCTCGGGTTCAGGTGGTTCGGATGGCAAAGCTAGTGGTGCTGACAATGGCGAAACGAATGGTGAATCAGATGTAAAGATACCTGAGGGTGCAACAGAAGTTGTTATGTGGAACCTTTTTGGTGGTGGAGATGCAGATTACATGCAAGAAATTATAGATGAATTCAATGAGAGTCAATCCGATGTCTATATCAATAATGTTATGCAGGATTATGATGAGTACTATACAAAGCTTTTGACTAGTGTCGCAGCGGGCAAGGGGCCGGATTTAGCCATATCCCATACAAGTGTGTTGCCGGAACTAATTAGTCAAGGCCTTGTGCAGGAATTGGATTCACTGGGATCAGAAGTCGGAGTGAATTGGGATGAATTTAATTCCAATATTTTAGAAGCGACTACTTATGAAGAGAAGCACTATGCAGTACCAATTGATACACACGCTCAAATATTTTATTTGAATAATAAGCTTGTGGGGGACGCGGGGCTCCTTGATGAAGATGGTAATCCAAAAATAGAGGAAACACCAGAAGGGTTTGTAAATTTCTTAACAACACTCAAAGACAAATTGCCTGAGGATAAATATCCATTGGCATTCTCCACTGCAGGGGTGGATAGTTACCGTCTATGGTGGTCTTATTATACTCAGCTTGGCGGGGAGCATATTTTGTCAGAGGAGGATATAGATAATCCTGAATATATCCTGGATGTCGATAAAGCGATTGAAGCAGCTAATTATTTGAGAGGTTTTTATTATGACAGTGAAGTTATTCCATTAAATCTTGAGGATTTTTATACGGAATTTCAATCTGAAAACGCTGCTGCTACTTCAACGGGGGTATGGGCCACAGGAACATGGGAAACGACGGAGGATTTAGACTTCTCAGCAATGCCTGTACCGAATGTATTTGATCAAAAGGGTACCTGGGGAGATTCACATACCTTTGTCATCCCTTATTATCAAAATGCTGATCCAGAAGTACAAAAAGCGGCAATTCAATTTATGGATTTTGCAACGGATAAAGGGGCGATTTGGGCTAAAGCAGGTCATATCCCTGCGAAAACAAAGGTTATAGAATCTGAGGAGTATGAAGAGCTTCCATACCGTAGTGAGTACGCTCAGGTAGCGAATTATGTTAATTTTGCAGACCATACCATTTATGGGAGAGGTGTGCAAGACATCATGGTACGAAATCTGGATCTAGTTTGGACAGGTGAAGTTACAGCTGAACAGGCATTTAAAACAATCGAGAAAGAAATCAAGGGCTTAATAGACTAATAAGGGAACAACTCTTTTAATCTAAAAGCTCCTAACCAGCTTAGGGGCTTTTAAGTTTGAGGGAAAGGGGTTACGCATGAATAAAAAATCGTGGATACAAGACTTGAAGGCAATTCCTTATCTTTTACCCTTTTTTGTGGCCTATCTAATATTTACTATCCTTCCTATATTTAAAGGATTGGAAATGAGTTTATTTGATTGGACTCTTGTTAGAAAAATGGAGTTTGTTGGATTGGAAAATTATAAAGAGATGTTAGGAGATCCTCACTTCTGGCGTACACTTTGGAACACGACATTATTTGTTATCTTGACGACTCCGACCATGGTGGCGCTCGCATTAGGATTAGCTTTATTAGCTAATATCAAAACGAAGCTTCAAACCTTTTTTCGCAGCTCGTTTTTCTTACCGAGTATTTTATCCGTAGCAGTTATCTCCTTTTTAGCGATTTTTATGCTTCAACCATACAGTGGTTTTGTTAATACTATTCTGCACAGTATCGGTATTGAAGCGGAACCTTTTTGGATGGCCGATAAAGTGCTTGCTTGGGTAAGTATTGTAGTCGTTACTTTATGGTGGACGGTTGGTTTTAATATGGTATTATTCCTTGCCGGATTACAAGATATCCCTGATTCCTTGTATGAAGCAAGTGAGATTGATGGAGCAAGTCGCTGGGATCAATTCCGTCATATAACATTACCGCAGCTTGTTCCAATCGGGAGAGTTATTTTGTTATTACAAATACTGGCCTCTTATAAAGTGTTTGCACAAATCTTGTTGATAACAGGTGGCGGCCCTGGTGGTGCAACCAGACCTCTCATTCAATATATTTATGAAGTAGGATTTAGACAAAACAACCTGGGCTATGCTGCTACCATGTCTTATGCGTTGTTCTTTATTTTACTAATACTCTCTATTATCCAACTTCGGAACCAAAGATTGGAGGAGCGATAAATGAGTGAGCCTAATGTAGAAAAAAATTCAACGTCGAGGACGGAAGTATCTAGTTTATTAGAAATAAATCGTGATCCATTACGAAAAGGGAAGTTAACCGTAGGGTTCATTGTTGCCGTCTTATTTATTCTGCCGATTATTTGGATGTTGTTGGTATCTTTAAAACCTAATGGCTATTCGACAACGAACCCATTGGATTGGTTTTTACCGCCGTTTACATTTACTAACTATATTGACATAGTAGTCGATAGTCTTATTATACGTTGGTTGTTCAATAGTTTTCTTGTTGCAACTATCACCACCATATTGACATTGATACTAACGTCTCTTGCGGCTTTTGCTATTTCTCAAATGAAGTTTCGCTATAAAAATTATATCTTTATCTTCTTTCTATTAGGATTAATGATTCCGGGAGAGGCTACAATCATCCCGCTTTATGAGATTGTGAAGAGTTTAAATATGTTAGATAGCTATACAGGCTTAATATTACCTATGATTGCATCACCATTGGGCGTAATTATCCTGAAGAGCTTTTTTGACAATGTTCCTAAAGAGGTAATTGAGAGCGCTATTATTGACGGTTGTTCCAATTTTAAGATTTTCTATAAAATAATCTTGCCGTTGGCCAAGCCTGCAATGGCATCCATAGGTATCTTTACCTTCATTGGATCCTGGAATAACTTTTTATGGCCGTATTTATCTATTCTATCTGAGAATTTATACACGTTACCGGTGGGTCTCCCGGTATTTAATGCAACCTATTCACAGGCATATGTGTTACCAATGACGGCAAATGCTATCGCTTCCATACCAGTGATTATCGTGTTCTTGATTTTTGAAAAACAAATCGTTAAGGGTATTAGTTTTACAGGAATAAAGGGTTAAAAAAGGAGAGAAATACATGGAGACAACAAGTATGAAAACGTATCAGCGAACAGAATATCCTCGTCCGCAATTTAAACGTCAATCGTGGCTGAAATTAAATGGAACTTGGAAATTTGCTTTTGATGATCAGAATATAGGCGAACATGCATTATGGTATCAAACCCCATCCTTTGCTACGGATATACAAGTGCCCTTCACGTATGAAACGAAAGCGAGCGGCATCGGAGAAGAAGTGTTTCATCCGTATGTATGGTATCAAAGATTATTTACCATCCCAAAGGAAGAAGCAGGTAAACGAGCCATTCTGAGGTTTCAAGCATCTGATTACCTTACAAAAGTATGGGTTAATGGAAGCTATATTGGTTACCATGCGGGCGGTAATGCCGCATTTTCTTTTGATATTACTAGTGCGGTGGATAGTACGAAGGATAATGAATTGGTTGTCAAAGTAGAAGATAGTCAAAGCTGCACTCAACCCAGAGGGAAGCAGCGCTGGAGAGATGAAAACTTTGGGTGCTGGTATGTCCAAAATACTGGGATTTGGCAAACGGTCTGGTTGGAATTTTTAAGTGATGTGAATGTGGATCATGTGAAAATCACGCCAAATATCGATAAGCAGTCTGTTAGCTTTGAATATAAGCTGAACGGGGCGGTTATAGAGGGTTGTAGATTAGAAACAATAATTAGCTTTAATGGGGAAAAAGTAAAAGAATTCGCCATTGTTGCTGACAGATCCACCATGAAATGTGAGGCCGACTTGCGTTCTGAGTTAATGGAATGGAAAGTCATGCATTGGACCCCGGAAAATCCACATTTATATGATGTTACATTTCGCCTGTTTGCTGGTGGAGAACTAGTTGACGAAGTGGATTCCTATTTTGGTATGCGGAAAATATCCGTAAAGGGCGATCAAGTATTATTGAATAATGTTCCTATCTATCAAAAACTGCTACTGGATCAGGGATACTGGCCGGACACTATGCTGACACCTCCTTCAGACGAAGCGATGATAGAAGACATTGAAAAAACAATGAAGATGGGCTTTAACGGTGTTCGCAAACACCAAAAAATTGAAGATGAACGCTTTCTATATTGGTGTGATAAAAAAGGTTTACTTGTCTGGTCAGAAATGGCAGCGACCTATGAATTTTCAGATGAAGCGGTAGAGAACTTTATTAATGAATGGCAAGAGATCATGAAGCAGCATTATAATCATCCTTCCATTATTACTTGGGTTCCATTCAATGAATCGTGGGGAATCCCGAATATTCTAGTAGATAAACAGCAACAAGCATTTACAGAATCCATTTATTACTTGTCCAAAACAATAGATCCAGAACGCCCGGTCATCGTAAATGATGGGTGGGAGCATACCGTTTCTGATATCATAGCGCTCCATGATTATGAAGAATTTGGAGAATTATTCTTAAAGCGCTATAAGGATAAGGAGCGAATCCTCCAAAATAAAATCCCTCACAATAAGCACAAATATGCATTTGCAGAGGGATATGAATATAAAGGTCAACCTGTCATCGTTACCGAATATGGAGGTATTGCCTTTGATGATGACAGTGGCTGGGGGTATGGCAACCAAGTACAGACGGAAGAAGAGTTTTTGAGACGATATAAGGATATTACGGATGCAATTAAAGAAATCCCGTATATTAGTGGTTACTGTTATACGCAAACTACGGACGTTCAACAAGAAATTAATGGGTTATTGAAAGCGGATCGAACACCGAAAATTGCCTTGGAAAAAATTAAAGCAATAAATGAATAAGAGGTAGTTTTGGGAGGCTGTTCCCTAAAGGGAGGATTTCGTTGTTCGTATTTAACGTCTAATCATGAAAATCCAAGCTTTTTGGTTCAGGCTCTTTTGTATAGGTAGCATGCACAAAAGTAAGGGTATGGGAGGGGAATGGATGCGCTTAATGTCTGTTGTGCTTTTGGTTATGATTAGTTTTTGCAGCGCGTGTAGTGGGGATGGAGAGAGCTCAGAGAAGCCTCAAGCGAGCGGTTACCAAAATCCAATCATGTTAGACAATGAGTGGGAAGACTATGGTTTGGGTGATCCATACGTATTTAAGTACAATGGTTTATATTATTTATATGTAAGTACACGGGATACGGACATAGGAGTGAAAGTATGGAGCTCACCCAATCTAGTAGATTGGAAGTACGAGGGGCTTGCAACGGAAGAGACGGAGACGAGAGCAGCTTATGCTCCAGAGGTAATCTATTGGAATGGATACTTTTATATGTACACTTCTCCTGGAGGAAATGGACACTACGTCTTGAAAAGTGATAGTCCTGTTGGTCCGTTTGAAGTGGTGACGGATAATTTCGGTAAATCGATCGATGGTAATGTGTTTATTGATGATGATGGTTCCATGTACTTCTCTCATGCAGGGACTAGAGGAATTGAAATTGCTTCTATGCGTGATCCGGAAACGGTTGGTGAAAGCACGGTTACAGCAGCGTATATGAATGGATGGACGGAAGGGTCCACTATTTTTAAACGAAATGGCAAGTACTACATGACCTATACAGGTAACCATGTGTTCAGCGAAGGCTATCGAATTGACTATGCTGTAAGTGATAGTCCAACCAATGGTTATCGGCCTTCTAGACAGAACCCATTGGTGCTAAATACAGAGGGAGAAATAGTAGGGCTTGGACACAATAGTGTAGTCAAAGGCCCCAATCTAGATACAGACTATATCTTTTATCATAATTTAGAGGGACCTGGAGTTGTTGGTCCGTTACGGCACATGAATATGGACCGAATGGCATGGAATGGAGATAAGATGTCGGTGTTAGGTCCGACTCATACAAAACAACAAAGTCCTGAGCTTCCTGCTTTTGAAGACCGTTTTGATCGAAAAAACGTAAAATCCAACTGGATCAACCTCGATGATGGAGATTGGGAGATTGATGATGAAACGTATTTAAGACAAACTTCCACAGAATCGACTAATTCCTATAAGCTAGTAACCAAAGCAGAAACAAAAAGTAACTATACAGCTGAATTCCATGCGAAGCTGATGGGGAATGGAGAGGTCTCTGGTTTATATGGTGCCGCTTTTTCTTATCAGGATGACAATAACTATGGGGTTGCGGTATTAAATCCAAGTGAAAACACATTGATTACTCGTTTTATTAGGGATGGAAAAGAAATTCATTCTGAGTCCTCTACACTGCCAAATGAGTTTGATTTTACAAAGTTACATCAAATAAGGGTAGAAAAATCCATGCATTCTTTTAAAGTTTACGTTGATGGCATGCTGAAACAAACAGTAGATGCATCTCTTAATGCAGGAAAGGTTGGCTATGTAACAAAGGATGCACAGGCGGAATTCGGTTATGTTGCCTTTAGTAATAAGGTAAACGGAAGTGGTGTATGGGATGTTAACAAGCCCCTTCCGGGTACAGTGGAAGCTGTGCATTATCAGAGTGGCGGAGAAGGTGTTGGTTATCACGATGACGATCAAAATTCTACTAATAATGAATACCGTCCCGATCCAGTAGACATTAGGAAGGATTCAGAGGGTGCTTATTACGTACGTATGGATCAACCGGAAGAATGGCTTTCCTATAAGGTGAATGTTGACGAAGATAATAGCTTTCATGCAGATCTTCGAATTGCAACAGAGGATGAAGATAGCCAGTTGAAAATTTTACAGGGAGATACTGATATTTCGGGTACTATATCTTTACCAAATACAGGTGGTAAGGATAATTGGAGAACTATAACGATAAAAGATTTAGAATTAACAAAAGGAAAACAGGAATTAAGAATAGAGGTAGTCAAAGGCGAAGTAAATATTGCCTCTATGACATTTTATAAAGGGAGTACCATGACTCCTCTAAGTGATGATTTTACGGAGCGTCTTAACTTGGATTGGTCAATGTACGAGAACTATTGGTCGGTTAAAGATGATACGTTCCAACCAAGTGACAAAGCCTTTTCTAAGGTGCTTGTCGGTGAAAACGGGTGGACGGACTATCAGGTGGAAGCGGATATAAAGCTAGGTAACACGAGTGGTGATGCGGGCATTCTGGTACACGGGCTCAATCCGGCTAATGGTGTGGCGCATGGACAAAATAATCCCGACTTTATGCAAGGCTACTATGCTTTTATAACAACTAATGGAATTTACTTAGGAAAGCAAAATTATGGATGGGAAACATTGGATAGCGTCTCTGCAACTTTATCCGTAGATTCTTGGCACCATGTGAAAGTAGATGTGAAGGGAACTAGGCTTCAAGTATTTGTAAATGATATGGATACACCTAAAATCGTGTACGAGGATACATCGGTTCAGCCTTTTACACACGGGAAAGCTGGTTTTCGAGTAATGAATAATCAAGCAAGCTTTGATAATTTTGAAATGAATCCTAATTAATTTATTTAGACCGCTAGAAAGAACTAAAACAGATGGTTGGAGGATTCCTATAGTTAACTTTGGTTAAAGAAGGTGAATTCATGAAGGAAAGAACCTTTAAAAATCCACTACTAAATCCAGGTGCTGATCCGTGGGTCTATAAGGATAAAAATAAGTATTATTTCATGTGCACAAGACGTAAAAGACTTGATTTGTGGAGATCGAAAAGTTTGACGGGTATCCCAAATGGGGAGCGCAAGACCATTTGGACACCTCCGACGGAAGGAATAAATAGTGACAATATATGGGCTCCGGAGATTCATAAAGCGAATGGGAAATGGTATGTATATTACACTGCTAACGATGGGAAGGGTGGAGATAAGACTAGAAAAATTTTTGTCTTAGAGAATGAAGCTGAAGATCCATTTGAGGGGAATTGGATTGAAAAGGGTTGTATAAATACAGAGCATCCAGGCTTGGATGGGACTATTTTTGAACATAAAGGAAAATTGTACTTTGTGTATGCGGGCTATGGGTACTTCCCTGATTATGGATCAGCTCTTTACATTGCAGAAATGGAAAATCCTTGGACACTGTCTGGCTCCGAGATATTGATATCAAAACCTGAATACGATTGGGAAAAACAAGGTGGTATGGCAATAAATGAAGGACCGGCAATGTTAAAAAGAAACAATAGATTATTTTTGGTATACTCAGCCAGCGCTACATGGTCTGATGATTATTCGTTAGGGATGTTGACTGCATCTACAGATTCCGATGTGTTGAATAGCCGTTCATGGCTGAAATCCACTGCTCCTGTTTTTACAAAAAGTGTGAAAAATAAGATGTTTGCTCCCGGGCATAATAGCTTTGTTCCATCCCCTGATGGAACGGAGGATTGGATTGTCTATCATGCAATTCCTGAATCGCAAGGTGGTAACGAACTTCGAATGACTTGTACTCAGAAATTTGGCTGGCGATCTGATGGAACACCTGATTTTGGTATTCCTTTATCATCCTCCACACCAATAATTGTTCCGTCAGGAGAATAGGATAAAACGTTCGTAATGCTTGCTAGTGATGCTGAATCAATAGGACAAAGCTAATGTTATACTACGTTTTTAAAGCTAAGCCAAAAAAATAAAACGAATTAGAGATCTCACATCTTAACTAACTGAACTTTAATCACTTTTCCTTTTCACCTCATCTAGTAAAAAGGATTATGGAAAACAGTGATAATACCCAGCCAAAAAGCGATAACAGGATGCCCTCGTAATAGTAGATAGTATTTTTATCTTCTCCATCTATTAAATAGTATGCTTGCGATACTGTATCATCAAAGTAGAGCATTTACTAAAACAAAGAAGCAGGGTTATGACCCTGCTTCTTTGTTTACGGTATGATTTTATTTTGATGGTTATCCCAAGAGTTATGTTTTCTGTCTAATTTATAGAAAATTGCGTCCAGTTTTTCAGCACTTCTAGTTATACCAATTATTTTTGTGTTTTTGCTCAATCGTTAATCACTGATAATTAATAATCGCCGGATTCGGATCAAGCTTCAATACATCCTCAGCATTCAACACAGGTTCATCTTTTTGATAAAAGATTTTGAACCCGCCGTACTGCACGGCTTCATTTCGTACGAACTTGCGGTAAAGCGACATCTTCGTGGAGGAATTACCCCAGCCGTCATAATTCAAAACTACTTCTACATTTTCAGTGGGCTGGATGGCTTCTTTGTTCGTCAGTGCTTCGTCCATGAACTGATGGACGAGCACAATTTTATCCGGCAAGTTATTTTCCTCCACCATCTTCGTAAGGTATTCCACTGCTTCTTGCACTTCTTCTCCATTTACTTGACCAAGGTCAATGCCAGGCGTTTCCCCTTCTTTAACGTGGAATTCTGTATCGATGGCCAGGTGGACGTATGGGAGCTTCAGCCATTTCTCCAGTAATTTCACTTGATTTATAACAGAGTCTGTTCCGAGCTGGACATCCAGCATCAATAACGCATCGTTTTCTTTGGCAAGCTCGGCATATTCGTCGATTTGCTCCGGCGATGTCCTGTGGAAATACTTTCCTTCGGGACCGGGGTTACGCTGTGCTACCGTAGAAATCAGCTCAATCGTTGGAATGGCCGGGCGAGACGGATCGGCATCCGAATAAGCCTGCGTTTGTTCTTTTAACTTTTCCATCAATGCGTCGGGTTCCATTTCACCAAGGATTCCCATATTGGTAGAGTTGGGATGGCCGTAATAGGCTACAAGCCTATGATTCTTCAAAGGCCCATCGGTTTGATCCTCGGCTCCTTTTACCAACGTTTCTCCGACTGGAACCATCCTTGTGCGGTCATCTCCGTGCGCTTCGGCTTTCGGCATCTGTTCCAGCTCGTCCTCAGACAGCTTATCTTTGAGCGGTTCGGCATCTTCCGCCGGCTCTAACGGTTCGTAAGGCTGAGGTGGCTTCGTTTCTTCTTTTTCTTGTTCTCCCTGTTCTTCTTCTTTTTCTTTGTTTTCTTCCTTCTTATTTTCTGAGGCGCTTTCTTCCGACTGCTTGTCTTCATTGTTTTCTTCATCGTTGTCGTTTGTAGAAGTGGTTTCCGAACAAGCGACCAGGAAAAAGACCAGGAGAACTCCCGAGAGTAGCAGGGTTAATTTTTTCATGTTGTCACTTCCTTATGTATTGATTTCCTTCATCTATGATTCTATATCTATTCCCTAATTTCAATAGTTTAATAGCAAACAGGTATATTTTAACATGAACGTGGATGAAAGGTAATGCTGTAGAATGGAGAAAACTTTTATAATGTAAATAAGGGGAGAAAGAGACTAGGAAATACAATGGAGACCAAGTCAAAAAAAGATGTATCATTACATTCCGTCCTTTTTGTGCTTAAATATAAGTAGAGAGCCTTTTAAAAACACATGGTGTTAAATAATATCGGGGGTAAAATGAGTTGGCAGAACAGCATAGTATAAATATTGCAGCACACCGTAACATATATACGGGAATGTCAGATCGAGAACTGCGGATAGATTTTTCAACTCCACAAAACGGAGTGAACTATAATACAGGATTACTCATTTTTGTCCCTGGATTCGGTGCCAATATAGACTCAAAGGTCTATAAAAAAATGAGAGAAGTGTTTGCCGACACGTATAATATGGTAACCATTCAGTGCAATTATTTTGGCAGTGCTTTTATGCAATCAGCGGATCAATTTAAATTGAAAGAACCACAGGGCTTACAAAAAATTCTTACAAAAGATGAATTAGAGACAGTAGCAAAAGACTCTTCTGCATTATTAAAGGTCTTGGCTGAAAAAAATATTTTGCTTCCTGTCCTTGCTGATATAAAGGAAAGTGCAGAAGAGTTCAATGATATGAGCTACATGCAGGCAATAGATATCATAAGTGCAATAGAGGCTGTCAGAATTATATTGAGGGAGAATGAATTAACATTTGATGCTAACAGGATCATAGGTTACGGGCACTCACACGGAGCCTATCTTTTGCACTTGAGTAACAGGCTTGTTCCAAATCTGTTTTCCTTTTTAGTAGATAACTCAGCGTGGATGGAGCCAGTATATTTATCAAGTAACAGAGTCCTATATCGAAAAATGGGAAAGGCCACTCTTGCTATTGAATTTGATTATTTTGCGAAGAAAATGATAAAAAACAAGCAAAACTTAAACTTAGAAACGCTTTATAATAATTTTAGAGGAAAGACGCAGATTCTATCCTTTCAAGGGGATGAAGATAATCTCGTTGACTATCAAACAAAGAAACGTTTTGTTGAAGGAATCGGAAATTCAGCTTTTATACTTGTGAAAAAGGGTGACGTGGATAATATCAAATATAAGTCGAATGGTCATGGTTTAAATGCTGACTTTTTAGAGCTTTTTTACTTTGCACTAGAATTTGAACGTCCCCGAGAAAAAACAATCGAGCGAAAGACAAAACATAGAGTGGACTTGGAAAATCTGTCTGTTGAAGTCGATTTTACCCATGGATTGCCCGTGTTTGATTTCAAGTAAGCGATATTACCCATACTTCCAGCGGTCCGGGGAATTGCCCAAGTTAAGCAAAGTTTTGACTAATGTAAGACCATGGATAGTCTACTATCCATGGTCTCTTCTTGGTATCAATTTTGATAGGAATCAATTGCGTCATCCTACATCATTTTTCACGTTTACATTTCCTCTTTGATGCCTTTCTTAACCAGCCACCAGTTTGCCGGGTAGCTTGTCAGGAAGCCGAAAATCATGGCAATTTGCATCATGAACCAATAGTTCATCTGGTGGGGCTTTGGAGGTTCGGCGAAGATGACATAATGCACGAGGGCCATCCAGCCAAACATGCCTACTTCAAACAATATCAGGGAAAGGGTATCCGCCTTGATCGAATTTTTAAGGTTTTTCATTACGCCAGCGTCTTTATTCATCGGATAAATAGCGAAAAATTGGAATAGAATGCCGAATAAGTATGCCAGGGTGAACTGTACTGCATAATGGGCGAATAAAGTGGTGCTCAGGATGGTGAATCCAGTCAGCGTGACAATTGGTACGCCGAACGCGTCACCCAGTGTACACCCTGATGAACAGTGACTTGTTGAAAAGTACACTTTCGCAGGGAAACCACGGTGGTCCTCTGCTTCAGAATCTTTTGCTTTAAGCCGTCCCCATTTAAATAGGTCCAGACCGCATAAGGGCCAAGAAACCAGCCATTGATCGGCCAGACGATGTTCATGATCCACATCATTTGCGGGTGCCTGATAACGTCCACAAGGAGGATGAGGGAGGATAATAAGCCGATTACTATTGCAATCCAGGCTATAACCGTCAGTATGGTCATTTGAATCACCTCTCCAAAACGATTCCCAGTTATGCCGTACGAAAACATTACGCTCAATCTATTCTTCTGCTTCCATTATTTGACCAATGCCTGGCCATTTCTCCCTCTCGCAATTCTTTTCGAAAATATATCTCGATGTTCATATTACGTTCATAAACCTTGTATATAATCCAACAGGTAATAAACATTTCTGCTAACCAATCGATGGAAACCTATGGAGCAAACAAGGAGTGAAAGGTAAGGAACAAGGAACGATTATCGAAAAGTGCTTTATTAGTAGATTTTATAAGAAACATAAAACAGGAGGATTAGCATGCAAAACAATAATAGGAAAAATATCGCGAAAGGCAGCGGCGAGTGGGCTGTCGAAGCGAAAGGTGTCGTTAAAACGTTTGGAGAAAACCGAGCGGTTGACGGTGTGGATTTAAAGGTCCCTACAGGCTCGATTTATGGAGTGCTTGGTCCGAATGGGGCAGGAAAGACGACCGTGATTAGAATGCTGGCTACATTGCTGCGACCGGATGCCGGTTCTGCCAGTATCTTTGGTCATGATGTGGTAAAGGAGCCGCATATCGTCCGGCAATTAATCGGAGTGACGGGGCAATATGCCTCTGTTGACGAGTCACTCAGCGCTACCGAGAATCTCATTATTTTCTCCCGGCTGCTGGGTCTGGGGAAAGCGGAGGCAAAAAACAAGGCGGCTGCATTATTGGAAGAATTCAGTTTGACGGAAGCAGCAAAGCGGCCGTTAAAACATTTCTCGGGCGGCATGCGCAGGCGGTTGGACTTGGCTGCCAGCCTGATTTCCCAGCCGCCGCTCATTTTCCTGGATGAGCCGACGACCGGACTTGATCCGCGAACACGTAATCAAATGTGGGATACCATCCGGCGCTTGGTCAAGTCAGGTTCGACAGTTCTTTTGACGACACAGTATTTACAAGAGGCGGATGAGCTGGCTGACCGGGTTGCAGTCATTGACCATGGCCGGGTTGTTGCGGAAGGTACCGTCAATGAATTGAAAGCATCGATTGGGAACTCATCCTTGCATCTAGGTGTACAACATTCCAGACAGATGGAAGAAGCACGGAGGATTATTGAACGGGTGCTGAATGTCCGAGCCGCTGTTTCCACAGAAGGTGGGAAAATCACCGCTCCGATGGCAGATGTCGACCGAATGACGGACTTATTGATTGCTTTAAGGGAGTCGGATATTCAGTTGGCTGAATTAAGCGTACAGAAACCAAGTCTGGATGAGGTGTTTCTGACGATTACCGGTCAGGGTGCTGGAACTTCCGAGGAAAGCAATAATAAATCAGAGAAAGCAGTGGAGGTATAACAATGGATAGTATGCAAATAAAACCTGCCCATGAACGAAAGCTTCGCAACAAAACGAGCTTTCGTCAATCAGTGAAAAATTCACTCATCATGGCTGTTAGAGGGTTGATTAAGATACGGCGCACACCAGAGCAATTGTTCGATGTCACGTTGCAGCCGATCATCTTCACCCTGATGTTCACATATATTTTCGGCGGCGCCATCTCTGGCGATGTGCAAAGTTATTTGCCCGTCATCATTCCCGGTATTCTCGTACAGACGGTGATCACTACTTCAATTGTGACTGGTGTGCAATTGCGGGAAGACATGGACAAAGGGGTGTTTGATCGATTCAAATCCCTGCCGATTGCCCGGATTGCCCCATTAGCAGGGGCGCTGTTGGCGGACAGTATTCGATACACGATCGCCACAGTGCTCACTTTCACCATGGGGTATATCATGGGGCTCCGTCCTGAAGGCGGATTGGGTTATGTTCTGATTGCGGCACTCCTTGTCATTGGCTGCGCTTGGGCGATTAGCTGGATTTTTGCCTTTTTCGGGGTGATTGCACGGACGGCGTCCAGTGTACAAGGCATTTCGATGATCGTGTTGTTTCCGCTCACGTTTCTTTCCAATGCATTTGTGCCGGCTGAAACGATGCCGGATTGGCTGCAGTGGTTTGTGAAAATCAACCCGATTTCCCATCTGGTCACAGCGGTCAGAGATTTGATCAACCAAGGTTCCATCGGCTGGGACTTTACGATCTCCCTGGTGGGTGCAGCTATCATTGTGGCCATTTTTGCACCATTGACTGTACGGACTTATATGCGCAAGGCATAGTGATCACGCACGTAATGATATAAAATAGGGAAAAGAACATGGGAATCGCAATACAGGCCAGCGGTTCCCTTTAGTTAATAAAAAGGAATGAACTGTATGGCTAAAATATTGATAGTAGATGATGATCCCAACATCCGGGAATTGATTCGGGTGATTTTATCCAAAGAAGGACTAGCTATCATAGAGGCGGCAGACGGGGAAGCGGCCCTTTCCGTACTTGAGAAGGGAAAAATAGATCTGATTATCCTCGATATTATGATGCCGAATATGGATGGTTGGGCATTTTGCCGGGAAGTGCGCAGCTATTATTCCGCCACACTTCCGATCTTGATGTTAACGGCAAAGGGCGAAACAGCCCAAAAAGTGAAGGGCTTCGACCTTGGCGCCGATGATTATTTGGTAAAACCATTCGCTCCTGCCGAGCTGGAGGCACGGGTGAAAGCATTGCTTAAGCGTTATCAAGTGACCATATCGAATCAAATGGAAATAGGCAATGTCCTTATTGATCGCGCTGCGTATAAAGTGTTTATTGACAGAGAGGAAGTATACTTGCCGCCGAAGGAATTTGAATTGCTGTTCAAGCTTGCGGCACAGCCGCAAAAAACGTTCTCCAGGGAACAATTGATCGAAGATATTTGGGGATTTGATTACGAGGGCGATGAACGTACAGTGGACGTCCACATCAAACGGTTGCGGCAGCGTTTTTCCCGAGACGATTTCCCGTTTAAAATCGCGACCGTCCGAGGCCTCGGATATCGGTTGGAGGTGAAGCAGTGAAGCGCTCAGAATTCATCAAACGAAGAATTCTGCCGATTTTGGGTGTCACCGCTGCTTTGTTGATCGGATGGTCCTGTGCCTATTGGTTAACTTCTCTATTGTATGACACGATTGGATATCATCCACACGGTCTTACCAAGCAGCTGGTCAATTCAATTCTAGGTTTTCTATTGTTTGGGTTTGCTATGCATTTTATCAGTCGAACGAAATGGATGAGGAACAATCAGGAGAAGTTCCTGCATCCGATTATCCAGGCAATGAAGATGATGGCGGAAGGAAACTTCAATATCGACCTTTCCTTTTATCAAACACAATTTCGGGATCAGGGTGACCATCCATACTCCAGAATCGTCGAAAGCATCAGCCATATGGCAGATAAACTCGGGGAAATGGAGGAAATGCGCCAGGAATTCATCTCCAATGTCTCGCATGAAATACAGTCTCCTTTGACCTCCATAAGTGGATTTGCCCATGCGCTGAAAAATAAAAACTTAAGCCAGGAAGAACGCGACCATTACCTGCAAATCATTGAAACGGAAAGCTATAGGTTGTCCAAACTGAGTGAAAATTTATTGAAGCTCACCTCTTTGGAGTCTGATCATTTAGCTCTTGAACGAAAAAATTACCGTCTGGATCATCAGCTGCGACGTATTATTCTTGCTAATGAACCACAGTGGGTCGAAAAAGAAATCAAAATGGACGTTTCCCTGGATAACGTAACGCTTATGGCGGATGAGGAATTGATGAACCAAGTATGGACGAATCTCCTGCATAACAGTATTAAATTCACCCCTCCTGCCGGAACCATTACGGTGAAGGCAAACAAAACCGCCGATAACAGAGTAGAGGTAAAGATTTCGGATACAGGAATCGGGATGGATAAGGAAACCTTGATACATCTGTTCGAGCGCTTCTATAAAGCCGATAAAGCGAGAAATCGCAATGCTGGAGGAAGCGGTCTTGGTTTGTCGATTGTTAAAAAAATCATTGAATTGCACGACGGACAGATTCACGTTGATAGTGAACCTGGAAAAGGGACGGAGATAACGGTGGATTTGGTTTCATATTATTAAAGTAATCAATGGGATTTCTTATCCAACCAAAGCAAAGTAAACCAAAAAGTAACAGCGCAAAGGATGGTAGAAATGAAAAATATTGGACGCAAGATGACCAAAAAGAGTTCCGAATCTATGAAAAAACCTGCTATGGCGGCTATCATAAGTGCGGAAAAGATGTAAAACCACAAACTAATTATGTGATTAACGTTATACTTGTCAGAGATTTTATCCCAAATATATGATATTAATAATCCAAATATCAATATAGCTGGAAATATAAACATTGCCATAAAGAATAGCCAAAAATAAAAAGGAAAAGTTTCATTCGGAAAACTGTTAAGCTCTAGATATGTTGCGATTATCAAGGTGCAAAAGATTGATGAGATTAAACCTGCTTTAATTTTTTTCTTGAGCATACCTTTCCCCCTTAAAATCTAAAGAAAAAATATAATTCTTAAGGTTACTTTATCATATTAGATAACTCCAAGAGTTAAGTATAAAAGGGAAAGAGGACAATAATTTTTATTTCGTTTCTCTTTACATCTATATTGCAATTCTATTAAAACGTCCATAAGAGACAGCCTCCTATGCGATATCTATAGCAGATAAAACATAGGAGGTAATCACTATCAAATACTTAACACTAGTCACATTACTAATTTTAGGATTAATTGTTTTTGCAGGCGAAGTATCTGCCAGCAGCAAGTACACTGTAGAGTCAGGCGACATATTATCGGAAATTTCCATGGAACATAACGTAAGTGTCGATTCCTTGCTTGAGTATAACTCAGCCATTACCAACCCGGATGTCATTTTTACCGGCCAGACAATCACCATTCCGGATGCAAAAGGGGAAACATTTAAAGTATCCGCCTATACGGCTGGCTATGAATCAACCGGAAAACAACCAGGAGATCCCGGATACGGCATTACGGCATCGGGAACCGAAGTACAAGAAGGACAAACTATCGCCTGTCCGCCATCCTTCTCTTTTGGCACAGAAGTCTACATTCCATACTTTGATAAAACCTTCACTTGTGAAGACAGAGGAAGTGCCATCACCAAAGGTCGGATGGATGTATATATGGAGGACGTAGAAGATGCGTTGGAGTTTGGCGTAAAAGAATTGAAAGTTCTGTATTAGAATAGTTTTGAAGCATTAAAGCCAGTCCCTTTCCCATGAAGAGGGGGACTGGCTTTTAGATTCTTATTTTACCAATGATGATTAAAAGACCTTCTTTAACCTCTGAAGGAAATTTTCCAAGTTTGCTGACTAATTCACTTGTTACTATTTTGATAGGAAAAACATTCGTATATAATGTAAGAGTCTAGGTGAATCGTAATTTTTAGTAACCAGAAAGTTTTTGTGTGGGTGTTTGGGCAGGCTTCTTTCGTCCGTTGACAGCCGATTTCGATATGCTAGATTGTTCGTATAGGAAAGGAATGATTGAATGAAGAAACAATTAAAGCTTATGTGCTGCATTCTTGCCTTACTAGGATTTGTTCTGTTGCTCACTGGGTGTGGCAGTTCGGATGAACCATCAGAAGCAGATACTTCTGATAATCAAACCGGTAGTGAATCGGGAAAAAAAGCGGACGAGCCGAATGAAGAGGGGGATGTTTTAGATTCCTCAACAGAATCAGAAGAAACGACGCCGGAGGATTCGGACGGCACTTCTTCAAATTCGAAGGAAGCAAGCAATGAAAATTCCTCTAACACCCCAGAAAGGAAAGAAAATAACGACTCATTGGCGGAGTATTCTGCTGAGGAAATCGAATATGCGCGGGTTTGGCTTCAGCTTGGACCAAATCAAGAAATCGATGAACTGAATGTTCATCGAATACCGGCCGGCGAATTGATCAATCCCAACGATGAGACGAGCGCTGTCTATCCAGAGGATGTCATCCAATTAGCAGGTTCCCGATTAGTGGATGGTTCTGTTACATATAGCAGCAATGGCGACGGAACAATCAATGTATATAACGTTCCTTTGCGCTGGGATGGTAACGCCGAAGTGGATGAGAATTTCATGAAGGAATATACAGAGGGAATTATCAAAGACGCAGAGGAAGTATACGTCGAACCAGGGGATGCTGAAAAAGTAAAACGTCTGATTCGGATCATGAAAATTCATTAAACTAGTTCACCAGTTATTGGTGGACTAGTTTGTTGTTGAAGGTTAACAGAACCAGGTTCAGAAGACGTCTTGATCAGCATAAGAGAACTATGGGTTATTAGGGAGAGTGAAAAATGAAGTTTTTGAAGGAAAACGAAATGACACTAGTGAAAGCATTGATATACGGCTTTATTGCAGGAGTTTATTACAGTATATTGTTTGTTTCACAAACGAAGGTATATGTTAACGGTAATACACGGACCTTTCAAGAAAAATCAATATTTGAATACATTGTAGAGGTCTTACAAATTTCTGTATCCGTATCTATCGGAGCCACTGTGTTACTCGGAATATATCTTCATATCAAATATCTTAAGAAGAGGTGAAAAAAAGTGGATGTGAGCGACTATTACCCTTTGATACCTTTATTAGTTGCGGTTGCTGTTATCCTGCATCGCTCCAGTGCATTCGCCCCAATGATTAAGTATATTGGTTACGGATACTTTTTTGTCTTAACGGTAGTATTTATCACCGTGAGAGAGAGAATCAGTTACCTTTATGAGCATCCACCGATTCCTGCTGTTTATTGGGAGAAAAATTCGTGGTGGTCTGACATAGGGCTGGTCCTGTATTTGATGCCAACTGTGGTTCTCTTTCTAATGGTATGCTTCTTTTGGTTTAAAAGAGAGAAAGACCTGAAAGGAAAAACACTCACATTTCTTTTCTTTCTGGTTGGAATGATATTGCTTTTTGTTTATGCTTTTTTCTTTAGTATGACGTTGGGATACAGGCCTTGAATAAAGAACAGGTGTTTTAAATGGAAAATTTCCAATTGATCGCATATTTGTTGTTTATTTTTGCGTTTATTGTTTTGATTGTTCTTACTTGCATGGTACTTTATAATAAATTTTTTAAATGATATTTAAAGATTATTGGCCAAATTTTTTTACCTCTCGCAGCATGTTTAATTTATTATTCACAAAAGAATAGGGAGCAGCTAAGTCAAAACATAAATAAATATATTACGTAACAATCACATAGCCGTAGAAATAGCAAAAAATATAAGCGGCAATTTAAAGGAAAGGAAGGAGAATTAGCTTAGCTGTCGAAATAATCTTTAGCCTGGTTCCCTTTCTATTAATATTCCAACTGCGATTCAATTCTGGAAGAAGGGTGCCATCCGTTCTTTCACAAGATTTGTTTCGTGCTTAGTTATAAGGTCTAGATATCTTCATTGACTAGTTATGCAGGAAGAAGTCTTTAATAACAAAATGTTTAAAGATACCCATACATTAAACCTCTGAATATTTTACACTTGGAAACAATCCATGTTAACTCCACGGACTCACTGTTTCGACATTCACTGGACAAGCTCAATGGGTTTAAGCCCGCATGCTCATCCTCATGTTCAAACAAAAGTGCCAAAAGGCAGTGTAGCGTCATCAAAAATTTTGGTGCACCATGTTGATTCCACCTTTCACTGCTAGTCCCAACTATCATACCTGGCCTTTCAAATTTTTGAATTATCTAAAAATAAATACTGGTTTGTCTCATATAAATATACAGAAGCTGTAAAGAATCAAGTTTTCAGACAAGGAGGTGATTAAATTCACCATTTTGTAAGCGCTTCAAAAGATGGGTGGTTATAATCTATTGGTCGGTAAGCCATTGGCTTGATAATTAAGGAAAAACAAAGGAGGCTGGACAATGGGAGAACCAGAAAGAGTACAAACGCTTGATGACAAACAGAATTGGTACTGGAAGAAAAACATCAAGCTTATTTCGTTGTTACTAGTAATTTGGTTTCTTGTTGGGTTAGGTGGAGGCGTGCTTTTTGCTGCTCCTTTAAATGAAGTTCCCTTTTTCGGGGTCACGTTGTCATTCTGGATTGCACAGCAGGGGGCTATCCTGGTTTTTATCCTGTTGATTTTAAGCTATGCCATCAGAATGGACAAATTGGACCGGGAGTATGCTGAAAAGAAGCATCAATAAAAAGAAATAAATTCGCAGGGAGGTATGGCATTGAGTGTAGAAGCAATCACCATTATCATGGTGCTGATTACGTTCGGTCTCTATACAGGGATTGGCTGGTGGTCGAGGGTAAAGGATACATCCAGCTTTTATGTGGCAGGACAAAATGTCCCGACGGTGGCGAACGGTGCTGCTATTGCTGCGGACTGGATGTCCGCTGCTTCGTTTATTTCCATGGCGGGACTTGTTGCATTTTTAGGATATGATGGAACCATCTATTTGATGGGATGGACTGGCGGATATGTTCTTTTGGCCTTATTATTGGCACCATACTTAAGGAAGTTCGGAAAATTCACCGTACCTGATTTTATCGGAGACCGGTTTTATTCCAGTTCTGCCCGGACGGTCGCAGCGATAGCGACAATCTTTATTTCACTGACCTATATTTCAGGACAAATGCGCGGTGTCGGCATTGTCTTTAGCCGTTATTTACAAGTAGACATTATCATTGGTGTTTTAATTGGAATGGCCATTGTCGGTTTCTTTGCCCTGCTTGGAGGGATGAAAGGAATCACCTGGACACAAGCTACCCAATATTTTGTCATTATCATCGCCTTTTTAATCCCCGCAATTGCCATTTCGCTACAATTGACAGGAAATCCGGTTCCACAGCTGGCTCTTACCGGCAGTGATATCGTCGATCGGTTGACTTCCATTCAAATCGACCTCGGTATGACAGAGTACATGGCGCCTTTCACCGATTTATCTATGCTTAATGTCTTCATGATTACACTAGCTTTAATGGCCGGAACAGCTGGGCTGCCACACGTCATCGTCCGTTTTTATACCGTCAAAAATGTCCGGGCCGCCCGTTGGTCAGCAGTGTGGGCGATTATTTTCATTGCCCTGCTTTATTTAACCGCCCCGGCAGTGGGCGCATTTGCGAAGTATAACCTGATCAGTACCATTGCCGACCAACCGCTTGAGGAAGTGCAAGATATCGACTGGGTAAACAAATGGGAAACAACCGGTCTGCTGCAATTCAATGACCTCAACGGAGATGGAATCGTCAATTTTTCAGAAGGGGATGCAAATGAAGTCGTCATTGACGGAGACATTATTGTTCTCTCCACGCCTGAAGTTGCCAATTTAGCGCCGTTTATTATTGCGCTCGTGGCAACAGGTGGATTGGCGGCTGCCCTCTCGACCGCTTCGGGGCTGTTGATCACCATGTCGAGCGCAGTCTCTCACGATATCTATTACCGGATATTTAATAAAGAAGCTTCTGAAAAACAAAGATTGCGAGTTGGCCGTATCACCTTATTGGTCGCTCTGTTGATCGCGGCTTATGTCGGAATCAATCCCCCAGGGTTTGCCGGAGAGGTCGTTGCCTTGGCATTCGGGTTAGGTGCGGCGAGTCTGTTCCCGGTTATCCTGCTCGGAATTTTCGATAAGCGGATGAATAAAGAAGGGGCCATAGCCGGCATTCTAACAGGCTTGATTTTCACGCTTCTGATGATCGGGCTGATTCTCTCGGAATCCATCTTCGGAACCGAGGGAGCTATTTTGGACAGCTTCTTTGGCATCAATGCGCAAGGGGTCGGTGTTATTGGAATGGCATTAAACTTTATCGTGAGTTTCATTGTCTCCAGAAATACGCCTGCACCTCCAGTGGAAATCCAGCAGCTGATAGAAAATGTCCGGGCACCTGAAGTCGACAGCGAGCTGGAAATCGCAGCCACGACAGAAGATAACTAGTTAGCCAATTGGCGAGAAGGAGGCGGATACGTTGGATCTAGTAAATATCATCGCCATTTCGGCAACAGTGCTTGTATGGTTTCATCCTTGGATGGGGCTGCAGACCTTTCGCAAAGCAATCGGCATCACGCTGTTTTTGGAGCTGTTTTACCTGATAGGCTCTTACGCGTTAGACTGGCCATTTCCAACTCCACTGGTGCTCATCCAGCTTTTTGTGGTGACGGTATGGGGCGTCCTGCTAGGAATCGCTTTTTCACGTATCTGGCCACTGCCTTCTCACAAAGGCTTTGAACGTATCTTTCGCACCTTCCTGGTGGTGATCCCGGCACTGGGACTTGGAATGGGATTACAAGTGCTCTTGCAGGGTGCTCAGGCCACACAAGCTATTTATCTGATTTTTGCATTGTCGGCATGGCTTGGGTCTGGTCATTTTATCAGAAGAACGGTGACTGAGGAGTATAGCTGAACAGGTTACAGAAAAAAGCATCGGCAGTCATCTGCCGATGCTTTTTAATCAAATATCTCTACTGCTGAAAATAGATGGATGCTTCAAACCCAACATACAGCTAAACCAAGCTTTCTCAGAACCTTAAACTAGAAACATTCAAAGGATCTTTGCAGAGTCTTATTGTCTGTCCTGCTTACTATCCAAAATTGACCGAAGTTCTTTAATATCCTCATCGGACAATTCCTCGTCCTCCATAAACTGAACGAGCATCGATTTTAATGTCCCATCGTAAAATCGTTTCACAAAAGATTCTGTTTTAGCTCGCTGGCATTCGTTTTGAGAATAAAGTGGATAAAATGTATAGACTCGCTGGTCCTTGTTAACGCCGATGACCTCTTTTTTGGTTAGTCGATCTAATAGCGTGCGCACTGTTTTTGGCTTCCAGGTTGTTTGGTCCGGCAAAGAGGAAATGATTTCATTCGCTGTTTGCGGCGCTTTATTCCAAAGCACTTTCAACACTTCCCATTCCGACTCTGAAATGCTGGGTATCTCATTTTTCATGTGAATCCCTGCCCTTGCCTTTTTAGTAAATATCTTTGTCTTTTAAAATGGATTTTGTTATCTCAGCAGCTATACTGCCATTTGCGTGATGGTTGTTTTCAATATTGGTTGCAAAGAAATAAGTGTTGTTTTTCGTTTCTACATATCCGATGAACCAGCCGTTCACGTTTTTTCCGTTGACCGTGCCTGTGCCGGTTTTTCCATATAGTGCTGCATGGTCTTTTGACTCCAGCTTAATGGATTTCTTAACGAATTGAACATGCTTCTCCTTGAACTTAAATTGGTTTGTATAAAAGTCCTTGAGCGTCTGTACCTGTTCAATTGGAGAAATCTTTAACGAAGATTCCAGCCAGTATGTTTCCAATCCTCCGGACAAATTTTGATTTCCGTATTGTATCTTTTGAACATAGGCTTGGATATGATGCCTTTGTATCTTTTTGTCCAGCTCCTGGAAATACCAAGACACGGAGTTTTCCATCGCAGTAGATAGATTTTGATTTTGGTTCCAGGCTTTATATGGATACGGTGTGCCGTCCCACTCCAAGGAAGTCTGCCCGGGTGTAATGACACCGGAGTCTAGTGCAAATAACGCATCATAAATTTTGTATGTGGAGTTTGGTGAAACCCTTAACACACTTTTCTCTTTATTATAGATATGGTATTGTGCTTTCTGCAAATCGTAAAGGACAAAGCTGCCATCATACCCGTCGAAAAAATCGTTTAAATCTTCATAAACTGTCTGTTTGTTTTCAAAATTGATTCGATCCTCTCCGTAAGACATGGCCGAAACAACTGGTATCTGGCAAACGACCACTGTTGCGAGTAAGCTGAAAACCAGAATGCTTTTTATTTTTAACCGTCTGGATTCTGTTTTAAAGGCAGCAATCCGCACAATCCTTTCTTTTAAGTGCTGCTTGGAACTGGCGAGCTGATTGACCATGGCAAACCGGCTTGCAGAAATGGACTTCTCCGCGAACTTGATGATGGTGTCTCCATATGCTGCATAATTGTCTTGATCGAGTGTTTTTAAGACGGCACTGTCACAGGCGATTTCCCGGTCTAACCGCATTTTTCGGAAAGCCATCCAAATCAGCGGATTATACCAATACAACATTTGGAACAGGACAATCAAGTAATTCGTCGCAATGTCTTTATATTTCACATGATGTAATTCATGAAGAAATATGTATGTCAGTTCATCGTCAGATAGCCATGCTTTTGCATCACAGGGTAGTATGATGTAGGTTTTGAAAATACCAAACGTCATCGGCGAATTTACGAGCGGTGAATCCGCCAGTACAGTTTTTTGCGAAATATGCAGGCGTTGCCTACATTTATCGAATATGGTGAGTACTTCCTGATTCGTTATCGTCCTGGAAGACTTTTTGACTTGGTTCAGTTTCAACCATGCATGCAGGTTCAGAGCAACCATAACAAGAATGCCAGCAATCCAGGCAAAAGTCAGGATTTGATTCAGCCATGTCACGTCAAACCGATTGACGGAAATGGAAAAATCGTGCGCCCAATTTCTTCCGTTTTCCGTTATGAGATTCTCTGTGGAGGGATTGGCCGGTGATAGATTGTTATTTTGGTTGCGATTCCACACGAACGAAGATCCAACGTTCAATAAATTCGCAGGGAGAAAGGGAAGTGTTAGTGCAGGCAGCAAAATAAACCATAAATTGTATTGCCATTTGGATGATAACTGATTCTGAAAAATTTTCCGGATCAGTACGATGGCAATGACCACGAAAGACGATACAAACATGCATACAGCCAGGTGGAAGTCCGGCATTCTATTCATCTCCTTATCCGGAACCGATTTGTCCATGTTGTTGTTAGAAGGATAAACAAGGCAGGCAACCTCTGCAGTATGATAAATAGTATACTATTTTTGATAAAGAAAAATAAGTACAAGAATGACAGGGTATGGTAGAAACGGCCAACAAAGCGGAACAAAGAAAGTTACACACATGCCAGTTCTTTCCGACATGTGTGCTCCTTTTACTTAAAAGCGTTTAGTGTGACTTCAGCTGCCCTTGCAACTAGTTCATCGTCATACTTTGCGTCCTTTTTCTTATGCCGGGACATTACTGCTATGACGATGGGTTCTCTCCCTGGTGGCCATACAATGGCAATATCATTCCTTGTGCCGTAACTTCCCGCCCCGCTTTTGTCCCCGACTGTCCACCCTTCCGGTTTGCCTGCACGTATTAGTGCATCGCCTGTTGCATTTCCTTTCATCCAATCGATAAGTAACTCTTGTTTCTCACGCGGAAGGAAATCACCAAGTACGACTTTTCTCAGGTTGTTGGCCAAGGCTCTGGGTGTGCTGGTATCACGTTTATTCCCTGGTGAGAATTCATTTAATTCAGTTTCGTACCGCTCAGGCTGTGTAACATCATCGCCGATTTCACGCAAGGCTTGCTTATAGTTCTCCGGACCACCAAGAGCATTGAGTAACAAATTGCCGGCAGTGTTATCGCTTTTTCGAATAGCCGCCTCGCTTATTTCTAAAAGGGTCATGCCAGTATCCACATGTTTCTCCGTAACAGGAGAATAAGTAACCAAGTCATCCTTACCGAAGGTCACGACCTTCTCAAGATCTTTGAGGTCGTTTTGCTTCAGCAAGAATGCTGAAGCGAGTAATTTGAAGGTGGAGGAGTAGGCGAAACGTTCGTCCGGATTGTATTTGACGCTTTGATTCGTGCCCGTATCAATTGCATAGACCCCCAGTCGGGCGTCAAACGCTTCCTCGATTTGGGAGAATTCTTCATCTAAATCGATGGTTTTCTCTGATTTCTTTTTTTCATTGGGTGAGGCATCTGTTTTATTTTCTGCGTTTGAACATGCCGCAAGCATTGCTATACATAGCATTGCTACACATAGCAATGCTATGTATAGTGTGAATTTCATCATCTTGAACTTGTTCCGGGTTGTTTTTCTCATCATGATTCCTTCTTTCTGTCAAAGTAAACTACTTCACAACGGGTCAACGTTACATTAAGCATTTATCCCTCCTATCCTTTTGATTACATCTGTAATACAATACTACATATGTAATCAAAGGAATGTCAACCCTAAAATAAACTAATCGCAAGTGAAAGGGAGGAAATAGGCATAAACCTTCGGGATGACGAAATGGTGTATGATGTTCGGGTAATTGGAAGAAAGATGATTGATAAAGTGTTTGATTAATATTCCATCACGGAAGGTGTTAAATAAGTGATCTGTTTGCGAGGGAATTAATGGAAGAGGAAATTACTGAACTTTCGACCACGGTATATTAACCGGAAAAAACTCCAATTGATTAAAAGCAATTGAAATAGATGGATGCCTCGAACCTGGCCAGTCGCGGTTTTTCAAACGCCTTGCTATTGTTTATCACCTTTTCATCACTTCTCATCTATTGCTACTCCGAATAGATTGCTCAACTTTGTGATGATTTCATTTCTAATAAAATTCTGTCCATTCTCCCCCTTTGAAATCGACTGCCGGCTTCTTAGTGAACGAATTTGCAGGATAAGTAGAAACCAAAACTTTTTTGTGTGTAAACCAATAGGATGGATTTCAGAGCTATATGGATGAATTCATGAACTGAATAGATATCAATATAAAGTGTTTTAGCAAGGATCTATGAATCTTAGAGTGGTGTCCGTAAAGGAAAAACACTGCAGAGATACTACAAAAATGGAATGGATATAGATGAACCTTGTACTTATCCATGAATCTATAAATTGTATAAAATTTATTTTTGGCTCTAAAACGATGACCCCTCCTGTATTTACTTTACTGATTATATAGAGTACTCTACGAATCGTTTCAATATAAGGACTGGAGTGAAGTTTTCTAAGAAAAATGTTCGAAGCAAATCTTGATTTATAAAAATCGGGCAAACGCTTGTTTTTTCATGCCAATTGAAAATTGAATTGACACACCCAAAATATTACAAAATACCTCTCAAAAAACTTTTAATACTAATAATTTTACAAAAATATTAAGATGTCGATATTTTTTTAAATTTGAAGCTTTTATAGTTGTTAGAAATAGGAGTTTAGCTTTGTTTTAGTAGGAATAATTGCTAGTTAGAGAAGTAGTTTTTTAATTAAGTTTTTAAATTGAGAGGTGATAGAGGATGAAACGAGCATTTTCAACAATACTTATAGTAATAGTGATGTTCTCAAGTTATGGTTCAACTGCTTTAGCAGCAATTCAACAATCTTCTCAAGACCCCTTTCAAATGGAGGTTGTAGGAAAATCTTCACATGATAAAACTGTCGTTAGATTCGCTTCGAAAGATAAGAATACACACCGAGCAGAGGTTAAACTTCCAACAAAGGCCAAACTTAATATTCAAAAGTCAAAAGAATTCACAAACGAGGATATTAGACTATCATATGACAAAACGAGCCACAAAGTCACTTTTGAGCAAAAAGAAGAGGCGACACTTATTAATTCTAAAATCGTCTTAACCAACTTGAAAGAAGGGGACAATACTATCTTAGCTCAAGGATACTCGAATGGGGAGAAACTATCTTCTCAAAAATTAACTTTTAGTGTTGCTCCCCCTTCATCTACTCCTAATAACAATATAGAATCAGAATCTCCAAACACAGAATTATCAGATGAAAATCAGGTTAATCCCTCCCAAGACAAACCAGCCCAAGAATCTAATGATGCTGAAGGAGGCATCACTAATAAAGAGGGTTCTGAACAATCCAATGAACAAAAAAAAGAAAAACAAAACTCTCACGACAGTTCTAAGGAAGAACAGGCTAATACAGATACTGAGGAAGAAAATAATAATAATAAGCAACCAAGGGAAAAGGAAGAAGCAAGTGAACAAGGCGGAAATAAACTGGGAAAAAGTCAAAGTAAAGAACCGACAGAAGAAACAGGGTTAGAAGGGGAAAGTAAAAAAGAGCAAACAAATAAAAGGGAAATAAATGAAGAAAAAGAAACTGTAAAAGTCAGCAGTCTTAATAACATTGGAATCTTATCAGGAAATCTCAATGTGGATATCGATATCTCTCCACAATATGAATCGGTGCTGGCTGGTAAGGCAGCTGCGTATAAATTAGTGTTTAAGACTACAGGATCCTTGACTCAATATACCGATGCGGAAGTATCTATTGACCTTCCTATAACGAATTTCACTTCTTTTACTCAGGATCTCGAAGAGTTAAAAATTAATGGAGTTACTCCTACATATGACGCTTCTAGTCAGCGGTTGAATTACAACCTCGGCAATATTGCATCAGGACGTACTTATGAAACGGTGTTGAAAATTAATACGGAAAATGGAGTTTCTCCGGATGGTTATGGACTAGATGCTACTGCAACCTTCATGGCCAATGAGCAAATGCCGGTTTCCGATGACGCCACTGTCGACATAGAAGCATCCAAGTCTGCTAGTGTGTCTAAGCAATTCCTAGAGGTCCAAGATAATGATAGAAACCTTGTCTCTCCAGGGGCGAAAACACTTTGGGAGATTGAGCTAAATATCCCTAAAAAGGAATCGGGGGAGATGTATCTAAAAGAGGATTCTCAAATTGTGATGACAGATATCCTTCCTGAGGGATTATCCTATGATTCTATGAAATCCGGTCCAGAACCTTCTCAGAATGGGAATCAATTAAGCTGGACGTTTGAAACCCCAACAATAGAAGAACAATCAAATGCAGATAAACAGATATATTCTCAAAAGGTGCAAGTATGGTTAACTGCAAATCAAGGAACAGCTGGTACAACGCAAACAAACCAAGTTGAGACAGAAACAACGTATATCGATGATTCAACGAAACGAACGGTTGGCGAAGATAGTGTTACCGTCGTAGATTCTGATCAAGCAAATGGAGAATTTGAAGGAAACTATTTAGCACCTGTGCACCTCGGTCCTGTGGACGGAGTAGGGAATGCGGCCTCCTTTGATAATAAGAATCCCAACCCTGTTGTGTATGATGATGCCTTATTAGGGTTTGAACACGGGATTGCTCCCTTACCGGAAAGTGAAGCAGGGGATTTTGAACAATATGTAACAGTGTATGACATTGACCGTGATTTAGTTTTTGAAAAATTAGATACACCTGGCGGATTCCGATATAAGCCTACTCGCGATTCCCCAAATGGTGTACCTTTAAATGAAGATCCGCGCTTTAATATTGTAGCGTCTGTAAATGGAGAAGAGCAGACGCTTGTGGAGAATGCGGAAACAGATCGTACTTATACTCGTGGAGATTTCGGACTCACAGAAACAGATGAAGTAGATTACATTAAATACGACTTTACCTACGCTCCTTCAGGAATGTTGAATATTGGAAGAGCTAAGTATTATTTTTCCGTCAAGGAAGGCACGACGGGCGAAGTCGTTAATACTTTTAATGTTTATGGGATAGATGGGGATGGCAATGCGTTTAATAAGCATTACGACGAGGATTCACGAGATTCCGTAGCTGGACCTCGAAGTGCTACTATAGCTACCAAACCAGAGGGTCAACCCCCTATTGCTACAGTTGGAGTGAAATTACTCGAACAGAATAATGGAGAGGTCACTTCTGGTGATAACCGCATGCAAGTTGATTTGAATAACACTAACAACTCTCCCTTAGCTATGAATGAGAAGCTTGAAACTGTAGTACTACTGCCCCCGGGAGTGACAATAAAGGATCAACCGAACGCTGACTACATTGACAAGGACGGAAAGTCAAGTCAGGCTACAACATCAGCTGCGGGAGGATCTTACGAAGTTCTAAGTAATAATTTTAATGATAGTGGACGTCAACTTGTCCGTATTTCCTGGAATGATAGTATTTTACGCCCTGGGAGCAGCCTTTCTGCCCAACTAGATATCAATATACCTGAGGATACACCAAATAACTTGATAATGGATGTGTATGGTTTCTCGGGGGACGAGCAGTTAGATGTCCCTGATAACGATGGGGATACAACAGATACCATCCTTGAGACAGATGCAGGAGATTTGAATGAAGATGATGTAACCGATGAACCGAGGCTGAAATCTGGTAATACCTATTTTATGCGTGGTGAATATCAAATTGAAACAGAGAAGTTAGTAAAAGGTGAATTGGATGAGGAGTTTTCCTCATTTGGTAAAACAACTCCGGGAGGAACCATTGATTATCAGTTAAAGTTGACCAATTCAAGTGGTAAAAATATATCTAACTTGACATTAATCGATGTTTTGCCATCAGTCGATGACTTAGGTATTACAGATAATGTGGAACGAGGAAGTCAATTTACTCCTACGTTCAATGGAGCTATTCAGCTCCCAGATTCTTGGACGGATAGGGTGGAGGTCTTCTATAGTACCGTAGAGAACCCAAAACGGGATGATTTAACTAGGTATACGGATTACCCTGAGACAACTGAACCTCTTAATAATCCACTAGGTGCACAAGAACCGAATTGGATGACTGCAAGTGAGGTGAACGATTGGTCAAATATTCACTCATTCAAGATTCAATCCAAAGAGGATACGAAATGGTTGGTTGGTGAAGATATTACGATTGGTTTTTCCATGCAGGCACCTGATGCATCGGATGTGCCGAAATCCATCCTTGATGGTTCTGTCGATCCTACTTCAAGAGCAGCATGGAATTCCTTTGCTGTTGCAACTGATAAAGGGCAACCTGTAGAACCTTTTCGTGTTGGAGCTTACATGAACTACGATAATATGGTGGAACTCACAAAGAATGGCGAAAATGGCAAGGTCCTTTCTGGAGCTATATTCGATCTTCAAGATAGTGAAGGGAATGTAATTCAATCGGGGTTAACTACTGGTGGAGATGGAAAGATAGTCGTGGAGAGCTTATTTACAGGAGATTATCAGTTCGTGGAAACGAAGGCTCCGAAAGGCTATAAGCTAGATGAAACCCCGATTCCATTTACCATTGAGGTAGGGCAGTCAGAGGCCGTAACAGTAACTGCCGAAAACGAATTAATACCGGGCTCTGTAGAATTGACCAAGGTTGGAGAAGAAGGGGAGACTCTGGAAGGTGCTGAATTCAAACTATTGAATGAAAACGGAGAAGAGATTCAGAGTGAACTTACCACCGACGAAGAGGGGAAACTGGTTGTCGAGAATCTTAAACCAGGGAACTATCAATTCGTGGAAGTGAAAGCACCATTTGGTCATGAATTAGATGAAACCCCGCTACCTTTTGAGATTGCGTTCAACCAACAAGAGCCAGTACAGGTGGAAAAAGAGAATGAACGTCAAACATCTGCCGTGGAATTGACCAAACAAGGAGAAGGCGGAGCCCCCCTTGAGGGAGTCACTTTTGAATTACAAGATCAGGAAGGAACGACTTTACAAGGAGGATTGACTACCGATGAGAACGGAAAGCTAATGGTACAAGGTCTTAAACCAGGAAGCTATCAGTTCGTGGAAACTGAGAGTATCGCTGGTTATGAGCTGAATGCAGCCCCGATTACGTTCGAAATCGAGTTAGGTCAGAAAGAGAAAACAACGGTAGAAGCTATTAACAAATTAACACCGGGCTCTGTAGAATTGACCAAAGTTGGAGAAGAAGGAGAGACTCTTGAAGGTGCTGAATTCAAACTATTGAATGAAGACGGAGAAGAAATTCAGAGTGGACTGACCACCAACGAAGAAGGGAAACTGGTTGTCGAGAATCTTAAACCAGGTAACTATCAATTCATAGAAACGAAAGCACCTTCCGGATATCAGCTAGATTCTTCTGCTGTACCATTTGAAGTTATGAAAAACCAGAAAGAAATAGCAACAGTAACCGTAAAAAACGAGAAAATAATGGGTAGTTTACAAATAATCAAGGTTGACGATCAAACAGACAAGACTCTTCAGGGTGCTGTATTTGAGGTGAGAGATAGTGATAATAAAGTTCTATCCACTCTCAAGACAAACAATATGGGTATGGCTCGGTTAAACTTCCTAGTCCCTGGCCAATACACTTTAGTGGAAACGAAAGCACCTGAAGGGTACGAGCGATTAAAAGAACCGATCACCTTCACCATTGATAAAGAAAAATTAAGTGCGAAATTGGTTATCGAGAACGTTGCTATACCAGAAACGCCAAAAACACATGATGAATCACCGAAAACACCCGACACACCTGAAAAAGAACCGAAAACACTTCCCCAAACTGGAGAAGAATGGCTGAGAACCCTATTTCTATTAGGCTTGGTTTTAGTAGGAGTGGGAGGAGTTTTACTTATCGGCAGCCGTTATGAACGTGTTGAGGAATAGATAAGAAAGGATGAGTTTGTTGAGAGGAATTAATAGAAAAACCGGAATAGTGTTGCTATTCATCGGACTCATTCTTTTATCCATTCCCTTGTATTATGAATGGAAAAACGGTCAAGAAGTAGCTGCGATGGAGAAGGCACTTACAATGGTTTCTGAGTCACAAGGAGAACCTGTAGAACTAGATTCGATAGAAAAATTAACCGTGCCTAAAGAACAATTAAATGATGTACTAGATTTGGAGATTCCTGCAATTGATTTAAAACAAAAAGTTCTTCCGAAAACTACAGAGGAAAATTTAAACGTAGCATTAACCCAAATTAAACAAGATCAAACGCTCGGTGAAGGGAATTTTACAATAGCAGGACATAGAGGTTATAGAAATGGCCGTTACTTCAGTAATTTGCCTGATGTACCGATTGGGGCAGATATAATTGTGTCTAATGGAGGACAGAAGTTTGTATATGAAGTTAAAAGTTTAAAAAAAATCAAACCAACCAATGTAGATATCCTGGAAGACGACAAAGTGAATGACAAAATCACTTTGATTACTTGCACAACAGATGGAAAAAAACGTATTGCCGTCCAAGGTATTTTAAAATAGCACTTAAAAAAGAGAAAAGAGAGGGTTTTCTCCCCTCTTTTCTTCTATTTTATTCAGATAGTTTAGGGAATAGTCCACCTTCGCTTATACACTAGATTATTACTTCAACCTCACTATATATGCTAGGTATCTGAAGAATCTGGAGTGTATTCAATAATCCTTCCAAGAGGTGAATCAACGAATATGGTAAATATATTAAATGAGGCAAGTGTGCAATGTACGGATAGTACTTTAAAAGTATCAGAAATAATTACAAACTTCATTAAAGAACAAGGTTGTACAAAGGTATTCGGTATCCCTGGCAAAAGTATCATACCACTTATTTTCTCTATAGATGATAAAGAAATGGATTTTGTCTTATCCCGGCATGAATGCGGTGCAGGTTTTATGGCTACTGGCTATGCCTTACAAAACAATACTTTGGGCGTAGCTATGGGAACTTCTGGACCAGGAGGGACCAATATGGTTACTTCTGCTGCACAAGCTTCTGCTTTTAATGCACCGGTGTTATTTATAACTGGACATCCCCCACTTAGTCAATCAGGGAGAGCACTAAGTCAAGATTCTAGTATTTTTGGTACAGATTTAGTGGATATGTTTAAATCAGTAACTAAGTTTAGTGCAAAGGTAGAAAGTGAGGATAGCATCAATCTATACTTACAACACGCTTTAGAAAAAGCTATGATTGGTCCGAAGGGTCCTGTACATCTATCTATCCCTTTAGACATACTTCAAAAAGATACGACCTCTAGTCAGCTGAACTATCTCAAGGTAGAGGACCCTATTATTTCAGGAAATATGAATAAATTTTTCTCCCTATTAGAAGAAGCCAATCGTCCAGCGCTATTGGTTGGAAAAGGAGCACATGGGGCACATGCCTATCCAGAAATACAACGTTTAGCTGAAACATGGAATATACCTGTCATGACTACCCCGGGTGGGAAGGGAACATTCATTTCCAACCATCCCCTTTCATTAGGAACCTTAGGGCTGGGGGGAGCACAAGCAGCTTCTGATTATTTAGACGAAGGGGTGGATCTATTAATTGTGATTGGCTCCAAGCTTAGTGATATGTCTACAGCTAGCTTTCATGAAAACAATTTCCCGGAGAAGGTTATTCAATTTGATATTGATTCAACCTTTGCGGGGAAATCCATGCCATCAGAGATATTAATGATAAATGGGGATGCGAAAGAAAATCTTCAATATATACTTCAATACACTCCTGAAAGACCTAAACAGATTAAGATCAAAAATGAAATTGAAGCAGGAGATGGTCTTAACGATAATACGTCTGGTAGCAGTGAATATTTGTCAGCAGCTAGGTGCATGAAAATCTTACGGTCTCTTTTACCTCCTGAAACAATTACTTATGGGGACGATGGAAGTCATACCTTCTATGCACTAAGGCACTTCAATGTTTGTAAACCAGGTACATTCTTTTTTGATGATGTGTTTGGGGCCATGGGGAATGGTATTGGACTATCCATTGGTGCAAAGTCAGCTCGGCCAAATGAAATTATTACTTGTTTCACTGGAGATGGCTGTCTTTTTATGCATGGTATGGAGATTTCTGCAGCAGTTTGTGAAAATTATCCAGTCATTATTTATGTCTTTAATAACGGAATGTATGACATGGTGGATAAAGGAATGAAAACCATTCATGATAAAACCGTAGGGGCGAAGTTTTACACAGAGATAAATGCAACTGAACTGGCGACCTCATTAGGTGCAATAGGACGTCGTTGTTTCACTGAAGAGGATATTGAAGAAGCAACCTTGCAAGCTTTGGAAGAACAACATCTGCCAACCGTTATAGAATTAATGGTCCAGAAAGATGAAATGCCACCAATCGAATTAAGATTTAAATAGAGGGGGGGAAGAAATAATGGATAAACAACAGTTAGGTTGGGGAAATATTGAAGAAATAGCAGGAGATAACGGAGTTAAAGTGATGAAAGAAGTCCAAAACTTTTCTCCGAGATTTGCTAAATTAGCTTTAGAGTTCGGATACGTAGATCTTTATTCTGATAATACGCTAGACTTAAAGCAAAGAGCACTAATTACCCTTTCTTCCTTGATTTCACAGGGAGAGCAAGGTACTGATTTAACTTTTCACTATCGCGTAGCATTGAGGGCGGGTGTTTCAAAAGATGAAATATTAGAGTTAATAATTCATTGTAGTGGCTACGCTGGATTTCCTAAGGCCATGACAGCATTATTTATTTTTAAAGAGACTTATCAGAAGTTTAAACAAGAAAACCCTGGCTATATGGAAGAATAATGCTGTAGACTCGTTAAAAAAGCTGGCTCATTAGAAATAGCCAGCTTTTTTAAATCCATTATGCCGAACCTTGGTAGAGGATATAATTACCCGTACCATGAATTAGTCCGGTAAAAGAAGAAGAGTTATTATGTAAGTTAGTCAACAAACATTATAAATCTTTGGCTAATATAAAAACGATGATCATTAAGGAAGATTACAGTTTTTTCATTGTAAACTTAGTAACCATTATCTATCATTTTATTTCTGTATTCTAGGGGGGTACACTTATTTTTCCTTTTGAATTGGAAGGAAAAATAACTTTGGCTCTCAAATCCCGAATAGTGCGCAATATCCACTAGTAAATAAGATGAATTCTTTAGAAAATATTTCGCCTTTTTAAGACGCTCTCCTAAAATATATTCTTGCAGGGGAATGCCTACTTCTTTTTTAAATAAAGAAGAAATATAACTTGGGTGACGGCCACAATAGGTTGCTATTTGTTTTAACGTAATAGAATCTGTGAGATGATCTTGGATATAACTTACTGCCGTTCGCGTTGCTTTTGAGTGCCCTTTCACTAAATATTGCTGAACTTTTGTTAAATAGGAAGACAATATTCTTAATTCATGTTTGATATAATGGTTTTGATCCTTGGGATATATTTTTGTTTCTATCTGTTTAACAAATGATTCTCTAAGTTTAATCATTTGTTGAGGGTTACATCCTGCTTCAATAGCCTCCTGAGTAAGTGTAGAAACAAAAATCATTAAATTATTTTTCATATATCGAATGTTGAACAGGTTTAAGTATTGTAATGAAGAAGGCCGATATTCTTGAAATATTTTAATACATCGCTTATCTCCTTTTTTAAATAACGATAAAAACTCCGTTTCCTGCTGATGAGGGTAGTACAATTCTTTTTCTTCGGTGATTTTTTGATGGAGGGTTATGTCATCGAGGATTTCTTTATTATTGGCTATTTCCTCTTGCTGAGAACAAATTCCTAAGTAGAGAATTTGTTTATATCTTTCCACTTCTCTTTTGGATAATTTAGAAATCTTGAAGGAATACTCCAGTTTAATGGGACACTCTACATTTAGTTTTTCTCCAAATGTCTCTGTATTATTCTCTCGTAAATAAGGTCCAATGACAAACATCCCTTTATCAGAAAAGGGGTCTGGCAGAACTATAAAACAAATATTACTTAGTTTTATTTCTTGTGCATTCAAATGAGAGGTGTTGTTCCGTATTCTCTTTTCTATTTGGGAGAAAATCTGGGGATTAGAAGCGTTAATTTTATTACAGGTATATGAATCCGCCAGCTTGGAATCACGAAAGTAGTAAGAAGGTAAATTTGAAGATAGATAAATTAAGTGTAATTTCTTCATTATAAAATGGCTATTTTTGTTTTTCTTAAGTTTACTCATTTCTGTACCCCTACCTTCCCAAGTATAATTGGCAATAATGTTTTCTGTATATCGCCTTACCTTTATTTTCTAACAATAATTGCTAATTTGTTAAGTGACGAAAGTCATAAGTTAAGAAAAGAGTTTCCGTGGAAAAATGTTACAAAAGTAATAAAGAACACTTTTTAATTCCGGAACAAGAAGTAATACACCACCGGTATTTGAAAGAAGTATAGAGTAAGAAAATCCGGGTTTACTAATATACAGGGTAGAACAAATCAACAAAAAGTAAATTAAAGAAAGGTTGTTCTCTGCGGGGCAGATAATTATTATGGCTCCTAAAAGCATCCCCAAATAATTCCCACTGATTACCTAAACTTATCTCCACGACTGTGCCCAAAATGACTGATAGGATCAGCATCATTAAGATGAGAATGATTTTGCTTCTTAGGGTTTTGAGGTTTAGTTCTTCTATTGACATTCCCATTCTCCTTCATTCTTTTTTACGTGTTATTAGGTAAATAGAACTATATTTACGAAAGGGTTCTAAAAAAGACATTTAGCGAACATAAGTGGTTTGGTGTAAAAACAGATTTTCTAACTTAGAGTGAACCAATGATGGCTGGGTGACAATCTGCCTTTAAACCACTCTGAATGTGAAAAAATACTATTAACCTAGGATTCTGTTACTGAAACACGTAAATCTCTAGGGAGCAGTTGAAACATCTTGCTGTAAAAGTGCGTATAGTAAATAAATGGGAGTAAAGGAGAGGAAGAAGTGTACCAGGACATTTTTGAAGAGGTTATTAGTATCTTGCATAATGATTATGCTGGTTGTCTGGATAAGCAGGGATGGGATAATCCGAACTTCTATCGCAAGGAAATAATAGAAGGGCAAAAACAAAAAGATTTAGACGATGATCAATTTATCCGTATCGTTCGTGATTATCTGTTGGATTTTAAGGATTTACATATAAGTTTTCGTTACACGGATAAATTCAACAACCATGAAACAGAGGTCGGTTTTTCCACAAGAAGATACAAAGATTCTCTTTATATACTGTCTGCTGGAAAAGAAAATCGTTTAAAACCAGGAGATAAAATTATCGCCTTGGACGGTAAAGCAATTGAAGACTTGGTAGAAATTCACCAAAGACAACTGATGGAGACGGAACCAGAAAGAGAAAATTGGAATACCATTCTTCCATTATATAAAACCATGGAAATAAAAGATGTTACCGGCCATGAATACCATTTAGATATCAAAAAATTTGAAAAGGAAATTTATCAAGGACTATACACTTTAAAAGAAATATCCGAAGGAACATTGCTTTTAAAGGTAACAGACTTTTTGGATCAGCAAGCTATTACGCAATTAGTTACAGAAAACGAATCTTCGTTAAGCAAAAGCAGGAACCTCATCATTGATGTGCGTGAAAATAAAGGTGGTAGTGACTTAGCTTTTTTTGAATTACTCCCCTTTATTTTTAATGGCAAGCAGATAGACCTGAACAGTTTTAATCAAGATAAGATGTTGACCAATTGCACGAGCCGAAATGTCGCCCTCCGCAAAAAATTACTAAAACAAGTTGCTGCCTCCATTCATGATGCAACCACTTTGAATCAGATAAACACCATAATCGGGGAACTGGAAAGTAATAGGGGGAGGGGTTTTGTTGAGCTTGAATTTGGCAAAACGGAGGACAGCTTGGTGATAAATACAAAACCTGGTCCCGACAACATCGTTTTGTTAACGGATGTATATTGTGGAAGCTCGGGTGATTCATTTGTGGAGGTGTGTAAAAACTCCTCTAAGGTTACGGTAATAGGAAGACCTACATTAGGTTTAAATGATTATGCGAATATAGCTGCAAAGAGCTGGGCAGACAAATTTGAATTATGGTATCCAACGTCTAAGTTATCTAGAGTTGATGAAGGGGTCGGGGTGAGTGGAATTGGGATAAAACCGGATATTTACGTTCCTTGGACTCCAAGGCATATCAAGGAGGATGTTGATCTAAAAAGGGCTATTAACCATTTATCTTTAAAGTAAATAATTTCCTTTTACCGGGCTGTATGTAGTCGATGACTAGTTAGGACTGATTAGTAATTGATAACAATGGGTATTTACAAGGGAAAGTACCACCTAGAGGGAGTGCAAAGTTAATGTTTTGGAGACCAAGGCATAACGGTGCACTTTCCTTCTCTTTTTGGGATATTTTTCATCCCAAAGCCATGCAGGAAATCCAATGGTAAATGGAGAAAAGGATGAAAGGACTTGCATGCAATAACACAATGGCTGCTTATATATTTTCACACGTAAGGCGGAGCATCGAAAGGGGAATTATTCGTTTTGAACACCAAATACTTAGACTTGCTAGCCCAGAAGTACAATAGTGAAGAAAAGGTAGTAACGGAGATTATCAACCTGGAGGCTATTCTCAATCTGCCCAAAGGGACCGAGCATTTTGTCAGTGACCTTCATGGCGAATATAAAGCCTTTCAGCATGTATTAAGAAATGGATCAGGCAAAGTAAAAGAAAAGATAAGCGACCTGTTTGCGAAGGAGTTATCGGAAGAGGAAATTACTGAATTTGCGACATTGGTATATTACCCGGAAGAAAAACTCCAGTTGATTAAAAGCAATTTCAACAGTACGCAGGAACTTAATCAATGGTACACGGAAATGATAGAGCGGATGATCAAGCTGATTTCCTATGCTTCCTCCAAGTATACCCGTTCCAAGCTAAGGAAAGCATTGCCAGAGCAGTTCGTGTATATTATCGAGGAACTGTTGTACAAAACAGATGAATTCACCAACAAGAAAGAATATTATACAAAAATCGTCCAGGAGATTATTTCGCTCGGACAGGCAGACAAGTTGATTATCGGACTTTCTTATACAACCCAAAGGCTGGTTGTCGATCACCTTCATGTCGTAGGCGATATTTACGATCGGGGGCCAGAGCCGGACAAAATAATGGAAACGCTGATCAACTACCATTCTGTCGATATTCAGTGGGGTAACCATGACGTGCTGTGGCTTGGCGCTTTTGCCGGATCCAAGGTTTGCCTTGCCAACATCATCCGGATATGCGCTCGCTATAACAACTTAGGTATCATCGAAGATGCTTATGGCATCAATCTCCGGCCGCTTCTCAACCTTGCTGAAAAATACTATGACGACAATACGGCTTTCCGTCCGAAGAAACAGCCGGAGGAAAAGTTGTCCGATTATGAAGAATGGCAGATTACGAAAATTCATCAGGCAATCACCATGATTCAATTCAAACTCGAAAGTCCGATCATCAAGCGTCGCCCATACTTCAATATGTCCGATCGGTTGTTGCTCGATAAAGTTGATTACGATAAAAACGAAGTGACGATTCAAGGAGAAACGCACCCAATTGAAAACCCGTGCTTTGCCACAGTCAATCCAGAGCATCCGGAAGAACTGTTGGACGAAGAAGCAGAAGTGATCGATCGGCTGCTGTTTTCTGTCCAGCACTCGGAAAAGCTGGCCAGACACATGAAGTTCCTAATGAAAAAAGGCAGTCTTTATTTGAAATATAACAGCAACCTGTTGATTCATGGCTGTATTCCTTTGGATGAAGATGGCAATATGGAGAGCATGGAGGTGGAAGGCAAAAGCTACAAAGGCCGGGAGTTGTTTGATGTTTTTGAGCGCAATTTGCTGCATGCCTTTGCCCATCCGGAAGAGACCGATGATTTGGCGACAGACATGGTCTGGTATTTATGGACCGGAGAGTCTTCCTCTTTATTCGGAAAAAGAGCGATGACCACCTTTGAAAGGTACTTTATCAAAGACAAGAAAACGCACAAAGAGCAGAAAAATCCTTATTACCATTTACGTGAACAGGAAGACATTTGCCGGAAAATTCTTGAAGAGTTCGACATGGACCCGGATCAGGGTCATATCATCAATGGGCATACCCCGGTAAAAGAAATAGAGGGGGAAAATCCCATCAAAGCCAATGGGAAGATGATTGTGATAGATGGAGGCTTCTCCAAGGCATATCAGCCGACAACGGGAATTGCGGGCTATACGTTGTTATACAATTCCTACGGTATGCAGCTCGTCGCCCACAAACATTTTAATTCAAAGGAAGAAATCCTCCAGAACGGGATGGACGTATTATCTGTGAAACGACTGGTTGATAAAGAATTGGAAAGAAAAAAAGTTCGGGAAACAAATATCGGCGAGGAATTATTACAACAAGTGTCTATTTTGAACGATTTATTGGAGTATCGGTATTTGAAATAAGAAAGATTCTCCCTTTTTGAGGGAGTTAAGAGTAAATAGCAAAAAGCCAGGCCTAGGTAGGCTTTGCTTTTATCTTTTTATTGGTGATTCCCGCATTTTCCTGGAAAATAGGTGATTGGTTACCCTGGAGTGTTGCATCCGAAAAGTAATGGTGTATCAATTGTTTTAATCTTCCTTCCAATGGATATACAATGAAATAAAATGACTTGAACAAGGGAGGAACAGTATTCATGAAATCACTAGAAGAAGCGTTAAATCATAAAATAGGACTGGGCACTGCCCCTTTGGGAAATATGTTCCGGGAGGTTCCGGAAGAGGAAGCGCAAACCACGATTCAAACTGCCTGGGATCAGGGAGTAAGATATTATGATACAGCCCCTTTTTATGGTGCCGGCCTGGCGGAAATGCGCGTCGGCGAGGTGTTATCCAACTACAATCGGGACGATTACGTGATAAGCACCAAGGTCGGGCGTTACGTCCTCGATGAGAAAGAAGACAAAGAAGGGCTGTTCCAATATGCCCGAGACAATAAAGTCGTCACCGACTATACCGAGGATGCGACGAAGCGGTCGATCGAGCAGAGTCTGGAACGGTTGAAGACAGATCGTTTGGACATGGTGTTTGTTCACGATGTTTCTCCTGACTTTCATGGAGAAGAGTGGACTGCGAAGTTTGAAGAGGCCAGAAAAGGTGCCTTCCGGGTTCTGACGCGTCTTCGAGAAGAGGGTGTCATTCGTTCCTGGGGTCTTGGGGTAAATACCACAGAACCGATTGAATTGGCGATGATGCTGGAGGAAACCCAGCCGGATGTCTGTCTTTCGGCTACGCAATACACTCTATTGCAGCACGAGCATGCCTTGCAGCGGATGATGCCCACGGCAGAAAAGAAGGGCATCGATATAGTGGTCGGAAGCCCATATAATTCCGGAGTATTGCTTGGCGGTGACCATTATAACTATGAAAAAGCCGGCCCTGAAATTTTGGATCGGGTAAACCAGTTAAATAAAATCGGCGAGAAATACGATGTTCCATTAAAAGCGGCAGCACTTCAATTTTCGTCTGCCCATCCTGCAGTCAAAGCAGTGATTCCTGGCTCAACCCACCCAGGAAGAATCAAAGAGGACATCGAGATGATCCAACGGGACATACCGAAGGAGTTCTGGAACGAGTTAGTGGATAAAGGCTTTGTGTCAGGGAATGCTCCATTGCCAAGCTCGCGCTAGGACCATAGAGCAGGAAGAAGGAAAGGGGCCGTCAAATTGGTCCCTTCCTTCTTATTGTTTCCTCCTAATTCCTTTTTCTTCCTCATTCAAAATCCCTTCTATTAGCAATAAATATTTTAATCTTTTGATAATAGTGATAAACTAGAGAGGAGATAAAAATATTTGGAAAAGATGTAGAACTTTGTCGAAACTAACCTTGCTGTTGTAAACGCCTTCGCAGAAGTACCTACATCTTTAGCAAACGTTAGGGAGTTTGAAGGTAAAATGAGCAAAACATATACGAAAGCAGACGTTATCTTAATTGGTGCAGGAATCATGAGTGCAACGCTTGGAACGTTGCTGAAAGAATTAGTGCCGGAATGGAACATTCGTGTATTTGAGAAGCTTGATAGCGCAGGAGAGGAAAGCTCGAATGTCTGGAACAATGCGGGAACCGGACACTCTGCATTATGTGAATTGAACTACACACACGAGAAACCAGACGGATCGATTGATATTTCCAAAGCTATTAAAGTGAATGAACAATTTCAGGTGTCCAGACAATTTTGGTCTTACCTTGTCAACAACAAACGCATTGATAATCCTCAGGAATTCATCATGTCATTGCCCCACATGAGTCTTGTCCAGGGGGAACGAAACGTGGAATTTTTAAGAAAGCGTTTTAAAACAATGGCGGACAATCCTTTGTTTGAAGGAATGGAATTTTCCGATGACCCGGAACAATTGAAAGAATGGATTCCGCTTATTATGAAAGAGCGGACAATGGAGGAGCCAATCGCGGCAACGAAGATTGATACAGGAACAGACGTCAATTTTGGTACATTAACTCGGAAAATGTTCCGCCATTTGGAAAGCAAGGGACTCGAGGTAAATTATAAGCATAGTGTAGAAGACATCAAGCAAACAAGCGAAGGCGATTGGGAAGTAAAAGTACAAGATATGGAAAATGAAAAAATAGAATACCACACGGCGAACTTTGTCTTTATCGGCGGTGGAGGCGGGAGTTTGCATCTCCTGCAAAAAACGGGCATACCGGAATCCAAGCATATCGGTGGATTTCCAGTCAGCGGTCTCTTTATGGTGTGTAATAATCCAGAAGTCATCGAACAGCATCATGCCAAGGTGTACGGAAAAGCAAAAGTCGGTGCACCACCGATGTCTGTTCCGCACTTGGACACACGGTTTATTGATAACAAAAAATCGTTGCTTTTCGGGCCGTTTGCCGGATTCTCGCCGAAGTTTTTGAAAACAGGGTCGCTGCTTGATCTGGTAACATCCGTGAAACAGGATAATCTGGCTACGATGGTCGCAGCAGGGGTGAAAAATGCTTCGCTTACCAAGTATCTAATCGAGCAAGTGATATTATCCAAAGAAAAGCGGATGGAAGAGCTGCGGGAGTTTATCCCGAATGCGGACAGCAAGGACTGGGATTTGGTTGTGGCCGGCCAGCGGGTACAGGTTATCAAGGATACCGAGAATGGCGGCAAAGGAACGCTGCAATTTGGAACAGAGGTAGTCACCTCTGCGGATGGATCAATCGCCGCTCTGCTTGGTGCTTCTCCAGGTGCTTCGACTGCTGTGTCCGTCATGCTTGAAGTCATCGAAAGGTGCTTCCCGGAGCATCTGAAGGACTGGGAATCGAAAATCAAAGAAATGATCCCGTCTTACGGCGAAGCCCTTTTGGAAAAACCGGAGCTGATTCGCGAGCTGCAAGTCTCTACAGGCCGTACGCTTGGACTGGCAGACGCAGCGGTTGTCCATAACAAGTAATAGAAAGAAGGAAGTATAAATGACGAATTGGCTCATTTATACTTCCTTTTTAAACTGTGTGACTATCCACTTTGAAAAAGTGAAAAGGGGCGTTTGGGAGAAAATATCGCTTTTTATATCACTTGTTTTATCTAGTCTCGCAGCATGGTTAAATCTCTTTGAACATCGCTATTTGCGTGGAACGGTCTTTTCTTTGTCGTTTTATTGGATTTGGCAAGACAATTTAAGACAGCAAGAGGGTAGCAAATCCCATGAAATCTGCGTAGTCAATTTCAGCCCCACTAAAAAATCCCTTCAGTCACCTGACCATAGCGGAAATATCCTCAGGAATCAGAAAAAAAAGAAACCGATTTGTGCTACTTTATAGTAAAAATACCTTTAAAAAAGAGGTTCGGTAAATCGTGCATTCTCCATTAACTGCTTTTATAACGTTAGTTTGTACCTCGGGTGTACTTAATCTATATTTGTGTTTATATGTATTTTTGAAGCGGCACAATTATCGACATATCGCCAACTACTTCATTCTTTATTCTGCCTCGATAACTATTTATTGCTTTGCCTATGCTTTTGGCTTGATGGCAACAAGCCTGGGAGAAGTGAAATTTTGGACAGCCGCTCAATACGTTGGCTTGCCATTTTCTTCGCCCTTAGGATTGCTGTTTGTAATGAAATACTTAGGGATGAAAATAACGAAGAAGAGTTTGGCAGCGCTTCTGGTTCTCCCCTTCATCAGTTTATTGATGGTTTCCACCAATGATTTCCACCATTTCCATTACCGAATTTTTGACATTGACCCTGTTCAGGGAATCCCTTACATATACCAGGAAGTCGGCGTATGGTATATGATTCACGGCATCTTCACATTCGCCTGCATGTTTGTGGCTTTTTTATTAGTGTTGTCCCGCTGGAAGGAGACGGCAAGGGTCTATCGACCACAACTATTTGCGGTCATGTGCGGACAACTCGTTCCCATGGTTACTGCTTTTTTCTATTTAACCGGCTTCACGCCGCCGGGCATTGATCCTGTTCCGATGGTGTTATGGCTTTCTTCTCTCTTATACTTATGGTCGATCAATTCATCTCGTTTGTTCACCCTGATGCCGATTGCCAAGGACGCGATCTTTCATAGTATTAATGATGGCGTCATCGTTTTGGATGAATCCTACCGTTTAATTGAGTTCAACCAGGCGGTAAAAAGAATGTTGCCGAAATTGAGTAAGAAGCTGTTCGGGTTGGAATTTAAACAGGTGTGGCCGATTCTTTCCGGCGCACCGCTTCCGTCAAAATTAGAGCCAGCGGATTTCCAAAGAGAGGTCCAATTAACGGTCGAAGATGCAAGGCGGACCTATCAGGTTCGAACAGCTCCCCTCCAACAGGCGAAAGGTCTGTTGATTATTTTTACCGACATCACAGAGATAAAAAGGCTTCAGCTTCGGTTAGAGAGTTTAGCCTACTATGATGAACTCACCCAACTATATAACCGTCGGGCGTTTTTCCAAAAGTGCGAGGAAGCATTCAGTGAAGCAAGAAGAATAGGTTCGCCATTTACGGTGATCTTGATGGATGTGGATTTCTTTAAAAATGTGAATGATACATATGGACACCATATCGGAGATCAATTGCTTGTCCACGTGGCAAAGATTTGCCGGGACCAATTAGAGGAAGACATTCTTTTTGCCCGTTATGGCGGGGAGGAATTTGTACTTGGACTGAAGGAGAAAACATCGTGGGAGGGCTGGGAGATCGCGGAACAATTGCGGAAAAGTGTCGAGGAACATCCACTCAGAACGACCGATGGTTTGGTTTCCGTCACCTTAAGCTGCGGTGTTGCGGAGGCGGAGAAAGTACCGGGAGAGACGCTGAACTTAGTTTTGAATAAAGCGGATAAAGCGCTGTATGCTGCAAAAGGAGAAGGGCGGAATCAAGTGAAAACCTATTAAAGCATTCATACACTTTTTCCATATTTATTAAAAATTTTCCAATCATTCTCCGATGTATATAGAAAGGGAACGTAACCGTAAAAGGGGGGCTTTTACATGAAAGCAGGTTCAAGTGTAAGTGGACACTATGGTGACCGCAGCATGTTCCAACCATTCAATACGAGTTTTCTTAATAAAAGCGATTTGAATAAACTGCAACAGGAATCTGGCACCATCAACTCCCACAAGGAGGACGCGCTTCGAAGGATGATGTCTCCGGTGCTGGTGAACCTATCCAAACAGGGGGATGGCACCATTTCCTTTGATAAGCGGGAATATAGCCGGGAGGAAGTATTGGCGATTCGAGAAAGTGATTTGGAAGGCAAGGATGTAAACTGGGCTTCTTTGGAATTACAGTTCACCAGTCGATATTCCAGTGCATCGACCACCGATAATATTGCGAACGATCTTGACTACCTGGCTTCTCAATATGTGCAGTTAGAACAAAGGATAAAACAAAGCTACTCGGGTGAGGAGCAGGTGAATAATCTTCAAAAACTCAATGATCTCATGGGGACACATGTCCAAAAATACGCGAAATCGTTTTCGACTATTGTCGGAAGTTTTTTTGAAGATAATGGAGTTACCGGTGAAAAAATAAAGATAAAAGACAGTATTTTATCACAGTTCCAGCAAAGAAAAGAGCAGTATCAATCGTTTGTGGAGCAGAATGAGAATTTCGCAGGGGTCAGGGGAACCGCGGATGAGTGGCTGCTGGCCGATAACCAATTTATGGCGGAACAACTGCGGCACGCATATGCAAAGGAAAACGTCGAGGGACAAGATAAGGAAAACGAAGGGTATGGTATGGTATGGAGGACTTAGCAGCGGTCGGCATATTGGCTAAGGAGACACGGAACGTTGGGTATAACTCCCGGCAGCTTGGATACAACAAGCATAAATCGGAAGAAGAATTCGGCGTCGAACTTGGGTTGACTGCCATGAAGTATTCGCTGCTTGTTGATACACACAATATCAGCGACAGCGTAAAGACAAAGTTGGGAACGGCCTTCGATGCCTTTATTGAAAAGCAAAACCAAAAGGCCGAGGATTATATAATAAACAGGAGAAATGATCCATTCACAAGGGATAAGGAATCGTATGCCGTTGAATGGGATAAACCCCTTGTTTCCGAGATTGTCAGCAGCATGGCGGGAAGTTTGGAAGAAAACGACTTCAACGCTGCATTCAAGCAAGCTGTGAAAACCGCCATGCAATCCTATGCCGATAAGGCACGGGGCGATCAAACCGACAGTCTTTCCCGTTATCACCCTTACCATAATTCATGGATCAGCAGTGATTATATCGGTGACTGGAATCGTTTTGTAGAGCGTCTGTCAAAAGGGAATGAACTAGAAAACGTGAAGGTGTCCGACCCGTTATCCTTTTCGACCGTGGACCTTTCAATTTAGTCAGAGCGCCATGCTTGCCTTCAAGTCCACTCCGAGGTTTATAGTGGTTATATAGTGAAATGCGGAACAAAAGCTGGTGAAAAAGAACGCTTTGGTTTCAGGCATTCACTAATAAACGAGAGGAGTGTTGCAGCAATGAATATCAATCCTGATCAAAAACCGATCGGGTCCGGTTTCGATTCTTATGCAACTGCTTCAGAAGTAATAGGAGACATGGATTTATCAGGGAAAACAGCCATTGTGACAGGCGGTTATTCAGGCATTGGTCTGGAAACTACCAGGGTGTTGGCGAACGCCGGAGCAACTGTGGTTGTCCCTGTCCGGAATCTGGAAAAAGGGGAGGAAGCGCTGAGAGGTCTTGCCAATGTGGAAATAGACACCATGGATTTGCTTGATCCAGCCTCTATCGATACATTTGCAGAGAATTTCCTTGCCTCGAAACGTCCATTGGATATGCTCATCAACAGTGCGGGGATCATGGCTCCGCCATTAAGGCGAGATGAGCGGGGCTATGAATCTCAATTTGCAACCAACCATCTTGGTCATTTTCAACTGACTGCCCGTCTGTGGCCAGCTTTAAAGCAAGCGAATGGCGCCAGAGTAGTGGCAGTCTCTTCACGTGGTCACCGGTTAGGAAACATTAATTTCAGTGATCCTCATTATAAGCATCATGAATATGACAAATGGAAAGCATACGCACAGTCGAAAACAGCAAACAGTTTATTCGCCTTGGAATTGGACGAAAGAGGAAAGGCCCACCATGTTCGTGCCTTCTCGGTACACCCTGGATTGATTCCGAGCACTGACTTAGGTAGGGATTTAACCAAGGAAGAGTTTGGACCAAAACAAGTAAAAAGCAGCAAGAACAGTTCTCAAGCCTCGGAGCAAAAGCCGCAATTCCATACCATCGAGCAAGGAGCCGCAACTAGTGTCTGGTGCGCAGTGAGTCCGCAGCTTGATGGGCTTGGCGGCGTTTACTGTGAAAATGTCGATATAGCAGAAGTCGTTCCGGAAGACAGTAAGAAAGCTACGGGTGTCAGTCCGTGGGCTGTTGACCCGGAAGCGGCACGCCGTTTATGGACATTGAGTGAGGAATATACCGGGGTTCCTTTTACCGTTTCGTAAGGAAGGAAAAAGCAGCCATCAAGCAGGTACACGAGTTGTCTCCCGCTTGATGGCTTTAACATGAAGCCTGTTCCTTCTACATCTGGTCATAGCGACTAATCCTATAATCGACGGGTTCCAGTGTTTTATCTGTTTGATTACACGTCTAGTGGTTTTTCTGTTGTCCCGTATTGTGTGATTTCCTTTGAAAGTGGGTAAGGTACGTAGGGAACGGTGTACACTTTGGAGTGGCTTTTACGAACACCCTTCTATTTCAGAAATGCTTTATTCTTATCCTTAAAAGCATTGCAAATCTAAAAAAGGTGTATTATAATTTAATTGTGAAATACTTCACAATATGTGGTTTATCTGGTGAAAAACTTTAGTGAAAAAATTTTAAACTCATATGTGAATTAATTCACATATGAGTAGGGAGGTATGAATGATGAATGTAACACCTGGAAGCAAAGTCGTCTTAATCGGTACAGGAGCGGTTGGGTCCAGTTATGCCTATGCGCTGATGAATCAGGGGATTTGTGATGAACTGGTGCTGGTTGACTTGAATCAAGAAAAAGCGAGGGGCGATGTCATGGATCTCGATCATGGCATTGTCTATGCGCCTAGTTCGATTCAAATAAGGTTCGGCAGTTACCAGGATTGTCACGACGCAGCACTTGTCGTGATATGTGCCGGTGCAGCACAAAAACCTGGGGAAACAAGACTCGATTTGGTAACGAAAAATGTGAAAATCTTCGATTCGATTGTCACCAGTGTAATGGATTCCGGCTTCAATGGTATTTTCCTGGTGGCCACTAATCCTGTTGACATTCTTACCTATGCCACAAGGAAGTTTTCCGGACTGCCAAAAGAACGGGTGATTGGTTCTGGAACCATTCTGGACTCGGCAAGATTCCGTTATTTACTCGGGGAAGAATTTGAAACTGCTCCGACGAGCGTTCACGGCTATATTATCGGAGAACACGGAGATTCCCAGCTTCCGGTTTGGAGTTCTGCGAATATCTCCGGCACCCCAATAGCCCCTAAGCTGACAGAAGAGAGAAAAGAGGAGATTTCGACTCAGGTTCGTGAGGCTGCTTATAAAATCATCGAATCCAAAGGAGCGACTTTTTACGGAATCGCCATGGGACTGGCGAAAATTACGAGAGCTATCTTGAAAAATGAGAATGTCGTCCTTCCGGTTGGCGCCATGCTGAATGGAGAATTCGGTCATGAGGATGTCTATATTGGTGTTCCGGCCGTGATCAACCGGACAGGGGTGAAAAAAATTGTCGAGTTATCGCTTGATGAAAAGGAACAAGGACAGTTTGCCCAATCTGTTAAAACATTAAAAGATATCCAAGCGGCATTATGGAAGAAGTAACGTTCGGGATCTAACTTATAAAAGGGAGCAGTTAACATGTTGGCAGAGAGTTTCAATCCATTCGATAACCTGGTTGTATCAGCACTTGTCGCTGCAATACCGATTCTCTTGTTCTTATTATGTCTGACAGTATTGAAAATGAAGGGGATTTATGCCGCTCTGTTAAATTTGATGGTGACTTTCTTCATTGCATTGTTCCTTTTTCGACTTCCTTTGGGGGAATCTCTGGGAAGCGTCATGCAAGGATTGATTCAAGGAGTATGGCCGATAGGTTATATAATCGTCATGGCTGTATGGTTATATAAAGTTGCGGTCAAGTCAGGGAAATTTGAAACACTTCGCGGGAGTATTGTAGGGATATCGAAGGACCAACGTATCCATTTATTACTGATTGGCTTTTGTTTTAATGCCTTTTTGGAAGGGGCTGCCGGATTTGGCGTTCCAATTGCTATCTGTGCGGTACTATTGGTTTCGCTTGGCTTCAAGCCGTTGCAAGCAGCTATGCTTTGTTTGATCGCCAATGGGGCATCCGGAGCTTTTGGTGCAATTGGAATCCCAGTGGGAATTATCGACACGTTTGCATTAGAAGGCGGAGTGACTTCGATGGAAGTATCGCTCATGACGGCACTGACACTGCCACTCATTAATTTTACGATACCGTTTTTGCTTATTCTGCTAATCGATGGGATAAAGGGAGTGAAAGAAGTACTACCCGCCATCCTGGTCACTTCAACAACATACACGGTAACCCAGGCACTTATTACAGTTGTGCTTGGACCGGAGTTGGCAGATATCATTCCTTCTCTATTTGCCATGGGATTGTTGGCGTTATTTTTAAAAAAGTGGCAACCAAAGGACATCTTTCTACTGGACGGCAAGGAGTGTCAGACGGAGAAGCATTCTGCCGGCGAGGTCATCAAGGCCTGGTCTCCGTTTTATCTATTAACGGCATTCGTACTTGTGTGGAGTCTGCCGGCTTTTAAAGGGTTGTTTGCAGAGGGGGCAGTGCTTGAGTGGGCGGTATGGGGCTTCATCATTCCTGGTTCTTCTATACCTGTTTCGATTGATTTCATGGGGGCGACAGGTACAGCCATATTGTTGGCAGGATTGACGACAGTTGCTTCCACAAGGGCGATTCGTTTTAGCCAGAGTCTACAGCTTCTTGGTAAGACCGTTCGAGAATTTTGGAAGCCAATTCTCATGATTTGTGCCATTATTGGCATTGCCAAGCTGATGACCTACGGTGGATTGACAACTGCTTTAGGGGAGGCAGTTGCGACAACAGGAAAGGTCTTTCCGTTACTGTCACCTGTTCTCGGTTGGATCGGCGTCTTCATGACAGGGTCGGTAGTGAATAACAATACGCTTTTCGCCCCTATCCAGGCTACTGCAGGCAACATCATCGGGACCAACTCTTCCTTGTTGATTGCTGCCAATACAGCTGGTGGTGTGATAGCTAAGCTCGTCTCTCCGCAATCGATTGCCATCGCAACCGCTGCGGTCGGTAAAACAGGCAGCGAAGCACCTTTAACAAACATGACATTGAAATATAGTTTTGGCCTGTTATTTTTTGTTTGCATTTGGACCTTGGCTTTATCTTTATTTTTCTAAAAGGATAATAAGGAGTGACTTATAGACCTGGAAAATACAAACTGATTTCCTTCAAGCGGTGGGTAGGTAATTTCTTAGTCACGACGACCATATGGTAGTCCTATTAAATTTATCTTTCCGTTTCCTCCTGTTTGGAAAAAGCAGCAATTTTCCTTTGAGTGGACTGGATGCTATGGTTCGCTAACTTTGTAAAGGTAATCGGTTATGGCTTCGTAGCAACTGACACATAATAAGGGACAAAGTCAGGCTGCAGGAGGAAATGGCATTGAACCATCATCACTTAGTAAAACAGGCAGTAAAGCATCGTCAACAGAAGCAAATGGAAAAAGGTAAGGGTAACTTACATTGGTGGCAGTTATCCTTAATCGGCATCGGCTCCATCATCGGAGCGGGATTTTTTCTCGGTACCGGCCTTTCCATCAAAACGGCGGGTCCGTCCATTTTTTTTGATTGTGGTTTTCGTGAAAGATATAAACTGCACAGTAACCGAATGGGAAGTTCTATTGCCTATTCAAAAAGAGTGTTACCAAACGCTTCGGCAGCATACTTCGCTTTCAGTAGCGCCGAACTCCGGCTTAATTAATGCGAGAAATTAGGAAGACACATTCAAACTATGTCACAGTCAAAAAGCACAAAGCCTGCGAAAAGGGCCTGAAAAAAAGCCCTGATACCAACGGAATCAGGGCTTGTATTCACAAGGACTCATGAATGATTTTTTTATAGTAAAGGAAAGAAAGGAATCCGAATATCGAATAGAGCGCCGTGTACAGTCCCATCACGATTAACATCGGTGTCCAAAGTTCATTGCCGAAAAGGAACCAGCCAGATTGAACGGCAAAATAGCTGTGGAGCAATCCGACAACTAGCGGAATCCCGAAGTTAAATACTTGTTTTCCGCGGATACCCTTTTCCAAGTCTTTCCGGGTAAAGCCTAACTTGCGCAGAATGGTATAGCTCGGTTTTTCTTCTTCGCTTTCTCCCATTTGCTTGAAGTATAGAATGCAGCCCGAAGTGACTAAGAATGTCAGTCCCAAGAATCCGACAATGAACATGATCAATCCCATGTTTTGTTTTTGGTTCAGCGTAGATTGGTATAGCGAATTGTTTCCAAATTCCTCACTAAACTCCATGCCTTGAAAGATATCATTTGCTTCCTCAACTTGGTTTTCGTCCTTCAAAGTGATGCCGATATAGGTCGATGCTTCCTGCTGTACCTCTGGATCTAGATCATGTTTCAATTGTTCAAATGTTGTATGATCAACGATGGCAGTAGGAAGACCGCCTACTGTAAAGTAATTGGATATTACTTTCTCCTTGGACAGCCCGGCATAACGTTGGAGTATTTCTTCGTTTTTTCCATAAATCGTGACGTTGCCCTCTCCATCTAAGTTAATCATTTTTTGAAGAGCGTCATTATAGCCGGTAAACAAAGTTTCATTTTCGGTCAAGTCAAATTCCTCGACGCTTGTATCGCTTATAACTGGTACGGTCATTTTCCCGTCGTTTGTATTAAATTCTTCCAAATTTGCATCCGTGATTTCTGTAATATTGATGCTGGCCGTCAATACTTCGATTTCGGTTGTTTGATAGGCAATGCCTTGCTCGGTTAGTTTTTCTCCGAAGTTTTTGGCAGCTTCTTGGTCAATCAAGGAAAAGTCGTCCGGTGACACGGTTTCCGCTGTTTTTTCTGCTGAATAATAGGAAATGTACGTTAAGGACAATAAAGCGATCGCCAGTGCTGACACGGTGGTGATGATGGTCAGAAGCAAGGCATTCGACTTCATACGGAACATGATCGACGATAAAGACAGCACCTCGTTGATGTTCAAATAGCCGCCTTTGTTTTTCCGGATCAAATTTGCTACGAACCGGACGGATCCCTTATAGAAGAAATAGGTGCCGATGATGACAGAACCCAAAATGAAGAGCATGACTACATACAAGGAGGTGATCGAGTTAAAATCTCCGTCAAATAACTTGGATGAAACGTAATAACCTGTCACAATCAATCCAAGGCCTAAGATACCCATCAAAATCTCCCAGATTGATATTTTCTTCACTTTTTCTTCAGTACTAGAAGTGACATGGAACAAAGAAAGAATGCTCTGCCGCCTGATAAACAGATAATTCATCAGCATGATTAACAAATAGATCGCACTGAACACGATAAGGGTTTGAACAAGTGCTTGCGGTGAAAAATAAAGATTCGCTACTGCTTCGATACCGGTTACTTTGAAGAAAGCCATTGTAATCAGCTTGGAGACTGAAAACCCTACCGCGATGCCGATTGCCAGCGATCCGAAATAAATGATCAGGTTTTCTGCACTGAGAATCCGGAAAATCCGGTTTTTTGTCATCCCGATTAGCTGGAACAGCCCGATTTCCTTGCTGCGCCTTTTGATAAATAAGTTGTTGGCGTACAACAAAAACACGGAGACGATTGCCACTAACAGGACAGATGCTGCTCGTACTCCTGCCGCCCCTTTTATTCCTGATTTCGCCTCATCCATTGCCGGATCGTACTGCATGGTGACAAAGGCAAAATAGAGAGCCACGCTGAAAATCAAGGCAAAGACATACAAGTAGTAATTTTTTAAATTCTTTTTCAGGTTGCGGACAATCAGTTGATTAATGTTCATATTGGATCCCGCCCAGTACCCCTTGGGTTTTCATGATATCTTTCAGGAAGGTTTGCCTTGTCTGATCCCCTTTGTTCAATTGCGTGTAAATGCTGCCGTCCTTGATGAAAATGACTCTGCTACTGTAGCTTGCTGCCACAGGATCGTGGGTAACCATGACGATGGTTGCCTTGCGTTTTTCGTTCAAGTCGCTCATTTTCGACAGTAAGTCCGAAGCCGACTTGGAATCCAGTGCGCCGGTCGGTTCGTCGGCAAAAATAATGCTTGGCTCATGAATGAAGGCTCGGGCCGCAGACGTACGTTGCTTTTGTCCGCCGGAAATTTCATTTGGATACTTGTCCTGGATATCGGCAATCCCTAATTCATCGGCTACTCCTTTAAATCGTTTGTTAGCCTCTTGTTTGGACACCTTCGCGATGGATAACGGCAAAAGGATATTTTCTTTTACCGTCAAGGTGTCGAGCAAATTGTATTCTTGAAAAATAAATCCCAAGTGGTGTTTTCTGAATTCAGCCAGCTGCTTGTCTTTCCTGCCGGTAATCTCTTCTCCATTGACCTTGATGGTGCCATGGCTGACACGATCGATGGAAGAGAGTACGTTTAGCAGGGTGGTTTTCCCAGAACCTGACGCCCCCATGATGGTGACGAATTCTCCCGCTGCGATGTTGATATCTATCCCTGTCAAGACTTCTTGTTTGGTGAACTTATTCCCATAGCTTTTATGGATTTTTGATGCTTCCAATACATTCATTTGTACCCCTCCAAAGTGCGTTGTTAGCTCCATTCTATAATGTCTGGTTTCAGGAGTCCTTTCATTCTTCTAACAAAACAGCAAAAGCATGTGACACTTTTGTCACATGCCTCGGATTTTTACGAATTCATCCGGATCCGGGAAGGTCAACGTAAAAGTGGCTCCTTCTCCGGGTTCTGACTGTACGCGGAGGTCCATTTTCAAGATATCCGCTGCTATCTTTGAAAGGTATAATCCCATTCCGGTTGCTGCATTGTCCTGGTGCTTCGTCGTAGAGGTGAAGCCCCTGTCAAAAATACGGGGAAGATCTTTGGCTTCGATTCCTCTGCCATTGTCGATGATTTGCAGTTGATCCTGTCCGTCCTTTTGCCCGCTTTTGACCATGATTTCGGAAGAGACCTCACTGTATTTAATCGCATTTGTCAGGAGTTGACGAATGATAAAAGAAAGCCATTTTGCATCGCTTAGGACAGTAGAAACAGAGAGATCGACATCGATGCCGATCCGTTTTTGCATACACCAGGAACGGAGGGAATTTATTTCATTGAATAAAAGCGGCTCCAGTTCTATTGTTTCCATATACAGGTCGTTCTCAATAAAAGGAATCCGTTTTTGATGGAGTTGTTGATCTAGCAAAAGATGAATCCGCAGCCATTCATTTTTTAACTGTGACTTCAATTGTTGATCATTTATCCGGTCAATAATCAAATGCATGGTCGTCATCGGTGTTTTCACCTCGTGAATCCAGGAAAGTAAATCGTCTTTTTCCTGTTCCAGCAGCTGTTGATTGGTCGAGGCATCCTTCTTCAATTGTTCGATTGGAATCACGATACTGTCGATAATCAGCCGCTGGAATGGCGTTTTTGGGTCAGGCAGGCTGGTCACATCCAGATCATATTCGCGGTCGGCGAGTTCCTGGAAGAACTTTGTTTCTCGTTGATACCGGACGATTAGAAAAATGACAAAGACAATAAGGGAAAGAAATACAAAATAAATAATCGAAGAAAAGCGGATGGCTTCATCCAAGAATCCAATCAGCAGGGCCAGCAGCTGTATGAATAAGTACAGGATAATCCAGCTTAATCGCTCTCGTAAGAAGCTTATGATCATTGGCTTCCCTGCTCTTTCGCTACGTACCCCTGGCCGAATTTGGTTTCGATCATATCGCCAAGTCCCAGCTCGCCGAGCCGCTTCCGCAGTCTGTTGATGTTAACGGTTAACGTATTGTCGCTGACAAATCGTTGATCGTCCCATAACCGGTTGATCAATTCCTCGCGACTGACAATTTTGTTTTTCCGCTCAATCAACAGTTTTAAAATATACATTTCATTTTTGGTCAGTTCGATCATCCCCGTTTCATTGCTGACACGGTTCCGCTCCAGGTCGATGGTCGCTCCCGCCCAGGTTTTCAATTCGTTCACATCATTACTATAATTATATACCCTGCGCAGGATCGCCTGGATTTTGGCAATCAACACATCAAAGTGAAACGGCTTTTGGACAAAGTCATCTGCCCCGAGATTCATCGACATTACCATATCTGTCGGATGGTCACGGGAGGATAGGAAAATGATTGGAACATTGGAATGCTCGCGAATCATACGGCACCAATGAAACCCGTCAAATTTAGGGAGTTGGATATCGATAATGACTAATTCAGGCTGAACATCCGTGAATGTTTCCATAACTCGTTCATAATCCTCGATTCCATATACATCGTACGACCACTGCCCGAGCCGGTCTTTGATTTCCTGAAACAAGGTTGTGTCATCTTCGATCAGCAGGATTTTAAACAACAACGTTCACCACGCTTTTTAATCTTTTAGCAAAAGTATAGCAAATATCTATACTTTATTCTCTACTTTCCGGTCGATTTTAGCCCAAACGAAATCACAGGAACCGTTCTTTTCCTGTATAGGAGAGAAAGAAGTAAAGCCCTTTTTAAGACTGTACGAATGCAGCTTAGTGCACCAAGATGAATCGTCAGGGAATTCGGATCGGTTGATAAACAGGTCGTGGGCAAGTGGTATTTATTTAAAAATTCCTTATTAGACTATGAAATCAGATTAGTGGGTTCAAATAAGCACTGAAATCTGTTTTCAGAGTGAAAAGATAAGAAATTAAAAGGAAAAAAGCGGAAAATGGAGAAAGCAATAGCAAAACGTTCTTTATAACGAATATATGACCGAATATAAAGGTTTTAATTTTATTTTATAAAAGTTAAAATGGCCTTATCGTTCTCAAAAAAGAACAAAACTCGTTTTTTAACTAAAAGACAATCACTCCCATTATTTAAGATGGGTTGAAATACAACAAAAATAGAGGAGGAATCATTATGTATAAAAAAATCGGTACAGCAATTATGACAGCAGTATTGGGATTAGCTTTAGTAGGTGGGGGGACTTTTGCTTATTTCAGTGATACGGCCACTTCGGCTAGCACCTTTTCCGCAGGCACACTGGAACTTAGCGCAAACCCATCCACTATAGTAGAATTGGATAATTTAAAACCGGGGGATTGGACAGAAAAAAGCTTTTTCCTTACGAATGAAGGAAGTTTGGATATTAAAAAGGTACTGCTCTATACCGATTATACGGTAACGGATCAAGACGGGAACCCTGTCAGTGAGGAACTGGCAAACCAATATGCCCAGGCACTTCGGGTTGATTTCCTTAAAAACACCGGGGATGGCGACGTCTTTGCTTATCCAGTCATCGTCAATAGCACATCGTTATTTGAATTAAAAGATATGGTATTGGAAAACGCGGCAACGGAACATGAATTATTATCTGGTAACTTCATGGGCTTAATAGACGGTATCGAAGCAGGTAATGGAGAAAATGCAGAGGACAGTCTTTACGTAAAATTCAGCTTCAAAGATAGCGGCGAACCGCAAAATGAACTGCAGGGATTGCGGTTGAATTTGGAATGGACCTTCGAAGCGAAGCAGGAAGATGGCGAAGAACGGTAAAAGGTTTGGTTGAAAGAAAGGAAAACAAGCCCTTCAGACGGGTGAACTAACGGTATCATAGCAGAAGGAACCCAAGAACGATATGTTGGGTGCCTTCTGTTATTTTAGTGATCGAAGAGAATACAAAATTATTGAGGGAAAATAGATATTCCGCCGAAGAGGTCAACTTTGTCGGAAGAGGAGCGTTTGAAAGAGGATCGACTTTCGGCCAAATAGGATCAATTTGGTCCGGAGGAGGAGCGAAAACAGCTGAAAGAAGATCAACCCAGCGAAAGAAGATCGACTCTCGGCCAAAGAAGATCAACTTGGTCCGGAAGAAGAGTGAAAACAGCTAAAAGAGGATCAACTCAGCGAAAGAAGATCGACTTCCCGCCAAAGAAGATCAACTTGGTCCAGAAGAGGAGCGAAAACAGCTGAAAGAGGATCAACCCAGCGAAAGAAGATCGACTTTCCGCTAAAGAGGATCAACTTGGTCCGGAAGAAGAGCGAAAACAACTAAAGGAAGATCCATTTTTTCATGGGAACTCAAAAAACTTTAATCTACTGGACATGCAATTTATGTAAGCCCTTTAATATACTTAATAGTAATTTTTTTCTGAAAATTGTATTTACTTTCCACGAAAACATGTTAAGATTGTTCATACTCTACTAGACTTTCAACAGGAGGATTGGCAATGGTAACATTTTTCGCGGCACTCATCTTACTTATTCTCGGTTATGTATTCTATGGAAAATTTGTAGAACGGATTTTTGGAATCAATGATCAAACACCTACTCCTGCTTATACCAAGCGGGACAATCTGGATTTTGTACCGATGAGCTGGTGGAAGGGGAATCTTATCCAGCTATTGAACATCGCCGGACTCGGTCCGATTTACGGGGCGGTAGCGGGGGCCCTTTATGGGCCGGTGGCATTTATATGGATCGTAATTGGCAGTGTTTTTGCCGGAGCGGTACACGACTATTTTTCCGGCATGATGTCGCTTCGTCATAATGGAGCACAGTTTCCGTCTCTGGTAGGCCGTTACTTAGGAAAACCGGCGAAGGCGTTTATTAACGGTCTTTCGCTCGTACTGATGCTGCTGGTTGCGGCCGCATTCACAGCGGGGCCTGCCCAGTTAATTTCACAAATTACGCCACTTAGCTTCATGGTTGCCTTGATCATTATCTTCGGTTATTTTTTCTTGGCGACTGTCCTCCCGGTCAATCGGATTATCGGTAAAATTTATCCCTTGCTTGGAGCGATTTTGCTTATCATGGCGGTGGCTGTTGCGATTGGTACCATCGTATCCGGCAAACCGATGCCAAACCTGACAGTGGCGAATCTCCATCCAGGGGATCTGCCAATATGGCCGTTGCTGATGGTCACCATTTCTTGCGGAGCGATTTCCGGATTTCATTGTACCCAAAGTCCGATTATGGCCTGTACGATGAAAAAGGAATCGGATGGACGAAAAATCTTTTATGGCGCGATGATTATGGAAGGGGTAATCGCGTTGATCTGGGCAGCTGCCGGTATGACTTTCTTCAACGGAACAGCAGGCCTTTCGGAAGCCTTAGCTGCAGGCGGTCCATCCGGAGTCGTCAATGAAATATCCACCTCGTTATTAGGCACGATCGGTGGGATTCTTGCCATCTTCGGAGTTATCATCCTGCCGATAACGACCGGCGATACGGCGCTCCGTTCATCGAGGATGATTGCTACGGATGTTTTGTCTAAATTTTATCAGATGGACAGCAAGTGGAAAGTACTACTTGTGACGATTCCGATTTCTATCCCGGCATTTTTCCTGGCTACGATCGATTACACCTTTTTATGGAGGTATGTAGGCTGGACTAACCAGGTCGTGGCGACCGTGATGCTATGGACTGGCACCTTGTATTTGCTGAAGAACTTCAAGCTGCATTGGATTTGCGGCATTCCGGCTGTTTTTATGACAGGAGTTGTCTGCATGTATATCTTTTATGCGCCCGAAGGCTTGAACCTTGGTTACCAGCTGTCTGCCATTATCGGGTTTTCGCTTACCTTTGTTGTCATCCTGTGGTACGCCAGCCAGATCATCAAATACCGCAGTATCAAGCAAAAAAGTGCCCAATACAATCTTGCCTGAGAAAAAGCGCCTTCCGGAATTATACCTGGAAGGCGCTTTGTTTCCATCATAATCGGCAGGTTTGATATCCCATTGAATCCCGTCGGCATTTTAAAATGATAGCTCGGCCCAGACTGGCAAGATAGCCGGCTATTGTATGGACACCGACAAGAAAAGGATTTTGAGGCAATCCGGGAAATGAAGGAATTAGGCCTTTCATTAAATGAGATTCAATGGATTGTTGATCGAAAGCAAATGAACGGATGTGGATTTGATCAATTAATCCGTGGAATTACAGACAGCTTGCTGGCACTATATGAAAGGCTGGAGGAGGAAGAAAGGGCTATAAGAGATAAAAAGCGGATGGCAAAAGACTTGCTGGAGGCCTTAGAATATAGAAACTGAATCCAGCCGACCCGTTTTTGTGAAACCCAACTCCGTTTTATTCCGTTCGGTAAATAAGCGAGCGACATGGCTCATTTGCACTAACCTTTGTTTTCGTGGATCACCTGCTTGTTGCTGGTTCTAAGGCTGTCTTTTCGTGCATACCATAAACTGGCAGTTTCTCGCATGCTCTATAATTTTCCTCCTCAAGATATGGTTTAAGCGCATGACTCCGCCAGAGAATGAAGGAGTATCCGCACTTTTGGCGAATTATAGTAGAAAGAAAATTTAGTCATTTTTACACAGTCTACCAAGCAGGAGGTGGTCGAATGTCCTGGATGAAACGAGATGATTTAATCATCCATTACCAATGGATTAAATCGGAAGACCCGTTCGCTAATGAAACTTTGATTCTTATTCATGGAATCGGATTGGATATGTACTCATGGGACTTTGTCATTCCATATTTTCGTAAACATTATCATATTTTGCGCTATGATTTGCGGGGGCATGGAGAAAGTGATGCAGGCATAGAAAAAAGAAACATCGATGTTTTAACTGGGGATCTTCTCTTCCTGATGAAGGAATTATCGATAGAAACTTATCATTTGATCGGACAGGGATTGGGTGGATTCGTCGGCGTAAAAATAGCGGGACAGCAGCCTGGCCAATTAAGAACCGTGATATTGTTCAGTGTACCGATTCATTATCCAAAACAGATGGGGGACAAGGTCGTCAGTCAGAGGAAGTATATGGTTGATGGACAGGAAAACATGCTGGCCATGGGGAAAGAAATCGTCGATAAGGCCTGCTACATACCTACAGAAGCAAAGGCATCCACACTGCTGAACGCTTACAAAAAAGTATCACCGGAGGTCTACTTTGAATTGTTCCATACCGGTTTTGGCCCTGAGGGGGTAGAAAGTCTACGAAGGATAAAGGTTCCCATTCTGATCTTGTCCGGTTCAGAGGATGTTATATTCCCTCCTGAATTATCCAGCGCTATCCTGAACTTTAATCCGAACGCACGGTGTTATACCGTGCCAGAGGCGGCATTCATGATTCAGATGGACCAGCCCAAATTGGTTGCTGACTGGATTGGCGGTTTTATCCAGAAACATCGTAACTCCTCTTCTTCTATCAGTCTGTTAGAGCATGACTATCAAAAACACCTCACATCAGAATTGTATTCCGAAATAAGAGGGTTGATGGAGCAGGATACGAAAAAACCCGGACAAGGTAACATCCTCTTGGTAAATACTATCCATGGCTTTTCTGTTTATTTGAACGGTAATCGATTATTTGAAGGGTGGGGAAAAAGGAAGGCGAAGCAGCTTCTAATCTATTTGAGCATTCAACAATCAGCAACCAGAGAGGAACTTTGCGATATATTCTGGCCAGAGGCCGATTTGGGTAACGCCAGGAATCGTCTGCGTGTAGCATTGCATCATTTGAAACAGTTGTTGGAAAGAAACGGTTTTGCCTATGATGATCCAATATTAATTACGGACAGGGAGCATGTTTTTCTCCAGGCAAAACTAAAATCCGATCTACAAAGTCTCCTTGATTCAATCCGGCTGGCAAATCGCTTGAAAGGCGATGATGAAAAGGCGTCAAGATTTAAACAGCTGCTGTCTGAGCAAAGTGAAAACATGATGCCTGGATTATATGAGGACTGGTTTCTCGAAATGCGCAGTTGGATTGAGAAGCAGCGGGCAGAAATGGCCTTATTTTTAGCTGACTGGTTTGAGGATAAAAGGGATTATAAATCCGCCGCTTTCTATCTGGAATTGTACTGTTCCTACTATGGTGAAGACGAAGAGTTGAACGGCAGAATATTGTATCTGAATGAACATCGCAATGCCTACAAAAACAATTTCAAATGAGGAAATCTTAATTGCTGTTGGTGGTTTTTGTCTGTCAGAGGACATTTCCATCAACCTGGTCTTTTGTAATCATTTATAAAATTTCTTTAACAACTTTGCTTCATTTCCCCTTTTTAGCGGGCTATGTAATGAAGGTGTAATGAGTCATCTAGTAAAATGGGGTTAGAAAAAACGAAGGCTGGGATTCTCATTCATGCTTCTTGCCGGAAAAACTCAGATAAGGGCAAACCTATTGAAAGATAGGGACGCAAAGCCACAGGTCTTCTATTGGAAACAATAATGACGGCTGGGCCGCCTGAAATACTTATGTATTTTGGGAGGGAATTATCGTGAACGTTTATGAAAAGCTTGATCAGGAATGGGTAGACTTGATGGTAGAAGCGAAGGAGCTGGGAATTGGGATAGAGGAGTTGCAGGAGTTTTTAGAGAATCAAGGCCAGTTTAAGCGGAATGTCACGTATTATGCGTTGATCTCCAAACAGGAGCAACGCAAGGTGGAACAAACCGGAGAGTCCTGATAACTTAGTGCTGAACATGTCCGTTCATAAGGAACGTAAAATCCGGCTATCACGGTAGTTAACAAATAAACGCTTGGATATATGAATGTATCCAAGCGTTTTTATCTTGCTTTCTCCACTGAAGCCACTCGAAATTATTAAGCTGTCGGAGAAAGGATTTGTTTTTGCTCTAATTGTGCTTTGGCTGCCTCATCGGCAGGCTTGTAGCCCTTCTCGATAAGCTCTTTTATGTAGATTTTGTTATAGACAAAGGAAAAAACTACCCCGCTTATCCAAGCCCCAATACCTAATGTGAAAGAACCAAGAATGGCCTCAATTATGAACATAATCGCCGCCCATTTTAAGTCCCCGCGGAATAAGGCCGGGAAAAATCCAAAAAAGAAAGTAGTCCAGCTAAACCCAACCTTTACTACTTTTGTTAAACCCGCTTCATTTTGCAGTGTTACTTTCATTCCAACTCCTCCTTTCGATTTTTTAAAAATAGAGTAAGAATGAGAAAAACCAAATAAGAAAAAAGAACTATGAATCCGGCAAACTGTACTCTATTTTTTCTAATAATACTACAAAATACCTATTCTGTTAACAATTATTTTCGACAGGAGGATGTTTTTTTCGCCAAAAGGCCAATTGAGCATGCGTCGGAAGCATAAATGTTTTCAAAGTTTCGTGAACAAGTAACCAGATTTGCCACGTATTATCAAAGCCGACTCGCTTTTAGCTTAATGCTCAGCCAATCAATAATGATTTATCATATTTAAGGATTAATAAGAAATAACTAAGGAAGGGCATAAAAAAGACAGGCCTGATAACACCAAGCCTGTCTTTGTTTTACCTGTTCAATACGCTTTCTTCCAACACCTCTGTTTTGTCTCCATACACCTTGGTGATATGCTGATCCCCCCAGGCACACAGTGCGTCGAGAATCCCTTCCAGGCTTTTTCCGTAGTCACTCAATTCATATTCGACTTTCGGCGGCACTTGGTTGTAAATAATCCGGTTGATCACGCCGTCCTCTTCTAATTCTCGAAGCTGCTGTGTCAGCATTTTTTGGGTGATATTCGGCATCAAGCGCTTCAGCTCGCTTGTCCGCTTTTTTCCATGGGTAAGGTGGCAAAGGATCACGCATTTCCATTTGCCCCCGATCACTTCTAATGTTGCTTCTACCGATATATTATACTTCTTTTTTCTCATTGTATTTTCTCCTTCCATAGGCACTAAAAAGTACCTACATTACTTTATGGTTCCTATATCACTTTAAAGTACGTACTTCCTATTTTTGTTTCTGTGTACCATAATAACATTTGCCGGCAATGATAGCCATCATTATTCAAATTCAAGAGGAGGAAAATATCCATGACAATAGAAAAAAAGCGTAGTGTATTAGCTTTGTTGGCTTTGGCGGTAAGTGCCTTTGCCATCGGGACTACGGAATTCATCAGTGTCGGTCTCCTGCCGCTAATTTCGGAGGATTTGCATGTTTCTGTCACGACAGCAGGATTGACCGTATCGTTATATGCCTTGGGAGTGACCTTCGGGGCACCGGTGTTGACGTCAGTGACCGCATCCATGTCACGTAAATCACTGTTGCTCTGGATCATGGTTGTTTTTATTATCGGAAACAGTATTGCGGCAAGTGCCACAAGTGTCGGGGTACTGCTTGCAGCCCGAGTGCTATCGGCATTTTCTCACGGCGTGTTCATGTCGATAGGATCGACTATTGCCGCTAACCTGGTACCGGAAAACCGCAGGGCCAGTGCTATCTCGGTCATGTTTACCGGGCTTACCGTCGCGACGGTGACTGGTGTTCCGTTCGGTACATTTTTGGGTCAGCAGTTTGGATGGAGACTCTCCTTTATGGCGATTGTCCTGATAGGAGTAATTGCCTTTATCGCCAACAGTATTTTAGTTCCGGCTAATTTGAAGACGAGTGCCAGGACATCTTTTGCCGATCAGGTGAAACTGGTGACGAACGGCAGATTGCTGCTTGTCTTTGTGATTACGGCTTTGGGCTATGGAGGTACGTTTGTCGTTTTCACTTATTTATCTCCATTGCTGCAGGATATAACCGGATTTAAACAAGGGACTGTGGCGGTACTGCTGCTTGTCTATGGTCTGGCAATAGCTGTTGGAAACATGATCGGCGGGAAACTGTCCAACAAAAATCCGATTACAGCTTTGCTGTTTATGTTCATCATTCAGGCAATCGTGTTATTCACGTTGACATTTACCGCTCCGTTCAAAGTGGCCGGACTGGCGACGATCATATTAATGGGCTTGTTTGCGTTTATGAATGTTCCCGGGCTGCAGGTGTACGTTGTCATGTTGGCGGAACGTTTTGTGCCAAGTGCAGTCGATGTGGCATCCGCCATAAATATTGCCGCCTTCAATGCCGGAATTGCGATTGGCTCCTATATGGGAGGAATCATAACCGACTCCATCGGACTGATTCATACTGGCTGGCTTGGCGGATTGATGGTAACCGCCGCTGTTCTGCTTACCGTATGGAGCAGGGCCTTGGAGAAAAAAGATCGTGTGGAGCAAATCGTACAGGAAGAAGCTTGTTGAGTATTATTAATCAATTATTTTTGATAAAACAGGAGGAATTAAAGATGACAAACCATTTACAAGCAGTGACAACATTGAACAACGGGGCAAAAATGCCTTGGCTCGGGCTTGGCGTATTTAAAGTGGAAGAAGGGTCGGAACTGGTGGAGGCTGTCAAAACAGCCATCATAGAAGGCTATCGTAGTATAGACACGGCCGCCATATATGGGAATGAAGCAGGCGTCGGACAAGGAATCAAGGAAGGAATAAAAGCTGCCGGTATCCGCCGTGAAGATTTGTTTGTCACATCGAAAGTATGGAACGACCATTTGGATTATGAGGGGACGCTTCAAGCATTTGAAACGAGTCTGGAAAAGCTGGGGCTGGACTATTTGGACCTGTATTTGATCCACTGGCCGGGAAATAGCAAATATAAACAGGTATGGAGTGCTCTCGAGACACTTTATAAAAAGGACCGCATTCGCTCGATTGGTGTCAGCAATTTTCAAATCCACCATCTGGAGGAATTAATCAAAGACGCAATCATCAAACCGGTAATCAATCAGGTTGAACGGCATCCGAAGTTGACACAGAAGGAACTTTTAGCCTTTTGCCAGCAGCATGATATCCAGCTGGAGGCCTGGTCGCCGCTTATGCAGGGACAGATTCTGGATCATCCAGTGTTGCTGGAAATCGCGGCAAAATATAATAAGTCCACGGCACAGGTTATTCTGCGTTGGGACTTGCAGCAGCAAATCGTCGTTATCCCTAAGTCGACGAAAGCACACCGGATCAAGGCGAATGCCGATCTTTTCGATTTTGAACTGACAAAAGAAGATACCGAACAAATTGATAATCTGAACGAAAACCACCGGGTAGGACCAGACCCGGACACTTTTGACTTTTAATGAAGAAAGGCTATAGACATGTGTCTATAGCCTTTTTTGCGCCTGAAGTGCTTCGTGCTGCTGCTCCACCAATCTTGAAACGATTTCCGCTGCCGGTAAATCCAGGGCCATCTGATAGCCTTGTCCAGCCCATAACGCCATTGCTTCCAAGTCTTTCGCCTCTGCTGCAGCTTTTCGAATCGGCTTGGTCATGTAGTGGACAAAAGGGTAGGCTGCAGGTGCAGCTTCGTCATTTTGCTGGATAAAGGCATTTTTCAGTCCACGGGCTCGCCTGCCGGTAAACGCTCGGGTGACAGTTGTTCCCGAGAAACGGTTGTCTGCAAGTGCCTGTTTATGCAGGGGCTTTGCACCGCTCTCCGGACAACGCAAAAAGGCAGTACCCAACTGGACCGCTTCCGCCCCCGCTATCAGCAAAGCAGCTATATCTTGTCCGTGCATGATGCCTCCTGCGGCGATCAAGGGAAGATCTACCTGCTGCTTGACCAGACGCAGTAAAGGGAGGAGCGAAAAGTCTTCTGTCTCATTGTTGTTTTGAAATGAACTTCGGTGGCCGCCGGCTTCAATTCCTTGCAAACACAAGGCATCTGCTCCTGCTTGAGCAGCTTCCGTGGCCTCCTCAGGCGAAGTGACGGTTACGATGACATAGCTGCCGCTTTGTTTCAATCTGTCCAGGACGCTCGGAGCAGGGCAGCCAAAGGTGAAACTGACAATCGGGATGTGCTCGTCAATCATTACTTCAAGCTTGGTCTCCCAGTCGTCGTCATCGTTTTTGGCATCACCGGGGGAGACAGCTAACCGCTTAGCTGTGTGTTCCAGTCTGCCCGCATAGTCATCGAGTGTTGTCGACGCTACTGTATCCTCGCTTGGAACAAACAGGTTTACCCCAAAAGCTTGGCTCGTAAGTTTTCGGGTTTGTTTGATTTCCTCCCGCACTTCCTGGCCAGTCTTGTACCCGGCAGCAAGAAAGCCAAGCCCGCCGGCATTGCAAACCGCCGCTGCTAAAGTCGGGTTTGCCGTTCCGCCGGCCATTGGTGCTTGTATGATCGGATGCTTAGAAAAGGATGATAGTCTCATTGTAATCCTCCTGTTTTTTAAAACGGTTCATCTAATACTTCTCTGTTTGAAGGGGAATTCCTTCAATAAAGAGAGTCTGACAACAAAAAGCCTGTCCACAACAAGCGTAGACAGGGTGCCATTACAATCATTATTCATTTGCAGTTTTAGCTGGTTTCGGTTTTCTTGCTTCCGTTTTGTCAATAATCGAGGTGCCGACCAGGTCGCCAGTGACATTGAGGGCAGTACAGCCCATCCCGACAAGGGCATCGATGGCTGTCAGCAGGCCGACTGCTTCCATCGGCAGGTTCAGCTGGGCGAAAACCGTGGCAATCATGATAATCCCGGCCCCGGGGACTCCTGCCGTGCCGATCGAGGCGAGGGTGCCGATCAATACAACCTGCAGCATATCCGTGAAGCTGAGCGGGTCACCGATTATATTGGCCGCAAAAACTGCAGAAACGGCGATTCGGATGGCTGCACCGTCCATGTTGATTGTTGCTCCAAGCGGCAGGCTGAAGCCGTAGAGGCTGCGTGACAGCCCTAAATTATCCGCGGCGTTCAAGGTCAACGGTAACGTACCTGAACTGCTTTGGGTGGCGAACGCGGTCAGCATCGGAGTCCGGGCCTGGGAGAAAAAGCGCCCCGGGTTGAACTTGGCCAGAAGTAGGAAAACGACATAGAGAAGGACTTGAGCTATTAAAGCGATATAAAGAACGGCAACCATATTGCCCAGCTCAAGTAACGTATCGATCCCCTGGCTGCCGACCGTGTTTGCGACAATCGCAAAAATACCAATCGGAACGTATTGAAGGATCACCTTCATGATGGTCAGTGTTGCTTCATTCAATCCGTTGATGACTTTGTAGACACTTTCCCCCAGTTCCGCATAGCTTTCTGAAGAACGAAGAGAAGAAATGGCGATCCCGAAGGCAAAAGCAGTAAATATGATTCCGAGCAGATTTAAATCCGTAAAAGCCGTGGCTATATTGTCCGGAACGATATTCAGCAAGACACTTGTCACGCCTGGGTTGTCCGGAACCTCGACCGCTTCACTGTTTCCCAGGGTCATCCCGGTACCCGGCTGGAAAACGCTGGCGATAGTAACACCGATGATAATGGCAAAGGCAGAGGAAACAATGTAGTAAAGGAACACTTTCCCGCCCATCCTTCCGAGACTGCCGGTTTCCGCTTGATTAATGCCTACCATCAGCGTAAACAATACTAAAGGAATAATCAGAAATTTAAGCAGACGGATCAACAAATCGCCAAGCGGTTCTAATATGGAAGCCTCATTGCCAAAAAGAAGGCCGGTTATGACGCCGAGTATAAGAGCAGTGGTTATTTTAACAATCAAGGATGTATCAAGGTAGACTCTCCATATTTTTTTCATCAAATGACTCCTTTGTTTGGATTCTATTATTACTCCTAGTAGATTACTGGGAATTTACGTTAATAACATACAAGACATATAGAATGGAGTCAAAAGCCCTGCTTTGCTTGCAAATGTCGCTTTTTAACGAAAAAATGAAGATCTAAGTAGTTGACAATATTTCCTTCATGCATATAATTTGGATTAGGTAAACTTTTTGTTATTAATGAAAAACAGGCAAAGGCGTTTTTTTAGAGTTAAATTTGCCCTTGGGAAAAATTAGTGGAGGTGGGAAATTTGAAGTGGACTCCGGTAGTGTTTTTGGGTGTATTGATGGTGGTGTTGTTCGGTTGTTCGGCTGGACAGGATGCTGTTGGAAGTGGAGAAGAAAAGGTTAAGGTAGTGACCACGATAGCCCAAATCGGTGATGTGGCAGCTCATATCGGAGGTGATAACGTAGAGGTGGAGAGCTTGATGGGTCCTGGCGATGATCCACACTTATACAACGCGGTCCAGGGGGATATCAAGAAATTGGATCAAGCGGATATCATTTTTTACAATGGGCTGCATTTAGAAGGGCAGATGGGAGAAATCTTTAGAGAAATGCGGCAGAAGAAGCCTACTGTTGCTGTTGCGAAAGGAATACCGGAAGACCAATTATTGACGGACCCTCAGAATCCGGGCATTATTGATCCGCATGTTTGGTTTGATATTGCTATTTGGAAGCAGGCTGCGGAGGCGATACGGGACGAATTGATTGAAATCGACCCAGATAATGAGACCGCTTATGAGCGGAACACAGTGGATTATCTAAAAGATTTAACAGAATTAGAGGACTATGCACAGGAACGCATAATGGAGATACCTGAAGAGAGCAGGGTTTTGGTAACCGCGCATGATGCCTTTAACTATTTCGGTAATGCTTTTGGCTTCGAAGTGATCGGTCTTCAGGGACTTAGCACAGAATCGGATTATGGCTTGACCGATATCCAGCGGATTATCGATGTATTGGCGGAACGCAATATTAAAGCAGTTTTTGTGGAGAGCAGCGTTTCTGAAAGATCAATCAATGCAGTGGTCGAAGGGGCCGGGGAAGCGGGGCATGAAGTCAAAATCGGCGGAGAACTTTATTCAGATGCTATGGGCGAAGAAGGAACAGTCGAGGGTACCTATCTGGGGATGTACCGACACAACATCGATACCATCGTGGAATCTTTGAAATGAGGTGGGAACCATGGATGCAATAACAGTTAGCGGTATGACAGTGGTGTATGATAAGCAGCCGGCATTGGAAAACGTTTCTTTTTCGATACCGGAAGGCTCGTTGACCGGGGTTATCGGGCCGAACGGAGCAGGGAAGTCAACGCTGATCAAAGCAGCCCTTCAGTTAATCCCTGTCCGTAGTGGAACCGTTGAGGTTTTTGATCAGCCTTATAAAAACCAGAAACAGTTGATTGGCTATGTCCCACAGCGGAGCGAAGTGGACTGGGATTTCCCTACCAATGCGCTTGATATCGTCCTGATGGGGCGGTATAGGCAGATTGGCTGGTTTAAACGTGCAAATAACAAGGATATTAAATGGGCGAGAGCCTGTCTGGAGAAAGTCGGAATGGAGGGTTTCGCAAAACGTCAAATCAGCCAGCTGTCAGGCGGACAGCAACAGCGTGTATTTCTCGCGCGTGCTCTTGCCCAGGATGCAAGCATCTATTTTATGGATGAACCATTTGCCGGAGTAGATGCTGCTACCGAGAAGGCGATCATTCAACTGATGAAGAATTGGAAACGACAGGGAAAAACCGTATTGGTGGTTCACCATGATTTGTCGACCGTAGAGGATTACTTCGATCATGTCTTGCTATTGAACAAGCGCCCAGTCGACTGCGGGCCGACTCAATCTGTTTTTACAATCGACAACTTGGAAAAAACATATGGAGGCAGTATCGCCTTCCTACAAAAAACAACACCAGCGGGAGGGCGATGAAAGTGGATTTCTTCTCGGTGTTAGGATTTGACGCCAATACGGAGTGGGTGTTGACAGGCAGTTTGCTACTCGGCTTCGCCAGTGGAACCATCGGCAGTTTTGTCTTGTTGAGGAAACAAAGCCTGATCAGCGATGCCATGGCTCATGCCACTTTACCGGGGGTTTGTATCATGTATATCCTCTTCCAGGTAAAGTCGATTCCGTTATTTTTGATTGGCGCAGCGTTGACAGGATTGTTGGCAACCCAGGCGATTCAACTGATCATTCACCGGTCGAGAATAAAAACAGATGCAGCGATCGGAATCGTCATTTCCGTCTTTTTTGGTTTCGGAATTGTCTTGTTGACCTACATCCAACAACACTTCGGGGGAAGCAAGGCAGGCCTGGATACCTTTATATTCGGTCAGGCAGCTTCCCTGGTCAAAAGTGATGTCCAAGTGATTACGATAGGTTCTCTAATCTTAACTATGATTGCGGCATTGTTTTTTAAAGAATTCAAAACAGTGGTATTCGACCCGGCATTCGCAAAAGGAATCGGCCTTCCCGTTCGACTGCTCGACAGTTTGCTGTTCAGCATGGTTCTGCTCGTCGTGGTTATCGGGATTCAAATGGTGGGAGTGGTCTTGATTGCTGCACTGTTGATCACACCGCCGCTTGCAGCACGCTTTTGGACGGAGCAGCTGGGAGTCATGGCCTTTTTAGGGGGAAGCTTCGGTGCGGTTTCCGGCATTTCCGGGGCTATTCTGAGTACAACCATCGACCACTTGCCGACCGGTCCGATGATGGTATTAAGTGCATCGTTTATTTTTTTCCTATCCTTTTTGTTCGGCAGTAAAAAAGGAATGCTCCCAAGGATGGTGAAGCTGCTATGAATTATACACTTTGGATTATTCTCACCGGTTGTTTGGTCGGTGTCACGTGTGGGATGAGCGGCGTCCTTTTGATGCTTAAAAAGATGTCGATGATCGCGGATGCCATCAGTCATACGGTGTTGTTGGGAATTGTCGGGGCCTTCTTTGTCAGCCAGTCGCTAAATGGCCTGCCCATGCTGATCGGCGCGGCGGTTGTAGGACTGGCAACCGCATTTTTCGTGGAATCCTTGCACCGATCCGGGATACAGTCCGACGCAGCCATCGGCGTTGTTTTCACATCGCTTTTTGCGTTGGGAGTTGTGTTAATCTCTTTTATCGGTGACCAGGTGCACCTGGATACAAAACATGCTTTGATGGGAGAAATTGCATTTGTGCCTTGGGATACATTGCAAATCAAAGGAGAGAGCTACGGACCAGTTGCTGTATGGATGCTGGGAACCGTCTTGGTTCTTAATCTGATACTGATTGCCGTTTTTTATAAAGAAATTAAAATTTCCACCTTTGACCCGCAATATGCTAAGTTGATCGGTGTACCGGTCGCTTTTGTCCACTACTTGCTGATGGGGATGGTCTCTCTATCGACTGTTGCTTCCTTTGACAGCGTTGGTGCCATTTTGGTTGTTGCCATGTTGATCGTTCCAGGTGCAACTGCCTATTTGTTGACGGATCGCTTCATCACATTGCTGTTAATAAGCGGTGTGGTCGGCATTCTTTCTGCTATGATTGGCTATGGAGCAGCAGTGTATTGGAATGTCTCGATTGCCGGTGCGATGGCAAGTGCGACAGGCCTCTTGTTTTTGGCGGCATTTCTTTTCAGTCCGAAACACGGCTGGTTAATGAAAAAGGCTAAGCAAAGGCGTTTGGCTGCTAACTCGTAGGTGATGTGGACGTGGAGACTGGGAGTTCGTCCCCCGGTCTTATTCGGCAATATCAACCAATTTTGTATCCGGAACGGTAGGGGAAACGGAGCTTTGATGCTTTAAAGTGTTAGGATCGCGCAACCGGGACTTGCTACATGGCGATACATTCAGTAGTATGGGTATAGGAAAAAATTAAGGAAACCTACTGAAATGAGGGTAACAAATGAACAAACAATCCATTTATGGATTAACTTTCGATCAACTGACGTCCTGGCTAACCGAGCATGGCCAGAAAAGGTTCCGTGCCAAGCAGGTTTGGGATTGGTTATATAAAAAACGGGTTACCGCTTTTAAAGATATGAAAAACTTGAATCAGGACTGCATTGAATTGCTGGAGGAGCACTTTGTCGTGCAGACATTGAAACAGGCAATCAAGCAGGAATCAAAAGACGGGACAATCAAGTTCCTGTTCGAGCTGCAGGACGGAAATCTAATTGAAACGGTATTGATGCGGTTCAATTATGGACTTTCTGTCTGTGTGACCACGCAGGTTGGATGTAATATCGGTTGTACGTTCTGTGCCAGCGGCTTGCTGCGGAAGAATCGCGACCTTTCCAGTGGCGAAATTGTCGAACAGATCATGAATGTCCAGCATCATTTAGATGGGGCAGGCAAGGATGAAAGGGTCAGCCACATTGTCGTCATGGGTATCGGCGAGCCGTTCGATAACTATACGAATATGATGGACTTCTTCCGGGTGGTCAATGACCAGAAGGGGCTTTCCATCGGGGCGAGACATATCACTGTTTCTACAAGCGGGCTCGCCCATCGGATCTATGACTTTGCGGATGAAGACATTCAAATCAATCTGGCTGTTTCCCTGCACGCTCCGAATAACGAGTTGCGCACAAAAATCATGAAAATCAACAAGGCATTCCCGTTGGAAAAACTGATGCCTGCTGTCGATTATTATCTTGAAAAGACGAATCGCAGGATCACCTTCGAGTATATCCTGTTAAGGGATGTCAACGACCATAAGGAAGAGGCGTTGGAGCTTGCCAGATTATTGAAGGATAAACGCCATTTATCCTACGTCAATCTCATCCCGTACAATCCGGTTGATGAACACAACCAATACCAACGCAGCACCAAACAGGCCATCCTCGATTTTTATGAAACGTTAATGGATCAAGGCATCAATTGCGGCGTCCGCGTTGAACAAGGCTCCGATATCGATGCCGCCTGCGGACAATTGCGAAGCAAACAAATCAAGAAAGACAAAGCGAAAGCGACTGTCTAAAAGGAAGAACCCGCCGAATCCGGCGGGTTCTTCCTTTTCCAGACAGCAAAAGTACTGGAATCGAGATAGAAAGGAACGCGAAGTGCCCTTCAGACAATTGACGAATAGTAATGGATGGCAGAGAAATGGCAAAAACTATTCATCTGGTTGATGAAGATTAGAATGCGGCTGGTGAACGGGAAATAAGGGCCTTTTTCCCGGCTAGGAAGTTTAAGATGAGTAGATAAGGGTCGAAAAGGTCCTCATCCAAGTAGAAAGTCGTTAATGGATTTAGACCCAGTCAAAAATGCTGCCGATTAGCCTGCCTATCCCTTTTACCAACCAAGCAACCAAACGGACAGGAAACGTGAAGATTTCCGGGATCCAAGTCAAAAATTCAAGAACATCCCATTTTTCCATTCGGTTGTCCGCTTTTCTGCGCTTATTTTTTCTCAAAAATCATCTCCCCCTTGTGCCTGGTAAACTTTGGTTTACTAAAGTATGCCCCTAGGCAGTAGCCACAATAATTCCACGCTTATTCCGGTAGCTCCCTGACCAGTTACAGTAAATACCGTACTGCTCATTGCCGCAAGGCAGGTTGAAAAGATATTTCATGTTTTCTATCCCTTCCCTCGAAACGGAATCCCATTTCACTTTCTTATATGTTAACAGATTTTTCTAAATAAATTACTCTTTTTGATTAGGGTTACAAAATAATTCCTATTTAAGTAAGCCTAATTTAGTGCGACTATCTGATTAAAATCATTAAAAAATAATAAAAGTTTTAAATTATTCGTTTATTAGGGCGTTTCCCTGGGAAGAAGAAAAATGTCCAATCTTTACATAAAGGGAGGAGTTTATTAAATGAGTGAGAACAAAAACCGGAAACAGGAACAGTTGGAACAGTTCAAAACGGATGACAAAGGAGAAAAACTGACGACCAATCAGGGTGTTAAAGTATCGGAGGATGAATTTTCGCTGAAAGCAGGTGAACGCGGCCCGACTTTGATGGAAGATTTCCATTTTCGTGAAAAGATGACGCATTTCGACCATGAACGGATACCGGAGCGGATTGTGCATGCCCGTGGTTTTGCCGCTCACGGAGAGTTTCAGGTTTATGAATCGATGAAGGAATTCACCAAAGCGGATTTTTTACAGGATCCTTCGAAGAAAACCCCCGTATTCGTGCGGTTTTCCACGGTTGCTGGGTCTCGTGGTTCTGGCGAACTGGCCAGGGATGCCCGTGGGTTTGCCACCAAGTTTTATACGGATGAAGGAAATTATGATTTAGTAGGAAACAATATACCGGTGTTTTTCATTCAAGATGCCATGAAATTTCCGGACTTGATTCACGCGGTTAAGCCTGAACCGCATAATGAAATTCCCCAGGCCGCGACAGCCCATGACACTTTCTGGGATTTCGTTGCTAATAACCAGGAGTCGGCTCATATGATCATGTGGGCGATGTCTGACAGAGCGATTCCGAGAAGCTTCCGCATGATGGAAGGTTTCGGTGTCCATACTTTCCGGTTCGTCAATGCAGAAGGAAAGGCCCATTTCGTCAAGTTCCATTGGAAACCTGTGTTGGGAACCCATTCAGTAGTGTGGGACGAAGCACAAAAAATCAACGGGAAGGACCCCGATTTTCATCGCCGCGATCTATGGGAGGCAATCGAAAATGGCGATTATCCGGAATATGAACTCGGTGTACAGATGATTCCGGAAGAAGAGGAATTCCGTTTTGACTTTGATATTCTGGATCCTACCAAAATATGGCCAGAGGAAGAGGTTCCGGTGAAGTTGATTGGAAAAATGACGCTGACCCGCAATACGGATAATTATTTTGCGGAAACAGAGCAGGTTGCTTTCCACCCGGGTCATGTCGTTCCGGGCATCGACTTCACCAACGATCCGCTGTTGCAGGGACGGTTGTTTTCTTATACGGATACACAGCTGATTCGGCTGGGCGGCCCGAATTTCCACGAGCTGCCGATCAATCGTCCAGTATGCCCGTTCCATAACAACCAGCGGGACGGTTACGGACGACAAACGATCAACAAGGGACGTGTCAGCTACCATAATAATTCGCTTGCTGCCAATACGCCGGAACCGGCTAGTGAAGAAGAAGGCGGGTTTAAGCATTACGAAGAAAAAGTGGATGGCTACAAAGTCCGGGCCCGCAGCGACAGCTTTAAAGACCACTTTTCGCAAGCGACATTATTCTGGAACAGCATGAGTGAAGCGGAAAAACAACATATGATCCAGGCCTTCAGCTTTGAGCTGGGGAAAGTGGAAAGCGAGTCTGTCCGGCAGCAGGTTGTCGACATGTTTGGTAATGTAAGTACCGAATTGGCGACTGAATTTGCGAAAGCAATCGGGGCCAATCCGCCGCAAGGAAAGGATACCGGCGTAACAAAAGCCTCTCCAGCCTTGAGCCAGGAAAACACGAAATTCAAAGCCGATACCCGCAAGGTTGCTTTGATTATCGGCCAAAACTTCAATGGCAAGGAAGTGAAGCCGGTTATTGATGAGCTGAAGGAAAAAGGACTGCAAATAGAAGTCATCAGTGACAGCCAGGGCAAGGTGACCGGGGAAGATGGTACCGAGCTGGACGTCGACCATACCTTCCTGACAGCGGACTCCGTATTGTTTGATGCGGTATACGCAGCAGGCGGAGAGGAAAACAAAGCATTTTATAAAGAGGCTGCCTATTTCGTAATGGAAGCATTTTCGCACTATAAACCGATTGGCGCTACGCATGAAGGCAGAAAGCTTCTGGAAGCAGACGAGATGAAAGACAGCCCCGGTGTAGTTTCAAGTAAAGATACGGAAAGCTTCGCCGAACAGTTCAGCAAGGCGATTGCCGAGCATCGCCATTGGGACAGGGAAGTTTTATAGAACACAGCCATAACCCAGGGGGTTTCACACCCTCTGGGTTACTATTTTGCCTTGGAAATCTCAGCGATTGTTTCTTTCGCCGGGATCCCGCTGTTAAGGCTGTGCAGCACCATTCCGCCAATAACGAGAAACACACCTGCAAAAGAAAGCAGGCTGGGCATTGCTGCATGAAGGAAGATGATTTCCCCGATTAAGGCAAACACAACCTCCCCAGACTGAGTGGCCTCGACGCCGGCCAATTTTTGATTGTCGTGTTTAACAAGATTGGTAGCATAGAAAAATAACCCAGTAGCGATGATACCGGACGAGACAGCAACGATAAGTGTCTGGACAAGCTGGTTGGAAGAAGGAGGACCGTGCGCTATAGCGCCGTATACGGAAAGGACCAGCCAAAAGGGCATACTGGCGATGGTCATACCGAGTATCCGTTGAAACGTGTTGAGCTCGTTGCCGACGACTTGCATCATCTTCCGGTTTCCTAAAGGATAACTGAAAGCGGAAAGAATTAACGGAATCGTACATAACCAGACACTTGTCAGAGGTACTGCTGAAGCGTGTTCGATCTGCATCAGGATAACGCCGCCCAGAATAATGGCGGAAATGAGCACACTTTTTACCGGAATGGATTGCTTTACTTCCGTCCCTTTTTCAAGAAATGGGACGAGCAGGGAACCGGCAATGATCGTCAGCTGAAAGGTTGCCGCGACCAGCCAGCCTGGACCATACACGGTGGCAAAAGCAATCGGAGCATAGAATAATCCGAACCCGACGGAGCTCCAGACAATCCAGGCTGTTGAATGGTTTTTAAGGTGGATCAAGACCGGCTTGATTTTTCCTTGGAGACCGACGATTGCAATTAACATAGGGAGCATAAAGAAGAATCGTAAAGAAGCGCTCCATACCCAGCTTCCGCCCTCCAGCTCCATAGATCGGTTCAGGATAAAGGTAACAGAGAAAAACAATGCCGCTAAGAGTCCGACCGCAATCACTCGCATCTATTTAACCTCCAGTGAATTTTCAGGTATGCGAACTATTTTACTACAACTTCCAGCGGAATGGGGGAGTTCCTGTGACTTTCCTTCCGGACGAAAAATTGGATACTATTTTGGCAGGAGGAGTAGTAGTCTTTTTCATCGCCAATCAACGGGTTTTCTTTTATCCAACCAATTATGTACACTGAAAAGAAAATTGGTAAATATTGCCAACAGTAGCCTTTATGTTATCTGTCCTTAATACTTTTCCGCGTGTACCATCTACATGAACTAATATGACATCAGCTTTACAATCTTGATTGACATAAACTGTTGAACCATCTGGACACTTTTTCTTATCCACTTGATAGGATAAAGTAGCTTGTGAACCTCCAAATGTTCAATATGCTGAGTGAGTCCACTTTATACCATGGTCACTTACTCCATACCAAACAACCGTTTCATTTTCACTTTGCTTCTTTCTGGTATAAGTCTTACCTTGTACAAAGTATTCGGCAGTCCACTGACTCTGTACTTCTTACTCTTACAACCCCTGAAGTATTCATCATCAATTTTTCAGCATTTACACCACTGATAGATTGAGTTTTCCTCGATTAAGCAAGGTTGTTAAACTGAAAAGGTACAATGAAGTAGCCCCGTAAGGTATGACCACCGACGTTTTTGATAATGTACAAATCCCATTCATCAGTTTTAGTACCTTTAGGAAAAGTTCATTTAGTGGTAAAAATACTTTAAGTCTAGAAATGCGGAAAATTGTTAAAATTTTGTTAATAAATTGAAAGAATTAGATGTCTATGTTACTTTGTGACTGTGTAAAAATATTCTAGATTAGGAGGGATTTACATGAGGAAAGTCTTGATCTCCGGAGTATGTGCCAGTCTGATTTTTAGTAGTTTTGCAGCTACACCAGCACTTGCCGCAAAGGAAGATGCAAATTCTGCAAAGGTTTCAATTGAAAAGTCAGGTAGTGAGATCGCTTACAGTCAAGAGTATATTCAAGAATTGCTAAATGAATCTTCGAGCCAATTTGATTTAGTCCTGCCATATAAAGAAGGTATAATTAAAGTTCCAGAGGGGTATACAACAACTTTGATTACTAATCCTGACACTAATGAATCCTTTTATAGAATTGGCAGTCAGTTTCAAACATTTGGATTGAAAAAGTGGGCTATAGTAAATGGGTTCCGTTATGGCGGAAAAGCATTAAGTACTGTATTAGATGTTGTCTCTGACTCTACAGCTACTTACATAAGAAAAAATTCAGGGAAAATAGCAGATGCTATTGACGATGCATCAGCTATGATTCATGGGGAAATTTACCAAGCTCTACTATCTGCAGGTGTTCCTACATTTTATGCAAGAAATATAGCTTGGGCTATTGATGCATTTCTCTTATAAGGGGCGTATAAAGTTTGACTGAAGATAATGAATATCAGAAATTACAAAGAGAAATAGATAAAGTTAAATTCCATAATAGAAGTCTCATGACTTTAATTGGTGTTTTAAACGAGGATAAGATGGAAAAAACTACAATTTATGAAGCTACTGTTCTTTACGACTTATCAAAAAAAGATTTAAGAGAGCTTAAAACACTTATCAAAAACTATGACGGTAATAATTTTGCTTTTGAACAAAAAGCTTTAATTATTAATCCTGTTTTTACAGTCGATAATTTGATATTTATCATAAAATCGTTTGTTAATACTAATATGTTTGTCAGTGAGGTTAATGGAATTTTAGAAAATTATGAGAACAAATAAATCGCGTATTATTTCAGGAGAGCATTCTCGTTTGGGAATGCTCCTTTTTTATGACCTTTTGTAAGCTTGAATGGACACTATCTGCCTCAAAATTAGTATTTCCTTAACATCTTCTATCATATTGTTCCCGGAACTCCTTTGCATTCATTTAACTTATTCCGTTATGAAAATTTGCACACACTTTTGGCACCAGTTTTGATGACAAGGTGCTAAACACTTACGCAGAAGGGTCCAGATACTATTTCAATATAGATGGTAATGCAGGAAAAGCCAAATTAATGGTATGAACATGTTCATGTGTATAGCAAATTGGGATTATCAGATATTCAAATTAAAAAAATGAATTTGACAAGTGTCTCCTGGGGAATCACTTCTCTTTGTTATGCTAAAAGTATCTTATTTTTTAAAGAGTTTAAGAAAACCATAAGGACAATCTGAACACCCAAGGGTAAACACATTAAAGAATATCACTCACGGTTTTGGTCTCAAAGGTGTCAGATAATTTTTTGATGTAGTTATAAACGAGAGTAATGTGGAAGATAATGAGTGATGATTTAGTTCTTTAATTGTTAAGAGATAGGAATTGAACTTAACACTCAACACTAGCCCTTGGATAGATTGAGGGTTTATATGTTTAGCTACACAGAGATCCAGGTATAGATTTGTTCAGATGAAATCTCCTTGGATAAGGGAGTTAACTGCTTTCAATAATACCCAAATATATATAATCTTGGCCTGTCTCGTCTCTATATAATAAATCTTCTTGTTGAAAATCACCTAAATCACTCAAATTAAAGTTAATAACTGAAATTTCTTCTTTATGAGTTATCATAACGAACTCTGCTTAAAAAAAATCGTCATTATTAAATTCTGTTATAATTTGAACAGGAAGGGTGATAGAGTGGAGGAATGCGTAAAGACCACCTATGTAGAAGTCATAGAAACCAAACAGGTTGGGGAGGGTATGCGGGTCTGTATCGATTTTGTCGATAGCCTGCAAGAAGAGGAAGGACTTTACATCGGAAATACCGGGCATGGTTATCTCAAAGTCTTGTCAGAAAACAGGCAATCGGATGGGTACCCGCCACGTCCATTCCGGATAAATTGTGGAGGATTTCATCAATATTTGTATCAGGAAAAGGAAAGCCAATACTTGCAGGAAATCAAACCAGGAGAATCCCTTACCGTGAGCAGTCCCCAGGGGGACAGGTCGATCTCGGTCGGCCGTGTGAAAATAGAAAGACGTCCGTTCATTCGCGTCTCTTGTCAAGGTGATGAAGGGATCGTATCGGCAACTTTACAGTCTTCTACGAGCGTATATGTACAGGAGGCGGAAAAAGGTGCTGTTTCTGTTCTGGATTTAAAAAAAGGAGACAGAATTGCCGGGAGAATGGATAAGCCAGGCAGGCACCTCGGAAAGAAAATCGACGAATTCATTGAGGAAAGATAAAACCGTTCATGAAAAAAACGTCATTATATGTGATAGGGTGAGCAAAATGAATGATCGACAAACCGGGCTATTGCGGTTCCTTCTTACCCGGGAAAATAATTATATTCAAGTAAATACACTGGCCCAGCACTTCCATTGCTCCGAGAAAACGATTCGCAATGACTTAAAGCAATTGGAGCAATTTCTGTTCGAGCATTCCCATGGGCATTTAGAAAAAAAGCCTGGCCTGGGGGTGTTGGTGAAGATGGAGGAGCCGGATAAATCACGTCTGTTCGATCAGTTACAATCGATGCAGCCAATACTTGAGCGAAAAACGGATCGGGACCGCAGGATGGAAATTGCGTACGAGTTATTGATAAAAGCCAAGCCGCTGACCACCGGAGAGCTTGCAGATAAGTATTTTTTAAATAAAGGAACCATTCGCCAAGACTTGGATAAAATTCGTGATTGGTTGAAGAAAATGAATGTCTCTGTCATCTCTAAGCAGAAAGTGGGGCATTCCGTCCATGGGGAGGAGAAAAATATCCGGCTTGCCCTCTCAGAACTGTCAAGGCTCGGCAGCCAGGAAGCAATGCCGATTGCGGCGTTTATGGAAACGATGTTCGCCGGTGCCGATATCCGGCTGATAAAAAAGGAACTCGATGACTTACAAATAAGACATAAGCTGTCCTTCACGGATGAGACGTTCGATCGGCTGACCATCCACGTTCTGGTCATGATTAAACGAGTGAAAACCAGACAGCCGATTTCCGTCTCAACGAAAGAAAAACAGATGCTGCAAGGGAAAGAAGAGCTTGAATGGGCAGCTGAATTTCTTAAGAAAATGGCAGCGGTTTTTGCCGTCCGGTTTCCGGAAGATGAAGTGTATTATCTCGCTTTTCATATCCTTGGGGCAAAGCTCCGTTATCAAACGGTACCCGGTAGCCATGCGGAAACTCCATGGACAAGCCAGGTTCCAATGGTAAATGAGCTGGTCGAAAAGCTGGTAGCACGGATGTCAGAAGTGACGATGATCGATTTTGCCGAGGATGATCAACTGAAAGAAGATCTCATCCTGCATCTCTCATCCACCGTCAACCGGATTACGTATGGACTGCCTGTCAAAAACCCGATGCTCCAGGATATTAAACAGATGTACCCATATATGTTTGATATGGTGATTTATATCGTGGAAGATATCAATGACCACTTTGATTTTTCTTTACCGGAAGAGGAAGCCGCCTATTTGACGATTCACTTTCAAACATCGATTGAACGGCTGCGTAATCAGCGCGTGGAAAAACTTCAAGCAATTGTGGTTTGCCATATGGGGGTGGGAGTATCCCAGTTGTTGCGGACGAAGCTGGAAGGAAAGTTTCCGGAGATCGAAGTTGTCGATAGTGTCGCGAAATATAATGTAAAACAATACCTTGCCGACCATCCAGTCGACTTTATCGTATCCACTGTACCAGTCGAGAAACCCGGTATTCCGGCGATTCAAATTTCTCCATTGATGGAAGAGCAGGAAATAGACAAGCTAGCTTCCTTTATCGGAAAGCTGCAGTCCGGATCAGGAACCAGGCAGGCCGTGACGGCACCGGGCTCTCATCTTGCCGAATTGATGGATCCATCCCTTGTGTTTCTGCATGTGGAAAGGGAACACCGCTACGAAGTCATCGAGCTGCTAGCCAATCGGTTGTTCGAACAAGGCTGTGTCGATAAGAAGTATGCGCACAGGGCCATCAACCGCGAACAACTATCCGATACGAATATCGGGGCAGGCATTGCCATTCCGCATGGCAGTCCAGACTTGATTAAAACCCCGGCGATTGCTGCTGCAACGTTAAAAGATCCGCTGGACTGGGGAGGAGGCAGGGTTTCACTCGTGTTTATGCTGGCAGTACCCAATGATCATCCAGCCGTCCGGGAAATTTTCAAAGAGTTGTCCGATCTTACCGAACAGCCTGGGAGAGTGGAACGGTTATTAGGGCAAATCGATGAGCAGCAATTTATTAGCTTTTTGTAAAAGCAATTACCTGAACGTGGTTGCTTTTGCTGTTATCCAGTTTACTTCCGTCCTGTAAAGGTGAAAGGCAGTACCGCGCCTGGAACCACCTGTGGTCTCCGTATCTTATCTTCACCGATTAATTGCATCCTGCTTTTTAACAAGATTCGCTTGGCGTATGTTCATGCTACCCTTAAGATTCCAGTTGCTTGTCGCCCGCCTTTTCCATGTATTCCCATTAAGGAGAAATACCTGTTTTTTTGAAGTGAAAAATTGTAGTTGCTAGCGTGGGCAGAAAATGAAGCGCAAAAAATATCCATTTTTCCGGAGCGATGGAAAAAAACAAAACTTTTGACCTGGGTCTGAAGGGGTATAGTATATGTAAGCGATTACGAAATTAGGAGGAATCAGGATGAAATTGTTAGCGATTACTTCTTGCCCAAATGGCATAGCCCATACGTACATGGCGGCGGAAAATCTGCAAAAAGCTGCTGATGAATTGGGCGTAGACATCAAAGTGGAAACACAAGGTTCCATTGGAGTGGAAAATGAATTTAGTGAACAGGACATAGTGGAGGCGGATGGCATCATCATCGCCGCAGATAAGACAGTAGAAAAAGATCGGTTCTCCGGAAAAAAATTGCTGGTGGTAGGCGTGCAGGAAGGAATACGCCAGCCGAAGCAGTTAATCAACAAGGTCATTAGCGGAGATGTGCCGGTGTATCAGGGACAAGCCGATACTCAAAGGGAAAATCCACAGAAAAAGAAGGACAAGGAAAATCCGATTTACCGCCATTTGATGAACGGTGTTTCCTATATGATTCCGTTTATCGTGGTCGGTGGTCTGTTGATTGCAATTGCCCTGTCGTTAGGCGGACAGCAGACGCCGGAGGGCATCCAGATACCGGAAGGATCGTTCTGGAAAACAATTGAAAGCATCGGAGGCGCCTCGTTTACATTCATGGTACCGATTTTGGCCGGTTTCATTGCGTTCAGTATAGCTGATCGTCCCGGACTTGCACCTGGTATTATCGGTGGTTATATTGCAGCTAATGGCAGTTTTTACAATAGTGAAGCGGGTGCCGGTTTTCTCGGCGGTATCATTGCCGGCTTCCTGGCAGGATATGTTGCGTTATGGATTAAAAAGCTGAAAGTTCCAAAAGCAGTCCAGCCAATCATGCCGATTATCATTATTCCAGTCTTTTCAGCAATTATTGTAGGTTTGGCTTTTGTATACATTATTGGCGGACCGGTGGCACAAGTATTTGAATCACTGACCTCCTGGCTGGCAGGCATGCAAGGAACCAGTTCCATCCTGTTGGCATTGATTTTAGGGGCGATGATTTCGTTTGATATGGGCGGACCGGTAAATAAGGTAGCATTCTTGTTCGGTTCAGCTATGATTGGGGAAGGAAACTATGAAATCATGGGGCCGATCGCCGCAGCAATCGCCATCCCGCCAATCGGACTTGGCCTGGCTACCTTCCTGTTCAAACAGAAGTTCCAAAAAACTGAAATTGAAACAGGAAAGGCTTCCTTTACGATGGGATTGTTCGGTATTACCGAAGGTGCGATACCATTTGCCGCTCAAGATCCGCTAAGGGTCATCCCGAGCATCATGGTCGGTTCCATGGCTGGTTCCGTCATCGCGATGCTTGGCAATGTAGGGGACAGGGTTGCCCATGGCGGGCCGATCGTCGGCGTCCTTGGCGCAGTGGACAATGTCATCATGTTTTTCGTGGCAATCATTGTCGGGGCCATAGTGACAGCACTGATGATCAAGCTGGTTAAAAAAGATGTAACAGACCAGCTGACACCAGCTGGCGGTGAAGAAGATGTTTATGCAGAAGATGCGGCTGAACAATTAGCGATGGACAATCAACAAACGAATGCAGAAACGGCTGATACAGAAACAGAACAGCCTGAAGCTAAATCGCTGGATGAAATCAACAAACTGACCGATATCACGAGTCCCGAGTTGATCGATATCGATTTGCAGGGAAACACGCAAGATGAAGTGATGGATGAGCTGATCGGGAAATTGGATGCCAATGGGTTATTGACTTCAGCGCAAGAACTCAAGCAGAAAATCATCGAACGGGAACAAGAAAGTACAACCGGAATTGGCATGAACATCGCTATTCCGCACGGAAAATCCAATGCCGTTAAACGACCAAGTGTTGTTTTCGGGATGAAACCGGACGGTGTCGATTGGAACAGTATGGATGGTACGACTGCCAAACTGATTTTCCTAATTGCCGTACCGGAACAGGCAGAAGGGAATGCCCATTTGAAAATCCTGCAGATGCTGTCCCGCAAACTGATGGATGAAAACTATCGCGAGCAGCTGCTGCAAGTTCAGACGAAAGAAGAAGCTTACAAGTTGCTACAGCAGGTGCAATAGGGTTAAGTAAATATTAAAGGCATCTCAACAACACGCTTGGAAATATAGCCAGGCGTGTTGTTTTTATGTGATTTTATTGCTAACGTTCTCGCTTCTCGACAAATAACAAAATCAGTGTGGCCAGTGGACCCAATAGAAGAGAAAGTAAAAACCAATTTAGCCCTGTCCTGTTCTTCCCTTGGGCAAGTCCGGCATTTATCAATGCTAGTGTTCCCCAGCCTACAACATATTGATTATCCATCTCTACCCTCCCTTTAGCATGAAAATCATTAAAAAATGTCTAACTTCTTTTCTTCCCCATTTCTAAAATAAAGGTGACAACTTTAGTTGCTCTTTTTCATAGGTAGTATCGGATCTTCTTCACTATACCTGGAGTAGTTCCACCCTTCATTTGATACATCTGTACACTTCTCATCAGTACAAGTGAATATGTAAGATTCTTTCTCGGTTTGAACATAAATCTCATAATGAAACATAGAAGATGGGTCAGCCACATTGAATCGACTAACTCCTTGTTCAATTGCATAAACTTTTTCTTTAGAGGCTATATCTTGATATTGATCACTTTCCAGTACCATTTTGGTCATTTCCGCTAAAATCTGTAGGTCGTCTGAATCCGGAGTATAGGTGCTTTTCATATAACTAGAAATGCCTAAGTAGAGATTTAAGACTAAACTGATGAAAAACAAGAAGAAGAAAAGGATGAGCATCGGCTTCTTTTTCACTTATATACCTCACTTCTAGTAAATAATGTTCCCTTACTTACAAAAAACCTTAAGAGCATGAGAAAATGCCTCTCATTCTTCAACCAATCAGTCTGCTAATTAAGAAGAGGCTGCTTCCTGTGCGTCAGATAGACACTATTAATTTCCTCCATTCATTAAGAGAATTCGTTCTTTGTTTAATATTAACATAAAATTACAAATGTCCTTTAGCCCATATAGCAAATATCCCCCTCCGTTGCGTTTTCTGCAGGCATGTGGAAAGTGCAGTGTCTTGTCGGAGCAATGCGAAGCTCATTCCACAAAAGCATAATGGTGGTCTAGTATAAGGAGCTTGCCGGTATACGGAAATCAAAAAACCGAACGAATTCGAATGATTAGTATTACGAATACGCTCGGTTGCTTTTGGTATCACGCTGTTTTCCCCAGCCTCTATTCCAGGTCTACTATGGCCATTACTTCTTCATGCCTTATACTTTGCAGTTTGCTCCTCCAATTCCTCTGCCAGGCGAGAAAGTTCACCGGCGTTTGCGGAAACCTCTTCCATAGCACTGGTGGACTGCTGGGCAGAAGCGGAAACCTGTTCAATGCCTGCAGCCGATTCTTCCGACACTGCTGCGATTTCTTGAATCGATTCATTCATGCTGTTGCTGTTTTCGGCAATGTCCCGAAGGTTTGCGGAAATATCCTGGATTCTTTCCACCATATTTCGGACAGATTGATCGATATCGCCAAACGTTTCTCCAGTAGCCCCGATTTGACGTGATCCTTCTTCGACTTCCTTATACCCCGATTCCAATGAGGCTGCAACGCTGCTGGATTCATGCTGGATGTTGCCGACTATATCCGTAATATCCCCAACAGAGTTAGAGACTTGTTCGGCCAGCTTTCGCACTTCATTGGCTACAACGGCAAATCCTTTGCCGTGCTCCCCGGCACGGGCTGCTTCGATAGCGGCATTCAGTGACAACAAGTTGGTTTGTTCTGCTATATCATTGATCACATTGATCAGCTTGGAGATTTGCTGGGACTGGGCGTCCAGTCCTTGTACTTTTGATACCGCCTCCTTGACGATACCTTCGATGTTTTTCATCTGACTAACCGATTTTTCCATCATAGAGCTTCCATTCTTTGTCATATCTAGGACATCATCAGAGGTGCCAGCAATTTGCTCGCCATTTTCATGCGCTTGGTTGATTTTGGTCATGAAATCCGACATCATTTCCGATAACTCGGTAGAACTGTTGGCCTGTGTTTCAGCTCCTGAGGTTAATTCCTGCATCGTGGAAGCAATCTGCTGGCTTCCTTCCTTCACCTCATCTGCCGATCTGGTCAACTGGGAGCTTTGACCGGAAACCGCAGTGGTTGCTTCGGTTACGTTACGTATAATCGAACGAAGGCTCTCTTTCATTTCATTGACTGATTGAGAAAGTTGTCCGATTTCATTTGTGCTGTCGTGTCTTAAATCTACTGATAAATCCCCTTCTTCGACTGTTTTCATTTTTTCCCGAAGGGTCTTGATCGGGCGTGTTATCCGGCCTGCTATCAACCAGGTTAACAGAGCAGACAATAGCAGGACGACAAGAATACTGATGGCAATCGGTATGAGAATCGGCTGTGATTTTTTCGCTAATTCCGCTTTGTCCACCGTGCCGAGAATGATCCAGTTCAAGCGTTCATTCAGCGTGTACCCGGCTGTCTTCTCGGCTTCCTCCCAGGAAAAATCAACCGCTCCAGAACGCTTGTCTTGCTCACTTATTTGCTGGTAAAAGGATTCACCGGACATGTCCTCGCCGATATAGGACTCATCCGGATGGACGACAAACTTGCCGGATTGATCCATGATGGCCGCGTAGCCGGAATCGCCGATTTCCACAGTATTGATCATATCTAGTATCGCCTGCATATTGATATCAAGCGATAAAACGCCTACTGTCCCTGTTTCGGCTTCCACCGTTTTGGCGGCACTGACGACCAGCTCTCCGGTGTCGGCATCGATATATGGCTCTGTCCAGATAACCTCGCCGATATTTTCCGTTGCTTCCTGGTACCATGGCCTTGTTCTCGGATCATAATCATCCGGCAAATCCAATTCAGGGGCAGTCAACATTTCCCCTTCTTTTTCGGTACCGAGGTAAGCAGTCTGTATCGCTTCATCGGAAGAAGAAATATTCGTCAAGGTTTCCATCAAGTCACTTCGTTGTTCGTCGAAATGCGTCAATTCATTTTGTTCGACATAATGGTTGATGACTTGTTCCTGGCCCTGAAAAAAGGTTTCAAAGGATTCGTTCAGTACATTTGTCTGGCTTTCGATACTGTTGGTCAATTCATCTGTTGTCAATGATGCGCTAAAAGTATAGCTGATATAGCCTATTGCCCCCCCGGCGGCCAATATCAAGGTGATCAGCGGAATCAGGATCTGCCGCTGTAAGCTTTTGGAGAAAAAGCCACCCTTGTTTTTTTCTCTTTTTCTGTCTGTTGTCATGTGTATACCCCCATCGTAGTTAGTGTCCGCTCCGTCCCTTTCAAAAATTGGCTCCATCTCTGTGGTATAAATCAGGAGTTCTACTTTTTCTATCGTCAAAATATTCATAATTATTTATACTTATAGAAAAGAAATTTTCAATATCCTAGATAGAAGGGTTGCCTGATGAAGATGAAAGACAAGATACCGTTCCTGCTTGTCATAGGTGGAGCAATGCTTTGGGGTACGACCGGGACAGCGCAGACATTTGCGCCGGAAACGGCACACCCTGTGGCGGTGGGGGCTATCCGGCTTGCTGTAGGGGGCATTACACTTCTTCTGTTATTGTTGGTGTTTGATAGAAAGGGCAGTTCCTTGCGAGGATTTTCTTCAAAGCAGACGCTACCTGCAGTGATTAGTATGGCTTGTTATCAACCGCTGTTTTTTTCCGCGGTGACAATGACGGGTGTGGCAGTCGGGACAGTAACGGCGATAGGAAGTGCCCCTATTTTGGCGGGAATTTTGGAAGTGGTTGTTTATCGAAAAAAACAGACTATCCGTTGGGGAATCGCTACCTTGTTGGCAGTTTCAGGATGTATATTATTATTTGTGAACACTGGCACAGTGACAGTCCGGCCGCTCGGAGTACTGCTCGCAGTTGGTGCCGGCTTATCCTTTGCTGTCTATTCATTGACGAGTAAACAGCTAATGGAAAACCGTTCCGCACTGTCGGTAACCGCTGTTATTTTTACTGGGAGTGCGTTGCTCCTTGCTCCGCTGCTGTTTTTATTTGATATGACATGGATAATGCATTGGCAAGGAATGGCTGTGAGTTTGCATCTCGGAATCGCTGCAACCAGTGCGGCTTATCTTCTGTTTTCACTCGGTTTACGGGGGATACATTCTTCCACAGCGGTCACGTTATCATTGGCAGAGCCGCTTACCGCAGCTGTATTGGGTGTGTTTTTGGTCGGGGAAACCCTAACTGCTATTTCCTGGTTCGGCATGATCGTCCTTTTGAGTGGGATGGTTGTATTAACCGTGGGGACCCAAATGGAAAAAAGCAGTGAGAAAGAAATCCTCCTGCATTCTAGTGAATGATTGGTTGCAATTTGCTGGTCTCTTCTTCTTTCAGCGAAATGTGCAGCTGTAATTGATGATTAATGGTGGCAAGAAAGACTGACTCCGGTCCGGGAATATTTTGCGCTGCTAACTGATTCAGCAGCCAGTCCTGATCGACCTGGAATTTTTCCAGAACGGAATGATAAATCTTTCCTTCCATGACGACTGGATAAGCAATACTGGCTATTTGCCGGGAAAAGCCCATGTCTTCCCGTGTGACCGTGTTTTTTTGTGATTGTTTCAATACACTGAGGGAACCGTTTGCCTCGATGACAGCTGTCTCCACTTCCGATATATCAAAAACATTTTTTTCCCGGAGCATCTGCAGGACATTGTCGATGGAATAATGGATTTTTTTCATATTTCCTCTCAGCAGCTTCCCGTCCTGTATGACGATTGTCGGTTCAAAGGTTACCAGTTTGCCGAACTTTCGACTTGATAGCTTCCACTTGGCTACAAGGCGCTGCAGTACTGCAATTCCCAGTATGGCGACAACGGTTGGCAGATGCTCGATACCGGGATCAGCGATATCTGCTCCGACAACCGCTCCTATCGTAAGGACGATTAAAAAGTCGAATACAGGCAGTTCTCCGATGGCGCGTTTTCCCATGAATAAGGTAATGATCAATAATAAAGGCAGGATAGTGGCTATTCGAAACAGGACGAGCAAGGCATCCTTGAAAAAATCGGCCATGAATCGTTCACACCTTTTCGGTAAAATTAAGTTACACTCTTACTTAAATTGGCTTGCTTATTCATTCTTTATACAGAAGCAGGATAGAATTGGCTTTATCTATCAAGCCAGATATTGCAAAATAGAAAGATAATCAGAAGCAGGAGGGGATAGCATGGATACATATAATCAATATGATGCAGTCGGGTTGGCTGAATTGGTAAAACAAAAGCAAGTGAAGCCGCAGGAACTTCTGGAGGCTGCCTTTCAACGGTTGGAGGAAGTGAATCCTGCATTAAACGCCGTGATTCGCTCTCGTAAAGACAAGGTCTTCAAAGAAGCGGAACAGGTTGATATTGACTCTCAGTGCTTTGCCGGAGTGCCGATGGCATTGAAAGATATTTCCCAGGCAATGGAGGGAGAACCTTTGACGGCCGGCTCTCGTTTATTGCGTAACAACATTGCAAAAAGGGACTCCAATTTAGTGGCGCGCCTTCGCAATGCTGGTTTTTTATTTGTTGGACAAACCAACACACCCGAATTTGGACTGAAAAATATATCTGAGCCAGAAATATATGGAGCGACAAAGAATCCGTGGAAAGTGAACCATTCATCGGGCGGATCAAGCGGTGGTTCGGCAGCCGCTGTTGCATCCGGTATCGTACCCGTTGCTGGTGCGAGTGATGGCGGGGGATCCATTCGAATTCCGGCCTCCTTTACCGGGTTATTCGGATTAAAACCGACAAGAGGAAGAACGCCGGTCGGCCCGGGGAATGGGCGGCAGTGGCAAGGAGCTTCAATCGACTTTGCGTTGTCCCGTTCCGTTCGGGACAGTGCTGCGCTGCTTGATTTGCTCCAGACCTTTCAACAGGAAGCTGCATTCCATATCCCGCTATATGAAGGCAGTTACTTAAAGGATATGCAAAAACCTTTAAGGAAGAAATACCGGATTGCTTATACGACGGCTTCGCCGGTAGGAACTCCTGTAAGTAAAGAGGCTGAGACTGCTGTACATAAAGTGGTGAGCTGGCTGGAGGAACAAGGTCATGAGGTAGAAGAGATGGAAGCTCCCATAGACGGTATCAGGCTGATGGAAAACTACTATATCATGAACAGTGGAGAAATTTCTGCGATGATGGCTAGTATGGAGAGAGCGTTGGACAGCCCGGTGACATTTGATGACATGGAGATTGTCTCCTGGGTCTTATACCGGGCGGGTCAGAACGTGACGGCAGCTGAATATTCCCGCAGTCTGGCTGAATGGGACGCTGCCGCAGCGGCTATGGCTGATTTTCATAAACGATACGATTTCTATATCACTCCGGCCAATGCTCATCCGGCACCGGAGAATGGGGAACTTACTCATACTGTGGAAGAAATCGAGCAATTGCTGATGGTGGACAGTGTCAGCAAACGAAGGCAGCAGGAGATGGTTTATGAAATGTTTGAACCGAGTTTGACATATACACCACATACGCAGCTGGCCAATTTGACCGGGCAGCCGGCGATGACAGTGCCTGTGCACTTGTCTGACAGCGGCCTGCCGATGGGAGTCCAGTTCATTGCTCCAAAAGGATGGGAAGTTCTATTACTGCAGTTAGCCGGTCAACTGGAGAAAACGGATTTTTGGCTGGATACCGAAGCAGCTGCAATCAACCGAAAATGATATTTTTGTTTAGGATCCACGGAAAAAAGGAAAATTACCAACAACAAAGGAGGATCCGTGTATGGGAAAATGGATTAAAAGGTTGATTAAGTGGGGACCGATGGTTTACCCACTCATTCGAAAGTTCAGGAACAACCGCCGCAATGCCGGCCGATAGTAGTGGGAGACAATCTGAAGAGACTGGGACAAAAGCATCGTGACCAAAACAAAAACCGAACGATTCGTTCGGTTTTTTTGATTGGAAAAAAGGATACCGTTCTACCCTTCTCTTATGAACAGTAACTATCCACTTCAGCAAGGCACTTCGCTTTCCGCGGGCACGGCTTCAGCTAACTTGGCAAAGAATGCTGCTTTCCCAAGTGGATCTTCAGCTCGCGATCATCCGGCTGGAGTCTGCGTATCTTGCCTCCTTTGAATGGAGATAGTTTCTCATCTGGCGTGATTTCGTGTTGTCGATAGCCGTTACGGGGAGAAAGTTAAGCCGCATGGAAACCAGTTCGCACCATCCAATTTCAGAAGAATAAAGGAGCACCCCATGCTATTTCTCGTCTTCGTAACTATTTAGATACCTATCAGCCAATAGAAAAATACAGTTCACTTCATCTTGTCTTTATTATGTGGAAATCAGACCACGCGAATGGAAGATACGAAGCACGCATCAGACAAAAGAGTTACCATGCTTTTGTCCCGACCTCTTTGTCTGGCGATGTTTTTCCGCAGCTGTTTCGCTAGAAATAAATATGAAAAGTCGACCGGAAAAACTACTTATTGGAAATGGATGTTCACTAGTAGGTGCGGCACTTATTAACTGTTCACTAATCATTTGAATTGGCGTTCTCTGTTGGTTCAAACGAAAACTCGACTTCCTCGTGTTTCCGTTTATATTTAATATGGAGATTATATCCTTCAAAATACCAGGCATCCGACTCTTCCACAAAGAAAGTAATGCCTAATGATTCGGTGTGAAAAACGGGATCCTTTGGCTGCTCGATTGCCAGGGCAAGAGAAAATCCCCTGTGCAAGCCGCCATGGCCGCCGTATCTCGCATAAAATCGAACGGCATCTCCATCCGATAAATCCAGTTCCTTTATGTACCATTTTGCTGCAGGTTGAGTTATGGAAATCATGTTTGTTCCTCCTTGTCCCTTTTACTATATCAAAAAAACCCCTCTCTTCACTATTTCCGCAACAGAGCGACAAAAAATAGACACAAAAAAGCCGGCGATAGAGCCGGCTTTTCTCGTTGATTACTTATAGATCAATACGTTTCCTACAGTTCCATCCGTACTTTCTCCAATAATACGGAACTTCAATCCCTCTGTAGGAACATTACGTCCTGCATCTGGCAATCCTGGATTGCTGTAATCGGCACTGTCATCGAACAGTGGACGACGTTTCGTATGGTTATCTGTCAATGTTACACCGAGTGTCTCGGTATAATCAAGGAACATTTTACTGGACTTGTGCAGGCTGAATGCGGCGTCGTTCAGCTGATAGCGGGTATCCGCCACCGAACCGTCACTCCAGTAGTTTGTATGCTGGTCGGCATCAACTACGCCCAGGAATCCTTCACCAGGGTGTACGCCAGTCCAGTTTTCACTATAGGAGTTATCGACATACCAGACCATGAGCCCTTCGTCAAAACTCATCAGGCTTGCACCTCTGCGAATGTGAGCCAGTCCTTCATCCACGCCATTATGGGTTCTCCACTCAAGCAGGTAATAATTTTCTGAATAGAACTTTCCTTCATCCTTTACAAATCCATCCAGTGTAAACGGAGAGTCACCCTCCGCATCGTCTTCTACCACTGCAGTTCCGTCTGCAGCGACCGTGATGTCATCCACATAGAAGCCAGGCAGCGCCACAGCGACGTCTGTCCAGTAATTTAATTCTACTTCCACCTCTTGGCCGGCATAGCTGGACAAGTCGAAGCTGGCATCAACCCATCCATCGGAATTGCCCGTAATCCCGTATCCAGGATTCTGCCCATTTGGATCCTCTGTGGTAGTGATGTTTCCTTCGATTGATTCACCGTTTACTTTTACGGAAGCATAATCCCAATCTGATTCAATGTTATACCAGGTTTTAAAGTTTAATTCTGCACTGGATGCTCCGGTTAAGTCGACACTCAACGTCATGGAGTTATCCAGATTGTTGCCGCTGCCGCTAAAGTACTCGTATTGACCGCTGGCAGGCTTGTTTACTTCAGTTGCTTTATCCGGAAGGTCAATTCTAACGGCATCGTTGTTTGTCCCTTTTGTGACCCCTTCATCGAGCAGGATGCTCGTACCATCACTGGTAATTTCATCCGCGTTCAAGGTCGTTCCGCTTAGCCAGTTGCCACCATGCTCTGCCTGTAAGTATTCTTTTGCATATGGACTGAAACCACTAGGTTCTGTGCCTGGTACGTCTCCTGCCCAGCTGCCGCTTGACATGATCGACCAGTAAGAAACTGGCTCACCCGCTCCAGTGTATTGGGTATCATATTCATCCGGCAGGCCAAGGTCATGGCCGTATTCATGTGCGAATACGCCGGCAGCTCCATCTTCTGGCTCGATGGTATAGTCATAGGCTGCCAACTGTCCACCAAAACGAGGGCTGTCTGAGCTTGCACCAGGAACAGCGACCAGGTTGCCAAGATTCCAGCGGTGCGACCAGATTGCATCTGCTCCCAGGTTGCCTCCGCCAGCTTCTTCACCAACACCCGCGTGGATGACCATCAAATGGTCGATAATTCCATCCGGCTCATGGTAGACGCCGTCACCGTCATAGTCATCGCGGTCCCATTGGTCGTATTCTGACAAATTGACGTTCGGGTCTTGCGCAGCCTTGCTCAATGCTTCATAGACTAATTCACGTGGACGGGCATCGCTGCCATCTGGTGTAGGGTAATTTCCGCCATAGTAAGCCGCCTCATGATCGGCTGTGTACCAGCCGGCTACCGTTCCGTCCACTGTATAACTTCCACCGGACTGCTGCTCATAGTATTGTTTCATAGAGACAAGATTCTCTCCATTTGGTCCTTCATAGCCATTTTCTCCAAAAATCATGTCTTGAAAGTGATCATGGGTATAATTTTCATAGAACATATCGGTTTCATCTTCCGTGATCGAACTTTTTTCATAATCTGGGAAGTCGATGGCAAGAACCAACACTTTGTCTTCCCGCACAGAGCCGTCATACGATTCTTCCTCGACACTGCCGACTTTATTTTTCTTGGCTATGCCAAGCTTGTTTCCTTTCCCATTAGTCAACGAATTATTGCTTTTGTTATCATTTAAGACATCTTTTTTGTTTACTTCTGAGTCAGGCGTTTCCTCTTTAGGAGCACCTTTTGCTTTTGCCTTCAAAAAACGGTTTAATGCTTCTTGAGCCTCCTCCGCTGTGGCATCCGCAGCAATTTTCCCCTCTTCTTTCAACATCTCGATCAGCTTCTCATCATTGGCGATTCCCAGATCAACCGGTGAACCGACTTGAGCCGTAGGAACCTTAGGACTTAACGATTCTGCTTGTGCTTTTTGAACCGGTGATAGAGCACCTACAGTCAAGGTACTCAACCCTAAAGCCATCGCCATAGCAGTTGAAGCAATTTTTCGTTTGTTCAAAAAAACTCCCCCTCGCAATTTTCTGAATATTTACAATCTATAAAATACCATAAAATCCTAGTAGATTACTATAAATAACACGTAAGTTTCTATAAAATGGTAATATTTACCCGGGTTTGTGTGGTCTGGGTGGGTAAATAGTAGTGTGTTTTTCAAATGAATTTTGCAAATTCTAAAGAAATGGGAGAATGACGGCTCTATTACTGGGGAGAAGGATAAAAATTTTCATGAAATGGTTGAGGTATGAAAATTATTTCGGTAAGCTTTCTTTATAGAGTTTTTTGAAAGGGGATTGTATGCTGAACAGAATGATGAAGTGGGCCTGCGCGGCGCTTATTACTGGTGGATTTGGTATATTGAGTATAATGAGTTTAGAAATATTCGATTATATAAAATATACACCAACCCCCGTAGTGGAAAATTCTTATGCTTCCCCTGCAGAAATCCAGGGCAATCACGAGAAGTCCGCTGAGGAACTAGCTGAAAAAACACAGTCGGAAAAGGAAGAACTGACAAAAGAAAATCATTTTGGACGAAGCACAGAGGACAAAAAGGTCGACATAGAAAACAATTATGTTTCCATTCATAACGAACCAGGACTGGCGATACATAATGCTCACCAATCCATTGACAATTTTCGTAATGGAAATATTAGGGTGAAAGGTTTGTCTGATGGGACAGCAGAAGAAGGGTTTGTAACGTCTATCATCAGTAAAGAAATACATACCATCAGAGGATATGGATATGCGGAAGATGATATGACCGAAGCATTGCAGCTTCTTGATAGATACACGGAAAGCAGAGACGAAGTAGAGAAAGAGAAAGCCCTCCAAGCGCTTGATGCCATCTTCTATAAGTTAGATAGGAAACACAATGCTTGGGACAATCACAATAAAACGGTATTACCATAATAATGAAGGCAAGGATCGTATCCCTGCCTTTTTCTATAGCAGCTTCTCTGAAAGAAGATATTTTGCCCCATTCCGCTACGATTCCTCCTTGCCTAATGACCTGCAAAAGCATATAATCCGTATAGACTTGTCAGAATTAAAGGAAGTGCTATACGTGATTTCGCGTTTTTTCGCTTATTATCTACCACACCGAAAATTGTTTACTATCGACTTTTCCTGCGCAGTGATTGTCGCTTTGCTGGAGCTTGCCTTTCCGCTGGCAGTACAAAGATTTGTCGATAAACTGCTTCCGACTCATAATTGGAATGCCATTGCCTGGGTCAGCATCGGGTTGTTTGCATTATATATTTTAAGTACCTTTTTACAATATATTGTCAACTACTGGGGACACAAGTTGGGCATCAATATCGAAACCGATATGCGCCGCCAGCTTTTTCAGCATGTTCAAAAACAATCGTTCCGTTTTTTTGACAATACGAAAACTGGCCATATCATGAGTCGTGTCACTAATGATTTATTTGATATTGGAGAACTGGCACATCATGGTCCAGAGGATTTGTTTATCTCGATTATGACATTTGCAGGTGCCTTTATTATCATGTTTATGGTCAATATGAAGCTAGCCGTCATCATTTTGATCATCGTTCCATTTCTGGTCTGGCTGATTTCCTACTGTAACCTTAAAATGAATGAGGCCTGGAGAAAGATGTACAGGGAAATTGCGGAAGTCAATGCCAGGGTTGAGGACAGTGTTTCCGGCGTAAGAGTTGTCCAATCTTTCACCAATGAGGAATACGAAATCAGCCGTTTTCAAAAAGATAACCAAAACTTCCGAAAAGCGAAGCTGCGTTCCTATAAAGTGATGTCCTACGGTACGTCAGGGATTTATATGATGACCAGATTCATAACATTGATTGTTCTCGTCGTTGGCGCATGGCTCAGTTTTACCGGGGAACTCTCATACGGTCAGTTGGTAGGATTCGTACTTTACGTCAATGTACTGTTCAAACCGATTGATAAAGTGAGTGCACTGATGGAATTATATCCAAAAGGAATGGCCGGCTTTAAACGGTTTATCGATTTAATCGATACCATATCTGAAGTGCAGGACAAACCGGATGCGAAAAAAATTAGCGGACTGAAAGGAAATATACGGTTTGAGGATGTCTCTTTCAGCTATGAGCATTCTAAACAAGTATTAAGTCACATCGACCTGTCGATTCCAGCAGGTGAAACGGTTGCTTTTGTCGGCCCTTCCGGAGCAGGGAAAACAACGATATGCTCGTTGATTCCACGATTCTATGATGTGGATGAAGGCAGGATCACCGTGGATGATATGGATATCCGGGAACTACGAAAACAATCGCTGCGTGACCAAATAGGCATCGTACAACAGGATGTGTTTTTATTCACGGGCACCTTAAAGGAAAATATCGCTTACGGCAAGTTGGATGCCACCGACGAGGAAATTGAAGAGGCGGCACGCAAAGCCCATTTGCAGGCTTTTATCGAATCATTGCCATTAGGATACGAAACACCTGTGGGAGAAAGAGGGCTTAAGCTTTCCGGAGGGCAGAAGCAACGGATTGCGATTGCCAGGATGTTTTTAAAAAACCCTCCAATCTTAATACTGGATGAGGCAACATCAGCTTTGGATACCGAAACAGAGCTGATCATTCAGCAGGCATTGAATGAACTAGCAGAAGATAGAACGACGCTAATCATCGCCCATCGTCTGGCCACCATTCGCAATGCTGACCGGATTGTCGTCGTTACGGAAAATGGGATCGAGGAAGAAGGAAGCCATCAAGAGTTAATGGAAAGAGGCGGCGTTTTTGCCAGCCTGAACAAGCATGGTTAACTAGATTGATAGTGGAGGCCTGGAGAAGTCCAGGCCTTTTCTGTTCTGTGGCAGCAAGAAAGAGCAATCCCACTTGTAAAACAGAGGTTCTATAATAAAGATTATTTATTTTATTCTTCAACTTTTTATAATTGGGTGTAGACTAAGCTGAAAGGAGTTATACCATGAAGCAAACCATTATTTGGGTGGTCGTAGCTGTTGTACTTTTAATGATATGGTTTTTAATGAAATAGGAAATCATACATATGTTTTTATTAACTGTTAAAAACTCGGTTCCTATTATTGCGAAGGTCTGGTTTTTTTTACATTAAGTCTATTAAAACAACAGCAAGAAAGACAATTTTCCAAGTGTAATTAAATGATGGCTCAATCATAAAAGCTAAGGAAAATCCAGCATTCATGTTAAGTTTATTCACATATCCACTTTCCTTTGTCAGATTATCTTACATGAACGTAGGAATGCTTTTGCTAGCGATGTATAATCAGGAGTAAGATGTTGACGAATCTAATTAGCGGCGGTGAGTAAATGGAACAGGATACATCTTACAAGGAAAGAAAAGTAATCACCATAGGCGTTGTCAGCGAATTGACCGGTTTGTCCGAAAGGCAGATTCGCTATTATGAAGAGCGTAAGCTGATATTTCCAGAGCGCTCCCACAGGGGGAATCGTAAGTATTCTTTTGCTGATGTGGAGCTATTGATTGATATTGCAAACAAGCGGGAAGAAGGGGTCCAAACCTTCGAGATCAGACAGGAGATGTTAAAGGAAAAACGTAAGGAGGAGGACAAAAAAATCCGCAAGGAACTGATGCGTGGTCAAATCAATGCCCGTTTTGGCGTCCAAAAAGATAGCTGAGGGAATTGCCAGAATCAAACCGGCATAATAGAATCATTGTTAACAGAATATTTTAACAATAGGCTTTTTTGTTAAGTGATTCTTTAATGCGGGGTGATTCGATGGGGTTGACAGCGAATGATATTGTCCAATTGCCGGTAATGGAAACCTCGGCAGTAAAAACAGGGAAAGGTTTACTTGATGGGAAGCAAGTCGAATGGGTTTCGGTGATCGAAGGTCCGGTTGAAAATTTTGTCCGTAAAAATGAATTTGTTTTAAGCACCGGCATGGGGTGTGAGGAACATCCAGAAAAGCTTGAACAATTTGTGCTCGACGTGATCAAATCCGGCGCTTCTCTATTAGGAATTGCCACTGGACGTTATGTGTTCAATATTCCAGACAGGATCATATCCCTTGCTGCGCAACACCAGTTTATTATCGTGGAAATGCCATGGGAGGTTCGATTCGGCGATGTACTGCAAAGTGTATTGCAAGAAATCAACAAGGAGAAACAGGGACAAAGAAACCAGGCGGAAGAGGTTCGTAAGCAGCTGATAAGTAGTGTCCTGCACGACAAAGGGCTGGCTGAAATGACGGCTCTTGTTTATCGACAGATCGAAATGCCGGTTGCAGTCCAAAGTGAGGGCGGTAATATTCGCTGTCACTCCTGTTTCGACGAGGCGGAGTCTGCCTTGTTTGAGAGCAGTGCTTCCAATCAGCAAAGCCGTTTTCCTGCATCAATCGGTATTGGTGATGACCATCCTCTTTATCACCATATGGAACTGGGGTTTCTTAAAAAACGTCCCTGTTACCGGCTTGCCATCCAAAATAACCATAAAATCCAAGGGTATCTTTTGTTTCAGCCCGAAATCGGCCAGCCGTTGACTTGGTTTATGCTGAATGTTCTGGAACATGCATTAACTGCCTTTGCTCTTCATTTTGCCAAAGAAAATGCTGTGGAAATGGCGGAGATCCGTTTAAAAGATACCTATGTTCTGGACTTGGTCAAAAGCGACCAACCAACCGGAACTCAGTCTGCAAAAGCGGGACTGCTTGGATACGACTTATCTCTTCCGTACACTTGTCTGGTTGGGAAAATCTCCTATAAAAATCAGGTTGATTTCCGCAACGACAATCCAGCCAATTCCTCGCTGCAAAGTCTCAATTTCAATCTGCAAAAGGAAATTACTAATGCGGGGGCTGTATTGAACAGAAGAACGATGGCCACTTTTGAGGATGGGGAAGTGATAATTTTCCTGGAGGACAGTGAAGAGCTGTATTACAAAGCAGCCAACCAATTTCTCGATATTGTGGAAAGAAGATTGTATGCTTTTTTGCCAATACTCGATATTTCTTGGGGAGCAGGTAAACATGAAGAAGGGATTGATTGTTTTAAGGAGAGCTACGAGGAGGCGAAAACGGCGCTGGAAATCGGGAGGAAGCAACATGGCTCAGGTGGCAGGACTTTTTTTGAAGATACGAGAATAAACCGTTTGTTAATGAATTTCGCAAGCGATGAGGCAATCGTGCAAATAGTCAGCCAAACTGTCTCTCCGTTAATCGCATATGATAATAAAAGAAAGACCGATTTAATTCGGACTTTTCTCGCTTACAACCAGCATAAGGGCAATGTCAGTCAGACCGCCCGTTCCTTGAATTTACACAGACAATCCTTGCTGCACCGCCTGCGTACAATCGAGTCTTTGACCCAGCTATCCCTTGTCGATCCGGATGATTTGTTTTTGCTGGAGCTTAGTGTACGGCTTTGGATGATGCAAAAAATAGAGTGACGTGTTGCCTTCCGGTATGGAAGGTTTTTTGTTTTATATGGATAAGAAAGGGTGTCCCAAGCATCAGCTCAGCATCGTGGTGGAGTAGATCAAAGTGAGCCGGAGAAACAGAAAGAAAAGCCCTTCAGTGGGAGTCTGGTCCAGTAGTTGTTGGTAGGTCTTATGGATCGGGCTCTTCCTTGAAATGTTGTATAATAACGTGCTTCTCAACATCATACATTCTGCACATCGCAACCGACCTTTCCTTTGAATTATCATAATAGTAAGAAAAATAACATTCGAAGGAGGGGTAGAATTGCTTCCCTTTGATATTTTGGAGTACCAGAACCGATTGACGGAAACGAAGCAGCAAATGGAAGTGCAGGGTATCGAGGTACTGCTCATCACTGATCCGGCAAATATGAATTACTTATCTGGTTACGATGCCTGGTCATTTTACGTTCACCAAATGCTTGTGATCATTTTGGACCAGCCCCAGCCGTTATGGATTGGAAGACATATGGACGCAGCCGGGGCCAAATCAGGGACATGGCTATACGATGAAAATGTCATTGATTACCCGGATTATTACGTTCATTCCCAGACACATCATCCGATGGCCTTCATTGCGGATATACTGAAACAAATCGGGCAGGGCAACCGTCGCATCGGCGTAGAGATGGATAACTATTACTTCACAGCCAAGGCGTTTGCCCAACTTGTCAAACATTTACCGGATGCAGTCTTTCAAGATGCTGATTTATTGGTCAATCACGTCCGTTTAATTAAATCCGACGTGGAAATCGAATATATGAGACGGGCAGGGAAAATTGCCGAACAGGCGATGACCAAAGGAATCGCAACTGTCAAACCTGGGGGCAGACAGTGCGACACCGCCGCCGAGCTCTATTACCATATGTTAGCCGGGACTGACCAATATGGCGGTGATTATCCAGCAATCGTGCCATTTCTTCCGACAGGTGAGAATACGGTTGTCCCTCATTTGACCTGGTCAGACGATTCTTTTCAAGAAGGCGAAACCGTAAGTATTGAAATAGCTGGTTGCTATAAACGATATCATGTTCCGTTAGCTCGGACGGTTTCTATTGGCAAGCCAGACGAAAAAATCCTGACCACTGCCTCCTATGTGACGGAAGGGTTGAATGAAGTCCTGCAAAAAATAACTCCAGGCATGACGTGTGAAGAAGTAAACGATACGTGGAAACAATCGATTCAGCGGCATGGCATCATCAAAGAAGCAAGGCTCGGTTATTCGGTCGGGCTAAACTACCCTCCGGACTGGGGCGAGCATACTGTTAGTCTTCGCAACGGTGATAAGACGGTCTTACAGCCTAATATGACGTTTCATCTGATACCTGCTCTATGGTTGAATCATTATGGAATCGAAATAAGTGAAACAATCCGGGTGACAGAAACCGGCTGTGAGACATTTACCAACTATCCTCGGGAGGTAATTATCCGGGATTCCGTGTTTCTCAATCCTTCAGACGGAAAAATCAGTTAGAATTTTAAAACAAAAAAGGAGGAGTCGTGATGGCAGAAATCAGAAAAGGAACGCAGGCAATCTGGGCAGGGGAGAAGGAATCGTTAGCCTTTGGTGCAACGCAAGTGCCTGTTGTGCATAGTGTATCGTTTGGTTACGATGATATGGATGAATGGTACGAGGTGGCAGTTGGCAATAAGGCGGGGCATATTTATGGGAGGAATACGAATCCGACCGTTCAGGCCTTTGAGGAAAAAATACGGTGTTTGGAAAATGCTGAGGCTGCCACTAGTTTTTCTACCGGCATGGCAGCGATCAGTAACACGTTGGGAACCTTTCTCAGCCCTGGTGACAGAGTCGTCTCTATCAAAGATACCTATGGCGGCACCAATAAAATTTTTACCGAATTCCTTCCCCGCCAGCAAGTAGAGATAACCCTTTGTGAAACGGGGGACCATGAAGCCATTGAAAAGGAATTAGCGAATGGCTGCAAGGTGCTTTACTTGGAAACGCCGACCAATCCGACGGTGAAAATAACCGATATTGAAAGAATGGCAGTGGCGGGAAAGCGTGTCGGAGCGCTGGTCATCGTCGATAATACGTTTGCCACGCCGATCAACCAACAGCCGCTGGCGCTTGGTGCTGATTTGGTCATCCACAGTGCGACAAAATTTCTTGGTGGTCATGCCGATGCACTCGGCGGTGCACTTTGCGGCAGCAAAAAACTTGTCGAGCAAGTGTACCACTATCGGGAAATCAACGGAGCAACGCTCGACCCGATGGCAGCCTATCTGTTGCTTCGCGGGATGAAAACGTTAAAATTACGTGTCGACCGGCAGTGTGAAAATGCCATGGCTGTCGCTAGGTATCTGCAAACAAAGGATATCGTCGAGTCTGTTTATTATCCTGGTCTCGATGATCATCCAGGACACGAGGTTGCATCACGGCAAATGGAGCGATATGGAGGAATGCTTAGTTTCTCCGTAAAGGGCGGCGTGGAAACCGTACGGCACTTGCTGCCAAAATTAAAATATGCCAATCGGGCGGCCAATCTGGGCTCGGTGGAAACGATTGTAGGTCCTTCCCGGACGACGAGTCATGTCGAGTGCACCCCGGAAGAACGAGCAGCCATGGGAATACCGGAAGGATTGATCCGTTATTCTGCCGGAATTGAGGATATAGAAGATTTACTCGAAGACTTAGAGCAAGCTTTCCGTTCTTTACCCGAAGAGGTATTGGTGAAAAGTTGAGGGAGAGGTGGGCAGGTTTGCTTGATTATGAGAAGAAACTTAAAGAACGAGCGGAGGCCATAAAGCAGGATCTCATTGACTGGCGGCGTTACCTTCACCAATTTCCTGAACTCAGCTTCCAGGAAGAAAAGACGAGTGCATTTGTGGCTGCTTGTCTGGAAAAACTGCAAGGAATCGAGATTCAAAGGGGAATTGCCGGTCACGGGATTGTAGCCGTATTGAAGAATGACGACGGTCCGGTCATCGCTTTACGTGCTGACATGGACGCTTTACCGATTCAGGAAACAACCGGACTTTCCTTCGCTTCGACTCATGATGGTGTGATGCATGCGTGCGGCCATGACGCCCATACGGCGACTTTATTGGGCGCTGCCCAACTGCTGGCTGAGGATTTTCAAGCCGGTTCACTGCCCCGGGGGACGATAAAATTTTTATTCCAGCCTGCAGAAGAAGATACCGATGTTCATGGCCTGACCGGGGCTCCATATTTTTTGGAAGCTGGTGTATTGGATGATGTGGAGGCTGCTCTTGCTTTGCATATGTGTCCTTGGCGACAAACAGGAGACTTGCAGGTAAATACCGGACCGAGCATGGCCAGTATCGATAACTTTGAACTGACGATAAAAGGAGAGGGCGGCCATGCCGGCTACCCTCACCAGACAATCGACCCGGTATGGATTGCTGCTCACACTTTGCAAGGGTTATACGGTTTGGTTAGCAGAAAGATAGATCCGCTGGGCGTTGCTGCGTTAAGTGTTGGGAGTATCCATGGGGGTGCTGCTTTTAATGTCATTCCCGATCAGGTGACGATCAAAGGAACAGTAAGAGCCTATACAGATAAGGTAAGACGCCAGCTAATCGAGGAGCTGGAAGCTGTAGCTGCCAGTGCGCGGCTATTTGGGGGCAGCCATCAGCTTCATATCGAAAAGGGAGAGCCTGCTTTGTGTAATGATGGGAAGCTGGTGGAATTATGGAAGGATACTGCTCGAACCCTTTTCCCTGATCAAAAAATTCATGAGGCTCCTTATGGAATGGGAGGGGAAGATTTCAGTCACATTGCGAGAAAGCTGCCTAGTGCCATGGCGTTCTTGGGGTGTGGATGGAAGGACAAGGAAAACCCCCCGCTTCACAGCCCTTGCTTCACCTTGAATGAAGAGGTGCTCCCATATGGTGTCGCATTATTCACCGCGGCAGCCCACAGGCTCTTACAACGGCAAGAAAGGTGAAGATAGGGACATCCTATCATTTTATTTGTAAAAACACTTATCCTCGCTACGGAAATACACTACGCTTATCGGGTGGCTGGTGAGCCTCCACGAGCTTTCGCTCTATAGGGTCTTATCGATATCCTCCTTCCCGCAGAAGGTCTGTGTCCTGTTTTCAGCTAATTGTAAGCCAATACTTGTGGTTCACAGGAGAGCAAAATACTGCTGCCTGCGGTTTATGATTTCCAAGTTATTTCACAGAAGAAAAACCGGACGATTTCGAATCATCGTTCGGCTTTTCTGTTTTAGTCACAGTGGTTTTCTCACAGCCATTTTCAACAGTTAGCTGTTTTGGACTCTACGCAATAATTCATGTGCTTTATCTCCGGCAAGTGCAGCCAGGTTCTCCCATGTTTCATCTCTTTTCAAATCAAGCTCGACGATTTTTTTTGCCAAGTCCACTGCCTCCTGATTAATCATGGGCCGATACTCCTTTTCGTATGGTATGTTTATTTGAGGCTCTTCGGATTATTTGGGAAACAACTGCAACGTCCGCATACTCATCCGCCAGTTCACTGATTGTTTTTTGATAGATCTCCCGGTCGTCGATACTGATGACCCCTTCAACTACCAACTGATGGATCACTGCCTGCTTCTGCTTGTCGACTGCTTCTCTCAAAAAAGCCATTCCAGCGCTCCTTCGTCGTGAATTTATCCCTATTCTAAAAGATGCTTATCGAATTGACAGTAGTTCGGTGAGAAAATCTTACACGGTTTCTGATTTTTGGTATGTTTGTGTGAGACTTTCCCATTAATGATAAGAAAAGGTACCAAGCCATGCCTCATGATTTTCTGTTATCTCCGTGATAAGATGAGGAGAAATAGGAAATAAGGGAGTCTTATCATTGAGCAGACAACAAGACTTTACGGAAGGTAACATAGTAAAACAGATGTTGGTGTTTTCGGCACCGATTATTTTCACTAATCTGCTGCAGGTTTCCTATCAGTTCACGGACAGCCTGTGGGTGGGAAATCTGCTGGGTGGAAATGCACTCGGTGCGGTTGCCGTTTCCAGTACGGTCATCTTTACTATCTTATCTTTTATTATCGGAATAAATAATGCCACCTTGACGATTCTGTCGCAGCAAAAAGGAAAAGACAATGAAGAGGGAATGAAACGTTATCTCAATGCTTTTGTTGTAGTGCTGACAGCCATGGCGGTTGTCCTGGGCATAGTTGGTTTCCTTTTCGCAGAGACGATATTGGGTTTGCTCGGAACCCCGGAAGCCATGATAGGAGAAGCAGTCACATACCTGCGGATAAACGCGCTCGGCATCCTTTTCCTATTGGGTTATAACTTCATTGGTACCGTGCTGCGCGCAGTTGGAGACAGTCGGACACCACTTCGGTTTGTGATGATTGCGGTCGTTCTCAATATCTTTTTAGATCCACTGTTGATCAGCGGGTTTGGATTAGGGGTGGACGGGGCTGCCTATGCAACCATTCTGTCCCAGGGTAGCGCTTTTTTATATGGCATTTATTATGTGCTGAAGCATCAACTCGTGCCATTCTCTGTCCCCAAACTGCCAAGACGGGAAGAGGTACTGTTGATATTGAATCTTGGCGTACCATCCGGTTTGCAAATGTCGGTCATTTCTGCCGGAGTGGCGGCGATCATGAGTGTGGTGACGTCTCATGGAGAAGCGGTGGTTGCGGGCTTCAGTGCCGCACAGCGGCTGGACAGTGTAATCATGCTTCCTGCCCAGGCATTGGGAACGGCAGTCAACAGCATGGCCGGACAAAACATTGGTGTACGTAAGTGGGACCGGGTTAGTAAAATTACGAAATACGGGCTGCTTTACAACCTGGGAATTATGCTTTTATTAGCTCTGTTACTAGTGCTCTTGGCCGAAGTTGCGATCAAATTATTTATTCAGGAGCCGGAGCCAGTCCAATTTGGCAGTCATTATTTGCGGATTATCGCCTTCTTTTATCCATTTTTGGGTATCAATTTTATCTTGAATGGAACGGTACGTGCGGCAGGGGCAATGTATCAGGTGCTTATCCTGAATATTATCTCCTTCTGGGTTTTGCGTTACCCGCTGACTTATGTATGCTCGCAATTGCTGGGGGAAACCGGAATTGCCGTCGGAATGGGTATCAGCTTTGTTATTAGCAGCTTGTTCGCTTTTCTTTATTACCGTTATGGAAAATGGCGAGAGAAAAAACTATTCCAGAATAAGTTGGACAGTAAAAAGGGGGAATCCGAATGAAAATTGAGCCATCGCAATTCGCAGAACGAGACATGAGTAAACTGATTAAGGGCGCAGTAGTTCCGCGTCCGATTGCCTGGGTGTCAACGATAAATGAAGAAGGTATCCCCAATCTGGCACCTTTCAGCTTTTTTACCGTCGCTTCCATGGAGCCAATCACCCTTTGTTTTTCTGTCGGTGGATCAGGAAGAGTAAAGGATACGCTGGAAAATGTCCGGGCTACAAAAGCGTTTGTCGTCAACATTGTCAATGAACAGCTTGCAAATCAAATGTACGAAACAAGCAAAGCTTATCCTCCTGATACGGACGAATTCTTGCAAGCCGGTCTTACATCAGTTCCGGGCGAGAAGGTAAGCTCCCCCCGCGTAGCGGCTGCTCCTGTCCAAATGGAATGCGAGCTTGACCGTATCATCGATATCGGCAGCAATAGTCTCGTACTGGGCAGGCTGGTTTGTTATCATATCCAAGACGAAGTATATATGGAAACGGACAAAGTAGACCCGGAAGCATTACAGGTAATTGGCCGCATGGCAGGTGATTACACACACATCGATGATTTCTTTGAACTTCCAGGCCAGGAAGGAACCTTTAGTAATTCACACGAAACAAAATGAATAAGTACCGTTTTGATATATTTTTTTTTACTATTAGACGGGAGAATCAAGAGAAGAAAGACGGAAACCTAAACGAGACAAACAGAAAAAAGAATCCCAGGTGGCCTTTACGGCACCTGGGATTTTAGTACTCATTATTGGCGGTTGTCGGCAAACACTGCCATGGCATTCCGCATGAACTTTGCCAGGCCGGATCCAAATTGGTCGATGTTTTTCGTGAATCGCTCATCGTCGACATACATTTGACCAAGCCCTTTGAATGCGTCTAGCGAATAGTTGCCCATTTTGTTCAACAAACGGAACCATTCCCCAATAGCAGCCTGTGCTTCATCCGATGCAGGGTCCTGATGGCGTAAACCAGCAAGGCTTCGGTAAATCTTATTCATATCCTCCCCGAGAGCCTGCTGCTCTTCCTTCGTCATGTTTCCGATCTTTTGGTTCGAGTCATCGACGGCTTTATCTCCCCATCGATCCCGTGCTTCTTGCTCATAAGGGTTTCGGCTGAAATCAAACCCGGCAAATTTTTCTTCATTCGTCATTTCAATCTCTCCTTTTGCTGATTGAATCGTCTGTTCGACCAATGCAATCATGTTATCGAGCCTGCGTCTTTTTTCCAGCAGCATGCTGTACTGCAGTTCCAAGGCTTCCTGGCGATCGAAGGAAGGTGCATGCATCATTTCGCCGATTCGTTTCAATGGAAATCCAAGTTCTTTGTAAAAGAGAATTTGTTGAAGCTGCTCCAAATCCTCGTCCGAATAGAGTCGGTATCCTCCGGACGATATATCAGCTGGGGTCAGCAATCCGATTTCATCATAATGATGGAGTGTGCGCACACTGATTCCGACTAGATCGGCAACTTGTTTTACTGTCATTCCCACGGCTGAGAACCTCCCTTCCTTTGTAACGATAAGCTATCACGTAACGTGAGAGTCAACCGGTTTTTTTATTGTTTTTTAGCTGATTGGCGTTATATAAAATAGCAGCCCTTTAAAGTTGTTCTTTGATCCTCATTAGTTGCATGTGTCCAGCGTAAGCGTTCTTTCAGCTTTATAATAGTCTGAAACTCGACTTGAAATGGAGGAACCAAGGTTATTTCTTCCTCTGATAAGGATTTTGATGGTTAGCAAAACCTAACCTGATGAACAGCGAAGGAAACACATGGAGACTCCAGCGGGAGGAAAGGCCTCGGTGAGACCCCGGAGAGCGAATGTGTTTCCGTAGCGTCGAAAGAGTACCCACCTAAAAAGCACGCGAAAACGGTAGTCTATTTTTCGATAGTTCTGATGCAAGGATGAGTGCAGTCCGTTGTCATTGTTTTTCGTCAGGGTTTGCTCTTATAATACCAATATAAGCTGATTACGGAGAAGATGGATATGAATGTAAAATCAACACCGCCAAGTATCACGAGTGTCTGCCTGCTGGCAGGAAAAATCATGCTGCAGAGCGGGGCAGAAACACACCGCGTCGAGGATACCATGCAGCGGATTGCGGCTTCATTCGGAAAGACTGCTTCTCAAAGCTATGTAACACCTACAGGCATTATTTTTTCCATAGACGGAACGGACCCGACCAATTTTATGCGAATATCTGAACGCTCGACGGACTTGCATAAGATAGCCATTGTCAACAGTATATCGCGGCAGGTTACAAACGGCGAGCTTTCCATGACGGAAGCCAATGAGCAGTTGAAGCAAACCGATTTGGACAGTTATAGCTTTTCGCTCTTCTTTCAAGTTATTGCAGCGGCACTGGTTAGCGGCTGCTTTGCAATCATGTTCGATGGCAGCTGGCTTGATTTCATCCCGGCGATGTTGGCCGGCGCTGCCGGCTATCTGGCAATGGAAAGGTTCCACGATTGGGTCGAACTTCGATTTTTTGCTGAGTTTTTGGCATCCGTCATTATCGGTCTGTTGTCCCTTCTGTTTATTCACCTCCAGCTTGGCGCTGAAATGGATAAAATAATTATTGGGGCAGTCATGCCGCTGGTACCAGGTTTATTGATCACCAACGCAGTCCGCGATTTGATGGCAGGGCATCTCGTTGCCGGCCTATCCAAAGGTGCAGAGGCGCTGCTGACGGCATGTGCCATCGGGGCGGGGATCGCTGTCGGAATTTCATTTGTTTGATAGAAAGGTTTGGATGGTATGGGAGAACAGCTGATCACCAGCTTTATAGCAGCCGCCGGCTTTGGCGTGCTTTTCAATGCGCCGCGCAATGCATTGATTCAATGCGGATTGGTCGGGATGCTGGGCTGGGTGTTGTATTATGGATTGGCAGCCGAGGGAACCGATGCAGTGCCGGCAACGCTCGCGGGTGCATTTTTAGTCGGGGGGTTAAGCCAAGTATGTGCAAAATACTATAAAACACCTGTAATCATCTTCAATGTTTCCGGTATCATCCCTTTGGTACCTGGCGGGCTGGCTTATGACGCCATGCGCAATTTTGTGGAGAATGATTATAATGCTGCGGTCCAGCTGGCTGCAAAAGCAGGATTGATTTCAGGAGCGATTGCCATTGGTCTCGTGTTTTCTGAAGTAATCAATCAGGTGATTAAGAAAGCGGGTCGGAAACGGATCGTAAAGTAAAAGGAAGATATAATTCCACAGAGGAGGAAATGAAATGTTACATAAGCAGTTACAAGCATTTCCAGATGGATTTTTATGGGGAGCTGCTTCGGCAGCCTATCAAATTGAAGGGGCATGGAACGAGGCTGGCAAATCGCCATCGATATGGGACGAATTTGTCCGGATACCAGGCAAGACGTATAAGGGTACCAATGGTGATGTGGCAGTGGACCATTACCATCGCTGGCAGGAAGATGTCCAATTAATGGCTGAGATGGGCTTGAAGGCTTACCGTTTTTCCGTTTCCTGGCCGCGCGTTATAAAGGACGGAAATGGGGAAGTAAACGAGCAGGGTCTCGATTTTTATGGTCAGCTGGTCGATGAATTGTTAAAACACGGCATCGAGCCGATTGTGACGCTGTATCACTGGGATTTGCCGCAGGCGCTTCAGGATCAATACGGCGGATGGGAATCACGCCAGGTGATTGATGATTTTTATCGGTATAGTATCACATTGTTCAAACGGCTCGGTGATCGTGTGAAATATTGGGTCAGTCTCAATGAGCAAAATGTTTTCATCAGTTTAGGCTATCAGCTTGCTTTGCATCCCCCCGGTGTCCAAGACCGGAAGCGGATGTATCAGGCAAACCATCATGCCAGTCTTGCCAATGCCAAGGTGATTGCCGATTTTCATAAATATGTGCCGAACGGCAAGATCGGCCCGAGTTTCGCGTACAGCCCTGCCTATGCCTATTCTTCCAATCCGGAAGATGTGCTGGCAGCTGAGAATGCTGAGGAGTTCTTAAGCCACTGGTGGATGGATGTGTATGCTTGGGGGAAATACCCTAAGGCGGCATGGGATTATTTAGAACGAAACGGATTGGCACCTGAACTGGAAGACGGCGACCTAGCCCTGCTGGCACAGGGAAAGCCAGACTTTATGGGGGTCAATTATTACCGGACGACCACGTATGAATATAATCCCCTGGAAGGGGGCGTAGGTTCCGGCGGCATGAACACATCAGGGAAAAAAGGCACGACGCCGGAAACAGGTATTCCTGGATTCTACAAAACCAAGAAAAACCCGAACCTGGAAGCGACCAACTGGGATTGGGAGATCGATCCAGTCGGCCTGAGGATTGGAATGCGCCGGATTACAAGCCGTTACGGACTTCCAATTTTGATAAGCGAAAACGGACTGGGTGAGTTTGATCAACTAGAGGTTAATGACGTAGTCAAGGATGACTACCGAATTGACTATATAAAAAGTCATTTGCGGCAGTGTCAGCAGGCAATAACAGATGGGGTGGATTTGCTCGGTTACTGCGTCTGGTCATTCACCGACTTGCTGAGCTGGTTGAATGGTTACCAGAAACGATACGGATTTGTCTACGTCAACCGCGACGAAGAAGGGGAAAAAGATTTACGCCGTATCAGGAAAAACAGCTTTTTCTGGTACCAGCAGGTGATTTCCGAAAACGGAAGCACACTGAATAAGGAATGAACCATGTATAGGGATCTGGAAAAGATCCCTTTTCTTATGAGGGGGGAGAATCATGGCGTTCATTGGTGTTCTTATCCCGATTTTTGGTGTATTTGCACTTGGCTTTATCGGACAAAAAGTGTGGAAATTCGAGTTGAAGCCTATTTCGACTATTGCCATTTATCTAATGTCACCTTTTTTGGCTTTCCGGACGTTTTACCAGAATGAAATCACGCTGGATTATGTTTATTTAAGCATTTATTTAGTCGTGTTGTGTGTAGTATCCATTGTGGTTTGCTATCTTCTTGCCTGGATCAATCGTTGGGATAAAAATACGACCAGCGGGTTTATCCTTGCCTCTGCGTTTATGAATAACGGGAATTACGGAGCGCCCTTGGTATTGCTTATTTTCGGGGAGGAAGGTTTTCATTATGCGGTAATCTTGATGGTCCTGCAGCAGTTGATTATGTGTACGGCAGGCATTTACTATGCTGCCAAGGGCAGTGATCAAGGCGGACAATCGTTTTCCCCTTTGAGGGAAGTGGTCAAAGTACCGATTGTCTATGGTGCGATATTAGGTTTGCTGCTGAATGGACTGCAAATCGGAGTCGGAGACCAAGTGATGTCTGCAGTCAGCATGGTGGCCGATGCGACGATTCCCACTGTAATGATCGTCCTGGGCATGCAGCTCGCCAGTATTTCGTTGAAACAATTGGAATATGGAAAGTTGGGGGCTTCACTGTCGATCAAGCTGCTTCTTGCTCCGGTGATTGCGTTTGTGATTGCATACTTTTTACCGGTCGGCGATATGGTCCAAGCAATCATGATATTGACGGCAGCTACTCCGACAGCAGCAAATACTACGATTTATGCCTTGCAATTCCAGACAAAACCGGGATTCGTATCAAGCGCTACGCTGCTTAGTACATTGTTGAGTATCATCACGATTCCATTGCTAATGTTCCTTGTTCTTTAACTGCACTATAGGTAGGTTTCTTTTTGTTAAAAACTAACAGCCGTGAAACTACAGCTTCTGTTTACACTAATGACAACAACTAGTGTTGAATGGAGGCGGAATAGTGGTTTACGATTGTATCATTATCGGCGGCGGAATCGCCGGGCTGCAGGCAGCTATTCAGTTGGGCCGTTACTGTGACAACGTACTAGTTATCGATGCTGCGGATGGCCGGTCAAACCTTTGCCGCTGTTACCATAATATTCTTGGCTGGCCAGAAGGGATAAGCGGCGCCACCTTGCGCAGGACCGGCAGACGGCAGGCGGAAGAACTTGGAGTAAACTTTATTGAAGAGACAGTAGAGCAGGTCGCCAAGCAGGAGCAGTTATTTTCTGTTTCTACTACTAACCGTAACCACGAGACAAGGGCGATTTTAATTGCCACCGGCATCAAGGACCATTTGCCGGCGTTCGATAAGTTGCTTCCCTGCCTGGGGATCAGCGTATATATATGTCCGGATTGTGATGGCTATGAAGTACTTGATAAAAAGGTCATTGTCATCGGATCTGGAAGAGCGGGGGCAGGAATGGCACTAGCACTGACAAATTGGGCTAGCCAAATCCACTTGGTCAACCATGGACGAGAACCGATTGAGGAAGAACTGCATCAAAAGCTCAAATTCCATGAAATTAACACGATTGCCGGAGAAATCGATGAAGTGCTGGCAGAAGGAGACCAATTCAGGGGCGTTAAGCTGGAGGACGGAAGCAATCTGGAGGCAGATCATGCCTTTGTAGCAATGGGCGGTAATGAAGTACGATCCCAGCTCGCCGAGCAGCTGGGCGTCGAATTATATAAAAACAAGCACATTCTTGTAGACCCCAGAACCAAGATGACGAATGTCGAAAACGTCTTTGCTGCCGGAGATATCGTCGCCCACTCGGAACAAGTGACTATCGCAATGGGTGATGGCATGCAGGCGGCTATTTGGATCCATAAAAAAATAAAGCAACAACAATGAAAAAGGCTGTCCCGCAAGTGAAAAACGTAATGGGACAGCCTGCTTTATAGAATCTGTTAAAGTCAAGTTGTGGTATTTATAGAAAAACGGAACTCCATAAAACACGGAGCACCAATTTTCGCTGTAACTTTTGCTGCTCTACTTCTCACCTTGCTTTACCCGTTTTTAGTTCGCCGATGTCTGTATTTATGTCTTTCAGCTCTGTTAAAATTTGTTGTAATATATCCTCCATAGAACCTACCTAGGCTCCTCCAAAATACTCTAAACTAAGTTGAACAACTCAAGTAATTGTTAGCCCTAATAAATGGTCTGTAAACAATATAAACTCTTCTAGATAAATAGGTGAATTCGGAGTTGTTAAGGGTGTTAGCTTCACATTCCTTAAGTAAATACAGGCAGAAGAATTTAATATTATTTTGTCTGTTATGTCTATTTCTGGACTAAGCTCGTATTCTTGCAGTGCACGACCCAAAATAGGTTCCTCTTCTAAATTTTCCGCTAGTTGCATCTGAAAATCTGCCTCGATGGTTGCGGATTGGGTAACAAAGATAATCTTCTTTTTTTTAGGGTATTTATTTTTTAGTTGCTCAAATTTTATTTGTAATTCTACGATGGAAAGTTTTTTAAAGTCTACTGCTTCTGATAATTCTTCACCTTTCATATTTGCGCCTCCTAATATGCTTGTTCCACATTACTGCTTCGTAGCTGAATAAAGAAATAAACCTTATACAGAAAACTTAGATAACCCAAGTGTATCATTCCGTATTTGGAATTAAATCCCCTTTTTTTCATATCGGTCATGGTGACGGCATTTTGCATCTGATGAGTGCTTTCTAATACTTGAAACCAGGCGGGATAATTGTTTCGGTAATTAGTCGTCCCTACCTTTCAATCACTGTAGTACCAATTCTTCCATTCTTCCGGAAACTCCGAAGTTATCCCGCGCTTTCCGCCTCAACCCTCCTAAGCCAACGGAACAAAATGTAAGCGCATAATCATTTCCGTTGTGCAACGGAAAAACAATGTGTGTTCATGAAAGCGGTTGTAACCTACAATGAAAGCAGATACAAAATAACAGCATCTTAGGAGGAATTATAGATGAAACATATATTACTCGCATGCTCAGCAGGAATGTCCACTAGCTTACTAGTTTCAAAAATGAAAGAGGCAGCCGAGGCGAAAGGTATTGAAGCTGAAATTTGGGCTGTTGCACAGGATAAAGCACCAAAAGAAATGGAGCGCGCCGACGTACTGTTGATCGGACCGCAAATGCGCTTTATGAAAAAGAAGTTTTCCAAAACAGCAGAGGAAGTAGGCATTCCCCTTGATGTAATCGACCCGGTATCCTATGGCAGAGTCGATGGAGCGGCTGTTTTAAATAAAGCATTAGAACTTATGGGTGAATGATAGCTTAACAGAATATAACAGGCCCGTTCGAATCGGCGAGTGGCGCAGGACGTTGGTTGCCAGCGGGCCGTTTTAGAGAAAAGGGGAGAATAAACGTGAACAAATTCATGGAGGTTTTAGAAAACATTCTGATGCCGATAGCGGATAAATTAAACAACAACCGCTATTTGACCGCATTGCGTAACGGCTTTATGGTTGCATTGCCTTTCATCATCTTCGGTTCCATTTTTGTCGTTATTGCCAATTTTCCTTTCCTGGATCAATGGATCAGTGAAAGTGCATATGAAGCATACCAGGCAGCCTTAGGGCCTGCATCTGCCTCTACTCTAAGTATTATGGGGTTATTCGTTATTATTGGTATTGGCTATAAGCTGACGGAGCATTATGGAGGCGAGTCAATTTATGGCGGTGCCGTTGCTCTGGCTTCATTCTTGATTCTTACACCGCAAGTTATCGATTTCGAAACGGCAAATAAAACTGTCGAGCAAGTCGGCGGGGTTATTCCGACTGCAAGCTTGGGAGCGGAAGGAATGTTCCTTGGTATCTTCACCGCTTTCATTGCAGCTGAATTGTACCGTTTCTTCGTAGAGAAGGATTGGACAATTAAAATGCCGGCAGGTGTGCCGGAAGCAGTTTCTCGTTCGTTTAGTGCACTAATTCCGATTACGTTAACTTTGACATCCTTTTTAATCGTACGGATCATTTTCAGCTACACACCATTTGATACAGTACAAAACTTTATCTATACCTTGATTCAAGAACCGCTTACAGCGCTTGGAAGCGGACTGCCGGCCACACTGGTTGCGGTCTTGTTGATTCAATTGTTCTGGTTCTTCGGGCTGCATGGACAGATTATCGTCAACTCTGTATTTGATCCAATTTGGTATGCTTTGAACAACCAGAATCTAGACGCCTTCAATGCCGGCCAGGAACTTCCGAACATTGTCACCAAGCAGTTCATCGATACCTTCATAGTCGGAATCGGTGGTTCCGGTATGACTTTGGCAGTTATTATCGGTATCTTCCTGATTGGACGAAGCCGCCAATTGAAAGAATTGGGTAAATTAGGCGCTCCGGCAGGTATCTTCAATGTAAACGAGCCAGTAATATTCGGTTTGCCGATCATCATGAACCCGTTGGTGATCATCCCTTGGCTGATTGCACCGGTAATCGTCACGTTCGTCACTTATTTTGCGATGGCATCGGGCATGGTTCCCTATCCAAATGGGGTCATTGTTCCATGGACAACGCCAACCGTGCTGAGCGGTTTCCTTGCGACAGGCAACAGCTGGCAGGGTGGCGCACTGCAATTGGTCAACATTGCAATCGTATTTGTAATCTGGTGGCCGTTCCTGAAAATCATGGATAAACAATATTACGAAAATGAACATTCTGCTGAAGAAGAAAGAAATGAAAGTGTTAACATGTAACTAACTAACTTGAGACTCAAAGGTGGAATAACCGATGGACAACTTAACAGAAATTGCGTTTCAAATCATCCTGTATGCCGGAAATGGCAAGTCTAGCGCCATGGAAGCAATCCAGGAAGCAAAAGAGGGAAACTTTGCTGAAGCCGACCGTCTCATCGAAGAAGCCGGTGAGGAATTAGGCAAAGCGCACGGTTATCAAACCAAGCTGCTTCAGGAAGAAGCAAGCGGGGAGGGGGCTTCTGTGAATGTGATACTCGTGCATTCACAGGACCACCTGATGACCTCAATGACCGTGAGAGATTTAGCCGTGGAAATCATCGAAATCTATCGACACAAGTAACTGGAGGTAATAGCTATGTCTGTTCAATACAAATTTCCGGAAGGGTTCTGGTGGGGAAGCGCTACTTCTGCCACGCAAATCGAGGGAGCAGCCAACGAAGGGGGCAAGGGCCGCAACATTTGGGACGAATGGTATGAGCAAGAGTCGAACCGTTTTTTTGAAGGAGTAGGTCCGCAGACAACTTCTGACTTCTATCATCGTTATAAGGAAGATGTCCAGCTGATGAAGCAAATCGGCCACAATACATTTCGTCTGTCGATTTCCTGGTCCCGTCTGATCCCGGGTGGGCGTGGAGAAGTAAATCAGGAAGCGGTCACGTTTTACAACAATGTCATTGACGAGCTTATTGCCAACGACATTGAACCGTTTGTGAATTTGTACCATTTCGACATGCCCCTCGAGCTGCAAAACGAAGGTGGATGGGAAAGCAGGGACGTCGTGGAGGCTTATGCCGAATATGCCAAGCATGCTTTCCGATTGTTTGGCGACAGGGTAAGCAAGTGGTTTACGTTCAACGAGCCAATCGTTCCGGTTGAGGGCGGATATCTGTATGATTTCCACTACCCGAACGTAGTCGATGCCAAGCGGGCTGCTCAGGTTGCTTACCACACGATGGTGGCGCACGCCAAGGCAGTCGAGGCGTTTCGTACCTTTGATATCAAAGAGGGAAAAATAGGTATCATCTTGAATCTGACACCTTCTTACCCGAGAAGCCAGAATCCGGCTGACTTAAGGGCATCCCGGATTGCTGATTTGTTCTTCAACCGCAGTTTCTTAGATCCCTCTGTTTTAGGGGAATATCCGCAGGAATTGATCGATATCCTTGAGGAACATGGCCAGCTGCCGGTGACAGAGCCGGGCGATAAACAATTGATCAAAAACAACACAGTAGATCTGCTTGGGGTAAACTATTACCAACCTCGTCGGGTCAAGGCGAAAGAAACCCTGCCTAATCCTTACGGTCCGTTCATGCCGGAATGGTTCTTTGATCATTACGAAATGCCGGGTCGGAAAATGAATAAGTATCGTGGCTGGGAGATTTACGAAAAAGGCATTTACGATATTATGATGAATCTGAAAGAAAACTATGGCAACATCGAATCTTTTATATCTGAAAACGGAATGGGTGTCCAGGACGAGGAACGCTTTATCGAAAACGGACAGATCCAGGATGATTATCGGATTGAATTTATTAAAGGTCATCTGGAATGGCTTCATAAAGCAATAGAAGAAGGTGCCAATACAAAAGGCTATCATTTATGGTCCTTCATGGATAATTGGTCCTGGATGAATGCTTATAAGAATAGATATGGATTCTTTTCCGTAGACATAGAAACAAAAGAAAGAACACCGAAGAAAAGTGCTGAGTGGATAAAACAAGTTGCAGAAAATAACGGCTTTTAACCTTGCTGCGACTGACTAGGGGGGAGACGCAGCGGGATTAATCATCCCACTGCGTCTTTTTCCATCTTTAATGGCGGAATGGGATAGAAGAAATGAAGATAACCTTGGGGAGGCGTGAAAAGAATGAGTGGTATAAAAGTGGTTACTATCGGTGGAGGATCAAGCTACACACCTGAGTTAGTAGAGGGATTTATCAAGCGGTACAACGAGCTTCCGATCAAGGAACTGTGGCTCGTCGATATTCCAGAGGGTAAAGAAAAGCTGGAAACAGTAGGTGCACTTGCCAAACGGATGGTGAAAAAGGCAGGTGTCCCGATGGAAGTCAAGCTTTCCTATGACCGGAAGGAGGCCCTGCCTGGGGCAGACTTTGTCACGACACAAATTCGGGTAGGTCTGTTGGAGGCTCGTGCCAAAGACGAAAAAATACCACTCAATTATGACGTAATCGGACAGGAGACCAATGGTCCAGGTGGCTTGTTTAAGGGCTTGCGGACGATTCCGGTGATACTGGACATATGTAAGGATATAGAGACATTATGTCCCAACGCCTGGCTGATTAACTTTTCCAATCCAGCGGGAATGGTGACAGAAGCTGTCTTGCGCTACAGCAACATCACAAAGACGGTCGGCCTTTGCAACGTGCCGATTGGAATGCGGATGAGTGTGGCAGAGATGCTGGAGGTCGAGCCAGATAGAGTACACATCGATTTTGCAGGATTAAACCATATGGTGTTCGGACTCCGTGTTTACCTTGATGGTGAAGAAGTTACCGGCCAGGTCTTGGATAAACTGACAAGCGGGGAAAGCATGACGATGAAAAACATCGTCGACCTCGGCTGGGAGCCGGAATTCATCCAGGCATTGCAAATCCTTCCTTGTCCGTATCACCGTTATTATTATCAAACGGATAAAATGCTTGCCCAGGAGAAAAAGGAAGCAAACGAAGCTGGCTCGCGAGCAGAGGTGGTACAGCAGCTGGAAAAGGAATTGTTTGAATTGTACAGCGATCCTGAGCTGGCGATCAAACCGCCGCAGCTGGAAGAGCGGGGAGGAGCCTATTACAGTGATGCCGCCTGTAGCCTGATCGACTCGATTTACAACAATCGAGGAGATATCCAGCCGGTCAATACGAGGAACAATGGAGCAATTGCCGGCATTCCAGCAGAGTCTGCAGTCGAGGTGAATTGCGTGATCACCAAGGATGGACCGAAACCAATACACGTCGGTGAACTGCCGGTCCCGGTACAGGGACTTGTCCAGCAAATCAAATCGTTTGAGCGGACAGCTGCTGAAGCCGCTGTGACTGGTGATTACAATACAGCACTGCTTGCCTTGGCCATCAACCCGTTAGTTCCGTCCGACACGGTTGCCAAACAGATACTCGATGAAATGCTGGAAGCACATAAAGCATACCTACCGCAATTTTTTCAAACAGTAGTATAATAAAAGGACAGTACCTCGCAGCCAATCGTGTATTGGCGGAAAACCTATCAGTTGGAAAAGGTTCTGATGCCATCAGAACCTTTTTTTCAGCGAGAAGGAAGCGAACTAAGCATGGATGAAAGGAGGCGTTTGGATGAACTCCCGAACCATTACCATACTGCGTGAATTAATGGCAGCCCGTTCCCCCTTGACAAGTGATTATTTGGCCAGCATCAATCAAGTGACATCAAGGACGACAAGGGAAGATGTCAAGCAGCTCGACGTCACCCTCTCCCATAATGGCGCAGTAGTCGAATCGATTCGCGGGACAGGATACAAGCTTCATATCAAGGATGACCAAAAGTTCCGCAAGTTTCTTCAGGAAGTTCTGGAAGAGGAAGCTGGTGAAGCTCCACTCGTTCCTGATCTTCCAGAGGAACGGACAGCTTACCTGATCAGGAGGTTGCTGCTTACAGACGATTATTTGAAGCTGGATGATTTGGCAGAGGAAATGCATATCAGCAAATCGACAATTCAAAATGATTTAAAGAACGCGAAAAAAATATTGGCTAACTATGATATCCATTTGGAAAGCCGTCCTAATTATGGCTTGAGAGCTACCGGCAGTGAATTAAAGCTGCGTTTTTGTATGGCCGAGTATATTTTTGACCGCAGTGAAGAGGCCGGACAGAGCCTGTTGAATGCCCAACTGACCTCTCTGGCAAAAGAAGACTTGACGGTTATTTGGAAAATCATTATGAATCAAATCAAAGAAAACGGGCTTACCTTGTCTGACATCGCCATCAATAATTTATTTATTCATTTGGCAATCGCTTATCAACGAATAAAAAATGGCTATCACGTCTCTTTGTACAATAAAGATATGGATGACATTCTCGACAAAAAGGAATACCAGGTTGCCAAAAAAATCGTTGGACGGGTCGAGGAGAGCTTCCAAGTCGCTTTCCCACAGACAGAGGTTGCCTATATCGCCATCCATTTACTGGGGACCAAAATGCTATACCAAACCGGGATGGAAATCGATCAGGTGATGGAGGATGATATCTATCAAGTAGTGATGAGCATCCTCGAGCGAATTGAGGAAAAATTGGCGCTTGGCATCAGGCAGGACCAAGAGCTGATCATCAGTCTTGGCCTCCATTTGAAGCCGGCCATCAATCGGTATAAATATGGAATGAATATTCGGAATCCCATGTTGGAGGATATCAAAACCAATTACCCGCTAGCTTTTGAAGCTGGTCTTATCGCCGGTCTTGTGCTCGAAGAATACACTGATGCCAAAATTGATGAAAATGAAATTGGCTACTTGGCACTTCATATCGGAGCGGCCATCGAAAGGCAAAAGCTGAAAACAGGGCCGAAGCGGTGCCTGGTAGTTTGCGCTTCCGGGATGGGTAGTGCACAATTACTGTTTTATAAGCTGAAATCACAATTCGGAGAGAAACTTGATGTAGTAGGGACAACAGAATACTACAGGTTGAATCAGGCGTCGTTTAAGGACATCGATTTTATTGTAAGTTCAATACCGATTCCCGAGCAGCTGCCAGTGCCTGTCATCGAAGTGAATACCATACTTGGGGACGCCGATTTAAAGAAAATCGAGACGTATGTAGCCGATCCGAAACAAAGTATCGCTGATTACTTTAAGCAGGACCTGATTTTTTTGCAGAAGGACTTCGCTTCCAAACAGGAGGTTCTGGAGTTTTTGGCTGATACTTTGACAGAAAAAAAACTGGTGGACGAGACTTTTCTTGCGGCAGTGGAGGAGAGGGAAGCTGTGGCGCCTACAGCATTCGGGAATCTGGTGGCCGTTCCTCATCCCATCACCCCGCAATCGAATCAGACATTTCTGGCGTTTTGTACATTGAAGCGAGCAATTGACTGGAGCGGGAAGCGTGTGCAATTTGTCTGCCTGCTCAGTGTGGAGAAGGAAAGCACAGCCGATTTGCAGTCGATGTATGACTTGCTAGGCAGAGTAATCGATGACCCGGCTATCGTGCAAAGACTGTTGAAAGCACGGGACTATGAAGCTTTTATTGATGTGCTCCCTAAATAAATCGAAAAGCATTCAGAAAGCTTGAATGCTTTTTTCTTTACATGAATCCGTTATAATAAAACTATTATTACCGAATTTTTCGAAAGCGGGGAGAGAAGATGAAGCTGGTCAGTTATACATATAAAAAAGTTGGAGAAACACGCATTGGTGCAATCCACGGTGACCGGATTATTGATCTCCAGGAAGCCCACAGGCAATTCCTTCAGTCGAGCAATCAAGAAACAGACGTATTCTTACTGCCCTCCAATCCAAATGCCTTCTACCGTCTCGGCCATACGGGCATCCGTCAGGCTCAGGCGGCATTTACATATGCAGTGGATCGCCAAGCGACAAGCGCTGAAGTGGAACGATCTGGAGTAAGGCTAGAGCTTCCGGTTCCTAATCCGGAGAAAATCATTTGCATCGGTACGAATTACGCAGATCATGTAAAAGAAATGAACAGTACCATTCCTGAATATCCGGTACTGTTTGCCAAGTTCGCCAACGCTCTTATCGGTCCGGAGGACAGTATTGAAAAATCGCCGGCCACGGAAAAACTAGACTACGAAGTGGAGCTTGCAGTGGTAATTGGCAAGCGTACGAAGAAAGTCGCCAGAGAGGAAGCTAAACAATACATTGCGGGATATACAATCGGCAATGACATCTCGGCTCGTGATTTACAAAAACGTACACCGCAATGGCTTCAGGGTAAGACACTCGACAGGAGTACACCAATTGGTCCTTGGATCGTAACAGCCGATGAGATCCAGGATCCAGGTAATCTGGCAGTGAAATCATACATCAATGGCGAGAAGCGTCAATCTTCCAATACAAGCGAGCTGATTTTCGATGTTCCGTATCTCGTTTCCTTTCTATCGGAACTAATGACACTGCAACCGGGTGATATTATTTTGACAGGTACCCCGCATGGTGTCGGTTTTGCGATGGATCCGCCAACATTCCTGCAAGCAGGAGACCGCGTGACAATGGAAATCGAAAAAATCGGGACGATGGAAAACTACGTTATCGATCAGGATGCATAAAGAGCGTGAGCAAAGGAATAGAGACTAAATCAAAAAACCGGACGTTGATTCGAACTCGTTCGGTTTTTTGATTCATATAAGCTGCAATTTTATCCTGGAAGTAAAAGCCTTCGGACTTTTTTTCGAATGAATGGTGTGTCTCGCCATAGTGGTTGGAAACCCCAACTCAAACAACAAATTGAGGAATTACGTTGTACCCCAGACGTTTTATTCAAGGCTTTGATTATTTTTCAATAACGATAGCCTGGCTGCCCATTTGCTCCCAGGCTTTTTCAAAATTATCTCGATCCACCTGTTTGTTTTTGCCTCCATAAGGGTCATTGATATACACGTACTCGTCCTCATATCCGGTTACAGCCACGCTGTGAAGGCTGTATGTCACTTCTATTTCTCCATTCGGGGTCTGCCAGGTTTCGAAACCGCCTACAGGAGCAAAAGAGGAAGTAGTAATGATCCATACAGGAAGGCCTTTATCCAATGATTGATAGATCGCATCGGGACTGCTGCCGGTTAAATCGACTGCCCTGTCATCGACATACTGCTTCGCCAAATCCAACATTGGACCATGGTAAACACCGAGGCCGGGACCGTCCGCCATGTTCCCGACAAACCCTTCATTCGGATCTCCCTTTAAGCCGTTTTCATAGGTAAGTGGGACGACATTGACGTTTTCGGCAAGTTCGTTTTTCGTTACGTCTATCCCGTGATAATTCAAGATCATGGCAAGACTTGTCACCTCGCAGCCATTGTAAAGCCGGGGTGCCGCCATCTGCTCGATTAGCGGCACATCCAGTGGCAATTTCGCTTTTTCTTCCGGGATATTCAGTATAAATAAAGGATCATCGGCTTGCTCCTGTTTTGCTATCGGAATATCGAGCTGCTTCAAGAAATCTGCAGTAGCATAAAGCTTATTTTTATAGGGAATGACTTGTTCCTGTTCAATTGATTCTGTTTCTAAAGCCTGCAAGCGTTCCTTGTAGTTGTTGTCCTGAGTTTGCGGAAAATAAAACCGTTCGTCCTCTACTGTTGCAGTTGCTACCTGCAAAATCGCATCATAAGCAAGCTCGGTAGAGGGATGATAAGCCAATATCGGGCCGGCCGGTAAGTAGTATTCATCCCCTTTACGCAGTACTGGATTACTGACTTGATTTTCTCCAATCTTCAGCTCTGCGTCTGATTCGACAACGGGGGTGGGGGCCGGTTTTAAAGATGTGTCCGCAGCAGTTGTTTTCGTTTCCACTTTTGCGGGCAAAACAGTAGTTTTAAAGAATAAATAAAAGATAGATGCCAAGCATATAAGAGGTAATAGAATAAGCAGTTTTTTCAATAGGATCAACTTCTTCCTGTCTGACTAAATTATTGTTTATTATAGTACAAGTTTCATAGAAAGAAAATCACCAAGATTGCTCATTTCTGCTCTAAATTAAGCGGGACTTGTCGTAAATTGTTTAGTTGGATAAAGTGGAAAGCCGATTTGTACGTGCTCTATCGACAAATCGGCTTTATTCATTTCTATTTATTCTATTTCAGCTGTTTTTACTAGCTGTTTGCCTATGTTTTCTCCGGTGAACAGACCGAAAAATGCCTCGGGGATTTGATCAAATCCGGTCTTAATTGTTTCTTTGTACGTCAATTTCCCGTTGCCGACCCATTCTGCAAGCTTGGTAAAGCCTTCCTTGAACCGGGGCTGGTAGTCCCCCACAATAAACCCTTTGATCAATGCGCGGGATTTGACGATGTGCATTTGAAGCCGTGGCCCTTGAGCGTTCGGGTCATTGTAGGTAGCAATGGATCCACATTGTGGTATTCTTGCATGATCATTCAGCAGGGGATATACAGCATCCGACACTTCTCCACCTACATTGTCAAAGTAAACATCAACCCCGTCCGGACAAGATTCAATCAAAGCTTCCGGCAGGTTATCGGTTTTATAATTAATGGCTTTGTCCGCTCCTAATTCTTCGGTCAGATAGCGGGTTTTTTCTTCACTGCCGGCGATTCCCACTACATGAGCACCATAGATTTTCGCAATTTGTACGACAATCGATCCTACTGCACCAGCTGCAGCTGAAACGACGACCGTCTCCCCTGCTTTCGGATTTCCGATATCGGTAAGGCCGAAATATGCAGTCAATCCAGGCATGCCTAAAACACCTAAAGAGGTAGTGACTGGTCCGAGTTCAGGATTTACTTTTCTGAGCGTCTCTGCGGGCGCCGTAGAATATTTTGCCCATGGCAACGTTCCCGTGACTACATCCCCTGGCTGAAGACTTTCTGCATTAGACTCTACTACCTGGGCGATCACTCCGCCGCTGATGGCTTTGTTGAGAGCAAATGGTTCTACGTAAGACTTGGCGCTGCTCATCCGGCCCCTCATATACGGATCGACCGACACATAAACCGTCTTTAGCAGCACTTCGTTTTTTCCGGGCTCGGGCATCTCCGTATTCGTCATGCGAATATGTTCTTCAGTCGGCATTGCCTCTGGTCTTTTCACTAATTGGATTTCTTGATTTTGAGTCATGCTTCTCTCCCTTTCATTTCAAAATAAAGATCATACATTTAATGGTAACACTCTCCATTTTAGCTGGCATCTGATTTGATTATTGGTATCCAGTAGAAAAAAGCATGAATGGAAGAAAACAAAAAAATAAAAAAACGCGGTTGTATAAAAATACATAATAAAGTATAATTATTTATCAATCAATGGAATGGTCAGGAGTGAGAATTCACGGTGAAGGTAGCGATTATTGGTGGGACCGGTTACGGTGCCATCGAACTGATACGATTTTTATATAATCATCCATATGCAGAAATTGAGGCGATTATCTCCCATTCGCAAAGCGGCCAGGCGCTTGGCACAGTTTATCCCCATACGTCTGGGGTCCTGGAAAAACCTTTGGAAGAGCTGGTGGTAAAGGATCTGGCTGAACGTGTGGAAATCGTCTTTTTCGCCACACCCCCAGCTGTCAGCAAGGATCTTGCCCCGCAGTTCCTTGAGCATAACGTAAAATGCATTGATCTCTCTGGAGATTTTCGCCTAAGGTCCCCGATGGACTATCAGGAATGGTACGGTTCCCCTGCGGCAGATGAAAGCTATTTGGAAGCAGCGGTTTATGGATTAAGCGAAATCTATGGAGAGGAAATCGCTGGGGCAAATCTGGTAGCAAATCCTGGCTGCTATCCGACTGCTACATTGCTCGGTCTGTTGCCGGCTGTTCAGAACGGCTGGATAGAAGAAAAATCGATTATCATTGATGCTAAATCGGGTGTTTCGGGCGCAGGACGTGGAACATCATTAAACACTCATTATCCGGAAATGAATGAAAACTTGAAGGCTTACAAACTAGGCCAACATAAACACATACCGGAAATAGAACAAGAGATTGGAAAAATGGCCGGCCACCCTGTGAAAATTACTTTTTCCACGCATCTTGTCCCGATGACAAGGGGAATCATGAGTACGATTTATGCTGACATTGCACATTCGGTTTCCACTGATGAAATGATCGACATGTACACAGCGTTTTATCAAGAGCAGCCGTTTGTGCGTATTCGCAGAAATGGGGAACTGCCGGCAACGAGAGAGGTACATGGAAGCAACTACTGTGATATTGGCCTTCATGCAGATAAAAGGACGGGGAAATTGACCATCATTTCGGTCATCGACAACTTGGTCAAGGGAGCCTCAGGTCAGGCCATTCAAAATATGAATCTTTTGAAAGGCTGGGATGTCGCTACCGGCTTAAACTATTTACCTATTTATCCTTAAGGAGGGTGCAAAATCATGACAGAACAAGTAAAACAAGTGGGCGAGCAGGAAGTGACCCTGCTGCCGGAAGGAAACATAGCCACTCCACAGGGGTTTACTGCCGGCGGCGTTCATTGTGGCATCCGAAAAACGAAGCTGGATTTTGGCTGGGTTTACTCTGATGTTCCGGCGACAACTGCCGGTGTCTATACGACCAATATTTTTCAGGCAGCTCCGCTGAAAGTGACCCAGGAAAGCATCAGTAGCGGACAAAAAATTCAGGCGCTCTTAGTCAATTCCGGCATCGCCAATGCCTGCACAGGCGAGCAAGGGCTGGCTGACGCCTATCAAATGCGAAAGTGGGGAGCAGAAGCTTTCCGTGTGCCTGAGCAGTTCACCGCCATTGCCTCTACCGGTTTAATCGGAGAACCCCTCCCGATGGAAAAAATCAAATACGGAATCGACCAAATCCAGATGCAGGGCAATCATCATTCGAATAGGTTCGAACAGGCGATTTTAACAACAGACACCCGGGAAAAGGCGATTGCGGTTGAAATAGAAATCGATGGACAGAAAATATCGATCGGCGGAGCAGCCAAAGGATCGGGAATGATCCACCCGAATATGGCTACGATGCTGAGTTTTATAACGACAGACGCTGCCGTGGAGGCAGAGGCCTTATCATTAGCCTTGAAGGATATCACCAATACATCATTCAACATGATAACGGTGGATGGAGATACCAGTACGAATGATATGGTGCTTGTACTGGCAAATGGGAAAGCGGGAAACGAGCTGCTGCATGAAGGACACCCGGATTGGTCTCTTTTCAAACAAGGACTTGCGATAGTCTGTGAAGCGCTGGCTAAAGAAATCGCCCGCGATGGAGAAGGAGCCACCAAGTTAGTCGAGGTCCAAGTGGAAGGGGCTGAATCAGATCAGGCGGCACGTGCAGTCAGCAAAGCCATTATTTCTTCCAATTTAATAAAGACCGCTATTCACGGAGCGGACGCCAATTGGGGGCGGATCATAACAGCAATCGGTTACAGCGACCAGCCTGTAGATCCCGACAAAGTCAGCATCTCACTCGGACCTGTGTTGGTGGTTAACAAAGGGATGCCTGTTCCGTTTGATGAAGCAGCGGCAAAGGACCATTTATTGCAGGACAATGTGTCGATTCATACCGATTTAGGCAGCGGAACCGGCAAAGCTACCGCATGGGGCTGCGACTTGTCTTATGATTATGTACGAATAAACGCATCCTATCGGACTTGAGGGAGGACTTGGATTGGAATATGTTGTAATCAAGTGCGGCGGCAGTATCTTTTCCCAGCTGTCGCCGGCTTTTTACCGGAGTATCGTACAACTGCATAATAAGGGAGATGCCCAGCCGGTGCTTGTCCACGGCGGTGGTCCACTGATTTCCCGGACCCTGTCCCGGCTCCAGGTGGAAACACAGTTTGTCGACGGATTGCGAGTGACCACGGAGGAAGTATTGGAAGTAGCGGAAATGGTATTAAGCGGATCAATGAATAAACAGCTAGTTCTAAATTTGCAGCAACAAGGCGGAAAAGGTTTCGGTTTAAGCGGAGTGGATGGCGGACTGCTGCAGGCAATCCAGTCTGACAATGCTGAAATTGGTCTAGTCGGTACGGTGAAAAACGTCCAGGTTTCGATTCTTCACCATCTCATCGACCAGGGATTCATCCCGGTGATCTCTCCGATTGGCATCGATGAAAAAGGAAAGAAGTTGAATATCAACGCAGATGTGGCTGCAGCTGCAGTTGCGCAGGCGCTGCAGGCAAAATTGTGTTACATCAGTGATATTCCCGGCATTTTAGTTAGAAAGAACGGGAGAAAGACGGTTTTACATGAAACAACCAGCAGCCAAATTGAACAACTTATCGCCGATGGCACAATCACCGGCGGGATGATTCCGAAGGTCCGTTCAGCCCTGCAGGCACTGAAGAACCAAGTGCCGGAAACCGTGATTTTGAATGGTTTGGAACCGGACAGTTTGCTTTCTTTTTACCAGGGAGCAGCAGTCGGAACAAAAATCAGTTTAACTTCGGAGGTAGGATATGTCTAAACAAACAATACCCACGGCAACGCACATGCTTATGCCCACCTATAATCGCTTTCCTCTTACATTAGTCAAAGGAAAAGGAAGCTGGGTATGGGACGACGAGGGCGGCAAATATCTCGACTATACTTCAGGTATCGCCACCTGTAACTTAGGGCACACCCCAGACAGCGTAAAAGATCAACTGGAAATCCAGCTGGATAAAATTTGGCACTGTTCGAATTTATACCATATACCAGCTCAGGAACAATTGGCAAAGAAACTGGTGGAGAACAGTTTTGGCGACCAGGTGTTTTTCTGCAACAGTGGAGCGGAAGCAAATGAAGCAGCCATCAAACTGGCGAGACGATATGCACAGGAAGTCAAAGGAAACGATGGATACGAGGTCGTCACCTTTAGTCAATCGTTTCATGGGAGGACGCTCGCTGCATTGGCGGCTACGGGACAGGAAAAAATTCAACAAGGATTTGCCCCTCTGGCTAAAGGATTTCGCTATTTGCCCTATAATGACAAGCAGGCACTGGAACAGTTGGTTACAGACAAAACCTGCGCCGTTTTACTTGAACTCGTACAGGGAGAGGGAGGGGTTGTCCCGGCCGATGAAGATTGGGTGAAACAACTGGCGGAACTGTGCAAGCAGAACGACATCCTATTGATGATCGATGAGATACAAACCGGCATCGGCAGAACAGGAACCCTATTCGCTTATCAACAATACGGAATCGAACCGGATGTTATCAGTCTGGCCAAAGGATTGGGGAGCGGGATTCCAATTGGTGCAGTCATCGCCAATCAAAAAGCGGCCCAGGCGTTTACACCTGGTTCGCACGGTAGCACGTTCGGCGGTAATCCGTTTTCCGCGACAGCCGGGCTCGCAACTGTTACGCACATTATCGAAAATGGATTGATTGCTCGTGCTGCAGAATTGAGTACCTATTTAGAAGAAAAGTTACAAAGGCTAAAACAGCAGTTTTCTCCAATCAAGGAAATCAGGGGAAGGGGCATGTTGCAGGGAATCGTCGTCGATGACAATGCCATTGATTATGTGACAAAAGCGAGGGAGCAACACCAGCTGTTAGTACTGGTAGCCGGACCAAACGTCATTCGCATTCTGCCACCGTTGACGACCAATAAAACGGAGATTGACCAATTCATTTCTGTAATGGAAAGGGTGTTTGCTTCCTAAAATCGCTCAATGCACTTTTCGCAGATGCCTGGTATTAGATTGATGAAGATCGATTAAAGCAAAAAAGGTGTTCATCCAATACGAAAGACTGGTATCTGGTCATGATAAATCGTTGAAGATGGCAGAGACCTGCACATTTCTTAAATATATTATCGTTATCGAGTACAATATATAGGCAGATACTTAGTAAATGAGGGATTATCATGACAGATACATTACAAACCAAACGGAGTGCTTTCCGGGAACAACATAAGAACAAAGCAAGATTATTAATTCATTGTCCGGACCAGCCCGGGATTGTGTCAGCTGTTTCTGAATTTTTATACCAACAGGGCGCCAATATTATTGAATCTAATCAGTACACGACCGACCCTGCCGGCGGGGAATTTTTTATGCGGTTGGTGTTCGAAGCAGAACAGCTGCCGGCAATCAAGGAAGAACTGGAGAAGAATTTTCAAGCAATCGCTCAATCCTTTCAAATGGATTGGAGGTTGAGCTATGTTTATCAAATAAAGCGGATGGCGATTTTCGTCAGCAAAGAGCTGCACTGTCTTCGTGAATTGTTGTGGGAGTGGCAGAGCGGTGACTTGATTGCAGATATCCCGCTTGTTATCAGTAACCATGAAGATGCCAGGGAGATTGTTGAGTCACTGGGGATTCCGTTTTATCACATTCCTGCAAACAAGGACATTCGTAAACAGGTAGAAGCGAAACAGTTGGAGCTGTTGAAGGAATTTGATATTGATGTGATCGTCCTGGCGCGCTATATGCAAATCCTAACACCAGATTTCGTGGCAGCTAACAGAAATAAAATCATTAACATTCACCATTCTTTCCTGCCAGCCTTTGTCGGTGCTAATCCATACGAGCGTGCCTATCAGCGCGGGGTGAAGTTAATAGGAGCAACCTCTCATTTTGTTACCGACGAACTGGATGAAGGCCCGATCATTGAACAGGATATCAGCCGCGTTGACCATCGGGACAACAGTCAGGCAATGAAGAAAATCGGGCAATCTATTGAGCGAAGCGTCCTTGCGCGGGCGGTAAAATGGCAGCTGGAAGACCGGATAATTGTTCATCAAAATAAAACGATTGTATTTTAAAAAAGTAAATGCATGGCTGCCCAATAAAAACCGAGCGAATCCGTTCGGTTTTTTTGATTTTTCGAATAAGGGAAGTCCTTAAGTAATACTAGTCCGAGGGTGCTCTTCTTCCCTTTTAACAATTCCTTATTTTCCGGTATACTGAAAACAACCATTAATCGAAACGGAGAGCGGAGGTGAACGGATGGCCATAATGCAAACGAAATCAAAAAAACAGTTTGTATATGAAATATTTATGATCATCCTCGCCGCCTGTTCGGTTGCAACGATTTGGCAAAGCACCAAATATGATAGCTATATCGTCTGGATCACTTGGGCAATATTTTTCGTTGACTTCGTTTATCGTTTTCTGCGCAGCAAGCACAAGTGGCAATTTATCAAAGGCAATCCGTTCCTTTTGATTGCTGCGATTCCTTTAGATGCGGTCTTTCAATTTGCCCGCTTAGCGAGGATTCTACACTTGCTGCGCTTGAAAACGATCACCAAATACTATACCAAGCCGTTCCTGAAGGTTTTACGCCGGCAGCACATTGGCGCCATTTTTTCCGTTACCATGGTTTTGGTATTTGTTTCTATCATTCCGTTGTATTATTTTGAGCCAGAATTGACGAGCTATTGGGATGCATTGCTCGGCGGCTTGATGAGTCTCGCTTTTTTTGGACAGGCGGATTTTGATCCGATTACAGCAATTGGCCAGGTGACGGTGGTGTTGCTGACAGTTGTTGGGGTGATTCTGCATGGACTGGTAATAAGCGCGGCTTTTGATTACATTTACCATGCACCGCTCGTCAAAAAATCATGCAAAAAAGAAAGCAAAAACAGGCAAGTTAGGCACAATTTTATTGCCGTTGAATAGGTTAGCTATGGGCGGTGATGAAATTGACGAGTGATTTTCAAGTGTATCAGGAATTGGAACGTATTACGATCCAACCAAGCTTAACCAGGACAAATGTGGGCCATAGTGTTTATATTGATCAGTTGTTGTATATGGTACAAGTGCAAGGTGGGCGTTTTTCAATCGATACAACACTGCTTCGGGAAGGAACCCATCAGTTACAAATTATCTCTTTTGAACTTCCAACTGGAATACCTGTGGCTTCTGCTGCCTGGGATTTTCAAATAGGGCAGCAAGACTCCAGAGCACGGGATTTTCAACCTGGTGATATTCTGGTTGCCAGTGACAATCTTGATGAGATAAAAACCGGATATGTCGGTCATTCGGCGCTTGTGGTAGATAAAGAAAATGTTATAGAATCGCCTGGCTTGCATCCGGCCATTCGCAAAGCTCCCATACAACAGTTTTTAACCAAGCATCCTGTGCACGGGCACTTTCGGCCAAAATCTTCTGAGGCTGGTAGAGCTGCAGCGAAGTTCGCCGAAGGCTACCTAAGTGAATTCAAGGAAAAAGGACAGCAGGCTCCTGTTTTTTCTTTCAACCTGTCATCTTCTCTGGACGATCCCTGGGAATATATATACTGCTCGAAATTGATTTGGCTCAGCTACTATTATGGAGCTGATTATAAGCTGGAAAACGATTTTCTTTGGTTCTCGCCGGAAGACCTGTATAATAATTTAAAGGAGAACGGTGAATTTACAACAGTTTACCAACACCCTGATGTAAAGTTCATTCTCAACACGTAGCCGTTATTCGGTTGCGTTTTTTTATGAGGTTTGTCGCATCCTTTATCAGTAAAGTGCCAGTCCAGCGCTGCAGAAAAGTACTTGCCTTTCGTGGGGAACACTTCAGCCAGATACTACATGATTCGTTTCTTTGCCCCCTTGGATGGAGGAAGTACCTGAAGACTCCAGCGGGGAAAGGTGCCGGTGAGACCCACAGGGCGAATGCCCGAGAAGGCTCGCCAGCCGCACGAGTATTCCGTAGCGCGTATTGGCCCTCTTTTATTGAATATAAAGTTGCTGCAGTTTATATACTTGTGTCAGTAGATACAATCTTCCATCCCTATATTGAGAGAATAGAAGAACAGCGGCAAGATTATTCTACCAGCATAAGTGGAAATAAATAGGTGAAGGATAGACAGGAAAGGAGCATGGTTATGAAGCAATCATTTCGAGCATACAAAGTGAATCAGACAGAGTCGGGTTTTTCAGCCGGCATTGAGACCCTTAAAAGCGAGGAACTGCCAAAGGGAGATGTACTGATAAAAGTGCATTATTCCAGCGTCAATTTTAAGGATGCAATGGCAAACACACCAGATAACAAAATTGTAGAAGCCTATCCGATGGTGCCAGGAATCGATCTTTCCGGCGAAGTAGTCGAATCGGATGATGACCAGTTTAAGCCTGGTGATAAAGTTATCGCGACTAGCTATCAAATTGGAACAGGACATTATGGTGGTTACAGTGAATATGCCAGAATTCCTTCCGAGTGGGTCGTTTCTCTTCCAGATGGTTTGTCACTAAGAGAATCAATGATCTTTGGAACAGCAGGTTTCACTGCTGCTCTCTCTATTCAACAATTAGAGGCAGCAGGATTAAGTCCTGATAAAGGGAAAGTACTGGTTACCGGCGCTACTGGCGGCGTAGGTAGCACTGCAATTGCTATGCTGGATAAACGGGGGTATCATGTCGTTGCAAGTACAGGCAAGGAAAGCGCCCATGATTATCTACGCAACATTGGAGCAGATGAAATTGTTTCCCGCGAAGCAGTTTATGATGGGAAAATTCGTCCGCTCGATAAACAGGAATGGGCGGGGGCTGTCGACCCGGTCGGAGGCGAGCAGCTTGCAGCCTTGTTGACTAAGTTGCAATATGGTGGAGCGGCAGCTGTAAGCGGACTTACCGGCGGTACCTCCGTTCCTACAGCGGTATTTCCGTTTATCAGCCGCAGTATTCAGTTGTTGGGAGTCGACTCTGTTAATTGCCCGATGGATATTCGCAAAAAAGTTTGGGAACGCCTGGCGGATGATTTGAAGCCTGCCGGATTGACGGAATACATTGAAAAAGAAATCAGTCTCGACGATTTACCGGACGCCTTGGGTACGATTTTAGAAGGAAAAGCGCAAGGACGCATGGTCGTCAACCTTCAAAAATAACGGCAAAGAGTCAGGGACAAAAGCAAAATACCCAAAGCAAAAACCGATCGATATTTCGAAATCCTAAGGATTCGAACTCGTTCGGTTTTTCTTTTTACAAAGGACTGGTGTGTGAAAACCTCAACTTGACTCACAGAGAAAGTGGAAGCTGTGTCCGGGGAAAGCGTATCTTGCTGGCACTTATCAAACAAAAAATGAAAGGATGCCTTTTTTCTTCCCTTTCGAAGTCAACCGGATACATAAAGAAGTTCCTTTCACACTTTCTATCCGGTTATCACTCTTTCTTAATGGCTTGTTGTTATCTCAACTTCTTTTTGTATAGTTTTGCAAAAGATGCAAAAAATGACGGTAACAATAGATAGGAGGGATAGCGATGCAGCGTTTTTATCGATGCTGTTGGGCCATTACACTACTCGTCGCGGTTCTGTTTACAGGTGCAGTCAGTATTCAGGCGGAGGACCAGGAGCCTACAGAACCAATGCCGGAACTAACAGATAACCAACAAAAAGAACTGGCAATTATGTATCAGGACATGTTTGATAAGCGCAAAGGGATCATCAGCAAATATGTAGAGTTCGGTGTTTTGGAGAAAGAAAAGGCCGATCAAATCATCAAGCATCTTGATGAGCATTATCAAATGCTTGAAGAGAACGGCTTTGTTATCGATCGCAAACATCATCATGGAAAACATGAAGGAAAATTCACCCACTAGTCAAAAGCTCAACCAAGTATGGTTGAGCTTTTTTTGCGTTTGACTCCCTCACCATGTAACACTGACTTTCTATAGCATCGCAGAACTATTGGATATACGTACAATTAAACATATTATTGAATTGCATTATCATTTATAACATACGTACACATAAAAATAATGATTTGATTAAAGGGAGCGGCAGAATTAAGCGTCAACCAGGAGGGGCTTAGAAAAATGGGGTGCGGGGGACAAGATTACTTCTGATTGCTGATATACCCTCTTCTCTTCCCCCTTTCTGCCACGATGTAAGAAATTCTGGCAATTAATCCGTTTCTTTCTCCTTCATTGCCAGAAAGAAAACAAGCTTAACGGATAATGTATGTGAGCCATAGCCTTCAGCAAAAGGAGGTGTTATACTGACAAAGATAACTTATACGAATAACTTGTAATGGATAATAAACAGAGGTGTTTACATGCAGACGAAACATAGTATGGTAAAGCAAGCAATAAAATCCAAAATACTGGATGGAACATATCAGCCTAATCAGAAAATAAGTTCTGAAAGTGAATTGATGAAACAGTTCAATGTCAGTCGTCATACCGTTCGATTAGCAATCGGTGATTTAGTGAATCAAGGGTGGCTATACCGCGAACAGGGCGCTGGCACGTTTTGTGCAGATCGATCTAAGTTAGAAGGTAAGGATAGCGTTGGTCAAAAAAATATTGCCATCATCACAACCTATATTTCTGATTACATTTTTCCTTCTATTATTCGTGGTGCAGAATCCTATTTAAGCGATAAGGGGTATAATGTGTCGCTGTTCAGTACCAATAATAATCACCAGAATGAAAAAGAAATATTGGAAAAGCTTTTGACGCAAAAGTATGACGGAGTGATTGTGGAGCCTACACAAAGCGCATTCAGCAACCCTAATATCAATTTATACTTGAATTTAGAAAGGTTGAACATTCCATATTTGATGATTAACGCTTTTTACGAGGAATTGGAGCCGCTATATATCGTAATGGATGATGAAAAAGGAGGATACATACAAACAGAATATTTAATTAACCAAGGCCACACCAACATAGTAGGGTTCTTTAAAACGGATGACTTGCAAGGAATCAAAAGAATGAAGGGATTTATCAAGGCACATAGAGCAAACCGATTACAAGTAAATCCGCAAAATATTATTACCTATTCCACCGAGGAGAAACGCTCAAAGCCTTCGAATGAGTTAGAATCAATCCTTGCTGCGCCAGGTGATCGACCAAGTGCGCTTGTATGTTATAACGATGAACTTGCATTAAATATCCTTGATGTGTTAAGGACCAGGATGTTATCTGTTCCGGAAAATATCTCGATTGTAGGATATGATGATTCCATCCTCGCTCAACTGTCTGAAGTGAAATTGACGACGATTGCCCATCCAAAGAGCAAAATGGGCGAAAAAGCGGCACAGGTAATCCTTGACCTGATAGATGTCCAAGGCGCGAGAAAGAAGATGGATGCAGATTCCATTTCTTCTGTGGTTTATGAACCGGAATTAGTTGAAAGAAATTCCACTAAAAATCTGCAAATAGTAAAGGGATAATAATACGTCATCGCAGCGCCCGAAACGAAATTGTTATCCGCTTTCGGGCGCTGCGAGAAAGTGCAAATAGTCATATTGCGTAATGCCCGCGATTGCATTCTTGTCTGTTATATTTGCAATTATTTTTCCTCTATAAAGTGAAGAGATACGACGCCGGATAAAAAGTACGTACAATTCGGCGTCTGTTTTGCATGCTGTTAGAAGCAACTCCCCTCCTTTGTTGGCAATGATTCAAGCGCATATTATACAAGTTTTTCGAAACTTTAAAAAAGTTATTGCCTAATGGAAGTGCTTCTTTTATAATAAACGTACGTACAAATTATCGGTGCCTAAAGACATATTTTTTTATTATGTTTTGAAAGCGCTGTCTAAAAATCACTTGAAAAAGGTGAGGGGGAGAAGCATGAAAAAAAGCTGTGCACTATTAATAGTTATGTTTGCACTGGTATTGAGTGCTTGTGGAAACAGCGGTAAGGCAGGCGGAGAAGAAGGCGATAAAACGATAGGTATCGCCATGCCGACAAAGTCATCGGAGAGATGGGTTCGCGATGGAGAAAATATGGTGGAGCAGTTTAAAGAATTAGGATATGAAACAGATTTACAATATGCAGAAGATGTGGTCGAAAACCAGGTATCCCAAATTGAGAACATGATCACGAAAGGAGTCGATTTATTAGTTATCGCTTCTATTGATGGAGAGGCTTTGACGGATGTGCTGGAACAAGCTGAACGTTCCGATATTCCCGTTATTGCATATGACCGATTGATCATGAACAGTGAACATGTAAGTTACTATGCTACCTTTGACAATTTTCAAGTCGGGGTCCTTCAAGGAGAGTATCTCGAAGAAAAGTTAGGTCTTGCTGACGGGGAAGAAGGACCATTCAATATTGAGTTGTTCGCAGGCTCGCCTGATGATAACAATGCCTATTTCTTTTGGGATGGAGCCATGTCGGTCCTTCAACCTTACATGGATGAAGGAAAGCTTAAGGTACAAAGCGGTCAAACCGATTTTAATCAGGCCGCGACTTTAAGATGGAGTGGGTCAGAGGCACAGGAACGTATGGACAATATCCTTAGTGCTCACTACTCAGATAAGAAATTGGATGCCGTTTATTCCCCATATGATGGAATAAGCATCGGTGTGATTTCTTCTTTGAAAGCTGTCGGCTATGGTTCAGACGATCAGCCGCTGCCAGTAATAACTGGGCAGGATGCAGAAAGTGCTTCGGTAAAATCAATTATTGCTGGAGAACAGACTCAAACAATCTTTAAAGATACCCGCACGCTAGCTGAACAAGCTGTTTCGATGGCTGATGCAGTGCTTAAAGGGGAAGAGCCGGAAGTCAATGATACAGAGACTTATGATAATGGAAAGAAAGTAGTTCCTTCTTATCTTGTCGAGCCGGTTTCCGTTGATGCCTCTAACTATGAAGAAGAACTTATTGAAACAGGATACTATTCAGAAGAAGATTTAAAGTAAGAACTGGTACATAGATGATTCGGTTGTTAACTGAGTCATCTATATCCTTTTTTGCAGGAGTGATCACTCAGATGGCAACGATATTATCAATGAAGAACATTACGAAAACGTTTCCGGGTGTAAAAGCGCTCGATAATGTAAATCTGGAGGTAGAGCAGGGGGAAATCCATGCGTTGGTAGGAGAGAACGGTGCAGGTAAATCCACGTTGATGAAAGTGCTAAGCGGCGTTCACCCTCACCATAGTTATTCTGGTGACATTTTATTCCAAGGACAGAAATGCGAATTCAAGAACATTAACCAAAGTGAAGAATTGGGGATTGTGATTATACACCAGGAGCTGGCTTTAATTCCGGAGCTTTCGATAGCAGAAAATGTGTTTTTAGGAAATGAGCAATCGACCAAAGGAATCATTAATTGGAACGAATCAATAGAGAAAACCAAAGCGCTGCTTGACAAAGTGGGATTACATATCAATCCGCAAACATTAATCAAACAAATAGGAGTGGGGAAACAACAGCTTGTCGAAATAGCCAAGGCACTCTCGAAAGAAGTAAAATTGCTTATTTTGGATGAGCCTACTGCAGCGCTAAACGAAGAGGACAGTGAGAATCTCCTGAATCTTTTGGTTGAATTTAAAAAACAGGGCATTACTTCGATATTGATTTCCCATAAATTGAATGAATTAATGGCTGTAGTAGACAGAATTACCATTCTCCGTGATGGAAAAACAATTGAAACACTCTCAATGGAAAAAGACGGGGTGACAGAACAACGTATCATCAAAGGGATGGTAGGGCGTGATATGAACGATCTTTACCCTGAAAGAGTTTCCCAACCAGGGGGTGTTGTCCTGGAAGTAAAGGAATGGAATGTCTACAATCCGGAGAATCCTCAACAACAAATCATCCACAATGCCAACTTCCATATTAAAAAGGGAGAAATTGTCGGCATAGCCGGCTTAATGGGGGCAGGTAGAACCGAGTTGGCAATGAGTGTATTTGGTAAGTCTTACGGAAGAAATATAAGCGGCCGGATTTTTAAAGATGGAAAGGAAATTAAAATAGAAAATGTGAACCAGGCTATCGAGCAGGGGCTGGCTTATGTATCAGAAGATCGCAAAAAATATGGGCTGGTTTTGAACGATAGCGTAAGAGAGAACTTGACCTTGGCCAACCTGTTTAAAATTTCCCGGCGGTCGATTCTTAATAAACATGAAGAAGTTAAGCAGGCTGAAAACTTAAAAGGATCGATGAATATTAAAACCCCTACCATCGAGCAGAAGGCAATCAACTTAAGTGGCGGGAACCAACAAAAGGTTGTACTGGGAAAGTGGATATTTACCAATCCGGATGTCCTGATATTGGATGAGCCTACAAGAGGTATAGATGTAGGAGCCAAAAACGAGATATACAAAAAAATCAATGATCTCGCCCAGGAAGGGAAGGGTATCTTAATGATCTCCTCTGAACTGCCGGAATTATTGGGTATGTGTGACAGAATCTATACCTTGGCAGAAGGGAGAATTACTGGAGAGGTCAATAAAAAGGATGCGGATCAGGAACAGTTAATGACTTATATGACTCGTAGCAGGAGGTCTTGAGAATGGGAGAGTTAAAAGAAGTATTTTCACAGAATATTAGAAGATTTGGAATGGTGATTGCGTTAATTGGTATCGCTGTGTTGTTTCAAATACTTACAGGCGGTATCCTGCTTACTCCTTTGAATATAACGAATATCGTGATGCAAAACAGCTATATCATCGTGCTGGCGATCGGAATGACATTGATTATTATCACTGGAGAGATAGATTTATCTGTTGGTTCGGTGGCGGCTTTTATCGGGGCGATCTCCGCATATTTAATGATCAATCTTGATATGTCTGTAGCTGTGGCGGTCATTCTTTCTCTACTTGCAGGAGCTCTCATTGGGGCCTGGCAAGGTTTTTGGGTCGCATATGTTAATGTGCCGGCTTTTATTGTAACGTTGGCCGGGATGTTGATTTTCAGAGGCTTAACTTTAATCGTGTTGGGCGGAAGGACATTGTCTCCTTTTCCTGAAGGATTTAGTACAATAAGTTCAGACTTTCTCCCTGATCTGCTTGGCGGAGGGAATTTACACTTGTTAACTATGCTGTTGGGTGGATTGGCTGTGATTGTTTATCTGCTCAATGAGCTGAAGTTAAGGAGAGACTACCTCAAGTATAACTATAACATTATCAGTTTTCCGTTATTTTTAGGTAAATTGATTGCTATTTCTATTATTATCTTAGCTTTTTCCTATATTCTTGCACTATATGCCGGGATGCCCAATGTATTATTGATCCTTTTATTCCTGATTATCGGTTATAGTTTTTATATGAATAACACAACCACAGGGCGTCATATTTACGCAGTAGGCGGGAACACACATGCAGCACAATTATCGGGTATTAAGACAAAAAAGGTTACCTTTTGGGTATTTGTCAATATGGGGGTCCTCTCGGCATTGGCCGGTTTGATATTTGCAGGTCGGCTGAATGCGGCAACACCTCAGGCCGGCAATTTATTCGAACTCGATGCTATCGCCGCTGCTGTTATTGGGGGTGCCTCATTAGCGGGCGGCGTAGGTACTGTAGTAGGAGCGGTGATTGGAGCGTTGATAATGGGCGTGCTCAACAATGGGATGTCCATTTTGGGTATAGGAATTGATTGGCAGCAGGCAATCAAAGGATTGGTCCTTTTAACTGCTGTAGCATTGGATATGATCAGCAAAAATAAGTCCAAATAAAAGAACGGGCCCTTTTGTTTACATAAAGCGAGCATTAGTTATAAGATAATGCCATAACATCGAAGAAAAGGGGTCATCTCTCTTGGAGTCACAAGTGAAAAAACTCGCAGACGAAATAGATAACGCCAATTCGATTGCGGTCTTGACCGGCGCAGGGGTATCTACGGCAAGCGGTATTCCCGACTTTCGTTCTGCTAACGGAATTTGGCAGGAAGACCAATCGCGTGAATACTATATGTCTCGTGAATATTTTCATAAGGATCCAGAAGATTTCTGGGTCAAGTACAAGGAAATCTTCCGACTGAAGCTGCTGAAGAATTACGCTCCCAACCATGTCCACCGGTATTTGCGGGAAATGGAACAGAAGGGCAAGCAGATTTCTATAGTCACCCAAAACGTAGACGGCTTGCATACCGCTGCAGGAAATCAACATGTGATTGAATACCACGGCAACCTAAATACAGCAACTTGTCCTGCCTGTGGAATGCAGTACCCGTTGGTGCATGTAATGACCGAACAGGTGCCCCACTGTATCCAGGCTGGTTGTGGTGATATTTTAAAGCCGGATATCGTTTTATTTGGCGATCCAATCACCAAGCATGATGAGGCGGAAGCAGCTGTACAACAAGCTGATCTTTTGCTGGTAATGGGGACCTCGTTATTTGTATCTCCATTTAACCTGTTGCCGGTATACGCATGGGATGGCCGGAAACCATCCGGATTGATTAATCGGGAATCGACACCGATGGATGATCAGTTTGAGTTTGTCATCCATGCCGATTTAAGTAGGACTATCAAAGAGTTGAAAAAAGAAGGATAAATGTTAAAGGAGCTGCAAACAGAAGCAGCTCCTTTAACATTTATCCCCTCACGATTTTTCCGATATATTTCCGGCTGCGCGGGCCGTCGAATTCACAAAAGTAAACCCCTTGCCATATTCCTAATTCAAGCTTGCCATTGGATATAATCAAGGTTTGAGCGTGGCCTACCGTACTCGTTTTCAAATGAGAGGCGGTGTTACCTTCTGCATGCTTGTCCTTCGGGTGTTCCCAGGGAAACACTTCATCAAGACGCATTAAAAAATCTGTTTTTACATCGGGGTCTGCATTTTCATTCACTGTGATTCCTGCCGTGGTGTGCATAGAGGAAACAACGAGTATCCCCTCATCGACGTTTTCCTCTCTTATCCAGGTTTCCAATTCATTGGTAATATCAATCATTTGGGAGTGTTTGCTTGTCTTCACTTGAAAAGTCTTCTTCATGGCGAGTCTCCTTTCACATTTTTGTTGTTTTAAAAAAAGATACAAGAAGCTATGGCATGTTGTCTGGGATAACCAAAGCATGTTTTGGCGTTTCGCTGCGGAAAAACTTACGCATTCCGCTAGTGGCTGCAGAGAGCCCCCTCGAGCTAAGCACTGCGGGGTCTGACACACTTAACAATCATTTGCGTTAAAGTCTTTAGTAACGCCGGATTACCGCCTTTTCTTTGCTGCTTTTCACTGCGGTTTCGATGATCTTGATGGTACGCAATCCATCTTCTGCCGGGACCGGATTTTCAGCGCCATGCCGGATGCACGCATAAATCCCCTGATAATAAGCCGGATAATTGCCGGGAACGGTTTTAATCGTTTTTTCCATCTCTTGTCCAGTCTCGTTTACATACAGCTTCCCGTAGAATTCCGGTTTATCGGCACCCCAATCCTCTTGATCGGGCAATTGTCCTGCACTCAAGGCTGCTTCCTGCCCGTCGATTCCATACTTAATAAAGCTGCCCTTACTGCCATGCACCATAAATTTCGGTCCTTGCTGCTTGACGATCGAGCCGCAGTGCAGGATTACACGCATTCGCTGGTACCCCAGGATGATATGAAAGTAGTCATCTACCAGCGAGGCTTCCCGCTGATTCCAAAGATCACAAAATACTTCCTGTGGTTCACCGAATAAATATAAGGCTTGATCGATTAGATGAGAACCTAAATCATAGAGCATCCCGGAACCTTTTTGACGGTCCTCTCGCCATTGTTGGTTCGGCTGCGGATTAAATCGATCGAAATGAGCGACATACGTGTTGATGGACCCTAGGTTCTCGTTTTGGATTAATTCTTTCAGGGTCAAAAAGTCACTGTCCCATCGTCTGTTTTGGTAAACACTGAGCACACGATCGTTCTGCTTTGCCAATTCAATGAGCGTTTCTGCTTCTTTGCTGGTGAGCACCATCGGTTTTTCCAGTACCACATGTTTACCGGCTGTTAAACTGCGCCTGGCCATGTCGAAATGAAATTGATTGGGGGTGGTGATGATAACCAACTCTATCGTACTATCCTGGAGTATTTCGTCTAATTCATCGACAACTTCCACTGTCCCCAGGTCCTTGGCCACTTCGTCAAGCCGGGAAGTGAGTACTTTGGTGATAGCGAACTGTTCGGAAACCTTCAGTAGCGGAGCGTGAAACACCGCCCCTGAGAAGCCATACCCGACAAGACCGACATTGATTTTATCCAAAATGTATCCTCCTCGCTGCTCCGTTTGTTTTCCCTATTGTAACATGCAGGCTCTATAAAGCTTATTGAGAGGACTTGAATATGATAGACTGGAAATAGAAAAAGATTCAGAAAAATGGGAGGAGAAAGCTGATGAACAGAAAAGAAATTCAAACAAATGCCGCCCCACAGGCAATTGGACCTTACTCTCAGGCCATCGAAGCGGGAGGATTTGTGTTTGTATCCGGTCAAATTCCGATTGATCCAGCTACAGGTGAAGTCGTTGAAGGGATCGAACAGCAAACCAACCAGGTGATGAAAAACCTCCAGGCAGTGCTGGAAGAGGCGGACTTGACGTTTGCCAACGTCGCAAAGTTTACGATTTACCTAACATCAATGGATGATTTTGCGACCGTGAATGAAGCGTATGCTAACTATTTGAGCAAACCATATCCAGCCAGAGCCACCGTAGAAGTCAACAGGCTTCCGAAAGATGTCCGCATCGAGATGGACGTCTTGGCAGTTACAGAGTAAAAGGAAGGAGGGCTGCAATTTGCTGTCCTCCTTTATACTCTCCCAGCAGTGCGGATTCAGGTTCAGTCCTCTTTTGCTTGGGTATCGCCGAGAAAAATACGCCTTTAGGCCGATTCCTTTCACCAGAGATACTGATAGAGTTGGCAGTATGTTTGTTCCAATAACTTCTCAAAATATCTTCCCATATTATGAAAAAAACAGCATAATAATAATGATGGGACAACCATTATTACTCGCTTTGAAAAAAGGAGACGTTAACACAATGAAAAGATGGGTAAAATTATCGTTCATTTTGATGTTAGTCATAGGATTTCTCAGTACAGCCACCACGGTATTCGCCAGTGACGGTAACGGTGAAGAAAGCGGTGAAGTGATCAATGAAAAATTGGGAGTTCCTCGGGTTGTTTATGGAGAAACACTGACAGAGGCCCAGAAAGATCAAGTACGAAAGCTCCTCGAAGTGGAGAATCCAGAATCGGTGGACGAGTACATCGTAACGGCTGAGGATCTTGTCAATTACATTGATGGCGATCCGAGTTCCAGAATGTATTCGTCTGCGAAAATCACCCGGACAGAAGAAGGAAGCGGCTTGGTGATCAATGTCGTCAATTCCGAAAACATTACACAGGTTACCAATGAGATGTATGCGAACGCCTTGTTGACTGCAGGAGTGGAAAATGCGGTTGTAGATGTCGCTTCCCCGGTAAAAGTGACGGGTCATTCGGCGCTCACCGGTATTTACAAAGCCTTTAACGTGGAAGGTGAGTCGTTGGATAAGGATCGGATGGAAGTGGCGAATGAAGAATTGGACGTTGCGACCGATCTTGCCGATGAGGAAGGAATGGACCAGGAAAAAGTAAGTGATTTGTTGACTCAAATCAAGCAGCAAATTGCAGAACAAAATCCTGCAACCAAGGAAGAAGTGGAACAAATCGTCCAGGAACAGCTGGATAAAATGAATATCGAGTTGAGCGAAGAGGACAGGCAAATGCTCACGAATCTTTTCGAAAAAATGCGAAACATCAACATCGATTTTGATAATGTACGCAGCCAGCTGGATGATATCGCCGGTGATATCCGTTCCAAACTTGATGAAGTTGCCAGCAATGAAGGATTCTGGCAGGGAGTGGCCGATTTCTTTAATCGGTTGATCGAAGGAATCAAAGGGTTATTCAATTAAAAAATGTTATTGCAAAGCCGCTATAATAGACGATAGCGGCTTTTTCCTATTATGATAGGAAAAGAGCACATTATATTTTGGGCTACAGGAGCGTAGATTAGCATGAATTCATCCAATATATCGTTTTCCAAAACCGGGCTTGAGACGTTACAATGGTTCATCTTTTTGTTGGCTAGCTCGGTCGCTTTGCCGATTGTTATCGGCTCTCTATATGAGATGAGCTTTACAGAAGTCGCCGGCTTAATGCAGCGCACTTTTTTTATTGTTGGGGCAGCCTCGTTATTGCAAGGTCTGCTCGGCCATCGATTGCCTATCATGGAAGGTCCTGCGGGTTTATGGATCAGTATTTTTTCCGTGATGGCAGTCACTGGGGCCCAGCAAGGAATGAGCACTGGAGAGACACTGCAATCAGTAGAGACATCGATGTTGTTCACCGGTGGCTTTCTGGTCATTTTTGGGGTATTCCGTCTTGCTGAGAAGTTGTTGCCGCTGTTTACGCCACTAGCAACGGGATCGTTTCTGTTCCTGTTGACAATACAATTGAGCGGTACGTTTCTGGAAGGAATGCTCGGTATCCAGCAGAAAGTGGAAGCGATTCACGGTACAGAAGCAATCTTGGCATTTCTTACTTTCTTTATTGTGTTGGGTCTGTCGATTTTCGGCAAGGGTTGGCTTGGCAATTACGCCGTACTGATTGGTATTGTAATCGGCTGGATTTCCTACAGCATATTTATTGGGAATGAACCTTCCCAGACAACGGAAATGGCCGGTTTTTCCGTACCGGAATGGTTTGCCTGGGGATTCCCCACTATGGACTGGGGAGTCGTTCCAATCGCTTTCATAACAGCTGTCATCTTGTTATCGAACGTGGTGGCTTCCGTAGTGGCGACGAGCCAGTCGGTGTATGGAAAGGCTTCCTATTCGAGTAGTCAAATTAATAGGGGCAGCACGGTTCTCGGGGTTAACCATGGATTGGTCGGAATGTTTTCAGCAATTGCCAACGTACCGCTTGCAACGTCGGCTGGATTTATAAAAATGACCGGTCAAACGAGGAAGCGACCGTTCTTGTATGCATCCGGTTTATTGATCATCGTTGCGTTCTTTCCACCAATCGTGGCTTGGATTTCCGGCATTCCTGCACCGATAGCCAATGCAGCTATCCTCGCGACTTTCGTACAGCTGATGGGACTTGGTCTTAGCAATATCGCCAGCGAGCAGCTGGATTCCAGAAGGTTGACCATCATCGGCGTTTCTTACTTATTCGGGATTGGCTGTATGTTTTTACCGATGGAGGTATTCGCAGAGCTTCCAGTGCTGATTCAAAATCTGGCGAGCAACGGCCTGCTGGTTGGAACCATTTTGGTCATAGTGTTGGAACAGTGCTGGAGAGAAACGGGAACTAGTCGTCCAGCGTAAAATAACCCAGCCTTGGGGATACCTATACTAATTATTTCTTGCAAGGATGGAGTGTGCAACCGATGGACAGTGTAAATATAAAGGATATAATCGGAATAGGCCTCGGCCCTTATAACCTGGGACTTGCCGCATTGCTCGAAAAAGCACCAGAATTGGAAGCTGCTTTTTTCGATGAATCGCAGGAATTTGCCTGGCACCCAGGCATGTTGATTGAAGAAATGGATTTACAAGTCCCATTTTTGGCCGACTTGGTGACGTTCGCAGATCCGACAAGCCGCTTCAGTTATTTGAACTTTCTTCATGAGCGCAACCGAATGTACCAATTTTATTTTTTTAAAAAGTTTGAGGTCCCGAGAAATGAATACAATGACTATTTAAGGTGGGCGATCCAAAAGCTGGATAACCTCCACTTTCAATCACGGGTTGTCGATATTCTGGATCATCAGGATGCAAACGACCCTCATTATGAGTTGGTTGTAGAAGCTGTTAACAACGGAAAGCGCACCCGACACTATGCGCGCCATGTCGTGATGGGTACCGGAAGTACACCATCTGTACCCCAGCAACTTGAAGGGATGCCGGCCAGTGACGTTGTACATACTAGCCGCTACCTGGAGGAAAAGGAGAATCTGCTTGAAGCAGAATGTATTACGATTGTTGGTTCTGGACAAAGTGCAGCCGAAGTGTTTCTCGATCTGTTGAGAGAACAGGACAGGATCGGTTGCCATCTGGCTTTGTTCACCCGTTCTCCTGGTTTGTTTCAACTGGAGCAGGCAAAGCTGGGACAGGAGTTCTTTTCCCCGGATTATGTTGATTACTTTCATTCTCTGGGTTTTGAAGAGCGTAACAATACATTAGAAATGTTGGACAAGCTCCGAAAAGGAATCGACCCGGACACGTTGAGGGAGATTTACAACATACTATATCAGAAATCTCATGGCGGCCGGAAAATTCCAGTTACCATCCAACCATTGACAGAGATAAAAGATATTAAGAAAAATCGGGGTGGCTATCAGTTAACCTGTCATCAATGGCAGCAGGATAAAACGTTCCCTTTTCACACCGATAAAGTGGTGCTTGCAACAGGATACAAGCCTGCCATTCCTGATTGGTTCCAGGACCGATTCGCGGCTAAAATTGAGTGGGAGGATGACAAACGATTCAAGGTGACGAGGGATTACCAACTTGCCTTCAAGCAGACACGTCCGAACCAATTTTTCACCTTGACCAATTTGGAGCATTCCCATGGGGCGGGAGCGACCAACCTAGGCTTGGCTGTTCAGCGGAACGTGCATATAATCAACAATATTGCCGGCAGGGAGGTCTACCCCAATCAGCGCGATACCATTTTTCAGCAGTTCACCATGGAATAGAATAATGAATAAAGAGTTGAGAGTTGGAACAAACCGAATTTGTAAAAACCAAACGATAATCAGGTAGGAAGTATGAAAAAAATTCTGTTTTCAATGATGATAACCAATCCACTCCGGGAAGGTAACTCGCTTTCCGCGGACGCGGCTTCTGCTAACTTGGTAAAGAAAGCCGCTCTACCAAGTGGATCCTCAGCTCGCGCTTTTTCCGCTGGAGCCTGCAGCGTTGGGTTTAGATACTTCCCTTCTATATAAGATTTCCGTTTTTGCCGGCTGCTGTTACGTTATGGAAAGCGTAGTATCTTGCCGTAGCGATCCGAAGCACCCAGCAAAAGACAATGTAAAAAGAAGCCTATTGATGGATTACCCAATATGAAAAAATAGTAAAGCAAAAACCGAACGATATTCGACATGCTAAGTGTTCGAATTCGCTCGGTTTTTGCTTTGGCCAACATGCGTTTGTCCCAGCTCCACCTTTTTGATATTTCTACTAATTGCAGTCTGGAATGGTAACTTCCTTGTGAAGTGATAATCATTTCCATCTTAATGGGAATGAGACTGTTGCCCTGACAAGCCAGGATGGCGATACATCGTGCCGAGTAAAACAAGTCCGCTTAAAACGAGCAGGCTGCTTGTAACAAAAAACACCGAGGCGAAGCCGAAGAACCCCGACAGCATCCCGCCCAAGGCTGGTCCGATCATATTGCCGAAAAAGCGGATGCTGGTATTGTAGCCAAGTACTTCTCCCTGCATGGCAATAGGAGCTTCCTGCCGGATATAGGCAATCCGGACTGGTATAATGCCCCCGATCGCCACTCCCAGAAAGAAGCGTAGTACAACCAGCTGCCAAATGTTCGTAACAAAGGCTCCGGGAAAATAGACAATACCGGCCATGAATAATAAAAACACCAAAATTTTAATATAGCCGACCCGGTCTCCGATTTTCCCCCAATTCCTTGCCATCAGCAAATTCCCAAGCCCTGCCGCTGAAAATGCAATCCCGGAAAAGAGGGCGATATTCGCGGGACCGTGCAATTCTGCCACATACAAGGATAAAATCGGTTGAATACTGAAATGGGCGATTTGGACAAACATCGAGACAAGCATCACAATCAGCAGAACAGGATGACGAATGATGTGCAGGATGACTTCCTTACTTGTATAGGATGCTTGTCTTCCGGTTTCCTCCTCAATTCGTTGTTCCTTGATGCCGAATAACACGAGCAAAGCCGATATGAGCAAAGCGATCGATATGCTTTTGAATGTTGTGGCGAACCCGAGCGCATCGGCGACAGCACCGCCGATCAATGGTCCCATCAGACTGCCGGTGATGCTGCCGGTCTGTAACGTGCCTAGTACTTTTCCGGCGATGTGCTTCGGAGTCTGGGTGGAAATCAGCGCTTGCGACATCGAGATGAATCCAGTGAAAATCCCCATGAACAGCCGAAGTAAAAATAACTGCCAAACCGTGGTGACAAATCCCATCGCGAAAACAGATACACAAAGCCCTGCTGCAGAAATGACCAGAATCGGTTTTCTTCCGTATCGGTCTCCGATCCTTCCCCAGATCGGAGAGAAGGTGAAGGCGGCAACGAATGTTATTCCAAATGTCCACCCAGACCAGTTTTGCACAAATGTATCAGAAAAATTGCCAAGCGTTTCGATGTATAACGAAATAAACGGCAGAATCATGGTCATACTCCCGCCGATAAAAAAGTTGGCAAACCACATGATGAACAAGTTCTTTTTTGCGATTTTCTCCTGTGTCGTGATAATGGGTCACTTCTTTCAAAATATTTCGTAACACTAAATATATTAGCCGATACACTCTCAAATAAAAAGGAATTTGCAATCTGTTTTTACCGAGTGTCGGTAATGAAACCTCGAAAAATGAACCGTTAACCGCCATACCTTCTAGGTAATGACGTATAATAATAAGTAACATTTTTGTTCAACGGCACATTACGGGGGAAATAGAGATGAAGGAAATCTTTACATACGTAGCCAAATATAAGGCAGCGGCAGTCTTTGCTTTGTTTTTGATGGCAATCGAGCTTGTCGTCGAATTGATCCAGCCGGTTATCATGGCCGCGATTATTGATACGGGCGTAACGCAGCACGATATAGGTAGTATTGGTTTTTGGGGGGCGGTCCTGCTCGGCATTTCCGTGCTCGCCTTTGCTTCCGGCATCCTTAATTCTTTTTTTGCTTCAAAAGTCAGCCAGGGAACTGCGTATGATTTGCGAAAAGATGTGTATGAACGGATTCAGCATTTTTCCGTGACGCAAATTCAACGGTTTGCGGCGTCTTCGTTAATTACGAGATTGACGGCTGATGTCACCCAAATTCAGTCGTTGATTTTCATGGCAATGCGAATCATGCTGCGTGCACCTTTGTTCATCATAGGCGGAGTCATCATGGCTTTTACCGTAAACGTACGATTGGCACTTATTTTGGCAGCATTCGTGCCTTTTTTACTACTCATCATGTTTTTTCTGATGACAAAGGGAGTCAAGCTGTTTGGTTCGGTCCAGGGTAAAATTGATCGACTGAATGCCATCATTCAGGAAAATTTACTCGGTATCCGGCTGGTGAAGGCTTTTTTGCGGAGCACCTTCGAAGCGACCAGGTTCCGGAAGGTCAATCATTCCCTGATGGAGGTCAACAAACGGGCACTGCAGTTAATGGAGACAGTGATGCCGCTAGTGATGCTTGGGATGAATACGGGAATCATCGCTATCCTCTGGTTTGGTTCAGTTCAAATGGAGGCAGGTGATGCTCAACCGGGCGAGGTTGTCGCTATTTTAAATTATGCAACGCGAATCCTCGGTTCATTCGGTGTCTTTTCTTTTTTATTGATGAATTTTTCCCGTGGCAAGGCCTCAGCTGCACGTATAACAGAAGTGCTTTTGGAACAACCGGAAGAACGACTGGATAAAGGTGACCAAAGAGAACAAAAGCTTTCGGGTCAAATTACTTTTGACGAGGTCTCCTTTCGATATCCGAAAGCAAAGCAGCCGGCATTAATGCACGTATCTTTTTCTGTTGAGGCTGGTGAAGTGGTGGGCGTCATTGGGGAAACCGGGTCTGGAAAATCGACCCTTGTACAACTGATTCCGGGCCTTTTTCCTGTGACCCTGGGCAGTATTTATTTTGACGAAAGGCCGATCGAATCTATCGGGGTTCAGCAGCTACGGCGGCAAATCGGAATAGTTCCACAGCAAGCGCATTTGTTTTCCGGAACGATTAGAGAAAATCTACTCTGGGGAAATGAGGAGGCGTCCAATAAGGAGATCATTCAGGCGGCGGAAGATGCCAGCATCCATGATTACATCATCAGTCTGCCTCATGGGTATGATACGGTAATCGGTCAGCGGGGAATCAACCTTTCGGGCGGGCAGAAACAACGCCTTTCTCTTGCCAGGGCATTAGTCCGCGAACCGAAAATTCTGATTCTGGATGACAGTACGAGCGCTTTGGATGCAAACACGGAGGCGAAGGTGTTACAGGCGCTTCGTCGACGGTCCTGTACGGTTTTTATTATCGCTTCCAAGATCAGTTCCGTTAAAAGTGCTGAGCAAATATTGCTGCTGAAACACGGAGAGCTGGAGGCAAGCGGTCCACATCACGAGCTTATCAAACAAAATGCTTATTACCGTACAATCTATCAATCCCAGTCTGAAACGGAGGTATTCGAGCATGCAGGAAACAAATGGTAACCAATCTGGGCAGCAGCCTGCCAGAATGCCCTCCAGACATCACCACGGAGCCCCCAGGCAAAAGCCGGAAATAAAAAACATGAGACAGACGCTACAACGGATATGGCAATACATGTATGCTAAAAAACTGCTGTTTTTTCTTACCCTCTTCATGGTGGTTGCCAGTTCTACTCTTTCGCTGCTCGGACCGTATTTGCTTGGCGTAACGGTGGATCACATGATCGCTGATTTTCAAACCAGTGAGTTGACCTTCATGCTCATCCTGCTTGGGGTAATCTTTATTACCCAGTCCGTTGCTGTTTGGCTGCAAAACTATTGGATGATTACGATTGCTCAGGAAACCGTGCAGACAATGCGAAACGAGTTATTCTATCATATACAACTGCTGCCGCTGCCTTTTTTTCAAAGACGGCAGAGCGGTGAAGTGATGAGCCGCTTGACCAATGATATGGAAAACGTAAGCAGGACGTTGAATTCCTCCGTGATTCAGCTGGCAACGAGTGTACTGACGCTGGCCGGAACAGTTTCGATCATGCTTTGGTTAAGTCCGCTACTGACGCTGTTGACCCTCACGATTGTACCATTGATGTTTTGGGGAATGAAGTGGATTACAAACAGGACAGGGCGATACTTTAAAGCGCAGCAGAAAGACCTTGGTGATGTAAACGGATATGTAGAAGAAACACTGTCCGGTCACCATATTATCAAAGCGTTCTCCCAGGAGGAACGGGTAACAGCAGCATTTCACGAAAAAAATGAACGTCTCCGTGACTCAGGGTATTGGGCACAGACATACTCGGGTTTCATTCCCAAACTGATGAACTCCCTGAACAATCTAAGTTTCACCATCATTGTAGGGTTCGGTGCCATTCTTGCTGTGAATGGCTTGATTTCCATCGGTATCATTGTCACCTTTACTACATATGCAAGACAGTTTACACGTCCGCTAAATGATCTGGCCAACCAGTACAATGTGGTCTTGTCTGCAGTAGCGGGGGCAGAACGGGTATTTGAAATTATGGATGAAGAGCCGGAAAAGGATGATCCGCAAGCAATCCGAGTTGAACGTTTGCATGGTGAGGTGGAGTTCCAGTCCGTTGATTTTGCTTATCAGGAAGGGGGGCGGACGCTGTCGAATATCGATTTTCGGGTGGATTCCGGGCAGACCGTAGCGTTAGTCGGACCTACAGGAGCTGGGAAAACGACGCTGGTTTCGTTGCTGGCCCAGTTTTATCAACCGGAACGTGGTAGAATTTTGTTGGATGGACAAGATGCTTCCAAGATACGGAGGTCAAGTCTGCGCAGTAACATGGGTATTGTCCTGCAGGATTCCTATTTGTTTGAAACAACTGTCAGGGAAAACATCCGTTATGGCAAGCTGGCAGCAACGGATGAAGAGGTCGTACAAGCAGCTAAAGCTGCGAATGCAGATGATTTTATCCAAAAGCTTCCCAATGGGTATGACACCATTCTGCATGCGGATGGTTCCGGCATCAGCCATGGCCAGCGGCAGTTGTTGTCCATCGCCAGAGTGATGGTTGCTGATCCTGCATTGTTGATTCTGGACGAAGCAACCAGCAGTATCGACACGATTACGGAAATGAAAATCAATGACGCCTTCAGGCAGCTGATGAAAGGAAAAACGAGTTTCGTGATTGCCCATCGCCTCAACACGGTAAAAAGTGCGGATATGATTGTAGTGATTCAGTCTGGGAAAATCACCGAAAAGGGAACGCATCAAGAACTGCTCAAGCAAAACGGTTACTACGCTTCGCTAGTCCAATCCAGCAGCTTACGGGCAAATGGGTGAAAAATTTGTATGCAAGAAATTGGCAAATACATAATTATGGATGTACCATATTAAAATAATGAATAATCAAGCATCATAAATAAATCGAGCTGAATGCGCCGCTTGGAATGGTTGAAGTGGCACTCTCTGTTTAGGAGGAAGTACATGGTACGTTTAAGTGTGTTAGATCAGTCACCGATCCCACGGGGCGGGTCAGCCCGGGAAGCGTTACAGAATACGGTGAAATTGGCACGGATGACCGAACAGCTCGGCTACCACCGCTTTTGGGTATCGGAACATCATTTGGAAACGTTGGCCCACTCCAGTCCAGAGGTATTTCTGCCTCACATTGCGGCGAACACGACCACCATCCGGGTCGGCTCCGGCGGTGTGATGCTTCCGCATTACAGCGCGTATAAAGTAGCGGAGAACTTTCGATTGCTCGAAGCATTGCATCCAGGCAGAATCGACCTCGGGGTCGGGCGGGCGCCAGGGGGAATCCCATTGGCCACGGCTGCCTTGCAAGAAAATAAAGGACCTGGGGGAGGAGACAGCTATCCCCAACAAATCGAAGACCTTATTCATTACTTATCGGGATCTTCCGCTGAAACCCATCGTTTTAGAGGACTGAAAGCCATGCCCGATATCGACACTGCACCACAACTATGGCTGCTTGGTTCTAGCGGGGGCAGTGCAGGCTTGGCGTCAGGTCAGGGAGTTTCCTATGCATTCGCCCAGTTTATCAGTGGACAGCATGGAGGTTCGGTTGTAAAAAGTTATCAACGACGATTTAAACCGTCGATATTGCAGAGAGAGTCGCAAGCACTGGCGGCATTTTTCCTTGTATGTGCAGAAACGGATGAGGAGGCTGAATGGCAGGCGAAAAGCATGGATCTGCAGATGTTGAAAATGGCTAGAGGGGAGGCCGGTGAAGGCATCCTTCCTCCCGAAGAAGCGGCAGAATACCAATTTGCGCCTTACGAGTTACAAATGGTCCGGGAGAATCGAAACCGGATGCTGGTAGGCTCTCCGGAAATGGTCCGCAACCGACTGCTGCAGTTGAGTGAAGAGTATGGGACAGAGGAGTTCATGCTGGCATCGATGAACTACTATTTTGCCGATAAACAAAAAGGATATGAGCTTCTGGCTACAGCCTTTTCCTAGGTTTTCAAGTCAGGAGCGGTTGCGTGAATATGATTATTAATGCCGATAGGAGTGTGGCGGCTTGGACGAAAAAGACTGGAAGCAAGAAAGAGAACGATTGAACGACGTATTGGATGTGATTGACACAACCGCTGAAAAGTTACAGGAAAGAAAGGGCGGCATTAAAGACAGGGTACTGGATCTGCGCAAAAACTTTTGGGAAGACGTTACCGTCAACCTGGATGAACCGGATGACGTAATCGAAACGCAGGCGAGCTTGAAGCAGCAGGCCGAATTGTTATCAGAGCGGGAAAGAAGTCATGGGCAGCTGAGTGAGCAATTGAAAACACTGGCCAGATTAAAAGAGTCGCCTTATTTTGGAAGGATTGATTTTCAGGAGCAGGGCGAACAAGGCCCGGATAAAATCTACTTAGGCATTGCTTCGTTGATGGATGAACAAGAAGACGAGTTTCTTGTCTATGACTGGCGCGCTCCGATTTCGAGCCTCTACTATGACTATCCGCCCGGACCCGCGGAATACCAAACGACGGAAGAAACGGTCAGCGGTGATATTAAGCTGAAAAGACAATACATTATCCGAAACAGCCAGTTGAAGGGGATGTTTGATACCGGTCTGACTATCGGTGATTACTTGCTGCAGTCCGTGCTGGGGAACAATGCCAGCACTCAGATGAAGAGCATAGTTGCGACCATTCAAAAAGAACAAAACCAAATCATCCGCAATGAGAAAAACGATTTGCTGATTGTGCAAGGGGTTGCCGGGAGCGGTAAAACATCGGCCGCCTTACAGCGTGTCGCGTATTTATTGTATCGATACCGTGAAGTATTATCTTCGGATAATATGGTATTGTTCTCTCCCAATCCGCTGTTCAATAGCTATGTATCCACGGTTTTACCTGAGCTTGGAGAAGAAAACATGCAGCAGACGACCTTCCATGAATATTTGGACCAGCGCCTTGGCGGTCGCTTTGACATAGAAACGCCTTTTGCCCAAATGGAATATTACTTGTCTGCAAGCCAGCAACCGGAATATGAGACGCGGGTAACCGCAATGACGTTCAAAGCTGGGACGCAGTATAAAAAATTGGTGGATCAGTTTATCGAAGCACTGCATACTGGCGGAGTTGAGTTCAGGAATGTTACCTTCCGTGGGACAGTCATCGTTGATAAAGAATCCATAGCGGAATACTTTTATGGTCTTGATCCGGTGATGAGTCTTCCGAATAAAATGGAGGCGACTGCTAAATGGTTGTTGAAGCAAGTGGACAAGTATGCGAAGGGACAGCTGCAGGAGGACTGGGTATTGGAAGAAGGCCAGCTTCTGGAAAAAGAAGATTTTCTTTCGGTGTATCAGCAATTACAGGAAGAGGACGCATCCTCTGATGATCCTTATTATGACTTTGTACGTGAAGAAGAACTGCTCCGTCAAAAGGTGATTGACGATAACTTCTATCCATTGCGCCAAAAGTTAAAGCGTCGACGCTTCTTTCATGCGGAAAAAACTTTTCACAAGCTGTTTGATGCTGAGGTTGTAGTAGATGGGGTAAAGCTTCCGGAAAATTGGCCGGAAATTTGCCGTCAATCGCTGGAGTTACTGGAGCAAAGGAAATTAACCTGGGAAGAAGCTGCACCATACTTATATTTTTATAATCGACTGGTCGGTTTTCAGGTGAATCGGTCTATCAGACATTTATTCATTGATGAAGCTCAGGACTATTCCTCGTTCCAGTTTGCCTATTTCAAGGAGGTTTTTCCATCTAGTAGAATGACTCTGCTCGGAGATTACAACCAGGCAATTTATGCTCATGCCTCAACAGGACAGACGTTGCTATCTCCGAAAATGGGAGCGAAGCACGAACGGATCACACTGACAAGAAGTTATCGTTCCACGAGACAAATTGTGGAGTTTACCAAAGCCTTAATGCCTGGCGGTGATATCATTGAGCCGTTTAATCGAGAAGGTTCAAAACCCTTGGTGACCGAGGTGTCTGATCAGCAAAAGTTAAAACAGCAAATCCTACAGACAATAAAGGGCTATACCGGTGCTGACCACCAAACGATCGCCATTATTTGCAAAACGATGGAGGAGAGTCAGGAGGCGTATCAATTATTACGCGAGGAAACGGAAGCGAAACTGATGGATGAAGAAACACACACCTTCCAAAAAGGGCTGCTTGTGATTCCTGCCTATCTGGCAAAAGGAATCGAGTTCGATGCGGCGATCATCTATAATGCTTCGGCTGCTCAATATTACCGGGAACTGGAACGGAATTTGCTTTATACTGCATGTACGAGGGCGATGCATGAACTGGCTGTGTTCTCGATCGGCCCAATGTCCGCCTTTTTGCAACAGCTGCCGGAAGATTTGTACGAAAAGGCTTAGCCAAAAGGTGTATAACCATTTCCGTCCGAGTTGGACCGTAGTTAAAACAAGGATACTTTCGTAGACGTTATTGTTTCGTCTTGAGAGTTGATAGAAACAGCGATTTAGGTTGAATTTGTCTTCCTAACTTCTTATATTCGTCGAGTGGGAGTTCGACGCTGCGAAAATACCCTGCGCTTTCCGCGGGCGGCTGGTGAGCTTCCTCGAGCTAACGCTCTGCGGGATCTCACCGAGGCCTTTCCTCCCGCTGGAGTCTCCGGGTATTTCCTTCGCTAGGAACAGATTCCTGTTTATAAACTAGAGCACTAGGCATTTTCTCTTGATTCACTTGGTACTACATGAGAGGTCTCATCAATAGTTATAGCTGGGAAAATAGGAAGAAAGCCGAGAGTTAACTTGAACAGTTTTTTATGAAGAGAAGTACGTGTCTCCTGACAAGCGATTTTAAGATGGCTTGTTGGGACTCAAAGAAAAAGTCTCTAGGCTTGCGATAAACAGCATGCTTCTAGCGCAGGTAGCATACGCAGACTCCTGCGGGAAAAGCGCGAGCTGAAGATCCACTTGGGAAAGCGGTTTTCTTTACCAAGTTAGCTGAAGCCGTGCCCGCGGAAAGCGAAGTATGCTACCGAAGCGTTGGTTAGCACGCTTTTTGGATTGGCAATGGAGCTTCCCGTTACAGTTACGGTGAAGTTTATATTTTTTACGAAAAACAAGACTTCGGAAAAACTAAATCAATGTAATTAGGGAAATCAACCAGTTGCAATTAACCCGAGTTATTTGATAAGATTACTTCAACCGAATAACGATTCTTATGAAGAGAGGCGGAGGGAAAGGCCCGATGAAGCCCGGCAACCCACTGATATATTCAGGAAGGTGCCAATTCCTACAGAGTGAATGTACTCTGAGAGATAAGAAGCTGAATGACGAATAAGCCTTCTTCCTCTCTGGGAGAAGGCTTTTTTTATAACGCCTGGTTTCAAATAAGATCTTATTCGGAAACAAAATTTGTCAGCATGCAGGCAGGGGAGAGATAACATGAAGTATGGATTTTGGCTGCCGATTTTCGGCGGATGGTTGCGAAACGTAGAGGATGAACAGATGCCTCCAACCTTTGATTATGCAAAACAAGTGATCCAATCAGCAGAGAAATGGGGCTATGATACCACGTTGATTGCTGAGTTATATTTAAATGATATAAAAGGTATCGATGCAGATTCTCTGGAAGCATGGACGACAGCGGCCGGACTGGCAGCGGTGACCGAAAAAATCAAAATTATGACAGCTGTCCGTCCCGGTTTTCACAATCCGGCTGTAGCAGCAAAAATGGCAGCGAACATTGATCATATCAGTAATGGCCGGTTTACACTGAATGTCGTCTCGGCATGGTGGGAAGAAGAAGCGAAACAATATGGTGGAGCATTTACTGCCCACGATGAGCGGTATGATCGGACAGAGGAGTTTCTGGAGGTATTGAAAGGGATGTGGCAGGAAGAAACGTTCTCTTACCAGGGCAACTATTATGAAGTGAACAATGCCAAACTGGCTCCTAAGCCGGTTCAAAAACCTTATCCGACCTTGTATGCGGGAGGCGAAAGCGATCGTGGCAAACAGGCGATTGTCGATTCCTGTGACGCTTATGTCATGCACGGCGGCACGGTCGATGAAATTGCCAGCAAGATAGCGGAAATGAAGGTAAGACGGGAAGAAGCAGGTCAGCCGGAATTCCAATCGTTTGGCATGGCGGCTTACGTGATTTGTCGGGACACCGAGGAAGAAGCTTTGGAAGAATGGAAACGAATAACTGACGTGAAAGATAGCGCGGGATATGCTGGCTACCATGACTTCGTCAGCAAGTCGCAGTTGGAGCAACAAGTAGAACGTAACGATTATTCGGTCTCGAACCGGGGATTGCGACCCAACTTAATCGGGACACCCGACCAAATCGCGGAACGGATAGCGGCATACGAAGAAGCGGGATTGGACTTATTATTGCTGCAGTTTTCGCCTCAGCTGGAAGGAATGGAGCGTTTCTCGCAGCAAGTCATGCCGCTTGTGGAAGAAAAACGACGTCAGTTATTTAAATAATGTGAAACCCACCAAGGAGAGGAGACCGCAGTATGAGCAAAGTGTACGTAATCCATGAAAATAGCGAGTGGACCGAACATCTGACGAAACGGTTGGAGGAGCTGGAGGTTCCTTATGAAGAATGGTTTTTGGATCAGGGTATGGTCGATTTAACAGCAGAACCACCCGAAGGAATCTTTTATAGCCGGATCAGTGCCTCATCTCATACAAGAGATCATCGATATGCCCCTGAGTTGACGGAGGCAGTTTTAGCGTGGCTGGAGCGACATGGGCGCACGGTGATCAATGGCAGCAGTGCACTTCGGCTTGAATTGAGTAAGGTAAATCAGTATATGGCGTTGAATGAAGCGGGAATTCGTACTCCGAGAACGCTGGCAGCCGTCGGCAAGGAGCAGATCGTTGCAGCAGCAGAAAAACTCCATGCAGCCTCCTTTATCACGAAACACAACAGGGCCGGTAAGGGATTGGGAGTACAGTTATTTCATACTATCGATGGCTTGAAGGAGTACTTGGATGGTCCCGATTTTGACGAGCCGGTCGACGGTATCACCCTTGTTCAGGAATATATACAGGCACCCGAGCCATATATTACCCGCTGTGAATTTATCGACGGCAAGTTTCTATATGCTGTTCAGGTCGATACGTCGGAAGGATTCGAACTATGTCCTGCGGATGCCTGCGCGATCGACGACTTGTTTTGCCCGGCTGGAGAACAACCGGAGGATCAATCGAAGTTCCGAATTGTAGAAAATTTCAACCAGCCGATTATTGAAAAGTATGAGCAATTCCTGGCGGAAAATGGTATACGAGTAGCCGGTATTGAGTTCATTTTCAGTGAAGATGGAGAGCTTTTCACTTACGACGTCAATACAAATACCAACTATAATTCTGAAGCGGAAGCAAAAGCCGGCCAGTATGGCATGCTGGAAATGGCCAGGTTTTTGAAGCGGGAATTGGAAGCAGTACAACAAAAATCTGATACATGCCAAGTGGTGTAAGAGAACGTAATTATTACTGTTATACTTGCTAGCAAGTTAAAAGCGCCTTTAGGGTTGGTTGGATTAATCGCCCCTAAGACGCTTTTTCCGTTGCCCGCAAATATAACGGAAAAGTGGAACCGGACTATCTTGGTCATTCCAACTTTTAAATAGTGGAATTGCTGTAACGATAGTCTCTGTTCAAGCGTCCTTATTAAAAACACTTTTACCTATTTATATCTTCTTATTCGTTCCACTCTATAGCGGGATTAGACAAGCATGCCTATGCTTTTCCGTTTTGTATATAATATTTGACGAATGTTTAAAAGAAACCCTATAATATTTATTAGCTTTGGCAAACTAAGAAAGGACGTGGACCGTTTTCCTTTAGCGTTTAAAGTCGAATGAAAAGACACTACAGACATAGTAAAAAAATAACTCAGAGAGCAAGCCGATGGTTTTCGGACTTGAAAATTATTCGATTTTTAAATGGTATGATTATAAATTCTATAGCAGAATAATTTCCCATCCAATGGTCTGCAATGATGACAGATAGAGAGAGGGAAGCGTTATTGTAGGCACTTGCTCCTTAACTTTCAGGAGGAAAAAAGTGCGACAAGATAAAAAAACAAATTTGAATAACAAGACGGACAATACCGTTTTTATCATAAGTGGAGGACTGCTGCTTTTATTTGTCCTTTTATCACTGATGGATTTAGATATGGTTGGAGGCTGGATTACTACATCCTTTAACTTCTCTGCCAAATATTTTGGTTCTTACTGGCAGCTGCTGCTGTTAGCGAACTTGCTTATTGGCCTGGGCCTTGCCGTATCCAAGTATGGAAAGGTTCGGTTAGGAAATAAAGCGAAGCCGGAAAACAGTTATTTCCGCTGGATCGCCATGATTTTATGTACATTAATGGCCAGCGGCGGTGTGTTTTGGGCGGCTTCTGAACCGATGTATCACTTTATTACAAATCCCCCGTTGTTTAAAGACAACTCCTCGACCATGGCGGGTGTCGACCCTGCGTTAGCGCAAAGTTTCATGCATTGGGGATTTATGGCTTGGGCAATTTTGGGGACATTGGCTACCATTGTTCTCATGTACGCTCATTATCATAAAGGCTATCCGCTGAAACCAAGAGCAATGCTTTACCCGCTGTTTGGTGAAAGAATCTTCCAAAAGAGTGCAGTCGGCTCAATTGCCGATATTGTTTCAATCATAGCAGTCGCAGCCGGCACCATGGGGCCAATCGGTTTTCTCGGCATGCAGTTGACCTATGGTTTGCATTCCTTGTTCGGAGTGCCGAATAACCTGGTAACAAATATCATTGTTATTGCCGTTCTCGTTGTAATAGCAGCGATTTCAGTTGCAACGGGGGTGGATCGCGGTATTCAATTTCTGAGCCGGATGAATGTCAGTTTGACCGTTGTGCTCGCAGCTTTCATGCTGGTTGTCGGTCCTACGATGTTTATTGTCAATAAGTTTATATCGGCGGAAGGGTTCCATCTGCAAAATATGTTGACGATGTCGACGTATCAGGGGGATCAAGCATGGCTTGGTGCCTGGACGGTGTTTTTCTGGGGCTGGTTTCTGGGATACGGTCCGATGATGGCTATCTTTATCAGCAGGATTTCCCGGGGACGAACCATTAGGGAATTGATCATCGCAGTTGCAATTGTAGCCCCGTTGATTAGTAATTTTTGGTTTACCGTCGTCGGCGGCAGCGGAATCGATGCTGAATTAACCAATCCGGGAGTCATTTCCGATCCATTGAGCGAAGGTGGCATGCCTGCTGCAGTGATGGCAATAATGGATCAGATGCCGCTTGGATTACTATTGGCGATTGGCTTCTTGATAGTCACCCTTGTGTTTGTGGCAACGACAGTCGATTCGATTTCCTATACCGTTGCGGTCACATTAACCGGGAACGATCACCCGCAAAAGTGGATTCGTGTATTTTGGGTGCTGCTTTTCGGTGTGCTATCGATCATTTTATTAGCGATAGATCCGGGAAGTATCACGGCCATCCAAAATTCTATCGTCGTGACAGCGGTGCCGGTATCCTTGCTTATGCTTCCGACATTGTGGGATGCCATCAGAGTGGCACGCATTTTAGGGAAAGAGCAGCAAATCTTTCCTGTAAAAGCAAGTCAGCCTGTCCGGGAAGAAGAGACAGCTGATAAGGATTTAATCGAAGACTAACATATTTATTTTATGGACCGCCTTTTGCAAAGGCGGTCATTTTTTTACGAAAGTCGCAGAAATACAATGTAAGGTCCATTGGCTATACAAAAAAGCCCCGGAAATCGGAGTATCACGATTCTGGGGTTTTCTCTACGTAACTTCTTTCATCAGAGCCTGCAGCTGATCTTTGTTGATGATCAAATCGCCGAGAGAATATTGATCAAGTGTTTCCAGGAATGCATGCAGCGCTTTGCCGAGCACACCCTGCAAGCGGCAGGCATCGCTGATCAAGCAAGTATCCTTCTTGGAGGGATCAAAACATTCGACGACAAAGAAATCTTCCTCTGTTTGGCGTACTACTTCTCCTATCGAAATGGTGTGGGGATCTTTTGCAAGACGCAGACCTCCATTACGTCCTCTGACTGTCTCTATATATCCTAATTTACCAAGTTCATAAATGATCTTCATCAAATGGTTATGCGAAATATTATAAACGGCTGAAATCGTTTTGATTTGGACCAGTTGACCATCCGGACGAGTGGCCAAAAACATCAGTACTCGCAACGAATAATCAGTAAAACGTGTCAATTTCATGCTCATCTTCCTCTTTTCTGAGTATGTGTTAAGTGTATCATATTTTCTTAGGTGGAGAGAATACGCCGTTTTTCCCTCGTATGCTTTTCCAGGAATTTGAACGATTTGTGAATGGAATGTGGCAAAATTCAAAAACATGTATTTTAAATATTGCTTTAAAAGCCATAGAGTGAAAAGATGTATACGTAATACATCTTTAATTGGAGGTAATCCTATGTTAAGTCAAAAAACGATTGAAATTGTAAAGTCTACAGTGCCTGTTTTAGAAGAACACGGTACAACGATCACAACCTGCTTCTATCAACAATTATTTGAAAACCATCCGGAACTATTGAATATTTTCAACCATGCCAATCAAAAGAAAGGCAGACAACAACAGGCGCTCGCCAACGCAGTTTATGCTGCTGCGGCTCACATCGATCAGCTTGAGACAATTCTGCCGGTCGTAAAGCAAATAGCACACAAGCATCGTAGTCTCGGTATAAAGCCGGAGCATTACCCTATTGTAGGAGAGCATTTACTACTGGCTATAAAAGAAGTGCTGGGAGACCAGGCTACAGATGAAATTATTGAGGCTTGGGGAGAGGCATACGGTGTCATTGCTGATGTGTTCATTCAAGTAGAGAAAGATATGTATCAGGAAGCAGCCGAAAAAGAGGGTGGTTGGAAAGACTTCCGTCCGTTTATCGTAGACAAAAAGGTGAAAGAAAGTGATGTTATTACGTCTTTCTATCTCGTTCCTGCAGATGGCGGCAAGCTGGCCGATTACTTACCAGGGCAGTATCTTTCTGTGAAAGTGAAAATTGAGGGGGAGGCATACACGCAAATTCGCCAATACAGCCTTTCCGATGCGCCGGGAAAACCATACTATCGTATCAGCGTGAAACGGGAAGAAGGAAAAAATAATCCCGATGGAAAAATCTCCAATCATCTACATAATCATGTAAAAGAAGGGGATACCCTGGAGGTTAGTGCACCCGCCGGCGATTTCACACTTGACCTCGATAGTGACAGGCCGGTCGTGCTGTTGAGTGGAGGAGTCGGATTAACCCCAATGATGAGTATGCTTCGGACAATTGTGGAACAACAGCCCGGAAGGAAGGTTACGTTCATCCATGCCGCCCAAAATGGAAACGTACATGCGCTGGACGAACAAGTCAAGGAGCTGGCAAGAGCGAATGGAGATATCACCAGCTATGTCGTGTACAGTAATCCGACGGAAGCAGACAAAGCAGCCGGAAGCTTTGACAAAGAAGGTTATGTGACACTGCCATGGCTGAAAGAAGTCCTTGGTACTAATCAGGCTGATTTTTATTTCTGTGGTCCAGTTCCATTTATGTCAGCAATCAATCAATTTTTAATGGAATGGCAAGTCCCTGAACATCGTATCCATTTTGAATTTTTCGGACCGGCGATGAATTTGGAAACTGTTTCATAATGAGACCAAGCGAATGGTTTCGGTAACGTTTGCCACCCGAATATTCTAAAGCGAAAGTCCATTTTCCATTTATAGGAAAGCAAAAACCGAACGAGTTCGATTGTTTAGGGTTGGATTATCATTCGGTTTTTGCTTTTTACTATGCTTATTTCCAGGCTCTTATACGACTATCGCTTGTTCATATCATTTGGGTGTGAGCCATTTCGTCTGTTCTTGTTCAGTTTATTGATTTTCTCTATCTCAACGGGTGATAACTCAAAGTCAAATACGTTAATATTTTCTTCTATTCTGGAAGGAGTCACCGATTTAGGGATAACGATTGTGTTGTTTTGTAAATGCCAGCGCAGGATGACCTGAGCAGGTGTCTTGCTATGCGAATCGGCGATTTTTTGGATTACGTTGTCTTTTAAAGCTTCTCCGCCTTGATCAAGCGGACTCCATGCCTCGACAAATATATCATGCTGGGCACAGAAAGCCTTTAATTCCGTTTGGGTGAGGTAAGGATGACATTCAACCTGATTTAGGACAGGCTTTATTTTACATTCATTTAAGATCCGTTCCAAGTGCTCTATTTCAAAATTGCAGACGCCAATTGCCCTAACTTTCTCTTCTTTATAAAGCTTTTCGAGTGCTTTATATGTATCTACATAGTCATCGTATTCGGGGGTCGGCCAGTGAATCAAATATAAATCGACATAATCGAGGTTCAATCTTTTCAGACTTTCGTCAAAGGCGCGTAGTGTATTTTCATAACCTTGATCCCCGTTCCATACTTTTGTGGTAATAAATAAATCGTCCCTTGGTATGGAAGTTTTTTGGAGCGCTTTCCCGACTCCGGCTTCATTTTTGTATATCATTGCCGTATCGATAGAAGTGTAACCGACGTCCAAGGCGTTGGAAACAGCGGTGGTAGCTTCGTCATTTCCTACTTGCCATACACCGAATCCAAGCTGAGGCATTTGTACTCCATTGTTTAAGGTGACAAAATTCATCGTATCCTGCTCCTTTTACCTGGTATGTTATAAAGGTTCTTCATGAAAAAGTAAAACCCTTCTCCAGAGGAGAAAAATCTTTAACCCTGCTTTTATCACACAGTTCTTTTTCCTTTCTTATTCCCATTCTTTGTTGCCCATTAATAGGTAGTGAAAATCCACGTTTTATTGCCTTAGTCGGTCTAAGGAACTTGAGTGTAAGTCGGGTGCTGTGGAAAACCTCCCTTTCCAAGGGAAACACTTTAGCCAGGGTGCTATATGAGTTAGCTCTCCCTTCCCCTAGGGTCGAGGAAGCTCACTAGCCGCCAGCGGAAAGCGCAGGGTACTTCTACAGCGCCTAACTCCGCCTCAATACCTATAGGAAGTTAGAAGGACGCATTCAAACTATGTCGCGGCTTACATTTATAGCGCAAAAGTGACCAGTTTTCATAGAATAACAATACATTATTTCCTTCTTCTGTGAAAAAAGGTATAGGTTTTCACCGTACGTAAAAGAGACGAAAAAAATGGGGTCGGAGTAGGGAGACTAACTACAATTAGCAGCTAATTAATAATTCATATCCTTGCAAACTATGGGCCAAGTGTTATTAAATAATAAATGAAGTACTTATCTACTTTCTGCTTAATAAAGGAGGAATCGCGATGGCTTTTGTTATCACTAGTCCTTGTAAAGACGAAAAGGCGGCAGAATGTCTTACTGTCTGCCCGGTTGATTGTATAGAAGAAGGCCCGGATCAATTTTTTATCGACCCGGATATTTGCATCGATTGTGGTGCCTGTAAAGCGGTATGCCCAGTTAATGCAATCGAGGAAGAGTATGATCTGACACCGGAACAGGAAGTCGATCTTGAAAGGGCAGAAGCGTTTTTTGCCAATCGATAGCATACAAGCTGAAGGCAGGTTCTTCCACGGAGGACCTGCCTTTTTGCGTATTGAAAAGGAGGAGAATCATGGATTACATATCTTATTTGCGTTCGATGGTCGGACATGAAAAAGTGATCATGGTCGTGGCAGGGGTTTTCGTTTTTGATGACCAGGATCGTCTGCTGCTTCATTTACGATCCGATAATGAAACATGGGGACTTCCTGGCGGCTATATGGAGATGGGAGAAACGGTTTCCGATACGGCAAGAAGAGAAGTGTCCGAGGAGACTGGCCTCCGTCTAGGTGATTTGGAATTATTCAGTATCTATTCTGGACCGGGCAAAGAAAAAACACTTGGGAACGGTGACCAGGTCGCCATGGTGCAGATTTGGTTTACTTGCAGGGAATACAGTGGCGAGTTAATTCAGGAAAATGAAGAGTCGTTAGACGCCAGGTTTTTTCCGCTTGATGAACTGCCCGATCAATTATTTGACAGCCACGTCCCGATTATTGCCGATTATACTAACGGTAAACAGCGGCCGATCGTTGACTGACTAGACTCTCCCTTTGAAAAACGAGACAGGGACAAAAGCATGCAACCTATAGAGCGGCTGGCTGAGACAAAAGTATCGTGGTCAACCCAAAAACCGAACGAATTGGAATCGTTCGGTTTTGGGTTAAAAAATTAAACCGTTCTACTATTCACTTATCTAAAGAGTAGCTCTCCACTCCGGCAAGGTACTTCGCTTTCCGCGGGCACGGCTTCAGCTAACTTGGTAAAGAAAAGCACTTTACCAAGTGGATCTTCAGCTTGCGCTCATCCCGCAGGAGTCTATGTACCTTGCCTCCGTTCACGCGGAATTATTCGCAAACGAGCGATGCTCCACCCCTAGCCGATTTCTTTTTTTCTGCTACTATTATAGGAAGAAAGCTAAAAACCGTATGGAATGGTGGTACTTCTTTTTAATTTTTTGGTGCCGGTTCGCAAGTTCTAATTTCTACATAAAAAACATTCCGTGCTGAGTTTTGTCTTCATCACTGTTTAGAAACCCTAACAGTAAATAAAATAATGCGGTTGTATTTATGTTGTCTTGAGATTATATAAAAAATCAGACCTCCGATAACGTAGCGGAGGCAAGATGCGGAGACTCCAACGGGAACAGCACGAGCTGAAAATCCCGCAAGAAAGCGGTTGGTGTTCTGAGGAAGTTGAGCCGTGCCGGTGGAAAGCGTAGTATCTTAACTTAGCGATACAGCACTTTCAAACAAGAGAGTCTATCTAAGGAACATACCCAAAAACCGAGCGATTCTACTAGAGCATGTAGAAATTCGCTCGGTTTTTGCTGTGGTGGCCTGCTTTTGTCCCGGCCACTTTATTCTTGGTCATGAAGCCGTTCCGGTTCCATTGATGCATTCTCTTATTGGTTAACCTGCCGGGATGTGGAAAAAGGCTGCTTTTGCTCTGCTTCTTTATCCAAATAGGCAGCATATTTTTTCGTCCAATTCCGGAGTGCAAGGAAGTAAAGTGCAGCCGTCACGACTGCTAATGCTCCTATCGTGTACCAGAAACTTCCTGATACGACGGCGTCTGGGTAAGCGAGGCCGATAGGTGAAAAAACCACATATACTGCACACATCAGTGCGAGCAGTAAAATCGTGACGGGTAAAGCATACTTCCATGGCACCAGGCTGACTTTAGGATCCTTTTTAAAAACGTAAGCCTCTCCCCTGGGTTTGGTGAACCGGAAAGCAAGGATGATGCCGACCTCGATGACGAACAAGATTCCATAAACATGGATATAGTTAATATCCAGTGAGAATCCAAACAAATGATCCGTCCCCCAAATCATTAAATAATAAGCAATCACATGAAAAACAATGACAACCTTCGGTGCGACAGCAGGCGTGTATTTAGATAGAACTGCCGCTAACAGAATAGTCACGATCGGAATGTTGAAAAAGCCGGTAAACTGCCGAATTAAATCCCACAGCCCATTCGGTGCATACATGAGCAGCGGTGAAATGAAAAATGTAATAAAGGCAATGATCGTTCCGAATAGTTTACTGATTTTAATTAGTTTTTCATCACTGACTTCCTTTTTGACGCGAGGCTTGTACACATCAAAGGCAAACATGGTGGCGGCACTGTTCAAGAGGGAGTTATAAGAGCTAAGCACAGCGCCCAGCAAAACAGCCAGAAAAAATCCCGATAGATAAGTAGGAAGAACGTTGGAGATTAGCGTCGGATAGGCAAGATCGACATTGCGCAAGTTTTCCCCATACAGATGAAAGGCAATAATCCCCGGAATCATCATGAATAAGGGTACCATCAGCTTGTAAAAGCCCGAATACAGTACCCCTTTTTGTCCTTCTTTCAAGCTTTTGGCTCCCAGCGTTCGCTGAATGACATATTGATTGGATGCCCAGTAGAACAGGTTGGCGATAATTAAGCCGGTAAAAATACTTCCAAAGGGAACCGAGTCGTCCGGTCCGCCGATTGCATTCAATTTTTCTGCATTATTTACCGTGATTTCCTTCATGCCGCTAAGCATATCCCCATCTCCCAAGGCGAAAAAGCCTAGGACAGGAACCAGGATACCGACAATCAACAAACCAATGCCGTTCAAGGTGTCCGATACCGCAACAGCTTTTAAACCTCCGAAAATAGCATAAGCCGCTCCGATCACGCCAACAACCCACACGACCAGCCAGACAGACTGTACATAAGAAATGCCCAGTAGATCCGGTACATTGAACAGACGCAGTACCGCTAAAGCGCCAGAATACAGCATCGAAGGAATGGTCACAAATACATAACCGAACATAAATAAGACAACAATATAGAGTCGAACCGTCTTATCGAATCGTCGGCTTAAAAATTCGGGGAGTGTTGTCACGGATCCCCCTAAGTATTTAGGCAGTAAATAAAGTGCCATTATTACCACTGCAATCGGGGCAGTGACCTCCCAAGCCATATTCGACAGATTGGCGCGATAAGCTTGTCCGTTCAAACCGACCAGCTGTTCAGCAGAAAGATTGGTCAGTAGCAAAGAGCCGGCTATAAATCCACCGGAAAGTCCGCGGCCGGCAAGGAAGTAACCGGCTGAATCATTAACTTGATTTTTGGTTTGCCGGTAAGCAATCCAGGCTACTATACCCATAAAAAAGATACACGATAATAATGTAAACCACAGATTGGAATAATTCAAGGCAACCCGCTCCCATTGTTTGTAAGTTTGTTTTGGTGTGACCTTCCCCTTTTTTGACTTTCTTCAAACAACCAATTAAGTAAAACGACGAGCGGACGGTGTTTACATTGCAGGGGGAAGGATATATAGGAAGTAACTGATCACAGCTGAAGAAGGAGGCTATTAGATGGAAAACAAAAGCTTGCAAGGCAAGACAGCCATTGTGACAGGTGCGGGCTCGGGAATCGGCCGTGCTTCTGCATTGCGGCTGGCGCAATCAGGTGCCAAGGTGGGACTAGTCGATATCAAGGAAGAAAATGCAGCAGAAGTGAAGCAGGCAATCGGAGATGCAGGGGGAGAGGCCATCATTATCGAAGCGGATGTTTCTGAACCTATCCAGGTAGAACAAAGTGTCAAAAAAGTGCTTGATACGTGGGGACAGTTGGATTTTGTTTTTGCCAATGCAGGCGTCAATGGACATTTGGCCCCGATTGAGGACTTGCCTGTAGAAGAATGGGACCAAACGTTGACCAATAATTTAAAAAGTACATTTTTAACCGTCAAGTATGCAATACCGGCAATGAAAAGCAGGGGTGGAAGTATCGTGATAACGAGTTCCATCAATGGAAACCGTACGTTTTCCGGCATCGGTATGTCTGCATACAGTTCCTCCAAAGCAGGACAAATGGCGTTCGGAAAAATGGCAGCATTGGAATTGGCAGAATATCGCATACGAGTCAATATCATTTGCCCCGGAGCAATCGAAACCAATATCAGGGAAAACACCCATAAGGATCAGGAAAACTTGAAAAAAGTCAAAATCCCGGTTGAATTCCCGGAGGGTAATCAACCGTTGGAGCATGGTGCAGGAAAACCTGAACAGGTAGCTGATTTAATCCGGTTTCTCGCCTCTGACGAATCCTCCCATATTTCCGGGACGGAGCTGTATATCGATGGGACGGAATCCCTGCTTCGCTAGGAAAATATCCATTGTTTGACAGAGATCCTTTCATCCTTTATAATTTATCTTGAAATCGAGATAATTTTAAAATCCAATTAGAAGAGGGATGCATATGGAACTAAAAGGACTCCATCATGTTTCAGCGATAACGGCAAATGCGAAAAACAATTATGGTTTTTATACACAGGTTATGGGAATGAGGCTGGTCAAAAAGTCAGTGAACCAGGACGATACCAGTATGTATCATCTGTTCTATGCCGATGAGGCGGGCAATCCGGGTACGGACCTTACCTTTTTTGAAATTCCGCGGGCGGGTCATACTTATCCCGGTAACAACAGTATTTCGCTTACATCTTTGCGGGTGAAAAATGATGAGGCATTAGTTTATTGGAAAGACCGTTTCAACAAATATCAAGTTGTTTATGAAGAGATTATCGAGCAATTCGGAAGAAACGTATTGTATTTCCGCGACCCGGAGGATCAGCGGCTTGCGTTGGTATCGGATGAGACCAATCAAGGTGTAGCCGGGGGAACTCCCTGGGAGCAAAGTCCGGTACCGCAGGAGCAGGGCATTATCGGCCTTGGACCTTCCAAGCTGACAGTTCCGCAGGCGGAACGTACCGTACAAGTGCTGACAAACATTCTTGGTTTCCGCAAGGTGGGAAGTTATGCCTCGAAAGGTGGCAGTGCGATTCAGGTGTTTGCTACCGGCAAAGGCGGCACCGGGGCAGAGATTCACGTCGAGGAACAGGAAGGGCTGTCAAAAGAACGCCCAGGACGAGGCAGTGTCCATCATGTCGCGTTTCGCGTCGAGGATGAAGCGGAACTTGCTCAATGGGCGGAAAAGATAAACCAAGCGAGATTTCCTAATTCCGGTCTGGTTGATCGTTTCTACTTCAAGTCGCTCTATTTCCGGGAGCCGAATGGGATTTTGTTCGAACTGGCTACCGACGGTCCTGGTTTTGCAACAGACGAGGACATCGATCATCTTGGTGAAACGGTCGCATTGCCGCCGTTTCTGGAGGGAAAGCGCCCAGAGATCGAAGCGAGACTGGAACCATTGGATACGAATCAGAATGGATAAAAAAACAGCAGGGGAACCTCTCCTGCTGTTTTTGTGGAAAAAATAGGTATTCCCCTTAAATAAGGAACGGATTTACTATGGTAAAGTATTGGATAGAAGGTGTCGTAACTTTAGATTGTGAAGACAGAATTTCTTTAAAAAAGGTCAGAAATGAATGTTGACTTTAAAAATCTGCAAACCTACCGTCAGAAATTGTGGAGCATATTGAATAAATATATAGCTACACCAGTCTGTCTTATATGAATTAAATCACCTTGGCCTTGATAATCCAAGTAACCCACTGCTTCCCTAGGGTATCCCTCTTGAAGCATCGTACACAAGAAGGAGTAATGCAGAAGGAACTTCCATTTTGCGGGAGGAAGAAAAATGGCAGAAAAAACCAAATACTCCCCTGGGGAAAGGGAAGTATTTGGTCCATCTTACTCTGCAGGTTCAAGGTCTTCAATCGAATCGATATCCATATACGACGGAACTACGAGACCAATCTTGGCACCTGTTAGGTTTTCTCCTAAATCTTCAAATTCTCCTTCATGCTTTTCATAGAAAGCGCCATGTGTTGCTGGCATCCATGGAGCAAGGGAAGCATCTGCGTCTCCTGCTGCAATTGCCTCAAAAACAACAGATGGATCGACTGGGGTAAGGGTCACATCGTATCCTTGTTGTTCTAATACAATTTTCGCCACATTGGCTGAAGAACGCTCGGTATCCCAAGGGGTAAGAACCAATTCTATCGACTCTCCATCGACAGGCTCGACTCCTTTCGTCCATTCATCCACCATGTCTTGGTTGTCATCCACCCATTTTTGTGCAGCTTCTTCAAACTCCATTTCCTGGGCATCAAGCATAACCGATTCCATGTCCTCCGGCTCCCAGTGGATGTTGTCCAAAATTGTATAAGCCTCTGGCATATCATCTTTTAAACCTTTTCTTGCAATAGTGATAATATTTTCTACATCGCCATAAACACCGTTTGGATCTTCTAAGTACTTCAAATCCCATTTGGCAAACATATAGTGAGGGGACCATCCTGTTACGACAATTGGTTCCTCTTTGTCAATAGCGTCTCCTAAGGCTGTCAGCATGGCAGCTGTGGAGGATTTTTCGTGCTCCCAACCCGCAAGATTCTCATACTCGTCTAATGCATTATCTGTTGCTTGAGCGATGCCGGCACCTGGTTCAATACCAGTAATGGTATGTTCTACCTCTTCGCTAATATTTGCAGAGCTGTCCGACTGATCATCTCCGCCGCTATCCTCTTCTTGTTGTCCACATCCAGCTGCGACAAGCGCCAAAGACAGACCAGCAACAACCCCTATTTTTTTCCATTTAAAATGAAACATCTTATCAAACACTCCTTTAATTTGCCTAATGCTACCTGCTTCGTCTTCTATGTAGCATTACTATTCCTCAATTAACGTCTACAAATACTATATCTTTTTTGTGGAAGAATACTCAAACGTCAAAATTAATGATTTTGTTTGAATTGTTTGTACAGTTTAAACTTTATAAAACCTGAAAGCGGTCTTCTATTCATATCCTTTCATTTTCTCCAGTTTCCACCATTATCTCTAATTTGATTTTATTCAAAAGTGAATTAATGGCTGTGAATCGATGCTATTACGGTATGGAAAGGCATATCAGGTTCTGCCCTTTTTCGGCCTCGGCATAGTTGCGGGCGCCAATCCTCACTCTGGCCCCTAGTCCGGCAAGGTGAAGGGCAATGGCTTTTCTCTGGCCCCGATTGGCACCTGTAATCAGAACGACGTGATTTGTTAAATCTGGCATCTACTCACTCCTTAAAGCTCATTCGTCCAAAATACATATATAAACATACAAGGCTGGCTATCCTTTTTAAAGCAAAACCCTTCCTGCGGACAATACATTATTCAGCCTATCATAGCTCTCTGTTCCTTCCCTTTTATACTTATCATTATGTTTTTGGCCACCTTCTCTTAGAGCCTTAGTCAACGAAGCAATCATCTCCCAATGTTTAGTCGGCTGGCGTTAGGGTTCTGTTTGCTGGTGGAAGCACTGGTTTGGCTGGCAAGTAGGTATGTATGATCGGAGAACGAAGTGGAGAATTGTTGGGTAGAAAAGTTTTGGATGGATAAGAAAACCGGATTATTATTACAATACGGAATATATGCTTCCAACGGGGGCGGAAAGGATTCTCTTTATGATAACTTTTGTGTCAGCTTTAGGTACGAGGTCTTGGTTGAGGGTAAACTAATAAGCGCATAAAATCAGGTCTGCCCCATACCAGCCACAGTGATTACTGTTAAAAGGAATAATAGAGCAGCCAGGCATAGCAGGAACGCGATTAATGCAATGATCTTTTTCTCGGATTTTTTAAAAAAGGCGATGATGGAAAATATTATTCCAATCGATGCATTTATCGGAATGCCAAATTGCATTATCTCTGGGTTCCTGTATGTATAAATGAAAACACATGCCATTATTCCAAAAGCTAAAGAAACGAAACTTACCCAAGAGTACCTTTTCATGTAATCATCCTCTTCCTATTCGGGTTATTTATTATTGCAACATAAATAATTAAATGCGTAAATATGGAACGTATCCCCTTTTTAATTTTGGGTTTTCACATCATTGGATTTGCTAATGAACCAAAAACCGGTATTCTGGAAAAGGGCGAAGATATATAATGGAGGGAAACAGATGACATTTCAGGCAAAAGCGGTAATTCTCGACATGGATGGAACCATGCTTGATCAAGAAAACCAAGTGAGCGATACATTAGCAGATATTATCAAGACAATCCGTCAAAATGGCAGGCTGGTATTCATTGCCACCGGCAGGACCCTAAAGGAAGTAAAGGATCCCCTTCCTTCTGATTTGGAGGTGGATGGAATTGTTTGTGCCAATGGCATGGTGGTCTACATAAACGGGAAGCAAATTGTAAAACATTCCTTGGATGAAATTTTAGTCAAGGAGTTGGTAGCTAAGGCGCAAGAGGAGAAAATATATTATGAAGTACACCCAATAGAGGGAAAGGGGGCAGCCTTGACCCAGGATAAGGTCTTTTTCGCGGAAGAGATTCAGGATCCAAAGCCGGAATCCGTCAAAGAGGATGAGTGGCTTTCCCGAAAGATGGCCATCCAGGAAGATATTGAATGGACGGACAATCTACCGGTGGACGATGCCGCCAAGATTTATTTCTTCAGCAGGGACAAGCAGCGGATGACTTTCTGGAAACAGACATTGGACCAGCTGAAGCAAAAGCATGACTTTAGTGCTTTTGCTTCCTCTGATCATAATGTAGAAGTGATGGAAAAAAACGTCTCCAAAGCGACAGGTGTCCAATATTTGTTGGAGCATTATGCGTTGAACAATGAAGACATCATGATGATCGGTGACAGCGAGAACGACCTGCCATTGATGAAAATAGCCGGGTATGCAGTCGCGATGAAGAACGCGGCGGAATTAGTAAAACAGCAAGTGGATGAAATAACAACGTACAGTCACAAAGAAGATGGGTTATACCGATTTTTACAAGAAACATTTTTTAACTAAAAGAGACTGGACAAAATCATCGTGTTCAAAATAAAAACCGAACGATTCGTTCGGTTTTTTTGTTTACAAAAAGTAAACCGTTCTACCCTTCTCATATGAATCGTGCGACGCTCCACTCCAGCAAGGCACTTCGATTTCCCCGGGCATGGCTGCAGGTAACTTGGCAAAGGTGTTATGAGGGTGAACGGAATTCCGCTCCTGGGACAAGGAATTACTATGAAACTGTTCTCTATCAACCCATGAAGCAATGTAGAAACTGTCATCTAATATTTATAAACAATCGGAGTGAGTAATCAAGTTAAAGCAGAACCTTATTCTAGCTTCTTTACCGTCTCACCTTGGATTAACACAGGTTGATAATAGTTTTCGTTTACTAAATCCTTTTTTCCCTTTAGTTTCTTTATGACCCAGTCAGCTGCGTCTCTTCCCATTTGTTCTTGCGGATGAGTTAATGTGGTCAAATTGATATTTGCATTTTTGGCAATATAAGAATTATCCTGGCCAATAATGGATAATTCCTCCGGAACGGAGATATTTAGTTGTCTGCACACATTAGCGACTTCTAATCCAACTTCATCATTGTAACAGACAATTGCAGTTATCATGCCTCTGTTTTTGTTAAGAAAATCCTTCACCCTTGAATATAGTTCTAACTTTGTCTCTGTTTCGAACTGTAACATATGATCTGGACGAAATTGTAATTTGGCTTCACCGAGAGCTTTTAAATACCCTTTCATCCGATGCTTCCCTTGCAAGTCATCCACCTTTGAAATAAGACCAATCTTTTTGTGTCCTTTTGAAATTAATTCTTTTGTAGCTAGATAGCTGGACTGTATATCATCAAGACAAAAGAAAGGGACGTCTAATTCTTGATAATAAGCATTAATCATAATAAAGGGTATATCCTGCTCTTTAAACGACAGGTAGTAAGCAATATTAGGATTGTAAAGGTTACTTTTTGTAGGTTCCACAATCATGCCATCTACACCGAATGCCATCATCGTTTCCAGTGCCTTTTTTTCCTGTGCGACGTCATTATTTGTGCTCGCTAATAATAAAGAATAATTATCCTTATTCAATCTTTCTTCAATACCCCTAATGATTGAAGGGAAAATGTAATCAGAAATGTAGGTCGTGATAACACCGATTGTTTTATTATTGCTTTTCCCATTCGTTTTTGATTGATATAGGTTACTAACATAGGTGCCAGATCCTCTCTCACTCCTTAAATACCCCTCGCTGACCAATGCTAAAATCGCCTTTCGAACAGTTTGGCGGCTAACTTTATACGTTTCTTGCATACTCGATTCTGTTGGGATTTGTTCCCCTACGCGATAATTCCCTGAAATAATTTTACTTTTTATATCATCAATGATGATTTGATATTTAAGTTTCATTTTCGTCACTACTTTCCTAGTTGTTTATAGTAAAATGGATCCGTTTAAAATAGTTATCCGTATTTATTTTCCTTTTAGTTGGGATAAAACGATAGACACAGCCTTTATTTAAAATAGATTCATCTTCCGGTCTGTTTCTTTGTTCTGTTGTAATAGTTTTCAGTATACCATTTATAGAATAAGTCTTTAAGTTTTTAATGATTTGTAAGTATAAATATTTTGATATATTGACTTTTGTACGTACAAAAAATATAATTAAAGTGATTAGAATAGGTTAAAGGTAAACGTTTCAATAGGAGCAATGCTATGTATCGTTTTGAAATAAATACAAAATAATTTATTCCTGAATCATAAAACAAAGAAGGCAAAGTAAACGTGTCTCTAATAGTTAGCCTGTGAAATCACGCCCGGAGAGGAGATTAACATGAAAGCGGACCGAGCAAGTATTAATCAAGCGATTACTAAGGGAGAAACTTCCCTTGGAATCGAATTCGGATCAACACGGATTAAGGCAGTTCTAATTAATAATTGTTTTGAAACGATTGCTTCAGGAAGTTACGATTGGGAAAATCGTTTGGAAGATGGATATTGGACATACAGTTTAGTAGACATTGTTACAGGTCTGCAAACAGCTTATGAGGAAATGAGGCAGGAAGTTGAAAGGAATTATGGAATCACCATACGAACAATTGGTTCTATAGGGATTTCAGGCATGATGCATGGGTACATGGCTTTTGACAAAACCGGTGAGCTTCTTGTTCCATTTCGAACTTGGCGTAACGCAACCACTGGTGTCGCAGCAAAAGAATTAACTGACAAATTTCAATTCAATATTCCTGAGCGTTGGACGATTGCTCATCTTTATCAAGCGATGTTAAACGAAGAGAAACATTTACCGCGTTTGGACTACGTTACCACTTTGGCAGGCTACATACATTGGTTATTGACAGGTAACAAAGCAATTGGCGTGGGGGATGCTTCGGGTATATTTCCTATTGACGAATCCACAAAAGACTACGATCAAAAGATGGTAAAGCAGTTTGATGATTTAATATCAGCAAAAGAGTATTCCTGGAAACTGAGAGATATTTTCCCTAAAGTCTATCTTTCTGGTGAACAAGCCGGGGAATTAACTGAAATTGGGGCGAAAATTCTGGATAGATCCCGGAATTTACAACCAGGCATCTCACTTTGTCCCCCAGAAGGCGATGCTGGTACGGGAATGGTTGCTACGAATAGTGTGAGGAAACGTACCGGGAATGTTTCAGTAGGAACCTCAGTGTTCGCCATGATTGTATTAGAGAAAGATATTTCAAAGGTCTATCCGGAAATCGATCTAGTAACAACACCAAACGGCAGTCCGGTAGCAATGGTACATGCTAATAATTGCTCCAGTGATATCAATGCTTGGCTAGGATTATTCCGTGAATTTTCAGAGGCAATGGGTTACGAGGTCGACCATAATAAATTATTTGAAGTAATGTTCAATAAAGCGCTGGAGGCCGAACGAGATGGTGGTGGTTTGCTTAGTTATGGATACTTGTCGGGTGAAAACATCACCGGATTAGAAAATGGCCGGCCATTATTTGTTCGATCCCCTGAGAGTAACTTCAATCTAGCGAATTTCATGCGCACACACCTTTTTACCGCTTTTGGTGCGTTGAAAATAGGAATGGATATTTTGAGAAAGCAAGAAAGCGTTGTCATTGACAGTATTTTGGCTCATGGTGGCTTGTTTAAAACGCCTGTAGTCGGTCAAAAAATTGTGGCCGCTGCAATGAATACTCCGGTTTCCGTCATGAACACGGCAGGAGAGGGCGGTGCCTGGGGAATTGCCATTCTAGCCTCTTATATGATGGTGAAGGATCAAAAAGAAAATCTGGAGGAGTTCCTTGACAATAAGGTTTTCAAAGATGCCGGTGGACAAGAAATTTATCCTGACAGCTTAGATGTTCAAGGGTTTGAAATATTTATTGAGCGGTACCAGAAAGGATTGGCGATTGAGCAGGCTGCAGTCGACAATTTGATTCTATGAGCGAAGAATTGGAGGGATTGCCATGTTAGAACAACTAAAAAAAGAAGTATATCAAGCCAATTTGGACCTGCCTAAGCATGGACTTGTGAAATATACTTGGGGAAATGCAAGTGCCGTCGATCGTGAGAGTGGTTTATTTGTTATTAAACCGAGTGGTGTAGGTTATGAATCAATGAAAGCTAGTGATATGGTGGTTGTCGATTTAGAGGGCAATGTTGTGGAAGGTGATTTAAATCCTTCTTCAGATACGCAGACCCACGCAGTGCTTTATAAGCATTACGATAAAATTGGCGGCATCTCGCACACCCACTCAACCTGGGCGACCATTTGGGCTCAGGCCGGCCTTGATATTCCTGCAATGGGAACGACTCACGCAGACACATTTTATGGTTCTGTACCATGTGCACGTTTTCTGACACAAGAGGAGATAGACCGGGGCTATGAATCGGAAACTGGTAAAGTGATTATAGAAACATTTGAAAAGCGCGGATTAGATATTGAAGCCGTTCCGGGTGTTTTATTAAAGGGGCACGCACCATTTACCTGGGGAAAGGATGCAAAAACGGCAGTAATGAACAGTGTGGTATTAGATGAAGTTGCGAAAATGAATTTATTTGCACGTGAATTAAATCACTTTGCTGAAGAATTACCGCAAAGCATCTTAGATAAACACTACTTAAGAAAACATGGAAAAAATGCTTATTATGGACAACATTAGTGGGAACCAGTTTAATGAAGAGGAGTCGGTCGTTATGTCAACAAAAAAAGAGTTTTGGTTTGTTGTAGGTTCGCAGCATCTATACGGAGAAGAGGCGTTGGCAGAGGTTAAAGAACATGCACAAACAATGACGGATGCATTAAACGAAAGTGGTGCATTACCTTATCAGATAGTGCTACAAGAATTGGCTGTTGATTCAGATAAAATCACAACAATTATGAAAGAAGTTAATTATCGGGACGAGGTTGCCGGTGTGATTACCTGGATGCACACCTTCTCTCCAGGTAAAATGTGGATTCATGGTACTAAACTGTTACAGAAGCCTTTGCTTCATTTTGTAACCCAATTTAACGAGAGCATTCCATGGGAAACGATTGATATGGATTTTATGAATCTAAACCAGGCAGCACATGGCGATCGTGAATACGGTTATATTAATGCCCGTTTAAACAAACAAAATAAAGTTGTCGTTGGGTATTGGGAAAGGCCAGAGGTACGACAGCAAATTGCAGACTGGATGGATGTGGCGGTCGCTTATAATGAAAGCTTTAATATAAAAGTTGCTCGCTTCGGTGACAACATGCGCCATGTTGGTGTTACGGAGGGGGATAAGATTGAAGCGCAAATTCAGTTTGGGTGGAGAGTTGATTACTTCGGCATCGGAGATCTTGTCCAGTATGTAAACGCTGTAACAGAGGAAGAGGTTGAAGCATTATTTGCAGAATACGAGAATCTTTATGAATTTGATTATGGTAATTATAGCAAGAAAGATTGGGAAGCTAGTGTTAAAGTGCAAGCAAGCTATGAAATTGCCATTAAGCGTTTCCTTGATGAAGGTGGCTACAATGCCTTTACATCTAATTTCGAAGACCTATATGGAATGAAACAACTTCCTGGTCTTGCTGTCCAGCGTTTGATGGAGCAAGGGTACGGCTTTGCAGGTGAAGGAGACTGGAAGACTGCTGCGCTCGATCGTCTGCTCAAAGTGATGAGCAATAACCAATCCACAGGTTTTATGGAGGATTATACATACGAACTAGCTGCCGGTTCGGAATCAGTTCTTCAATCACATATGCTTGAGGTTGATCCATCACTAGCTAATAACAGGCCGAAAATAGTGGTATCTCCCTTAAGCATGGGAAATGCGGAAGACCCGGCGCGTTTAGTATTTGACGGGAAAGAAGGAGACGGTGTGGTTGTTTCAATGGCTGACTTTGGGACGCATTATAAACTGCTTATCAATGAGATTTCTGCGTTTGAGCCTACTGTTCCAGCTCCGAACCTTCCAGTGGCCCGAGTGATGTGGGAAATTAAACCATCCTTTCAAGATGGGGTGAAGACTTGGATTGAAAATGGTGGTGGTCACCATACAGTTGTTTCGTTGAACTTATCGACGGATCAAATTATCATGTATGCTAAACTTGTTGACTTGGAATATGTTGTTATTAAGTAATTGATCTATCATAAAAGACGCCGCATCCCTTGAAAACGAAATGGAATAGAAGAATGGAATTCTATCTAGCTTGAATAGGTAGAGGTTATTTTAAACTTAAGCCAAGCCTTTGGGTGCAGAAAACATCCTCCCATAAGGTTTGGCTTAAAATTACCTTTCATGAAGGGAAGTGTATGTGTGTCTTTGTTATCACACGCCACCACTCCAGTGGGGCGGCCTTCATTATTGGTGTCCATGACGCTAACCGATCTCCTTATTGTAAGCGTTACATTTGTGGTGATGGTGCGGGCATGCCATAATTGAACTACATTTTCAGAAATATATAATGGGAGGGAGCAGTTCAGATGAATTACCGTCAGTTGGGGAATACAGATTTAAAAGTAAGTGAGTTGAGTTTTGGTACTTGGGCAATCGGTGGTTCCTGGGGCAATACCAACGATGAAGAATCCCTGAAGGCTCTCCAGCATGCTATGGATGCCGGAGTTAATTTTTTCGATACAGCCGATGTTTACGGAGATGGCCACAGTGAAGAACTGCTGGCTAAGGCGACAAAAGGAAAAGAGAATGACATTCATATTGCGACAAAATTTTGCCGAGCCGGTGATATCGAGGATCCTGACACTTATTCCGAGCGGCAGGTTAGGGAGTATTGTGAAAACAGCTTGAAACGGTTGGAAAGAGAAACAATTGATTTGTATCAGATTCATTGTCCGCCACTCGCCATATTGAAAGACGGCAAGGTCTTCGAGGTGTTGGATAAACTAAAAGCCGAAGGAAAAATCCGTCATTATGGCGTCAGCGTTGAAACCGTAGAAGAAGGCTTGTATTGTTTAGAAAACACGGATGTTTCTGCTTTGCAAATCATTTTTAATATTTTCCGGCAAAAACCTTTAGATGAATTGATTCCGCAGGCTTATCAAAAAGGAGTAGGGATACTCGCGCGCGTGCCGCTTGCAAGTGGTTTGTTAACCGGAAAGTTTAGCGAGAATCACAGCTTCCAGGCAGACGACCACCGTAATTTTAATCAGAACGGGGAAGCATTCAATGTGGGAGAGACATTCGCGGGACTAGAATTCAACAAAGGTGTCCAGTTAAGCGAACAGCTTAGATGGATTGCCAACGATCGGGACAGCATGTCGAAAGCGGCGCTTCGCTGGATCATGGACCATGAGGAGATCACCTGTGCGATTCCAGGTTTCAAGACGGTCAAGCAGGTGGAAGATAACTTAAAGTCATTAGATGTACCAAGCTTCAGTGCCGAGGAAATGAACAAACTGCAAAAGTTTTACCAGCATGATGTCCAAGACCATATTCGCGGCGCCTATTGAGCAACATCGGACATTTCCCTCTGGTGATAAAAGGACTTCCTCTAACGAGGGGGTCTTTTTTGTCCTTATCCTGGTATTCTACTGGTAAAAGATAAATTAACTTAATTAAGCTGTGGTATAATCTAGGTACAAAAACAACAACAGGTGGGAAAAGCAATGCAGCGTGGAAGCTTTCAGTGGATGAAGACATTGAACAAGTCTATCATCCTGAATAAAATCAGGACAGGCGGCCCCATATCCCGGGCCCAAATAGCCAAGGATACAAAATTGACGCCCCCAACAGTAAGCAGTATTGTAAAAGAACTGATCGAGCAGGGAATCGTCCGGGAAAGTGCCCAGGGAACCTCACAGGGCGGCCGCAAGCCGACGATGCTGATTATCAATAGTACAGAATTCTACATAATCGGAATCGATGCCGGGCCTCGCACCGTTAAATTTGTCCTGGCTGATTTGTCGGGAGAACTAAAGGAAGAAAAAATTATTCCGATCGATAGAAAGATAACCGGCCACCAATTTATCAATATCTTGGTAACTGGTATTAAAAGCGTTCTATCGGCCCGAAAAGCCTTGGCTGGCAAAATTGCCGGGATTGGAGTGGCAATGCACGGTGTTGTGAAAGTGGAAGAAGGGGTGTCCGAGTTTGCCCCGAATCTGGACTTACACGATGTGGCGATAAAAGAGGAGCTAGAGAAGGCTTTCGACTATGAAGTGAAAGTCGAAAATGATGCGCGGGCGATGGCGCTTGGAGAAGCATGGTTTGGTGATAGTGAAGGGGTAAAAAGCATGCTGGCGTTGAACATCGGCAGCGGTATCGGTGCCGGGCTGATGATTGACGGAAAGCTCTACCACGGAGAATACGATTTGGCTGGGGAAATTGGCCATATGACGCTTGATGTAAATGGGGAAGAGTGTACCTGCGGAAACAATGGCTGCTTGCAAACGGTGGCTTCTGGTCCAGCGATTGAAAAACGTGCAAAACAGTTGCTTGCAGAGGGGAGGGCTGGAGGTCTGGCTTCACTTGCCGGAGGAAATCCGGACCAGGTGTCCGGCGAACTCGTTTATCAGGCAGCAGTTCAAGGGGATAAGGATTCCAAGGCGATACTGGAGGAAACCGGAACCTATATCGGTATTGGACTCACCAATCTGATTCATGTCATCAACCCAAGTAAAATCGTTATCGGCGGGGGAGTTTCCAGTGCGGGGGGCATGATTTTACAGCCAATTAAGCAAACCATTAAAGCTAGGGCATTGACAAATGAAGCGAAACAGACGGAAATCGCTATTTCGCCGTTGCAGAGCAATGCGACGGTTTTAGGGGCCGTAGCTCTGGTACTGACCGAGTTGTTTGATCCGTTGCCTCGTAATTCCGACTGAAGAAGGGGGAAACCATGAAAGATGGAGGAGAAAATAAACAAGGCATTCCTCCTGCTTTGTCGGCAGCGAAGTCCGAGGACTTTGCATATGGCAATGCAACACATCACATTGTCAGGTGAACTGCAAAAAGTCTTGGAAGAAACGGTACAACTCACTGAATTATCCCCGGCCGAACTTTTACAAGTGAATGTTTCCATTCATAGAAATAAAGTAAATAAGTTGCTAGTCAAAACGAGCGAGTTGGTGCGCGAAAGGATAAATAGCGGTAAGGATTTTCAGCTAACGGAAAAGGATAACCTTATAGGTGCTAATCTACGCGGAACCGATTTGAAGGGTGCCGATCTTAGAGGAAAGTGGCTGATAGCTGCAGAGTTGTATAAGACAGATTACGTGCTGTCGATATTATTGGAGCAGACTTACGAGATGCAAATGAAAGCGGAGCTGATTTCACGGACATCATTACCCCATGCTACTATCCTTCCGCCAGCACTAAAGATACCGGAACATTGGAGGTAAAAGAAAAAGGAGCCGGGTTTTTCCAGCTCCTTTTCCGTTGTCACTTTATTTCAAGTTCACTTTTATAGGTTCCATTTTAATTGGTTTTTCGTTTGCGCTTAAGGTAGCGAACGGAACAAGTAGAGAATAGTCCTTAAAATTGAACTCCGCCGGATTATCTAAGGTATAAATGGATTGAAAGTGCAAACTGTTTTCATCGAGTAGAGTTGCCTGATCACTCCGAATCTCATGTTCAAGCATCTTTTGTCTGTCCAGTTCTCCTTTTTCATCCCTTCGCACATTGTCTGATTTAATCAGTTGAATAAAATCCGCAAAGTTTTGAATGATATCTTTTCTGATTTTGCTTGTATCGGTATGTTGTATCGTGTAATCAACTGTTATTTGTTCTCCGTTTTGTTCCATGTTGGTTACCTTGACAGCATAGTCAAATCTGTTGCTTTCCACTGTGAAAGGTGTTGGTTGATTCATCGCTCCAACCTGCATCGTATCGTTTTTTACTATTTCGGGTTGGATTGTTAGAGAGCTTGCATCCTCACTGATTTTGTCGCTGAATAATTCTTGGTATTCTTTTGAAACAGAAGCCCCATCTGCCTCGGTTGTTAAAAGATTTGGATGGAATTTTGATAATCGATTACCATTATTATCGACTACATGGATTCTGATTTCATCTTTCTCCCCTTCTAATGGCAAAGTGGTCTCATAATTTAATGTTGTGGTTGCTTCCCCTTTGACGACCGACTGCATTGTAAGAGAGTAGCCCTTGCCTGCCAATTGACTCTTAGCATCTGTGTAAATAGTCTCTGGAGGAATTTGCTCAACAGGAATATCGAAATTCCACTTTCCCTTCACCCCGGTAATCGAAGTAAAGGTTAATGGTAACGAATAGCTTGCAGGCAAATCAGCTTCTGCGTTATAAAACTCCATTGAAGCGATATATCCATCTTCTGTTTCTGTTAATTCTTTCATCGTCGAAGACCATTGATTTTGTTCTTTTCCATCAAAAAGGTGAAAGGAGTATCCTGCCTCCGGTCCGCGATTGCCACCCATGTTTTCCAGAGAAATTTTCTCCCCTTTTGCTTGGAACGTGACACCGATAATATTCCCATCATAATAAGCACTTGTTATGGTTATATCGATCCCATTACTCGTCGCCGTTTTGTTTATCTGGGTCACTAAATCACTTTCCATTAACTCATGACCAATTTGTAAGCCTGCTTTTTCATAGACACTGCCTAGTAAAGGGACCGTCGACAAGGCATAGGAAACGGGGGCGAAAACGAATCCGGCTGCCAGGAAAAAGGTGGCTGCACCTGCTGCAATCGTGCCGGAAAGCTTGATTTTGGAATTTCTGCGTGCTCTTTTTTCTATTCGCCCTCTGGTTATTCCTTTGTCTATCGCATGAAAAATCTCGCTTTCGGGAACATCAATCTCGCTGATTTCTTTATGATAATGCTCTTTGTCCATTGTGATGCACTCCTTCCATATAATGTTTTAATTCCTTTTTTGCTCTGCGCAAATAGGTTTTGACGGTGTTTTCCGGCTTTTCCATGGTTTCAGCTATTTGATGAATGGGTAAGTCATGGTAATAAAATAAGATGATGACGGTTTGATATTGTTCACTTAAGTAAGAAATAGCGTTCAGTAAATCCATCTTTGCTTCTACATCCTGACTTCCCTCTGCTTCAGGTAAATGGTGAATAAGGTTTTCATCATAAACCACCTTTTTCCGTTTTCTCAATAACTCATAGGCAGTGCGAATAAGAATTTTTGTAAGCCAAGTGTAAAAGTATTCTGGTTTTTTAACTTGGTTTATGGAGACAAAAGCTTTATAGATTGTTTCCTGAAGCACATCGAGAGCGTCTTCTTTATTCTTAACGTAAAGAAATGCCGTTTTATACAATTTTTCGCTTTCGTTTTTTATAAGTGTTTCAAAGGCTGCTTCGTCTCCCTTTATTGCTTTTATGACTAGGGGTGAATGTTTCAAGTTTTTGCCCTCCTTTCACCTGTTAGAGCAATTAGTGAATAGAAAAGTTTCAAAAAAATATTTATTTCCTAGAACAAAAGAGATCCTGTCATAAAGAAAGGGTGCTAACCAATATTAGCACCCTTTTTCGATAAATAGTTATGGAGTTAGTTGTTTTTCTATTCTAAGAAAAAAATTGAAAACTCGTTTTGGAATAGTAGTCTTCACCAGCAGGCAAGAAGCAGGATGGAAATCCATCGTGATGAATGGATGCGGGAGAAGCCTGTGTTTCAAAACAGATTCCCAAGTATTGCGCCGATTCCCGCTCCTTCAGCTGCAATCCTTCTCCAAGACCATTGGAAGTGTACATGACCATTCCGGGTTGGTCGGTTTTGATCATCATTTTCCTTCCGCTAGTTTGATCGACAGCAGTGACCTGGGATTCCTGCTTGGTATCAAATATAAAGTAATGGTCGTAGCCATGTCCGGCATAGCGATTCTGTTGGTGATCGGAGCGGATTCCATCCTCTATTTTTCTTCCCTGTCGAAAATCAAACACAGTGTCCCTGACATCCAATTTGTTACCGGTTGGAATCAATGCTTCATCAAGCTCGACGAACTGGCTGCTGTCGAGGGTCACTTCATGTTCCCGGATCGTCGATTTTAAATCGCCGCTTAAATTAAAATAAGAATGGTTAGTCGTTGTCAACACGGTGTCTTGGTCCGCGGATCCTTGATAGGTGATTGAAAACTGATTGGTGTTATCCAAGGTGTAAGTGATTTTCATTTCCAAGTTGCCGGGATATCCGTTTTCACCATGTTCGCTTTGATGGGTAAAGACCACGCCCACCGAATTTTCTTTTTCAATCGTTTCTGTCTGCCATTTGGTCTTATGAAAGGCATCCGGTCCGCCGTGTAAATGGTTCTCCCCTTCATTGGGGGGGAGTTGAAAGGTCTTTCCATTAAGAGAAAAAGAAGATCCTTCAATTCTTCCGGCTACACGGCCGATCAGAGCACCAAAGAAATTTGGATTATCGAGATAATCTTCGAAGTTTTTATATCCCACCACAATATTTTCTTTGCGGCCGTTCTTGTCTGGCATCAGAATCTCCGTGATAATGCCGCCGAAATCGAGGCAGCTTACCTCCATGCCGCGGTCGTTGGATAAAATGAAACGTTTCCAATTCTGTCCGCTCGAAAGGGAAATTTGTTCTTGTTTGATTTGCATTCGATACACTCCTTGCTAGCCTTGATTCAATACCATGATAAATCGCTGAAAAGCCTGGTTCCCTTGTTCATCTCGTTTGAAGACACCCGCATCTTCCAATACTCTGGTGAATTTTTTCCCTACCTCATTTTGCAAAATGACTTCCACATTCTCCTTTTGCACCTTGTTTTGCTGTTTGATTTGTTCTGCCCACTTGCGATGGTGAGCAGGAACTTCTTCCGATTCTTCGAGTAAAAAGCGTTTGACTTCCTCCAGTTCGGATTTCAGTCTGGCTGGCAGGACCGCTAATCCCATTACTTCGATCAAACCGATGTTTTCCCGCTTGATATGGTGAACATCGGCATGTGGATGGAATATCCCCAAAGGATGCTGTTCGGATGTACGGTTGTTGCGCAGCACGATGTCCATTTCCAGGCGGCCGTTCCGCATCCGGACTATTGGCGTAACGGTATTATGCGGCGTATCACCGCTATAAGCCTTGATGGATACTTGTTCATCCTCGTATTTTCGCCACCTTTGCAAGATATGGTCTGCAGCATCCACCAAATTCAAACGATCGGGGGAGGAAAGGCGTATAACAGATAAAGGCCAATCGACTATTCCGGCCTGCACATTTGGAAAATCCTTTAACAAAAATGTTTCCGTTTCAGGAGCAGTCTCCATGGCAAACCGATAACGGCCGCCTTGATAATGATCGTGGCTGAGAATCGATCCCCCGACAATCGGCAGGTCGGCATTGGAGCCGAGAAAATAATGCGGAAACTTTTCTACAAAAGCGGTCAGACGCAGGAATGTCTGCCGGTCAATTTTCATTTCGCGGTGTTCTTCTGCAAGTACGATGCTGTGTTCGTTGTAATAAACATAGGGCGAATATTGCAGGTACCAGTTTTCTCCTTGCAAAGGCACTTTGACTATCCGGTGATTAGACCGAGCCGGGTGGCCGATCCTGCCGACATACCCTTCGTTTTCCCTGCATAAAACACATGGAGGATACCCGACCACCTGTTTTTCCTCTTTTTCCCGCCTAATTTGTTCTGGATCTTTTTCCGGTTTGGACAGATTGATGGTAATATCCATTTTCCCGTAAGAAGTGTCCGCTTTAAAGTGGACATTTTTCCTTATTCGCTTCATTTGAATATAATTGCTATTTTTGCTTAGTGTGTAGAAGTAATCGGTCGCCTGTTCTGCCTTTTCCTTATACTTGGCTTCAAACGTCTGTTGGACAGCGGAAGGTTTCGGCATAAAGATATTCATCACATTGGCAGCGAATATCTCCTTTTCATCCAGCACGTCCTCGATGACTTGGTGTTCTATCGCATAATCGACTAGCTCCTCGACCAAGTCGGGGATGGAAGTATGTTGCGTTCCGATAAAGACTTCTTCTTGAAAATCACTTTCCTTCAGCAGACCGAGCAGCTGATTGCGTACATATACGGTATCCTGTCGTTCAATCAATCCGGCAGAAATGGCTTTTTCTATTAATCTGAAAATTGTTTGAAATACTGACATTACGCCTCCACTCCACCATCATAGCCGTGTGGGTGGTTACGATGCCAGTTCCATGCATCCTCGATAATTTCTTCTATCGAAGTTCGGGATGGCTCCCAGCCCAAAATGCGCTTAGCTTTGTCCGCAGATGCAATCAAGACGCTGGGATCGCCGGGGCGGCGTTCACCAGGGACGGCCGGTATCGATCTGCCGGTCACTTTTCGGGCAGTATCGATTATCTGTTTTACTGAGAAGCCTTGGTTGCTTCCAAGGTTGAAAATCTCGCTTTCCCCGCCGTTTTCCAAGTAGGACAGCGCGAGCAGGTGAGCATCAATCAAGTCCTCCACATGGATGTAGTCCCGGATACACGTGCCATCTTCGGTATTATAGTCTTCTCCAAAAATAGTGAGGGCTTTACGCTGCTCTAGAGCGGTCTGCAAGACAATGGGAATCAGATGGGTTTCCGGTTGGTGGTCTTCTCCGATTTCACCTGTCTTTCTGGCACCAGCAACATTGAAATAACGAAGAGAAACGTATTTGATTCCATAGGCAATTGCACACCATTTCATCATTTTTTCCATTGTCAGTTTTGTTTCCCCATATGTGCTTTCCGGTTTCGTCGGCATATCCTCGGTAATTGGGACAGCATCCGGCTCTCCATAGGTTGCGGCAGTGGAAGAAAAAACTATCCTGTTGACGTTGTGTTCTTTCATGGTTTCCAGCAGTACTTGTGTACCGTATACGTTGTTGCTGAAATACTTCAATGGCTCCTGCATCGATTCACCGACAAGCGAATTAGCAGAGAAATGCAAGACTGCGTCAATGTTTTCCTTGCTAAATACATCGTCCAAAAATTGTTTATCGCGAATATCTCCTTGATAGTAGGCTGCATCGGGGTGAACAGCTTGGCAATGTCCAGTTTCCAAACTATCTACCACCACCACACGGTCATTCTGATCGATTAACTGGTAGACTGCGTGCGAACCGATGTACCCAGCCCCTCCTAAGACTAAAATACTCATCTATCCCACTCCTTTTCAGGTTCCTTTTATAATTGTTTTGCTCCGTCACTGATCGTTGCAGGGTAAAACGTGGCATCGTAACCTACCTGTTCCCGATATAAGTGGTTGACCCTTTCGGTAAAGCTCTCCACGTTTTCTTCAGGCACGATGGCGATTGCACAGCCGCCGAATCCGGCCCCTGTCATTCTTGCCCCTAAAACGCCAGGCTGCCTCCAGGCTGCTGCGACTATTGTATCGAGTTCTTTGCCTGTGACCTCGTAATCCTGCTGCAAGGAAATGTGCGACTGGTTCATTAGTTCTCCAAATTGCTTAAGGTCATTCGATTTCAAGCTTTGCAGCGCCTTTACCGTCCGGCGGTTTTCATACACAGCGTGTTTGGCGCGTTTTCGGTCGAGCGGATGCTGGATGGCGAGTTTGTATTTTTCAAACTGTTCCTCTGTTAAATCTCCCAAACTACTAATGCCGATCACTTTTTGTAAATCGGCAAGCGCACGCTCACACTCCATCCGCCGTTCATTATATTTCGAACCTGCCAATTCTCTTCGCTTGTTGGTGTTGATGATCATCACGATATACCCTTCCAGCTGGATGGGGGCATAGGAATAATCTAGCGATTGACAATCGAGCAATATGGCATGATCTTTTTTGCCCATACCGATGGCAAACTGGTCCATTATCCCGCTGTTAACACCGATATACTCGTTTTCGACTTTCTGGCCGAGCCTGATCATACGGGTGCGGTCAATAGATAAATTGTATAGCGACTCGGCCACAACGCCAGTTACCATTTCTATCGAGGCAGACGAGGATAAACCAGCACCATTAGGAATATCACCCCAAAATAAGATATCTGCTCCTGAAGAAATGTTGAGTCCTTCCTTCATTAAATAGTTTATCATGCCTTTTGGATAATTGGCCCATTGATCTTTCTCTTGATAATCAAGCTGTTCTATCTCGCATGTAATGATACCGGTTTCAGAGAAATTGACCGAATAAAACCTATAGATTTGATCGCCGCGCTTGGCGGCGGCCGCGTATGTTCCGAATGAGATGGAAGCGGGGAAGACGTGTCCACCGTTATAATCCGTGTGTTCACCGATTAAGTTAATTCGTCCTGGTGCAAAGAACAAATGGGGCTGTTCTGCAGTCTGAAAAACATCTTGAAAGGTATGAACCAGTTGTTCTATATCCATCCAATGCTCCTCTCTAAAGTTAGCTTATAAAAACTTAATTAAGTTAATTAATTATCTAAATTTAAGCTTACTATGCTTTAAACGCTTTTTCAAGTACCAAAAATAATTTGTTCCTTCTGTTCGAAAGAATGTTGTCAATGGGATAGCCTCTCTGATTATAAGCTCGAGTTACTGGTGGCCGCGGTGGAAAATTGACACATTGCTAAAATCTGATAAGATAAGTTTGACAGCTGATGATAATGATTATCACTATTAATAAATGCTAACAGCTTCGTATATTGCTATATATAGGATAAAGGGGAGAGAATCATGAATCTTTCTGAATTGATGAAAGACCGACGTTCCATTCAGCTTTATGAGGACCGTCCTGTACCATTGGACGAATTGAAACAAATGTTGGAAGCAGCAGTTTGGGTGCCGAATCATAAAATGACCCAGCCATGGCGGTTTACATTTGTCCATGGCGAATCGCTTAAAAAAGTCGCCGAAATCAACCGCAAGTTGGGCGAGAAAGGTACTGATCCTGAAGAGCGCAAAGTAAATGGAGAAAAGGCTTACCAGAAAATAGCCAACGTACCAGCCTTGTTGATTGTCACGATTAAAGAAAACCACAATCCGAAATTCCGTGAAGAAGATTATGCTGCCACAAGTTGTGTGATTCAGAACTTCAGTCTGCTTGCCTGGGAAAAAGGAATCGGCATGATTTGGAAGACAGGTGCTCTTACCATGGAGGATGAATTTCGGGAGGCAGTAGGTGTAAACCCTGGAGAAAGAGTGGCAGGAATGTTGCAAATCGGTTACCCCGCAAAAGTACCAAAACCAAGACCGAGAGCGGATGTTCAACAACTAATTACAGAATTAGATTGAGTCGAAGAGCGGCAGAGATGCTGCTCTTTTTTTATGCAAAATTATATGCAGAAGCGCGTATGAAAAGCTTTTCATCTCTTAATAAAGTCAATCCGTGCCATGAATATCGGAGTGGAAGGCACAGCAATGGAGGACTTCCAGCATGAGTATAATCAAAATTTCGTGACGGAGGCCTTGAGTTCCTTTACAGAGGAAGAACTTCAATCCAGCTGCCGTTTTGTTTTCCCCGGAATTGGCAGGGTTAGAAGCACCGAGTAGTTTGTCACTACCAATAACAAAAATCGATTAAAAAAATGGAAGACCAGCAGCGGGAGGTAGCTGGTCTTCCATCACAAAGGGGTATTCACTGTTAGTTTAACCATTCAATGCTAAGGGAGTATGAATTTTCCATAAAGAAATTGTAAAGTTGCTAGAAAAACAACTAGCTCATCTATGCAACGATAATTCGCGCTAGTACGGGTTTTTGCTTTTAGTATTGTAATAGATTGAAGGATTAAGACGCATTAGTAAATGGCTCCAATGTAAATCCTTCTACTGTGTTTCTCCCTTTTTCAAGAAAGTTTAACCATCTCGATAAGTTTTAACTCCCATCAGACGACGGTAATTGAAAGTAGTGTTTAAAAAAAAGAGATAACCTATCTTTTTTAAGGAAAATCAAGGGTTGTTTTCCTATTTTTCTATGCTATTAACATATAATTTATCTAGCAAAAAGGTCCCTTCTCACTATTAAACCTGTTTTTTTTTACATTTTCATGTATAAAAACCGGGATTATTGCCCCACAATTACAAATATGACAAGTCTATGATAAAGGGTTACTTTTGTAATTTACTCTTAATTAGGCTGTAACCACAACACTATTTTGTATGTGTTACTATAAGGCTTGTCAGAAATTTTGAGGAGGGAAACACAGATGAAGAAATTCGTAGTATCTCTAGCTACAGGGCTTGTTATTGCAGGGACAGCTGCAACATCTGCATCCGCCGAAGACTATCAAGTAGAGTCAGGCGATACGCTTTGGGGCATCGCCAATGACCATGAAGTATCTGTTGAGACGTTAAGAGATCTCAATGAGTTGGACACAGATATTATCTACCCAGGACAAGATTTAGAAATAGATAAAGCAGACACTTACACTGTTAAAGAAGGGGACACGCTATTCGGCATCGCAAACGAATACGGCGTGAGCGTTTCGGAATTGAAAGATTGGAACAATCTATCATCTTCCGTTATTCTACCAGCACAAGAATTATTTGTGGAAGAAACCAATAATCTTGATGTTATCCCACAAGTAGAAAACGAGACAGTAGATAGGGAAACAGCAAAGGAAACCGATACGGACAAAGCCGCAGAACCGGAAGAAAACAAAACAGAGCCAGCAGCATCGAAACCAGCACCAGAATCTAAACAGGAAGCAGACGGCAAAGTGGTAACTGTTGAGTCTACTGCCTATACTTCTGATTGTGCTGGATGCTCGGGAATCACCGCCACCGGCGTCAACTTAAATGAAAATCCAAATGCGAAAGTTATTGCAGTTGATCCGAAAGTGATTCCGTTAGGTTCCAGGGTTTATGTAGAAGGTTACGGCGAAGCAATCGCGGCAGATACCGGCGGAGCAATCCAAGGAAATCGCGTGGACCTTCACGTACCAACAAAATCAGAAGCATATGACTGGGGCAGAAGAACCGTAGAAGTTACGATTCTTGATTAATTCCCTGTAATAAGCAAAAAGCAGAAGCGATGCAGCGCTTCTGCTTTTTTTATACCTGTATTTTCTGATGCAGCTTGCGCCAATAATATGGTGGCCAAAACCAACTCTCTCTATTATATAAACTGGAATTAATTGAGTAATTGGGTTCCTTTGTCAGCTTCCATCTCTACTTCCCCATCTGGACTGACCGTTTGTACATAACCTACTACACCGAAGCTAATAATCAACATAAGAAACAAGATGATTAACAGTTTCTTCACTACCATTCTCCCCCTGTTGAATTCTTACTATTATTGTAAATCATCCACCTATCCTTTTTCTATAGTAAATTCTAACAATCTTCGATAAAATTCTTACAATATTGTAAGAATGTTTATATATTCGTACCAGGAGGTTAAAATAGCTATAGTAAAGAAAAAGAATTACCCTGCGGTTAAGCGAAAGTACTGCAGGGAAGACTTTCAAGTAAAACCGATTGAAGAGGTGAAAAGGTTGGCGACATTTTCTTCGCTTGGTGTTTCAGCCGAGCTGACAAATATTTTAAAGGATCATGGTATTTATGAACCGACTCCCATACAGGAACAGGCAATTCCGATACTTCATGAAGGGCAGGATGTCATTGCTCAGGCCCAGACAGGAACTGGTAAAACACTTGCTTTTGTACTGCCGATACTGGAACAAATACAGCCGGACGGCTATGCCCCGCAAGCATTAATTGTCACACCGACACGGGAATTGGCCCTGCAAATAACGAGTGAACTGAATAAATTAACGGAACATCTTACCGGAATACATACTTTGGCCGTTTACGGCGGACAGGATATTCAAGGCCAGTTGAATAAGCTGGAAAAACAGGTGAATATTGTGGTCGCAACGCCAGGCAGGCTGCTGGATCACCTTCGCAGGGGCACCGTTTCCCTTTCTGAAGTTTCCCTGTTTGTTTTGGATGAAGCGGACCAGATGCTGCAATTCGGTTTTATGCCAGAGATAAAAGAAATCATCGGACAACTGCCAGAGCGGCGGCAGACAATGCTTTTTTCCGCTACGATGCCTGACGAGGTGAGAGCACTGGCAAAAAGGTATATGACCAGTCCCCGAAATGTTAAGGTGAGGGGAAGCGATACAACCCTGGAAGGCATCAAGCAAATGGTAATTGAAACGACAGATAGGGAAAAGCAGGATAAACTGCGCACTGTTCTGGATCAGTTCCGACCTTTCCTGGCTGTGATCTTTTGCCGCACAAAACGGAGGGCGGCTAAGCTAAACGCCGCTTTGCAAAGCCATGGTTATTTGTCCGATGAACTGCATGGCGACCTTTCGCAATCGAAACGGGAAAAGGCGATGAAACGGTTTCGGGAGATGAAAACACAATTTCTAGTGGCGACGGATGTGGCTGCGAGGGGTCTGGATGTAGAAGGAGTCACCCATGTAATAAATTACGATATTCCAGAAGACACCGAGAGCTATATCCATCGTATCGGCCGGACTGGCCGTGCAGGCAGTGAAGGGCTGGCAATCACCTTTGTGGCACCAAAGGACCGGAAATATTTGCAGGCAATCGAACGGGATTTAAAGGGCAGAATTAAACGGAAGGAAATATAAGAACAAGAAGGGGAAGAAAAAAGTGTTACCATATTCCAACCGTTCTATCAGTCTTGAATATGCCGATCTAAGCGCGCTTTATATAGCTGGGGACAAGATGTATCCAGGAACGAAGATTGCCATGGAACCTGGAGACATTCTTTATTCAGCCAAAGGAATGTCCACTTTTATGGTCGGGCATGTCGGAATGGTGGGACATGACCAGCTTGTCTATCATTCCCATCCCAAAGGTGGTTTTTATGAAGAATTGGCGGTTTATTTGTCACGGCACAAGTTCGGTACCGAATTAACGATTTACCGACCAGTGAGGGGGGCGGAAGACGCTGCTCAGTGGGTAGGGGATCATATCACCCGGATAAAACGATATATCTTTGACCCCCGCTTGAATACGTTAGCTACTAATTACTGTTCCAAATTCATATGGCAAGCGTTTTGGTACTCAGGGTATGGCGACGTGACCGGCAGAAAGCGTCAGGACAAACAACTGGCATGGATCTACCCGATGACGATTAAACAAGCCGGTAATTTAGAACAGTTGGCGGTTGTAAGGTTGGAACGGGCCAGGCAAAAGGGTTGAATAAATACCGCAGACGGCGAAGAAATAGGACTTTTAAAGAGCGGGAATTTTCAAATAACTAATAAAAATTTGTGTTATTATTATTGACAAATAAAAAATACCGTACTATGATTATAAACAATAATTCAATGAGCTTTGGCGAAGACGAAGAATAGTAGCACATACTGGACGTTATAGAGAGCTGGTGGCAGCTGGAAACCAGTACGTCGGTTGTGTGAATGGACTTCTGAGCCCCAAACCGAACTTTACGGAACAGTAGGCTTTGGCGGATGACCCAACGTTAAAAGGGCAGGTACAGACTTTGGTCTGTACGTCAGAGTGGCTGTTTTCTTAAATAGCTAAAAAGGTGGTACCACGGGTTTCCTCGTCCTTTATGGAGAGGAAGCCCGTTTTTTATACGTTTCAAACAATTTTATATACGCTTAAATCGCCGAGTAAGAAGAGTAAGTTTTTTGATTTCTTCAAGAGAGCCGGGGCTGGTGGAATCCTGGCAGAATAAAAAAGCCGAATGGCCTTACGAGAGTTTTTCCGAAATAAGAGTAGGAAAAAACGTCATTCCCACGTTACAGGGATAGAGTATCGGATGAATGGTTCATTCCTCCCGTACTCGAAAAAGCGGAAGGAGAATCCTTCAATAGTGGTGGCACCGCGGCAGAAACCGTCCCCTATAAACACAAATAGTTGTGTTTATAGGGGTTTTTTATTTATCAGCTACATTCATTACAAACAGAGGGAGCGTGTGAAAATGACGGTGAAGACAAATACCCCGGTATATAAACAAATGCAAGTGAATGGAGATACACTGACGCCGATATCCGTGTTCAAACGAATGAAGGGAGATCGCAAATTTTTACTGGAAAGCCTGGCAAGTGAGTCGGAAAAAGGAAGGTACTCTTTTTTGGGTGCAGACCCATATAAGGAGATCATCGGGAATGGCAATCAGGCATTTATCAAACATCCTCTCTCCGGTGAAGCTTCAATAGAAGACGGCAGGCCGCTTGAGGTGGCAAAACAGCATCTGGAGGGAGAGGAGCTGCCGCTTCCGTTTCCGTTTTACGGAGGTGCGGTCGGTTACATCGGCTATGACGCGATTCGGCAATACGAAGATATTGGAGATGTGGCAAACGATGAAATAGCGATGCCAGATATGCACTTGCTGTTTTATCAGGACATAATTGTCTTCGACCACCTCCACCACACCGTTTCGCTCGTCGCGATCGACATGACAAGGGAACGAACGGAACAGCAGCTCGAGCAGAAATTAGCTGAGTTGAAACAAATGATTTCGTTGGAAAAGGAGGAAGCATCAGCCCTCTTGGGTCCGGTCGAGTTTACCCCGGAACTCGATAAACAGGAGTTTATGAAAAGAGTTGAGCTGGCCAAACAGCATATCGTCGATGGAGACATCTTCCAGGTAGTCTTATCACAGCGTATGAAGGCAGCTTTCGATGCTGATCCTTTTACTTTTTACAGGCACCTGCGCCGGGCAAATCCCTCTCCGTATATGTTTTATCTCGACTTTGAGGAGTACATTGTCCTCGGTGCTTCCCCGGAAAGCTTGATTAAAACGAAAGGTGACCAAGTCATCACCAATCCGATTGCGGGAACCCGGCGGCGGGGCCGGACAACAGCAGAGGATGACAAATTGGCAGGAGAATTGGTTACAGACGAAAAAGAGCTCGCCGAACATAAAATGCTGGTGGACCTAAGCAGAAATGATCTGGGAAGAGTTTGCCAGGTTGGGTCGATCACGATTCCGAAGTATATGACAATTGAACGATACCAGCATGTGATGCATATTGTTTCGGAAGTACAAGGTACCCTTCTGGCAGGCTATAGCGGGCTGGATGCACTGGCGGCGACACTCCCGGCAGGTACAGTGTCCGGGGCCCCGAAAATTCGGGCGATGCAAATCATTAATGAACTGGAACAGGAAAGACGCGGAGTGTATGCCGGAGCGGTTGGCTATTTGAATATGAACGGAGATGTTGACCTTGCCCTTGCTATCCGGACGATGGTCATCAAAGACAACAAGGCTTACGTACAGGCCGGTGCAGGAATTGTCTATGATTCCGATCCGGCAGCTGAATACCAGGAAACACTCAATAAAGCGAAATCATTATTGGAGGTAAACCAACATGATTTTATTAATCGATAACTATGACTCATTTACGTATAACCTGTTTCAATACATTTCCGAATTAGGTGAAGCTGTAAAGGTTGTCCGTAACGATGCTCTGGAGGTGGCGGATATTCAAAGGCTGAACCCGGAGGCAATCGTGTTGTCACCGGGCCCCGGGACTCCTGGAGAAGCCGGTATATGTGTGGAGACGGTACAGCGGTTTGCCGGCAAAATACCGATACTTGGCATATGTCTCGGGCATCAGGCAATAGGGGAGGCCTTCGGAGGCTCAGTTATTCATGCCAGGCGGGTAATGCACGGCAAGACATCGATTATAGCCCATACGGGAACCCAGCTTTTTGCCGGTTTTCCCGACAAGCTTGAAGTGATGCGATACCATTCGCTGGTCGTGGAGAAGGCGTCCGTTCCGGCATCCCTGAAAGTTACGGCTACTGCCGAGGACGACGGGGAAATCATGGCAATCCAGCACCATACTTTGCCGGTTTACGGGCTGCAGTTCCATCCTGAATCGATAGGTACGGAAACAGGAAAGGCGATACTTCGGAATTTCTTTTCGATTACACGTAAGGAGGATGTATATGAAACGGTATCTCGATAAGTTGATGCAACAGGAAACATTGAGCCAGCAGGAAATGGAGCAGGCAGCACAGGAAATCTTCCACGACAATACGTCTGAGACAGAAATTGGTGCATTCTTGACCGCCTTGAAAATAAAAGGAGAACAGGCTGGAGAAATCGCAGGACTTGTGAAGGTCATTCGGGAAAAATCGATTGCCGCTACCGATGGAATAAGCGGGGTGATGGATAACTGCGGAACAGGAGGAGATGGTTCTCACAGCTTTAACATCAGTACTACTTCCGCTTTTGTAATTGCCGGAGCGGGAATCCCTGTCGCCAAACATGGAAACCGCAGTGTTTCCAGTAAAACTGGAAGCGCCGATGTACTGGAAGAGCTCGGAGTTTCACTCGATTTGACGAAGCGGCAAATGCAGGAAGTACTCAGGGACAACGGAATTGCCTTTTTGTTTGCCCCGCATGTGCATCCTTCTCTAAAGAAAATCATGAAGGTACGGAAAAACCTGCAAATCCCGACGATATTCAACCTTATTGGCCCGTTGACAAATCCGGTAACGCTAGAAACCCAGCTGCTCGGCATATACAGCCGGGAGATGCTGGAAATGATGGCTTCTGCCCTGCATCGCCTGGGCAGAAAACGGGCGTTGGTTGTCAACGGAGCGGGTTATATGGATGAAGCCTCACTGGCTGGTGAAAATCATTTGGTATTGATGGAGAAAGGCGAACTGATTCCGTTTACGTTACATCCAGAAGAAGTCGGGCTGCCCGTTTATCCAAATGCCGAAATCCGCGGGGGAGATGCCAAAGCAAATGCGGATATTTTGTATCGCGTGCTAAGAGGAGAACCGGGTGCATATCGGGATACTGTTGTTTTCAATGCCGGACTGGCTATTCTGGCTAACGGCAAAGCGGCCACTGTCCAGGAGGGCGTGGCGTTGGCTAAGGAAAGTATCGATTCGGGAGCAGCATTGACTAAGTTGAAGAATTTGATTGCATACAGTAACAAAGCGAAACAGGAGGTGGTCGGCTGATGACTATTCTGGATGAAATTTTGGCAGAAAAAGTAAAGGAAGTTGCGCAACTGAAACATAGCTACCATCCGGCATCTCGTGCATCTGTGTCAGCGAAACGCTCTTTATATGATAGGTTTATCCAAGCTGAAACGGTAAGCATCATTGCCGAAATAAAGCGGGCTTCCCCTTCCAAGGGAGTGATTAACACTGCCGTAAACCCGCCAGAGCAGGCTCAAGAGTATGCCGAAAATGGGGCGGGTGCCATTTCAATTTTGACTGATCGGCCATTTTTTCAAGGTACCATGCTCGATTTGGAAGCTGTACGTGGGAAAGTTGAGGTGCCAATCCTAAACAAAGACTTTATAATCGATGAAATTCAAATCGACCGGGCAAAAGATTATGGAGCAGATGTTATCTTGCTGATTGCTGCGGCTCTGCCCAAAAAACGACTGGACGCATTGTATCAGTACGCAAAGGCGAAAGACCTCGATGTCCTGCTGGAGGTGCATAACGAGGAAGAACTGAAAACAGCTAAAAGTGTAGGGGCGGAAATCATCGGAATTAATAATCGTGATCTAAAAACGTTTGAAGTGGATATTGGGGTTACAGAACATCTAGCCTCGCAAATCAAGAATCCAGAAACGTTGATTATCAGTGAAAGTGGGTTTCGTCACAGAGCGGATGTAGAAAGGGTCCGGCAGCATGGTGTCAAAGGTATATTGGTTGGAGAAACGATGATGCGTTCAGGAAACTTAGCGCAGACATTTTCGGACTTGCGAGTGCCGCAGTTGTAGGAGGATGAAGGTATGCAAGTGAAAATTTGCGGAATAACGACGCTCCAGGCTGGAGAAGCAGCGGTGAGTGCAGGTGCCGACTTTATCGGTTTTGTCTTTGCTGAAAGTAAGCGGCGGGTTAGTGTGGAGCAGGCCCGCTCGATTGCAGAGAAACTGCCTTACGGGGTAAAGAAGGTCGGGGTGTTTGTCAATGAGCAGAGGGAAACGATCGAGAAAGTTGCCGAGGAGGTAGGCTTGGATTTTGTTCAATTACACGGCGACGAATCACCGGAATTTGTGAAGAGCTTGAAAGTCCCTGTAATCAAAGCTTTTCAAATCACAAGTACAGCCGACCTGAAAAAACTGGCTTTCTATCAATGTGATTACTTTTTGCTCGACAGCCCTGCCGGGAAATACCGTGGTGGAAACGGAGAAGTATTCGACTGGTCACTGACCCGTGAGCTTCCTGCTCTGAATGGGAGATTGATTTTGGCGGGCGGATTGCATGCGGACAACGTAAGAGAAGCGATAGAAGAGGTCACCCCGGCAGCGGTAGATGTATCGAGCGGTGTGGAAACAGCGGGAATGAAGGATGAAAAAAAGATTTATACATTTATTCAGGAAGCAAAAAGCAAAGGAGAGGAAGGATAACATGAAAACCTACCAACAACCCGATATCCAGGGCCATTTTGGCAGTTTCGGCGGAAGGTTCGTCCCTGAAACATTGATGCCGGCTGTATTGGAGCTGGAAAAGGCATATGAAGCTGCAATGGCTGATCCAGAATTTGTTGATCAAGTGGATTATTACTTTAAGCAATATGTGGGCAGGGAAACGCCATTGTATTATGCCGAAAACTTCTCCAACCAGCTTGGTGGCCCGAAAATTTATTTGAAACGGGAGGATCTCAACCATACCGGCGCCCACAAAATCAACAATGCCATCGGGCAAGCACTGTTGACTCAACGGATGGGCAAGAAAAAGGTAGTAGCAGAAACCGGAGCGGGTCAACATGGCGTTGCAACTGCAACCGTCTGTGCACTTCTTGGGCTGGATTGTGTGATCTTCATGGGTAAGGAGGATATACGAAGACAAAAACTGAATGTCTTCCGGATGGAGTTGCTTGGCGCACGAGTCGAGAGCGTCGATCAAGGGAGCGGAACGCTGAAGGATGCGGTGAACGAAGCGCTGCGTTACTGGGTGACAAATGTGGAAGATACCCACTATATTATCGGTTCTGTCGTCGGACCCCACCCATTTCCGAAAATAGTCCGGGACTTTCAAAGTGTGATCGGGATTGAGACGCGCAAGCAAATTATCGAGCAGGAAGGGAAGCTTCCAGAGGCAGTTGTTGCCTGTATTGGAGGAGGGAGTAATTCGATGGGAATGTTTTATCCATTTGTCGAGGATGAGCGGGTAGAACTTCATGGTGTAGAAGCGGGCGGATCAGGTATTGAGACCGGCAAGCATGCTGCTACACTGACAGACGGAAAAGCCGGGGTCCTTCATGGCACGCTGAGTTATTTGTTGCAGGATGAGAACGGCCAGGTAACAGAAGCACATTCCATTTCGGCAGGACTGGATTACCCTGGAATTGGACCGGAGCATAGCCATTTAAAGGAAACAGGAAGGGTCCTCTATGACTCCATTACAGACACGGAGGCGTTGGAAGCATTGCAGCTTCTGACGAAGACGGAAGGAATCATGCCGGCATTGGAGAGTGCCCATGCGGTTGCTTATAGTATGAAGCTGGCCGAAAAAATGGATGCTTCTGAAACGATTGTTGTTTGCTTATCCGGTCGTGGGGATAAGGACGTGGATACGGTGAGATCAGCGATTGGGGGGAGTTCATATGAGTAAACAACTAATAAAACAGGCGTTTCAGGAAGTACTTGATCAAGGCGATAAGGCGTTTGTTCCATATATTATGGCCGGGGACGGCGGGTTGGACAGTTTAGAGGAAAAAGTTCAATTTTTGCAGGAAAGCGGCGCGACCATTGTGGAGCTTGGGGTCCCATTTTCCGATCCAGTAGCAGACGGCCCGACAATACAAGAGGCCGGTATTCGGGCTCTTAAACAAGGTGTAAGTCTTCGCGCGATTTTGGAAAAACTCGGACAATTTAAGGAAAACCGTTCCATTCCCATTGTCCTTATGACCTATTTGAATCCGATTTATGCTTATGGAGTTGCGGCATTTGCTCGTGCTTGCCGGACTGCTGGAGTCAGCGGCTTGATTATTCCGGATCTGCCGCTTGAAGAAGAGAACCTGGTCGTAAAGGAACTGCAGGCAAACGATATTGCCTTGATCCGCTTAGCATCCTTGACAAGTCCTCCCGATCGTCTGAAGGAATTGGCGAGACGCACAGAAGGATTTTTATACGCCGTTACCGTCACAGGTACAACTGGAACACGGGCGACTTTCCAGGAGAGTTTACAGGAGCACTTGGCTTCCTTAAAGAATATTTGCCAGGCACCGGTCCTGGCTGGATTCGGAGTATCGACTCCCGGCCATGTCAAAGAACTGAGCGCCAACTGTGACGGTGTCGTAGTGGGGAGCAAAATCGTCGATGCTCTTCATCAAAATAATCGGGAGGAAATCAAAACATTGATAGCTGCAGCAAGTAGTAAAGAGCAGGCACCTGCAGAGTGACAAGTATTGGACTCTTGTCTGTGCATAATGTAAATTTCTGGAGTTGATACAGTTAGAAAATGAAAAAGCCGTCTCTTTTAGGAGACGGCCTTTTGTTGTCCAATCTGTTTTTCCTCGATTTGTTTCATTGCCTTGATACATACCTGATTGAGGTAATTCCAAGGCTTGTTATAATGTGGCTGGAAGAAGAAGTCTGTCATTGCCATTTGTTCGATCGTCATCTTGTTTTGAATGGCGACACTCAATGTGTTCATTGCTTGAGTGAAATCTCCTTCAGAGATAACTTGGGCACCGACGATTCGGTGGGTGTCCATCTCGTACACAACCTTTAGTCTGAGCATGGTATTTTCCGGCATGAATTCTGGCCGGTAGGTATCTTCCAGCAAGGCACTTCCCAATCGGAGACCTGCAGCCGCTGCCGCGGTTTCCGTCAAACCAGTCGCAGCTAGGTTGTGCTGATGAATTTTCAAACCAGAAGTACCCTGGGTACCTTGATGCGCAAGGCGTGGCATTACTAAATTATAAGCAGCCAATGTGCCCATCCTGACAGCATTTGTGGCCAAAGGGACATAAGCTGGTTTTTCCGTAGGGTTGTAGGCGACAGCACAGCAGTCACCTGCAGCGAAAACGTCTTTTTTGCTTGTTTGCATATACTCATCTACGATAATGGCTCCATTATCAAGCATGTCTACTTGTCCGGTAAACAAGGCGGTGTTCGGACGGAACCCGATGCACATAATGACTAAATCAGCGTCATAGCTCGATTCGTCAGTAATTACTTGGCTAACCTTCCCATCCTTGCCCTGGAAGGAGCTAACCGTTTGATCGAGAGCCAAGGAGACCCCCTTTTCGGCAAGTGTTTTTTCGATCGGACTGGTGAATTCCTCATCTAGGTAACGGTTCAGGATGCGGCTTTCACTATCGATCAACGTCACCTGTTTACCAGCCTGTTCGAATGCCTCGACTAGCTCAATGCCGATATAGCCAGCCCCGACCACAACGATATTTTTGGCGGCTTGAGAACGCTCGATGATCTCGTTGGCATGATGGAAGTTCTTGCAAAGCTGTACATTTTCCAGGTCACTCCCTGGAATAGGGGGTGTTACCGGCCAAGACCCAGAAGTTATAATCAGTTTGTCATATTGGTATTTTTTCGTTTCACTCGTTTTTAAATTTTTTGCTGCCAAGGTCTTGTTGTTCGTATCACAGTCCGTTACGACATGCTCCATGTGCATGCGTACACCTTGTTCTTCAAAGCCTTCTACAGAAGCATAGAATAAGCCGTCAGAATCTTTTACGACTCCTCCAACGTATAATGCAATACCACAGGACAAAAAAGAAACATTATCATTTTTTTCAAATACATCTATTTCTGCTTCAGGATACATACTCAAAATATTAGTGATTGCTGCAGTTCCTGCGTGTGTACATCCAATAACAGCTATTTTCATCGAACATCATCCTCCAATGAATAGAAAATATATATTATGTGATAAAGTTCACAAGAATATGTGAAATTAATCACATTTGATTACATACCAAGTATAGTCTCTGAAGGAGCATAAATCAATAAGTTTGTGATAAATTTCACAAAATAGGTCATTAGACCCAAAAAAGATGGAGAAGAGCGCTTTGGTATCCAGTATCTAGATGCGCCCGTGGAAAGCACAAGGTGTCTCTGCAGCGCGTGTTAACAGGATTCTCTATGTATAAAGAGACTTTTCCAGTTTCTATCACCTGGGCCAATTAACAAGCAATAAAGTATGCTGCAAGAGTAAAAAAACCAGCCGCTTATGCGACTGGCTTAAATGTTAAACAGCGTACATTTCTTCTATTTGCTGTTGCAATTTTTTGTCTGCTACATATTCATCGTAGCTCATTTCTTTGTCGATCAAACCTTTTGGTGTGATTTCAATCAAGCGATTGGAAATACTGTCGACAAATTGCTGGTCATGGGAAGTGAATAAGACAGAACCTTTGAAATTGACCAAACCGTTATTTAAAGAAGTGATCGATTCTAAGTCCAGGTGGTTAGTCGGTTCATCCAATAATAAAACATTCGCATTGCTGAGCATCATCTTGGAAAGCATGCAGCGCACTTTTTCTCCCCCGGATAAAACGTTGGACTTCTTCAACGCCTCTTCACCTGAGAATAGCATCCTTCCCAGGAATCCACGCAGGAAGGTTTCTGTTTGATCTTCAGGTGAATATTGCCGCAGCCAGTCTACCAGGTTTAAGTCGCCATTCTTGAAATACTCGGTATTATCCTTCGGAAAATATGATTGCGAAGTGGTTACTCCCCATTTGTATGTTCCTTCATCAGGCTCGATTTCGCCCATCAATATCCGAAGCAGGGTTGTCTTGGCTATCTCATTTTTACCGACAAGTGCTATTTTGTCATCTTTATTCATGGTAAAGCTGACATTATCCAGTACTTTTTCACCGTCAATCGTCTTGGAAAGTCCTTCTACACGAAGCAAGTCGTTTCCAATTTCGCGGCCCGGTGTAAACGCGACATACGGATAACGGCGGGAAGACGGTTTAATATCGTCCAACGTGATGTTATCGAGCATTTTTTTACGGGAAGTAGCCTGTTTTGATTTCGATGCGTTAGCGCTAAAGCGGGCAACGAAGTTTTGCAGCTCCTTGATTTTCTCTTCCTTTTTCTTGTTCGCTTCCTGTGCCATTTTTAAGGCGAGCTGGCTGGATTCATACCAGAAGTCATAGTTTCCGACATAGACTTCAATTTTTCCATAATCGACATCAGCAATATGGGTACATACCTTATTTAGGAAATGACGGTCATGGGATACAACAATTACGGTGTTCTCGAAATTGATCAAGAACTCTTCCAGCCACTGAATCGCATGGATGTCCAGATGGTTAGTCGGCTCATCTAGCAATAAAATATCCGGGTTGCCGAACAAAGCTTGGGCAAGAAGCACTTTAACTTTTTCAGAACCGGTAAGATCGGCCATTTGCTTTGTGTGGAGATCTTCTCCAATACCCAGTCCGTTCAATAGAACAGCAGCATCAGATTCAGCTTCCCAGCCGTTCAATTCAGCGAATTCTCCTTCAAGTTCGGCCGCACGCATGCCATCTTCCTCGGAAAAGTCAGGCTTCATATAAATGGCGTCTTTTTCCTGCATAATCTGGTACAGGCGTTCATGACCCATTACAACGGTTTTTAGTACCTCATATTCCTCATATTCAAAATGATCCTGCTTTAACACAGCCAAACGCTCATCGGGACCAAGGGACACATGTCCGGTTTGCGGTTCGACTTCTCCGGAAAGCACCTTTAAAAAGGTTGATTTTCCGGCACCGTTGGCACCAATCAAGCCGTAGCAATTACCGGCAGTGAATTTTATATTAACGTCCTCAAACAATTTTTTATCGCCATAACGGAGACTTACATTGCTTACATTTATCATAAGTTATAACATTCCTCCAAATAGTATTCCATCCAATCAAGGATAAAGGTTTTGCTGCTTTTAGTCAATGTACTGAATGAAGCCCAATAAACACGATGAAATTTAATAGAAAAACTACAATTAGCCAAAGTACATCTTTTCGGCAATTGTAGTTTTTCTGTAGTTGTTCACCTAGGATAACACTGTCTGTAACTAAACAATCTTTTTACGAAGATATCCGGAAATAATATCAACGATGGTTACCATGACGATAATTCCGAGAAGGATGATACCTACACGGCTCCAATCCCTGGATTGCATGGCGAAAATCAACGGTGTACCGATACCGCCGGCTCCGATGATACCGAGTACACTGGCAGAACGGAGATTGATTTCAAACCGGTACAAGGTGTAAGAAATAAAACCTGGCAGAACTTGTGGAAATACGGCAAACCACAACGTTTGAAGCGGACGGGCACCAGTCGCCTTCAAAGCTTCTGAAGGCCCAAAATCAATATTCTCCACTTCCTCGGAAAATAATTTGCCCAGCATGCCGATGGAATGAAGTCCCAATGCCAGAACACCTGCAAACGAACCAGGTCCGACCATTTTGATGAACAACAAGGCCATGACCAGTTCAGGAAATGTACGGACAAAGCTGAGAAAGAATTTTCCGATACCTGCATTGGCCTTAATTTTGCTCATATTGTTTGCCGCCCAAAAAGCGAATGGAATACAGAGAAAGGCCGAAATAAAGGTACCTAAAATCGCAATGGCCAATGTGTCAAGAAGACCGCGCAGCAAGTCTTCCCCCTCAGGTAAGTAAACGTAGTCCCAGTCCGGCGAAAAGATACCCGAAACGATTGCCTTAGAAATTTGGCCGGCGGTCTCTTTGAACCCCTCTACCGGTACACCGGACAAAGCCCAGATATACAACAAAGCAAGCGCTATAAAGATAACCCAGCGTCTGACGATATTCTTTTTTGGTTTTATTGGTCTAGTTGCACTGCTCATAGTAAATTCTCCCGTAATTTAGTACTGATATAATCAATAATTAAGACAACCAACAACGTGAATATAATAATCGTGCTGACCTTGTCATATTCAAGGAAGCCGAGGGTCCGGTCGTAATATTCTCCGATACCGCCCGCCCCAACAAGTCCTAAAATAGCAGCAGCACGGACATTGATTTCAAAAGAATAAAGTACATAAGAAACGTAGTAAGCGGCAACCTGTGGTACCACAGAAAACATGATCCACTGGATTTTATTAGCGCCGACAGCTGTCATCGATTCCAGCGGGCCTTTGTCGATGCCTTCAATCGCCTCATACGTCAACTTGGCGATGATTCCTGTCGAGAAAATCCCCAGAGCAAATATACCAGGAAGCGGCCCTAGGCCGAAAATGGCAACGAATATTGCCGCCAGTAATAATTCCGGAATGGTACGGACCAGGTTTAAAAGAAAACGGACGGGGTAATACACCCAAGTGGACTTTATCATGTTACTAGCCGAGAAAATCGCAAACGGAATGGCAATGACCGCACCGATTGTCGTGCCCAAAACGGCCATGCGAATCGTGTCGAGCATGGCTCCGATAATGTTGTCAAAGTAGGCCCAATTGGGCGGGATCATTTGGTCCAGAACAGAGAACATGTTTGGAAAGCCTTCAATTAGTTCCTTGAACGTGCTGTCGGTTTGGTAGGCACTGCCCCAAAGCAGAAGCAAAATCAAGATGAACGTAAAATAATGCTTCCATTTGCTAGGTGCCTTCGGAATCTTTTGTTCATTTACTTGATTCATGGGCAGACTCTCCTACTTCTACTTCTTCATCTTCTCTTGTTTCAAGAGGACGGCCGTAAATTTCAGAGAACCTTTCATCGGTTGCTTCTTCGACTGGGCCGTCAAATACAACTTCGCCAGCTTGCAGGCCGATAATTCTGGTGGCATACTGTCTGGCGATATCGATGAAATGCAAGTTTACCACGGTCGTGATACCCAAATCCTGGTTGATTTTTTGCAAGTCATCCATTACTTGTTTCGTAGTTAAAGGGTCAAGCGAGGCAACAGGCTCGTCTGCAAGGATGATTTTGGCTTCCTGCGCAAGTGCCCGGGCAATCGATACCCTTTGTTGCTGACCACCAGAAAGCTGATCAGACCGGGTGTAAGCTTTCTCGACAATATTTACTCGATCCAAAGCGTTGAGAGCAAGATTGACATCCTCTTTTGGGAAGAGGCCAAGGACTGTGCGCAATGTGGAGTGGTAGCCAACGCGGCCGGACAGGACATTTCGGATAACCGTCGACCTTTTTACCAGGTTGAAGTTTTGGAAAATCATCCCGATGTCCCGGCGGGCGATGCGCAAATCTTTCCCTTTTGCTTTCGTGATCGACTTTCCGTCAATGGCGATTTCACCCGAAGTAATTTCGTGCAATCTGTTAATCGAACGGAGAAAAGTAGATTTCCCTGCACCGGAAAGGCCGACAATAACGACGAATTCGCCTTTTTCAATTTTGACATTGATGTTTTTCAATCCTTGTGTACCATTCGGATAAACTTTAGAAACGTTCTTGAATTCTATCACTCTTCATACCAACCTTTACAAGAATTTAATCAAATCTGAGCTGCTGGATGTATCTATTCGTTTACATAAAAGAAAAGCCAGTACGAGATAATATCGACTGGCTGTATTTCATACTATTGGATAGGCTTAATCCCGAAAACGGATGAAACTATTCTGTTTTTACTTTGTCAGAGTATTCTCTTACAATATCAAACTTGCTGTCTTCTGATTCCACATATCCTTCATGTGTATAGATTTCTTTAACAATTTCATGGCCTTCTTCATCTTGTCCGATGTCGATGAAGGCTTCCTTGATTTTATCGCTCCATTCGGAATCCATATCGGAACGGACGGCGATGGTATCGTTAGGGATCATTTCAGTAAACTTAATAACCTTTGTATCTTCAAATACGGTCGGGTAATCTCCCATTACCGTGTTACGCGCATCCTGGAAGACAACTGCCGCATCAACATCACCATTAAGAACGGAGATAACACCTTGGTCGTGGCCTTTGACAGTAACGCCTTGTACATCTTCAAGCGGATCGATACCAGCATCCATCAAAGCTGCCGCCGGCCATACATATCCTGCAGAAGAAGTAACATCCTGGAAGGCAATCTTTTTGCCTTCTAAGTCTTCAATACTTTCAATATCGGAGTCTGCTTTAACGACAAATTCGGATTTGTAACCGTCTACCAGTTCGTCTGTCGGCTGTCCGGTTTCATCATCCACACCGTAACGCTGTGCTTGCAGGATTACTTCTGCTGCACCTTTTTCTTTTGCTAACACATAAGCAGTAGGGGGTAAGAATCCTACGTCAACTTTCTTTGAATCCATAGCTTCTATGATTGTGTTGTAGTTCGTGGATACACTAACCTCAACGGGGATGTCCAGACGTTCACTAAGCAATTCTTCCAATGGCTTTGCTTTGGCTTCCAATGTATCTGCATTCTGGGAAGGGACGAATTGCACCGTCAATTTCTCTGGAACATAAGCCTCTGAACCTTCACCGCTAGCGCCTTCTGCATCATCTGAACCGCCGCACCCACTAATAATACCAGCTGTTAAAGCTAAAGTCGCTCCAACTGTTGCAAGCTTCTTAAACAACATAGGAAAACTACCTCCAATATTTTTTAAAATGTGTTACTCCGTTACTATAGCATAATTTTTGTCATATGATGTAAATAGTTTGTAAAATTTTAAAAAAATTTCCCCGATTTCGATTATAATAGATTTTGCAATTGTTATGATAAATTTAGAGATACAGGAGATAAGCAATCACAGGAGGGAAATCATGCAGACAGCGATTCACGTGTTAGTCACCAGTGATATTCATGGGTATATCTATCCGACTACTTACCGGGACCATACAGACCAGGGGCTGGGACTGGCGAAAATTTCCACCCTGGTAAATAAAAAGAGAGCCTGTGGCAATGTTCTATTGCTCGACAACGGAGACTTGATCCAGGGGAGCCCTTTGACTTATTACCATGCAAAGTATAAACAAGAAGAACCGAACCCGATTATCAAAGTGGCCAATCATATGGGCTATCAATCGTCGGTTTTTGGAAACCACGAATTCAATTATGGGCAGGAATATTTGAAAAATGTGGTCGAACAAGCTGATTTTCCTTGGCTTTCCGCGACAGTTGTCGATGAATCTACCGGAAGGCCAGCATTTGGCAATCCATACATCGTAAAAGGGATTGATGGTGTCAAAGTTGCTGTTCTTGGCTTAACTACTCAGTTCATCCCCAATTGGGAGGAAACCAGGAATATCCAAGGACTTGCGTTTCCCGATGCATTAGAGACGGCAAAAAAATGGGTGGCATTTATCCGGGAAACAGAGGAGCCGGACGTACTGATCGTTTCCTACCATGGTGGGTTTGAACGGGATCTGAGAACCGGAGAACCGACCGAACGGCTGACCGGCGAAAATGAAGGTTATCAAATGCTCCAGGAGTTTGAGGGAGTCGATGTATTGATCACTGGTCACCAACATCGGACAATCGCCGAAACCGTCAACAATATAGCTGTCGTCCAGCCAAGCAATAATGGACAAGTCCTTGGGGAAGTGACATTGTCATTAGAGAAGAGTGATGCTGGCTGGCAATTGAAACAGGCAGCGCCTGCTGTCATAGAAATAGACGAACAAATCAAAGCAGATCAAAAAGTGCTGGATTTAATTGCCGATTTTGAGGAAGCCACACAGGAATGGCTGGATAGTCCGATTGGAAAAATCGAAGGAAGTATGACGATTGATGATCCGATGCAAACACGTTTGCAGGATAATCCATTGATTGAATTCATCAATAAGGTGCAAATGGATGCGGCTGGAGTGGATATTGCCAATACCGCCCTATTCAATAATGATTCACCCGGGTTTGGTGAAAATGTCACCATGCGGGACATCGTTTCGAACTATATATATCCAAACACGTTGAACGTTATCCGGATCAGTGGCCAGGATATCAAGGATGCACTGGAGCAAAGCGCGAAATATTTCCAGGTTGTCGATGGAGAAATCACTGTCAATCCAGCTTTTATCGAGCCAAAACCGCAGCATTATAACTATGATATGTGGGAAGGGATCGATTACCAACTGAAAGTCTCCAATCCGGTCGGGGAGCGTGTGGTCAAACTGGACTACCAAGGCAAGCCGATCGATCTTGACAAGCAGTATGATGTGGTGATGAACAATTACCGTGCTGGCGGTGCCGGCGATTTCGATATGTATCAAGGCAAGCCGCTGATCAAGGATATACCGGTCGACATGACCGAGCTTATTGCTGACTACATATTAAAAAGGAAAACAATTAAAGCTAGTTGTGATCATAACTGGAAAGTAACCATTTAGGTAAAGAAGACGGGTGCAGTTGCGCCCGTTTTCCTTTGTGCTGTAACTGCTTTAAAAAGGTAATGACGCGTTTCTTCTATATCAATTATGAAGCTGCTTTATAGGGAGCGATCACCTTGAGGCATGGGATTGTTTGTTCCTTGGTGCAGATAAATCGCAATTACAGAGGGCAAATTAAATTAAATTGACATTTTAAAAAACGCCAAGCGGAGATTCCGCTTCGGCGTTTCGTTTGATATATAAGCTTTGGCTGAAACTGTCCGGTCAACAGCGCCTATCCCTCTAAGTTTTAAGTCAGTCCTCTGTGTGCCAAAAAGAGCCACTTCGAGCCTATTCTTAAGCTGGTTGGAGGCCCACACGATGTGGATCATCCAGGCATTGCCACAGGAAGTGGTGGATTTAGCCCGTACTCCTTTAAACTTTGTATATCATCTATTTAGATTCTCTCTCCATTTTTAAGTCGTTCAATAAATTCGTTTAAGTCTTCTTTTTTAACGCGCCAATGTCTGCCGATTTTGAATCCGGGAATTTTCCCTTCCTGGACTAATTTATAGGTGGTCATCTCACTTAGCTGCAAGTATTCTGCAACCTGTGAAACGGTCATGATTTCCTTTTCCATAAGGACGCCTCCAAACTGTTAGCATGCTTTTATCATATCATAAATCCGGTTGAATTTTAAAAATCCGACAAATGATTATACTCCATTATAAAAGAATAGATTCAAATTTGCCTTTTTATACTATTTATTAAAAAGGCCATTATAGAAAAGTATATGGAAGGAAATTAAAGCTATTTTTCATTGTTTGCGTTTTCTTGCTATTTTGCGGATAAAGCAAGCTGTGATATGATTCGGTTCGTTGACTCAAACAATTACTTTTTTAAGAATATATATTTTCAAATAGAAAGAGGTGCTCTATTGAATTTACAAAATATCAAGCAGCAATGGTTTGGAAACATTAAAGGAGACGTACTATCCGGTATCGTGGTGGCTCTGGCATTGATTCCAGAAGCAATTGCCTTCTCGATAATTGCTGGTGTAGATCCGATGGTCGGATTGTACGCGTCGTTTTGTATCGCTGTTGTCATTTCATTTGTCGGCGGCCGCCCGGGAATGATTTCCGGTGCGACGGGTGCGATGGCTTTATTGATGGTCACACTAGTGGCTGATCATGGGCTGCAATATTTATTTGCCGCGACGGTCCTGACTGGTATCCTGCAAATTCTGTTCGGTGTGTTTAAACTGGCCGCCGTGATGAAGTTTGTCCCCCGATCGGTTATGGTCGGATTCGTAAATGCTCTGGCAATTCTTATTTTTACCTCGCAACTACAGCACTTTGAAGGAGAAAGCTGGGTAATGTATGCACTAGTCGCATTAACACTAGCAATCATTTATTTATTCCCGCGTATTACGAAGGCAATCCCTTCCACTCTGGTCGCTATTATCATTGTTACAGCTGTTGCGATTTTTGGAGATTTTGGAATCCGTACGGTAGGAGACTTAGGAAACTTGACCCAGCAGCTGCCGGTATTCCTGATACCTTCCATACCATTTTCCCTGGAAACATTGATGATTATTTTCCCTTACTCCTTGGCTTTGGCAATCGTAGGATTGTTGGAGTCGTTGCTCACTGCCAATATCGTGGATGATATGACAGATACTGAGAGTGATAAAAACAAAGAAAGCCGTGGACAAGGCATTGCCAATGTCGTAACTGGATTTTTCGGCGGTATGGCTGGTTGTGCCATGATCGGGCAGTCTGTCATCAATGTGAAATCAGGAGGGAACGGAAGACTTTCATCATTGGTTGCCGGTGTCTTCCTTATGTTTTTGATCATCGCCTTGGGCGGTGTCGTCGTGCAAATCCCGATGGCTGCCCTGGCTGGCGTTATGATCATGGTGTCGATTGGAACTTTTGACTGGTCCTCTTTGCGCAACATTCATAAACTGCCACGTACGGATGCCGCTGTCATGTTGATTACGGTTATTACTGTCGTAGCGACTCATGACCTGTCGAAGGGCGTCCTGGCAGGCGTGCTATTGAGCATGGTGTTCTTCGCTGCCAAGATTTCCAAAGTGAAAGTGCACGAGATTGTGGCACTTCAAGGGGCGAAGAAAGTGTATAAGATAGAAGGCCAAATCTTCTTTGCCTCGGTAAATGATTTACTGGACAAAATTGATTTTAACGATGATGTGAAACAAGTAGAAGTAGACTTATCAAACGCCCACCTTTGGGATGATTCTGCTATTGGGGCATTGGATAAAATCGAGATGAAGTTCGAACAAAATGATACCGAAGTGGTTTATACAGGACTAAATGAGGAAAGTAAGCATTTGAAAAAGCGGATTGGCGGATTATCCAAAGCATCCGGACATTAATAATGACAACTAAAAGAGGTGAAGTGCTTGTTCAAAAATATTTTGCTGGCCACGGACGGATCCGAACACTCGGTTCGTTCCGCTGATCATGCGATACAACTAGCCGAGAATTTTGATGGTCGTATTGAAGTCGTCTATGTTGTCGATGGACAGACATCGAAGCAGGATGTACTGCATAATACGGATAAATATGAGTTAGAGCAAAATAGAAGAGCAAAAGTACAAGGAGTGAAGGAAGTACTGGAACGTTCTAATGTAGAATACCAAATAAACATTCTGCATGGAGAACCAGGCCCGACAATTGTAGATCATACCAATAGCGGAAATTTTGATTGTGTCGTTATTGGTAGCAGAGGTTTGAACAATTTGCAGACGATGATTTTGGGTAGTGTCAGCCATAAAGTGGCTAAGCGAGTGGAATGCCCTGTGCTGATTGTGAAGTAAGTCATCTATTCAGGTGAAATGAAAAATATAAATCCAAGGGGCAGCCCCGTAGGTCGAAAAGAGACCTATAGGACTGCCCCTATTTAACTAGAAATCGGCATCTTTAAAAATCGTCCTTTTAAAAGAATGTAAAAGGTCATAATTGATTGTTATGCTTTTATTCATGTTATAATTGACTTGATTTTAAAGTGTAAGTTCAACAAAAGGAAGGATTGGACAGGTGAAATTATATACGATATGCCGTAGCTGTCGTGGGAAAGGAAGTATTCAAAAAAAATTCTTGTTCTTTCACTTGGAAAATAAATGTCCTACGTGTAATGGGCAAGGGAAGATAATGAAAAAAATATAGCATTCCAGTCATTGCTGGGATCCTCTTCCATTGTGGAGATTATTTGAGGTGGAGGGGGATGCCCGAAGTGTTTTTAATAAAGTTTTTTTACTTGCATATATAAGTAAATCATTATATATTAATATCCGAATCAAAAGGGAGGCGCTTGTATGATAAGGACGGACATTGAAATGGAGAAAGCTGCCATGATCCTCAAATTGTTGGGGGATAAAACTCGGCTTACGATGATGAAGCTGCTTGAGAATCACGATTGTTGTGTTTGTGAATTCGTGGAAATATTCCAGGCGAGTCAACCGTCGATCAGCCAGCATCTCCGCAAGTTGCGAGATGTTGGGATAGTAAAAGAAGAACGCAGGGGGCAATGGATTTTTTATTCGATCAATCAAAACAGCGAGTATTTTCCATTCGTCCAGCAAGTGCTCCTGCAATTACCTGAGCAGGAGGATAAACTAAAAGAGCTAGAAGCAAAAGGGACACGGGTTACGTGTTGCTAATTGGAGGGAATAAACGTTGTCTTTAGCAGTTATAGTAGCATTACTGATTTTTTTGGCTACCCTAGTCCTTGTGATATGGCAGCCGAGAGGGTTATCGATTGGATGGTCTGCCTGCGGCGGGGCTGTCCTTGCATTGCTGGCAGGAGTGGTCGGTCTTAGTGACGTATGGGAAGTAACCCAAATAGTCTGGAATGCTACCCTTGCCTTTGTTGCAATTATTCTTATTTCTTTGATATTGGATGAAATTGGTTTCTTTGAATGGGCAGCTTTACATATGGCGAGAGCAGCCCGCGGAAACGGTGTAAAAATGTTTGTATATGTCAGTTTGTTGGGAGCGATTGTGGCCGCCTTGTTTGCCAATGACGGGGCCGCCTTGATCCTCACCCCGATTGTATTGGCGATGGTGCGCAACCTGAACTTCCAGGAGAAAATGATTTTTCCTTTTATCATGGCGAGTGGATTTATTGCTGATACGACCTCGCTGCCGTTGGTTGTCAGCAACTTGGTGAACATTGTATCGGCGGACTTCTTCGGCATCGGTTTTCTGGAATATGCATCCCGGATGATCATCCCCAACCTGTTTTCATTGGGCGCAACTGTTTTGGTCTTGTTTATTTATTTCAGGAAAAACATTCCCAAACAGTACGACCTGTTCCAGCTAAAAAAACCGGATGAGGCGATAAGAGATCGAAAATTGTTCCGGATCTCCTGGTATGTACTCGGTGTCCTACTCATCGGTTACTTTGTCAGTGAATTCGTCGCCCTTCCTGTTTCAATCGTTGCCGGTGTAGTTGCGGTATTCTTCCTGGTGATGGCCCGTGGAAGCAAGGCAGTAAACACGACAGCGGTGGTGAAGGGTGCACCCTGGGAGATTGTCTTTTTCTCGATCGGTATGTACGTTGTCGTTTATGGCCTGCGGAATGCCGGGCTAACCGAGGTTTTGGCACGAGCTATAGAGGCGAGTGCAGAACAGGGGCTGTTTGTCGGAACGGTAGCGATGGGCTTCATTGCAGCAATTTTATCCTCAATTATGAACAACATGCCGACCGTCATGATTGATGCGCTCGCAATTGCCGAAACCAATACAACAGGCGTCATGAGAGAGGCGCTCATTTATGCTAATGTCATTGGATCTGATTTAGGCCCGAAAATTACACCGATCGGTTCCCTTGCGACCTTGCTATGGCTCCATGTCCTCTCGCAAAAAGGCGTGAAAATCAGCTGGGGCACTTATTTCAAGACAGGGATCATTTTGACGATTCCCATCTTGTTCATTACATTGACAGGACTATTTCTAACGCTATTATTACTATAACTATAAACAAGGAGATGGATAACATGGATAAAAAAACACTTTATTTCTTATGTACCGGTAATTCCTGCCGTAGTCAGATGGCCGAAGGGTGGGGGAAAAAATATCTTGGAGACGAATGGACGGTCAAAAGCGCCGGAATTGAGGCTCACGGGCTGAATCCGAATGCCGTGAAGGCAATGAACGAGGTTGGAATCGATATTTCTGATCAAACATCGGACATAATCGATCCGGAAATTCTTAACAATGCGGATTTAGTTGTTACGTTATGCGGAGATGCGGCAGATAAATGTCCGATGACCCCTCCACAGGTAAAAAGAGAGCACTGGGGTTTCGACGATCCGGCTAAAGCCGAAGGAACAGAGGAAGAAAAATGGAAAGTGTTCCAACGCGTACGTGATCAAATCGGTGAACGCATTCAACGGTTTGCCGAAACAGGAGAATGAAATAAACTTTAATAATCAGGGACAGAAGCATAGTGACTATAACAAAAACCGAGCGAATTCGATTAGCATTTCGAACTCACTCGGTTTTCGTTTTGGCCGCCATGTCTTTCCACAACCTTTTTTAAAATATCCTTCTATCTGGTGGAGTCTTTAGTTCTTTTAACCGAAGGAACGTCTATTCTGCCCAAAGTTAAAATGTGTTAAAGTAAAGAGGAGCATTATCCAGAAAGGATTTGTTTTGATGAGTAAAACTGTAGTACTAGCAGAAAAACCTTCAGTAGGAAGAGATATTGCCAGAGTGCTTAACTGTCATAAACAAGGCAACGGCTTCTTTGAAGGTTCGCAATATATTGTAACGTGGGCGCTCGGCCATCTCGTGACTTTGGCTGATCCGGAATTGTACGACGAAAAGTACAAAACATGGCGGATGGAGGATTTGCCGATGCTGCCGGATCGTCTGAAGCTTGTTGTGATCAAGAAGACCGGTAAGCAGTTCAATACAGTGAAAACCCAGTTGAACCGACAGGATGTAAACCAAATCGTCATCGCAACGGATGCCGGGCGTGAAGGGGAACTGGTAGCACGCTGGATCATTGAGAAAGCACGGGTTAAAAAGCCGGTGAAGCGGTTGTGGATTTCCTCGGTCACCGACAAAGCGATTAAAGATGGTTTTAAGCAGTTGAAACCGGGCAAGCAATTCGAGCATTTGTACGATGCAGCCGTCGCGCGTTCCGAAGCGGACTGGTATGTCGGATTAAATGCTACCAGAGCTTTGACAACCAAGTTTAATGCCCAACTGTCGAGCGGTCGTGTACAGACACCGACACTGGCAATGATTGCCGCCCGTGAACAGGAAATCAAGGACTTTAAACCCCAGGAATATTACGGCATTCAGGCGAAGACAAACAAAGGATTTACTTTAACCTGGCAGGATGAGAAACATAACAGCAGGACCTTTTCCAGGCAGAAAGCCGAGCAAATTCTGAACAGTGTCAAAGGAAAGCCGGCAAAGGTGACGAAAGCTGATAAAAAGCAGAAAAAAACCTTTGCACCGCAGCTGTATGATTTGACTGAACTACAGCGGGATGCCAATCGAATATTTGGCTTTTCCGGGAAACAGACATTGTCACTCATGCAGAAGCTGTATGAACAACATAAAGTGCTGACATATCCGAGGACGGATTCCAGGTATTTGTCCAGTGACATCGTCCCAACCCTAAAGGATAGAGTGAAAGCGTGCGGAGTCGACCAATACGCCAAGCTCGCCAACAAGATCAGCAAACGGGAAATCAAGCTTGGAAAATCTGTCGTCGACAACCACAGGGTCTCCGACCACCATGCCATCATCCCGACGGAACAGCCGGTTGTATTGGCGGATTTAAATGACAAGGAGCGAAAGATTTACGATCTTGTGGTCAAACGGTTCCTAGCTGTGCTGTATCCGCCGCATGAATATGAGCAGACGAAAATCACGGTTGAAATAGACGGCCAAACCTTTACTGCTAGCGGTAAGCGAATTAATAAACAAGGCTGGAAAGAAGTCTATGACAATCGCTATGAAGATGAATACGAACAGGATGAGGACCAGAAATTACCGAATATCGAGTCTGGTGATACGTTTACCGACTTGAAGCTATCCTTAACAAACGGAAAAACCAAGCCACCGGAACGGTTTACAGAGGGGAATCTCCTCCAGGCGATGGAAAATCCGGTCCGTTATATGGCAAAGGATGACAAACACCTGGCCAAAACGATCAACCAAACAGGTGGATTAGGTACCGTTGCTACCCGTGCAGATATAATCGAAAAGCTGTTCAACAGCTTTTATATGGAGAAGAAAGGCAAGCATATTTTCATAACGTCCAAAGGCCGTCAGCTGCTTGATCTTGTACCGGAAGACCTTAGATCCCCTGCCCTGACTGCAGAATGGGAGCAGAAGCTTGGCGAAATAGCGGACGGCAAGCGCAGCAAGGCAGCCTTTATCAAAGAGATGAAAGGCTACGCCAAGCAAGTCGTCCAGGAAATCAAGCACAGCGATGCGACCTTCAAGCATGACAATATGACCGGTACCAAGTGTCCTGAGTGTGGCAAACTGATGCTAGAGGTTAATGGTAAGAAAGGCAGAATGCTTGTCTGTCAGGACCGTTCTTGCGGAAACAAGAAGAACATTGCCAAAAAGACCAATGCGAGATGCCCTAATTGTCACAAACGATTGGAGTTACGTGGAGAAGGAGAAGGACAGATGTTCACCTGCAGCTGCGGTCACCGTGAAAAACTGTCGACGTTCAATGAACGGAAGAAAAAAGAGAAGCAGAATAAAGTCTCGAAAAAAGATGTGAACAAGTATTTGAAGAAGCAGGATGATGAATTCACTAATCCTGCACTTGCCGAAGCTTTGGCGAAATTAAAAAACAAGTAAGTCACAGAAAGACCTTCGTGATTTTTCCGAAGGTCTTTTCTATGGAAATACATACAGTTACTGCTGATCATGTAAATTTTCTGACAGGTCTATTGCTAAAACATCCACTATCCCCTATATTAAAAAGTAATACGTCCTTTTTAAAACAAGAAAGTGCGGTAGTTGTCGATGGGGGAAATGGACATGCAAACAAAGCAGGTTTTTTTGGTTTTTTCGGATACCGGTACCGTTTTGGGACGGGTTATCAACCTTTGGACGAAGTCGAGCATGAACCATGTGTCGATTGCCTTCGACCATGAGTTAAGAGAGCTCTATAGTTTTGGCAGAAAGAATCCACGCAATCCGTTTATCGGCGGCTTTGTCAAAGAAGATATTCGAACTGCTTTTTTTCGCAACAGCATAGGTGCGGTTTACCGCTTATCCGTCAGCAAGGACGAATACCAGCAAATGCAAGAACGGATAAAAGCCATGGAGGCTGATAAAGTCAACTATCGGTATAACTTTATTGGTTTGTTCCTCGTACCGTTGAAACGGGAAATGCAGCGAAAAAACGCCTTTTTTTGTTCGCAGTTTGTCGCCACACTTCTTGGTGATTGCGGCTGCTATCAGCATGAAAAACCACCCTGTCTGATTAGGCCGCAGGATATCCGTTCCTGGCATAAGCTTCAATTCATGTACAGTGGAAAGTTAATAGATTACCCTTTATACTTGAAAAAAACAAAACGGAAACAATTAAAGCCAGAAAAGAGCACAGCGTAAAATAAAGCTGATAAATTCTTTCAGAAAAGGCTTGTCACAAAAATAGTGGCAAATGCGAAAACCGGATGATGATTCGAAACCATGGGGCATTCGAACTCGTCCGGTTTTTCTTATAAATGGACTTAGCAAATAGAAGCATTCATCTATGTTATCTCACAGCCACTTTGCCCTGGATCGATATGAAGAACACCATTTAAAAAGATAGGAAGGAATATTGCTGCATATCCTGAATTATAAGAGTGGAACCCATTTATTGGATGGCAAAGGAGAAATAATATGACTGATCGTGCTTATCAACTTGAAGAAAAAGTCCGTCATATCGAGGCGGAATTAGTGGAAGTGAAAAAAGAATTAAGAAATTTGCAGCATAACGAACCGGAAGCAGGCTCAGTCGAGGAGCAACGACCTGCCATCGCAGAGCCGGTATCATCTGCCACAGAAAAAGAGCCGAAAGATATGGAGCAAATCATCAGTGATTGGCTGCCACGTGTATTCATATTGGTATTCGTTCTTGGGATTATTTGGGCCTTTATTGCAGCGATGGATAGAGGGATTCTCAGCCCGCCGATCCGGGTTATGGCCGGGTTTGTGGTGTCAGGACTGCTGTATGGAATAGGACATATGCAGTTTCGCAAAAACCCAAGTGCACTCAGTATTGTTCTGCTCGGCGGTAGTATCATTGTGTATATTGCTTCTATATTTGCCGGTAATGTTTTATATCTGCTTATTCCTTATTTAATCACGTTGATTCTGTTGGCTGCAGGAATGGTGGCAGGTGTCTGGATGTCGAGGAAATATGGTTCCCAAAGCTTGCTTGCCATCATTGGTCTTGGTGCTTATCTATATCCATTTTTGTTTGCTGGGGACAGAGGAACAGAAACGATTTTTTACTTATACGAAACGCTGATTTTTGCCGGATTGGTTTTGGAATCGGTTTATAAGCGTTACAAAGTTACCTGGAATATTGCCAATTATGCCTTTATTTTTGCAGTAGTATTTTTTGCTTTTGTCGGAGCCGGGACGACAACTTTTGTCACTTTTTCCGCTTTGGCAATGCAGCAGCTGTTGATTATTTATTTGGCCTTTCAAGTACACCACACAGCAAGCAAGGAAATGTACATTCCGGCAATTTCGACGGGAGCCTTTTTCCTTTATCTGATCGGATTGGATGTATTCGGGCAGCATGATTATCAGCTATATAGTTTTTATTTTGCTACTGCAGCCGCTTACGGGGGACTAAGTCTTGTAAAAGGCCAATCGCTTACTGTATTGAAAAATACGTTTTTTGTTTTTTCGATGTTTTATCTATTTCTGATTATTACTGAATCACTGGAAGAGACGATTTATGTACAGATGCTTGTTTATGTTATCCAGGCAGCGATTGTCTATTATCTTTCCCAAAAGCGGAACAGCCTGTTTGGAACCATTGCGAGTTTTTTCCTTCTAATCCCGGTTATCAATCAATTGACGCTTTATCCGGGCAGGAATCTGTCGACAATCGAGGTCCTTTGCTGGCTGTTGTTAATCGGTTTTTTCCTGGCAATTTACTGCTTCAAAGAGAAGGCGTCCGTGCTAAAACAGTCATGGGTGGCCATCGCTGCGCCCTACGTGATTGCTGGTTTGCTGCTATACTACTTCGGTGAAATAAGCGATATGCTGACCTACAACAGGGCATTGGACTTTGACATTGCATTGTCTATGTCCTGGATGATATTCGTCGCACTGATGTATGGGGCTTACAGCTTTTTTAAAGAAAAGCATTGGCAGTACCTTGGATTAGCATTCCTGATGATTACTCTGGCAAAAATTATCCTGTATGATTTAACGACAATCGATATCGTTTGGCGGGCGGTCTTATTCATTACGCTTGGTGTCATCGGTTTGTTCATATCGAGAATTTACTATAACCAGCAGAAAAAACAAGAATGACCTCAAGCACTGCACAAAGCAGTGCTTGTTTACTTTTCTTTTTCAGATGAACCGGACCAGCTCGGCACTTGATCATCTTCATCAAATTCAATAATCACGTCTGTCACGCCTTTCTGTGACATGATATTTTTCTCAAGGCGATCTCGCATGTCATCAGCCGCCGCTATGGTTACGTTAGGATCCACTTCAATTTTCAATTCGACATGGCGTTGGTCGCCCTCTTTGATGACATGAAGGCGCTTGATATCCTTAACCATCGATTCCTTCATGGCCAGAATGCCAATGGTGCTTTCCATTTCGGGTACAGTGATTCCCAAGGCGCCTGCTGCGTTATCGAGAAAAATTCTTCCGACCACGATAAACAATAACAGGCCGATTATGACGGAGGCATAACCGGTGGCACTAAGAAAAGGTGTATAGCTGGAAAGGGTAATGGCAATCATGGCAATCAGTGCACCAAGTGTCGCTACCAAATCCTCTAAAAAAACAAGTTTTGTCGCCGGATTTGCTTCCTTAGCATGTCTAAAGCTTTGCTTAATTAGTCTCAAGCCTTTCTTTTCCCCGCCGGAAATATGTTCGGTTATTTCTTTCATAGCCTTCGTCAGGACAAATCCCTCCAGAAGAAAGGAAACCCCAAGTACACCTATGTTCAGCCAGAACCACCCTTCATGACCTTCGGGTTGGATAATATGGTGGAGCCCTTCTTTTATGGTCTCATAAGCAAGAATCCCGACAATCAAAACGGCGCCGAGAAGAACAAGGTTCACGAGACGGCCAAAGCCGTTTGGAAACCGGTCTGTCGGCGCTTTTTTGCTTAATGCCGAACCAGTGAAAACGAAAAATTGGTTAGCTGCATCCGCATAACTGTGCATCATTTCCGCAAACATGGCAACATTTCCTGTGATGAAGTAAGCGATTGTTTTGATGATTCCTACGACAATGTTGATTGTTGCAGCCCACAAGGAAGATTTTGTCCCTTGTTTGAGCAGGTTCCATAACTCTTTCATCCGTTTTTCCTTCCTTTCCATAGCGTGCAGGTAGTTATCACATTAAATAAGTACACTTTTTTATATTGCCTCTGTTTGGAGAAAACGAAACACCTTGTACACCTTTTTTTAAAGGAGTTGTGCCAGATAAGCCTTCAGGCTTAGTGGAAATTATAGCTCTAGGTCGTTATGTTCGGCCTCTATTCCCGCTAAGATAGAGATAAGAAAGGAGGATATCGACATGAAAACATTCCTGTTGCTATTACTAGGTGTGACAGCAGTCATCCTCATCCTGGCTAATCTCGGACCGATGATTCTATTGGCCGTCAGTCTGGTTGTTTCCTATTACGCAGTGAAAAAGTTCGTTCTTGCGGTTACGGTAGGCCAGAAAGTGCTTTGGGCAATCGCTATTCTGATCGGTCTTTCGATTTCACTGGCGAACCTGCCGGCATTGATTGGTGTGGCTGCCTTCGTCGTTTTGTACTATACCTATAAAATGTGGAAAAAAGATAAACATGAATCCAGTTATTTGGATGATGACCTTTTTCATGAAACTGGAAAAGAATATTGGATTAACTAAACATAGAAAAGGAGTTGTATAGTAATGAGTAATTTATTTACAAGAATTAAGGACACGATTTCTGCCGACTTTAATGAGATGCTCGATCAAAAGGAACAAAAAAATCCAATCGCACAGTTAAATCAGTATGTACGCCGTTGTGAGCAGGAAGTGAAAAAAATCAGAGGACTTGTAGAAAAGCAATACGCACTTAAACAGGAATTCACCAGAGAGTACCATCAGGCTGCTGCTATGGCGGACAAGCGTAAACGCCAGGCTGAGATTGCTTTGAGGTCTAATGAAGAAGACCTCCATGAACAAGCGCAGAAAGATCAGGAATACTTCGAGGAGCGGGCGGCCAAACTGGACTCCATCAGGCAAAACGCCATTAAAGAGCTGGAATCGCTGGAAAGCAAATATGTGCAGATGAAGCATAAGCTAAAAGATCTATATGTGAAACGAATGGAACTGAAAGGAAGGGAAAACGCTGCTCAAGCCCACAAAGGGATGAATAAAGTGCTGCATACTGATCGCTTTGCCGAAAAAAGCAGCGCAACCTTTGATGAAATGGAGGATTATATCGAGCGGCTGGAAAACCAGGTAAATGCCGAATACCGAAGCTATACGCTGGATGCCCGCATCGCCGAGTTAGAAAAAAGAGCGGAATAAATAGCGCTTCTCCTGGCCTGAGAGTTCTGGTAATCTAGAAGGAGAAGTACGAGCGGAGAAAGGTGGATAAGGCGTACTTGTCGTACGTCTTATTTCCTGTTGTTGTCGATTCCTCGGAGGCCATTCCAGGTGCGGAGAAATAGGATTGTGAATCTATGGGTTTAGGAGTAGATGAGATCGCAAGCTGACGGATGGGAACTTCCGCATCGAAATCCCCAAAATAAAAAAGAGGAGTAGCTTTATGTTTAATCGCAAAAATACAGACTTCATCGATATGATTTTACTGATTACGACCGTCATTTTTGTGTTCGAGTTGCTTTTTGACGGACCGCGGCTTCTCTTTTTTCTTTTTTTGTACGGTGCAGCTATATACTATGGACGGAAACGAATCGACAAGTCCTGGGGAAGGCTTGTGTTTTGGGCAGGCTTGCTCGGACTGATTATCATTATTCTCAACACCGTTGCGTTCAAATTTTTGCTGTTGACCATCGTCGCCTATTTTGTGCTCAAATGGTATCATTCCAAAAAAGATCCGGTCTATTATCAGCCGCAATTTGAAGAGGATGGTTCGGCAAGAGGAACCATCCAGCGTCCAGCGATGTTCACCAATAAATGGTTCGGCCGCCAAAAAACAAGTTCAGGGGCGTACGAGTGGCAGGATGTCAATATCCAGACAGGCATCGGCGATTCCATTATTGACATGAATAACACCGTGCTTCCCAAAGGGGAGTCGGTCATTTTAATTCGTAACCTCTTTGGCAATATTGAAATCCAAGTTCCTTATGAAGTCGAAATCACCATCATTCATTCTGCCTTGTTTGGATCTGCGGAGATTCTTGACTATAAAGAAAAACAGATGTGGAACAAGGTTATTCATCTGGAAACCGAAAACTATCAGCATGCAAAACAGAAGGTTAAAATTGTCACCTCGATGTTGGCCGGCAAGATAGAGGTGAAGCGTGTATGAAAAATACGGTACAGCGTTCACTCATTGTAGGTTTGTTGACGGCTTTGCTCTTGTTGATAGTTTTTTCTGTCGTTTTCTTTCTTGGCTTTCCGCTCGATGACTGGGGAGATCTTTGGCAACGGAAAATATGGGAATTGCCGTTTGTTGTTTTTATTATTTTGATTACGCTGGCAGCCGGGGGCAGTTTTGGGGTTGCAGAAGGACTATTTTGGAAAAAACAATTAAATAGCTTGGAAACCGTACTCGACAGAACTCATGACAACCAGCGGGTTCCTGAAGAATCCGCTTCATTGGCAGAAATACAGGCCTTACATGAGAAGGCTGCAAAACTTCAAAACTACATTTACGACCAGACAAAACTGGCCCAAAAGATGGCGACAGAGCGGGTGGAGGACCAGGAGAAGGAAATCGAACGGGTCATCTCCGAGGAAAGGAATCGATTGGCCAGAGAGCTGCATGACTCAGTCAGTCAGGAGTTGTTTGCAGCTTCCATGTTGATTTCAGCGCTTAATGAGCTGAACAATAATGAAGCTGTCTCTGTCCAGTTAAAGCAAATAGAAGCGATGATTCAGCAGTCTCAACTGGAAATGCGGGCATTGCTCTTGCACTTGCGGCCTGCTGCATTGAAAGGGAAGTCGCTTCAACAAGGCATAGAACAGCTGCTGGAAGAGCTGAAACAAAAGGTTCCGATAGCTATTTCCTGGAAGATGGACGACGTTCAGCTCGAAAGAGGGGTTGAAGATCATCTATTTCGGATATTGCAGGAGTCGGTGTCCAATACGCTTCGCCATGCTAAGGCCCATGCGCTGGATATCCTGTTGATTGAAAGCCAGGGACAGGTCATTTTACGGGTGATCGATGATGGAGTGGGCTTCCAGGTGGAAAAAAGCCAGTCGGGATCTTATGGATTGCAGAATATGAAAGAGCGGGCGGCCGAGGTCGGGGCTGCCATCAAAGTCATTAGCTTACCGGATAAAGGGACAAGATTGGAAGTAAAAGTGCCGGTATTAAAATCAGAGGGTGATGAACGTGATTAGCGTATTGTTTGTTGACGATCATGAAATGGTCCGGATAGGAGTCAGTGCTTATTTGACTACCCAGCCGGATATCGAGGTGATTGGCGAAGCTGATAATGGAAAAAAGGCGGTTGAATTGGCGCTGGAGCTGCGTCCGGACATTATATTGATGGATTTGGTCATGGAAGGAATGGACGGAATCGAAGCGACTGAAAAAATTGTCAAAGCCTGGCCGGAGGCACGAATCATTGTTGTGACTAGTTTTATTGACGATGAAAAAGTGTACCCTGCTTTAGAAGCGGGTGCTTCCAGTTACTTGTTGAAAACGTCGAAAGCCAGTGAAATAGCGCAGGCAATTCGCTCCACTTACCAAGGGGACGCGGTATTTGAACCAGAAGTCACCAATAAGGTGATGGCAAAAATGAGGAACAGACAGACCACGCTTCCGCATGAAAGCTTGACGGCCCGTGAGATGGAGGTGCTGTTATTGGTAGCACAAGGGAAGTCGAATCAGGAAATTGCTGACGAGTTGTTCATCGCTCTGAAAACGGCGAAAGTGCACGTCAGCAACATTCTAAGTAAACTAGAGGTGCAGGACCGCACCCAGGCCGCGGTGTACGCCTACCGCCAGGGACTTGTCCCGAAATAAAAAAAGCGGTCAACCTTATAAGGTTGCCGCTATCTTCATCATAGCCCCAACGTTTCATTAGGCACTTTGATGCGGAAGGAAATATCATCGTTCTCTAAATCAAATTTTTCCGCTTTTACTTTGAAGTTACTCTTCATTTCCATTTGGGTAATGGCAATGTAAATCGTTTCCTCTTCCGGGTTAACGACTACCCAGTCAGGGGTTGGATAGCTTTTATTCAGATACTCCAGAACTTTTCTTTTTGGCAGGTATAACAATCCCAGGGAAATGTCCTTTTGTTTGAGGATGAGGTCACCGTTTTCCTGGACAATCGGCTCTAAATGGATGGAAAAAGGAATCTCCGCGCTAAAGGCCTTGAGGGAACCGGTAAATTCCACATCATCCTCCATGGTTACCTCGTATTTTCCGGTAGTATCGTTAAACATTTGATCCACATAAGCATTGACCAGCTCACTTACATTTTCTTTGCTGGAAGTGACCGTGAATTCAGCTCCCGGTGTTTGCTCCAGCTCCTCCCAATCAAGTGACGGGTTTGACCAGGATGGAATAAATATCAGAAACAGAAGGAGGAGGATAACCGCGGCATTTATTCCCGCAAGTACAAGAAACCAACGTTTCCAGTGTCTCTGTTTCTGCGATTTTTCTTCACTCATTGTTCTATTCCTCTCTTGTTAAAGCTTATTCGGAACGCTCTATTTCCGGCCGTATATATTCAAGAACCCGTTCAGCGATTAATTTATAACCGGTGTTATTTGGGTGAAAATTATCTTCGTAAAGTAAGTCCTGATTCGCATTTGCAAACAAATCCTTGGTTGGAATATAGTTGACTTGTTCATATTCTAAAGCCACTGTACTTCCTGTACTGTTCCAATCATCGATGATCTGTCCTAATTGTTCGACATCACTGAAGTAATTTTCAAATGGATTATAAAAGCCGATCAAATAGATGGTGGCATCAGGATTTAATTCCACCATCTTATCAAATATTTTTCGGAGCCGTTCCATATAATTCGCCTGTTCTTTCACAAATGGTTCGTACTCCAGATTGGTGAAGTTGTTTTTTACTACTTTCATTATATCATTCGCCCCAATGGTGACGAGGACGATGTCGGCCTCCTCGATGGAGGACTTTATTTCAGTCTGGTCCAACCGTTTTAACAGCTGGTCAGAACGATTTCCCCGTTTACCATAGTTGACGATGTCCACTTTTTGTTGCCCATCATCGTTCAAGGTATTCCCGAGAATCCCCACATAACCGCCATTATGAGAAGTATCACCAACCCCTTGGGTCAGGGAATCCCCGATCGCGACGATGTCCAGATCTTTTTTGACAAATAACCCGAGGGCGCTCTCGATTACCTGGCTGACCTTATCTTTGATATCTTCTGTCAACGGTTGTTTTTCTTCTTCCGTCTCTTCAGCTTTTTGAAGTTCAGTATCATCTGGTATTTCTTCTGTGATTTCAAGATCTTTCTCCTGGGTTTCCGGCCGGATATTTTTTTCGGCATTGTCGCTTTCCGACGTTTGGATTGCTTGAAAAGTGACAATCGCCAGCAGCAAAATCAACAAAATGGCACCGATGATAGTCTTGGAGTATTTATTTCGCAACTTTATCACACCTATTAGGAATTGATAAAAAATCAGTATTAAAAAGAGGCTGTTCAAAAAGTTTCTTCGCTGGCTTGCTTTTCCGCTACTCACGAATTACTTGTGTACGTTCTGTTGCTCAAATTTATGCAGCCTCGAATTTCTTGATCCTTTTCATTTACTTTAGAACACGCACTAAAAGAATATTCCCTTCGTTCCACTTTCAAAAACGTGGGGAAAGAGAATTTCGATCTTCACCTGACATCGAAAAAGCATCGGCACAGACCGATGTATCGTTAGTAATAGTATACAATATGATAACATGTCTTGCGCTATCAGCGATAATTATTTTCATCATGGGAAATAACTGGAAAAAGGGAAGGTGAGAGGGAGTCATAAACCGGACCACAAGACGACGTCCGGTTTATGAAAGAGTAAGCGATCTGGCATGTATTTGTCAGGCCCACCACATTTCACCCACTGGTTCTCTCAGCATGATGGGCTGAAGGTTCTCGACAGCTTTGCTGAACCCTTCGTCAATGGACATCAGTCCATCTTCATGTTCGATGCTGACCACATAATCATAGCCAACCAGGCGCAAGGCACTAACAATATCGGCCCATGTTTTACGTCCATGACCATAACCTACCGTACGGAAATACCACGCCCTGCTGCGCAACTCTGTATAAGGTGTCATATCGGTTAAACCATACATATTCGTATTTTGCTGATCAATGATGGTGTCTTTCGCATGGAAGTGGTGGAGAGCGTCTGCATCTCCGAGTATTTTGATGGCCTCCACTGGATCAATCCCCTGCCACCACATATGACTTGGATCTAAATTCGCTCCGATTGCAGGGCCGCAAGCCTTTCGTAGCTTTAACATGGTTGCAGGCGTATGTACGGAAAACCCGCCATGCAATTCCAGTCCGATTTTTACGCCATTGGCGGCTGCATAGTCGTTTATTTCCTTCCAGTATGGAATCAGTTTTTCATTCCATTGCCACTTTAATACTTCCTGATAATCGGGCGGCCAGGCTGCCACTGGCCAATTTGGGTAAAGCGCACCCTCATGATCTCCGGGACAACCGGAAAATGTGTTCACAACCTTTACTCCTAACTGGGATGCTAGTTTAATGGTTTTCCGGAGTAAGGTATCCGCAGGTACAGACATTTTTTCCTGGGGATGCAGTGGATTGGAATGGCAGCTTAAAGCGCTGATCATTATCCCTTTATCAGATAGTTTTTGCTTCATTTCCTGTTGAGCGGATGGCTTATCGAGTAATTCCTCGATAGGGCAATGATCATTGCCGGGGTACCCTCCGGTTCCTAACTCAATTGCTTCCAACCCCTTGGAAGAAACATAATCGAGCATGTCATCAAACGGTTTGTCTGCGCATAAAACAGTAAAAACCCCTAACTTCATTTTCTTTCCTCCTTCAAAGTTATCAGAAAACACAGATTTGTAATCCATTACATAACTAGAGAGAATGGTGAGATAATAACTGTATAAAAACGGTTGACATCAAAATAATCTTGCATTACTATTTGTATTGTAAACGATTACAAAAAATTACGCAACAATACAGAAAGAAGGACTGGGGAAGATGACAACCATTCACCAAGTGGCCAAACAAGCAGGAGTCTCTGTTGCAACGGTTTCCAGAGTTTTGAATGGGCAAAACTCTGTCACGGCAAAGACGAGAATAAAAGTAGAAGATGCAATAAAAAAATTAAATTATGAACCCAGCCTCCTCGGTCGGAATTTAAGAAACTCAGAAAGCAGATTGCTGCTTGTCCTGATTCCGAATATCTCCAATCCTTTTTATTCGGAAATTATCAATGGCATTGAAAACACAGCAATCGAATTGGGCTATAATATCCTTCTGTGTGAAACCGATACAAATGCTGAACGAGAGAACATCTATTTTGATTTAGTCCGCAAAAAAATGGCCGATGGTATCATTTCCATGGATCCGGCTGTGAACACCGACAGCCTTATCCGACTCGCTGAAAACCATGCGATTATCCAGTGCAGTGAGTATGCTGTCGACAGTGGTATTCCATATGTGACCATTGACAATGCTCAGGCAGCTTATCGTGCGGTGAAGCATCTGATAAAAATCGGGCATCAGCGAATTGCTTTGATTAATTCCGACAAGAAGTTCTTGTATGCCCGCCAGCGGCAGCTTGGCTACCAGAAAGCATTAGAAGAAAATGATATGGGATTAGAGGACAGCTTGATCGTCCACACAAAGGGACTGGACTTTTCTTATGGCCAGCAGGCAATGAAAAAGATTTTAATGCAGAAAGAACGTCCAACAGCTATTTTCGCTGTATCTGACTTGCTTGCTATTGGTGCGTTGAAGGAAATTCATAATCAAGGGCTGAGGGTGCCGGAGGATATTGCTATTATTGGATTTGACAAGATCGCTTTTTCCAATATGACGCACCCTACTTTGACAACGATCTCGCAGCCAATGTATGAGATGGGAAAGGCTGCAGCAGATATGCTAGTCAAGAAAATTCAAGGAGAAGAAGTGGAAAGTCTTATTCTGGAACACGAATTAGTCATTCGGGAGTCTACGTTGGGTTAATCAGTACTAAGCCCGGCATTGTGGTATCAAATGAATTTTGATACTAGAGTGCTGGCCTTATATGTAAACGATTACATTAAAGCGAGCTTCCAATAACAAAAAAGGGGTGTAGAAGTGAGAAAACTACTTGTTTTGTTCTTGTCTATGTTGGTTCTAGGGGGACTTGCAGCATGTGGAAGCGGTGAGGAGAGTAGTGGCGAAGCATCTGGAGAGGACGGCGATCTTAAAATTGGTATTTCCTTGCCATCGGCAACACACGGCTGGATGGGAGCATTAATCGACAATGCGGAAAAACAAGCACAGGAAATAAAGGAAGCAGAAGGAATCGACTACGTGATGACCAATGCAGCGGATCCAAATAAGCAAGCAAATGATGTAGAAGATTTAATTTCCCAAGAGGTGGATGTCATTGTGATGCTGCCGATCGAATCTGCAGCCCTGTCTCCTGTCGGTCAAAAAGTGAAAGAAGCAGGTATTCCGTTAGTAATCGTGGACCGGGAACTAGAAAACGATGCAGCGACTGTGGTGGTAAAAGGGGATAATGAAGGGATTGGAGTCAACGCAGGAAAATACTTTATTGAACAGTTGGGGGGAACTGGAAAAGTGGTCGAGATTACCGGACCTCCTAGTTCTGTCACGAACCAGAGGGGGAGCGGATTCCAAGAGGCGATGGATGGGGAAGACGGCATAGAAGTCATTGCTTCGCAAAATGGGGATTTCTCGAAAGAAGCATCATTGGAAGTTATGCAAAACATTTTGCAAGCGCATTCACAAATAGATGCGGTGTTCACCCAGGATGATGAAATGGCGTTAGGCGTACTTCAGGCAATCAATGAGGCGGATCGGGAAGACATTCAATTTATTACAGGGGCCGGCGGCAATAAAACCGTGTTCGAGAATATGCAGGAGGATGGGTTGATTAAGGCGACCTTCCTCTATTCCCCGACTATGGTCCGGGATGCTGTGACCATTGCGGCAGACCTTGCAAAAGGTGAAGAGCCGGAAGAAAAAATGGTGGTGAAAGAGGCTACCCAGGTAACCAAAGAAAATGTGGATCAATTCTATAAGGAAGACTCCAAGTATTAAGCGGACAGCGTGTAAAAGGAGAGGCACGGAAAAGGGAATACAATCGACAAGCATTGTATTCCCTCTTTCCGATAGGGAGAGATGGAGAATGAGCAGTAATTATGTATTGGAAATGGAAAATATCGATAAATCCTTTAATCGCGTTTCTGTGCTCAAACAGGCAGGTATCCGTTTGGAAAAGGGCGAAATACATGCTCTGCTTGGGGAAAACGGGGCCGGCAAATCAACCTTGATGAATATTTTGGGAGGGATTTTCCCTGCTGATAAAGGCACAATCAGGGTGAACGGTGAACAAGTGGAGATAGTCGACCCGCGAACCTCTCAGCAGCTCGGCATTAGTTTCATTCACCAGGAATTAAATGTAGTAGCGGATTTGAAAGTGTATGAAAACTTGTTTCTAGGGATGGAAAGAAGGAACCGGTTCGGGCTGCTAAAAGTAGAAGAAATGTGTCGGAAGACGAACGAGGTCCTTGCCGAGCTAGGCGTGAAAATTGACCCAAAAGCCTATGTCCGTCAGTTGGATGCTTCCTATAAGCAATTGATCGAGATTGCCAGGGCTTTGCTTCAGGATTCCAAAATCATCATCATGGATGAACCGACTACAGCCTTGACGGAACATGAAGTCTATCGGTTGTTTTCCTTGATGAAAAATTTAAAAGCAGCCAAGGTTTCGATTATTTATATTTCCCATAAGTTAAAAGAAATCCAGGAAATTTGTGATCGTTATACCGTTTTACGGGATGGAAAAGTAGTCGGCTCAGGCCGGATGGCTGATCAAAACTTGGATGCTATTACAAAGCTGATGGTCGGCAGATCTGTGTCGGAAGAACGTTTTATTCAGCAGCATGAACCAGGTAGGAAAATGCTTAGCGTAACAGGTTTGACAAGCCCTGGTCTTTTCCGGGACATAAACTTTACCCTGCATTCTGGAGAGATCCTTGGTTTTACCGGGCTGGCCGGTGATGGACGTACAGAGTTGTTTGAAAGTATTTTTGGATTTAAAAAGAAACCCTTCGGCAGCATTGAGGTAGAGGGACGCTCTGCTTCTATCAATCATCCCGTACAGGCGTTGCAGGCTGGAATCGGCTTTGTACCAAAAGACCGAAAAGAGAATGCTATCATAAAAGATTTAAGTGTCTACCACAACATGAGTATATCTGCTCTATCCCACTTTGAGCAGTTTGGTTTTCTTCAGCCGAACCTGGAAAAATCCCGGTTTCATCATTTTAAAGAAACTTTGAATATTAAGGTGCATGATCCAAGGGTGACCATCGATAAGCTCTCCGGAGGCAATCAGCAAAAAGTGGTCCTGGCAAAATGGTTGGAAGTCGATACCCCGATTCTCGTCTTTGATAACCCCACTCAGGGAATTGATATCGGTGCTAAGCGGGAGATCTACCAAATGATTGTCCGGTTGGCCGAACAAGGCAAAGCGATCATCATTCTATCTTCCGAGGCGCCGGAAATTCTCAAAGTCTGTCACACTATTCATGTGATGTACCAAGGAGAGATAACGGCAAAATTGAAACGGGACCAAGCGACCGAGGATGAAATCATGAAATATGCCACCGGGTCAAAAAGGGAGGTAGAACACATTGGCTAGTCCAGCAACCCAACAAGAAAGTACAGAAATGTCGAACAGAAACAGGCACTTGTCCTGGCTGTGGTCTGAATATAGTGTAATCATTGCTTTTGTGGTCATTTTTGTCCTGGCATCCTTGTTAAATCCCCGATTCCTGGATGTGAATAACCAATTGAATATTCTGATGCAGGTTTCGATTATCGGCATTGTCGCCTTGGGGATGACCATCGTTATGCTTTCAGGTGGTATTGACTTGTCGGTCGGCTCCGTCCTGGCACTTGTCGGTGTCGTTTCTATTTTGTCCCTTAATGCGACAGGAAGTATCTTGTTAGCGATCTTGACTGCATTTATAGTCGGAGCATTTGCGGGTCTGTTAAATGGCCTGATGGTTGCCAAGGGAAGGATTGCTTCGTTTATTGCCACATTGGGTATGATGGCGGGAGCGAGATCGATTGCGCTGTATATTGCTGATGGTGGTAGTATCTCTGGAGAGGTATCCAGCTTCACGGTAATAGCAAATAGCGAATTATGGATCATCGATTATCCAATTATCATTTTTTTAGTAATGACAGGCCTTGTTTATGTATTGATGCAAAAGACGCGCTTTGGCAGGTATGTCTATGCGATTGGGAGCAATGAGAAAGCGGCTTTATTATCCACTATACGTGTCGACCGTGTCAAAATAGGTGTCTATAGTCTGGCTGGTCTGCTCGTAAGTATTGCAGCGATTATTGAAACATCGAGGCTGAATTCGATCTCTTCTTCTAGCTCCGGTCAGGCGTATGAGTTGGATGCAATTGCAGCGGTCATCATCGGAGGGACAAGGATGACCGGTGGGCGGGGGAAGGTTCTTGGGACGTTTTTCGGCGTTTTGATTCTTGGCATTTTGAACAACATGATGAACCTGATGAATGTATCACCGCATTTACAGGGATTTGTAAAGGGATTGATCATCATCGTCGCTGTAGTTTTCCAAAAGCGGGAATAGGAGGGTGTCTATGAAGTTGAAGGCAGGCATTATCGGCTGCGGATCCATTACCAGGTTTCGCCATGCCCCAGAGTACAAAGCGAATCCATTTATTAGTGAAATTGTCTTTTATGATCGAAACCCTGAAAGGGCGGAAATCCTGGCCAATCAATTTGCAGGATCGGTTGCTCAATCGCTGGACGACTTGATAACAGACCCGACGATCGATATTATTAGCGACTGTTCCTCGAATGAATTTCATTCTATCAATTCCGTTAAAGCGTTACTAGGCGGAAAGCATGTTCTTTGTGAAAAACCGATAGCGTTAACCCTTGAGGATGCAGAACAAATTGTTCAGGCGCAGAGAACGTCTAATAAAAAATTGATGATCGATCATAACCAGCGTTTTACGAGGGCTCATCAAAAAGCCAGACAGTTAATAGAGCGTAAAGAACTCGGAGAAGTCCTTACTTTTAAAACGAGCTTCGGTCATGCGGGACCTGAACGATGGGGGATTAATAAGTCGAATTCCACTTGGTTTTTTTCCAAAGAGCGTTCAGGACTTGGAGTTGCAGGTGACTTAGGAATCCACAAAGTCGATTTACTCCATTATCTATTGAATGATCAAATAGAACAGGTCAGCGCTTTTCAAGGTTCTTTAGATAAAACGGGCACATCCGGCGAACCGATAGAGGTTTGCGACAATCTAGTATGCAGCTTGAAAACGGTTGGAGGGCGCATTGGGACGGCCTCCTTTTCTTGGACTTACTACGGTGAGGAGGATAACAGCACGATTATTTACCTGACGGGTGGAATTATAAAAATCTATCATGACAATAAATATCCACTGATTGTCATGGACAAGGATGGGGCAGTAACCAAGTATCAATTGGAAACCATCCAGACAAATGACAAGCAAACGAATAGCGGTGTAATCGATTCTTTTGTGGATAGTGTCCTTCGTAATCAGGAACCGCCTGTTACCGGAGAAGATGCGCTTGTTTCATTAAAGGTCATCCTGGGCATCGTAAAAGCCGCAGAAACAGCATCAGTTGTTCAGGTTAACCAGAGTTCCGGTAAAGTAGAAACCAAGAAAGTATAAAGCAGGCAGAGCCCTGCACAGAACTCAGTAGTACAGGTTTGGGGCGCTAAGCTCTCGGGAACTGTCTTGTAAAAGAAGATAAAGCAATTTCTGAAAGGGAGCGATGGACATGAAAGAATATAGCGTAACACCAAACAAAAATGCTGAAGGCTGGTATGTGAAAATCGAAGACGTAGCTCCGACAGATTTATACAGCAAAAAAGACGATGCAATCGCAGAAGCCGAAAAATTGGCTTCAAACGATACACCAAGCCGTTTAATGATATTAGACGAAAACCACGAAATCGTCGAAGAGAAGAAATACTAAAAACCAATCAACCCATAACACCAGAAGGCCAGCTCACCATGAGCTGGCCTTCTTCTGGAAGGAACAAGGGTCGAGGTAACAGGGGGGGGGAACAGGGGTCAGTCCCTCTCCGGCTCATGATGGAATAATAAACCCTTGGGGGTCAGTCCCCAGAATAGTTGGAAGCCTTGACAGATAAGGATTCCTATCAAAAAACCGCCTGGAAAAAGGGTTGATTCGGCCTGATGGGGGACTGACCCTCCATCAGCAATGTCAATGAAACTTCCCATAGGAGGGACTGACCCCACCCCGTCCCCCGCCTGGCCTATTTCGTGTATTTTATTGAAATAAGGGCCCTATCATGGTACTTCTATGGTACGCTGGTAAAAACATAGAAGGTTATCGGGATGGGGAGGAAATGAAGATGGACACTACACGACAAAACAGTAATGCCTGGGATCAGAAAGTAGAGGAAGGCTCGCGTTACACAAAATCAGTCAGTAGGGAAACGATTGAAAAAAGCAAAGCAGGGGAATGGGAGATCACTGTCACCACGGAAAAACCAGTACCGCGCAGCTGGTTTCCGAACCGATTGGCAGGATTGAAAATACTTTGCCTCGCATCAGGTGGAGGGCAGCAAGCTCCAGTACTGGCAGCTGCGGGTGCTGAGGTAACCGTCACCGATATATCAAAAAAACAATTGGAACAGGATCGGTTGGTAGCGGAACGAGATGGTTTGTCGTTACGCACCATGCAAGGAGATATGCTTGATTTAAGTATCTTTGAGGACGAATCATTTGATATGATCATCCACCCAGTTTCGAATTTATTCGTGGATAACATCCGTCCGGTATGGAAAGAAGCAGCAAGGGTATTAAAAAACAATGGGACTCTAATCGCCGGATTTACGAATCCGCTGCTGTTTATTTTTGATGATCAGCAGGAACAAAAAGGGATTCTTGATGTGAGGCATCCCATCCCTTCTTCGACTTTAGATCAGTTGCCCAAAGAAGAAGTAGAGGATTACATTCGCTCCAACCAAACCATTGAATATGCACATACCTTGGAAGACCAAATACAAGGGCAAATCGACGCCGGCTTTGCCATAACGGGCTTTTATGAAGATGATTTTGGAGGAACACGGATTTTGGATCAATATATCAAAATGTTTATCGCGACGAAGGCAGTAAAATTCGTTTTGTGACTCTACAAAATCAAAAGTCAGCTCATCCTTACATGAGCTGACTTTTTATCAGGCCGCAGTTACGTCTTTTCCAACCAATGCTGCCTGGATAATATAACGTTTTGGCGCAGAGCCGATAAAGTCAAAAGGATAGCAGGTTGTAAGTGTCAATGTCGGTTCTTCCTTCTTCACGATTACCGAACGATCATCTTTATCTGTTATCCAGGTCTTGTTAACTTGATAATCATAAGTCACTCCTTCAAAGGTGACGTAGAGATGATCCCCATTTTCTACTTGATCCAAATGACGGAAGACAGTATCCCTGTGTCCAGACAAAACTACATGTCCCGTTTGATTCGGCGTTACGGTCCATTTACTATCATGGAGCCCTACACCTTGCTTAAGAACCTCGGGACCTGTTCCCCAAAACACCTCATATTCATTGCCAATACGGGGAATATCTAGTTGGCCGACTTTTTCACCTGATTGAAAATGAAGAGAATCCGTATCTTCACTGTTCGTTTTCAAGGTCTTTTGCGGTTTTGTATTCTCCCATTCAGGATGGGCCTCTTCGACTTTTTCAGGTTGATGGGTAACCGCACTTCCTTGCTGCCACCACGTATATCCGCTCCACAATACAATAGCAGTGCCGGCTGTTAGTAGGAAGAAACCGAGCATCTTCATTACAAAACACCCCGTTTAGGCCATTAATCGTTTTCTTAAAGTAAGCACCAATAATCCTATGGCGCTAATAATAATACCGAACATCATCATCGTTGGCAGGGAAGTAGCTGTGTCCGGCATTTGTCCACCCTGATCAGAAACATGATCCATTCTGTCTGCAAACACCCATTTTCCTGCCTCATAGCTATACGTGATTGTAAGTGTATAACTTCCTCTGAGCTGATTTTCTCCTTGTTGGGTAAGTTTGTACTCGCTATCATTGATTTTTTCTAACGAATAGTCCTCGTCCGTTTGTAACCGATAAGGTCCATCTATTTCTTTTTTATATAATTTTCCGTTTTTTTCTTCGAAATACGTATCAACAAAATGATCGGCCAATGGCCAAACCATGATGCTTTTGAATTCCTGCTCAAGGCGTCCTTTGGAACTGTACTTTTTTACCTCGCCATCCTCATTTGTCTCTAAATCCATCAAACTGTTGAACTGTGCTTCCAGCTCTTCGACCGGAGGATTCCCGTGATCCTCAGCTGAAACAGAGCTATGTAATCCCAAAATTCCAAACAAAGCGACGAGTACAGCACATACTTTTTTACTGATAGTAAAACCTCCTTGAGAATTTTGTTACATTAATACTGTTCCGGGCTAGAGTTACGTTTAAACGTCATTTTTCACATTTTTGTAACAAATTTGTTTTTCTATTTAATAAAATGAAAATTTTCCTATGACAATCTGGTATAGCACCGCAGGTTCTTTCATTTGCCAGAAACGTCTGCAGTGGACTCTGAAGTGGGGGACCATGCGCATCTAGTGAAACAGCTGATACTTCTATAGGAGACATGGAGGAATACAGATTGTGATCTATACATTGTTAAAGCTTATTTTGCTAAATCTTTGTCTTCTGGAGCAATGGAGGCAATCCCTTTTGAATTTTTAAAAAATTGAAAAGCAGTTAAAAGAAAGATTGTACAAAAGGCTATTGTTAGTAAGTAGAATGCGGCAGAGGTAATGGTTAGCTGGAGAAGTGATTTTCCTAGTGCTGTTTGTATGCCGATCATCCCTAGTGATAAGTTCCAAACCCATCCAGTTAAGTGGATCAGTTTCTGTTGCTTTCTTTTATCAGAATAGGATTGTACGAAAGCCCAGGCAAGAAGTGGCATAACTTGTAGTCCGTGAAATCCCAAACCATGGAACCAGATAATATTTCCATCCATGCCGATAAATCGCCCCTGCAATACAATCATCCAGACACCTGCCGCAAAGGAAATCAGCGTAGATAGAATACCGTATCTTAAACCGAGGGTAAATAGTGGATGTTGTTTCAGCATAACAGGCTGGAAGATGTAGAAGGCCAACATAATGTATAGCCCGACTATGCATAAGGATACAAGTCCGAAAACCCCGCCTGCTACTTGGTCAATCAGATTTCCGGCTACTGTAAAACGAGGGTTTATACCTCGAAGGTGTTGAATGGTTTCTGCGCCGCAACTATATAGACTGCTGACAAAGAGGCTCCAACGAAATAACCTTTGTTTAGAGTCAGGCATCTCGACTAAAGGTAGTAGTATGGCCGTCGTAATTAAAAAGATTCCGATAGCAACATTAAAAGATACCGCTTTAAACAAATCCCCCTCCGGAGGAATTGCAGCTCCCTTGAAAAGCATCATGAAAAGACAAACCCCGCCAAGCAGAATGCCGATTCCTCCTGTGATCAGTAATAAGCGTTCTTGACCAAACCATGAACGATAAAAATTAGAATTCCCTTGAGTTGTACCTGCCATTTTATCCCCTCCTTAATAGGGTGTTTTATAAGAAAAAAGTAACATACCGACGGTCGGTTTGCAATCAGTTTACAGAAACTTTACTGCTCTGTATAGTTAAGTTATATGATTATTAGGAGTGTACAGAACATGCATGAGAATGAAAGCTTCCAAAAACTAATCAATGTAACCGAAAAAATCATCTCTGAAAAAGGTTGTCAGAAGACAACGTTGAATGAAATCATACAGCGTAGCGGTCTTTCAAAAGGCGCAATCTATCATTATGTTAAAAGTAAAAATGAATTGTTTGTCTTGGTGTTGAAGCATCAATTAGAACAAGTTGATAAGCAGTTTCAAAGTAGTATGAAGGAACAAAAGGAAATGGAATTGGGCGAACCGCTTCGCCAGACATTAAAATCCTTTATTCATTCCAAAAGGAGCGTTTCCAACCAAATTTTCTTTTATTTAGTAAGCCACCAAAATAAACCAGAGGATCAAGAAATCTTAGAGGAATTCCAGAATGCATTTTTTCAGCACTCCGTAAAGTGGATTAAAGCAGGACAAAATGGAGGGCCGATACCCGATATATTGGATGCTGAAAAAATATCTGCTTTCTTCACTATTCTTGGATATGGCATGAGGGTACAAGCTATGATATCGGAAAGTGAGGAGTTGTTAGCTCAAGAAGATGTTTTTCAATTGATGAGGGCAACACTGTCCAACACGCCAATTTCCTTTACGGATGAAAGCGGACTCGGGCAGGAGTCATAGTCCTTCCTCTTTTCACGCTGAAGTGCCGTTACAAATAGTTAACTATGTTAAAATAAACGCAAAACACCAAGAGACGACCAATTCAGAAAAAATCAGATTGGGGTTTTTACGATGAAAAAGGTGATCCTTGCAGGAGGAACAGGCTTTATCGGTAATTATTTCAAAGAGAGATTCGAAGAGAAGGGGTATGACGTAGGCATTATATCGAGACAGTCCTCTTACATAACATGGGATGACAGAAATGCCATCAAAGAGGCGCTGGAAGCGTCAGATTTGCTCGTCAATCTCGCTGGTAAATCGGTCAATTGCCGTTATCATGATAAAAACAGGCAGGAGATCATGCAATCTAGAATCGAAACGACAACGATACTCGGCGAAGCCATCAGGGCTTGTGATAACCCGCCGCCAGTTTGGCTTAATGCCAGTACCGCTACCATTTACCGGCATGCGGAGGATCGGCCGATGACGGAAACAAACGGAGAAACAGGCACAGGGTTTTCTGTGGATGTGGCGGAAAAATGGGAAGAAGTATTCTTTTCCTTTGATTTACCGAAAACAAGACAAGCTGCACTCCGAACTGCTATCGTTTTAGGACCAAAGGGAGGAGTGATGACTCCTTATTTAAATCTGGTGAAATTCGGTCTCGGCGGTGTCCAGGGGTCTGGAAGGCAAAAATTCAGCTGGATCCATGTAGAGGATCTATTTCAAATCACCCTGTTTTTGCTTGGAAGGGATGACTTGAGCGGGGTCTTTAATTGTGCAGCACCAAATCCCGTCAGCAATCGGGAGTTGATGAAGCTATTAAGAACGGAAATGAATGCCCCGATAGGTCTGCCAGCACCGAAATGGATGTTGGAAATGGGGGCAGTATTGATCCGGACGGAAACGGAACTTGTATTAAAAAGCCGCTGGGTAATTCCAGAACGTTTGGAACGGGAAGGCTTCCAATTCAGGTTTGATACGCTTGATAAGACGATAAAGGATATTCTTCATCAGAACAAGCGTGTTGGAATGCCGGGTTAAAAAAAGAGAAAGAGCGGACTTATTAGTGAAAGAGGGAGGGATAATCTTTGCAGAAATAGGTTTATTGTTTGTCATGGCAATCGCCGGCGGAATCGTAGCTCTGTTCGGCTTTTTTTGGTATGATTGGCAGAAGAATTTCTGAACCAAAAAAGGAACTTCGGGAAAGGGTGAAACAGCTAGAGGAAGAGGTGCGGGAGCTGAAAAACATATATTAGCAAGCTGGTTGATCAACCGAGAGACGACAGTCGTTTATGCTTTCGTTTGTGTAGAAAGGTGATAATCGTCGTTTTTAAGGATGCATAAGAACCGATAGCAGCATAGCCATAAAACCAGCCCATGAAAATTCCTGCAATTATGCTGCCACGGTGGCTGATGAGAACAGAAATCGCCAACCCAATACCCAGTGCAAGCGTCGGAACAAACTTTTTTGGAATGCGAAAAAACACTTTTATCAATTGAGTTGTGATCATGACGGCAGGCACTGCTATCACAGCGTCCCAAAAGTTTGTATGTATAGTCGGAAAGTCCATCCATGTTTCCTCCTCTTTAGGAATAGTATGAAAGGATTTAACGAATTTATGCAGTGAAGAATGGCAGACACCTTACACAAAAAAGCCGCTTGGATAATTCCAAACGGCTTTTTAATGAGGGGAATCCTTCTATTCTCTAGATCAGGCGTGGATAAGTTGTTGTCTGGTTTCTCCGCTTCTCAATCTTACCGCTTCCTGATATGGGCAAAGACTTTCGACAACGGTAATCCCTTGTACGCGCGCCTGGTCAGTGACATCGAGGCTGGTTTCCTGAGAATCGAGCCATAGTATTTTTGTTTTTACCGGGCTTTCATTTGCCAATAGGGCCTCAGCCGCCAGCGTGTCCTGTGTATAAACAACATCGACCTCTTCTTCTATTGCTTCCACATTTGCTATTGGTGTCTCACCAAGGATCGTCTCACTTCCAGTATGAACCGGAATGATTTTGTAACCAAGGTTTTGCAACTTCGCAGCTGTCTGATACACCGGCAAATTAGTATCGGGTTCTATTCCAAGAACGGCGATTGTCTTTTGCCGCAGTCCGTTTGTCCGGTCGAATGGTGAGTGAAGCGCCCACTGGATTGCCTTTTCGTTTGTGACGGTAACGGTGGGTTGTGTTCCTGTAGCGTTGGCGATTGCCTGATCGAGATCCTGGATTAAGTCCTCTGCCGTTTCAATACCGATTGACAAACGAATCAATTCTTCCGTTACACCACTTTCTTTCAATCCATCTGCATCCAGCTGCTGGTGGGTTGTAGAAGCCGGGTGGATGATCAGCGATTTGGCATCCCCGACATTGGCAACATGCGACCATAGGGTAATGTTGTCGATTAGCTGCCGTCCGGCATCACGACCGCCCTTGATGCCGAAAGTAATAATGGAGCCGGCTTTTCCGTTTAAATACTTTTCTGCGAGCTGATGGGAAGGATGGTTTTCCAATCCCGGGTATGCAACCCATTCCACTGCTGGATGATCGCTTAGGTACTTGGCGACCTGTTGAGCATTTTGGTTATGTTTTTCAATACGCAGATGCAATGTTTCCAATCCCTGCAATAGTAAGAATGCGTTCTGTGGGCTTAGGCAGGCACCAATATCGCGCAGCAGCTGTACACGTAACTTTGTAGCAAAGGCTGCCGGGGCAGTGTCGACCGCATAGCGAATGCCATGATAGCTTTCATCGGGATTAATAAATTCAGGGAATTTTTCATTGTTCCAGTCAAAACGCCCGCCATCGACTACTACGCCTCCGATTGTTGTACCATGTCCACCGATCCATTTGGTCGCGGAATGGACCACGATGTCAGCCCCCCAGGCAATTGGTTTGGTTAAATACGGAGTGGCGAAGGTATTATCGATAATCAATGGAATATCCTGCTCATGTGCAATTGCAGCGATTGTCTCCACATCAAGTACATTCAGGCTGGGGTTGGTAATGATTTCCCCGAAGACGGCTTTGGTTTTGTCCGTAATAGCTGCCCGGACTTTTTCCGGATCAGAAGCATCGACAAAGGTGACATTGATTCCATAGCGAGGGAGCGTTTTGACGAAAAGGTTATAGGTGCCGCCGTACAGATTGCTGTCGGCCACGATTTCATCCCCGCTCCCGGCAAGATTCAGGATCGACAGGGTAATGGCAGCCATGCCGGACGAGGTTGCTACCGCCGCGACGCCGTCCTCCAACAGAGCGATTCGTTGTTCAAATGCATCGACAGTCGGGTTCATGATCCTCGAATAAATGTTGCCTGGTTCTGCAAGGGCAAAAAGATTTTGTGCATGCTCGGTATCACGGAAAACATAAGAAGTTGTTTGATAGATAGGGACTGCCCGGGACCCTGTCGCCGGATCAGGTGTCTGTCCTCCGTGAAGTAGTTGCGTTTCGGTACCTTGTAAATGGAAAGGGTTTGTCATTTTAATTCCTCCTAATTGTGATAATGCTAGGGAAAAATTGCACCTAAGGCCGTGAGAGCAGGTAATGAAATGTTGGGTTGGAAAGAGGGGAATAGAAAAGCCCTCTTCCTAAGAAGAGGGCTTATATTCGTAGTCCTCCTCTTATCTGTCAGATCATAGACCTGTAGGAATTGGCACCTTTTCAAGCATCATTGCCTGAAGGTTGCCGGGCATCATCGGGCCTAGTCCCTCCGCCGCTCTGGATAAGAGTCTTATTATTCGATTTGTTAGAAAATTTCAATCTTTGAAAGAATTATAAATCACCCTATCGATCGAGTCAACCCCATTAAGAAAAAATTTTTGGGAAGTGGGGGACAGTCCCTCCCATCGTAACACCATGGGAGGGACTGTCCCCCAACGCTCTACCAGGATAAAGAATTTATTTGGTGTACAGTTGGTTGGCTGCTTCGATGTCGAGCAGGTGGGTGCCTTTTCCGAAAGTCTCTGTTTGGTCACTGCCTTCCTCTTGCCAGATATTTTCTGCCTGTAGTTGAACATCGGCCGTATCTGTATTAGTCAGATACACCTGATCAACCTCTTTTAGCGACCAGTCACTTTTGATAGCAGCCAGGTTTAGATGCGCTTCATCCAGCCAGGACCGGACTTCGGTTTCCAGGTTGCCGGGAATAGAAACAGTAGCAGTAAATTGGCTTTCATCGTAGCCGAATCGGCTGGAAGGTGCTTCCAGCATTTCAATATACATCGTATCACCAATCTGATGGAAAGAGGCGATTTCCTCCGGTCTGATATCCTTCTTGCTCATCGTACTTGAATGAAAGGTGCCAAATATATGAACATCCCCTGTGTTATTCGTCTCCAGCGACGTTCCCTCGGCCGATTCCAAAACGATTTTTTTAACTTTTTCATCGACTGTTTTTTCGATCGGCGGTAATGTTGCTTCGACCTCTTCTGCTTGAACAGTGGTTTTTATTTTGTCCAGCACCCCCGTGGAGGCGCCAATAAATAGAATAAGGGCAATCCCGCCAAGACAAGTAATAAAAATAATCGATAAAAAGTCATATTTTACTACTGGCTGTTCCTGTTGAGATAAGTAGACATAAAGGATGATTTCCACCCCTAAAACAACCAGGATAAGCGGAAACCAGGCCAGCAAAACCGTGGTTGCATTCCATTCTAGAAATTGAGAGAGCATGATGACCACGCCCAGTAAAATGAGTGCTGCACCCATCGAAATAGATCCTACCCGCCATTTCTTCATTGTTCATTTCCTCCTTTACTAGGTTTTGCTCCGACAATCAAGCGGATTCCCCCGGCAATCAGCAGGAGGCAAACGACCGATACCTGAAAATATTGATGGTAGTAATACCAAAGGTCGATTTGAAAGACGTTACGTACCTGTTCGGCGAAGACTGGCAGCAGGATTGAATCGGCAATGTAGAAAAGACCAAGTCCTAAAAGGGCAATGCCCAGCCACTTTTGATGGTTGGCTAAATACTTGACAATCGGTACGTCCTGAAGATCTTCCTGTTCAGATTTGCTCGAATGCTGCAAGGCATCAAAGAAGCTGAAAAACCAGATGATCGGTATCAAAAATAAAAAGATGGACAGACGCAAAACGTCCAGTACATAGATAGACAGCAGGAAGGCGGCCATTAACTGCAGGCCTCTTCGTTGTAGTCCTAAATACATATGGCCAGCCCCTGGAAAAATGGCCAAAATAGTGGCTAGCATTTTGCTCTTCTTACCTTCTTCACGATACCGGTCCAGATCTTCGATAATTGTACGGTCCTCTAACGTTTCTCCGTTCTGTTTTTTATTCAATTGCTGAATCGCGTCAAAAAAGCTGTATATCCAGATAATCGGCATGGCCAGCAGAAAAATTAAAAACCCTCCCTGATGGCTGACAAAAGCAACAAAGAAAATCATTGAGGCTACACCGAAAAAACCAGCCAAAAACGTTAGTCCTCTCTGATTCAGACCGAGTTGAAAATGGCCGACCCCAGGGATGAATGACAGTAAAATCGTCGTGAATCGTTCATTGTAATTCTCCGGTTGGGAAACAATCGGATTCGGAGATACAACATTAGTGTCGGCCGACTGACCGGCAGTCTGTATTTTGCTCCGCATCAATAGAGTAATAATCATGTCGATGACATTTATTGCCCAAATCAGAAAGGCGACAAGCAGTGTCAAGGGGATGAATCCATCAATCGCAGAGATGAAATAAGCAAATGCTCCCAATCCTATTGTGCCGAAGAAAAGAAACGGATAGAGCACCCCTTTACGTTTTTGACCAAGATACATGTGGCCGAAACCGGGAATAAGCGCTAAAAAGAATGCAAGTACAGATGATTTATTCATTGATTTTCCCCCTTCATTAGTTGCGTCAGCCAGCTGTCCGTTTTTTGCATGAGACTGTCTGTCATGGACGGCCGGCTATTTAGACTCGTTTGATCGGTTATATGCAAAACGCCCTGGAAGATGCCGCTTGCCATTAATACAATAGTTAGGCCTGCAGCCAATAAATAATGACTTACGGTTTTTACTTCCTTGGATGGAGAGGATGAGTTTTTTTGTCTGTCCATTCGGGGCAGTACTTGTTGAACGTTTATTTTGTCTATGGTTGATTCGGTAAACGGATCGGCTAGATGCCCTGGTGGTTCCCATTGGTCAAGTAATGCAAGGTAATGGTCAAAACATTGTTCGCAACTCTCCAAATGGGCTTCGATTTGCTGTTGTCTCTGGTCATCGATTGTTTCCTCTATGTAGTGCCACAATTCCTCTTCAATATGTATCATTTAAAAATCATCCTCCTTCCAATGGGCTTTCATCCATTTTCGTGCTCGGTACAGCCGTACTTCAATTGTCTTTTCGGCCAGGTCAAGCTGATTAGCGATTTCGGCATAGGACATGCCCTCTAAATAATAGCAGCGGACAGCAAACTGAAGTTTTTCCGGAAGCTGCTCGATTTGGTCGCGGATACGTTGTTTTCTTTCTTGCAGCAATACCTGTTCTTCCGCACTGTCAACCTGGCCATGGTGATATTCATGATATGGTCCGCTGACATCTTCTTTCATTCGCTGCTGTTTTCGACGGGAGTCGATCGCTTTATGGAAAGCTATCCGACCAAGCCAGGTTTTAAAACCTTGATGCTGGTAGGAGGGGAGGGCATCTACCATCTTGATAAATGTCTCCTGTGCGGCGTCTTCAGCTGCTTTTTCGTCATGCAACACGCTCATTGTCACCTTGAATACATGGTGCTTATAACGCTCGATCAGCAGACGCAGTGCCTGTTGATTGCCTGTTTTTATTTTCTTGATAAGCAGTTCATCTTGAATGGATGCTCCTCCTCTCCTCACCATTTCACTTTATAGACGAACCAACCATGCCCAACCCCTACAAAAAATAATAAGAAAATTTTGGGGTCAGTCCCTCCCACCGTATTACGATGGGAGGGACTGACCCCAATTAAAAGGGCTGCCCCATAAGCCATTTACCGGCGAATGAGGCAGCCCTTGTCCAAAACTACTTGTCTATTATTTACCGATGAATTGTTGTGTCCAAACGTTGCCATTTTCGACATAACCGACACCGATATGCGTGAAGTTGCCGTTAAGAATGTTTTTACGGTGGCCTTCACTGTTCATCCAAGCGTTTACTACTTCTTCCGGAGTACGCTGTCCCTTGGCAATGTTTTCCCCTGCGGTGTTGTAGGAGATACCGAATTGCTTCATCATATCGAATGGAGAACCGTAGGTTGGGCTGTTATGATCGAAGTAACCATTACGAGCCATGTCTGCTGATTTTTCACGTGCAACCTTGCTTAGTTCCGTATCGATTTCCAAAGGATCAAGGCCTTGCTTGGCTCTTTCCTGGTTGGTCAATTCTACTACTTCTTGTTCATACTGAGAAAGCTCTTGTCCTGCATTTTGCGTCTGTTCTTGTTTGGATTCTTCAGCTGTTGCTTCATTGTTGTTTTGTTGAGGTGCTTGTGCTTGTTCAGCTTGCTCGTTACTTGGAGCCTCTGCTTGTTGCTTTTGTTCTGCAGTTTCCTGCTCTTTTTGTTCTGCAGGCTGCTCTTTTGTTTGTTCTTGCTGTTTTTGCTCTTCAGCTTTTTGTGGCTGTGCCTGTTCTTGTTTCGCTGGAGCTTGCTGCTTCTGACTCCATTTGTTCTTGCTGAAGTATTTATCTATCATACTTTGAATATCTTTTTGTGAAAAGTCACCACCATAGCTATTTACAGAGTAATAGACTTGGTAGGACTTTGCCTGTTGGTTGTCTGCGTTATTTGCATGCGCATCTACTGAGGAAGAAAAAGCTCCTCCAAAAAGTAATGCTGCTGAAATTCCTGTTACTACACTTACTTTCTTGAACATTTCCTTACACTCTCCTCTTCGTTTTGTTTTTTACTGTTACATCATAGCATGGTTTTTTTGTAATATTTGAGGAGCTATTTACCATTTACAAACGGGATGGAGCTTGTTCTTTCGTATATAATTTCCGCGAAGATTATTTCTTTCCTATTATAATAATAGATTCTCCGGACCGTCCGTTGAAAGGAATGGCTTCTGCCATTAACGTTGTCCATGCAAAAAAGCCGCCAAATTGGTTAAATTTACATGGAAAACCGCATTGACAGCCTTCAAAATCGGCCGTTTATATTACAAATGGTCCTGCTCTTGTAAACATATTGTTACCTTGTAAACGAAGCGAGATAAAAAATGGGGACAGACCCCTATCCTCGTGCAACGATGGAAGGGACTGTCCCCGAAATGCTTATTCAAAGTTTTGGTTATGGATTGGTGGCGGAATGAGCCAGCCTTTTTCTTTATTCAACCGTAGCAGTCTGGCACCGAATTGTGCTTTGCTCATATGGATCTGGCCGTACATCATGGCGATATCCTCCCTGATGCATTGAGCGATGATTTGGCTGCAAGCAACCAGCCCCTGCCCGATATCCCGGGAAATAGCGGCGCTTATTTCAGGATCATTGAACCTTGCGCCGGAAGGGATTTGTTCTAAAGCCGCTTTTGCCCGCTCCGGTGGCGATGGAGGAAGAGCAATTCCGTTATTTTTCAAAAGCTCCTCAAGTTCTTCGTTTTCCTGCTTCATCGTCCGGATCATGTCTTCAATCAATTTCTTTAAGTCCCGGTCGCCGGTATGGTTCGCCATGGTTTGGTAACCTGCGATCAAGCCCTTACTGCCTGCAAGACTGCTCCAAATCCCGAAAACTTCACCATAATGCATTGGCTGGTTTTTTGGATTTCCACTTAAAATACCCATTTTTTCACTCCTTGCTGTATAATCATGCAAGGATATAGTTTGCGAATAGCAGGAAAACTATGCGGGACAATTCACTTTTGTCAGAACGAAGCAACCATTATTTATGAAAAAACGTTTTCCCTTTCCGCTTTTTGAAGGGTAAAAGGAACCGGTTTAGGGAAAGCCTGATTATGAATCCTAATAACTACGTGAGAACCTCGACTCCAAATGATGAAACCATTTGGTGCGGGAGACAGTATATATAGCAAGGGCTGCCCAAATGCACGTGAAAGAGACTAGGTGTGCATGAGTAAAGGTTTCTCCATATAGAAATACACCGATAAACAGCATCAGCGTTGGGGCGAAGTATTGCAGGAATCCGACCATGGAAAGAGGGATTCGCTGTGCTCCGCTGGCAAACAATAATAACGGGACAGCTGTCGCTACGCCGCTTAAAACCAACAGTCCAGTGGTGGAAGTGAAGACCTCCGGAGCTGTACCCGCAACAGTTTGCCGGCTGACCAAATAAATCAAGGCGATTGGCATGACAATCAGTGTTTCAATCGCCAGTCCAAACATCGCGCTGATGGCCACTGTTTTTTTCAACAAGCCGTATAAACCGAAGGAGAGGGCCAGCATAATGGAAATCCAGGGAAAAACACCGAAGCTGATGGTTAAGTTAACGACACCTGCTGCCGCTAGTAAAAAGGAAACCAGCTGCCACTTCGTCAGCTTTTCTTTTAGAACGACCATTCCGAGAATAATGCTGATCAACGGGTTGATATAGTAGCCGAGACTCGCCTGTACAACATGGTCGCTGTTGACGGCCCAGATAAATACGAGCCAATTGATACTGATGACAATCGAGGCAAGTGTAATGCCAACCAGTCGTTGTCGGTCACGTAGGATTTGCTTGCATTCCCGGATGAACGGTCTCCATTTTTTTGAAAAGGACAATAATAAGACCATGAAGACAAAGGACCAAACAATTCGGTGTGCAAGAATTTCACCAGCAGGAACATTTTGCACAAGTTTCCAGTAAATCGGCAGAAAGCCCCATAAAATATAAGCAGCGGCCGTATAAAGGACGCCTGCTTTGAATTCTTTATTTTCCATAACGTCAACCTCTTTTTCTTTAAATTTCTATTGGTTCTTTCCGATATGCTTAGGTATAGAGAAACTAAAGCAAAGTGAATAGAGTAAGTTTAGAACCCCTGAGCCAAAAAATCAATTATTTTAGATTGATTAACGCTCTACGGGGAAGGAACACAGCTTTGCAAGAAAATAGTTTTGGAAAAATACGGAGAGAAGAGTATAATTACACTGCTAATGCCCTTATCGACTGGCAAATCGAATCATTCACAACACGCTTTCTACATAATGGCGGAGGGGGGGAGAAACATGGTGATCGATATCATGATCATATTACCTTATATCATTGGGTCGATTTTAGTTTTCAACATCTTATTGGCACTGGCAATTGTCTTTTTAGAACGAAGGGACGCTTCATCAACTTGGGCATGGCTGATGGTACTGTTATTTATACCAATCGCTGGATTCTTTCTTTATTTAATCTTTGGCCGCAAGCTGAGTAATAAGAAAATCTTTACGTGGGACACCAAAAGCAGACTTGGTGTCAAAACTGCCGTCCAGGCACAAATGCGGGCTTTGGAAGAGGGGAGCTTTCAGTATAAGGATGAGAGTCTTATTCCTTATAAGGACTTATTTTACTTACATTTACGCAATGATGATGCCATCCTCACCCAAGATAACCGTGTCGAGGTTTTTACGGACGGCCAGAAAAAATTTCATTCCCTGCTCCAGGACATCGAAGAAGCAGAGGACCATATACACCTGTTATATTATATCATCCGGGCAGACCGACTTGGAGAACTGTTGGCCGATGCATTGATCAAAAAGGCCAAACAAGGCGTCCAGGTGCGGATTCTTTATGATGACATGGGCTCAAGGGAATTAAGCAGGAAATATATCCGCAAAATACAGGCGGCAGGAGCAGAGGTCGAGGCCTTTTTTCCACCATTGATTCCCAAGGTCAATTTGAAAATCAACTACCGCAACCATCGGAAGCTTGCCATCATTGACGGCAAAATTGGCTATATTGGCGGATTCAACATCGGTGACGAGTATTTGGGGTACAACAAAAAATTCGGCTATTGGCGTGATACCCATCTCAAAATCGTCGGCGACGCGGTAAGGAACATGCAGACCCGTTTCATTCTGGACTGGAACCAAGCCTCCAGAAACGATATATTGTATGAAGAACGGTACTATGCGGCCGAGCCGACTGGAGAAGTGGGAATCCAGATTGTTTCCAGCGGCCCGGATTCGGAATGGGAACAAATTAAAAACGGCTATATCAAAATGATTATGTCTGCCAAGGAATACATCTATATCCAAACGCCTTATTTCATTCCCGACGACAGTCTGGCAGATGCTTTGAAAATTGCGGTATTGTCCGGGGTTGATGTGCGGATCATGATACCGAACAAACCGGATCACCCGTTTGTCTATTGGGCTACTTATTCCAATATCGGTGACCTGTTAAAAGCAGGTGCAGATGTTTATATTTATCAGAATGGCTTTCTTCATGCCAAAACTATTGTGGTCGATGAAAAGATAGCCTCAATTGGTACAGCCAACATTGATGTACGCAGTTTCAAATTGAACTTTGAAGTAAATGCGTTCCTTTATGACCGGCAAGTTGCCGGTGAGTTAGCAGAAAAGTTCAATGAGGATATTTTGCATTCCAGTCAGTTGTCCTATAAGCTTTATTTACAGCGGTCCATATGGATTCGAATCAAAGAGGCGATTGCCCGACTGCTTTCGCCAATCCTATAAATTAAACAGAAAAGTGAGGAATCACGATGGAAGCAAAACCTTGTGTCGCTTCATTGACAGTGAAAAATTCGCATGTTCTACCACCAGATACAAATAGCCATGGTACATTGTTTGGCGGCAGGCTGATGGCCCATATCGATGACGTGGCAGCTATTGCTGCCAGGAGGCATGCCCGTAAGCCGGTTGTAACGGCGTCCACCGACTCGGTCGATTTTCTGGCGCCGGTAAGAGAAGGAGATACCATTTGTTTGGAAGCTTTCGTAACCTGGACGCACAAAACATCGATGGAAGTATTTATCAAAGCGGTAACAGAGGATCTGGATACCGGCGAGCGCAAAGTATGTACCACAGCATTTGTCACCATGGTGGCTATTGGGCCGGATAACCGTCCGGTTACGGTGCCGCCGGTCTACCCGGAATCGGAAGAAGAGAAATTTTTACACGAAGAAGCCCCGAAACGGGCGGAACTCCGTAAACAGCGGAGAAGTAATTCCAAAGAGATGGCTCGTACATTTGGCACTGGCTTTCCTTGGAATGAAAATACGAGACACGAAAAATAGGATCTCCATTAGAGATGAAAAGCAGCTGCCAAACTGAGTCCAAGTTTGCAGCTGCTTTTTTATACGCCCGGAAGGAACAAGCTTTGCAGGATAAAACGTGCTATGACGCTTCGATCCACGTCTTCAATATTCACTAATCAGCAAGCTTTGGCAGGGAAAATTTCTGGAATTATTGTGCCTTTCCTTAGCACAAAGGACGCTTTCTCCGAGGTCTTCAGACCAGGGCTGCCTCGCTGGAGTACATAGTCCGCAACGCTGATAAGTTTGGGAAGGGTGTTCAATGCTTTTGTAAAATCCGTTCAAAAATCTCTTCCAGCTCTTGTACTTCCTGTTGAGCCATTCTTTCTGAATCTTGCAACTGATCCTTTTTTATCTTCTGGTAAATCGCTTTGATTTCCGCAGCTTCTGCGTCTGTTATCACATCCAGGTCTACGACCATGGCCTGCTTAATATCATTTGGTTCCAGCTTTTTCAGTCCTTTTCCATACTGGCGCTGACATTCCTCCAATATCTCCTGGGAAATTCCCGTCATAAAATAAGCCATCAACAATTCGAGCTTTTCCCGGTATTCCGGAAGCATGTACAAACCATGGAAGCAGGTCAAGCTCCTGACTTCGGCTTCGTTACGGATGAATTTCACCTTTTTTCGACTGAAGGTGGAAATAAAAATATCGGGCGGCAGTCTTGTTTCATTCTTGTACCATGGACGCCTACGCTTTGTTAAATACCTTGTACTGCTGCCGGAAGCTTCTCCATGAGCCAAATAGGCCCGTACCTGCCCACTGGAGGGATTGCTTTCCTGAATATTCAACAATAGGACCGGAGCCCCTGAATCGACTAGTGCTTTATAGTCGTCGGAAAAGAAGAAGTTCCCTGTCACTTGACTAGCTTTGGAAAGGCACGGAAGGAAATTTTCCTTTTCCAGCCGCCATTCCTTCCGGGTAGTTTCCGAAATACAAAAAAATTTATTATCTCCTGTCGCGATTCCTCTGTTGACCCTGGCAAATTCAGCGATTGGTTTCATATGCCGGTAGTTTTTTTCAATGGAGGGCTGGTAGTACCCGCGCCATTTTGAATGAGGATCCAAATCAGTATAGTTATACACCCGGCCGATGGGCGGCCGTTCTCCAAAAACTTTTATGTATTCATTCAGTTGAGCCAGTTCTTCGTGGTTGTTAAGGTGAATGAATTCCAGTGTCGAGCTTTTCCGGTTGTTATCGAAAAAGAAGAGTGCGGCCGTCGTAGCCGCCTGGTCAAACCAGTTTTTCGTAAAATTAGTGACCGCGACAGCGTGAAGGTTTTGCTGTTGTAGTAAGTATTGCTTAATCGGCGCACCGTAGTCAGCGTTTAAAAAGTCAGAAGGAATGATAAAGGCAGCACGGCCATCGTAGGCTAACTGGTGAATGGCTTTCAGCAAAAACAATGCATATATATTGGTGAAACCGGACAACTTTATGCCAAGTTTTTCCTTGAACAATTGTAAATAATCCTGTTTTTCGGAATAGTGTTTGAAACGGATATAGGGTGGATTGCATATAATGCCTTGGTAGGTATTCTCCCAGTCCAGTTTTAAAAAGTCCTGTTCAACAAGACGGACGTTCGCTCTATCTGCTTCCAGGCGTCGTCGGGCAAAAGTCAGTATCTGCTGGTCGATATCATAGCCCGTCACAGTCAGCTTCCCGGGCAGACCGGTAACAAGCTCTCCGAGACCGACAGCCGGGTCTACGACATGTCTGCAGTCCGGATTGCCAAGAATCCAGGCTTTCATTACTTCCGAAATATTGCTTGGTGTAAAATATTGACCGAGTTTTTTTCGGGCATCGGCGTCTACCTGCCGACAATAGTGATTGGTAATTTCCTGACTGTGATCATTCAATACTGTGCACACACCTTTAACGTGATTAAACATCCGTGAGGAGCGCCGAAGCTAGTCGGCACGACGCACTAATCTTTTACTTCGCTTATACGGAGAAAAAGCCGCTCCTGTGGAAGCGGCTGGATTGCATCTATTATAAAGTTTCGTTGACTTCTTCTGCAGCCACCCAGTTTTCGGACCAGGTTTTTATTTCTTTTATGACTGGCTCCATGGCTTTTCCTTTATCCGTAAGTCTATATTCAATCCTGACAGGAAATTCCGAGTACACATTGCGTTCCACGATTTGTTCCTGTTCCAGCATTTTTAATCGGTCGGATAACAGTCTGCCGCTGATTGGCAGTTCCGCTTCCATTTCAGAAAAGCGTTTTTCCCCATCGAGAAGCTCAAACAAGATGAGTCCCACCCAGCGTTTGCCGAACAGCTGCATGGCCTTTTCGAAACGAGGACATAACTCTTGCATCTATATCACCCCTGCCTTACTTACTAATATATCTTATTATTCACCAGTAGAAAAGGGAGTATAAGAAGTCTGAAAACTACGGGACACTGTTTTTGTACGCACACAATTGCTAAACCATGCTTAGCCCTGCGCTTTCCACGGACCAACTGATGATCTTGCTCGCGTGGTCTCACTTAGCCCCCTCCTGCTAAGTCTCATACTGCCTTCAATTCGAACTATCGGATAGATAGGCCTACATCTTTTGTGTGCGCCATCTTTCAGGCAAAACTTTTTTAAAAAAGATTGACGGGAATATATTACTAATATACACTTACTTACTAAAAGTAACTATTTTAAGAATAACATAAAAAGAAGGTATAGTAAATATGAACCAGGATAATTTGCAAGCCTTTCAATGGCAAGAAGTCGAATTGACGGTAAACAATCTAGCTCGGTCACTCGATTTCTATCGGTATACACTAGGGTTTTCCATTCTTGAGGCAAAAGCAAACACCGCTGTTCTAGGGACACCGGACAACACGGTCCTGTTGCGTTTATATGCAGACAGCAAAGCGATTAAACCATCGGAAAATATGGCGGGGCTCTACCATTTTGCTATCCTTGTCCCCGAACGGAGAAACCTTGCAGCCTTTTTACAGCACATAATAGAGAAGCGCTATCCACTTGTCGGTGCCTCTGATCATGGGTTTAGTGAGGCCATTTATTTGCAAGACCCAGACGGAATCGGAATCGAAGTATATGCCGATCGGGACAGGAGCGAATGGAAAGGGATGGACGGTGAACTACCTGTAGCAGCTGATCCGCTAAAAGTCCAGAACCTGCTGCATTCAGCTGAAAAATGGCACGGATTTCCGCAGGGGACCACGATCGGACATTTGCACTTTCATGTCTCCTCTATTTCAAAAGCACGACAGTTTTATGTAGAACAATTGGGATTTTCTCCAACCATCGCGCTCGGAACGCAAGTGTTGTTTGTTGCTGCTGAAGGCTATCATCACCACATTGGCTTAAATACTTGGCATGGAGAAGGAGCGGCCCTTCCTGAACCAGGAATGATCGGCTTACGTTCAGTAACTGCACATGTAAGTCAAAATGACTTTGACCGGCTTCTCCGGCAGGAAACGATCGGGATGGACGGAAGTATTACCGATCCGTTTGGTGTCATCTATCGTTTCCAATCATAAGCTCTAAAGCTGTCGCGCGTTGAAGCGACAGCTTTTTTTATAGCTAATTGGTGAACCGCATGTGTCACTCCTGGCGCTTCCCTTTTATGCATGCACCATGTTTAACATCGGGTGGAAAATGGAATAGCAAAAGTGAATCCAGCCTTATCGAAGGAGGCGTCACATATGGGAAAAAAAGTATTGATGGTGGTTACTTCTTCCCAACAAATGGGAGACCATCAAACAGGACTATGGTTGTCTGAATACGGTGAGCCATACAGCATTTTTGAAAAGAACGGATTCGATATCACGGTAGCAAGCCCGAGTGGCGGCAATGTCCCGCTTGATCCGAACAGCTATGAAGATGAAGCGCCGGATGAATGGGAAAAACCGGTTAAATTGCTAGAGAATACGGAAAACCTTGCTGCACAAAGTCCAGACGACTTTGACGGAATCTTTCTTCCTGGCGGCCATGGCACCATGGAGGATTTTCCGAACAATGGTGCGCTCCAGGAAATATTAAGCGACTTTGCAGAGAAAAACAAAGCAATCGGAGCTGTATGTCACGGTCCGGCTGGTTTTGTCAATGTAACGCTTAACAATGGGCGTAAATTGGCGGACGGACGTCGCATGACAGCGTTCACGAATGAAGAGGAACAACAGATGAAGTTGATGGATAAGCTTCCGTTCAAACTGGAGAGCAGCTTGAGAAACGAGGGAGCGGAGTTCAGTCAAGGACAGCCATTTTCCGATTACACGGTTACCGATGGAAATCTCGTAACCGGGCAAAATCCTCAATCGAGTGTGTCGACTGCCAACGCATTCGTCGATTTGCTAAAATAACCTATCTCCGATAGGATAATATAGAGGCAAATTACACGAGCGGGGATATCCTCGCTCGTGCTTACTATGAAAGAATAAGTGGGCCTGCCTGTTGGTTTGCCTGGCTGGCAGGACGGGTAAAAAATAGATGCTGTTAGTTTTTTTACATAGGATAGCAGGTGACGAGAAGGAGTAGGAGGAACGGTATGTTTGCTGATATATTATCCACTTTGAATGACTTTCTATGGGGCTACGTGTTGATAGCAGTCTTGATCGGGCTGGGATTGTTTTTTACTATTCGCACGAGGTTTGTGCAGTTTAAGCTATTACCGGAAATGTTCCGGGTGTTATTTGATAAGCGGACGATAAGTGCGAAAGGGAAGAAGGGAACATCCGCCTTCCAAGCATTTACCATCAGTACAGCTTCGCGTGTCGGAACCGGAAACTTGGCGGGAGTTGCTTCTGCCATCGCTGCCGGTGGACCTGGCGCTGTTTTCTGGATGTGGCTCATCGCCTTGATTGGCGGGGCTACCAGTTTTGTGGAAAGTACCCTGGCACAAGTGTATAAAGTGCCAGATAAGAACCAATACCGCGGCGGCCCGGCATATTATATGGAAAAAGGGCTGAAGAAACGCTGGCTCGGAATCGTATTCGCCATTATTATAACGTTTACATATGGTCTTGTGTTTAATTCTGTACAGTCCAATACAATCCGCCTTGCATTTGAGGAATCGTTTGGAATCAGTCCGGGATGGATGGCAGCCATCCTGGTTGTCCTGACAGCGGTGGTTATTTTTGGAGGCTTACGCAGTATCGCCAGAGTGACCCAGTTCATCATTCCATTCATGGCCATTATGTATGTATTGCTCGCCATTTATATTCTTCTGGCGAACGTCACTGCCATTCCGGAAATGTTCCAGTTGATTTTCGCCAATGCCTTTGGAATCCGGGAGATTGCCGGTGGGGGCTTCGGAGCGGCCATCATGATGGGAATCAAGCGTGGTTTATTTTCCAACGAAGCAGGTATGGGTAGTGCGCCAAATGCCGCCGCTACAGCAGAGGTCACACATCCGGTCAAGCAGGGTCTCATCCAGACACTAGGTGTGTTTCTCGATACCCTGGTCATCTGTAGTGCGACTGCATTGATCATTTTGACAACAGAAGGATATGCCGGAAGCACCCTGCAAGGTATTCAGATTACCCAGAGTGCCTTCGAATCACAGCTGGGATCCTGGGCGGCAGTTTTTGTAGCCATTGCTATTTTTCTGTTCGCTTATTCCTCCATTCTTGGTAACTATTATTACGGAGAAACGAACATTGAGTTCATCAAATCGAGCAAGTCGGCTCTGACTGTATACCGAGTGGCCGTACTGCTTATGGTTACCTTTGGCGCCTTGCAGGAATTCGACCTTGTTTGGAACTTGGCCGATCTGTCGATGGCGATCATGGCATTGATCAACTTGTATGCGATTGCCATGCTTTCAAAAGTTGCTTACCGGACACTGGCGGACTATCTAAGTCAAAAGAAGCAAGGCAAGGATCCTGTCTTTTACCGGGAAACGCTTGATGGTGTTACCGGAATAGAATACTGGGGGAAACACCAGACTTCTGAAAAAGAACAGTAAGCATTAAAAAGAGAGGAAGGTAGTTCATCAGGCTGTCGGAAACGGTTCCGGCAGCCTTTTGCAATTAGATGCTTCCTCCAGTTTTGAACCTAAGCAAAGGGAGACAGCGGCAGTTATTGTTAACTTTTTTGATTATCCTTTATAATTGAAAGGATATCGTTTTAAATCATAAAAGGATGAGTGATTGAATGAGTATCCTATCTGTAGAACAGTTATATAAATCTTTCGGTGACAAGGTATTGTTCGACCATATCGGATTTACCATCGAACCAAAGGAACGAATCGGTTTGATTGGTGTGAATGGAACCGGTAAATCGACATTGCTGAAAGTGATAGCCGGAATCGAGCCCAATGAGGGTGGAACCATTAAACATGCCAACGAGTTTCGTATTGAATATTTGAATCAGGAGCCTGACTTAGATGATGGCTTAACCGTGCTGGAACAGGTCTATCAAGGTGAATCGACAATCATGCGTACCATGAGGCAATATGAAGAAACACTTCAACAGCTTGAAGAACAGCCGCAAAATACGGCTCTACAGGAGAAGCTGTTGAAGGCACAGCAATCCATGGATGAACAGGAAGCATGGGGCGCTAATACGGCCGCCAAAACCATCTTGACCAAACTGGGCATTACTGATTATTCGAAAAAAACCGCCGAATTGTCGGGCGGGCAAAAAAAGCGGACGGCAATCGCCCGAGCTTTGATCCAGCCGGCAGACTTGCTGATTCTCGATGAGCCGACCAACCATCTGGATAATGAAACGATCGAATGGCTGGAAGGGTACTTGCCACAATATGAAGGTGCCTTGATTCTCGTAACACATGACCGCTATTTCCTTAATCGGATTACCAACCGGATTTATGAGTTGGATAAAGGGAATTTATATACGTACGAGGGCAATTACGAAACGTTTTTGGAGAAGAAAGCAGAACGGGAAGCTTTGGAGCAGCAGAATGAACAAAAACATAAAAACACTCTCCGCCGCGAACTGGAATGGCTGCGCCGTGGGGCAAAAGCACGCTCTACTAAGCAGAAGGCCAGGAAGCAGCGCGCCGAAGAAATGAAGCAAGTCACATTTGATACAGGCGGTCAGGAACTCGATTTTCAGGTCGGATCACAACGCTTGGGCAAAAAAGTGATCGAGCTGGAGAAAATCAGCAAATCCTATGCAGGCACATCCTATATTGCCGATTTGGATTATCTCGTGGTTCCGGGAGATCGAATCGGTATTATCGGGCCCAATGGTAGCGGAAAAACAACGCTTCTAAATATCATGGCAGGAAGAATGGAACCCGATTCCGGAATAATGGAAATCGGGCCTACTGTGAAAATCGGCTATTATACGCAGGATCATACGGAAATGGATGAGTCACTGCGTGTCGTCGAATATATAAAAGAGGCTGCTGAAGTCGTTCACAATGTCGAAGGAGAAGTGATAACCGCCGAGCAAATGCTGGAACGTTTCCTATTCCCCAGGTCACAGCAGTGGACCTATGTCAGCAGGCTGTCCGGTGGGGAGCGTCGACGGCTGTATTTGCTTCGGGTTTTGATGGGGGAACCGAATGTCCTGTTGCTCGATGAGCCGACCAACGACCTGGATACAGAGACGCTCGGCGTGCTCGAAGACTATCTTGATCAATTTCCCGGTGTTGTGATCACCGTATCACACGATCGTTACTTCTTAGATAGGGTTGTCCACCGTCTGATCGCTTTTGAAGGCCAGAATGATATCCATTTCTTTTACGGAAATTATAGTGATTACCTGGAGGAGGCAAAATCCCATCAGCAGCCGAAAGTAAATACGGCCAAACAAACCGCTTCTCCACGCAAGAAAAAGAAAAAACTTTCCTACCATGAACAAAAGGAATGGGAAGGGATAGAGGATAAAATCACTGAGTTGGAAGAAGAACTGGAGACGGTAAAAAAAGAAATTGAACAGGCTGGAAGCGACCTCGGAAAAGTCCAGGACCTTTATACCCGACAGGAGCAGCTGGAAGCTGACTTGGAGCAGGCGATGGAACGCTGGGAGGAACTTTCGCTGTTAGTCGAGGAAATGGATAATCAATAAAAAATCAGAGCGTTTGCCCCTTTTCCCACAAATAGTTGTTTTTAAAATTTTTGGCCACATTAGAAAGAAACTGCGCAGTAACTGTAATGTAAATTGCCATTGCCTATTTAAATAAGAGTGTTAACCCTCGCTTCGGCAGCATACTTCGCTTTCCGCGGGCGCGGCTTCAGCTAACTTGGTAAAGAAAACCGCTTTCCCAAGTGGATCTTCAGCTCGCGCTGTTCCCGCAGGAGTCTGCGTAAGCTACCTGCGCTAAGAAGCATGCTGAATGTCGCAAGTGTAGAAACCCTTTTCCTTGAGACTCAACAAGCTATCTTAAAAACGGTTGTCAGGAAATAGGCTCTTCTTTTCATAAAAAGACAGTGGGGGTCCGTCTTTTCTCCTTTTCTTAGACTTTCTGCTTGTTCTCCCAGCTATGTCTTTTGATAAGACGGTTCATGGAGTACCAAGTGAATCCAAGCAATGTCTAGTACCCTCATTTATAAACAGGAAGCTGTTCCTAGCGAAGGAAAAACCCGAAGACTCCTGCGGGAGGAAAGGCCTCGGTGAGATCCCGCAGAGCGTTAGCTCGAGGAAGCTCACCAGCCGCCCGCGGAAAGCACAGGGTATTTCCGCAGCGCCGAACTCCCTCTCAATAAGAGCAAGAAGTTAGGAAGGCGCATTCAAATTATGTGGCGTTTTATATTTTTCACGAAAGCCGAAATTATTAGGAGAACAGTTTATAATATAGATTCACTTTATTTGAAGTGGAAGTTTTTCTTTGATGGAAAGGTGGTGCGGGAATATCCTGTACCTCCAAGAAATCGTTTGGAGACTAACCAGGAGGAGAATACCGTGGGCAAGCTGGTGAAGTTTAGGGAGCTTCACTTGCAACCGTGCCAAGCGTTATGTAGACCGCTATCCCACCGCGACGCTTTTTCGCTGAATGAATTGCAACGAGAATAATAAGAAAATTTTGTTAGTTTCCGTTTTTTGTGAAATAATAGAGAGGTGAAGAAAACAGACTGACAGATCGATTTTTTTTGGAGGGAAAAACAATGGCAGAGTTAAAAAACTTAGAAAAATATGCGGAGCTGGCACTGAAAACCGGTGTCAATCTGCAAAAAAACCAAACTTTGATGATCAATGCGCCGATTGAGGGCGCGGATTTTACCCGAATCGTCGTCCGGAAAGCCTATGAACTTGGTGCCAAGAATGTACATATCAATTGGGCGGATGACGAAATTTCATTGCTTAAATATGAGAATGCACCAGAAGAAGTATTGACTGATGTCCCTCAGTGGCATGTGGACAAGCTTGTGTCCTTCGCTAAAGAGGGGGCAGCGGTCTTGTCTATCCGGTCGACGAACCCGGATTTATTAAAGGATATCGATGCAGGCAAAGTAGCAAGGGCTTCCAAGGCCAATGCAGAAGCGATGAAGGAATTTCGCCAATACACCATGAATGACAGAATTCCGTGGTCGATCATATCGATTCCTACTGGTGATTGGGCGCAAAAAATCTTTCCGGACCAATCGAAAGAGGAAGCAATGGAAAGCTTGTGGCAGCAAATCTTCAAGATTGTCCGCGTCGACAAAGAAGATCCTGTAGCAGCTTGGGATGAGCACAATGCGACCTTGCGGAAAGCACGCGAATTTTTGAATAGAAAACAATACAAGAAATTGGTTTATAAAGCACCAGGCACAGATATTGAGCTGGAGCTTCCGAAAGGGCACATTTGGAAAGGCGGTTCAGCGAAAACAGAAAAGGGCACGGATTTCAACCCGAATATGCCGACAGAGGAAGTCTTTACATTGCCGGACAAATATGGGGTGAACGGAACGGTTTCCAGTACCAAACCACTGAACTATGGCGGTAACTTGATTGACGGTTTCAGTTTGACTTTTGAAAATGGAAAGGTAGTCGATTTTCAGGCTGACCAGGGCTATGAAACCTTGAAGCACTTACTGGACACAGACGAAGGGGCAAGACGTCTTGGCGAAATTGCGCTTGTTCCGCACGAATCTCCGATTTCCCAATCTGGTCTCATCTTTTATAATACGCTTTATGACGAGAATGCATCTTGTCATATTGCTTTGGGCAAAGCATATCCGACCAGCCTGGAGGGCGGTTCGCAAATGGACGACGAGCAGCTTGACAAACATGGGGTCAATGACAGCTTGACTCACGTGGATTTCATGATTGGCTCAGCTGAACTTGATATCGATGGCGTGACTGCAGACGGCAGCACAGAACCAGTATTTCGGAAGGGGAGCTGGGCATTGGACTTCGATGCATAAGTAGTTTCGGTTTGATACTCGTCATACCGGGGTATTATCTTGTTAAGATTCGGTGTTTTTCGATAACGACCGAAAGGAGAGTTCCCCATGGTAAGACGGAATGAAGGCGAGATGATCGGCTTTCAATCGAACGCTAACGAGTTCCATAAGTGCTCGAGTTGCGGAAAGCTCTTGTCGACAAGACAAGAGGAAAAAATCAAGCTTTGCAAAGATTGTCAGGAACGGCATAACCAAGATACAACCACCGGGATTTGAAAAAAATTCATTCCTACTGAAAAAAGCACGCGGAAGAGTTTCTGCTTCTCCGCGTGCTTTTTCCATTAGGACAATTTGCATCGATCAAGTTTCTTTTGAAAATACTACAACGTGATTTTCAACATTTTACTTTTCTTCTGTTTGGATCGGATGCATATCACTTTCCAAGTAGAAGCCACGTAAGTTAATTGAATAAAACCATGAAAATATATGTGTAGCAAGGAAGAAAATACTAACTGAAAACAGAACGCAACGTTAAGCAATGCATTTCCATGGCACTAGCTCCATGTACTGCGCTATCGCTTCGTTGCTATCTATCCTTTTCACCAAAAGGCTAGCGATTAAGCAGAATTCCGTGCTTGATTAAAACAGCTTTGATTGCCGTATAGCTGATATCTGATTCAAGCATTTCTTTGATGGGCTTGAGTTTTGGTTCATCCAGCTCCTTGCGGGCGGCAAGCACCTCTTCTTCCTCCGATTTTGTAAACAGCCTGTCCCAATCTAGCGGATTTGCCTCGGCATAGGCCTTGAATAAATGATTGGCGGCCGTCTGCTCGGTGATTTCGCGGGAAGCTGCAATCTCTGCCAAGGTGGATCCATCCAAGAATAGCTGATAGCTTACGAGGTGACTCGGTCTTTCGTCAGCCTTTTCCCGTTTTTCCAGAATACCTTGGCTCGAAACGACAGAGTTTTTATCGGTTTGTTTTTTCTCCACTTTATCGGCCCATGGCAAAATTGCTTGAAGAAAAGGCTCGCCATACTGTTCGAACTTTTTCTCCCCTACCCCTTTTACACGGAGCATTTCTTCTTTTGTTTGTGGGAAGTGACGGGCCATCTCCTTTAATGTTGCATCAGAAAACAGAACATATGGTGGTACTTTCTCTTCTATCGCTATCTGCTTGCGCAACTGCCGGAGCTCCTCGAACAAGGCTTCGTGGTAATCGGCTGCAGCCGTACTTCTGGCAAAACCGGTTTGAACCCATACTTGCTTACGGCCTTGCAGTACTTCTTTTGCATGTTTGGTCAGCTTAAGAATCGGATAGCGGTCGTCCCCTGTGGAAAGAATATTCTCTGCCACGAGGAAGTGAATGAAATTGGTCAATTCCTTTTCGGTATATTGAGACATCAGTCCATAAGTCGACAGCTGATCAAATTGAAAGTCCTTTACTTTTTTATCTCTCGAGCCTTTCAGCACTTTGGCCGTTAATCCGGCGCCAAATCTTTCGTCCATGCGCTTAATGCAGGACAGAACCATCTGGGCTTCTCTCGTCATGTCTTCCCGGTTGTCACTGTTAAGACAGTTGCTGCATTTGCCGCAGTCTTCCACGGCGGAATAATCATTGAAGTAATGAAGGATGTACGTTTGCAAGCAACTATGGGTATGACAATAATTGATCATCGCCTGTAGTTTTTTATATTCCTTTGTTTTCTTTTCTTCATCCATCAGGGATTGCTCGATGAGAAACTTCTGCAGCTGGATATCCTGGCCGGAGAAAAGCAGGATACAATCGCTAGGTTCTCCGTCCCTGCCTGCTCTGCCAGCTTCCTGATAATAGGATTCGATATTCATCGGCAGAGCGTAGTGAATCACATAGCGGACGTTCGATTTATCAATCCCCATGCCAAACGCATTGGTGGCAACAATGATCGTTTTTTCATCTTGAATAAAGGCATTCTGCGCCTGTTTCCGATCCTGTTCGGAAAGCCCGGCATGATATTTGGCAGCGGCGTATCCTTTGCTTACGAGCAGCTGATGGACCGTATCCGTTTGTTTTCTAGTGGATGTATAAATAATTCCAGATTCTGCTGGACGCTCTTTCAGATAATCAAGCACAAAGTCACGTTTACTGCTGCCCTTGACGATATGAAAAGATAGATTATCCCTGGCAAAGCCCGTGTTGATGACATGATCGTCTTCAATGTTCAGCAGTCTGCGGATATCATAGTTCACTTCATCGGTAGCAGTGGCAGTCAAGGCAACAATTACCGGAAGATTAGGCAGTTTGGCCAAAGTTGGCACGATTGATCGATAGCTGGGGCGGAAATCGTGTCCCCATTGAGAAATACAGTGGGCTTCATCAAAGGCAACCAAGGATAGGTTGATCGATTTGATTGACTCGATAAACGTAGGTGATTCGAATCGCTCGGGTGCTGCATACACGAATTTATAGCGGCCAGCCCGCAGCTGCTGCATCCGGTCCTGGAATTCTTCGGAGCTTAACGTGCTGTTTATATAGGTGGCTGGTATGCCGAGTGAGGACAAGGCATCCACTTGGTCTTTCATCAATGAGATCAATGGCGAAACGACAATGGCGGTTCCCTCAAGGGCGAGCCCGGGGATTTGATAACAAAGTGATTTTCCTCCGCCTGTCGGCATGATGGCCAGCGCATTCTTTTGGCTGGTCACGTATTCGATCACAGCTTGCTGGCCCGGCCGGAAGCTTGGAAAACCAAAGTATTCTTCAAGTATGTGTTGGGCTTTTTCCATTATCATGGTGTTCATCCTTTTCTTTAAGTTCCAAATTGAAAAAAATCAATACTACTATCCTATCACGATTCTCTACGGACGAGAATTGCCTATTTTTAAATATCTCCGTATTCATCATGTTTAAATTTGCCGTTAATAGGGGAGAAGTTGTCAACATGGTTATAAGAAAGAACATAAAGATGAATTTTTGAAAATCCCATCTAAATCAGGACAGTGGATAATGGTCCTTGGATTTTCGTGCAAGTTCAGCATATAAATGGAGAGGAACGTTTGTGGAATGACTAACGATAAATTTGCTCTAACATAAAAAAGATTTGAAAACAAAAATAGGGCGGCCCTTGCAGGCGGGCGGCCCTATTTGTTATCAGTGCATCGTTTGCTGCTTTTTAAGCTAAAAAGTTTCTCGACTATGGTCGATAAATCCGCCAATCGATGCGCCGATCACGGCAGGTAGCAGCCAGCCAAGACCGACAGAGAACAGAGGAAGCTGTTCGATCCATGGTTGGAGGGCAGTCATTTCCAATCCGAACTCGGTCAGACCCTGGTAGATACTGACAACAGCTGTCAGCAGGATTGCACCTCGATATACGAGCACCGATCCTTCAAACCACTTGTCCAGGAAGGTGAGCAGGACAAGCACAATGGCGATCGGATAAATGGCGACCAGTACAGGCACGGAAATGGCGATAATTTGATTCAGTCCGAGGTTGGCAATCAAAAAACTTGCAATGCTGACAATAGCTGCGATTTGCTTGTACGAAAAACGAGTAGTCCTGGCGAAGTACTGAGCGCAGGCAACGGTTAAACCGATGGATGTAGTGAAACAAGCAAGTGCTACAATAATTCCAAGCAGCAAGAGTCCGAAATTCCCATATACCAATTGGGTGGCACTGGATAGTATCTGACCACCGTTATCGAAATTACCTTGAGTTGCCATTTTGGCGCCAATCCATCCAAGCGAACCATATACGAGTGTCAGGGCAATCCCGGATATCATCCCTGCCTTTAAAGTGGATGTCACCAATGCTTTTTTGCTTTGGATACCGTTGTCCTTAAAGGCGGTTACGACAATGATGCCAAATGCCAGTGCAGCAATGGCATCCATGGTTAAATATCCTTCTACAAAGCCGCTGAAAAAAGGGGCTGTATGGTATTTCTCGCTCGGCGTGCTGGATGGGGACTGCAGGATAAAAAAGCTGCCGATACAAAGCGCCGCCACGGCAATCAATAAAGCAGGAGTCAACCATTGGCCGATTCGATCGACTAGTTTGGAAGGGTTTAGACTGAACCAGTAAACCAAACCAAAAAAAACAACCGTAAACAGGACCAGTATCAAGGCGTGGTCTGCGCCAGCCTGTACAGACGGAAGCACACCCATTTCAAAAGCTACATTGGCCGCTCTGGGAATACCGAAAAAAGGTCCAATTGCCAAATAAATAATCGAGGTAAACAACAGTCCGAAAAATGGGTGAACCTTGCTTCCCAATTCGGATGTTTGATCCCTGATAAGGGCGATTGCAACTATTGCAAGGATAGGCAGCCCAACCCCGGTTAAGATAAAACCAATCATGGCAGGCCAAAAGGAAGTACCTGCCTCCAACCCTAAGGTAGGAGGATAAATTAAGTTTCCTGCCCCGAAAAACAGGGCAAATAGCATAAAACCTATTAAAAATGTCTGTTTCACCAAGCTGCATTCCTCCGTAAGCAGGCTCTTACCAAATGAACTAGCTGTATCATCAATAAAAACGTTGCATTTTTTTGAAATATGAAAAAGCAGAACTATACTACCAACGGGTTAGCCATTTGTCAATGATACATGGAATAATGAAGAAAAATATCAACGTGCTGACAACGGAATATAGGTACTTCATATCATGTCGAAATCCGGTGTCTGATAAACAAACCGTTTTACAAGGACAACACGCCACTTTACACTATGAGATATCTTTTTACATCGTACGAATTTAATGCAGAAAGGGGTAAAAGTGCTATGAGCGATTCCCTTTTATTAGAGATAATGTTGATAGGCGCGCTCGGTGTCGGCTCGCAATGGTTATCCTGGCGCTATCGTCTTCCCGCCATTGTGGTTATGTCGGTAGCAGGATTATTAGTAGGACCGACACTTGGAATAATGAATCCAAGTGAAGATTTCGGAGATTTATACCGGCCGATTGTATCTGTAGCTGTGGCAATCATCCTGTTCGAAGGCAGTTTGAATCTTCGCTTACAAGATATTAGAGGATTAGGAAGACCCGTTATGCGGATTGTCACTGTTGGAGCCTTTTTATCATGGATACTAGGTTCCTTAACAGCACACTATGTTGGTGGTTTATCCTGGGCTGTTTCGTTTGTGATCGGCGGGGTATTCATCGTAACGGGTCCGACCGTCATCTTGCCGTTATTGCGGCAGTCGAAATTGAAACCAAGACCCGCCAAGATCTTGAAATGGGAAGGGATCATTGTCGACCCAATCGGTCCGCTCCTTGCGATTTTGGCCCTGGAAGTCATTCTGGTTCTCACCAATGACGGCCACAGTCTATTATCCTTATTTTTGTTCATGCTGGCTTCTCTGTTCGCTGTCATTCTCGGATGGGCGTTCGGCAGGGGGATCGGCTGGATGTTTGAAACAGGACACGTACCGGAGTATTTAAAATCTCCTCTCGTTTTTGCAGCAGTAATTGCCTGTTTCACGATAGCCGATGAAATTACGCATGAGACAGGTCTGCTTGCAGTGACAGCAATGGGGATGACACTGGCTAATATCCGCATCTCGTCCATACAGGATATGCGGCACTTCAAAGAAAATATTTCGATTTTGTTGATTTCGACGATTTTTATTATGCTGACAGCATCCCTTACTAGGGCAACGCTATTGCAAATATTCCGGCCGGAGATTATTGGCTACGTACTGTTGATGTTGTTTATCGTCCGTCCGCTGTCGATTTTCTTATCAACGATTCGCACTGACTTATCCAAGTCGGAGAAGCTGCTTGTCGGCTGGATTGCACCGCGGGGAATTGTAGCGCTAACTGTTTCAGGCTATTTTGCCTCCATTTTATACGATGAAGGCTACCAGGATGCAGCGCTGGTGACCTCTATCACCTTTGCATTAGTGTTTTTTACCGTTGTTGCCCATGGGTTTTCTATCAGCTGGCTGGCCGGAAAACTGAATCTGTCTGCGGAAGGACGTCCTGGAACCATGATTATTGGCAGCAACAGCTTTACCGTTGCTTTGGCGAAAATTCTCAAAGAAATGAACATTCCGGTGATTGTGTCTGACTCCTCCTGGCAGCGGCTTTCAAAAGCGAGGAATGCCGGAGTCACCTTTCATCACGGGGAAATTTTGTCGGAGCAGACAGATTACCGGATTGATATGACACCATACGATTATCTGATTTCAGCGACCGAATTTGATTCATATAATGCCTTGGTTGCTACGGCGTTTGTTCCGGCGTTCGGTCGCAACAACGTCTTCAAGCTGAGTATTCAAAGAGAACGCGGAGATCATGTGGAAGACTTGGACCCTACGATAGCAGGCCGGGTCTTGTTCTCGGAAAATATATCATTGGAAGGGTTATGCGGCAAGATAGATGAAGGCTATGTGATGAGAAAGACGAACATTACCGAACAGTACACATACCCAGCCTATCTTGATGACCGTGTCCATGGCACCATTTTGCTGTTTGTCCTGCGCGTATCTGGGAACGTGGAGTATTATACCGATGAAATAAAATTAAAGGCAGAACCTGGAGACGTAGTAGTCAGTCTGACGCCACCCAGCAAGGAAGTAAATAAAATAAAAGCCAGGCTAGACCAACAGCACCAGGAACAAAACAATCAGTAGCAAAGTGGACTAAGCGTACCTCAACCGCTCTATTTGATCACAAAAAAGTAACTATACACCAAGCAGCAGCCCAATTCACTAATGAATTGGGCTGCTATTTTTCATGGCAGCGTGATAAAGTTCAGTTTTGATGCTAAGCCATTCGAAGGACGGGATATGTGTAGTGTAAAACGAACAATTAGCCCCCGGCTTTTTTGATTGCGAAATCCTCAAGCTTTTGCTTAGCTGGCTTATGATGCAGCAAATCTCTATTTACCATTAAGTTTTTTCTATGCTGGGGTTTGTTTGACCAACCGTTTACGCTTCCAATTCATCCAGTTGCTCGTTCAGACTGGCTAGTTCTTGTTCCATATCAGCCAGTTGTCTCTCCGCATTGGCAGTATTTCCTCCGACAGAGTCAAGTTTCTCCAAGTCGGCTTGAATCCGCATATAATCAGATTTTAATTCACTGATCCGGTTTTCGATTTCTTTTTTTGTCATGATAACCACTCCCTTTAATAAAACTGTATGTCAGCAGGAAGTCCTCGTCAACCAGCAGGCTCTCTAAATAGCAGTAGAAAGTGTATCTGAGATAGGTTAAACTACTAGAAAGAGTGCGAGGGGGAACAGGGATGGAAATCTTGCAAACAGAAGATGTTAGTGATTTTTTTGAACAGGCAGAATCCTTGCTGGTAGAAAAAGAAGCCTGTAACAATCTTGGGTTAGGGATTCTGAACAGGGTGATGGAAAGTGGAAGTACACAAGATCAAGCCCCGCCATATTTGGGGATGGTCAAAGAAGCAGGTAAACTGGTATATGTTTTTCTTCAAACGCCGCCGCACAATCTGATTCTTCCCGATATCGGAACGAGCCGGGCGGAAATTTTAAGTCTTATTGCCCGCCATCTTTATCACCAGGGCATTCAACTTCCTGGTGTGGTGGGTCCTGTTAAAGCAGTCCAGCAGTTTGCAGCCAAATGGGAGCAACTAACTGGGGAAAAAGCAGAAGTGGAAATGAAACAGCTTATTTACAGGCTTGATGAGGTGCATTTAGTAGAAAAAGGAAGTGGCCATCTCATCCCTGCTGATGAAAAGGATGAGGCATTGATCAAAGCTTGGTTGATCGGCTTTGGCAAAGAGGCAAAGGTATCAATGGACGATGTGCGGGCAGGAGAAATGGCCAAGGATTTTATTGGGTCTCGATCCGTCTATCTATGGGTGGTGGATGGCCGCCCCGTATCGATGGCAAATCAATCAAGAAAGACGAAAAATGGCGTCACCATCAATGCCGTTTATACACCGGACGTTTATAAGCGGAATGGATATGCCACGGCGCTTGTTGCCGCTCTTTCCCAAAAACTGCTTGATGACGGAAATCTGTTTTGCAGTTTGTACACGGACCAGACGAACCCAACTTCCAATGGAATATATCAAAGGATCGGCTATCACGTAGTCGGTGAGTCCGTCATGTATAGCTTTCGTTAAAAGGTACACGCTGTCGTGTCGTTTCTAAGCAAGTTGTTCAACAGAAGGAATCGATGTAAGCAGGCAGAAAGAGGGTCAATAGAATAGATGTTTAAGAGACGAGCGGCAAATTGCCCTTCCAAAAGGATCCGCCCCAAAGTCGCTAGATGGCTTAGGGGACGGATCTTTTCTATCGTTAACGGGTGCTTTTTTCTGGTTTCGGGGTATAAAAAATCTAGACAAGAAGAGAAAACTTTTCAGTGGAAAAAGAATAGACGCCCACCAATGCTAATTTAAGCGGCATCATGATGCGTGTTATATAATTGATGTTTTTCTCGGGTATGCAAAGCAAGAGCCTTTTGCGATTGCTATGCCCAGAGTCCTAGAAAGAATGAAAATCCCTGATTTGATGCCTGATATGATCTTTATTGCAATCGGATGGAATTTTCTGTTTAGTTAGAATTTTAGAGTATTTACTATCTTATTCAAGCAAATATAAATATCTTGGAGATATAACGGAATCAGCTGGTTATATGCTGTATGACTCGATTTAATCAGAATATTCATAGATTGAAGAATGTAAATATTAGGTATAAAGTTATATATATGCCTATAGGCACTCCAAGCATTTCTCCGAAATTGTGCTTCACTTCTTTTATCCGTGGTGGAGGTGTTTCTGCTCGCGTGACATTCAGCTGAAGGTGAAATCCATACGGATAACAAGAATTATTTTTACTTACTAATTAGCGTCTGCTCAAGTGCACAGCAAATGCTTTTTTTACTTATGAATTTCAGGGAGGTTTAATTAGTTAATGAAAAAATACTTATCGGGTTTAGTACTAGGTTTAGTGTTGATTTTTGCACTGGCAGCATGTGGTTCTGACGACAGCAGTGACGGAAATGCCAGTGGTGATGGAGACGGCGGTAAGCTGGCCGAGCTTCAGGATGCAGGTAAAGTAACTATTGGTTTTGCCAATGAAAAGCCGTACGCTTATGAGGAAGATGGAGAATTGAAAGGAGAAGCTGTAGCCATCGCTAAAGAGGTATTTAAAAATCTCGGTATCGATGAAGTAGAAGGCCAGCTTGCTGATTTCAGCCAGTTGATTCCAGGGTTGCAGGCAGGTAAATTCGATGTAGCGACTGCCGGTATGGCTATCACGCCTGAACGGTGCGAAAACGCCGATTTCGGTGAACCGGAAATTAAATATGGGGAAGGCCTTATCGTCGAAAAAGGTAATCCTCACAATATTACCAGTTATAAGGACATAGCGGACAATGAGGACATTACCGTATCTGTTATGTCAGGTGCTACGGAAATCGACTTTCTGCAGCAGGAAGGTGTAAGCGAAGATCAGATTTCAGAAGCTCCGGATATTCCGGCAACGTTCTCTGCTGTTGAATCTGGACGTGCCCAGGCAACCACTGGTACGGAAATGACGATTAAAATGGCGCTGGAATCTGCCGACACAGATGCATTGGAATTCGTTGAAGGCTTTGAACAGCCGGACATCGAAGGCGTGCCAAGCTATGGTGCAGCAGTTTTCCATCCTGACAATGATGACTTGAGAGAAGCTTACAACGAAGAGTTACAAAAATTAAAAGACAACGGTGAAATTGCCGGTTTGATTGAACCATTCGGTTTTTCAGAAGAAAGCAATGTCATTACTGAAGACATTACTACCGAAGAACTTTGTCAAGGATAATAGGGGAGAAAAAATAATGTAAAGCAGGCCCCCTCGTGTCAGGGGGCCTGCTTTTCCCGGTAAAGAAAGGGTGAATCCGCATTAGTGATCTTACTGAAATCTTCTCCGTATTAATGAAGGGGATCAACATAACGATAACTGTACTGATCGCTTCGGCGATATTATCATACTTAGTCGCCTTTATCGCTGGGTTTGGCAGGTTGTCGAATAATATTTTTATAAGGAAATTCACCGGTTTCTATGTAGAGGTATTCCGGGGAACATCCTTGATTGTCCAGTTGTTCTGGTTTTACTATGCACTTCCTGGGCTCTTCGATATCCATTTGGCCAGTGACTTTTGGGCAGCGGTAATCGCCATTGCCATGAACTATGGTGCCTATATGTCTGAGATTGTCCGCGGCTCGATTCTTTCTGTTGCCAAGGGACAGCGAGAAGCTGCTACTGCTTTGAATATGTCGAGATTTCAACGTATGCGGCTTGTTATCTTACCCCAGGCAGTACGGATGATGCTTCCTGAATTCGGTAACTACCTGATTCAGATGCTAAAGGCTACGTCTTTGGTTTCCCTGGTGGGACTGACAGATATACTTTATCATGGAGACATATTCAGAAGTACGCACCTGTCACTGGCACCGACTGTGTATATTCTGATTCTGGTCTTTTACTTTATTTTAGCGCTTCCGTTGATATGGCTGACTCGTTGGGCAGAAAAACAATCATCGAAGGGAGTGGCTAGTGAATGACTTGGAATTGGAATTATGTAGTTGAATCGTTACCCGCTATCTTCCAGGGTATGTGGATTACGCTGGGACTTACAATAGCCTGTTATTTGTTTGCCATGTTGTTTGGTTTTGTCTGGACTTTTGTACGACGGATTCCTTGGAGGCCATTGCAAATGGTCGTTGCGTTCATTATGGAATTCATCCGTTCAACACCGCCGTTGGTCCAATTGTTTTTTCTGTATTATGCATGGCCGATGGTTCCATATGTCGGTTTAACATTGGACCCGATCACGGTGGCTATCATTGGTCTCGGTGTTCACTTTAGTACGTATATAGCTGAAATATATCGCTCAGGTATTGAGTCGATTGATAAAGGGCAATGGGAAGCGGCTACGGCATTGAACTTGTCATTAAAAGATAAATGGACAAAAATCATTTTGCCACAGGCAATCCCGCCGACAATCCCGATGCTCGGCAACTATTTGATTATCATGTTCAAGGAAGTACCGTTGACTTCCACAATCGGTGTTGCCGGCATGCTTCATATGGCAAACAACTTTGGTTCAAAGAACTTTGCGTATTTAGAGCCGTTGACCTTAGTCGCGTTGTTCTTCCTGGTGATGAGTTATCCGACAGCCGTACTATTCCGCAAGCTTGAACAGAAAATGAATCGCCGGTTCGACAAAAGTAACCCGACAGGCAAAATAGATAAAGGAGTTGTCACGTGATGGCAAAACCAATTGCAGTATATAATGATGTCCACAAATCATTTGGTGATGTGGAAGTTTTAAAAGGAATTGATCTGGAAATCGCTCCGGCGGAAAAAGTGGCGCTAATTGGACCGAGTGGCTCCGGTAAGACCACGATCATCCGTATGCTGATGACTTTGGAACAGCCGACCTCCGGCACCATCGTTGTCGATGGCCAATACTTATGGCATATGGAAAAGAACGGGGAGCTTGTCCCGGCCAATGAAAAGCATTTACGCCAGGTTCGTGGTGATATTGGCATGGTGTTTCAGCATTTTAATTTGTTTCCGCACATGAGCATTCTGGAAAACTGTATGGTTGCTCCGATAAATGTAAAAGGAGTGCCTAAAAAGGAAGCCAGAGAGCGATCCGTGGAAATGTTGGAAAAGGTAGGACTGGGAGACAAGCTTGACGATTATCCAAGCCAGCTTTCAGGTGGTCAGAAACAGAGGGTGGCGATGGCAAGAGCATTGGTGATGCGCCCGAAAATCATGTTGTTTGACGAGGTCACCTCCGCTCTCGATCCCGAGCTGGTCGGTGAAGTATTGGAGGTCATTCGTGATATCGCTAAAGAAGGCGAAATGGCCATGGTGCTTGTTACGCATGAGATGGATTTTGCACGTGATATTGCCGACAGGGTCGTGTTCCTGGACGAAGGCAGGATTGCTGAGCAGGGTACACCTGAGCAAGTATTGGAAAACTCAGAGAGCGAACGATTGAATTCGTTTCTCAGCCGTTTTCGTTCCTGATAAAAACGGCATGGTTCCGATCAAGCACCGGAACCATGCCGTTTTTTGTTTTATCGTTTTTTAACATCTTTACTGGGCTTTCGGGAGAAGCGGGTTTATACCGATTTCGTTCTAAAATTGTGTTTAAAACTAAAAGGAATTCCCGAAAAAAGCTTTGTGTGAACAAGTTAAAAGATTTTTTGGTCATCCTGCGGTTGCTTTTTCTGCCACTCATGATAGAAATGGGAGATTATCGTTTTTACCACCGCATAAGCAGGTATAATGAACAACAGTCCGATAAAGCCAGCGATGCTGCCTGCAGCCAAAATCAATGTAATGATTGTCAAGGGATGAAGCGACAAAACCTTCCCCATCACGTTCGGTGAAATCAAGTTGCTTTCAATTTGCTGTGCAATCACCATCACGAGTATCGCCCACACAGCCATCATCGGATCCTGGAAGAAGGCAACCAGTACAGCAGGAATGGCTGATAAAAAGGGACCGACGAACGGAATGAAATTCATGATCAGCCCAAACAACGCCAAGGTAAGTGAATAGGGCAGATGAATAATCAAATAGCCGATATATAACATGAAGCCGACACAAACACTGACAATAAACTGTCCTTGTATAAATGAAGCCAGTGTATGGTTGATATTGTCGGCGAGACGCCTGAAGCTGTCCGCTTTATTTATGCTTAAGAACTGGGAAACGAAAGGTACAAACTTGTGCCCATCTTTCAACATAAAGAACAGGAAGAACGGGATCAGGACAAAGGCGAATAAGAACCCGAACAACTGCCCGAGAAAATCAATCAAGAATCCAACAAAATTTTGGGCATAATCATTTAAATTGTTGGTAATATTTTCGATCGTGGTGTCTATTTGACTTGGAATCATATCCTGATTGTCCCGCCAGTTATCTATTAACTTTTCGCCACTCTCAACCATTTTCGGTATGTTATCAGTAAGTCTGGTGAATTGCTCCTGCACAATCGGTGCAATAAAGTTGGATGTTAAGTAAATGACGCCGATAATGAGGAGAAATACGATGATAATCGCCAGGATTCTATTAATCCGCATTTGCTCCAGTCTGCGTACCAGCGGCATGGTTATGTAGTAGAGGAGTCCGGCTCCGATAATCGGTACAGCAATCGAAAGCAGGTAAGCTCCTACAGGTGCAAAGATGAATTTGGTAATCGAAATTAAATAAACGAGCATGAAGATCAGGATAGCTACAATCAAACCCTGAACCCATTTTTTCTGGAAGATTGACAAGTGCGACCACAACCTTATATAGTGTTTTTCCCTATTATATAACAAATTGGGGGAAGAAAAGAGAGAACAGAAAAAATTTCATTGGATTTATTTTGAAGTCCAGCTCACAAGGTTTCTCTATCGTAAACAGAATGACCTTGAAGCACGTCGCTGCCTATATCCAATATTTTCTGATGAAAGAATGAGTAAACCCGTTGAAATCCGGGTATGTATTTGTCGTGGATAAATAGAGGAAATCGACACTTTATGGTAAGCTTTTTTTAGTAATCGGTATTTATCGTGAAGGAGGATATTTATGTCTTGGAGAACTACATACAACAAATGGTCGGCCTTTCCTGAGCTTGATCCGGCTTTAAAAAAACAACTCGAAGAAATGCAAGGGTCAGAGAAAGAGCTGGAGGATGCTTTTTATAAAGAATTGACATTTGGTACCGGCGGCATGCGCGGAATGCTGGGACCAGGTACAAATCGGATGAATATTTATACGATTCGCAAGGCAGTGGAAGGTCTCGCCAACTATGTAAAAGAAAATGTTAAGGACTGTGCTGATCGCGGGGTGGCTATAGCCTATGACTCACGGTATAAATCCCAGGAGTTTGCGGTCGAATCTGCCAGAGTTCTCGGAGCGCACGGCATTAAAGCACACGTGTATGAATCACTCCGTCCGACGCCGGTGTTGTCTTTTGCCGTCCGGCATTTACAGGCGGCAGCTGGTATCATGATAACGGCGAGCCACAATCCACCGGAATATAATGGCTTTAAAGTGTACAATGAAGATGGTGGTCAGATGCCTCCGGCAGAGGCGGCAGAAGTGATCGCCAATGTGCAAAAAGTCGACAATGAACTGGAAATTCCGGTCGCAAGTCAGCAGGACATAGAGCATCAAGGCTTGCTTAACTGGATCGGCAAGGAAGTAGATGCTGCTTATTTAGAGCAGTTGAAAACCATTTCTCGGATGAATCCGGGGAATCAGGACTACGACAGTTCTCTGCAAATTGTATTCACACCACTGCATGGGACCGCTCACGACATGGTGTTGAATGGGCTGCAGCAACTGGGCTTCAAACACGTTCATGTCGTGGAAGAGCAAGCGAAGCCGGATCCGGAATTTTCAACCGTCGATTCACCAAACCCGGAAGAACATCAAGCGTTCACACTGGCCATTCAGCAAGGAAAGCAGCGGGATGCCGATATTCTTGTCGGAACCGATCCCGATGCAGACAGGCTGGGCGTGGCCGTCAAAGATGGCAAAGGATCTTATCAAGTGCTGACTGGAAACCAGCTTGGTACATTGATGCTCGATTATTTGCTTTCGCATACCAGCGAGTCTGACAGACAGAATGGCAAAATGATCAAAACGATTGTCACCACGGAACTAGGCAGGACAGTAGCCAGTCATTATGGTGTGGAAACAATCGATACATTAACAGGCTTCAAATATATTGGTGAAAAAATCAAAGGATTTGAATCGACAGATGAGTCGTTTTTATTTGGCTACGAAGAAAGCTATGGCTACTTGATCGGCGATTTCGTCCGTGATAAAGATGCGGTTCAATCCACTATGATCGCCTGCGAAATGGCCAGTTATTGGAAGCAGAAAGGCAAAACATTGCTGGAGGCATTGGAAGGGCTCTATGAGCAGCACGGTTTCTATTTCGAGGATATGTCCTCCCTGACATTGAAAGGGAAGGATGGTGCTGAACAAATCGCCGCGATTATGGAGGATATCAGGGAAAATCCTCTTACAGAAATCGGAGGTCTGGAAGTCATCGCGACCGAGGACTATCAAACATCGGAACGCCGTTATGTACAAACGGGTAAGATAGAGCAAATCGATCTCCCGGCGGAGAATGTCGTGAAGTACCTGCTGGATAAAGACGGCTGGGTATGTCTTCGTCCATCTGGTACGGAGCCGAAAATCAAGTGCTACTACGGTGTATCCAGTTCGAGCAGGCAAGATAGCCAGCAGCTACTGGAACAGCTGAAGCAGCAAATGAAAGAACGAATCGACGCGGTGATCCAAGCGTAAAATCATGAATAAGGCTTACTGTTCCGGGCAACGATAACATTGTGTCCTGGAGGGCATTCCCGCCAAAGTTGGCCAATTTCTGATAAATTTGTTGACTTTGCTGATGGGAATGTTATGATATAACCATCTAAAGGGGAGTAGCTGTACAATTTAAGTCGTCATTTCGAGAGTCAATCTCCGGCTTAATTGGCAACCATCGTTGTTAGCGAGACCTTTACCACCAGGGTAAAGGTCTCTTTTTATGGTCTTTACCGGGTCACGGTGGAGGCCGTTTTATTTTTGGGCTAAAAAAGCAAAAACAGGAGGAGTTGTTTAAGCATTGGATCTTCAATTAGTGATTGAATATGGTTGGGTACTTATTGTTTTAGTAGGACTGGAAGGTATTTTGGCCGCAGACAACGCGTTAGTGCTGGCAATCATGGTCAAGCATTTACCAGATGATAAACGAAAAAAGGCATTGTTCTACGGTTTGGCAGGTGCATTTGTCCTGCGATTTGGTTCTTTATTCATCATTTCGTTTTTGGTCGACGTATGGCAGGTACAAGCGATTGGTGCTGCCTACTTATTATTTATCGCTATCAAGCATTTATATGATAAGTTCTCCAAGCGTGGTAACGAAGAAGAGGAAATCGAAGCTGAAGCTAAGGGAAGTGGGTTTTGGACGACGGTTCTTAAAGTGGAAATTGCCGACCTTGCCTTCGCTGTCGATTCGATTCTTGCCGCAGTAGCACTGGCAGTAGCGCTTCCTCCCACTGATCTACCGGATATCGGAAGCTTGGATGGGGCCCAGTTCGGTGTCGTATTCGCGGGTGGGATGATTGGATTGATTATCATGCGGTTTGCCGCAAATTTGTTTGTCAAACTGCTGCACGATCGCCCCGGTTTGGAAATTGCCGCCTTTATCATTGTCGGCTGGGTAGGCGTCAAGCTTTTGATCACCGTGCTTGCTCATGATGCCATCCATGTGTTGCCGCATGATTTTGCCCACTCTACTGTCTGGAAATTGATTTTCTACGGTGTGCTTGTTGCCATTGCCGTAGCTGGCTGGTTTTTATCCAGCAACAAGGAAACCGAAAAACAAGCATAAGCCTCAGATAAAAGTAGGGACAAAAGCATAGTGCCTAACGCATAAACCGGGCGATGATTCGAAACCTTAAACATTCGAACTCGTTCGGTTTATTAGTGGAATGATAAGTTGCACAACGTCTCTATATTGGAGCGAATAGGCATTTCATTTCCACTTTATGCAGGGGGCGCTTTACAATAAGGACAGACTCAGCGATAGAAAGGAAGTTTGTGATGGCAACGCACTCTTTTCATTTGAAGGCAGACTGGCCAGGAGGAAGGAACACAGTTGGTCGCATTGAAGCAGGCAACCTGAAAACCAAGATATCCATTCCCCCGGAAATGGATGGACCGGGAGTGGGCACAAATCCAGATGAAATGTTGTTGGGGGCTGCAGCGACTTGTTATATTATTACCCTCGGCGCAATGATGGAGCGTGCTGGCCTTCCGCTCGAGAGTATGGATCTAAACTCAGAGGGAATCGTCGATGTCACAAACGGGGTTTTTACTTATCAGAAAATCATTCATCGTCCGTCCGTCGTCCTTAAACAAGGAAGCTCTGAAACGGAATTGGCCAAAGCCAAACAACTTGTCGAGAAGGCAGAGCAGTCTTGTATGATCTCCCGGGCGGTAATGGGAAACGTAGAATTACAGTTAGAACCTGATGTGTCCATTACTTCCTGATTTTAAAAAATCGTTTTTTTGCATGAAATGCTCAAGCAGCTTTTGCCTGGGCATTTTTTATTGATTAAAAAAGGATGGCAGCTCCACCCTCCCTCGGCAGAGTATATTGACATGGGGAATTCGCTTTGTACGCAGCCCTTATCACAAAAAATTTTTGAAGCTAATCAGACATTGACTTCCCATACAAATGAACAACATCGTTTTTTCTTTATACAATTAATATGGCCACTGAGGATAAGATGAATAAGGATAACTTAAGAAAAATGATTATTAACGATTAAAAAAAGGAGTAGGCCCAAATTATTAACAACTTGAAGCAATTGTAATAGAAGAAAGGTGAAATGGACTTTTGTATGTTAGAGATATTATTTTGCAAACTGAATAATGATGCGCCCAATACCTCCACAAGAAAATGATTACTTACTTTTTATGGTTACCCCCCCTAGAAGCATCGGTGGAATGTAAAGCATGATTATAAGAAATATAAGAAAAAATGAGTTCAACCAGATTCCTAGTTTGCTAAAAGGTTCTTTCCTCAATAAGCCAAAGGTTCCTAAAATTATACCAATGACTACTGTATTAAAAACTAAATACGGGGATAATATATCCCGCATAGCCATTAAAAAAAGAGCTATGCTTAATACGAAAAATCCCGTTGAAAACTTACCAATCATTTCATCATCTCCTCATCTTAACTTTAATTATCAGTGTCGTATAACTGCCAACTCTTAATCCATAAAAAGGAAATTTTACGCAGATTAGTTAGTCTGTGTAAAATTCATCACCTATACTAATTAGATTTCAATAGAGGATATTACCTCCTTCTATGGTGAAAGAAGTGGTCGGGATACCCACTTTACTCTACCATGAAGAGAGGCTTTTTATTACCATGATATGTAATCCCTAGAACCCTGGCATACCAGGGGTAAAACACCGAGACCGAAAGAGTTAGTCTTGGTGCTGTATTATCAAAAGGTAGCAGACCATCTAAATCCAAGCCAAATTTGGTTGTGTTGTCAACGGATTTCTTAGCATTGGCAAAGTCAGCTAAGTCTTACACCAGGTCCAATTTCACAATTTGAACAGTAGCGGCATGAGTTCCACAGAAAGTGTTCCTCCATCTTCCATACATATCATCTTCGCAACCCCTTCCGCAATGGTTACAATCACTTTTATAGTCTTTACCTATTTAAGCGAAGTACCAGACCGTGCAGCCAGTGTAATAGTAACATGTATTAGGAAGTACATCTCATCTGTAAAACGAAATAATTCCTATTTACAAAACGAAATCATTACGATATAATTCTTTTGGTACAATACTTAACTATATTTTCGGGGGAGGAAGATGATGAGAAAAAAGGTACTGTTTGGTATGCTGTTTTTCATCCTGTTGCTGGCTGGATGCGGAACTTCGTCCGTCCAACAGGAAGATGAAGGAAAGGATAAATTGACCATATACACAACCCTATTTCCTTTACAAGACTTTGCGAAAAAAATTGGCGGGGATTATGTGGAAGTAGAATCGATTCTGCCGGCAGGGGCAGATGCGCATACATTTGAACCGACATCCAACACATTGGTCGATATTGCCAAGTCTGATGCCTTTATTTACATAGGCGATGGAATGGAATCCTATGCAGAAACAATTTCCGAAGCGGTAGAATCGGAGGATGTAACTATGGTTGAAGCTGCTGATGGTGTTTCCCTGCTTGCTTCTACTCACGACCATGATCACGAAGAAGAAGCAGGCCACGATCATGACGGAGAAGAAGCACACGACCATGAGCATGAGGGCGAAGAGGCCGAAGAAGAAGCCGCAGACGTTGGAGCAACAGAAACAGAGCATGACCATGGTGATTATGATCCGCATGTATGGCTTGATCCTATCCGTTCAATCGACTTGGCTGAAAACATTAAGGACAGTCTCGTAGACTTGATGCCAGAACATCAACAAGCATTCGAAGATAACTTTGCTGATTTAGAGAAAAAACTGCGTGAATTAGATCAGTCTTTCCATCAGACGGTGGAAAACGGGGAGAAACGGGAGATCCTCGTTTCACATGCTGCTTTTGGTTACTGGGAAGATGCGTATGGTCTTGAACAGATTGCTGTATCTGGTTTATCGACCGCCCAAGAGCCATCCCAAAAACAATTGGAATCCATTATCGAGGAATCCGAAGAGCATGATTTGCAATACATTCTCTTTGAGCAAAATGTAACCCCGCGAGTCGCAGAGGTAGTCCAAAAAGAAATTGGTGCTGAAACACTCCGTGTCCACAATTTGGCTGTATTGACCGAAGAGGACATTAAAAACCATGAGGACTATTTCAGTTTGATGGAAAAAAACCTGGAAACGATAAAAACAGCCATCAAATAATAAACAGGAGTTCGTTCGCTCCAACGGTTAAATCTTTTATCGAGAAAAGCAAGCCACTATTCCAAAGCGGCTTGCTTCCTTGTTTTTACTTCATAGTGATTTGGCGGTTGCCAGCTGGTAGTAGAAAGCGCAATGAAAGAAGAACGATTGAATTTTTCCAATTGTCTACTATCTTTGCTTCAAGATTTATGGAATAATGGAAGAAAAAGCGAAGGGAAGTTTTTAGGATGGGTAATTATGCAGATGCATTGAAAAAGTATGCCAGGTTGGCGGTTCAGACAGGCGTCAACCTGCAGAAAGGACAAGGACTGATCATCAATGCTCCTGTGGAAGCTGCCGAATTTACAAGAATGGTAGTTAAAGAGGCATATCAGGCAGGGGCAAAAAACGTTCATTTAGAATGGAACGACGAAACACTTACTTATTTGAAAATGAAAAACGCTCCGATGGAAGTTTTGGAAAACTATCCGAAATGGAAGGCGCAAGGTCTGGAGGAAATGGTCAAGGACGGGTACGCGTTACTTACTATTTATGGAGAAAATCCCGACTTACTAAAGGATATCGACGGCAAGCGAATTGCGGCGGCCAATAAGGCGGGCGGTGAGGCGCTGAGTGAATACCGCGACTATATCATGAATGACAAGGTGTGCTGGTCGATTGTTGGATATCCGACAGCGGCCTGGTCGAAAAAAGTTTTCCCAGATCTTCCTGCAGAAGAGGCACAGGAAAAGTTATGGGAAAAAATCTTCAGTATCACCCGGGTTGATCTGGATGATCCAGTTCAAGCTTGGGCGGACCACAACGAAACACTGCGCAAAGCACGTGAGTATTTGAATGCTAAACAATACAAGCAGCTTATCTATCGGGCAGAGGGAACCGATTTGACCATCGATCTTCCAGAAAATCACATTTGGCACGGCGGTTCGGCCAAGTCTGCAGAAGGAGTCGAGTTCAACCCGAATATGCCTACGGAAGAAGTGTTCACCATGCCGCACAAGTACGGGGTGAACGGAACGGTGAAAAGTACCAAGCCGTTGAGCTATGGTGGTAATTTGATTGAAAACTTTTCTTTGACCTTCGAGGAGGGAAAGGTTGTCTCTTTTTCCGCAGAAAAAGGAGAAGAAACACTGCAGCACCTGCTTGATACGGATGAAGGTTCAAGCCGATTGGGTGAAGTCGCATTGGTTCCTCACGAATCGCCCATTTCCCAATCTGAAATTATCTTTTTCAACACCTTGTTTGATGAAAATGCATCCTGTCATTTGGCGTTGGGCAAAGCATACCCAACCAATATAGAAAATGGACCTGAAATGGATAAGCAGCAAATGGACAAGCACGGGGTCAATGATAGTCTGAATCACGAAGACTTCATGATGGGATCGGCTCAGTTGGACATTGACGGGGTTACACAGGACGGTAGCAAAGAGCCGGTTTTCCGTAACGGAAGCTGGGCGATATCGTTTTCCTGAATTATGTGCTCTTGCTAATAAACTGTTTTAACTGTCTTAAATTTTGGCTGTCTCTTGCCTGGTTATACCCGGCAAAGGGGCAGCCTTTTTCTTGTACCCGATGGACTACGTTTTTTAACGTGAACTGTTCCGGGGAAAGCCGTTCGGTGACTTCATCCCAAAATAATGGCGTGGATACCGTGCCAGCATCGTTTTTTCTCGGTGAATAGGGAGCGATTAATGTTTTGTCCCTGCCATGCTGAACGTAGTCCACATAAAGCCTGTTGCCACGATTCTTTTTCAGTCTCTCGATAGTGAACAAATCATCATGCTGTTTGACCAAAAGCATTGCCAATGCTTGAGTAAAAGTCGCTGTATCATTGTAGGAAAGACTGTTTTCCGGGATGGGTACATAAACTTGCATTCCTTTATTTCCCGAAGTCTTTACAAACGATTGCAGCAGCAGCTGATCAAGCATCTTTTTCAACAACTGTGCAGCATAGACCGCAAGCCGGAATTCGCGAATGGAAGGCGGGTCTAAATCAAACACGATTTCAATGGGGTCAGTCCCTCCCATATATTGAAAGGGGACATGGTATTCCATGGCGCCATGGTTGCCGAGCCAGACAAGTGCTTCGGAAGAATTGCAATGGAGCAAGGTCTCATTACCGCTTTTATCTCCAGCCAGGTAATCCGGTGCATAATCTGGTAAATGCTTTTGAAAGAAGGACTCCCCATCCACTCCTTCGGGGCAGCGAATGACCGTTAGTGCTTTATTTTTTAGAAATGGAAGCATATAAGGGGAGATTTCCCGAAGATAATGAACCAAATCTCCTTTCGCGAGTTTTTGTTTTGGATAAAATGTCTTCTCCTGATTGCTCAAGTTTATGCTTGAAGGCAGCATAGCCAGTCTCTGTTTTGCATGCTGCCAGGTACACTGCTCAGGTTGTAAATCAACCCGGAAGCCATGGAAAACTGGTTCGCGCAGTTCACCGTCTAGAATATCAAGGCAATAGATGTCGACACAAATCGCTGGTGGCAGCTTAACTTCATTCCCTGCCTTTTCCCCTTTAGAATCGGCCAACTTTTTCATCATAGTCAGTGCTTCTCCCTCTAACCCGTGCTTGAATTTTCCAATCGAGACGAGCGTGCCATCACGATAAACAGCTGCATCAAAATAGCCATTGGAAAGCGAGTAGCCAGTGATGATACAACTAATTACCCGCCAATTTTTCACCTTAAGCCAATCGCGGTGATTCTTTCCGGGTACATAACGACTTTCACGCCGCTTCCCAACCATGCCTTCTCCTCGATGCTCTTTGATTTTTACCCATAGATTCTTCCAATTATCAAAACTTTCTATGTAGCCAAGCCTTTTGGACCAATCAACCGGCCGCCTTACTTCCAGCTGATTAAATAAATCAGCCAGTTTTTCTTTACGTTTGAGGTAAGCTAACAGGCATAAATCCTTCCCTTCCTGTAACAGCAAATCAAAACAAAGGAAGTGGGCTGGACGCATTTTGGCTGCCTTTGCAATCGTGCTTTCTGTTTTAAAGCGCCCGCGCTGTTGGATTAGTGGAAAGTTAGCCTGGTAGGGTGTGTTAAGTATGGCGATTTCCCCGTCAAGGGTTAACGGAAGCAGCTCGGCCACACGTTGCTGCTCTTTCTGGCAATATGCAAGAATTTCTGGAAAGTTCTTGCTTAAGTCCTTGCCATTACGGCTAATCAATTCGATGCTGTCCTTTTTCCAGTAGAGCACTGCTCTGAATCCGTCATATTTAGTTTCAAATACCCAATCCTTCCCTTTTGGTATCGCCTCGTTGGCAATTGGCTGCATCAATTTCATCATTCTAACTTCCTTTATTCAGTGATCATTATGGTAACTAGTCTTTTCTTTTTCCGTAGGTACTAGTCATAAATAGTGCCGTTTTCGACAAAATAAGCTTAAGTCTTCAAGCACAAGAAGGTGGAAGCAAGAAAGGAGGATGAGCATGCATACGATGTGGAAAGGGACAATCAGCTTCGGGCTGGTCAATATCCCGGTGAAGCTGCATGCCGCAACAGAAAACAAAGATGTTAAATTGCGCCAGCTGCATAAGGAATGTCAGTCACCTATCAAGTACCAAAAGGTTTGCCCGGTTTGCGAAAGGGAAGTCGAATCGGAAGAGATCGTCAAGGCCTTCGAATATGCGAAAAACAAATTTGTCGTTCTGACTGACGAGGAGATGGCTGAACTGCAGGAGGAGCACACGGATAAAGCCGTTGAAATCGTCGATTTCGTACAGCTCGAGGAAATCGATCCGATTTACTTTGAAAAAAGTTATTATTTATCACCTAATGAGGGCGGTGGAAAAGCGTACACCCTTTTAAGACAAGCCTTGGCCGACAGCGGAAAAATCGGGGTAGCCAAGATGGTGATCCGGTCTAAAGAACAATTGGCCGCCATTAGAGTGTACGAAAATACATTGGTGGTGGAAACCATCCATTATCCGGACGAAGTAAGAGACGTGAAAGAAGTGCCGAACGTCCCTGAAGATGCCAAAGCAGACCCGAAAGAACTGGATACGGCAAAAATGTTGATTGATCAACTGACAAGTGAATTCGATCCGGAAAAGTATAAAGACAATTACCGGACAGCACTGCTCGATCTAATTGAAGAGAAGAAAAATGCAGACGAAACAGCGACCGCTCAAGATAAGCCAGTTCCTGACAATGTCCATAACTTAATGGAGGCACTCGAAGCCTCGCTGGATAGAGCCAAAAACGATAAACCAGACAAACCAGCCGAAAAGAAAAAAACCACCAGCCCGAAAAAACCAAAAAAGAAAATGAAAAAAAATGCATAATGGGGTCAGTCCCCCACCCTGTTACCACTGTAACAGGGTAAAGTTTTTTGCAAGGATTTGCATTTTCTTACAGGCAGTTTAAGTTACATGACAATTCGATAACAACCTCTTTAAATTGTTCTTCAGGATGCGAAAATATGAGTAGAATGGGTATTAATTAAACAGGAACAAAATGCATGATGATTTTTTTTCGCGGAGGAATGAGGACAATGAAGAGGGATGCGTTTTTTGACAATGCCAAGTTCCTGCTGATTTTTCTGGTTGTTTTCGGTCACTTGATTCAACCGCTAAAAACCGATTCAGCAGTAATCAATGTTTTATATCACTGGATTTATCTATTTCACATGCCGGCGTTTATCCTGCTATCGGGATTCTTTGCCAAAGGGTCGGGAAGTAAGGGGTATATCGTTAAGTTATCGAAAAAACTACTTTTGCCGTATATGATTTTCCAATTGTTCTATACCATCTATTACTTTTTTATCGGAAAAGGGGACTGGATGGCAGCACCTTTTTACCCCCACTGGTCCCTTTGGTTCTTATTCAGCTTGTTCTGTTGGCACCTGCTGTTAATCGTATTCAGCAAGCTGCCGATGTTCAAAGGCCTTGCAGCAGCAGTCATGGTGGGAATAATGGTCGGCTATTTTGACACTATTGGCCATTCGTTCAGTTTATCTAGAACGTTTGTCTTTTTTCCGTTTTTCCTGCTTGGCTATTGGCTGACCAAAGAACAGGTAATGGTCGTCAAAACCAAGCTGGTGAAATCGGTATCGCTTATCATCATGGCAGCCGCCATTTTGATTATAAGTATATATCCTGACTTTTCAACAGACTGGCTGCTCGGATCCAAGTCGTATGCAGCGATGGATGCGTCCACTTCGGGCGGAGTTGCTAGACTTGCCGTCTATGCCTCTGCGCTGGTTATGACTTTTAGCATATTCGCCTGGGTGCCCCGGACGTCAGGATTATGGACCGAGTTTGGGAAACGGACGCTATATGTTTACTTGCTTCACGGTTTTTTCATTCAATATATCCGCCAGGAAGACTGGCTTTTCTACAACCATCCGGTCGATATCATCGGCTTTGCTGCCGTTTCGATGGCAATCGTATTATTATTGTCCAACAAAACAATGCTGACGATTTGGCAGCCGTTTATTGAAGGCAATGCTTCCCTGTTGAAGGATAAACTGTTCTCCCACCGTAAGTCGCGGTGATGACATAGATAAATGACCCAGCCTGATATGCAGGCTGGGTCATTTTTTAGATCCGCAATTAGGTTGAGTCTTTCCTTAGCCACCGTACCCACTCCGGCCAAAACTGAAATGTGGCCGTACGATTTAGAGGACTAAAAAATGAGATGGGCCACCAATACGATGATCGGTAAGGTAATGATTGTCCGTTCAAGAAAAATAATCACCAGTTCATAAAATTTCACCGGTACCTTGGATCCAAGCAGCAGTCCACCGACCTCAGACATGTAAACCAACTGAGTGACGGAAAGTGCAGCAATCACGAACCTGGTAAGCTCGCTCTCGATCGAACTTCCGATCAATGCAGGCAGGAACATGTCAGCAAAGCCGACTAATATCGTTTGAGAAGCCTCCGTGGCGTTTGGAACTTGCATTACTTCCAACAATGGGATAAATGGAACACCGATCCACTGAAAAAACGGCGTGTACTCTGCAAGAATCAGGGCGACAAGACCGAACGCCATGACAACAGGAGCAACACCCATCCACATATCCAGCGTATTTTGGGCCCCTTGTTTAAAAAATTTCATCACGCTAGTTTCCTGACCACCGCGGTTAACCGCCTGCCGGTACCCCCAAGTATAGATGTTCTGGCCTTCCGGAATCCCTTCATCTTTCACTTGATCGCTGTCGTCTACATACGTATCCGCTTTGCGTGAAAGCGGCGGGATCCGCGGCATAATGAGAGCAGCTACAAAACCTGCCAGCAGTACAGTTGCATAGAATGGGAGGAACATATCCAAGAGGCCCACTTCTGAAACGACCACGAGGGTAAAGGTAATGGAAACGATCGAGAAAGTTGTACCGATAACTGCAGCCTCTCTTTTGGTATAGTATCCTTCCTCATATTGTTTGCTGGTAAGCAAAACACCGATCGTTCCGTCTCCTAGCCACGAGGCAAGCGAGTCGATGGATGCGCGTCCGGGAAGTTTGAACAAGGGGCGCATTACCTTGGAAAGAATCGTGCCGAACAGTTCCAGCAGTCCATAGTTCAATAACAGTGGCAAGAACAAGCCGGCAAATAAGAATACGCTAAATAACACATGTAGCAAATCTCCAAGAATAAAAGCTCCGGTATCGGCAGAATAAATCGCCTCATGACCTAATTCGAAATAAACCATGATGGCAAAAACCATTGCCGCAATCCGGGTGATCAGCCAAAACCAACTGACATAGAATAGCTGCTGAAAAAAAGGATAGCCATCAAGCATTTGCTTTCCAGCCAGCTTTACAATCAGACTAATAATTGCTGTGATCGAGATGATGATCACCATAATGACAGAAAGCTGACCAGCCAACAAATCCTGCAGCCAGTTGGACAGTATGGCAATCGGAATCGTCATTTCCCCGTCGACAGCAATAGGGGTCATGAATAGAAAAATACCGATCAATGATGGAATGATAAACTTAAGATGATCAGTCAATGAATAATTTTTGTTTTTCATAGGGTCCTCCCTTGAAGAGTTGATTACTATCTCTTCAATAAAATTCTAATAAGATAAGTATAAAAATACAGCAATATTCATTTTAATGCATAATCATTAATTAGCCAACCGTTTTGTGAAATTTTTTATATACATCTTTTTACATTATCCAACATATTCATTCAAAATACGATCGACTAGTGATCCGTATGCTTCCCCGAACATATTCAAATGCACCAATAAGTAATATAGCTGGTACAAAGGTTTTACATCAGGATAATAATCCGGTATAGGGGATGCTTCCTTATAAGCTTTGTAAAAATCATCCGGGAATCCTCCGAATACTTCGGTAAAAGCAAGCTCAAACAGCCGGTCACCAAAGAGTATAGAAGGATCGATCAAGAAGGGCTCACCATTCGGACCGGGCAACCAGTTCCCGCCCCACAAATCACCATGCAGTAGGGAGGGGGAGACAGATGAAGGAATCCAGTCGTCGAGTCTGTCAAGAAGGACGGTCATCCGCTTTCTCCGTGTTTCCGGCATGTTGCCTTGTGAGATAGCGGTATGAAACTGTGGCTTCAGCCGTTGCTCACGGTAGTAAGTGAGCCAATTGTCATACAGTCCATTAGGCTGTGGCAGCGCCCCGATAAACGTGTCTTCGGAAAAGCCGTGTTGGCTGTTCTGGTGCTGGTGCATTGCTGCGACTTTTCTGCCCAGCAGTTCCGGCGTTGATCCCGAGGAAGAACCTTCAATCCAATCCATCACAAGCAGACCAGTCTCTCCGTTTTCCGGTTCGTCGTAATCAAACAGCTCAGGAACAGCGACTGTTTTCGTTTCTTTTATGTAGCGAAGTCCCTTTGCTTCAACGCGGAAAAAGTGTGGGGGAATGTTGTTATTCCCTTTGATAAAGTATTCCCGTTCCCGAGTGCGAACATAGTAAGCCTGGTTAATATCACCTCCGCCTACCTGATGTATTTTGTGTACAGCTGATGAATCACCGATAGCAACCAGTTTCTCTTTTATTAGTTGTTCCACAAAAATCTCCTTTCTCATTTTTGTCACGAAAAGAACTTATTCTATTTTATAACCTTAATAAACCAGGGTATAACCTTAAAATTTGTTACATATGCCGATTCCGGAATTCGCGGGGAGTGATACCTTCATAAAGCTTGAATTGGGATGAAAAGTAGCTTTGATTGCAAAATTTGAATAACAAGGCGATTTCCGAGATGGAGCTCGTGGTGTGGAGAAGATAGTACTTTGCTTCTGTAATCCGTTTTTTGTTGATGTATTTTACAATCGAAATCCCGACTTCTTTTTTGAAAAGATGGGACAGGTAACTGGGATGGACAAAGCAGAATTTACTGATCAAATCCAAGTTTAAATCTTGAAGAATGTGGTATTGGATATACGTAATAGCCCGGTTCACCACTTTCCCGTACGGCAGTTTTTTTTCTGTGTTAACGGTTTGGATGAAATGGGACAGCATTACATATTCCAACTGGTCGAGTGCTTGTAAATTGTCCATGCGTTCAATTTCCAGTATATAGGTATCGCTGAGCGTGAAAGCTGTTTCCGGATCAACTCCGCCGTTGATGATCGCTCTGGTTAATAGCGTGCAGGAGCAGATCAACGAATTTTTCATGGAGCGATGCGGGGTGTGGGCAAGTTTAGGGCGTCTGTCTTTGTTTATGCTTTGCATGATGTGGGTGGCTTTTTCGATGTCCCCCTGGGCTACAGCCGCAAGTAGCTGACTTTCCAGCAGAAAGGAAGGGTGATAGTATTCATTATTCCTGTTTTCCAGTTTCATTGTCAGGTAACTGGTAACCACCGGGTTCTGGGTTGAATGATCCATGGCTTTCTCTCCATTTCTATCTAAAAATTTGATAACAATCTAAAAATTTTAGTATTCAATGAAAGCGCTGTCGTTATACAATCAATTATAGTTAAATATATATAAATAACAAGGAGGTCAATCACTATGAAAAAGTGGCTGTCATTTTTATTTGCTATTGCACTCATGACACTTGTACTGGCTGCATGCGGGGGAGACGAAGAATCCAGTCAGGAAAGCGGAGAAGAAACATCCGGTGAAACAGAAGGTTCCGATAGCGAATCAAGTGGTGATGTAACCACCATCACGTTTGCTGCACAAAGTGATGATACACCGGCAACCAAAGCCGCAATTGAAGAATTTAACAATAGTCAGGATCAATATAAAGTGGAATGGACGCAGATGACCAATGACTCTGCGCAAATGCACGATCAATTACTTACTTCCTTATCCAGCGAAGCGGGAGAATATGATGTACTGTCGCTCGATGTGGTCTGGGCTGGAGAATTTGCCGGGGCTGGATATTTGGAGCCCATTGATATGATGATGGATGATGCAGGTCTGAAAATCGATGATTTCAATGCAGGATCGATGAAATCCGGTAATTACAAAGGGAAACAATACACCCTTCCATACTTCCCGGATGTAGGTTTGCTGTTCTTCCGGAGTGATATTGTTTCGGATGAGGATGCAGAGAAGTTGATTTCCGGCGATTATACCTACGAAGAGCTTGGAGAAATGGCTGAGCGTTACGCGTCAGAAAATGACATCAGTAACGGGTTTGTTTACCAATCCAAGCAATATGAAGGCCTGACAGTGAATGCCAATGAATTTACCAACCAATTCGAAGATGTTGAATCGGGCTTGCAGACGATGTATGACTTCACTACGGCTGACTGGACACCTGATGATATTCTGAATTACGCAGAAGGGGAGGCATCCACTGCCTTTGAAAACGGGAATGCCGTTTTTGAACGGAACTGGCCTTATATCTATGGTCGACTTAAAAATCCGGAAGAAAGTGGAGCAACAGTCGACGTAGAGAACGTCGAAGCAGCTCCGCTTCCGAATGGCGGGTCTGTCGGCGGCTGGTTACTGGGAATCAACGCCAACTCCGATGTGAAAGAGGGTGCTTGGGAGTTTATTCAATTCCTGGCAGGACCGGATGGACAGAAGATTCTATCTACAGAAGGAAGCTACCTGCCTGGATACAATCCATTGCTTGAAGACCAGGAGGTACTGGATTCCAATGAACTGCTGAACATGGAAGGATTCCAAAATGCGCTTCAAAGCACCATCGCACGTCCGGTCTCAGCAGATTACTCCGAAATTTCAAACGAGATTCAGGTGGCCGTTCATAAATATTTGAGCTCCGGCGAGGGCTTGGACAATGCCGTCCAAACAATCGAGGATGCCACTAGCGAGGAAGAATAAGGAGCATAAAAATACAGGTGGAATAAAAGGGCTCTTTCGTAAGGGCCCTTTTCCACTTTCACTGTTATAAACAGGAAAAACCACTTTATAACAAGAGTCGGGAGGGACGGAGCCTTATGAGAAAAATGGGTTTTCGAGAATTTTTATTTATTGTTCCTATTCTGTTGCTAATCGGTATCTTTTCCCTGTGGCCAGTCCTCCAGTCCTTTACGTACAGTTTCTTCGACTTTCAGTTGAATGATCGTACCAAATCAGGACTTTATTTAAATGAACGGTTTAACGTCGACTTATATAAGGAAACATCCTTGTATGTCGATCGCTTCATTTCTCAGGACATGGAAACGATCACAGATGAAGAAGATAAGGCTAGGGCGCAAGAAGTTATCGACCAATTAAACAACCTGGACGAGGAATTTGATAAAGAAGAAGGCGTTATAACAATCAGCAGTGAACAAAAGGAGCAAATAGAGGCTGCTTATGAGAACGCCGATGCCACCGTCCAGACATTGGGCGATAAGTATGAACTGCAGCAGGAGGAGAACTTGCCGCTGCTCGTAGAAGATATCAAGAACAGTATGATAGAATCCAATTTTATCGGCCTTCAAGGGTATAAACGGGCCTTACAGGATCACTTTGTGTTAGATGCACTCAGGCATACCCTTGTCTTCACCTTTGCCAGCGTCGCTTTGGAATTGGTTCTTGGACTCGGAATGGCTATGATCATGAACCAGGGAATCCGAGGGAAAGGGTTCATCCGAACGACTTCTTTGATTCCTTGGGCAATACCGACTGCGGTTGCTGCCTTGATGTGGAGCTACTTGTACGATGGCAGTGCGGGTGTCGTGGCCGAAATTTTTTCCAATATTGGGCTGCTTGATGAGCCGACGGACTTAATGCAGACAGGAGCAGGAGCGATGACTGCAGCAATCTTGGCTGATGTTTGGAAAACCACTCCTTATATGGCCATTTTGCTTTTGGCCGGCCTGCAAAATATTCCTGGTTCCTTATATGAAGCATCATCAATCGACGGAGCTAACAGGATCCAGGATTTCTTCCGTATCACCTTGCCATTGTTAAAGCCATCGATTCTCGTCGCTTTATTATTCCGGACACTGGATGCATTCCGTATATTCGATTTGATCTACGTTTTGACCGGTGGTGGTCCGGGCGGGTCAACTGAAACATTATCGGTTTACTCGTATAAAGTGATGTTCGGCCAGACGAATTTTGGATATGGATCTGTCGTCGTCATGATTATGTTCGTGTGCGTCGCGATCATTTCCACTATTTATGTCAAATTCCTTGGAACGAACATCATGGATAGAAATTAAAGGAGGGAAGCATGATGGCAAATAATGCAGGTGCAGAGAAAAAAGGCTTTGGCTTGCCGTTTTGGATAATGCTTATTTTTTACTTGGTAATTATCGTTTTTCCGTTTATTTGGATATTGATCACCTCCTTTAAACAGACGGGTGAAATTTACGGGAACAATCCGTTTTCTATCATTCCGGATAATCCGACCATGCAACACTACGCTGATGTAATTTTGGAAAAAGGGATCATGCGGGCAATCGGTAATAGTTTGATTGTTTCGGGTGTAACAACTATTTATATCGTAATAGTGGCGACTTTTGCTGCTTATGCGATTTCCCGTTTCGATTTTCGAGGGAAAAATCTACTGCTGGGCATTGTACTGGCCGTTTCTATGTTTCCGCAAATGATTGTAATCGGTCCGATTTATAACTTATTCATAGACTTGGGTTGGACGAATAGTTATTGGATTACACTTCCGTATTCATCGATCACCCTGCCGATGGCTGTCTGGATATTGGTCACCCATTTCAACCAAATACCGTTGGCTCTGGAAGAGTCTGCCCGAATTGATGGTGCTTCAGCTTTCCAGACGCTGTACAAAATCGTCTTCCCGCTGGCGGCACCTGGCGTATTCACAGTTGCAATCATTACCTTCATTACCGCTTGGAATGAATTTGTGCTTGCGATTACCATCAATTCCAATTCGGAATATCACACGGTTCCGGTGGCCATTTCCTTTTTGCGTACCCAGTTTGAAATTCTATGGGGGCAAGTAGCTGCAGCTACGATACTTGTGACGATTCCGACATTGGTAATTGTGCTCTTATTCCAACGACAGATTGTCAATGGACTCACACAAGGCGGGGTCAAAGAGTAGCAGGCTCGAAATAAATTGGGAAATTTGTAACAATAAATGAATTATTATATGGTAATCAAAACAAACACTACTATTGCATAGGAGGGTTTAGGCACATGACATGGAAAATATATAGCCACTCCTTGCGTGATACCGATCTCTTAAATGAAGAAAGCCTATTCTTTTTAGGTAATGGCTATCTCGGTGTGAGAGGGAGTTTTGAAGAAGGGTATGGCCCTTCGTTTGAGTCCATTCGCGGAACGTACTTAAATGCTTTTCATGATACGATCAACATTTCTTACGGCGAGAAGCTTTACGGTTTTCCTGCGACACAACAGAAAATGCTCAATGTCATCGATGCGCAGACGATGGACATTTATATTGGGGACGACAAGGAAAAATTCGCCATTACAGAAGGGGAAATCCTTGATTACACGCGGACTCTTCACATGGACAAAGGATATACGGAAAGGAGTATCCATTGGCTGTCACCTAGCGGCAAGGAAGTGAAGCTTACCTTTCAGCGTATGGTTTCCTTTATCCACCGGGAACTATTTATTAGTAAAGTGATCATCGACCCGATAAATTTCAATGACAAAGTCACAGTTGTCTCAACAGTTGATGGCGATATTTCGAATTACATCAGTATGGATGATCCCCGCCTCGCCGCCGGCCATTCGAAGAGCCTGGCTGTGAAGGATATAGATGTCCATAATGAAACGGGCTATATCATGTGTGAAACGGAAACTTCCGGTTTGCAAGTCGGATGCCATACAAGCCACTATCTACCAAACAATAGTGATATCGAACCGGATATTGAACAGAATGATCAAAAAATCTACTTTTCTTACACGTTTGATAAAAAGAAAACGGAAGCGGTAGAAATCATTAAGCAAAATATTTATGTCGATACATTGAGGCACGGGGATGACTTGAAAGATAGGGCCAAAAGTATTTACTACCGTCTGCTGGATGTAGAGTTTGAAACCTTGCTACGTTCGCAGGAGGATTACCTGAAGCTCTTCTGGGAGCGAAGTGACGTGGAAATTCAAGGGGAAGCCAAGCTGCAGGAAGGTATCCGGTTTAACCTGTTCCATCTATTGCAATCGTCTGGACGCGATAAGTTCAGTAACATTTCTGCCAAGGGACTATCCGGTGAGGGCTATGAAGGTCATTATTTCTGGGATACGGAAATCTACTTGTTTCCTGTTTTCTTGATGACCAATCCTGAATTGGCCAAACAATTGTTAATCTATCGATACTCTATCCTTAAACAAGCAAGGCAATGGGCGCGAACACTTGGACATCGGCAGGGAGCTCTGTTCCCGTGGCGGACGATAACAGGTGAAGAATGCTCTTCCTATTTTCCGTCAGGATCTGCCCAGTATCATATTAGTGCGGATATAGCTTATAGTTATATTCAGTATTATTTTGCCACCCATGATGAACAGTTCATGCTAGATTATGGTGCGGAATTATTGATTGAAACGGCAAGGTTATGGATGGATACCGGGCATTTTAGACGAGATGGAAGTTTTGCAATTGATGAGGTGACCGGGCCTGATGAATATACTTGTCTGGTAAATAACAATTATTATACCAATGTGATGGCTAAGCATAACCTGCTCTGGGCAGCAAAAATTGTGGAACGGCTGCCAAAATGGGATGAGCGGCTTGCTGAACAGCTATTTGATCAGATTGGCTTTGTGGAAGAGGAACTGGAAGCTTGGAAGCGGGCGGCAGAGAATATGTATCTGCCTTACGACCCTGAATTGGATATCAATCCGCAAGATGACTCGTTTCTTCATAAGAAGAAATGGGACCTGTCCGAAACACCTGATGACGAAAAGCCGCTGCTGCTTCATTATCATCCATTGACTTTGTACAGATACCAAGTATGTAAACAAGCCGATACGATACTAGCGCATTTTTTACTGGAGGATGAACAGCAGTATAGCACTTTAGTGAATACGTATGATTACTATGAAAAAATCACTACCCATGATTCTTCGCTATCTTCATGTGTATTCAGTATCATGGCCTCCAAGCTGGGATACATGGAAAAGGCATATGAATATTTTATTGAGACAGCCCGCTTGGACCTGGATAACACAAAAGGCAATACGAAGGATGGCTTGCATATGGCCAACATGGGTGGTACCTGGATGGCAATCGTCTTTGGCTTTGCTGGTTTGCGGATCAAAGAAGACGGCTTGCACATGGCTCCCCAGCTGCCAGATGAATGGGAAAGCTATTCGTTCCACGTGCAGTACAACCATCAGGTAATCAAGGTGGATAGAGAAGTGAACAAGTTGGTTCTTCACTTGCTAGAAGGACCAGATCTACCGATATGTGTAAACGGAGAGAAGTACACCCTAAGAGCCGAAAAAGACCTAGTCATCGATCCTAACCCTAAAGCGGAAGCGACCGAATAGCGACGAAAAAACTGGACCTCGCCCGTAGGAGATAAAGGAAACACGGAGCGTAAGCGACGATGTTGACTTATCGTACGGAGGCGAGGGAAGTTTTACGAGTCGCTGGGAGCTGGAGCTAGATGACCTAAAGCGGAAGCGACCGAATAGCGACGAAAAAGTGCGCCCCCGCCACGGGGGTGGTTCGGCGTTGTCGCGCAAAGCGGCGGGCTTAGTCGAACTTCTGTTATTTCCGTAGGAGATAAAGGAAACATGCCCCTGGCAAAGGGGTATGGCGATGTTGGGCGCAAACCCCGCCCTTAATCGGCCCTCCTTGGTGTAAAGACGATGTTGACTTTCACCCAAGGGCATAAGGGCGACTGAGCCTCTGGTTTACCAGTCGGCAAGTCTTCTTTATCGTACGGAGGCGAGGGAAGTTTTACGAGTCGCTGGGAGCTGGAGCTAGATGACCTAAAGCGGAAGCGACCGAATAGCGACGAAAAAGTGCGCCCCCGCAACGGGGGTGGTTCGGCGTTGCCGCGCAAAGCGGCGGGCTTAGTCGAACTTCGGCCATTTTCGGGGAGATAAAGGGAAATAGGAGAGATGGTAACCCGGCGCTGCGGAAAAACACTCCCTTTCCGCGGGTACCGCTTCAGCTTCCTCACAAGCAAATACCGCTTGTTGCGGGATCTTCAGCTGGTGCTGTTCCCGCAGGAGTGTCGCATTTTTCCGCAGCTGGTTTGCCTTTAAACATGTGGTAAAGATGCTCTTATGATAGATGGCACAGAGCAGCTCGCACACACAGGAGACTCCTGCGGGAACAGTGGCCAAAGTAAGACCCCGCAGAACGGAGTTCGAGGAGGCTTACGGGTCACCCGCGCAAAGCGGATGTGTATTCGGGCTGCGGCCTAAAGAAACTATCATTTTTGAGAGTCTCCTCATATGCCATGTTCAGGTAAACTCCCGGAAAATGAAGAAAAGCAGAACCGCTCTGGCAAAGACCAGAGCGGTTCTGCTTTATGGTAAAAAGAGGGGAGCACACGACGTACAGTGATTCAGAATGCTTATTTCTGCTTTTTCGCTTTTTTTGGACCCTTATCTTTTAATTCAATATTGTATTCAAAAGGAACAGGATCGATACTTCCCTGTGGAGCTGCATACCAGGTGGTCATATAGTTCGTTCCTTTTTTAAATAAATTACGCAAATTCAGGGCGTCAGATTCAGTTATATTGAAAGGATCCACATGATAGACCTTGAACTTGCCGTGTTTATCTTCATTGACGAAGGTGACAGAATAATTGACGTATTGTTCAAGCAGCTCCTCTTTTGATTGCAGTCCGTCAAGCGAGGATCCGTCATACGACAAACCGATTTCTGGAACAGTAATGTTATCGACGAACCAGCCGGAATCGGTTGTTCCCCAGTCCGTCAAGTAACGGAAAGATATATATACTTTTTGTCCAGCATAATCGGATAAATCAAATGTTTCCTCTTGCCAGTCATCAGAATAACCGGTGAATCCAGGCACATTCTCTTTGATCTTTGGATAGCCTTCCTCGACTACGTCCGATCTGGTATGCTCATTTTTCCAGGCTGGTCCAGGATTTTCCCTCGTCTGTTGAAACTTGGACAACGCCGAAATCCCATTGTTCTTCAATATCCATGTAATGGTCGAATTGAAGGGAGGCTTCGGAGACTCCCGTTAAATCTGCTTCAAGGATAAGGCTATTGTCTGCCTCATCGCCATCATTTCCCCAGTAAACCTGATTATCTGATCCCAGTGGATCTGTAACAGTCTGCCAAGGACTCGGCAGGAAGTCAACGCCGTCAAAGGAAATGTTTTCAATTTTCCCCTCAAAGTCTAGCAGCTTGTAATCAGCTCCCCACGCAGGTACACCGTCTTTTTCATACAAGGATGCTTCTTCAAAATTAACAGTATTTCCTCTTACTTTGCCGTCCTCTACCGGAATTTCACGTAAATCAATCGAGTCGAAGCCATAGATTCCTTTTTTGCCTTTCACTTTCTGGTTTTCATCGATTAATAAGGCAGTGACGAACTTTTCGTACACGCTTTGAAAGTCTTCTTTAATTCCGAAATCCTTGTATGCCTGGTTGTAGCTTTCAATACCGTGCAGTGGACTGGTGGCAACGTCACGGATGAATTCCTGACCGAATTGTTCGTAGTTGTACAAGGTGAACAAGTAGACAAGCCCATAATCAGCAATTGTTTCTGGACCTGTATCAGCACCCACATGTTCATCCCAATTCACCAGGGAATTTTCCGGGTGATCGAGCAAGAAGTTGATAGAACCATAATCGTGCCCATAACCTCCGAGATATTCAGAGAATGTCGACATGCCTTCATTGAGCCAAGTCGTTTCCGAACTGTCATTATCACTATGAATCAAATGCTGGAATTCGTGCATCGTAGTGGCGAAGAAAGTACTTTCCAGACGTTCTTCCCAATTATTGGCATCAATCGTGATAATGTTGCGATCGATATAGTTTTCCAATGTACTCCAGAAAAAACCAGCAACAAAGAATGGGTAGTCTGGATCATGATAGTTATCGTCTTTGATATTATCAACCAGCATAATCGTTTTGTCGCTGCCATCCTCCGACTGGTAGTATCCTTCCGGGAGCCCGACCATTTCCGGAAGCGGAGAATTGCTTCCGTCGAGAGAATCAGGAGTTCCAAAGAATGCAGTTGTTTTTGGATAAATATTTTCGTCAAACTCATTGGCCAGCTTGTCTACCTGCTCTTGGGTTACGACCTGTGGATCTCGGGGATCCCCCTCAGGGAAACTAAGATCCTCCGCAACCCAGATCTCCACATTGCTGCCTACGCTGCGCAAGGTAAATTCTTTAAAACCCAAGTCGCGGTCGAGAAACAGTTTGGTTCCTCCATCATACGTAAATCCTTCATCGGCCGCTGTACTGTTTGCTGCCTCGTCCTCATTAAAATTCACCTTTGCTGCTGATTGTTTAATCAGCTTTGGTGCTTCTTTTTGAAACTCCTCATCTTTCGACTTCTCGTTCAATTCTGCACTGATGTCCAATACATCCCCATATCGCTCGATGTTCCATTTTTCATTGCTTTCTGCTGCTTCAGTCTGATAGGAAGCAACAGGAGCAAACAAAGAAAAAGACAACACACTAGTAGAAATGATTGCGGTCAGTTTTTTCTTCAAATAACATTCCCTCCCCGAAATATAAATGTATACGTATGCTCCGCCACTTATCATTATAGTTAATTTTTCGCAATATTATGAATAGTTATTTGGTAGTATTTCCGCGACAACGTTCGCAGTCTGACTAGGCTTATCGCACTGCTCACACGGCTCATTCGATAGGCACTGACAAGCTTTGTGAAAAATGGCTCGTTTTTTCTGCTGACGATACGGGTATCTATTACTAATAAACAGGAACGGCCTTGGATAAAAAGTGTGTAAAGTGGATGGTGGTTCAAGTGAAATACAATACACTATATCGGATATACAGCATCATTTTCATGACAATGAAATTCCTCTTGCAAATATACGGTTTCCAGTTTATACACCGTGTCTGGGACAGGGAAACCAATAAAAAGTGGGAAAAGTTGCTGGCAGAACAAGCCAGGGAGTACCGCAAGAAGGCCTTGGAACTAGGCGGCTTGATGATAAAATTCGGGCAATTTTTAAGTACGCGAAGGGATTTACTGCCGGCTGCCTTTATAAAGGAACTGCAAGGCCTGACAGACAAAGTTAAATCAATTCCTTTTAAATATTCCCGGCAAACCATCGAGGAGGAGTGGGAGACAAATCTGGAAGACAACCTTGCGGACCTGGACAGTTATCCAGTCGCTTCTGCTTCCATCGGAGAAGTGTACAAGGCAAGGCTGCATAATGGCACCCCTGTGGCAGTGAAAGTAAGAAGACATCGGGTCGAAGAAGTTTTTCACAAGGATTTTCGTGCACTGCGTATCGTATTTTGGCTGCTATCCCGGTTCACAGCTTATGGGAAAAAGGCAGATTTACAGAAGTTATATAAGGAAATTGTCTCCGTAATGAGCCAGGAACTGGACTTTGAACAAGAATTAAAATATGCCAACTATTTCAAAACCCGTTTCCGGGAAAATGAGTATATTCACGTTCCTGAATACTATGATGATTTGTGCACAGGCCGGGTACTGGTAATGGATTGGGTCGAGGGGGAAAAAATCGATAATATTTCCTTTATGCAAGAATACGACATAGATCGAAAACAAGTGGCCAAGACGCTTTTTGACTTTTACATCGATCAGTTCATCAACCCCGGCATCTTCCATGCAGATCCGCATGTCGGTAATATTCTTATTCAACACGACGGAACAATTGCCATTCTAGACTTCGGAATGGCAGGGGAAATTCGGAAGGAAGATACAAAGCAGTTGCGGAGTGTTGTGCAGGGAGTCATCCTTGATGATTACGACCGTGTGGTTCATGCATTGCTTGAAATGGATTTCCTACTGGAAAATCATGATACGGAAAAAATTAAAAAACTATTGAAGAAAACACTTGATGTCTATCAGGAGCAGGCAGGACAGCGGATGCAGGGAGAATTACTCGAGCAGATCATGGAGGATCTTCAGGTATTTGTGAAAGAACAACCGATTCAGCTCCCTGCAGATTATGCCTTTCTGGGCAGGGCTGCATCGATCCTGCTTGGCGTACTGCTATCGATTTACCCGGAAATGGACATCGTTAAGTGGGCGCGTCCTGTCGTAAAACAGTGGGCCTCCGGAGAGAATGGAAAAGGATCTATTTATACGGAAGTGTTCAAAGAATCTGCCCGTCCGCTGCTGGCATTACCCCGGGAATTGATTGAATGGATGAACGATGGGGAAAGGGACCGTGAATGGGCAAAAAACAAACAGCGCTACAAGTTCATGCATCAATACTACTTATTTTACGCGGTCATCTGTTTTTTCTTACTCGCTATCGGAGCTGCAGTGCTATCTGTGGGATGGTTTTTGGAGTCTGAGTTGCTCCTGCATGGCGGGGCATTCGCGAGCGGTGTTTTTCTCATTTTGTTGGCCATATTGGCGAGAAAACATTCCAAAATGATTCATTCCCTAAAACATAAGAGGAGGTTTTGGTAAATGAGTGATTTGCTGAAGAGAGGATTTTTGCTTGGACTGGGAGCTGCTGTACTTGGTAAAGAAAGCTTAAAAAAGAAGTTGGATGAAATGGTGGCGAACGATGAATTGACGGTGAAACAAGCAAGAGAAATGCTGCGAAAATTCACCGAAAGAGGGGAATCAAAAGCGGCGGAATGGAGCGAACAGCAGGATGAACAAAAAAATAAAATCATTGATGAATTGGGAATCGCCACAAAAGAGGAATTGAAGGAGCTGGAGGTAAGACTTCAACAATTGGAAAACGTTCATTACAAGGGAGAAGAACAATAAACGTGCTGGCTTTCCCGTTTGAAGCGAAAACCTAACGGGAAAGCCGCCATGATCGATAGGAGAATACGAGTTATCAGCTTTGCTGGTGGTGGAGCATTTCCACGGCCTGCTTCAAATGGGATTTCGTAATGACTCCTTTGTCCTTGAACAAACCTAGCTCCATCGCCCTCATACTCATTTCCGGTTTAATGCCGGTCAAGATTGGCGAAATACCTAGTAGCTTTAATAAATCCAGCAACTTATATAGATAATTGACAAACAAATCGTTTACCGTAACAACGCCGGAAAGGTCGATAACCAACCAGTCAATTGACAGTTTGCTGGCTTTTTGGGTGGTCTCCTCCAGAAGGATTTCCGCCCGCTTTTCATCTATTTCACCAATCACTGGCAGTATGGCTACCTGGTCCATAATAGGGACGATCGGGGTTGAGGCTTTTAGATATTTTTCTTCAAAACTGCTCAGCTTTCGTTCATCTTCTTCCTTTAGGGTGACGCTTACCCCGTGGATGATATGATTATACAATTGGTCAATTCTGGTCATGGTTTCCAGGGCTTCATGGTACTGATCTTCTGCAGCAACCTCTTCCACAAAAGACCAGAGAACTCGTTTATGTACACTCAATTTGGCCAATGAGTCGGATAAACTGTTCTTTCGTTCAACCAACAAATGGCCGGTTTTCTGGCCCCATTTAACAGCTTCTTGATTAGAAACTTCATTTTCCGGCAGTAAATCGGCAATCGTAGAGATCAAGTCATGCAAGAATTGATACGACAGCTCATGGTCGTTTTCTGTATGGTTCTGGAAAGTGTCCGGAAAGCTTTCAAACAATTTTTGGAGCAGTGAATCGGTCAGCTGCTGGACATTTTCCTGCAGATGCTTTTGAAAATAAGCGAGCTGTTGGATTTGTTCCAAGTCTTCACCCCCCTTGTAAGTTTGCTTGAATACATTATAACCGGTATGCCCGGTTTATGCTATTGGGAACGCTTGTTCAGACGGCAGTGCCGGCGTGTTGCAGGTTGGTGGGATGCTTGGACTTCCCCATAAATAATAAGTAACTGCCTTTAGGGGCTGAAAAAGGGTGGGATAGGAATGAGAAAAACGTGGATCGTGTTGCTTCTGTTATTAAACGGCTGCCAAATCAGGACATTGAACCCGCATAGTCAGGTTGCCGGGGACCAGGCGATGTTAATTTATTTGAGCTTTGCCATCATGATCGTGGTCATGGCAGTAGTTTTTATTCTTTTGTTCCGCTTTGCCTGGAAATACAAACAGACGGCGAAAAACAAAGATGATGTTCCGGAGGAAATCAACAGCAATAAGCGTCTGGAAATTACCTGGACACTGTTTCCTGTTCTGCTGTTGGCCATTCTGGCAATTCCTACTGTAATGATCACCTACCAGGTTTCCCCAAAAACGACAAACGAAGCAGATAGTACAGCCGCAGGTGAGGGGGCAATTCATATACAGGTGACAGCGGAAAGATTTGATTGGACATTCACCTATGAAAATGGCAGACAGTCTGATCAACTGGTTTTGCCAGTTAATGAGCAAGCTGTTCTTCACTTGCAATCGGAGGATGTCATCCACTCCTTTTGGGTTCCGGAACTTGGCGGCAAACAGGATGTCATACCTGGAAAAGAAATTTTGTTTAAAGTGACACCGGATAAAACGGGAACGTTTCTGGGAAAGTGTGCAGAATTTTGCGGAGTTAACCATGCGCTGATGACGTTTGACACTAACGTATTGCATAATCAAGCTTACCAAACCTGGCTGCAGGGAAAATGAGAATTCACTTAATAAAGGGTGTAGAACATGACATTGTCTATTTGGGATAACGTACTATACATGCCCGGAGATGTAATAGCTGCCTGGATACTGATGCTGCTGATAGGACCAATACTCCTACTATGGTTGTTCAAAACAAAAAAATGGCCGATAGTTTGGGAATATATGCGCACGACCAATCATCGGAAAATCGGCACAATGAATGTGTTATTCGGTTTTCTGTTTTTTCTGCGGGGTGGAGTAGATGCTTTGTTAATGCGCACACAACTGGCTGTTCCGGAAAACAACTTCTGGTTGTTTCAAGGAGACAAGTACAATGAGGTGTTTTCGACGCATGGAACCATGATGATCTTTTTTGCAGCAATGCCATTGTTAATCGGGTTGATGAATATTGTGGTCCCTTTGCAAATAGGGGCCGGGGATTTGGCGTTTCCATTCCTCAATGCAGTGAGCTTCTGGATGTTCTTGGCCGGAGGCATGCTGTTCAATATGGCCTTTTTCCTGGACAGTTCGCCAAATGCCGGCTGGACTGCCTATACCCCTTTATCGACCGATACATACACACAGACAGAAGGGAATGACTACTATATCTTTGCCCTGCAGGTTTCCGGATTGGGAACTACGCTGACGGCTGTCAATATGATCGTCACGATTCTGCGGCATCGGGCACCCGGAATGAAACTAAACCGGATGCCGTTGTTTCCATGGGCTACGCTCGTCACGTCCTTCTTGATTTTAGTCGCTTTTCCCGTATTGACTATTGCCTTGTCTTTATTGATGTTCGACAGGCTGTTTGACACTTCCTTTTTCTCTGGTGAAGCAGGGAATCCTGTGTATTGGCAACACTTGTTTTGGATTTTCGGCCACCCAGAGGTGTACATTTTGGCTTTGCCTGCATTCGGAATCTTTTCTGATGTCATTTCAACTTTTTCACGGAAAAAGGTGTTCGGTTACACTGCGATGGTGCTATCGCTCTGTCTGATCGGCTTTCTTGGGTTTATGGTTTGGGCGCACCACATGTTCACTGTAGGTCTTGGTCCGATGGCTAATACTTTCTTCGCGATCACTACCATGATGATCGCCATCCCTACCGGTATCAAAGTGTTCAATTGGCTGTTTACCATGCGGAATGGTGTGGTCCGTTTCACGGTTCCTATGTTGTTTGCGCTCGCTTTTATTCCTACTTTTGTAATGGGCGGGGTCACCGGTGTGATGCTGTCCGTCGCGGCGGCTGATATGCAATTTCATGATACACACTTTGTCGTTGCCCACTTTCACTATACGATTATCGGTTCCACGATATTGGGGATTTTTGCTGGCATCTATTACTGGTACCCCAAAATAACGGGTAGATTGCTGGACCGGCGTCTCGGATTATGGCATTTAGGGCTGTTCATTACCGGTTTTCACTTAACCTTTTTTATTATGCATATCACCGGATTGAATGGGATGCCACGACGCACATACACCTACCAGTGGGGCGAAAACCTATTTGTATTTAACTTTATCAGCACAATCGGAGCATTTCTCATGGGAGTAGGAATGGCTGTGTTCGTATGGAATATCATCCGCACTTGGCGATCCGGGAACCATGCAGAAGCAGATCCGTGGCAGGGGCGGACATTGGAATGGAGCGTTCCATCCCCTTCTCCTGAACACCCGTTTACGCAAATGCCCGTAATAGACCAGCGGGATGCCTTCTGGTATGCCAAGCAGGAGAAAAGGAGACTCTTGATCCAAAAACAGCCCCGGCCATCCCCGATAGCCGTCAAAACCATTCAGCCACTATGTATAGGATTGATCCTCTTGCTGTTATCGCTGGCCATGATTTATCAGTGGTGGATACTAGCAGTCTTGAGCAGTGTTCTGGTGTTAGCGATGTTCTTACTGCGGACGTGGCGGGATGAACGTATAAAAACGATAAGGGAGGAGGTTACCGATGAGTAAACAGGTTCAGGCATTATTTTTGGATAAAAAGATGGGGTTTTTTATTTACCTTATCGTAGAAGGGATTATGTTTGCCGTTTTGTTTGCTACGTATATCGTATATACCCCTTCTTACTCCGGGCCGAAGCCACAGGATGTCTATTCCGTTCCATCGGTACTGCTGGCTTCGGTATGCTTGCTTTCAAGCAGTGCAACGCTGCTTTTGGCCGAAAAAGGATTGAGCAGCAGGAGTATGCTTTTCATCAGGAGTGGGATGGCGGCCACGTTTTCCTTAGGAGCCATTTTTCTCTTTTTGGAAATAAACGAGTATTATAGCTACGCGACGGAGGGATATACCTTTACAGCAAATAACTTTTTATCCTCCTTTTATATCCTGACCGGCCTGCATGCAGTTCATGTATTGTTCGGTCTGTTATGGATGGTAGTATTAACCCTGCAATCCTTTCGACATCTGCCATACGCACTGTATCTGGAAAAGCAGAAAATCTTTCACTATTATTGGCATTTCGTAGATGTGGTATGGTTATTCATCATATGTGTGGTGTACATACCATATATAGTGTAAGCGCATACATTATTGTTAATTCAACACTTTCTCTTCTAGGCATAAATTACGCTAAATTTCAATAAAATTGTCTTTACTTTTTATAATTTTTTGAAAATAGCATTGAATATTTGTCGTTTTAAAAGTAAAATAGACTATAAACACTTAGCGTTCAGGCACCTGTGGGGGGATGCCAACTTTTTCGAATGAGGAGGATAAACTCTGAATGATTGACTACACTGTATTTGTGAGCAATATAGAACAGGAGTTAAAACGTGAACTCTGTAACGAAGAATTGGAATTCGTCCTATGGATGTATGAAAGGTATATAGAAGATCAACAGCAAATGAACTTTGTCATTTAAATAGATAGCCTGGATTAAGCCTTGGAGCCGTAGCTGCAAGGCTTTTCTTATGGAAAGAGAGAAGGCCCTGTGAACCATTATTTATTATCGGAGAACCACTTCGCTAACCAATACAAAAGAACAAAGGCGACAAATGTTGCTGTGACTAGATTAATATAATAAATAATCCCGCTGCCGAAATGATTGAGCAGGGTATCAGCCGCAGGTCTTGCCAGATACAAATAGTTTGCTCCTGTCAGTGGATTGATAAGCACTCCTACTACAAGTGCATAACTTACTAGAAACAAAAACGCTCGTAGCATCGATGCCAAGGTGATCCGGATAGGGATGGAAAGAACCAGAAAAATTCCTGTCCAGGAAATGGCGATATGATGGAGGAAAAACTTCCAGAAACGAAAGTGTTCCGCCCCGTAAGGCAAATCCGGCGTAATCAACGCCAGCATGGCTGGAATGATGGCAAGAAAGTAAGTAAGTAAGTAAGCCGTATGATCGGTTTATTCTGAAAGATTAGTGCCAACATTGCCGAAATGGACGCTATGCCGCAAAGGTGGAGGGGCATATGATCCGGGAAGCGCCAAACTCCGTGGTAAATGGCCCACCCCTGATAAGATAGCTCACTGGAAAGCAGCAGAAGGAACAAAAGCCAGCGGATGATTGCATGGACATGCCTTTGCTGCATCTGTTTGCGCAGAAAAATCATGGCCAGTACGCCGCAGGCATAGACAGCCAGCATAAGTAAATGGCTTGTTGAAAATGGTTGAAACATATCGGTTGAAGACACATCGAACCACGCCCCCATCTAGCATTCCACCTCCTATATCTGGTCGACTACCAAACTAGCATAAAATACCAGTGGTATCCAGGAAAATTCCTATTGAAAACTAGTCTTCCTCGGGTTATTGTATTAAGAAATGTTTTTTATTATGATAGGAAAGTATGTTTTAAAAAACGTAAACGAATCGCTGTAAAAAGCGCAATGCTGGTAATTTTTGGTCCAGCGGTAGTAAGACAAAAAAGATGTATGTAGAAAGGAGTTGGATCATGAATTCCACAAGGGAAAGCTGGGCATCGAAACTCGGTTTCATGCTTGCAGCGATGGGTTCTGCTGTCGGACTGGGCAACATTTGGCGTTTCTCTTATGTAGCCGGCGAAAATGGCGGCGGAGCCTTTTTGATTTTGTACCTTGCGAGTATTTTAATTGTCGGAATACCATTATTGCTCGCCGAGGTCAGCATCGGCCGTAAGGCTAAAAGTGACGTAGTGGGTTCTTATCGGACGCTCGCTCCCGAAAAGCCTTGGTATCTGGCTGGGTTTCTTGGAGTATTTGGGGCGCTGTTGATTTTAGGATTTTACAGTGTGGTAGCAGGCTGGTCTATGTATTATTTTTGGAATTATCTATCAGGGTATTTTTTCACGGTACCAGAGCAAGGTTATGGAGCTACCTTCGAGACGTTTACCTCCTCCACTGCACAGCCGCTGATGTGGCATGGTATTTTTATGGTACTGACCATAGCGATTGTATTGACGGGGGTCAAAAAAGGGATCGAACTTGCCAACAAGATTTTTATGCCGGCATTGGCAGTTCTATTAATTATCCTCGCCATCTTCAGCTTGTCACTGGATGGTGCGATGGAAGGATTGCGCTTTTTGTTCCAGCCTGATTGGAGCGTGCTCAGCAATCCGTCTGTTTATATTGCTGCCCTCGGACAGGCCTTTTTCTCCTTGAGTCTGGGAGTAGGGGTCATGATGACGTATGGAAGCTATCTAGGGGATCATCATAAACTGCCGGGAGCCACTGTCGGCATTGGTTTGATGGATACATTTTTCGCTGTTATCTCCGGAATCGTTATTTTCCCGGCGGTATTTGCATTTGGTATTGAACCAGACTCAGGTCCTGTGCTTGTATTTATCACGCTTCCGGATATATTCAGTCAAATTCCGTTTGGCGGAGTTGTAGGAATCTTGTTTTTCTTATCCTTGACCCTTGCCGCGGTGTCTTCGTCGGTCTCTTTATTGGAGGTGCCGGTAGCTTATTTGATGCGCACTTTTAAATGGAGTCGGAGACAGGCTTCGATCATTACCGGAATTATTATCTTTATCTTGGGAATCGGTGCTTCCCTTGGCATGGGGGCATGGTCAGGGTTCACGCCGATTGGCCAGCTTAATATCATGGATTCCATGGATTATATAGCTTCTAATATTTTTCTGCCAATTGGCGGCCTGGTGATAGCGCTGTTCGTCGGGTGGTATTTCAGCAGAAGGGAAGCGTTGACTGCCGCTGATTTGCAGCATCAAGCGGTGGGACGCTGGTGGTACGTAATCGTAAAATACTTGGCACCGGTGATCATTTTGCTGATTTTCCTGAATGCCCTCGGTGTTTTGTAAGGTCTGATCATGGGAGGATGCGAAGTGAACCGACGCCTCCTTCCGTGTTATACTTAGTTCGTTGAAGTAATTATAGGAGTAGCTGTCGGCAGTTTGCAGGTATGGCTAGTCTACTTGGGAAAATAGAAGGAGGGATTCCATGGCAATTTCCGATCAAACCGTTTTAACAAAAATGATGAGTGAATTGCAGGAAGCTCTGGCGAAAAAGGACCAAACCGCCGCAATAAGGGAGCATGTCCGGACGGTTCGTCTGCTATGCGACTTAATGCTGGAAGAAGATAGTGCTGCAGCTGCAGCAGGGCCGGAACAGGAATTGGTGAAAATGATGGGCGATATGCATGCCGGCAGTCAAACTGGTCAATCAAAAGTCAAGTCTGCTGGCAAGCAAACAATCGATCATGAAGAAGCAAACGGCAATTCGATTTTTGACTTTTAACAGAGGTGAAACCAGATGAAATTGTTTTTGATTTTAGGGATTATCAATGGGTTTCTTGCAGTGGCATTGGGAGCCTTCGGGACTCACGGATTGGAAGGGAAGATTTCAGAAAAAGCTTTGGCCACGTGGGAGAAGGCTGTTAATTATCAAATGTTCCATACGATGGCGCTGCTCGTGACTGGGCTGCTGGCCGTCCGCTTTCAGGCGGCCAGTCTGTCCACAGCTGGATGGTTATTCTTTGTCGGCATCGTGTTGTTCTCGGGCAGCTTGTATATATATGCTACAACAAGTATCAAATTTTTTGCCATGGTTACGCCGGTTGGCGGGTTGGCTTTCCTGGCAGGCTGGATTGTCCTTGGATATGCTGCAATTAAATTAGTATGATCGCCAAATAGCTGATGAGTATGATGATGAAAAATGCTCTGGCAATTTGTTGAGCGAACGGAAGGGTATGCTGCTTTTTGTGTTCGGCAAGTCCTTCAAAAATAAAGCTGAATGCCAGGAAATAGAACGCTGCTATAATCATGATCAGGCTCGCTTTGACGAGGGCGATCACCCCTAAGAGCAAGGCAAGTCCCATCATGAGCAGCTGCAATTGAAAGAATTTTTTATAGGGATGTTTCACCAGGCAATGCCCCCTTTTTGTGATTTACATCGACGTTTGTATTGCTGGCTTTTGTCAGCAGAAGAAACCCTTGCATGCCAAAACCTGCAAGGGTTTTATAGTGAGGAAAAAGAATAAACGCAGTTGCCGGTTTCACTTGTATCATTGAGCTGTCAGCGCCGTGGCTGGTAAGTGGCTGCCTGGCCGGATCCCCCGCCGTACGGATAGGTATAATTGATTTCTTCCGGAAAGGTAATATAATCCAAATAAACCATGAGCAGCAAATAGCGGCGGTTCGTTTCCGGGTCGCTAAGTATTAAATGGTCTCTTCCTGCAGCTTCAATGATGCCCTTAAATATCATGGCATTCCAGCGATCATTATTCTCAAACGTCATATAAACGGTAGCCCTTTTGCCGCGATTGAGTCGTAATATGTTCTCAATGTAAGACTGCTCGGTCGGCAGCATGCCGGGAATATCAGACACGCCTGCCGTTTGCTGTTGTTGAGGTTGTTGCTGTGGCGGCTGCATTTGCTGCTGTGGCATTCCCTGCATCCCCGGATAGTATCCTTGTTGGGCGCCCTGCATCATTTGCTGCGGATAATAATAGCCTGGTGTCTGCCCGTATCCATAACTTTGCTGTCCTTGTGATGGATAACCGGCACTGCTGCTGCCTTGTGCACCAGAAGGCATCTGTCTTTTATCCTTACTCATCTTGCTAACCTCTCCCTTCATCATCCACTCGATATTTTTTCAGGCCCCTTGCCTGTATGAAAACTCATTCGATGTTCCCCGTACATTTTCATTGCATCTGGGCGGAGTAAAAAAGCCGTGACTTATACCTTTCTCATGAAGCTTGCGTCTTGCTCGTTATACGGAATGACCGCTATAGATGTCACCTCTTTCTTGATGTGAACGAGAGAATTTTTCCCTACTGCCAATGCTCTCTAATAGGTATATGTATGCTGCGGACAAAAGCTCTATGACCAAAAAGAAAGGAAAGGTGAAAAGGAGAGGAGAGAATAGTGCGGGCGAATAGTGGTCTGTTGTTTCTTAGTATGGAGCAGTTATACACTCCGGCAAGCTACTTCGCTTTCGCAGGTACGACTTCCGCTACTTGGTAAAGAAAACCGCAGTATCCTCATGTAGCGATGGCGAGCACTCATAACCATCAAAATGGAAAGTGTCTAATTAGGTGTTTGCCTTATAGTAAACAAAGAAACCGAACGATTTAGAATATCGTTCGGTCTTATCTTGAGCACTATGCTTTTGTCCAAGCTTCTAGCCTTCTTATCAAATGGATAGGATGGCCAAGGCTTTCAGATTTACCTTAAATTTGCAGGAACGATGGCACTTGTTCAGGAGTTAAAATGCTGCCGACATAGAATGCGCCGAATTCGCCGTAGCGGGCACTTACTTCGTCAAAGCGCATTTCATATACGAGCTTTTTGATTTCCAGTGAATCGTGGGCGAACAAAGTAACGCCCCATTCCCAATCATCCAATCCCATGGATCCGGTGATGATTTGCCGGATTTTTCCTGCATACTTTCTGCCTGTTTTGCTGTGCTCGTACATTAGCTTGCCACGATCTTCAAACGGCAGCATGTACCAGTTGTCGTCGCCCTGGCGGCGCTTGTCCATTGGATAGAAGCAGATATACTGCCATTTTGGAAGCGTCGGCTTCAGCCGCGCTTGGGTTTCCGGCTTTTGTTCCGGATCCTCGCCGTCTTTGCTTGGCCTGTACTTGGAAAGCTCGACGACCGACACATAGGAATAAGCAGGTTTCGTGAACTCAGCTAGCTTGCTTTTATTAAATTCCGTCTCGATTTGATTCAATTCTTCCAATGTGGGGCGTAACAGCATTAATAGAAAATCCGCTTTTTGGCCAACTATTGTATATAAGGCATGGCTGCCGTTGCGATTTTGTTCGACTTGCTCCCATTTTTCGAGGAGCTGCTGAAATTCGTGGATAGCAGCCTGTCGTTCGTCACTTGTTGCAAGCTTCCAGGAAGTCCAGTCAATTGTTCGTAAGTCATGTAAACAGTACCAGCCGTCCATTGTTTCAACTGCTTCTGGCATAGTAGGTCACTCCTTCAAGGTTAAGTATGTTTTTAATATAACATAATTAGGGAAAGATAATCATTAACGGAAACCCAGACGGCTTACGCCTTCAAATATCAACAAAACGCCTGTCTGACAATGGGTTTAAGGCACCAGTCAAAAACCTTGAAAAGAATGCCGGCTATAAGTGTCATGATTTGGACATAAATGGGGACATGATAAGGTTTGCATGGCTATTTTCTGAACAGAAGGCTTTCATTTATACAGAAAAAGGCGTATCATATATAACAGAATGAATGTTGGAGGGTTTCGAATGAGTGATTTATTTGTAAGCTTAAAAGATAAAGTGAAATCAGATAGCAAGCGAATTGTATTTCCTGAAGGTTTGGATGAGCGCATTTTGACAGCTGCAAGCCAGCTTGGTGCGGAAGGAATTTTAAAACCTGTATTAATCGGAAATGAAGAGAAAGTAATACAGAAAGCGCAGGAACTTCAAGTGGACGTTTCGGCATCTGAAATAATCGATCCGCAAAATTATATGGCATTGGACGACATGGTGGCAAGCTTCGTAGAACGCCGTAAAGGTAAAAATACGGAAGAACAGGCAAGAGAAATGCTGCTCGACGAAAACTACTTTGGGACGATGCTCGTATATATGGGCAAAGCTGATGGACTAGTCAGTGGAGCAGCTCATTCAACTGCGGATACCGTGCGTCCCGCATTGCAAATTATTAAAACGAAACCGGGAATCAAAAAAACTTCTGGTGTATTTATCATGGTGAAAGAAGAAGAAAAGTATATTTTCGCAGACTGCGCCATCAATATTGCGCCGGATAGTCAGGACCTGGCGGAAATTGCTGGAGCCAGTGCGGAGACTGCTAAGCTTTTCGATATTGATCCGCGTGTTGCCATGCTGAGTTTTTCCACGAAGGGATCGGCTAAGTCGGAAGAAACAGAGAAGGTGGCAGAGGCTGTTAAAATCGCCAAGGAGCAAAACCCTGATCTGCCATTGGATGGTGAATTCCAATTTGATGCGGCCTTTGTACCGGCAGTAGCAGAGAAGAAGGCACCTGATTCCGAGCTGAAAGGGGACGCGAATGTATTTATCTTCCCTGGACTTGAAGCCGGGAACATCGGTTATAAGATTGCCCAGCGGCTAGGGAATTTTGATGCGGTCGGTCCGATTCTGCAAGGACTGAACCAGCCGGTCAACGACCTGTCCCGCGGCTGTGTGGCAGATGACGTTTACAAACTGGCAATTATAACTGCCGCACAAGCTTTATAAAAAAAGAATAAGACAAACAAAGCTTGTAGAGAAACCTCGTATTTTTCTACAAGCTTTTATTTTTTCTCGCGTGCATGAGCTTCCGCAGCGCGGGATGAGCACTATTCACTTTTGAGACCACTTTTTTCGCGACCGAAAGAAGTGGCACGTCGATAGACAAAGCGCCTGCAAAGTATTACGATAAAGACCACCTGGAGAACAAACGAACATTTCCCTGTAAGAGAAGGAGGAGTCTGCTTGGAAAATGAACCTTTTTACATAGATAAAGTCATCTTGCACCGGCTGGTCATGGATTTGAAAAATCCCTTCCAAACCAGTTTCGGGACGTTCTCTACAAAAGACTTTTTTATCGTAGAAGCTGTCGACGGGAATGAAAATAGCGGTTACGGCGAGTCGGTCGCCTTTCCGGTCCCTTGGTATACAGAAGAAACAGTGGCGACAACCGAACATGTAATCAAGGACTTTTTACTGCCGTTGCTTTTCAAGGAGCCCATTCGACATCCAGATGAAATCAGCAGCCGCTTTTCAGTGATTCGCCGCAACAATATGGCAAAGGCGGCAGTGGAAGGAGCGGTTTGGGACTTATATGCTAAGCGACAGGGAATGTCGCTTGCCACTGCATTGGGCGGGGAAAAACATCGGGTAGAGTCAGGTGTCAGTATTGGAATCCAACCGTCTGTTTCCAAATTGCTTGCTGTGATGGAACATCACCTGGAGGAAGGTTATAAGCGGATAAAATTGAAGATCAAACCTGGAATCGATGTAGCCGTCATTCGGGAAGTACGTCACCATTTCCCAGATGTCCAGCTGATGGCTGACGCTAATTCTGCTTATACGGTGCAAGATGTCGATATATTAAAGCAGCTGGACGAATTTGGTTTGACGATGATTGAACAACCATTGGGTCACGACGACATTTATGAACATTCCATTCTGCAAAGCCAGCTGGAGACCCCGATATGCCTGGATGAAAGCATCAATTCTCTAACAGATGCCAGGGCAGCAGTCGAACTGGGCAGCTGCCGGGTAATCAACCTTAAAATCGGCCGGGTCGGCGGTCTGAGTGAAACGAAAAAAATACATGACTTCTGCCGGGAAAAGAATATACCTGTCTGGTGCGGGGGAATGTTGGAAGCAGGTGTAGGGCGCGCCCATAACATTGCTATCGCTAGTCTGCCGCAGTTTATGTATCCTGGAGATATTTCTGCATCTGATCGCTATTGGCACCGGGATATTATTACACCGCCGGTTATGCTGCAAAATGGGGAAATCGCGATAAAAGACACTCCTGGTATTGGGCATGACATCGATTGGGAGGCATTAGAAACGAATCGGATAGAGCGGCAGGTTCATCGGCGGCAGTAAAACAAGAAGCACCGGGTTCAAATTCCCAGTGCTTTGATGTTTCGATCCTTCATTTGTTCCAGCCTTTTCTCGAACGATTGCTGTTCGGCATTGTCCAGGGATTGTTCGGTTATCGACGTGCTCACAGACTTTAGAGCCTGGTAAATCCATTTGCACACATCATCAACTGTGAGCTGAATGGAAAGCATTTCAGCAAGCGAGGCCATGGTTTCGGGCTTTACTTCCGGATATTCAAATTTATTGGATTGCCCTTTCATCCCGATCCCATAAAATTGACGTACCAGTTCGGCCCGTTCGCGTCCGCTTCCTTCTACACAAAGATAAATTTGGACAGCAGAGCCATTCTTAACACGGCGTTGGGAAATACCGGCGAATTTCCGTCCACCAATACTTAAATCATAATCACCCGGACAGTAAGAACCTTTTATTTCGAAAGCCTTTATTTCCGTCGTAAGATTCCGGAACAAATCCTGAATGAACGCGACCATAAATTGGTAGCCCTCATGTATACCGATTCCTTTGGCGTCCGGTAAAATAAAAGACAGGTTGAGAACGCCTGCATCAAGGACCACCGCGAGTCCTCCGGAATTCCGGACGACTGCTTGATAGCCGTGCTGCTCGAGCCATTGGATGGCTGCGTCCACGTTAGGTAACTTGGCATCAGGGATGCCGAGAATGATGGTTTTATCGTGCACCCAAAGTCTCGCTGTCGGAGGAGAAGTCCCGTTCCCAACAGAAATAGCCAGTGCGTCATCGTAAGCAAAGGATGCGATCGCATCATCTCTGGCCGACTTCCCACGTTGGTCGATATAGCGGACTGTCCCACTGAACAGTTGTTTCCAATCTTCCATACTAATATCTCCTTTGATTCCCGCCAAATGTCAGGTCGGGCTGACAGCCGCATCTTCCGCGACCGCCCATCCATTATAGCAAATTGTCTAACCGACTGATAATCACAAAAAATCCATTTCGTGCAAAAAAACCATTTTTGTGTCAGCATTTCTATTATATAATGATAATAATTGTTTATGAATCAAATAGGCAAAGGCACCAATAAAAAAACGTCGAAATTCGTCGACCGTAATGGTAAAGACTTTCTCGGGAAACTTGTTGCAGGCTTTCCGTCTTTTTCTTTAACAATTAGGTTGACTATAAATGGAATTAGTTGGGTACAGAAAAGATAAGGGTTGCACGGATAATTTCCTGCTGCCTTTTTGATATCAATAGAAGGGACCTGGACATGGCATATAAAGATGAGCAGTTAAGTGAAGAAAAAGTGTTTAAAGACCCTGTACATAGGTATATCCACGTCAAAGATCAAGTGATTTGGGATTTGATCGGCACAAGGGAATTTCAAAGGCTCCGAAGGATCAAGCAGCTGGGTACCTCGTTTTTGACGTTCCACGGAGCTGAGCACAGTAGGTTCAACCATTCGCTCGGTGTATATGAAATTGTCCGGCGGATATTGTTCAACTTTGAAAACCGTCCGAACTGGAATAACGATGAACGGCTGTTATGCTTGTGTGCGGCCTTACTGCACGATTTGGGGCATGGTCCGTTCTCCCATTCCTTCGAAAAAGTATTTAAGCTGGATCATGAGGACTTTACCAAAAAAATCGTTCTTGGAGATACGGAGATCAATAAAATATTGAGACGTGTCGGGAAGGGATTTGCACAGGACGTCGCTGATGTTATCAATAAAACCTATGAGAACAAATTAGTTGTCAGCTTGATATCCAGCCAAATCGATGCCGATCGGATGGACTACCTGCAACGGGATGCCTATTTCACCGGAGTAAGCTATGGACATTTCGATATGGAAAGAATTTTACGGGTCATGCGGCCGATGGAGGATCAAGTCGTCATCAAGCAGACAGGAATGCACGCGGTGGAGGATTACATCATGAGCCGCTATCAAATGTATTGGCAGGTTTATTTTCATCCTGTTACCAGAAGCGCAGAGGTGATTTTGTCGAAAATACTCCATCGTGCCAAATATTTATACGAGCAAAATTATCGGTTTAAGCAGAAACCGACCCATTTCCTCTCGTTTTTTGCAGAAAACGTCGATTTAGAGGAATACCTGCGGCTTGATGAATCGATTGTCCTTTATTATTTTCAAGCCTGGCTGGAAGAAGACGACACTGTTTTACGCGATTTGTGTGAACGGTTTATCAACCGGCGCTTGTTTAAATATATCGAGTTCAACCCGAATCAGCAAATGACAGAGTGGATGGAATTATACAAGCTGTTTCAAGCCATCGACATCGATCCGGAATATTACCTGGTTGTCGATTCCTCCTCTGATCTGCCGTATGATTTTTATCGTCCTGGTGAGGAAGAGGAACGGCTCCCGATTCACTTATTACAGCCGAAGAAAGATGAACTGAAGGAACTATCGCGCCAGTCGGATATTGTCGAAGCGATTTCCGGCAAAAAACGCACAGATCATAAATTGTATTTCCCGCAGGATGTGTTGGAACAACTTCCGGCAGATAGGCCAGAGAAGGCGCGGATTTTTGAGATATTATTCGGATAAGCAATTACAAGTTGGCCATTCGGCCAGAATAGGAGATGGTGAGTATGTTAGAAAATCACGCCAGAATCATGAAGTTTTTCTCGACGGCAGACGAAGTTGTCGGTAGGAAAAAGCTGCAGAAAATGATTTACATACTGAAAAAGTGCGACATTCCATTCGAGGAAAAGTACGAGTTTCACTTCTACGGACCATATTCAGAGGAATTGACCCTCCGTGTGGAAGAGCTTTGCAATCTTGGATTTATTTCCGAGGTAAAGGAAGACAAAAGTAACTATTACCAATACCGATACCGCGTGACGGAACAGGGAGAAGAGTTTTTGAACCATTCTCAGGTAGAACTCCCGCCGCTTGAAGGTATGATCAACAATATGAAGGGAAAAAGCTCCCGATTCCTTGAATTGGTATCCACGATGCTGTACTTTGATGATTTGTCCAAACAGGAAGTGGAAGAAAAAGTCCAAACCGTCAAAAAAACACAAAACTATCAGGAGACAGAGATTGTCGAGGCGTGGGATTTCATCGATAACCTTCGCCGGCAAACACTCCTCTGATTTTATGTTGCCTGGTGAAGGAGCAAAAATCTTTTTCATCGAGGTAGTACCGTTAACGTGGAGAAGCATAAATTAGAAATACACTGGTAATATACAGGCCAAATCGCATTTGATTTGGTCTTTTTCTTTTATACCAAAGAGTGTTGAAATCGAACATAGATGACATCACTCCAATAAATACAGTCTCATTAAGTATAAAGTTTTGAAGGATTTTTCTCCAAACAAGGACAGGATTGTTTAACAAGGGGGAGGAAAGTAATAGTAATATAATGGTATTAAGAGGGAGGGCGAGAGTTGAAAAAGTATCTCAATATGATGGCGATCATTCTTTTTTGTTTTCAATTTAGTGGTTTATATTGCATTTTTCAACGGATTTGACATCGTGCCAGATGAGGCAGTTTTCCCTTTGATTATAGGTAGCTCAGTTATCGGGGTCGTTTTTTCGTGGTCTGGAAGTAAAGGAGTAACAAGAAACATCGGTATTTATGGAAACGCCTTTGTTCTTTTACTTATAGTAATTAGTCCACTCATCGTTCGTACTTTTATATGGAACAAACCTTAGTGAAAAATCCACTATTATGGGTGATTGTTGAACAACAGTCGCCAATTTACTAATAGATGGTTTAGTAAAAAAGTTATTCGAAGGGGGTTAATATGAAATATATATTGTTAATAGGCTCCTATTTGTTGGCTTTTGAAATAAATCTGATGCCGTCAATCAAGCATCCTGATTCAAGCATCAACATGTTCAACTCATTTGTAACGATACTATTTATGGTCATGTTACTAATGTATGCTAAAAAAGGAAGTAAGCTATTAAAGGTATTCTCAATATTCGGGATCCTATCAGGTGGAATTGTATGTACCATCACCACCTTTGAACAAGCTGCGATTGGTAATGGCATTTTAGATGTAATAGCATCCATACAGTATCCCTTTTTTCTAATCTTTATTACCCCTTTATTTGGGGGTAATATACTATTCGACCTGAGCTATGGGTCATACGCATTGTTAATGTCATTGTTTTATGGAAGTATATTCGGTTTAACAGTTTATTTAAAAGAGAATGAAGTGCAGGTCGTTTAAGCTATTGTACGAACGGGGGCTTATCTGGATGAGAAATGACTTTTTTTCTACCATAGGAGGTATTCTATATGGATAAAAAAACAAAATTGATTATTGGACTAAATGGTTGCCTTATTGTTTGTCTATTTGGTGTGTATCGTTTAATGCTTGAGGTGCCATCTACTGTAAATTCATTGATCATCCCTATAGTATTTTCCGTTACAGGTTTTATAGGATTTGTTGGAAATTTAATTGAATTGAAAAAGCTAAATAGCAATTTTTCCTAAATATAAACGTATACATTAGGTAAGTGCTTAGACAGCAATACAGAGGAGGGGGATTTGATTGCAATAAAAGAGTTTGCATCAAGTTTTTTATTTATTGTCAGTTGGTTTCTATTTGCTATAAGTGCGTATTTACTTTATTGGACAATCATTATGCCTTTACTAGCAATCATTCCTTTACTTATTGTCTTAAGTTGCGGTTTACTATGTTTCTTCTGTTCAAGAAAGCTTGATGATAGGAATAAGAGGAACTAATTATTCCATTACCATTGTTTTTAAAATATAGAAAAAATGCACTTGCCAAGATAGCAGTTATCATTTTATTGGGGAGTGGGCCATTTATAGCTTTTTTCCCGACGATACCCCAGATGAGTAATCCGCCAAATGGATAAATATAAGTGTATTCAAAATTGTGCGCTTTTCAACTGAAGTTATATGGCTGAATAGCGACTGTCGAATAGGGACAGTTTGTGCGATACGGCTATCCCTTATGAAGAAGCGGGTAATAAAACCCAAGGCTTCTCATCTTTTGTTGTGAATTTTTAGAAAAATGATTACAATGAACTATGGGGATGTCAATTAATAGGGGATGGGAAGGAAGTTGCTTGTGAAACTAATAAAATTCCTTGGCTATTACATACTTGGATTGTTTGGGATAGTGGCGTTGAGTTCCGCACCAAGCTTGCTGCAGGGGAATGGCCTTGTTGATTTGGGGTTATATGCAGAAAACACATGGAAACTGGCCAGAGAAATAGTGCAGCCTGAAAATTGGGTGTACCAATTCAGACAAGAACAGTTGAATGTTTTTGCTTTTTTGTGGGATCCTTACTTTTACTCCATGCGCATTCTTGGTGCCGCACTATTGCTTGGTTTCGGTCTGGCGTTGATCCTGGCACTGCTTACCCAGCTGCTGCCCAAAATGATTATTCGCGTAGTAAAACGAATCTTAGTATTCTTAGAAGCAATACCCGATTTAATGGTAGCTTTTTTGCTGCAAATGTTCATCGTTTTTATCTTCAAGCAGACTGGAGTCCACTTGATGAAGTTCGTTACCCTTGGAGACGAACGGATTTACATAGCACCAATCACTGTGTTGGCTGTTTTGCCGATGATTTCTCTTTTTCGCGTCATTTTATTGCTGATGGAGGAAGAATTGACCAAGGATTATGTGGATTTTGCACTCAGCAAGGGGATCAGACACAATGCTATCATCGCTGTTCATGTACTACGGAATATAGTAAAGAGCACTTTTTATCATTCAAAAATTATTCTATGGGGAACGTTGTCCAGTTTATTTGTAATCGAATATATATTTAATATCCGCGGTCTTTTCAGTTTCGTGATGGAAGATTTCCGTCCAATGGTGATTGCAGCTGCTTTGATCATGGTTTTTACGCCGTTTTATATCCTTTACCAGGGTATCGAGATATTCACCGAGAAAACAGCGTTGCAAATGAATGACAAAAAGTTCATCCACACCTTTTCCAAGCCCACGCACCTCTCGTGGAAACAACGACTCGGGGATTATGTAAAGGGTATTGCCGCTCATTTCAGAAATAAGAAGTTTCTGGTCGGTTTTGCTGTTATTTTTACTATATTGGCTGTCAGTGTCATCCACACTGTCATCCATGAAGAGCCTGTGGAAAATTTCACATTAATTTATGATGAGGATGGGAATCTGCTCAGCAGCAAGCCGCACCCGCCATCGAAGTATGTTCTGTTGGGAACCGATCAGAACGGATACAGCATCCTCGATCAATTGCTGACCGGGGCCAAGTACACAATTCTTTTTGCCGGTATTATTGCGCTGTTAAGAATGGCGCTGGGATTCTTACTGGCGGTTCCTTATGCATTGTTTATCAAAGAGCGTTGGAAACGCAGAATAGAGCGGTTTGTCGATAGCTTTCATTTCCTGCCGTTGAGTGTGATTGCCGTGATTTTACTTGCTCCCGTATTGACTGGTACGACTTCCGGTTTTGAATACTCGTTTACAGAACGGATATTAGTCGAAGCCGGGGTATTGACATTATTGGTTGTTCCGTTGACGACGGTGTTGATCGGGAATGAAATCCGTTTGATCACCAATACAGAATATATCGACGGTGCGCGTGTTTTAGGTGGAAATTCCAACCACATATTGTTCCGGCATATTATGCCACACCTTCATTCCAAACTGGGGATCATCTTCGGGCAGCAGTTTATACAGGTACTGTTGATTCTTATTCATCTCGGCTTATTCAATATATTTCTTGGCGGCACAAGTATCATGCTGAATGAATCCTATAAAGCGTGGCCATACTCGGTGACATTTGAATGGTCGGGGATTATCAGTGGTTCGCGTAATGCGTTTATGAGTGGACACGAATGGATTGTCGTTCCTGTTTTTGTGGCGTTTATTGTATTGATACTCGCCATGCAGTTAATCATAGAAGGCATTCAAGAAGTGCAGCAAAAGCGGGTTGGGGTGCGGATAGAGAAGCAACGCTGGTTCGTTGCCCGAAAACAACTGCAGCCTGCAGGGGAATCGTTTGAAAGAAAGCCGTCGCCAGATCAGTTTGGCTTCGTAGGGCAGGAAAACATCGGACGAAGTGAAAATCATGGCTGAAAAACAAACCAGCGGAATTCCTTTTCGGAGTTCCGCTGGCTGTTATTATTGGGAATAATTTTCCTTCATCGTCCGTACTTATTCGTCACTTAGTCGTTTTCCGCCAACGGCATAATCGTTTTTGCTCATTTCTTCAATAAAGACGGCGACTTTGTCTTTGGAAGCGCCGGTAGTTTCGACGACGGCTTCCGTCACTTTTTCCACGAGTGCTTTCTTCTGTTCATCGTTTCTGCCTTCCAACATTTTTACTGTTACATATGGCATGGTTACGTACCTCCCTCTGTAAAAATTCAAGTTAATTAATTCGCGTTAATAAGGGAAAATCCCTGCTGTCTGTAAATCTTGAAAGATGAAATTGAATTTTTCCCTATGCTACAATGAAAACAGCATATCATAGAAGGAAACAGGCTGCGAATCTGATGCAGATGAAATAGAAGGAGGAGCTAAAAATGAGTGAAGAGCAACCTTCCAAGAAGAAAAAGAATCAATTCACCATAATGAAGGATGATTCCACTGACGGTCATGGTGGGTATGGTGTTGGCTCAATCAGTTTAGAAAACATTTCACCGGTAATCATTGATCCAGCTGAAGACCGGGCGTTTGTCGATATGGGAGCCATGCATGCCCGTAGTGAGGTCGAACGGCGCGTTAAATTTTTGCCGGATAAAGAGGCGGTTCCGAATGGCAAGCTATATTGGATTGTCTGGGTGACCGTTGAAAAAAAAGACTTCGGTTCTTATTACCATGGAGTGGCGGGCAGTGAAATACGGGTGGATCGATCAATCAAGCGTGCCTACAAATCAATGCCGGAACATGTGAACCATATGGATAAATCCATGAAGGGCCAAGTGATTGTCGACCATATGGATGAGCACTCGAAAAAGTTGCTGGGCGATTTTCTTCGTGATTTCAATAAAGAAATGTGGGAAAACTCTGCTGATGAGTTGAAACAAGCCTTTCCTGAATAAAGGACATACCAAAGCAAATAGTGAACACTTTGTGACCGAATTGTGAATAATGATTGAATATCTTGAGGTTTTGCGAATAAGTTTGTAAAATATGTATCACATGGTAAAACTGTGTACTAGGACAAAGAAAAAGGCCGGAATCCGTTCCGGCCTTTTTCTTATGCAGCTGACCCCTTAAGAGCTACATCAGACTCATTCTTTCTTATACCCAGAAAGGAGTGGGAATACGCGCTGTAGAAACATCTCACGTTTTTCTGACAAAAAAAGGTGCCTAGAAATTGCTAACGGACCCCATCCTTTCCGTTCACACTCCCCTAACCTGTTCAGAGGCAAAAGACATTTCATCCTATCAATAGGGTAGTGCATTCATTATCATTTTAAGAAAGATAGCAGGTTATAAGCGAAGGAAATACACGGAGACTCCAGCGGGAGGAAAGGCATCGAGACCCCGCATAATGGAGCCCGAGGAGGCTCATCAGCCGCCCGCGGAAAGCGTAGTGTATTTCCGTAGCGATAGTGGCAATGAAGGTTTGTTTATGCACGCATTCTTATGAGGCTGCTTTGTTGATTTCAGTTTGTGAAGACAGCAATCAGCTTCTTGATAGCCATTTAAACCAACGCTTCCAGCCGCTGTCCTGTTCCTCGTCCCCATCCTCCGGCGGTTGCTCCTGATTTTCTTCTGCCTCGTCATGATGAAGCGAACAGTAACTTGTCGGTTCTGTCCCTTCGGCAAAATACATTAACCGGTGTTGGTCACAATAAGGAGTGGCCAATTCACCGGAAACAGGATCAACATATGCCCCCACCACCCCGTCCGGGACCGGGAAGGCATGAAACGGGATGTTGGCATGGGCTTTTTCCATGAATCCCGCCCAAATTGATTTAGCCGCTTGCAAATCATTGGTGTTTTCTACTGGTTTGTTATCATCGAAGCCAGTCCATACACTTGTAACAAGGTCAGGACTGAACCCTACCATCCAATTATCTGTCTTTGTTGTTCCTGATTTGCCGGCATAGGAGCGGGTTAATTCGTCGGCGATCGATGCACCGGTTACTCGCATATATCCATTTAGCGACTCATCAAACATGCCGGTCATCAAATCTGTCAGGATAAAAGTGCTAACCGGATCCAATACAGGGGAGGAATCCTGTTTCTTTCGTTCATATAGGACCTTGCCGTGTGAATCGGTCACTTTTTTGATGGTGAAAGGTTCTACAGACTTTCCTCCATTGGCAAGCATCCCGTATGCTGCAGCCATTTCATTGACGGTTACCGCTCCTGTTCCCAGTGCTAATGACGGCACCGCAGTAAAATCCTCCTCAATTCCGAACTTCTTAGCTGTTTTTACTAGTTCTTTCGGGCCTAAGAACAGATTCGTTTTTACTGCATAAATATTATCCGATAATGCTAACGCCTGGGCCAACGTAATTGGCTCATTGGCATAGTATCCGTTGTAATTGCTTGGCTGATAGACCGTCCCATCCTCCAACTCAAAGCTAGTCGGCTTGCTGAGCAGGGAGGTGACAGGGGTATAACCATTTTCCAGGGCAGCATAATACAAAAACGGTTTAAATGAGGAACCTGGCATTCGCTTAGCCTGGGTGACACGATTGTACTGGCTGACGGTGTAATTCCTACCTCCCACCATTGCCTTAACAGCACCGTTTTTCGGGTTCTGGGCTACGGCTCCAACCTGAAGCTCAGAGGAATTGCTAATCGATTTGGTGACGGTTTCCTCCATTTGCTGCTGTTGTTCAAGGTTGAGCGTGGTATATACTTGGTATCCTCCGGAACGGATGGCCTCCGCATCCATGTCCAGTATGTTCTGCAGTTCCGCCAGTACTGTATCGAGGAAGTAGGGTGCCGTTTTGTTCTCTGCTTCGTTAGCGTGTTCCGTCAATTGTATTGTTTGCCTGGCTGCAAGGTACTGCTCGTCTTCCGAAATAAGGCCAGACTGTTCTAGTGAAGCCAAGATTTGCTCCTGCCGATTCTTCGCATTGTCCAAGTGACGGTATGGCGAGTAATAGGAAGGTCCTTTCGGGATTCCTGTCAGCAATGCTGCTTCGGCTAAATCAAGCTGCTTGGCAGATTTGTCAAAGAAATACCTGCTGGCCGCTTCTACTCCATAGGTGCCATGGCCGTAATAAATCGTATTAAGGTAGCCTTCGAGGATTTCTTTTTTATCGTAGAACATTTCCAGACGAATCGCATAAAAGGCTTCCTTCAATTTTCGTGTCCAGGTTTTTTCATGGGATAAGTACAAATTTCTTGCCAATTGCTGGGTAATGGTACTTGCTCCCTGTACCTTGGACAATGCCTGTAGATCCTTCCAGGCTGCTGAAAGAATACGTTTTACGTCCAGGCCGTGGTGGGAGTAAAACCGTTTATCCTCTGTAGTCAATGCAGCTTTTATCAGCATGGGGGACATTTCGTCCAGACTAACCCAATATCTACTCTCCGGACCATGCTCTTCACCGATGACTTTTTCCTCTTCACTGTAATAAATGGTATTCCCGCCTTTGCTCATTGGAGGCGGGCCGAGTACCAGCGCGGTGGAATAAATTGTCACAACGGCCAGCACAACGGCGGAGCCTGCCAGCAGAATCGAAAGGACGACCCGTCGCAGCGATTTATTTTCAATTTTTTTAAGTTGTTTTTTTATAAAAGAAATCATGGCGTCCACCTGATTTTCATGAATATAGGAGAAGATGGTTTAGAAGTAAAACGTTAACTTTACCAGTATGGGTAGGAAAGCGGATAAATAAACGTAGCATAACGGTTGATTTTTATTTATGCTTAAGTATAAGATTTTTAATATTGTTGCCTTATGTTTTGATTTCAAGAGGAAGAGGATTTACATAAAATGTTATACAGGATATGTCGCGTCTTGAAAGATGATCTTGCGTTTCAAGTAGTCTGATCAGGTAAATAACACTAGTAGTGTCGGTGAATGATATAAATTAAGAGGCTAGGGCAGCTTATCTTTTTTCCGGATTTATTATCGAAACGAAAACAGAGCAGAAAGGCGTAGAGGTCCAATGAGACGCATGAGCTCTTGGCATGACAATGATGGGTAAGCAGCGGACTTAAGATTTTTTCGAAGAAGAAAAGGAGAATGAGCATGGAATTATGGTATACAGAAAAACAAACAAAAGATTTTGGAATCACAGCAAAAATCAAGCGCACCCTGCATTCCGAACAAACGGATTTTCAAAAGCTTGATATATTGGAAACGGAAGAATGGGGAAATATGCTGGTGTTGGACGGCATGGTGATGACCACGCAAAAGGATGAGTTTGTCTATCATGAGATGGTTGCTCACGTGCCATTATTCACTCACCCGAATCCAAAGCATGTTTTGGTCGTCGGAGGAGGAGATGGCGGGGTAATCCGCGAAGTACTCAAGCATGAACAGGTAGAATCTGCAACGCTTGTGGAGATAGATGGAAAAGTGATTGAATACTCTAAACAGTATTTACCGGAAATTGCCGGTGATTTAGATGATCCGCGAGTTGAAGTCAAGGTTGCGGATGGTTTTATGCATATAGCCGAAAGCGAACGGGCATACGATGTGATTATGGTCGATTCTACAGAACCGGTAGGACCGGCAGTTAACTTATTTACGAGAGGCTTTTATGATGGGATTGCCAAAGCACTGAAGGACGACGGCATTTTTGTCGCCCAGACGGACAACCCTTGGTTTAAAGCTGATTTGATTAAACAGGTATATCATGATGTACAAGAGATCTTTCCTGTCACTCGTCTTTATACAGCAAACATCCCGACCTATCCGAGCGGTCTGTGGACATTCACAATCGGCAGTAAAATCCATGACCCGTTAAAAGTAAAAGCGGAACGCTTTAAGGAAATCGAGACGAAATACTATACCAAGGAACTTCATTATGCATCGTTTGCACTGCCGAAATTTGTGAAGGAATTGACGGAATAAAAGGGGGGATAGGAATGCGATTTGATGAAGCATATTCAGGAAAAGTTTTTATTATGTCGCGGCAGGATGCAGAAGCAGCAGAGGCAATCATTTATGGTATGCCGATGGATTGGACGGTCAGCTTCCGGCCAGGATCACGATTTGGACCTAACCGCATTAGGGAAGCATCGCTTGGTCTTGAAGAATATAGCCCCTATATGGACAAGCACCTGGAAGAAGTGAACTTTTTTGATGCGGGAGATATTCCACTTCCATTCGGAAATCCTCAACGGAGTCTCGACATGATCTATGATTATGCCAAAAAGCTGTTGGAAAAAGAGAAATTTCCATTAGGACTGGGCGGAGAGCACCTGGTATCATGGCCGATCATTCAGGCTGTCTATGAAAAGCACCCCGAAATAGCGGTGCTTCACATCGACGCCCATGCCGATTTGCGCGAGGAGTACGAAGGAGAGTCACTCTCCCATTCGACACCGATCAGAAAGACGTGCGAATTGATCGGACCGGAAAATGTTTACTCCTTCGGTATTCGCTCTGGTATGCGTGAAGAGTTCCAATATGCAGAAACAAGCGGGATGCATATGGCGAAGTTTTCGGTTGTGGATCCGTTGAAACGGATATTGCCAAAGCTTGCCGGAAGAAAGGTCTATGTAACGATAGACATTGACGTGCTCGATCCGGCTTATGCACCAGGGACCGGTACTGCTGAGGCAGGCGGGATTTCCTCCAAGGAATTGCTGGAGGCCATTCAATTGATTGCCGATGCGGATCTCGAGGTGGTAGGTGCGGACCTTGTGGAAGTTGCCCCGGTTTATGACCCGACCGAACAGACCGTGATTGCTGCCAGTAAGTTTGTAAGAGAGATACTGCTTGGATGGGTACAGAAATAATTCCTGTTGGGTTGGATTTCGACAGTATACAGCACAATTTTTGGTAATTAGAGGATAAATATGACAAAATAGTTTGAAAATATGGTATGATAGAAAATAAATTGTCGCTATTTGTAGAATTAGGCATGGAAAGGGGTAGCTATGAAAAACATTGAGGAAAAAAAGATGACGCTTGTTGACAGTGGGACCGGAAGCCGGACAAGGAATCAGTTTTTTTTGCAGGAAGGGGAGCTTCCCCTTTTTCATGTTTTTCAATCATTATCTACTTCCGAGAATATAAACATAGCGATTGACGTAACCCGCAGCTATTGTCTGAAGGCTGAGGCAGATGCCAACCAGCGAGTTGGCATGGAGTTCCTTTATGCTTATGGTTTTTTGGATGATCTCGAGCAACTCATCGAAAAAAATCTGGAATCGGATAATCCAGTGAATCGTCAATGGGGACAGTTGTACAAGATTATCCATCTTCGCAGAAAAAGAAAGCTAAAAACGGGTGAATATCTGAGCTTGTTGAACAAGCTTGAAGCTGACAGTGTCGAAATAGAATCCCTTCATATGTTTCTACGGGTATATGCCCATTTTGAACGGAAAGAATTTGGAAGATTAAGTGGTTATTTGGACGGCTTGCTGGAAAACATCCACAAAATCGGGGACCCGATGCTTCGCGAATTGTTTTCGGTGAGGATGGATGAAATGCTGCTGACTTTCCATTGGAAACGCAATGAAATGATTATTGCTAGAAAACACGGTTATCGAATCTTGCAAACTACCCACTGTCCACGCAAAAAAATTGATATTCATAACACGATGGCCCTGGGCTATTTGTTCGACAGCTATCACCAGGCCATGGAACACGCCCTCGAAGCTAAGCGACTGGCCAATATGACCGAGGATTTAACTGCTATACAAGGAATCAACAATTATACCATTCCTTTTATTGCAGCCTTCCACGGCAGAACGGCGGGCATTTCGACTCCGGTTGAGTCTGAAGCGGCCCATCTGGCTCTGGCTCGCGGAGACATCCCGACTTGTATCAGTATCCTGAGCAGCTTCGAAAGTTTAACCCCTTTTCAGCAATACTACTTAGGAAAAGCTACCAGCGATCTCGAAATGCTGGAAATTTCTTACCGCCGTTTTATAAGCGAACGGAGTGATCACTTTTTTGCCAAGCTGCCGTTATTGGAAATGAATAAATTGAACGCCGTACATTGACGCTGCCTGTGAGCAGCGTTTTTTTCTGCGGTATTCTGACTCGATACTGTGCCCTTACCTGAATTTTTGCCCGTTTTTTCAAGTACGCCAGTCGACCGGCTTTCTGTATCTGTGTAAGCCATCGCCTTTCCTGTACATTGTGGATGGACTGGTTGATTTGGGATTGCTCAACAATTGACATACAATGGGACTTGAGTTTTTTCGCATTCATTCTTATAATTAATTATTTAGGAATGTCTATCGAAAAACCCGCATGAAGGGGTGTGGAAAGTTGCCAGCAGATAAAACAGCCGTAGACATAAAGTTAACGACCGAAATTTTTGACTTAGGCCAAAAGGATGTCACCGTTGTGGAAGAAACGGGCAGTTATATACGAAAAGGGAATACCGCTGTCCTGACCTTTACAGAGCACCAAGAGCAGGGGGAGGATATCCAGGCTTTGATTACCATACAGCCGGAAAAGGTCAGTGTGAAACGGACAGGCGCTGTGCATATGCACCAAGTTTTCCGAAAAAAACAAAAGACCGAAAATGTTTACCGGCATGAATTTGGTACGATGCACATGGAAACACATACAGACCAAATACTTTTTAAAGCACTGCAAGAGGGAAAGCATGGTGAGTTGTTTATCAGTTATACAACCAAGATGAACGGTGAAGGGAAGCGAAGGCACCGCTTGACCTTGGGCTTTCAACTTGCGCGTTGAACCATGGTAAATGTCGCTGTTATGCAAGAAATACTATAAACGAGGAAATCGTAACAGGTAAACATCCAAGAACTGTCCAATGGACCGGAATCCTTGGAAACATATATTGCGAAGGATAGATACAGGCTTGGCTGCTTAGAGAGCGGACTGCCTGTCTTGATCCAACTAGGAGGAGGCGTCTCGATGAATATCATGCAGCAAACAGAAGAAAAACTAAAAGAGGAAATCGGCCGCACAGTGGTTGATGCAGGTCTGGCAAAACAGGATGAAATGCCGGTCATAGTACTGGAGCAGCCGAAGGACAAAAACCATGGCGACTATGCTACTAATATTGCCATGCAGCTGGCGAAAATCGCCAAAATGCCCCCACGTCAAATTGCCGAGAAAATCGTGGAACAATTCGATCGCTCCAAAGCATCTATCAAGCAAATGGACATAGCCGGTCCAGGGTTCATCAACTTTTTTATGGACAACCAATACTTAACGGAATTAGTCCCTTCCATTTTGGAGGCGGGAGAAGCGTATGGGAGTTCCCAGACCGGTAATGGTCAGAAAGTCCAGATTGAGTTTGTATCGGCCAACCCGACCGGGGATCTTCATTTAGGACATGCTCGTGGTGCAGCAGTGGGTGACTCACTGGCCAATATCCTGGAAAAGGCCGGCTATCAAGTAGCACGTGAATATTATATCAACGATGCCGGAAACCAAATCAATAACTTGGCGGTCTCTGTCGAAGCCCGTTACATGCAGGCGCTCGGCAAAGAGTGGGAGATGCCAGAGGATGGCTATCACGGCAAAGATATTGTCGAACTGGGCAAACAGCTTGTAGCGGAATACGGCGACAAATGGAGCGACTCACCAGCAAAAGAACGTCTCCAATATTTCCGGGAATACGGTCTTCAATATGAGCTGAAAAAATTGGAAGGCGACTTGTCTCAGTTCCGGGTGCCTTTTGATAATTGGTTTTCGGAAACGTCTCTCTATCAGGATGGTCAAATCGATCAAGCGTTGGAAGCGTTGAAGAGTGAAGGCCATATATATGAACAGGACGGGGCGACTTGGTTCCGGACGACTGATTTCGGAGACGACAAGGATCGCGTCCTGATCAAACAGGATGGAAGCTATACGTATTTAACTCCGGATATCGCTTACCATAAAAATAAACTGGATCGCGGATTTGATACATTGATCAATATTTGGGGTGCCGATCATCACGGCTATATTCCACGGATGAAAGCTGCAATCCAGGCGCTTGGCTATGAAAAGAATAAGCTGGAAGTAGAAATTATCCAGATGGTCAACTTGTTCCAAAATGGGGAACGGGTCAAGATGAGTAAACGTACGGGGAAGGCCGTTACGCTAAGAGAATTAATGGAGGAAGTCGGCATTGATGCGATGCGATATTTCTTCGTCATGCGTTCAAGCGATTCCCATTTGGATTTTGACATGGATTTGGCCCGCTCGCAATCCAACGAAAACCCAGTATTCTACGTCCAGTACGCCCATGCGCGGATTTGTACGATGCTCAAACAGGCAGAAGAAAAAGGTTTTGCAGTCAGCAAAGATATCGATGGAACCTTGCTCGCAACCGAAAAAGAAGAAGAACTTTTGAAGCGGTTGGGCGAATTCACTTCTGCTATCGAAGAGGCAGCGGTGAAACGCACGCCGCACCGCGTCACACAATATATTTTTGATTTGGCTTCTACGTTGCACAGCTTCTACAACGCGGAGAAGGTGTTGGACACAGATCAGCCAGAACGGACCAAGGCTCGACTTGCATTGATGGAGGCAGTCCGCGTTACCATCGCCAACGGCCTCGACCTGATCGGAGTAGAAGCTCCAGAACGAATGTAACAGATATGTGGGGGTGTCCGCTTCAGGAAGGCTGAGACCAAAATATAGCTACAGCTATAGCAGTCAAGTTTAAAACCGAACGATGATATAAACTCGTTCGGTTTTAATTTTGAATTTGTTTGTTTTAAGAAATTGTTGTTATTGCACAAAAAATATAATCTATACAGTAACTTTCCTGGAAGACCTTGGGCCTTTTTATAGTAGTGGTGTAGTCCAGCGCTACGGAAATACCCTACGCTTTCCGCGGGCGGCTGGTGAGCTTCCTCGAGCTAACGCTCTGCGGGATCTCACCGAGGCCTTTGCTCCCGCAGGAGTCTACAGGTATTTCCTCCGCTGAGAACAGCTGCCTGTTTATAAACGAGTGTACGAGACATTTTTCTCTTGAATCACTTGGTACTGCGTGTAACTAGGATAACAAGCAGAGTCCAAGAGAAGGAGAAAAGACGGAACCCCAACTGTTTTTTATGAAGGAGAAGTACACGATTCCTGGCAAGCCTTTTTAAGATGTCTTGTTGGGATTCAATGGAAAAGGTTTTTACGCTTACGATAATCAGCACGCTTCTTAGCGCAGGTAGCATACGCAGACTCCTGCGGGAACAGCGCGAGCTGAAGATCCACTTGGTAAAGCGGTGTTCTTTACCAAGTTAGCTGAAGCCGTGCCCGCGGAAAGCGAAGTATGCTGCCGAAGCGGTGGTGGTTAACACTCTTATTTAAATAGGAAACGGCAATTTACATTACAGTTACTGCGCAGTTTCTATCTACTCTGACATGCAAATAAACTCAAAAAAGACTGGCCGTATGGTGGTCAGTCTTTTTTATAGCTAATCTTCATGATGGGGAGGCGTCCGCTTTAAGTAAAAGGCGTGGATGATTTTCAACAATGGACGGATTAACAGCTGGGCACTTCCTAGTATGAATAACACAGTCCCGATTGTCTGTGTCTGTTTCCAGAGAAAGAAGATACTGCCTAACAAAAACCAGAGGCCAAGGGCGATATCATTCGTTAAAGATATTAAACGATACTTTTTGCTAAAGAACAGTTGGAACCTGCCCATCTGAATATCGACATAGTCTTTCTCGTCCTTTATCTTCGGCATGCTGTTTCACCTCTCTTTATACAATTATTTACCTTTACCCCTAAAACCCATAATTAAAAATAGCAGGAATTTCCGGCTCCTTCATACAAAAAAATTCGTTTGATAGGTTTAACCAGCCGGTGGATGGTGGAACTAGTAGTAATGTAAGAGATAATAATTAACTTTAAGGAAAGGAGTTTTACAGTATGGCTAAGAATGATAACAACAATAGAAAGATGTCAGTAGAGGAAGCAGGTCAAAAAGGCGGAAAAACTACTTCCAAAAATCATGATCGCGAATTCTATGAAGAGATTGGTCAAAAAGGCGGCGAAACTACTTCGCAAAATCATGACCAAGAATTCTATGAGGAGATCGGTCAAAAAGGTGGCGAAACCACTTCCAAGACCCATGATCGTGAATTTTATGAAGATATAGGCCAAAAAGGCGGCGAAACTACTTCTCAAAATCACGATGAAGAATTCTATGAAGAGATTGGCCAAAAAGGCGGTAACGCTACTTCCAGAAACCATGACGAAGAATTCTATGAAGAAATCGGTCAAAAAGGCGGAGAACGCCGTGGCCAACAGCGAAAAAACAATAACAACAATTCTTAATAGGCGGTTAAGGATTAGGTTTTCGCGTAAAGGAGAGGAAGAAATACGTTTCTTCCTCTCTTTTTTATGTTTGCAGATGATGAGGGAGGAATAAAGTACGTCAGGATCGGAAACGTTCATTCGCGGGAGGAAGATCAAACAGATTCAGGAGAGCGGAAAAAGGCGTTCATCCGATTCAAGTATCTCCTACTTGGGAGAATAATTGGTAAGCTTTTTGGAATGAAGCAATGGGGGGTCAGAGGCATCCTCATTCTGTGCCTTCCCCTCCTATGCCCTGAGACCGCTTCTCGACTTCGTTTAACTTTAGAAGATGCTTTCTTTACATAAAAAGGGGGAAGCACCACGGTATCCATTCGTTGCTAAGAAAATAGTTTTTGGATCAACGGCTCAGCAAAATGAAATAATTTAAAACCTAGATAGATCCCGATGATTCCTATTACTCCCGCAAGAGCCGGCGGAGCGGGTATGGGCAGCTTTCCCCAGGCAAAAATAAAACCGACGACCAAGCCGGTTAACAGGGATAGAATAACCTCCTTCATAGTAGTGCCTCCTTCCTCTTTTTCCAACTAGTTTTTAACGAGCTTACCGAAGTATGCATTTTTGCCTGAAAACTATCTATAAATGTGGAAAAATTCGCATATTCTTGTTGACTGAATGTTCATTCATAATATAAAGTAGATGTATAAGCATTTGTGCAGAGGAGGAAGCGATTCTGGGAAAACGAATCGGACTAATCCTTAATAACTGTCACATCAACAGATCATTACGACAAGCTGGGGGGATGGATAATGAACGGACTATTGCTGCTTAATTGGATTTTATTTTTAGCTGTTACCGGTTATGGTATATACTTATTCGTTCGGGTAGTCAGGACGAGGATTGCTTACATCAAAATGGGGAAAAAATTTGAGTTTGACGGGGAAATCAAAAAAAGAATGAACCGTGTCTGGGTTAACGTGTTTGGTCAGAAAAAACTGTTGAAGGATAAAAAGTCGGGCGCCATCCATGTGATGATGTTCTATGGTTTCCTTCTTGTTCAATTCGGGGCCATTGATTTCATTGTAAAAGGATTGGTTCCAGGTGCACACTTGCCTCTAGGGCCGCTTTATCCAGGATTCACTTTTTTTCAAGAACTGGTCACTTTAATGATTCTCGTTGCGGTGGTCTGGGCTTTTTATAGGCGGTATATTGAAAAACTCGTCCGGCTGAAGCGGGGATTCAAAGCAGGGCTTGTGCTGTTGTTTATCGGTACGCTGATGTTGTCCGTCTTGCTTGGAAATGGGATGGGGATGATCTGGCATGGGCATGAAACGGCCTGGACAGAGCCTGTTGCATCCTTAATTGCAAGCGCTTTCTATTGGCTTTCTCCTGCTGCTGCGGCTGCCGTGTTTTTCGTTGCTTGGTGGGTTCACCTTTTGGCACTTCTCAGCTTTCTCGTCTATGTGCCACAATCGAAGCACGCTCATCTTCTTGCGGCTCCAGCCAACGTTTTTTTAAGCAGGCAGACGCCCCCGGGCAAACTGAAAAAATTGGACTTTGATGTGGATGATGAGGTCGATGAGGAAGAAGTTTCCTTCGGAGTCAGCAAAATCGAGGACTTTAACCAGCTGCAGCTGATCGACCTATATGCATGTGTCGAATGCGGACGATGTACCAATGTTTGTCCGGCAACAGGGACAGGGAAGATGCTGTCGCCGATGGACCTGATCGTCAAACTCCGCGATCATCTGACCGAAAAAGGTGCCGCTGTCACCGGCCAATCGCCTTGGGTTCCTAGCTATGCTTTTGCCAATACGGAAGGAAATCAGCTGGCCCAAATGGCAAGAAACGCAGGGGCCGCAAAGGACGAAGTTGCCGCAGGATTGGAGTCTGTGAACAGTACCAGCCTGATCGGCGATGTGATAACGGAAGAAGAGCTTTGGGCCTGTACCACATGCAGGAATTGCGAGGACCAGTGTCCAGTCATGAATGAACACGTCGATAAAATCATCGACTTGCGGCGCTACCTTGTGTTGACAGAAGGGAGAATGGACCAGGATGCCCAGCGGGCGATGATGAATATCGAACGCCAGGGAAACCCGTGGGGGTTGTCGAAAAAAGAACGGGAGAATTGGCGCGATCTTGATGAGGATGTTGCGATTCCAACAGTGAAAGAGTTGAAAAAAGCCGGGGAGGAATTTGAGTATCTATTCTGGGTCAGTTCGATGGGATCTTATGATAACCGCAGTCAAAAAATTGCCATGGCCTTCGCAAAATTAATGAATGAAGCAGGCGTGAAATTCGCCATCCTGGGAAACAAAGAAGCCAATTCCGGCGATACAGCCCGACGGATCGGAAATGAATTTCTTTTTCAGGAGCTTGCTGAGAAAAACATCAAAGAATTTCAAAAGCACAACGTACAAAAAATCGTCACCATCGATCCGCATGCCTATAACATTTTTAAGAATGAATATCCTGACTTTGGATTTGAAGCGGAAGTGTACCATCATACCCAGTTGTTATATGACCTTGTCACCGATGGGCGTTTGAAACCGAGCAAAGAAATCAATGAAACGCTGACCTATCATGATTCCTGTTATTTAGGGAGATACAATGGCGTTTATGATCCACCGCGGGAAATACTGAAAAGGATTCCCGGCATAAGCCTGGTCGAAATGGATCGGAACAGGGAAAATGGCATGTGTTGTGGAGCCGGAGGCGGGCTGATGTGGACCGAAGATAAAACAGGAAACCGGATAAACGTGGCCCGGACAGAACAAGCGCTGAAGGTCAACCCGACAATGATTTCGAGTGCATGTCCATTTTGTTTAACCATGCTGAGCGACGGGACGAAAGCCAAAGAAGTAGAGGAAGATATCAGTACGATGGATGTAGCGGAAATCTTAGCGTTATCCGTTTTTGAGACGAAAGAGGAAAAAACGGCATAAACAGCGAAGTTTATTACTAGATATAAAAGTGATGTTAAGAGCGAATAGGAGAAGGAACTGCTCTGCTGAACAGTTCCTTGCCTTTTGCTGTTAAATTGAGCGAACGTTCAATCGGGAAAATGAAAGCGTTAACAATATAAGGGAGGAATAAAACATGAAAAATTCAGTAATTGTGGCAGGGGCAAGAACGCCTTTTGGCAAACTGGGAGGAGCTCTCAGTTCGCTGACTGCTGCGCAATTAGGAGGCAGGGCGATTGCGGGGGCGCTTCAACGAAGCAATCTTGAGCCTGAAAAGGTGGATGAGGTAATCATGGGCACGGTCTTGCAGGGGGGACAGGGGCAGCTCCCGTCCCGGCAAGCTGCAAGGGAGGCAGGTATTCCCTGGGAAGTAAAGACAGAAACCATCAATAAGGTGTGTGCCTCGGGCATGCGCAGTGTGACGCTGGCCGATCAGTTAATCCGGCTTGGCGAGGAAGAGGTCATCATCGCTGGCGGGATGGAGAGCATGAGCAATGCCCCATATTTCCTGCCAAATGCCAGAAGCGGGTTCCGTATGGGTGATCAACAAGTGAAGGATATGATGATTCACGACGGATTGACCTGCTCGTTTGCCGGAGTCCATATGGGTAGTTACGGTAACAAGACAGCAGCAGAGCTCGGCATCACCCGGCAGGAGCAAGATGAGTGGGCGCTGCGCAGCCAAGAGCGGGCAGTCAAAGCAATCGATGAAGGGATTTTCACAGAAGAAATCGAGCCGGTCGAGGTACCGCGCCGGAAGGGAGAACCGGTTGTGGTAGATCAGGATGAGGCACCGAGAAAAGAGACCACTTTGGAAGCACTAGCTTCCTTGCGTCCGGCCTTTGATAAGGAAGGAACCATAACGGCTGGAAATGCGCCCGGAGTCAATGATGGGGCCTGTGCCATGCTGATGATGTCGGAAGAAAGGGCGAATGCTGAGGGGTTGGAACCGATAGCTTATGTGCTTGCCCACGAGGAAATAGCAGTCGAGGCGGAAAACTTCCCACAGACTCCCGGCCTGGTGATTAATGCCTTATTGCAAAAAACAGGAAAGTCCTTGGATGAAATCGATTTGTTCGAAGTGAATGAGGCTTTTGCTGCCGTATCACTAGCCAGCAGTGCGATTGCAGATCTGGACCTGGAAAAGGTGAACATTAACGGCGGCGCGGTTGCCTTAGGTCATCCGATCGGAGCAAGTGGTGCGCGTATTATTTTGACGCTTATTCATGCGTTAAAGAGACAAGGTGGCGGGCTCGGGATTGCCGCCATTTGCAGTGGTGGCGGACAGGGAGATGCGGTTTTGCTCGAGGTGCGGTGAATTCAGCATTTCCATAAATGATGATACTACAAGCGAGGGGAGAAATAGCCATGCAAATAAACAAAGTGATGGTTGTAGGGGCTGGCCAGATGGGAGCCGGAATTGCCCAGGTTTGTACGACAGCGGGTCTGGAGGTATTACTATATGATGTCTCAGAAGCCTCGTTGCAAAAAGGAATAACAGGAATCGAAAAACGGCTTCAGCGAGCAATGGAAAAAGGCAAACTAACTGGGGAGGCCAGGCAGGCAGCGGTAAACCGGCTGACCCCAAGTTCCAAGTTGGAAGATGTCAAAACATGTGACTTGGTAATTGAAGCTGCCGTGGAAAATATGGATATCAAAACGAAAATCTTCCGTGATTTGGATGAGCATGCACCAGAACATGCCCTGTTGGCTACCAATACATCATCATTGCCGATAACCGAAATTGCTGCTTCTACAAGCCGGCCGGAAAAGGTAATCGGCATGCACTTCATGAACCCGGTACCAGTTATGAAGCTGGTCGAAGTGATCCGGGGCTTGCAGACAAGCGAGGAAACGTACCAAACAGTCAAACAGCTGGCAGTTCAGTTGGAAAAGACACCAGTGGAAGTCAATGACTATCCCGGGTTTGCTGCCAACCGTATTTTAATGCCGATGATCAATGAAGCGGTATATGCAGTATATGAAGGGGTTTCCTCTCCGGAGGATATCGATACTGTGATGAAATTGGGGATGAATCATCCAATGGGACCGCTCCAGCTGGCTGATTTCATCGGTCTCGATACATGTCTCTATATCATGGAAGTGCTGCACGAAGGATTAGGTGACAGTAAATACCGTCCTTGTCCGCTGCTGCGCAAATATGTAAAAGCCGGGTGGCTCGGAAAGAAAACTGGTCGCGGTTTTTACAACTATCAGGAATAAGCAATAAAAGGAAGGAGGCGGACAGAATGCAATTCACATTTTCCGACGAGCAACGAATGATGCGCAAAATGGTTCGGGACTTTGCCGAAAAGGAAGTCGCTCCGGAAATACAGCGAATGGAAACGGAAGATCGGTTTCCTGTTGAAATCGTACGACGGATGGGGGAGCTCGGACTTATGGGCATCCCCATTCCGGAAGAATACGGAGGCAGTGCTATGGATTACACCTCGTATATTATTGCCCTTCACGAACTATCCAAGGTAAGTGCGACAGTGGGGGTCATTCTATCAGTACATACGTCGGTTGGAACCAATCCGATTTTATCCTTCGGCAGCGAAGCGCAGAAGCAAAAATATTTGCCCAGACTGGCAAGCGGCCAGTATTTGGGAGCATTTGCGCTGACGGAGCCGGGGGCAGGCTCTGACGCTTCCAACTTAAAAATGACAGCCAAGCCGACGGGAGATGGCTATCTGCTTCGAGGGACGAAAATGTTCATTACCAACGGCGGGTATGCCGATACATTTATCGTTTTTGGCAGAACCAGTCAAGAAGGGGGATATAAAGGGGTAAGTGCCTTTATCGTTGAGAAAGACACTCCCGGACTCTCTGTCGGAAAATCAGAAAAGAAGATGGGACTTCACGGTTCCAGTACTGTGCAACTTAACTTTGAGGACTGCTATCTATCGAAAGAACAGCTGCTGGGAAACGAAGGTGATGGATTTAAAATCGCCATGGCCAATTTAAATGCGGGACGGATAGGAATAGCCGCACAATCGCTCGGCATTGCCGAGGCAGCATTAACCCATTCGGTCGCTTATGCGAAACAGCGCGAACAATTTGGCAGACCGATTGCCGACCAGCAAGGGATTTCCTTTAAGCTGGCGGATATGGCCACTAAAGTGGAAGCGGCGAAATTGCTGACCTACCAGGCCGCTTTTCTGCGTTCCCAAGATAAACCGTGCGGTAAGGAGGCTTCCATGGCAAAGCTGTTTGCATCTAAAGCCGCGGTTCAGGCAGCAATCGAAACGGTGCAAATATTCGGCGGTTACGGATATACGAAAGACTATCCAGCCGAGAGACTTTTCCGTGACGCCAAGATTTGCGAAATTTACGAAGGTACCAGCGAAATTCAACATATCGTGATCAGCAAGCATCTGCTGCAAGATTGACTAGTTTAAAAGGGGGAAAAACGATGGATTTTCAATTAACCGATGAACAGGAAATGTTAAGAAAGATGGTGCGGGATTTCGCCAAAAACGAAGTAGAACCGACTGCAGCCGAGCGGGACGAAGAAGAAAGGTTTGACCGGGAGATATTTGATAAAATGGCTGAACTAGGTTTGACGGGGATTCCCTGGCCGGAAAAATACGGCGGAATCGGTTCTGATTTTGTCAGCTATGTCATTGCAGTCGAGGAACTCTCACGTGTCTGCGCGTCGACCGGCGTGACGCTGTCAGCTCATATTTCCTTGGCAAGCTGGCCGTTATACAAATACGGATCTGAAAACCAGAAGCAGACCTATCTGGCGGAGCTGGCGAGGGGAGAAAAGCTTGGCGCGTATGCTTTATCCGAACCCGGTGCTGGAAGCGATGTGGCCTCGATGAAAACAACCGCACGCCTGGATGGTGACAGCTATGTGTTGAACGGAAGTAAGGTCTGGATCACCAATGGAGGCGTCGCCGATACGTATATCGTTTTTGCCAAAACCGATCAGGATGCCAAGCATCGTGGCATCAGTGCTTTTATTGTCGAAAAAGGGACCCCTGGTTTTACATTCGGGAAAAAGGAAAGGAAGCTTGGGATTCGCTCTTCTCCGACGACTGAGCTGATTTTCGAAAACTGCCGTGTTCCAAAAGAAAACCTTCTTGGTGCAGAGGGGCAAGGGTTTAAGATAGCCATGACGACATTGGACGGCGGCCGAAACGGAATTGCAGCTCAGGCACTTGGAATTGCACAAGGAGCACTGGATGCCTCCGTCAGTTATGCGAAGGAACGGGAGCAGTTCGGAAAACCAATCGCCCAAAACCAGGGAATATCGTTTAAACTCGCAGATATGGCGACCGATATAGAGGCTGCCCGTTTACTAACTTACCAGGCTGCCTGGCTGGAATCGAACGGACAGCCATACGGCAAGGCATCAGCCATGTCGAAATTGTTTGCCGGCGATGCAGCGATGCGGATTACGACTGAAGCAGTCCAGGTCTATGGCGGTTATGGTTATACGAAGGATTATCCAGTCGAACGGTATATGCGAGACGCCAAAATTACGCAAATCTATGAAGGAACGAATGAAATCCAGCGTCTTGTCATCGGCCGGATGTTGACGAAAGAATAGGCACTCTACATTTATCCGGAGCATATTCATCGAGTAAAGGCATATACCTTGGTGGTGAATCTGGTTCAAAAATGGAAGCGGGAGGTGATGGGAAATGAACGGTAGTAAAGTCACTTCAACGATTAAAGATGAGCAACTAATCGAGCGGAGGCGTAATCAGATGATCAAGGGCGCGGTCACCTTATTTAAAGAAAAGGGATTCCATCGGACCACGACCAGGGAGATAGCTAAAGCGTCGGGGTTCAGCATTGGCACGCTTTATGAATATATCCGCACCAAGGAAGACGTCCTTTTTTTGGTTTGCGACTCGATATACGAAAAGGTGAAGGCGCGTATGGAGGCTGCCTTTTCAAACGAAAATGCCAGTTTAGACCATTTAGTGCAGGCGGTCCGTGCCTACTATTTGCTGATGGATGAGATGCAGGATGAAGTGGTCATCATGTACCAGGAAATGAAATCGCTTTCTAAAGAGGCGCAAGAGTATGTGATGCAAAAGGAAAAAGCAATGGTCACCATGCTGGAGCAGCTGCTGGAGGATAGTATTCCGCACCGGCTTAAACAAAGAGATATTTCCTTGATTGCCAACAACATTTTCATTCAGGGACAAATGTGGGGTTTCCGCCGATGGATGCTGCAAAAAGAGTTTACAATCGCTTCGTACACAGAACGACAAGTCGCTTTCTTGTTGGCGGGGCTTGGTCTTGGTGATGGTTTGCGTGCAGCAGGCTGTTGACGGGTTACTTTAGTGATTAGGAAGGGGAGGATTTTAGATGGAAAAGGTTGAGATTTACCAACCGGTTCATCCGGTCCGATTTGTGACATCTTCAAGCTTGTTTGATGGACATGATGCGTCGATCAATATTATGCGCAGGATTCTGCAGGCAAGTGGAGCGGAGGTAATCCATCTCGGGCATAACCGGTCCGTGGAAGAGATCGTCAATGCCGCCATCCAGGAGGATGTGCAGGGAATAGCAATTTCCTCCTATCAAGGCGGGCACGTCGAATATTTTAAGTATATGGTGGATTTATTAAAAGAAAAGGGCGCCAGCCATATTCGGGTTTACGGAGGAGGCGGGGGTGTCATCATTCCGCGCGAAATAAAGGAGCTGCACGAATATGGAGTGGCACGAATCTTTTCTCCGGAAGACGGCCGTTCTTTCGGTTTGCAGGGAATGATCAATCAAATGTTGGAGGAATGCGACTTTGCACCGCCGGTCGATTTGGCGGATGAGGTCGAAAGACTGTCTACAGGGGACCATAAGGCATTGGCAAAGCTGATCAGTGTCGTCGAAAACAATGCTAATTCTGAACAGGCGGCAGCAATAGAAGCAGTCCGCGACAACCAGGAAACCAAGACCATTCCAGTATTGGGGATTACGGGTACAGGCGGCGCAGGTAAAAGTTCCTTGACAGATGAACTAATTCGGCGCTTTCTTAATGAAATTCCGGATAAAAAGCTGGCTGTTTTGTCCATCGACCCTACCAAAAAGAAAACAGGCGGGGCGCTTCTAGGTGACCGGATCCGCATGAATGCTATTTTTTCCGATCGGGTGTTTATGCGGTCGTTGGCAACCCGCAATTCCAGCAGTGAGCTATCCAGGTCAATCAATGACGTTATTGATATAGCCAAGGGAGCTGGGACGGATTTGATTATCGTGGAAACGAGCGGCATCGGCCAGGGTAATGCTGCAATAACGGATGTCTGTGATTTATCCATGTATGTAATGACCGCGGAATTCGGTGCGCCATCCCAGCTGGAAAAAATCGATATGATTGATTATGCTGATTTTCTCGTCATCAATAAGTTTGAGCAAAAGGGTTCGGAAGATGCACTTAACCAGGTCCGTAAGCAGTATGAGCGGAGCCGCATGCTGTTCCACCAGGATAAGGAGACTTTCCCGGTGTTTGGAACCATTGCCAGTCAATTTAATGATGCTGGTACAAATACGTTGTTCGCGGCGATTGTCGAAAAATTGAATGAGAATTTTGGCTGGGAAAATACGACCTCCTTCGCCAAAGCGAAAAACGTCGAAAAACAAAATGTGATCATTCCTAACGATCGTCGCCATTATTTGCGGGATATCGCTTCTATCGTCAAAAATTATCATAAAAAGGCAGAGGACCAAGCCACTGTCGCCAGAAAAATCGAGCATTTGCAGGCGACGGTGGAGATGGTCGAATATGAGGAAGTGGAGAAACCGCTACAGGAGCAGCTTGAGAAGCAGCAAGCGTTGCTTGATGGAGGCAGCAAACAGCTGCTGGAAAGTTGGGAGGAGACAAGAGAGCGCTATCAAGAGGACGACATGACCTTTCGTGTCAGAGGGAAAGACGTGACCATGGATATCAGTACTGAGAGTCTGTCCGGACTGCGAATCCCTAAGGTAGCATTCCCCAGCTTCACCGATTGGGGCGACCGTCTGATTTGGCTGTTGAAGGAAAACGTTCCGGGTGCTTTTCCATTTACCGCCGGTGTTTTCCCTTTCAAACGGAAAGGGGAGGACCCGAAGCGTCAATTTGCCGGGGAGGGCACTCCAGAGCGAACCAACCGCAGGTTCCATTACTTATCGAAGGATGATGAGGCCAAACGACTCAGCACGGCGTTTGACTCCGTGACCCTGTACGGTGAAAACCCGGACCCGCGCCCCGATATTTATGGCAAGGTTGGTGAAAGTGGCGTCAGTGTGTGTACATTGGACGATATGAAAAAACTGTATGACGGATTTGACTTGATCGATCCGAAAACGTCGGTGTCCATGACCATAAACGGTCCGGCCCCGATCATCCTGGCTATGTATTTTAATACAGCCATTGATCAGCAGCTTGCTAAATTCGCTAGTGAGAATGGACGGGAACCGACAAGCGAAGAAGCGGCGGAAATCAGGGCCAGCACGCTTGCCACTGTCCGGGGCACGGTCCAGGCCGATATTCTCAAAGAGGATCAGGGCCAAAACACTTGCATTTTTTCTACTGAATTTGCCCTTCGGATGATGGGCGACATACAACAATATTTCATCGATCACCAGGTGCGCAACTACTACTCTGTTTCGATTTCCGGCTACCATATCGCCGAAGCTGGAGCCAATCCGATTACGCAATTGGCTTTTACACTCGCGAACGGGTTTACCTATGTCGAATATTACTTGAGTAGAGGAATGGATATCGATAAATTTGCGCCGAACCTGTCCTTCTTTTTCTCAAACGGCCTTGATCCAGAGTATACCGTGATTGGCCGTGTCGCAAGGAGAATTTGGGCTATCGTGATGAGGGACAAATATGGGGCGGGAGAACGCAGTCAAAAATTGAAATATCATATTCAAACTTCTGGTCGTTCTCTCCACGCCCAGGAAATCGACTTTAACGATATCCGGACGACCTTGCAGGCGTTGATTGCCATTCAGGATAACTGCAATTCCCTTCACACTAATTCTTACGACGAAGCCATCACGACGCCGACTGAAGGGTCCGTCCGCCGGGCGATGGCAATCCAAATGATTATCAATAAAGAGTTCGGCTTGACCAAAAACGAGAATTCTTTGCAAGGCTCTTTTATCATTGATCAGCTTACCGATATGGTCGAAGAAGCTGTTTTACAGGAATTTGAACGAATCAACGATCGCGGCGGTGTCCTTGGTGCAATGGAAAGGCAGTATCAGCGCGGCAAAATTCAGGAGGAATCTCTTTACTATGAAGCGAAAAAGCATTCTGGAGAGCTGCCTCTAATCGGCGTCAACACCTATCTAAATCCGAACCCGCCTGCCGAAGATTATATGGACAGCATGGAGCTTGCTCGTGCCTCTGAAGAGGAAAAACAGCACCAAATTAAAGAATTGGAGAGGTTCCATAAGGAGCATGAACAAGAAGTGCAAGCGGCACTTGATCGCTTGAAGCAGACAGCAGCTTCAGGAGGGAACATTTTTGCTGAATTGATGGAAACGGTCAAAGTGGCGAGCTTAGGGCAAATCACGAGTGCCCTCTATCAAGTCGGCGGTCAATATCGACGCAATATGTAGGGACCAGCGAATATGTTGGTTTCCAACAGACAGTTGTTAGCTTGCTTAAACAAGAGGGTCCCTGCACCGTGTGCTTGTAGAGCCTCCTCGGTCTAGCGCCTTCGGGAATCTCCTTCGTGAAAGTCTGGTTATTGGTATCTAAAAAGCTTGAAACTGTGCACGCAAAAAGTGAGTTACAAAGCTTGATTAATTACCAAGTGTGTTAGAAAATCCGATGAAAAATATGCAATCTTAATGGAAAGGATGCCGTTTCGTTTTACGTGCATCCTTTCTATGAATCAACTTTGGATAATGAACGGAAGGGTAAATGGATTTTTTTTTTAATCTTTTCAGGTTTATTTCCCGCGAAAAATGTGAAAAGTAATTGGATATGGAAGGTGATTGGAAAAGCGTAGTTGTTTTTCATCCATGCGAAAAGAACCTGCCGATTGGCGAGCCGGCAGGAACCGGTTCTAGACAAGATAGCAGCCGTTAATTTCTAATCACTTGCCAAACCTCTTGTCCGGAGAAACGGTACGCTTTTAACGCTTCCCTTGGAAATATAGGCTATTATTGCAATTTGATTTTTATAACCATATAATGTATGAGAGGATTTGTTATCAGTATGGCATGCCGGTTGTACCGGGCAGCCAATATGTAAAGATCGAAGCAATCTTATTGATCTAATACCAACTAGAAACAGGCAGCGGCTCCAGCTGGAAACCTGTCTGGAAGTTTAATAAATTGACGTAAAGGGAGTGCTTGACCGTGAGCTTGACAAACTACAGCCACGAGGAGATTGCGGATTTATCCATGATCGAACTGGCAAGTGAAATTCTTGCCGAAGAGAAGAAGGCAAAGGATTTCAGGGAAGTATATGAGCGTATTACGGAACTGAAAGGCTTCACAGACGCACAAAAAGATGAAAATATCGCGCAATTTTATACCGACTTAAACACGGACGGTCGTTTTTTGACGATTGGATCCAACCTCTGGGGACTGAAAGACTGGTATCCAATCGAGCAGATTGAAGAGGAAATCACGGAAGCACCGAAAAAGAAAAAGAAAAAAGCAAAAGCAAAAACAAGTAAACGGAAAAAAGAGGACATCTACGTGGAAGAGGAAGTCGATGAGGATCTTGATGAATTGGAAGAAGATCTTGATTTTGACGACATCGACACGACTGATGAATTCGCCAATGACAACGACGAAGATTTTAACGACGAGGATGACGATACCGATAATGCGGATGAGGATAGCGAGTACGACGGCGACTTCCGCAGCGGTAAACTTGATGATGAAGATCAGAAAGTTGTCGAGGAAGACGTTTCTTATGTCGGTGATGAAGATGACGACGATGAGAATGATGACAATTATAACTAAGTAAAACGACGCTTGACTTTCCATAGGCAAGTGAGTAAAATTTTATTTGGGCTCTTTAAATTATTGTTCGTTTATAAAAGCGTTCCCCTGAACAGGGGAGCGCTTTTCCTATTTTATGGGAGAAAAAATGCATATTCACTTTCCGCATGATGTGTTTATTCTGGACAAGCTGTAGTGTAAAGGAATCTTGCTAGCATGAATAAATGACCATTTTCCCAAACAGGGTTGCATGGTCGTGGCAGATGCAGAAACTGGCTCCTTTAGTTCAGTTTCGGGAGTACTTGGATTGTTTCACTTTTCCGGCGGAGGATCGTCGCTCATCTAACAAGCACAGAAGGCATGCTTTTTAGAGTGCTTTCGTTTTTATTGAAGGATAGGATAAACACTATCATAAAGAAAACTGCCTTCCCTTCATAAAAAACAGCTGATTGGAAAAGTCTAACCGATAAGCAAAAGCTTGCTATTGTTTGCCGGTTGTAATATGATGATTATTTTTAAAAGGACCAGTTCATTCAATGAATCATTAACATAGAAAGAGGGATGCAGGGTGACAAAATATATTTTTGTAACAGGAGGAGTTGTCTCCTCACTTGGAAAAGGAATAACGGCAGCGTCGCTGGGACGCTTGCTTAAAAATCGGGGATTAAATGTAACCATCCAGAAATTTGATCCATATATCAATGTCGATCCTGGTACAATGAGTCCGTACCAGCATGGAGAAGTTTTCGTAACGGAGGACGGAGCGGAAACAGACCTGGACTTGGGACACTATGAGCGATTCATCGACATTAATCTTAACAAGTACAGCAACGTAACCACAGGTAAAATCTATTCGACGGTAATCAAGAAAGAACGAAAAGGCGATTACCTCGGAGGAACAGTCCAAGTGATCCCTCATATCACCAATGAAATCAAGGACAAGGTATTTCGTGCAGGCCAACAGACCAATGCAGATGTAGTCATCACCGAAATCGGCGGAACAGTAGGGGATATTGAATCCCTGCCTTTTCTAGAAGCAATCAGGCAGATCAAAAGCGATATCGGCAGGGACAATGTTATGTATCTGCATTGTACGCTGGTCCCTTACCTGAAAGCAGCCGGGGAAATGAAGACAAAGCCCACACAGCATAGCGTGAAAGAGCTTCGTTCCCTTGGTATCCAGCCGGACGTCATTGTGCTTCGTACAGAGATGGAAATCAGCCAGGACATGAAGGATAAAATCGCTTTGTTCTGCGATATTGATCCGAAGGCCGTGGTAGAGGCTGGCGATGCCGATACGCTTTACCATGTTCCGATCTCCCTGCAAGCTCAGCAGTTGGACCAATTAACCTGTGATCATTTCGGTCTTGCTTGTGAACCGGCCGATATGACAGAGTGGAACGAATTAGTCCATAAAGTTACCAGTCTTACCAACCAGGTAACGATCGGTTTGGTCGGAAAATACGTGGAACTTCCGGATGCTTATATTTCGGTAGTAGAAGCATTGAAGCATGCCGGTTATCATTACGACTCGGACATCAATATTCGCTGGATTAACTCCGAGCAAGTAACGGCAGAAAATGTGGCAGCAAAACTTGAGGGTGTGGATGGAATATTGGTTCCCGGCGGTTTTGGTGACAGAGGAATTGAAGGCAAGATCGATGCGATCCGATATGCACGGGAAAACAAGGTCCCATTCTTGGGAATATGTCTTGGCATGCAATTGGCGACAGTCGAATTTGCTCGTAACGTCCTCGGTTTGGATGGGGCGCACTCGGCGGAAATCAATCCCGATACTCCGCATCCAATTATCGACCTGCTTCCGGAACAGAAGGATGTGTCGGATCTTGGCGGTACCCTGAGGCTTGGCGTGTATCCTTGCCGATTGAAACAAGGCACTAAAACACGGGCAGCATATGGAGAGGAAGACGTCGTATATGAACGTCATCGCCACCGTTTTGAATTCAACAACATTTATCGGGAACAGATGGAGGCGGAAGGGTTTGTTTTCTCCGGGACAAGTCCGGACGGCCGGTTGATTGAAACGATTGAGTTGGAAGATCACCCTTGGTTCGTCGCTTCCCAGTTCCACCCGGAATTCAAATCAAGACCAAATCGACCGCAACAGCTGTTTGATGGGTTTATTGCTGCTTCTGCGACATTTAGAGACAATCAATAGATAAGTGTGTTACAAAAAGCGCAGCCGTGCGTCCCAAGACAAACGGTGCGCTTTTTTTGTGTGTCAGCTTTCTGAATGGATGACTTTTTTGTCAAAATAGGCATAAACTGCGACACGTTCTCATTGTTTCTTTCTAATCTTTGTGAGAATAATGTTAAGCCAATCGTCGCAGAAAAGCCCTGCGCTTTCCGCGGTTGGTTGCAAAGCTTCCATGAACTAATGCTCACGCAGGATGCTCCGGGTATTTCTTTCGCTAATCACAGGGCTTCCTTTTACTCAATGAGGATAGTTCCGCCTGTTTTCTTTGGAGCTTATTAGCTATTGGGTCTAATAAACTTGAGCTAACAGGGGAGAAAGCGACAAGTTATCCCAAAAATAGCTTTATCGGAACGAAAGGGATGAAATCTAAACAAGAAGACATAATTCTTCAAATTCAGCAGGAAATTGTACCTTTATATCGAACAAATAATAGACTTGGCATCTTTACATTCCACCCAACATGTGGAAATATGATTAATGGGTAAAAAGTATCACTCTTTTGATGGGTAATTTGACGGGAATCCGTTTAACAAAGAGGGGTGCACTGCTAAACCTATAGGGAAAACGGGAAAGAAATAGAAAAATGCTTACATATCACGTAATAGTTTCAAATCAGGAAGGGTTGAAGAACAAATGAAAAAAAACCGTAATGATCGTTGATGACCAACCGGGAATTCGTTTGCTGCTGGAGGAAATTTTGAAAACAGAAGGGTATGAAATTAAAACAGCAGAAAATGGCAAGGAGGCACTTGACAAAATTGTTAATCAACCGCCTGATTTACTGATGGTTGATTATAAGCTGCCAATCATGGATGCGAGCGCACTTTTGCACCGCCTAGAGGAAAGTGGTGTTGTGGTTCCGGCAATCTTAATGAGCGGCTTGGCCGAAGAGTTAGAAGGGAAAAAGGATCAATTCCCCATGGTGGAAGAGATCTTCGCCAAACCGTTCAATATCGAGGACGCAAGAGAGAGAGTCAACCGGATATTGGCGAAAAAAACCAACAATTGATTACATAATAATCTGAAAAAAACGGGTAAGCGGTATCTTTTAACTGTTTTGTTGCACCGAGGGGTGGTAGTTGGTATTCTTATACTGTACCCAATCAAAAATACTTATTGACTGGATATTGCATACTAAGCAGGACAACATACCCTAAGGAGGAAAAACAGCATGCCATTAGTTTCAATGAAAGAAATGCTTGAAGAAGCCAAGCAGAATAACTATGGTGTCGGACAATTCAACTTGAATAATCTTGAATATGCCCAAGCCGTTCTTCAAGCAGCAGAAGAAGAAAAATCCCCAGTAATCCTCGGTGTCTCTGAAGGCGCCGCAAAATATATGGGTGGTTTCAAAGTGGTTGTATCGATGGTGAAAGCGTTGATGGAGGAGTATGGTACGACAGTGCCGGTTGCCATTCACTTGGACCACGGCTCCAGCTTTGAAAAATGTGTCCAGGCTATTCATGCCGGATTCACTTCCGTTATGATTGATGGTTCCCATTTTCCGCTGGAAGAAAACATTGCATTGACAAAGAAAGTAGTAGAGGTGGCCCACATTAACGGCGTTTCAGTAGAAGCTGAGCTTGGCCGTATCGGTGGTCAGGAAGATGATCTTATCGTCGAAGATGCCGAAGCTGCTTATGCTATCCCGGCCGAATGTGAACGACTTGTCAATGAGACAGGCGTTGACTGCTTCGCCCCTGCACTTGGCTCTGTACACGGCCCTTATAAAGGGGAACCGAACCTAGGCTTTGACCGTATGGAAGAAGTATTCAACTTGGTGAATGTACCGTTAGTATTGCACGGTGGAACAGGTATCCCGACAAAAGATATTAAACGTGCGCTTTCTCTTGGTACGTCCAAAATCAACGTAAACACGGAAAATCAAATCGCCCAGGCGAAAAAAGTACGTGAAGTACTTGCTGAACAGCCGGACCAATATGATCCTCGTAAATACCTGGGACCTGGACGAGAAGCGATCAAACAAACCGTTATTGGCAAAATGCGTGAGTTTGGTTCTTCTAACCGTGCCTAAAGCTGCTTAAAAATGGTGAAAAAGGGGAACTGTCTATACGGGCAGTTTCCTTTTCATACCATCCTACTCTCAAGCCATCATTCCTACTACAATCAACTAAGATACATACTAAACAAAACACATTCATTTCATATGTTCCCTTTGTGTTAAATATCAATGGGTACAGAGGCACGTGCTCTTCATCCCAGGTTAATTTTGAAGAAGAGTGGTACAATGAAGTTTTCCGTGGTGATTGCTCCTAGGGAGACAATCAAGCGTCACATCTATCTTCTTAAAAATCAGGGCTTCAAAGAGATGAGCAATTTCACAGCCTTTGTTTGAAGAAAAAGCTGGAAGCCTGGAAGCAATTAAGGCTCAGGTCGTTTTGCGGCGATATAAACAAGGGGAAGTTACCGACTGTTCCTGCCAAATAAGAATCAAGGCACAGGGTATCAAACTCTTTTGTCGGATTGGAAGAAGTAAAATTAGTATTGTTTGGCAAAAATTGTGTAGAATAAGGTTGACTAACTAGAATACTGCAGGTTGTTCGGATGGATCACCATACTTATTCCTATTAAATTAACATTGTGTTTAAACCAAATGACAACGGTAGGGACAGCTGCTGTCAGAAAAACTGTTTCGAACAATCTCAGGGAGTGAGGAGTTCCAGATGCAAAAAATACTCGTAGAAGGCGGCAGACCTTTGAATGGTAAAGTAAGAATCAGCGGAGCGAAAAACAGTGCGGTTGCATTGCTGCCGGCTGCAATACTCGCAGAATCGAAAGTGATTATCGAGGGCTTGCCGAAAATATCGGATGTAGACGTATTGGGTGACTTACTGGAGGAAATCGGCGGTGACGTTTCCTGGAAGGGCGAGACGATTCATATCGATCCAAGCAATATGATCAATATGCCGCTTCCAAGCGGAAAAGTGAAAAAGCTTCGGGCTTCTTACTATTTCATGGGAGCGATGCTCGGTCGATTCAAAGAGGCGGTAATTGGGTTGCCAGGAGGATGCCATCTCGGACCTCGCCCGATTGATCAGCATATCAAAGGCTTTGAGGCGCTTGGTGCTAAAGTGACCAATGAACAAGGCGCGATTTACCTGCGGGCGGAAGAATTGCGGGGTGCCCGGATATATCTGGATGTCGTCAGTGTCGGGGCTACGATAAACATTATGCTTGCTGCAGTTAGGGCAAAAGGGAAGACAGTCATCGAAAATGCAGCCAAGGAGCCGGAAATTATTGATGTGGCAACACTGCTCACCAGCATGGGTGCGAAAATAAAGGGAGCCGGAACGGATGTTATCCGGATTGAGGGATGTGAAAACCTGACAGGCTGTATGCATACCATCATCCCAGACAGAATCGAAGCAGGGACTTACACAATCATGGCAGCTGCCCAGGGAGAAAAAGTATTGATTGACAATGTTATTCCACAGCACCTTGAATCCTTGCTGGCCAAACTCCGTGAGATGGGCGTATCGATCGACGAAGGAGATGAGCAGCTGCTCATCCAGCCTGGAAAAGAGTTAAAGAGTGTCGATATCAAAACGCTTGTTCACCCTGGTTTTCCAACCGATCTGCAGCAGCCGTTCACCTCTTTGCTGACCAAGGCGAAAGGGACCGGTGTAGTGACGGATACAATCTATCAGGCCCGATTGAAACATATTGATGAACTGCGCAGAATGAATGCACTAATCAAGGTGGAAGGCGGGTCGGCAATCGTTTCCGGACCAGTCCAGCTGGAAGGTGCGAAAGTAAAAGCGAGTGACCTGCGGGCAGGTGCTGCATTAATTGCGGCCGGTTTGATGGCCGAAGGCGTGACGGAAATAACCGGTTTGGAGCACATAGACCGGGGGTATGAACAAATTACAGAGAAGCTGTCCAATCTGGGCGCGAAAATTTGGCGGGAGGAAATGACCGCTGAAGAAGTGGAGCAGTTTCAAAATTCTTGATTAGTGATTGAATGGGCGCTAGCCGAGTTGATTAAGCCAGCGCTAAAAGGAAAAGCTGTCCGGTCCGCCCACAGGCTGGACAGGCTTTTCCCATGTCCTCAGACTAGCACTCCACTTTAATTGTATGCCCATATAAAGAACGAGCGATGGAGTTGTCAACAGGGATTTGTAAGGGGATACAGTATTCTTGGTGGCTACCGGATAAATTATAGTTGAATATTCAAGAAAGAAACGGTACTATGGAAGAAGTTTAATAAGTGTTTAGTTTGGAAATAATGATTGACATAATCATGTAAAAACTTCTATTCTAGTTTTATGCTTTCCTTCAACTTCTTCTTGGATCGGCTTTTTATGCTATTAGAATGCATGAGTATTTGCATGAATGATAGTATAAGTACAACGCAGGCTTTTGCCAACGAGACAGGGCGGCAAGTCGCGTTTACCCATAGTGTTGAAAAGAAAAGCCTTTAGTGAACACTCGCCGGCTTTCCTACAGGATTTTCCTCCATCCGCTTAATCTATCAAAGCTATCCAACGAGGCTCCACAGGAAGTGCATTACTACCCAATCCATTTATTACGATTGAAAATAAACCTGAAGTGCTGCTGTGTCTTTTAGTGGTACCGGCATCTGTCTGTAGTGATACAGCAATTCAAAAGGGTTATGTACGATAAAATACTAAAATTTAATAGGTGTGGTGATTTTGTGGCTGAATTGACCATTTCTCATTTAGAGACATTAACATTGAAAGAATTATATGAAAAAGCAAAGGAATACAAAGTATCCTATTATGCAAAGCTCACCAAGCGCGAACTTGTTTTTTCCATTTTAAAAGCCCAAGCGGAAAAGGATGGCTTTTTGTTCATGGATGGGGTTTTGGAAATCATTCCTTCCGAAGGATTTGGTTTTCTTCGCCCAATCAATTATTCACCAAGTGCTGAAGACATTTACATTTCAGCATCCCAAATTAGACGATTTGACCTGCGCAATGGTGATAAGGTGTCTGGAAAGGTGCGTCCTCCAAAAGAAAATGAGCGATATTACGGTTTGCTTCATGTAGATGCGGTAAACGGCCAAAATCCGGAGACCGCCAAAGAACGTGTCCACTTTCCTGCCTTGACGCCGTTGTATCCAGACCGTTTAATGCGTTTGGAGACAGAAACAAGAAAGCTGTCGACAAGGATTATTGATTTAATGACACCAGTAGGATTTGGACAACGCGGACTGATTGTTGCCCCTCCAAAAGCGGGGAAAACCATGCTGTTGAAACAAATCGCCAACAGTATTTCCAAAAATCATCCCAATGCGAAACTGATTATTCTGCTGGTTGATGAACGTCCGGAAGAAGTGACGGATATCGAACGCTCTGTACACCCGGATGTCGATGTGGTCAGCTCTACGTTTGATGAAGTACCGGAAAACCATATTAAAGTGTCCGAACTTGTGCTGGAACGGGCAATGCGGCTCGTGGAGCACAAAAAGGATGTCATCGTGCTGATGGACAGCATTACCAGATTGGCGCGGGCCTATAACCTGGTCATTCCGCCAAGCGGACGTACGTTGTCCGGTGGTATCGACCCGGCAGCCTTCCATCGTCCTAAACGGTTCTTCGGTGCTGCGCGTAATATCGAAGAAGGCGGAAGCTTTACCATCCTGGCAACTGCTCTGGTGGATACGGGCTCACGCATGGATGACGTTATTTACGAAGAATTCAAAGGAACAGGTAATATGGAACTACACCTGGATCGAAGTCTCGCGGAGCGTCGTATTTATCCGGCAATCGATATTTTGCGTTCTGGTACGAGAAAAGAAGAATTGCTTGTTTCCAAAGATCATCTGGATAAAATTTGGGCGATCAGGAAAACAATGCAAGACTCCAATGACTTTGTCGAGCGTTTCCTTCGTCGGATGAGGGCATCGAAAAATAACGAAGAATTTTTCCAGTCCATGGAGGAAGATATGAAGCGGAAAGGAACAGCTAGAAGGGCATAGGTTGTTTTCTGGTAAATGGCGGAAATAGTTCCGTCTACCGGTCCTGGTCCATGGCTTCCATGCGTGATGATGGCTTGCTTATCCATGTGAGACCATCACACTTTTTCCTAACTGCCGCTTGCAAAGGCAATTTCACACTGGTATAATCAGTCTATGTGAGCTTAGAAAAGATTGTTGTCCTAATGGACGGACATTCTGACGCCTCTTTTCGGTTCGTATTCGGATTGCGGGCTTACAATAACTCTGTTTCCAAAGGATTCAGGGCAAAAGGAGTGGAAAGAACATGAAAGAACAAATTCATCCGGAATACAGAAAAGTAGTATTTCTTGATACTAGCTCTGACTACAAATTCCTTAGCGGTTCTACACAGTCTTCTGAAGAAACAATCGAATGGGAAGACGGCAACACTTACCCGTTGATCCGCGTGGAAATCAGCTCAGCTTCTCACCCGTTCTACACAGGTAAGCAAAAAGCGGATAAAGCTGGCGGTCGTGTCGATCGATTCAAGAAAAAATATAACCTTGGTTAATCCTCATCAGGGGAACATCCTGGTGGAAAAACCAAAGATAACTATGAAAAACAGGCAAATCGTCTAACTTTTTGCCTGTTTTTTTACTTTGTATTGTAGCAGGATGGGTGCAATTATTACTGAAACAAAACGAAAAGAACGTTTTTTAATAGATGAACAAGGCAATAACTATGTAAATAGAGGAAGAACTTCGGCAGTAAGATGATCCAGTGTCTTTGCAATTTTGAAGGGAGTGTCCCGTTGATGTATGTAATGAAACAAAGTGGATGGGTAGAGCTGATTTGCGGCAGCATGTTTTCGGGTAAATCGGAGGAATTGATACGAAGGGTACGCCGAGCTACATATGGTAATTTATCTGTCCGGGTATTCAAGCCTGCCATTGATAGTCGTTATTCCGAGGAATCGGTTGTTTCCCACAACGGAACGTCGATTTTGGCCCGTCCGGTCGATAGAGCAGCTGATATTCTTGAGTATATCGATGCAGATGTTGATGTAATCGGTATCGACGAAGTTCAGTTTTTCGATGAAGAGATTGTCGGCATTGTCGATGAATTGGCGAATCATGGCCATCGAGTCATTGTTGCCGGACTTGATACCGACTTTAGGGGTGAACCGTTCGGCCCAGTACCGGAATTGATGGCGTTGAGCGAGTCGGTGACAAAGCTTAATGCGATTTGTCCGGTTTGCGGGTCTCCGGCAAGCAGAACACAGCGTCTGATCGATGATAAGCCTGCTTCCTATGACGATCCCATCATTTTGGTGGGCGCTTCTGAGTCGTACGAGCCTCGCTGCCGCCATCACCACGAAGTGCCGAACCGGCCCAGGCAAGCGCTAAACCTTGAAGCTTTTCCGACAACGAAATAATGATTTCAAGACAGGATGCCATTTCGGCATCCTGTTTTCTATGTATCAGAAGACGGGATTAGGCGGGTAAGTAAGAGTATATCCGGAAAATCCGCAGCACGAAAACACTTCGCTTTCCGCGGATGTTCCGTGCTCCTCCTCGACTTCGCCTGTGGGGTCTCGCTATGGCCAATAATCCTGCAGGAGTCTACGTGAATTCGTGCTGCTCAGTGCTCATTCCCGCGGTTCTTCGCCGCCTACCCTTCATAATCAAAATGCCGAACTAAAGATGGTCTAACTGGTGGCATTCCTCCTCTGCTACTGGATTCTTGCTTCTTTCTTGAATCGACACCCGAAGGGAGCGGATATTATTGTGCCGCAGAAGCATGCTAAGGAAAAAGCATGGAGGGAAAAAGCATGGAGGTTGGGTATGTATAGAATATTGACGGCCATCTTTTGTTTGGCAATACTGAATGCATGTGGAACAGGCAATAATGGACAGGAACAAGGGAGTATGCCGCAGGGGGAAGAAGTGGAAACGACGGAAGAAGGGTATATCCAATTGCGGGGCACCCAGCCGAGGATTTTCGATGAATATGGCGACCGCGAAATTGTCCAGGACACTAGCAGAGCGGCGATCGTCCAGGCGGCCGAATCGGTCGATGATGTGACGGTGGAAAATGTGGAAATATTGGACGAAGAGATTAGAATCGATGCTGTTTTACAGGGAGACTTTAATTCTGGAGAGCAAATGGCGAAAGTTAATCAAATTCGGCGGTCGGTCGATGACCAGGTTAATGGGAATTACCATGTGCGGGTGTTCATACGTTGATTGATCTAGTGGTCGGGAAAGCACGGGTTCGGATGGGGAATCCGTGCCATTCTTTTGATTTTTACATAGGAATGGAAACGGGTTTAGTGCCTTTATAAACAAAATTCTAACTGGGTGAGGGACAGCAGGCCAATGCTGTTATGTTAAAATAACATAGAAAGAAGCTTTGTGGTTGGCAATATTGCTGTCAAGGGGGATCAGACATGGAAAATCACTCGGAACAGGAGTTGGCCGAAGAAGTAAATCGCCTTAATCGGCGATTGACCGAACTGGAACAGAAAATAGAAGAAGAACCTCGCAAGCGGCGCCACCCGCTGTGGGAGGCTATTTTATATTTGCTTGCCGGTATTTTTCTGTTAGGTCCTGCACTGGCATTGGGAATGGGCCTGATTGAATTGCTTGACGGCTGGATGTCACGCTGAGCAGGTGACATCGCAAAAATTGGTGATCCGCGTCAAATCGCTGCCAAGCTTTTTTTGACGGGGTTTTTCTCCTGTACTATAATTATACTGTTAAGGAGAAAGAGGTGGATGAAGTGTTAGACAGACTGCAATCCTTGGAAGACCGTTACGATAAATTGAATGAATTGCTAAGTGATCCTGAAGTAATCAGTGATACGAAAAAGCTGCGTGAATATTCGAAAGAACAATCCGGCCTGGAAGATGTCATTCAGGCATACCGTGAATATAAAGAAGTGACTACCCAGCTGGACGATGCTAAAGTGATGCTGGAAGAGGAACAGGACACAGAAATGCAGGATATGGTCAAGTCAGAAATCAGCGAGCTTTCCCAGCGGAAAGAAGAGCTGGAAGAACAGTTGCGTATTCTTTTGCTGCCGAAGGATCCGAACGACGACAAAAACGTCATCATGGAAATCCGCGGTGCTGCTGGCGGCGACGAAGCTGCCCTGTTTGCCGGCGACCTTTACCGTATGTATTCCCGTTATGCTGAATCGGAAGGCTGGAAGATTGATGTAATGGAAGCCAACACGACAGGCGTCGGAGGTTATAAAGAAATCATTTTCATGATTAATGGTGAGGGTGCTTTTTCCAAACTCAAATTTGAAAATGGCGCCCACCGCGTGCAACGTGTTCCGGAAACCGAATCAGGAGGCAGGATTCACACGTCCACTGCAACAGTGGTCGTTATGCCGGAAGCCGAAGAAGTGGAAGTCGATGTCCATGAGAAGGATATCCGTGTCGATACGTTTGCATCCAGCGGTCCTGGTGGCCAGAGCGTCAACACGACAATGTCTGCCGTGCGTTTGACTCATATGCCTACAGGAATCGTGGTATCGATCCAGGACGAAAAATCGCAAATTAAAAACAAGGAAAAAGCCATGAAAGTTTTGCGTGCCAGAATCTATGATAAGTTCCAGCAAGAGGCACAAGCGGAATACGATGAAACGAGAAAGTCGGCAGTAGGGTCAGGAGATCGTTCGGAACGAATCCGAACCTATAATTTTCCACAAAATCGGGTGACGGACCATCGCATCGGCTTGACGATCCAGAAGCTCGACCAGATTTTGGAGGGGAAAGTCGGCGAAATCATCGATGCTTTATTGATGGAAGAACAAACCAAAAAATTGGAACAAATCGGTGAATGACATGACAGCACAACGACGTACAATCAATGAAGCCCTTCGCTGGGCTTCTCTTTTTTTACAAGAGCATGATCGGGAACCGCGAGTTGCCGAGATTTTGTTGCAGTATCACACAGGATTAGAGCGGGCTGGATTTTTAGCCGCTCAGCGTGAATTATTACCAAAGGAAACGGATGATCAGTTTATCGCAGATGTGGAAGCGCATGGTGAAACAGGAATACCAGTCCAGCATCTGACTGGCACGGAGGCATTTTACGCTCGCGATTTCCTCGTTAATAAGCATGTCTTGATTCCCCGTCCGGAAACAGAAGAATTGGTCCTCGGTGTTCTGGAATATGCCAGGGAGCTTGGAGAAGAGTCTGTTCGACTCGTAGATGTGGGAACCGGTAGCGGGGTAATCGCCATCACCCTGAAGTTGGAAAAACCATCATGGGAAGTAGCTGCCACGGATATATCCGAACAGGCTTTGCAAGTAGCGAAACAAAACGCAGACAGACTGGGAGCCGAAATTGATTTTCAACAAGGTGATTTTTTACAGTCAGTAGTAGAACTTCAAGGGCAGGTGGACATCATCGTTTCCAACCCGCCTTACATTGCTCATCAGGAAAAAGCTTCTCTTAATGAGACAGTGAAGAATTTCGATCCTGCATTAGCTTTGTTTGCCGAGAAAGAAGGTTTGGCTGCATACTACAAAATTATTGATCAGGCTTGTTATCTCCTTGCCAGTCCGGGGCTTATAGCTTTTGAAATTGGGCATCAGCAGGGAGAGCAGGTTGCTGAATTGATTCGGAGCAGGTTTTCCGGAGCTTCTATCGAAGTAAGAAAAGACATCAATGGCAAGGACCGTATGGTGTTTGCAAAGATTAGCGAGTAACAGGTATAAAAATAGTAGATTGAGAGTTTAAAAGCTTCTGCCTCTGTCCATACTGGAGTTAAACAGTTAGCGAAAGGGGCAGGAGAAATGCGCAATTATTTTATCTATTTACTTATATTTTTAGCGTTGATCGGTTTTTTCCCAACAAAAGGGCTTGGGCAGTTAGGACAAACGGATGCATCCGGTTATCAAGTCATACCGGACGAAGCGATCCGACTTAGAATTTTGGCGAACAGCGATAGCGATAGCGACCAGGCTTTAAAGCGCTTGATTCGCGACCGGGTCAATGCCGATATTACAAAATGGGTTAGGGACATTTCCGATATAGAAGAAGCGAGAGAGTTGATCCGGGAGAAGCTTCCCCAAATAGAAGCTATCGTTCAGCAAGTGCTGGAAGAGGAAGGTTCAGATCAAACCTATCAAGTAGAGTATGGAAGTAATGTGACGTTTCCGGATAAAGTATATGGTTCCTATGTTTATCCCGCTGGCGAGTATGAAGCGATTCTGATTACGCTCGGAGCCGGAAAAGGTGCAAACTGGTGGTGTGTATTGTTTCCGCCGTTGTGCTTTCTCGACTTTGCAGATGGTTCCACTGTCGCAGATCCAGAAGAAGAAATTCAAGAGGACGCGGAAAAATCAGAGCCGAAGGAAGAAAAGGAAGTAAAAGTGAAATTTTTCTTATTAGAATGGTTCAGTTAAATCTATCATATCACGCATCTATCACTCATAGACTAGTTTAAACAGCGGTTCCTGTCAGAAGAGCCGATTACCGAAACGGGATAGGAGTGTACGGATGAAACTGATTCATACAAACAAGTTGGATAACCAGGTGCTACAGCGTTTTTTTGCTGGATCATGGGAAACTTTTCGCGGAAAACAAAACTTGAAGGAAAATGGATTTCTGATAGAAGTCCAAGGAGAGTACAAAGCTTTTTTCGCCTTGCTTCCTATAGAGGGGCAGGTTCTTTGGCTGAAAAGCCTGTACATTAAAGAAGGAGTGCCATCTTCTTTTCCTTGGACTGTGTTGGAGACGGCGATGGCGTTGGCCGGGGAGAAGGAAGCCGATAGTGTGTACATTTACAGTCACCAGCCAGCCCTCGATACGTTACTGGTGCTGTTGCAATTTGAACAAGCTGCTTTTCCGTCTTTTGCCGAAGGGCATGTACTGCCGGAGGGGAACTGGTGGAGGAACTATTTGGGAAAAGAAAAAAAGGCTGTTGGTATCCAGGGATGGAAATGACGTTGCAATGTCTTGGCTAGTTGCCCCTGGGGATAAACACAGGAGTTATTAACAATTACTGTGTTATAACAGAGGTTATGCACAGCTGTTAATAAAAACTGTTGATAATTTGTGGAGAGTGGTGGATAACTCGTCGTACAGGTCGTCGGTATGAGTTTTTCGTGTGTAGTAGAGCTGTTAGTAGGCCTATACTCCTTGTTTCTATCAATAAAATGAGGCAATACAATCCCTTTGCAATATGTTTTTAACAGGGATTGTATTGTTTTTGGCTGGCTTTTACGGGGTTATACACAATATAATGCAGAATTGCCAGAAAAGTTTCATAATGTGGATAAATTGTTGATAAGCAAATTCTCGAAGGGGTATAGTACTAATCAAACGTTTGATTAATTAAAGGAGTTAGTAACCGTGATGGATACGAAGGTATGGAGAATCGATCAAATAACCAAAGAAACAGACCAGGCAATTGAAGAAGCATCAGCCTTGCTGGAACAAAATCAAGTAGTGGCTTTTCCGACAGAGACAGTCTACGGATTGGGAGCGAACGCAAAAGAGGCAGATGCCGTGGATAAAATATTCCGGGCGAAAGGGCGTCCATCTGACAATCCGTTGATTGTCCATATAGCGGATCGCAATCAAGTCGATGAGTATGTAACAGAAGTTCCGGAAGTTGCCGAAAAGCTGTTGGCAGCCTTTACCCCCGGTCCATTGACGCTGATATTGAAAAGTAACGGTACAATTGCGGAAAATGTAACAGCAGGACTTCCCTCAATTGGGGTGCGCATTCCAGACCATCCGGTGGCTCAAGCGCTTCTTCGAGCTTGTCGGCTTCCGCTGGCGGCCCCAAGTGCCAATAAGTCCGGCCGGCCTAGTCCGACCACAGCGGAACATGTTTATGAAGACCTGCAAGGCAGAATTGCTGGACTCCTGGATGGAGGTCCAACAGGAGTTGGCGTTGAATCGACCGTGGTGGATTGTACCGGAGTAATGCCGATTATTCTACGTCCTGGCGGAGTAACGCGAGAACAGCTCGAGGAAGTTGTGGGAAGTGTTATGGTCGATCCGGCACTTGCATCTGCAGGAGGAGATTTACCGGAGGACGGAGCTGTTGATAAACCACGTGCGCCAGGCATGAAGTATACCCATTATGCCCCAGAAGCGCCGATGTGGCTTGTGGACGGTGACCCTTCCTTTATGCAGGAGCAAATTGATGTACATCTCCAGGCTGGAGATAAAGTCGGGATAATCGCCAGCGAAGAATTAGCGGCAGGATTGAATGCAGACCATATCAATGTATGCGGCTCACGGGACAACTTGAATGAAGTGGCTGCGCACTTATACGACGCTCTGCGCTCATTCAAAAAATCAGATGTCGACATCATTCTCTGCGAAACATTCCCGGAAACAGGAGTCGGCCATGCAATCATGAACCGACTCCAAAAAGCAGCAACCAAAAAAATCAACCAATTCTAAAAAAAAGGAGGGACAGTCCCCTGGACCAGAACAGCGCTAATCTGGTTGCATCGTGGGGACAGTCCCTCCTTTAATTCAACTACCGAATGTAGTGGCCGATCCGATATGTCGGGGGACAGTCCCCAAACAAGCCCAGAAAGCTGATTGTTTTAGCAGAAACCTGATATATCAAGGATTTTTCCGTCGAGGGTCAGTCCCCCCAATAGCACTCAATAGCATTAGTCAATCAAATCAGCTATTTTGGGGTCAGTCCCCAACGAGGGCCAAATTAGGGGTATGGCCGGGATTTGACTTACGGTGGGGACTGACCCCGGATCCCGGGTCGGACTCCGATCTGCTGACTGTGAAACTTGCTTTGAATCTGACTGGTCCAGATATCCGAACTCTATCTCCCTGTCCAATTCCGGGTAATATACCTTGTCTCTTTGGCATATAGTGGAATAGCATGTCCGGAGAGGGGTTGGCGGGATGTCTGGTGTGAATATCGGCGAGTATATTTCGTTGATTTTTATGGCTGCGGCTTTGGGGATGGATGCATTTTCAGTTGGTCTTGGGATGGGGATGCAGGACCTGAGGCTGAAACGGATTTTTATTATCGGCGTCACAGTGGGTTTGTTTCATATGTTGATGCCGTTTATGGGAATCGGGGTGGGGAAATTCATTTCCACCAAAATCGAGGGGTTCGCAATTTTGGGGAGTGGACTGCTATTGTTCGCACTTGGTGTGCAGATGCTTTTATCCTCCTTCAACCGGGAAGATAAAAAGTTGATCCAGCCGATTGGTGCAGGACTTATATTATTTTCAATCAGCGTCAGTCTGGATAGTTTTTCGGTTGGCTTGAGCTTGGGAATGTCGGGTGTCCGCACTTTTCTGGCGATTGTCCTGTTCGGATGGTTCAGTGCGATATTGACTTGGTCCGGCTTGCTGCTTGGAAGGAAGGCTAGAGGACTGATGGGAGTTTACAGCGAGCTTCTGGGCGGAAGCATCCTGTGTGCATTCGGGTTGAAAATTATTTTTGGTTAGTCTGAACAAAGCAGGCTGTCTGCCGACTACACGGCAGACGGCTTTTTTCGTAAATAAAGCTATTTTATTCATTCCACCTATCTTTCATAAAGAAAGTTTTTCATAGGGAATGTGGGGCTAAATGATATAATGGAGCAAGAAAAAAGGTATGATATATTAGTAACATTGGAAGGACAGCTGCCGGAATACCTGTTCCTTTCCTATTTGGAGGTAAAAAAGATGAAGATACTGTTCGTTTGCACGGGTAATACATGTAGAAGCCCAATGGCGGAAGCGCTGCTGCGGGACAAGCTGCCGGGCGTCGAGGTACAGTCTGCCGGGATTTTTGCAGGAACTGGACAGCAGGCGTCCCATAGTACGATCGAGGTATTGGGGGAAAAGAACATTAATCTGGATCACCAATCGCAGCCGGTAACAGTGCAGCTGCTGAACTGGGCAGACCTGGTACTGACCATGACATCCCAACACAAACAGTCCCTTGCCATGCAATACCCTTCTTTTAGTGAGAAGCTGTACACGCTGAAGGAATATGTATTGGAGGGAGACGGGGATACGTGGGACCAGTTAAAGAAAGCCTATGCCGATTTAGAGGAAAAGCGGGCAAAATTCATGAAAGAAAAGGGGAAAACCGTAGATCCGCACAAGCTTGATACAGAACTCCATCACCACCTAAAACAAGAAATCACCCACATCCAGCAGCTGGAGGCAAGCCTGCCGGATTTCGACATATCCGATCCTTTTGGCGGAAATTTGAACACGTATCAAGAAACTTTGCAGGAAATCGAAAAGTATATTGAACTACTGGCCAAAAAGATAGACAATAGATAAAGAAGCTTGTTAATAAGGTGCGGTAACTGGGAAAAACCGGCTCAATATGGTATCGGGAGAAAGCCGTCTTGGTTTGTGCATCAGAAAAGTGGAGGGAATGTGATGGAAGAAAAGACGAAAAAAGGCAGTTTGCGCTGGAAATTGGTTTTGTTTACGACTTTGCTTGCCCTAATTACCTATTCGATCAGCGCCGTATTCATGTATCTTTTATATGATTATATTCAAACCCTCGTTCCTATTTCAGAATTTTGGTTTGTCATGGCCACCTTGGCCCTTGGAATCATATGGTCTGGCATTTTGGCCTATGCAGCGGCCGGTTTTATCACGCGCCCGTTGACCAGGCTGGAATCAGTGGCTGTTGAAGCAGCACAGGGGAATTTGACGAAGGAAGTGGAGCTTCCCAAATCCAAGGATGAAATCCATTCACTGTCGTTTGCGTTCAATACAATGCTTGGAAGTTTGAAGCAAATCATTCATAAAATCGAAAACAATTTCGCAAAAACCAACGATAAAGTAGAACAAATCAAAACGGTTTCTTCGCGTGCCGCCGCCCAAACGAAAGAAATCGAAGAGGCGATCCAGCATATTTCCGCCGGAGCGGAAAATTCGTCTAATTCAATCCAAAACACGGCTGAATCGATCGAAGCATCAACCAGACTGGCCCAGCAAGTCCAGAACAAAGCCGACCAATCCCGGAAAAATTCCCAGGACATGGTTGCAAAGTTAAGTGATAGTAAGGCGGTCATACATAGACTTGTGTCAGGTATTCAGTCATTGGCCCAGGAGCAGGAAAATTCTCTGGAAGATGTCACCCGTCTTGAAAAGAACGCCCAGGAAGTCGAGAATATTATCGGCATGGTTGGAGATATTTCAGAACAGACGAATCTGCTTGCTTTGAATGCATCTATTGAAGCAGCACGGGCAGGGGAACATGGAAAAGGATTTGCAGTGGTGGCAGAAGAAGTAAGAAAGCTTGCTGACCAAAGTACACAGGCTGTTCAAGGGATATCCGAGCTTATCGCCACCATTCAGACAGATGTACAACAAGTTGTCAGTCAAATCACCGACCAGGTGACTTTTGCCCGGACGGAAGCAGAGAAGGGCGAAGAAACCAATGCAGCGATCAATACGATGTCCGTATCGATTAATGAGGTTGCTTCTACCATTGAGGAGATTTCCCGGCTGGTAGATGAACAGCTGCAGGCTATTCAAAAAACGTCGGTTGAGTCACAAGAAGTTTCGGCCATTGCGGAGGAAACTTCCGCCAGTGCAGAGGAAATGACGGCGATCATCAATGAGCAGTCTGCAGTCATTGCGAGTGTTGAGCAGCTTGCTGCTTCTTTGGAAGATCAAGCCAAAGTATTGAAAAAGGAAATTCACCAGTTCAAAATAAAAGAAGAAGAAGTTGTCCCACTGAAACAACCAGTGCGATTGAGCACAAAAATGGAGAAGGGAGCGTAAATAATGAAAGTGATTTTGGCCTCCGACCATGGTGGAATGAACCTGCGCAAGGAAATCGGTTCCCTCCTCGAGGAAATGCAAATAGAATTCGAAGACATAGGCTGTGATTGTGAGGATTCGGTGGATTACCCGGACTATGGGATTCCTGCTGCGGAGCGGGTTGCCAGCGGGGAATTTGACAAAGGCATCCTTATTTGCGGAACAGGGATCGGCATGTCGATATCAGCTAATAAAGTGAAGGGCATCCGGGCTGCACTTGTACACGATGTTTTCAGTGCCAAGGCGACCCGGGAACACAACGATTCGAATATGATCACGATCGGTGAACGGGTTATCGGCGCCGGACTCGCACGAGAAATCGTCAAAACCTGGCTGGAAACAGACTTTCAAGCGGGTCGTCACGCCAACAGAATAGGAAAAATTACCAAATATGAAACAAACGAAACCCTTTAATACTCTAAAGGGATGGGGGACAGTCCCCTTGATTACCCTTTTTTAGACAGGAGGCTGGGTGCATTATGGTGGATCAATTGAAACAGGAGATACGTGCGATTGTCGATGAGTGGCTGGCTTCCGGTTATTTGCGGAAGGGGCAGTTGTTTGTTGTCGGCTGTTCCACTAGCGAGGTTGCCGGGAAGCGTATCGGCACTTCTGGAAGTGAAGAAGTGGCCGCAGTCATTTTTGCTGAACTGCAGCGGCTGCAACGGGAGGCCGGGGTTCAGTTGGCTTTTCAATGCTGTGAGCATTTGAATCGTTCCCTTGTTGTAGAACAGGATACCTTAATCCAACGTGGCTATCAGCAAGTGACAGCAGTTCCTGTCCCGAAAGCGGGAGGTTCCATGGCGGCTTATGCTTATAAGCAAATGAACCAGCCTGTGCTTGCCGAAACAATTTCCGCCGATGTCGGTCTGGATATAGGGGAAACGATGATCGGGATGCACTTGCGCAAGGTAGCGGTTCCTTTGCGCTTTAAGCAGCGTGCTGCCGGAAATGCGAGGGTGACGATGGCGCGGACCCGTCCGAAATTAATTGGTGGCGAACGGGCTGTCTATCCACAAGACGATTCGGGTGTATTCTGTGACTGATTAATGTTACTATTTTGATAGATTGGGCAGAGCGAAAAGCGGTCTGTACATGTGAGGGAAAAAATGAAGCGGAGCTGTGAAGGGGAAGCGCGCATTCCCCTACCAGTTGTTTTTGCGCATGTTGTCCGCAAGCTCTAAACCCGCACCAAACAAATTCCAACAAATCAAGGGGGAATACGGCAATGGAACATGTGAAACAAAAGGATCAGGAGCTTTTCCAAGCAATTGAAAACGAAAGAAAAAGGCAGAACGACAAAATTGAATTAATTGCATCAGAAAATTTTGTCTCCGAGGCAGTTATGGAGGCACAAGGATCTGTCTTGACCAATAAATATGCGGAAGGGTATCCGGGACGTCGCTATTATGGTGGTTGTGAATATGTAGATGTGGCAGAAAATCTTGCCCGTGACCGTGCCAAGCAGCTGTTTGGAGCTGACCATGCGAATGTTCAGCCGCATTCCGGTGCACAAGCTAATATGGCCGTGTATTTTTCAGTCTTGGAAATCGGTGACACGGTGCTTGGGATGAATCTTAGCCATGGCGGGCACCTTACCCACGGCAGTCCTGTCAATTTCAGCGGAAAGCTTTATAAATTTGAAGAATATGGCGTTGACAAAGAAACAGAACAGATCGACTACGATAGTGTTCTTGCCAAAGCGAAAGAGTTAAAGCCTAAATTGATTGTTGCCGGTGCCAGCGCTTATTCACGTACGATTGATTTCGAAAAGTTCCGCGAAATTGCGGACGAAGTCGGTGCTTACTTAATGGTCGACATGGCCCATATTGCCGGCCTGGTAGCAACAGGTCTTCATCCCAATCCGGTTCCATATGCTGATTTTGTGACGACCACTACACACAAAACCTTGCGCGGCCCTCGCGGCGGCATGATTCTTTGCAAAGAAGAATACGCCAAAAAAATTGATAAGTCCGTATTCCCGGGAATGCAGGGCGGTCCATTGATGCATGTCATTGCGGCAAAAGCGATGGCATTCAAAGAAGCACTCCAGGAAGATTTCAAAACGTATTCCCAACAAATCATCGATAATGCAAAACGACTTGGTGAAGCCTTGCAAAAGGAGGAGATCCGAATTGTCTCCGGCGGTACGGATAACCACTTGCTTTTATTGGACGTGCGCGGCCTGGAATTGACAGGGAAAGTTGCTGAGGAAGCATTGGATGAAGTCGGATTGACTACCAACAAAAATACGATTCCATTTGATCCCGAAAGTCCGTTCGTGACCTCTGGCGTCCGGATTGGAACGGCAGCTGTAACCAGCCGTGGCTTCGGACTTGAAGAAATGGATGAATTAGGCTCCATCATCGCTTTTACGTTAAAGCATCATGACGACGAAGCGAAGTTGCAAGAAGCGAAGGATCGAGTAAAAGCATTAACCGATAAGTTCCCACTATATCAATAATGCAAAACCAAGTGGCTGGGACAAATGCATAGTGACTAAAGATAAACCGAACGATGATTCGAAAACACCTATGGTACCGACCCCCAAAAGTTAGAGTGAAAAAACTAACTTTTGGGGGTGTTTTAATGGTTAAATATAGCGAAGAATTTAAAGTAAAGCTAACCACCGAGTATGTAGATGGTCACATTGGGTATAGAGCTTTGGCAAAAAAAATCATATGGATAGCTATTCCCCTATTTATGAATGGGTGAAAGCTTATGAGTCTCAAGGAATGGATGGACTAGTAAGAAAGAAGACGAAAAAGGTGTACGCTGTTCAATTTAAATTAGATACGATACAATTTATCTTAAACACAGGTGCTTCTTATTCAGATACTGCTATTCACTTTAATATGAATAATCCTTCTTTAATTGCACGTTGGATGAAAGCGTTCCGGAAACAAGGGACAGAAGGCCTGGAACCAAAATCAAAGGGGCGACCTTCTATGTCTAATAAATCCGATAACCAAAAGAAAAAGAAAGAAAAAAAGATAACACGTGAAAAAGAGTTGGAACGGGAGAATGAATTATTAAGATTGGAAAATGCGTATCTAAAAAAGCTGAAAGCTTTTCGGGAAAATCCGACTGCCTTCCACGAAAAGCACAAGCAAAGTTGGCATTCGAACTCAAAAAAGCAGGATTCCGATTAAGAGATATCTTTCCTGTTGTGGGCATTCGGGAAGCAACCTATCACTATCATGTTAAAAACTTTTGGAAAGAAGACCCGGACACAGAATTAAAGGAACTGATTACACGCTTATTTAAGAAATTTCATGAACGCTATGGATATAAACGGATCACTACCGAATTAAAGAAATTAGGCCATTCCATCAACCATAAAAAAGTGTACCGTATGATGCGGGAGCTAGGATTGAAATGTGTGAAATTCATACGGAAGTCACGTAAATATAATTCCTATAAAGGACACATAGGAAAAGTGGCGAAAAACCGGTTATCCCGCCGTTTCAGCACACCTATCCCTTTTCAAAAAATCGTAACCGACATTACAGAATTCAAATGTCTAGATGATGGAAAGTTGTATTTAAATCCGATGTTGGACCTTTGTAATGGGGAAATTGTTGCCTTTGGAATAAATAAACGTCCAACATTGCATCTTGTCATGGAGCCCTTAAAAGAAACGGTAGAGATCCTAAAGACTCGTGCGACCTATCGCACCACTAATATCCATTCCGATCAAGGCTGGCATTACCAACACAACCAGTGGGTAAGGACATTAAAAGAAAATAATATATTCCAAAGCATGTCCCGTAAAGCAACCTGTGCAGACAACGCTTTAATGGAGAACTTCTTTGGCATTTTAAAACAAGAAATGTATTATGGCGAAGCCTTGGTAAGCTATGAAGAATTAAAGGGACGGATTGAAGAATATATCTACTGGTATAACAATGAACGTTCAAAAGCAAGATTGGCCGGATAGAGTCCAGTCGAATACCGAATTCAATCCAGCCAATTAACTACATAATAAAACTCTAACTTTTGGGGGTAACCACCTATTCGAGCCGTTCGGTTTTCTTTTTATTTTTCCCAACGAATGAATTTGATAAATGATGCACTATTCTCATTTTCTCCAAGGGAGGTGTTAGTAGCCACTCCGGTAAGGTTCTTCGCTTTCCGCGAGCGCGGCTTCTGTTAACTAGGGAAAGAAAACCGCTTAACCAAGTGGATCCTCAGCTCATGCTTTTTCGGTTTAGTCTGCGAGCCTTGTCTCCGTGTGGGTGCGTCGATTTTAGAGAGTTTTTTTCCTACTGAATGATGAGGTAACATAGCATTAAAGAATTGGTTATTTCTAATTAGATAACCTAGAGGCTAACAGTTGTTGTCATGAGCATACTTAGAAGTACGGAAGATAATAGACAGAGAACTTCTTCTGCCGTTCCAAAACTTCACGCAGAAAATTAACTTTTAAAAATGACTTGTTTAGGGTATACCCTTGTTAGGAGGGTTATAGCATGAATGAGAAAAACGTTGTATCGATAGGTGGAGTGATTGAAACGGCCGACGGCTACAACTTGCATATCAAAGGATACGACGCTGCGCAGCATCGAGAGTTCAACGATTTATTTACGTTTGATGGGTTTCTGGTTCGTGGCCGGCATATCGATCCTCGTCAGGATCCACTATCGGCTGAATGCAGGCTTGAAATAAAACAAAAAATAATGGAAGTTATCCATGAAAAAGACACTCAACAATAAACGACCCATCATCCAGCGTGATGATGGTTTTTGTATGAAATCGGAAAAACATCGACATGGAATGACATGTTCCCTTGAAAGCTGGCTGTTTTTTCAGTACAATTTTAAGGATGCAAAAATACCAAAGGAGTGATCGGAACGTGGGAAATGTATATGTACTGGATCATCCATTGATTCAACACAAGTTAACCTACATACGTAAGAATAGTACAGGGACAAAAGAATTTCGCGAACTCGTAGATGAAGTTGCCGGATTAATGGCCTTTGAAATCACCAGAGATCTGCCTGTAGAAGAAATTACGATTGATACTCCTGTCACCAAAGCAAAAGCAAAAACGTTGAGCGGAAAGAAAATCGGCCTGGTTCCGATTCTTCGTGCAGGACTCGGAATGGTCGACGGGATCCTTCGTTTAATTCCTGCAGCTAAAGTCGGACACGTAGGCCTATATCGTGATCCGGAAACATTGAAACCAGTAGAATATTACATCAAGCTGCCTTCGGATATCGAAGAACGAGAATTGATCGTCATCGATCCAATGTTGGCCACTGGCGGTTCTGCAAACGATGCGATTCACTCCTTGAAAAAGCGCGGAGCGAAAAATATTAAATTAATGTGCTTGATTGCTGCCCCTGAAGGTGTGGAAGTTATTAAGAAGGAACATCCGGATGTCGATATTTACTTGGCTGCTTTGGATGAAAAACTAGACGAAAAAGGTTACATCGTACCAGGGCTAGGAGATGCAGGTGACCGGTTGTTTGGTACAAAATAAACCCGAAAGGTAAGGAGAAGCGAGCATGACAAAACCGATCAAGGTAATGATGATTTTCGGTACCCGGCCGGAAGCGGTAAAAATGGCGCCGCTTGTCCTGGAACTCAATAAACGCCCTGAGCAATTCGAAACGATTGTGACCGTGACTGCTCAGCACAGGGAAATGCTTGATCAGGTTCTGGATATTTTCGGAATTACACCTGATTTCGATTTGAATATCATGAAATCACGGCAAACGCTGGCTCAAATTACGACCCGGGCACTTGAAGGCCTTGATGATGTAATCAAACAGACCAATCCAGATATTGTACTCGTGCATGGAGACACGACGACAACCTTTGCCGCTTCGTTGGCTGCCTATTATAATCAAACTGCCGTAGGCCACGTAGAGGCAGGGCTTCGGACCTGGAACAAATACTCACCTTATCCGGAAGAAATAAACAGACAGTTGACAGGGGTCATGGCTGACTTGCATTTTTCCCCGACGGAACAGGCGAAACAAAACCTGCTCCAGGAAAACAAGCCGGAAGAGAGGATATTTGTTACAGGGAATACAGCAATCGATGCTTTGAAAACAACGATTGCAGATGATTATAAGAGTCCGACACTCGATGAGCTTAACGGTAAACGGTTAGTGCTGATGACTGCCCACCGACGGGAAAACTTGGGTAGTAATATGCAGCAAATGTTTCGTGCCATCAAGCGGCTCGTCGAAGCGCATGATGACGTTCAGGTTGTCTACCCGGTACACTTGAACCCGGCAGTCAGGGAAACGGCCGTCGAAATACTCGGAAATGATGAGCGAGTAAAACTGATTGAACCGCTCGGTTTGGTCGACTTTCATAATTTCGCGGCCCACGCCCATCTGATTTTAACTGATTCCGGAGGGGTCCAGGAAGAAGCACCATCTCTCGGGGTTCCGGTTCTAGTCCTTCGCGATACCACCGAACGCCCGGAAGGTATCCAGGCTGGAACATTGAAGCTCGCCGGAACGGATGAAGTTAACATCTTTCGTATGGCCAATGAACTACTATCGGACGAAAAAGCCCATGCTCTAATGGCCAAAGCGTCCAATCCATATGGAGATGGACAAGGTTCGGCCAGAATAGCCGAAGCGATTCGTTACTATTTTGGGCAGACGAAAGAGCGGCCAGCACCATTCCAAATTTAAATCAAACGGCACATCCCTGACTCAGATGGTGTGCCGTTTTGTGTAAGCTCTGGTACATGTAACTTTCCATATGCATGATTCTGCATCAACCAACAGATACTAACGGGAAAAAGAGGAGAATCATTCATGGTAAAACATATTGCATGCGCTCTTGTCCTCGCCATTCTGCTGTCTATTATCCCCTCCACAAAACCCTCGGCAGAAACCGAAGAATCCCAGTCCCTCATCGTCGAGGTTGACGGCGATCCTCATGCATACAAGGAATTCATCGAAAAATATCATCCCTTTATAGAAGTCTTGCAGGTGTACGATACCCTTTTTACCGGACTGGCGGTTCGCGGGAAAGCACACCAGCTGGAAAAAATCGAAACAGAAGACTTTGTGCGCAAAAGCTACCCCGTACAGACTTATAAAGCCACTGCTGAAAACAGTGTAGAGTTTTTAAAACAGGGGTCCTTTTTTCAATCGGAGGCCGGGAGCAAGTACACCGGAAGGGGTGTGAAAGTAGGGGTGATCGATACGGGAATCGATTATACACATCCTGACCTGGCTGCAAGCTATCAAGGAGGATTCGATGTTGTCGACCTGGATGATGATCCGATGGAAACCAAGGTAGAGCAAGGGATGCCGACCATACACGGCAGTCATGTAGCTGGTATTATTGCTGCCCGTGGCAACATGTCAGGAGTAGCACCAGACGCCGAGCTCTATGGCTATCGTGCACTCGGTCCAGGCGGAATGGGAACATCGGTACAAGTCATCGCGGCTTTGGAAAAAGCTGTGAAAGATGGCATGGATATTATCAATATGTCGCTTGGAAGCTCGGTGAATGGCCCGGACTGGCCGACAAGTGCTGCGGTCAACCGCGCCATTGACAAAGGGGTATCGGTGGTCGTGGCGAATGGAAACGAAGGACCGGAAAACTGGACAGTTGGATCACCGGCCACGTCGGATAAAGCCATTTCGGTCGGGGCCTCCACGCCCCCTATGACCACCCCCTCTTTGTATGACCAGCTCCACGATAAAAAGATCGATTTGAATTTGTTTATGGGGTCAGTCCCCTGGGAGCTCGAAAAAAAATATCCGATTGTCCACCGGAAACTAGAAAACGGAAAAATCGAGGACGCCAGAGGGAAAATGGTACTGATCGAACGAGGGACAGTCCCCTTTGCCGACAAAGCCCGGGCAGCAGAGAAAGCCGGGGCTGAAGCTGTGGTGATTTATAATAACGAAAAAGGCAGTTTTGTGGGCTCTATAGATGATGGAAAGGAGCCAATAAATATTCCGGTTGCGTCCATTTCACAAGCTGATGGTCAATGGCTTGTGAAAAATGCAGCCGCACAGGAAACCTGGTTGGAAACAAACTATCAGAAGGAGCAGGATTTAATGGCGTCCTTCAGTTCGAGAGGGCCTGTCACTGTCAACTGGGAAATTAAGCCTGAAATTGTGGCGCCCGGGGCAGCCATCACTAGCACTGTACCAGGTGGTTACCAGGAGTTGCAGGGGACAAGTATGGCAGCACCGCATGTTGCTGGTGGCCTTGCTTTGGTGAAACAGGCTCACCCAGATTGGAGTCATGATCAGTTGAAGGGGGCACTGCTGACGACTGCTTTGCCGGTAAACGATGAAAAGGGAAACAGATATGAACCGATTGTACAAGGCATGGGCCGGATGCAGATTGACGCCGCTATTAATACGGAGACAATCCTATATAACCCGCTTCTGTCTTTTGGGAAAATCGATGAGAGAAAACAGAGAGGTACGTATGAACTGGTGGTAGAAAACATTTCTGATCAACCGCAGGAGTTCCGGTTTGATATTCCAAAGCAGGAGCGAGGCTTGAGATGGGAATTGCCAAAGACTGTCACGGTCAAAGCAGGAGAGAAAAAAGAGATACCGGTTACGTTGTCGGTGACAAGCTCCCTGTTGGAGAACGGAATCCATCAAGGCTGGCTGACGCTGCAACGTGAAAAGGGAAAAGAGACGTATCAACTTCCATATTTGTTTCTTGTAAACGAAGCCGAGTACCCAAAAGCGATGGGAATGGAATTTGCTCTAAAGCCATTCACCGATGACCAATATCAGTACCGTATGTACCTCCCGGAAGGGGCGGAAGAATTGACCATCGACCTTTATAACCCGTCTACCCTCCGGTTTGACCGTACCGTCTTGGAACTACAAGACCAACAACCAGGTCTGATTGAAGGCGTATTGGATAAACACGAAATTGGCAAACAAGGCCAATACCTGGCGAACATCATCGTCAAAACCGATAAAGATCACCAATACAATTACCCAACCACCCTGCAAATCGAATAACAACCCGGAGACAGTCAAAACCAGGGGACAGGCCCCCCTTAACAGGAAATTTAAGAACAGACACCTTTTTACAATCACCGGGGCCTGTCCCTCTTTACATGAGCTGCTGGTTAAGGGGCCTGACCCCAAAACGGCTGACAAACGCATGGTTGTCGATAAGAACCCTCAATGGCGGGGTTTTTATCGTACAAGGTGTGTCCCCGTTAGGCGAATAATTTAATGAAACTCCGTAGGGGGTCAGTCCCCATAAGTATCGATACTCGTTGATTTGGTACCTTAGCTTTCTGTGGGGCCTGACCCCAATACCAGACCCCAATACCATGACCTCAATCCTGTCGCCCAGGCTATGTTTCGAATTTCGCGACTCTAAAGAATTGTCACAAATTTGTCGCTTTTGTCTCTATTTTCTTTCTTATATAATAAAGAGGAGTGTACTGGTTAAGAGTGTTCTCGTGGAAGGTTTTCCAAATTTTACTTTCTCCGGGAAACCGATTGACATTGGACTACCCCTATTGTATGCTAATCTAGTGTGGAATGGTAAGGGTTTCATAAGCTTCATTTTTAATAAGCTTATTCCTTGTTTAAAACCTGTATAGCTTGTAACATGAGTACAAACTGACCTGATCAACAGGACAGTTGTAAAAAGTTTTTGCCGGAATCGACAAAATTTTTTTGCACTTTAATCGGTTTGGAAAATCTATCATCTGAATGGAGGATATAACCAAGCTGATTTCCACAAGTTCCGACAATCGTTCAATGGGTTGAATTGGCCTTGAATTGGAGCCGGTACATAAAGAAACATCCATTTAAAATATCTAAGCATCTTCACTACGGGGGAACAAAGCATGCAACAATACGAATATATGATAACCCGTCAACGCAAATGGATGTTCTACCTTCTCGCACTATTGGTACTAGGATCGGCTTTCACTCCGTATCCGCGTATCTTCCTCGGACTTCTCCTTGGAACAGTGATAGGCTTTTACAACCTATGGCTTATGCAAAGAAAGATCCAGCAGTTCGGCAAAGCAGCAGCTGAACAACGTTCTACCAAAGGTATTGGTACCTTTTCCCGATTGGCAGCAGCCGCGGCAGCTGTGCTTATCGCCCTTCAGTTTGAAGAATATTTCCATCTTATTGGTGTGTTAATTGGATTAATGACAGTTTATGTTGTCATTATGATAGATTTTGCAATATTTAGAGTCAAAGATTAGCGCTGGGAAGAGAGGTGAAGAAATTTGGATCATAAAAAACCCTTACTCGAGGACGTTTTTGGAATCTCTTGGCTTGATTTCAATTTGTCCAACGTTTTGATGATCGCGATCGCATCCGCCCTTGTTTTCATCCTTGGGGTCGCCGCATCAAGAAAGCTGCAGATGAAGCCAACCGGTCTCCAAAATTTCATGGAATGGGTCATCGATTTCGTGAAAGGGATTGTTGGAGATACGATGGATTGGAAAACGGGGAAAACATTCCTTCCGTTAGGCCTGACGCTGATCACCTATATTTTTGTCAGCAACCTTCTCGGTGTCGCCTTCATGGCAGTGGACTCAGAGCACCATCTTTGGTGGAAGTCACCGACATCGGATGCAGGCATCACACTGACATTGTCGACCATGGTAATCGTCCTGACACACTACTATGGAATTAAGATGAGGGGTGTGAAGGAATACGGAAAAGATTATTTCCGTCCTTTGCCATTCTTATTCCCGATCAAACTGCTGGAAGAATTCTCGAATACGTTGACGCTTGGTCTTCGTCTTTTCGGTAATATTTATGCAGGGGAAATTCTCTTAGGTTTACTGGCGAGCCTTACCGCTTCTGGTGCGTTGGGATTCTTTGGTGGAGCAATTCCGATGCTGGCATGGCAAGGATTCAGTTTGTTTATTGGAGCCATCCAGGCCTTTATTTTCACTATGTTGACAATGGTTTACATGTCTCACAAAGTGAGCTCGGACCATTAAAAATTATATACTAAGGGTATTCCCGCTGCTTGCTTTATTCAAACAGGCAGAGAGGACCCCGAATCAGTTTTTTGTAAACGGGAAGTTCCGGACAATCCGGACGTCTTACTTATGAAATACTGAAAAATCAGGAATTAACTAAATTCATATATTTTAGAGGAGGATTTTTATTATGGGAGCTTTAGCAGCTGCAATTGCAGTAGGACTAGCCGCACTAGGCGCAGGTATTGGTAACGGTTTGATTGTAAGTCGTACAGTAGAGGGGATCGCTCGTCAGCCAGAATTACGTAGCGCCCTGCAGACAACCATGTTCATTGGTGTCGGTCTAGTTGAGGCGATGCCGATCATCGCGGTAGTAATCGCGCTTATCGTCATGTAACAAAACATTAAGATAAAACTTAAATACATTGGCGAAGTTCATCTATTTGAACTTTCGCCTTTCCTTTACGTTCGAAGAAACTTAGCAATGTTGACGAATAAACCGGTTACCGACGATGAAAGGAGTGAATGCTGTGCAATACACAGGTTGGCTGATCATTAATGCTGGGCCGGGTGGTCTCCTAGTGGGAGACATGATAACCCAGTTGTTTTTCTTTATTGTATTATTGCTCCTCTTGCGCAAGTTTGCATGGGGCCCGTTGATGAATGTCATGAAGCAAAGGGAAGACCATATAGCGAGTGAAATCGAAACGGCAGAAAAGAACCGTGCCGAGGCAGAGCGTGCGTCACGCGAAGCTGCTGAAGAGTTGAAAAACACTCGTCAGGAAGCGCAGACGATTATTGAAGACGCGAAAAAAGCCGGTCAAAAGCAAGAACAGCAAATCATAGAAGCAGCTCGCGAAACAGCGGAGCGCATCAAAATTTCTGCACAGGAAGACATCGAGCAGGAAAAAGAGAAAGCAATCAAAGCATTGCAAGACCAGGTTGCTACCTTGTCCGTGCAAATCGCCAGCAAGGTAATTGAAAAAGAGATCAATGCCCAGGATCAAGAGCAATTGATCAATGAATATCTCAAAGAGGTAGGAGAAGAGCGATGAGTGAAGCAATAGTTGCCAAACGATATGCAGATGCTCTTTTTCAACTGGCAGAAGAAAAAAACGCCGTCGATCAGCTTGAACAGCAGTTTTACATTTTACAAGAAGTGTTCGAAAACAATAAAGAATTACTACCTTTCCTGAAGCATCCAAGGGTTAATAATGAGAAAAAGAAACAACTCATCCGTGAGACGTTTAAGGATTTTTCTTCCGATGTTGTCAATACATTATCATTGCTCGTTGACCGCCATCGCGAAGAACTCATTCCATCCGTAATTAGTCACTTTATCGAATTAGTACATGATGTGAAAGGGATAGCGGAAGCAAGCGTTTATTCTGTTCGGGAATTGTCCGAAGTAGAAAAAGAACAGCTTTCTCAAGTTTTTGCCAAAAAACTTGGTAAAACCGAGTTGAAGATCACCAATATCGTCGATCCGTCGATTCTCGGCGGTGTCAGACTAAAGATTGGCAACACGATCTATGATGGAACCATCAGTGGCAAGCTCGAGCGAATCGAACGGAATATCGTATCCGCGAAATAATTGATGATAGGGGTGAAATGGCATGAGCATTAAAGCTGAAGAAATCAGTGCGCTGATCAAACAGCAAATTGAGAATTATCAATCTGATATAGAAGTCAATGATGTTGGGACAGTAATTGAAATCGGGGACGGGATTGCCCGAGCTCATGGTCTTGACGATGTTATGGCTGGTGAACTTGTCGAGTTCTCCAACGGTGTCATGGGAATGGCGCAAAACCTGGAAGAAAGCAACGTGGGTATCGTCATTTTGGGACCATATCAAGATATCCGTGAGGGAGACGAAGTACGTCGTACCGGGCGTATTATGCAGGTGCCTGTAGGGGAGGAATTACTTGGACGCGTCGTCAATCCACTCGGTCAGCCGGTAGATGGAAAAGGTGCGATCGAAACGGGAAAAACTCGTCCAATCGAATCTCCGGCGCCTGGAGTCATGGATCGTAAATCCGTTCATGAGCCGCTCCAAACGGGAATCAAAGCAATCGATGCCCTTGTACCGATCGGCCGCGGCCAGCGTGAGCTGATCATCGGGGACCGTCAAACAGGTAAAACAACTGTCGCAATCGATGCGATCCTCAATCAGAAGGATCAGGATATGATTTGTATTTATGTAGCCATCGGACAGAAGGATTCGACTGTACGCGGGACTGTCGAAACACTTCGCCGATACGGTGCGTTGGATTATACCATTGTCGTATCTGCTGGTGCATCTGAGCCAGCACCGCTTCTATACCTGGCTCCTTATGCAGGTGTTACCATGGGCGAAGAATTCATGTACAACGGCAAGCATGTACTTGTAGTTTATGATGACTTGTCCAAACAAGCGGCTGCTTATCGTGAACTTTCTCTCTTGCTTCGCCGTCCGCCAGGCCGTGAAGCATTCCCAGGGGATGTTTTCTACTTGCACTCCCGTCTGTTGGAACGTGCTGCCAAGCTAAGTGACGACAAAGGCGCAGGTTCTTTAACCGCATTGCCTTTCGTTGAAACACAGGCCGGAGACATTTCAGCATACATTCCGACAAACGTTATCTCCATCACCGATGGACAAATTTTCTTGCAGTCGGACTTGTTCTTCTCCGGTGTACGTCCGGCGATCAACCCAGGTTTATCAGTATCTCGTGTCGGCGGTTCCGCACAAATCAAGGCGATGAAAAAGGTAGCCGGTACGTTGCGTCTTGACCTGGCATCTTACCGAGAGCTGGAGTCTTTCGCTCAATTCGGATCCGACCTGGATAAAGCCACTCAGGCAAAACTGAATCGTGGTGCACGCACAGTAGAAGTGTTGAAGCAGGGACTGCATAAACCGTTGAAAGTAGAAAACCAGGTTATGATCATTTACGCATTGACCCAAGGATATCTCGATGATATTCCGGTCGAAGATATTACACGCTTCGAAGGTGAGTTCCACGAATGGCTTCGCAACAACAAAGCGGAGTTGCTGAAGACCATCCGCGAAACAGGAAAACTTGCGGAAGCAGAAGATATGAACAATGCTGTCGAAGAATTCAAAAAGAGCTTTGTAGTATCTGCATAAGCTTAGGATACAGAAGGCAAGAGGACGCTCGGAATCAGATACATTCTATTCCGGCGTGAACCTTTGAAGAAAGGGTGGTGAGACAGCGTGGCTTCACTTAGGGATATCCAAACTCGGATAAACTCGACCAAGAAAACGAAGCAAATCACCAACGCGATGCAAATGGTATCTGCTTCGAAAATGAATAAAGCAGAGCAAAATGCAAAATCGTTTGTACCATATAGCGAGAAGATCCAGGAAGTCGTTGCAAGCATTGCTAATGGCGGCGATGTTCCCAAGCATCCGATGCTGCAGGCAAGGGAAGTAAAAAGGACTGCTTATTTTGTCATCACGTCAGACCGCGGTTTGGCGGGGGCATATAACAGCAGTATCCTGCGGACAGTATATCGTGATATTCAGGCAAGGCATCAATCGAAAGATGAGTATATCGTAATTGCGGTTGGCCGTGTGGGAAGAGATTTCTTTGCGAAACGGGATATGCCAATTGCCAGGGAAATCACCGGGCTGGCCGACCAGCCGAATTTTGCTGACATAAAAGATTTGACTTCGGAGACCGTACAGATGTACATCGATGAAGAAATAGATGAGTTGAATATTTATTACAACCATTATGTAAGTGCAATTTCGCAAGAAGTATCGACAACAAAACTGCTGCCTTTGACAAATATTAGTACGGAAGGCAAGCAGCTGAGCAGCTATGAGTATGAACCGAACCAGGAAGAAATCCTTGAAGTACTGTTGCCGCAATATGCGGAAAGCGTGCTTTATGGTGCTTTGCTGGACGGAAAAGCAAGTGAACATGCTGCCCGGATGACTGCTATGCAAAGTGCTACGGACAATGCCAATGATCTGATTGACGATCTTTCGTTGTCTTACAACCGTGCGCGTCAGGCAGCCATCACGCAGGAAATCACGGAAATCGTTGGTGGAGCAGCGGCACAGGAATAAGCTCCATTATAGTAAGTTAGGAGGGAAATCGATGAGCAAAGGACGCGTTACCCAAATCATGGGACCTGTCGTGGACGTTAAATTCGAAAGCGGTCAGCTTCCAGAAATTTATAACGCATTACGCGTGCAATATGCCTCACAAGATGAAAATGAATCCAGCAGCGAACTCGTTTTAGAAGTCGCACTTCACTTGGGCGATGACAGTGTTCGTACGATTGCCATGTCATCGACAGAGGGGGTTCAGCGCGGTACAGAAGTACTAGATACAGGTGCACCGATTTCGGTGCCTGTAGGCGACGTCACTCTCGGCCGGGTTTTCAACGTGCTGGGTGGAAACATCGACTTGGATGAACCATTGGCAGAAGGTGTACGGCACGACCCGATTCACCGCCAATCACCTAAGTTTGAAAACCTTGCGACGGAAACTGAAATCCTGGAAACAGGAATTAAGGTCGTTGATTTGCTTGCTCCATATATCAAAGGTGGTAAAATCGGTTTGTTCGGTGGTGCCGGTGTAGGTAAAACCGTACTGATTCAAGAACTAATCAATAACATCGCCCAGGAGCACGGCGGTATTTCCGTATTCGCCGGTGTAGGGGAACGTACCCGTGAAGGAAACGACTTGTACTATGAAATGAAAGACTCAGGCGTTATCAGTAAAACAGCGATGGTTTTCGGCCAGATGAACGAGCCGCCGGGAGCGCGTATGCGTGTTGCCCTTACCGGTTTGACGATGGCGGAATACTTCCGTGACGAGCAGGGTCAGGACGTATTGTTGTTTATCGACAATATTTTCCGATTCACTCAAGCGGGTTCGGAAGTATCTGCTTTGCTTGGCCGTATGCCTTCAGCCGTTGGTTATCAGCCAACGCTGGCAACAGAGATGGGTCAGTTGCAAGAGCGGATTACATCGACGGATAAAGGATCGGTTACATCCATCCAGGCAATTTACGTGCCTGCCGATGACTATACCGACCCGGCTCCGGCAACAACGTTTGCTCACTTGGATGCAACGACTAACCTGGATCGTAAGTTATCGGAACAGGGTATCTATCCTGCCGTGGACCCATTGGCGTCCACTTCCCGTGCGCTGGACCCAGAGGTTGTCGGGGAAGAGCATTATGAAGTAGCACGTGAGGTACAACGTACGTTACAGCGCTATAAAGAGTTGCAGGATATCATCGCCATCCTTGGTATGGATGAATTGACGGACGAGGACAAGCTGACAGTTGCCCGTGCCCGCCGTATTCAGTTCTTCCTGTCCCAAAACTTCCACGTTGCAGAACAGTTTACTGGTCAGAAAGGCTCCTATGTACCTGTCCAGGAAACCGTAAAAGGCTTCCGGGAAATATTGGACGGAAAATATGATGATATACCAGAGGATGCCTTCCGTTTGGTTGGCCGGATCGAGGAAGTAGTCGAGAAAGCTCAACAAATGGCATAAAGGATAAGGCCGTTCAAGGCTGGGAAAAGCGAATAGCAGCTTTACCGGCCTTCCGGCATTTTTAAAGAAACGGCTGTTGAATGTAGCCATATTCCAGCCCGAGGAGGGGTTTCATTGAAAACACTAATGGTGAGTGTTGTCACTCCTGATGGCCCTGTAATGGAAGATGCTTTCGAAATGGTTAGTTTAAAGGCGGAAAACGGTGAACTCGGTATTTTGCATGGACACATTCCATTGGTTGCCCCGTTATCGATCGGTGCTATCCGTTTGAAAGGACAGGACGATACGAAAAGATTAGCGGTGAATGGCGGATTTGTCGAGGTTCGCCCTGATAAGGTTACAATCTTGGCACAGTCGGCAGAAAAACCGGACGAAATCGATGTGGAACGTGCCCGTAAAGCAAAAGAACGAGCCGAAAGACGCTTGCAGACTAAGCAAGACGATATCGACTTCAGAAGGGCTGAAAATGCGCTTAGACGAGCAATTAACCGTCTGGACGTAGTGGAAAATCGATAGGCACACATAAGAAACGAACGATAAAAGACTTTAATTGCTGTGAAAGCATTAAAGTCTTTTTTATGTTTTGACGATGGGAATTGCAAGTAATACCTGCTTCTAGTGGTATTCCAACCAATTCTCTTTTCTGAGAATGACTGAATCTTGCCTAGAGGCGTACTCCGTTATCTCGAACTGCTATTTCCCTGCCCAAAGACTTTGAATCTCTCCGGTTCTTCTGCTGGAGCCTAGTAGTAAGATTCTTCTAATCTACAAATCCAATGGCATGTATTTGCTGTTGTAAAGAATCACAAAAAAACTACTAAATCACAGCGTGTTCTGTCCTATTACAGTCCTCATGCCTCTATTGCATTTCCTGGTATGATGTTGATCGCATACCCCGATACCAGAAAAATTCACCAAATAACTGACAAATGTTGACTCTTATTCACTCTTCGCCATTATTACACAATAATGGCAGTATATTGTCACAAAAATAAAATGTTACTGTTTCTCTGCATAAAAGGAGAAGTCAGTGTCGATATTCCCCGGGAAATAACAGCAACATTGGTGGAAATCAGACAAAGCCAATCCTTACTTCCTACCCACAAGGCGCCATTTGCACAACTTGTTCGATTTTTACGTTTAGGTAATTTGAAATAAAGGTATTACACTACCAGAAACAAACAATCACCCGTTGACATTTCTTTTTGTCCGTGGCAATGTTTTACTAGTAAACAAACGAAGCGAACAAAAAGAAAAGGTGTGATCCAAATGATGCAATCACTTGGCCAAGAAGCGCTCATCAGTATGATTTCTCACTTGATTTTTATCATTATCACGTGGAGGATACTACAAGGCATTAATTTAGAACCTCTTATTAAAAAAGGACGCGTAATGGAAGCGAATATTTTATTGATTTTTATTACAATTGCAATTGGCACGACTGTCAGCAGGTTCTTTTTGGACTTCTTGCAATGGTCTCAGCAGCTAATTTTTCTTTTTTGATGGATAGCTTATGAAAACGTGAATATGAATGTCAAAACATGACGAGAAAAGAACCGTATTTTTTTTGCTCTCCAGTCAATACTTGTGAAAGAGTCCAAGCACTAATTCATAAGCTGAGGGAGAGAATATAAATGAAAATCCGGTTCCTTCTCGTAATAACATTGGGAATTATCGTTTCATTGCAATCATTCGTTCATGCATCCACACAAAAAGAACCAATTGAGCAATTAATCCAGTCGGCGGAACAAGAGCAAATCCCGCTGAAAAAATGGCAGGTAGTCATGAAAGATGAACTGGACAGGAACCGTGCGTCAGAGATTGCTAGAAAACTAGAAAGCTATTTCCCTGCGTCCCATATTAATAGAGAGGAAACGAGCCAGGCAGAAAAATGGACTGCCAGCAACCTCCACAAAAAAACGCAATCAACCGAAACTTTTATCATGATTGTGCCTAAAAATGAACAAGGTAGTATTCAAGTAAGCTATTCACTTATGGGTGAAAGGTGGAATGAACAGACAAGGTCTTATTACTTTTCTCGATCAAAGAGTATGACTAAAGTATTATTTACTACAAATGTAAAAAAATTTGCTTGTCTGACACTAGCGTCAAATGATAAAATGAATAAGGTTTATTTTTTTGAAAAATTTGTAGAAAAATTAAATGTTCAAGCACTAGATCGCATACAGGAAAAAGATTTCACCGTTCTGTCGGGGTATACTCCTTACTGGGAACAAACTATCCCCGGCAAGGACAGCCTAATGAATATCCAACTGGCTGCTCGGGAAGATGCGAGTGGCAATACTACCATGACAATAGGAACACCTATCATAATTACTGAATATTAATATAGTGAAATTGGACGCAGAGGAGAATGAGCAGTGGAAAAAATCATCGTCCGTGGTGGGAGGCAGCTTAATGGTACCGTCAAAGTTGAAGGTGCCAAAAATGCCGTACTGCCTGTCATCGCAGCAAGTATAATTGCAAGCGAAGGAACCAGCACGATTCATGAAGTACCCGCACTAGCAGATGTTAACACGATAAAAGAAGTACTAAGCAATATGAATGCAGATATCAGCATTTCAAATAATACCGTATCAGTAGACGCAACTAAACCGCTTAAGACGGAAGCTCCATTTGAATTTGTCAGAAAAATGAGAGCCTCTGTCCTTGTATTAGGACCGCTTTTGGCCAGGTATGGCCATGCGAAAGTAGCGATGCCAGGGGGCTGTGCCATTGGTTCCCGGCCGATTGACTTGCATTTAAAAGGCTTTGAAGCAATGGGGGCAAATGTCCATGTAGGCAATGGCTTCGTTGAAGTCAGCTCACAAGGCAGGTTGCAAGGTGCGAAAATTTATTTGGATGTGCCAAGCGTCGGAGCTACAGAGAATATCATGATGGCTGCAGCACTTGCGGAAGGAAAAACCATCTTAGAAAACTGTGCCAAAGAGCCGGAAATTGTCGATCTTGCTAATTTCCTTAATAAAATGGGTGCCAAAGTAATCGGTGCCGGAACGGAAACCATCCGGATCGAAGGGGTTTCCACCTTGCATGGGGTCGAGCATACCATCATTCCTGATCGTATAGAAGCAGGAACGTTTATGGTTGGCGCAGCAATTACCGGTGGTAACGTATTAGTGAAAGGTGCAGAAGCAGACCATTTGCGTTCATTGGTTTCTAAAATGGAAGAAATGGGTGTATATATTAGAGAGGAAGAAGACGGTCTGCGTGTCATCGGCCCGGAAAAACTGAAGGCCACTGACATTAAGACACTTCCGCATCCAGGTTTTCCGACAGACATGCAATCGCAAATGATGGCTCTGATGTTAAGAGCAGAAGGTACTAGCGTAATCACGGAAACAGTATTTGAGAACCGGTTCATGCACGTAGAAGAATTCCGCCGCATGAACGCGAAATTGAAGATTGAAGGCAGAAGCGTCATAGTGGAAGGACCTGTAGACTTGCAGGGAGCAGAAGTAGCTGCCACCGATTTAAGAGCAGGTGCCGCACTCATATTGGCCGGTCTGACTGCCGAAGGCTATACACGAGTAACAGAATTGAAGCATATCGACCGAGGATATGTTAATCTTGCTGAAAAATTTGCTTCTCTGGGAGCAGATATTGAACGAGTCAATGACGACGGCGAAGTGATTGTCAGTGCCGCTCAACAGCATCAAACCTCTGTATCATCCTAAGTAATAGAATGAAAGAGCAATCCTAAAAGGAACTGCTGTGTTGTTCCCTGAACAAATTCCAGCGGGCTGTCCGGACAGGATGGCTCTTTTTTTGTGTCCGGAAAGGACGAACATTTTACATAGAGGAGTGATAACGTGGTGGTATTACCGTGGAAATAAATCTTTTGCAAGAACATATAGCAAAAACATAATTTCTCTTTAATCCCGCAGTCTCCATTTCCTTTTAATCTCAACCTTCTTCTGGTACCTCTCGCAAGATAAACAAACATGGCAACCGCCTAGACGAAAGAGTTGTTTAAATTTTTTTAAAATTGTGTTAAAATATGTCTATGAAAGGATAACCATTTCTATGCTTTTACACCAAAAGAAGGAGCAGGGTATATGAAACTTTTCTTATCAGTAGATATGGAAGGAATAACCGGATTGCCGGATCAAACCTTCGTTGACTCAGACAAGCACAATTACGAACGTGCCCGAAAAATCATGACAGAAGAAGCCAACCATGTAATCGAAGCTGCAAGTGAATTTGGCTGTGACGAAATACTAGTCAATGACAGCCACTCCAAAATGAACAACCTCTTAATCGACGCAATCCATCCAGAAGCTTCACTCATCACAGGCGATGTAAAACCCTTTTCTATGGTGCAAAATTTAGATGACAGTTACATAGGAGCAATGTTTCTCGGCTACCATGCCCGTGCCGGTCAAAGAGGCGTGATGTCTCATTCGATGACATTTGGAGTCCGCAACTTTTTCATCAACGAACAGGTTGTCGGCGAACTCGGTTTCAATGCATATGTAGCGGGATACTTTGGTGTACCAGTGTTAATGGTAGCTGGCGATGACTGCGCATGTCAGGAAGCAGAGCAGCTTATTCCAAACATTATCACAGCTCCGGTAAAAACCACTATTTCCCGGTCTGCGGTCAAAACCCTTTCTCCGAAAAGGGCGGGAGAGCTTCTGCAAAGGCAGGCGAGTGCTGCGCTGGAAAACCGACAAAATGTCAAACCGCTCACCCCGCCGGACAATCCGGTGCTGCGGATTGAATTCACCAATTATGGTCAGGCGGAATGGGCCAATTTGATGCCCGGGACAGAAATCGAACCTGGGAGTCCAACCGTCAGATTCCCTGCCAAAAACATACTTGAGGCGTATCAGGCAATGCTGGTCATGACCGAACTGGCTATGCGCACGACGTTCAGTTAGGAGGGAAGCCATGCTGCGATACATAGCTAAACGTTTTTTGATCATGCTGGTCACTATTTTAATCATCGTCACCTTAACGTTTATTTTGATGCATGCGATTCCCGGATCACCGTTCAACCAGGAGAGGGGGACGAGTGAAGCGGTACAGGCCAATCTGGAGGCGCACTACCATCTGGATGAACCGATGTATATCCAATATCTTCTCTACTTAAAATCGATTGTCACGTTTGATTTCGGGCCGTCGATCAAACAACCGACTTCAACGGTCAATGATTTGCTTGGACGCGGATTCCCGATTTCCCTGGAACTAGGGTTGGTATCCGTGATCGTGGCAATCATTTCGGGAATATTGCTCGGAATCATCGCAGCTCTCCGTCATAACAAGATCATCGACTACGCTGCCATGGCGATTGCCGTGCTCGGAATCTCGATTCCCAATTTTATTTTGGCCACTCAGTTGATTCAATCGTTTGCCGTTACGTGGCAAATCCTCCCGGCGGCCACCTGGAGCAGCCCGAAGCACATGATTCTTCCGGTAATCGCGTTGGCAACTGGACCAATGGCCATCATCGCCCGGTTGACAAGGTCGAGCATGCTCGAAGTGCTCACGCAGGATTATATCAAAATGGCCAGAGCGAAGGGGTTGTCACCGTATAAAATCGTCTTTAAGCATGCCTTGAAAAATGCCTTAATGCCCGTCGTGACGATATTGGGTACCTTGCTGGCGGGGATTTTAACGGGAACCTTTGTCTTGGAGAAAATTTTCGCGATTCCCGGAATGGGCAAGTATTTTGTCGAAAGCATTAATAATCGGGACTACCCGGTAATTATGGGGACAACCGTATTTTACAGTGCCTTCCTGATCGTCATGCTATTCCTCGTGGATATTGCTTACGGTATTTTGGATCCAAGAATCAAATTGCATAAAAAGGAGGCGGAATGACATGAGTCTGGCGGAAAAACAAAAGGAACCCCAGTCTAATGGTATTCCGGACGAATGGTTCCGCCCGCTTGATAGAAGCGAGCAAGATGCAGAAAAGGTCTCCCGGCCGTCGCTGTCCTACTGGGGTGATGCCTGGCAGCGTCTCGTTAAAAACAAGCTTGCTATGGCAGGATTGATCTTTTTAATTCTTCTGGCGCTGCTGGCGATTTTCGGGCCAATTTTTTCCCCATATTCTGTGAGGGAAATCAATCCTCCTAATCAGAATATGGCTCCATCCGCCGAGCACTGGTTCGGTACAGATGAGTTAGGCCGCGATGTCTTTACGAGAACCTGGTATGGAGCACGGATATCCTTGTTTGTCGGACTGATGGCAGCATTGATCGATTTCTTCATTGGAGTCGTTTATGGCGGTATCTCAGGCTACAAAGGCGGTCGGGCCGATAACATCATGATGCGAATCATTGAAATTCTTTACGGTTTGCCATATCTGCTCGTCGTCATTTTGCTGCTTGTTGTTATGGGACCGAGTCTGGCTACGATTATCGTCGCACTTAGTGTTACTGGATGGGTCGGAATGGCCCGGATCGTCAGGGGGCAGGTGCTGCAACTGAAAAATCACGAGTTCGTACTCGCCTCCCAGTCGTTTGGAGCTAAATCATGGCGGATTATCCGCAAGAACCTATTGCCTAACACAATGGGACCGATCATTGTCCAGATGACGTTGACCGTGCCGACGGCCATATTTGCAGAAGCGTTTTTAAGCTTTTTAGGACTCGGAATTCAGGCGCCGTATGCCAGTTGGGGAGTGATGGCGAATGATGCCCTGTCCACCATTCTGTCAGGAGACTGGTGGCGCCTGTTCTTTCCGGCATTATTTATCTCATTGACGATGTTTGCTTTTAATGTGTTAGGAGACGGACTTCAGGATGCCCTGGATCCGAAACTCAGGGAGTGACAACAATGGAAAAAATACTAGAGGTAAAAGACTTGCACGTAACCTTCAAAACATACGGTGGGGAAGTACAGGCGGTCCGGGGTGTCAATTTCGATCTGAAAAAAGGGGAGACCTTGGCCATTGTCGGCGAATCTGGTTGTGGAAAAAGTGTAACATCCAATAGCATCATGCGCTTGATTCCTACACCTCCTGGAAGAATTGCGAATGGCTCGATTGTCTACAAGGGCCGCGATTTGACAACTGTAAATGAAAAGGAGATGCGGAAAATACGCGGAGTCGATATTTCGATGATTTTTCAGGATCCCATGACGGCGCTTAATCCCACCTTAACCATCGGCGACCAGCTAACCGAAGGATTGAAACAGCATAAGGATATATCTGGACGGGAAGCAAAAAAGAAAGCCCTGGAAATGATGGACCTGGTCGGCATCCCTAGTCCAGAGGAGCGTCTGAAACAATATCCGCACCAGTTCAGCGGAGGCATGCGTCAGCGGGTAGTGATTGCGATGGCGCTGATTTGCGATCCGGATTTACTGATAGCAGATGAACCGACCACCGCGCTTGATGTTACAATACAGGCGCAAATTTTGGAGTTGTTCGGAAAAATTCAGGAACGGACAGGTGTTTCGATTATTTTGATCACCCATGACTTAGGGGTCGTTGCCAAAATCGCCGACCGGATTGCTGTCATGTACGCAGGCAAAATCATCGAAGTCGGAACCAAGCGGGAGATATTTTATGAATCGCAGCATCCTTATACAAAAGGGTTGCTAAACTCTGTTCCACGATTGGACATAGAAGAAGATGATCTCATTCCGATTGACGGAACACCACCTGATTTATTCTCACCTCCACAAGGATGCCCGTTTACAGCTAGGTGTCCGTTTGCAATGGAGGTGTGTGATAAAGTGTATCCCGATTCAGCATCATGCAGCAACACCCATGAAGTGGACTGCTGGCTGCAGGATCGCAGGGCACAACTTGTCTCTCCTATGGCAGGGACGAAAAAGTAACCAACAAAAAGGGGGATTTACATGAAGAAGGGTTTGGCGTTTTTATTTATTTTGCTGGCCGTGTTCGTTTTGGCAGCATGTACTGCCAACGAAAGTGCCGGTGAAGAAGACCAGGATACTGGAGATCAGACAGAGGCGACAGACGAAGGAACCAGTGATGAAGCAGATAATGGCGGAAACAAGGTTCTTCGTTTAAACAATGGGGTAGAGCCGACCTCCTTCGATCCGCCGGAAGGGTTCGACGCAGCCTCCTGGCAGTCTTTAAACAATTTGATGGAAGGACTCACCCGATTGGGGCAGGACCACCAGCCTGAAGCGGCAACAGCGGAATCTTGGGATATCTCGGATGATGGATTGGAATATACCTTCCATATCCGGGACAATGCCAAGTGGTCGAATGGCGACGATGTGACCGCCGACGACTTTGTTTATGCATGGACACGGCTGCTTGATCCGGAGGAAGGATTTTCGTCCGCATTTCTCGGCTACTTTATTAAAGGCGGGGAAGCTTTCAACAGCGGGGAAGGCAGCGCTGATGACCTAGGTTTGGAAGCAGTGGACGAGAAGACATTCAAGGTGACGCTGGAAGCACCGACAGGCTTTTTCCTTAATGTAATTTCCAACCCGGCATTTTTCCCGGTCAATAAGGCGGTAGCGGAAGAAAATCCGGAATGGTATGCAGAAGCGGACACATTTGTCGCTAACGGGCCGTTCAAGTTGAGTGAGTGGAACCATGACAGCGACTTTACCATGGTGAAGAACGACCAGTATTGGGATAAAGATACCGTCAAACTTGATGAAGTCCATTGGGCGATGGTAAATGAAGTAAACACGGAATACCAAATGTTTCAAAGCGGCGACTTGGATACTTCGGAAATACCGGCTGATTTAGCTGAAGACTTACTCGACAGCGACCAGGTAGTCATTGACCCGCAGGCAGGCACACAATTCTATCGGTTCAATGTTAACAAGGAGCCGTTTCAAAATGTGAAAATCCGTAAAGCGCTGGCCATGGCGGTCAATCAGGATGAGATCGTTGAATATGTAACGAAAAAGGGGGAAAAACCAGCTCGCGGTTTTGTCTCTTACGGATTTGAAGATCCTTCCGGCAATGATTTCCGCGAAACGAACGGTGACTTGGTGGAATACGATCCGGAACAAGCGAAAGAGCTGTTGAAAGAAGGAATGGAAGAAGAAGGGTATGACGAATTGCCGCCGATTACACTTACTTATAACACTAGCGATGACAATAAGAAAATAGCAGAAACGGTCCAACAGCGTTTTCAGCAGGACCTTGGAATTGAAATCACTTTGGAAAACGCTGAATGGAACGTATTCCTCCAGGACCAGAAGGATCTGAAACACCAGCTTTCCCGCAGCTCCTTCCTGGCTGACTATGGCGACCCGATCAACTTCCTGGAAAGCTTTGTCACAGACTCTTCCATGAACCGGACCGGTTGGTCGAATCAAGAATATGACGATTTGATTGCCCAGGCTAAAGAGGAAGCAGACGAAGAAAAACGTTGGGAATTGATGTACAATGCGGAAAAAGTATTGTTTGAAGAAATGCCGATCGTACCGGTCAATTTCTACAACCAAGTGTTCTTGCATAAAGATAATGTATCCGGAATCGTCCGTCATCCTGTAGGTTATATGGAATTGAAGTGGGCTGACAAAAACTAAACGGATAACCTTATAGCAAGTGGAAATTTGGCTCTATACTGCCCGGCCTGGAAAAAGGGATTCACCATCCGCCAGGCGGGCGGTATGAGCCTTTTCTTACAATAAGGTAAGGAATGGTTGACCACAACCATATGGTGTCCTGCTGCAGGGGAAGGCAGCTGTGGTGCCAGCCGAATGGAAGAGGGGGAAGTCATGAAGTTACCGAATCGTTTGAAGGCAGGAGATACTGTTGGCCTGATCGCTCCGGCCAGTCCACCTAATCCGGCCAACCTTGAAAAAGGTATCGCGTTCATTGAATCACTGGGGTTGAACGTGAAAACAGGAAAACACAGCAACGATGTTTACGGTTATCTTGCAGGGACAGATGCGGATCGCCTGGCAGACTTACATGCGATGTTCAGAGACCCGCATATAGCCGGGATTATTTGCATTTGCGGAGGCTATGGCACAGGTAGAATCGCCGACAAAATCGATTATCAGCTAATCGCCGCCAATCCCAAAGTATTCTGGGGCTATAGCGATATTACTTTTTTACATACAACATTCCAGCAAAGGTCCGGATTGGTTACCTTTCATGGACCGATGGTCAGCTCGGACATCGGGGAAGCGGGTTTTGCCTCCCTCTCCCGGAAAATGTTCAACCAGCTATTTGAACCAACAAAAATTTTGTATTCAGAGAAAATCTCCCCGCTCGAAGCCATTGCAGAAGGAGAAGCCCAGGGTGAGCTTACAGGAGGCAATCTAAGTCTGCTTTGCAGTACGTTAGGTACCCCCTATGAAATCGATACGGAAGGGAAGCTACTGCTGATCGAGGATGTCGACGAGGAACCATACCGGATTGACGGCATGCTCAACCAGTTGCGAATGGCTGGAAAATTGGAGCAGGCGGCCGGCATCGTGGTCGGTGATTTCAAAAATGCTGTACCAAAGAAACGGAAAAGCTCCTTAACGCTTGAACAAGTACTGAATGGCTATTTAGCTGATCTGGATGCACCTGTCGTAAAAGGATTTAAAATTGGCCATTGTCAGCCTCATGTGGCAGTCCCGTTAGGTGCCGAGGCACATTTATCTGCCAGCAAAAAAACGCTGGTCATCGAGCCGGGAGTGCGCTGAATTTGGGAATGGAGGGAAAAACCAAATGAATATACAATCGATCGAGACGGCAAACGTTGCCGTTCCCTTGAAGAAGCCGTTTAAGACAGCGTTAAGAACCGTTACAGTGGCTGAATCTGTCTATGTCAAAGTGATATGTTCGGACGGCACGACGGGGTGGGGGGAAGCACCGCCTACCCATGTGATTACCGGAGATAGCCTGGCTGGCATCAAGTATGCCGTCGAAGAAGTCATCGCACCAGCACTTATCGGCAAGTCGCTGTTGGCCATAGAAGATGTTTTTCAAACGCTTGATCAATGTATGGTAGGAAATACGAGTGCGAAAGCTGCCATCGATATGGCAGTCTATGATTGTTTTTCTCAACACTGCGGTCTGCCGCTTTATCAATTGCTCGGCGGATACCGTAATCAATTGGAAACGGACTATACGGTCAGCGTTAATACACCGGAAGAAATGGCAGAAGACGCCGTTCAGTATGTAGAGCAAGGTTTCAGCTGTCTGAAGGTAAAAGTCGGAAAGGATGACATCGAAACAGACATTCGGCGAATCCAATCCATCCGCAGTCATGTCGGAGATCGTATCCTCATCAGGCTCGATGCCAATCAGGGATGGGGTGCAAAGGAAGCCGTCAAAGCAATACGGAAAATGGAAGACGGCGGCCTTGATATTGAATTGGTCGAACAGCCAGTGAAAGCAGGAGATACGGCTGGATTGAAGTTCGTTACCGACCATGTGGAAACGCCCATTATGGCAGATGAAAGTGTTTTTTCCCCGGAAGATGCCAGGAAAGTACTGGAGACACGCAGTGCCGACCTGATTAACATCAAACTGATGAAGGCAGGCGGCATCCATAACGGTTTGAAAATTGCCAAGCTGGCAGCGTCCTTTGGGATGGAATGTATGATCGGCAGTATGATTGAAACAAAATTGGGTATTACGGCGGCGGCTCATCTGGCGGCAAGCCAGCCGAATATAACCCGATTTGATTTTGATGCCCCTTTGATGCTGGCACAGGATGCCATTACGGGAGGAATCGACTATGATGGGGAAATCATTCGATTCCCAGCGGAGACAGGGTTGGGCATTCAACTGGTAAACATGACAGCAGAGAGCGAGGAGGTACAATGACCATGCAACAAGATAGATGGATAATCAATGTGCCGGTAGCTACTTTATGGACCAATCCGGAAGCACCACGTGAGGTGGATCAGCCTGGAATAACCAACCCGGTAGATTTGCCAGTCTGGCTGAACCGTTTGAGCTACCAGACGCGGCTTGACTTGTGTGAAAAAAATTTAGTTCAATCCCAATTGCTATATGGAGAGGAAGTAATCGTGCTGGAGGAGAAGCAGGATTGGCTACAGGTGATTGTGCCGACCCAGCCATCCAAAAAAGATTCCCGCGGCTATCCCGGCTGGATCCCGGCTTGTCAGGCACAGTTGAAACCCAATGCTGAGCAGGTGAAAGGGAAGGCGGTTGTTTCCAGAAAACTGGCGTCCTTATATGATGAGCAACAAGCATTTTTATTGGAGCTGAGCTACTTGACGGAACTGCCCCTCCTCGAGGCGACAGATTCTCATGCAAAAGTTTTACTTCCGGATGCAACCCCTGGCTATCTGAATAAGTCGGATGTGAAAATCGTTCGGGCGGGGGAAGTAGTGGCAAAAGGAAACGGTACGGACATTGTCAGGACGGGCGAAGCATTTCTCGATTTGGAATACTTATGGGGAGGAATGAGTGCCTATGGCTATGACTGTTCCGGATTCAGCTACAATATGTACAAGGCCAACGGATACCAAATACCGAGAGACGCTTCCGACCAGGCTGCACTTGGGGGAGAGGAAATCGCATTCGATCAATTGTTGCCGGGAGATTTGTTATTCTTCGCATACGAAGAAGGCAAAGGCACTCTGCACCATGTCGGCATGTATTATGGTGACGGAAAGATGATCCACTCCCCGACAACAGGAAAATCCATCGAAATCACCACACTGGCCGGAACCGTCTATGAAAAAGAATTATGTGGGGCTAGACGGTATTGGCAAGAGACGGAGGGAGCGCAATGAAACAAACCCAAAAGCTACAAGTGAACCAGCTGAAGAAGCATTTTCAAGTCGGAAAGGATGAAACCTTGAAGGCGGTAGATGGTGTGAGTTTTGAGGTGTACGAAGGGGAAACATTTGGCCTTGTCGGCGAATCCGGCTGTGGTAAATCGACCATCGGCCGTACCATCATGGGATTGTATGACCGTACGGAGGGGGAAGTTGTTTTCAACGGAAAAAACGTTCATGAGCTGAAGGATACGGAAACCTTCAACTTTCACCGCAGCATGCAAATGATCTTCCAGGATCCATATGCTTCGTTGAATCCTCGGTCTACCGTAAAAGAAATCATTTCGGAGCCGATGGAAATCCACGGACTGTATCCCGACAAAAGAGAGCGGCTGGACCGGGTGTATCAACTTCTGGAGGAAGTCGGACTAAGCCGTGATCACGCCAACCGATACCCACATGAGTTCAGCGGCGGACAGAGACAGCGGATCGGTATTGCCAGGGCCCTCGCCCTTGATCCGGAATTCATCATTGCCGATGAACCGATTTCCGCTCTCGATGTTTCTGTACAGGCTCAGGTCGTCAACCTTCTCCGTAAATTGCAAAAAGAAAAAGGACTGACGTATTTATTTATCGCGCACGACCTGTCGATGGTCAAGCATATTTCTGACCGGATCGGCGTCATGTACTTAGGCAACATGGTCGAATTAACTAAAGCAGGCGACTTATATAAACGTCCGCTTCACCCCTATACGCAAGCGCTGCTTTCCGCAATCCCGATTCCTGATCCCGATGTGGAAGAAGGGCGTGAACGAATGATTTTGGAAGGAGAACTCCCAAGTCCGATCAATCCGCCGAGCGGATGTGTATTCCGGACGCGCTGCCCGTTTGCTATGGAAGCATGTGCCAAAGTCAGTCCTGTTTGGCAGGAAATCGAAGAAAATCATTATGTTGCTTGCCATTTATATAACGAAGAAATCCAAGACAAAACACCGATAAAAGAAACGGTGCTACAATAAGAACCGGCAAAACCCCGTCTGATGCGACGGGGTTTTTTCACGAAAGAAGACAGATGATTTTGGACTGGGGAAACTTCTATCTTACAGATGAAAGAGGGGGCGCGTGAAAGGAGGAAAGATCCTTCATTAGGCGGATGAAATTAAAAAAGAGGCGCTGGAGTTGTGTAAAAGCAATCCATGACTCCGATAAAGGAAGTTGGAGAGGAGAGAGTATCTCGCAAATCAGTTCTGGGGAATTTAGCCTCTCATCCTTCAAGTAATAACATTGCCCTCATTGAGGGAGAAAGCAAACTTGTACTTGTCCTGTGTTAATCAGTGAGGACTGCCAAGGTTTTCTTCTATCCACATCTTGACAAAAATTCTAAATCAGTCTCCGTCCATAGAAATAGGACAATCTATCAGTTTCACCACCAGTGGTGAAAAACTAGTTCTATTGTTTTTCATTCCTGTATAGATTAGTTAGTAGACAAACTAGAAAAGGAGGCCGCCAATGAAGAAATCAAAGCAAGCATCGACCATCAAATGGAGAGGTCCTAGCATGATTTTAGCATCCAGCCTGATCATTATCATCTTAGTGGTGCCAACGTTGATTGTAGCTCCGTTCATCCAGGCTGGCGGCACAGCGAAGCAATCTGTCGACAAAAAACCTGAAGCAGAGCAGGTTAGCCTTAAGAAGGAGGATTCACCATTTTCGGTAAAAGTGTACCGCTCCAACACAGAGGAGGTGGAAACCGTCCCGCTTGAGGAGTATGTCACCCACGTTGTGGCCTCGGAAATGCCTGCAGAATTTGAATTGGAGGCGTTGAAAGCTCAGGCATTGGCTGCAAGAACGTATATCGTCAACCACTTGACGTTAGACCCGGATGAAAACCCGAAAGGCGCCGATGTTACCGATACTGTCCAACATCAAGTGTACAAAAATGAAGAAGAGCTGCGTGAAATTTGGAGTTCAGATTACAGCTGGAAAATGAAAAAAATCGTCGAAGCAGTTGCAGAAACCAAAGGGGAAATTGTGACCTATGAAGACCAGCCGATTACACCAGCATTCTTCTCGACAAGCAATGGTTACACCGAGGACTCGGAAAACTACTGGGAAGGAGAGCTCCCTTATTTACGAAGCGTCGCCAGTCCATGGGATAAAGAGTCACCAAAATATTTAGATCAGCAAATATTCACCACTGCAGAAGTGGAACAGGCACTCGGCATCACAATTGACACCAATGCTGCAGCTGCAGCAGAAATCGAACGGACAAAAAGCCATCGAGTCGCCTCTATAACTATTGGAGGCAAATCCTTCTCTGGGAGAGAAATTCGAGAAAAGCTCGAACTCCGTTCCAGCGACTTTGAAGTCGAGCAAAAGAAAGATCATTTGATCTTCACCACTAAAGGATATGGCCATGGGATCGGAATGAGTCAGTACGGTGCCAACGGCATGGCCAAAGAAGGCAAAACCTATAAACAAATCCTGCAATACTATTACAAGGGCGCAGACATCAACAACATCGACCAAACCGCCCCCCAACTCGCTTCCAACTCTTAAAAAGGAAGATAGGTTCATGAGAATAGATCGAGATGCTCCAGACGGTGAGTGGGGGGTCAGTCCCTCCCACCGTGAAATACAGGGTGAAATGAGGAAAAGGAGAAAAACAGGGACTGACCCCATCCCAAGTAAAAAAACAGCGAACCCCATTTTGGGGACTGTCCCCCAAAAACCAAAATGCTGCCATGCCGGTCATAAGCAACAGCTTTTAAGTAAAGTAGACACTAAATCCCTCATTAAGGGGACTGACCCCCAAACCACCGTTTGTTGACTAGGTAACGGCTTTGGGGTCAGTCCCCTTTTTTTCTGTTTGATGTATAAAATCAGGTTTTTGTCGAACATTAATTAATAAAAAAATTTTTTAAAATGTATATATCTCTCATTTTCTGCTCAGAATGGTAGCTGAGGTGATGATCATGAGAGAGGAAAACAAGAACGTTTCAAAAAATGGATGGAAACGTATCTTTCGTAAGAAATGGTTTTTCCCGGCACTTTACTTGACGATGGCTGCATTGCTTTTAACAGGAGTTCTATGGTATCAAAGCCTGGATACCCCTGAGCAGGCGGAAAATGATTCCGAGATGGACAGCATTTCCGAGAATCCATTTGATATGGGTGAAGATGCCGAACCAGTGTTGGAGCAGCAGGAAGTAATCAAAATGCCGGTGCAGGAAGAAGCACAAGCCGAGATTGTAACAAAGTTTTATGACTATAGTGCAGATAGTGAAGATCAAGAAAAAGCACTTGTACTATACAACAATAAGTACTATCAGAGCACCGGTGTCGACATTGCTGCAGCGGAAGGAGAAAGTTTTGATGTTACTGCTTCTCTGAGTGGTGAAGTTGTGGAAGTCAAAGAAGATCCACTTTTGGGTAATGTGGTCAAGCTTTCCCACGAGAATGATGTTACTACTTACTATGCTAGTCTGGAAGAGGTAGCAGTAGAAGCAGGGACCAAGGTTCAACAAGGCGACGTTATTGGAACAGCTGGTAAAAATCTATTCGGCCAGGCAAGTGGAACACATGTCCACTTTGAACTGCGCCAGGGTGATACACCAGTCAATCCCGAATCGTATTTCAACCAGCAACTAAATGAGCTGAAAGCTGAGTCTTCTGAAGAAAAGCAAAATCAGAAAGACGACACACAGGACAATGACGCTACAGCAGATGAAGAAACAAACAGTGATCAGGATGCTTCGACAGAGGAAGGTACTAAATCCGACGAAGAAAAAACAGATTCGGAACAAGACCAGGGAAATGTCGATGACAGCGGCTCAACAGAGGAGTCTTCGGCCGGAGATCGTGAATCTTCCGCAGCAATGGCTAATGCATAATAGGAAACCCCCCCCGGTAATTTTACCGGGGGGGTTTCGTGCGCAAAAAGACCTAGTCAAAATTGTAGAAAAAGTCAGAAATTTGTAATATTTTGTAATATATTGTCGAACTAATGTTCGTATTTTCCTGTTGAAATAAGTAATATTTATGCGATAATTAAATAAAGATGACAAGTTAACTCGCATCTTGTAAGGAAAGAAGGAGGTATGATATGGCGAGAAGCCCTTCCCGACGTAAATTTATTGAAAGGGTCGTTGAGAAACCCATGTTAAATAAACACATGACTTTAGAAGACTACGTAAATACTATTCGCATGGATCACACGGAGGACGAGGTCGTTCACATGACAAGACTTTTTTGCATGGACTCGACATCCGACTATGTGAAAAGGACAGGCATGGAATTTCTTTATATGAATGGTTTCTTTCAGGAATTGGATATTTTACTTCTACAAAATAAACAAAGCATAAATCCTATTAATCGGAAATGGGCCTACCTCTATGAACTCTTCGTCCTTCGCAAGCAAGGCGCCAAGCCGAAACACGAGTTGCTGAAAAAAGTACATCAAATGAAAACGAATATTGCAGAACTGAATTGTTTAGTCGGATTTATGAAAATCTATCTCTACTATGACTTAAATGAATTTGAAAAACTCGGTGATTACCTGGATCACCAGTCTGAACTCATTAGCGAGATAGAAGATTCCTTTTTAACCTCACTCTTTTTCGTCCGCCTCAATGAGACCTTATTTACATACTACTGGAAAAGAAACGAGTTGATTTTGGCAAGAAAGTATGCATTTCAGGTTTTAACTTATCCTTATTGCCAGGAGAGAAAAGCAAATATTCACATGCACCTTGGCTTGAGCTACTTATATGAAAACTATCTCCAATGTATCTATCACTTGGAGGAAGCAAAACGTATCGCCACTCTCTATAATAAAACCACTCTTATCAAGGCAATAGAACAACAAAATTACCCCTTCATTTCGGCTCATTTTGGAGTTGTTGATGGAGTTACCACCACTGATCCAAGTGAACAAGCTCATTTGGCAATTGCCAGAGGAGACATGGAAGAAGCAAAAAGAATCCTTAAAAGCATTTCCTTGGAATCTCCCTTTCGAAAATACTACCTTGGTCTAGCAGAACAGGATAAAGGAATACTACTTCGTGCTTATAACGACTTTATTGTAAAAAGAAGTGATTATTTTTTCTCACGCCTTCCGTTATTGGCGATAAATAACAGTCGATTTAAAAACGATGCTTAATGTGTTAAAGAGGAGTAAGACAAGCGGACATGATGAGGCTCTTTGGATTCAGTTCCCGCCCCAATTGATCTTATCCGCGTCTTGTCCTCTGAAATAAAGGATTTGTTGAAACGATTATTTTGGTAAGAGGATTGCTTTTTCCAGAATAGCTTCCTTGGAAAACTACATAACAACCTTTCTGGATCGAACAATCTTTTTATAAATAAAATTTTTTAGGAGGGTTTTATTTATGGTAAAAAGATTAGTTGCATTGCTTGTGTTGGTGGTAGGATTTGCATTGGTACAACCGGGAGCGGCATTCCTGGCAGACGGCAAGGACAAGGCACCGGTGGATGACGAGCCGATTGTTCTTCATTACGATCCAGAGTACGGTGAAATCGGCTAACCCCGGCTAAACCAACCAGCCCATTTTTACTGCAGGGAACATGCAGACTAAAAATAAACAAAAAAATAGCATCCCAGATGCTTCCCTCTTAACTGAACTCGTTAGAAATGTACCCCCTTAGTTATTTTAAAATAGATAAGGCCTCCATCCTGGATGGAGGCTTTTTTCTGCACAAAAATAAAAGGGGACAGTCCCCCAACTAACTAACACTGCGTCGCGCTAAAGCGACAGCGTAGTGGGGGACTGTCCCTCCAATTTGCTAATTTAATCATAATTGCGAACTGGTTTTAATAAAATGGTAAAAACCTAGCATTCAAGCATGGTCTGAGGTGAGCGTACTGTGGGGCTTTTCCACTAAACATCGAAGATAACAACCGCGCCGCTTTGTATCTTTTTACATAGAATATTCCAGTCACTATTTTCTCAGCACCTATGTCTCAATTTCACACCTTGGACTTACAACTCAGGGAGGCGAGTGGTGTGCATGACTACATCAAAGAGAGAACTATCAGGATTGGGAAGTACATTGTAGAGACCAGGAAGACAGTTAGAGTGATAGCAAAAGAGTTCGGGGTATCAAAAAGCACGGTTCATAAAGATTTAACTGAAAGGCTGCCGGAAATCAATCCGGAGCTGGCGAATGAAGTAAAAACGGTTTTGGATCACCACAAAGCAATCCGCCATCTCCGCGGCGGCGAAGCGACAAAATTAAAATACAGCATCAATACGACTGAAGCAGATACTCCTGCGGAACCAGTAAGCTAAATAGAATGCAGTAAATCTGGCTGACGCCCACAAAGGCGGAAGCCTTCTTTTTATGCCATTGCCGATCTAATTACACCCGCCATAAAAAAGACTCAAGCCCATTGGGAATCCGATCCTCTTTTATCCAATGTAACCAATCTAGAACTTTTGATCTAGCATAGGATGTCGCATCAAAATACAGGAAGACCCTAAACTCCCGTACGGACCTTGTCAGACTCCGATATGCTGGTATCTAGCGTTCCACAGCAAAAATTGGAAATTAACAAGATTTTTTTTGATTCCTGCTAACTAATTGAAAAGATTTGTGATAAAATATATCATTAGTAGCATTGTGTTCAGGGACGGATACGACGCATCAATATTACGCAGGGAGGATCAAGATTCATGTTTTCTAGGGACATTGGAATAGATCTTGGGACAGCGAACGTGTTAATCCACGTAAAAGGAAAAGGAATCGTACTAAATGAACCCTCGGTAGTTGCCATGGACCGCAACTCGGGAAAAGTGTTGGAAGTGGGAGACGCTGCACGGCGCATGGTCGGACGTACCCCGGGCAATATTGAGGCTATTCGGCCGCTGAAAGATGGGGTCATTGCCGATTTTGATGTGACAGAAGCGATGTTGAGATACTTCATCAATAAAATTAACGCACGCGGCTTTTTATCGAAGCCACGGATGCTGATTTGCTGCCCGACCAACATTACCAAGGTAGAACAGAAGGCAATCAAAGAAGCTGCCGAAAAATCTGGCGGTAAGAAAATATACTTAGAAGAAGAGCCGAAAGTGGCGGCCATCGGAGCTGGTATGGATATTTTTCAGCCGAGCGGAAACATGGTTGTAGACATCGGTGGCGGAACCACAGATGTAGCAGTCCTTTCGATGGGAGATATTGTAACCGCTCAATCGATTAAGATGGCCGGTGACAAATTTGACCATGAAATCCTTAATTATGTGAAGAAAAAATATAAGCTGTTGATTGGGGAACGTACGGCAGAGGATATTAAGATCAATGTAGCAACAGTATTCCCTGGAGCTCGTGATGAAAGCATCGATATCCGCGGACGCGACATGGTATCTGGACTTCCACGTACCATCACCATTCATTCTGCGGAAATTGAAGAAGCGCTGCGTGAATCGGTCTCTATGATTGTCCAGGCAGCCAAAACGGTATTAGAGCATACCCCGCCTGAGCTGTCGGCAGACATTATCGACCACGGAGTTATTCTCACTGGTGGCGGTGCATTATTGCATGGCTTCGATCAATTGCTTGCCGATCAGTTGAAAGTGCCAGTACTGCTTGCGGATGAACCGATGAATTGTGTAGCCAGAGGGACAGGGATTATGCTGGAGAACATCGACAAGGTCGATAAGAAAAGCATCGTATAATGGCCGTTTTCTACTGACGATTTTGCGAAAAATGTCTGGAAAAGCAGTTTTTCGTGTGATTTTGGAAACCACTCTGAAAGTGGCATAACGAATAAAATTGCAGACGGCGTTAAGCTGTTTGTGAAAAAAGGGGCAGGAATCTTGTTAAGAGGATATTATACAGCGGCTTCCGGAATGCTGGCGCAGCAGCGAAGGCAGGAGGCATTGTCCAACAATATTGCCAATGCACAGACGCCCGGCTATAAGCAGGATCAAGCCACGTTGAAGGCATTTCCTGAGTTGTTGTTGCAGCGGATGGAAGAGCAGAACGTACCGACGAGTCGTAACTTGAGCAGAGCGATGCCAACGACGATCGGCTCTATCAATTCAGGTGTCTATGTACAGGAAAACATCCCGGATTTTAGCCAGGGAGATTTACAAGAGACTGGTATCTCGACGGACATGGCGCTTGTGAATGGGAATCTGCCTGATGAAAACGGCAGTCTATTCTTCACCTTGCAAAATGGGGAAGGGGAAGAGCGCTTATCACGGAATGGTAACTTTACTGTTGACGGCGATGGCTTTCTTGTTTCCAATCAAGGTTTTTATGTATTAGATCAAGCCGACAATCCGATTCAGACCAACAACATGGAATTTAACGTAACAGAGGAAGGGACCGTACAGATCGACGGGCAAAATATCCCACTGGGAGTTGCTTATGCAGCGGATGCCAATTCTTTGATCAAGGAAGGCGAAAATGTCTTCCGGATGGATGAAGGAGCCGGTCCGGCTGTTGATGCCAGAGCCGCAGCGGGCGTCACCTTTGCGGTTCAGCAGGGTATGCTGGAAGGTTCCAACGTGGATTCCTTGCGGTCGATGACGGACATGATGGAAGCATACCGCTCATTCGAAACCAATCAAAGAGTTTTGAAAGCATATGATTCGAGTATGGAAAAGGCCGTCAATGAAATCGGCCGAGTAAGATAGGGGGATTAGCATGAGCAGAATCGGGATACAGGCAGCGGTCACGATGGGGCAGTTGCAAAACAAATTGGATCTGATCGGCAATAACCTGGCGAATACGAATACCAATGGTTATAAAAGTCGTCAGGCAAATTTTTCTTCCTTATTATTTCAACAAATTGACAACTTATCAGACCCGGCTAATGCTGAGGGCCGCCTGACACCGGATGGATTGCGGGTAGGGTCCGGCGCGAGGCTTGGTCATACCAATGCAGACTTGTCTGCCGGCTCCTTGCAGGAAACGGGGAGGGCACTGGACGTGGCACTGCTTGATGACGATCAGCTGTTTCAAGTGCAAGTGACGGAAAATGGTGTAAGTGAAACAAGGTTTACTCGTGCTGGCTCCTTTTATTTGAACCCGTTGGAAAATGGTCAGATTATGCTTACCAATCAGGATGGCAATCCGATTATCGGAGAAAACGGACCGTTGACTTTTGCTGACGGGTTTGAAGACATACACATTACGGGTAATGGAATAATTGAAGTTACTCGGAACGGACAAACAGCACCGGAAGGAAGACTGGCGGTTGTCGAAGCGGTACGTCCCCGCGTGTTAGAACCAACCGGGGATAACAGTTTCCGCCTTCCGGACTTGGACGCATTGAATTACCAGGAGGGGGAAATCATTCAGCAAGTCGGTGAAAATGATTTGCGTGTGAAAACTAGTTCCCTGGAAAGTTCCAATGTGGATATTTCCAAGCAAATGACTGATATGCTGCTGACACAGCGTTCTTACCAATTTAATGCCCGATCTATTTCCATGAGCGATCAAATGGCAGGATTGGTAAACCAACTGCGGTAATTTCGAGAAGAAGCATCCAATCGTTTTAGAAGCCGCAGAAGATGAATAGTAAGGAGTCATCAAAGCCATGCAAACGAACAATCCAACAAAAGAAGTGAATCAAGGTCCAGCCAAGCGCAAGGAGTTAAAACAGCAGAAAAAGCAACAAAAGTCTGCTGAGCAGAAACAAGAAACTTCGGACCAAAAGAAGGAAAAAAGAACAGAGAAACTGCCAAAGGCGAGGCGCCGAATTTTTCCGATTTGGCTGCGGCTGGTGGTAGTGTTTGTGCTGTGTGGGTTGGCATTGATTTGCGGGTTGATGTTCGGCTATGGCGTATTGGGAGACGGAAAACCTACAGAGGCCCTGGAGGTATCAACCTGGGAGCACATCGTCAACATCGTAACAGGCAAACAAGAATAAGAAGATATGCACCGACTCTTAAAAAAAATTTATAAATAACAAAAGGGTGATCCCAGCTTTTTTAGTAGGATCACCCTTTTTTCGCCGTGTTGGGGACTGACCCCATATTCCCAAAAACAACGATTTTTCCGCCTTCGGGCGGTTTTTGGGGTCAGTCCCCTTTATCATCAGCCTGGCTAAGACGTGGTCCGTCCGCGGATGAATTTTATAACGAGTACGATGACAGCGATCACCAATAGGATATGGATAATGCCGCCGACTACGTTAAAAATAAAGCCGAGCAGCCATATCGCCAGGATGATGCCCAATATGGTCCAAAGCATCTGGTTTTACCTCCTCTATAAGTTATCCAACTATTAAAGTCATTCCCTTCTTGCCATTTCCCTGAAACATTTGGTTTAGGCAAAAGAATTATAAAAACTTGCCAACCTTTTCTTTAGCTTTTACGATTCAAACAAAAAAGATTCTGCTGGTGCTTGGCGGAAAAGCTAGTTTTCTTTATACTTTGTAGTAGACAGGCAGGTTGCAGAAAGAAATCTTTGATCAAACAGACGTTGCTTTCTGCCCGCTGATGGATGAAAGGAGAAAGAAATAGTGGATATTAATGAAATCAAGGACATAATCCCGCATCGTTACCCATTTTTGTTGGTGGATGAAGTAACCGAAATCGAAGAGGGCAAGCGAGTAGTCGGCAAAAAAAATGTAACCATCAATGAACCGTTTTTCCAAGGGCATTTCCCTGACTATCCTGTCATGCCGGGTGTATTGATTGTCGAGGCATTGGCACAGGTAGGGGCTGTTGTAATCCTTAACAAAGAAGAGAATAAAGGGAAAATTGGCTTCTTAGCCGGTCTTGATAAATGTCGATTTAAACGGCAAGTGAAACCAGGTGACCAATTACGACTGGAAGTGGAAATCATTAAGCTAAAAGGGCCGATTGGAAAAGGAAAAGCGATCGCGACCGTCGACGGCGAAACGGCATGCGAAGCAGAAATCATGTTCGCCATTAAATAAATACGATGGAGTCACCAGGGACAGTCCCTCCTGCAGCCGAATTTCGTTTATCGGCACACTGAAGGGACTGTCCCTATTTTCGTTTTAGACGCTGGTTTAACTTCCCGGCCATGGGGATATAGTGTACCATGATAGAATTTACCGATTCATTGCGTCAGACGGATGCAAAAAAGCAAAGACAACAAGGAGGAGTCTGAAACATGAACAGTCGTTTACTATTTAAACTAGGTGCACCTGTATTGGCGCTGTCGATCATTTCTGCTTGCGGAAGTGGAGATGAAGAGCAGCCTCCGCCGGAAGATGATCAGTCTCCCGACTCTCCCGTGGAAGAAAACAGTGATCAGCAAACCGGTGAAATTGAACAAGACAATGGGAATTCGGGCGACACAGATAGCCAGAATGACCAAGGCACTAGTGACAATGGAACAGAAGGCGGAACGGGCGATCCGAACCGCGAAGGCAGTGATTCATCCGAAAATGATGTAGAAAGTGAAGAGGATAGCAGTTCAGACGAAGACTCATCGATGAACGAAGACTCCACGACTGACGATTCCGATCAAGAAGATCAAGAACAATAACACAACTTCGAGGGGTCAGTCCCCCAACGCTTTACAGTGGTAACGCGATTTTGTGTTACTGTGTTGGGGGACTGACCCCATTTTCTGACCCCATTTTCTGACCCCATTTTACTTCTCCATTATTCTTTCCGTTATTCATCCCCGCTGTTTCTTCTTATTATTCCTTCCTTATATGCTTCCTTCTTTTCCTTCTATGTATATTTTTTCTATGGGAATGGCATTCTAGGGAAGAGTCCTTTGGCATATTCCCTCAAATGGGATAGGTGCTGAAAAGGAGTAAGCTGTTCTCATTTGCTAAGAGGTTTCTTTTTCAGACTTTCCCAGACAGCAGGCCGGTAACTCTTCATAAGAAGAGACAAAGCTTGTGCATCCTTACAAAAACTTTAGAAACTTTTTTTGAAAAATGGGAAGGCTATACATGGAAGACAACATAAAGGAGGGTTTTACCAATGAAAAAGCATTTGCTATTAAAGTTAGGCGCGTCCATGCTGGCCTTGCTGCTGATGGCTGCCTGCGGTAACAATGATAATGACAATCCACCGCCGGAAGAGAATAATGATGCACCGGTAGAGGACAATGGCAATGATGAAGATGACATGAATCAAGGCGACAACAATGTGGACGAGGACAACGCCGACGAAGGCATCACAGATGACAAAGGAAATCAAGGGGAAGGCAACCAGGACGATCAAGGGGATACAGACCAGGAATCCGGTGACCTGACCGATGAAAACAATGATGCCACCAATGAAGACACGATGAATGAAGACGACAAAAATCAATAATCCATAAGCATTCGATATCCTGCCACCACGAAAAAGGAGGCAGGATATTTTTCGCTTTTATCCAATATGCCCTGTAATTGTCATGCTGGCAGATACGTGATATAGTAAGACTCGACTGACTGGTCATTATGGCCTGTTTTTCGCAATAAATTTACCCAAAAAATCAATTGAAACCAAAACCATCGCCAAGTCGTATAGTCACAGTGGGGAAATTCTTTCAGTATGAAGCACCAAAGCAATCGAAAAAACACGGAGCTGCTTCGACTGCAAGATTTGACATTAACGGCCGAACTTTAGACAATATCGGCATACTCTGTCGGATATGGATTATACATATGTCAGCAAATGGAGAGGAGAATAATCATGAAAAAATTCGCATGGCCGCTGCTGGCACTAATTGCCCTGGTACTGGCAGCTTGTTCTGAACAGGAAACTGATAACAGTGGAGAAGAAGAAAGCGTCACCCCCGTTGAGGTGGAGAAAATAACACAAGGGGACTTGTCCGTGGATAAACAATTTTATGGCAGGGTAACCCCCGAATCCACAGCCCCCGTTATTCCTCCGACCCCCGGTGAAGTAGAATCGCTGGAAGTGGAAAAAGGCGAGCAGGTGGAAGAGGGAGATGTCATTGCCACCATCAAATCTGCGGAAGGGATGGGAAACGTCGACATCGAAGCGCCTGCAGACGGAGAAGTTACTTCGCTTGAAGCAAACGAGGGTGGAATGGTCTCCAACTCCGAACCATTTGTCACCATAGTCGATTTGGATAATCTATTAGTGGAAGTGACCGTAACCGCAGAAGACCTGGCATTATTTGAGGATAGCGATGAGGCGAAAGTGCAGTTTACCAGTTTGGACAAAGAATTGACTGCTACGATTGAATATGCTGCGTCGGTTCCGGACGATACCGGCTTGTATCCTGTCGAGCTGTCATTTGAAAATGAAGACAATGATATCAAACCGGGCATGACTGCGGTAGTCCAATTGGCTGAAAAAGTAGTCAAGGATACATTGCTTGTTCCAACTGCAGCACTGGTGGATGACAGTGGAAAATCATTCATCTATATTGTGAAAGATGATCAGGCAGTGGAAGTGCCTGTGGAAATAGTCGAAACCCAATCGGATGTGACAGCGATTGAAGCAGATGTTGCTGAAGGGGATACAGTGGTCGTCAAAGGCCAGCTCACCTTAACTGATGGCGGGCAAGTCAGCATCAAGAAGGAGGAGCAATAACCGTGAAGTTAGTAGATACATCCGTCAAGCGCCCGGTAGGTGTGGTCATGATTGTCCTGGCCATTCTGGCGCTGGGCTTTGTTTCATTACGCAGTTTAGCAATCGATTTGTTTCCGAAAATTGACTTGCCGATTGCCGTAGTAGCGACCAATTATCCAGATGCTGCTCCGGAAGAAGTCGAAAAGCAAGTCAGTCAGCCGCTCGAAGCATCACTCAGTTCGATAGAAGGGGTGGAATCGGTCCAATCCCAATCCCAATCGGGTTCCTCCCTTGTCATCATTATGTTCTCGACCGGTACCAACCTGGACAATGCCCTGCTCGAGGTGCGTGAACAGGTCGATTCAGCCAAAGGGATGCTGCCGGACAGTGCCGACGATCCGTCCGTCCTCCGCTTCAATCCGGATCAAATGCCGATTATGTGGGTTGGACTGACAGGTGAAAATCTGTCCCAGCTGCAAAACGTTGCTGAAGATCAAGTCGTCCCATACTTTGAACGGCAGGAAGGCGTGGCCTCGGTTACCGTCGAAGGAGGACAGACGAGAGAAATCCAGCTCGAACTGGATCAAGGGAAAATGGCACAGTACGGCTTAAGCACCCAGGATATCTCACAAGCCCTCGGAGGGGTGAACCAATCCGGGTCGGCGGGAACCGTGCAAAAAGGCGATCAGGATCTGCAAGTCCGGGTGAATGGTGATTTCGACTCGGTCGATGATATCCGTGAGACGATCATCCAATCACAGTCCGGCACCCAAGTACACGTAGAAGACATTGCCAAAGTAAAAGATACATTTGAAGAGTCAAACGGAACAACCATGGTCAACGGAAAGCAGGCCACTGTCCTTTCCGTCATGAAAAAGACCGATGGCAACACCGTCGACGTCTCCGACAATGTCACGGCAGCTGTGGATGACCTGAAAGAAGAGCTGCCGGAAGGCGTATCTCTCGATGTCGTGATCGATACATCGACTTTCATCAAATCATCGATCAGCTCCGTGGTACAAAATATGATTATCGGTGGAATCTTTTCCGTTCTTGTCCTGTTGCTGTTCTTGAAGAGCATTCGGGCAACCATCGTCATTGGTTTGTCTATTCCGATCGCGATCATTTCCACCTTCACGCTGCTTTACTTTACTGGCGAAACACTGAACGTCCTTACCATGGGCGGACTGGCTCTCGGTATCGGAATGATGGTCGACAGTTCGATTGTCATATTAGAAAATATCGTTACCTATCGCCAGCGCGGTTTTACGATGGTGGAAGCTGCCAAGAAAGGCGCCTCGGAACTGGCTCCTGCCGTGATTGCATCGACGACGACAACACTGGTCGTATTTTTGCCGATTGTCTTTGTCGAAGGCATTGCATCCAGCCTGTTTACACCGTTCGCTTTGACCGTTTCGTTTGCATTGATCGCATCGCTGGTTGTATCGATCACGTTGATACCGATGCTGTCATCCAAGCTGCTGAGCAAAGCCATGCAAGACCACGGCCGGCGTTACTGGTTCGACCGGTTCCTGGATAAGGTCAATAATGGCTACAAAGGCGTGCTTCGCAAAGTATTGAAATTCCGAAAGACGACTGTTTTTGTGACCTTCCTGTGCATCGTCGGAAGTCTGGCCTTGATTCCGTTCATCGGAGCTGAATTCATGCCTGCATCCGACGAAGGACAGATCGAGATTGCACTGGAAACGCCTACCGGTACATCGACAGAAGAGACCGAAGAAATTGCTGCCGAAGTCAGTGAGCGGCTGCAGAATTATCAAGACGTCCTCGACACGAGTTACTTGAGTATTGGCGGCGGTAACCAGATGATGGGCGGTGGAGGAGGAGGAAACCAAGCCTCTTATACCTTGCAGCTGGTTTCTTCAGAAGATCGTAGTCAAACGACCGATGAAGTTATCGCCGATATGCAGAAGGACATGGAAGATATCGTCGGTGCCGATATATCAGTCAATTCACTTGGCGGTTCGGGAATGAGCACCGGTTCTCCGATTCAAATTCAACTGACCGGTCCGGAGCACGAAGTACTGCGTGAGCTTGCGGACCAAGTCGTTTCTGAAATTAGCGAAGTGGATGGAGTACTAAATCCAACCTCCTCTATTTCTGACACACAACCGGAGCTGAACGTGACGGTTGATCGGGAAGCTGCTGCACAGCAAGGCCTGACACACCAGCAAATCATGAGCCAGATTCAAATGGCGTTCAGCGGCCAGGTGGTCATGAACTATCGAGAAAACGGCGATGATATGAACGTACGTCTAACCTTCCCGGAAGACCAACGCAGCACGATCGCTGATTTAGAAAACTTGAACATACAATCACCGCAAGGCTCGATGATTCCGTTGGATTCAGTGGCCGACTTTGAGCAAATTCAAAGTCCTGCTACGTTGTCCCGGGAAAACCAGCAGCCGCAGGTCAATGTCTCCAGTGATATTTCGGGACGTGACTTGGCCAGCATCAGCGGCGATGTTAAAACAAAATTAGACCAGCTGAACTTCCCGGATGAATACTCCTATTCAATGGGCGGTGAAGTAGAGGATATGGCCGAGGCATTCTCTGATCTGGCCATAGCGCTGGTATTCTCGATCTTTCTTGTGTACGCCGTAATGGCTGTTCAGTTTGAGAACTTCCTGACACCGCTGGTTATCATGTTCTCGCTTCCGGCAACAGTCGTCGGTATTCTGCTGGGACTGTTCCTGACAGGTAAACCGCTGAGCATCACTGCGTTCATCGGGATCATCATGCTAGCAGGTATTGTCGTCAACAACGCCATCGTGCTGGTCGACTATATCAATATTCTGCGAGGACGTGGCTTGTCCCGTTTCGATGCCATCCTCGAGGCAGGCGCCAGCAGAATGCGGCCGATTTTGATGACAACCCTGACGACGATTCTCGGAATGGTGCCATTGGCACTCGGTTTAGGCGAAGGAGCCGAATCCCAGCAGCCCTTGGCCATCACCATCATTTTCGGTCTTGGAATTTCCAGCATTTTCACCTTGCTGTTGATTCCGGTTGTTTACACCTACTTTGATGGATTGTCGGGACGAATCGTCCGTTTGTTCCGCCGTGACAAAAAGCGGGAGGAAAAGGCTTAATCAGCAAAGAGACGTATGTGCTTACTCGGTGCATACGTCTTTGCCTGCTTCCATCATTTCATTGGAATGTTTGGGCAGGTATCTCTCGGTGAATAATTGAAATAGAGTGTTGCATAATTGTAATAGTATCGATAGTTTGATTTATATTAAAAATGAGAGAAATCAACTAAAGTAGGGATTCTATGGTTAACCTATCAGAGCTTGTCATTGCGTTTCTGATTTCCTTGTTGGCGACTGCCTTGCTCGTTTTTCCTGTGAAAAAACTCGCTGTTAAAATCGGTGCAATGGATAAGCCGGAGGCTAGAAAAATTCATAAAGTCGCGATTCCGAGGCTTGGCGGACTGGCCATTTTTTTAGGAACGGTTCTCGGCCTGGTTTACTTACAGCCGGTTCACCGCCATATGTTCGAAATCAGTATCGGAGCGATCATCGTCGTCATACTTGGAATCCTGGATGATAAATTTCAGCTTCGTCCTTTGTATAAATTGATTGGGCAAATTTCAGCTGCCGGGGTGTTGATTTACGGCGGCCTGATCATCGAGCGGATCAATGTTCCGCTATTCGGCTTAGTGGAGCTTGGGAATTGGAGTTTTATCGTCACTCTGTTGTGGATTGTCGGTATTACCAATGCCATTAACCTAATTGACGGACTGGACGGATTGGCTTCCGGCGTGTCGGCAATTGCATTAATCAGCGTGCTGATCATGGCACTTGGTGATTATCGCGTGGTCGTTGTTTACTTCTGTGTTGTATTGATCGCCAGCAATATCGGTTTCTTATTTCATAACTTCTATCCGGCAAAAATCTACATGGGTGATACCGGCTCGATGTTTCTTGGGTATTCAGTAGCCGTGATATCCTTGTTAGGCCTGTTCAAAAATGTGACCTTGTTCAGCTTTATCATTCCCGTGATCGTGCTGGCAGTGCCGATATTCGATACGTTGTTTGCCATTGTGAGAAGGCTGTACAATCATGAAAACATCATGCTTCCCGACAAGAAGCATATCCATTACCAATTGCTTGCTTCAGGGTTCAGCCATCGGACAACCGTCCTCATCATTTATGGTTTCAGTGCTGTCTTCGGAATTCTCGGTATTATGTTTTCCAATGCATCGCTCACCTTTTCGTTGGTTATTTCTTTCTTCATTTTGCTGCTGCTTGCGTTGATTGCAGAAATCGGAGCAGTGGAAAAAAGAAAAAAACCGTTGATCAACAGCATGCATAAGCTGGTGAAGCGTACGAATGACCGCGGATGAATATGAAGAAAAGTTAACAAAAACATAATAAACACTCGGTAGTACAGAAAATAAGTAAAAGGCGTCCCTTTTTAGACGAGAGGGGCGCCTTTTATTGTGTTTTTCTTGTTTGTAAACATTGTAAATGCACGGAAAACCGCATGCTCATGGGGATTGTAGCGACTCCTTCAACCGGGTACGATGAAATCAACGGCCATGCATGAATGGATTCACATGCAGCTCAATATAAATAGAAGTAACGCCTGACAAAGGAGAGCGATCTGATGAATAGGAAAGAGCAATCGTCCCGAACTGTAGCATTTTCTGGAAGCAAACGAAAGAAAATACTGAAGCATCCGTTGGTTGATTTCCTCTCCATTGGATACGGAAAGCAGAAAAAGGCGGTGAAACTGCCATGAACATAGCGGTCATTGGAACAGGGTACGTCGGCTTGGTCACGGGTGTCTGTTTAGCCGAAATCGGCCACTCGGTTACCTGTTTGGATATTGATGAGGAAAAAATCGCCCTGTTGAATCACGGCAAATCCCCGATTTTTGAAGAGGGGCTGGAGGATTTACTAGAAAAAAATCTTCAATGCGGCCGTCTGGATTTCACTACCGATTATTGGGAAGGGCTGGCTGGAAAAGAGGTTATCTACCTGGCTGTCGGCACACCGGAAACGGCTGATGGCTCCGCCGATTTGACTTTTATTGAGGCTGCAGGCAGAGCGATTGCTGCCCATTTGAAGCAGAATGCAGTGATTGTAACGAAAAGCACTGTTCCCGTCGGAACCAATCAATCTATCAAACGGATGATAGAGTCAGCGTTGGCAGAACCGGTTCACATACGCATTGTTTCCAACCCGGAATTTCTCCGTCAGGGTACAGCTGTTCACGATACTTTTCACGGAGATCGAATCGTAATAGGTTCTGATGATCCGGATGCACTAGCATTGTTAGAAGAAATCAACCGGCCATTTCAGTTGCCGATCGTCAAAACGGATTTACGTAGCGCCGAAATGATTAAATACGCTTCCAACGCTTTTTTGGCGGCTAAAATTAGTTTTATTAATGAAATGGCCCATTTATGTGCCCATGTTGGAGCCAATGTCGATAACGTGGCAGAAGGGATGGGCATGGATTCGCGAATAGGAGGTAAGTTTCTCCAAGCCGGCGTCGGCTATGGCGGTTCTTGTTTTCCTAAGGACACCAATGCTTTGATTGCCATGGGAAGAAGCCATGATTACCCGATGCCGTTGCTTGGCAGTGTCCAGCATGTCAATGACAAGCAGCGTGATTGGCTGGTGAAAATGATTCAAACCCGCTTAGGAATTCTTGAGGGCAAAACGATTGCATTGCTCGGACTCACCTTCAAGCCGAATACAGATGACATGCGGGAGTCACCGGCCATTCGTGTTGCAGAACAACTGCAGGCAGCAGGCGCAACGCTTCGCGGCTATGATCCAGTTGCTGTGTCACGGGCAAGACAAGTGATGCCTGCCACAGTCAGGCTAACCGACAACCTGCAGGAGGCAATACAAGGTGCAGATTGTGCCGTCATTATCACGGATTGGAAACAAGTCAAGGACCTCCCTTTAACGGAATACGCACGTCTGTTAGCCAGACCACTTCTGTTTGACGGGCGTAACTGCTTCGACTTGGAAGCTGCAAAGGCAAGCGTCATCGAATACCATTCCATCGGGCGCCCGATAGTCAATTCCCAAGAAACGGTTTCTTCATTGGCGAGTCATCAGGTTAATTGACTAGTTGAAATAACGATATTCCATGTAAAATGGAAATATAAACCACATGGAGGTGGAGCATGGACGGAGACGCTGTATTTTGGGTTACAACTATCGGCGGGTTACTGTCATTAGGTGCATGGATTTGGTACTATGCAGCACTTGGAAAAAGCATATCACAAGAAGAAAAGGAAGCCGGACGCGACTTAACATATGAAATAAATCCATTCACCGGCTCTGCTAAACCATACAAGAAAAAGAATAACCAAAAATAAAAAGAGCCGACTGAACGGCTCTTTTTTTATTTAACTAACATACCTATGGGGTCAGTCCCCCAACATAGTAACACTGCGTCGCATTGCCACGACAGTGTGTTGGGGGACTGACCCCAGCTTCTCAGCCTGCTTTACCTCCGATTTGTTGACCGCGCTGGGTCTCTTTTAAGTAACCAGAAAGATGGAACCGGCTACGATTAGGAGTACTCCGACAATTTTGTTGGTTGTAAGAGTTTCACGCAGCCAGATGAAAGAAAGGAGCAGCGTCCATACGTACGTAAGGGATGTCAGCGGAAAAACGATTGTATACGGAAGGTGCTTGAGCGTCCAAACATTAAGAATCGCTCCAGCTCCGTAAAACATGCCGCCCGCCATTAAATGAATTATCAATTTGCTATTCAAAGTGAAATCCTGCCCGCTGGCTTTTTTAAAAAAGAAGCCGCCAAGTGCGCCGAAAAGAGTGAATAAAACAATCATCATCAGCCACTTAATCATCACCACCACCGATCAGGACAGCTCCGGTAATGATCAATGCTGTCCCAATATAATTTTTGGAGGTGATGATTTCCCCAAGAAATATGCTCCCCAAGAACAGCGCAAATACATAGCCAAGACTTAGTAGAGGATGGAGGACGGACAAGCTGCCAAACCGAAAGGCGATGACCATTCCGACAGCTCCTAGGAAATAGAGAGAAAGTCCCCCGATGAGGAAGAGATTGATCTCCCCCAGTGACAGCTTCCAACAAAGCTGGCCAAGTGCAGTGCAGGCGGAGGCGGCAATCATGATGGCAATCCCGCATTTATTCTCCTTCAAAGAATTAAGCAGCTTCATCATCGTCATCTGTCCTTTTCAGCAAAGGTTGGTTGTACAGGAGCAGGGCAAATAATCCAATGATGAACAATGCCATTGAGTTGGCATATTGATAGCGGAAATCTTGAGCTGGTAAACCGGCCAGAATGGTGCCCGTATTCAATAAAACAGGCAAAGCCACCAGCCAGGCTGTCCATCCGTTTTTTATAAAGCCGATAAAAGCCAACAATACAATCAAAAAGGTGTATAGAGCAGGCCGCCATACTAATTGTTTTAAATGGGATTCGGTAAATGTTTGCCAACTTGTCAGCAGACTTTTAACACCCTGAAGTAGAGAGGCCGATTTCAAATCATAATCATTTGGCTGATGTATTTCTGTAGAATAAAGGCTAGTGTACCCATGCTGTGGTTCATTGATCTGCCAAACGAGCGACGTTTGTTTTAAGTAGGCATCAACCGCAATAGAAAAATTATTGGAAACAACAGAAAACCAGGTAGAAAAATATTTTCCGTAATCCTCGTAAATGACCTCCCGATTATAATCGTCGAGAAACTTTATCCGATCTGTTAAGTAAGGGTGGTAATGTTCCTTCCACTCAGCTAAGGGTAAAATGCGATTCAGGTATTCTGCCTGCTCCACGGTCAGTTCTCCGTCGAGGGCAATTACTCTTGCCAGCTGTTGCGTAGGGATACCTAACGCCTCATTAGGATCTGCCGGCTTCACCTCCAAGACATCAAATACAGGTCCGGTAACGATGACATAGATACCGCATACCGTTAGAGTTGTCATCAATAACCGCTTAGCTTGATTCCGATATGTAATCATCAGCAGAAGGGCCATGGCCAGAAAAACTGGCAGTCCATTGTTTCGAATGAAAATAATGCCGATAACAGCTCCGCCCAACAGAAAATGGCTGCTTAACGGATAAAGCCATTCTCCCTTTGTGACGACAACTTTGCAGGAAATGACAGTGAAGAATAGCAAAAAAGTACTGAAAAGGACATCCTTCCATATCATGATTGAAAAAACACTGTTGACCGGTGAGAGCGCAAAGACTGCTGTCACTACCCATAACAAAATTGGTTTTAAACCGTTTTTCTCAAAGCTGTACATCGCGAAACCAAATACGCCCGCAAGGAAAAAAATCTGGCCGAGAGCTGTCGCAGCAGGAGAATGCCAGAATGTCGTCGTCAGCATCATGAACCATGTATAAAATACGGGGTGCCAGCTGCTGAACTCATGTGTGTGGATTTGTCGCCAATGAGAAAGGGAGTCTGGTGTCATCCCTCCTGGATAGAAAGCAGCTAAGTAAATAATCCAAACCACCAGGCAAGGCAGAGCATAGCCGATGATCTTCCACCTGGAAGCGCTGCTTGAGGCTATTTTAATCTGTATAGGATAGAGCAGGAGTATGATGAGGGTTACTCCTACGAAAATCGTAGCATAGGAACCAAACCAGACAAACAACCTAATTAGCCAGCTATTATCCTGTAAATGATCGAGCGAACCTTTTAAGCTGAACAACACGGCCAATGAAAAAATACCTATAAAGCCTGCCGATAGTGGATGGCCCATCAGCCTTTTTGCCAACTTCCACCTATTTACCATCACACGAAAACCTACTAAGAAAAAAACGGTCATTAGCGCATAAACCGTAATAATCACTGCCATTGCTGTCTGGGTAAAGGATTGAATCAACGATATACAGGCTGTTCCGCTCAAGACTCCAGATATAACACTAAGCAAAAGAATCACCCAATTACTGATCACCTTTAAATCCCCCAGACAAATCAAACATGCGATTAAGTTCCAATTCATACTGCTTTTTATGAGTGGAAGCGACTGTGTCGAGAATCAGCCCGCTGGCAAAGGACAACATCGACAAAATCACCAATCCGACCGCCAGAATGGCAGAGGGTATCTTGGTGATGTATCCTGTGGCAAAAAATTCTGCAACCACCGGCAGCCCTGTTGCCAACCCACACAATAACAAAAGGACAGACCAGGCACTGAAAAACATCATGGGTCGATATTCCTTGAACAAGGTGAAGATTTTACCCAGTACTTTTAAGCCATCGCTTAACGTACTCAGTTTCGACTCACTTCCGTCAGGCCTGTCCCTATAGCGAATGGGGACTTCTTTGATGGGCAGGCGTTTGTCAAGTGCGTGGATGGTCATTTCTGTTTCGATTTCAAAGCCTGGACTCATCACCGGCATCGATTTCACAAAAACCTTATCAAACGCACGATACCCTGTCATAATATCTTCCAGATCACTTTTGTATAGAAAATTGATCGACCGCTTCACAAGCGAGTTCCCCAAGTTATGGAACCTGCGTTTGTTTTCACTGCCGTAGGTCCCATTCGACAATCTATCACCGATAACCATGCTGGCCTCGCGCCGTACAATCGGTCCAATCAACTGATGAACCGTATCAGCCGGATAGGTATGATCGCCATCTACCATGACATAACAGTCTGCATTTATATCGCGGAACATCGCTCTGATTACGTTCCCTTTTCCTTGTTTCGGTTCCTTTTTGACCACAGCACCATGCTCAATTGCAATGTCATACGTTCGGTCCGATGAATTGTTGTCATATACATAAATTACCGCTTCCGGCAGTTCCCGCCGGAAATCGTCAATAACCGCTCCGATGGTATGTTCTTCGTTATAACACGGAATCAATACAGCAATCCTCATCCTGTTTACCCCTTTTCCTTTGATGATTGGACTTTTCAACAGTGTAAAAGAATCCGAATATTATTTGGAGAAAATTACAAAAACTTAAACAAAGTTCATAAAAGATTTACAGTAAACGTTTGTTTACATTGTTTAGCTTTCTTGAAGTTTTGGTAAACCAGCAAAATTGAACAAAGTGCCTTATCCGAACCGGCAGTTAACATGTGGAAAATTAATCTGACTTCTAAGTGGACCCGTTTGATTTACAATCCTCAAAGCTGCGTTGACAAAGCCTTTATCTCCGTTTTTTATAAGATTCATAGAGTTAAAAAAAGGGAGAGGGTGTTACATTTTGTCGAAGTACTATGCGAATAAAACAAGTGTAAAGAAAGCAGGCTGCTTTGTCCTGAGCTTGCTATTTTTGTTTATTACGGCCAGTCAATTGACTGCCGCTGAGGAAGACGGAATACCGGGAGGGGAAACATACCTGGAATTTGAGGGCGGAGTGACCGTTGAAGTAAACAACGACCAAACAACATCCTCGATTAAAGTGATGAGAAACGCCAATGTTTTATATAGCAATAAAGCCACTTTGGCGAATGTTGCAGATGTTCAGTTATTGACCGAGGGTTCCAATCACTACCTGCTTTTGGAATATCGATTAGATGGTACTGGCCAGGAAGTATATTTTGAAGTGCTGTCTGGTGTCCGAGACTATCAAAAAGTTTTCACTTCTCCTACCTATCCACGAGCAGCCGTAGAGATGGAAGGGTCGGAGATAACAGTGAGTTATCCAGTATTCGAAAACGACGATATCATGACAGAGCCGACCCAGATACTCGATGATACTTTTAAACTAGAACAAGGAGAGGTGGAAAAGCTGGGCAACGATCAGCGTTCAACTATGCCGAAAAGCGCAAGTCGATTTGCTGCCCTGGCTTCGGTTGAGGAAAAGTACCAAAACCCCTCCTACAGTGAAATTTCGCGGATCCTCACTCAGGAGGCGATCAACGCCGACATTCCCCCGGAAATCGTCAAGGCAATCGCCTACCAGGAAAGCGGCTGGCAACAGTATTGGCCTGCGGGGAAAACGCCAGAATCACACTATAGCAAAAACTGTCCGAATTGGGACGGCACCAATGTCAAACTAGGCTACGATTGCATAGGCATCGGGATCATGCAAGTATCCGATTATCGATTTATAGAGGACCCAACAGAAAAACAGCGGGAAATCAACAAGCTTTCTACTGATATTCGTTACAACATACGGGAAGGGTTGAAAATTTTACAGCAAAAATGGAACTATGCCAATGCAGGATTGATACCGAAGATAAATGACCATGATAAATACAAGCTGGAAAATTGGTATTTTGCCATTCTTGCTTATAATGGATTGTCCTCCCGGAATAATCCGCAAACAAATCCGGCATCTGCTTATCAGGAAAAAATCTACCAACACATTGCTGACTACGGTCTCTTAGAGGACCTGCCGCCATTTCCTACTTATCTATTAAGTCCGAGAATCGATGGCATTCTAAGATTTGACGAGGAAACAATCCATTATAAAGCTAATCCGGTAACGACCAGGCAAGACTATTCCGTCAATCAGCCTGTTTATGTTACAGCTGACAGTTTGACGTTGAGGGACAGTCCCTCCGGTTCGCAAATCGGTTCGTTAAAACGAGGGGAAAGGGTAACAATTACTGGTTCATTTCAATCCTCGAACAGTAGTACTTCCCAATTTGTCTGGTATCCGGTAAGGACAAGCAGTGGAAAAAATGGCTACGTCGCCAGTAGTTACTTAAGCAGTTCACAGAACCTCCTCACATATGCCTTGGAAGGAAGCCGGCGGTATGAAACGAGTGCCAGCATAGCCAACTACGGTTGGCACTGGAATAATGCCAATGGTGTTGTACTGGGAAGGGGTGACTTACCAATCGATGCACTGACCGGGAGCGTGTTGGCAGCAAAGTTTGACTCCCCGTTGTTGTTGACCACTCGAGATACGCTGCAAGAGGTTACCTTGAAGGAAGTCGACCGGCTTAATCCGGAACATTATGTTTCAGGATCCAAGCCCTACAAAATTTATTTGCTTGGGGGCACTGCGGCAGTCTCTTCAAAAATAGAAAACAAACTGAAGTCCCGCTATGGAAATGCCAGTGTTATCCGGCTATCAGGGGCAACACGATATGAAACGGCTGCCATCATTGCCAAGGAAACGATTCAGTCAAATACAACCAACGAGGTTTATATCACGACTGGTGACGAAAAATCTTCTGATGCGCTATCCATTGCTGCCTATGCAGCGGAAAAACAGATTCCGATTCTGTTGACGGAAAAAGAACGGTTAAGCAATCAAGTTTCACAATTTATAAAGGATAACAATATACGCAAGGTTACCATCATTGGAGGAACGGACGCTGTGTCAACAGCTGTCGAAAAGACTTTGCGGCAAAAGGTCAGTATAGTACAACGGGTATCAGGTAAAACTAGATTTGAGACAAGTGTTGCGATTGCCGAGAAGTATTATCCAAAACAGGCAGTTTCTAATGCCTTTTTTGCCAGAGGATATGGAATGGCCGATTCCTTGTCCGGAACAGCCTTGGCAACTCGGAAACAGGCACCGCTTCTGTTGACGAAAGAGAAGGAAGTGCCTGATGCGCTTGCAGGCTGGTTGAAAGGGCTGCCCGGGGATCCAGTTTATTACTATTTGGGCGGGAACAGTGCCATATCACCATCTGTCAGAAACGAACTGGAAGGACTGTTCCAATAACAAAGATTCACAGAATACTAAGCTAATATGAAGTACGTTAAGAGTACGTTAAGAATCATGAATTTTCCTTTTTCTTTTGTTTAGCTTTGGTATATTTGAGGTGAATTACAGACAGTTCCGCCTCTGGCGGGCTGTCAAAAATACAAAACGAGAAGCACACTGCGGGGTATTTAGGATGAAGTCGAAATTGGGAGCAGCCGGACTATTGTTTTTGTTGATGACACTGTTATTGAAAATTTCCGGACTGGTCCGCGACATGGTGATCGCCTATTACTTCGGAGACAGTTATCAGGCGGATGCATTTCTTGCTGCGTTTATCATTCCGAATATGCTGTTCCTTTTCATGACGAACGGGATGAAGAACACCTTAGTGCCAAGCTATCTGGAGGCAGCTGCCAATGGCAGGGAAAACAGCCACTTATCACAGGTGTTCAAGTCGACAGCCATCGGAGGGACGATTGCTGCTGTAATCGGCGTACTGCTTTCCCCGTACCTGATTCCGCTGCTTTATTCGGAATTTAGCGAGCAGGCGACAAAGGTTGCGGTCGGGGTTTCCGTCTGGCTGATGGGCGCACTGGTGTTTGTCGGATTAAATGCTGTTTTGGAAGCTTATTTGGATGCCAGACAGCGGTTTTCCACTTCCGCAGCATCGCAAATCATCGTGATAGCCGCCATGATAACCAGCGCCTTTCTGTTTGCGGAATCGGCTGGTCCATACGCACTGGCAGCCGGCTATCTCTCGGGTACGATTGTTTCTTTGTTCTTCAAACTGATTTTGGCCGTTCCCAAACAAGCAATCCGGTTAAAGGAAAAAATCAACAGGGCGGAAATCAAGCAGTTTTACCAGTTGTTCCTGCCTGTTGGCTTGACCGTAATGGTGGGACAAATCAATCTGACAGTCGACAATATATTTGCCGGTTACTTTCCCGAAGGTACCGTGACCTATATCAACTATGCTAAAAACCTGGTCCACTTTCCGCAGGCGATTTTCGGTGTCACGATTGCGACCCTGGTTTTTCCGGCACTTGCCAAGGCTCAGGCTATCCGAAATCAGGCGCAATTCAATCAAACGATGGTAGAGGGACTTAATCTGATGTATTTGCTTGTCCTCCCGGCAATTACCGGGATGATGATCCTTATGCCGCAAATCATTGAGCTGTTGTATGAGCGGGGTGCTTTTACGCATCAGGCTACACTGGCGACAAGCCAGGTCGCCTATTACTATTTTGGCTCGGTGCTGTTTTTCAGTTTAAATACGATGATCAATAAGGGCTTTTACTCAGTAAAACAGGGCAAACTAATCATGAAAATCGGCGCCGTTTCCGTGGTGCTGAATCTACTATTCAATTATTTATTTACAAAGATTTTGGGGTTTGTCGGCATTCCACTCGCATCCTCTGTAGTCGGTCTGCTTTATGCAGCGACAGGATTCGTTCTTTTCCTGAAGCTTGTAAAGGGACTGCCGCTAGGCATACTGGCAGGTGAGTTTGCCAAGATCACTGCCGCTACAGGAATCATGGCAGCAGTCATTATCCCGCTAAGCCGGGTGGTCACAGACTGGCCCGTATTGTTGCATATCATCATGATCGCATTAGTCGGATCGGGACTATTTATCGGGTCAGTCTGGCTCCTGAAAACACACTCCTTGCAATACCTTACAGGAAGCCTGCGCAGCAAAACGAAGCAAAGGGAGACATAACAATGATGATGAAAGATACCTTACTAAAATCAGCGGAGCCGGTAGTCGTTCCAGTTACCAGGCTGGTGATGAAAAAACATTATCAGAACAGCCAAAAACTCACAGACGTAGTCCCGAATCAAAACGTCCTGGTATTAGCCCCGCATATGGACGATGAAACGATCGGACTTGGCGGAACGATACGCCGTCATGCCAATACCGGTTCAAAGGTTACTTGTTTGTTTATTACAGATGGAGGACAAAGTGTCAGCCGACTCCCCGGCGAAGAACTGTCAACAGTCCGGAAGGCGGAAATCAACCAGATCCAGCCGATTCTCGGAATCAATCAGGTTTCCTATTGTGATTTGCCGGATGGTCATGTCAGAGATCGGCCAGAGTTGAGCGGCATAATTGCGGAGCACATCCAACGCCTGCAGCCGGATATTATTTATGCTACCACATTTGTTGATGCCCATCCGGACCATGTGGCGACAGCTGAAGCGTTGGCAGACTCTCTTGAACAAGTAGACAACGTCGATCCGGTCATTCGTTTATATGAAATCAATTGTCCCTTTCCGCCAGCAGCCATCAATTGCTTGATTGATATATCGGAGACATTGCCGGCAAAGCACCAGGCGATCGACGTATTTCAATCGCAAGCAATCGCTTTTGACGGCTTTTTGGAACTGAACAGGATGAAAGCACACCTTGCTGAGAATGCTATTGATGCGGCAGAAGGCTTCCTGCAGCTTTCCAGCCGCGAATTTCAGAAAATTATCGAAGCGGTAAGGAAAGAACCTTACGATTATCCAAGATTGTTCAAACAGGCAAACCGGACGGTAACACTGTTGTGGGCAATTTATAAAAACAATCGATTAAAGAAAAGGATTTACCAGCAACACTTGCCGTCCCATCCCGGCATTCATCGATAGGAGAGGAGTATATACCATGAACATCAGCATCAAACAACTCGGATTCGTACCGGCCGCCTTGCTTATTCTGCTGGCAGCTATGATGCTCGACAACCTCATCGTGTCACTGGCCGTTATTGCCACCTTTGTCATCTACAGCTACTTCCAGGAAAAAAACGCTCTGATTTTGCTGTTTGTTTATTTTCCAATCCGTCCGTTTCTTGTCGAATTCAATCCGACATTGAAACTTGTCGGGGATGCCGTGATTTTTGTGTTATTGGTAAAAACCGTCATGAAATACCGGCACGATTTGCGTTCGCTTGTAAAGTTCCAATGGTTTGAACTCGCTTTTTTCGCATTTTGTTTTATCGGCGCCGTTTCTGCGCTCGTTTCAGGTGTATCAATCACGGCATTGGTGTTACAGTTACGATCCTTTCTGTTATTTTATCTTGTCTATTATGTCGTGAAGCGGATGGATATCACAAAACAGGATATCGCCCGTTTTCTCTGGGCGACTATGATTCTCGCCGTGGTGATATGCTTGCATGGACTGGTGGAGAAGCTTTCTTTACGTGGGTGGCTGCTGCCTCCGACTTGGGAAAACATGCCGTTGTCGGCCATCAACCGAATTCGAATTTACGGATTGATCGGCAATCCCAACCTGCTGGCTTACTATTTGTCGTTTGCGTTTATTTTGACACTATTTTTACGCAGTTACCTGCAAGGCAAAATGGTATGGGTGGCCAACATCGCACTAGTTCTTTACATGGGCGTCTGGTTTCTTACCTATTCGCGTGGAACCTGGCTAGCTTTTGCCGTCGGCCTGTTGATTTATATCGCGCTGACCAGGCATTGGCGAATCTTAAGGACAACCATAGTTACCTTGGCGGCCGGAATTATTTTCATCGGCGTACCTGCCAACATGTTGGCAAGCACGATTGAGGCCTCCGACTTCGGTCAAACCCAGCGCAGCACGCAAAAGCAATATGACGAGCGCGATGGTGGTTTCACCGACCGCATGCGGGAGACTTTCAATGATGACGCCGTAGAGGGAAGCAAACGGGCTGGGCGTCTGTATATCATCAAAAAGGGATGGACGATATTCCAGGACAATCCAGTGATCGGTACAGGATTTGCCACGTTTGGGGATTCAGCAACCTTGAACGCCGGCTCGCCGATTTATGAAGACTATAATATCGAGCGGGAGTTTTATTCGGACAATCAATACATCCAAGTCATTGTGCAAACCGGCATATTCGGCGTCATCGTGTTTGCCGTGTTTTTGCTGAATATGCTCTATCTGTTATGGAACCGCCGAAGCGAGCTGAAGATCGCCACAGTGTTGCTTGCTGTCCTGCTCGGTTCTTATGTTGCAGGATTGGTCTACAATATTTGGGAAAATGACTCGTTCACGCTGTTTTACTTTGCGATACTTGCTTACGTCATCAACCAGACTCGCCATGTTCAGTCTGCCAGGAAGCTAGCAGCCGCAGCAGAATAGGAGGAGGAACAGATGGAGTTAAAACATGTCCTTGTCTTGAGCACCATGTACCCCGGAAAAAACAGTCCGACTTTTGGTATATTTGTCCGCAATCAAGTCGAAGCTTTAAGAAAAAGAGGCTTGGACATCGATGTCGCAGCGATTACCGAACCTGGAATGCGAAAGCATCATCTGTTGAAAAAGTATTTAGCCTGGATGATACGGATCGGACTGATCAGTCTTCGCAAGGGGAAAGGCTATCAATTAATTCATGCACACTATATTTTTCCGAGCGGCTTGTTTGGTCTCATTTTTAAAAAGCGGTTCGGAACCAAGCTGATTGTCACATGCCATGGCGGCGATCTCGACAAAATGGCGAAAAAGGGTAAATTCTTTTTTCAGCAGACCAAGCGGATTTTGCAGGAAGCAGACCATATCGTGGCAGTAGGGGAGGCGCTTAAACAGGAAATGCTCGACCGCTATCAGGTGGACCCTGGAAAAGTGACCGTTTTGAATATGGGAGTCAACCGGCAGGTCTTCGCACCGGTTCCAAAGCCAAAGGCAAAACGGAGATTGGGACTAGAAGAAAACAGGATCCAGCTCTTATATGCCGGCAATCTTATTGAGGCAAAAGGATTGAAGGAGCTCTTGGATGCCTATCAGCAGTTAAAACAAACGTTTGATCAATTGGAATTGCATCTAATCGGGGCAGCCAAGCAGCCGGAATTTCTGGAGAGAATCGAAGAGAAAATCGAAAGAGAGGCAATCCCTGATGTGACCATCCATGGCCCGAAAGGTCAGAAAGAGGTTGCGGACTGGATGGCTGCTGCTGACATATTCGTCATCCCTTCCCATATGGAGGGGTTTGGATTGGTGGCACTGGAAGCCATGTCATGCCATACTCCGGTCGTCGGCAGCAACGTCGGTGGTCTTGCCCACCTGCTTAAGGACGGGGCCGGGATATTGGTGGAACCTAAAAAACATGCATCGCTACGCAACGGGTTGGAGAAACTGATAGCGAACGAAAAGCTTCGTGATCAGCTTGTCATCAAGGGAGAAGAGAAAGCACAGGAAAATGATCAGGATAAATTGTTGGATCAGCTTATTTCAATCTACCATCGATAGGAGCGAGGACAGGATGAAACAGAAAAAATTGCTTCTTATTTCATCTATAGGCGGCCATCTTACCCAGCTGCTTCAGTTGGAAGGCTTGTTCAAAAACTACCAATATCATCTTGTGACGGAAAAGTCGGAGATCACCGAGCAGCTGATGGAGAAATATCCGGTTTCCCTGCTAATGTATGGAGCACGTAATTACCCGATTCGCTATATTTACAAGTTTACCTATAATACGATCAAATCCTTGTGTATTTTTCTCAAACATCGTCCGGATATTATCATCACCACTGGAGCCCACACAGCGGTGCCGATGTGTTACCTGGCAAAATTGTTCAGACGCAAAATCATCTTCATTGAGAGCTTTGCCAAGTCAACCAGTCCCACCTTATCTGGCAGGATGGTTTACCCGATTTCCGATTTATTCATCGTGCAATGGGAATCGATGAAGGATATTTACCCGAAAGCAGTGTATGGGGGGTCTATCTATTGATACTGGTTGTATTAGGCACGCACGAACTGCCATTCACGCGCCTTCTTGATGAAGTAGACCGGCTTAAGCAAGAAAGGATCATCAAAGAAGAAGTTATCGTCCAACACGGCCACACACCGTATAAGAGTGAGCAATTGACATTAAAGCCATTCGTCAGCTATGAAGAAATGGATGCATTATACGAAGATGCGGGCCTGGTAATCACCCATGCAGGTACCGGTTCTGTGATAACGGGATTAAGAAAGGGGAAAACGGTCATTGCCGCTCCCCGTCTGAAAAAGTATGGGGAACATAATGACGATCACCAGCTCCAGCTGGTGGAAGCGTTCACTGCCCAGGGACACATTTTAAGCTGGAATGACGGGGAAAAGCTCGAGGCTGTCATAAAACAAGCGAAGGATTTTATCCCGAAACCTTTTCAATCGGGAAAACAGCGGCTGCAGGAAATTCTGACTGATTTTATTGATCATGCATGAGCACTTCAAAGGGGAGGATAGCATGGCAATTCGCTTTTTTCAGCCGGGGGACCAGGTGGGGATCCAACAGTTGTACACCAAGGTGTTCGGGAAACAACGTTCTTCTCTGGTGTGGGAATGGAAATATGTAAGCCACCCCAACCCGGTGAATCCCTGGATTTTGGTCTTTGAAAGAAACAACCGCATCGCCGGACACATCGCGTTATGGGTCAGCGAAGTATTTATTAATGGCAAGACCCAGCTGGCAGGCTTGCGTGTTGATACGATGGTCGACCCCGATGACAGGGGAGAAGGAATTTATCAACAGTTGAATGAAGCGATGTTTACGGAGGCCAGAAAATCGGGAATCAAGCTGCTATATGGATTCCCTGCACCAAAAGCGAGAGAACTGCTGCTCACACGCACTCAGGCGAAGGAAGCAGGCCGGGTGTCACGCTTTGTTTACATACAAAATCCCATTGCACTGGCCGCAGGGATGATAAGGATTGCCAGTCCTGCGAAGCCGTTGAGTAGTCTATACAAAAAGGTCTTCAACAAGCAAAAGAAAAAGTCTTCAACAAAATATCAACTCGAATCCGTCACGGCATGTGACGAAAGTTTCACCAATCTGACCGACCGTCTGTCCACAATCAGGCCGGTTGTCATCCGCCGGAGCCATGGGTACTTAAATTGGCGCTACCACCAGCATCCGGAATACACGTATCACATGCTCGCACTTCGTCAGGGAGCAGATTTGGCAGGCTATGTGGTCGTGAAAGAGGAAGTGAAACAACTCAAACATGGCAGTTTGGCCGTCGGAACAATTGTTGACTGGCTGGCGATTGACGATGAAAAGGTATGGCAGGAATTATTGCAGGGAGCATTGCACCAATTACGAGACTGCGATGTGGTACAGAGCTGGGCCTTACCTGAAACTCCATCAGCAAATGTACTCGCTTCAAATGGCTTTAAGGTAAAGGACCATCCGCTCGCGCTTGTTGTTCATCCCTTAGAGAACGCAACGATAGGGAGCAGGCTAGAGGACTGGTATTTGCATCAGGGAGATGTTGATTCATTCTAAGAGAGTATTTTCATTACTATATTGAAACAATTGTAAAATTTTCTCGGGAAATGGTGTTTTTTATCTCGTATTGTGCTATATTAACTAAAGCAAAAAAATTACGAAACTATGAAACCTTTTTTCAATGACTCACGTCTTATTAGAAGATGAAAAGACCTAGAAAATAGATGGGTTCGATATTCAGGAGGACCGACCATGGAATTTATAGCATTGCTATTGTGCTTTATTATATCAGTGGCGATAACACCATTAGTTAAAAGACTGGCCATCCGCATCGGAGCGGTCGACCAGCCGAACTACCGGAAAATTCATAGCAAATTGATGCCGCGTTTAGGCGGTTTGGCGATATTTATCAGTTTCCTTATCGGCTTTTACTTGTTTGATCCGGTCAGCAAGTATGATTGGCCGATTCTGGTAGGCGCCATCCTGATTACCACAATCGGTTTTCTTGATGACTTGTTCGAGTTATCAGCCAAAGTGAAGTTTGCCGTTCAGCTGGTCGCTGCAGGAATCGTCGTTTTCAATGGGGTACAAATCACTTTTATTAATTTGCCATTCGGCGAAACACTGCAATTCGGCTACATGAGCATTCCAATCACAATAATTTGGATTGTCGGCATCACGAATGCCATCAACCTGATTGACGGTTTGGATGGACTGTCAGCCGGTGTTTCTTCCATCGCGTTGATCACGATTTCCGGTTTGGCGATATCACTCGGTGATTCGTTTGTCGCCTTAATGGGATTGATGCTGCTGGGAAGCACACTTGGCTTTTTGGTTTATAATTTCCATCCCGCAAAAATTTTCATGGGGGACACCGGGGCATTGTTTTTAGGCTACATGATCGGTGTATTCTCGGTACTTGGCTTTAAGAATGTAACATTATTCTCGTTAATTGTCCCGATTATCATTTTGGGAGTACCAATTTTAGATACATTCTTTGCGATTGTCCGCCGCATTATCCAAAACAAGCCATTGTCCGCACCGGATAAGCTGCATTTGCACCATTGCTTGTTGAAACTCGGATTTGGTCATAAACAGACCGTTATCCTGATTTATGCTATGAGTGGGTTGTTCAGTATCGCGGCCATCATCTTCACCAAATCGACCGTCTGGGGATCAACGATAACCTTGTTGGCATTGACAATTCTCGTAGAAATCGTGGTCGAACTGACTGGTCTCATCAGTGAAAATTATCGCCCGATTCTTCGCCTTCTGGAAGGTGCCAAGGTAAAACGATAGAATTAAAAAAGCTCCCTTATCTATATAGATAAGGGAGCTTTTTTAATGGGCACAGTAAACCTCTGGCTATACCGGAGATTCCGGAGAACTTACAGTATGGTAATAAAGAAACCTCCTTCTTTGGTGAGATAAAGTTGGTTTCCCGACCACTTTATCTCACCAAAGAAGGAGGTATGCCCTGTGAAGGACATGAACAGTTTAGCACATGCAACATGGAGTTGTAAGTATCACGTAGTCTTTCCTCCCAAGTACAGAAGACAAGTCATTTATGGAAAGTGTAAAAAGTGTATTGGTCAAATTATAAGAGATTTATGTGAACGGAAAGGAGTAATCATCTATGAATCAAAAGCCTGTCCGATTCACATCTACATGTTTAAAAGGAAAAAGCATTCTGATGATATTTGATCGGCACGCTAACTTGAAATATCGTAAGTGGATTGGAACTTCTCGTGTTGAGATTTCTACGTTGATACAGTGGGTAGAAATAAGACAAATCAAAGAACATAGATTATATGGCTGATCAGTTAACCTTGTTCGAAGAGCATGACCTGTTTACAAGGGAAAAATTGGAGGAAATAACGAAATTCTTTAGAAATAGTGAGTGAATGGGGGACAGGCGAAACTCTTTCCTTGGACCCATTCAGGCCGAGGGCGGTAACAGAGACTTTCAGCCACAGATCAAACCGCCAGTCTATACTGGTGGTTTTGATAGTTTTTTAGCCAAGAAATAGGTATAAAGTTCGTAATAATTCTTTAAAATTTGCAAAAATAGTAAAATACAATCTTAACATTCGACAAAAAATAATGCATAATAGACAATGTATGACAAATTTACTGCTTTGTAACAGATGAAGGGGGGATAGGAGTAGATTGTTGGTAGTCCTTAGCTTATGGTGTTATCCACAGTTTTCCTTCTTTTCTCAGTTAGCGGCTGAATCAGATTGAAAATCAATGGTTAACAAAGATTCGTATCATCTCCGAATGCGAGCGGTGCGAAAGATAATAGAAAGAGAGATTATTGCTCTATTTAGTAACTACCACAAAACAAAGTTATATAAACCTCCAACTTAGTTTCAAGTTAAAAGCTTGATTTTATAGAATCGGTAATGCTTTGCTGGATAGTTGCTGTAGAGCAAGCAACAAACGGAGGTTATATATGAGAAAGTTAGCTCTATTGCTGATCGTTTTATTAGTTTTTAATGTCACTGCGCCCTATCAGGCATTAGCTGTTGAAGGTGATGAATCGGAACAAATTGAAGTTCCTGAGGGAACACAAAATTCTGACTCTACAGAACAATTAGACGAAGAAGTAACTTCAACAGAAGAATCAGTTGATTCGGTTAGTGAGGGTACTGATTCCTCTGAAACAGGTGGATCGGTTAATAAAGATACTGCTTCTACTGAAGAAACCGATAAAACGGATGATACATTAGACAAAGAGAATATTGAGGATGCCGAGAACAGTAGTACTGATCAAAACACTTCCGAGGAGGTTGATCAGGAAGATGAAAAAGTAGAGGAAAAAGCAGTAGATTCGGAAAAAAGTGCTGAAGAGGAAAAACAAACTGAAACAAATCAGCCAAACGATGACTCAGAAACAGAGGGTACTACTGAAGACGAAGAATCAACTTCTGACTCTACTGAAGAAAAGGCTGAAATCCAATCATTTAAAATGACTGAGATAGAGATTCCTGTTGAAAGTTCTACAAGCAGGTTAGGACACCTTCATGGGGATGCGGTGATCTATTCTGATTTAGAAGACTTATCGGCCTCTGTTCCTGTTGCTGATACGTACACAAATGCTGTCTACTATATTAAGAAACAAGCAAAGTTAAGTGGACAAACTTATTATCTAATTAGCAAAAAACCAAGTAGTTCAGAAGGCGTGGTAGGTTGGGTGAAAGCCAGTGATATGCAGACTTTCAGCCATAAAACTGTTGACCACCAATCCAAAACCTTTTACATCAAAGGTACTGGTAGTGCTTATAGCAAAGCATGGGGGGGATCAAAGGATTTAGTTTTTGGCGAGCTTACTGACTACCGGAATGCAGAATTCAAAGTGAATCTTACAGAAACTGTAGGAGATAACGTTTGGTACAGAGGTACGTTAGATGGTAAGACGGTATGGTTGCATTCTTCCTATGTATCTACAACGCAAGCAGCTGATGAAAGTGCTACAAGCAGGTTGGGACATTTAAGAGGAGACGCTATCATTTACTATGACTTGAACGATTTGTCTTCTTCAAAGCCTGCAGCGGATACCTATACGAATGCCGTGTATTACATTAAAAAACAGGCTATATTGAGTGGACAAAAATACTACTTGATTAGTAAAGAGCCAAGCAGTGTAGACGGAGTTGTAGGTTGGGTAGAAGCACAAGATATGGTTACGAACAGCCACAAAACAGCTGATCATGATGCTAAAACCTTCTATATTAAAGGAACCGGAAGTGCCTACAGTAAGGCATGGGGTGGCTCTAAAGATTTAATTTATGAAAATATGACTGGTTATAAAAATCAGGAATTCAAAGTCAACCTTACCGAAACAGTAGGAGAAAACGTATGGTACCGCGGAGAGTTAAACGGCAAAACAATTTGGTTGCACTCTTCTTTTGTTACTAATGTAAAGGAAAGTACCACTAGCAGACTAGGTCATCTGCGGGAAGACTCCGTTATTTTCGATGATTTAGGAGATTTGTCTTCTTATAAACCTGCAGCAGATACGTACACAAACGCTGTCTATTATATTAAGAAGCAAGCAGAACTAGGTGGTACAACGTATTACCTGATAAGCAGAAAACCGAGCAGCACGGAAGGCGTAGTTGGTTGGACAAAAGCAAAAGATATGGTTACGTACAGTCATAAAACAGCTGATCATAATGCGAAAACCTTTTACATTAAAGGAACCGGGAGTGCCTATAGCAAGGTATGGGGTGGTTCTAAAGACTTGGTATATGAAAAGATGTCCGATTTTAGGAATCTAGAATTCAAAGTCAATCTCACTGAAAAAGTCGGAGAAAATGTTTGGTACCGTGGAAAATTAAATGGAAAGACGGTTTGGCTTCATTCCTCATATGTATCTATCGCAAAAGAAACAACAACAAGTCGACTTGGTCACCTACGAGGAGATGCCGTCATTTTTGATGACTTGAATGATTTGACGTCTTCTAAACCAGCAGCAGACACATATACCAATACTGTTTACTACATTAAGAAACAGGCAGAATTGGCTGGAGAAAAGTATTATCTTATAAGTAAAGAACCCAGCAGTGTCAATGGAGTTGTAGGTTGGGTCAAAACCAGTGATATGGTTACCTATAGCCATAAAACTGCAGATCATGAATCAAAAACTTTCTACATTAAAGGAACCGGAAGTGCCTATAGCAAGCCATGGGGTGGTTTCAAAGACCTGGTTTATAAAGACCTCTCTTCTTATAGTGACGAGTCCTTCAAAGTGAACCTCACGGAGAAAGTAGGCAATAACGTCTGGTATAGAGGCACGTTAAAAGGTAAAACAATTTGGCTGCATTCTTCCTACGTGTTGAATACACCAGCAAGGCAGTACACCCGCTACGATATATCTCTTGCGGAAGCTATAGTGATGCAGATGAAGGTTAACCCGCAAACAGACAGGGAATATGACAGCTATGTTTCTAAAACCTATATCAAGGATGGAAGAGTCACTGCAGATACACTGAATGTACGTGGCGGCCCTAGTACAGACTACTGGGTTATTGGGCAGCTGAACGAAGGAGATAAGGTAACGGTTGTAAATGAAAAGAATGGTTGGTATCAAATACGGTATACAGAATCTCGACAATGGGTGAACGCAAGTCCCGAAGATACACTAGAATATCTGGATCCCAACAACTATATTAATGATCCAAAACAACAGTTCCAGTTCTTGGATTTATCTAAATCAAACGTTGCAACTGCATCTGTTCTGAATAACTATTTAAGAGGCAAAGGTATTTTAGACGGAAAGGGTGCTACGTTCCTTCAGGCTGGAAACGAAAATGGAATCAGTGAGGTGTACCTGGTTTCTCATGCTTTACTCGAAACAGGAAATGGTACAGCAGACTTAGCAGTTGGTGTACCTGTTGATAAGAATGGGAACGTGACTTTCGTCAATGGCAAACCAGCTAAAACATCAGCTACAGTAACAACCGTATATAATATGTACGGAATCCATGCATTTGATAGCTGTCCGTTGACTTGTGGGGCTAAAAAGGCTTTCAATGAAGGTTGGAATACTCCTGAGAAAGCCATCATCGGTGGTGCAAACTTTATAAAAGATGATTACATCTCCAGTGGTAAGAATACAATCTATAAGATGAGATGGAATCCACTGAGTATGGAGAAATACGGGTATGCTAGTGGCCAATATGCTACTGATATTGGTTGGGCATCCAAACAGATTTATTCCATGTACAATCTCTATCAACAGCTTGATTCCTATGTATTGTACTTGGATATTCCGAAATACCGGGAATGATTAACCCTAACACACTACTCTTTTGGGTAGTGTGTTTTTCTTTAAATGTTATTAATAAATTTTCTAAACTTTAGCAGAAAGTATCCGATATAAAGAAAAGTAGAATTTACAAATTATAGGGGGATTATATGAGGGAATTAGTCATCTTAGTGTTAGCGGTATTGGTCTATTCAGCTGTTTTTCCTACATATTTGTTAGCAGAAGACAATACAAAAGAAGATATAGTAGAAGGTTATTCAGATACAGATGATGAAGAGAATAAGATTGATGGAGAAAACAACAAGAAGGTCGATGAAAGTATTTCCGAAAAAACATCTGAAAATCAAGTAGTGGGAGAAGATGAAACAAAGATAGGAACTAGTAAAACAGAAAAAAAAGAAGAAGTTCCTAATGATTCTGCTACAGACACAGAATCAGATGAGATAGCAGAGAATGGAAAAGAAAACGAGCAAAACAGCGAAGTTGTAGATTCTAACGAAGAAGTTGCACAGGAAAAAAAGAAGTCGACAGAGGAAATAAAAGAAGAAGGGGATTCTGTTGAATATAATCAGTATGGCATTAAGGAAGGAACGGAAGTTTACGGTATAGATATCAGTAAATTCACAGAAGAAGAACTGCAATATGTTCCTAAAGGCTGGAGAGACGGAGTTGTGGAAAGTGAACATCCACATGAGAGCCAGCAAAGAATGTTTAGCATTAGCAGTGTCTATCCAGATGTGAACAATTATATCAGTAATATTCCGGTAGCAGAGACAGAATATCAATATAAGGATTTTTTTGAAAAGTTCAATTACCGTCATGGATTCGGCAAGGTCGAAGGAGTAGTCGCCCATGAGACTGCTAACGATGGTTCTTCCATTACACAGGAAATTTCCTACATGTCTAAAAACCATGAAAATGCCTTTGTCCATGCGTTTGTTGATCATGAAAGAATTATCGAAATTCATCCGTTGGATTTAGGTGCTTGGGGAGCAGGTCCATATGCAAATCAAAGATTTGTCCATGTAGAATTGGTAAGGGTAAATAACTTTGATCAATTTGCCAAATCTATCAACAATTATGCAAATTATATAGCATCCATTCTATATAATTATAGCTTGGGGGTAGATAGTGCAGAGAGTGATGGCAAAGGTACATTATGGTCTCATAGGGCAGTAAGCAACTACCTAGGTGGAACAACACATGTTGACCCCCATGGCTATTTTGCGAGATATGGATATAGTTGGGGCCAATTTGTGAGTCTTGTGAAATCTAGATATGATAACTTGGATCGAGCAAAGTCCAATACAAGTAGACTAGGTCATCTACATGAAGATGCAAGAATATTTAAATATCCAGGAGTAAGTTCCTCAGCTTATTCAGCTCAAAAATATACGGATGCTGTTTACTATATTAAGTCGAAGACGAAGGCAAAGGGTGGAACGTATTATTTAATCAGCCGTGAACCAAGTAGCAAAAAAGGGGTTATAGGTTGGGTCAAGGCCAAAGATATGGATTCCTATACCCACAAAGGAGCTGATAAAAAGAAAAAGACATTCTATCTAAGAGGTGCTGGTAAAGCTTATAGTAAAGCGTGGGGTGGTTCAAAGGATATTATCTACTCAGACCTTTCAAAATATAAAGGGTTGGAAGTGAAAGTTAATCTTACAGAAAAAGTAGGGAACAATTACTGGTATCGTGGTATATTAAATGGGAAAACGGTGTGGATTCATACGAGCTATTTAACCACGAGGGAAGAAAATAAAACAAGTAGAATTGGACATCTTCATGGAAATGCAATCATATTTGAAGATATAGGGAATTATTCCACTGCTTTCAATGCAGCAGATAAATATACGAATGCTGTCTACTATATTAAAAAACAAGCAAAAGTAAATGAGCAAGTCTATTATTTGATAAGTAAAAAACCAAGTAGTAGTAGTGGAACAGTCGGTTGGGTAAAGTCACAGCAAATGGACACGTATGCGCATACTGGAGTAGATGCCGATTTGAAAACAATGAGGGTTAAAGGGACAGGAAGTGCATATAGTAAAGCCTGGGGTGGATCGAAAGATAATGTATTTTCGTCCTTGAAGCAATTTAAGGATAAAGAATTCCATGTCCATTTAACTGAAAAAGTAGGAGGTAATACATGGTACCGGGGCAGCCTGAACGGGAAAATTGTCTGGATCCATTCAAGTTATTTATCTTTTGTCGGAAACAAAAAAGGAGAATCAATAAGTAAGTTGGGACATCTGCGTCACGATGCAAAGATATTTAAATATGTAGCAGATGATACTTCTGAACTTTCCAATAGCAGTGATTATACAAATGCTGTGTATTATATAAAAGAACAAATGAAAGTAAATAATCAACTTTATTACTTGATCAGCACCCAACCTAGCAGTAAAAAAGGTATTATAGGTTGGGTAAAGCCGAAAGATATGGTAACGAATCCGCATAAAGGTTTAGATAGTAAATCGAAAACGTTCTATATAAAAGGAACTGGTAGTGCTTACAGTAAGGCGTGGGGTGGAAGTAAGGACTTGGTATTTAAAAATTTATCTGAACATAAGGGCGCTGAGTTTAAAGTTAATTTAACGGAAACAGTTGGTAATAACACATGGTATAGGGGTAAGTTGGATGGAAAGACTGCCTGGTTGCATTCAAGCTACGTTGACACAAAATAAAACGATTAGCAGGTTAGGATATTTTGCAACCCCGGTAACAAATTTAACGAGCAGAATTACAAAGAAAAATAAAAATATAAAAAATACTACTCCGAAAAATGGAGTAGTATTTTTTATTGATTGAGCACTTTTGCAGGTTCCAATTGTTCATATATAAAGGTGATAAGTGATCTGCTAGAGATTCCTTTGGAATATTGGTTCCATTCATTAGCAAATTTCTTTATCTGTTCTTGATGGAAGCTTTTGTTTCGAATCACCGACAGAATTTCCTCTGTACTCTCTACAACTGGTCCTGGCATGCTTGTATGATAATCCTCCCAAAACCCTCTGTTAGTTTGGTAACTTTCTAAGTCATAACTATAAAAAATCATTGGCTTTTCCAATAAGGAATATTCAAAAGGAATCGATGAATAATCAGAAATCAATACATCCGTAATTAGCAATAAATGATTGATATTTTCATAATTTTTCACGTCTATCACAAAATCAGGATACTTATTGTTTAATTGGGAAGAAACCGCAGGATGGAGTCGTAAAAAAAGAACGTATTCATCACTTAATTCCTTGTGCAATTTATCTAAATCCAATTCCAAGTCTGGTGAATGTAATTGATCATCTCGGAATGTAGGAGCATATAGTAACACTTTTTTATGGTTTATTACAGGGAATTGACGAGCCAATTCCCTTCTGACTTCTGCGGTTTTTGGTTTATTAAAAAAGAAGTCAGTTCTCGGAATACCTGTCCGTAGTATATTCTCCGGCTGTAATCCAAAACTTTCTTGAAAGATAGCCGCCATTCTTTCAGAACCAACCACAACGTAATGAAAACGTTTATAAACAGCATGAAAACGATTTATAGCCCGCTTGGATCTTTGTTTGATCGAAGGATCTGTCAAACCAAACCGTTTTATAGCACCAGCAGCATGCCATAATTGTACACAAATAACTTCTGGCTTAAAGTTCATGACAGATAAAAACCCAAAATAGTTATCTATAAAAATTACTTTAGAGGTAGCAAGATGAAAGATGGAGATCACAAAATTAATGAGATTTTTAGATTGGAAATCAATTATTTTCGCATGGCTTATATGCGTGAAATCCTTTTTACAGCCGGTGGCTTTTAAAATGATAATCTCCGTATCGGTAGTTGCTTCTAACTCTTCGGCAACATGCGATATATTATCACCAAAAGATGCTACCAAAGTTGTTTTTTCTTTCAAAGGAATAAAATTCAGTAGATGAAACGTTATCCTGAAAATGAGTAGGTAAATGGATATAATGAGTTCTCTAACCATGATTCACCCGAAACAAGTCGTTTTTTATTTGTGTGGAAGAGATTCCGGATGTACGGGGAAGGTAGACTACTTCACAATATTCTTTAAGGTAGTCAAATTTTCCTTTCCAGTCATCTCCCATAACAAATACATCAATATTTAAACGTTGTATATCATTAACTTTTTGTTCCCAATCATTTTCAGGAATAACATCATCCACATATCGGATAGCCTCTACGATCAATTTGCGTGTTTTATAACAGTGGTAAGCCTTTTTTTCCTTTGTATGATTAAAATCATCTGTTGACACTGCTACAGTTAAGTGATCACCTAATTGTTTAGCTCGCTTTAAAATATTTATATGACCTTCATGAATTAAATCAAAGGTGCCGTAAGTGATTATTTTTTTCATGATAAAGCCCTCCTTCAAGAGAGACATCTACTTCTTATAAATACCATAATAATTTAAATATTAAACGTTTCAGCTCGTTATTACAAGGGGCAATACATGGCAGTAATGGAAGGTAAGAAACGACCCCCTGCATCCAGGAAGCTATTCCGAAAGTTTCTAGATAAAAACATAAACCTCTGCTTTTACAAATAATGCCAGGGTATATAGTGTAGGGAAACCCTCGATTCAGAAGGAGTTGATATTTTTGGCTAGAAACTGTTCAATCGATATCTTAAAAGCGATTGCTATTATCTTGGTTGTATGCATCCATGCAGATCCCTTCGAAAATGTTCATACTGAAAGTATAAATGGTGAAAAAATCAACTTTATTCTTGATACGATTGGGAGATTTGCTGTTCCCTTCTTTTTTGCCACATCTGGCTATTTTATAGGAATGAAGACAAAAAAGAAGAATAATCCCATTCAGTATGTAAAAAAATATATTTTAAAAATTTCAAAGATATATATGGCTTGGTTACTAATTATTGTCTTATATGATATGAGTGTCTTGGCTGTACAATCAAAAGGAATAACCTCGGATTTTTTTAGTCAATTAACAAGTTATTTTGCGCCTGCATCAATTTATAATATTTATTATGGAACTTCATTCGGGAATACCTACCATTTATGGTTTTTGGTAGCAATGGTTTGGTCGCTGTTTTTTTTATCAATATTTATTAGAATTAAGAAAGTAAGAATACTTCTTTTTTTTAGTTTTTCACTCAATCTGTTCGGAGTGACCGGACAATCCTATTCTGCTTTACTAAATGTTGATTATCTAACAAGAGATGCACTTTTCTTTGCTCTTTTTTACCTTACGCTGGGGTATTGGTTTTCACTGAAAAATACTGCACAACTTAAAATTCGGGCAGGAAGTATATACGGACTCCTTATTGTATTTCTTAGTCTGGAATTTATAGAGCGATATATATTGGTTTATCGATTAGAGGCACCATGGGGTGACTATTCATTATTTTCTATTCCGATTATTGCTCTGCTCCTAGTCTTAGTTGAAAAAAACAATTTCCATTTTCAACCTTATTTAGTGAAGCTTGGACAAAATACTCTCGGAGTGTATGTGATTCATCCAATTCTAATAAGTTTTACAACACTGTTGATTGATCGGTTAGAGTGGCAAAGCATTAGAGAGAGTTTCCTTTGGAATTTGGTTTATGTTCCCTTTTTAGTAACTGCTTCTAGCTTTATTTATATACTGATTCAAAGATATAAATTGAAAATAAACAAACCGAAAGAAACAAAGGAAAAGGAACGAGTAACGTTAAAGGTTTGATATACTAAGGGATTACACCCTAATATATTGTTTCAACTACAATGTAAAAGGTAATGAACAAAAAAGAGCTTGTCTTTTACGGATGAACCCCTTATATAATTATAAAAAGTCGTCGAAATCTATAAAACAAGTAGAGAGATAGTATTCATAGCAGCCACTTTAAGAATGAATTCGGCCGTGTACACACATTTTTGCTAGTTTGATTTATATTGATATGCAGGATGACAGTATGTTGCACGTCTTGACTAAAACGTGTATATTTAATGTGAAATTTATATTTTTCATGTAAATAAAATTGACAACATATACATTGATTCGACAAAAAATAAAACAAAGGTAAAGGAGATTTTAATGTGATTTATGCTGAAATTCTTGCTGGTGGTAAAGGAACAAGAATGGGTAATATCAATATGCCTAAGCAATTTATTACAATTGACGGCACTCCGATTATTATCCATACAATTGAAAAGTTCATTTTAAATGATCGTTTTGAAAAGATATTGATCGTATCACCAAAAGAATGGATTAACTATACAAAAGATATTATTAAAAAGCACATCGGAGAGAATGACCGGTTAGTTGTGGTTGAAGGCGGTAGTGACCGAAATGAATCTATTATGAGTGGGATTCATTATATCGAGAAGGAATTTGGCATTGAGGATGATGATGTAATCGTTACCCATGACTCGGTAAGGCCTTTTCTGACCCATCGCATCATAGAAGAGAATATTGATGAAGTGTTAAAACATGGGGCGGTTGATACAGCGATAGAAGCTGTGGATACGATTTTACAGTCTAAAGATGGCGAAATTATCGATAATATCCCAATTAGAGATACGATGTTCCAAGGACAAACTCCTCAAAGTTTTCATATAAACACTTTGGTGAATCACTATAATGCACTGAGTGGCGATGAAAAAACTATCCTGACAGATGCTTGTAAAATTTGTGCGCTTAAAGGAGAAAACGTGAAAATTGTAAAAGGAGAGTTGTTCAATATTAAGATTACAACCCCTTATGATTTGAAGGTTGCTAAAGCTATTCTACAGGAGCGGATATCCAAATGATAAATCAAGTTTATCGGTTAGTGTCACCACGCCAACTTGAGGTAACATATAGTAACTTTTCATTAAACTCGGAGCACGTTGTAGTTCGTCCTACGTTCTTGTCTATTTGTGCAGCAGATCAACGCTACTATACAGGAACTCGTGGCAAGGAAGCAATGTCCAAAAAATTGCCGATGGCACTGATACATGAAGGTATCGGTAAAGTTGTTTATGATCCTAAAGATGAATTCGAACCTGGTACCCAAGTAGTGATGGTGCCAAACACTCCTTCTGAGGAGGATGAGATTGTAGCAGAGAATTATCTGAGATCAAGTAAGTTCAGGTCCAGTGGATTTGACGGTTTTATGCAGGATTATGTGTTTCTTAATCGTGATCGTTTGGTTCCGTTAGGGAATAGCATAAACCCACACGTAGGCGCTTTTATTGAGTTAATTACGATAGCAATGCATTCAATACTACGGTTTGACAAGCGTTCTCATGCTCGCAGGCAAACATTTGGTGTATGGGGAGATGGGAACCTTGGATTCATTACCTCCCTAATTTTAAAAACTTTGTATAAAGACAGTAAAGTGATTGTGTTTGGAAAGACTCCATATAAACTAGATCATTTTTCATTTGTTGATGAAGTTTATCAGATCGATGGAATTCCAGAGGACTTAGAATTAGATCATGCTTTTGAATGTGTTGGCGGTAAAGGGAGTCAATATGCGATCAATCAGATTATTGACTATATTAAACCAGAAGGCTCGATGTCAATCCTAGGAGTTTCAGAAGAACCGGTAGAGGTAAATACCAGAATGGTCTTGGAAAAAGGAATAACCATTATAGGAAGCAGTCGTAGTGGAAGAGTGGATTTTGAAAACACGGTTAAATTGTTAAATGACTACCCGAATATTCAAGAGTATTTTAAAACATTAGTCGGCTCTGTTAATGAAGTAAAATCAATTGAAGATATATTAGAAACTTTTGAAAAAGATCTGACTACCTCATGGGGAAAAACTGTGATGGAGTGGAAAATTTAGTTGACATAGAAGGATTGGTATAGAATGAATTTGTTGAAAAAGATGATCCTCATAGCAGTAAACGGGATGCTGAAAATGATTTATTCTATATCTTCCCTCCTTTTTCCTTACAAACCGTATAAAGTTACCTTTGCTTCATATAGAAGTGAACAATTAAAGGGTAACCTTCTTTATCTATATAATGAGTTACAAAGCAGCAGGGATCATTTTACTTACACCAAGCTATTTAAAAAGTATGATTCATCATTCCTTGGTAAATTAGATTATGTGTTTCACTTAGTGAGAGCTTGTTATCATTTAGCAACGTCTGCTTATTTTGTAGTAGACGATTATTATTACCCTATATATGTGGTTAACCCAAAAAAGAAAACTAGAGTGATACAGCTATGGCACGCCGCAGGAGCATTTAAGAAGTTTGGTCATAGTACGAAAGGGAAATCATTTGGCCCAAGTCTGGAGTACTTAAAATATGTAAACATTCATTCTAATTATTCCAATGTAATTGTGAGTTCAAAAGAAGTTGTTCCTTACTTTGCGGAAGCTTTTAATATGTCTACGGAGAAAATTCTTCCGTTGGGTCTTCCTAGAACGGATTATTTTTATGACAAAGATAAAACGACTACTACTGTAGAAAAGTTCTCCTTATTATATCCAGAACTAACAGGGAAGAAGTTAGTATTATATGCTCCTACTTTTAGGGGGAAAAGTCATTATCAAGCCCCTTTTAAAATTCCGTTTGATTTAAAGGAAATGAAAAAGCAGCTTGCTCCTGATATTGCATTGATCACTCATTTTCATCCTTACATGAAAGGCGCAAACCTTGACAAAGAAGGGTGTTCTGATTTTGTTTACGACTTATCGGATGATTTCGATATTCAAGAATTAATGTATTTGAGTGATATATTATTAACGGATTATTCATCTGTAATATTTGAATTTAGTCTTTTAGAAAAACCAATCGCATTCTTCCCGTTTGACTTGGAGGAGTACATCAAGGAAAGGGACTTTTATTATGATTACCAGTGTTTTATTCCTGGTCCATTATTTAGGGATACAGTGCCTTTAATCGATTGGTTGAAAACGGAGACGTTTGATCTGGAAAGTGTATATGCCTTTCGCGATAAATTTTTTGACTATGCAGATGGTAATGCCAGTAAAAGGATAGTTGAATGCTTATTTTAAATATTAATTAGGTTATATTAGGAATGGAAAAGGGGAGTGTACCTCTTTTCTATTTCATTTTAAAGTTTTAAGTATAGATTGGAGCTAGCATGTATGTTCACTCGTATAAAAAAAAGGATCAAAAGGATGTTTAAACCAAGACAAACAGAGAATCCAGTAGTTATTGAGGGCAATGAAATTGTCATTAAGTCAGATAAAATAACGAACTATTCAACTGAAATTCCAATGGATTTTAAAGATGATGATGTCACTGTTCATAGGAAAATAACGGCATTAAATTGGAATGGACCAAAATTACAACTTGAAGGTTACTATTATCTTGAAGATATTCCTATGGAAAAGGATGACTTAGTCAGGAAAAACCTAATTCTGTATAATAAGAATAATGTAAAGTATATCATTCCTTTAAAAGATAAAAAGGTATTAGAACTACAAATGGATGAAGTAATCGATGAACGATATCTTTGGGCTGGATTTGAAGGAACAATTAATTTCGCAACGATAACGAAGGATGGAAAGCCCTTAGAAGCAGCAGACTACATGCTCTATCTTGATGTTGAAGTATACGTATCAAGCAAGGAAAAATATAAGAAGATGTTTCCTTTGGGAAACATAGAGGAATATCTATACGATGGTTTTCATGCGGCCAAAATGGAATATTTTACAGCCAGAAGAGAGTTGAAATACAATCTGTTGGCCACTTATGATTATACAAATAAAACATTAAAATTGGTTTCTACAAAATTGAAGGATATGGATCCAAGGGAAATGGCATTAGATGCTCCTGAAACCAGCGGTTTTTTATATAAGTTTTTCCAGAAAAAAATATTTGGGTTTATATACAAGGTTTGTTGGTTGTTTCCAGTGGACAAGAAAAAAATATTATTTGCTTCTGATAGCAGAGAGGGATTAAACGGAAACTTTAAGTTTGTATATGATGAAATGGTTTCTAGGAATTTGGATGTGAAATATGAATTTTTACTCAAGAAAGGAGTAGGAGAAAGAAAAAGCTATAGGGAACTAATATACCTTGCTTACCAGCTGGCAACAGCGAAATTTATTTTGCTGGATGATTTTTATCCGATGGTTTACCCATTGAAAATCAGAAAAAATAGTGAGTTAATTCAATTATGGCATGCTGTCGGAGCATTTAAGACATTTGGTTTTAGTAGAATCGGACGTCCTGGAGGACCGTCACCAAAATCAAAAAACCATCGAAACTATACTAAGGTAACAGTAAGTTCTAAAAATATTGCTCCACATTATGCTGAAGGCTTCGGAATTCCCGAAGAGAATGTAGTCGCTACGGGTATTCCTCGTACTGATATATTTTTCGATGACGAATATAAGCGAAGAATCAGGGATGAAATTTATGCGGAACATCCTTATCTGAAAGATAAGAAAGTAATCACATTTGCTCCCACATTCAGGGGAAATGGTCAACAGTCTGCTCATTATCCTATGGAGGCTCTGGATTTAGAAAAGTTATATAATGAACTTAGTGATGAATATGTATTTCTTTTAAAAATTCACCCATTTGTTAAAAATGATATACAAATACCTTACCAATATAATGATTTCTTTTATGACTTCTCTGATTATCGAGAGATCAATGATTTATTATTCATTACAGATATATTGGTTACAGACTACTCTTCAGTATGCTTTGAATTTGCGTTGTTAAATAAGCCAATGATTTTCTTTGCTTTTGATGTGGAAGAATATGTGCAAAAACGTGATTTTTACTATAATTACCACTCGTTTATACCTGGACCGTTAGCTAAAACGACAGAAGACATGATAAAAACAATTCACAGACAGGATTTCAGGATGGAAAAAATAGAACCTTTTATTAATTATTTCTTTGACCATGTGGATGGAGAATCAAGTAAACGCGTGGTTGATCGACTTATACTTGAACAAGAAGAAGATGCTGAGATTGCTGAGAGGTGAAAAGTTTGAAAAGAAAAATATTTATGCTTCTTTATGATATTGATGTTAATAAAGGTGGAATTACCAGGGTTATGCTAAACCGATCCAAGTTGATGAATGACCGGGGGGTGGATGTAGACCTTATCACTCTGGATTATAAAACCGACTATGAAGAAATAAGTGCAAAACTGCGTGGTATTGGACGACTGGCAGAGGGAGTTAATATCCTAAATGTTTATAATTACTATCGAGATAAGAATACGGAAACAGGAATAAAAGATGAAGCGATAGAATATTATAAGGACGCTTCCTTAATTAGTGAGGAAGGATATCAAATACAAGAAGATTATGAAGAAAAGAGAAATGCCCGGTATTTTATTAAAGGGGTTTATTATAAATATAAGAAATGGACCAAAAAAGGTTTGTTAAAGCATGTGGATTACTTTAATGAAAACAGGTGCCGAATACTAAGAGAAGAGTTTACTGAGGAAGGTAATGTTTATAAAAAGACATACTTTGATTTGTCTACTAATAAGGAAAAGCAAGAATTATTTTACACAGTTGATGGGTTTTGTTTTCTAAACAGGTGGTTCAATGACAAGGGGAAAATCAGTAACATTTTCTTGTTCGATAAGCACACGAACAGGGTTGAGAAATTTAAAAACAATCAAGAGTTTCACACTTACTGGCTGAATGAATTATGTAGCGGTTACAAAGAGAAACCATTCCTCATATGTGATGGAGTAGGGTCTTCTACAAAGGTTATGGAAATGGATAGTAAGTTAGTGAACCGTATATATGCTATTCACACAAATCATTTTGCTTCTCCTCATGAATTTGGCAGTAATATTAAGGATAATCATCAACCCTTACTTGAAAATCTGGCCAACGTGGAAGCAGTGGTGGTTCTAACCGATAAACAGAAAAATGATATCATAAAACAGTTTGGTAATCATGATAACTTATTTGTTATCCCGCATTTTGTGACAGAGTCAGATAAACACTCGTATAAACAAAAGAATCTTGTGACTGCTGTTTCGCGTTATCATAAAGAAAAAGGATTGGATGAACTTATAAAGGCCTTTAAATTGGTGAGAGATAAGGTACCGGAAGCTCGCCTTGAAATCCATGGAGATGGTCCGGATAGAGAACGGCTAGAAGGTTTGATAGAAGAGCTTAATCTAGAAGATTGCGTCTTTCTAATGGGCTATAGTAATTCAGTGGATGAGGTGCTCGGTCGATCTACTGTTTCTGCTTTAACTTCTAAATTTGAAGGCTTCAGTATGGTTATTATTGAGTCATTAATGAATAAGACACCTGTTGTCAGCTATGATGTAAGTTATGGACCTAGTGATATAATTGAATCCGGAAAAACGGGTTATATAGTACCGAATAGGGATAGAGAGCAGTTGGCAAGAAAAATTATAAAGTTATTAAAGGCGCCTATCAAAGCAAATGTTATGGGTGAACGAGGTCATAGTTATGTGTTGAATAAATATAATGAGGACAATCATTTTAAATACTGGCTCAATTTGTTAGATCTTTTGATAGAAAGAGAGTCTCAGCAGATTGAAAGTTATGACAATAAATAAAGGGCAAGGTATTATCTAAGGGATAATACCTTTTTCCATGATAACAACTTCAGGGGAAGTAAATATTTGGGAAGAAGCCTAACTGTGCTTCATTTGTGGTATAATATTAAAGATTGACATCATTAAAGGGCACCTATTTCATCTGATGTTGATTGAACTTGACTTGAAAGAAGAAAGGTAAAATAATCATGAAATCCGCACTTACAGTGATAAAGGAACAAGTGAAATATTTTTATTTGATAAGAAGGCTGTCTTTGTACGAAATGAAAAGTGCCAATAACAACAACTACCTTGGAATGGCCTGGGAAGTCATTAATCCGGTGATACAGGTGGCTATCTATTGGTTTGTATTTGGATTTGGAATGAGAGAAAGAGAACCAATTAAATTAGTGACTGGAGAGATGATCGACTTTTTTCCATGGTTAATTTCCGGCATTATTGTTTGGTTTTTCTTTTATCAATCCACTATTCAAGCATCTAAGTCAATCTATTCACGGTTGAGAATGTTATCTAAAATGAATTTTCCCATGAGTGTCATTCCTAATTTTATGATATTTGCTCAATTTTATGTTCATTTAGTGATGATAGTAATTACAATAATTCTACTTGTGTTATTGGGTTTTCCAATAAACTTATATTATTTGCAAGTTATTTATTTCTTAATAGCGACATTCGCTATTACCTATTCTTTGGCATTAGTAACATCAACACTTTCAACAATTGTTCAAGATGTCCATATGTTCTTAAACGCTACGTTAAGAATGTTTTTGTATCTGTCTCCAATATTATGGACAATGGAAAAATTACCTGAAAACCTGCAAATTATCATGCAAATAAACCCCTTGTATTATTTAATTGAGGGATATCGTGCAGGTTTTCTTGGTACTGAATGGTACTTGGTCACTCATTGGGAGTACACTTTGTATTTTTGGTTATTGACTTTAGTGTTGTTTTTAGTAGGTTCAAGTCTTCATGTGAAATTTAGAAGGCATTTTATTGATTTTCTGTGACAAGAAAGGGATTTAATATGGAAAAGTCAATCATGGTTAGAGATGTTTCAAAAAAGTACAAACTTTATTCTTCGGGCTCAGAAAGAATAAAAGATTTAATTTTGCCCAAAAGCTATGGCGAAGACTTTTGGGCACTGAGAAATGTTGACTTCGAAGCGGAAAAAGGGGATGTGGTTGGCTTTGTAGGAATCAATGGTTCTGGAAAATCAACACTTTCAAATATTATAGCGGGCATTGTGCCCGAAACGAGTGGGAATGTCCAATTAGATGGACAAGCATCGCTTATCGCAGTTAACTCAGGGCTCAAAGGGGATTTAACCGGTAGAGATAATATTGAGTTAAAATGTCTTATGCTGGGGTTTTCTAAAAAGAAAATCAAGCAAATAGAGTCTGATATCATTGAATTTGCAGAGTTAGAAAAGTTTATCGACCAACCGGTTAAATCTTATTCCAGTGGAATGAAGTCCAGACTTGGCTTTTCTATCTCCGTGACAATAGATCCTGATATTTTAATCATCGATGAAGCATTATCTGTTGGTGATAAAGCATTTGCTGAAAAAAGTCTGGAAAAGATGAAAGAATTCAAGGAAAAAGGAAAAACAATGATATTTGTAAGTCATTCAATCAGTCAAATGAAGGAATTCTGTGAAAAGATTCTTTGGCTGGAATTCGGTATGGTTCGTGACTTTGGAACTGTGGATGAAATCATTCCTAAGTACCAAAAATTCCTGTCTTCTTATAAGAAAATGACGAAGGAAGAAAAAAGGGAATTTCGCAAAGCGGCCGATAATCGAAACAGATTAAACAACTAGCGTAGATACTAAACAAGAGGGACTGACCCATAAATTGGTTAGTCCCTCTTACTATTTAACTGAATTTATCAGCAACTTTTAGCACTAAACGAACACTCTTTCTATTTAAAGTTGCCTTTTGTTTTTTGATGATTTTATTTTTCTCCGCTAATTGTGACTCTTGTTTCTTTATCCTTTTCGCTTGTTTTTCTTCAGCTTTAGGATAGTAATCTTCCCACCTTTGGACCATTTCTTCAAGCGTACAACCACTAACTGGAACAATAGGAGGAAGAAGTTGAATTTTTGTAAGTTTATCGTCTAAGGGAACGGTTTTCGGCGTAACATTACTTTGATAAATGTGCTCTAACTGATTCTTATTGAGAAAATCAATAAAGTGATCAAAATTGCGACCTTGATTTTTATGCACGGATTGAAAATCAGCTTTTTCAGCTAGGTCCATCAACTTGGTATTTTCATCTATATCATGGGCCATTACATGGGTTAATTGGTGATATTCAGCCAGTTCGCGCATGCGTGCGTCTTTAGGAAGCAAAATACTCGGTGTTCCCGCAAGTACGGCCGCGATATTACCGTGCAATCTAGCCCCAAAGCTTAGATCAGCCTTTCCAAGGAATTCCAACCAAGTAGGTACGTTTAAAAAGAAGCGTACTCTATTGTTCATGTAGACAGAATCAGACATTTTTACAGGATAGTTATCTGCTGGTTTTCCGATAGTCGGAGAGCCTGTGTAAGTTAACTGCATCTCTTTACGCCACTGGGGAATAAAATAATGATTTGGAAATTCCTCCATACTTCTGGTGATAAAGTCTAAAACATTTTTGGGCGAAAGCTTGGAGGAGTTGACGCCAATCATAGAGTCTCTGGTAATATTCGTTTCTCGAATAGTTAATTCTCTTCCGAAAGCATACATGGAAGGACAACCAATTACCGTGTGATCAACTCCCTCACGGAATCCTAAACGAGTAAGATAATTTGCAGTTATTTCACCTCGGACACCCACCATTGCTGATTTCTCCAATACGGCACTGACAAACGCTTTTACATCTTCATCAAAAGGAAAACCTTCATTTAACTTTGGTTCGAATGGAGCACGTAACCCTACTCCAATTACCACCACTGGTATAGTTAGTTTTTTTATTAACTTTGTGTACTTTCTTAATGTGGGCACAAAGTCTTTTCGAAACGCATCGGCTAACGGTATAACATAACAGTCGTAGTTTTGATTTATTTCCTCTGCTCTATTGGGTTCATAATTGTAATAATCAGGTGTTATGGTGGTTCCTTCAGTCATCAATGTGCGAAAAACACTGTATTGATAAATTAAATTACCAACATTTCCTCCAATAGAATTGTTGAGCAGCATATAAGAAGCATCAAAGTTATCAAGTGGGGAGATCCCGGCTCTTATTAAAATCCTTTTCATTTAAAAAGCGAAACTCCTTTCGTAGAAGCAAATAATATTGTGTTCCTAATCACATATAGTAACATAATCAGACAGTAATATACACTAGTAAATATTTGCTGAATACGGCGCATTAAATGTAGCAGAACACCTTTGAGAGAGGAGGTCGGTTAGTTAGTGAAAACTAACAAAAAATACTATTTGTCCAAAAAGCGATTTAATGGGATAATGAAAAAGTATGTAGTTGTCGAAATATGACTCCTTATTAAAAAGTAGATGGTAGTTTAAATTAGATGTTAACATGAAAGGTTGTTAAAAGTGTCAGAGCAAGTTAATCATGTAACAATAATGGATGTACCTTTCACTAACTTAACCCAAAAAGAACTTTTGGATCAGCATATATATAATCGATTGCATCGGTTGGAAAAGACCTTCATTGTTACTGCAAATCCAGAAATCGTAATGATGGCGAAAGAAAATAATAGATTTCATTCATTGATAAATAGAGCAGATTATATTATTCCAGATGGGACAGGAATCGTAATGGCGTCTAAAGTGATTAGAAATCCTATTAAAGAGCGGGTGCCGGGTTTTGACTTGATGACCCATCTGATAGGTTATGCGGAGGATCAGGACCTAAGTTGTTTTTTCCTCGGTGCAAAACAAGAAGTCCTAGATAAAATGATCGATAGAATAAAAGACTTGCATCCATATTTAAAAATAGCAGGCGTACATCATGGTTATTTTGATTTGGAAGATCGAGAAATAGCTGAATCAGTGAAAAAAACAAAGCCTGATTTAGTATTTGTCGCACTCGGTTCTCCTGCTCAGGAAAAGTGGATAATGAAGTACTATGAAGAGTTTAATAAAGGTCTGTTCATGGGAGTTGGGGGTAGTTTTGATGTGATTGCAGGAGAGGTGAAAAGGGCTCCTGCTATTTGGATTAAGTTCCACTTGGAGTGGCTTTATCGGCTAATAAAACAACCATTCAGGTGGAAGCGCATCTTAAAAGTATTTGAATTCATGTTCCGAATTATTATAAGAAAACATTAACCCTAATCAAAACCATCAGTGTGAACTGGTGGTTTGCTCTCAGCTGAAAGCCTCTGTTACCGGCCTCGGCCTGAAAGGCCCACCGAAAGGGTTTCCCGCCTGCACCACATTCACTCGAATTTCGTTATTTCTTCCGATTTTTTTCCCTTGTAAATGGGTCATGTTCTTCGAACAAGGTTAACTGATCAGCCATATAATCTTCTTTTAGCTGATTTCTTATATATTCTTGGATTTGTTTCTTATTTCTGCCCACTGTATCAACGTAGAAACCTCGACACCAGAATTTCCGATTCCCATATCGATATTTCAAATTAGGTGTCGATCAAATATCATCAGGCTGCTTTTTCCTTTTAAGTACCCCATAAATTGAGATACACTTAACTTGGGTGGAATACTGACTAACATATGGATATGATCCGGACAGGCATTTGCTTCATGGATGATTACGCCTTTCCGTTCACATCAATCTCTTATAATTTGACCAATACTCTTTTTATATTTTCCATAAATGGCTTGTCTTCTGTATTTGGGAGCAAAGACTACGTGATACTTACTATTCCATGTGGTATGTGCTAAACTGTTCATGTCCTTCACAGGGCATAACCTCCTTCTTTGGTGAGATGAAGTGGTCGGGAAACCAACTTTTATCCTACCATGAAGTGAGTTTTTTTTATTACCACGCTGTAAGCTCTCCGGAACCCCCGGCATAGCCAGGGGTTTTCTAATTCATTAAAAAATTCCGGCAAGTGGACTGATTGTCTACTTGCCGGAATTTTTCAATTTCAGTAACCTGATGAGGAATCATCGGATGGTTCTGTTCCATATTCCGATGATTCATTAGCATCGGAATCAGAGTAGTCAGTGTAAGAGTCAGTGCCATTTTGATAACTACTATTTTCATTCACATCATCGCCAGGATGCTCTGTACTTTCCAAATCGAGATGGTTCCGCAATTCAATGCGTTTATTAGCCAAATCAGTTTCATCCAATTGATAATAATAGATGCCATCGATCATAGAATCGGAACCTTCAAGATTGAGGGTTTCTACGTCAAGACTTCCACTAGTTCCATAAGAGATGAAACTTTTCATTTCGCTGAAACGCATATTGGTTGTCATGTTATCGCCAACTGCTTCCATCATATCATCATACTTCGTTATCGATCCTATGTTGGCTGCTTTCTTGATTACTGCTTTAATAATTTCCTGTTGTCGTTTACCGCGCTCAATATCGTTATCTTGCTTTCTGGTCCTAGCCAAAGCCAGTGCTTCTTCACCGTTTAAGTTTTGCTCGCCAGGGTAAAGGTGTATGGCATTCGCTGTATCGTTAGAATCTTGCTCAGTCATTTCATAAGGCACATCGACATTAATACCGTTTAAGGCATTTACTACGTCGATGAAGGCTTCAAAATCCATTTTTACGTAATAGTCAACCGGAATGTCTAACAGACTCTCTACCGCTTCAATGGAAGCCTTCGGTCCGCCGTATGCATGAGCGTGATTGATTTTCGTATTATACCCAACCTCAGGAATGTATACATAAGAGTCACGAGGTATGCTTAACAGCTTGACGTTTTTGTCATCTTTGTTGAGAGTGGCCAGCATTAAGGCATCGGAACGTGAACTTCCCTCATTGTCCCGTTTGTTGCTTTCATCTACCCCTATAAATAAAACCGACACATTGTCTATATCCGGGTCTACTTCCTTATCTCTAAGGTCTGATTTGTCTCGTCCGTCATCTTCATAGGAGTCAGAGACCACTTCATCTGCTTTATTATATAGGTAAGCTCCATACGCTGTGGTAGCACCAACCAATACTAAAATCGGAATCAATATAAATAAGAAACGTTTTCGGCGTTTCTTTACTTTTCGTTTTCTCACTCTAGTTTTATTTTCATTGACCATAATTTATCTCCTTATCAATAGAGCTAAGCCTCAATAAGCACTAATATATATTTTACTATGAAATTCGACACTAGTAAATTGAATTTTCGAGTAAAAAGTATGTAAAAGTAATAGATCAGTAAAAAACAGTAATCGAAGGGGAGAATAGAGCAATCGAGGGGACAGTCCCCCAACACATTACCACTGCGTCTCATTATAGTGGTAGAGTGTTGGGGGACTGTCCCTTTAATGGTGCAATTTATTTTAAGAAAGACAGCACTTATCTTTCTACTTCTAGCGATTATGGAAGTGAAAGGAGGTGAGCGCATGGCTGACACACAAAAGGTAGATTCCCGGTTGCAGCTGGTCTTTCAAGACGGTGTGGACGGGGAAAGTGGCGACCCGATTTTGAAAAACAAAACTTTCAACAATGTAAAAACGGCGGCAACTGCTGACCAATTGATGGCTATTTCCACAGCCCTAGTTGATTTGCAGCAACGTGAACTCTATTCGATTAAGCGAAACGACAGTTTGCTTATTAGTGAATAGGTAGCGGCCATTCAGAAGTGTAGGGATTTATCAATCAGGGAGGAGGTGGAATCATGAAAAAACTGGAGCTTAAATTCTTGAATGAAGAGGATAAAACAGTGACGATTTCCCTGGATCAACCGGTCGAACCGGCTGATCCAGCCGCTGTGAATACAGCCATGGATGAAATTATCGCCCAAAATGCTTTCTTTTCTTCTGGCGGTGACCTCGTCAGCAAGAAAGGCGCCCGCATAGTCGAGCGAAACGTAGAAGAAATCGAATTATAATCAACAAGTGCAAGGGAGCGGTCATCGACCGCTCCCTTTTCTAGCAATGGCGAAGACCGGGGACAGCCCCTCGAAGCAGCAATTACCAAGGATTTATGTGCCAAATATTAAGTGGGGTCAGTCCCCATGACCGTTAAATCTGAGTAAAAATATACCTTCAGTACCTATCATGGTCGGGTTTTGCCGGATGAAGGGACAGTCCCTCTCAATGTCATACATTGTCGAAAGCCTGTAGTTGGGGGTCAGTCCCCAGGAAGGGGGAGAAATTGTGGAGACGTGGTTATCTTTGGTGACGGATGTTGGTTTTCCTGCAGCGGTGACGTTTTACTTGCTTCATCGTATTGAAGGGAAGCTGAATACGTTGATCGAGTCAATCCATGCCTTGCCCGGAAAATTAAAATGATAAAAATCCGCCAGTCTAAAACCGTCGGCTATTACTATTGCCGACGGTTTTTCAATGTTCCTTTAACCCTAGGAGAGGGAACATTGAACTTGATAATCTTGCAAAAGGCATAAATTAAAATACGGAGACAGGAAAAAAACAGAAACCGCTCTATCATCATGCCAATGCACAGTATATGCAGCACAAAGACCAGTACAAATAAAAAACGATACTTTCAGTATTATCACCATTAAATAATCCACCTTCGCATACTTCATGGCGAAGGATAATATTTACAAGCATATATCATTTGCTCTTTCGGCCCAATATCCTATATTCTAATTAAAGAGACCAATTAATTAAGGTGGTATTCCTTTGAAACACGAATTGGAGTATATTGGTAATAAAGTAGTCAATATGCATCAAGAATTAGCGGGGAATCTGGAAAAGATTATGGATGATGATTATACGAACAGCCTTGTAAATGCAGGGATGCCTAAAGAGGACCGTACAGAGTTCCGGGCTGAGCTGATTAAGTACTTGGGTGAATCCTTGTTTAAAGGATCTGAAGCCATGTTGCCTGCGGTAGAAGATTGGGGCAGGCGTGTTTCCGATTTTACGATTCGCTATAATGTTAAATTGAGTGATGCATTGCGAGCGGTATCCTTTTACCGTAGGGTGATATGGGATGCTGTCACTAGGGAATTGGAAAGTCGTCGATTTGCTCCGATTACTATGTTGGATGTCTCAAAGATCGTTGATCCGTTGCTTGACAAAGTTAGTGCTGTAATTGGGAACGTTTATGAAGAACATAACGACCGTCTCATGAAGGTTGCCTATAGTGCTTTGGAAGAGTTGTCTGTTCCTGTCGTTCCAGTTGCCCCTGGAATTGCTGCTGTTCCAATTGTGGGTGAAATTGATACCCACCGTGCACAGCTGATCACAGAGATCGTGTTAAAAGAAGGGACGAATCTTGAACTTGACTTTGTGATATTGGATATTTCGGGTGTTCCAATGATTGATACAATGGTATCCGATCAAATCTTTCAAATCTTAAAGGCGCTCAGTTTAATTGGCATCAAGGCGATTATCACGGGTATCCGTCCAGAAGTTGCACAAACAATCGGCAATCTCGGTCTTGACTACAAAGGAGTAACCACGAGGGCGACATTACAACAAGCATTAGCCGAATTAGGATTCAAACAAGTATTTTCTCCAGAAAAATAAAATACTAACAACAAAAGGGACTTTCCCGTCTAATCATCGGGGACAGTCCCTTTTTAGCATTTGGAAGCTCTAGAAGCTTTAGGAGGGACTGACCCTCCACCCCCTCAATGTGGATGCACAAATATACAAAACCTTGCCGCGTCAGCCCTTATGGTTTAGAAAGGTCTGTCCCCACTCCACCAACTAGTTGTGAAATCCTAATCAGAGGGACAGTCCCCCGTCCATACTAAATTAGAGAGATCGATTCTTATGGGGCCTGTCCCCTCCATGTTTCACCCGAACCAGCCTTTTTTCTTGAACCAGGTGATCATTCCGACTGTAATAATAAACATGACGACTAGGGAGGCGTAGTATCCATACTTCCACTCCAATTCAGGCATGTTGACAAAGTTCATTCCGTAAATGCCTGCAATAAAAGTCAATGGCGCGAAAATCGAAGTAATGACGGTAAGCACTTGAATCACTTTGTTCTGTTGATAAGAGTTGACCGAAATAAAATTGTCCCGGATATCGTTTGTGATTTCCCGGTTGGAGGCCACCATTTCGGACAGCTTCATCAAGTGATCGTAAATGTCGGCGAAGTACTCTCGCCGTTCGCGAATGCCGTCCAGGCGGTGGGAGCTTAACATCCGGTAAAATAAATCTCTGATTGGATTGATGGTATGGCGCAGCCGCAACAACTCGTGCCGCAAATCGAACAGTTGCTCGAGCAGGACATCCATTGGCTTGTCCTCCGGATTTTCTTCGACTTGATTGATCAGGTCCTCTAAGTGATAAACAATCGGAAAGAAGTTGTCGACGACCTTGTCCAATACTTCATAAAAGACCCGGTATTCATCCCAGCCAGTCAAGTCGTCCTGCTGCATTAGTCTATCCCATACCTGCTGGACCTCGGTAGAATCCCAATGATGAAAGGTGACGACGTAATTACCCCCGATAAAAAAGTCGATTTCACGCTGTTCAAGGCTTTCCGCACGGATGGCATGGGTAACGAAAAAAGAGAAATCGTCATAGTAGTCCAGCTTAGGCCGCTGCAAACTATGAATACAGTCTTCAATGGCGAGTGGGTGGAAATGTAAAGCTGTATCCAGTTGATTGATTTCTTCGGAGTCAGGTTCACTGAAGTCAATCCACCACCATTTATACTGGGAAAAATCAACATCTGCTATAGCGATATTGTTCAATTTTTGGTTATCCTCGGTTACTGCTACGATTTTAATCATATAAGGGCTCCTTAAATAATGTGAAAGTTCCTCTACTTTATAGTATAAACTGATTTGCCGATTCACTAAACGCCGAATTGGCTATCTCTACTAATGACATACCCGAAAATCTATGACATAATGTACTTGTTGAAAATTGCAACAGAAACAGAAGAAGAGGGATAATCATGATCAAAGCAATGGTAATTGCTCCATATCCTGGTTTAGCGGAAACAGTCAAGCAACTTCGACAACAAGAGACAGAACTTACCATAGATATTGAAATCGGAAATTTAGAGGAAGGATTGAAATTGGCCCGACAGGCGGAAAAAGACGGGTACGATTTGATCATCAGCCGGGGTGGTACGGCTTCTTTGATTGAAGAGGAAGTGTCGATACCGGTTATCCATATTGATGTAACAGGCTATGATATGCTCCGGGTGTTTACATTGGTCCGGGGGATGGAAGCAGGCGTGGCAATGGTCGGGTTCCCGAATATTTCACAAGGAGCCTCGACGATCTGTAATATTCTTGAGTATGACATCAAAATGATTACAATCGGAAGCAGCGAGGAAGTGAACAGTCACCTGCAAGCATTGAAGCGGGCTGGCTATGCCGTGGTAATGGGGGACGTTGTCACTGTACAGACGGCAGAACAGATCGGCTTAAGAGGGATTCTTATCACCTCCGGAAAAGAAGCGGTTTTGGCAGCCTTCAACGAAGCAAAGCGGATTTACCGGTTGTTTAGCAAAGTGAAAAAACAGACTTCACATTTAAGGGCTACATTTGAGTCGCTGCCTGCAGCAATTGTAATGGCCAAACCCGACGGAGAGATTGTGACCAGCAATCGCATGTTTTCTGAAACGGTTCTCGATCGGGAACTTTTTCAATCGGAATATATCTTAAAGATGTTGAAGAAAACGAGCCATCAACAAACAGAACAATCTGCCGTAATCGAAAGCAGCGTCCAATCCTATTTTGTGCAGACCTTTCCAATAAAGGATGATTCACTCGTTGGTATCCTGATTCGCCCTTCTTTTCTATCCAAAACAACGGAACAAGCAATCGAGATTAAAAGCAATCCCGCCCATATGCCAATAATCGGGAGTAGTCCCTTTGCTCAAAACGTAAGAGAGTGTGTGCAAAGGTATGCGAGGTTGGACGAAATAATTTGGATTGCCGGCGAAAAGGGTACCGGGCGGGAAACAGTAGCCCAGGCTATTCACTTTGAACGTTTTGGACAGGAGGCACCGATGATTGTAATCGATGGAGGCCGGCTCACCGAGAAGGATCTGCATCTGTTAGAAAGCAGAGCCTCCATTACCGAGTTGAAGAGAGGAACCGTCTTGTTAAAGCAAACGGATAAACTGCAAACGGAAGCTCAACAGATGCTGTTACAGCTGCTGTATCGAAAACCGGAACAAATATCGGTTATCGTCATGGGGGATATAAAAACCGCGATGGAACGTTTGGATAATCAACTCTTTCAGTACCTTGCGGACACAACACTGCATCTGCTCCCGTTGAGGGAAAGAAAACAAGACATTTCGGCTTTCGTTCAATACTTTTTATCAGAATTTCATGCAAATCAAGGCAGTGACACACTTGGTATCAAGCAGGAAGCAGTCCGTGCATTACAGCAGTACGATTGGCCAGGAAACTTAGACCAATTGAGATTGGTTGTCCGAGAACTAAGCATGCGGACAAATGGATATTACGTTGATCCGGATATTATTCCGACTGTCCTCCAGACGCATGCCGGACTCGCAGCCCGAGAAGATGTATCGGTTATTCCCGTCCAGGGAACGATGGCTGATATGGAACAACAAATCATGCAAAAGGTGTTAGCGGAAGAAGGAATGAATCAATCGAGGGCGGCAAAAAGACTAGGAATCAATCGATCAACCCTTTGGCGTAAGCTTAATCATTGAGCTTACGCTATTTTGTTGCAAAATAAAACGAAACAGAACCCGCTCTGTTTTATTTTTCCCCAGAATTTTCATAAAAAGTGTTGCTTTTTGTAACTTATTGCATTAATATAATAACTGAAAACGCTTTATAGCAATTATATGTGTTTAATTTTGAAACAATAATGTTAAAATGGGGGAGGAAGAAAAATGCAAATTAAAGCAACGTTAGATCGAATTCCAGGGGGCATGATGGTTGTTCCGTTACTATTAGCGGCTGTCCTCAATACTTTTGCTCCTGATTTACTAAGAATCGGGAACTTCACACAGGCGCTGTTCGTGGATGGCGCAAGCACCTTGATTGCGTTGTTCCTATTATGTACCGGGGCACAAATCAACTTCCGCAATGTCGGAGTCAGTCTTGGAAAAGGTGCGACACTGTTAACGACAAAATGGATTGTCGGTGCGGCGTTCGGTTTGCTTGCATACGCACTGGCTGGAGATAACGGACTATGGATGGGAATAGCACCGATTGCAATCATCGCAGCGATGACGAACAGTAATGGTGGTTTGTATATCGCCATCGTTGGTCAGTACGGTAACAAAACAGACCGTGCAGCTTATTCTTTGTTGGCATTAAACGATGGGCCGTTTTTCACTATGGTAGCCTTGTCTATTTTCGGGGCAATGGGCTTCGTGGATGGCATGTTCTCGCTCCAATCTTTCATCGCGGTTCTGCTGCCTATCCTGGTTGGTATGGTTTTAGGTAACTTGGATTCCAATATGCGTGATTTCCTTGATAAAGGGAGTTCGATGTTGATTCCATTCTTCGCTTTTGCGCTAGGAATGGGAATTGACTTCGGCAAAATCATCGAAGGCGGTTTGACAGGGATTGTGCTTGGTTTGATGACTGTATTCCTTACAGGAACCATCTCTTACTTTGTATTCAAAGCGTTCAAATGGAACCCGATTGTCGGAGCTGCAGAAGGATCTACTGCTGGAAATGCGGTGGCCACTCCAGCGGCAATCGCAGCAGCTAATGCCAGCTTTGCCAGTGTAGCAGATCTTGCGACGGTACAAGTTGCAGCATCCACTGTTACAACAGCGATTTTGTTGCCGATATATATCGCATTCTTAGTGAAACGACTGGAGAAAAAGGGAGTAAACCTTCCTGGAGATTACGACGAGAAGGAATCCTCTTCAAAAGAAGCTTCCATCTCTGCATCTTAAGAACGGGGGATTAGTATGGCACAAGTAATCGGGATTATCGCAGACGATTTAACCGGCGCCAACGACAGCGGCGTCCAGCTAACAGAAAAGGGCATTGAAACGTCTGTGTTGTTTGATATCCCAGACTATCAGGAAAACGTGGATAAAGGCATCGTCATCGATACCAATTCTCGGGCGCTAAGCCGGGAAGATGCCTATAACGTAACAAAAAAAGCAGCAAATTTCTTGAAAGATTCAGGCTATCAGCACATTTATAAAAAAATGGATTCTACGTTACGCGGCCATATTGGAACAGAATTGGAAGCTGTACGGGAAGTGTTTCAACCGGAGTTTGTTATAGTAGCTCCGGCTTTTCCCCCTTACGGCCGAACGACTGTAGACGGTCATCATTACGTAAAGGGCGTCAAAATCTCGGAAACGGAAATTGCACAGGATCCTAAGCATCCCGTCACTGAGTCTTATATTCCGGCAATTATCGAAGAGGAAATCGGCGAACCTGTCGGATTGATCAAGTCCGACGATTTGCGTAAAAGCTTTGTCTCCTGGTTAGAAAAAATAAAACAATTCAGGGCAGAGCACGTTCATTACATTGTGTGTGATGCCGAAACACAAGCAGACCTGCAAGCCATCGTAGAACGTATGGTATTGTTGGCTGACAGCATTGTCTGGGCCGGTTCAGCCGGACTTGCAGAGGTGCTTCCGCTTGTTCTCAAGCTCGGTGATCAAACCGTCACGAAAATGGTCCCGCATTCTAAACAGGTGATGACTGTCTGTGGCAGTTTGTCAGAAGTTACCCAGCAGCAAGTCCACTACGCCAAGGACCAGGAAAATGTTGCGTCAGTCGAAATCGATACGATGCAAATTTTTTCCGATAATTGGAACCAGCGTGCGGTAGACTATGTGCAAATGAGCGGAACTGCTTTAGAACAGGGGAAAGATATTGTGCTTTATGTTCCATCCAACCAGCGAATCCGTGAACAGGTAAAGCAACTTGGGCAAGAACTGGGACTTAGCAAAAACCAAATCGGAGAACGGATTTCGGAGGCCATCGGCCAGGTGGTTTCAATCGTTGCGGAGCAGAACCCCAACCTGACTGGTTTTATTCTGACAGGCGGTGACACCGCGAAAGAAACGGCTCGTCACTTAGGCGCGGTCGGCTTCCGGTTAATCAAGCAAATAGAGGCAGGAATTCCTCTTGGAACTTTGATTGGAACGAGCCGGGAAATCACAGCAGTGACAAAAGCAGGTGCCTTCGGGAAAACAGAATCGATTTACGGAGCCATGCAGGAACTGAAAGGAGTCTTACATGATGAGCAAGAAGCCAATCGTCGGTATAACTATGGGTGATGCCGCAGGTGTCGGCCCGGAAATTATCGTAAAAAGTTTACAAAAACAAGAAATATATGAAAATGCCCACCCGTTTGTCATCGGAGATGCCAAGATGTTGGAACGGGCAGCAAAAGTACTCGACAAAGAAATCACTATTAAACGAGTGAACGAAGCAGAAAGTTTTGAAGACACCACTTTCGGGGAAATTGCCTGCTACGATCTTGATATTTTGTCGGAGGATTTGCCGTTCGGCCAAGTTTCTCCGGAAGCAGGACACGCAGCGTTCGAATATTTGAAAACCGCAATTGAACTGGCCAACGCAGGTCGCATCGATGCTATTTGTACTGCGCCTTTGAACAAAGAAGCACTCCACAAAGGCGGCCATGTATACCCAGGCCATACCGAGATACTTGCGGAATTGACTGGTACCAAGGATTTCTCTATGATGCTTTCATCACCAAAACTGAAAGTAATCCATGTTACTACACACGTCGGTCTGATTGACGCCATCAATATGATCGAGCCGGAGCGTGTTTACCACGTTATCCGCCTTGCTCACGAGACGCTAAGCAACTCGGGCATCAAAGAACCGAAAATCGCCGTTTGTGGCATTAACCCACATGCTGGTGAAAACGGCCTGTTTGGCTACGGAGAAGAGGAAGAAAAAATCATCCCAGCTATCGAGCGTGCGACTGGTGAGGGAATCAATGTCGAAGGACCGCTCCCAGCGGACACTTTGTTCTTCCGCGCCCAACGTGGTGACTTCGACATCGTTGTTGCCATGTACCACGATCAAGGCCACGGACCGATCAAAGTACTCGGCCTGGAAGCCGGAGTCAACATCACTGTCGGTCTGCCGATCATCCGCACCAGTGTCGACCACGGAACAGCATTTGATATCGCCGGAACAGGCATAGCTGATGACCAAAGTTTATTAGAGGCTTTACGCCAAGCAATTGAATTGGCTCCTGAGAAATAAATAGATGGTTAATGAACCCCCGACTGCGTTGGGGGTTTTTCTGTATGGTGAGGGGATTGCTTTAGTAGAGCAAAAATCATGAAAAGAGGAGCGGCATCCCCGGAAAGAAGAGCGGAAATCAGGAAAAGAAGATCAATCCGGCTGCAGAAGAGCGATTAGGTTCAGAAGAAGAGCGACTCTTCCGGGAAGAGGAGCGAATTCCGGTAAAAGAAGATCAACCCGGGCGAAGAAGATCAACTCGGTTCAAAAGAGGAGCGACTCCCCCGGGAAGAGGAGCGATAACCGGAAAAAGAAGATCATCCTGGGAGAAGAAGATCAACAAGCCCCAAAAGAGGAGCGACACCCCCGGAAAGAAGAGCGAAATCCAGTAAAAGAAGATCACCCACATCTAATGAGTAGAATAGTTAATTATTAAAATACCTCCTTTGATTTGAATATCCTTTTGCTGAGAAATTTTTACTTAGGAGTCTCTTGGCCGTATGTCGGTCAATATGGAGGAATTGTTGACACTCATGATTTGTTATGGAGGGCGCGAAAAGAAGCAAATAGTCAGCGATTGCTTGTAGATGGGCATCCCTTGATTCGCTTTTACAGTAAGGGCATATCCACTTGCTATGAACTCTTTCCATATCAAAGGTTTTACAATCAGGGCATTGGACCCCTGTCCGGATTTCCGATTTTCTGATTCCTTTTAATGTATAGGCGTTGACTTGTTCTTCGGTATGGGAATCAAGAAGGGAAATTCGCATCTTTTCTAAAGAATAAGAGGGAGATTTTGCATAGTGACTTTTTACTTCATTCAACTTCTCTGTTAAATACTCGGAGTGAATTACTTTTCGCGAGATATCTTCAATGTTGCCGCTTGCCTTTATAATTGTCCTGGGGTTGCTGACCACGATGAATGATTCGATGGGCAATAGTGGAAGTTTGTTCTGTTGAAAGTATTCCAATAGCTTCCTTCTCTGACTCTCAACTTGTACAAGAGGCGATTGAAAACCTTCCTCTTTCCCGTCTGCAGTCCGGATTAATTGATTGAAAGTGGAATCAAACAACAAAGTGCCCGTCACATTTTTTATTTCCAGAATAACAGCAAACTTTTCCGATATCAGGAAGGAGTCCATTTGAAAATAATATTGCTTGTGAGAGAGACGTAAATCATGAAAGATTAAAAAGGAATTTGGAGGGAGAGAAGATAGATGAAAATCAACCTGCCTTTCACCATGATAACCAGTGAGTCTTCTGGCGTAATCTTCTTTTATAGAGGGGAATTTGGAGTGACTTGCAGGTAAACGCCGAATCAATGCTTCCAGCACTTGCAGTTTGCGTGGAACTGCTCTTTTTTTAACAATCAATAGTAACCACCTTCCTTTCTAGTATTCTTATTTATTTCTCCATTTCGATAGAAAACCCTCTTAAAACAATAAAAAACTGCCCCCTTAAAAAGTGGGGGCAGCCGTACCTATTCGATCACTTCATCACTAAACTGAAATTCCTTTACATTAAACATCTTCTTGTTACTATGGTTATCGTTAGTGAATACAAGATATAAATCGTGGAAACCATTTGCGCCGTCAGTAGAATTAGTGTCAATCATGGTAGAAACGGTCTTCCAGTCATTCGGGTTTCCGTTTCTAGGCACCTCCATCGTTCCGACTACTTTGCCATTTTCCGGATCGTCCAGCCGAACCTCAATGGTACCTCCTGCAATCGGAGCGACAGTAGCGTTCATACTGAGGATTCCCCGCTTATCTGCCTGTCCACTGGCTGACCCATCGGCAAAATTAACATTCGTATATTTGATATAGGAGCCATCTCTGACATTGGTGATTACTTTGTCACCAGCTTTACTCTCCATGGTTTGCAGTCCCGAGGATTGGCCATCATTCTCTGCCGCCACATAAGAGGAAAATACATCCTTCATATCCGGAAGGGCAGGAAGCTCAAACTGTTTAGGAATAAAGGTTGTGACACTGGATTCTCTCAGCTCCATTGAAAATTTGTTGTCGTTTGTTTCGACCGCATCTAGTTTTTCAAGATTCTCACTGGCAGAAGTGCGATAAGGTATTACGGCTTCTGCATCTCCCGGGAATCCTTCCAGGTCGAAAGTAATCTCTTGATTTTGGTCGCTGTTGTTTACTGCTACGATGGTGAAATTATCAGTCTGAGGATCTTTGTAGGCGGTAACCATGATATCTTCTGCTGGATGTTTATCGGCCTCAATCATTTGGTAGCCGGGCTGGATAAATCGGCTATAATTTCCGAAGGTGTAAAACCGTTTGAAAATCCGGAATTGGCCATTTTCCGTCGGTGCGATTCCCCGGTCGCTGCCATCGTTCACTAGACGGATTAAATCCGAACCATCTGCTCCGTTATTTGCTGCCGGCCACCACCAGAAATAGGCATTCGCTCCGGTTTCCTCAAACATATTGCCAATTAAATTGGCGTATCTAAGTCCGTCCGTAATCGTATTATGTTCAAAAGTTTGTTTGTTGCTTCCCTGGTTCATGTATTCGGTTTGCCAGATGGTTTTCCCCAATTCCTGTGTCTGGTGGAAAGCTTCCGGATCTGGTTCTGTTCCCCCGTTTTCCAATCCAGTATAAGCGTGGGCGGCAACTACATCGACGTACTCGTTGGTAATCGGGTCGTTCAAGGCCGGAAGAGCGAATTCTTCATTGAACCCCACTGATTCCCCCAAAACAATGTCGGCCGGAATGTCTCTCTCTTCAAACGTGGGACCCATAAAATCCCTGACAAATGTGTTTAGTTCTTGAGGTGTCCACAAACTGCTGGAGTAGCCACCGGAGAAATCGGGTTCATTTGCTGGAGAAATGTGAGTGATATCCAGATCAAAGTGTTCCTTATATCCTTCCACGTATGCTGCTAAGTAGTCTGCATACTCCTGATACATATCCTCTCTCAGCTTGTTTGGGGCTGTGCCGTTATCGATTACACTGCTGTTTTGCTTCATCCAGGCGGGAGCACTCCAAGCCGTGCTTAAGAATGTATCCACGCCCCTTTTTTTAGCTTCGTTCATGATCCAAATCTGATACTGGTCAAATTCTTCTTTATCCCAGTCGGGATTCTCCCACACATATTCTTCAGGTGAAGGCAAAATGGTGTCGGTTGGGCCGTCGTAGTGTTCATTTCCCCAATCACTAATGCCGCCGTCTCCAATCATGCTTCGCACAATGCTAAGGCCGATGCCATTTTCCTGACTGAACAGTAGATCAAGGATTTTAGTCCTTACCGGCTCCTCCAACCGCATAATCGAGCCGCCCTTGTGAAAGGCAAATGATCCGCCAAAACCGTCCATCTCTTGAAGTTCATTGTCCCATTTAATAACGGTTACCGGGGATTCGGTTGAAGTTTTCATTTTGGCAAGAGAGGTGCTTTGCCAACCGAAGGACCCAAAAACTAGTGCAAAAATCAGCAGTAAACTTAAAACCATTCCATTTCTCTTCTTCATTTTTTTCTCCTTCCATCAGTTGATTTATATACAATCACAACCCCTTTTGCAAGCGTTGTCATTTAGAGGGATAACGTTAGAAAACTATTTAGACAAGCAAAAAAGGGATTGAAATTGCCAGATAAACATTCTATACTGTTTTTATAACTACCATACTAGTACAATTAGAGTATCAAATGATGGTTGTTACGTAAAGGGGTGAGGGAAATTTCATCAGTGATCACTCGGGAAAACCTTTCAACAAGAAGTTTTGTTTATGAAACTTTAAAGAAAAGAATCATTGAATTAGAGCTGGAGCCAGGCCATAAAATCTCCGAGCAAGAGATTGCTGCAGACTTGGAAGTAAGCCGCACACCAGTCAGGGAGGCTTTTTTAAAGTTATCACAGGAAAACCTGCTGGGGATTTTTCCCCAAATCGGAAGTATTGTTTCAAAAATTGATTTAAATCTTGTAGAAGAAGGCAGATTTGTGAGGGAGAATATTGAAAGAGCCATCGTCCGGGAGGCATGTCGAAAATTCGGGGAAGAGCAGCTTTTCCATTTGGAATCGAACTTAGCCATGCAGGAATTATGTTTAGAAAAAGGATCGTATTCCAGATTATTGGAATTGGATGACCAATATCACCTGCTGCTGTTCGAAGGGTGTAATAAATTGCGGACATGGACGATGATCAGACAAATGAACAGCCATTTCGACAGACTGCGTGTCTTGAGGCTGGCTTCAGACCTGGACTGGGATGTACTCGTCTCACAGCATCGCGATATCTATAATTATATTCAGCAAAAGGAAGCCGACATGGCTGAGAAGTTAATTCTTGAACATCTCAATTTGGTGAATTACGAAAAAGAAGAGTTAAAGCTTGCTTATTCCAATTATTTTAGTTGAACATGCAGAGTCATTCTCTAGAAAGGGTGAAGAGTGTGAAAGATATGTTAGATACCGATAGCTATCAAGCTTGGCTCCAATATAGGCCGATAGGAGCGAAAAAAGAAGAATACAAAAAATGGCTGGCAGCTATTGAGGTAAAAGAAGAGTCGAAGATTTTGGAATCTGCGGCAGATGAATTAAAGAAGGGAATCCAGTCCATGTTAGGGGTAACCCTCGACCCTGACACATACGGTGAAGGACGCATTGTCTTAGGTACATACGAGCAAGTGGACCTGAAGCAATATGGGATTTCTCCTGATACTTTTCGAGACATCTCAGATGAAGGCTATCTGTTGAAGTCCGTGTTTGAAAAAGAAGAACGGGCTATCCTGTTAATCGGGAAAACTGACAGAGGAGCCCTATATGCAGCATTTCATTTGTTAAGACTTCTGCAAAAAGAGGTTCCTATTGACCCAATCGCAGTGGTCGAGTCACCAAGAAATCAATTCAGGATGATCAATCAATGGGATAACATGGATGGCTCAATCGAGCGAGGATACTCCGGTCAATCTATTTTTTATGCAGATAATGATTTTAAAGAAGATTTTACAAGAGTGAAAGATTATGCCAGATTGTTAGCTTCTGTGGGCATTAACGCTATTTCAATCAACAATGTAAATGTATGGGACGTAGAAACGAAGCTGATCAGCAAAACATTTTTGCCAAAAGTGAAAGCGGTGTCATCCATTTTTTCTGCTTACGGAATCATCCCTTTTCTAAGCATCAATTATGCCAGTCCGATGGAATTGGGCGGTTTGGGCACGGCCGATCCGCTTAGTGCAGAGGTGGAAAAATGGTGGAAAGATAAAGTAGCGGAAATCTATGAATATATTCCGGACTTTGGCGGGTTTATTGTCAAAGCAGATTCGGAAGGGCGGCCTGGTCCTTTCACTTATAACCGGGGACACGTAGAGGGGGCAAATGTTCTGGCCAAGGCTTTAAAACCGTTTGACGGAAAAGTGATTTGGCGCTGCTTTGTTTACAATCATCTACAGGACTGGCGGGACAGAAGTACAGATAGAGCAAGAGCTGCGTATGATCATTTTAAGCCGTTGGATGGAAAATTCCTGGATAATGTTATCTTGCAAATAAAAAATGGTCCGATGGATTTTCAGGTGCGCGAACCTGTTTCCCCTTTGTTGGGAGCCATGACACAAACCAACCAAATGCTGGAGTTTCAGATTGCACAGGAATATACCGGTCAGCAAATCGACGTTTGCTACTTGATTCCTCAGTGGAAAGAGGTACTGGATTTTGAAACGTACACAAAAGGAGAAGGTTCGAAGATTAAGTCGATTGTAGACGGATCGCTTCATGACTATAAATATAGCGGTATCGCTGCAGTCTCAAATATCGGAAATGACGCGAACTGGACCGGACATACCCTTGCTCAAGCGAACCTTTATGGGTATGGTCGATTAATTTGGAATCCTGAGTTGACAACAGAACAAATAACTAAGGAATGGATTCATCTGACCTTCGGGCATGATCGAGAAGTGGTCGACACAGTCGAGTACATTTTGCTTCATTCATGGAAAGTTTATGAAAAGTACACAGCACCATTGGGAATTGGCTGGATGGTCAATCCAAACCATCATTATGGTCCCAATGTCGATGGCTATGAGTATTCGAAGTGGGGGACTTATCACTTTGCCGATCGTGACGGAATCGGTGTGGACCGGACGGTGGAAACAGGGACAGGGTATTGCTCGCAATATGAAGAGCCGAATGCAAAAGTATATGATTCGTTAGAGCTCTGTCCGGATGAACTGTTATTATTTTTCCATCATGTGCCTTACACCCATCAATTGAAATCAGGGAAGACGGTCATCCAGCATATTTATGACACCCACTTTGAAGGGGTGGAAGAGGTAGAAGCGTTTATCGACAAGTGGAACGGAATAGAGGGAAAAGTGGATAAAGCCATATTTGAAAATGTTAAACAGCGATTAAAAATGCAGCGGGACAATGCCATGGAATGGCGCGATCAAGTGAACACTTATTTTTACAGAAAGTCGGGAATTTTGGATCAACAAAACCGGACCATTCATCCATGAAGCTATGGGGCTCTGTTTTTAGTGATAAGGGTAGAGGCCCTTTACACGAAGCAAAATAGCTATAAAGCACCAAAAGCTAAAAATAATTGTAAGAATATTGCCATTAGTAAAGCTAGCAGGTACAATGTAGTTACTAACATACTAGTATGACTAAAATGTCGTTACGAAGAAGTTGCTGTTTTTTAGTTAGACTGACATATTAGTATGACTACAAACGAATAGAAACAATTCTTGACACCGTAGAAAACTAACCTTTAATTTTCGACATTTATGCAATCGCTTACAGAAAGAATGGTCATGAGGGAGGTGATTTTCGGCAATATTCACTGAGAATCAATCCAGCAGAGTCTATGGTGCTTCGATATATTTTTAAAACTTTGGGGAGGGAAATGAATTGAAAAAACAAAAACTGTTTTTAATAACGACGATGTTTGTAATTGGGTTGTTGCTCTCGGCATGCGGTGGCGGTGCAGAGGGAAGCAGTGGTTCTGGAGGAAAGACGACACTAACAGTCTATTCAGTTGCCGGCGGTGATGAATATTATAACGACATCGTGATTCCGATGTTCGAAGAGGAGTATGGCGACAAATACAACGTTGAATATGGGCGGGGTACCCCGCAAGAGGTAATTAACAAGATAAAAACGCAAGGGGATAACGGAACGATTGATGTGGTCATCACTGGTTTAGATGGATTGCCATTGGGTATCAAGGATGGTTTATGGGAGCAGCTGCTGCCGGATTACAGTGAAGAGGTACATGCCGATCAATGGAACGAAATTGGAAGCGCTTATAAAGAAAAGTTCGATGGTTATGGCGCACCTGTTACGACAGGATCAGGTGGACCGATTCTTGCTTACAACAAAGACAAAGTAGACAACCCGCCAACCAGTTATGTCGAACTGAAGGATTGGATTTCCGAAAACCCAGGTAAATTCACTTATCCAGCTGTGCCTTCCAGCGGACCTGCACGAGGCTTTTTCTTTGGCTTGGCTCAATCGCTGGGAGAAGACTTTAATGATCCTGAGTCCCTCGATAAAACGTGGAAGTACTTAGAGGATATAGGCGAAACGATTGATAATTACCCAACCAAAACGTCAGACAGCTTTGATATGCTTTATGAGGGAGGAGTGGACATCATCCCGCATACGCCATTCTGGTTCGCCAACCTGAAGGCTACCGGAACGGTTCCCCCTAATATTGACACAGTTGCGTTGGAAGACACGAAGCAAATTATTGACTCTCATTTCTATGTAATGCTGAAGGATTTACCGGAAGAACGGAAACAAGCTGCTCTGGATTTCCTGGAGTTTGCCACGTCGAAAGAGATCCAGTCCCAAGGTTATGCGGTGGGCTTTTTACCAGCTAACGGCGAAGCTTCTCCCGAATATTTAGAGGAAGAGCACGTAGCCACTTATGAAAAATATTTGGAAGGTGTAATGCCAGAATTTAAAGATGGAGACACCATTTATGTTCCTGAAGACAACTGGGTGTTATTCCCGGATTTAGAACCAACGAACAAAAGCTATAGTTTGTGGGAAGAGAAAATTCAAGCTTCGAAATAAATCGATCAGAACACACCCCGCCTTTTATTAAGGCGGGGAAATAAAGGAGTGAAGATATCTTGGCACAGGCCTTAAAAAGCAAGAGTTTTGTTTCGGAATCTACAAAAGTCGAAATCAACGATTTAACGAAGATGTTCGGTTCTACTACTGCTGTTCAAAATGCCAGTCTTACCATCGAAAGCGGCGAATTCATGACCCTGCTTGGCCCGAGTGGCTGTGGAAAAACAACGATTTTATCCATGATTTTGGGAATCCTGCAGCCCACTTCAGGTGACATCATTTTTAACGGTCAACCGATTAATCAAATCGACATGAGCCGTAGGGACATCGGCATGGTTTTCCAAAATTATGCGTTGTTTCCTCATATGACTGTCGCCCAAAATATTGCATTCGGGTTGGACATGAGAAAAATAAACAAAGCGGAGAAGAAGAAACGGGTTAATGAAGCAATCGACATGGTGCAGCTAACCGATTTAGGAAACCGGTTCATTAAGGATTTGAGTGGCGGGCAACAGCAGCGAGTTGCTTTGGCACGTGCCATAGTGATCAGACCTCGTGTATTGTTGCTCGACGAGCCGTTAAGTAACCTGGATGCGAAATTACGCAAAGAAATGCGTACGCAATTGAAAAAATTACACAATGAGCTGGGAATAACCACGATATACGTGACACATGATCAAGAAGAAGCATTGTCGCTTTCTACTAAAGTGACAGTCATGTCCAATGGCGTTATTCAACAAATCGGAACACCAAAAGAGATATTTGGAAGGCCGAGAAATTATTTTGTGGCGAATTTTATCGGATACGGAAATTTTCTGGAGGGAACGCTTGTCGATGTACAAGACGAGCATTTTATATTCGAAACGGATAAGGACTTGGTTCGCCTGGCAGTTAAACAGGATGAAAAGCACCAGGTTGGGGATGAGGTCATCTTGACGATCAAGCCGGAGATGGTTGAAATCATTACAGATGCCAAAATCGGAATGAATTCACTGCAAGGAAACATAACAGTCAGTGACTATATTGGCAGTGCGACAGGATATGAGGTAGAAACAGCTGGCGGCAGAACGTTCAAAATCAATGTACTAGGTTTGAATCCATATGCTTTGGGCGAAGAAGTGAAGCTTTACCTTGACCCGGAGAAACTATTAATCATCGATAAGGAGTGAAGGACATGAATCAAGAGGTGTTTACCAGGAAAAGAGATTATCTCCTGCTTCTTCCGTCATTGCTTCCTCTATTATTGTTATTTGTTTATCCTTTGCTAAAAGGGTTCGTCATGACCTTTCAGGAACCCGGCTCGACAGCAGTGACCTTGAGTAATTATATCGAGTTCTTCACAAACGCAAAGTATTATGACACGATTTGGCGTACTTTATACTTAGTGGTTCCTGCAGCAATTTTGGAATTGTTCCTTGCTTTTGGCATCACTTATTTTATCAGAGGGAAAATGAAAGGCGGTGGATTGATCGCCGGGTTGACGATATTTCCATTGACCCTTGGCTCGATCATCATTGACATGGCTGTCATCGCCTTTTTTAAACCGACAGGGTGGTTCAATACGACGATGATCAACATAGGAATTCTGGATGAACCGTTTACCTTGGTTTATAACTATTGGGGAGCTTTTATTGCACTGATTATTCTGGGGGTAGCATTTATTGCCTCCAATCTTGTGGGAATGATGGATTCCATTGATCCTAACTTGGAAAAAGCGGCAAGAACGCTTGGGGCCAGTCATTGGGTGACGTTTAAACGGGTATTCTGGCCATTGATCCGCTCGAACGTATTAACGGTTTTCGCCCTGAATCTGATTATGCAAATCGGGGTTTATTCCACTGCAGTCATTGTCGGTAATCCTGCTTCAGAAACCAGGACGTTTGTGGTTGTGGCATTTGAAGAAGCGATGCGAAACTTTAATTACAATATGGCAAACACAGTAGCTATTGTCATGGGAGTTACGCAGTTATTGGTGTTGGCCATCGTATTTGCAATAAGAAAACGCGGGTTTGTCGGTTCGGCTAGTACATTTAAGTAAGGAAAGAGGTGATGAAACATGAGAGCGGAAAAACCGATCATCGAGGAAGAAACAGAAACCCCTGTCGTGAAAGGGAAGCATCAAAAACCATTAAGAAACAGTAAGAAAGGAAAATTGCTGCAAGGTGGCTATAAGACATCTTCTTGGGTGTTGATTCTTTTATTTTTGACGATTGTGTTGGGGATGACTTTAGCAGTTATCTTAAGTGCTTTCGGAGAAGAATGGTATGGCACTATTTTTCCTGAAGGGTATACCGTTGAGTGGTTCGTCAATGCCTGGCAGGCATACGAAGTTGGGGAATATTTTAAAATCACCATGGAAATCGTGCTTACAGCTACTGTTATTTCTCTGGTGTTAAGTTTACCGACAGTATATATTTTAGCCAGAAGGGATTTTCCATTCAAACAGGCGCTTCTCGGTTTCTTCCAAATGCCATTTACGTTGCCGGACCTTCTTTATGCCATACCGGTAGCTTCCATTTTCTATTCTATCGGTTTAGCGGAAACAATGACCGGATTGATCGTTGTTAACTTGATTGTAGGGATACCCTTTTCGGTATTCATCCTGCTGCCTTATGTGGAATCGCTTGATCCGAGGCTGGAATATGCAGCACAATCACTGGGGGCATCCAAATTCAAACTGTTTCAACGGGTGATCATTCCGCAAATTGTCCCCGGGATTACGGCATCGGCTATCAACATTTTCATCCGGATGTTTAATACGTTTACGATTATATTATTGATCTCAGGACCGAAGACACAGACGCTTAATGTCATGGTCTTCAGTGTGCTGCAAGGATCTGGATCACAGCCGCCGGCCATGCTTAATTCTTTGGCCTTGACGCTGATGATTCCACTGCTATTCTTTTCCTTTCTTAGTTTGTGGGTTTCTTCTTTTACGCAGAAGCGGTTGGGAAAATAACAGCAATCTCTTGAACACAAGTACTGGATGATTTGGTAATCTTTAATGAAGAATCAGGAAAATGTATCAAGTCAGAGTCTCCCGTCTTACTTTTGGTTAGACGGGTTTATTTATGGGATATGGATCGCCATTAAAAGTGGATTGTTTTAAGACTTGTAAGAAAACAATGTCGAGCGCAAGATGATCAAGACCCGGGGAAAAAATCAAGTTCCAATCAAAAAAGATCAATTCACCCGATCAGAGTTTTCCCCCGCCGGAAGACTAAAACCAGGGCCTGTCCCTCGACAGGCCCCTTGCAAGAAGATGCTTAGTGCTTTGGCTCGAATGTTTGGCAGTCTGTTTCTTCTTGGTCCGACGCTTCCTTGCCAGTATGACTGACAACGTAGATCGCATCTGCTGCACACTTGTTGCCGTGCGCCCAATACTTACAGTTTTTCACTTCGCATAACACATCTTGAGCCATCCCTTACACCTCCTGTACGTTTATCATGCCAATATTAATCCATTACCATGCATTTTCGATTGAATTAGAAGGGACAGTCCCCCAATACTCTAACACGACGTAGCACTACCAAGTTGGGGGACTGTCCCTTCAACTAATAAAAAATTTTAAAAAAGTGGTTTAACTGTTCGGAAAGCGGGTATATAACAAGTAATTCCAACTCTATCCCTAGAGATCTGTCCCTGTAGTACAACTGAGTTTGCAGCAGCCCGCAATTGGGTTTAAATAAAAAAACAGACCGGGAATGTGACTCCCGATCTGTTCGTATTCTTCAAAACTTTATAACGGCCTATAAGCTGCCGTAGCCTGCAAAGTGACCTTTCCAGTAGGAGTTGCTTAGGCTTGTAAGCTGTACACCGCTTGAACTTGCGTGTACGAATTGGTTATTTCCTGCATAAATACCCATGTGTGAAATACCAGATTTATAGGTATTTTTGAAGAAAACTAAGTCTCCTGGTTGTGGGCTGCTGATCTTGGTTGATTGATTGTAGTAACCCGCTGCATTGGTACGGGAAAGGTTTTGACCAGCTTTATTGAATACATAATAGATAAATCCGCTGCAGTCAAATCCGCTTGGACTCGTTCCACCCCATGCATATGGAGTTCCGACGTGTCTTTTCGCTTCGTCGACGATAGCAGAACCGCTGCTTACGGTAGACGACTTGACTTGGGTGTTCGGCGAAGAACTGGAAGTTCCGTTAATCTTCAAAGTTTGTCCCACAAAAATCAGGTCCGAAGAAAGATTGTTCCATTTCTTCAGGCTGCTGACAGAAACACCGTATCGGACGCCGATATGGGATAACGTGTCTCCAGCTTTCACTTTATATGTAGTAGATGAACTAGAACTAGCTGTATTGTTGGAAGATGTAGTAGTAGATTTATTAGAGTCCGTTTCAACTACCTGACCAGGATAAATGATATGGCCGGAAATACTGTTGATTGATTGCAAGTTAGAAACGGATGTGCCATATTTCTGTGAAATTCCCCAAAGGGTATCCCCAGATTTTACTGTGTACGAGGCGGCTTCGACGTTTGTTGTAAAAGCAGATGCGATAGCGACAGTTGCTGCGAAAGACATTAGTGTCTTTTTAGTCTTCATTCCTTCACTCCTCAGATGTTTTATGACTTTTCCAATATAGCATGAATTTGCCAGATTAATAGCTTTGTAATAGTTTTGTAATGCAACTTACAAAACCTTGTCATAGTAGGTCGAACTATATTCCTATGGGATGAAAATGCAAGGTTTTTATGGCGGTATGCGTATTTAATTTCAAAAAGAATAGTAGACAATTCAAAGTAACACTTCCTTTAACCCCGAAAAATTAAACAAGGCCTCTTAACTGTAAAAATTTTAGGTCACATGAAATTATTTGATAAACAGCTGGCTGACTTCCCCGCCAGTTGTTTTTTTAAGCTAAAATAATAACGTAAACGATTTCATATAGAGGAAGGGGTTCCTTATGAAGGATCGATTCGGCACTTTTTTAGTGGAAACAAGTGATTGGATCATGCGACTCGTTAAAACAAATTTCACATGGTGGATTCATATATTAATGGGTGGCATCGTATTTGGTTTTTTTCCGGCAACCTTGGCTTTGTTTGCCACAGTACGGCGATGGACCAGAGGTGACTTTGATTTTCCGGTTTGGTCTTCCTTTCACCATTGTTACCGGAAGCATTTTTGGAAAGTGAATGGATTGGGAATGATATACCTGCTCGTAGGAATTTTTATTTTCATAGATATTTTGTTGGCAAATAAGGTACCTGGAGTGTTAGCGGTTATCGTATATTTCTTTTTATCCTTTTTATTTCTTATTTATTTGCTGTCGTTTACTTATTTCTTTTCTGTGTATGTTCACTTTCAGCTCCCTTTTAAAGAGTACTTGAAACAACCATTCATCATCATGCTGATCAGCTTCAAACAAAATGTATTGATTCTGATAGGGATTACGTTGATTGGTTACTTTATTTATCAAATGCCGGGACTGATTCCATTCTTATCCGGAGTTCTTCCTGCATATTGGATCATGAATATATTAATGAAACAATTTAATAAACTAGCAGTCGCCGACTCATAGTGCAAGAAAGGAAGTATACGTATGGAAGAAGAAAAGACAAGCGTACATATTATCTCTCACTCTCATTGGGATAGAGAGTGGTACATGGAATTTGAAAAACACCGCTTTTTTTTAATAAACCTTATAGATCGATTAATCGAAAAGCATGATAAGGGCGAGCAGTTTGAGAGTTTCCATTTAGACGGCCAAACGGTCATTCTGGAGGATTACTTTGAAATCAGGCCTGATAGAAAAGAAGCAGTAAAGGAAATGATAGAGCTCGGGAAATTACATATTGGGCCATGGTATGTCCTACAGGATGCATTTTTGACAAGTGCTGAATCCAATGTCCGCAATCTTCTTTACGGATTAAAAGACTCAGAAGCTTACGGCCATTATGTTAAATTAGGATATTTTCCGGATACTTTTGGTATTTACGGCCAGGCACCGCAAATTTTGCAGCAGGCCGGAATTGATACAGCAGCATTTGGGCGGGGGGTTAAACCCACCGGTTTTAATAATATGGTGATGGAATCCGCTAATTTTGAGTCTCCATATTCTGAACTGGAATGGAAAGCGCCAGATGGATCTTCTGTTTTAGGCGTGCTTTTTGCAAACTGGTACTCTAATGGAAACGAAATACCAGTTAACCGGGAGGAAGCAAAAGTTTTTTGGGACCAAAAGCTTGCCGATGCAAAAAAATACGCTTCTACCAATCAACTGCTGTTTATGAATGGTTGCGATCACCAACCACTTCAAACTGATTTGCCTGAAGCGATCCAAACTGCTGAAGAGCTTTATCCCGACATTGATTTTATCCATTCCAGTTTTGACACTTATCGAAAAGAATTAAAACGGCATTTACCGAGTAAGTTGCAAACAATCCATGGTGAACTCCGAAATCAAAAGACTGATGGATGGTCGACGTTAGTGAATACAGCTTCATCACGGGTTCATCTGAAGCAAATGAATCAAACATGCCAAACATTACTGGAAAATGGTGCCGAACCAATGGCAGCATTGGCCCACTTAACCGGAGAACAATATCCAGAGCAATATCTTGAATATGCATGGAAAACATTAATGAAAAACCATCCACATGATAGCATTTGTGGCTGCAGCATAGACGAAGTTCATAAAGAAATGGAAACGAGGTATAACAAGGCGGAATCAGCAGCTTCAATAATCATTAATCAGTCAGCCCAAGCAGTGGCGGAAAAAATAGACACATCATGGTTTTCTGAACGTGCCATTCCTATTGTGGTTTATAACACGTCAGGTTGGAACCGTGACATTATAATCAGAAAAACGGTGGAATTAGAAAAAGTTTATTTTGACGAGAGACCTTTTTCTGAAATACCGGATTACTTGGAATCAAAGCAGACATCGGAATGGCAATTATATGATGCAGGCGGTCGTGCCATTCACGCAGATATCGCGGAAGAAAGAGTGGAATTTGATTACGACCTGCCAAATGACCGTTTTCGAAAACCTTATTTCGCAAAAAAGGCAGAGGTATCATTCTTGGCAAATAACCTTCCTGCGTTTGGTTATCAACTATTTTACCTACTTCCTGAAAAAGGAAAGGAACAGAATGATGCTTCGCTTTTCCTAAACGATCGGCAACTGGAAAACGAGCATGTGCAACTGACCGTCCATGATAATGGTTCCTTCGATTTAATGGATAAAGAAACTGGAAAACAGTATAGCCAACTTGGTATTTATCAAGATACAGGAGATATAGGAAACGAATACATGTTCAAACAAACAAGTGATGGCAAACGGTATTCTACTATCCATGAAAAAGCTGAGATTCAAATTATTAAAGATACTCCTTTGGAGGCAAAAATAGAAGTTATTCATGAATGGGAACTTCCAGCCGAAGCCGACGAATTGTTGGATAAGGAAAGGCAAAACCTTATCTGGCACCCGGATCGTCAAGCAGGGCGTTCCAGCGAAACAAAAATGCTTAACATCAGGACGAGTATTAGCCTGGAAAAGAACGCAAAAGGGCCAAAAATAAAAGCGGTTATCGATAATTCCATAAAGGATCATCGACTGCGTGTGTTGTTCCCGACTGATTTTATTGCAGATCATCACCAAGCGGCCAGTGTTTTTGAAGTTGCTGAACGGCCTAACGTACCTGATGAGGAGTGGGAAAACCCTGCTTTTGATCACCATCTTCAACAGTTTGTCAGTATATCAGATAATGCGAACGGTTTGACGATAGCTACCAAGGGATTGAACGAGTATGAGATATTAGAGGATCGAAATACGATAGCTGTCACGATGCTTCGAAGTGTCGGGGAAATGGGTGACTGGGGTGTATTTCCCACTCCTGAGGCTCAATGTTTAGGCGAAAATACTGCTGAGTGGATGGTAATCCCTCATAAAAGGGGTGTCCTGGAGTCCCATGCTTTTCAAGAGGCATATCAATATTTGATTCCGTGTTTTTGTGAACAAACTACGATACATCCAGGGATTCTGCCATCGTCCATAGAATATTTGGATTGGAATCAGGAAGGATTGGCGATATCGAATATAAAGATAGGGAGAAGCGGCGACCTTTTCATCCGTTGGTTCAATCCAGGAAAACATCCAGTTGCTTTAAAAGCACATGTAAATGGATGTAATCACTTTTATCAAAGCAACATAGTCGAAAAGAAAAAAGAAACACGTAGCCAGACACCGACAATCAATACGGTAGTAGAACCATATAAGATAGTTACCTATGCATTCAGAAAGGATAATGAAAATGAAGATTGAGCAGAAAACCATCCCTTCAGGTTTGGAAAGTATCATCGAGGATGTAAACAATCATTTTAATAATGAATCTTCTATAAAAGAGCTTTTTCGTAATTGTTTCCTGAATACCTATCAAACTACTTTGCGAAAAAAAGTGGACGGCACCACGTTTGTGATTACAGGGGATATACCCGCCATGTGGCTCAGGGATTCCACTGCTCAAATCAGGCCATATTTAATGGCGGCTTCGAAAGACAGCGAAGTTGCCTCCTTTATAAAAGGGGTCATTTTACGTCAGTTTGATTACATTTTACAGGATCCCTATGCCAACGCTTTTAATGAAGAAGCAAATAGTAACGGTCATCAAACAGATGGAACGACCATGGCCCCGATAGTATGGGAACGAAAGTACGAGGTGGATTCCCTCTGTTATCCAATTCAACTAGCCTATCTTTATTGGAAGGAAACAGGTGATGACTCTATCATCAGTGATCCGTTTTATCGAGTGCTCGATGTTATCTTATCGACTTGGAAAGTTGAACAAAACCATGAACAGCAATCGTTATACCGATTTACAAGAAAGGATGTAAGGATTTCCGACACGCTTATTCGGAATGGAAAAGGATCTGAAACGGCCTGGACAGGGATGACATGGTCCGGATTCCGGCCCAGTGATGATGCTTGTCTTTACGGATATTTAATTCCGGCGAATATGTTTGCTGTAGTCGTTTTGGAATATGCAGCGGAAATGTGCCGTTATGGAAAAGAGGAAAGGCTCGCAAAAGAAAGTGCTGCGCTTTCCGAAGAAATCAGGACAGGAATCGAAAAATATGGTACGATTCGGCACCCGATTTATGGTAGAGTTTATGTATATGAAACAGACGGTTTTGGCAGATACCATATAATGGATGATGCAAACGTTCCAAGTCTTTTGGCAGCACCGTATCTCGGCTATTGCAGCTTTGATGATCAAACCCACCAAAATACAAGAAAACTGATTTTAAGCAGGGACAATCCTTATTATTACGAGGGAGATGCCGCAGCTGGGATAGGCAGTCCGCATACTCCGGATCATTATATCTGGCATATCGGCCTTGCTGTCCAAGGCATGACCGCCGTTGCGAAACAGGAGAAAGAAAGAATACTAAACTATTTTTTAACTACGGATGGGAACGAAGGTTACATGCACGAAGGTTTTCATGCAGATAATCCCGGTTTATTTACAAGGAACTGGTTTGCCTGGGCCAACTCGATGTTTAGTGAATTTGTCTTGAGCATGGCGGGGAAAGCGGTAAGGGATAGTCCCTTAAACAAAGAATTGAATAGATAACTGGTAAGCCGTGGGCCATGTCTCACGGTTCTCCTTATACATGCAAGTAACGGTATCCTTGGTTATTTATTGGGGGAATGGGAGTGGAAAAGAGGATAAAGCGGCTCGCACAGTTTTTTCGAAGAAGAATGTTCCATCGCATCTTGCTAATCTATTCTGCTATCATATTAGGTTGTATGTTTATACTGTTTTTTATTACAGACAAGTATTATACGGACGTGGTGGTAAAAAAAGAAATTGACAAGTCTTATCAGCGAGTCGAAAAAATAACCTCTTTTATCGATGATAAAAATGAAAAGGTTTCCAAAGCGGTCCGTGAATTATACTATGACCGTGATTTAATCGAAGATGTCACCCATGCATTACAGTATGATTATAATAACTACCTTTCCTATCGGCTGGATATGTATTCAATGAGCGGTTCTTCTGTCCCGTCACATTTCGGTACCTTTTTAAATAGCTTTTATTCACAGGATGACGGGATAACAGCTGTTTCTCTATCAGATCCTGCAGAAAGAGAAAAGTATTATCAGATTTATAAAAACGAAGCATGGAACCTGAGTAAAGAGGAGAGGGAGGGGAAGCTGTCTGCGAATACCATGCAATCCAGCGATTTGCTGAAGGTTTCCACAAACATCAATAATCCGGTTACGCTCGATCTGGTGGGTTATTTGAATGCCTATTACAGTTTTGATGAAGTGAATCGGATGTTAAAACTGCAAAAGGATCATGTAAAAGCTTCCATATATATATACAATAATGACGAGCAACTGTTATTCCGTTTCGGAGATAAACTAGCGATCAATCCAATTGATAAGCTTGCTTTCGGGGACCAAACCGCGAACCTGGAAACTAATGGTTCAACCTACTATACAAATTCCCTAACGGACAGCAGCGGCAGTTACATGGTTGTCGCGGTGTTGGCTGAATCGAAAATAAAAGAAGTCACAACCAGGCGTAAAACCATGCTGGGAATCACTTTGTTTATATCGTTATTAGCAATTCTAGTTACTTATTGGTCGATTCGACGATACTCACAGCGCTTTCTGAGCATTGAACAAACCATGAAACAGGTTCAGGCGGGGGATTTGGACGTCCGCATTCCTATCAAGAAAGAAACTGATGATTTATCCATCATTGCCGGGAACTTCAATATCATGCTGGATGACGTGAACAATTATATAAAAAAGATTTATTTGTCCAGTATCAAGCAAAAAGAAGCAGAATTGAAGAATTTACAAACTCAAATCAACCCGCATTTTCTCTACAACACGTTAGAGTCCATTCGGATGAAGGCTATATCTGATGGGTCACGCACTACAGCCGATATGATTGTCCTGTTGGCAGATATGTTCCGATATTCCTTGGAGCAGGACGATGTGGTGACATTGGAAGAGGAGATAGCTCATGTATCCAAATATGTAGAACTATTCAAAGTGAGACAGCCTAACAAGTTACAATTCGACGTTCAGTTACCCGCCCACTTAAAAGATAAAAGCTTGCCAAGGTTTATCCTTCAGCCGCTGGTTGAAAACTATATCATACATGGAATAAGACGAAATAAATATGATAACACCCTGGTGATCGCTGTATATGAGGAAGCTGCATGTTTAATGATTTCCATTGTAGATAACGGTAAAGGAATCAAAGAGGAAAAAAAGAAGGTGCTGCAAACCAATTTACGGAATGGACTGCCAAACAACGAGTCATTGGGATTATTTAACGTAAATGAACGAATCCGGTTGAAATATGGCAATACATACGGTCTGGAAATTAGTAGTGAGGAAGAAAAGGGCACTAAAATTTTAGTAAAGTTACCAATCAATGAAATGGAGGCGCGGGAAGATGTATAAACTTTTTATCGTTGACGATGAGCCGTTGATTATGGAAGGTCTATCCTCTTTGATTGATTGGAAAGCATACGGATTTGAGGTGGCTGGAACTGCCCAGGATGGAAGAGAAGCATTCACATCTCTTTCTCAACAGGCCTGCGATTTATTGATCACCGATATACGAATGCCGGAAATGGACGGTTTGCAGCTAATCGAGAAACTGAAGCAATCTGGAATGAGAATGAAATTTATCGTGTTGTCAGGATATCAAGAATTTCCTTTAATAAAGAAAGGTCTTCAGCTTGGCATCGAAAATTATCTATTAAAGCCGGTTCGAGAGCAGGAATTGATCGAAACAATCAAGAATGTCAGGGAAAAAATTGACAGAGCCTATATAAATGATACGACAAGCAACATCCTAAGGGATAATGCAATTTGGCGTTGGCTGAACGGAAACATGAGCTATACTGATTTAAAGGAACGTCTGTCTTTATATGGGATAAAAGGATTACCGCTTCCGTTGCAGTTGGTTCTGCTTAACTTTCCGAAAACAGACCGATTGTCAAATGAGACTTTACGAATAATTCAGCAAGATATGGAAAGGCTTATGCCGGGTGCGGATATGGTTATAACACCGGAGCAGGAACTGGTCGTCCTTTTTCCTCTAGAAAGATCATCGGAAATATCGTGGCAGCAACTTAATACATTGGAGGATTATTTAATCGGAAAGTTGGATGATTTTTATATTACGTTGGGACATCCGATTCACCATTTAAATGAACTTCCATCAGAATTTAACAACATGAAACAGTTGAGCAAGCTGAAATTGTTATTGCCAAAAGAAAAGCATATAATAGCTGAACAGCTTTTCATTCACTCAAATGAACAAATGGCGGTAGAAAATTTGAGCAAACAACCGTTGATTAAATCTTTGTCTGAAGGAAACGTTGACAAGGCGAAGGCTTGGTTATCGGAAGTATATCAACAGTTCTGGGAAAATATCACAAAGGAAAGTCCGACAGAGTTGCGGGCCTTTTTATATGAGCTGACTATCGAACTAAAACAGAAGTTTCATTTGTATGTCGAGGAACAAGTGTACACGGATTTTCTTCACCAAGTTTCCAACGCGGAAACCCGTGAAGAAATGCAAAAGATCCTGAGTCACTTTATCGATCAGCTTGGTGATTTTATAACAAAATGGAATCAGGGAGTAAGCCCGATTATCCAGAGTATATTAAAATACATTGAAAACAACTACCAGGAAGAGATGTCCTTAAAAACATTAAGCTATCAGTTCCACGTAAACAATATTTACCTGGGGCAACTTTTTCAACACGAAGTGGGTAAGTCATTCTCCCATTATTTAAATGAATACAGGATAGAAAAAGCAAAAGAGATTTTAAAGAATTCCCATTTAAAAGCGGGAACGGTAGGAAAGAAAGTGGGATACACGGATGCAGCCTACTTTTATAAGCAATTTAAAAAATATGTTGGTTCAACTCCGTCTGAATGGAGGCCGACTATATAGGATTAGTCGTAGGTTTGTCCGGGCAGGTTAGGACAAGCCTTTTTTAATGCTGCTTCCTGATCAAAGACTAGCGATTTTATGTTTTACAAAACGTTTACAAAATAAGTACATTAAACCTAAAATTTATCAACTACCTTCTATGAAAGCCCTTTCTTATAATGGGGATAAGGAAGGAGGTTGGCCCCTGATGAATTGGTTACGAAATATTTGGAAGAATCGAGTCTGGTTATTGATGGTGCTGCCAGCGACTGTATGGTTTGTGCTTTTTTCCTATTTACCAATGGCCGGCACAGTCATTGCATTCAAAAATTTCCGTTATGATGCCGGTGGCTTCTTTTCCAGCGTCATGAGCAGTGAGTGGGTAGGATTAGAAAATTTCGAGTTCTTATTTAATTCCAGCGACGCATTCATCATTACCCGCAATACGCTATTGTACAATTTGGTATTCATTGTCGTAGGTTTGATTATTTCTGTAACAATTGCCATATTGATCAGTGAAATTGCGAATAAAAGGTTGGCGAAAATTTATCAGACCGGTATGCTGTTTCCGCACTTTCTTTCCTGGGTAGTTGTTAGTTATTTTGTCTTCACCTTTTTAAGTGCAGACCGCGGGATGGTAAACAGCCTGATTGAATGGTTGGGAGGAGATCCGATTTCCTGGTATAACGATCCGGAATATTGGCCCTATATTCTGACCTTCACCAATCTATGGAAAACAGTAGGTTACGGAAGTATTATTTATATTGCTGCTATCGTGGGAATCGACAGAAGTTATTATGAAGCGGCGATGATCGATGGGGCAAGTAAGCTTCAGCAAATCAAAAACATTACCATTCCAATGATCAAACCACTGATAATTGTTCTGACCATTCTCAACATCGGAAATATCTTCAATTCTGACTTCGGGCTGTTCTTCCAAGTGCCGCGAGACTCCGGTCCGTTATACGACGTCACAAATGTCATCGATACATATGTATATCGTGGATTGATGAATTTGGGCGAAATCAGTATGAGTACAGCAGCAGGATTATACCAGTCACTTGTAGGCTTCATTCTTGTATTGGCAACAAATTATGTAGTTAGGAAGATTGATAAGGATTCAGCATTATTCTAGCAGGAAGGAAGGCGAAAAAATGGCAAAGCGAAAAGCTGATATAGTAGAACAACAACCGCCGGCCCTTTCTCCGGTAAAGAATAACAAAAAAAAACGGAAACGATTGAACAATGACAAGTTATCTGGAATTCCCAATCTCATCGTCAATATCTTTATGGCCGGATTTACACTCTTATGTCTGTTCCCTTTTCTTTACGTGATTATTATTTCATTCACAGACGAGCAAACGCTTACGGAAAATGGCTTTCAACTGATCCCGGAAGAGTGGAGTACTTTTGCCTATAGCTATCTGTGGGATATGAAGGCACAATTGATTCAATCTTATATGATAACCATCATCGTAACCGTTCTCGGTACCTTGATCAGTGTATTGACGATTGCGTTATTTGCCTATGCTATCTCGAGAAAACAGTTCCGCTATAGAAAATTGTTTACCTTTATGGCCTTATTCACACTGCTTTTCAACGGTGGAATGGTTCCGCTATATATAGTGGCAACACAGCTGCTTCATTTAAAAAATACCATTTGGGCACTCATTCTGCCTCTTGCAGTAAATGCTTTTTATATTTTGATAATGCGGACATTCTTTATGCGTTCTGTTCCTGAGCCTTTATTGGAATCGGCTCGGATTGACGGTGCTGGCGAATGGCGGATCTTTTTTCAAATTGTTTTTCCGTTGGCACTACCAGGCATTGCTACCATTGCCTTGTTTAGTACTCTCGGATATTGGAATGATTGGTTTCACGCTTTACTGTTTATCGATGAACCGCAACTTGTCCCTTTGCAGTCGTTGTTGATGAAAATCGAAAACAACATCGAATTTTTGACCCAAAATACTCTGGTAAGCGGGCAATCAGCTGAAATGCTGGCAGCAATTCCGAAAGATGCAGCAAAAATGGCGATGGTAGTCATTTCTACCTTGCCCATCGCAGTAGCCTATCCTTTCTTTCAGCGGTTTTTCATACAGGGGCTGACTGTCGGGGGAGTAAAAGAATAAAAATAAAAAGATTCAGGAGGGAATTTTTATGAAGAGATTTCGTTTTATTGGTATCATTGGTCTGCTATTCATCTTGTTATTGGCGGCATGCTCAAACCAGTCGGATGAAGCATCAAGCGAAGGCAAAGATTCGGAAACTGTCACACTGACCTGGTACACAGTGGGCGCACCACAACCGGATGAGGATAAAGTAATGGAAAAGGTAAATGAATATGTAAAGGATAAAATCAATGCGACAATCGATTTAAAGATGATCGACTGGGGCGACTATGAGCAGAAGATGCAGGTGATAACCGCTTCTGGTGAGAACTATGATATTGCTTTTACAGCGTCTTACTTGAACAATTATACGTTGAATGCCAGAAAAGGGGCCTTCCTGGCAATTGATGACCTGCTGGAGGAGCACGGGAAAGAATTGAAAGAAACACTCGATCCTGCTCTTCTTGAAGGGGCGAAAATCGATGGCAAGCTTTATGGCGTGCCAGCAAACAAAGAGGTAGGTCAACAAGCGGTATATGTATTTAATAAAGAGATGCTGGAAAGAAACAACCTTAGCATTGACAATGTTAACAGTTTGGAAGATCTGGAACCGCTGCTTGCTACTATAAAAGAAAACGAATCCGGTGTTACACCATTAGCAACATCCGGTGCTTCTTCTCTTTGGAGACCGTTCCTTCCCTTTGATTATATATTCAATGAACAAATGCCATTTGCGGTGAGGCTCGATGGGAATGGCGAAGAAGTGGTAAATCCTTATGAATCCGAGGAAATGATGGAATCTCTGAAAACGATGCATGAGTATTATAAAAAAGGTTATATTTTGAAAGATGCTGCTACAAGCAAAGAAACCTTCCCGTTTGAGGTAGACAACTGGTTTGTCAGAAAAGAAGGTTACCAGCCGTATGCAGAATTGCTGTGGTCAAGAAATGCCGGTTATGATGTGGCAGTCGCTCCCATTCATGATCCGATTGTATTCAATGGATCGGTAACCGGATCTATCCAGGCAATTTCCTCCACATCCAAGCATCCGGAAAAGGCGATGGAATTCCTGAATTTGTTAAACACAGATCCTTACCTGCGAAATCTGATGGATAAAGGTATTGAGGGAGAACACTATGAGAAACTTGACAATGGAAAAATAAAAGACTTGCCGGCAAGGCTTGATAATTATAATATTTCCAGTTATACACTTGGAAACCAATTCATCCTCGATCTATATGAAGATGATCCGGATGATAAATGGGATGCTTTCAAGGAATTCAATGCTTCAGCAACCAATGCACCTACATTAGGATTTCACTTTGATACAAATCCAGTGCGGACAGAGATAGCTTCTATTTCTAATGTGATGGATGAATTCGCGCCTGCTTTATATACTGGATCAGTAGACCCGGAAGAATATTTGCCGAAAGCAAACGAAAAGCTGAAAGAAGCGGGCATTGATAAAGTAATGGAAGAAATTCAAAAACAATATGATGAGTGGAGAGCAGAAAACAAATAAAGATAGATGATAAAGAACAGAATCTCTTAGATTTAGGAGGTTCTGTTTTATTTAAACGACAGATTGGCTGGTGAAAAATAGATGGAATTTTACGAGGATAAAAGTTTTCCAACGGAAGAAAGAGTCGATCGCTTGTTAAAGGAGATGACCCTTAAGGAAAAAGTCGGCCAGCTAAATCAAAAATTGTATGGATGGCAGGCCTACCGAAAAACAGAAGACGGTTATGAATTGACTGATTTATTTAAAAAACACGTTGAGCAGTTTGACGGAATGGGCGCCTTATATGGATTGTTCCGTGCCGATCCCTGGTCGGCAGTCGACTTTAACAATGGTATTGCGGTAGAAGATAGCGCAATGGTAACCAATATGATCCAAAAATATCTGGAAGATAACACGCGCTTAGGAATCCCCGTTCTGTTCTCAGAAGAATGTCCGCATGGTCATCAAGCACTGGGGAGTACATTATATCCAACCAATATTGGGGCCGGGGCTTCCTGGAACCCCTCGCTGCAGAGACAAGTCTCCTCGCATGTAGCCAGTGAACTGCGGGCGAGAGGGAGCCATTTGGGGTTGGTATCCACACTGGATATTGTCAGGGATCCGCGCTGGGGAAGAACGGAAGAGTGTTTCAGTGAAGATCCCTATTTGTCAGCAAAGATGACAGAGGCAGTATTGGAGGGTATGCAAGGCACTGCCGGAGAGTTTGATGAGGACAAAGCCGTTGCAGTATTAAAGCATTTTGCTGCACAGGGAGCAGGTGTAGGAGGGCATAATTCAGGGCCGGCTTTGATAGGGGAACGCGAGTTAAGGGAAATATTTCTCCCTCCAATGAAAGCAGCGGTCCAAAGTGGAGCCCTTGCCTGTATGGCTGCCTACAATGAAATTGATGGGGTGCCATGCCATGGCAACAAACAATTGTTGACAAACATTTTGCGTAATGAATGGGGTTATCAGGGAATTGTTATGGCCGATGGAACTGCGCTTGACCGGCTGATGATGTTGACGGGGGACAAAGAACTGGCCGCTGCTTACGCATTGGAAGCGGGAGTGGATCTGAGTTTGTGGGATGAAGTCTACTTGTCAATCGAATCAACGGTACGTAATGGAAAAATCGATGAACAATTAGTAGACCAGGCAGTAAGGCGTATGCTGATGATAAAACACAACCTCGGGCTTTTTGACGAAAGGAAATGGACACCTGTTTCTAAGGCGTCACTCATTGTAGGCCACGAAAAATTTGAAAAGACAAACCTGGAAATGGCAAGACAGTCACTTGTATTGTTGAAAAACGAGGAAAACATTCTGCCGCTGGAAGGAATCAAAAAGCTGGCAGTAATCGGACCAAGTGCAGACAATCTGTACAACATGCTCGGCGATTATACCCCGCCGCAAAAACCAGGAAGCGGCTCTACCGTACTTGATGGCATCCGCAGTATGGCCCCAGCTGACGTAGAAATTTCGTATAGCAAAGGCTGCGGCATAAGGGACAGTTCGATGGCAGGCTTTGCTGAAGCAAGGCAGATAGCAAGTGGTTCGGATGTCGCTATCGTTGTCGCAGGCGGTTCCAGCGCCAGGGACTTTAGCATGGATTTCGAAGATAACGGAGCGGTCAAGCACTATGATGCAGCCGAAATGGATTGTGGTGAAAATGTGGATGTCGCCGACTTGTCGCTTGGAGGCGTACAAAGCCAGTTGATCCAACAAATCACAGAGACGGGTACGCCGGTAGTGTTGATTCTGATTCAGGGGAGACCCCATGCTATCCCTTGGGAAGCAGAACACTGTTCCGCCATTCTGTGTGGATGGTATCCGGGACCTTCAGGTGGAACAGCGATTGCTGAAGCCATATTTGGCAGGTTCAACCCGTCAGGAAAGCTTCCTGTATCGATCCCGGCCTCCTCGATGCAGCTGCCTGTCTATTATAATGCGAAGGATAGCGGTGCAAAAGAGGATTATTTCGATATGAGCGGTAAGGCTCTTTTTCCTTTTGGCCATGGATTGAGCTATACTACTTTTTCTTATCGGTTCATGAGTAATGAAGAAAAAAGCTTGAGCTTGTCTGAACTTGAGGAGGGAAACCAGTTTGACATTGCAGTGGAAGTGAACAATGTCGGAGAGCGGGCTGGTTATGAGGTGGTCCAGTTATATATAAAGGACATGGAAGCAAGTGTTACACAGCGAAAGAAGGAATTGAAGGGTTTCGATAAAATTTGGTTAGAACCTGGAGAAAGCAAAGTAATTCATTTTCAGTTGGGGAAAGAGCAGCTTTCCGTTTGGAATATACAAATGAAAGAAACGGTAGAACCTGGCCTGGTCAAAGTAATGGTTGGCGGGTCATCGGAAACAACAACAAATGTCATTTTGCGAATAACCAAGGAAAGGTTGGGAGGGGAAGAGAGTGCGTAGAATTGAACGATTGATCCGTTATTTAACAGACTATCAATATAGCAGACTCGTAACAATTGATGCGTGGGAGCTGCGAAGGGCTGTTTATGAGAAGCCGGGCCAATACCATAATTTAGAAAGTGGGATGGTTAAAAAAGGAGAGTGGCTTGTCGATTCAGGGACAACCGTATTCCTGAAAACCACTGTCAATATTCCAGGGGATTGGAAGAAGGAGGAGCTCGGTTTCATCTTTCGCAGCGAGGGGAAGGGGGGGCCTTCATACTGTGAATCCCTGGTTTCCTTCAATGGCGAACCGGTTCAAGGTTTAGATCGGAATAAAAACTTTGTCACCATTCCGTCTTCCGCTGTCACCAAAGATTGCTTCTCAGTCGAAATGGAATTGTTTAATCCGGAAGCGATTCCAGACGATAAACTAAGGGGATTCAACCAGGTAGCAAAAGCAGAAACAGAACCTCCACCGGTTTATTTCCACGATAGCTCCATTGTAAGGGTCAATAGATCGATTCAAAGCCTATTGTTTACATTGGAAACACATTACGCAGCAGCGCTGTTGCTTCCTGATTCTGATCCACGGCGCTCCTTATGGCTAAACGAAATGGAAACCATCGTGGAAGCTGTTGGAATTCCAGACAAAAAGCAATTAACAGATGAAACTTGGCGGAATTATGAAGAATCGTTAATAAATGCGGCTCAAAAGTTTTCCGGTTACCGGGAGGGGACAATACGGGCGATCGGGCAATCACATATTGATTTAGCCTGGCTGTGGCCCATGAAGGAAACGGTCCGAAAAGCAAGCAGAACCTTTTCCAGTATGTGTACGCTGCTTGATGAATATGATACGTTTCGCTTTGCACAGAGTCAGCCGCAATTGTTTGCGTTTTTGAAAGAACACCATCCTAAGATTTTTGAACGGGTTAGTCAAAAAATAAAAAATGAAAGAATGGAGTTAATCGGCGGGATGTGGGTTGAGCCTGACCTGAACATCCCGTCGGGTGAGTCGCTTGTTCGCCAGCTTTTGTACGGAAAGAAATTCTATAACAGTGAATTTGGCCAAGAATCACGGGTGGAATGGCTGCCGGATACTTTTGGTTACTGTGCCTCCCTTCCGCAAATACTGAAAAAAGCAGGAACCGATTACTTTATGACCACAAAACTGAACTGGAATGACACCAATCGTTTTCCGCATGATTTATTTTATTGGGAAGGAATCGACGGTACAAAGATTTTATCCTATTTACATACCATACTAGGACAGGAGACATACCCGAAGGAGATAAAAAACACCTGGGAAGATTTCAAGCAAATACAACAATACCCTGAAAGAATGCTTGTATATGGGTACGGGGATGGCGGGGGTGGCGTCACTAGGGAAATGGTGGAGCGGCTTGAAAGAACCAGGTCCCTGCCAGGTCTTCCAGATGTAGAGTTCGACACTGTCCATGGCTTTTTTGACCGGATCGATCAGCAAAAACCACCGCTTCCTGTCTGGTATGGCGACTTGTATTTAGAGTTGCACCGTGGCACCTATACCACTCATGCAGAAGCAAAGAAAAGCAATCGCCAGGCGGAGGTACTGTACCGGGAAGCGGAAGTATGGAACAGTCTGGCCTATATGATATACGGATATGATTATCCAACAGAAAAGCTGGAGGAAGGATGGAAACTGTTACTTCTTAACCAATTCCATGATATAGTTCCAGGTACCTCCATCGAGAGCGTCTATGACTTGTCAACGCAGCATTATGATCAAATCTTTTATATAGGAGATGAGCTCAATCGACAAGCAACAGAGTATCTCAGTACGTCAATCGACACGGAAGGACCTGGACGACCACTCGTTTTGTTCAACAGTCTCAGCTGGAAACGCGACGGCTTGATTACTCTGTCAGACGGGAAGAAATTAGCTGATACAGTTGTTTGCGGGAAAGATGGATCCGTATATGAAATGGATCTCCTTGCTGGAGAAGATGGGAATGATACCCTTATTGCCCGTGTACCGGATATTCCCGAATTAGGTTATACAACAGTCTGGCTACAGGAGAGAAGCGTTGAGGAAACGGTAACTCCCGAGAACCGGGATGAGTTTGAAGGAAAGTGGGAAACGGCGTTTTTTAAAGTCGAGTTCACGTCGGAAGGATGGATGAGCAGGCTGTATGACAAACAGGCTGATAAAGAGATTATCAAGCCAGGTAATATCGCCAATGAACTGCAACTGTTTGATGATCTGCCGACCGACTGGGATGCTTGGGATATTGATCCGTATTATGAGAATCAGCCGGTAAAAAATAGTCAGCTTAAAAAGATGGACATAACGCATAAGGGGAATATCTTTGATCAACTGACCTTTCAGTGGGAAATCAATGATTCCTTTGTAACGCAAAAGGTCACATTCTATCATCATGACAAGCGAATTGATTTTAAAACGGAAGTAGACTGGCAAGAAAAACACAAGCTGTTAAAAGTCGCTTTCCCTGTTAATATTCACAGTCGAAAAGCTAGCTATGAAATCCCGTTTGGCTCTGTTGAACGGGCGACCCATAACAACACTTCCTGGGAACAGGCTCAATATGAGGTGTGCGGTCAACGCTGGGCCGATTTATCGGAAGGTAATTATGGGGTCTCTCTCTTAAATGACAGTAAATATGGATACGATATTAAGGACAATTGTATTCGTTTATCTCTGCTCAGGGCCCCAAAGTGGCCGGATGAAACTGCAGATATAGGGACACATACTTTCACATATAGTCTCTTCGCTCATGAGGGAGACTGGCGCAAGGCTAAAACAGTTCATGCAGGTTATGAATTGAACAACCCCGTCACCATAGTCAATGCAGCCAACCATAAAGGGGATTTGCCATCTAGTCAGTCTTACATGAAAGTGAAAAGCGATACGGTAATAATAGATACAATTAAAAAGGCAGAGGAAGCAGAAGGTCTTATTGTAAGAACATATGAGGCAACAGGAAGTGAAGCAGAAATCCTTATGGAAAATCAATTCCCTGTAAGGAGAATGACGGAAGTAAATCTACTGGAAAGTAAATTGGATAGCATGGAAGAGAGTAACGGGAGACTGGAACAAAAATTGTCACCTTATGAAATTTCAACCGTATTGCTTCTTAAATAGAAACTGGATCAGCATTGCTGATCCAGTTTCTATTTGTTTTTATTCTTCGACGGTATAAGAAACAGGATCTGATTTATTGCCCGAATAATCTTCTAATACCACTTCCACTTGGTCCCCTGAAGTTACATTTGTAAGGTGTTTTAAAGAGTGGGTTCCGCGAATAAGATAATCGGACACTTCGTTACTATGAGGCATATCATGCTGTATTAATTCACCGTTCACGTATAGATAAAGGTGATGCCAGTCTTCAGGAGTAGGGATATCAAGTGATAACACACCATCTTCTACATCAATGCCACCAGTATATGGAGCAGGAACGATATCGTTCAAACGCCCACTATGAGTGATTCCGCGTGCCTTTGATTTCAAGGGTTTGACTGTGAGGTCGTATCTGCTTCCATTCGGATCATCTATCGGTATTTGCAGCTCGTTAACTCCTCTATCTACATAAAAAACCAGTTCATCGCCGCCTTTGGTAAGCGTTACTTCTGTTTTAGACGTGCCTTGCTGCTTCCATTTCACTTTGAGGGATTCGTCTTCTTCTTCCACCTGAAGGTCGCTTACTTCTTTTTTGAAATCATACGTAAATTTTGCCGGACTGCTTTCTGTGCCATCCGGTCCGACGGCCTTTAAAAATAATGTCGCTTTTTTCGATTCCCCAAATAGGGATTTAATATAGTAATGGTCATCATATGTTCCGCCAAGGAAGACTGTGTCCCCATTAGAAAGCTTCGCATACAAATGATATTTACGGACTTTGTTATAGTCATTCAAATCCCAGCTTACTTTCATTTCGTTTGTGTCAAAAGCTTTTTCAAGCTGAAAATTGGATGGCTTATCGGGTCTAGTTTTTTTGCCATCGGAAAGTTTTATTTCGCCGACATTTATTTGGTAATCTTTTGTACTCTCTTTGCCAGGCGAGAAACCAAGACCGAAAGCGGCAAGTTCTCTTCCTGCTTCATCCTTTAGATTGATTTTTTGCGTAATCCATTTGTCTTTCTGCTTGTCGCTATGCGGGATTTCCATATAAACGATCTCCTCAGGTTCGTCTTTAAAAATGAATCCCGCTTTCAATGTTCCTTCATCGTCACTAGATTTTTGATAGGTAATATCAAAGCTGGAGTCCTTTGTAATATTCAAGTCTGTTTTATACAATCTCAGAAAATGATCCTCTTGCAGGTTCCCATCTATCACAAGGGAGCTTCCACCCTTGTAGCCGCCTACTGGTTTATAATTGAAGTTTTCGCCGGAAACGTAATCTTTACCGTAATCAAAATCGACTTTCAACGTAGTTTCTTTCCCAGAGTTGTTCTCGAGCCACCATTGCCAGGTAGGAAGAATATCTTGCAGGTTTATGTTCGACCATTCATCCTTGTTGACTACTTCTCCGTTCTGATAATACCTCAAACCGTGTCCGGTATTGAAGTTGGTGACAAATCTGGTCCCGTTTATCACAGAGCGTTCAGCAATATAGGAAGCAATACCATCCCATTTCGGATAGTCTTCGTTCCTGCTTGCATTTGTTGGATCCTGGTTCGGGCCCGACCACCATATACGCTCCCGTTCAAAGACCTTATACTGGTTATCGTTATCGGTACGGTCCAATCCAGTATCAGCATCCAGTTCACCAAGCACGAATTCTGATCCTAACGTTGCGATCGCCGTTTTGGGATTTCCCTGAGGGTCAAGAATATCCCGGAGGTTATATGGCTGGTTATACTTATACATGCCGGCCTCTACACCCGTGAAGACAGTATAAAGGGGATTCAATCCCAGGCTTTCCGCATGCTGTTTTGAATTTTCAATTCTTTGCTCGTTCCACCAATAATTGAGGAAAATCGAGTCTGACACTCTTCCTAGTAAGCTGTCCTTTACAAAGGGGCTGTTTAACTGGTTGAATTCATTTTGGTAAGCAATCTTACCGCTTGGATCTGTTACGGAGTCATACCATTGAATATACAGCCCTTTATCTCGCATCTCCTGCATGAACTCTTTATAAAGACTTATTTCAGATGGTGAAATGTTTGTTTCCTGGTTGATAAAGTACCCATCAAAACCGTAAAATTCCGCCATTTCGACCAGTTTTTCAGCAACAGGAAATTGATTATTATCATTTTGAATCAGCAGGTCACTATGTGTTTGACCCTCTCTTGGTAAAAATATCGTGCCCAGAGAGAGAGTTCCGTTTTTGTGAGCAGCATTGGTATAAGCGGGGTTTGGCAAGTTAAGGATGCCGAATTCAAAGTGCCGCTCCGTCCAGTCTGCTTCGGGATCGTACAATTCTTCTGGAACCTCAGAAGTGGGCAAACCATGCCAGGAGGCAAAGATGTCGGTGTACTGCCAGTAATTATGCAGTAAGCTATCGAAGTTATCGTTGGCTTGATAAGATTCAAAAAAGGCGTTCCCATAATCTCCGGCAAGATTAAGCATTTGCGTATCAGGGGAGAGGGAAGGATCGGCCTGGGTCGCCGTAAAAGGTATGTTGCGTTCTTGAAGTGGAATAGAGGCTTTTAGATATTCGGCATTAGGATCCGTATCCGGTGACCAATTCAGGATATCTAATACTCTATAACCGTGGGCATACGGCTGGTTATCCCCTTTTTCGCCTTGTCCCTCTATGGGAAGTGTATCCCCGGCCATGACTTTTGAGCTTAAGCTAGTTATTCCAAGAAGAAAGACGATTACGGTTAATAAAAAGAGATGGAGATGATGGGGAAAATATGTGGCTTTCCTATTTACCATAAAAACGCACACTCCTCTGTTATTTTGATGAACTTTCTATGCGTGCCTCCTTTATTAAAAAGTAAGGTATTTGTTTTACAAAACCCTATCAATAGTATAAGTAAGCGCTTTCGTAATAGGTAGTAGAAAAATGTTAGTTTGGATGCAATAAGTTTATATATGTTGATCAACCAAGAAATTGGGGTATTTTTAAAAACATATCCTCCAAAGGCCAGGAGATAATATGCATATTATCAAGCCTTATTGCATTGTTTGTAAGGCAGGCCATTTAAATTATCTTTGGGGGGAGAAACGAAGTGAAAAAGTTTTTGCTAAGTTTCCTGGCAAGTATTGTTTTCCTATTCGCCTCAGGTTTAGAAGTATCAGCTGAATCTCAAGGGAAGCAAGTGTCGGTCGATGTTATGTCTTATAACATTTACCATGGAGTAGGACTTGACGGAGAGTTGAATTTGGAGCGCACCGCAAATGTCATAAAGGCAGCTGACGCAGAAATAGTAGGAATTCAGGAAGTGGACCGCCACTATGGTGACCGCAGTGAATTTAAAGACGTGGCAAAAGAATTGGCTGATTTACTAGGGTACCATTATGTATTTGCAGCTAATCTAGACTTGGAACCAGCTAATGGGCGCACGGAGAATAGACAGTATGGAACAGCCATTCTTAGCGAGTATCCAATTATCGACTCGGAAAATGTCTTCCTTAGCAGTTTTGGCCAGGAACAGCGCGGTTTACTTCGGACTAAAGTAAATGTTCGCGGTATCCATTTGAATGTCTACAATACTCATTTAGGGTTGGACGTGGTTAGCAGACTGGCACAAGTAGGTGAGATAATCGAAGTTGCCTCCGATCATCCGGGGTCTTCCTTCTTGATGGGCGATCTTAATGCTGAGCCTGATAGTGAGGAATATCAGCTGTTAGTTGACCAAACAAATTTTGTGGATGCGTTCGCGAATGTAGATAACGCAAATACATTTCCGGTAATTGATCCTATCAAGAGAATCGATTATATTTTCGCTACTCCAGATATCGAAGTCGATAATCAGCGAGTAATCCGGACGGAAGCATCTGATCATTTACCAGTAGCAGTGGAGGCGTTTATCAGTAGGTGAAGAAATCTAATGAATTTTAAAACAATCCAAACAGTGCCCCAACCGAGAACCTCGATTGGGGCACTGTTATAATCAATAAAACCGCTTAAAGCCATCAAAGTGCTTTTTCCAATAAGAGTTATCCAAACTAGTCACTTTCACACCGCTTGATTCAGCTGAAATAAAACTGTTATTCCCTACATAAATACCGATGTGAGAAATACCTGCCCGATATGTGCCTTCAAAGAACACCAAGTCACCGAGCTGCGGTTTATTGACATAGTAGGAACGGTTATAATATCCATCGGTAGAGTACCGGCCAATGCTTTTACCCGCTTTATTATAAAGGTAATAGATAAATCCGCTGCAATCAAAACCGCTTGGTGATGATCCTCCCCATACGTAACCGGTCCCTATGAAACTTTTTGCTTCATCGATCAATTTGGTAACGTTGTAATCAACAGTCTCGGACTCTACTTTTGTATCAGGAGTATCTTTTTTTGTTTCAGTTGATGAGTTGTTGTTGCCGCCATTTACTTTCAGCTTCTGTCCAACATAAATCAAGTCAGATGACAATCCGTTCCATTTTTTAAGATCGCTTACCGATACACCAAACTTACTGGCAATTTTTCCGAGATAGTCACCAGAAACTACCTTATATGTAGTTTTCGTAGAACCAGAAGACGAATCTGTTGTTTTATTTGAGTTTCCCGTATTACCAGAATCGGAGTTAGAACCAGAAGAAGACTTGGAGACAACAAAAACATCGCCAGGATAGATCAATGTTGTCGTAAGGTTGTTCCATTCCATTAGATCGGATAAAGAAATGTTGTGCTGGGCGGCGATTTTGCTAAGTGAATCGCCTGATTTTACTGTGTATGTAGTAGACTTAGAAGAGGTTTCCTTTGTAGCCTTTTTTTCTTCCTTTTTCGTGGAAGAGGATTTCCCGTCCACCTGTAAGACTTGATTAGGGAATATGATATTGTTATTTAGCTTGTTTACTGATTTCAAAGAATCGACGGAAGTATTATACTTTTGGGCAATAGACCAAAGCGAGTCACCTTTTTGGACCTTGTAGGAAGCAGCTTCTACTGTCATGCTGTAGGATGAAGCAATTACAGCTGTGGCAGTAACCGATAATAATGTTTTTTTCATTCCAACTTTCCCCCTTATATACCGTTCTTTTACAAGTTTTTCTATTAAAATAGTATAGCATATAGGACGAAAGATTCTTTGTTTTGTAATGAAAATGTAATATTAATTGTTTCTATATTCTAAGTGGTACGCTCCCTATACTTAATAGATTGGTATTTCCTGCAAAAACATTATGTCACCAATTGTTAAATTGTGTTATAATTTCGAAGATGCTTGTTAGCGTAGCAAAGTAGAATTTACCGGGGGGGAAAGGCATGGAAGAAACTATTTCATTGAAGGAAATTTTTGAGGTAATCAAAAAGCGCCTGAAGTTAATTATAGTGTTAATTGTTGGGGCTGCTGTTTTGAGTACAATTATCAGCTATTTTATCATTACGCCAACATACGAAGCCAGTTCGCAGTTTATCGTCAACCAAAATACCAATAATAAGGAAGAATCTGTTGAAATAAACGAAATTCGTTCCAACGTTGAACTCATCAATACGTATAATGTGGTAATTAAAAGCCCGGCGATCTTAGAACAGGTCGCGGATGAATTGCATTTGAATCTTACCGCTAGTCAGTTAGGTGAAAAAATACAAGTGTCGAGTGAACAAAATTCGCAAGTAGTAAATGTGACAGCATCTGACATTGATCCAGAAACCGCTGCCTCGATTGCGAATAAGACGGTAAATGTTTTTCAGGATCAGATTCCTGATTTAATGAACGTAGATAATGTAAAGATACTTTCAGAGGCTGATATAACGGCAAACCCTTCACCGGTGAGTCCTAAACCAATGCTGAATATTGCCATTGCCATTGTGCTAGGTGGAATGGTCGGTGTTGGTCTAGCATTCTTGCTGGAATATATGGATAACACAGTTAAAACAGAATCGGATGTAGAGAAGAAATTAGAGATGCCGGTCCTTGGTGCTATCTCTCATATTAGCGAGGATGATATGGTGGCACATCAATTCGGAAATGCAGCCAATCCAAGGGGAAGGGGAGAGTTAAATGGCCAGACGAAAAAAACTGTCTAGAAGCAACATCCGTCACTTAATTACAAAAATGAATCCCCGCTCGCCTATTTCTGAACAGTACCGAACCATCCGTACTAATCTTCAATTTGCAGCTGTAGATGAAGAACTAAAAACGATGATGGTAACTTCTTCCGGGCCCTCGGAAGGTAAGTCTTCCACGGTAGCGAATATGGCAATCGTTTTTGCACAGCAAGGAAAAAGTGTGCTTCTGATTGATGGAGATATGAGGAAGCCAACCCTGCATTACACTTTTCGGATGGATAATCGATTTGGTTTGAGTAATGTCCTTGTAGGCGAAAAATCTTTGGGCGAATCCGTGGTACAAAGCGATGTGCCAAATTTGGATTTGCTTTCTTGTGGACCAATCCCGCCTAATCCCTCAGAGCTTTTAGGATCAAAGGCGATGGAAAGGATGCTTGAAGAAGCTTCCGGGCGTTACGATTTAGTCATTTTTGATACCCCGCCTGTTCTGGCGGTAACCGATGCGCAAATTTTGGCGAATCTCTGTGATGGGGCATTAATGGTAGTGCGAAGTAAGCAGACTGAGTACGAGGCTGCACAAAAAGCAAAGGAACTTCTTCAGCCGGCTAAAGCCAAGCTACTCGGAGTCGTACTGAATGATTTGGAACAGAAAAAAGGTCATTATTACTACTATGGAACAAACTAATCAAAAGATTCTTCCTTTATTTATAGGAAGAATCTTTTTGTAAAATACGAGTCGATAACTTCACTAGGAAACTATGTCGGATGAATTGGAAATGAAAGCAATTTCAATTTGACTACTTAAAAAATGAGCCTATTCTACATGTTTCTACATGATTTGCTGTTCAAGTTTTTGTAAAATCCTGCTATAATAACAAAGGTGGATAACCAAAAATATAGGGAGGTTGGCTTTTTGATTGATATACATTGTCATATCCTGCCAGGAATTGACGACGGGGCCAAGCATATGGAAGATAGTCTGGAAATGGCGCGCGAAGCTGTCTCTCAAGGTATTCATACCATTATTGCAACGCCTCATCATTTAAATGGCAGATACAATAACTATAAAACTGACATTCTAGGCTATGTAAGCCGATTGAATAATCGATTGCAGGATGAAAATATCCCTCTGACTGTATTACCTGGACAAGAAACAAGAATAAATGGAGAGATGATAGACCACTTGGAACAGGAAGAGCTCCTTCCGCTTAATGGTAAAAGCTATGTATTTGTCGAATTACCATCCGATCATGTACCTCGTTATACAAAACAATTGCTGTTTGACTTGCAGGTGCAGGGGTATAATCCGGTTATCGTTCACCCGGAAAGAAACCGGGAATTGATTAAAGACCCTGATCAGTTATACGAATTTGTTAAAAATGGCACGTTAACACAAGTGACGGCGGCAAGTATCGTCGGAAAATTCGGTAAACCCATTCAAAAGTTCACCCAACAATTAATCGAAGCAAATTTAACGCACTTTATATCTTCCGATGCACACAATACAACTAATCGGGGTTTTTGTATGCAAGAAGCCATAACCGAGATTCAAACAACATACGGAAACTCCCTGATTTACTACTTTATGGAAAATGCCCAGTTGGCAACCGAAGGTGAAATAGTAGTAGGGGATGTGCCTGAAAAAGTGAAGAAAAAGAAGTTCTTAGGTTTATTTTAAATCAAGCATTAATGGGTGATGCCTCCTTACCCACATAAATGTAGACACTCGGTCACGCTGTGGACAGGATACTTTCCGTGCCATAGAGGCTTGTCGTCGCCGGCAGGATGTGAGGGTGGGTTAAATGCCCGTTATGTTTATTACCCCGCAAGCAGTATGTGATAAACATGGAATAGTAAATAACTAGTGAAGAGTTGTTTTGCAAAATGCCTTTTCACTAGTTATTTACTATTTACACATACTTACGAAACATAACGAACTGGGGGTGAGTAACTTGAAAAAAGTAAAAAAAGCCATCATCCCGGCTGCCGGGTTGGGCACGCGTTTCTTACCGGTAACAAAAGCAATGTCGAAAGAAATGCTGACGATCGTCGATAAACCGAAGATTCAATAGGAGAGGCAGTTGCCTCCGGAATCGAGTACATCCTTATTGTCACGGGTAAAGGAAAAAGTGCAATCGAAGATTATTTCGAACACAATTTCGAATTAGAAGAGAACTTGGTTAGAAAAGAGAAATTTTACTTGTTGGAAAAAATCAAACCGCCTGCCCAAGTGGATATTCCCTACATACGGCAGAAGGAGCCAAAAGGACTAGGACATACTGTCTGGTGTGCGCGAAAGTTCATTGTGATGAAATGTTTGCTGTTTTGCTTGGCGGCGATGTTGTTCAAAGCGAAACACCTTGCTTGAAACAATTGATTTATTAGTATGAAGAAACCGGCTCTTCTATTATCGGTGTACAACAAGTAGACCAAGAACAGACGCACCGTTATGGAATCATCGACCCGAACACAAGTGAAGGGCGTCGTTATCAAGTGAACGGGCTCGTGGAAAAACCGGCAAAAGGCACAGCGCCATCCAACTTGGCAATTATGGGACGTTATATACTAACTCCAGATTTTGGACAAGCAGGAAACAGGTGCCGGAGGAGAAATTAACTAACTGATGCGATCCATCACTTGAATGAAATGCCAAATGTCTATGCGTACGATTTTGAGGGCAAACGGTATGATGTTGGAGAAAAGTTAGGGTTTATCAAGACAACGATCGAGTTTGCTTCGCAAAACGAAAAAATCGGTTAAGAGGGCTCAGCATTTCTAAAAGAATTAACAGAAGATACAGTAAAAGGTTAAATGGGTAAAAAGTCAATGGACGCGTTATCCAAGAGGAGGAAAAAGTTAGATGACCTACCGAAACAGATTGGCACTGTTAATCATGCTTGATACGTTGATTGTAGGCACGGCGATATTTATCGCAGCCTGGATTGCGTATCCGTATACAAGCTCTGTCTATCATGCAGATGCGATTATGGTCAGTGCGGTAGCCCTTGTTTTGTTTCATCATTTATTCGCATTTATTTATAAGTTATACAACAAAGTCTGGGCATACGCCAGCGTCGGCGAATTGGTTGCCATCGTCAAAGCAGTCACGCTTTCGATCCTGGCTACAACTGTTCTTCAGTTTTTCGTAAATGATTTTGATTTGTACAAGCGTGCACTCATTGTTACATGGATGCTTCATATCATCTTTATCGGCGGATCACGGTTTATCTGGCGGATTTTCCGTGACCGGTTTATATCGGTCAACTCCGGACAAAAGAGAACCTTGATAGTGGGGGCCGGAGCAGCCGGAGCGATGATCGCCCGCCAATTGAAAAATGAACAAAACAACGCTGAATTAAGTCCGGTTGCTTTTGTGGACGATGACTTGTCCAAGCAAAAAATGCAGCTGTATAATTTGCCAGTCGAGGGTACGGTACAAGATATCCCAGAAATTGTGGATCGATTTGGCATCGAACATATTGTCATTGCGATTCCTTCGTTGAAAAATGGGGAGCTAAATGAAATTGTATCCAAATGCAACGTGACAAATGTAAAAGTTCAAATGCTGCCTAAAATAGAAGATCTTATGTCAGGGAAGGTCTCGGTTAACACGTTGAAAAACGTCGAGGTCGAGGACGTTCTTGGGCGTGATACGGTAGAACTTGATATTAACACGATCACTGAAAATGTAACTGGGAACACGGTGATGGTGACCGGTGCCGGTGGTTCAATCGGCTCGGAAATTTGCCGACAGTTGATGAAATTTTTGCCGAAAAAAATTGTACTAGTCGGACACGGTGAGTTCAGCATTTATACCATCGACATGGAGTTGAGAAATATTTACAGTGATTCCGAAACGGAAATCGTACCGGTGATCGGCGATGTCCAGGATCGCAAACGAATTTTCGAGATTGTGGAAGAACACAGCCCGGCGATAATTTATCATGCTGCAGCCCACAAACATGTTCCGTTAATGGAGTATAATCCGCACGAAGCGGTGAAAAACAATGTAGTCGGTACGAGAAATGTATCAGAAGCTGCGGATACATTTGGGGTCAATACGTTTGTGCTCGTTTCGACAGACAAAGCAGTAAAACCAACTAATGTTATGGGGGCGACGAAACGACTTGCAGAAATGGTTGTCCAAGATATGGCTCAGAGGAGCAATACGAAGTTTGTGGCTGTGAGGTTTGGGAATGTTTTGGGAAGCCGGGGAAGCGTGATCCCGCTGTTTAAAAAACAAATTGAAGCAGGCGGACCTGTTACGGTTACCCATCCGGATATGACTCGTTACTTCATGACGATACCAGAGGCTTCCCGATTGGTGATACAAGCTGGGACTCTGGCTCAGGGCGGAGAAATTTTTGTGTTGGATATGGGTGAGCCGATTAAAATTGTCGATTTGGCAAGAAACCTAATTAAGCTATCCGGATACACTGAGGAAGAAATGCCTATCAAATTTTCCGGAATCAGGCCAGGAGAAAAAATGTACGAGGAACTATTGGATGAGAAGGAAGTACATCCAGGAGCAGTTTATGAGAAGATTTACGTTGGGCGTACAAAGGAAGTCCATTTGGATGTGGTGCTTGACTTAATCTATAAATTGCAGGAATACAACACGGTAGAATTGAAGGACGCTTTAATGGGGATTGTTTATGGGGAGCGAGATGTTGTTGTGAAGGAATCCTGATGATATTAATCCAAAATCTTCTTACCCTTAGTTAAATAACAAGTTATAAAATATCATTATCGAAATAAGGGTAATTACCCTTATTTCGATAAAATAAACATCAAATTAGGGTTTAGTGGGTTAGTAGTTAATCGGAATAAAGTTAGATTGCGGTGAAGTCCTAGGCTACTAAATTCTACTTATTACGGAAGGAAGTTACAAAATGAGTTCTACTGGAGTAAAAGAAAGAATTTTCCTCTCTTCGCCACATATGAGTGAAGAGGGATACGAGATGGATTATATAAAGGAAGCTTTTGATACAAACTGGATTTCCCCCCTTGGTGAAAACGTAAATGGATTCGAAAAAGAACTAGCTGATAAGGTTGGTTCTAAAGCGGCTGCTGCACTATCCTCCGGGACAGCTGCTATTCACCTGGCTCTTAAAGCTGCAGGAGTTGAAGAAGGTGATGTTGTATTTTGTCCAACACTTACCTTCTCTGCAACTGCAAATCCAATTATCTATCAAAATGCTATTCCTGTTTTTATCGATAGTGATTATGAAACCTGGAATATGAGTCCAAGGGCATTGGAAGAGGCTTTTGAGAAGTACCCAGAAGTAAAGGCAGTCATCGTTGTTCACTTGTATGGCCTGTCTGCTGACATGGATAAGATAATGAGCGTTTGTAAGAAACGAAATGTGGCAGTTATAGAGGATGCAGCGGAGTCTTTAGGTACTTACTATAAAGGTAAACATACAGGAACTTTCGGTGACTATGGCATCTTCTCTTTTAATGGAAATAAGATTATCACCACTTCTGGTGGTGGGATGCTTGTTTCTAATAATGAAGAACGAATTTCAAAAGCTAGATTCTGGGCGACTCAATCCAGGGATCAAGCAAGGCATTATCAACATAGCGAATTAGGGTTTAATTATCGAATGAGTAACGTTGTAGCAGGAATTGGTAGAGGTCAGCTTAAGGTGTTGGATCAGAGAGTTGAAAAGAAGAGATATATTTTTGAGTTCTATAAAAGAGAACTTGGAGAACTTGAAGGTGTTGAATTTATGCCAAGTAATGAATGGGATGAACCGAATTATTGGTTAAGCTCGATAATTTTAACAGGCAAGGTAAGACCTATAGACATAATGGATGCTCTTGAAAAAGAGAACATTGAATCTAGACCAGTTTGGAAGCCGATGCATATGCAGCCTTTCTTTAAGAAATATGATTTTGTAGGTGCGGACGTTTCGGTGAATTTATTTGAGAAAGGTGTATGTCTGCCGTCTGATACGAAGATGTCGGATAATGATATAGAAAGAGTCGTTAAAATTATTAAAGGGTTGTGGTTAGAATAATGAAGAATTTCAAAGGCGGTAATTATAGAAGGTTTGTAAAAAGACCGATGGACTTTATTCTTTCTTTAATAGCTATTATTGTTCTTAGTCCGGTATTTTTTATAGTTGCTATACTTGTCAGGACGAAGTTAGGCAGCCCTGTGCTTTTTAAGCAGAAACGACCTGGGTTAAATGAAGAAGTTTTTATGATGTATAAGTTTAGGACGATGACGGATGAGAGAGATAAAAATGGAAATCTTCTTCCTGATAACGCTAGGTTGACGAGGTTTGGTAAATTGTTACGATCTACATCTCTTGATGAACTGCCGGAGCTTTTTAATATTTTGAAGGGTAATATGTCCATTATTGGCCCTAGACCATTATTGGTGCAGTATTTACCATTGTATAACAGTCATCAAAAACGACGTCATGAAGTAAGACCAGGGCTATCCGGTTTAGCACAGATTAGTGGTAGAAATGCGATTAGTTGGGAAGATAAGTTTAATTTAGATGTAAAATATGTTGATAATTTGAGTTTTGCTTTGGATTGGAAAATCATTCTCCTTACAATTAAAAAGACGCTAGTTAGAGAAGGTATTAATTCAGAGAATGTAGCTACTATGGAACCCTTTAAGGGAAGCAAGAAGGAAAGAATAGATCTATGAAAGACAAGCTTTTAATCATAGGTGCTAGTGGACATGGGAAAGTGGTAGCAGACATTGCATTGAAAATGGATAAATGGCATAAGGTTGTTTTCTTAGATGATGATGAAAACCTCAAGACATCAATGGGCTTAGAGGTTATTGGAACATTTGAAAAGGTGACGGAACACTTAAATGAATATGAATTTTTTGTTGGTATTGGTAATAATGCTGCTAGAAATAAGGTACACAGGAAACTCGAAGCGTTAGGGGCTAGTATTCCCGTACTCATACATCCCAACTCAGTCGTTGGAGACCATGTGGAGTTAGGAACGGGTACAGTTGTGATGGCAGGCGCTGTAGTCAACTGTTGTACTAAAATTGGTGAAGGTTGCATAATTAACACAGGTTCTACAATAGACCATGATAACTGTATTGGAGATTTTGCTCATATATCACCGGGAGTGCATTTAGCTGGAACGGTTAAAGTTGGACAAGGTTCTTGGCTAGGGGTCGGTTGTGCAGTTAGTAATAACGTAAGCATCACTAGGGGGTGCAAAATAGGGGCAGGAACTGTTGTTGTTAGTGATATAAATGAGTCTGGGACTTATGTAGGTGTTCCAGCTAGGAGAGTGTAAGTTATGAAGAAGAACATTTGGATTTTTAATCATTATGCTACAAAAATGTACAAAGACCAAGCTGGTAGGCATTATTGGTTTTGTGAGAATCTGATAAAAGATGGATTTAACCCAACAATTTTTTGTGCAACAACGATTCATAATTCAGCCGAGACTATAAGTACAAACGATCATAAGTTTATATCAGATAAAACAAACGAAGTTCCCTTTGTTTTTGTCCAGACACCAAAATATAAAGGTAACGGCAAACAAAGGATAAAGAATATGGTTGCTTTTTACAAAAATCTCTTTCCAGTTGCAAAAGAGTATTCAAAACAACATGGAACACCTGACATTATTTTGGCTTCAAGTGTTCATCCTCTTACAATGGTAGCAGGTATAAAGATTGCGAAGAAATATAGGGTTCCATGCATATGTGAAGTGAGAGATTTGTGGCCTGAGACTTTAGTAGCATATGATTCTATTAAAAAAAACAGTTTACCATCCAAACTATTATATCTTGGTGAAAAATGGATTTATAAAAAAGCAGATAAAATTATATTTACAATGGAAGGAGGAATAGACTATATAAAAAATAAAAAATGGGATTTAGATAGTGGGGGACCAATAGATTTAAACAAAGTTTTTCATGTCAATAATGGAGTAGATTTAAAGACATTTAAGGAAAATAAAGAAAGAAATATTATAAATGATGATGACTTAAACTGCAAAGAAACCTTTAAGGTTATATATACTGGTTCTATTGGAAAAGCGAACAATGTCAAAAAGATAGTTAATATAGCAAAGGTTATTTCAGATACGGGGAATAATAAAATAAGATTTTTAATCTATGGTGACGGAATCCAAAAAGAAGAACTTGAGACATACTGCGACAAAAAAAATCTCAGAAATATTAAATTTAAAGGATTTGTGGAAAAGAACAAGATTCCGTACATCTTAAGTAAATCCAACTTAAACATTTTTCATTTTGAACAAAACAGTTTAAAAAAGTATGGTGCTAGCTTGAATAAAATGTTTGAGTACTTTGCAAGTGGAAAACCAATATTATCTGATTGTGAATTTGGATACGACCTTATAAAAAAGCATAAGAGCGGCATTGTTGTGGATAATGGGAGTGCGGAACAGTTAGCAAATGAAATAATTAGATTTTCTAATATGACAAAGAGTGAGTATGATTTATATTGCAACAATGCATATAATTTAGCAAAAGAATATGACTTCAGGATGTTAACAACACACCTAGAAAAGATACTATAAAGTAGTGGTATTGTGATGAAAATTTAACAGTAAAGGTGATATTTGGATGAATTATTATATCCATGAGAGTAGTTATGTTGATAATAATGTAAGAATTGGAGAAGGGTCAAAAGTATGGCATTTTAGTCATATTCAAACTGGTGCAATAATCGGAAAAAAATGTTCAATAGGGCAGAATGTTAATATCTCCAATAACGTTAAAATCGGAAACGATGTTAAAATCCAGAACAACGTATCAGTGTATGAAGGGGTAGAGATAGAGGACTGCGTCTTTTGTGGCCCATCCATGGTATTTACGAACGATTTAACTCCTCGAAGTAAATATCCTAAAGGGAGTACAGCCTATAAAAAGACTTTGGTTAAATACGGTGCATCTATTGGGGCAAATGCCACAGTAGTTTGCGGAAATACCATTGGTCGTTGGGCAATGATTGCATCGGGTGCAGTGATTACTAAGGATGTTCCAGATTATGCCTTAATGGCAGGAGTGCCCGCGAAGCAAATAGGATGGACTTGTGAGTGTGGCGTACCCCTTAAGGATGATTACAAATGTAAAGAATGCGGACGTTCATATAAGCTACACCAGGAAGGAAAGTTAATAGAAGAATACAACTAGGAGAGATGTGGGAATGCAGTTTAGGGATTTGAAAACCCAATATAAGCAGAATAAATCAGAAATTGATTCTGCCATTCAAGAAGTTTTAATAAGTTCACAGTTCATAGGGGGAAAGCAAGTAAGAGAATTAGAACAACGTTTAGCTGAGTATGTAGGTGTAAAGCATTGCATTTCATGTGCTAATGGAACAGATGCGTTATCTCTTGTTTTGATGGCTTGGGGCATAAAAGAAGGAGATGCCGTTTTTGTACCCGATTTCACATTTTTTTCCACTGGAGAGGTAGTATCCTTTAACGGAGCCACCCCGGTATTTGTAGATGTTGATGAGAAAACCTTTAATCTTGATCCTGAAAAGTTAATACGAGCTATTGAAAAAGTGAGTTCTGAAGGAATATTAAAACCAAGAGCAGTCATCCCAGTTGATTTATTTGGCCTTCCTGCAAACTATAATCAAATTGAGAATATAGCAAACCACTATAATTTGCTCGTTTTAGAGGATGGTGCTCAAGGATTTGGGGGGAATATAAATGGTAAAATGGCTTGCAGTTTTGGCGATGCTGCTACTACATCCTTCTTCCCTGCAAAACCTTTAGGTTGCTATGGTGACGGGGGAGCTATATTTACAAATGATGATAAAACGGCTGAATTATTAAATTCTTACAAAGTCCATGGCAAAGGGTACAATAAGTATGACAATGTTAGAATTGGTGTTAATTCGAGACTGGATTCGATTCAAGCTGCTATATTACAAATTAAGTTGAAGGCCTTTAAAGAGCATGAATTAGATGGAGTGAATAAGGCTTATCAGCTTTACACAAAAATTTTAAAAAATATAGTGCAAACTCCATATATCCCCGAGGGTTATTATTCTAGCTTTGCACAGTACACTATCAAATTGGAATCTAAAGAGGAAAGAGATGGACTTCAAGAAAAATTGAGAGAAAACGACATACCGAGTATGATATATTATGTAAAACCTATGCACCGACAACAAGCATTTTCTAATCAAATTCATAAGGAAGAGGACTTCAGAGTAACAAATGAACTTTGTGATACAGTGCTATCGCTTCCAATGCATCCATACCTAAAAGAAGAAGAAGTCGAAGAAGTGTGCAGTGTAATTAAGGAATATATGTTTAAAAGAAAGAAGTGATTATACAATGAATTTTGCTATTGTGGGATGTGGTTTTATTGCAAGAAAGCATGCAAAAGCTATTGAAAAAATAGGAGAAGCAAATTTGGTTTCTGTATGTGATAAAGATTCAACTGCAATGAAATACTATGTCGATGAATATAAAATAAAGGGTTATACAAGGCTTGAAGAAATGCTTGGAAGTGAAGAAATTGATGTTGTTTGTATTTGTACACCAAGTGGATTGCATGCTTCTATTGCAGTACAGTTAGCAGAAGCTAAGAAACATATTATTGTTGAAAAACCCATCGCTATGAATTTAGAGGACACTGAAAGGATAATTGATGCTTGTAAATTGAATGATGTAAAGTTGGCTGTTGTTCATCCTAATCGTTTTAGACCAGTAGTTCAAGAGTTAAGGAAATTTTTAGATCAAGGATTACTAGGTAAAATTAGCCATGTAAACGCAAAAGTGAATTGGAATAGAAACCAAGAATATTATGATCAAGCACCATGGCGTGGGACAAAAGAATATGATGGTGGTGTATTAATGAACCAAGCAATTCATAATCTTGATTTACTTTTGTGGTTCGTGGGAAAACCTGAACAAGTATTTAGCATGGAAGCTACTAGATTACGAAATATTGAGGCGGAAGATGTTTCCATTGGCGTAATAGGGTTTGAATCCGGCGTCCTAGGAACAGTAGAAGCTTCGACAACTGTTTATCCTAAAAACTTTGAGGAGTCGATAACAATTTTTGGGGAAAAGGGAACGGTGAAAATAGGAGGAGCTAACGCTCTTTATTTTGAGCATCTTCTAGTAGAAGGAAAATCAGAAGAAGAGATAAAAGAGATAAAAAAATCCATCAATAAAGACCCGTGGGGGATACCAGGACACCAATGGATTATTGAAGATATGGTGAATGCAATTAAGGAAGATAGAATACCTTCTGTAACCGGTGAAGACGGAAAAGAGGCACTTAAACTTGTCTTGGGTTTTTATGAGTCTGCTGATAAAAATAAACCAATTCAACTAACAAAGGAGAATAAATATGTTAACAACTAAGGCAGGGGAAAACGAGCTTGCGGAAAGATTAATAGAAAGACTTAATAATAAAAATGCTGTTATCGGTGTTGTAGGACTAGGATACGTTGGTTTACCACTAGCAGTTGAGAAAGCTAAGGCTGGTTATAATGTAATTGGCTTTGATGTACAAGTTTCGAGAGTCGAAGAAGTTAACAAAGGAATTAATTACATTGGTGATGTTGTTGATGAGGAGTTGCAAGAACTAGTAACAAAGAAAAGATTAAAAGCTACAACAGATTACTCACTGATTAGCGAGGTAGATGCAGTTGCAATTTGTGTTCCTACACCTTTAGATATATACAAGCAACCTAATACCTCTTATGTAGAAAGTTCCGCATCTGAAATTTCTACATACTTACATGAAGGTATGCTGGTTGTTCTTGAGAGCACAACGTATCCTGGAACAACTGAAGAGTTACTTAAGCCAATTCTTGAAAAAAGTGGTTTGAAATGTGGAAAAGACTTTTTCTTAGCTTATTCCCCGGAACGTGTTGATCCAGGTAACAAACAATTTAAAACAAAAAACACACCAAAAGTAGTGGGGGGGGTAACTGCAAACTGTACCAACGTCGCAGCAACAATGTATCGCAAAGTATTGGAAAGTGATATACATGAAGCGTCAAGTCCAGCAGTTGCAGAAATGGAAAAAATCCTAGAAAACACTTTCCGTAATATTAACATTGGATTAGCAAATGAAATGGCTGTCTTATGTAATAAAATGGGGATTAATGTTTGGGAAGTAATAGATGCGGCAGCAACTAAACCTTACGGGTTTATGCCGTTCTATCCAGGCCCGGGTTTAGGAGGACATTGTATTCCTATTGATCCGTGGTATTTGACTTGGAAAGCACGGGAGTATAATTATCATACTAAATTAATAGAAACTGCTGGGGAAATTAATAATGAGATGCCAAGTTATGTTATTAATAGAATTATGGAGATACTAAACAAGGAAGGTAAGGCGCTAAATGGCTCTAACATTTTAGTACTGGGGGTTGCATATAAGAAAGATATAGATGATTATCGTGAGTCTCCGGTTATGCCTATATTAGAAAGATTAGAGGATGCAGGTGCAGAATGGAATGTGGTAGATCCATTTGTTAAACAATTTAAATATAAGAGCGACATTAAATTTCCCCATCAAGAATTATCTATCGACATGTTGGAAGCAGCTGATCTAGTCTTGATAGCGACTGATCATAGTAAATTTGATTATAAGTTAATTACTAATTCTGCAAGAGTTATATATGATACCCGTAACGTTGTGAAAAAATCTGGTTATAATTCTGAACAAAAAGGTAAGTTATATTCGTTGTAAGATTCTAAGTCATGGAAATATTTAAAAGAGTATTTAAGAATAAATCAAATAAGAATATCTTCACATTATTAGTAGGAACGGGTACAGCGCAAGCTATACCTGTTCTCGCTTCGTTAATTTTAACCAGACTATATACACCTGAAGAATATGGATTATTTGCCGTTTTTACATCTATAGTTACAATGTTGGCTACGGTTGTTACTTTGAGATACGAGTTAGCAATATTAGTTCCAAAAAAGGAACAGGATGCCATAAATATAACTGTTCTCTCTATTATAAGTACAATTATTATTTCGGTAATATTGTTTGTTTTCTTAATCATTTTTAAGAACCATCTTTTGAAGTTATTAAATATTACTGATCTAGGAAATTGGTTATATTTAGTACCTTTAACATTACTCTTTATGGGAATCTATAACTCTTTGAATTATTTGGCTACTAGAGTGGGAATATTCAAAGTAATATCTAAGAGTAGAATATACCAAACTTTGTCAGGCTCATTATCTCAAGTAGTATTAGGTTTAACACACTTAGGTGTAGGCGGTCTAATTATAGGAAGTTCTGTTACAAATTTCATGGGTAATATAAAGTTATTTAGTAATGTTTATAAATCAAATACTAAAGAATTTAAAAATATAAGTATTGCAGAGTTAAAAATATTAGCCAAAAAATATTCTGACTATCCAAAATATGGAGTTCCTTCTTCTATATTCAATAATGCTTCTATACAGTTAATGAGCTTTATTATTCCTATTTTCTATTCTGCTACATTATTGGGATTTTATTCTCTAAGCCAGAGGATTGTCATTACACCAATGAGAGTTATAGGGAGTGCTATTAGCCAAGTCTTTTTAAATGAAGCATCGAAAGAATTGAAAGAGAGAAATACTGTTGAAAAATCCTTTATGTCAACATTAAAAAAATTAATTATAATAGCTTTTCCATTGTATAGCGTTTTATTTTTTTCTATAGAGGATATTATTACTTTCGCCTTTGGGACCAAGTGGCAACCGGCTGGTGAGATAACAAAAATATTAGTTTTACTGTTATTTTTCAGGTTTGTTGTTAATCCATTAAGTAATGTTCTTAATTTATATGAAAAACAAAAAATCGTATTATTATGGCAAATTTCTTTAGTGTGCCTAACAATTGGTTCTTTAGCATTATCAAAAATCCTAGGTTTGGATTTTTATTCCTTTTTGAAACTATACGTTTTCCTTTTAAGTGTAAATTATGTAATAATGTTTTTCATTTGTTATTTTACTAGCAGAAGACATAAGCAATAATTGGAAGGATGCTGGGCATGAAAAGTATGATAATGTTTGTCACATATGACTTTTCTGAAGGATCTAGTGGATCGCGTGTTCGTCCTCAGAAAATGTATCAAGCCTTTAAGAGTATTGGATATGATGTATTTTTAATATCTGGAAATAAAGAAGAAAAAGAGCTAGGGTATAAAAAACTTAAAAAGAAAAATGAAAAATTCGATTTTTGTTATATAGAGCCAAGTTCTTATCCAACTCAACCTTTGATTGATTATAAAGTAATTAACTATATTAGAAAGAGAAAAATCCCTATAGGAATTTTTTATAGAGATGCTTACTGGAAGTTTTATGATAGTTTCGTTTATAGGGGTATTAAAAATTATGAGTTGAAATTAAGATATAGGTTAGATCTTATGTTTTTTAAATCTGTAAGTGATGTCATGTTTTTTCCGAGTGAAGAAATGGGGAATCATTTTACTTTTAGGCAACCAAAAGTTGCTTTGCCTCCTGCCGCTGATAAAAGGTCATTTCAAACAATACAAACGGAATCAATAGTAAAAAGAATACCTACAGCAATATATGTAGGAGGTGTAAGTAAAAGATATGGTACTGAATTATTATTAGAATCATTCAAAAAAGTAAACGAACAAGGTATAAAGGTGAATTTACTTCTTATATGTAGAAAGAATGAATATGAAAGCAATTTTAATTTGTTTCAAAGTTATATAAATAATGACTGGTTAGTAATAAAACACTTAAATGGGCAGCAATTAGAAAATGAATATATAAAGGCTGACTTTGGTGTAATTCCAATTTTAAGAGATGTTTATAATGATTTTGCAGTACCAGTTAAGCTTTTTGAATATTTATCTTATCGATTGCCCATTTTAACAACTGATTGTACTGTGTTACGTAAATATGTGACAGAAAATAATTTAGGGGTTTCAAAGTCTGAGAACATAGATTCATTTATAAAGGGAATACAATACCTTATAACTAATTATCCTAAATACAGCGAAAGTGTAGATTCATTTGTAAATAAAGGTGGGTTTTGGGAACACAGGGCAAAAAAAGTATCAAATCTTTTTAAAGGCAAAGCAACTGTCGTAAAGGAGGACTAATATTGGAACAAACAAGAAATGAATACTTTTTAGCACTTTGGATAATATTATTTTTCCTTTTAACTTTATTTATTAGTCCGATAATTCCTTTACTTAGATTTTATGAAATATTAAGTATAGATAACCTATTTTTTTATACTTCTATTATTTTGATGTTTTTGTATGTAATTACATTGATGAAAAGAAATAAGAGTGAATTTAAATTCCAAATAAACCAATTGAGTTTTTTAACAATTTTATTGTTCCTATTAATCTTGTTAATACAATTAATATATTTATTGTCTATTAAACATCACCCTGAATATATAAGAGAATATTATTTTCGTATATTTACAAATACTTTTTTGATGAGTTCCGTTATGTTCTTTTTAGGTCTTAACATAAATGTATTAAATAACATTATTAAAATAAAATCAATTAAAAGTATTGTTTTTATAGGTTTCTGGTTATATGTTTTCTTTATCTTTTATGGGATATCAATCAATTCTTATCTAGGAGTCTTTGGATTTAGGATTTACTATGAGCCAGAGTTTAACTATCTTAATATAGCTGATTCGTTCGTAATATATGCAATTCTTACAATTGCTTTAATACAAAAAGTCAGAAATAAAATATTTGTGTTTGTTATTGCACTTATAGCCTCTTTTGCTCTAGCATCTAGAACATCAACAGTGTTTTTTGGTTTATCTATCATAATGTATATAACTTTTATACTCTTTAAAAACAATAAAAGTAAAGTTGTAAAAACAGAAGTACTTAAAAATATATTTATCATAATTTTATTGTTTATAGTATCTGTTTTTATTTACTTAAATTATTTTGACATTACTCTTATCACTAACAGCCGTTTATGGAACTTAATTTCTAATGGAGGTGCTGATAATTCATTAGAAGTTAGAAACTATCTATTACTTGAAGGAATTGAATTTCTAAAGCATCACTGGCTAACGGGGGCATTTGGTGAAGAAGTGTATAATTTGGGGCCAGGAACGTATATTCATAACTGGTTTTCCTTCTTAGGCGCATATGGCATAATTCCATTCATGTTATCACTAATTATTATGGTTTTAACAACCGTTAAGATCTTAAAACTATTTTTAAGTCATAGTGATAGTCCTATTATTGATTTTCTTTTTGTTTTCAATAGTTTTGTTTTGTTTAGTATTTGGTTTTCTAGAGCCTACACGTACGAATATATTTGGTTTACTTTAATTGCAATTTCTTTATTTAGGACCGTCCCCCCTTTAGAAAGAGGACTAAAAAGCAAAAAATGCTACTCTAAAAAAGATGAATAAGTGGATTTAAAAAATAGATAGTAGGAGTTCATATAAATGAAAATTTTAATTATATCTCATATGTATCCATCCTCAGCAATTGAAATAAATGGTGTTTTTGTACATGAACAAGTAAGAGAATTAATAAATGAGGGGCACGAAGTAAAAGTGGTCTCTCCAGTTCCTTATGTCCCTGTCTTTTTTAATACTATATCTAGTAAATGGAGTCGATATGAAACAGTACCCTATCAAGATAAAATAGATAACGTAGAAATCTATTATCCAAAATATATAGCATATCCAAAAAGTTTAAGATTTCATTTATCTGGTGAGCGAATGTTTAAAGGTATAAAAAGTTTGATTAAAGAGATCTATGGAGAATTTAAATTTGATTTAATACATGCCCATACCGCTCTTCCTGATGGATCCGCTGCAATGCAAATAGCAAAAATATATAATGTTCCATTAATTACTACCATACATGGATTAGACTTCGAACATACTGTTCATCGTGGGTCTAAGTTTCATAGTAAAATTGAACAAGTTTTAATGTATTCAAATAAAATTATATTAGTAAGTAATAAACTATTGAGTATAAAAAGAAAATACTTTCCCGATATACAAGAAGGGAAATTTCAGGTAATACATAATGGGGTTTCAGATTTATTTTTAAATAATTTTCAAGATAACTCTGGTTCTAATCAAAAAGAAATTGTTATTTTAAGTGCTTCTACGTTAATTCCACGTAAAGGGATCAATTATAATATTTTAGCTATGAAGGAATTGCTAAATTATTATCCTTATTTAAAATATAAGATAATTGGTGAGGGTTCGCAAAGAACTGAACTAGAGCAAAAAGTAAAAGAGTTAGGTATGGAAAAGAATATTTTCTTTTTAGGTAATAAGACCAGGGAAGAGATGGTTAAGAATTTTGACACTTGTGATATATTTGTTCTACCAAGTTGGAAAGAGGCTTTTGGGGTGGTCTATATTGAGGCAATGTCAAGAGGAAAAGCTGTAGTTGGTTGTAAAGGTGAAGGAGTAGAAGAAATAATTACTGATGGTGTTGAGGGATTATTAGTCAGTCCTCAAAATACCAAAGATTTAGTAGAAAAAATAAAGTATCTGGTAGATAACCCTCAATTAAGGTTAGAAATGGGCAAAAATGGAAGATTTAGAGTAGTAAAAGAGTTTACTTGGAAGAAAGTAGCGAGAGAACTCGGTCAAGTATATCAGAATTCTTAGGTAACAAGCTTAAATCCGCTTGGCAATGATTTTCATTAATTTCTAAGCAAGATATAGCTGGTACTATACGGAAGTTGGAGGTTAAAATGAAGATCCTTCATATATGTTCTGGATATCCGGATACAAAACTATACCAAAATTTATTGAGGGAGTTGGACAATAAGAATATTGATCAAACCATGTATGTTCCCTATAAAACAAGTGAAATCAGTAATAAAAGAATCTTAGATAACGCTAAGCATACTGAATACATTTTTTCTAGCCCATACACTAAATTAGACAGAATTTTATATTATCCTAAGATAAATAAAATATTAAAAGATTTAAAAATGAGAGTTGATTTTAGAAAAGTGGAATTAATACATGCTCATTTTCTTTTTTCAAATGGTGGTATAGCGTATAAATTAAAAAAAGAAATTGGGATAGACTATATTGTTGCAGTGCGAAATACAGATATTAATTACTTCTTTAAGTATGCAATTCATTTAAGGAGTTTAGGAATCAAAATTTTAGCAAGTGCTAAAAAGGTAGTATTTCTTTCACCAGCGTATAAATCTTTTCTTTTAGATAATTATATTCCTAACCACTTGAAGGATGAAATTCACCAAAAGTCAGTAGTTATACCGAATGGAGTTGATAACTTTTGGCTAGAAAACATTAATGTTAATAAACAAGAGTATAATGAGGAAAATAATATTAGACTAATATTCATTGGTGAACTTAACAATAATAAAAATGTAAAGTCGTCTATAAGGGCAGTAACAATTCTAAAAGATAAAGGATATAGGGTGAAATTTGACATTATAGGAAGTGGAGCTGATGAAGATGAATTAAAAATATTAATAAAAGAAACTAATAATCAAGATAGTATCAAGTTACATGGTTTTATTGAAGATAAAAATCTCCTAATCCGATTACTTAGAAAAGCGCATGTTTTTATTATGCCTTCATATAATGAAACATTTGGCCTTGTTTATATCGAAGCAATGACACAAGGACTACCAGTAATTTATTCAAAGGGGCAGGGAATTGATGGTTATTTTAGGGAAGGTCAGGTAGGTTTTTCAGTATCTCCTGATAACACAGAGGAAATAGCTTTTAAAATACAGAGTATATTAAAAGATTATAATAAAATTTATATCAACGCCATTAATGCTGTAAATAAATTCGAATGGTCTAAAATAGCAAATGAATATATTGAATTATATAATGAGTAAATACTTAGCTATGATACTGCATTAGTTTTTATTGGCACTGAAATGTTCTTTATCAATAATCAAAAGGTAACTCAACACGCTCTCCAAATGTTTTACCATATTTACCCGCAATAAAGCCCTGCAATTTATTGTTTAAAGTTTTGTAGGTTTACTTATGCAGTTATTTTAACTGGGAAGAATTCTTACTTCATTTTCATCTAACGGAAGAGTCTGAATCTCCTTTTTGTACGGGGATGTTTTCATTAGTAAATGTAGCAGAACGAAGACGAGAGAATTGCCTTAAAGCCCTGCCTTATCACGAAGAGTTTACGTTTAAAATCTCTTAACGACTTAACTATATTTTATGATCGGATTTTTCTCTAAATAGGAAGAAATAGATAATACACTTGAGCCAGAGTATATTAGTTAGAAAAGGCTTCTTTAATGTGAGTATGACATGCTAGTTGAATGAGTGGATAACTTGAGTGATACATTATAGGTATCATTCAAATTTCATCACTTATCGCTCATATGTTTTTTAATGTAGATTTTCAAGTGACAATTTGTCATAATGAGATTAAGAATTTACGTGACTTTAATTGAAGTTCAGTATAAAGAGAGGGAGAAGTTTTAAAATGAAACGCTCTACTTATAGAAGGAAACCAAAAAGGTTATGGCTTAAAGTATTATTAACTTGTGCTCTATTGCTCATCGCAGGATCGAGTGCCTTTGCTTACTCAATCTACCATAACACAAAACAAACAGTCGCAAACAAAATAACCCAACCGGTTGATTCTATCGATACATCTGTCGGCAAAAAAAAGGTAAAAGACCAGGAACCTTTAAACGTATTACTCCTTGGGGTAGATGAAAGAGAAAATGATGCTGGTCGTTCAGATGCAATGATGGTCCTTTCCTTAGATCCGAAACAGGACAGCATGCAGCTTATCAGTATTCCGAGAGATACGCGAACAGAGATTGTAGGAAAAGGGACCCAAGACAAAATCAACCATGCCTATGCTTTTGGTGGTGTTGATATGTCGGTGAATACGGTTGAAAAATTTCTTGATATCGATTTGGATTATTATGTCCGTCTAAACATGGAAGGACTTACAGAGTTAGTAGGTGCAGTAGACGGAATCACAGTGAACAATGAAATAGAGTTTTCTCGTAAAGGCCACAGATTTCCACTAGGAGAGATAGAACTAAGCAAAGATGAAACCTTAGACTATGTCAGGATGCGGAAACAGGATCCAAATGGAGACTTTGGGCGTAACGAACGCCAACGCAAAGTAATTCAAGGTATCATCGATAAAGGAGCTTCCGTTGGTTCGGTTGGTAAGATTGACGATATTGTTCAGGTATTAGGCAACAATATGGCAAGCAATATGGACTTTGATGATATGCAAAACCTTCTGTTGAACTATCGGAATACCAGAAAGAATATCACTACGTATCAGATGCAGGGATCCGGAACAAAAATAGATGGAATCTACTACTATGTTATCGATGAAGAGGAAACTTCTAAGGTACATGATATGATCTCTAATAAATAGTAGTGATTTAATAGTATAAAGCCGTTTAGCATGATAATTGCATGCTAAACGGCTTTTCTTGTGCTCGTCATTTCCTGTTTTATACCTCATTAATCCTCCTAAACCTCGAAGGCGACACCTCCACTATCTCAGAAAACCTTCGGATAGTAGAATCCATTATTATAACCGCACTGCTCTGCTATGTACTCTACGGTATCATTTGTTTCCAATAAAAGCTTTTTTGCTTGTTGGATTCGTAGATTGGTAATGTCCGAGGAGTGATACCTAGATAAGCAGAAAATCTTCTCGAGAACTGAAAGGGACTCCATCCAATCTTATGCACCATGTGTTTTAATTGTAGGTTTATCTCAAAAGCATTGTGATCGATATAGTTTTTGACATCTGCAATCAGATAATCTATCCTATGATTCGGTATTTTCCCGACCTTAGTGTTTTTCTCCCTTTTTACTCTCCGGTAGGTATGCTGTAGGATAGTGGACGAATTATCAATCATAAGCCCCCCTAGTGAAACCTTATGGCGGGCGCACAATTCTGGAAAAAAAAGGGGGGACTGTGCCCTCCCTTTTTTGTATCTTCTGAAGATCACACTCCTTATTTACTCCTCTCAAAGTATTGTTTTGTTCCCTTCAAGAAAATTTTCAGAAAAATGAATTGACTAAAAATTCCTACTAATTTATACTATTAATAACTTCACAGGAGAAATTAATTCTGTATATAAAGGATTTTTGAAAATTTTACGCTTAAATTAAAGGGAAATTGTCTTTATTAATAACAAAATGTTAATAGGTGATTAAAAAAATGGAAATAAAAAATCATGAATTTCTTAAAAAAGAGAATCAAAGTTTAGTATTAGAAATTATTATTAACCAAGGACCAATCTCCCGAGCTGATATTGCGAAGCAAACGAAGATGAGTCCAACTTCTGCTTCACGTATTGTTGCCTCGCTTTTGGATATGGCTCTTATCAAGAAAGTGGACATTATTAGCAATAATGGTCTTGGAAGAAAAGCAACTTATTTTGTCCCCAATGAAGACTCAGTAATTTCTGTAGGTGTTGAAATTGACAGTTTTCACCTCCGAATAGGGTTTATGAATTTTGTCGGAGAGATAGTGGTGAAGGCATTTTACGACCACAACAATATTGATCCACAGCAAACAGTAAACTTCATCTCTGAAAAAATCCAGTTGTTGCTTCAAGAAGAGGGAATAGATGCTGATAGGATTGTTGGAGTTTGTGTAGGGCTCCCGGGGTTAATACAACAAACTTCTGGTGTAGTGAAGTTATCTGCCCAACTTAACTGGAAGCAAGTTCATTTAGGTGAAATGCTTGAGAAAAAACTTGGAATGCCGGTAGTGGTGGATAATGATTTGAAAGTAAAAGCACTTGCTGAATACAAGCTGACTTCGAAGGCGGAAGATAACAATATGGTGATGATAGGGCTTGGCAATGGAGTTGGGTCTGTATTAATAACAAATGGTGAGATATACCGCGGGGAGGGGAACTTTGCAGGTGAAATCGGTCACACAACAGTCGATCCTTATGGTGTTTATTGTTCTTGTGGCAAGCTTGGATGCTTGCAAACCTATATCGCTGAGCCATTCTTATTAGATGCGGCCGCAAAGGTTAAGCCAGGCATCCAAAGCATGGAAGAATTGGTGGAAGAATATGAAAAAGGCGCACAGTGGGCAGAAAATATCATTGAAAAAGCGGTTACTTATGCTGCTATTACAATAAATAATACGGTTTGCATTTATAGCCCCGATAAGGTAGTGCTTTCTGGAAGTTTGATTGAAAATTACCCTGCTATTAGAAAAAGATTATTAGAAAAGTATAGCAGCAATATCTGGTATCCAGTCAAAGACACATTTGAGTTGCTGACAACGAAGACGGAAAACTACGGAGTGGTCAAAGGAGCTGCCAGTAGCATTCAGCAAGAGTTTGTGAAAAATATTAAATTTAATGGAGAGATTTAGATGCAGACATTTCCGACGATTGCAGAAGATTTCAGAGCCAACTCCCTTGAAAATGTCCATCAAGGTTCCATTTGTATAGTAGATGAGAACAAGCAGGTCATATACGAAAAAGGTTTGATTGACTATCCCTTATACTTTCGATCGGCCATGAAACCAATACAAGCGATTCCTGTCTTTTCAACCGATATCGTAAACAAGTATCAGCTTACGAAAGAGGAAGCTGCATTATTTACCGCATCACAGCGGGGAGAAGAATACCATCAAAAAGGTTTAGAAAACTTATTGGGAAAACTAGACATTCCAGAAGACCTGCTTATTTGCGGTAAAAGCTATCCGTTAAATGAAGAACCTAAACAGAAATACATTTGGAATCACAAACCTAAGCGCAGGCTATTACATAATTGCTCTGGAAAACATCTTGGCTTTTTGGCCTATGCTAGAGAGAAAGGTTATGACCTACATACTTACGGGCAATTAGAACATCCATTACAACAGGAAATTCTTAACCATGTAAAAGAACTTTCTGAAATCCCTCAAGATAAGATCATCACCGGTATTGACGGTTGCGGAGTGCCTGTCCATGGCATTCCGCTAAGAAATATGGCGATTTCCTATTTGAAGTTTGTCGCGCCTGAACAGATTCCTCACCGTGAAACGGCAAATGCGGTAACCAAAATTGGCGAGGTAATGAATGCCCATCCAGAAATTGTTGCCTCTCACCATTTTATCTGCACTGCTTTGCTTGAAGATAATAACATTATTGCCAAGGGGGGGGCACAAGGCGTTTACTGCCTGGCATTAAAAGAAGAAAAAATAAGTATCGCTTTAAAAGTACTCAGTGGCACTGAATTGATATGGCCCTTATTGGTTGCCGAAATCTTAACCAAGCTAAACTATAAAAATCAAGACACGATAAAGCGATTGTTAAGATTAAGATCAAACAACATCTTGAATGACAGCGGGGTGCCGGTGGGTGAAACAAAGATTTACCTATAACAAAGGGGGAAATAACATTATGAAAAAAAGCCTGTTTCTTTTATTTTTACTGGTGTCTCTATTGTTTATTGTTGTAGCCTGTTCTGACCAAGAGAGTGCCGGAGAGACCGGGAAAGGTAGTTCTGATGAAGAAGTTAATGCAGAGGAAAACGCCAACGAAAGTGCAGATAAAGAAATAACGATAGCAATAGATCAAAATTTCGTCACCTTAGATCCTCATAATGCTGGTGACACAGTGTCCATTTATGGTATTCGGTCGATGTATGAAGGGCTTGTTGGTTTCGACGAGGAAATGAATGTAGTTCCAGTCTTAGCAGAAGATTATCAAGTGAGTGACGATGCATTGGAATACACCTTCCAGTTGAAAGAAGGCGTTACGTTCCATGATGGGGAACCTTTTAATGCAGAAGCAGTAAAAGCCAACTTCAAACGAATAATTGATGACGATAGTCTTCGGGCACATCGTAATGTTCAATATATTGATACTGTTGAGGTATTAGGTGACTACGAAATAAAATTCACACTCAATCAACCATTCAGTGCCATGCTTAATAAGTTTGCGATGATTCCGCTTGCTAGTCCAAAAGCGCTCGATGATGAGAGTAAGGATTTGGGTTTAAATCCTGTCGGAACTGGGCCTTTTAAATTTGAAGAATGGAACCAAGGGGATTCCTTGGTAGTATCAAAATATGAAGGCTATTATGAAAATGACAAAACGAATGTAGAACAGGTTACCTTTAAGCCGGTTCCGGAGAATGGAGCCAGAGCTGCCATGCTGCAAACTGGGGAAGCGGATTTCGTCTATCCCGTTCCTCAACAGAATGCGGGCGATTTTGAGGACGTAGAAGGAGTTGAAGTTACCGAAACACCTTCAACCATAGCAAGATATGTATCGATCAACACATTCAACGAACCATTCAATGATGTAAAAGTCAGACAAGCGATGAATTATGCAGTCGATAAAAACGCCTACCTCCAAGTTGTGAAAAACGGATTTGGAAATCCATTAGATTCTACCATGTCCTCCCAAACACAATATTATTCGCAACAAGACACCTACGATTTTGATTTGGAAAAAGCAAAAGAATTAATGGCCGAAGCAGGCTACAAAGATGGGTTCGAAGCTGAAATATGGGGTAATACCAGTTCGGAAACTGTTACGGGTATGGAATTTATTAAACAACAGCTTTCGCAGATAGGGATAGACGTGAAAATTCAGTCAATGGAAGAAGGAACTTTGTCTGATGAAATTTACACGCCTGCGACTCCTGAAGAAGCGAAAGTGCAAATGTGGTATGTAAGCTGGTCGCCTTCTTCTGGAGATGCAGATGGTGCTACCCGTTCCTTGTTCAGTAGCGAGTACTTACCGCCAGAAGGTGCAAACACAGCATACTATGATAATAGTGAAGTGACAGACTGGATTAATGAGGCAAACGAGACTTCTGATGCTGCGGAACAAGAGGAAATTTATAAGAACATCCAAAGTACGGTGTATGAAGAGGCGCCATGGATTTTCTTGGCTTCCGATGTCATCTTATCTGGCAGTAAAACAAATTTAGAAGGTGTCTATGTATTGCCAGATGGATCAGTCAGTATCGCAAACGCAAAATTGAAGTAGATAAATAGAAGGGCTGATGACTATCAGTCCTTCTTTACCCATAAAATGATGCTAACAAATTGAATGGTTGCACGTTACTTTTGGTGGGAGGTGTCGATTAAAGTGTGGCAATACATAATTAAACGAATCCTTGGCTTAATCCCTCTTTTGCTTGTGATTTCATTTGTGATATTTATGTTTATTCACTTAATCCCTGGTGATCCTGCCCGATTGATGGCAGGTAAGGACGCAACCCTCGAGGAAGTCGAGGAAGTAAGACAAAGCTTGGGGCTTCATGAACCGTTTGTAAAGCAATACATTTCCTATATGGGCAATTTACTTCAAGGGGATTTAGGTTATTCAATCAAATCTGGCGCACCAGTGGTTGATTTGATTCTAGATCGAGTTATGCCAACATTGGGCCTAACTTTTTTGAGTATTATATGGGCGCTGGTGATAGGAATCCTCATCGGTGTTTTATCCGCTGTATTCCGAGATAAGTGGCCTGACAGATTAGGAATGTTGACAGCGGTTTCAGGTATTTCCCTTCCGAATTTTTGGTTAGGTCTTGTATTGATTCAGCTTTTCTCCGTTCAATTAGGGCTTTTCCCTACTGGAGGAGATGACGCAGGATGGAAAAGCTATATCCTGCCTTCCTTTGCTTTAGGGGCTGGAATCATGGCCATGATTGCTAGATTCACCCGTTCTTCACTAGTAAACACGCTAAAACAGGAATTCATACGAACAGGACGGGCGAAAGGGTTGAGTGGAACTTCGATCGTGTTTGGGCATGCACTGAAAAACTCGCTGATCCCCGTTGTCACAGTGGCTGGTCTGCAATTTGGATTTTTGCTGGGAGGATCGGTAGTTGTTGAAACGGTATTTAGTTTCCCGGGTTTGGGACGGTTGTTAATTGACTCGATTCAGTTCCGGGATTATCCAGTAATTCAAGCCGAGATACTGTTCTTTTCCTTACAATTTATTTTGGTGAATTTACTGGTGGATATTCTCTATAGTTATTTAAACCCTAAAATAAGATACGATTAGAGGGCGGTAATGATGAGTAAATTACAAATCGAAACAAGTACGATGGAAATACCGAAAGTTAAATCCGAAAATCGCTTTTTGAATTTTTGGCGGCAATTTCGTAAAAAGAAGCCTGCGCTCTTCTCCCTCTACTTTGTGTTTTTGTTGCTATTAACCATGGTGATTGGCCCTCATATAGTCCCTTATGATCCGGCAGAACCGAATTACAATAGGTTGCTAGAATTTCCCACGCTTGATCATTTGTTCGGGACTGATGAATATGGCAGGGATATTCTTTCAAGGATAATTGTCGGGGCGAGGATAACGTTATCAGTCAGTGTTAGCGCGGTGCTGTTAGGCACTGTGGTGGGAACGGTGCTTGGACTGGTCAGTGGTTTTTTTGGAAAATGGGTAGACAAAGCGATTATGCGTATCTGCGATGTATTGTTTGCTTTTCCTGATTTGATTTTAGCCATCGGAATTGTTGCTATATTAGGGCCTGGGGTACGAAACGTTATTATAGCGGTAGCATTTTTCAATATTCCTTCCTTTGCCCGGATTGTAAGAGGGGCTACTCTGGAAGTAAAGGAGATGCTATTTGTTGAATCGGCACGCTCTGTCGGTGCTAGTACTACTCGTATTGTATGGAAACATATTTTCCCAGAGACCATCCCAGTAATTATTGTTTACTTTACGATGAATGTCGGAACCGCGATTTTATCTGCGGCAAGTCTGAGTTTTCTGGGATTGGGTGCCGACCCTTCTTCTTCTGATTGGGGTGCAATGCTAAGCATGTCCAGAGATTATATTGGTTCCTCGTTTCATCTTGTGTTCTTTCCAGGCTTGGTTATTTTCCTGACTGTACTGGCATTTAACTTATTAGGAGATGGGTTAAGGGACGTATTAGATCCTAAAACTAATGATTAGAGGGAGGGGAATCCATATGGGGAGCCTGTTACAGGTCAATAATTTAAAAACTGGTTTTCATACCGAAGATGGGATGCAAACTGTGATTACTGGAATAGACTTTGAAGTCAATCATGGAGAAATTGTCGGATTAGTCGGAGAATCCGGAAGCGGGAAAAGTGTTACTTCGTTATCGATCATGCAATTATTACATGACACTCCTGGTGAGATCATCGACGGAGAAATCATCTATAAGGGCGAGGACCTGCTGAAACTCTCAGAGAAAAAAATGAGGCAATATCGAGGCAATGAGCTATCGATGATTTTTCAGGAGCCAATGACTTCTTTAAATCCTGTAATGAAGATTGGAAAACAAATCATAGAGACAATTTCTTTACACTTAAACATGTCTGGTCAAAAAGCAAAGCAACATGCTGTTAGTATGTTGGAATCGGTCGGTATCCCCCGAGCGAAAGATATAATGAATGAGTATCCGCATCAATTATCGGGCGGAATGAGACAAAGAGTGATGATTGCCATGCAAATCTCTTGTAACCCATCTCTATTGATAGCTGATGAGCCGACGACTGCTTTGGATGTAACCATTCAGGCGCAGATTCTGGATCTATTGAAAGATATCCAGGAAAAGACGAATATGGGGATCTTGATGATTACTCATGACTTGGGAGTTGTGGCTGAGATCTGTGACAGGGTAATTGTCATGTATGCTGGAAGAATTGTCGAACAAGCAACGGTTAAGGAAATTTTTAACAATCCTAAGCATCCTTATACAAAAGGACTAATAGATTCGATTCCGAAAATTGGAGCCGGGTTGGATGAATTGTATTCCATCCCTGGAGCTGTTCCTAGTCCAAAGAATATGCCGAAGGGATGTAAATTTGCCCCTCGTTGTGAGCATGTGATGGATATTTGCAATTTAGAAGAGCCAGCGTTAGCGATGGAAAACGGCCGCTCGTCACGCTGCTGGTTAACGCAGGAGCAGTCTCAGCAAGAAGGGGTGGTTGGTCATGGGCAATAATGTGTTAATCGATATAAAAGATGTTAAAAAGCATTTCCCTCTTAGCAAAAGCTGGTTTGAAGAAAAACAGTATGTAAAAGCAGTCGATGGTATCTCTTTTTCCATTAATCAAGGGGAAACGTTTGGGTTGGTGGGAGAATCCGGGTGTGGAAAATCAACTACTGGCCGCTTAATTAACGGGTTGATCAAGTCCGATACAGGAGAAGTTATTTTCAATGGGAAGGATTTGGCAAGTCTGTCAGAAAAGCAATGGAAGGCATATCGGAAGAAGATGCAAATGATTTTTCAAGATCCATATGCATCGTTAAGTCCCCGTATGAAAGTCAAAGATATTTTGATGGAGCCATTGACTATTCATTTTCCTCGTATGTCAAAGCAAGAAAAAATAGAGACGGTTAAGAATCTATTAGATAAGTGTGGTATCAGTGAATTCCATTTAAATAAGTATCCGCACGAATTTAGCGGGGGGCAGCGTCAACGGATCAGTATTGCTAGAGCACTTATTTTACAACCGGAATTAATTATTGCAGATGAGGCCGTGTCTGCCCTTGATGTATCTATACAGTCCCAGATTTTAAATTTGATGAAAAACTTACAGAAAGAATTCAATCTTACCTACCTGTTTATTTCTCATGATCTAAGTGTTGTAGAACATATCAGTGACCGGGTTGGGGTAATGTATTTGGGTAACTTGATAGAAGTTGCCAGTAAGCAGTCTATTTTTAAGGATCCAAAGCACCCTTATACAAAGTCATTATTAGCTTCAATCCCTCAACCTGATCCGTCTGTGAAGAGAGAACGAATTTCCTTAAAAGGGGAGATTCCAAGCCCCTCCAATCCGCCGACGGGCTGTAAATTTCATACGAGATGTCCATTGGCAATGGATGTCTGTAAAGAAAAAGTACCAATCATGCAAAAACTGAATGAAAACCAACAAGTTGCCTGTCATTTATATTAAATGAAGGAGTTTTTACAATGTATGTACGCATAGAACCGATTAACCAAGAGACTAGTTCAATCGCATATCTTCGCTCTCTCTCCTTTGGTGAAACCAGGTGGTTACAAAAGGAGGATGATGTATTTTTATATGCAGCAATCCATAAATCGGAGGTAATGCTGGAAGACTTGCGTTTTTTGGGTGGGACCATTAATCAGGAACTGCAACAAAATAGATGTACAAAGGCAGATTTAGATTTTCCGGTGTTTACATCCCTCCTCCCCGCCTTTTCGGAAGAGGAAGTTGTTGCAGCATTCATGGAGGGATGGTTTCTGGCTGACTACCAATTTATCAGCTATAAAAAAGAAGCTGTAAGAAAAACGCCTAAATTGCACTTTGCTAATAGCGACTATGAACCGCTTATTAAAACAGCAATTACAAAAGCGGAGGCCGTTCATGTCGCCCGTGATTTGTGTAATGAACCCGCAAATAAACTGACACCTTCTATATATGCTGATAAACTGCAAAAGCTATTTAAGGACACGGCGGTCGATGTCGAGATTATTGATTCGACTGCGTTAAGAAGTAGAGGATTCGAGGCTACTGCGGTAGTAGGCAAGGGAAGTAGCCAGCCCCCCCAGGTTGCCATATTGACATTAAAAAATAGTAAAACCAACAATTTCGCTCTTGTCGGTAAAGGAGTCACTTTTGATTCGGGTGGCACGAATGTCAAAACCGGAACAGATATCGGTGAAATGAAAATGGACATGGGGGGATCTGCTGCCGTAGTCGGGGCTATCAAGCTTTTAGCAGATTTAAATGCTCCTGTCCAAGTGACGGCGATTTTACCATTAGTTACAAACGTAGCTGGGGGTAATGCCTTTTTGCCATCGGATGTCATTACCTATCGTAATGGCAAGACGGTAGAAGTTGGCAATACTGACGCTGAGGGCCGTTTGATCTTGGCTGATGGAATTTTATATGCACAAACTATCGGCGCTGATACAATTATTGACATTGCTACTTTAACAGGAACCATAGGTCAAGCGCTTGGATTGAAAATGGCTGGGATTTTTAGTAACAACGAGAAAAAACTGTGGAATTATAAAAAACTAGGCGAACGGACCGGCGATTATGTATGGCCGATGCCGGTAATTGACGATTACCAGCTTTATTTAAAAAGTTCTACGGCAGATATCAATAATATGAGCTCTTCCAGTTTTGGAGGTGCAATCACAGCAGCGTTATTTTTAAAAAATTTTGTGGAGGACCATTGTCACTGGGTACATATTGATATGGCCAATACTGTTCGACCGTGGAAAATAGAAGGATATTATCAAGAAGGTGCTGCTGGGTTTGGCGTCCGTTTACTAACAGAGATAGTCGTACAGGAGAGTAAACGACCATGATAACCGAAGTAATCGTTCAGAATGCGGAGGAAGCCAAACAAGCAGAGTATATGGGTGCTGATCGGTTGGAACTAGTTTCTGCTATGAGTGAGGGCGGCCTAACACCCAGCCATGGAACTATAAAACAAGTACTGCATACTGTCGGAATTCCGGTTCAAATTATGATTCGTCCTCACAGCTACCACTTTTGCTATAGTGAAGCAGACATGGCTGTTATCTTGGAGGATGTGAAAAATGTACTGAATTTGGGCGGAAATCGATTTGTCTTTGGAGGATTAAACAAAGATAATACGATTGACGAGAAGGCACTGATGGATATAATCAAACTGGATTCGACAGTAGATATCACTTTTCATCGCGCCTTTGATGAAACAGCGTCTCAAGAATCTGCATATCGGACTTTAATCAACTATAAACAACAGGTGAAACGAATTTTGACTTCAGGCGGAGAGGCTAATTGTGAAGCTGGGAAGCATAGTTTGAAGAAACTAGTACACTTATCGAAGGCGACAAATGGTCCGGCAATATTGCCAGGGTCTGGTTTAGGGCCGGCCAATATTGAAGCTATTCATTCCGTTGTCTCTGCCTCTCAATATCATTTTGGAAAGTCTTTACGAAAAGGAGAATCCTTTGCAAAAGGTTTCGACCCCGAAGCATTTTCAAGAATTAAACAGTTTGGAGGAATAAGTGATGACGGAAACATTTGATTGGCCTGAAAAGTACGGAACCCCTTCTTGGTTCCAGCATGATCGCTTTGGTATGTTCATTCATTGGGGGCTTTATTCTATCATGGCAAAAGATGAATGGATCATGACCCAGGAACAAATCCCAAAACGAGATTATGAGGCATATCTTTCTCATTTTAAGGCGGATTTATTTAACCCTGATGCCATTGTAAAAAAGGCAAAACAAAGTGGGATGAAATATATCGTCATCACGACAAAACATCATGAAGGCTTTGCATTGTGGGACAGCAAGTACACGGATTACAAGATCACAAACACCCCTTATGGAAAGGATGCTATCAGAGAATTTGTAGATGCCTGTCGTAACGAAGGGATGAAAATAGGATTCTATCACTCGTTGATTGACTGGCATCATGAGCATTTTACAATCGATGGGCTTCATCCACAGCGAGACGATGAACAAGTGAAAGAAGAAGAGCGAGATATGTCTATTTATCAAGAATATTTACATAATCAGGTAGAAGAGCTAGTAACCAACTATGGGAAAATAGATTACTTTTGGTTTGATTTCTCTTATGAAGACAGGGATTGGGGCTGGGCAAAAGGGAAAGGTCCAGCGGATTGGAAAGCGGAAGAATTAGAGAATCTGATATTAAAGCATCAGCCCCACATGATTTTTAACAACCGCTTAGGACTCGATAGAGGTGTCTATACACCGGAACAATATCAGCCAACTGATTTACTTTATACCGAAGATGGAAAGAAACGGATATGGGAAGCCTGTCAAACCTTTAACGAGCGCTGGAGTTATAATCCAAATAATCTCCATCGAAAGTCATCAGATATGATTTTGAAATTGTTGATTGATACTGTTTCTAAGGATGGCAACCTTTTAATGAACTTTGGTCCAACTGCAAGAGGATGCTTTGATTCACACACCGAAGAAGTTTTAGACGACCTGGCAGAGTGGATGACATATAACGAGGATTCCATACTAGGAGCAGGATCCAGTAACATTTATTGTCCGAGAGACTGTCGACTGACACAAAAGGGAAACAGGGTGTTTATACACATTTTTTCCTGGCCTTTTCGAACCATCCATCTAAAAGATCTTCCAAAGAAAGTGAAGTATGCACGTTTTCTGCATGACCATTCAGAGATGCCGATAACAGAACCGGCTCCTTCTGATGTTTTTCATCATGACAAGCCAGTCGTCGCAGAGAATGAAACTGTTTTGGAACTGCCGGTAATCAAGCCTGACCAAATTGTACCCGTCATCGAAATAGAATTTAAGGATAGTTAGAAAAGGTTGACTGTGGAGCGCAGTCAACCTTTGTAATTTTCCATGCTCAGTTTCCATAGCTTGTTTGATACTCCCATACCCCTCAGTAACTTCATTCCATCAACCCTCCATCTTTTTCGATTTCCGAATGGCCGAAAAGGAATTACGACTCACATAAAACGTTAATTAATCCCCCCTTTTTCCAAAATCCCCACAAAAGTAAGAATTAATTTTGAAAACGCTTATTTGTACAATGAACTCAACAAGAAATTTAGGAGGCATTTGTGATGGGAAGTTGGTTAGGACTAGAAGAAAAAGTTGCAATTGTGACAGGCGGAAGTTCTGGAATTGGCAGAGCGATAGTCACCGCCTTGTTAGACAATGGTTCGATTGTCTATAATTTGGATTTAAAAGATGAGCCATTTGATCACGATAATTACCTTTTTATGGAACTGGATGTCACAGACGCTGCAGCTGTAAAACAAACGGTAGACACTGTGGCAAAAAGAGAAAGTAAGATCGATGTGCTGGTCAACAATGCAGGTATTAACCTTCCGAGATTGCTTGTAGATGTCAAAGGCGAAAAGCCTGAATATGAAATGGATGAAAAAGATTTAGATGTCATGTTCAATGTGAATTTAAAGGGGCCTGTTTGGCTCAGTCAAGCAGTAGCCAAACACTTCATTTCTCAAAAGTCTGGTATTATTGTTAATGTTTCGAGTGAAGCTGGACAAGAAGGCTCGGAAGGTCAAAGTATCTATTCGGCTACCAAAGCTGCTTTGATTGGTTTTACAAGAAGTTGGGCAAAAGAACTTGGTAAGCACAATGTAAACGTTGTAGCTATAGCTCCGGGGATTCTTGAAGAAACTGGATTGCGTACACCACAATATGAGGAAGCTCTTGCTTACAGTAGAAATACGACTGTCGATCGATTGAATGGTGATTATTCCAAATCGATTCCATTGGGCAGGGTGGGCAAATTGACGGAGATTGCTGACCTGGTTTGTTATTTAAGTTCTGATAAGGCAAGTTATATAACAGGAACCACAGTTAACATTTCGGGTGGTAAGTCTAGAGGCTGATTCCATAGATAGGGGAGAGGTCATGCAACTTAATGAAAAACACCTAAAGATGATAGAGTCACTCATACATGAAGAGATCGAAGTAGAAAAGTTGTCCTATCAATTAAATCTTACAGAAAAAACGATCGTGAATTATATAAGACAAATCAACCGTGACTTCCAAGAGGCCGCGGTCATCACCAAACAGCATCAAAAATTATCCCTGGCAATCAAGGAGCAACAGGTATTTTCCGACAAACTGGATTTGTTAAAAGATGAATGCCAGGAACATGACAGAGTGAATCAGCAAAGGAAAGACGAACTTTTTTATCAATTATCTATTCACAAGCAAACAACCCTTGATGACATGGCGGATAGGTTGTTTTTGAGCAAAACACTGATCAGTAAAATTCTGCGGGAGTTGAAAGAGGATATCGAGACATCACACGTACAGATCACAGGTACGCCAAATGTAGGCTTGATATTGGAAGGATCTGAGTTCGAGATACGCAAATTGGCGATTGAACAATTTCCTTCCGGATTCATCGAATATGAAATACCGCAGAATTTGGTTTCAGGTCTCGATTAATTGCAACAAGATTGGAAACTGGATGAACAGTCATTAGAACGGTTGATTTTGGCGCTCAAAGTGACCATGCAGCGAATGGAGCAACATTGTTTTATAAATGGCACAGTCGATTTAGATGCACATATTTTTCATTCGGAAGAGTACATGGCATTGAATTTTATTAAAGAGTATATAGAAAAAGTGTTCCCGAAGGCAAATGCCGGAAAAGAGGCTATCTTAATCGTTGTGCAATTAATGGGACGCAGGGCTTCATTATTGGATGAGTTATTGACGCAACAAGATGAAAGCCTTATTCAAAAAATCATCGATCAAACAATCCGGGATGTAGAACGGTTTTACGGGCTTAAAATCGATGAGGAGCTATTCACGAAGGATATTCGCTTACACATTAAGCATTTAATCAATCGATTGATTTTCCGTATCAAATTGAATAATGAACTGGCGTTTGAGATGCAGCAGCGATTTCCCTTTGCCTATGAATTGTCTACAGTATTGGGAGAAAGCATAACACGCGTGACTGGCTTGAGAATGCCGGAAAAGGAACTGGGGTTTCTAACGATATATTTCAGTGTGTACTTGGAACAACTTGAGCAGCAGATGAATGAGTTACATGACATTGCAATTTTGACAAATCAAGGATTGAGTACGACCAAGTTGTTAACCATGAACTTGCGCAAAGTGTTCGGCACCCAAATAAACGTGGTGGTCATCGATGAATCCGAGTTTACCGAAGAAAACATTCATCCATTTGATTTAGTTATCTCAACAATTAAAACTAACAGAATGTTCAACAAAGTTATATATGTAGAGGATGTCTTCGATCAGCAACTGCTTAAATTAAAGATAGAACAATTTTTGATTTATAAGGATGTAAGTAATAAGAAATTGTTCAACCGCAGTGTTTTGGTAGATTTCCTCGATCATTCTGATTTTTATCATTTTCAGGGACGGCAAACGTATCAGGATATCATTTGTAGACTGGCTGATGAACTTTACAAGGAGGGGAAAGTCGACAAAGATTTTAAGAAGAGTTTGATTGAAAGGGAAAACAAAAAATCTACGATCAACGGTCAACTCGGCTTTCCGCATGCCAGCCATAAGCAAATGGGTATTTTTATCAAGGTCGGTGTTCTAGACGAACCGCTTGACGATCATGAAAATCTCAGATTGGTAGTGCTGATCGCAACTTCTGAGGAGAACGTGAATGAGGCAATGCTCATCCGGATTTATGAGGAAGTGTTGGCGATCACGACAAATAATTATATTTTGAACAAAATCAATGCTAAGACGACCTTTACGGATTTATCACGACTATTAAACCAGGAAATGAGGGAATAGCCCATGCTTATCATGTTGATTATTTTTGCTGCGATAGGGTTTGTCGTGCAGTACATACTAGGTTTGCTCCAGATCAAGAATTTCACCAAGAACTATACCCAATTGCGGGAAAAAGGCCGTGTCGCCATTGGAAGACGGCCGGCTATCGTTAAATCTGGAACGCTAGTGTTACTGCAGCTAAATAACAAAAACGAGATTGAAGACGCTCGATATATGCAAGGTGTCACCGTATTCTCTAAATTCAAACCACTCAAAGGTTTAGAAGGAAAGAAGTTGCAAAAGGTTAATGCCAGTGATCTAGAGGATTACAACAAGTTGTTGGGAAAAGCGATTTTGGATGCACAAAACACTTTCCATGTCATTGAAAATGGCGGGGAAATTGCCCAGATTCCTTCGCCAATGATGAAAGCTGTACGTAAAGTAAACGGAATGTTTAAAAAAGAAAGGGGTCTAAAGCATGGATTACATCGTTAATTTTGCAGAAGGATTTATCAACTTATTCCAAACAGGTGCCGACACATTTATAGATTGGATGACGTCTATTGTACCGCTTGTACTGATGTTATTGATTGCAATGAATACTATTATCCAATTGATAGGGGAAGACAGAATAAATGTTATTGCCCAAAAGTCAGCCAAAAATCCGTTTTTAAGGTATTTGGTATTACCATTCCTGGGGTCCTTTATGCTGGCGAATCCTATGGTCCACTCCTTAGGCAGATTCATGCCAGAGAAATATAAACCGAGTTACTTTGCTTCCGCGGCACAGTTTGCCCATACAAGTAACGGGATTTTTCCACATATAAACCCGGCGGAGTTATTTATCTACTTGGGCATCGCGCAAGGTATCCAAGAACTGGGGCTGCCGATGACAGATTTAGCCGTTCGTTACTTATTAGTCGGTTTAGTGATGAACTTCATAGGTGGCTGGGTGACAGACTTTACGACGAGTTATATAGAGAAACAGCAAAATGTGAAATTAAGCAAAGAAGTAAAAGTAGAAGGTTGAGGTGAACAACATGGCTGAAAAAGCGAAAATCGTAAAAGGATCGGGTGGTTTTGGCGGGCCGTTGACAATCGGAGTGGATGGTAACCGTGACAAATTAATGTATGTAACAGGCGGACATAAGCCTGCTATTGTAGACAAAATATGTGATATCACCGGTGCTACACCAGTAAATGGTTTTGAAACCTCCGTACCGGAAGAGGAAATTATGGCGGCAGTCATTGATTGTGGCGGAACGTTACGTTGTGGCATTTATCCGCAAAAAGGCATCCCTACGATCAATATCATGGCTACCGGTAAAAGTGGCCCCTTGCGTCAATATATAACGGAAGACATTTACGTATCTAATGTCGACGTTGACCAAGTTTCGGTTGCTGGTGAAGAAAGTGAAAGTACATCCGTCAAGGCTCAAGGAGGAGCGAAAGAACCAGAACATCAAGCGACTTATTCAAAAGACAAGAAAATCATGGAAACAAGGGCTGAGCAAGAAAATAAAAGTATTCTTACCAGAATCGGATTAGCCGCTGGAAAAGTGATCAATACATTCTATCAAGCTTCTCGTGATGCTGTGGAAACCATGTTACATACAGTAATTCCGTTTATGGGATTCGTAGCATTGTTGATAGGTATTATTCAAGGTTCGGGTATTGGTGACTTATTCGCAAACATCATGTCGCCACTTGCAGGGAATATTTGGGGATTGCTTGCTATTGGGTTTATTTGTTCGTTGCCATTCTTAAGTCCATTACTTGGCCCAGGAGGGGTTATCGGACAAGTACTGGGTACGCTGATCGGTGTGGAAATCGGGAAAGGCAACATACCTCCTAACCTGGCACTTCCGGCATTATTTGCGATTAATACTCAAAATGCTGCAGACTTCATTCCCGTTGGGTTAGGATTGGCAGAAGCAGAAACGAAAACAATTGAAGTAGGGGTTCCATCCGTGCTGTATTCCAGGTTCATAAATGGTGTCCCACGAGTATTTGTTGCTTGGCTTGCAAGCTTCGGATTATATAAATAAAAACAAGGAGCGAGTGATCTATGTATCAAACAGAAATAAAAAGAATCGGGAAAGAGGCAAAAGCCTTTGAAGCAGAAAGAATGATAGTTCTATTTGGAGAAAACGCTCCGGCTGAACTTGCGGACTTTTGCTATATCATCGATGTCAATCCAGTAGAAAAAGAAATAACGGAAGATTCAACACTGACTATTGACGGAACAACTTATGAGATTACAAAAGTCGGTTCTGCCGTCAACAAAAACCTTCATGATTTAGGTCATATAACATTACGATTTAATGGAAGTACGGAAGCTGAGCAATCAGGTACGTTGTATTTGGAAGATGCTGAACTGGTGGCAGTAGAGGTTGGGTCTAAGATATCGATTGGGTAAAGAATAGGTTGATGCTAGTGAGGTCTCCCTCAAGGTAGCTAGCGGAAGAAAAAATCTCCTTCCATCAGGATAAGTGGTATGACGTGAGAGCGGTAGTAGATGAAGATAATATTAAGGGATATTTCGCTGATGGATGTCGGATATTGTGAGAATGAAAATGAGAAAAGCAGTTGGGTTCTTTCGGTCCAACCGCTTTTCTCTGAAAAACTAATTTATTTTACATTCTGGCGAGAGAAGACATGTAGCCCATTTTTAAGGAAATTAAATCAGTTGTTTCAATCAGGATGCTTGCCAACTCTTGCTCCCGTTCTTCCAACCTGATTTCAGGCCGGAAAGACTGATGCCTGCAACTACCTTTCCACTCTTGTCCCTAACAGGAGCAGCTATGCAAGCTCTACCCAAAGCCAATTCCTCTATTTCAAGCGCGTAACCTCGTTTTCGAGTAACCTCTAGCTCTTTCAGTTATTAAGCTTTTCTATACCTCCCTTGGAAGCAAGCGAATCATTCCGACAAAGGATTGTTACGCTTGCTTTATTTACTGCTACTCTCCTTCCACGATTTGATCGCTGATAGATGCCTCCTTTCTACAAATTACCTGAATTATGGTCAAAATCCCTTATAGATAATGGTATAATATTCCTGACTGTCTCAATTATGTAGGGATTTAGATAACACATCAATATTAACTAACAGATAGAATTCTATATTCTTATGCTGCAAGGGATTGGAGATTCAAAAAAGAAATGCCTTCTAAAATGTTGGATAATCGTAGCTGAAAGTACAATCAAAGTTTGTATGACGATTACTTTTTAAGTATATACATTAACTTTAATAGGGATACTCTGTTACCCACATGCTAATTTTTCTTTTATAAACAATCTGGTTGTATAGAAGGGTTTTCGATGTTCACCTCACGGCCCCAGGGTATTTGTTTACAAGTTACAGTTATAATTTGAAAAGGGATGGAGTAAATGACATGAGAGCTATATATGGCTTTTACTTAATAATGATGTTTTCTTTTAAGATATTGTGCTAAGGTATGTTCACACATATAGGGATTTTTGGGGTTAGCCCAATACTATTCCTTATTGCTATAAGAGAAAAGGACTACTGATAGATTTAGAGAAATAACATACTTTTTATATACATGCCAACTTACAATGCTCAAACTGACAAGGATTATTGTCTCGATTGTAGTTAGAAAGAGGATACATCTATGAAACATAAGAGGAGTGGAATAGGTGACTGACAAGACGAAAAATTACAGTATTGAAAAGATTGTGGACCAAGTGATAAAAATACCAGGAGTAAAAGTGAACAGAGAAGATTTCTTGAAAAGCAAATTCGAAAAGCTGGTGACGGAAAAGCAAATGAAGGAGATCATAGAGGTAGGTCCATATTTATCTGGAATAAAGAGTTCTAAACTAGAGAACATTGCAAAATCCGTTATTCATATGAGAACGATTAAAAGTTCCTCCGTATCCTTTGCGGCTGGCGTTCCTGGTGGACTTGCCATGATAGGGACTGTCCCTGCAGACATTACCCAGTTTTTTGGTCATTCATTAATTTTGGCACAAGAACTAGCTTACCTCTACGGACATGAGGATTTGTGGCTTGAAGAACATATGGATACAGAGAAAGCTAGAAATGAATTGCTGATTTATTTAGGAGTGATGTTTGGGGTGGCAGGGTCTGCTTCTGTAATTAAGTTTGTATCCTCGGGCCTGTCACAACAAGTTTTAAAGAAAATACCTCAGAAGGCAATGATGAAAACCTTTTATTATCCAATCATAAAGAAAATTGCTGGTTACATAGGAATCAAGGTCAACAAAGATATTTTCGCAAAAAGCATCTCAAAATCAATCCCTATACTCGGAGGAATGGTTTCCGGTTCTATAACGTACGCATCGATGAAACCTATGGGGCGCAGGTTAGCTAAAGTATTATCGGATACGCTCACTCTTTCGAAAGAAGACTTGTTTGAAGAATATAAAGACTTGAAGGAAAACTTTCCTGAAATTATCGACATTGATGTAGAAGATATTTCTGAGAACGAGGATGATAGTGACAGCTTCGCTTAAAACAACTAGTTGGGAACGAAGCATGGGTTATCCAGGCTTACTAAAAGTGTGCCGGCGTATTGTTTATAGTTTATTGGGATTTGTTTTATCAGACTTACCTGTGGACGACCTCTAATATGTAGTCACTCTATTATAACTCAACATTTATTGCTTTTTGCAGACAGAATGAATGTATAAAAAAAGAAATGATTTGCTGTTTTTCATTCAGCCAGACGTCTATAGAAAAAAGGGGGAAGTTCTATTGAATTTGTTAAATTGTCCACGATGCGGTTCACCTTTGATAGAAGATGCTGGGGAAAATCTTGAACAGAATGAAGATGGCGGAATTGTCATGGATGTATTCCCAGCATATGTATGCCAAGCACAATGCGGCTATAAGAAACGCATAGAGGAAATTCCGAAAGTGATTGCCCAACAGGGGGAGGATCGCCTTTTATTACTGTATGCTAATCAACAAGCAAGAATTTTGGACGTACGGGATTTGGTTATATGGCCGGCAATGCACGTTGACGCACTGCTTTCCAAAGGCTATTGGGAGGATTACAAGGGAGATGATAATATCGAGGAATTACTACAAAAAGCCAGGGATAGTCAATCTGCATATGTGGAAACGCCGAATTTATTCGAGTTCGCAACGAGCGAGTTGTCGCAAGACGCATTTTTATGCTGGCTGATGGCTTGGAGTGACCAGGCATACCGTTCGTTGAATCGGCCGCTGCATGATGCTGCGGTGGCGTTCATTTCGGAAATTTTCCGTGTACATCACTTACCGGCTCCGGTGGTTGAATCCATTAAGGTCACCCGGCAGTTTAAATCATTGGATATTCTCGCCATCATAAATAATAAATATGCTATTTTGATAGAGGATAAGACCTATACGAAAAATCATTCCAATCAGCTTCAACGCTACCGGGAAGCAATCGAGGAAGCATATCCGCGTCTGACTCAATTGCCGATCTACTATAAAATTGCTGATCAGAGTCATTATCGATCTGTTGAGGATGCAGGCTATGTACCCTTTAAAAGGTCAATGATGTTAAAAATATTAAAAAACGGAGTCGATAATGGCATAGACAATGCCATCTTCCTTGATTATTACCGGCATCTGCAAAAACTGGAAGACAACATTTCCTCATTTAGAACGAAGAATCTTAAAGAGTGGGATGGTTATGCTTGGCAGGGATTCTACCAAGAGATCCAAAAAGAAATAGACGGAGATTGGGGATATGTACCTAATCGGTCTGGTGGGTTTTGGGGTTTCTGGTGGGATTCCAAGCTTAATAAAAGATATTATATGCAATTGGAGCAAGAAAACCTCTGCATAAAAGTAGTAGCAAGAGAAGGCGAAAAAAGAAGCAAACTTCGCACAGAAGCCTTGAATGATATCCTCGAGAAATCAGAAAAACGGGGTCTTCAATTAGAGCGGCCTACCAGATTAGGCAATGGGAAAACGATGACCATCGCTCAAAGAACAGCCTATATCCAATTAAATGAAGATGGAACAGTTAATATTAAGAGAACGATTGAACAGTTGAAAAGGTATTAGAGGGCTTCCGAGGTATTGGAAGTAATTTATCCAAGGAAGTTTATTACACATGATAAAATTCTTTTTATTATACGAAGCTGCTTTTTCCCCTTATAATTCGGGGAAAGGCAGTTTTTTTATTGTTCTTTCATTAAAATTACTCATTTAATGGTACATATGATTAGGATGATGTGCTCTTTATCAAAAAACTGTGATTGATTATTATATTTAAGAAACTTGCTAAGGAGATGTAAAAATGGAAAAAAGAAAAACCCTTAAGAAGTCTTTAAAGCCCCACTGGGTTTGGGCAATAGCTCTGGGTTCTTCGATTGGCTGGGGAGCATTTGTACAGCCTACTAACTGGATGAGTACTGCCGGCCCTCTTGGAGCAATGTTAGGTTTTGGGATCGGCGCCTTGTTAATGATGGTAATAGCCGTTAGTTATGGATTCCTTATCAAAAGCTTTCCGGTATCCGGTGGAGAGTTTGCCTATGCGTTTATTAGTTTAGGTCGGACGCACGCATTTATTTGTGGATGGTTTTTGACGCTTGGTTATATATGTATCGTTGCGCTAAATGCCTCAGCATTTGCCTTAATGTTTAAATTTGTCTTTCCTAAGTTTGTTGAAAACCTGCATTTATATCAAATTGCAGGCTGGGATGTTTATGGCACAGAGATTATTTTTGCGACTTTGTCCTTATTATTGTTTGGCTATTTAAATATTAAAGGAACCGGAATATCAGGAAGACTGCAATTTATTTTTTGTACAGTAATGGTAATAAGTATTGTGGCTCTGTCCTTTTTCGTAGGCGGCCAGCCAGCGTCTGGTTTTACAAACGTTCAACCACTGTTCCCGAGTGAAAAAACGGCTTTTGCTGCGGTGATCGCAATCGTTGCCATCGCACCATGGGCTTACGTAGGATTTGATAATGTACCACAACTTGCCGAAGAATTTAACTTCTCATCTAAAAAGGCTTTTAATTTAATTATCGGAGCTATATTTTTCGCAGCATTATTATATATATTAATGATTTTGGCAACTGCAATGGCTCGTCCCTGGGAAGGCCTGGTATCGGAAAATCTTCTATGGGGTACTGGAACAGTCGTACAAGACTTATTGGGAACCTTTGGTTTAGCTATTTTGGTCATAGCGCTGACAATGGGGATTTTTACTGGTTTAAATGGGTTTATCGTTTCTTCAAGCCGGCTTTTATTTGCCATGTCACGTGCTAAGATCATCCCGGCAATATTTTCAAAACTCCATCCGAAATACAGTACACCTTATATTGGTATTATCTTTACGGTTGCTGTTTCCTTAATAGCACCATGGTTTGGACGAGAAGTGTTAACTTGGGTAGTCGATATGTCATCCATAGGTGTTACCATTGCCTATTTTTATACGTGTTTTACAGCTTATAAATTATTTAAATGGAATATGGGATCGGATTTTTACCCTTCCATAAATGTCGTTTCCCCGTTAAAAAAGGCATTTGCCGGATTAGGAGTAGTAACAAGTATTATTTTCTTATCACTTCTATTGATTCCAGGGTCACCGGCGTTTTTGGGAATAGAATCAAGGATTGCATTAGTAGCCTGGATTATCTTAGGGATCGGTTTCTATTTGGTTAAGCGCAAGGAACTAAATGAAATACCAGAGGGTGAATTAAACTATTTAATTTTAGGAGATAAAGAAATTATCGCAAAGAATTAAACCGCCTGTTATGTAATAAATGCACTTAAAGGTATATTTAAACCGATAGTAATCATGCTTGGTCGTCCAAGGTAAAAACATGTTCTCCTTGCCAATAGTATAGCCATACTTTTAATGGTATGGCTCTTTACCGTTAGAGGTTGGCACTAGTTACCCCGCTCCTTTATAGAATAGGTGATTATCTGAATAAATCAGCACACTCCGGTTACGATAAAAAGAATTGGTTCGATTATTAGGGATGAATCAAATTCTTATGAAACTGGAGGAATTAACATGACGGAAGAACATAGAAAAAAGAACTTTGCTCCGACCAATCCAAGTAAAAAACAACCGGATGAGCAAAGAAGAGGGCAATCGAAATCTAATTCGCGAGGTAAAAGTCGGTAATCAGGGAAATAGAACGGGGGAGGATCGTGTTCATACCTTGTGACAATGGAATGAAATTGGTGTTCAGTTAATCCTATTGAAGTAATAGGAGATATCCTGATGGGAACGGAGCAGGTTTAATAGAGATGGCCATACAGGAGAGTGAGTGAAACTGTTAATAGAAGTAATCGTTCAGAATGCGGAGGAAGCGAAGCAAGCAGAATATCTAGGTGCTGACCGGCTAGAGTTGGTTTCCGCTATTAGTGAGGGCGGTCTGACACCTAGTTATGGCACCATAAAACAAGTACTGCAGGCTGTGGAAATTCCCGTGCAAGTTATGATTCGTCCACATAGCTATAATTTTTATTATAGTGAAGCCGATATAGCAATTATTTTAGAGGACATTAAAGCAGTACTGAGTTTGGGCAGTAATCGAATCGTATTTGGCGGGTTAACTAAGGATAATGCGATTGACGAGAAGGCACTGTCGGAAGTAATCAACCTGGATTCGAAATTAGACATTACCTTTCACCGGGCCTTTGATGAAGTTGTATCTCAAGAAGCTGCATATCACACTTTGCATCATTATAAGCAACAAGTGAAGCGCATTTTGACTTCAGGTGGAGAAGTTAACTGTGAAGCCGGAAAAGACAATTTGAAGACACTAGTAAACTTGTCGGAAACGAATAATGGCCCCGCAATTTTGCCAGGGTCTGGTTTAGGGCAGGCTAACATCGAATCCATTCATTCTGTTGTTTCCGCTTCTCAGTACCATTTCGGAAAGGCATTACGTAAAGGAGGATCATTTGCGAAAGGCTTTGACCCGGAAGCATTCTCAAGAATAAAACATTCTTTAGGAGTGGATGACACAAATGTTTGATTGGTCGGAAAAGTACGGCTTCTCTCTTTGATTTCTGCAGGATCGTTTTGGAATTTTCATTCTCTGGGGGATTGTATTCTAACAAAGTGAAAGCTAAGCAATCATGAAACACGTCCATCCCGAGAAGTGACGATGAAGTTTATCTGGATCAATTTATATAGGTTTATTAACTAAGCTGCCTTTTCCCTATCATTCGGAAAAGGCAGCTTTTCTTGTTTTATCACTTCGTCTATTATATTTTTTGTGGGATATGAAACAATAGTCGTAACTACTTAACCACAATCCGCCCCTCTTCCGGCGCTGCTATAGGCCCTTCTTGTTCTTGCAAATACGCAATCATTGCATCTAAAGCAAGTGGACCTGTTACTTGATTAGTTCCTTCGGTAAGTACGGTGAATCCGTCTCCGCCTTCCGCTAAGAAGTTGTTCACTGTAACTGTGTACGTTTGGTTTGATTCAATCGGATTTCCTTCGTTATCTGTCATCTCAACAATTCTTTCGCCGATTGGTGCGTCATCTTCCCAAGTGTACTGCAGTCCAGAAACCTGCAAAATCTTGGTTGAATTCTCTTCCCATTGCTGTTCAAGAACAGCTTTGATTTGATTGCCGGTGAGTGCCATGTTCACCAGGTTATTCCCGAACGGAAGCATGGTATACAGCTCTCCCCAAGTTACCGGACCTTCGTCAAGATCAGCACGGATTCCGCCTGGATTCATGAAAGCAAAGTCCGAATTCATGGCAGCCCGCTGAGAATCTGCGACCAGGTTCCCGAGGGCTGATTCTCCGCTTTCATCTTGAACAGTCGTAATTGGTTCGGAAGTCTCCGCGACTACTTCCTCCACCAAGTCCTCGACGTCTTTTTTATAAGTATCGACCATATCGGCAATTTGCTCATCAGGCTCGATTCCGTCATGATATGTCGTAACAATTTCTGCTTCTTTGGAGACAATGTCTTTCGTTTTTGGATCGATCAACAAGTCAATATCCGAAAAGGCGGTACCGCTGGAGTAGGATTGAACGATCAGTTTGTCGTCGACAACGGTATTGGCATAATCGTGGTTGTGGCCACCCAATATAATGTCGACTTCATCATCGATTTGGGGAGCGAATTCCGCGACATCTCCCGAAGGATTAGAGCCATCTTGCTCGGAAGAGACAGGGACATGCGCTAAAACGACGATGGATTTCACTCCTTGCTCTTTTAGTTGCTGTGCCGCATCATTAATTGCATTTGTTTCATCGGTGAATTCTACACCCTCGATACCACTTGGAAGCACAATGTCTCGTGTCTCCGTAGTGACGACACCGATAAATCCAATCGGGATGCCATTTACCTTTTTAATCACATATGGAGGTAGAATCGGCTCCCCAGTATCTTCGTCTACCACGTTTGCCACGGTATAAGGGAAGGAAGCCCCTTCAAAATCCCCGGTTTCTTCGTGTTCCCCTCCATAAATAAGACGCTTCATCTCGTCCACGCCCTCATCGAATTCATGGTTTCCTACCGTACCTACATCGAAGCCAAGTTCGTTTAAAATTTCGATGGTTGGTTCATCCTGAAGCAACGAGGAAACAGGAGAACTGGCACCAACTACATCCCCGGCGTGTACCAGCAAGGTATTCTTCGTTTCTTGTTCATACTGTTTTAGGTAAGCAGCCAGATATTCCGCACCGCCTGCTTGTCTCCCGGCAATGTCACGGTAAACGTCTAACTGACCGTGGAAATCATTGATTCCCAGGAGTTGGACGTGCTTGTACCTGTTTTTGAAATGGTCATTTTCGGAAGAAGCTGCGGAAACCGAAGTACTAAAAAGAGACGCGGAAAGCAAGACAGCAAGTACAACTTTTTTCCACATAGAAATACCTCCTTTTTATTTGTAAATCACCTTCAAACTAGCAAACTAGTTTAAAGCTGGGTGTGTATTTAATGTAAAAGTTCGGTAAACAAAATAACAGAGTAAAAAGTAGGGTTATGGGACACTTTTTAAAGCAATAGTCAGATGACAGGGGATGTGTTCAATTAAGAGGTTAAAGGTAGTATTGTAAAACTATTGGGGTGTTAGTAATTTTGGGTCGAAATAAAAGGTTGACTGTCAATCAGTCAACCCTTCTCATTTGTTATTTATATATTGATCATTTGTGTTTCTTCATTAACTAAGTAACGAATTATCGAGCCATTACATTGTCATGTGAACGAGTAGGAGCATCATTTGAATGGTGTTTAATTAGTTGTGAAACATAAGATTCTAATTCAAATCTGTCCTCTCTGATGAATTGGTCTAATTTAACTTTATTTTGCTGATGCATGTTGTTTCCCTCCTAATCGTTTTGTTGTTTGGTATTAGTATTCTCTTATTCTCGTATTTTTAAACATGATAGATTGGTAGAAACATTTTCCAGAGTAACGCATTAGTTTATTCCCTTTCTCACTATTATGGCAGTGTGCACTATAATTTTTGACTCAATCTGCCACCTTCATTCTCTCTGAAGCAGCATGGAATAGAGCTTTTATATCGATTTTTCTCTATGTTAAAATAATTTACCAATAGGTTCTTTAAGGAGGATGAAAATGTACCATGTGACTTCCGATAAAGTGATTAAAATTGGAGAGACTACTTTTTCTGAACTCAATTATAAAGAAAGTGACATGGAAGAATTATTAAGAAGGAACATCGAAATAATTTGCGATGAAGAAGAATCTATGCTTATTGTTGGGAAACAAGTTAGAAATGCAAAACAAGGAATTAGCGATCTTACTGCAATAGATAACAAAGGGAATATCGTTTTAATAGAGATTAAGCGCGACCGTAAAGATATCGAGACGAGAAAAGAAGCTTTTGAATTTCAGGCAATTCGATATGCAGCTAGCTATGCAACGATTGAGGATATAGAGGATTTAGTGAACAAAGTATATTCGCCATACATAGAGAAACATCGATCAGAGTTTGAAGGTGGATACTTGACTAGTGCTGAATTAGGGACACGTAAATTAACGGAGTTCTTGCGGGAAAATGGTGCGGAGAACAATTTTAATAATAACCAAAAAATTATACTCGTTGCTTCCGATTATGATGAGCAGACGCTGTCAGCGGTTGCTTGGTTGAATAGTAATAACGTGGATATAAGTTGTTATAAATTAATTCCCTACGATATTAAGGGTGAAGTGTATATTGATATTGAAAAAGTTTTGCCACTGAATACATATCAAGATTATTATGTGAATTTTTTGGATAATTCAGTGAACCGTAGAATGCACAAAAAAGGAATAAACAGAAGAACTCTTCCAAAAATCGGGGAGATGATTGACTGGGGTGTAGTAAAGCCAGGTGATATTATAGCAGCTAAAGGTCGTGATGACGAAGGAGTTTTGCAAGCAAATGGAAATGTAGAAGTAAATGGAAAAGAAATTTCCATGCAGCAATGGTTAAAAAACCTTTTCGGTTGGTCAAGTATCCAAACTTACGTATTTGCGGTGCATAAGGAGTCTGGAAAATCCCTTTCCCAAATACGGAAAGAGTACATGGAAAAGGCGCAGGAATAATAATTATAAATCCAACTAAGGGGAGTCACTTTTCAGTTTAAAAGATAAACCGGCACTTACGGCTAATAGTCCAGCTTGATGGACTGTTAGCATCTTTTTTACTACTTTGGTCATAGTGAACTAACAAAATCCCCCAGTACTAATATAGGGTACCTTTAAAGTGTCTATTCCTCATGGGAATACTTCCTTAACTAAAGTACATTCTAACCCCTATTACCACTAGCAATACAGATAGCATCTGCATAATGATCCGACCTGGTATCCGTTGGGATAATAAAACTCCGACCTGAGCACCGGCAATCACACCTGCGCCGCCCCAAAATACGGTCATCCAGTCAATGTTTCCGTAAAAAAACTGGGAAATCACACCAACGGATGAGTATAAACATAAGGAAAAAAGCGAGGTGGCTGTTGCAAAGTGAGTGGATACGCCGAAAATATAAATCAAAATCGGCACCAGTATCCAGCCGCCGCCGATACCCAAATAGCTTGAAAGAACACCCATTACTAATCCAAGTGGTATAAACCAACCGGATGTTGCACCGGTCTTTCTGACTTTCGATCCACTGGCTTCTCGTGTTCCGTTAGCAGCTACTTCCAGAGTTGGCCCTGCTTGCTGATAAGCTGTCTCGCTATCTTTATTTTCCGCTCTCTTACTGATGCCTTTCCTTGGAAAAGGGGTATTCTTGCTAAACAAAAATAGCCCGAGTGCAACCAGGATGGTCGCAAAAACGACGTAAAAATATTGCGAAGAAAAATGCTGCAGCAACCAAACTCCAGCCAGGGAACCTGGTAATGCGCTGATCCCTATGGTCAGTCCCGTTTTGTATAAGATTTTATCTTGTTTTGCATAGCCGAGCACGCCCGATAGGGAATTGATTAACACAATGACCAACCCGGACGCTGATGCAACAGCGGGATCCATATGAAAGAGCAGCAATAACGCAGGTACAAAAATGAATCCTCCTCCAGCTCCGACAATGGTCCCGTAACCCCCGGCGATGATACCGATGCAAAGCAGCAATAATCCTGTCATGATGTCCAAAGTAGTAAGTGCCTCCTTATGTAAAGTAACTACTTTAATTCTTTCAGATAGGAGATCACTTGTCTATTCACTATATTTTATAGGGTATAACCAGTTTGTATTGATGCAATTCTACCTACAGATGATAGAATAAAGGAAGGAAACGTTATCTGACCGGAATATGGTAAAAAACGACTGTGATTTTGGAATGCGATTTCTATTTAAAGGATGTGCACTAAAATGACAAAAGAGACACCTACTCATTATACTTGTTCTTGTTGTGCAGGAAGTAGAGGATCAATCAGTGAGACTTTTCAAAATAGAGAAGGAAGCACAAAATCAAAAGTAAGTACAGGAGAACAAGTGCGGTATCAGGAGAAAATGGTCTATGTTCCTGGCGGTGAATATTTGATGGGAACAGAAGATGAGGAAGGATTTAAAAGTGATGGAGAAGGTCCAGTAAGAAAAGTGGAAGTATCTCCTTTCTATATTGACAGTTATACAGTCACCAACGAAGAATTCGATGTGTTTGTAAAGGAAACAGGTTACCAAACGGAAGCGGAAAAATACGGGTGGTCGTTCGTATTCTACAAGTTCCTGCCCGAAAAACCGCCAATGGCGATTCAACAGCTTCCCTCCACGCCATGGTGGTTTGCTGTGGAAGGTGCTTATTGGTATCAGCCGGAAGGTCCGGAGTCTTCGATTGAAGACCGAATGGACCACCCGGTGATCCATGTTTCCTGGAATGATGCGGAAGCGTTTTGCAAGTGGGCCGGGAAGCGTCTGCCGACCGAAGCGGAGTGGGAATTTGCTGCCCGTGGCTGTCTGGAACAGAAAAAATTTCCATGGGGAGATGAATTGACGCCGGGCGGAGAACATCGATGCAATATTTGGCAGGGCAATTTTCCAAAAGAGAACACGGCGGATGATGGCTATGTGGGAACTGCACCGGCGAAGTCTTTTCCTGCCAATGGATTTGGCCTGTATAATGTCTCGGGAAATGTTTGGGAATGGTGTGCAGACTGGTTTGATCGAAGCAGAGATATGGATCAGTTAGTAAATCCGACCGGGCCTTCCGAAGGAACTGCAAAGGTGATGCGCGGTGGTTCCTATCTTTGTCATCATTCTTACTGCAACAGGTACAGGGTGGCAGCCCGCAGTTCCAATACCATCGATAGTTCGACAGGAAACATGGGATTCCGGTGCGTGCGTGATGCTTGAAGCCCTTGTAGTTAAACACTGCAAAATCAACGAAATCAACGAAGATAACCGGCAAGGTGGTGCGTCGTGAATATAGAGAGCTTACGGATGTTTTGCCGCGTAGTAGATGAAGGAAGCATAAGCCAAGCGGCTCGGTCGAGTTATGTAACCCAACCGGCTGTGACTAGGCAGATTCGTCAGCTGGAAAATCGTTATGGAACGTTGCTGTTTGACAGGACGGATGGAAAGCTCATGTTATCGGATGCTGGAAAAACGTTGTATGGCTACGCAAAAGAAATAGTAGAAATCGACAATATTTCCTATGAAGCGATCCAGGAATTGACCGGTGTACAAGCTTCCGTACTTAAGGTCGGAGCCAGTTTGACGATTGGCGAGTATCTACTGCCTGGATTGCTAGGAAATTTCAAAAAGCAGCATGAGGAAATAAAGTTTAGTTTATCCATCGGCAATACGCCGTATGTTTTGGCAAAATTGGAAGAAAACGAAGTCGATATAGCCTTGGTAGAAAGTACAGTAGACAACGACGACTTTAAAGTTCAGAAGTTTGCCGATGATGAGCTGATTCTTGTCACTTCCCACAATCATCGTTGGGCGTCACGTGATTATATTGACGTTCAAGAGCTTGCGGAAGAGAAGATGATATGGCGTGAAAAAGACTCAGGCACACGTTCACTTGTCGAAAATGCTTTGAGTGGCCGGGGAGTTCTGGTGGGGATCCAGCATGCAATGGAGCTCGGCAGTATGCAATCGATTAAGAGTGCAGTGGAGGCAGACTTGGGTGTAAGCATTCTTCCACGCTTGACGGTGACAAAAGAATTGAAATATAAAGCTTTGCGCGAAGTAATGGTGAGAGATTTCAGTATTATGCGTGATTTATGGATTGTCCAAAAACAGCGTCGGTTTAAAAAATCTGCCGAAACCGATTTTGAGGAGTTTTTGCTTCATTAGCCTAAATCCTATGGAATCAAAAGATTTATGGTAGACTTAAAAAATTCTGTACAAAAACAAAGTATTCGTTGAATCCTGATCGGACTTGTTACAATGATTCTATAAAGTATTTATTTTCTCATGTTGTATCATTTTATTATTTTCATAAAGGGGAGAACGAAGTGAAAAGTACAGGTGTAGTAAGGAAATTGGATCAATTGGGACGCATTGTGATCCCGATGGAAGTCCGCAGGAATTTGGAAATTGAAGAAAAAGATCCTGTTGAAATTTTTGTCGATGAGGATAAAATCGTCCTGCAAAAATACAAACCGAGCAAGCAATGCATGATAACAGGTGAAATCAGCGAGGATAACATTGTACTGCCAAGTGGCATTGTGGTAAGTCCCGAGGGAATGGAAGTCCTTCAAGAACAAATTGAAGAAAACTTTCCTGCCAAAAGTTAAAGCTGCGCTTTTTTTTAGTAATATTCATACTACATAGGAAATCTGGAAGAATAAATAACGAAGCGTTATTTACTGGAGGTCCTATATGAAAAACGATAAACAACTGCGCAAGGAAATGAACAACGTCAAAACCGAAACAGACAGCTCGGCAATCTTGAATGATGTCATCGATAGTGAGTTCGAACAACACCCGGGACAGAACGAAGAACTGACCAAGGACCATCCACTCACCGCCGAGCAGGAAATCACGCAAAACAATACGGACGGGAAAACGTGGATGCATGATGAGGAAGAGTAAGATAAAGGAAGCAGTTGGTTCCGCAAAAGCGGGACCAACTGCTTTTCCTGTTTTCAGTCTCGCTTTTTTCCGCGCTGCTCATTCAAATAGCGATTTTCACCTGGAGAATAGGTGATGTCGCGGAAGTCATTGGCCTCCTGGCCTGGATAGCTTAATGGTTGTTCACCAATTGGGTTGGTTTTCTTTTCACGTTTCATATGGTTTGGATCTTTATTGGTCATTTGAATTCACCCTTCTCTTATAGTGTCTTCCATATATAGTCTGCTTCAAACCTCTAAGGTAAGACGAGGAAATTTTTGCATGCATGGCTTATTCGAAAGGAATCCATATTAAAGGGCAAGGAGGGATGGATCGTGGATCACGTAACCATTGACCAAATAAGAGGCGAGCTGCAAGATTCTTTTGAAACGCTTATGGAAAAGTACAATATTGATGATATCGGTACCTTTGAAGAAGAAGGGCCAGAGGACGATTATTACATTGGTTATACGGTAAGAAAAAATGGAAGAGTGTACATGGTGCACATGCCATTCGCAAAAACAGATGAAGGGCAGTTGGAGTTGGCCAGACAGGAATGGACGGTGGAGACAGACGATCCTACCGACGAAGATATCAGCGGTTTTCCGACCATCGACGCCGTATTTGAGCAATTGTTCAAATGAGAGGATTAGGAGAGACGGCGATATTTCTGCCTGAAATCAAAGAATGGCGAGGCCAGCAGGCAGATGCCCGAGGAGTCTAGCCTTTTCCTGCCCATACACTCACCCGGTAGGATAGTCAAAGGGGCTGATCTAATTAGATTAGCCCTTTGTCTTTATTTCTTTTCGTCCGGATCAAAAAAAGTACGAACGCCGGTATTCATCTGCGATTTTGCCATGTCTTCTGCCGATAGTTCTAAATCAAATAGTGGCTTCTCCATAGCTTTCCGCGTTTCTTTGAATTCCCATGCGACGGTACCGGCAAGGGAATCAACTTCCCCCGTAATATTTCTTTTTCCTTTCTCCATCTATCGGTAACACGGGTGATATACCTTTTATTGCAACCCCTCTCCTTATAGTCAAAATAACCTTCATACGGTAGAATGGTTCATTAACAGGATTGGTTTCCCATCGGTTAATCGAGTTCCACCATTTGGAATCATTTTTAAAAAAGAGGCAGCACGGGATGGTGGCACTGGAACAAAAAAGCAGTACTTATCCCTGATTTTTTATATTAAACTAATAATAACGTTACCGATTGTCATCCTGCCACATTGTCTGCACTGCAATTAAAAAAGCTTTGTCCGTGCATGTGCCGCTTCGTATTTCTTCTAAAGTAAGGCTACTTTTTAAAGGGGGAGGGAGATATACTATGAGGGCTTTGTACAAGGTATTGATCGTTGACGATGAAATGCTGATCAGACAAGGAATCATCAATTACATTGACTGGGAGCGGGAAGGTTTCCAGATAGCTGGAGAAGCTTCGAACGGGAAGGAAGCTTTACGGATGATTGAAAAATTGGAACCTCACATCCTTATTACGGATATTGTCATGCCTGATCTGGATGGAACCGAGCTGGTCAAATTGGCTAAAGCGAAATATCCGGAAATGGAAATCATCGTGTTGAGCAGTTTTGAAAACTTCGACTATGTCCGCTCGACTTTTCAAAATGGGGTGGCCGATTATATTCTCAAGCCAAAGCTTAACGGAGAAGAATTGATCAAAACGCTGCGCAGGATAGCACCTGCTACCAGAGGAACTACTAAAAAGACCGTCTCACTGGAGGAGCTGCTGGAAAAACGGATCCAGGGTTACGCCTTGCCTAGTCATGAGGAACAAATGCTAAAGGATTTTCCTTATGAGCAATTTTTTCTGGCAGGGATTTGTTGGGTTGATGACGACAAAGAAGGACAGGTATTGGAGAGCTTCATGAATCTGGGTTCGGATAAAAAGTCGTTATTGCTGCCGGAAAATGAAAGCGATTTCCGGGTAATGTTGATCAATTTCCCGGCTGAACAGCAGCTATCCGTTAAGCAGGACCTGATCAATTTGACAAACGAGCACCGCGATTCTGGATTAACGATTACTTTGTTAATTAGTATGCCGTTTTCACTTATAGATGAACTAAAAAGTGTGTATGAAAATAGTCTCATGAAATTGCATAACTACATGTTTTATTTATCCGGAGAAACTGTTCTGATTGATGGGGAACTGCCCGAACCGGAAAAGGCAAGCCCATTTCGGCTGAGTCAATTCATCGAGCTGTTTAAACAAAAAAAATTCGACACTGCGATTGCTTCACTGGAAAAGCACGTGGAACAGTTAACGAGGGATTACACACAGGATATCTTTGAGTTCAAGTCCTGGCTGGAAAATATCATCTTTAATGTTATCGTACTGTTGGGAAACATGAAGTACAATGTCGAGGAACTGGAACAGGCAAAATACCAGTATTTTGCCGATATCAATGAAGCAAAAGATGCCAAATCGGCGATTACCCAGTTTGATGATTTTCTTGGTGCTGTTCAGTCTTTGTTGGCAATTCACACAAATGTCGATTGATCCCCAGGAATTCAGGCGTTGCTCGACTATATTGACGAACATTATGCGGATTCTCTGTCTTTGGGAGCATTGGCCGAGCATTTCCACTACAATCCATCCTATTTATCCAGTTATTTTAGCGCTCATTTTCATATCGGATTCAGTGACTATTTAAATCAGGTGAGGATTGCCAAAGCAAAAGAGATTTTGGTTACGAGCACAGCTACGGTCAATCAGGTGAGCGAAATGGTCGGCTACGGCGAACCAAGCTATTTTTGCAAAGTGTTCAAACGGATAGAGGGCATGTCTCCAGGGCGCTACCGTAAAAAAAGTTCAGCAAAGATGTGAGGATAATGATGAGAAAATTGATGAGCACGATCCGGACAAACAGTCTATTTGTGAAGATGTTCCTGGTCATGGTAATCAGCATCATTGCAGTGACGGTACTGATTACCTTTAGTACCATCCGGATGTCCAATAATTTATTCATGGAAACGTTCAGTATCACCAATACAAAGGTACTGAATCAAATTAAACAGCAATTTGAGTCGTTCAGCTATTCGGTTGCATTTACTACCATTAACGTCCAGGACAACGGGATGATCAAGCGGCTGCTGACAAAGGAGAATGTCAGCTCGCTGGAAGCATCCAATTCTTTTTACACCATCAAAGAGCAGATGGACCGGATATTTTCCAACAATCCAAATGATGCCAATATGATTGTACTCGGGAAGAACAAGCAGTTATTCAATATGAAATATATCAACTGGTCGGTTTCCGCCGATGCGTTGTTTGACCACCCGATCACGAAGAAGACCAACGATCATCCGGATGAAATTCTTTATCAGTTTGTTCCAGAAGGGGAATTCACCAATGGCAGAAGGATGATTGTCGCCACCAAAGCACTCACTGAAAGCTCGACCGATAACGTGTACGGTTATTTGTATATACCGATTCGCGAAAAGGACCTGCGCGAGTTTTATGAAGGATACACGAGCGAAGGGAACGGTGTGCTGGTCATGAACGGCGACGGGCAAATCATTTCCAGCAATCAGGAGGAACTAATCGGACAAGTGGACCAGGAATTGCTGGCGGTTGCTGAAGAGACAGATGAAAACGGTTTGGAATATCAGGATGTCCACGTTTTTGGCAAGGATTATATGCTGTTGACTTCAGCATTGCCGGCTCTTGATATGTATTTGGTGAATCTTGTCGACAAAGAGCTGGTCATCAATAACCTGGTAGATAGAAAGGAAATTGTCCTGATCAGTATTGCGATCGTCCTGTTGGCGGTCGGCATTGTCTTTATCATTTCGAGGAGAATGACCAATTCGCTGCGAAGGCTCGTCAAGCAAATTTCCGATATGGCCAAATATGATTTTAACAAACCGGTTGATGAGAGCGGCGGGTATGAAGCCAAAAAGCTGGCACACGCGTTCAATTATATGCTCAAGAACTGCAGGAACACGTCGACAATTTATTGAAGGCGCAGCGTAAACAGCGGAAGTCAGAGCTGGAAGCCTTACAGCACCAGATCAATCCGCATTTTCTTTACAATACGTTGACCTCGGTGAAATTTCTTGTCAAAGAAAATAAAAAGGCGGAAGCGCTGGAGACGATCGATGCGCTGATTCCGTTGCTGCAAAATGCGCTTGGCAATGTCGATGAAACCATCACGGTCGAACGGGAAGTAACGAATATCAAAAATTACGTGTTGATCAATCAGACACGTTACGGAGAACGAATCAAGGTAAATACCTTCATAGCTCCGGACTGTCTGCACTATCACTTGCCGAAGCTTGTGATCCAGCCGTTTATCGAAAATGCCTTTTTTCATGCTTTCACGGAGAAGAAGCAGGGATATATCCAGATCTTGATCGCAAGGAGGGAGGATCGGTTGGTTTGTGAAGTCGTCGATACTGGGGACGGAATGCAGATTGACCAGCTAACCAGCCGCAAAGGAAAACGGCAGCTTTTCAGCGGAATCGGCGTCCGCAATGTCCATGAACGAATCCAGCTGTTGTTTGGCAAAGAATACGGTGTAGAAGTGACCAGTCAAGTAAACAAAGGAACCAAAGTGAAAATTGTGCTGCCATTACTGGAGGAGAATACTAAAGAAAATACCATTTCTAAAAATAATGCCAAACTCCGTGTCAGTGGTGAAGAAAACTTATAAAAATAGTTATACAATGACCTAAAGATCGTTCTAACGGTCTTTTTTTCTCGGTGCTATCATGGAAACAAGCGACAATGTTAACGCTTACATTATAGAGGGGGTAAGGATGATGAAATTTTTGTACTGGAAAAAGACAGGTTTGTTCCTACTGACCGTTGTCACGCTCCTCGCTCTGGCAGCTTGTTCTTCAGATGATGCCAGCGGAAGCTCGGATACCGGGGAGGAACCGGACAAGATCACGGCTTGGGCCTGGGATCCGAATTTTAACATTGCGGCACTGGAACTTGCCAAAGATGCGTACGAGGAAGATTTGGACCTGGAAATTATCGAGAACGCACAGGACGATATCGTGCAAAAGTTAAACACAGGTCTCAGCTCCGGCAGTATGAAAGGTATGCCAAACATTGTATTGATTGAAGACCAGCGTGCTCAAAGCTTTTTGCAATCTTATCCAGATGCTTTTTATCCGATTGGGGACTATTTCAACACCGATGATTTCGCTCCTTATAAGCTGGCGCCTACCAGTCTCGATGGAAAACAGTACGGGCTGCCGTTTGATACAGGGGTGACCGGGTTGTTCTTCCGTACCGATTATTTGGAAGAGGCTGGTTACACCAAGGAGGACTTGACCGATATCACTTGGGAAAAGTATATCGAAATCGGCAAGGACGTCAAAGCAAAAACAGGCAAGGATATGATTTCGCTTGATCCGAACGACTTGGGGATTCTCCGTGTCATGATTCAAAGTGCCGGCTCCTGGTACGTGGAAGATGATGGCAAGACTGTGAATCTGGTAGATAACGAACCGTTGAAAAAAGCATTTGAAAACTATAAAGCGATGATTGAAGCAGACTTTGTCAAAGCCAATTCTGACTGGAGCCAGTTTATCGCAGCCTTTAATAGCGGCGATGTGGCGACGGTTCCAAGTGGTAACTGGATTGCCCCGAGTATCGAAGCAGAAGAATCTCAGGCAGGCAAATGGGAAGTTGCCCCGATTCCACGCCTGGACTTAAACGGAGCTGTTAATGCATCCAACCAGGGTGGAAGCTCCTTCTATGTCTTGAATATCCCGGGCAAGGAAAAAGCGGCCGAGTTCCTCGGGGCCACGTTTGGCTCAAACGAAGCGTTTTATCAGGACCTCGTGCTTGATGTAGGTGCGCTCGGTACGTACGCCCCGGCAGCAGATGGGGAAGCATACCAGGCAGAGAATGAGTACTTCAGCGGTCAGTCTGTCATCTCCGATTTCTCTGAGTGGACCGAAGAAATCCCGAGCGTCAACTATGGCTTGCACACCTATGCGATCGAGGACATTTTAGCTGCTGAAATGCAAAACTATCTAAAAGGTAAAGACCTGGAAGATGTCTTGGCGGATGCCCAGGCGCAGGCTGAATCGCAGTTGAAATAGTGCATAGGGACGAAAAACCAATAGCAAAGGCTTGAATAGGAAAGTCCAAACAAAAGGGATTCTGCGAAAGCTTGTACTTTCAAAGAGTCCCTTTCTTGCACAATCCTGTAACGATTTCGCATAAGGAGGAGTTGAAAACAGATGAGTAAAGTGATGAAACGAACGGGCCTGCCCTATACTGCCAGCAAAAAGTCGCTCGGCAGACGTTTGAAAAACAATTACATCGGCTGGCTGTTCATCCTGATAGCGGCAGCAGGAATCAGTTTGTTTTATTTTTATCCGATGATCCGTGCATTGCTGCTTTCCTTCCAGTCAGGGATGGGGGCGAATTTGGAATATGTCGGCCTGGAAAACTATATCCGGCTGTTCAGTGACCCGACGTTTATCGCCGCCTTGACGAACACGTTTATTTATTTGCTTGTCCAAGTACCGATCATGATTGTCCTGGCTCTATTTTTTTCTGTCCTGTTGAATGATGCGACGTTAAAGTTCAAAGGATTTTTCCGTACGGCTATCTTTTTACCGTGTGTTACCTCGTTGGTAGCTTATGCCGTTATTTTCAAATACCTGTTTGGCGTGGACGGACTGATTAATAAATTTTTGATGGATTTATCCATTATCTCGGAGCCGTTAAACTGGCTTTCCGACCCGTTTCTCGCAAAAATCACGATTATCGCGGCGATTACATGGCGCTGGACCGGGTATAACATGATTTTTTATTTGTCAGCCTTGCAAAACGTCGACCGCTCGATGTATGAGGCGGCGAAAATCGACGGGGCCTCAAGTTTTCAACAGTTTTTTTACATCACGGTACCAATGCTGAAACCGATTATTTTGTTTACATCCATTATTTCCACAATCGGTACGTTGCAGTTATTTGATGAAGTTATGAATATCACGAACGGCGGACCAGGGAATGCTACCTTGTCGATTTCGATGTACATTTACAATCTTTCCTTCGAATACAGCCCGGACTTCGGTTATGCGGCCACGGTTTCCTATGTGATTGTAATTCTGGTCGTCCTTTTATCGCTCTTACAATTCAAAGTGGCAGGTGATGACAAATGAGAAAGGCAAAACGGATTGCAACATACACTTTTTTAAGTGTCGCATCGATTGTCTCGATTTTCCCGTTTCTCTGGATGCTCGTCAGCATGACCAACAAGTCTGTGGACGTTACCAAGGGGCGTTTGCTACCGGGAACACATTTGTTGGAAAACTTAAAAGCATTGTTTGACACGGTCGACATGGGGACGGCACTGGTCAATTCGACGATCATTGCTGTAATCACGACCTTTTTGACATTGCTGATCGGTTCGCTTGCCGGTTATGGCTTCGAGATTTACCGAACGCCTGGAAAAGACCGGGTGTTCAATCTCCTGCTGTTGTCGATGATGATTCCGTTTGCGGCAATCATGATTCCGTTGTACCGACTATTCGGCGGCCTGCCTTTCTTCGGTATCGATACCTTGGCTGCGGCGATACTGCCGACAATCATCACCGCGTTTTTTATCTTCTTCTTCCGGCAAAACACGAAGATGTTTGCCAAAGAACTGGTGGAAGCCGGAAGAATCGATGGTTTAAGCGAGCTGGGAATCTTTTTTCGGATTTATTTACCGACGATGAAAACGTCTTATGCGGCGGCAGCCATCATCGCGTTCATGAATAGTTGGAACAACTATTTATGGCCCTTGGTCATTTTGCAGTCTCCTGAAAAGCAGACAATCCCGCTGTTGATTTCCAATCTTGGTGCGGGTTACTCGCCGGACTACGGGTTGATCATGTCAGCCATCGTGATTGCAACGCTGCCGACTGCCATTGTCTTCTTTGTGATGCAGAAGCATTTTGTGGCAGGAATGATGGGTTCGGTCAAAGGATAATTTTATTTACTTAGGGGGGAAGATTTGATGGCACACGATTGGGAAAACCATCAGGTGTTACAGCAAAACCGCAGAAAAGAGCGCGCGCACTTCATTCCGTTTTCAGACAGGGAAACAGCGCTGACATTCGATCGAAAGCTTTCAGAGGTCGTTCTTTCCTTGAATGGCCGTTGGAAGTTCCATTACGCGGAAAGTCCTCAAGTAGCCCCGGAAGGATTTTACGCGGTAGGCTATGAAACAAATACCTGGGACGATTTAGATGTTCCTTCATCCTGGCAAATGCATGGTTATGGAAAACCTGCTTATACGAACGTGGTCTACCCATTTCCGGTGGACCCGCCATTCGTACCTACTGAAAACCCGACAGGCTCCTATGTCAGAGAGTTCTGGATCGGTGGGGAATGGTTGGAAAAACAGGTGACCATTACGTTCGAAGGAGTCGACAGTGCATTTTATTTATGGGTGAACGGTAAAGAAGTCGGCTACAGTCAGGGCAGCCGGATACCATCGGAATTCGATTTGACCGCTTATCTTCGGGAAGGAAACAACAAGCTGGCAGTCCAGGTGTATCAGTGGTCCGATGGGACGTACTTGGAAGACCAGGACATGTGGTGGCTAAGCGGTATTTTCCGTGACGTTTATTTAACAGCTGTTCCGAAAGAACATGTCGAAGACTTTTTTGTGAAGGCCGATTTGGTTGAAAAAAGAGGGGGCAGGCTGTCGGTTGAAACGGTGATTGAGAATAGTGGGAACGGTACAGCCGTGGATTACCAGCTTCATTATCAGCTGCTTCGTGAAAACGGTACTATTGTCGGAGAAGCGGACAGCGATACTGTTACGCTTGCCGGGCATAGCCGGGAAACGGTTACTACTACTTTTTCTGTGGAAAACCCTCACCCCTGGTCGGCCGAGGATCCGTATTTGTATCGGCTGCTGATTTCACTCCAGTCTCAATCGGGTGAAACAACCGAAGTCATTCCAGTCCGAGTCGGGTTCCGGAAGGTCGAGCTGCATGACGGTTTGTTTTATGTGAACGGAAAGGCGATCAAGCTGAAAGGGGTCAACCGCCATGATCACCATCCCGACTTAGGGCGGGCTGTTCCGCTGTCATGGATGGAGGAAGACATCCGTTTGATGAAGCAGCACAATATCAATGCGGTCAGAACGTCTCATTACCCGAATGATCCACGCTTTTATGATCTGTGCGATCAATACGGATTGTATGTGATCGACGAGGCCGACTTGGAAACCCACGGTTTTGATGTACTCGGTGACTGGAGCCGGCTCAGTGATGATCCGGAGTGGGAGGAAGCCTATCTGGACCGGATGAAACGGATGGTCGCCCGCGATAAAAACCATCCGTCCATCATTATGTGGTCGCTCGGGAATGAGTCCGGTTACGGAAGAAACCATATGGCGATGGCGGACTGGGCAAGAGCATATGACAATACCCGGTTGATTCACTATGAAGGTGAATGCCGGGCAATCACCCGGTCGGAAAGCAACTATGACCCGCAGCGGGATCCGGAAGCATCCGACGTGTTCACGACAATGTACACGGCAGTTGAAGTGATGGATGCACTTGGACAGCGTAATGATTTAAAAAAGCCGCATATCCTATGCGAGTATGCCCATGCCATGGGAAATGGCCCCGGCGGGTTGAAGGAATATTGGGAAACCTTTTACAAGCATGACCGGCTGCAGGGTGGATTTGTCTGGGAATGGCTTGATCACGGAATTCGCCAAGTGACAATGGATGGAGAAGAATATTTTGCCTATGGCGGGGACTTCGGAGAACAACCGCACGATTCGAATTTTGTGATCGATGGTCTGGTGATGGCTGATCACACCCCGTCTCCGGCACTGAAGGAGTATAAAAAAGTCATCGAACCGGTTGTGGTTGAAGCAATCGATCTGCAGAAAGGCAGATTCAAAGTGGTCAACCGTTATGATTTTGTTTCCCTGGATCATCTACAGGCAGTCTGGTCGATCAAAGCCGGGGAAAAAGTTATTGCCGGCGGCACTTTCTCTGTCGAAAATATCGGCGCCCAAAAGTGCAAGGAAGTGGTTATAGCCTATCAACTCGGAGACGCGCAATATGCTGAGGGGGAGTGTTGGCTGGACATTGACTTTCAGCTGGCATCCGACACAGCATGGGCGAAAGCAGGGCACTCGATTGCATGGGCCCAGTTTGAGCTCCCAGTTAGCCAAACAATAGGCAGGGAAGCTGGAATTCCATCCAAACGTCCGTTGCAGGTGAAGGACGCTGACGGCAGTTTGCTTGTCCAGGGCGGGGATTTCCTTGTTCGGTTCGATAAGACCTCGGGCATCATGTCGGAATACAAATACCAGGGTGTTGATTTGATCAAAACTGGTCCCGTTCTGAATCTATGGCGGGCACCGATTGACAATGATTTATGGGCGCAAGTGCATTGGAAAGATATCCCCTCGATTAAAGAATGGAAAGACTTCGGCCTGCACTGGCTGCAGCAGCGGACTGAGAACGTGAACTGGCAGTCATTACAGGATGATCGGCTGCAGGTATCCGTGGAAGCCCGTGTCGCTCCACCAATCTTGGATTGGGGCATGACGACTTCTTATATGTACACGATTGATCGCGCCGGCGGACTTGCGATCGATGTTAAAGGCGAGCCTTACGGCAAGCTTCCGAGCACCTTCCCGCGTATCGGGCTGAGGATGGAAGTACCGGCAGTATTTGATCATGTTAAATGGAATGGCCTTGGTCCGGGGGAAGCATATGTCGATAGCCGACAAGCTGCTCGTATCGGGGTCTGGACAAAATCGGTGGATGAACTCCATACGCCGTATGCTTTTCCACAAGAAAACGGCAACCGCCACCAGGTCCGCTGGGCGCGGTTGACGGATGAAGCAGGTGTCGGCATCATTTTCCGGGGACAGCCTGTTTTTGATTTCAATGCCCAATTCTATACACAGGAAAACCTGGAAGAAGCACAGCATACGTATGATTTAGTCAGAGAGGACTTCCTCACGGTTTTCCTCGATCACCGACAGCATGGACTGGGCTCGGCAAGCTGTGGTCCCGATGTGTTAGAGAAATACAGGCTGAAGAGCGGAGCTTTCAAGTTTGGCATGAAAATTGAGCCGTATATTCGCTAGTAAAGCTAGAAAAGGATGAAAGAAAGCTAATTTGGCAGTGGATCATGCGCGGATTGCAAAGGGCTGGCATCATCATTTCAACAGCGTATGCACATATATGAAGGATTTTTCAAAATGGTTAGGGAGGAGTCAAAAATGAGGTTAGGGAAAAAACTTAGCTTACTGCTAGTATTTATCATGCTGCTTTCACCATTATTGTCAGTCTCGGCTGCATCAAACTCTCCTGTTAATATAAAAGGCGGCGACTTTAGCATGGTACCAGGCGAGTTCTCGGTCATGCAGTTTACGGCGGATCCGGATGTCAACATCAACAGCTATACATGGCAAGTAAATAATGCTCATGTCGTAAAGGTGGACGAGAAAACAGGAAGAATCGATGCGCTGGGAACCGGAAAAGCGACGATTACCCTAAAAGCAGAAGATCAAGATGGGAATCATTATGCGTCAACTTGTGTAGTGCGCGTCAGTGGAGAGGGAAAGACACCAATCGTGGAACCAATTCCGGAATTACAAAATAATCAAAGACCGGAATTCATGATGGGGGCAGATGTTTCTTCTTTGTATCAACTGATGAAAGCGGGCAAGTCATTTTATGATTTGGAAGGACAAAAAGTCCACTTGTTCGATGTATTGGAGGAAAACGGTGTAAATTGGGTGCGCTTGCGGGTCTGGAATGACCCCTATGATGAATACAGAAATCCGTATGGTGGCGGGAACAGCAATCTGCAAACAACAATTGAACTTGCCAAGCAGGCGAAACAGCGGGGGATGAAGTTGTTTGTCACTTTCCATTACAGTGATTTTTGGGCACATCCGGGTCAACAAATCAAGCCGAAAGCATGGGATGATTTGAGCGGCCAAGACCTAGTGGATGCTGTTGGTGATTTTACAAAAACTTCCCTCGATGAAATGAAAAAGGCCGGTGTCTATCCTAATATGGTTGGAATAGGCAATGAGACCAACAGTGATATTTTGGAACAGCAGTTTGAGCTGACCTCGGAAGGGGATATGAACCCGGTCGCGGTGGATATCTTTAAAGCCGGAGCAGCGGCAGTACGTAGTACAGATCCGAATGTGGATGATCCGGAAAAGAAGGCATTGGTTTCCTTCCATCTTGCCAATGGCAATAATTCGTGGTTGTATAACAGTTTTGCTTTGGCCATGGAGAAAAACAACGTTGACTATGAGGCTCTCGGTGCCTCTTATTATCCATCCTGGCATGGGACGTATGAGGAAGTCCTAAATAACTTGAACCATATCACGGAGAGATATGGCAAGGATGCGTTTATCGCGGAAACTGCTTATCCATGGACGATACAGAAGGATGCAGGTGATGATACGCCGCAAAACTTCAAGCATGGTGACGTGAGTACTGTCGGTTTGGCTGCTTCTGTGCAAGGACAGGCGACGGCCCTACGGGAAGTACTCAATGTAGCAGCAAAGATTGATAATCAGAAAGGGCTTGGCGCTTTTTATTGGGAACCCGCATGGCTGCCCGGTAATACGACCGGGTGGGCGACCCCTTATGGAACCGGGTGGGAAGTAGCAGGATTGTTCGATATCAACGGCTATGTACTTCCGTCTATAAAAACTTTTAATCTGGTGAAAGGCAATCAAACACTGCCGGATAACGCCAATGCATATGCTTACGGATGGGAAACACAAGTAGAAGTGAACAAAGGAGAAAAATTACAGATGCCGGAGAAAATCGTCGCTGTCCAAAACAATGGAAAGATGGGCGATCGTAAACGGACGATAACCAGGCAGCCGGTTGAATGGAATGAAGAAGATGTAGCTGCTGTCGACACCAATGTCCCTGGTGAGTATATGGTATTCGGCAGTGTCGCCGGAAAGGCCGATAATGCATTTGCCCATGTCATTGTAAAAGAAGGCGCTTCGGCTTCTGCAGTTGCACCAGTCTTTAGCCTGCCGGATAACAGTAAGGTAAATGCCTTAGGGAATGGCTATTCTTACTCGTCAAGACATAATGTAGATGAGGGAAGTTTTATCGAACTGGAGACGGAAACACCAAATGCAGAAATATATTTCACCCTGGACGGAGCAGATCCTATTACAGGGGCTGGTTCGACTAAACAGTTTGTGGGAGCGCCCTATATCAAAGACTATGATTCAATCCGGGTTTATGCAGGGCCGATTCAGATCTCCCAAAATGTTGAGATTCAGGCAACAGCCAAGCGGTCGGGTTATGAGTATGATTCAGGTAGCTGGGGGTCTGCGAAAAACTTGCTTGATTACAGTCCGATTGTAATTGGCAACTATAAAGCGGTTTATGATTATAGCAGTGAATTACTGGAAAACGGAGGATTCGAAACTGGGAAGCTGGATGGATGGAAAGAAAAAAGCAAATCCGGTATGACACAGGTGATAACCGTGGAGGATCATGTCACTAAAGCTTATGCTGGCGATCATGCTGTTAAATTCTCTCTAAATCCAGGTGGGAAAGTGGAGTTAAGCCAAAAAGCAAAGAAACTGCCAGATGGTCAATACACGCTTTCCGTTTATGCGCGAAGCGACAAAGAAACAACGGATAAGACGGAACTGAACCTCTCTGCTTTTACCCAAGGGAAGGAATATAGCAATATATTAAAAATGACGAAGGTACCGGGTGGGAAGATGATTTGGCGGAAGTACTCGGTTGAAAACATTCAAGTTACAAACGGCAACCTCAATATAAAGTTCGAGGCAGAAAGCGATGATCGTTTCACCGGTTACCTCGATCATATCGTTTTGGAAAAGCAGTAAACCATTAATGGCTTCACACTGACATGTTTATAAAGTATGTGTGAAGCCTTACACCATCCATTAACCAGCCTGAGGTAAGGCTGAAATTTTTAAAGCAGGTGATTTTAATGACAAAGCGTTACAATCCAGTCAGTTCGAAAATCCCGAAAATGCTTCACGGTGCCGATTATAATCCAGAGCAATGGGGGGATTATCCCGGCATCATCGAAGAAGACATCCGGATGATGAAACTGGCAAACTGCAATGTGATGTCTGTCGGTATTTTTTCCTGGGCTAAACTCGAGCCGGAAGAAGGGGTCTTCCGGTTGGAATGGCTTGATCAAATTCTTGATAAGCTTGCTGAGAATGACATCTATGCGTTTTTAGCCACTCCAAGCGGCGCGCGTCCGGCCTGGATGTCAGAGAAATACAAGGAAGTACTCCGGGTGGGTCCGAACCGGGTACGCAACCTGCACGGGCTGCGGCATAATCATTGTTATACTTCCCCCGTTTACCGGGAAAAGGTGACGACGATCAACCAAAAGCTGGCAGAGCGGTATGCCGGCCATCCTGCAGTGATCGGTTGGCATGTTTCCAATGAATATGGTGGAGAGTGCCACTGTGATTTATGCCAGGAAGCATTCCGGGAATGGCTGAAAGAAAAGTACGGTACACTGGATCATTTGAATCATAGCTGGTGGACGACGTTTTGGAGCCATACATACACCTCCTGGTCGCAAGTGGAATCACCGGCACCGCATGGAGAATCGATGGTTCACGGCTTGAATTTGGATTGGAAACGGTTCGTGACAGACCAGACGCTCGACTTTTTCAAGCATGAGACCAAACCATTGCGAGCAGCAAAGCCGGATTTGCCGGTTACCACTAATTTCATGGAGGCATTTGAGGGGCTCCATTATGCCAAATTTGCCGATGCACTCGATTTTGTTTCCTGGGATTCGTATCCTACCTGGCATGATGCCGTCGGTGACGTTGCACAAGCTGCATGGGTGGCGATGAATCATGACATGTTCCGGTCGATAAAAGACGGACAGCCGTTCTTACTGATGGAAAGCACGCCTAGTATGACCAACTGGCAACCAGTCAGCAAATTGAAGCGGCCGGGGATGCATCTGCTGGCATCGATGCAGGCGGTCGCGCACGGCGCTGATTCTGTACAATATTTTCAATGGCGCAAGAGCAGGGGATCAAGCGAAAAGTTTCATGGAGCCGTTGTCGACCATGCGGGTCATGAACATACCCGCGTCTTTCAAGAAGTAAGCCAAGTAGGCGATGCCCTTGCCGAGTTGGATGAGGTTGTCGGGACAGCGGTGGAAGCAGAAGTGGCGATTATTTTTGATACGGAAAATCGGTGGGCAATTAAGGATGCTCAAGGACCACGTAATCAAGGGATTAAGTATGAAGAAACGATCGCGGCACATTATCGGGCTTTTTGGAAGCAAGGGGTAGCTGTTGATGTTATCGATATGGAGAAAGACCTGTCAAAATACAAGCTGGTAGTAGCCCCGATGCTGTACATGGTGCGCGACGGTGTGGGGCAAAAAATTGAAGAATTCGTCAGGAATGGCGGTGCCTTTGTCACAACGTATTGGTCGGGTATCGCCAATGAAACCGATTTGGCGTTCTTGGGCGGTTTTCCCGGACCGCTGCGACGTACACTCGGCATCTGGTCCGAGGAAATCGACGCCTTGCATGATGGCCAGACGAATCACATCACGCTCACGGAAAATGAACTCGGTTTGAGCGGAGAATACACAGCCATGGAGCTTTGTGATTTGATTCATCTGGAAGGTGCGGAAGCTTTGGCCGTTTATCAGGAAGATTTTTATGCCGGCAGTCCCGCACTGACGGTCCATCGTTTTGGTAAGGGAAAAGCCTATTATATCGCCTCCCGCAATGAACAGTCCTTCCACGAAGCTTTTTATGAAAAACTTGTGGAAGAAAGCGGTTTGAAAAGGGCGCTGGAAACCAAATTGCCGGACGGTGTTTCGGCGCAAAGCCGGACAGATGGCACGCATGATTACCTTTTCCTGATGAACTTTGGCGGGGAAAAGCAGGCCATTGCCTTGCCGAACGAGAATTTTACTGATCTCCTTGATGGAAGCGTCGTTTCCCGGTCGATCGAAATAGCTCCTTTAGGCTTGAAACTGTTAAAACGGAAGGAGGGTAACCATGCTGCAGGCTAAAGACGGGAGGTTTTATTTACATGACGAACCTTTTCAAATTTTATCCGGGGCAATGCATTACTTCCGCACGGTACCCGAGCATTGGGAAGACCGGCTGCAGAAGCTGAAAGCGTTGGGATTGAATACGGTAGAGACCTATGTGCCCTGGAACCTGCACGAACCCAAGAAAGGGCAGTTCGAATTTTCCGGACTGGCCGATATCGAACGATTCGTCCAACTGGCGTATGAATTGGGGTTATATGTTATCATCCGTCCTTCGCCATATATTTGCGCCGAATGGGAAATGGGCGGGCTGCCTTCCTGGCTCTTGAAAAATTCGGATATCGTGCTGAGGAGCAGTGACCCTGTCTATTTGCAGCATGTCTCGGAATATTATGATGTCCTGCTTCCGAAGCTGCGTCCATTCCTATTTCAAAATGGAGGACCAGTCATCGCCATTCAGATTGAGAATGAATATGGGGCTTATGGAAATGATCAGCAATATTTAACTTTTTTCAAAGATCAATATGCCAGGCACGGTTTGGAGACATTTTTGTTCACATCCGATGGACCAGAATTTATCAAACAAGGTTCTTTACCTGATGTGACAACAATGTTGAACTTTGGTTCGAAAGTGGAGGACGCATTCCAACAACTCGAGAAGATGAAGCCGGGATCGCCGAAAATGGTGGCTGAATTCTGGATCGGCTGGTTTGACTACTGGACGGGAGAGCACCATACCCGGGAGGGGGAGGATGCTGCCAAGGTATTCAAGGAACTGCTGGAAAACAACAGCTCAGTCAATTTTTATATGTTCCACGGCGGCACCAATTTCGGCTTCATGAATGGAGCCAACCATTATGATATCTATTACCCTACAATCACCAGCTATGATTATGATAGTTTGTTGACGGAAAGCGGGCAGGTAACCGATAAGTATCGTGCCGTCAAGCGGACGTTGCGTGAGTACATGGACGTTCCGGAAGATTATCAAAGCAAGCTTATCGCCAAAGGATACGGAACGGTAGAATTGAAAGAGTCGGTCAGTTTGTTTGATACACTGCAGCATATCAGCAGGCGGATTGATCACATTGCACCCTTGCCCATGGAAGAGATAGACCAATCTTATGGTTATACACTTTACCGCACCAAGGTCGATAAACAAGGGGACTTAAGCCTGAATATCGATGCTATCCAGGACCGCGGATTTGTGTACATTAACGGCAGCTATGTTACGACTGTCTATAAAAATGATGAGCAACGCGTGATTAAGCTGCCTTTTCCAAAAGAGATTAATACACTGGAAATACTGGTGGAAAACATGGGAAGGGCCAACTATGGTGAACATTTAGCAGACAAAAAAGGGCTCATCCACAATATTTGGCTCGGTGAACAGTACTTTTTCCATTGGGAAATGTATGCCATCGAATTAGATAGTTTGCCGGCAAATTATCGTTCGAGCGGGGATTCTCGCTACCCGAAGTTTTTTCGGGGAAACTTTGATGCCCCCGGCCGGCATGATACCTTTGTCGATGCTGCCGGATTTACCAAAGGGAACATCTTCGTCAATGGTTTCAACCTCGGAAGGTACTGGAACATCGCAGGGCCGCAGCAACGGCTATATTTACCGGGACCGCTTTTGAAGGAAAAGCATAATGAATTAGTGATTCTTGAATTGGAGGGAACGAGTGCCAAGCAGGTTCAGTTGGAGGGGGAGCATGTGCTGGATAGCAGGATAAAACGTGAATTAAGTTAGTAATTAGTAAGGTTAAGTTTTAGCAGACCAATTCACAGGATTTGGTCTTTTCCTTGTTTATTCATATTTTCACAATGTTGATTCCATTAAATCAGAAATTGTAATTTTATGTTAAAATTAATGTTGGATTTGTGAAAGCTTGTTTGTTAACATACGGACAGAAGAGTGAGGTGTCACTTGGATGGGAGTATTTTTTCAGGACACAAAAGAGAAAAGCACAAAAACAATGATGACTGTTAGAACCGCACTTGCAATAATGATGGTAATACTGTTGATTTCCTGCATAATCAATGGTTTTGATTTCGTCTTTCTGAGGCTGATTTTCTTATTAGCCGGGATTGGATCTATATTGGATGGAGTGGAAAGCCATCTTCAAAGCAAAAAAAGCAAGGTATTTCTAATTGACTCCGGAACAGCAGCTATATGGTTTCTATTAGCATTCGGTATGTAGCAGACTTAGTGAATAATTCACATCCATCCCATCCTGAAGGAAGAAGAATGGCATTGTCTTCGGCAACTGTTAATGAAGTAACCAGCAGGATGATAGAACGAATGTAAGGGGGACTCACCAGTGACCAAAAGCAAGATATTTTTCATTGTAGCAACTTTAGCTAGCATATTGATAGCTTGTTCCCAGAGTGATGAAGGAACTTTTATGCAAGGGGACATAACAGAAATCGACAAGGAAAGCGGAGATATGGAAGTGGAAGTCGAAGCATGGACAACAATTGGCGAGCCGGAATCTTCTACAGTGTCATCTGAATTTATTGATGCACCAACATCACAAACTATTCGGGTTTCCAATCCAGAAGATTATGAAGAAGGGGAAAAAGTTAAGGTGAAAGTGATCAAAAATTATGAGGAAGATGTCTGGGATTTAGATAGATTAACATTTGAAGTAGAAGAATTAAATTAGGATTTTAAGTTTAATCTATTTGCTGGTCACCAATGGCTCAACGAACTGACGTACATAAGCATTGACAAAGTTTACATGATCCTCTTTTTGTAGTTTGGCTGGGGGTTTAGAATTGTTTCACTAGATCAAAAGCCAGCAAAGCTACAATCTTTTTTTAGAGGTTAATTGACCGATTTTTAAAAATGATAGCAGCGCTGAAGGAATCGTTCTATGAGGAGGACCTGATGAGAAAGCAAATAAGAAAGATAACGGGTAATGATTACAAAAAGTTTACTGAGCTGGCAAACTCGGCATTCGAAGGATTAAACTTTAGAGTAGTAGAGTTTAATAAGGGAGGCGTAATTCTTTCGTTCGTAGTAGAGCCTAAATTTTTTTGAAGGAATGTACTTTAATAAAGAGGTTCTATTTAGCGGAAAAAAGTTTTCGATAATCAGGCCATATAGTTGAATAACACCATTGAAGTAATTGGATATATGTTAAAGTTCAGTAGGGATAATAAAAAAACTTTTCATAACGTCAGGGCCAAAACGCAAGTAATAGCGTTACCAACTTTATGTGTTCGCTATAGTTGTAATGTTGAATGAATAGAAAGTAGACAAAAGAGAAGTATATTTAACAAAAACATAGTGGATAGTAAAAAGTAGAGATTGTTGGGAAGAAGTGAAATAGAAAGATACATAAAAGAAGGATAAGCCAAGCAGGCAAGCTTAGCTTATCTTTCTATTCTAAATAGGTGGCACCTTTCCAAAAAATCTCGAAGGATATTTGTGAAGAACGATGGAAACTTTCTGCATTCTCATAGACGAGCTGGATAACCAAGCCATCAAACAGGGTGATAAAGCTAGTGGCTAATTGATCCGGGGTGCAAGTGATTATAGGATGATTCGCTATATTCATGATTTGCTGTTTAAATGCATGCAAATACTCACGGTAATAGGAGATAATGAGGTCACTCGTTTCCAAAGGTGCTTTGAATGACATGCTTTGCAGAAAAGCAACAGATGGCTGCTTGTAATATCGCTGTTGAGTTTCCTTAAGGAGTTGAGTAAGTGTTTCCTTCGGCTCAAGCGATTTAGCTTGGCAGAAAAACTCCTCCAAAAAAATAACCTCTTCTTTCATAGCATTAGCATACGTATCTGTCAGCAATTTGCTTTTCGAAGCATAATGATAGGATAATGATTGTTTCCGGATTCCAAGCTCCTCGGCAATTCTGTTCATTTTAACGCCTTCATAGCCATATGCATTGAAATGACGGACCGCTGCATCTCTAATGGCTTCTTTCATTGTATAAACCTCCGATACTACTGTTATCTCTTCTTTGATTATACATTATATACAAATAAAGCAGAAGAAAAGCGATATAGAAGGCCATTCCAACAAGATAAACCACGCTATAAGAGAAGTTGGTTACTAGGATACCTAATAACAAGGAACCAATACCAATTCCAAAATCAAAGAAATTGAAGAAGGTAGACATTGCGTATTCGTGCTCATGTTCTTCTACAAGGTTCATGCACCAAGTCTGGATCGCCGGAAAAATTGCCCCGAACCCTAACCCGTATAATCCTGCAGATACATAAAATGTGAAATCCGCTTGAGCTAGGTAAAGCACAATAAACCCAGTAGATGCTAAGATAGAGCCAGGTATGAGAATGACGGACGGGCCATGTCTATCAAATAGCTTGCCAGACACCAGCCTGACTAAGAAGCTTGCTAAAGCTATGATGAAAAAGAACCAACCAATTCCACTAAATTCCTTTTCTATCGCGTATAATGAAAAGAAGGACATGATACTAGATGCAGCAACACCTATTAGTAGCGTTAGTAATGCGGGTATAATTACACGCTTCTCAAGTAGCTTGACCTTCATGTGTTGTGGCTCAACCTTATTATTCAGTTGCTTGGAGGATTTAGTCAATGCTGCCAAAAAAGCTGCCAGTAGTAATACAGCCAATCCGCCAAGAAATAGATGGGAGAATTCAAAAAACTCCAATATCGAGATACCGATCATGGGTCCAATCGATATAGCTACTGTCTCACCTACTCCAAAGTATCCCATACCTTCTCCGCGTCTTTCTTTAGGAATGATTTCTGCAACTAGTGTTGCGAAGTAAGTTGTGGCCAAACCAAAGCCTAGACCATGCACAAGTCGAATGATCAGCAATGTATTGACATTGTCTGCGAAGTAATACATGCCTGTTGAAATAGCATTAATAATGATACCAAAGATGAGTAGATATTTCTTATTAACCAGCTTAAGTAAGTAGCCGGCGAAAGGACGAATTAAGATTGCTGAGACCATGAACACACCTGTGATAAGACCAACATCTGTAGCACTTCCTCCTATCTCATTGACAAACAAGGGAAGTGTGGGTAGTAACATCTCAAATATCATGAAGAGCAAAGCATTCGCTATAATCGCAAAAACAAACGATAACGACCATAACTTTGCGCGTGATTTTTGAATCATATCCGAATTCACAAAAACTCCTTCTTTCCTCATATCTGACTTTAGTCAGAATTTAATTGTTATAAATACTTTAAAATAATAACAAAATCGAATAAACCTGTCTATAGTCAGATGAGGATTGTAGTATTTAGAATCCAAAAAGAATGGTTACAAGAAATTGGAAGATATTCTTGATTAGGATACATAATCCAGCACATCATCTTGTAAAGAATGGCAAGCGGTTTTAGATTGTGAAATGACTTTCGCCTCATTATTGTTAAAGTTGTAGAGCAAAATTATAAAGACAAACCCAAAAATACCAATATAAATTTAAAAGAAGGTATGTTAGGAAGCATCAGTTTCTCGTGGGATGAGTAAGTAAACTATTTCATATACCATCATCAACCTTTCGTTACTATTATGAGTTCGGTATTTTTAAGCCTAAATACACAGACGATTTAGTCGATACCGTTATTACACCTTCGATCAATTTTCACTACTTGATACTATTATTTATCCGAAAAAATGATTTTTCTATTAAAGGAATCCCACAACAATTGAATCAGTGTACACTAGAGAACACGAAGGAATTACTAAAAAAATATACGAAAAAATAGAGGAAGTAATAGAGAATTTAAAGATAGTTGCAGAGAAAATTAAAAGTAAAATTTGTGTTATTGAAGAAGCCCTTTCTCTCGGACGTCTGCGACAAAACCACGATGATTACAGCTCAATCGACATGTTTTAATTGAGAATCATTATCACTTTATTTATAATGATATATATAATTGAGGAGGGAGAACATGCAATGCAAATATATTGGACTAAAATAAATAAGATTATTAAGGAAACGACAGAGGTTATAACATATTTGCTCGACTGTCCGGGAGACTTTACATGGGATGAAGGTTCTCACACCCACTTTGCACTGGAAGGTTTCAATGCCGGAGAAAAACCAAATCGCAGCCTAATTCGCCACATGTCTATCTCAACTTTACCGCATGAAAATGCAATCGGTATCACAACACGTATCAGAGAGCAGTGCTCTGAGTTTAAAACGATTTTGAGCAATCTTGAGGTTGGCAATAAAGTTGCAATATTCAAAACCTATTCGAATGTACCACTTAAAAGAGAAGACAAAAATATTTACCTTCTGTCATCAGGTGTCGGCCTTGCAACTTTCAGACCGCTTGTACTTGATTATTTTGAACGTGCTGACAACGTAAATCAAATTCATTCCCTGAACATCGATTCATCAAAAGAATTTTTATTCACTGATGTTTTTAAATCTGCACCTGACAAGAAGTTCACAGCACAGTTCGTCGATAACCGCAAAGACTATTATGAAAAAGTGAAAGATCTTGTTGCAGACAAGGATGGACTCTTTTATGTTGTTGGCAGTGATGAATTCCTTGTGCAGAACATTGAAGTACTGCGTGAGCAGAGCATCAAGCCGGAACAGATTATGCTTGATAAGCATGAACAAGAACTGCCAAATTTTTTATCATAAGATTTGTCAACTTAAACGAGAAAATAATACCATGTAAATACTAAATAGATGTTCATTAACGATGTCAATAGCTGAACAAAAGGGCTGTCCAATGTGTGCCTCTTATTGCGTTCATCTTTTTAAAAGAAACGAATCACTTTGCTTGGGTTCGTTTCTTTTGCATCTATGTAGTTGGGATAAAAGTGAAAGGGTATGCAACAGAAACTTCTAAAAATGATTGAATTTGAGCTCCAGTAATGAGCAAGAACAAAGCGTCAGGAAAAGTAATGCAAAAAGGTGGGTTGAGTTAAGAGTACATAAAACAAGATATTTTAAGAACTATTGTCCCAAAAAATAGTATCCAAGTCATAATGCGTTATTTTAAACTTTTACTTACTTGGTCTGCTATATAAGACTTTCCACTTCCCGCCGAGAATATGTATTCTTATCGTGAATCACTCCCTACATATTTCATTATACAATCTTGTCCCATTAGTAATCTATAAACACTCCTACTATACTTGCAGAAACGTACCTGTTGGTTGAGGAAGGACGCGTTAACCATATACATTCTTCGACTAAAGGTGCTTTAGCGGAAGCTAAGAGTTTAGTTATGATCTCTTTTTTGAAGACCATCTTCGTATCTATCCCATCTAAGTGAATATGGCGTGAAAGCTCCAGGAACAGTAAGGGATCATAAATTAAAAGAAATGGTAGAACAGCCTTCTTGGATAATAGAGGGGGTATTTTAAGTGGTTAGCACCAAGTTTTGCAGTGGCTGATATGATATTTATTCTTTAAACTCCCTTATTGATTCGAGAAGAAAGAATTTGGAATAGGTACGAAAAAAGGAAGGCGGGAGTCTTGCCATCCACCAAGAAAGAATCAATCGAAAGTGTAGAAAAACTTATTGATTGGAACAGAAAATACAGCCAGGATTTCTTGCAGAGTTTTTTCAGAAACATGAATACAAAGAGAAAATTGTTCAACTGGAAAACAGTATGGACATTTTCACCCATTTAGTCAGTCGTTGAGGTTTCGTGGTTTACGTTAAACAAGACAAGACTTACATAAACAAACAACCGTGCTGAAAATTACCGGGATAAAAAATAGCTATGACATTCCATTTACTTATGGATGTCATAGCTATTTTTTATGAAAACATTTTTTCTTTATTCTCAGTAGGTTAATCGCTTACACGGTGAGAGGGTATTTAAAGCAGACGCAAAATTCGACAAAATCATATAGACAGAAAATTTTGATAGTGCTATACTATTTGAACTATTTAAATTTTTAGAAAATAAAATAAGGAATGGAGGTTTTTGGATTGTTAGAAAATCCACTAATAGCTACAGTCATACTTTTTACATTAATCGCCCTGGGAGAGTGGATTTCTATCATATCCCGGGCCAGAGTCCCGATGCTTCTGACCGCAATGGTTGGATACCTGATTTGTATTTGGACTGGCATCTTTCCGGAGAATATCTTAGATAAGTCGACCTTTGGATCACTCGGAGCGATTCTGGTGGGACCGGCCATTTTGCACATGGGTACCTTGATTCCGTTTTCGCTGCTGAAAAAACAAATCAAAGCAGTTGCCATTTCCCTGGGCGGAGTGATTGTTGCAGGTGTTCTTTTGTTGATCATCGTTTCCTTGATTTTTGACTATCCGACTGCCGTGGCAGGAGTTGGCCCGATCAGTGGAGGGATCATCGCGTTGGTCGTTACGTCAGAAAAGCTGACGGAAATCGGTTTGAGCAGTCTTGTGGTGATTCCGGCATTGATTGTTGCTTTTCAAGGTGTGGTTGGCATGCCGCTGTCGTTATTTTTCATGAAAAAGTACGCGGCTACCATCCAAAAAGACATGGACAATGGTGTTTTTGTTCCGATGGCGGAGGGGATGGACAGTGGCGAATCGCAAACAAACGATAAACCGCAGAGCCCGCTTCGTTCGAGCATGACACTGAAACTGTTTTACGTATTTGTCGGGGCGGCAATCGGCGTAGCGCTTGGGGAAGTGACCCCGATTAACTACAGCCTCTGGTGTCTGGCGATTGGCATTATCGGCCTGAAGTTGGGAATCTTCGAATCTCGGACATTGGAAAAATCGAACTCATTCACGCTTGTTATGATTGCGATCATTTTTGTAGTACTTGGCACTATGGGCGGAGTCACGCCACAGCAGGTGCTTGATAACCTGCCTAGCATTCTTTTGTTTTTGTTGTTGGGGACTTTTGGCATCGCGCTTGGCGGTTACATCGTGTCCAAGCTTGTGAAATGGCATCCGTTCAAGGGAATGCCAGTAGCGCTTACCGCCTTGTTCGGTTTCCCTGGGGATTACATTTTGTGTGAGGAAGCCAGCAGAAGTATCGCCCGCAACAAAGAGGAGGAACAAATCATTTTCAATGAGTTATTGGCCCCGATGCTGATTGGCGGGTTCACCACGGTTACAATAAGTTCGGTGGTCGTGGCAGGAATTCTGGTAGGGACCTTATAACATAGAAGCATTTTATGAGGAGGAATTAGGATGGCAGTGAAACTGATTAAAAATGGGTTATTGGTAGATGGAAACGGTGGAGAACCGGTAAAAGATCAAATTGTCGTCGTGGACGGGGCGAAAATCGTCTATACAGGATCGGAAAGCGGTTATCAGACAACCGGGCAGGAGGAAGTGATTGATGCACAAGGCGGCACGATTCTGCCGGGTCTGATTGATACCCACGTCCATATGATGATGGAATACATGCCGGTTTCCAAACGGCTGGAAACACCATTTTCCTTTATGTACTATCAAGCGGCAGAGTACTTGAAGAATACGTTGGAAGCGGGCATCACTTCGGTCAGGGATGCGCTTGGAACAGACCTCGGGGTTAAAAAAGCAGTCGAGGATGGCCTGATTTCCGGACCCCGGCTTCAATTGAGCATCAATGCGCTGACAATCACTGGCGGACACGGGGACGGCTATACTGTTTCCGGGAACGTCTTGGATCTGCTTCCGAATGGGTATCCCGGCATGCCGAGTGGGCTGTGTGATGGTGTAGAGGAAGTCCGGAAAAAGACCCGGGAGATGCTGAGGGCAGGGGCCGAAGTCATCAAAGTCCATGCGACAGGCGGTGTCCTGAGCGCCACCGATCATCCGGAATTCACCCAGTTTTCACAAGAAGAGCTGGAAGTAATCGTCCAGGAAGGCAAGTATCGGAAAGGCGTCAAAGTCATGGCACATGCACAAGGTGCTGAAGGGATCAAAAATGCCGTACGTGCTGGTATCCATTCCATTGAACACGGCATTTTTATCGATGATGAAGCGATCGAGTTGATGCTGGAAAACGGTACATATCTCGTGCCGACCCTGCTTGCCCCGGTAGCAGTATTGGAAACTGCCAAGGAAGTGGGCATGCCAGACAGCGCAGTCGAGAAATCGAAAGAAGTCATTGAAGCGCATAGACAAAGCTTTACAAAAGCATACAAAGCTGGCGTTAAAATTGCTATGGGTACAGATGCCGGCGTGATGAAGCATGGCACTAACCTTCGCGAGTTAGGATTGATGGCCGATGCCGGTATGTCCCCGATGGAAACCATCGTCGCTTCCACTAAAACAGCAGCAGAATGTATGGGCTGGGAAAGTAAGCTAGGCACCATCGAACACGGCAAGCTTGCTGACATTGTCATTGTAAAAGGTAATCCGCTTGAGGATATTTACTCTCTGGCTGATAATGATAATATCCAAGTCGTGCTCAAGGATGGCAAGGTAGAGAAGAATTTGCTTTAATGGGAGAAAGTTAAAAAAGGAGAGAGGCTGCCTCTATGGAAGCCTCTCTCCTTTTGTCTATATAAGCGGGTTTTTCTTCAATATTCTCTCACTTTCTGTTTTATGCAGCCTGAAACTGGTGCACTCCGTGAGTGAGTATAGACACGCTTATTAATTGAAATTTATTTTGGTTTCTAATTTTTGCTTGAAGCGGGATCTTCACGCCGTCTATTTATGTGAATTCATTTTCACCTTTAAATATCCATGTTCCTAAGTCTCTATATTTATTCTGCCTCGTCCTCTGTAAATTCAAATGAAATGGTATTTGCATTAGCTGAGGAGTCGCCACTAATTAATGAATAAGAAGTCCCGACAGGTGAGTCATATAATAATACCCCTGTCTGAGATTCATTAGGCTGTACTTCACCTGGCCACTTTTCTGCAACTCCATCTATGTAGAACCAAGGTAAACCACCGACATTTTCATTATCTAAATACAGGCTTAATCCATCTTCAGCGATAACTGGCACTTCGCTTAGGTTTTTAAGTGTTATGTTCGCGAGGACATAGTTTCCTTCCTCGCTCGGTTGATCTCCTGCGGTATCGGTAATTTCAACAGAATTAAGTGTGATTTCAAATTCTCGTATAATGTCTTGATAACCATATTTATAATGAGCCGTGTCGCCAATAGATAAGCCAAGCTGATCTTCAGGCAAATCAAGGTCTCCGTACAAACTGTCGTTGCCGTCGTTATTATCGTTTTCCTCTTTATCTTCATTTTCTTCAGGTGTAGCCGTGTTTTCTTCTACATCATCAGCGGTTTCGCCTACCTCTTCATCTTCTGCTGAATTACTGCAAGCACTAATGAACAGAACGCTGATGAATAAAATGAATACCCTTATCATTTTCCTCTTCAACTATATCCCTCCTAATTTACACACAAGTATTTATATTTTACCATAAAAGTTCATCACTTCCTGTATATGTTTAAATGTCCGGGAGAAATTGGTGCAAAAGGCAGAAGTTAAGCTGCTTCTGCTTTTTTGTTCCACCTATTTTTATTTTCCCTCTGTCGTCCTCAACACCACCAGCTGATCTCCTTCTTCCAGCATGAACTTTTTCCGCAGGCTGATTAGCTCGACACCAGCTTTCTCCTTTTAATGAATAGCGGTACTACATCTGCAGGCAGGTTTTCCCTCGTAACTTTGTTTTTTTCTTTAATGGAGATTGTTTGCAGTGAATAGGTAGTATTAATCTTCCGGTTCAGTTCGGTAAAAATAGCATCCTCGGAAAACAGCAAATGGGTACGATGGGACTTCTCAACCTGTTCCTCATCGTCGGCATTGTTCCTGCTTGGTAAAGAAAAGGTGTTGTTGTAACCGAATTCCGGTGCGTAAGATTGTATGACCAGGGCGTTATAAGAACTGTCACCGGTCATCGCCAGAATGGTTTCATATGGTGTCAGGTCTATGTCGTATTGTGTATGCTCTGCAAGAATTTGTCCGTGATGAACAGGGATATCTTTAGAAACTGCTCCCTGAAGCCGTCCTGCAGAGGAATCACTAATCAACACGGGTATATCAAATTTTCGCAGATAATCGGCTAATGCAATGGAAAAGCTGCTGGCGCCGACGATGAGAATGCCCGGTGCTGCGTCGTTGGCTAATCCTAATGCTTTGGCTAATGGTCTTAGTGTGAATCCGTGGGCACACACGGTAATAAAGACCAAGGCGAACGTTAATGTGGTCAGCAAGGAAGCTCCCTGATGGCCTTCTTCCATTAATAAGGCGGAAAAGTACCCTGAGACGGTCAGAGCGACAACGCCCCGTGGTGCCACCCAGCCAATCAGTCCTTTTTCTGCGAGCGTCAATTCGGTACCAATTGTCGATATCCAAATCGATAGCGGACGAACAAGGAACAGCATGACGATCACAAATCCGATAATTGGCAGGGTGAATATTTCGGCTATCGTTTCCCTGGAGAGGGAAGCGGTAAGCAAAATGAAAATCGTCGATGTCAACATGACCGAAATATTTTCGACAAAGTGGCTGATGTTGCCGATCGAAGAGACATACCGTTTCGTTTTGGCGAGCGTCAAGCCCATCACGGTAACCGCCAGCATCCCGGTTTCATGCATGATCACTTCGGCTGCTGTGAAGCAGATCAAAACAAATGCCAGCATGATTGGTGACTTTAAGTATTCCGGAAACACCCCTTTGCTGATCATAATACTGACGGCCATGCCGATTGCATAACCAAAAATCACAGCAATCAATGCACTGAAGAAGAAATTCAACAGGTAGTCGAAATGAAGCGTATCGATGGTCAGTACTTTAATGACTTCATAGGCAAATAGTGCCAGCAACGGGCCGAACGGATCGACAATAATTCCTTCCCATTTGAGCGCGGCTGCAATGCGCGGAGCCAATTTGGCATTGCGCAGCAGAGGGATGATGACGGTTGGCCCTGTCACGACAAACAAGCCGCCGATAATAAATGATACCTCATAACTAAGCCCGGCAATGAAATGGGCAGCAAGTGAGCCGGCAATCCAGGCGATGAATGCGCCGAACGTCACGATGCGGAAGACAGATTTGGAAATCCCCCTTATTTCTCGGATGTCGAGACTGGAGCTTCCTTCAAACAACACGATTGCGACTGCCAAAGAAATTAAAGGGCTGTACAGGTTTCCTAAAGCTTCCTGTGGGTTGAACAGGCCGAAAATTGGCCCGAGCAGTAAACCGGCAATCGACATGATCACAATCGATGGCCATTGAATGCGCCAGGCGAGCCATTGGGAGAAGATTCCGATACCAAGGATAATGACAATGCTTACGAGTACGATATTTTCCATTTATGTAGAACACCTCTTTGCTTCCTATACATTTAACAAATCATCGTGGCTCCCAACAAGTTAAGAAAGAGAACCGAATGACGTTTCGTCGTTTTGTCTTCTATCCCGCAGCTATTTCCTACCTGTAAAAAGCTTTTGGGAATATGGCTATTATAATGGATAACTCGACAGGAGAGGAGAGATATTTACAATATTCGCGGAAAAATTATTTTTGAAACGTTTGGTTTCACAATGGCCATTTCTCCTAAAATATTACTCTCTCCAACGGTAACTCGTTTCTTTGTCGAACATAATGGAGGGGTGGGAAGGAAGGGTCTGGCCGAAATAGGGAATGAACTGCATGAAAAGCAATGAAACGGGCATCAAAATTCTCCAATGTCCGTTTCTGATAAAGCTTTAATTTTCCTTTATAATGGAATAAAAACATGTGTCGGTCAACGTGCTGCCATCTGCGGATAAATCGTCGTTTCTTAAGATGCCTTCTAATTCAAACCCAAGTTTCTCTGGGATAGCACGGCTTTTGTTGTTAGTCGATTCGCATCGAATTTCTATTCTTTTAAAATTGATAGTATTTAGTCCAAAACTGGCTAACTCTTTTACTGCTTCTGTCATATATCCATTGCCACTGTATCTAGTATTAATCCAGTAACCAATTTCACATTTGGGAATATCCCAGTCAATGCTCTGAAGGCTTGTTGTGCCTATAAATTCATTCGTTTCTTTACCAAAAATGAGAAAGCGAAAACCTTCTCTTTTTAGAAAGCTTATATGAGCATTTCTAAAATTTATCTCTGTTTCTTCCACATTGGGAAGTTCTTGGGCAAATGGCAGCCAAGCTTTTAATTCAGGAAAGGAATCTCTGATTGCTTGATTCACCATAGCCCCATCTCCGGTTTGAAGTGGCGCCCGTAGAATTAGTCTCTCTGTTTCTAATCGTAAAGGAACATCCAACAATAAAGGTTCCATTTTATTTTCCCCTTTCTAAACGCTTGTGTTTTACGATCAATAGTAGTGCAATAAAAAAACCCTCACCTCCAAGAAATTATTCTTGAGGACGAGAGTTGTCGCTTCGTGGTACCACCCCAGTTTGTTGATACGTCGCCATATCAACCTCTTCGGGTACATTCATACCCTATCTTTTTATCGGAAGAACCCGTCTTGCTATCCCTGATTTTCCCCAGATTGGCAAGAAGCTCCGAGGCTTTGTTCATTAAGAGGAATAGTACTCCCTTTCAGCAGACAGGAGCTCTCTGTTAATATCCGCTTCTTAATTACTCTTCTCATCAACGCCGAATTATATGAAATTTTCAAAATTATATCGTTTATGATGTTCCTTGTCAAAAAATTCCGTCACTAACTTTCTCAAGTGGGTATCAGGTACTTTTCCTTCTTAACGCGATAGAACCTTCGTTAAAGAAGAAAAGTTGCTCCATGGATACTGTTGGATGTATCATTTTTTATAATTAATCGCTTCATCACCTGGCCGACGGGTAAAATTACCATGATTTTAACTCAATAAAAATAGCCACCCAATTACCCGCGAATTAGGTGGCTATTTTCCTGTTCCCTTGCCTTTTTGTATTTCACACAATACCTTACGATAAGGGCAAGGTTGTTACTTATCCTCATTATTGTCATCATCCCGGCTTTCTTCATAGCGGCGTCGTTGTCGATAACCGTAAGTCGTATTTAAAACCGTATCTTCGCTTTCCAATGCGGCGCCCAATGCTCCGACAAATGTACCGACAGAGCAAGCCAGCCAGGCCAGTGTAATGTAGTTAGTGAAGTCGACTTCATCGTTTATTTGTGATTCCAGGATGTCTGCCGGAACAAAGATGACTACTGCAAGAAAGAATAACAGGAATAGTGCCGCGTAGTACATAATCACAGCAACCATCAAGGTAAATACTGTCGCTACATTATAAAGTCTGGCGATATATGGTAATCTGGCATTCATCGTGTTTTCCCATAAACCATGGACAACAACGATCCATACGGAGAGCAAGGTGACAGAGGTCAGCATCAGCAGTACCAATCGGAAAACTTCTAATGCATTACTTAGCTGCCAGAGCGTTGGGAAAATCAGACCATAGGCACCGGATGTGAAGGCAGCAGCGATAACCTGCTTGAAGGCCGGGAAAATGGTATATGGCCGGTTGGCCCGGACCATTCCGGTCAACATGCGCCAACTCCCATACACTTTCGACTCGACCGTAAAGCGTACATCGAGATCGTAGTCGGCATCCGGAGTAGTCCTTCTAATCGGAGAAAAACGTTCAAAAAGTCTCTTCCCAACAAGCTCTTTTGCACTTTTCTTTTTAAGCTTTTTGTTGTCCTTATACTTCCGTTGAAATTTTTCCTGCTGTTTCTCCCGTGCCTCCTCAGAACTGCCATAGTACATCTCATTGGCTAATTGCAAAATGCTTTCTTCGACACGGTGACGGATCGGCGCTGCACCAAGCGCGGGCTGGGATAACCAGGCACTGCATCGATTCCGGCTTGCTTCAGCTACCACCAGCCGTTTATCCAGGAAGATGGGTAAATCTGTTATACTAATGGCATAATCCCATTCAAAGCGTTCTTTGGTATAGAATGTTTCCTCTAAAAGTTCGTCCGAATCAGCCGTGGCCCCAGTCAGCGGATCGGTGACTGTTTTCACTTCCCAGGTCACCTGGTCATCGACATAGCGGCTTAGATAATCTGGCAAGTTTACTGCCAGTTTGTTTGCAATTGCTTCCGGTAAATCGGGAGAAGGGACCAGGCCCAATGTGATATCAGCTTGTGGGTTGTCGGTTTCTTGTTCCTCCAGCTCCGTCTCCAAGTGTGTATCCTGACGGTCGGCGCTCGGTCTGGATGGATGAATGCTGTCCATGGCGGCAACTCCTTCTCTGTCTGGGATTCATTTCGGTAATTGACGTTACTAATTGGTATTACCGTTTTAGCGAGAAGGTAAACGCCGGCTTGGTCATCCAAATAAAGAAAAAATTCGTGCGCTAAGTGAAAGCTGCATCATGATAAACCCTATCATACGAAAAAAACCCGAGCTTCCATGGGAAGTGTCGGGCTTTAGCTTATGTTTTTGGACAATTACACCTGCACTGCCAATTTCTCAATCAGCTTTGGCAGCCAATCCTGCAGGTTGGAAAAGGCGAATCCATAGTCTGAAGCTTTTTCATTGCTCATTGTCCATGTGTCCGGAATATTGTACGGAGAATCCGATTGTTTATCCGAGTAGATGACAGACTGTCCAGTAGTTTCGGCAATTTGGATCAGTAACTCTTCCAGGGAAACGGAGCCATTGGCACAGGCATTAATCGGTTCTGCTATATGCATGTCGGCGAGCCACGCTAAAAATTGTCCGGCTTCCTGTTCAGAGATGAAATTCATCTCTGCTTGGGGGTTATCTAGATAAACCCCTTGGCGGTACTTGACCTTTTTTATGTATAACGCCAAACGTCCGGTATAATCATTTTCGCCAAGGACGATGGGAAAGCGGACGGCTGTTACTGGAAAGGGAGCATGTTGAAAAAAAGCTGCTTCTGCTTGCTGTTTTCCCTCTTGGTAGCTAAAAGCGTCGCTATCCGCCACAACCAGTTTTTCTTTGGTTGGATCGAAATCTTCTTCTGCTGTGGGAGGGGTAATGTTCTCCATGTCGTAAACAGACAAAGACGAAGTAAAAACGTATTTATAGGTTTTTCCTTTGAAAATCTCCATGGCGGTCATCGCATCCTGTGAAGAAAAACAAATCTGGTCATAGATGGCATCCCAGGTTTCATGCTTGAATGCACGAGACAGGCTTTGCTTGTCTGTTCTGTCCACCTCCACGCGGCGCACGGATTCTCCGAATGGATCAGGCGTTTTCCCTCTGGTGGCAATGGTTACATGAAATCCTTTATCGAGCAGCTGGTTGACTAAATGAATTCCGAAAAACTTGGTGCCACCGAAAACCAGAGCTTTTTTCATAACGATCCCTCTTTCCTCCATAGGTTGAATGCGTTCTCAAAAATGGATGCAACGTTAACTGTAATTACCTTGCTAGTCCCAATATACTATTAACAGAAAAGTTTGTGAATCGTTATGGAATAGCACGGTAGAATACAGTATATTTTTCTTAAGGCTGTTTCAAAGTACGTTTTATGGAAAGATCCATTATTCCAATAAAGGAGGAAGTTCATGTCTGTTTTGAAGCAACAATATAGACTTGTCCGGTATACAAGAGAAAACTTATTGTCATTTTGTGAGCAGCTTGCAACTGAAGACTATACAAGGGAACTAAACGGTTTCGGTTGGGGATCGATCCGGACACTGCACGTCCACGTTGCGGACTGTTACCAGGCATGGCTCGCCCATTTTGCCCTTAAAAAAGACAGGGATAGAGTCAAGCCGGAAACAATCCAAAACGTCGCGGAAATGCGGGAACAATTTAGCCTGGTTGATCAGCTTGTTGACGAATTCTTAGACAGTTATCACAAAGACTTTTCCCAACAGATAACCGGTTTTGTACCATGGCAAGCAGGGGAGGAACGTCTTTCCGTCCTCTGGTTGTTCACCCATACGATAACTCACGAATTTCACCATAAGGGGCAAATCGTCACGATGGCTCGTCAGCTTGGTTATACACCAGTCGATACGGATTTATTGACCCCGACGGATATGGAGAAGTATTTATGAGCAACGATTTATTCTTTTCGATTTGATCAGGAGGGTGGAGTGAGCTCGTCAGGAGAATCAAAGCTGTGATCCGGTGCAATGTCCTGAGCAGCCTTCATGTGGCTGGAAAGCTTGATGTTGGCAAAAACGGTACGTTGGAATTGCTTTTCCAGAACGCGCTTGGATTCCTTCATCTGAAGTTGCACGCCGTTGTGAAAAACAATGATGGATTGAATGGAATTTTTTTCTTTTTTCGGAATGGACTTGATGTCGAAGATGTGTTCTAAAAAGATCCAATTGCAGGGAAGTGTATCCGGAGAACAGGTTGGAAAGGCAAAGATGTTATTTTCCGGACTGACCGGGATTGGCACCTTTTTCTTTGAACCAGTATGGTAAATTACAGCTGAACGACGTCCGTCATAGGAGGAGCCTGCATTGAGACAAGCATTCTTGATTAACTGCAACGGTGGCCTCTTTATGTATAGCTGGCGGTTCCGTTCAATTACCACGGTTTCGTATTCCATCTGGCAAGCCGTCAGCAGGGCCATTGTCTGTTTGGTAATTTTGTAATCCTTTTGTACTTTTTTCATCCGTCAACACCCCTTTTAAGAATTTGTGCTGAGTCATAGATGAAGCAAGATTGCGTGCATTTCCAAAGGTCTAATAAAGTTCAGTGTCCATGGCTTCTTTCACTTCGGGCGGGAAAAACTGGGAATTTAAATCGAGCGGATCGCTAAGCTTGTAAAAAGTGTACAAGGAAGGAATCTTCTCCCCGCGCTCAATTTTTCCTATGTAGTTATCATCCAAGTCTGCCATATTGCCCAATTCACGAAGTGTCATATTTCGCTCTCTTCTTCGTTGCCTCAACCATTCTCCTAAAAGTCTTTTAAAAACGACTTTTTCTTGCATTGCTTCCCCTCCTTTTTTTCTATTATCTTCCTATAATTTGGAAAAATAAAGGTCCTAAAGTAACTTTTTTTGAAAAAATTGGGGGCTGGGCAGAGGAAGTCTAGGGAATGGCGATCATTTGTTGATTTAGGTAGATTATCAGATAAGGAAGTCTTTGTGATTTCGTTGTTAGTTTGAGAGACTATCCGAACAAACAAAACTCCCGCCCATGCCGCCGATATCTTTGGTAGGGTGGGGAGTTTTGGTCACTCACAGCCTGAATTAGTGTACTTATTTATTACGCTCTTACCTTTGTCTGCTCTTGGCTTGTATGTAATTTCTTCATGGCAAATCTTGCTGCAGGTGGTGCAATTAACACTTCCACCCAGAACGCGATGAAGAAGTTACGCGGCCAACGGGTTGTTGTATTCATTTTGACATCCATAGTGCTGCAAGTTGGAAAGCCTTCCATTTTTTGAGTAGTAACTAGTAAGTTAAATGGTTGAAAAGGCAATGTAAATCAATTCAAAAAATTTACAATGTTTGTTCGCTAATACCCCTATCAATGTTAAAATAGTCGTTAGGTATGTTGAAAGTAGAGTTATTGGAGGAATGAACCATGAATGAGCAATTCAGGAAGCCGAAGGGGTTTGGAGAGATTCTCGACCAAACTTTTCGACTTAGTAAAAACCGCTTTGCGGAATTTTTTATGATTTTTTTGATTACCGTTGGACCTGTCTTCTTATTGCAGGCAATTGTCCAACTGCTTTCCGGGCGCGGCTTTTTCCGGGAGTTCGAGACTGGAGACACCTGGTATGAACAGTTATTCGCTACATTCGATCAGGGCAATGTGGAGTCGACATCGATTGGGGAGGATATCAGCACGATTTTCATTAGCTTGATCGCCATGATTTTGACGGCGGTTGCCTATGGAGCGATCCTGTTTGCCATCAATCACATTAAAAACGAAGAATCTTACACAGTTGGCTCTGTGATTAAGCAGGCATTTTCAAGGTTTTGGGGGATTTTGGGAAGCAGCTTGTTATTCGGAGTGATTCTTTTCGGATTGTTCATTATTCCGCTCATCCTTATCATCATCGGCGGGATGGCAGGTTCCTTTATTGAACCAGTTACCGGGATTATTTTCATCATCGTTTTTATTCTTGGCTTGATGCTCGGTGTTGGGTTGTTGGCCACCCGCTGGGGCTTCTACCTTGGAAGTACCGTCCTGGACGGGGAGTCGCCGGGACTATCCAAAAGCTGGAACTTAACGCGTAAGCAGACATGGAAGCTTTTCGGACTATATCTCATCTTGTATTTGGTCACGGCCATTGTAAGTACAGCAGTGGAATCCATCTTTGGTGTGATCCTTGGGAATAGTGTCCTCTTTACCATTCTCGTCAATTTATTTTCCCTGATCACGTCGATGATTTTTGCTGTTGGCTATTCCGTAATGTTTTTGGATAGTAAGACACGTAACACTGGCGAGGATTTACAGGAAATGCTCAATGATTACCAGGAGGAACAGCAGCCTCGTTGATAGTAAAAGCAATCAAGTAGTGCTTGGGAAGACAACAGGTAGGTGAATAGGGAATGGAGAATACCGACGCAAAACAAGAGCTGGAGAAAATCCTTCAGCAGGATGAATACCAGGCCTACCAGGAAGAGTCGAAGAATTTCCTGCAGGTATGGTGGGAAAAAGTGAAAGATTGGGTAGCCGGTCATCTAAGTGACTGGTTTAACTCCCTTACTCCATCTAGCGGGGCGGCGGATGCTATTCTGCTGTTGATCATTGTCCTCGTGGTGGTCGGTCTTGTAATCGGCATTGTATTATGGAGCGGCAGAGTAAAACGCAGCCAGCGATTCCGTGATATTGCCCCGTTGCAGGGCATACATGAACGGCAATGGTCTTACCGGCGTCATTTATCAGAGGTCCGTAAGCAGGAGGGGGAAGCTGCTTACCCCGAAGCCGCCCGTCATTTGTTTCTAGCCGTGCTTTTATATTTTCATGAACGGGAATGGCTTGAGACAAGGATATGGAAAACCAATTGGGACTACTATGAAGAGTTACGGAAAGGCGATCAGCAAAAAGCGGAACAATTTTATCAGCTGGCCCTTCTATTCGAAGAAGTTACCTATGGAAATCGGCGGTTGGAACAAGATGAGTACGATGCATACCGAAGCCAGGCGATAAACTGGCTGGAATCAACGGAATACCCTGCTAGCAAGAATGGATAGCGGAGAAGGAGGAAGCAAGCTTGCAAAAACGATCATACCGAAAAACCTGGCTGACGCTAGCTGTCTTTCTCCTGTTGTTTGTCGGGCTTAGTTATGTAATGCAGGGACAACAACCGGAGGAATACCCGGCGTATCTTTCCACTTCTCCGTCACCGACTGGTACAAAAGCTTTTTTTACGTATTTGGAAAATGAGCGGGGAACAGCGGGCCGCTGGTCTGCCTCACCTGAACGGCTGCCTTCGGAAAAGGACGGTAGTATGTTGATGATGATAGAACCGTCTTTCATGCCGGACCAGAAAGAAATGGCTGCTTATCAGGATTTTGTGGAAGCGGGTAATATGCTGTTTTTATGGATGGACAATCCGGATGGGTTGTTCAATTTACAGACAAGGCAGCAAATGGCGGATCCGGCCGGCACGACTACATTGAATGCTCAGGACGGAGAGGAATACCAAGCGGAGTTGTCTTCTGTTTTTCGGCTGCAGGAGCAGGATACGGACGAGGTGCTATTAGAGGATGAAGCAGGCGTGATTGCGCTGAAGCGAAAGCTGGGTGATGGGGAATTGATTGTCGCCGTCACACCGGAGTGGACGATGAACAGATTGATAACAGAAAAGGACCATGCAGCACTTTTAACCAAATTGTTGGACGATGCACCAACCAATGAAGACAGCAGCCTGTTGTTTGACGAGTATGTTCACGCTGGCAAAAATGCAGCTGGTGTGACGAAGTTGTATCCGCAGTGGCTCCTGGTGCTGGTGGTGCAGGCAGTGTTCGGTACAATCTTATGGCTCTGGTATCGCGGCAAGCGGTTCGGGCCGATCGACATTCCAAGAGAAGAAGCTGTGCGTTTCAGCGATGAGCAAATCCAGGCAGTCGCTGCCTGGTATCAGCGCGGCCGTTACTATCGCGATTCGCTGATAGCACAGGCTGACTACGTGCAGCAACTGTTGCTGGAACGGCGCGGCATTGTTATCAATGGGGATTGGAAAGTGGCGGCAGATAAGCTGAGCAGCAGGGCAAGATATTTGCCGGCATATGAAATCCAGGAATATACCGAAGGATTAGCAGAAGTAGTCGAAAAACCAAGCATCAGCAAACAGGAATATTTACTATGGTCGAAAAGACTTGATCGCTTACGGGAAGAGGTGGAGCATAGATGAGAACAGAATTGACCACTTTATTGGAAAATTACGAACGATACATATACGGTCAGCGGACCAATTTGAAACTGCTTTTATCTGCTGTGCTGGCAGGAGGACATGTATTGATTGAAGGGGTTCCGGGGACCGGTAAAACCCAAATTGTCCGAACCCTGGCGAAACTGGTCGGCGGGGACTTCAACCGAATCCAATTCACACCGGATTTGCTGCCGAGCGATATTACCGGCAGCATGGTGTACAGCATGAAGGATGGTAACTTCCAAACGTTGAAAGGACCGATTTTCACCAATGTCCTGCTGGCGGATGAAGTCAATCGAACGCCGGCCAAAACCCAGGCCGCACTGTTGGAAGCAATGGAAGAAAAACAAGTGACAATCCAAGGCGAGACATATCCGTTACCGGAAGTGTTTTTCGTGGTTGCCACGCAGAATCCGATCGAATACGAAGGGACCTACCCATTGCCGGAAGCACAGCAGGATCGGTTTTTGTTCAAGCTGGACATTGCTTTTCCGGAATTAGAGGAAGAAAAGCTGGCCGTCAAACAGGCCTTGGAACATCAACCTGCCCAGCAGGAGGCAGAGGCGTTGCTCGATGTCGAGACGTTTCTGGAAATCCGGCGTGAAATAGAACAAGTCACCATCAGTGACGACGTTTTACATTACACGATGGAGCTGGTCAGACGGACGCGTGAGAGTGAATCGATCCGCTTTGGAGCGAGTACAAGGGCGGCGATTTCCATTGGCAAAGCGGCAAGGGCTTGGGCATATTTGGCGGACCGGTCCTATGTAACACCGGACGATGTCAAAGTGGTGGCCCGCCCTGCATTGCGGCACCGGATTCAATTAGCCCCGCACATAGAATTGGAGGGAGCGACTGTTGACCAGGTCATTCAAGAGCTTATTGGGTCGGTTGCTGTTCCAAGATAGGGGGATTTTGCCAACGAGGCGGCTGTTAGGCATGTATGGTTTGTTTTCGCTGGCCATGACACTGTTGGCGATCGGCGGGATTGCCTGGAGTTATCTGGCGATGTGCAATGTGTTGTTCCTGGCTGTCAGCCTGCTTGATCTATTGCTGACACCGGGTAAAAGAGATTTGTCATTTACCCGGGAAATGCCGGAGGAAATGGAGCGGGGAATTCGCTACACGATAACAATCCAGGTAGAAAACCGCTCGCATCGATCGGCGGTTTTCCGAATGATTGATCGTATCCCGGCAGTCTTTGACCGGCCTTTTCCCTTAACCGGCAGGATAGAAGCAGAGAACGCTGTTCGTGTTAATTACCAAACGACAGCCAATGAACGGGGAAAGTACAGGATTGATAAATTATACGTACGTTATTCCGGGATGCTGGGCCTTTGGGAAAAGCAAGTCACCCCGGAGATAGAGGGTACGATCCGTGTTATCCCGGATTTAACTGCCACGAAACAATATTTAGAGGGAGCACAGCAATTTTTGCTGTATGAAGGAATGACGGTGCGCAAACGGCAGCGCGGACAGGGCGAATTCGATAAAATCAGGAGTTATGTCGTTGGGGATGACCCACGGATGATCAACTGGCGTCAAACTGCCAAGCTGCAAGAGGTCATGACCAATGAATACCAGCCGGAACACGGTAAGTATGTGGCGATTCTGATTGATTGCGGGCGGATGATGGGGGCGGAGCTTCAAACAGGAAACCGTCTCGAGAAAGCGTTGGAAGCTGCGATGACAGTCGCCGCCGCTGCCTTGCAAAACGGAGACCATGTATCGGTCGTCGGATTTTCCAAGGATATCCAGGTGTATGTGCCTCCTGAGAAAGGGATGGCCCATTTGCAAACGATTCTGCATGCCATTTATAACTTGCAAGTAGAAGCCAGTGAATCGAATTACGCAGCGGTTCTACAGTATTTACAATCACGACAGAAGAAACGCAGCATGATTTTGCTGTTTTCCGATATTACTGCTTTTCTGCAGGAGGAAAGCGGACTGGTGTATTTAAAACGGCTTCGCCAGCGCCATCTGTTTTTCATGATCGGCATTGAGGATGAAACCATGCGGACAAGAGCGACACAGTCATCTGACGATGTAAGGCAAGCGATGGTGAAAAGCATCGCACAGAAACAGCTTTTATATACAAAGCAGCAAAAAACAAAATGGGAAAGGCAAGGCCTTTCCCTCGTGGAAACGGAAGAAGAACGGCTGGCAGCCTCCGCTGTTTCCCAATACATGGATGTGATCAATCGAGGATTGCTGTAGCTTCGGGCTGCCGCCTCATCAGCAGTTTGCCGATAATCATATAGGCGACCAACCCAATGATGGTAATTCCGGCCACCGCATATTTGATTTCCAGTGGCAGGGCGGAAGGCGTGATGAAGCCTTCGATGATGCCGGCAATGACGAACAGCGGTATCGTTCCGAGCATCAGCATCACCGAGCGTTTTGCCTGCTGCTTTAATTGCCAGCCGCGGGAAAAGCTGCCGGGAACGAACAGTTTATATCCCATCAACAAGCCCGCGCCGCCGGCAATAAAAATGGCGGTCAGCTCAACCATTCCATGTGGGACAATAAACGCCCAGAATTCATACGATTTTCCGTAATGCCAGAACAAGGCAGCCAAGGCGCCGACGATAAAGCCGTTGTAAACGAGTAAATACACGGTTAACAGCCCGAACGTGACTCCTCCGGCAAAAGCCAAGATGGCCACCTGGATGTTATTGGTCATAATGGTCGCCGACATATAGGACGAATCGACGGAATTGCTTCCTTCGCCCAGCTGCTCCGGTTCTACGCCTTGCACCATGTCGGCTGGAAGAATGGCATACAGATGCATGGGGTCATCAGCCACCGCAAGAAAACTGGCTAAGGCACCGAGAAGGAACAGGATCGTGGCGACAACCACTGCTTTCCACTGCTCGAGGAGCAGTCCGACAAACGTGGTAATGAAAAATTGCCGGATTTGTTTACCGCTGGAGGTTTGGTCTTTATAAAGGATGTTGTGCGATTTGGACACAAGCCCGTTCAAGTAAACAGTCACTTCATCGGATGGGAAGTAAGTCTGGCTGTATGATAAGTGCTGGGCTGCTTTTTGATAGAGATGGTGAAACTGGTCGATATCCGATCCGTTCGTTTGATTACGTTTATGTAACTTGGAACCGAGCTCCTCGAGTTTCTTCCATTCCTCTCGGTGTTGTTTGACGAATTGTTTTACTTGCATGGGTTCACCTCTGATTGACGGTCCAATCGACCGCACTCTTTGTTTCTATTATAATAATCTTGTAAATAAATAGAAACCGTCCAGCGCTTATTTTTCCAAATAGAAGAAAAAGGGGGGGGTCATCATCAACAACCAGGAACAGGTAAACATCAAAACACCGGAGTACGTCTCCCTGCAATTTACAACAGCTGGCTTGGGAAGCCGGGCCGCGGCTTTGATCATTGATCAATTGATTTTAACGGTGGTAAATTTGCTTATTATTCTGTTGGTATTCTTGCTTGATTATGCCCAGATAGGCAATATTGCGAGCTTGACTGGTTCGACTCTGCCGCTGGCTATTGCGATCATTTTCGTCTTTTTATTGAACTGGGGCTACTTTTTTGCGTCGGAATTTTTCTTCGGAGGGAAAACCATCGGCAAACGGTTGATGGGAATCAGAGTCGTCCAGGACAACGGGCACAGCATTACTTGGCTGTCCAGCCTGATTCGCAACTTGATGCGCATTGTCGATATGCTGCCTGCCAGCTACCTGCTCGGCATGCTCCTGGTATTTTTCCATCCACAACATAAGCGACTCGGCGACATTGTAGCCGGCACGATCGTTGTGCATGAGAGCAAAGGGAAAAATAAAAAACAGGCAAAAAGCATCGAAAGAGAAATCGAGGGCAGGGGACTAAGCAAAAACGACTTGAATCTGGATGAGTGGACGCTTCGTTCTCTCGGCAAAAAAGAATGGGATCTGCTGAAAACTTATGTCACCCGCTTTCATCAGCTTCCCATAGAGGAACGATACCAACTTACCCATCAAATGACTGCAGCATTGCTGCCTAAAATCGGCATCGATAAAAACAAGAAAGATATAAGAGAATTGGAGAACATTCTCCTGGTCTTGTATTTGATTTTGCGGGATGAGTGGGAGTTTGAGTGGTAGAATATTTACTAGAACAGAAATGATTTCAATCTCTTTCTCTACCTCCGATATAAACTAGGGGTGGATTGATGGAAATATTTTCTGGATCCGCAAAAGACGCGATACAGTCACAAATGAACGAGATGGCATTACTGTTAGCGAAAATGCTAGGAACCGTGTTTTTAGCGGGAATGATAGTTGGGGTTTTACTGGAAATAGTCCCTATATCAGTGCCGAGGCAAATCAAAAATTTCTTGATAACCATTGTTTCATTGATAGCTTTTTATTATGCAATTCAGTGGTTTCTTGAGTAGTGGAAATCCGGGCGGCATTTGCTGCCCGGATTTCTCTATGGGAAATGCGCTATTTCTTACGGAAGAAGGTCAACTTTCCGTTCAAGAAGATCAACTAGATCCCGAAGAAGAGCGAAACCCGGAAAAAGAGGATCAACTCGTGGAAAGAAGATCAATTTTACGACCAAGATGATCAACTCGCCCCGGAAGAAGAGCGAAACCTGGGAAAAGAGGATCAACTCGTGGAAAGAAGATCAATTTTACGACCAAGATGATCAACTCGCCCCGGAAGAAGAGCGAAACCTGGGAAAAGAGGATCAACTCGTGGAAAGAAGATCAATTTTACGACCAAGATGATCAACTCGCCCCGAAAGAAGAGCGAAACCCGGGAAAAGAGGATCGACCCGTGGAAAGAGGATCAACTTTCCGTCCAATAAGATCCATTCGCCCCGGAAGAAGAGCGAAACCCGGGAAAAGAAGATCAACTCGAGGAAAGAAGATCAACTTTCCGTCCAAGATGATCAACTTTCCGTCCAAGATGATCAACTTTCCGTCCAAGATGATCAACTTCGTCAGGAAGAAGAGCGAAACCCGGGAAAAGAAGATCAACCCGTACCGAAAGAAGAGCGAAACCCGGGAAATAGAATCACCCTCTCCTTGAAGGAAGATCACCCATCTGCACAAAGCACCCGTCTGATTTTAGGCTTGGCGGCTCTCGCCCAATTTTTCACGGCGGCTGTCGTTACCTTTTCCTTCTGAGCGATGGCTTTTACTGATAAATCCTCGAGTACGTATAACTGGAACCATGTCATTTGTTTATCGGTCAGCACGTTTTCCAACCGTGCCAGCAAATAGGGATCGATTCCTTCTTGCAGGAATGTCACGACGCGACCAGGGTCTGACTTTTCCATGAGGATATACATCTCCTGTTTTTCCTGCTGACGAGTTTGCTTGCGGATGACACTGAGCAGTGCCTTTTCGATGTGAAAATAAGCATAGGTGGAAAACTTCCCGCGTGCCGGGTCATAGGATTCGTATGCCTGCCATAATGCAATGGTTGCTTCCTGGTAAAATTCCTTTTCTGGATCCCGGATGCTCCATTTATTGATCAGGTAATAAATCATTCTTTCGTGAGTGGCTAAAACCTCTTCAAAACTCCTAACCTTGTGCACCTTGCCCTCGTTTCCTAAAGGCGCCTTTATCGTTTATTCCGCGGTACATTCAGCTTAGCCGTTTCCGGTTCGCACTTCTCGTATCAAAAGGATGCGTTTGGGAAGTGTTTGTTTAGGAATTATTCTTCATACGGTTTCCATTCTTGTGGGGGAGGTTAACTTCGAAGAAGACAAAATTCAGAAATGTGCTTTTTATAAAAAAGAATATTCTAATAATTACAAATAATATGTTGACCTATACATATATATTAAGTATGTTATTTATATAACAACTGGGCATCCAGAAGGGAGGGCGGATCCTGAAAAATCCGGGAGTAGCAAACTTTTGCAGCTAGAGCTTTCTTTTTCACCGAATTTGTAAGCGCTTACCGAGATTGGGATGATATTTCTGATAAAAAGGGGCGATCGACAATGAGGTTTTTTTCTTGGAGAAAAATGATTGGCTTGATGATGGCGATGATGTTTTGTTTGGTGGCGGCTGCTTGTTCTGATGGATCGGCTTCTGAAACAGACAGCGAAAGTGCTGAGAATGAAATCAGTATTACGTACAGATCCGGAGGCGGAACCAATAAAGGTTTGACGGATTGGCTCAATGAGGAAGTGATTCCGCAATTCGAGGAAGAACATCCGGATGTCAACGTGAAACTGGCACCTTTGGAAGTGAACGAAGGGGATTATTTTGCCAAGGTATCGTTGCTCCTGCAATCTGAAAATACAGCGCCTGACATTGTCACCGAAGACACCTTCATGGTCAATTCGGATGCTAGCGCTGGATACTTAGAGCCTTTGGATGAACGGATTGAAGGCTGGGACGAATGGGACAGCATCACCGAAAACGTCAAAAACGGCGTAATCGCCCAGGATGGAAAAATTTACGGCGTCCCTTATAACACGGACTCACGCGGTCTATGGTACAACAAAGAACTGCTGGAGCAGGCAGGGGTCGAAGTGCCATGGGAGCCGAAAAGTTGGGATGACATCCTTGCTGCTGCCACTGCTGTAAAGGAAAACCTGCCGGATGATGTAGTACCACTTTGGATGAATTCTGGAAAAGCAACAGGAGAGGCCACCTCAATGCAAACATTCCAAATGCTGTTATACGGTACGGACGACCCGTTATACGACCATGAAAGCCAGAAGTGGATCGTGGAAAGCGATGGACTGCTGGATTCATTTAAATTTATCGACACCGTTTATGAACAGGATCTCGGGCCGGAGCTCTCTCAGGTATTGAATGGCCAGGGAGGTACGGTGGCTTATCAGCAATTGATGCCGCAAGGAAAACTGGCGATTGGTCTGGACGGCATCTGGCAAACCGGGAACTGGCATGAAGACGGTGCAGCTCCGTGGCCTGAAGCCTTCGATACTCTAGGGTTCGCAGCAATGCCGACGCAGAATGGAGAGGCTCCGGGAACAACTTCGATGTCGGGTGGATGGGCGCTTTCAATTCCTGCCAAGTCGAACAGCAAAGACCTTGCATGGGAATTCATCAAGCTTGCTTCTACCAAAGAGAATAACCTGAAGCTGCAGTTGAAGGATGGCAACCTTACTCCTCGTGAAGACGTCGCACAGGAACCAGAATACTTGGAGATGGAAATGTTTGAGGAGGCATCCTCCTTCCTGGAGAACACCCATTTCCGCCCGGCAGTAGACAAATATCCGAATGTCTCCACGGTGATCCAAACGCTTGTCGAAAATGTCGTTTCCGATAAAATAACCCCAGAAGAGGCGGTAGAGCAATACAAACAGGAAGTAACGGAAATTGTCGGAGAAGACTTGGTTACATCCAAGTAGCTGATTATGCTCCCTTCCGGTAAGCGGCAGGGAGCTCCGCTTTCATATTCCTAGGGAAAGAGGTGTTTACGTGCGTGCAGATGTTCAAACCCAGCGGAATCAAATCGGCTCTTCTTCAATTGGCAAAAAGAAGAAGGATCCAACCGCCTTGCGTTCGGTCTTGTTCCTGCTTCCTTCCTGGATCTTACTGCTGATTTTTTTTATCGGACCTATCCTGCTGACTTTTTATTTTTCTTTTACCAACCTGGCGTTGACGGGGACGCAGGCACAGAATATTGAATTTGTCGGATTCCAAAATTTCGTTTCCATGTTCGAGGATCCCACTTTCCGAATCAGTGTCATGAAAACCATCGTCTTCCTGTTTCTTTCCGCTATTGTAGGCCAGCAAATTTTGGGTTTCCTGTTGGCGATATTAATGAAAGAAAAAAATCCAACTTTTCGCAGACTGATCGGTATCATTGTGATTGCCGGCTGGGTGACACCAGAAATTGTCGTTGCTTTTTGCTGGGTAGCGTTTCTAAATGACAATGGGACATTAAACATGATACTCAATGCCATTGGGCTGGAATCGATCACCTGGCTGTACACGTTCCCGATGATCAGTGTGTGTATCGCCAATATATGGCATGGGACGGCGTTTTCTATGATGGTTTTCCAGGCGTCGCTGGATGACGTGCCGAAAACGATTGAGGAGGCTGCAACCATTGACGGTGCTTCCCGGCTTCAGGTTTTGATACGTATCATTCTGCCAATGGTCAAGGGATCAATTGTCACAAATATGATACTGGTCACCTTGCAAACCCTTGGTGTTTTCACCTTGATTTTCACCATGACAGGCGGAGGGCCTGGCACGTCGACGCAGACGCTGCCTATCTTCATGTATAACCAGGCTTTCGTCAATTATCAATTAGGGTATGGAACGGCAATTTCCTTGGTATTATTGGTTATCGGAATCATTGCCAGCTTGTTCTATATCCGATCCATGAAAGTGAAAATTTAGCAGGGAGGGAGCAATGTGAATCGCTTTAAATGGGAAAGAACGATCCCTTATGTCATTTTATCCATCATAGGCGTTTGTTTTTTACTGCCACTTTTATGGGTGTTGTTTGCCTCTTTTGATGCCAACGCCCAGCAGGCACTGACAATACCAGAAGAATTTACGCTTGCTAATTTCACGTCGATTTTGTCCGAACCGGCAACGATCCGTTCATTCGTTATTGGGCTGTTCCTGTCCTGTGGTCAGGCACTTTTGGTTGTAATCGTCGGTGTCATTGCGGCCTACCCGCTTTCAAGGTACACGCAAAAATACAAGAAACCGTTCATGTATTCTATCTTGTTCATGACCTCGCTGCCGATAACAGCGGTCATGGTGCCGGTCTACCAGTTGTTCATTTTCTTGAACTTGCAGGACTCTCTTGTCGGGACGATGCTGTTTTTGACAGCCTCCGGGCTGCCTTACGGAATCTGGATGCTGAAAAACTTCATGGATGCAGTTCCCCCGGAGCTGGAAGAATCCGCATGGGTGGATGGTGCTTCAATATGGAAAGGGGTCAGGCGGGTGGTGGCGCCCTTGATGATACCGGGCATATGCACGGTGGCGATTTTTACCTTTTCCATGAGCTGGGGCAACTTCTTCGTCCCATATATTCTGATTCAGACACCGGATAAGTTTCCGGCTTCGGTCACCATCTATCAATTTTTCGGCACTTATGGCATGGTGGAATACGGAAAGCTTGCGGCATTTTCCATCATCTATACGTTGCCGGCTGTGATACTCTATCTGTTTTCACAGCGGTTCATGTCCCAAGGCTTCAGCTTGGGCGGTGCTACTAAAGGTTAATTTTTTCAAAAAGGAGTGCATGCAATGTTTTGGACAATTGAAAAGCTGGAAAGACGGATTCAGGAACTAGATTCTTATCGATACCGTAATCACCAGCCGATTCATTCATTTAAAGCAAAACTTGATTCAGACGGGAAAGTCGGCGAGCGCCCACCTGCTGAGGGGGATTGGCAGGAAATGGGGCTGCACGAACGCTGGGAAGGCCGGGATAAATACTTATGGCTCAAAACGAAAGTGGAAATACCGAGTCAGTGGCAGGAACAGAAAATTGTCGGCGTGTTCGATTTCGGTAAAACCGGAGGGGGAAACAATTCCGGCTTTGAATCGTTGCTTTATGTAGATGGCTCCCCTTATCAAGGGGTGGATGTGAACCATCAGGAAGTATTTTTTGCTCCATCCGTTGCTGGAAGACAGGTAGATTTATGTTTTCGTCTCTGGTCCGGCTTAGAAGGTGGCGGCAAGCGAACGATTCAGGAGCATCAGTTGAAGACAGCGTTTGTTGCTTGGCTGGATGAACGGGTAGATGATTTGTTTTATACGGCTACAGCGGCAATCGAAACGGTGAAGTATTTAGAAGAAAATCAGCCGGAGAGGGTCGCGCTTCTCAAAGCATTGGATAGGGCGTTCCTGCTGGTGGACTGGTCGCAGCCGGGAAGCGAATCGTTTTATGAAACAGCTTATCATGCGCAGGAACAATTGAATAAGGACATTGAAGCGATACCGAACCAGTATCCGGTGACAGTAAATGCCATCGGGCATACTCACATCGATGTCGCCTGGTTATGGCGACTGAAACATACGAGGGAAAAAGCGGCACGTTCGTTTTCGACCGTGCTCCGTTTGATGGAGCAGTATCCGGATTATGTGTTCTTGCAAACTCAGCCGCAGCTATATGATTATATCCGTGAAGATTACCCGGAAATTTATCAGCAAATAAAAGCGCGGGTTGAAGAAGGGCGCTGGGAGCCGGAGGGTGGTATGTGGCTCGAGGCAGACTGCAACTTGACGTCCGGTGAATCGCTCGTTCGCCAGCTGTTGCTGGGTACCCGATTTTTCCGGGAACAGTTCGGAAAGGAATGTGAATACTTATGGCTGCCCGATGTGTTCGGATATAGCTGGGCATTGCCGCAAATCCTGACTAAGTCGGGAATCAAGACCTTCATGACCACGAAAATAAGCTGGAGTCAGTACAACCAAATGCCGCATGACACCTTTAAATGGCGTGGTATAGACGGAACCGAAATCCTGACGCATTTTATCACGACCCCTGAGGATAACCGCTGGTTCTATACGTATAATGGGAAAATCACCCCGAGGACAGTAAAAGGTATCTGGGAATCTTACCGTGATAAGGATATCAACCAGGAACTGATTTTGTCGTACGGTTATGGAGACGGCGGGGGCGGCGTCAATCGGGAAATGCTGGAGATGCGCAGGCGACTGGATAAAATGCCGGGCCTTCCGGAAGTGAAAACCGGAAGAGCGGACGAATACTTCCAGCGTCTCCACAAAACCATCGACGAGACAGACCAATACGTACACACCTGGGACGGGGAGTTGTATCTGGAGTATCATCGGGGCACTTATACAAGCCAGGCTTACAATAAACGGATGAACCGCACAATGGAGTTGCTGCTGAGGGAAACAGAATGGTTGAACACACTTAATAGCCTTCACCAACAGGAGTGGGCAGGATATCCGGCCGAATCGCTCACCAAAAGCTGGAAAACGGTATTGCGTAATCAGTTCCATGATATTATCCCTGGATCCTCGATCCGCGAGGTCTACGAAGACAGCAAATTGGAGTATGAGGAAGCGGAAAAATTGGCAAGCAGAGCCTGGACGGAGGCCGCCGATGCATTGACCGAATCGGAGGAAGAGACCTTTACCATTTTTAATAGTGCTTCGTTTGCCCGGAATGAAGTAGTGGTCATGGATCATGCTGGCAACGATTTAAGGTGGAAAAACCGCCATGGCGAGGTGCTGGAATCACAACGAACGGCAGATGGGAACTGGCTGGTCGAATTGAAAGATGTTCCTTCCCTCGGTACGAGTACACTTCACGCAGAAAAAGGTGCATCTCAAAGCCAATCTGATTTCCGGTCTGGCGAACATGAAATCGAAACGCCGTACTACCAGATCTCCTGGAATGAATGCGGACAGCTTACCGGCATTTACGATAAACGGCATGATCGCCAGGTGCTGGCTGCAAATGAACGGGCTAATGTTCTGCAAGTATTTGAGGATAAACCGATGCGTTTTGATGCATGGGACATTGACCTGTACTACCAGCAAAAGATGCGGGAAATCGATCAACTGTCCAGCTGTGAGGTTATCGAAAAGGGTCCTGTCCGGGCAGTCGTCCGGTTTGCATGGACGTACGGCAACTCAACTATTGAACAAAAAATGATGGTTTACGCGAACAGCCCACGCATCGATTTTGTGACAGAGGTTGATTGGCATGAGCGGGAGCAACTTCTGAAGGCCGCCTTCCCGGTTGACGTACGCTCGACGGAAGCTACCTACGATATTCAATATGGTAACGTGAAAAGGCCGACACATTGGAATACCAGCTGGGATTATGCCCGTTTCGAATCAGTGGGGCATCAGTGGGTCGATTTGTCGGAAACCGGTTATGGAGTAAGCCTGTTGAATGACTGTAAGTACGGCCATGATATCAAAGACAATGTGATGAGGCTCACTTTGTTAAAAAGTTCCATGAATCCGGATATAGAACAGGATCAAGGGGAACATCGATTTATTTATGCGCTGCTGCCACACCACGGTGACTGGCGTGAAGCTGGTACTGTGCAGCAAGCGTGGATATTAAACAATCCACTGACGATTCAACCAGGTGCTGTGGCGGAATCCCGGACGTTGTTCCGGTTGAATCGTGATAATGTAATGATCGATGCCGTGAAAAAAGCAGAGGACGATGACCGGGTCGTGGTCCGTCTTCATGAATATATGGGAGCACGAGGGACGGTAGAGTTGGAAAGTAACTATGAAATACTCTCCTGGCAGGAATGTGACCTGATGGAACGCAATCCTTCACCGTTAGAAAGAGAGAGACCGTTCCGTTTCACCATCAAGCCATATGAAATCAAAACCTTTTTGGTGGACATGAAAAAGTAAAAGAACCGTCGTGTACCCCCGCCACTGGGAAAATAGCAGGGCGGGGGATTCTTGCATGAGCAGCTTACTGAATTAACCAATAATGGAAAACACTACGACTTGATCATTAGCCGTTTTGTATTAAATGGTATATCATTATGTTAAAGGTCTTATTACCCAGAGGTGACCACATGAAGTCTTTATATGAACAGGTATATGAGTCGTTAAAGCAGGAGATCGTCGCTGCTAAATATAAACCGGGCGACCGGGTACCTTCGGAAAAAGAATTATCGGATGCTTTTCACGTAAGCCGGATCACTAGCAAAAAGGCTTTGGAAAAGTTGATGAATGAAGGATATGTATATCGGCAGCGCGGAAAAGGAACTTTCGTTTCCGAGTCGCCGGCCGGAAATGGAAACGGTCGGCAAGATAAGCCGTTGTTTGGATTAATTGTCACCACGTTTGATGACAGTTTTGGCAGCGGGGTGATCACTGCAATTGAACGAGCCTCCGAAGAAAGGTGTTTGTTTATACTGAAGTGTTCGTTAGGAGATCCGGAACGGGAAGAAAGAATCCTCAAGGAGCTGCTTGATTACGGAGTGGATGGTTTGATTGTCTTTCCGGCTCAAGCAGAACATTATAGCTCCGAGATATTGCGGATGGTGGTAGATAAATTTCCATTGGTGTTAATCGATCGTTCCTTCAAAGGGGTGGCAGCTACGTCGGTTTCCACAGCCAATGAAGAAGCGGCAAAAACAGGAATTGACTATTTATTCGAACTCGGCCATGAACAAATCGGTGTGCTTGCTCCCGCTAATTTTGAAGCCACGACGATCGAGGACAGGCTGGATGGAATCGTCGAGGCTTTTGCTGAAAAGCAGGTCGTGGTCAGCCGGGATTTATGGTGTTCAGCGTTAAAAAGTACACTTCCGACGCCGTTGGGCTCCAAAGAAGCGGATATCGAGTCAATCAAAACGCATCTAAAAGAGCATCCCCAGATCACGGCTTTGTTTGCCTTAGAGTATAATATCGCAATTTTGGCAAAGACCGCGATTGAACAGTTGGGTCTTTCTGTACCGGAAGACATCTCGATCTTATGCTTCGACAGTCCGCCCTGGAATGAACTTGAATGGAACTTCACCCACTTGAAACAGCGGGAAACAGAATTGGGAAAGCTTGCTGTCGAACGGCTGTTGAATATGTATTATGAAGAGACTGGTTTTGAAAAAGATCGGCTGCCGGCAGAATTGGTTATCGGCAGTTCGACTAAAAAGCTGAAAGTAAAGCATCCTAGTTCCTGAAGCAAAAGTTTATCGAAGTATTTCCTTATTATATAGTAGCAAGGTGGATAGAGTGGACGGTTTTTCTATCCACTTTTCACGATATACTGTTGGTAATCGCCTCTAGTATTAAGGGAGTTACTGATCCTTGTGGGTGAAGATATTTATCAGTTTTGAAACACTGTGGATGAAGGGAAATATTACCGTGCAAAAAGGGTTGTTCTAATTGTTGCTCCGTGGTACATTGGTAACCCCCTTAAAAAGGGGAACCGGAAGATGAGTGAATTTGATACGAGTTCTTTTCTCGTTCGGTCGTTAAGGATGCATTGATTTTTTAGCGATGTGATGTTATACTAATAGAGTTGCGGTTGAGATACGCAACAACGTGATTAGAAAAAGGTATTGACTTCTTTATCTGTATCATGTTATATTATTTAAGTCGCTTTTTTGAAGGAAACAACAAACAATTAAAAAAAGTTGTTGACTTCATTCTAGTGAACTGATATAATAATTAAGCTGTCGATGAGGCGGCGTCACAACTTGATCTTTGAAAACTGAACAAAACAACCAGTATGTCAAGCAAGATATACAAGCTAGTTTTTTGAACGAGCAAGCAAGCTCAACTTTTATGGAGAGTTTGATCTTGGCTCAGGACGAACGCTGGCGGCGTGCCTAATACATGCAAGTCGAGCGCGGGAAGCAGGCGGATCCCTTCGGGGTGAAGCCTGTGGAACGAGCGGCGGACGGGTGAGTAACACGTGGGCAACCTGCCTGTAAGATCGGGATAACTCCGGGAAACCGGGGCTAATACCGGGTAATACCTTCCTCCGCATGGAGGAAGGTT